>OY776215.1:0-2874008 GCA_963675495.1 uncultured Methanolobus sp.
CCGAATTAATCGCAAAGGTAGCAGAGAAGTTAAAAGAAAACGATAAGGTTAATCCCCCTGAGTGGGCAGCATATGTAAAGACCGGTGTACACAAAGAGCTTCCGCCAGTCGACAGCGAATGGTGGTATACAAGATGTGCCGCAGTACTCAGGACAGTATATACCCAGGGTCCTATTGGTGTTGAAAGGCTGCGATCAGTCTATGGTGGAAAGAAGAACAGAGGTGTCGCTCCGTCTGTAAAGGCAAAAGGAAGCGGTTCGATTGCAAGAGTAGCTCTGCAGCAGTTGGAAGAGGCAGGTTTTGTACGTGCACTCAAGAGCGGTCGTGTGGTAGCTCCCCAGGGACAGTCCATGCTCGACAATGTTGCGTTTCAGGTGAAACAGGACCTCGTGGAAACCATTCCTGGTCTTGCTAAGTACTGATTGCATATTCCCTGTTTCGGTAACTCTATAAAGAATCGCTGTTTAAATTCCTGTAAAGCATAGGTGAGTTTCATGACGGATGACCTTGAAGAAATAAGAAGAAGAAGGCTTGCGCAGATGCAGCAGCAACAGGCAGCTAATCCACAAATGAATGGCGGCGACATGCAGGCAGCAATGCAGCAGGAGCAGGCACAGGCTGAAGTGGATGCAAAAAAGCAGGCTATGATGCGTCAGATACTGACTCCTGAAGCACGTGAAAGGCTGACAAATCTACGTATATCCCGTAAGGAACTGGTAGAACAGCTTGAGTCCCAGTTGATCATGCTTGCACAAAGTGGTAGGCTTCAATCAATGATCGATGATGAGAAACTCAAACAACTTCTGGTTCAGATGCAACCTAAAAAGAGGGAACCGACCATTAAGCGTTTGTGAGTACCTCCATGCAAATATCGGTCTTATTCAGCGGCGGAAAAGACAGTTCTCTTTCCGCAATATTGCTGGAGCCATTCTTTGAGGTTGAACTTGTGACATGTGGTTTTTCGTTACTTCCTATCGGGGAAGTGGCCTCTGAAACTGCAGAAAGGCTTGGTTTTCCACACCGGATCATCAAACCTGACATATCGATCCTCGAAAAGGCATATGACATGATCATGCAGGATGGTTTTCCAAAGAACGCCATCAATTTCATTCACAAGAATGTAATTGAGTACCTCGCGGCCGATGGTAATGTTTGTTTCATTGCCGATGGTATTCGTCGTGATGATCGTGTTCCTGTGTTGGGTCAACCTGAGATCAGGAGCATAGAGGACCGGTTCAGAGTTCATTATGTATGTCCCCTAAAAGGGTTTGGTAGGGCTGCTGTTAATGAACTTGTGAAAGAACACCTGATCATTGATGAAGGGCTTAGTGAGAATGTACTTAAAGCGGATTACGAAACCGAACTTCGGGAATTAATAAGTCAACGGCATGGTTCCGGGATGATCAAGGAGATATTTCCAAGCCATGTTCAATCGCATGTTATCGAACGCAGGAAAGCAGGACAGAACAGAACAACATGATTAGTGATTTGTGCATATAATTATGCATGCTCAAAATTTAATCAATACCTTAATAATATCAATCATAGCATAGGTGAGACAAGTGAGCCACAATACTAAAGGACAGAAGACAAGGTTGGCAAAAGCACACAGGCAGAACCATAGGGTTCCTACCTGGGTCATCATAAAAACCAACCGTAAGGTTACCAGCCATCCACAGAGAAGGCACTGGAGAAGAAGCAGTCTTGATGTGAAATAAACAGGTGATGACAATGGCAGAAGATATAGTAAAAGAACAGATCTACACCATTCCTCTTCGCATAGTGAAGGCAACCCCTCGCTGGCAGAGGTCCAGGCAGGCTGTAAAAGTAATCAGGAAATATCTTATAAAACATATGAAGGTTGATCCTGAGATGGTCAAAATAGACAAGACCATCAATGAGAAAGTATGGGAACACGGTTCTGAGAAGCCACCATCGTCTATTCGCGTAAGAGCTGCAAAGTTCGAGGATGGCGAAGTACAGGCCGAGCTTGCATGAGTGCTCCCGGGCATCATTTAAGTTTGTAGATCATATAATGATGAGAACTATAACTATTCAGGAAAGCCCCGTTATAGGGGCTTTTGCAACGTGTACGGAAGATTTGGCGTTGGTACCACTGGGCACACCGGAAAAGACGTGTGATACTCTCAGTCAATTGTTACAGGTCAACGTAGTAAAAACTCTGGTCAATGGAAGTATTATTGTAGGTTCACTTTGTCGTGGTAATTCCAATTCATTGCTTGTGCCAAGAGGGTCTACTATAAGGGGTCAGGAAAATATCGAAATTCCTATCCATGAAGTACCAGGTAAATTGAATGCAGTAGGCAATGTTGTCATGGCAAATGATACCGCTGCACTGGTTCATCCTGAACTCGGTGACAGGGCCATTGAGGTAATAGAAAAAACCTTGAAAGTTGATGTCAGGCGTGGCACAATAGGTGGAGCCAAGACCGTAGGCATGGCCGGAATTGCAACCAATAAAGGAATACTTGTAAATCCACGTGCAACAAGTTCGGAACTTGAGGTTCTTGAAGAGCTTTTTGGACTTCCTGTTGATATCGGTACTACTAATTTTGGTACGCAAATGGTAGCTTCGGGGTTAATCGCTAATTCTAAAGGTTACGTTGCAGGTTCACAGACAACTGGTCATGAACTGGGAAGAATAGAAGATGCCCTAGGATTTTTATAATACTAAACAGGTGATTCAAATGAAGACATTTCAGGTCAAAGGCACATTTAAGGCCGGAGTAGCATGGGAAAAGTTCACAAAGGTCATTGAAAGCCAGAACGAGAAAAATGCACTTGATAAAGTGTACTCACTCTTTGGCAGTAAACATGGTCTTAAAAGGAACTTAATTAAGATCGAAAGCATAAATGAGGCATAATTCATGGTAGATATGAATGGACAGGACCCAAGGGTACTTGCAAACCAGCATCGTGAGTTCCAAAAACGCGCGGAAATGCTGCAGCAGCAGGTAGGCATGGTCCAGATGTCAATGGAAGATTGTAATCGTGCTCTGACAACTATTGAGGAGCTAGTCAATGTTTCAAAGGGTTCTGAAATGATGTTCCCTATAGGTTCCGGTTCATTTGTATATGCTAATATCGGCCATACTGATAAGGCAGTGGTCGATATTGGAGCAGGGCTAAGTGTCGAAAGACCCATTGCGGATGCAAAAGAGATATTGCAGCGCCGCAGGGAAAGACTAACCACAGCTCTTGACAATATGAACAATGCTCTGCTTCAATTAGGCCAGCAGATGCAGGCCATCGAATCTTTCCTCAACCAGCTTCAACAAGCTCAGGGGCAAGTAGGTTCCCAGTGAACCTTTTTTCTATTTTTAAAAACTTTAAGGGTTGTATCAAGTGTTCAATAAGCTTAAAGCAAAACTTAGTGGCTTCAAGGAAAAAATTGGGACTAAAATAGATGAGAAAGCAGTTGCTGTAGAATCAGTGGAAACTGTAGATGACTCACAAGTACCCCCAATCGATGATTCTTCTGCTCAGGAGATTGTTGAGGTGGAACAATCTGTTCCAAAAGAAGCGGTTAAGATTGAAACTCCAAATAATAAGAAGGTTGGTTTTGCCCAGAAAGCAAAGGCTCTTGTTTTTGAAAGGGAGTTCATTCTTGAAGAAGACGACCTCGAAGAACCTTTGTGGGAACTTGAAATGGCTCTTCTTGAAAGTGATATTGCTCTCTCCGTGTCTGAAGCTATTGTCGAATCTGTGAAGGGACAACTTGTTGGTACAAGGCGTCGTATTGGCAGTAATACTGGAAATATTGTTGAAGATGCACTCAAGAAGGCTATCTATGATGTCATGAGTGCTAATGTATTCGATCTTGATGAATACGTTAAAAATGCCGATAAACCGGTACATATTGTTTTTATTGGTATTAACGGCACAGGGAAAACAACGTCCATTGCCAAGTTATCAAAACGTTTCAAGGACCAGGGTCTGTCTGTTGTGGTTGCTGCAGGTGATACTTTCAGAGCAGGTGCCATAGATCAGCTTGCAATACACGCAAGTAAGGTCGGGGTAAAGATAATCAAACATCAGGAACAGGGCGATCCAGCTGCTGTTATTTATGATGCAATACAGCATGCAAAGGCCAATAAAGCCGATGTGGTACTTTCAGATACTGCAGGCAGGATGCATACTAATGTCAATCTGATGGAGCAGTTAAAAAAAGTATGTCGTGTAGCTCCGCCAGATCTGATCATCTTTGTTGATGAGGCAGTTGCAGGAAATGATGCCGTAGAGCGTGCAGCTCAGTTCAATGATGCTGTTGCGATAAATGGTTCTATTCTCACTAAAACCGACGCTGATTCAAAAGGTGGTGCAGCCATATCAATTGCATACATCACTGATAAACCAATATTATTCCTTGGAATGGGGCAGGGATATGATGATCTGCGCAAATTTGACCCTCAATGGTTTGTGGATCAGTTATTTGCAGAGTAATCCCCACTCTTTTCTTTTTTGATCTGATTTTTCTTGTATTGTTTATTGTTTGCAAGTTTCTTTGAGCTCAGATGCAAGATCTTCCAGTCTCTTATTGATATTGTCACCTGAAGCGATAATATTGACAAATGCAGAACCAACGATCACAGCATCTGCACCTGCTTTTATAACCTCAGCTGCCTGATGCCCATTGGATATGCCAAATCCGACTGCCTTTGGTACGTCCGTGTGGATGTTTCCTAGTATCTTCTTTGTTGAGTCCGCAACATCAACTCTCTCTCCGGTGACTCCTAGTCTTGAGACAATATAGACAAAACCGGAAGTTCTGCCAAGATTATTCTTCATTCTTGATTCTGTTGTTACTGGGGTAATGAGAAATATCAGGTCAACACCGTTGTTTTTGCATGCTTCATGTAGTTCATCTGCCTCCTCAGCCGGGAGGTCAGGAACGATTATTCCGGTAATTCCGGACTCTGCACAATCTCTGGCAAACTTCTCTGTTCCTCTCTTGTATATCAGGTTGTAATATGTCATGCAAACAAGTGGAACATTTTCCTTCATGGATGCAGCCATTTCAAAATACAGATCAGGATTCATGCCTGCTGATAGTGCTCTTGTGGATGCAGCTTCTATGGTCGGGCCGTCTGCAACAGGGTCGGAAAACGGAAGTCCAAGTTCAACTATGTCCGCACCGCCTTTTACAAGTGAATGCACGATCTCTTTTGTAGCTTCTGCAGAAGGATCACCTGCACACACGTAAGCAATAAGCGCTTTTTCCTTCTTTTCTTTAAGTTCAGTGAATTTGTCTTCTATTCTCACATACAACCCTCCTTTTTTTCTTTTGCCTCTTCTTCTTTCAACCTAAACACAGTTTCAAGATCCTTGTCTCCTCTTCCTGAAAGACTGATTACAACAAGGTCTCCTAGTTCACCTGTTTTTGCCATTTTCATTACATATGCAACTGCATGGGATGATTCCAGTGCAGGGATTATTCCTTCAAGACGGCTCAGTTCGTAGAACGCTTCCAATGCTTCATCATCGTTCACATTGCATGGCTTGATTCTTCCAATCTCCGCAAGGTGGGCCAGTTCAGGTCCAACACCTGAGTAATCAAGACCAGCAGAAACCGAGCTTGATTCAAGTATCTGTCCATATTTATCCTGGAGTATGAGTGTATGTGCTCCCTGGAGAATTCCCTCTTCTCCAACACAGAGGGAAGAAGAATGTAATGCCTCTTTCTCTGTTGTCTTCATTTCCTTGCCGCCTGCTTCTACAGGGAAGAGTTTCACTTCTTTATTTTCAATGAAAGGATGGAATATTCCCATTGCATTGCTCCCGCCACCTGCACAAGCAACAATGGAATCCGGGTAACGACCTTCTTTTTCCATGATCTGTTCTTTAACTTCCTTTCCGATCACACTTTGAAAATCACGCACTATCATTGGGTAAGGGTGTGGCCCTACAACAGAGCCAATTAGATAGTGTGTGTTCTCTACATTGGTGACCCAGTCCCTTAGTGCTTCATTGATTGCATCTTTCAGGGTCTTTGACCCTGACTCAACAGCATTGACCTTACAGCCCATGAGTTCCATTCTGTATACATTCATATGCTGGCGAATAACATCTTTCGCACCCATGTAAACTTCAGATTTAAATCCCATATTTGCTGCAGCCATTGCAGTTGCAGTACCATGTTGTCCAGCTCCGGTCTCTGCGATGATGCGTTCCTTTTTCATATATTTGGCTAGAAGCGCCTGTCCAAGAGTGTTGTTTAATTTGTGTGCTCCGCCGTGTACGAGGTCTTCTCTTTTAAGGTATATCTTGATTCCGTATTTTTTGCTGAGGTTCCTTGCAAAATAAAGGGGAGTTTCCCTGCCTGCAAATTCCTTCATATAGTAGTCAAGTTCTGCAAGAAATTCCGGATCATCTTTGTAATGTTCGTAAGCTTCTTCAAGTTCTTCAAGTGCCGGCATAAGTACTTCGGGAACGAACTGCCCTCCGAATTTGCCATACATTGATTTTTTCATAATCTTCCTCCATCTCTTAAATTAATCAAGTGCATCAACAAGTTCCTTTGTTTTTGCGTATATGTCACCACTTTTGATTATTGAAGTGCCTACAAGCACTGCATCAGCTCCCGCTTCAATAACCATTTTGATATCTTCTATATTATGCATTCCACTTTCACTGACTATACTGTGACATGAGCCGTTGACTTTGTCAAAATCCCTTATAATCGGAGCAAGTTCAATTGTGGTGTCCAGATCGATCTCCAGAGTACTAAGATTCCGGTTATTGATGCCGATGAGTCTCGCATTTGTTTTAAGGGCTTCTTCAAGCTCATCTTTGTCATGTATCTCTACAAGTGGTTCAAATCCTTTTGATATGGCCAGATCTACCATTTCATTAAGCTCATTTCCAAGAATGCCCGCGATTAGTAATATTAGGTCACTTTCTATCTCATCAAACTGGACTTTATTGACGATAAAGTCCTTGCGCAATACTGGGATGGATACTTTTTTTCTAACAGCTTCGAGGTTATTGGTCGAGCCATGGAAAAACTCAGGTTCTGTAAGCACGGATATCGCAATAGCACCGGCTCTTTCCATCTCTTTTGCTATCCTTGCAGCGTCATCCGGTAATATGTCCATTAATTTTTTTCCAGGTGAAGATGGTTTTACTTCAGCTATAACGGCAACCTTTTTTTCATTTTTCTTTTCTTTTATGGCGTTGATGATGTCTCTTTTTTCATCTGTGTTTTTTAAATTTACTTTCTCTCCAATCCCAGTTTTAATTTTTGAGATTCTGTTTTCAGTCGATTTAACTATATTATTTATAACTGAGTGCATTGAATAACCACGTCTGCTGTATGATGTACAAATATGTACATAAGAGTCAATGTATTTAAAAATATCGGCGCATAGTCTTATTTAATAATGATATTCTATGTTCTTCTCAATGAATAAGTTTGCATTAAGGGTTCCCACTTTTATCTTTAAGAAGAAGTCCATATTGGAATCGTTCTGTCCATTATATTAAATATGGGCCATATGTTCCTGAATACCTAATTTTTCCTGAACTGTAATTGGCGGGAAATATGCAAGATATGCAAGCACATTTTTTATCAAAACAAATAATCTTGCAAACATCTGCATCACATCAACTATTACAATCATATCTTTAAGAATGAAGTCAAAGATGAAGGGTGTGGTAACAAGTGGAAGGGCTGTTCTATAACGTATCCTTTTTGGCATTCTTTGCAAGAATATGAGTAGCAAAAGCTCAAGTATCATTGAAGTAGGTATGGCAAACAGACCCATGGGGTAAAGATTTATAGCCGCGTTGCTGTTGATCATGAATGTGGATTTCTATTCAGTCACCCTGGGTCCTATTATTCCACTGCTATACAAAAAAGTAAGATAAGCTGCTCCTATTATAGTGAATATCAGTGCAATATATTCTCCGATTCTTGTGCTACTTGTTATCATATATATTATAAAAAAGAATAGTGGAACTGGTATACATGCAAACGTAATTGCTGTTATGGGATATAGGGTAGCGTCCATCTCCTGGTTTCCCAAATAAGCAATGAACATCCTTACTGCTGTTGGCAGGTATTTCATTCTTACAATTGATCAGAATGCCATAATGAAAAAAGAGCAGGTTTGCTATTCTCTTTAGTTTAATAGTAACCCTTAGTTCATTTCTGTTTATAATTGTATTCAATGTATTTTATTTATATATTTTTATTATGCAAGTGTTGCTTGTTTGGTGTTTGACATTTCCAACCAAACAGTATTTATATTAATTATTACTATATTATTAATATATCCAAAATTAATAAAATATAAGAAGAAGGTCGTACATGAAAGCAAACAAAGCATTACATTTAAACAAAAATACTAGGGCCCAAGTGGGAATTGGTACTCTTATCATATTCATCGCAATGGTGCTCGTTGCAGCAGTTGCAGCTGCTGTGCTTATTCAGACTTCTGGTGTACTTCAGCAAAAAGCTCAGTCCACAGGAAAACAGGCAACTCAGGAAGTTTCGTCTAACCTGATGGTCAAAAATATCGAAGGGATACGTGCAAAGAACACATCAGTACTCATGGCAGAAAACGTTTCACTGTTGAAACTAAAAGTTGCATTGAATGTAGGAAGTTCTCCGGTTGATGTGAATCAGGTTGTTATTTCCATTACAGATGGGGCTACTACAAATAACCTGATATATGCCAACAATGCGAAAACATATGGGAATGCTATGCAGGACTTCAGTAGTGATGCTACAGGAGCTGTGAATCTGGGGAAAATGCTGGAATCAACACAGACTACTCCTGGTGATAATGCAAAGTATTTTTATACTGTTGATAAGATCCGTGATGAAGACGGTTCCTTTACTCAGGGGAAACCTGTGATGAATGCCGGTGACCTTGTTACGTTCTATATTTCTACTGTTGCGGCAGATGACACCGCTTATACTAAGGTGGGCACTTCAACTGTGTCTGCTCTTAAGAGTACTGATCTTGTAATTGAGCCGAGGACTGTTGTTAACATAGTACTCACGCCTGAATCTGGTGCAGCAACAACTGCAGAATTTGTGACACCATCTTCATATGGTATTAAGGAAACAGTGCAATTGTATCCATAAGGTGATATTGTATCACCTTTTTTTTATTTATTCGTTAGTCCTTTAGTTCGTTTTTTTGTATTAATTGATTGATTGAGTGATAGATTGATTTTTATTTACCTTGTTCTGCTAACTTTATGATGTCAGTCCAATAGTGTGCATTTATGTTAATGTGCGTTGTTTACAGTTTTGCATAAAAGTTCTGGTTCTAAGGGTAGTATCTCATCCAATTACAGAACCATATATTGGTTTTATCTGACATTGCCTATTTTATCTACTGCCACTAGGAAATATCATAATAATTGGAAACAGATATACATTATAATTTAATAGATAAATTTAGTTCCAATATTTGGGCATTCACCAATTCCTTTAATTGGCTGGTGTTGTCGGCAGTTTGAATCACAGGTGTAATGACTAGTTACGAAGTTCCATATTTATCAATAGATCCATAATTTAATGGGTCCGAAACAAAAAAAGGTTTATAGAAATCCTATTAATAACAAATTCATAACCATAGAACAATTCATGTTCGTGCAGATCTGGTTAAACCTGTGGTTTATGTTATTGAGGTGGAGTTTTATTGGGTCAAAAAGTAATTATTATAAGAAGCCAGTACTGGCTGAAAGATCTGTGTTAAAAAAGAGTTTCAGGGCATTCTTTCTATGATCTCACCCATTCTCTTGTTCTTTTTGTAGAATGCAGTGCTGTCTTTGAGGAAGTTGGCTGCTGTAAGTCCTTTATCCGTAATGATGTATCCACCTCTTTTGACCTTTTCAGCAAGGCCTTCAAACTGGAATATAGTTTTCATTTTGCTTCCAATACTTCCTTTATCTGCAAATTGGTCAGTATACCTTCTGATATCTGCAAATTCTGTGATCTTGCCTTCATTCTTTCCAAGAACTTTCAGTATTATCCTGTACTGCATGTCGCCAGGTCCCTGATGTATTCCCAATGACTGGTAAAATTCGGCTACTTCCTGCTCCAGTTCAACATTTATCTCTTCAGACATCGAGTTCCTCCTCCTCTTCGTTATCGATGTCTTCTTCAGTTTCATATAGTTCGTATGAGTATCTTTTTATTCCCAATTTTTCCTGTAGTGTCAATGGTGGGAAATATGCCAGGAATGCCTGCACTGTTCCAATAAGTACGAATATCCTTGCAGTAAGTTGCATGACATCTGTCAAAGTTATCATGTCCGTGAGCATAAAATCAAAAACAAAAGAGATTGCCACCAGCGGCAGTGCAGTTCTGTATCTGAGCCTTTTAGGCATACGCTGAAGGAATATCAAAAACAGAAGGCCAAGTATCATTGCAGTTGGTATTACAAAAAGGCCTACCAGGTAGATGTTTATTGCAATTTCACTGTTGATCATAAAAAGGGATGATACTGTTGAAACATCAGGCCCGATAACTCCTTTTGTATATAAAAAAGTCAGGTATGCAACTCCGAAAAAAACAAAAAGTAATGATGTGTAGGCACTTATTTTTTTATCCCCTACTATTACATACATTATGAAAAATACCAGAGGCACGGTGACAAATGAGAATGGTATGGCTGCTAGGTTATACATCATAAAATCAAGTGTAGGCATATCCAGATATGCAGCAATCATTCTTATTGTGGTGGGTAGGTATGTAAGACCTACAAGAGACCATAAGATGACTAATGACCAAAGTGCTGGTTTGCTTTTGTCCGAGTGTTCCTGCTCGCTACGTGCCAGTACCCATGCAAAAGCAAATGATGATATTGTAATTGCAAAACATATAGTTGCATTTAGTAATAGGCCCGCATTCATTTAATCCCTCATATTTTTATTTATACATTGTTAATATATAATATTTGCTAATTATGTAACTTCAATGTTTGTTGTTTGACATTTCCAACCAATTAATATATATATTATTGAATGTTATAATAAAGCATCCATATATTTGGATTTATAGGAGGATATTACATGAAAGCAAATAAAAGATTAATAATGAAAAAAGATACACGTGCCCAGGTGGGAATTGGTACTCTTATCATATTCATCGCAATGGTGCTCGTTGCAGCAGTTGCAGCTGCTGTGCTTATTCAGACTTCCGGTGTACTTCAGCAAAAAGCTCAGTCCACAGGAAAGCAGGCAACTCAGGAAGTTTCATCTAACCTGATGGTTAAGAGTGTAGAAGGCATTCGTTCCAAAGACTCAGCTGTAGTTATGTCTTCCACAGTAGATATCCTTAAGCTCAAAGTGGGGCTTAATGTTGGAAGTGCTCCGGTAGATGTAAATCAGGTAGTTGTTTCAATTACCGATGGTACTACTGCAAATAATCTTGTATATGCAGGAAACGAGAAATCCTATGCTTCCCCTGGATCAAATAATGGTGATATGGATAATTTCAGTTCTTCAGATACTGCTAAGAATCTGTTAACTCTTCTGACTGGTGCAACCAATATAACCAGTGAATTTAACAATTCTGACCACTATTATTCTGTAGAGAAGATTCGTGATGAAGATGGATCATTCTCTCAAACCAATCCTGTAATGAATTCAGGAGATCTAATCACTTTATATATTGCAACGACATCTGATGGAGCTGCTAGTGCAGCATACGATTACGTAGGTAGTTCAAATGTATCGAGTGGACTTACTCGATCAGGTCTCAATCTTGCAACAAGAGTGCCTGTCAATATAGTCCTTACTCCTGAATCAGGTGCTGCAACTACGACTGAGTTCATTACTCCGTCATCCTATGGTGTGAAGGAAACAGTACAGCTTTATCCATAATATAATTAGATATGCAGTGATAACTCATTGCATATTTTTATATTTAGGAGTTCTCATGAATTCTGATGTAAAGCTTTTAAAGAATAACACTGCCCAGGTGGGCATTGGTACCCTTATTATTTTCATAGCTATGGTTCTGATTGCTGCAGTTGCTGCATCGGTACTTATCCAGATTTCTGGTGTACTGCAGCAACAGGCTCAATCTACCGGTAAACAGGCAACTCAGGAAGTATCATCGAATCTTATTGTAAAAAGTATAGAGGGCGTACGTGCCAAGAATTCGTCAACAGTCATGGCTTCTAGGATCTCACTTTTAAAGGTGAAAGTTGGATTGAATGTGGGAAGCTCTCCAGTTGATCTGAATCAGTTGATAATAACTTTGTCAGATGGTTCCAACACAAATGATCTTCTATATGGTAATAATGATAAAACATATGGTAATTCCATGGATAATTTTTCGTCATCTGCGTCAGCAAGTGCAAATTTGGGTTATCTGTTGAATGGCACACAGGCAAATCCCGGGGATAATGGTAGGTATTTCTTCACCGTTCAAAAGATGAGGGATGAAGACCTTTCATTCTCTCAGAGCAATCCGATAATGAACACAGGGGATTTGGTGACAATATATATATCCGTTGTTTCTGATAGTGACCTTTCTTACACGACAATAGGTGAGATATCTACTTCAGGAAATCAGAAAGATTCTAATCTCGATGTTGCACCTCGTGCTTCTGTTAGCATAGTAATGACTCCAGAAGCTGGAGCTATGACGATTGCGGAATTTATTACTCCATCTTCATATGGTACCAGAGAAACTATACAATTATATCCATAAGGTGATCATATTCGCCTTTACTTTTTGAGGGATGGTATGTCAGAAAAGATTCTTTTAACACTCTTTATTGTGATCTCATTATCTTTCATTTCAAATGTAGCGGCTGAAGCCTCATTTACGAACGATTTAAATATTCAGGATACGTCAATTGATTTTGTCATCAATGAATTCTACACTGGTGTTGATGCAGATGCTTTCAGGACCAGTTTGGATGTTGACGAAAATGGTGAAGTCAGCACTCTTGAAGTAGATATGTTCGTAACTGAGTTTACAGCAAGTAATAGTGGTCAATACCTCGGGTATATTATTATTGACGATGGCGATGTACCTCTATCAATAAGCTCTTTTAACCTTGAATTGATGGGTGCTGCAGGCTCTATGGGCAGTTCTGAAATACGTGTTCAAACTAATATACGCTATAACTTATCAACTTCTTTGGCAACAGGTAAACATAGTGTATGGATGCTTGGGCATCCCTCTATAGAACGCATGTCAATTTCCATTCCAAAAGGCATACAATTCTTAAATGTTGATGGGTTGGATTACCTCATGCAAAGCAGGAATGATGGTCGGGTGCTACTTGAAGGTAGTAGTGGAATACGGTCTTATATGACAGAAGGACGCCAAACATTCGAGTATGCTGTTTTAATCGATATTTATAAGTCTTCTTTTGTTGCAGACTTATCTTTATTTTCTTCTTTATTTTGATGGCAATTTTTTGAGAACATAATATATATTTATATAATAGATATAATTAAGTACTATGTACATATTATATTAAGTTGATAATAATATTTTCTTACCTCAGGTGCTTAAATGAAATACAAGTATTGCTCTCTGATCCTATTATTCGTTATCCTTATTAGTATATATAGCAGTGGTTGTGTCAGTAAATCTACTGAAGAAGATGTTCCTTTGAAAGTGCTTGACTTTTTAAATGCTGTCAATGAAGGTGATTATAATACTGCTTTTAATATGTATCAGGGTAAGGATTTTCTCGCAACAGCAAGTATTAAGATGATTTTTGAGAATAAGGGCATAGAACCAGGAAGTCTTGCAGAGGTTAATATTGTTTCTCAGGATGTCGTTGATAAACTTGCTATTGTGAAAGTTGAATGCTCAGTGTCCACACTTGATCTATCAGGAAATGCAAAAGGTGCTAATATAGTCCCTATTTATTTCAGGTTACAGAACAGTGAAGTAGGCTGGGTGATTACACGGGTTTCTTTCACTGTACCTCTTACTCTTGAAAATTCAGAGGTTGTTACTATTGAGGTTGAAAGCACATCAATTGATGTAATTGTTGATAATGCTCCACTTATAAGTGTATTCGCTTTTGCCATGCTTGGGTCAGGGGTTTATCTGGACAAAAAAGATAAAGCTAAGAAAAAGGAAAATAGCCGTTCAATAGATGTTTCTGGTGCAGTTCCTATGCAAAAAGAGGCTATTGCGCAATATGTAAGGTTTGTCCCGGCACAACAGGTTACTGTTGGTAATGCTACAAGTATTGATGTCTGGGTCAAGAATTTTACTCAAAAACCCTATGTTAATTTTGCAATGAAAGCTAAATTTGGCAGTTCTCTTGAGGTGGAGAAAGTAGATCTCTTTTTTGATAACATTGCTCCAGGTGAAACTGCAAAAAGGACATGGATAGTAAAACCTAAACTTGCTGGCTGGGCATCCATCGAAGAGCCAACTGTGGTATTCGAGTACATGGATACAAAATACATTGGTGTGCTTGATCCTGTATGGTTGCAGGTCCAATGATAATTGGGGATGAGCTGATTGTTATCAGATAATAATGAAACAGGAGATTCTTCAAAGAAAGTTTCTCAGGATATTAATCATGGAACTTCTTTTCAGGAAATAGATCCGGCTACGTTATTCAGATTAAAAGAAGCTGAAATGCACAATGCTGAAATGGAATCCAGATTATTTACATTCGAGGACAGGTTCACTGAGCTTCAAACAAGAAATGATTTCAATCAGTCCTCCAAAAGGCTGAAATGTGTTGTTCAGGCAGAAGATTCGGTAAATGCAGAATCTTTTGATGCAACAAAAGTACCTCATGATGTCCTTGAAATCACTTATGCAAAAACCCTAAATGATGTTTATGCTGCCATGCTTGGTATATACGGTGACAGTGAAGCTGCTGAGATGGTGGAAGATGCCAGGGACAGTGTTCGCCAGTTCAGTGCGGGGATTGATTTTTTCAGGTTTGAAGATGATTCTTTTGTAATAAGAGGTCTTTCTGAAGCTATATCTTCTAAAATAGTCTCTGTAAAACAAATACATGGGACCTATATAGAATTATTTAAAATACTTTTCCAGTATGTCCCTAATTATAATTCACAGGATTTTTGCTCATTTGTTGAAACAGGTAACCGGGAATACACAATTAAAAAAGTAGTATTTCATGAAGGGCGTATTGATAAGATAATTTCTGATATTGACACCTTCAGGGATGAAATATCGAATATCACGGAAAATGTTAGTTTTATAGCTGAATTGCAAAATAACCAGCTTGAAGAAACAGCTTCTAATTCCCAGGAACTCAATGAGCTCAGGGAACAGATGAAGAGTGTATCAAAGGCTGTCAATCTGCATACCAAGGCAATAAATAAGCTGAGTAAAACTCTTGCTGAATTTCAGAGCTTCCCAACTGCAGAAAGCCGTGTTTTGGAAGTTCCTGATGTTCCTGATCTATCCAGAATAGAGGAAATAGTGGTCACGAAAGCAGACAGGGATGAAATACTGACAATGTCTGGTGAGATGGAATCTTTCAAAGCCAACGTGGAAAATATGTTCTCTACAATACAGCAACAACTTCAGGAGAGCATGACAAGCTCCCAAAAATTAAGTGGAATAGAGGCCGGTTTATCTGAAGTGCAGGGAGGACTTCATACTCTAAATGTTATAGAAGAATCAAAACCCATAGCTGTTGAAGAAGAACCAAAACCCATAAAACTTTCTGAAATGCCGATAGAGGATGCAATTACCGGTCAACTATCTATTCTTGGTTCTGCAACCCTCAAGCAACTTGAAAAACAGATAAAAGAAAATGGATTTTCAATCGATTTCGAAAAGTTATCACTTGTAATGGCATATCTGGAACAGGAGCAACTGGTTAGTTCCACAAAAAAAGGAAGGTACACTTTCTATTCAGTTACAGAAATTGTGAATGTTTAAGAAAACAGATGATCAAAAATGTTAGTTGAAGGTTTGAATATGCTGCACATGGCTGAAATGTCAGCTATGGTATATTAGAAAATAGCTCATCGATAGATTCGCTCAATATAGATATTGGACAATCTAATAATGTTGGTTTTAATTATTTCCACAATAAGTTTGGGATGTCTTGCGACTTTTTGCTTAAGAGCTCAATAAATTCCGGTCACTCTCTTTTTATAGCTGTTTAGGTTTCAGATCATCTTCTGGGTTTTGCACGATTTGAAAAAATATCATAAGAAACTAAGAAGACCTACAGGGGTAAAACTAACATTGTCAATTATTCTGTTCATCTGCTCAGGAGTATAGAGATACATCCGGCTCATCGGCATGTATGCATAGGACGTTTGTTGTTCTCAATCGCTGTCAAAAACTTGAAAATCAACATTATAACGTTGCCTGATAACTCAGGAGCAGCTAATTTCTTTAAAGGAAAACTCAAATTCCAACTACTAAACCCAAGTAACAATGGCCTTTCTTCCAGATACAAGGATTATCTGATATTTCCATATCCACGTGCTAAAAATATGTTAAAGACAATAGCTGTGAATTATCCACGAGTAGTTATGCCTGAGCTTATAGGCAGATATGAGTCCCTGAAGTTTAAATCTAATATGGGCAAGTCTATATCAAAGAAAGATGTCAGCGTGAAGGCAATCACTTTGAATTATTTGCTTATCCTATTAATTTAAAGGATAATTCCATTTTCTGTGATGCTGAATTTATGCTTTCCCATGGTAAAATCACTTCCTCTTTCCTTGATGATCTCAAGATACCTTTGTGCAGTTTTTTCTTCACTTTCAGAATCAAGCGAAATTACTGTATCAAACATGTATGGCCATACGCTGGAGTTTATGCTTGACGCAGGTATCTCGGCGGTGGCCATTAGCAGCATGTTACTTTCATCGAATTCCTGAAACAGATTCAGGACAAATGATCTTAACTCACATTTATAGAAAGGCCTCTCATCAAATGTACTTTCAATATCTTCCATAATGTTTATAGCATCTATGACGACTCTTGATATTTCATGTTTAAGTATATTCTCATTAAAATATTCAAATATAGCAAAGTCTCCTTTAGCAACCACATCTGAATTAATGGAACAGATCTTTATTTTATCATTTATCAGATCATCATCATAAAATGAAAACGAGGATAAAGCCCGGATAATTTTATCTTCGGGTTCTGAGAGCAAAGATACATAAGCACAATTTTCTCCCTGATTTGCTGCATTGAACAACGATTGCATACACATGTTTGTTTTGCCGGTTCCGCATGAACCTGCAATAAGGATTGATGATGGCTTTATATACCCCCCATGAAGAAGCTTATCAAGCTTTTCGATATATGATGGGGTTCTCTTATTTTCCATTGGTTTCGTTTACGCTTTGATATTTTATAAATTTGTCGTAAATCTAAAAAATATTGAATAATTATTAGTTGCTATTGCCAAATGTATTTGAGCAACTTTATATATTATCAGTTCAATTAAATTGAATATAAAAAAAATCACTTTTCTTATGTTGATAATCATGTCTGACCTGCATAATAACAATAGAATTTTAACATATCTTGAAGATATGAACGAGCGTTTGAAATCGCTTGAATTACGTATAGCTGAGCTTGAATCTCGTAATTCTCCGCAGATCAATGATAAAATGGCTGTTTTTCTCACAGTTCCTGATTCTATCCGCAAATCTTTATTTGCTGTTTCTAAACTGAAATCTTGTACAGCAGATGAGGTTAGTGCGATAACAGGAAGACATCGTTCAATAGAAAACAAGTATCTTAATGAGCTTTACAGGGCCGGATGGCTTGAAAGAGAACGAAAAGGTAAAAAAATATACTATTCACTAAGTAAAAAAACAGATAGTACAAACGATGAACATTGGTCTGCAGTAGAAGAAGTCGGAAATAAACTTGACAGGTTACTGGGGTGAGTTCAATGTTATTAAGTTTTCATTCTTATAAGGGTGGTACCGGCAAGACTACTTTTGTTGGGAACCTTGCTATTATGCTGGCTCAGCAGGGTAGGAAAGTGTGTATCATCGACACTGATGTAAACGGACCGGGTATACATTCGTTGTTCGACATCAGGTACGATATGACGCTAATTGATTTTCTTCAGGGGGCTTGCAGTGCTGAAGATGTCGTTTACAGGTATGATGATACTAAAGTTTACATTGTTCCTTCTAAAGCGTGTGAGGAGGATATCTCTGCCATGTTCCACACTCCTGGCGAAGCCCGGGAAAAATTGCTGGAACTTATTAAGAAAATAGGTAAAAAGTTCGACATCGATCATTTCCTGTTCGACTGCAGTCCAGGTATCAATAAGTCCAGTCTTCTCACTATGAATATAGTTGACAAGGCGACAATTGTATCAACAATTGATATTCAGGATATTAGAGGCACTTATCTTTTATCAAGTATGTCGGCTAAACTGGGAACTCAGGCAGTTCTTCTTTTTAATAGGATCCCACTGGAAAAAAGAGACGACATAAATGAGATAATTACTGACTTTAGTAAGAAGCTTGGCACAGAGCTTTTAGGAATTATCTCCTATGATGAGTCCGTAGCAAGAACATGGTCACGAAAAATACCTATGAAGGACAATCCGGATTGCCAATATTGTACCCAATTAAAAATGGTGGCAGAAAAATTACTCAAATAGAAAAATAAGTCTCATTACATAGAGGTTCTGTATTCTTCAATACTCTGACCCACAATTCTGTCAAGTTCTTTTTTTTCTTCCTGTGTCAGGCTGAAGATTTCTTTTATTTTATTTATGTCATTTTGCATGTAAGGCTCAAGATATAATCCCTCTTCATTTAGATGATACTTTATGTCAATGAGATCATCACTCATTTTTTTAATTCTTTTGTCCTTCAGTACAAATGTATTTTCAAAGAATTGCATGATCTCATTTCTTATTAGGGAATTTGTTTCATCTGCCCTGATCATACTTATTGCCGGACTCTTTCTTTCCCTACTTTTGCGAAGCAGTACTGAAAGAAAATTAATATATGGTTTGTTTTGTTCATGCTTTAGGTTAGTCAGGTCTTCAATAAATATCATATGTCTGCTTTTTGAAATTAATTTTTCAACTTTAATCAGGGCACTGGTAAAATTTCTGAATACATGGATATAAGCAACGCTATCTAAATCTGCATAATTATCTTTTTCGTTTTCATTCCAATAGATTTTGATAACTGGCAAAGGTTCCTTCTTTTTCATTTCTTGTATGATCTTCTCTGTAAGTTCTGATACTTTTTGATCATTGTCATAGCAAAAAATGGAGTTTGTTTCCTTAATTAGGGAAAGGAAATTTACCAATGTTTGATTTTGATTATTAGTGCCCATTTTAATCTTTGTCGCAGTCATTTTATTAATCGCTATGTATAATATTACTGTCATGGGTAGGATTTATAGCTTTCTAAATAATCCTGTAAATATCAATAGTTTCAATGTTTTGTGAGTCTAATTTAAACTATATATTCAAGAATTTATTCCCGAAAAGGTTAATACCTATTGCAGCAGATTTATTTTGAGGTGTTTCGTATGTCAAAGTTCCATAAAAGAGATTATGAACGTAAAGGTGAGAAGAAAAACGAAGAACTAGATGCAAAATTGTTGCAGGACAACCTCAAAGATCTAAGGTCCACGGATGGTGAGGTCACAGATTGAATATAAGCCTCGATATTGAATTGATCAATTCGGAACTTTCACACAAAAAGTTGAATGTTCCGAGTGGAACTACTTATGAAAACGTACTGGACATTCTTGGTATAAACCAGGAAACTGTCCTTATTTTAAAAGAGAAAAAAGCTGTTCCTATTGATGGAATAGCAGTGCCCGGTAAATTAACTATCATGTGTGTTGCATCACAAGGATAGACTCCAACCGGACACACTCACAAACTTTACATCCTTTTTGTAATGTCTTTAAGTTTAGTGATGGCATCCATTGTTGTTTTTGTGTCCTCTATGATCTTCTGCTCATAGTGTTTGATGATGTCTTCAACAGGTGCAGATAGTTTGTAGATCTTTGTAGGTCTACCCTTTCCAACTGCTTTTTTGTTGTGGATATCGATCCAGCTTCTTTCACGCATGTGCCTCATGGCAACGCTGACTTCCGGCTGTCTCAAACCAGTGCTCATTTCTATTTCCTGAGATGAGGCTTCCTCGACATTTGAAAGGTATGTGAGTGTGGTTGCCACATTTCTTGACATTCCTAGGCTTTTCAATGCTTCGATGAACTTATAGTCCGTATCGTCTAGTATTTTTACTTCAAAGTCTTTCATAATCAAATAACCCCTTGATTTTGACAGTCGCTCTTACGAGCTACAATTCATACTATGACATTATTATATTTAAAGTTATATATGCGCAAAATTAAAACACTTAATAATTAATAATCTGTTCTAAAAATGGAACATTCTTTCGACATAGAGAATATTTTGTTCTTGAGGATGCTTAAAGATTTAAAAAAAGCGTAATCTTTTCCATTGAATATCTGCTCCTTTATTTTTTTTCCAATAATATCGTCGCTGCCAGATTGCAATCTGAGGACAGTTGAACCTGGATATATGTGCTTATTATGCGAAAAACCATCAATATCCCCGTCAGTTATCCCTATGATGGGTATTCTTAGTCTGTAAAGTATATCTCCTGCAATATCGGTGGTGTCATCTCCGATAGTTACAGCGACTTGAGCGCTTTCAGCTAGTTCAAAAGATCTCTCCGCTTCATGGTCAATTAGGACTGCTTTTATTTTATCTCCTGTATCCAGAGTACTTTTTTCTTGATCAGATGGGTATTTTAATTCTGTCATGTTTTTGCGAACCGAAAAGTTATTGCCTCGCAAAGGTCCGCTTTTTACCCAGCATGAATTAAGGTCAATGGGAATTTTCTGTTCGTATCTGTGAAGCTTTTCAAGTCCATGTTCTTTGATTCTTGCACCCTTGATATTCTTAATAAAGCCATTTTCAGTTATTATCTGTATATCTTCACATTGTGCAAAACCCACAATAATCCCATTGATCATTATTTTTTCTCCGGTATGCACACCATAGACATTTCTTATAATACGCTGTCCATGGTTTTCAACACTTATCGGTGTGACAAGTTCAGGGATGTCTGTTATTTCAAGTTCCAGGAATTTTGCAATTTCCAATGCAAAGTCAGTGGATTTTGAATTCCAGGGAACGATCTTTCCATCAGGTAATCCTGGTCTTTCAATGTGAACAAGCGGCTTTATGTTGCGGTCAACAAGTTTTGACATCACTATATTTGCGAAAAGAATACCGTTGATGGTTGTTTTTCCATGGTTCAGCAAAATGACTATATCCTTTGTTCTGAAAAACTCTTCTATACAACGGCTTGGCTTCAGACTTTTCCGGATATCAATAATATTTTCAAGATGGGCATCGAGAACTGCTGTTTTACCAATGGTTCCGGCCATTATAGCAGATATATTTCCGTAGACACTCAATTTATCAAGTATTTTTTTCGCCATACCCGAATCGACAACATCCGGTCCATGGATAACTACGCCAATTTCCATATATTCCTATTGTAGGTTCTTTTACAATTATACTTTCCCGCCGATAATCTATTATCCTGAAAGACATATTCAGGGATATATGAATGATATCCAATTGACATGGTTTGGGCATTCTTGTTTTCAGATAGATGCTGCAGAGGTCACAGTTCTTATAGACCCTTTTATAGCAGGCAACCCTGCAGCTACAGTTCGACCTGAAGACCTTGAACCTGATATCATCGCAGTTACACATGGTCATGGTGATCATCTGGGAGATACTGTCAGCATAGCAAAAAGGACAGATTGCGCAGTCGTGTGTATCCATGAGATCTCACAGTATCTGAAGAAAAAAGGAATAAAGACTGCAGGAATGAATATTGGAGGAACTGTTGAGCTTGAAGAAATCCTTTTTACGATGACTGATGCTCGTCATTCTTCATCCATTGATGAATCAGGCTGGAACTTTGATGGTGGAAGAGCAGCGGGTTTTGTGATAAATTGTGGGAAGACGTCTATCTATCATGCAGGAGATACAGGTCTTTTCGGGGATATGGAGCTTATAGCAAAACTTTACCATCCGGATGTTGCTATTCTTCCTATAGGTGGTAGGTTTACTATGGATTCGAGGGATGCCGCACTTGCAGTTGAGATGATCGATCCTCGAATTGCAATTCCTATGCATTACAATACATTCGATGTTATATCCCAGGATCCTAATATTTTTAAGAATCATGTAAGTAGATTGTCTGATGCAGATGTTGTAATTATGGAAATTGACAGCTCCATTATTTTATAAGACAGTGTGTATAAAATATTTTAGCCTTTTATTTTATACTACGGATAGGTTTATATTTCATTATGTCGAACTAACATTAGGCAAAAGTCGAGTTACATTTATAATATAACGAACATCCCCTCTAGTTCTCGTCATAAGGCTTTTGCCTTTCTATTAATAATATTAATTGTATATTTTTTAATATTTAACTTATACGCTTTTTTATTTTATCTCATACTACAAAACATAAAGTATCTTTACTGTATTATATTTTATACTGATAAGTATCTGGAGTTTTTGGTACATAACATGCTTATTTTAAATTGGAAAATCCCATCAATATAAAAAAGAATTGTTGGGCAGTGAATGCCCAATGAAAATGTTCTCATTTTTTAAAACATTCATCCAGATGTTCTTGTGGTGTTGGTTTTGTCACAAGGCTTACGACAATTGCAACAATGAACGCCAGTGGGGTAGCTACAAGTATTGGGTCCACGACTGTCCAGGTACCTGTCAGAATCGTGTCAACACCAAATAGCGCTTTGCTTATTCCAAGGGGAACTGCTTCTGATTTGTGGACAAACGCAAGCCAGAACATGCTTGAAAAAGTTCCTACTAACAAACTGGCAATTGCACCTTCTTTTGTCATACGCTTCCAGAAAAGTGCACCTGTATACATTGGCAGGAATGCTGCTGCGCAAAGCCCGAAGAAGATCGCTGTTGCTCTTGCAATAATACTGATGGGAAGTATGTATGCCAGTATGACACTTGCAAGGATGGTAATTGCAATTGCTACTTTGGTTATGTTGATGGTCTGGCCAAGTTCTCCTTTCTTTATATACTGGCGATAAAAGTCATGCCCTATAGATGTTCCCATTGTATGGAACTGGGAACTCAGCGTAGACATGGCTGCTGCAAGCAAGGTCAGCATGAACAGGACGACAAAAGTGTCCGGCATTGCACTGTTTATGAACTCAGGCATGATCAGGTCAGTATTTCCTCCGGCAACAGCAACTGATATCATTCCCTTTGTCTTGAAGAAATATGCATTGGATAATGCACCAACGGTAAAAGCAACTCCTGTCATCATAAGGATAAATGGTCCGCCAACAAGTACGGCCCTGTTGAGTGCCTTGTCATTCTTCACAGTCATGAACCTTACTGCAAGCTGTGGTTGTGCAACTACTCCTATTCCAACACCAAGTACAAGTGTTGATACAAGTGTCCACCATATAGGTGATCCGAATGCCGGCATTGATGTCCATCCCAAATGTCCTCCGGCAGCAAGACTCTCAGGTACAAGATTGTTCATGGATGTAAGGGCAGAGTGAGCTGCAGTGACTCCTCCCAGTTTGATGTAGGTGAAGACCAGGAGGAAGATCATTCCAATGAACATGAGTGTGCCTTGTAAGGCATCGGTATACATAACAGCAATAAGTCCGCCTGTAATCACATAAGCGGCGACGATAACAGTAAGAATAAGAACGGCAACATCATAGTTTATATTGAGGGTTGATTCCAGGAACCTTGCTCCTCCGATAAGTACGATACCTGCATATAAAGGCATGAATATGCCTATAAGCGCTCCTGAGAATCCCTGGATAAATCTTGACTGGAAGCGTCTTCCAATTAGTTCAGGGAATGTAACTGCATTAAGATTCAGTCCCATACGGCGGGTTTTGGAACCGAATACTACGAATGCTATGAATATTCCTACAAAGATGTTCATAAAAGCAAGCCATAACAGTCCCATACCAAGAGCACCAGCGGCTCCACCAAATCCGATTATGGCTGAAGTACTGATGAAAGTTGCACCATAGGACAGTGCAAGAATATAAGGATGTATTTTCCTTCCTGCCACCATATAATCTTCGGTTTCTTTTGTTTTTGAATATCCAAGCCATCCAAGATAAAATATAATCATTAGATAGACCAGTATGATGACTCCAAGTACAGGTGTGCTAAGTACCATTATGCCACCTCTGGGTCATCTGAATCATCGTTCCATTTGAGGGCTCCATAGATTATGCAGCCTATGGCACTTACAAAACAAAGTATATAAGCGATCCATATTTGTGGGTCATCTATTCCAAGCATATTTCTCCTTCCTTTTAATGTTTATAACAAATCATGGTAATTACTAACATGTCAATTGTTAGCATACCACTCTATTTAAACTTTAGTAAAAAAAGATTGTACATACTGTGGCTGATAAAAATGAATCTGGATGATAAGTGATAAAAGGAATTCCAGTAGTTTCTGATGTGTATCCAAATTTTATAGATTATGTAGCAAAAGCATGTTGTTGTAGGGTGAAATATCAGGCTGAAAGAGACTTGTTGAACTTCCTAGTTCCCATAATAAAGGAAAAAGGAGGAAGATATGGGACAATTAGATTTTTTAGCTGGTAGCTGTATCAGGGATAATTATGCACTGTCCGGTCGTGTTTTAAAAAATACAATCAATATCGTGGCGCCATAAAATATTTAAGTGATCATCTCTTCCATAATTTTATGGCAGAATCACCGATTTTTGAGATATTTGATGGATTGCCTAGGCAGGGTCCAGGTAATAACAAGTGTACTGAAAAAGCTTTTAATTTGCTTTCTTCCCTTCCTGCAGGCAGTAAGGTCCTTGACATTGGTTGCGGTGTGGGTATGCAGACAATACATCTTGCTAAGATCTGCAATGACTGTCACATCACTGCAACTGACATTTACCAGCCTTTTCTGGATAAACTGATGGAAAATGCAGTTAAAGAAGGACTTGATGACAGGATTACCACAGTTTGTGCGTCCATGGATGAGCTACCATTTGAAGCAGGAGAATTCGATGTCATCTGGGCAGAAGGCTCCATCTTTATCCTTGGTCTTGAAAAAGGAATTAGCTACTGGAAACAGTTCCTTAAAAGTGGAGGTTATATGGCAATAACAGAGAACACATGGTTCACGGATGAACCTGCTTCGGAAGTGCTTGAATTCTGGCAGGAAATATATCCTGGTATCATGAACATACATGATACTGAAAAAGTTATCACGTCAGTAGGATATGACATCATTGATCATTTTAAACTGCCAGTTTCTGTCTGGTATGAGTTTTACGACCATCTGGAAAAAAGAGTCGATGCCATCAGTGATAACTATCAAGGAAACACCGAGGCAGAAATGATACTTGATTTTAACAGAAAAGAGATAAAACTCTTCAGAGAACGCCCGGATGAATATGGTTATGCATTCTACGTTTTTCAAAAGAAAACAAATAAATGACCTGATCATTTCTGTCAAAATGTTTATCCGTAATGGCATTCTGGATTAATGGTATGAACGATGAATACAGGAACAAAAGGAGCGATACTTCAGACATCACCCTTATTCCCGGCTGGAACACTTCACTTGCATCTGCATTTTCAGCCTATAAAGGGCCATATATTCCCGGCAGGATTGCAGCCCAACATAAGACGGTCTGCAATATCCTTACTGAAAATGGTGAGATACAGGCAGCAATATCAGGAGCTATGCGTAAGGTCGGCAAGCAGCCGGTTGTCGGGGATTTTGTTGTACTGCTTGATCAAAGTGACATTAATTCATACACAATCGTGGACATCCTTCCACGAAGCTCCTGTCTTTCCAGAGGCTCTGCAGGCGAGTCCGGTGAAGAGCAGTTGATAGCTGCAAACATTGATACTATCTTCATCGTTACTGCTGTTGGACACGACCTTAACGTGAGAAGACTTGAACGATATCTCACCATCGTTTATTCTTCCGGTGCGAGACCTGTTATTATCATTAACAAGATAGATCTTGCTGAGAATATGTCTGATGATCCATCACAAACGATACAGGAAATAAAGGATATGGCTGGCGATGTTCCGGTAATCACTCTAAGCGCCCTTTCAAAGACAAATCTGGAAAAGCTTGAACCTTTCATGAACCCCGCTGAAACAATAGCACTCATCGGTTCCTCTGGAGTTGGTAAATCCACACTTACAAATGCGTTTTTTGACTACGATGTCCAGAAGACATTAGATGTCCGTGAGGATGACGATAAAGGGAAACACACAACCACTGTCAGACAGCTTTTCATCCTCCAAAACGGCACTATCTTCATTGACAACCCCGGTATCCGTGAGATACAGCTTGGTGATTCATCTGACGGTCTTGACAGGACATTCTCCGATATTACTGAACTTGCTCAGAACTGCCGTTTCAAGGATTGTACACATCGGAATGAGCCACATTGTGCTGTCAGGAATGCAGTGGATGAAGGAATTATAACGCAAGAAAGATTTGATAGCTATCATAAGCTGAACGATGAGCTGGCCTTTCAGGCGGCTAAGGTTGAGATTGGGTTGAGGGGAGTGGAAAAGAAGAAATGTAAAGGAATATCAAAAGGGGCAAAGAAGTATCTGGAAGCCAAAAGGGAATGGTAAGGAAGTGGTGCATCAGATTGCAGTTGTGAATCGTCGTTAGATCGATCGAACCATATTAATATTGGACAATAAAAGCTCTGAATGTGATTATGATGGCAACACATAATATTCAGATAAGGGAAGCAACAGAGTCTGATCTTGATTATGTGATGCAAGTCGAAAAAGAGGCTTTCGGGTATGAAAAGGAAGCAATACTGGTTTCCCAGCTTCTGGAAGATAAAAGTGCAGAGCCAGTAATATCACTATTGGCTTTCAAAAACGATGAGGCAGTCGGACATATTCTGTTCACAAAAGCAACAATTAACGGAAATGGTTCTTCTCCTTTGATATACCTTCTCGCACCTCTGGCGATTAAACCAGACCATCAGAAACAGGGAATTGGTGGAATTCTAATTAATGAGGGCTTAAAGAAACTGAAACAGATTGGTGTTGAACTGGTCTTTGTTCTGGGGCATGAGAGTTACTATCCCAAATATGGATTTAAGCAGGATGCTGGTAGTATGGGATTTGCGGCACCTTATCCGATTCCGAAAGAGCACGCTGGTGCATGGATGGTTTACCCACTGGATTCTGAGTTTGCTGGTGGAGTTAAGGGTCAGGTTGTTTGTGCTGATGCGCTGAATAAGCCGGAGCATTGGAGGGAATGAAAGATGGAAACATGTTGCTTATGCTGTCGAATAATGGGTACATTTTTTTAATCTAAAAGAAAAAGATGCTGGCTACAACAGGTGTCTAATAAGACTTTAAGAGTCACAAGGGTTACTCGGCTGTACTTTGTATAGTGCAGTGACTATTAAGTATATATAAATAACCGTCTATTTATCATTGTGGTTCAATGTCTTCAAAGGACATTCAACCATAAAAACGACATAAAGGAGTTAAAAAAAATGAGCGTAAAGGAAGGTATCCATTCACAGATCGTTGGCGGACTTGCAGATGCAACATTCCCTATTAACACACCTGAAGATTTACTTGCAGCATTCCCTGCAGGGGCAGGCACAAAATGTAAGTCAGGAGATGTCGAAGTAACTGCAGGTGAGGCAGGAAAACTTCTTACAGCAGAGGATTTCCCATTCGAAAGTGCTAAGCAGGTAGCAGATATACTCGTTGGAAGGGCAGGGCTATAAGTTCCCTTTCTTTTCCTTTCCCTTTCTAAAAATCAATTGTTAAATTTTCTTTTTGATTTCAAGTGAATTCAGGTTTTCTGAATTCCAGATTATTTGTTTATAATTCTTAGATTTGCTGTTTTTACTAGTTTTGCTTCCTAGGCAATGCAATCTCAAATAAACTTTATAGTAGACGGCTTCGTCCCCTCTCCCCCCACACCCCCCTCACCCCTTTTTTTTTACATGACCCCCTGTAGTAGACGACTTATCCTCCATATTTCACTCAATTTAATGGAAATTTTACTTAGAGAACCCACCATCTTCCATAAACAGAGTTACTAAAATCAATACTCTTTTCTTACCAACAAGATACTGGACCAATTCCTTAGCTTTCAATAGAATATAACTCGAAATGATTGATTTTTTAAATGCTTCTGAAGCTAATGCCCACTAGAAATTTTTTTAAAAAATACGATGAAAAGCCATTTACTTTCAGTGCTCATTTCAAGTATAGCTTGGGGGCATGGGGAGTTGTAGTTTCTCAAAGTTGAACAAAAACAAGCAGGAAAATATATCTGCCACTAAGTACAAGTCGTTTGCTCATGTTTCAAATTAATAAAATAGATAAAGAATCTATCAAAGGATTACAGGAAGAAGAACATTGGAACATATATATTGTCACAGATGAGAATCTTAGCCAATGAAAAAGGATAAAAAGCAATCTGCTCTACAACTATGGATAATATCGCTTCTCAGCGTACAATTGAGATAAGTGGTTTCGGTTCTTACCATAGAATATTTACTGTAAAATTGAAATAATTATTGAAGCTTGAATATAGTAGTCCTTCCCGAATTGAAGTACATGTTAAATATAGCTATAAATCAATAATCAAATGGGGTAAAAGAATGACAGGTAAACGTGCAACTCAGAAGGAAATGTTCAGAGACGTCATGATCATTGTAATATTAATAATTGCTATGTTCTTTATTGCAATAATCCTGGAACCTATGTAAAAATGGAGCTTAAAATGGGACGCTAATAAGGTTGTGTGATTGGTTTGAGATCTCGCGTGGTTCTGGGAGTATTGGGTCCAATTATCTGGTTGCTTTCCGGATTTATGATCATACCGCTGATCGTTGCTCTGTATTATGACGAACCCCTGCACATTTTTGTCCTTCCTTTCATTTGCGCAATAGTTATTGCTTATCTTTTGACATTGTTTTTTAAAAGGCAGGATGAAGAATGGAATCGAAAGGAAGGATTTTTTATTGTGGCAGTAACCTGGCTTATTGCAGCACTGCTTTATTCGTTTCCCTACATTCTCGAAGGCGTACCTCCAATAAATGCCTTATTTGAATCCATGTCCGGGGTTACAGCTACAGGAGCGACTGCACTTCCCGATATTGAGAGCCATAGTAAAGGCCTGCTTTTCTGGAGAAGTCTGACCCAATGGCTTGGAGGCATGGGAATCATTATGCTGTTCGTTGCTATCCTCCCAAAACTTGGAGTTGGTGGAAGGCAAATGTTCCGTGCAGAGGTTCCGGGGCTTCAGGAAGAAAGACTGCGTCCGAGGATAAGGGAAACTGCAAAGATCCTGTGGCTCGTTTATATTGTGTTGACCATTGCAGAATTTATTATCCTGATGATCGCAGGATTAACTCCGTATGATTCTATCACTCATACCTTTACATCCATCTCATGCTCTGGTTTTTCCCCCTATGCAAACAGCATAGCAGCTTTTGCTGACCCTCTGGTAGAGGGTATTTTTGTTGTATTTATGTTCCTTGGTGGAGCAAACTTTGCCCTTCATTACAAAACGATATTTACTGATAGAAAAAGCCTGATAAAAGACCAGGAATTCAAGTTTTACCTTTTTATAATTGTGTCTGCGACCCTTGTTCTTGTTTATGAGCTATTCAGAAACAATGTTTATTCTATTACTGAAGCTTTCAGATACAGTATTTTCCAGGTCATTTCCGTCCTGACAACTACAGGCTATGCAACTGTGGATTTCAATCTATGGCCCGATTCTCCCCGATTCATACTCTTTTTGCTAATGTTCATAGGAGGCTGTGCAGGCTCAACATCAGGCGGTGTGAAAGTAGTGCGATTGCTTCTTCTGCTAAAATATGCACAGAATGTTCTTTACAAGACTATTCATCCAAAAGCTGTCGTACCAATCCGTTTTAACAATAAAACAGTACCAGAAGAAACAATCCATTCCATAGTCTCTTTTCTGGTAATATACATCCTGATCTTTGCCGTCAGCTCAACCCTGCTCTCAATGATGGGAATGGATTTCATTACTACCCTGAGCGCCTCCATTGCAACTCTTGGCAATGTCGGCCCAGGTCTTGGTCTTGTAGGACCCATGGCAAGTTTTGATAACATACCTGATCCAGGCAAGTTGATCCTCATCGCCAACATGTGGATAGGAAGACTCGAGGTGTTTACAGTTATAGTACTACTGACACCTGATTTTTGGAAACACTGAGAGGAACAAGAGTAAAGGGCACTTGCATTGTATGAAGAAAAATACTGGGGCTGCGAAGTCATTTAGCTTGAATACTCATGTGATGTAGAAGCTTGATAATTGAGGAGACATGTCTGCCAATGTAAGGAGAAAATGTCCTATAAATTTGCATAATCCAATAAATAAAAAGAGGTATGTCAATAAACTAAATTCGTTCGTTGACCCCCTCTCCAAAAAAGACAGGCAATGTTATTCTTTCTTAAAGCACAGTTCAATATGCTCTTGTGATTCAATTTTTGTCATAAGGCTCACTGCTATGGCAACAATGATCGATAGTGGTGTAGCCACAAGTATCGGGTCTACAACTGTCCATGTACCTGTAAGCAGTGTGACCTTACCAAACAGTGCCTGGCTTATACCCAGTGCGCTTGCTTCTTTTGCGTGAACGAATGTAAGCCAGAAGAGACTGCTGAAAGTACCTACAAGCAGACTTGCTATGGCTCCTTCTTTGGTCATGCGTTTCCAGAAAATGGCTCCTGAATACATTGGAAGGAAAGCTGCTGCACAAAGTCCGAAGAAGATCGCCGTTGCTCTTGCGATAATTCCCGGTGGGAGTATGTATGCAAGCACTACGCTGATAATGATGGTTGCTGCAATGCCCGCTCTTGTGACATTTATCGTGTTTGCTATCTTTCCCTTCATAATGCCCACACGATAGAAGTCATGTCCGAATGCTGTACCCATGGCATGGAACTGGGAACTTAGTGTTGACATTGCTGCTGCAAGCAGGGTAAGCAGGAAGAATACAACGAAATAATCAGGCATTGCGCTGTTGATGTATTCAGGCATTATCTTGTCGATGTTACCGCCTGCTACATCAAGTGCTATCATTCCCTGTGTGTCAAAGAAATATACATTTGACAATGCACCCACGATATAGGCAACTCCTGCCATCATAAAGATGAAAGGCCCACCAGAGAGAACCGCTCTTTTAAGTGAACGGGTGCTCTCCACGGTCATGAAACGTACTGCGAGTTGTGGCTGTGCAAGTACTCCGATACCCACTCCGAGAATAATTGTGGATACAAGTGTCCACCATACAGGTGAGCCAAAGGCCGGCATTGATGTCCATCCTGTATGGCCGATGGCTGCTAAATTATCAGGAACAAGGTGAGCCATATTTGTGAGTGCCTGGTGTGCTTCAGTAACACCACCAAGTTTTGAATATGTGAGTACAAGCAGGATACCCATTCCAACGAACATCAATACTCCCTGAAGGGCATCTGTATACATGACTGCAATAAGTCCGCCTGTAATCACATACGCTGCAACGATGATGGCAAGCATCAAGACAGCGGTATTATACTCGAGACCAAGGACCGTTTCCATGAAACGAGCTCCTCCTATTAGGACACTACCCGCATAGAGTGGCATGAACATGGTAATAAGTGCACCTGCAAATCCCTGTATGAATCTTGATTGGAATCTTTTTCCTATAAGCTCAGGGAATGTGACAGCTTTCAGGTTGAATCCCATACGTCTTGTTCTGGAACCGAATATGACAAAAGCGATAAAGATACCAACAACTATATTCATGGCAACAAGCCACAGGATTCCCATTCCAAATGCAGCGGCATATCCTCCGAATCCTATGATCGCAGACGTACTGATAAATGCGGCTCCATAGGAGAATGCAAGTACGAAAGGATTGACCTTCCTCCCGGCCAGCATATAATCGTCAGTGTCTTTTGTTTGTTTATATCCAAGCCATCCGAAGTAGAAAACCACCATTAAATAGGCAAGCACGGCTATTCCAAGAATAGGTGTACTGACAACCATCAGTTATCCTCCTCTTCATCATTCCAGTGTATCAGGCCGTAGATTATACACCCAATGGCACTTACGAAACATAATACGTAAGCAATCCATATTTGCGGATCGTTTATTCCTAACATTTTTGCATCTCCAATAAATAGTAATGCTATTCGTTAGCATGACACATACTTTAACTTTTCGATATTATTCAGTAATGAGATGCCTTTTTTTACTGGCATAAGTTATAAATAAAAAAGATTCATAGTAGATTTAGTGTTAAAAACACTATATATTTGTAACACTACAGTGCAATACGGAAAAAACAAAACTTCCAGATGGTTTACCTCTTGATGGAAAAAGGATTGCACATCTATTTTTATTGCGGGTGTGAGGCACCCGCTCCTCCCTTGTTTCTTTTTACTTCGATCTGGCACTTATAAAAACAGCCCTGCTTATCTGTTCTGTCTCAACGACAAAACCTGCATTCTCAAAATGGTCCACCCAATCCTGTATGCCTCTTTCAGTTCCATGATGATGGTCCAAAGGCTCAACTGCCAGGATCTTTCCTCCCGTCGCAAGTACTCTTTTAGCTTCAGAAAGGGCTTTTGGTATATCATCAAGATGGTGAAGCATGAAGAAACATGTTACGATCTCAAATTCTTCATCACCAAATGGAAGTTCATAAGCACTGGCGGATTTGAAATATGTATTTTTAATACCATATCCAATAGCACTCAAACGGCACTGTTCCATAGTTTTTTCCAGAAGGTCGATTCCAGTGACCTTTGATTCAGGATTCATCCTTGCCATTTGCAGTGTAACACTGCCAATCCCACATCCTACATCAAGTATTGTCTTCCCCTTTGCTTGGGGAAGTGCTACTTCCATTGTCTGCTTTTTGAGTATTTCCATTTCAGCAGCAGGAAAATCTGCTTCCTGACTGTCAAAAGTAGTGTACGGTAAGATACCATATACAGAAGAGTTGTTTGCAGCAAAAAGACCTTTGAAGTATATCTTATTCTCATGCATTTTTATAAGTTCAACAACTGAAATTCCTGCATTCCTGCAGAATCTTCTGTTCCACTCTTTCCTTTTTTCAGGGAATTCCATTTTCAGGGGATCATGGACTACAATGTAATGTGAATAATCTTCATAAAGAAGTTCTTGTGCATCTGTTTTATCCAATTCGACAATACTTACGCTTTCTTTCCAGAGTGCAAGAAGCTGCATTGTCTTTTCATCTGCAAAATTAGACACATTTCCTATAGGTTTGAGTGACATATCATTCAATTGTATTTTTCAGATATACTTTTAGTGGTATTGTGGATTGTCTATGATCAGGGAAATGTTGAGGTTCATTGTATTACAATATAGTTCAGATCATAAACAATATTTTAAATGAGGATTATTCATATGATCAAATTACTGGCGCTTCTATCTCAATTTGCGCATTGTAATTGTAGACATCAACCTGATTGTTTATTGTTACCGGAGACATCAGGCCCTGTACATTCATCATGAATTCAGTACGGCTTTCGATGGACATGATATGGTAACTGTCCCTATCAATAAGGTACCTTATACTATATTCATTCAGACGTTCGTCTCCTTTGAGTTGCAGACCGGCTTTTTCCGCCTCCCGGAGCAATGCACTATTCTCCGGCAATGCAGTGAGAATTAAATATGAATCTGCTTTTTCCATGCTAAGATTAGTTGAATTTGCTAAAAGCAGGCTAGTTTGGGTTAACTGGTCATAGCTGTCCCATGTTTGCTGATTCAGTTTCCTTGTTTCCCATGAATCGTCACTGTTCCTTAAATAAGCATTGTCATCAACAATTATTATATCCATTGACTCTTCCATGGATCTCAGTTTCACAGCCATCTTTTCATTCGTATAATCCACGGAGCCATTTCCTTTTATCAGGGTGAAAGATTCACCAAGCATTGAAATGTTACTGTGGATATCGAATTGATAAGAGCCAGTATCTTTTGAAGTTTCAATAACCCTTCCTGCAAGTGCATAAGCATCGTTTATTTCCCTGTGCTCAACATAATAAAACGCAAAAATGATTAAAATGCATATGATGCCCAGAAAAATAAGTAATTGCTTATCGATTCCTTTTTTATCTGACAATGACAATTTGATCACCTGCATTTGATATAATCATACAGTCTACTTATAACACTGGCTATTATAATGCAGATCTATCTTTTTCTCTTGAAAATAACCATGTATGATAGCAAGAGTATAATGACTACGAAAATCAGCCACATCAAATATCCAGGTACAGATTTGTTCTTAGTTAAAGGAGCTTCCTGTGGAACAGGATATATTTCAGTTTCTTCAGGTGGTGTCTCAATACCGGTATCAGTATCTTCCAGGACTGTTCTGAATGCCGTCAGTGGTTCTGCATCTTCCGAATCGATGATGCCATCACCGTCGGTGTCAGGATTGAATGGGTCAGTTCCCATTCTGTATTCTACTATATTGGGCAGCCCGTCCCTGTCCGAGTCAAGAGGCCCGTCGTCTTCTATATTGAGTTCTCCTGCAAGGGCAAAGCTGGAGAGATGTGAGATCCTTGCCTGTACATAACCCTCATAGTTTACCCCATATAGCTCAACGTTTTCGGTATTTATGCTAGTATCAGAGAGTTTAGTCCACTTCTTATCTCCCGTATTCCGATAATATATGCATAGCGTATCTTCGTCAATATCACTATTATCAGATGTATCACCATCACCATTCCTGTCCAGCTCGCTGGAACGGTAGTATATCTTGACCGAGGCACCGTTTATGATGTCGGAACTTGTGTTCTCTACATTTTCACTTACAGTTATATCAATGTACTTGTCGAGTGCATATTCTCCGGAAGCAAGTCCTGAATTGGAAGTTAGTGAATTTCCAGAGGAACCAGACTTTTGCAGTTTGATCCATGGAGTGACATTGCTATCAAGAACTACGCCAATCTCTGAATCCGTCCTCTTTATGGAATCAACGGAATCAATAACAAAAATATCTTTATCCGCCTTGTATTCCACCATGATGGAATTGCCTGAGGTGGTGACCTCTTTGCTCCTGAAAGCATCCAGTATCCTGCAATGATCATACATGTATGGTTCCGAGAGCATGACAACAGTCTGTGTTGAATTCCATACACCATATCGGACTGCTATCCTGTCATAGGCCGAATCGATTATCCTTGGTAGTATATCACCATCGTCTTTGAGCACATCGTATGTGATATTACCGGCTGTTCCATTCACTTTCTCAGGCTTTCCAAGCAGCAGGATGCAAGGCTCATCTGAATGGTTCATCAGGAGTTCATCTGCAGAATAAACAGTTATGTTGGTGTACATGCCCAATGTATCCAGAAGTTCTTCATTGTCCTCGGTCAGATCATATGCCACTGTGATATTCCTGACATTAGGGATCAGGGAATCCATGTCCAGTGAATCATTTAGGTTATCGCCGTCGGTATCTTCCAGCAGTGGATTAGTGGTGAAATTCATTTCCTGCGAATCATTATATCCGTCCCTATCTGTGTCTGCTGAGAGTGGATTAGTATCCATCTCCAGTTCTTCAAAGTCTGTCAGTCCGTCAAAGTCCGTGTCTTTCAGCAAAGGACTTGTTCCTGTGCCATGTACCTCGTATCCGTCATCTAATCCATCCCCATCGGTATCCTGAACCAATGGATTTGAAAGGTAGTCCATTTCTAGATCGTCAAACAGGCCGTCGTCATCGGAATCCGGTTTAAGCAGGTCTGAACCGAATGTCACTTCTTCAAGATCGGTGAGACCATCATTGTCAGTATCCACCTTCAATGGATTTGATGACAGATAGAATTCAGCCGAATCGAACAATCCATCATGATCAGTATCCGGTATCAATGAATCGCTACCAAAGAATATCTCTGTACTATCATCCAGTGCATCCCCATCGGTATCAAAGTTTGTCAGGTTGGTACCAAGATAGTATTCTGTGAAATCATTCAGACCGTCACCGTCAGTGTCAGAACTTTCCGGATTCGAACTGCTGTTCATTGTGAGATAACATTCCGTGTGATCATCCAGTCCGTCAAAGTCACTATCCTTGAATCGTGGATCACTTGTTACATCGATTGTGTGTATCTCTGCATAATTGCCAATGTCCGTGTAATTGGTAATACTGGTATAGTTGTCAATTGTATAATTGGTGATAATGGTAACCGACCAGCCGATCTCTTCATTTATGTCAATAAGTCCATCCCTGTCTTCGTCCTTTCCAGAACTCACCCATCCAGCTCTCCTGGCAGGATAATCAAGGGTATCAATAACCCCTATAAGATTCCTGTCATCTTCATCAGGTGCAGGCTGGGATATGTTCCAGGTCTGGTAGAAACGCAAGGCAAAGACATCCGTGCTGTTAGGGGCACTGAAGTCCAGGGTGGCAGAGCCGTAAGTCTCATTTCCAATGGCAGGTGTACCGTTGTATATTTCCTCGTGCAGCGTGGAATTATCCAGACTTACGAAGAGCCAGCATGCAGAGGCATTTCCTGTCGAGTTCTTTTTTCCGATCAGGGTATAATCGATCACCGCAGTGATGTTGGTTTCGGCATCAGTCTTTATGCTGCTGCCAAATCCGTTCAGGTCGACATTGCTTATGTAAGCCTTCGCTGTGAAATTCAGGTCCGTAGAATCCAGAATGCCGTTTCCGTTCGTATCCCCTGACTGAGGATTGAGTCCTTTGAGGAATTCGTTGAGATCGCTCAGACCGTCATCGTCAGAATCATTGTTTAGAGGGCTTGACCAGACATGCTGCTCAAAGGTCTCATCGTAGAACTCAAATTCAATATCCCATCCGCGGTGTTCTTCGAAGTCGTTCAGTCCGTCTCCATCAGTATCCCATTCAAGAGGATCATATCCATAGCGCAGTTCAAGTCCGTCCTCAAGTCCGTCACCATCGGTATCTCCGTTAACCGGAATGGTCCCATAATCGATCTCATATTTGTCGGACAGTCCATCATTGTCAGTATCCCATCTCAATTGACTGGTACCATTGCTTAGTTCATCTGAGTTGAGAATATCATCCCCGTCAATGTCGTTGGATGAAATGGCTGTCCAAGTGTAGAAACTTTCGATGTCATCAGGCAATACATCAAAGTATAGTGTTGATGGGTCTGTCTTTTTAGTACTTTCGTCACTATATTCATTGTAAACCTTCCAAAAAAGGATTAATACATATTTTTCGTAATAAATCTTGTAATCTGATCTCAACCAGAACTCAAATGGGAAGTTGATGGTAGCATCAGGATAAACCCAAAGCTTTGCCTGATATTCTGTTTCTTTAGCATTATCACGGTAAATGGTTGTACCTTCTGTAGTAGAACTATTGCTGGAAAGCGTATGTAAAGAACTGCACTCGTATTTAGGAATAATATAACTCTTTTTTAACTTTGTATCTGAAGCACCCAGTCCTTTTGTAATAATGCCTTTGTACTGACTTTCAACACATATACCGTCACCTTCGGTCAAGCCATTATCCTTATAATCTTTTATATGAACGTCAGTACTCAACATCTTCAGGTCTGCATCTGTGATCATATTTACTCCTAAAAATTTACCTACAATCCAGTCAATAATCATGTCGGACCAGCCTTTGCCAAAAATTATCCATGTAACAAGATCAGATAATAAAATAATACCTACGATGAGCCAACCAATGACAGGTATTAAACCTATAAAATACAAAGCAAGCGTGTATATTATCTTCAGGGAAGCATACAATCCTCCCAATGCAAAGCCATAGCCATTCCAGTTTTCTTCACAGGCTATCACAATCCATGCTATGATGGCCAGCCCAATATCCAGAACCATTCCAGCAATATCTAGTGCTTCCGCCCACCTGTTAAACTTCCCTGCCCATTTCATAATGGGGGTTTTGCCAGTGGACTTTACACCTTTCAACTGTCCGTATATCCATGTAAAATCTCCCCAAGTAGACGAGATATTCGGCACAATATTACTCAATTTAATTGCACTGTACGCAGCTTGACCAAAAACCATTAATCCAAGACATACACCCAATGATCCTATTCCGTAATAAGATATTGTAGAGATGACATCCAAAGCTTCCTTAAAAGCGAAATCCTGTTCAGAGTTGTCTGCTTTGGCAACACCTGTTTCCCCTGTCTCCCATATGATCATCAAAGCCATTGTTGTCGCAAGTGTTTTCTCATCAAGATAATCACCCCATTCCTGAACTGCATACAGCATGTCTTCTGAATCAACGGATTTATCGGTACTGGTATTATACCAGGTCATCTTCATGCTTTTTGTAGTAAAAAGAGGCTGATCTGTAAGGTCAATATCAAAACTGTTTCCTGAAGCGGATATTCCAGGATTTATATCATCCATTATACTGGTACGGAAATAATCTTCAAACAGAGCAATAACAGGAAGTATTTCATCATCAGGTAGAGAAGATAAGGCATCAGGTGTCATCTCACCTGTAATTGTTGCCAGAGCCTCGTCCTGATGGTCTGCATAACCTAACATGGAGTTGATTGTCATATTGTAATCATTTTGTAGTTTCCCGGGCATCTGATCAAGAGCCGTCTGGCTTCTCAAAAAAGAATATGATAGAAGAATAGCCGATTCAACTGTGCGGTTTATATTCTCATTTTTGTCCGTTTCTTCACTGAAGAATACCCCGAAATTAGTCCCATCGTTCTCTTCAACGCTAAAACCAGTGAGCATGAAGTTCTCGTTATATTTTGCTAGGGTGGTCGACACGGATTCATATTCATGAGTAAGCAACGTAAATGATTCCCATTCCTTCCTTTCATCTCTGTTTGCAATAAGTTCATTGCCTCCACCTCCCTCTGCACAAACATATTGTCCGCTAAAGGCTTTCAAAGCTATCCTGTTATCTTCAAGGTCAAGCAGTTCAAATGTAGCCACTTCATCGATATCGGTGCTGTTTCCTATCAGTTCTCCACCATCTGTTACATAAACGTATTTACCGTTCGATGTTTTCAGCGCAACTTCATTATTATTCAGATAAACTATCTCAAAAATCTCGTTATTCGTGACAGATATACCTCTTGCAACAAGTTCTGATGTAGTAGCATCGACAGAAACATATTGCCCTTTATTTGCTTGTAGTGACACTCTCTTTTCCCTGTCGGTCTGTCCTTTGACAATCCATACAAGTCTTGCCTGTGTAAAAGTATCGAGTGAAGAATTCTTTGGATAGAACATACGACCATTCAAAGCAACTATATTTCCAAAGTCTTTCACAGGAGAAAGCGATATGTAAGCTTTGTCTAATGTGGTAACTATCCCATACTCTTCAAGTGCATTCGGGTCTGATGTGATTCCACCGACAAGCTCAATCTCCCAGAGTTGTTTGTCAGTTTCCTGAGATGAGTTCTGGAATATACACGTGTCATTTGTGGAATTTATTTCCAGGCATTTTTCACTGTGTTTGGAAATAAGTTTGTAGAAACCATCGTTGCCCAGTTCCAGTTCCCAGAGCTGATTATCCTCACCTGTATAGTTTCCTACAGTAACATTTGCCATGTCATCCAGACTTGAATTGAAAACTTCAAGACATTTACTATTGTTTTTGGAGATTATCCTATAATAGTTGTCATCGGCAGACTCCAGCTTCCATAGCTGGTAATCTTCGCCTCTGTAATTATCTGTATTAACATTCACCTCACCATCAAGACTGCCATTATGGATCTGAATGCACTCACCATTGTCAACTGAAACTATTTTACAATCAACAGGTACTGTGAGCTCAAGCATTGGTGTGACGGTGACATCATCCTGCGAACTGTTGAGGTCTTTCATCGTTGCAAGGGAATCATCAGGCCAATCCCAGCTTTGGGCAAGCAGATTCAGATGTTCCGGATTTTCAGGCCTTATCTGGAAGTTCAGGTATGTGGGATTTCCGCTTGATTGAATGTTGAAGTCAAAGCTCTCGTTTGATGCGGACCTTGAAAATGGTGATAGATCAAGGGCATCTATCACGCCGTCATTGTCATTATCAAGATCCCAGGCATCTACAAACCCGTCTCCATCGCTGTCCTTGGAAGTGCCATTCACAATTTCAAAATAATCGGCAAGACCATCATCATTGGAATCAGCTTTCAGGGGATCAAGGTCGTTGTTTATTTCAAAGAGGTCGTCCAGTTGGTCAAAATCTGAATCCGTGTTATTAATGTCAGTTCCCAGAACCAGTTCTACAGAATCAGGGATACCGTCACCATCTTTATCTGGACCATACTTTTCCTGACTCAAATTTATATCTGAAAAATTTGTCGCAAGCGCTTTAAGTTCTGGAAATGATTCATTATCGTTTTCGTCACTTACATTAATTGGTATCGCAGCCATTAAAGCATCAATATCTACATCAGAATCGCGCTGGTTGGCAAAGGCAATAGATTGAGCTAAAGCATTTAATGCTGAAACTTCAGAGGGCGTTATAGTCGTTGATTCAATAGAGGAATTAGAAAAATAATTATCATTAGATGCAGCTAATGCCGGATAAGCACTTGATCCTATCAGTAGTATAATTGTGCAGAATGCAAAAAGCTGAAGAGCTTTTCCGTGATAATCATTACATATCCTGGCTATTTTAGCAGCCATAGAGTTTAGTTCAACCCCCGTTGGAACCTTCTCAATTACTTAACATTTTAACCATCAACATATATTAACCTTCCGAAAAAGTTCGAATTGTCAATTACATTGTATATATATTTCAATAGAGTGGTAGTTTTGCTCGGTAGAAACCAATTTTATTTTTATCTATGCCATTAAATTTCTGCAAAAATCCGCACGAGGATATTTTCTATAGGGTCTGTACTTTTATAGCGATAAAATGATTAACCAAGATATTTCAAAAACATTTGAAACCATAATGTATAAATAGTATTTCAACATTATTTGAAACAATGGTATCTAATCTTACTGATCTGGCTTACATAGGTTTTGCATCAGTTCAGGAGTATCTTGCACTCCACGTACTCCTGTGCCTGATACCTGCCTTTTTCCTGGCAGGTGCAATAGCATCGCTCTTCTCGAAAGAGTCCGTCCTGAAATTCTTCGGAGCTGACGCACCGAAATATGTTTCCTATACAGTTGCCGCTGTCTCCGGCTGTCTTCTGGCCGTATGCAGTTGTACCGTACTGCCCCTTTTTGCAGGAATATACAAAAGAGGTGCCGGTATCGGTCCCGCAACAACGTTCCTGTTCTCGGCCCCGGCTATTAACATACTTGCCATAGTCTACACTGCCAAGATACTCGGCTATGACCTTGGTGTTGCAAGGGCTGTGATCGCCATAACCCTTTCAATTGTCATTGGTCTTGTAATGGCCTTCATATATGAAAGGAACAATGGTGAAAGAAAGACCATTAAAACATTCGGTGAAGAGAAACATGCTCACACTGTATGGCTGTTCCTTTTGCTCCTGGCAATCCTCGTAACACCTGAGATCTTCCCAACATGGAACCCCATGCTCTTCATTGAGATCCCATTGATACTTATCACAATATATGTTTCCCTCAAGTGGTTCGACAGGGATGAACTGGAGAGCTGGATGGGAGAGACATGGTTCCTTATAAAGCAGATCACACCCCTGCTAATTATAGGTGTGTTCTTTGCAGGCATCATTGTGGAGCTTCTTCCGGCAGAATACGTTGTGAAATATGTAGGAGGTGCCAGTGCTGGTTCCTATGTTATTGCATCCGTATCAGCAGCCCTGATGTACTTCTCCACACTCACAGAGGTTCCTATAATAAGTGCACTCACCCTTCTGGGTATGGGTAAAGGTCCGGCACTGGCAATGCTCCTTGCAGGTCCTGCTCTTAGTCTGCCGAATATGATAGTCATAAGCAGGATAATGGGTCTGCAGAAAGGTATGACGTATATCTCACTGGTAGTTGTGATATCTGCCATATCTGGATATGTCTTTGGTATGTATATTATGTGATCACATAATCGAATAGAAAAGGTTTAACGATAACATGAAAATACTGCTGATATCCGATATTCATGGTAATAAGGAAGCACTTGATACAGTGCTGCAAGTCCCGCATGACATGGTCATGTGTCTTGGTGACCTTGCTGACTATGGTCCCTCTCCATCCGAATGCATAGACCACATAATGCAGCAGGGGATAGAGACTGTCCTTGGTAACCACGATGCTGCCGTAGGTTCCAGGATGGAGTGTGGCTGTGGCTACAAGTACAAGCACCTTTCAGTTGCTACTAGAGACTATACCTGGGAGAACACAACAGAGGAGCAGATGGCATTCCTTCGTCAGCTTCCATTCAGTCTTGAAAAAGAGATTGATGGACTGAAGCTGTACTTCACCCACGGAAGTCCGCGTTCGAATTACGAATACATAAAACCGGAAACATCGGAAGAAGATCTTGAGGATATGGTATCTGATATCGATGCAGATGTGTTATTCATAGGTCATTCACATGTTCCTTTTGTAAGAACGCATAAGGATATGCTGGTAATTAACCCCGGCTCGGCCGGTCAGCCACGTGATGGGGATTGGCAAGCAAGTTGTGCTGTGTTCGACACTTGCACCAAGGAAACAGAGTTCATACGCCTTGAGTATGATATGTATCGTACCTGTGCGAAGATAGAGGTTAACATGCCTAACGCTGATGAACTGACAGCTATATTAAAGAGAGGATACTGATATTCTCCTGTTAAGTTAGTTTCAAAATAAGGAGTATTTACAAAATGGTGCTCATTACTGTTAAAGGTGACAAATGTACTGGCTGTGGTTCATGTGTAGATGCATGTCAGAATAACGTCCTTGAAATAAAGGATGGGATATGTTTTGCGGCAAGGCCGAGTCTATGCAAGTATTGTATTGATTGTGTGAGATCCTGCGACTTTCATGCTATAAACGTGATTATTTAAATTAAAGAGATGAAAATATGAAAATAGAGATATTAGGTACCGGTTGTCCTAAATGCAACAAGACGAAGAAGTTCGTTGAACAGGCTGTTGAGCAAGCAGGTGTTGATGCTGAGATCGTTAAGGTTGAGGATATGGATGGTATACTTGCATATGGTGTGCTAATTACTCCTGCTGTCGTTGTAGACGGCGATGTAAAGATCGTTGGCAGGGTGCCAAAGGTAGATGAGGTTATTGAATGGATAACACAGTAATACCTATGTCTGAGAATGCAAAGTGTTCATGTGGTGCTTCCATTGTAGGAATATTCCCATGTGCCGGTGCGTCAAATGTCGGTCAGTTAAGCAATGCCGTTGCAGTTGAATTACATAAGCAAGGCGTTGGTAATATGATGTGTACTGTAGGGGTCGGTGGCAAAATAAACGGTCTTCTTAAGTCTGCAGAAGGCTGCGAGTCCATCATTGTAATCGATGGTTGCCCTCTTAAATGTGCAAAAGCAACAATGGAAAATGCAGGTATTCCAATTGGAAAACACATACTTCTGACTGATCTGGATATAAAAAAGAACAAGGATCTTGACCTTGACCCCACACAGGTTAAGGAATTTTTGTCTAAAGTATCGGAGCTGCTCTAAAGCAGCTTCCACTAAATATTTTCTTATATTTCTACGATCTCAACACCAAGTTCAGGATCAAGAAGTGCCACAGTGCGTTTACCGGTGAGAACTCCGGCAGTCTCGCCCGGATTTATCAGTAAAGTGTCATTTATTTTAGTGACACCAGCATGATGCGTATGTCCCCTGACAACGATGTCAAAATCTCCTGATTCTGCCATGGCAATAACAGGTGGCTCATATATTCCATGGATAAGTGCAATTCTTTTTCCGTCTAGTTGCAGGTCACCGAAGTCACCACAGCATTCAGCACCAATCTCGTCGAATTTCTGCTTCAGGAGTATCCTGTCGCCATCATTGTTCCCAAAAACAAAATACATATCTGCATCCAGTTTGCTGAAAGCTGTTGCTGTGAAAGGGGAAATTATATCTCCTGCATGAAGAACAGTTTTGACCTTCTTCCTGTTGAATAACTCAACGGCAGCCTTGATGGCATCCATGTTATCATGTGAATCACTCATAATCCCTATCATTTTTCTACCTCTCTTCTTTAAAGAAGGTGTGGACAGGATTTATTCTTTCGCTAACAAATTTCCATATTTTGAAAGACATATATTTTGCTATTGATTTGCCTATATTTATGTGCAGAATTATTCATATATTTAACTTTAAAGATAAGATGTATTAGGAAATGAATACCTATAAATACATCTCAGCTTCATCACTTAAATGGTCGATTATAAAATCAGTATGGAAACACGGGGAAGAATGATTAAACATGAGTGGAAAAATCGAATTGAACACGCCTTTAGAAAGTGATACAGCAGAACAAAAATCAATTGATGGAAATGATAAGCAATTCTTATGGCAAACTTCTACCGGTGAGCGTGTATTCCGCCATAATAATTCAATAATTATTGAATTACCATCGGGAAGAAGTACACTTACAACTTCATGGCTGAACGGTGGATACAGGGAAGACCTGAGATACATCTATAATCATCAGGTACTCCATGAGTGTGATGATTCACATGACACTGCATCTTTGGAGGGAGGGGACATATCAACTTATGCTTCAATAATCGCTGATAGACTGGGATTGGAATCTGCATACTCCACCGGATTAATGACTGCAGCTAACATGCAAAATGTGGCAATATCAACTCATAGTTTCCGGGATTTAGAAGTAACAGCAGTCATCACAGGGGGAATAGAGATAAATGGGGGAAGAGCCGGAGACCCTGCTTCTTATTATCAGGAAGATGGACAGATCAAAATGATACCCGGTACCATAAACATTATTTTGCTCATCGGTGCCAATATCCCACACTACGCCATGGTAAATGCAGTTGTAACCGCAACTGAAGCCAAGACAGTTGCAATCCAGCAATTGATGGCACAAAGTCAATATTCAGAAGGTATAGCCACAGGATCTGGAACCGATATGATAGCTGTCGTAGGCGATAAAACAAGTCCGATACATTTAAATGACGCTGGAAAACACTCCAAACTTGGAGAACTTATTGGAAAGTGCGTCATTGGAGCCACTCAAAAAGCACTTGCACAACAATCAGATCTTACTCCTCATTCCCAATGTAATATGCTGGTACGTCTTGAAAGATTTGGTGTTGATGAAGATAAATACTGGAAAGCAGCTTCAGAAATGGAAGGAGAGAATCGCAAGGCTCAATTTATAAGCGAACTAAGAATACTGGCAAAAAACCCTGGATTTGTTGCTACTACTTCATCTTTATTGCATATCGTCGATGAAATCGCATGGGGCTTGGTACCAGAAAAAGCCGGGAAACTGGCTGCATTTGCAACGATACGAGGAATTCCAGAAACACTATTAATAGAAGAATATCCTCCTTTTTCCAGGCTTCTCGATGAAAAAGATCCAATAATTGACAACTGGATACGTGTAACTGCATGGATTGCCAAAAATGGAATGTGTGGTGCACCTGAATGAAAAAAGAAAAACCTTTTTATCTTTTCACTTTTATAAGCAGGCAATAAGCTATAAAGAAGGCTCTGTTGTTCAATGTGATCTCTCCTGGAATTGTCGCCTGATTTCCTATAGGATCTCGATAAATGAGACACAAAATTCCCACTAAAATCAAGTGCTTAAGACAAGTTTTCCATTAATTCAAGCGTTCTTTTTCATGAGTGTTTGCGGGCAGGTATAGCATGTATGTAGAAATTTTTATCCTTGTTAATTTGATTTACACCGCATGAAATTTCCAAAATATTTCTGTACATAATGAATATTACATGCTCATTTTTTTTTGTTTCTGTTAGGACGTTTTCTCTGGATTCTCATCATAATGGATAACATATGTAAATATAACACAATGCTTTTATACACATATCTAATTAGTTATTCTCTAAAGTGCTAACAAGGAAATTACCATGCTAAAAAGAATTCCTATTATTCTGGTCGTTACATTTCTGTTGCTTGTATCAAATGTTCAAGCATCAGACAACAATACAGTGGAATACCCAATAACCATCACCGATTTATCAGGTGCCAAGATTACGATTGAAAAGGAACCAAGGCGTATTGTATCACTGATGCCAAGTATAACTGAAATATTATTCACAGTTGGTGCCGGAGACAAAATGGTTGGGGGTACTGAAGATGACATGTATCCACCCGAAGCCATCAACCTAACTAAAGTTGGAAGGTACACTACCATCAATTATGAAACGGTTGCACAACTTGAACCTGATCTAGTAATACTTGATGAAGCAAATGGGGAGGAAACGATCAAACGTCTTGAAGAGCTTGATATACAAACCATAATCATCAATCCAAAAACAATAGATGAGATCATAGAAAGTGTCCTCATTTTAGGAACGGTCACGAATAACGGAGAAACCGCACAGGATATAGCCGATGATATGAGGCAGATCGTCAATGAAGTAAAAGAAAGTACCAGCGACATACCTGATGAAAATAAACCCAAAGTTCTTTATATAGTATGGGATAATCCGATGTATGCGGCAGGAGCAAATACTTACCCGAATGACCTGATTTCCATGGCCGGAGGAAAGAATATTGTTGAAGCAAGTGACTGGCCAATCATTAACATCGAAAATGTCGTTGATGCCAATCCACAAATAATAATATGTTCCGGAATGGGAGGACTATCCTATCAAATAATGAACAATACAAAAAACAACGAAGCACTTGAAACAATAGATGCAATCAAAAATGATCGGGTGTATCCAATTCATGATCCTAACCTCATAGAGCTATCCGGTCCCAGGATAGTTCAAGGACTCGAAGAACTAAATCTATACATGGGGTCCAGATGGGAACAAAAAGATTATAAAATCCTGACCAATGCCAGTCAGACACAGGCAGATACTACAGACGGTGGAGCTGAAGATAATGGAAAGACAGCTGCACAAGCACCTGGCTTTGAAGTTTTTTGTGCGAGCTGCATGTTGATTCTTGGATTTATTGTACATAAGCGATACTAATACAGATTCAATATAAGGAATATTAAAAATGCCTAAGTTAAATGGTTCCGTAAAAAGTTTGATATTTGCATTAGTTGCAATCCTTTTGGTCGTATTGGTTAGCAATACTGCTATTGGAACCACTTATATACCGTCACTTCTGACAGCAAAGATAATCTACATAAACCTGCTTGAATTGATCGAAGAGACAATATCATGGGTAGCGTCACTTACAGGTAATTCTCTCGAACTTTCTGATATTTTCAACAGGATTGCACCTGATCGCACATGGACCGATGGTCAGGAAATGATTATTGTAGGAATTCGGCTACCTCGCGTACTACTCGCTGCACTTGTGGGAGCAGCACTTGCTACTGCCGGGTGTACTATGCAAGGACTGCTGAAGAACCCACTTGCAGACCCTTATATTATAGGAATGTCTTCCGGTGCAGCCCTTGGTGCAGCCATTGGTTTTACACTACTTTTACCAACGCAGTTGCTATCATTTATTGTTGCCACGATTACAATTTTCATCGTGTATAACATATCAAAAATTGGCGGAAAGGTTCCAGTAGATACACTACTTCTTGCAGGCATAGCAGTTGGTTTCTTCTTATCAGCACTGACCTCATTTTTCCTTTTTTTCTCGGAATCACTTCACCAGATAATCTACTGGATGATGGGAGGATTCTGGAATGCAAGCTGGGATAAAGTGAAAATTACAATGATCATAGTGTTTGCAGGGATTGGATTATCCTATCGACACTCCTGGAACCTGAACGTTATGTTGCTGGGAGAAGAACAAGCTCAGTCCCTTGGAGTAAACATTGAAAGTGTAAAAAAGCAAATATTGTTGCTTTCTGCATTGATCACTGCTGCAGCAGTGTCTGTTAGTGGTATTATAGGATTTGTTGGCCTTATCATTCCTCACATAATGCGCAACATCGTAGGACCGGATCATAGAAGCCTTTTGCCTGCTTCAACTTTGATGGGAGCTATTTTTTTGGTGATATCAGATACTTTTGCACGGACATTTCCTACCAAGATGCAGATGGTATTGGAGTCAAATGACATTCTGTTGTTTCAGTTAATACTTGAAAGGGTTGGATCCTTACAGGGAGTGGATCTTCCAGTAGGCATAATTACCGCTCTTTTTGGAGCTCCTTTTTTTATCTACCTTCTAAGAAAAAGGAGGAAAAGCATCTATGCTTGAAGCAAATGGTCTTGTCGTCAGCTACGGTAATCGTCAAATACTCAATGAAGTGGATCTCCATGCAGAACAAGGACAATTCGTTGGCATCATTGGTCCAAATGGTTCAGGTAAGACTACCTTGGTAAAGACAATTAACAGGATCATAAAACCAAATGCTGGGGAAATAATAATCGATGGGCGATGTATTGATACGATGAATAACATTGAGATTGCAAAGAATATTGCCATGGTATCCCAGGTGATATCCATTAACTTCGAGTTTACTGTAGAAGATGTTGTCTTAATGGGTCGTACCCCATACATTAAAAGTGGTGAAACACACGAAGATCTTGTAATTGTGCAGGATGCAATGGAAAGGACTAAAATACTTCATCTAAAAAATAGGTTTGTTACACAGCTAAGTGGTGGAGAATTACAAAAAGTAATAATTGCCCGTGCACTTGCTCAAAATCCAAAAATACTGCTTCTGGATGAACCAACTTCTCACCTGGACATCACCAACCAGATAGACATATTGAATCTCGTAAAAGACGCTTCCAGAAAAGGAATGCTTGTCATAGCAGTCATGCATGATCTTAATCTTGCTGCATATTATTGTGACAAACTTTGCCTTATCCGGGATGGTGATGTAATATCAACCGGGACTCCTGGGGAAGTTCTGACACCGTCCAACATAAAGACCACATATAACATTGACGTGGAGGTTATCAACAATCAGATCACGAATTCTCTTTATGTCATACCTCTGTTGGAACCACTTGATAAAAACCCCGGCTTTTGCAAAGCGATAGAATGTTCGCATTCGTCTGCAGAATATTTGTCATCAAACTCCACTCAGTTATGAGTTTTTTCAACTTAATTGTCTCTGGTTATAATCTTGTATGTTATCTAAAACTATCTCATTATTTGTCATTTAGATAATAAACATAACCAAATAGTGAACTTTATATGTAATTAATTTTAATGCTTGTTAATTAATTCATAATATGTCACATATAAAGAGGTATATACATGATAAAAAAGATATGGGGTATAAGTTTACTTATTTTAGTTTCCTTGATGGTGATGCCATCACTGGCTGGAGCTGAAGCTACAGTCATCTGGGATGGGGAAGTTGATCTTAACGGAGGTATTTTTGACTACATTCCTGCATCAAACCAGTCTGCAAGTTATGAATGGTCAAGCCTAACGGATCTTGGTGCCCTTCAGACCGCATCAGAAGCTGGTGGCTTTGAGATCAATTCAAGCGATCTTCATGCTGAATACGGTTCATTCTTCATCAACAGTATCGATGGAACCTCCAATGAAGAAAATTACACATGGAGTATTCTGATAAACGATGAAACTGTATGGAATGGTTTGGGTCTTAACGAACTGAACGATGGAGATAAAGTTACATTTTACTATTTGGAGTGGGTTGTGGATGATGCAGGAAACTACGTAGCAGATGTAGAGAATGCTACACAGATGGTGAACATTAAAGTAAATGATGCAACTGTCATCTGGGATGGAGAAGTTGACCTTAACGGAGGTATTTTTGACTACACTCCTGCAGCAAATCCATCTGCAAGTTATGAATGGAAAAGCCTTACCGATCTTGGTGCCCTTCAGGCCGCATCCGAAGCTGGTGGTTTTGGGATAAGTACAAGCGATTATCAGGCTGAATACGAATCATTCTATATCAACAGTATTGATGGAATAGCCAATGAAGAAGCAGGAGGATATTCATGGTCTATTCTGATAAACGATGAAACCACATGGAATGGTCTGGGTCGTAACAGCTTGAACGATGGAGATTCCGTTACATTCTGCTATGTTATGTGGATTGAAGAAAGTCCAGGGAACTGGGTAGCAGATGTGGACAATGCTGCACATATCGTGAGTGTTAAGGTAAATGATGTAACTGTCATCTGGGATGGTGAAGTTGACCTTGAGGACGATACTTTTGATTACATCCCTGCATCAAATCTATCTGCCAGTTATGAATTGTCAAGCCTAACAGATCTCGGTGCCCTTCAGGATGCATCCGAAAAAGGTGACTTTGAGTTCGCTGCAAGTGATGATTATTATGCGACCTATGGTTCATTCTACATCACCAGTATTAATGGAATTGCCAACGAGGGCAACTATTCGTGGTGTATTCAGATAAACGATGAGTTTACTACCTCCGGTTTAGGTGCTAACGACCTGAGCGACGGGGATACCGTGACCTTCTACTATGCTGAATATGATGAAAATTGGGTGCAAGATATAGAGAATGCTTCATACAAGGTGAATATAGATGCCTCTGTAGCTCCTGAAAGTGAGGACGAAAGCAGTTCAAGTTCAAGCAGCAGCTCTAGGAGTTCAAGCAGTAGTAGTGGAATAGCTAGATCAACTGCTGTAGAAACTGTTGAAGAAGAGGAAACAAATGTTTCTGAAGAACCAGATACAGTATATTCAGTGATTGACGAAGAACCCGAAGAAGAACCAGAATCAATAGACCCAACTAAGATGTCTGTTGAATCTAATGTCGATAGTGCAGCATCCCCTGGATTTGAAGCAGTATTTGCAGTAGCCGGATTCCTGCTTTCCGCTATTTTCCTTGCAAAAAGGAGAATGTAATTAGTCTGCATAAAAAATGAAAATGTGTCGAAAAGCCAATAAAGAGCTTTACGACACCTTTTTTAAATTTTAATACAGGTTTAAGGTAGCAAAATGGCTGGACAAAAAACAGTATTCTTATTTTTTTTGAGTGTAGTGCTATTCTTTTGTATCTTGTCAAGTGTTGTATGTGCTTCTGATTGGACCCAGTTTCAGAAAGATAAAATTAATTCCGGTGTTACAATAGATGAAGCACCTATATCTGACCCGATGACTGGAAATTCATTGTCATGGGAAAGGGAATTATCAACGGGTATCGACATTGCACCTATAGTTAATGGAAACTTCGTGTACGTGGCAACCGGTGGCAACAAAGTGTATGCTATCGATAAAAATACAGGGGACATTTCCTGGGAAAAATCTTCAAGTGGTAGTGGCTTTCTTCTTGCAAATATCGCTTACGGAAAAGGCATGATATTTGTTCCAACTAAAGATGGAAGTATGTTTGCTTTTGATGCAGAGACAGGAGTTGAAATGTGGAATGTCACGGTATCTACTAATCAACTGAATACGCCTATAACATACGATAATAATCGGATATTTTTTGGGGATTGCATAACTGGTGGCAGTAGTTCGTCAAACGATGGGATATACTATTGCTATGATGTGGAAGATGGTACCGAAGTCTGGAGTCGTGATTCTACCAGCAGTGGAGGTTACTACTGGGCAGGTGCAGCTGTGAAGGGGGATTATCTGATCTACGGTGATGACAGTTCGCATCTGGTCTCAGTTGAAAAAGATACGGGTAATACTATTGATGAACTTGATGTCTCTTCAGTTTTTAGTGTTAACGCAAAGGAGATTCGTTCTTCCATTGTTTTTAGCAATGACAAATTGTATTTTACATCAAAAGGTGGATATTGTTTTGCCCTTGGATTTAATGATAGCAGTGGTATGTTTGACAAAGCGAATGCTTACAATGGTTACATAGGCCCAAGTGTATCAACACCAGCTATCTATAATGAAAAGGTCTATGCTGGAAGTGCCGGAGCTTTATCCTGTTTAAATGCAGCCGATTTAACAGACATCTGGATTTTTGCGGTATCTGGTGATGTAAAATCCTCTCCTGCTTTATCGAAACGATATGATACAGGAAATGGGACCGTCTATATCTATTTTACAACAAATACTGAAGATGGGATGGTCTACTGCCTTAAAGATTACAATGGGAACATCGATCCTGTAGTACAATGGTCATATGGTGAATCGGGAAAAACAGACTGGTCTCTTGCAGGTGTAGCATTATCTGATGGATGGATATATTACGGCACTGATACAGGTTATTTTTTTGGTTTAACAAACAAAGAAGCAGTATATGAAAACGATGGGAGTAGTAACAGCGATTCCGCAAACATCTTTTTCGTACTGGAGAAGCTTGTGGAAAAAATTTTGTTATTTTTGAGATAAAATTCTAATTAGAACTAAGTGAAGGCAGATGATTTGTATCAGGGATGAATGTATAATGAACAAAAAGAGAATATCCAACAAAGCATTCATAGTTTTTTCATTTTTTATATTTTTAATTTCAATATCAACGGTTGCTACATCGTCCGATTGGTCCCAGTTCCAATCTGACTGTGAACATACTGCATTAACAGAAGATCCGGCAATTAGGGATGATCCTGAGCTTTTATGGAGCATTAGCACCTCAATATCTGAAGAAAATGGTATCAGTGCCCCACCTATAATTGCAGATGATCTTGTGTATATTTATACAACAAATGGTTCTATATGGGCCTTTAATAAACACAATGGGAATCTGGTCTGGAGAAACAAAACAACAGAAGGAAGCAGACTTCAATCATCTACACCTGCCTATGGTAATGGAAAGATCTTTGTTGCCAGTAATAGTGGAGATATCTTTGCATTCAATGGGTCGACAGGTGAAAAACTCTGGAATGAACGTGTAACTGACAGCAATTTTGAATGTCCAATTACTTATTCCGATAATATGTTATACATAGGGGAGGGACTCGAAGGTGGGGTTGCTACCAAATATTACTACTGCTACGATGAGAATGGACAGCAGCTCTGGAAATATGCCAATGAGCGATCTGTAGGTTTTTTGTGGAATGGTGCGTGCATTGTAGGAGATTTTGTTATTTATTCAACACATGAAGGTAAACTGGTGAGCCTGGATAAAGAAACCGGAGAACTTGTGGATGAGATTGACCTTTCTTCTGATGTACTTGATTTTGCAAAGGACGACCCTGGAATGTTCCGTTCATCTGTAACATATAGCGATGGATTTGTGTATACAAGTTCAGAAAGAGGTCAGTCTTTAGGATATGTCTGGAAGATCGGATACGATGAAGGAAAGTTCCTCAATGATGGCTGGTGTACACAGAATGGTTTCAGCACATCAACACCAGCTATTTACGAGGGGAAAGTCTATGTTGGCCAGGGTGAACATGGTTACACAGGTAATCTCACATGTCTGGACGATTCTACCGGAGAGATTCTGTGGTCTTATTTTATTGATGCAGGTGTAAAGTCATCTCCAGTTCTTGCAGTGGATGGAGATACGACGTATATTTATTTCACAGGAGCAAAAGACAACGGATCGCTTTATTGTCTGGCAGATGATGGTTCTCTTGCTTGGAAATATAATCCACATGATGATGGTTATATATTACAGGGTGCTGCACTATCTGATGGAAAAGTTTACTTTGGGACGGACAGTGGAGATCTCTATTGTATACAGGAAAATGTCCCGGAAGGGTGGGAGCAGTTCCATAAAGATGCTCAGAATAGCGGATTCTCTCCTTCTGATGCTCCTGATACGAACAACACATTGTGGATCAGTGAAGATATAGGAGCAGTAAAGGGTTCATCACCTGTTAGTACCAACGGGAAAGTTTACGTGAACTGTGGTGATTACGTTAGTTCTTTAGATCAGTATACTGGTGAATTTTTGCAAAACCACAGTAGAGGTAGTACTAAATATAAATCAATAGCTTCTCCTGCCTACCATAATGGTAGTGTATGGTGTGGTTTGCCAGATTCGGTTAACAGCGGCACAACAGTAGCAGACGGAAAATTATTCGAGGGTGAGTGGGATGGTAACTATTACTGCTTTGATGAATTGACCGGAGTGGAGTTCTGGAATTTTAGTACTAATGGGAATGCACAGGCAACACCTGCGTATGAAGAAGGCAGGGTATATTTCACAAGCTGGGAATATGGGCAGACATATGGAGGGTATGTCTATTGCGTTGATTCAAATACAGGAAGCTTGATCTGGAATCAAAGTGAAATAATGTATAACTGCTGTGGTTCTCCAACGATTTATGGTAATACTGTTTATTTGACGTCCTTCAATTTTTATGGTGATGGTGAGATTTACGCAGTAAACAAGAACAATGGTTCCATTCTATGGAATAGGTCGATACTTCGGACGGATTCAACACCAGCTGTGGGATATGGCAACGTCTATGTTTGCGGAGGATGTTATGGGTATAGTGATCTGCAGACATACTGTTTTGATGCAACTACTGGAAATCTCAAATGGAATACGACTTCTGGTGATGGAATTGGGGGATGGCTCTGTTCGCCTGCTGTTGCAGATGAAAAGGTATTTGTAGGCACTGCTTTTGATACAGATGATGATTATACTGGACTTAATGGTACGTGTGCTTTGGACGCATTCACAGGGGAATTGATCTGGAATTCTAAATATGGAGGCTCATCTCCAGCTGTTTTGGATGGAATGTTATTTACTATTGCAGATGGCAGAGTCTATGCTTTTGGTGATGAAGTAACTGCAGGTAAATCAAATGAGAAATCACCTGGATTTGAATCTTCCATTGCAGTATCAGGATTGCTGATATCAGTCATTTATGTGTTGAGGAGGAAAAGGAACGAAAAGGGTTAAATTATTTTAAGGTGCAGGCGCCAAAATCCAGGCTTCCTGTATCCAGTTCCTCAATAATAATATCAGCGAAACATCCCTTACAGACCCTTTTCCTCTTTAAAGAAGGTGTGGACAGGATTTATGCTTTTTCAGAAGGTTGCATAAATGTCTTCACATTAATCTTTCACGCCTGCAAAGTAAAAGGATGAACATTGATATACATAGAAGTAGTGAGCTATTCTGTGCAAGTTTTAATGAATCTGTATCTGTTGAAGATGAAATGGAGTTCTTTGAAAACTGGTCATTTTCTTTTTCATTTTCTTCCTGCGGAGTCACATCGTTGTCATTTTTCCTATCTGAAAGAGTTTCATTTATTGTAGTTTCAGATTGTACATCTGCAGTGATGGCAAATGGTGAGAACCCAGGGGTTGTTGCTTCAAAGGTGATATAATCTTCACTCTCTCCAGTCATCTCAGTTTCAAGTGTTTCCCATTTTCCTTCATGGTACCTTTTCAGGTGTATATTAGTTATTTCAACATCATTTTCCAGAATCCATTCTTTAAGGACTTCAAAAGATATTTTCATATCCTCCATATTATTTTCATTGGAATAGCCTTCTTTCCCAATCCATATATTGATGTTCTTGTAAATAATACCGTCTGGTTTTTCAGAGACCGTTGAAGATACATTTTTGAGCACTTCGATGGTGCTTGCTATAAACCCTGCATTCTTCAATGATCTGTAACTAATGGAACTGATGGGATTTGCATTCTCGTCAAATAGATAAACGACTTCTGAGTCTCCGATAACATAGAGTTTCTCTATTTCCTTAATGCCAATATTCTCAATATTTTCGTCGGTATTGCCTCCCCCACCCCCAGCACCTGAGCTGGCAGTGGCTTCTTGAATTAAAGAGGATGAAACTTCGAGAATATTGACCTGCGCGTTCTGGATAGTTATAGGGACAATTTTTCCTTCAGAATCGCTTAACATCACATTGGAAAGACTAATAACGGTATTTCCTGTGTTATTGCTTGTAGTGAATGTGATATGGACAAAGTTTCCGGGGGTACTTATCTCAACCTGGCCAAGTGTTACGGCAAACAAACCGTTGATTTTTCCTTGTTGATTATCAACTGTTCCTCCAATAAAAATGGACATGGATTCTCCCTGTTCAAAGAATCCTTCATCACCGACATTATTTGCAGAGATCATATTATTGTCAAATGAAATGTCCATTTGTGCACCGGCAATAGCTTGATCTGGTTCTATATTGATGTAGATATCGATATTCTGGTTTGCATATACTTCCTGAGTGGATGGTGATATGCTAACAACGGAATCTGCCGATGCGGTCAGAATACAAGAATATACAAGTGTTAATACCAGGAAAAACAGCATTCTTTTCCTGTAAATATCTGATGGAATTTTTATTGTGTTCATCCTCACACCCAACAATTATTTAAAAACTGTATAATACCATATATATTTAAAGTTTGTTATTTTAATCAGGGTGCTTTAGCATTAAGGATTCTGACTAAACAGGAGCCGTTAAAATAAGTTAAAAAATTATCATTGCCAGTTTGCTGGTCAGTTAGGTTTAATTTTGTTATGGCCGCTGCTCTTCTAAAACAGTACTATTGCTGTCGAAAAGATGAACATGCTTATATATTGCATATATATATCAATATATTAATATAGTCTGTCTTGGAGCTAGCTATTATTCACTGCATATTAAACGCTACTTTATGAAAACTGTTCCTAAATGATGTGCACTAATAGAAATTCAATAACTGTTTTCTGCAGGCGTGATTAGGGAAAAGGAACTAAAAACAAATCAAAGAAGCCGATTTGATGAAGGTAATTTACTATGGGTAAAAAAACGGAATCCGAAAAGATAAAAAATAAATTTGCCCTTTCCAATAGCAGTACATCTTCAAATTTAATTCTCTGGAAATTATTAGTGCCTTTGGTGCTTGCTGCAGTAATTTTGATTGCTGTTTTCTCGGGTATTTTTTGGTGGCAGCAGAACCAGAAAATGGAGGATCATATCCAGCTAACGACAATTTTTGTTACTGAAGAATACAATCATTCACTACAAGAACAGTCGATCACATTGGTTGAGGAAATGAATTGGATTCTCAAGAACGAAAAAGTTGAAAAAGCATTTGAAAAACGCGATGTTGAACAACTAATGGCTTCTTCCCAGAATATGTACGGGAGGCTTTCTTCAGTACACAATGTAACTCAGGTTTGCTTCCAGGGACCTGATCGTGTGAACCTCTTGCGTGTTCCTAATCCTGAATACAAAGGTGGCTTTATTGATCGTTTTACTATTCGTGAAGCTGAAAGAACAGGAAATGTTGCTAGTGGAGTTGAATTAGGGTCAATGGGTACTTTGACACTGCGCATAGTAAAACCAATATACAGAAATGAGACACTGATCGGGTATCTGGATTTAGGTAAAGAGATAGAAGACATCCTAGACTCAGTTGCTTACAAATCCGATTCAGAAATAGCTGTTCTTATCTACAAAGACAAACTTGATAGTGCTACGTGGGAAAGCGGTGTGCAAAGGCATGGTAAAGATGGTAATTGGAGTCTTTATCCCACACAAGTTTTGATTTACAGCACTATGCTGCTTCCTGATGAAATAGATGATATCATTAAAAATGAAAAAATGGCCAATGGTCAAATATCGCCGGAAATCGAGAGTAATGGTCAAATATGGCATTTTGCATTAGTTCCGTTGATGGATGCATCAGATGATGAAGTGGGCTACATGATCATAATGAAGGATGTCACTGACGATAAAATGGTATTTGCTACCAACTTAAAAGTTATTGTCATCGGATCCCTTACAATTTTTGGAATATTGTTCATCTTCTATTTTATTATATTAAATAAAACTGATAAGTGCATACTAGCAAATAAAAAAGAACTCATGGATAGTGAGGAGAAATTCAGAAATATTTTTGAAGGTGCTGTTGAAGGTATAAATGTGTCAGATGTTTCCACCGGAAAGTTCAGATATGCTAATCCGGCACTATGCCGGATGCTGGGGTATGCAGAAGAAGAATTAATGCAGCTAAAAACAATTGACATTCATCCACAGAATGATCTGGAACAAACCCTGTCTGAATTAGAAGTCCGGAAAAAAGGTGAAAAAATCTTATTAACAAATATTTCATGTCTGCGTAAAGATGGGGCGTCTATCTATGTAGATATAAGTGTTTTTCATGCCATGATAGATGGAAAACAATGTACGGTGGGATTTTACACTGATGTCACCGATCTTAAAAAAATAGAGGAAGAAATGCGAGCTGTTAAGCTTGCTAAGCTTGCAGCAGAGGAATCAAATCGGGTTAAGGGTGAATTCCTTGCAAACATGAGCCATGAACTAAGGACTCCACTTAACTCTATTATAGGTTTTTCTGATATGCTTCGAATTAAAAGCTTTGGCAGCCTTAACGAGAAACAATCTAAATTTGTTGGCAACATTTCAAACAGTGGAAAACATTTGCTTGAGCTTATCAACGACATACTCGATCTTTCCAAAGTAGAGGCTGGAAAAATGAAGCTGCATTGTGAGGAAGTCGATATTTTTTCGGTATTTAAAGAAGTGAAAGATATACTTGATCCAATGGCTTCTAAAAAGAATATCACATTGGAATATACTGTTGATAAGCAACTTTCAACTATTCATGCGGATAAAATTAAACTAAAACAGACACTCTTCAATCTTGTAAACAACGCAATCAAATTCACCGATCTACAAGGCAGCGTAAGTTTTAGTGCAAGCGCCAAGGATGATATGCTATATGTTGAGGTCGTAGATACCGGAATTGGAATCTCAGAAGACAATTTAAAAAATCTGTTCAAGCCTTTCACACAATTGGATTCGTCCACTTCAAAAGTGCATCAAGGTACTGGGCTTGGTCTTTCCCTTGTTAAGAAGTTCGTCGAACTCCATGGAGGCAATGTGTGGGTAACAAGTAAACCGGGGGAAGGAAGCACATTCACTTTCTCCATCCCCTATTAAAAGAACCAGAATTGACTTGTTGAAAATTGACTAAAAACAAATTCATTAATAGTTAGTGTTTTGATCAAGTATTTTATTTATGTTTTAGTTTCCACGAAGATATTTTTCCCGTGTCAACAGAAAATACTTTGCATTTTTTTCATCGTTTTTAATAGTGCCCTGATATTCCATTCCTACTCTCTTTGCCAGATTCATTGATGCAACATTCTCAGGAGCACAGTAAATGGATATTCTGTTGACGCCATGAACCAATATCATATATTCGATCATCTTTTCAACTGCTTCGGTGGCATATCCATTGCCTCGAAACTCAGGTTCAAGGGCATAATATATTTGTGTATCAGCAGTGAATTCCATTTTCGCAAAACCACATGAACCAATTACTTTGCCTTCGTCCTTCTTGCAGATAGCCATTGCAAAGAATGGTTCATCAGTGCTGTATGATTGTATGATCATGTCAAGAAATGCTTTAGTTTCTTCAAAGCTTCGGTGAAGGGGCATGTCAGTGGAACTGGTTATTTCCTCGTTGTTGAAAAAAAGATGTAATCCTTCAAGATCTTCTTCCACATACCTTCTGATTATCAATCTTTCCGTATCTACAGATTGTGGGATCTTCATGGATTGATATTTCTCCGACTGGTACAAAAAAGTTTTGAATCAACTATGGCATTTGTCTTTCAATCAATTATGAACCGAACTCAAACCAATCCGGAGATCCGCAGGAAATTACTGAATAGTTTCTTCCCATTGTTGCTGTATTCCTCTGCAATTAATTCAAAGTCATTTGCCAATGTTTTTCTGTCCATTTCCTTTAGTTCAGGATCGTTTTCAAGCCAAATTGTGAACATTGCAGGTGTTAGTTCAAAGTGTCCCTGTATCCCATAGGCGTTTTTGCTTACTTTTACTATCTGGTGTTTGCAGTACTTTCCGGTAGCTAACAATTGCATTTTTTCGTTTATCTTTACTGTTTCACCGTGTAAATGGAATATCTTCAAAGGATTTTCGAGATTATTGAACAGCGGGTCATCTAAATGATTTTCTTCAATATCAACTGAATAATAGTTACCTTCCTCACCTTTGAATCCTATCTCTTTGACATTATTCGCATGTACCGAACCCCCACATGCCTTAACAAGTACCTGCATGCCAAGACAGATGCCAAGATAGGGTATACCTGAATCAATTGCCTGTTTTACCATTTTCATTTCCTGAATCATCATACTGGTTGTATCGTTTGCACTGTCCGGTCCACCAAAGACGATGACAGCAGAATAGTTTTCCGGAGAGGGGATTTTGTCCCCGGCTTCAAGGTCGATAATATCATACGAAATCCTTTTTTCAATTAAAATATCTTCAAGTATTCCGGGTCCTTCTCTTGAAATGTTCTTTACGATCAGCAGGTCCATGGCTTCCTATATCTGGTTTGTAAAATAAATTATTTATGCGTAAAATTCATCGATTATAATGCTATATTGCATAAAATGGGCAAAGATAAAAAAGGTTCCAACAGACAGGATTCCCGAATATGTTTTTGAAAGGGTAACTTTCGCATTCCATTTTTGATAATTACGGGAATCCTGGCTTGCTGGATTTCGTTTTTGGGCAAATTATGGTACCACCACGAACCATTATTTACCAAATCACCAACCAACCTTACCACACTGATAATAGTTTATCCGTAACTTTTTTCTGTATGGCTAAACTTAATAATTGTTCATCAGCAATCCATACTATTTAAATACATCGTTTGTGGAGTGTATGCTAATTCTCATAATTATGATATGTGCTTCACTTTCACGTTTCATTTCAATTTAGAACTTAGAAACCTGTTTTTCCAGCATACTAGAATAAAAATAATATGCATTCTCATTGAAACATATAAGCCTGATATCTTCCAGTGAGCTTTCTGAATTGAGATATTCAAGTATAGTGCTAACAGCAAGCCATGATGCCTTATCTACCGGAAAACCATAGGCTCCAATGCTGATTCCAGGAAAAGCAATGCTTTTAACATCATGTTCCTCAGCCAGGATTAGTGAATTCCTGTATGCGTCAGCAAGAAGTTGTTCTTCCCTGAAATGTCCTCCTTTCCATACAGGACCAACGGTGTGTATAACCCACTTTGCAGGAAGATCGTACCCTTTTGTGATTCTGGCTTCTCCTGTCAGACATCCTCCGAGGGTGCGACATTCCTCCAGAAGTTGTGGACCTGCAGCATAATGGATGGCTCCGTCCACTCCGCCTCCTCCAAGGAGGGAGTTATTTGCTGCATTTACGATGGCATCGACTTTTTGTTCAACGATATCGCCCATAATCACACTAATAGTCTCAGAAATATCCATATTAGTTCCTCTTCTTATAAGAATCATTAAATTGCATGTCCGAATTATTCTTATCTTTGTCGTATGATATATTTTATTCACAGCCTTCAATATACTAAGTCACAGACAACTCTAAAATTCAAGTAAATAAGTGACATACCAAAATAGTTCGGTAATTAAGAAAAAACAGTCATATAGCTTAAAAAACGGATACTTACACATGTTTTCACTCAGAAGTAATGACTAAAAGAAAACATGATCTGATTTTGTTTTTCCTTGCAAAAAAGCAAAATTTGCAATTGCTCACGATAATTTTATATTAAATATAATACAATTTATTTTAAGGGGTATAAAAGTGGGCATTAAAAATTCATTTCCAATTACAATAACAGATCAACTAGAGTTGTGTAAGAATTTCTATACGGAATATTTTGAGTTCGAAGTGATTTTTGAAGCGGAATGGTATATCCAGCTTAGACATATATCCGGGATAGAAATTGCATTTATGTTACCTGATTTAGAAAATCAACCAGATTTTTTACATGAACAATTCTCTGGTAAGGGAGTTATACTTTCCTTTGAGGTTGATGATGCTAAGGTTGAGTATGATAAGTTAAAAGAATTAGGAGCTCCGGTAATTTATCATTTGAAGGGTGAAGAATGGGGACAAAAACATTTCATGGTAACTGATCCTGCAGGTATGATTGTTGATGTTGTTCAACAGTTATGATTTTATTCTAAATATCTGTAGATGATAATATGCAAAAAGATTGAGTATATACTAATGGTTTGCCAGAAACCTTGTTGTTTTATTTTTCTTGGATATTAAGCATTTATACAGAGCAGAAAATATATCATAATAACTGTATCTTACATTTGGTATCTAGGGTTCAGTATTTTCAGATTTAAAGTCACAGTAGGTAGATCCATGGATGAAGTCACAGAAAAAATCCTTTCCCTTTTCAGGGAAGTGAGCAGCGTCCCCAGACCGTCAGGTCAGGAAGAGAAAATAGCCACGTGGCTGAAAGAATGGGCATTATCAAAGGGTTTTAGCTTAAAGTTCGATAGCGTCAATAATGTAGTTATTGGGGTTCCGGCTTCAAAAGGATATGAAAATCTGCCTGCGATAGTTATTCAGGGACACATGGATATGGTATGTGAAAAAGCATGTGGATGCAACCACGACTTTACAAAAGACCCAATTGTACCCGTTATCGAAGGTGACTGGCTAAAAGCACAAGGAACGACTCTTGGAGCAGATAATGGAATAGCACTTGCCATTGCTCTGGCTCTGGTAGAAGATACTGGTGTAAGCCATCCACCGCTTGAGTTGCTTTTCACTGTTGATGAAGAGACTGGTCTTACCGGAGCTAATGCCCTGATGCCGGACTTCATAACAGGTAAGTTACTCCTGAATGTGGATTCGGAAGATGAGGGTGTTTTTACCGTTGGCTGCGCAGGTGGACTGAACTCAACTGTCAGGATGCCACTGGAGTATTCAGCAGTGCCGGAAGATGGCTTGCTTTTCAGGTTGGTGGTGAGTGGGCTTTCCGGAGGGCATTCCGGTGTAGATATTCATGAAAAAAGAGCAAATGCCAATAAATTACTAGCAGAGGTCTTGCAGGAACTTATTGACGATGCGGATATCATGCTTCTGGATATAATAGGTGGTTCTGCACATAATGCAATTCCACGACATGCGGAAGCGATCATTGCTCTTACACCTGATTCCATGGAGACTGTTCTTTCTACAATATCTGCATTTGAAAAAAGAATGAAAGCTGAGTATACGGGTCATGAGCCTTCTCTTTCAGTGATTCTTGAGGAATACGTGTCCGAAATGTACACTAAGGCACTAACTGATTGTTTTGCTCGTAAGGTTCTGGGTATTCTACTGTCTTTGCCACATGGGGTTGCTTCCATATCTCCGGCAATTCCCGGTCTCGTTGAAACTTCAAATAACCTGGCGACTGTTAATATAGAAGATGATGAGCTGGTAATAGTATCAAGCCAGCGCAGTTCAGTTGACTCGGGACTTGCCGTGATCACTGAAAAGGTTACCTCAGTTGCTGACGAATACGGGGCAAATTGTTCACATGGTTCTGGTTATCCGGCGTGGCAACCTGATATGTCTTCACAGCTTCTCCAACGATGTAGGGAAGTATATTTCTCAGTGTTTGGTAAATACGCGCGTATCGAGGCTATACATGCAGGTCTGGAATGCGCTGTTATCGGTTCCAAATACAAAGATATGGATATGATATCCTTCGGTCCTACCATAAAGAATCCGCATTCACCTGATGAACGGCTATATATTCCATCAGTTAGGAAAGTATGGGACTTTATGGTTGCCTTGCTTGCTTCATTTAAAGATGAGAAAAGCACAGTTCTCGGAAAACAGAAGGAGGCATGATTATAATCTATTAGACACAATATTATTTACATGAGAAAATTTCCAAAGCCCATTGTTCTTGTAAGCAGGTGTCTTGAGTTTGATAGCGTGCGATATAACGGTCAAGTTGTTCCTTCTCAAATAGTGCGTGATATGATACCTTTTGTAGATTTCATCAAAGTATGCCCGGAAGTTGAGATTGGACTGGGGGTTCCGAGGGATACTTTGAGGATCATTAAGCAAGATGGTGAGTATCGGCTCGTCCAGCCGAAAACAGGTGAAGACCTAACTGAAAAGATGAATACTTTTACGATTAAGTTCCTTGACGAGCTTGGAGATATGGACGGTTTCATATTCAAAGGTCTTTCTCCAAGTATGGGAATCGATGACGTAAAGATCTACTCAGGTGTAAGCATGGCTCCGGTTATTGGAAAAAGTGCAGGTCTGTTTACTGGGGAGGTTATTGCCAGATACCCGGGGTATCCTATCGAAGAGAATGAGAGATTGCGTAATAACCGTATACGTCATCATTTTCTAACTTATTTATACACCTTTGCGACTTTTAGACAGGTGAAAAAAGAATCTTCTCTTGAAGGCTTGCTTAAGTTTCACAAAAACAATCGTTTTCTTTTCATGAGCTACAATACTGAAATTCTGGCAGAAATGTCAGAATTACTGGGCTCAGGGAAAGATGTCAGACAGTTGTTCAATGAATATGAATCTTTGTTAAAACAGTTAATGAGAAAGCCCGGTTCATTGGATTTGAAAATGGATACTGCAAGGAATATGTTTTCTATGTTTGAAGATACAACCCCGTCAGAGCGTTCTTTTTTTGAAAACATGCTTGGGCGTTTTAGCAATAACAGTATAAGTGAAGATTCTGTCATTGAATTATTGAGAATGTTCGCATCTCGTTCTCAGGGCGAAGATGCTTATGAGGATACATTCCTGTATCCGTATCCTGAAGAACTCAAAGCACTGGTCGATGAGAAAAGAGAAAAAGACTATTGGGATAAGTAATTTAAGTTACCGTTTGTTTTTTATGTTTATTTTTATGGTGATATGATGCATAGGTTTGAGGCAGAGATTAGTTATTGTATAGATTGTAAAAAATGCTGGGATGTCTGCCCTGTGAACATGGTTACCGAAGGTAACCGCTTCACTCCACAGGGAAAGATTGAGAGTCTTGCAAAGATCGTTGCAGGTGAGGAGCTTACAAAGGATGAAATGGACAACATCTATCTTTCCACAAGATGTGGGGCATGTGATGATGTCTGCCCTGTGAACATTCCTATCACAGATATCATTCAGTATGAAAGAGAACTGCTTGCAAAGCAGGAAAGAGAGCCTGCAAAGACCACAGCTATCTCGCGGAACATAATCGAGAACAACAGCCCTGGAAGTATGGACCCGGCAACAAGGTTTGATTGGGTAACAGATGACCTTGACCTTGCTGAAAGCTCTGATGTTGCATACATGGCAGGCTGCTGGGTGGCACATAGCCAGCCTGACATTGCCAGAGCAACCATTCGTTTGCTCAATCATGCGGGAATAAGACCGATGATACTGAAGGAAGAGAAATGTTGCGGGCTTTTCCTCATCGACAACGGACACCTTGAGCAGGCGGCTGAGCATGCAAAGAAATTCGTTGATTATATTGAATCTCTTGGAGTAAAGAAACTTGTAGCCTCTTGTCCGGGTTGTTATCTGGTCCTAAGCCATGATTATCCTAAACTTTATCGTGAGCTTAACTTTGAGGTTGAGCATTCTCTTAACATCTTTAAAGATTTGATCGCAGATGGCACGCTCAAACCCCAAAATCTCGATATGACCGTTTCCGTAAGGGATGCCTGTCCTTTGAGATATTCAAAAGATGTTCCACGCAGTATACTTGCAAGCATGGGTGTGGAAGTGAAGGAAATCTTTGACGGCAAACAGGTATGCTGTGGAGGGCCTGCCGGTCTTAAACCAAATTTCCCGGAAATTGCGGCTGATATTGCCATGATGTCGGTAGACAGTTACAAGGATAAGACTGGTCTGCTGGTTTCGTATTGTCCTTTCTGCATGCACCATATGGGAGGCGTGTGCAAGTCAAAGGATGAAGAGCTGAAAATGAAGGATGTTTCAGTGTTGCTGGCGGAAAGTGTGCTTGGTGATAGTTCCGGTCGTTAGCTTAGTAAGAACAGTTTTTCTATCTAAAAAAGCAGTAATGCTGCTTTTATTACTTTTTTTATCAATTTTCATATTGAATAGAGATATCTATATAATACATTAGTTGTATAAAAAAGATAATATATTAATCTCATATCTTTTGTAAAATACCACGTATGGAGGGAATATTTTTGGACACTCATCAAATAGTTTTATTCTCATTTTCTAATGTAAATGTACAGCCGTCGAGCACATCAACAAAAGCCAGTTGCAGGAGGTTCTGATATGAAATATATCCTCCTCGCGATTGCATTACTAGCTATATTTGCATCACCTGTAAATGCAACATCCTACGTCGAAGCGACCAACGTGACTGGTTTTACAGGAGGTTTTAATCCTTTGGATGACGGTTACGCAGGACCTTTAGAGATAGGTTTTGATTTTCCATTTTATGGAGTTAACCAAACAAATTTTAATGTAAGTACTAACGGATTTATTACATTTACTGATTCTGTGTATGATTATCAAAATGTGAACCTGACAAGCCGGACTGGAGGTGTTTCACTCCCTTCTGTTTTCCCATTTTGGGATGATCTACTTATAAATGCAAACGGTTATATTGTATATAAGGCAATTGCCGCTGGAGAATCTGGTAATCCTTATGGCACTGATGTGCTGGTAATACAATGGACTAACTGTGAATTTTATGGTGAATCTCTGGCTATGGGTACTTTTCAGGTTCATCTGATATCCGATGGTAATATAACATTCAATTATAATGACTTGCTCTCAGATGATAGGTCATATGGTACGAGCGCTACTATTGGTATGCAGGAAAGTGGAACTAGTGCGAATTATACGCAATATTCTTCTTTTACCGATGCTGGCATCAGAAGCGGTGATGCAATAAGTTTTGCATATGATGGAAGCAATTACACCACTTCAGGTGCAAGCACGGATGATTTCTGGAATATGGTACTCTATAAGAATGGCAGTGTATTACCGCCTACCAAACCCTATAACCCAGATCCATCACTTGGCGCTACAACATCCACCAGTCCGACTATAAGCTGGAGTTGTGAAAACGCAACCAACTACACTGTCAGGGTTTCAGTAAATGCTGACTTGAGCAGTCCATCATCTAATGATACTACGGAGTCATCACTAGCTCTTTCAAGTCTGTCTGAAAATACAACATATTATTGGCATGTGATTGCCAGTAATGCCGGAGGGGAAACTCACTCTGATCTGTGGAAATTTACTACGGGCTCTGTTCCAGTTGCTAACTTCAGTTCCAATGTTACATCAGGAGCTATTCCTCTTGCCGTAAATTTCACCGATTTATCTACTAATGCTCCTGCATCATGGTTATGGAATTTCGGTGATGGTAACACTTCAAGTTCTCAGAATCCAACACATATTTACGTTACTCCGGGTACCTATAATGTAAGTCTGAATGCAACAAATTGCAATGGAAGCAATATCAACACTCAGGTGGCTTACATAACTGCTGCTTTTGCACCAGTTTCAAATTTCACGTCTAATGTCACATCTGGTGCTGTTCCACTTTCTGTAAACTTTACTGATCAGTCTACGAACACTCCCACTTCATGGCTATGGAACTTCGGTGATGGAAATACTTCAACAGACCAGAATCCGACACACACTTATGTTGCAGCAGGTAACTACAACGTTAGCCTCAATGCAACAAACGTTGGTGGAACTAACCTTGTAACTCAGACTGCCTATATTACTACCGCAGTTGCTCCAGTTTCAAACTTTACAGTAGATCTTACTTCAGGAGTAGCATCACTTGCTGTTTCTTTTACCGACTTCTCTACTAACACTCCCACATCATGGGCATGGGACTTCGGTGACGGTAGCACTTCGACAGATAAGAATGCGACACACATCTATGCGACTGCAGGCACCTATACCGTTAGTCTGAATGCAAGCAATGTTGGCGGCAGTAATGTCAGCATTCAGGTAAATTATATCACTGTAACTGCCGCAAGCTCAAGTAGTTCCAGTTCCTCAAGTTCAGGAACTCGTGCATCTGTCAGTCAGGGTCAGGATCCTGCAATAGTATCAAGTTCTGCTTCCTCTGTGATACGTGTCACAGGCGGTTCTGAAGTTAACTATGATTTCTCAGACAGTGGCACTCCGGTTCTTGGTGTCAGCTTTGATGCACAGGATGACAAAGGTCTTGTTGTTGCTAAGGTTCAGGTTCTTTCAGATGCACCTGAGGGCGTATCTTCACAGTCCGGTAATTGTTATCAGATGATGAGTATTGATGTTGGAAGTGAGGGTACCATCAGCTCAGGAACTGCTGACAACATCATGATTCGCTTCAAGGTGAACAAGCAGTGGATAAAAGAGAACAACATAGATGTTTCCACCATCCATATGACCAGATATCATGCTGAGCAGTGGAATAATCTGCCAACTTATCAGGAAAGAGAAGAAGGCGAGTACATCTATTTCTATGCTGAAACACCAGGATTCTCTATCTTCAATGTCGTAGGAGACACGATAAGTGAAACTTCTGAAGAACTAGTAAAAGCTTCAGCACCGATAGTTGAAGAAATGACTGAACCGGTTGAAGAAGAAGAGACAAAAGACACTCCTGGTTTCACTGCTATTGCAGGAATTGTGTTTGTTTCACTTGCTTTGCTTGTGAGCAGGAAACAGAAGTCTGAGTAAGTCTGACCCAAAATTGAAAAAAAACAAACGGGGAATTAATCCCCGTTATATTCTATTTTGATAATTTCTTAAAGCATGCATCAATGTGTTCCTGCGAGTCTGGTTTTGTTAGCAGGCTTACTACCACAGCAACGATTATTGCCAGTGGAGTTGCGATAAGTATCGGATCAATAACGGTCCATGTACCTGTCAGGATGGTGTCAACACCAAATATCGCTTTACTTATTCCAAGAGGAACAGCTTCTGATTTATGCACAAAAGCAAGCCAGAACAAGCTTGCAAAAGTTCCCACAAGCATACTGGCCGTTGCTCCCTGTCTGTTCATGCGCTTCCAGAACAGTGCACCTGCATACATTGGCAGGAATGCTGCTGCACAAAGCCCAAAGAAGATTGCTGTGGCTCTTGCAATGATGCTTATTGGAAGTACATATGCTAGTATTACGCTTGCAATGATGGTTATTGCAATACCTGCACGGGTAATGTTAATGCTCTGTCCAAGCTCTCCTTTTTTTATATACTGGCGATAAAAATCATGTCCTATAGCTGTTCCCATGGTATGGAACTGGGAACTTAATGTGGACATTGCAGCTGCTAGCAATGCAAGCATAAAGAGTATAACAAAGACATCAGGCATGGCACTGTTAATGTATTCAGGAATTATAAGGTCTGTATTTCCCTGAGCTGCAACGACAGCGATCACGCCTTTTGTCTTCATGAAATAGACATTTGATAGTGCACCTACGGTGAATGCAACTCCTGTCATCATGAGAATGAAAGGTCCGCCAACAAGAACAGCCCTGTTAAGTGCCCGGGTATCTTTTACGGTCATGAATCTCACTGCAAGCTGGGGCTGTGCAAGCACACCAATTCCGACTCCAAGTGTCAGTGTTGAAATAAGCGTCCACCAGATAGGCGAGCCGAATGTTGGCATTGAAGTCCATCCCAGATGCCCTCCTGCTGCAAGACTTGCAGGTACCAGGTCATTCATAGCAGTAAGTGCAGAGTGTGCTGCAGTGATACCTCCAAGTTTGTCATATGTCAGGAAAAGCAATACTGCCATTCCCAGGAACATAAGCCCTCCCTGGAGGGCATCGGTGTACATGACCGCGATGAGTCCGCCAGTAATAACGTAGGCTGCAACTATTATAGTAAGGATGAAGACTGCAACATCATAATCTATATTGAGTGTTGTTTCAACAAATCTTGCTCCTCCGATAAGTACGATACCTGCGTAAAGCGGCATGAACGTACCGATCAAAGCACCAGAGAATCCCTGTATGAATCTGGAGTTGAATCTTCGTCCAAGAAGTTCGGGGAATGTGACAGCTTCGAGTTTTGCCCCCATGCGTCTTGTCCTTGAGCCAAAAACAACAAAGGCAATGAAGATACCTACAACTATGGTCATGACAGCCAGCCAGAGCAATCCCATTCCAAGAGCACCGGCAGCTCCTCCAAAACCGACTATGGCTGAGGTACTTATGAATGTTGCACCATAGGACAATGCAAGGATATATGGATGGATCTGTCTCCCTGCAACCATATAATCTTCGGTTTCCTTTGTTTTCTTATACCCTATCCATCCAAGATAAAAAATGATCATCATATAGATCAATACAATAACTCCAAGTACTGGTGTACTTACAGACATTAACACACCTCATCCTGAGCATCTTCTTCGTTCCACTTAAAAGCACCATAGATTATGCAACCGATGGCACTGATAAAGCAAAGAATGTATGCTATCCATATCTGGGGATCATCTATACCAAGCATTTTTCTTAATCTCCTCATTATTTGTGGTAAGTAATATCACTATAAATCGTGGCAATTGCTATTCTAAACTACTATTTAAATCTGTTTAGTTGAATTTATAATAGATTCAACTTTGGCTTATGTGCTGGTAGAGATTTAAAAAAAAGGAAAAAAATAGAGCAAATGCACTAATCCTTGTATGATTTTAAAGAATTTGATATTGATGTGGAATGTATTGAAGATAAAAGATGTGTTGATTTTGCCGGTGGAAACTGTGCATGATGATTTGGGATGATATGAATGGATGTTTTAATCTTATATTTCAAGGAATCAGAATAAGACTAAATTGGACAAAGCTTATCTTCAAATGTAATATTTAACGTAGAATCTGTAAAAAACTCTTATTTCGTCTAATTCTTTAGCTTCAACTTGAAAATCACTTTTATTTTCATTTGCAACATATGTCAGGTCGTTGAAGACTACTTCACAGTTAATGTTCTCAGGGAGTTGCGATTTGAAGCTGTCACATTTTGCTATGATTTCATGCAGCATTTTTTCTGTTTCAAGTGGCTCAAAGATTTTGTCATTGATAGGTGCGTAGACAACCTCTGTTGTCAATTTTTCCCTTCCTTCCAAATTCATCCAGAAACCGTTGACATGTGCACCATCAATCATGTAATCCTTGATTTCGAAACTCTTGCTTATCACATTCTTCAATTTGGAACACCTTTTGTTTTTATTTATATTGATTATTTAAATCTGTTTTCATGAATTGGTTTCGAACCAAAGTAAAAATCTTACAAATCTTGAGAAGATGCTTGAATAAAAAAGAAATGGTTTTGAAGGTTATTTTCAGCACCTGTTCAAAAGCCAAGTATTTTACTTCTTATTCACTTTCTGTCACAGAAGCCGGTCGTGGACTTGCCAGGCTTCCTCCCAGATATGCAACGGTACCAAAGATCAAGCCGATGAACACCGGGTGGATGAGTGGATTGCCAAAGAGTTGCCAGAGCACCACTGAACCGAAACTTGCCACCAGGCTGGCGACAAATCCTGTTGCTGTACCACGGTCCCAGTAAAGTCCGAAAATAAGCGGTATGAAGACACAGCATGCGATAACACCCATGCTTGCGGACACCAGAGGTACTATCATCTGTGGCACATCCATTGCAAAGAATGCTGAGACTATAATGATAATAACTCCTACTATCCTTGTCATACGAAGCACCACATTATCAGGAGTTGCCGGACGCAGGTACTTCAGGATATCTGAAGTAAGGGCTGTTGTCGTGACCAGTACAATAGCACTCATTGTTGACATGGCAGCAGAGATAGCAGCTAGCAGTACGATGCTATCAAATCCACGGGGCAACAGTGATGTTGCTAAAAATGGTATCAAACCATCCGGATTAGTCATGAACGGAGCTAATTGCTCTGAGCTGAACACTCCGTGTGCCAAAACTCCCAGAGAGAAGATACATAGAGCGTAAATGGTGATGGATATTGGTCCATAGATGCCTGCAAAGCGTACTACTCTCCTGTCTTTGGCAGAGAACAACATAATCAGTAGATCGGGCAATGCCAGAAGGCCAAGACTTATGGAAAATGCCATTCCAAAGGTCTTTTGCCATGGAACTGCAGCTCCACTCATACTCAATATGTCAGCAGGGACCATATCCCATATTGCCATTCCGCCACCACTTGAAATAAGTCCTGTGTATAGCAACACTGCACCCACAAGCATGATAAGTCCCTGCAGGAAACTGATCCAGATGATCGCAGGTAGTCCTCCAATAACATAGTAGAGAGCCACGATGATAACAGCTATGAGGAGACCTTGCACATATGTTACTCCAAGCAGACCCTGGAAAAGGTTGGCACAACCTTTGAAGATAGCAACCAGATATACTGTGTACATCAACAACATGATAGCTGCAAGCAGGACCTTACCTTTCTGTGAATTGTACCTGCGTTCCAGTAGTTGTGGAACGGTCTTGGCATCGTACTTCTGTGAGAACATCCATATTTTGGGTGCAATGATGAATGCAAGACAGGCAAATGCCACGTGGAAGAAAACTCCCCAGATGACCCATGGAAGGCCGGCAATGAGTCCATATCCTCCGCCTCCAAGGAAAGAAGCGGCGCTGAAATACGCAGCCATATATGCAATCCCTATTACCGCAGGATGCATCACATTGCGGTCTGATACAGCAAATCCTGAAAAGGTCCCCTGCTTTAGTTTCAGGGAAAGCAAAAGTATCCCAATTATGTATAATACCAGAAGAATATGATTAAGCATGTTAGCGCCTCAATATGAAATAGAATGTTGTGGCCAGCATGATCACGATAGCGATTATAAGATAAATGTAAGGTAAGGGCATTAGGACCATCTCTTCCTTTCCATGATTTCGTTTTTGTTAATTATTGTTTTTAGACTGCTATAGGTCAATACCAATTATGACTTCCTCCTCAAAAGGATATATCTATACTATAATGCTCGAGGATGTACAGTAACATTTAAAAAGGTTTTTGTTCGACCTCAGTTCTATAGCCTGCTATTATTCAACTTACCAAAACAGTGTCATTAACTGTGATTTGCTGGTCTTTCCCGAACTAAAAAGTAATGACAAAACATTTATATTTCATCAAATAAGTGCATAGGTCAGCATCAATGTATGAATATATGCAATGTTTCACGTTTCGGATGTGAATATATTGTTTGATTTTCTTTTAATCATATCCATTTATCTATTCAAGAGGAATGATATTGACCAGTAAACGCATATTAATGGGTAACGAAGCAATTGCTTTCGGAGCCATCAAAGCTGGTGTCCAGATAGCAAGTGGCTATCCAGGTACCCCTTCAACCGAGGTTATGGAGACAATTGCTTCTCATGCAAAAGAGTATGGTATCTATGCCGAATGGGCTACTAATGAGAAAGTAGCACTTGAGACCGCCGTAGGAGCTGCATATTCAGGTGCAAATGCCATGGTAACCATGAAACAGGTTGGGCTGAACGTGGCTTCTGATCCTTTAATGAGTCTTTCGTACATAGGGGTTAAAGGTTCACTGGTAATTGTTGTTTCAGATGATCCTGGTCCACATTCATCCCAGACCGAACAGGATACCAGGGTATTTGGTCATTTTGCAAACATACCTGTACTGGATCCTGCAACGCCACAGGAAGCCTATGATATGACAAAACTGGCTTTTAAATTATCACACGAGATGGAAACTCCTGTTATACTCAGGACCACAACCCGTGTATCTCACGGCTGTTCCGATGTGCTGATAGAGGACTTATCGCCGGTTTCCAGAGATATGGAAGGATTTGTGAAAGACACAAGATGGACCATATTCCCAAAACTAACGGCACAGAGGCACCCTCTGCTGGAAGAGCTTCAGATCACTATGTCAGACCGTTTCTCTGAATACTTTGCAGATAACTCTTTTAATTCAGTATCAAAAGGCAGCAGCAAAATAGGAATTGCAGCTTCGGGTGTTTCATATCTTTACGCAAAGGAAGCTATAAGTAATTATGCTGGCACATTTTCAGTATTCAAAGCAGGAACTGTGTATCCTTTCCCTGAAAAGGCAGCCCTTGAATTCCTCAAAAATATTAATGACCTGATAGTTGTAGAGGAGCTGGACCCCTATCTTGAGGAGCAGTTCCTGCAAGTGGCAGGCAAATATCATCTTAACGTCAATATACATGGGAAGAAAGACGGTTCTTTCCCAGTCAGTGGGGAGTACGACGTTGATGTTGTTATAGACGGTATGAACAGGGTACTGGAAAGTATCAATAGTGGCATTTCTCCGCTTACTCACTCAGAACCTGCAATAGAGCAGAATGATATTCCTCCTTTGCCTGTGAGAGCTCCCACGTTGTGTGCTGGTTGCATGCACAGGACTGTCTTCTATGCGTTCAAAAAAGCCGCCGGCAAATTACGTTCACAGAAAGGTGTAGAATCCATATTTTCCGGTGATATCGGCTGTTACACACTGGGTAATGCCAAACCTCTTGAAATGGTCAATACCTGTCTCTGTATGGGTGCCGGTATCAGCATCGCTGCCGGTCTGTCCCAGACACAGGAATACAGGGGTGGTCTGAAGGCAAAGCAGGTATCCTTCATAGGCGATTCTACCTTTTTCCACTCGGGGATTGCTGCTGTTATCAGTGCAGTATATAACAATGCTGACATTACCATTGCAGTCCTTGACAACCGTACAACTGCCATGACAGGACATCAGCCCCATCCTGGTATAGGTCTAACAGCTCTTGGATCTCCTGCAAAGATCATCGATATAGCAGAGGTTCTCAAAAGTTGCGGGGTAGGTATGGTCAAAACAATAGAGATCGATTCCCTTGATGAGTGCATGAATATAGCCACTGAGGCCATGGAGTTTGAAGGTCCTTCAGCCGTTGTGTTCAAAGGAAACTGTGTTGCTATCTGCAAGGGACAGGGACAGTATCTCGTGGATGAGGACAAATGTACAGGTTGCAGGCTCTGTATATCCCAGTTGGGATGTCCTGCCATTTTTTCAATATCTTCGGGTTTGCCTGTCATTCAGGACACCTGTAGTGGATGTGGTCTGTGTGCAGAGATATGTCCGTCAGATGCTATTGTCCTGAAGGAGGTCTTACAATGAAATTCGATATTCTTATTGCAGGTGTCGGTGGTCAGGGTGTCGTACTTGCCTCCCGTTTACTTGCCACCGCTGCCATGGATGCCGGTTTGCATGTAGCCACAGCTGAGACAATAGGTATGGCTCAGAGAGAAGGATCAGTTACAAGTCATGTGAGGATCGGGGACAATGTATGTGGTTCACTTATCCCTCAGGGAAGTGCCGATCTTTTGATAGGGCTTGAACCAGGCGAAGCTGCCCGCAACCTTCGTTTTTTATGCAAAGGTGCCAGTATTGTGGTCAATGAGCATGCAATAATGCCATCGACTCAGGGTAGTGAAGTATATGATCCAAATCAGATGCTCGATTTTCTGAAGAGTAACTGTCCGGAAATAATATCTGCTGATTTCACCGGTCTTGCAAAAAATGCGGGAACATACAGGGCAGCTAATGTATCTATGATAGCGGCCGCTGCAGGTGCCGGTCTTTTACCTTTCTCAGTGGAATATCTGTGGAATGTGCTTGAAAAGATGATTCCGGAAAAATACAGGGATGTTAATCGTAGGGCATATGACATGGCAATTGAAAGTGTTCCAAAGACAAAAAGAGAAATTCCTTCCGTGGATCAATGATGGCAGGAGTGAGATGAATGTGTGATAGTCATGAAATTGATGGTTTAAAGAACGTGGTTCCTGTAAGTGAATGTGAAACTGAAAGTTGTTGCACACATTCTGGTCTATCCGATGAAGAAAGAACGACCAAGCTAAGACAGCTTCTTCAAAGGGTTGCAAAGGGAAGTCCTTTCTACAAGCGAAAATACTCAGAGACTGGTGTTGATATCAATGCTATAAAGACTCTCGAGGATATCAGCAAACTCCCACTAACTACCAAGGAAGAGCTAAGAGATGCCTATCCTCTTGGTCTTCAGGCTGTACCGGATAAAGAGATTGTGAGGATACATTCATCTTCAGGTACAACCGGAAGTCCTGTCATAATCCCATATACCAAAAGAGATGTGGAGGTATGGGCAGAGATGATGATGCGCTGCTACCAGATGGCAGGGCTTACGAATACGGACAGGATACAGATAACACCCGGATACGGATTATGGACCGCAGGCATAGGTTTCCAGGCAGGTGCAGAGCTTCTGGGAGCCATGGCAGTTCCAATGGGTCCGGGAAATACGGAAAAACAGCTTCAGATGATGCTTGATTTGAAGTCCACAGTTCTTGGCAGCACTTCCTCATATGCTCTCCTGCTTGCAGAGGAGATTAGTAAAAGGGGTCTTAAGGACAGTATCAAATTGAAGGTTGGTATCATCGGCTCTGAGCGCTGGAGTCCTAAGATGAGAGCACGCATCGAGGACGAGCTTGGCATCGAGACTTTTGATATCTTCGGTCTCACCGAAGTATACGGACCTGGCATTGCTCTTGATTGCCCTATGCATGATGGTCTGCATTACTGGTCAGACCACCTGTTCTTTGAGATAATAGACCCCGTTACAGGAGAGAGCCTGCCAGATGGTACTCTTGGAGAGCTTGTGATAACCACGCTGACCAAGGAAGGTGCTCCACTTATACGTTACAGGACAAGAGACCTCACACGCATCATACCCGAACCATGCAAATGTGGAAGTCCTTTCCCACGCATAGACCGCCTGCTCGGACGTACTGATGACCGCATCAAGATAAAAGGTGTAAATGTTTACCCCGGCCAGATAGAAGATGTCATACACAGAGTGGAAGGTGTGAGCAGTGAGTATCAGATAGTCCTTGAAAGGGCTGCCGGAAGGGATACCATGCTTTTCAAGGTCGAGGTCGAAAATGCAGATGATCCGCAGACCAACACGAAAAAAGCAAAGTTAATGAACAAAGCATTCCAGGATTTCATAGGTATCAGCGTTGACGTAGAATGTGTTGGAATTGGAGCATTGCCACGTAGTGAGAAAAAGAGTAAGAGAGTTATTGATAACAGGGAAATGTGAAATACGTCATTTCACTCAATGACTTTAGTTTCCATTCTCATTCTTTTCTGATACATAGAGCCGATGAACAGGAAACAGATTTATATCATAGGCTCAAAACCCTTTATATGTAGTTCTATAATCAGCTACGTGGGGTGGCTGCTATATCAGATCTTAGAATTTATAATCAGGGTCTATATAATTAGGATTCGTAAGGGGATTGTTTGATATCAGAATGATGTTTCCTCATGACCTTGGTGGGGATAATGAATGGATATAAATATTACAAATACACTGGAAATGCCAATATGGTGGCCGGATTATATATCTGTTGGAATTTTCTTTTTTGTTCTGGGTGTCACAGGTGCTGCAATAATAGTTTATCTTGGCAGATGGGATGAGTTCATGGAAAATACTGCTCGTATACTGGAGCTCGATGAACATATCAAGTGCTTAAAATCGAAACAATCAAAAGCAATAGATGATACTGATAAAGAACGTCTATGGCAGGAAATGATGAAACAACAGGAGGAACTGAATAAGGAAAAAGGTTTCATCCGAAATATGGGGATTGTAATCTATCTTTTTGTCGGGGGTACAGTTGCAAGCATTATGGCCAATAGTATGCTTGAAGCAGTTGCAATTGGTGCAGGCTGGACTGGTCTCATAGGTGCCTTTGGAATCAAAAAAAATGCTGACGAACGGATGAAACGAGCTGATAAGGATGCTTCTCAAGATGCTCGTACTGCTGACATGATTACTAAGAAACATGAGAAAATTAATAAGGAGCACGAGGAAAAGACCATAGAAGCATATTCTGATGGATATGCAGATGCCATAGAGACAGCTGCTAGGGTTATGGACATTGATAGCAAGGACCTGACAGAGAAAATAATTAAGAGTTTAGAGGTATGATGATGGAAGAGAGAGAAACACTCAAAAAAATTGTGAAACAAAAAGCTATGCTATACAAGGAAGATTGGGCTCTGGAAGAGGATGATGAGATTAAGCAGGCGCTAAGTTCACTTAAGAAAAGGGCACAGAAAAAATATTAACTAGTTTTCTCCTGTCTGCACTGTTTTTCGTATAATGATGTCGAATCCGGTTGAAAGAGGATTTCACATCATTCTTTATCCACCAACACGGCATTGGTAATAACAACCTTTGCGGTGTACTCATCCCGCTCGATGACTTCCATTTCCCGAATCTCTATCTTTTTATTGTACATGGGTCCGTCCGTTACGAAACTTTCGAACTCACCACCTTCTCCTGCGACATTGAGACCGATCTTTTCGTTGAGCTTGACAAGTTTTTCGATGTCCTTTTTCTCAATATTACGTCCCACCCAGCTCTTGTTCAGGCCGTAGGCTGCAACACTGCTGAATATGAACTCAAACCCAATGTCTAAAAGCTGGTACATCTCTTTTTCCTGGTCGATATGCCAGAGAGGGGAGAATGCTTTTAGTCCCAGTTCGTCGCATACTTTTTCTATCCTTTCACGCTGGTAGTTGGAATACAGGGCGCCGGTGATGATTCCTTCTATGCCGAACTCGTTTTTGGCACGAATTATGGCATTCTTCATGTCATCGAGTTCCTTCTCTTTTTCGCCTTTTGTTAGTTCTTCAATCAGTGGCATTCCCATGGCTTCTGCCTGCAGGCGTGCAAGATCAATGTTAGGAGTGTGGAACATGTATGAGTCTTGGTTCTGGCTCTTTATCGTTATAAGGCACTCGATGGAATAGTTCTGCTGCTGCATTACGTGCATGGCATAATTGCTGTCTTTACCTGAACTGAAAAGCACGCCGAGTTTAAGGTTTGGCTGGTCATAGAAATGCTTCAGGTATTCGGTCTTTGTTTGGTATCCGCCTTTCTTTGCAAGTTTGCCTATGGCCTTGTCAAATCGACTTCCATATTGAGCTGCCTGTTTTCTGCGCTGGCTGACCTGAGCGGGAACCCCAATCTCCTCAGCAAGCAGGCGTAATATTAGCTTGTTCTGCTCATCGTTGATCTTGTACTGCGGTGGTATCTTCAGACAATAGTCTACAAATCTCTTATCAAGATATGGCACACGCAACTCAATGTTGTTGTTCATAGAAACAACATCATCGCGGTAGGTGTTTTTCTCGTAGATTTTCAAAACGTCGGCGTAGCAGTCCCGGCTAATGTCTGTGGAACGTTTGTGGCGGTCGTAGCCTGCAAAGACCTCATCAGCTCCTGACCCGGAGAACATGACCCTGATACCATCCTCCTTAGCAGCCACACATGCTGCATACATAGTAAGTGCCACTCCTACTTTTGGTACATTTGTGTCTTCCACAAGAGGAACCACATCTTTCAGGTAGGTTTCCACCTCATCCAGTCCTATGCTTTTGACCTTCAGGTCAAGTCCAAGCTCTTTAGCCATCATTTGTGAATATTCAACATCAGGCGGAAGTTGTACTTCGGAAAGGCCTGCGGTATAGCAGGTAAAATCTATTCCCGGTTTTTTCCCCATCATTTTACACATGTACGCAATGATGGTGGAGTCCAGCCCGCCGGAAAAGAGAATACCGAACTTCTCATCAGGCATGCGTATGGAAACAGCATTTTCCATAAGCTCTTTCATGTGTTTTTCTACTTCCTCAATGCTACCTTCATGTTGAGGAGTTATGGAAAAGAATTCCCGGTTGTACTTTTCAATACTATCTTTTCCTATATGGTAGGCAAGAATTTCTCTGGGGTTGAGTTCTTTGATATCTTTAAATCCTGTTCTTGCAAGTGCCTTTTTTTCAGAGGCGAATGCAAATACTTTAGAGCTGCTATACCAGAGTGGTTTGATACCTACTATATCCCTTGCAAGATACACAGTGTCATCCAGCCAGTAGGCAAGCGCATAGACGCCTGTAATTTCACGTAGTATCTGGTCGATTACCTGCATGATGCCATTTTGGGAAGCTGCATTATTTCCTGCATCAAAGACCTGCTTCTCGATGAGCTTTATCAGCAGATCCGTATCATTATCTGCCTTTAGATCATATTTTTCTGCGAGTTCTTTCCAGTTGTATATCTCGCAGTTCGCAACTATCTTTCCAGTATATACGATTGGCTGAAGTACAAAATTAACCATTGAGTGCAATCGATGTCCCAAAGCATTCCTCTTTGAAATCTCAGGATCGAACTCAAGAGAAGTTACATTCTCTGCAAGGTAAAGTTCGCTCTCAGTGGTAATCCCTATACCATCAAGCCCCCGGTTCTTTGTAATTTCAAGGGCTTGTAAGGTATGTTCCATCGCGTTGTCGTTATTAAAAAAACCTGTAATTGAGCACATAGTTCCAGTTGATAATAGTATTTTTAGTTCAGAAAAGCGTTCCAGTCTGATAAAGGCTTTGAGTACTTAGCAATAAATAGCCTCGAAATACAGGCTCTGTAGAAATCCTTATTTTAACAAAAAATAACCTTGAGATAATCATAAGCTTTTCCCCTCTCCCCCAAACCCCCTCACCCCTTTTTTTTTCATTACAGGAGTCCCTATAGTAAACGTATTCTCATCTTCATTTCATTTAATGTAAAACGAGACAAGTAAAAAAAGAAAAAAAGGATATAAATTTAAAAATGATGTGCTCAGGGTTTGCATTCAAGAGCAATACGTTCTTCCGGCTTTAAGGAAACGTAGAATCTTAGTATGTCTTCCGGATTCATATCTACTCCGAGATTGTATCCATTTGCCCTGCCTGTCCGTAGAAACCTTTCTTCCTTTTCATGCTTTCTGAGCATCAAAGCTTGAACTTCTTCATCTCTAAGTTTTGACATATCTACTTTCCTAAGAAGACCTATGAGCAAGAAGTTATTTTCAATACGTTCGTAAATGCTTTCTTTATTGTTCTCAACCTTCTTTTCAGGTTCGAACAGGTAGGCAGTCTCACCATTAGAATCCTTATATGCCAGCGATATTTTTTTGAGTACCAGTTTTCCATTTTCGGATACCAGAATAGTGCGCTCAGTCTTCATTTCATTGCCTCTGTTTGTTTTTTGCAGAATTCAGGTCCACAGATATTTCATGCAAATCATGAGATTGTACTATCATTTTACAATCTGTTGTGTTTGTTCTACTATTGCTGTTTTCTCAATTTACTATTTAATTATTTCTACACTTTGATATCGAATGAGCATCATCATTATGAGATATGGTTTTTTTGATGTCTTCATTTTTACTTTAGGGTATACAAAATATGAAATAGAAAGACCTTCAAAAGGCTTAGTGAAATCACAGGAACTAAATCATATGTTCAATAAATTAAAGAATACTGTCAGAGTATCGATATTGCCCTTTGTAAGGTGGGTACCATTAAGTCCTAATTCACTTACCATTATAGGTCTGCTCATAAGTGTCTGGGCGGCAGTTACATTTGCTACAGGTGATCTTTTAGGCGGCGCCCTGTTAATACTTCTCAGCGGGTTTTTTGATATGATAGATGGTGCTGTTGCAAGGGCAAAAGGTTGCATGACAGCTTTTGGTGCAGTGCTTGATTCCGTCTGTGACCGCTATGCTGATGCTATTATTTTTGTAGGTATAATCTATGGAGCTATAGCAGGCAATATTCTACAGACCACTGTCCTTTCAGTTCCCTTATGGATCTGGGTTGTATTCGCTATAATTGGTTCCTACCTTGTGAGCTATGTACGTTCAAGAGCGGAAGCTGCAGGTGTTGGGTCCATGAGTATCGGTGTAGCTGAGAGGCCGGAGAGAATGATGATACTTGTGGCAGGCTCTCTGAGTGGTTATCTGGGAGAGTCTATAGTTATTATTGTAATTCTTACTCACATAACAATGATTCAGCGTCTGTTATATGCAAAAAGGTCACTTGAGTGAGAAGATTATATCTGCAATGCAAAGGTTATAATAGCAGACGTTATTATTTATGCCTGAGTTTATCTTATAATAATATAAATCATCAAATGAGAGATGAGGATTCTAAATGCAATATCAAGCAGATGTAACCATTGAACTTAAAAGCGGTATGCTTGACCCTGAAGGTACAACCATCGAAAGGGCACTTGAACACCTGGGATATAAGACCGAGAGTGTGAGAACAGCAAAAAAATATACTATCGATCTTCAGGCAGAGAATATCCATGCTGCAAGGGAGACTGTCGAGGAAATGTGCCAAAAATTAATCGCAAATCCTATTATCCATAATTATGCCATATCAGTGAGGGAATTGCAATGAGTATAGGTATTGTACAGTTTGGTGGCAGCAATTGTGACCTTGACGTGCTGCATATCCTGAAGGATGTTCTCGGAGTTGACGCTGAACTTGTATGGTACAAGGAAGAAAATCTGGAACGTTTTGAAGGAATAGTCATCCCGGGAGGTTTCTCATACGGTGATTACCTCAGAGCAGGTGCCATTGCTGCACGTACTCCTATTATGAACTCGGTCAAGGCACTTGCAGAATCAGGCAAACCTGTAATAGGTATCTGTAATGGCTTTCAGGTTCTAACAGAATCCGGACTTCTGGAAGGTGCACTTACAACCAATGCTTATCCAAAGTTCAGATGCGAGCCTACTTTCCTCAGAGTTGAGACAACAGACTCCCCTTTCACCTCAAAATTCAAGAAAGGAGATGTGGTCAGTATTCCTATTGCTCACATGGAAGGTAATTTCTACGCAGATGAATCCACACTTTCAAGTCTTGAGGACAACGGTCAGGTGGCCTTCAGGTACGTGGACAAGGATGGCAAGGTGATCGAGGAGGCTAATCCTAACGGTTCACAGGAAAATATCGCAGGTATTGTGAGTTCAAAAAAGAACGTTCTTGGTATGATGCCACATCCTGAAAGGGCATCCGAGGAAATTCTAGGCTCAAAGGACGGACTAAAAATACTTGAATCAATGGTGGAGTTCATCTCCAACAAATGATCCTTTTACTGTTCCTTTTTTTCTTCTTTTTTTGTTTCCATCTATTTTTCTTCTTTCATCAAATTCTCTACGGTTTTCCAGGAATGTCTAACAAAATCAGGTAGTTCCTCATTTTCTTTGTACCAGTCTGCAAGGAATTTTTTTGTCTTAGGATCTGAAGGATAGCCACTGCCAAAATCCGCACCGATATCTTTTTTGAGTTCTTCTATCAACTCGTCCCTGCGTACCTTGGCTACGATCGATGCAGCAGAAACAACAGGATATGTGGCATCAGCTTTATGTTTTGAGATTATGGACAGAGTCTCAGATCTTTCCGGACAGTTCTTTTTGTACTCTTCAAGAAGTCTTCTCCCAAATCGATCCTCATTTACATCAGCTGCATCCACATAGGCTTTTTCAGGATGGAGTTGTCCAAGGACCTTTGAAAAAGCAACGACCATTATGTCATTCATACTCATGAGTTTTCGAAGCTCGTCTATCTGATTGGCCGATATCTCGAAGACAAATACCTTTTCCGAGTATTTTTCTATCTGCCTGGCAAGCTGGGGTCTCTTTTTTGGACTTATCTTTTTTGAGTCTGCAACACCAAGATTTTTCAATGTGTTTGTTTTGTCCTCGTCCAGTAGTACTCCTCCAACACACATAGGTCCTATGACCGGTCCTTTCCCTGCTTCATCTATTCCAGCTATCTTCATGATATCTTCCTGAGAGCCACTATCGATATCAATGTCGGTAATCATAAAAAAGTATTTGCCACAGGTTCAGATGAACAATGTAAATATTGAATATCCTATGGCTATCATAATTGTGGAGTGTTTAAGTCCGGATAATACACTGCCTTCTCCCATTGCACCTGCCATAAGTCCGGAACTGAGTCCCTGAAGAATGGATGCATGTTTGAAAAGGCGTGTATAGTAGTCAAGGTCAAAGTTTCCAAGGAATCCTCCTGCATCTGAACCTGACGATGCCATTTGTTGTCCTGCTTCTGCCATTTCTGTCAGGAATGTAGTGGAGATGACGTATATGACACCAACAAAGACCATGAACGATATGTAAATAATGACGATATAGATCATCATGCTCATGGTTCGTTCTCTTTTCATATCCTGTTCAGAAGATGCATCTCTTGCAGCTACTAAAAGTACTTCTCCGATGTCACCACTGGACTCGTTAGCTTTTGTTATGAGTGAAAGGGATCTTGTGACCACTTGCGTTCTTAAACGGTTTGCAAATCTGACGAGTCCATCATTTATCTCAAGTCCCCAGAAGATATCATGCCATATTTTTTTTATTTCCTTGCTCAATGAGTCTGTGTCTGATTTCGCCATGAGCCTGATGGCATCCCTGAGGGTCATACCCGTTTCATTGGTACTGGCAAGCTTCTTAAGAAAATCAGGAAAACCATTCTCAAGTTTCTTTTTCCTTCTGGCTTTTATTTCATGGAATATTGAAAGTGGTATTATGACCAGAAATAGTGCAAAAACCAATTTATCATCAATAAAGTCAACGAGCATTACAGGATCGCGAAGGCTATTCATATTCATTAACAGTGGTACAAGAACAACAAGCAAAGCAAGTGGTATTGTAACCACGAGTGTTGCCAACGGATTATGAAACATCGGTGCCAACGGATTTTTCAATAGGTTTTTCAACGCCAGTGATTTTTTTGACTTGATGAACCCTTCAAAGCAACTTCTTTCACGGACCTTTTCGTCTGTTTCATCAACTAGTTCCTCGTTCTCGTCAAACATTTGTTCAAGATATTTGGGAACATTTGGTATTCCATGATCCAGTGTCTCAGTGGTTGGAAGTAGTTTTGGTTCGCCCAATTCTGTGGGTGTGATAATGCTGATCATCACTACAAACATCAATGAACCAACAGGAAGAACCGCATAAATGATGGCAGATACCATGGTCGTTGTTCCTGACCCCATAACTGCCATCATAACACCCATGATGATAATAAATAGAGGACCAGCTACAAACGCAGTAACGTATGATTCTGCCAGAAGTCCAAGTGTTTCAAGGAAGCCTTTCTGGTCAACCTCTGCTTTTATCAGATATTGCTCGGATTTATCACGGAAGTAATTTGGAATATTACCACCACTGTCGATGACCGTCAGGAGATTGTATATAAGGTCCTGGAATCTGTCAGATGGCGTGATTTCGGAAGCATTGGAAAGTGCCGTTCTAAGATCATGACCAAAATAATCCATATCTCTGACAATGGAGTCCACTTCTTTTGATACTTCTCCATATGTATCTTCTGAGCTTGCAATGGCCCTGAAGATATCAATGATATTCATCCCTCCCTTGCTAAGTGCATACATAAATGTAACAGCATAGGGAAGTTGCATGTCTATCTTTCCTTTTCTTTCACTTGCCTGGAAGCTAGGGAATAGCATGAAAAGGGCATAGACCAGCCCGCTCATTCCTACCATGAAAATGATGGTTATGAAGAAGCCAAGGAATATTTCCTTGTATTCAAGAAGTGCGGCCAGTCGGGGGTTGAAAGTAAGGTTTGTTATTTGATCTGGCAGGCCTACCAGTATAATGGCTGTGTATGTAAGGAAGAGACCAATAATAACACCAGCTATTCCTGCAACAATAGAATAAAAAATGGCATTTGATATATACATCTCATGTGAGATGGGTATACGTGCCTGATTCAACTGTTTTTGAAGGTTCTGATAATTTGCTTTTCTGGCTTTGATTTTGTCTCCTATCAGTACAAAAGGAATCCTTTTCAATATATTGAAATAAAGAGTTGCTTTTTTGGTATAATGGTCAATATCAAACTTTCTTTTAAGCTTTTTGGATTTTGTTTTCTGGTTTATGGCAGTCTTTTCATCTTCTGGTTCCTGAAGGCCTGGAGATTCTACTAGAATGATATCGTCCTGACCATTTTCTATCAGATTCTCAGAAGTTTTTTTAATTGCTGTCAAATTATCCCACCAGTAATTATGCCAGTTTCAATTTCTTCAGTACTTTTTCCGGTGTTGACTGGTAAGCGTTAATTATGTCCGATATTTCCTGGAAGTCAGTAATATTATTATTTACCATGTACTCCAGAACCAACCGGCGATAGTATAATTCCTGATTAACTTTGTCCTGTCCCCAACCCCGCCTCATTTTTATGTCGAAAAGGGCTTTTGATTCGCCTGTACGGATGAACCTGTCGGATTCAGAATCCCAGACAAAGATATCATTTGTCCTGATATTCCTTGTATTCGGATCGATATCAACGATCTCCACCAGCTTGATATTTCTCCTGACACGTTTACCTTTGGTATATGTCTGGGACTGTATGCTCATAATATCAAGTGCCTGTATCATGGTACGAGGGACACTGATTGGTGGATTTTCCAGCCTGTGAATTGCAGATGCTACTGAGTCAGCGTGCATGGTTGAGAATGTTGTGTGTCCGGTGGACATTGCCTGGAAAAGAGTGAGAGCTTCCTTACCTCTGACTTCGCCCACAAGCAGGAATTCCGGTCTCTGTCGAAGTGCAGCCTTCAGCAGGTCATACATGTCGACAGCCCCTCTTTCATCTGCTGTGAACGAATCTCTTGTGATACTTGGTATCCAGTTTGGATGGGGCAGTTTGAGTTCTCTTGTATCTTCGAGGGTAATTACCTTGGCTTTTTCAGGAATGAACAATGAAACCGCATTAAGTGAGGAAGTCTTTCCTGATGCAGTACCTCCTGCATAGATCAAACTCTTATTGTTCTCAATGCACAACCACAGGTAAGCCATTGATTCTGATGAAAAAGTACCCCATTTAACAAGATCAACAGGAGTGATAGGTGTGTCACTGAATTTACGGATAGTAAAAGTACTACCATGGGCAGTCACACTTGTTCCAAGTGTCATCTGTATCCTTGACCCGTCAGGCATGGTTGCATCGATCATCGGTTCTGCAACAGAGATATGTTTCCCGCTTCTCTGTGCCATCTGTATGATGAAAGAGTTGAGTGCATCTTCTTCATAAACAACATTTGTTGGAATGTTCTGATGTGCCCTGTGGTATAAGAAAATAGGTACGTCATGGCCATTACCTGACACATCTTCTATGGAATCATCTTTCATCAAGGCATCTATCTTGCCGAATCTGACAAAGTCTCTTTTAATGTAGTACGAGATCTTTTCAAGCATGGGGGGTGTGATCTCTATAGTGTAATCCTGTATGATCGACCGGATCTTTGATTCAAGAACATTTTCCTTGTTTTGATTATCTTCATCGATATCTTCAACAAGTAGTACATCTCGCAGTCGGTCCTTTATTTCAAGAAGGAAAATATGTTCGAATTCAGTAAGTTCCGGCTCAACTATATAATAAAGATGATTATTTTTGTCTTCATTGTACAGTATAACAATGAAAGCATATGGTTCATTTACCCAATAACGTTCGATTTCCTGATAACTTTCAAGACCTTTGAATTCTGCAATAGGGCCATGTATTTCAGAGTCATAAGGCTCTACTTCAATTTCTGTTCTTTTGAAAAGGCTTTTTATTTTACCAACAAAGTTTAGTTTAGCTGCTTTTTCGCCTTGTTCTTCTTCATTGCACTCAGCAAGCTCAGGATCAATCTCATCTACTTCTTCTAATGCTTCTTTTAATATTGTATCTGTTTGTGTTTCTTCTTCAAAAGAAATAGATATTTTTGTTTCTTTTTCTTTAACGATAGGCTCTAAGGGTTTGTCTTCTTCTAATGATATTAGATTGTCTTTTTTTACACTGAAATTTGTATTATTTTGAGGTCTGAAGTTAGGTGATCTTGGAAGTAATATTCCGATTTCCTCATCTTCTATATCTTCATCCCCTATACCGTCTTCAGTCAAAGAACATTGGTCTTGAAATTTTTTTTCAGAATCTGGATTGTTTTCTTTTTTATCAAGGATGTGTGCAAAATCCTTTTCGAAATTCTCTTCTGATTCTTTCAAATTTGATATTTTTTTTAGAATATCCACAGTATCAATTTCCCCATCGGATGCTTCATTAGAATGCAATTCATCATCCTGTATAGCATCATTTTTATCCCCATTTTCTTTTATCGCAGGATCTTCATTTTGCGGCATTTTATGATCTGATGTTTCCTCTTGATTGTTAGTTTTATTTCCATTGTCAGAATTGTTTTTTTCAGAAATGTTTAATTGGGCATCAGTCATTTTTTCACCATTTGATGCATGAATAAGATCATTATGAAATAATAATAAATTCATAATATATCTAATTATTAAATTCATATTATATTTATGATGGCTGTTAAGGGTATTGACCAGATGCATGTTTTTACTTGTAGCTTAAATCTGGTACGTCTTGTTCTCTTTATTATTTATATTAAGCTACATATATATGTGCATTGATATAAACCTAATGTCCGCAAAAAATATTATAAGAACATAATTATATTCATTATTTTAACATGCATGTACAAATCTATTAGATTTCATGAGTTTTAATGTACATGCCATTGGTTCCCGATTTACACACAATAACAGTATTCTAAAGCTTGCAGGTATGCTATGGAACGAAATAGTCTTTGGTGGTCATTTGTTTGCCACAGGTTCTGTTTCTGTAATAATGGCATGTGCCACGATTTTTATGGTTCCGATAAGTTGGGATATTTTATTTGTGTCGTATCTATTGTTCTATGCAATTTATTTGTACGATTATTCAGCAGGTGCTTCTTCAGATGAACTTACAAATGAGGGCCGAGCCCGGTATTTTCAATGCAAGAGCAAAAGTAAATTCATAGTTACTATAGTATCTGCTATTCTGTTTCTGGTTCTTTTTACATTTACAAATGCAGTTACAACTCTTATTGGGCTGAGCATTCTGACATTCGGTCTTCTTTATGGCAGTCACTTCAAGAAACTGACAAAAAAGATACCTGCTTTCAAGAATATTTTTGTTTCTCTGGTCTGGTCTTTCATGGCACTTTTTTTGTTCGTCTATTATTCTCTTCCCATAACATATGGTGCTCTGATGCTTGCACTTTTTGTATTCATAAGAATGATGAACATACAGATCCTCTTTGATGTAAGGGATGTAGAAGGGGATATTGCAGATGGTCTTTTGACAATTCCCGCTTTGTTTGGGGAAAGAACGTATCCTTCCATTTTGCGTTTGATCAATTTAGTATCAATCGTTTTTGTCATTGCATGCGTAATTTTTGGCTTGCTTCCGTTCTTTACACTGGCCATCATGCCCATGTTCTACTATGCTGTCACTTATATTAATAAAGTAATAGAATCAAAGAAAAATTATTCCTCTTACGTCTTTGCAGCATGTGAACCCATCATGTGGGCATTGCTTATCTTCGCAGGAAGGTCTATTGCTATGTTCAATATCATGGCTTGAGGAATAGTTCTATTTCAGAGTTGTTACTTCTGAATCTGCATTTAAACAAAAACATTAAATGGAAAGCTGGATATGTTCTGCTAGATTATAGCTGGAAGTAACCAGGGAAGGAAAGAGGAAAACCCGATGCCGATCATAACCTTACCATATAATGACCTTGAAGAATTGACAGGAACAGACAAGGATACTATAATTAAGCGCGTGCCTATGATAGGTGCAGATATCGAGCGCATAGAAAAAGAGTCCATAGATATCGAGTTCTTCCCTGACCGCCCGGACCTTTATAGTGTCGAAGGCGTTGCACGTGCACTGCGCGGTTTTCTGGACATTGAATCCGGTTTTTGTGACTATGAGGTAAAACCATACACTGTTGAGATCACAAAGGACAAGGACATTGATTCTGTCCGCCCGATATTTGGTTGTGCTATTGTCAGGGGTGTCAATTTCAGTTCCAGTGCCATAAAGACCCTTATGGACCTTCAGGAGTCCCTTCACTGGGGACTTGGGCGTGACCGTAAAAAAGTGTCCATAGGTGTTCATGACCTTTCAAAGGTCCAGGCTCCTTTCCGCTATGTTGCAGCAGACCCTGAGTTCAGTTTCGTTCCTCTTGACTTCACAGAACCAATGTCAATGAAGGAAATACTTGAGAAGCATCCAAAAGGCACACGTTTTGCGCATATACTTGATGAGTTTGATAAGTATCCTCTAATACTTGATGCTAATGACAATGTTCTTTCATTCCCACCGATAATTAACGGTACTCTCACGATGGTTACTGAGGAAACCACTGATCTTCTGGTCGATGTTACCGGTTTGAGCAATGAGGTCTACACTGCACTCAATATTGTGACAACCGCACTTGCAGAGCGTGGCGGCCAGATCGAGTACGTGAAAGTGGTGAATGCCGATGGCACAGAATCCATTCCGCTGGACCTAAGTCCTGCAAAAAAGGTACTGAGCAGATCCGAGATCGATGGGCTCATTGGTATGGAACTTCCTGTTGCTGAGATAATAAAACAGCTTAACAGAATGGGATTTGGTGCAAAGGAGCTTGAAAATGACCGTATTGGGGTCATGGTTCCCCGTTACCGTGCTGATATCCTGGATAATTCTGACATCATTGAGGATATAGCAGTTGGATATGGTTTTGATAAGATACCTGCAGTATTTCCAATGAATGCAACTGTAGGCAAGTCCCACAGTATATCTGACATAAGTTCTGATATGCGTGAAATAATGACAGGACTTGGTTATTTACAGGTAATGCCGTTCACTCTCACAAGCGAGAAGGTTCATTTCGAATGGATGTGCAGGGAAAAGACAGATGATGTTACATATGTCTTGCATCCGATAAGTGAAGACCAGACCATGGTCAGGACGACCATATTGCCAAACCTGATCGAAATTCTTTCCATGAACCAGCACAGGGAACTGCCACAACGTATTTTTGAAGCTGGTGATGTTGTGATCAATGGTAATAATGGTCTGCATCTTGCAGCTGTTTCCATAAGTCCACAAGCAAATTTCACGGAAATAAGGGAACTTGTGGATGCCCTGATGCGTGAGCGCCTTGTGGAATACGAAATAGTTGAATCAGAGGATCCTGCTTTTATGGAAGGCAGAAGGGCTGATATTATCGTTAATGGAAAGAAGATAGGTGTCATGGGAGAACTGTTCCCGCAGGTAATAGTCAATTTTGGCCTTGGACAACCTATTGTAGGATTTGAGATCGATCTGATGAATTGATCTTCAATACTTTTTTATTGTATTTAGAATTAGAAAAATTGAACGGGCCCGCCGCGATTCGAACACGAGTCAATGGGTATCTTCGGACATTTTATGTCACATCGAAGCCCATTAGGATATCCTGGCTACCCTACGAGCCCGCAAGGCAACTACTGATTGCTGTAGCCTGTATTAAAGGTTTCTATAATAAAAGTCCTGATATAATTCTTAATGCTATTGTCAGGAGCACGATTCCAAACGTCTTTTGAAGTGTTTCTGCCTTTATTTTACCATGCATCAGGTGAGAACCCAGCTGTGCTCCCAAAAATGATGCTATCACCACAGCAGCCACCATGTATGTGTCAGGATTCCAGGAAGAGGCATGTGCCAGAAATGCGGACAGGGATGTAAAAAGTACTATAAATCCGGAACTTGCTGCAGCTCGCTTTATAGTAAATCCGAATATCAGTAGTAAAGGTACGATAAATGTGCCACCGCCAATTCCAAGCATGCCGGATATGATTCCTATAATTAATCCGCAGACACCTATCAGCACATATCTTTTTTCCCCTTTGATCTGTTTTCCGTGATACAAGGTTCGGATTCTGGAAAAGATCATCTCTTCCCCAACGATTAGCATAAGCAGTGCAAACATAAAGAGCAGAAGATTCACAGGTACTATTATTGTAAAATATGCTCCTATCAGTGCTCCTATCATCGAGGCAACTATGAAAGGGATCGTTATTTTGAAATCCACCATCTGTTTTCTAATGTATGTGATGGCTGCCGATCCTGAGGTGATGGTGTTAAGAAGCAGTGCAATGGTTACCGAAGAGATAAAATCTCCACTTATCCAGTAAAAGAAAGGCACGTAGAATATTGCTCCACCAAGTCCGATCATTGAGAAAAGCGAAGACGCACAAAAAACGACAAGTGCAAGAACTATAGTTTCCATTTATCAGCAATCCGCAAAATTAGTCATTTTTTGTATGTCACTTGGGCTTGACATACTTATCCTTGAACATCTTTATTTTTTCTTTTCCACCAACAACAGCAACAACATCACCCTTCAATACTACTGTGGATGGCAGTATGTCTGTAATGATTTTTCCATCTCTTTCAATTCCTATTATGGTGCATGCCAGTTTATTTCTCAGGTCGATGTCTGCGACACTTTTATTTGCAAGCTCTTTATCGCTGGTGACTGTGTGTTTCTCAATGTCTATGCCTTCATATAACATGATATCTTCATTCATTTTTTTACATGTTGCATCAAGGAGGCAACGCGATGTCATTTTTCCAAGCATCTGGCCGGCAACGATTGGGAGCGCTGCAACATAATCCGCACCAGCTTTGTAGATCTTATCAATTGATTTATAGGAATTTGCCCGTGCTATAATGGTGGATTTTGGATTTAATCCCCGGGTGATGAGTGTAGCAAACATGACATCAGTATCGTCATTCAGGGATATGATAACTGTAGTTGCATTTGGAATGCCTGCCTGTATAAGGATTTCTTCTTCTGTTGCATTACCCACGACATAGTTATAGTCTACATTTTCAAAAATGTGGACATTAGAATCCACAACAGTGAATGTTATCTTGGCATATTTGAGAGTTTCCACTACACGCCTGCCAACATCCCCACATCCAAGTACTACAAGATGTCCTTTGTCAGTTGCATTTTCCATTCATGTTACTCCATGTGTTGTGTCAGTTTCTTCAGACGGGATAATTGCTCACTTGAACCTGTTGCAAGCAGAACAGAATCGTCCTTTATTATTTCATCCGATTTGATAATAAAGGTCAAGCTTCCACCTTTCCACATCCCCACAACATTAGCGCCGGTTTTTTCCCGAATGGCTGCATTTTTCATGTTTTTTCCTACAAGGGGGCTTTTTGGGTATATGGGCAATTCCACAATGCTAACACCCTCAAAGAACTCTATGGCTCCCGTCAGCCTGTTAACAAAAGGATCAGTTGCTTTCCTTCCTATGAACCTCCCAAACATTTCCTTTGGAGAAACAACACTGGTGGCACCGGCATATTTAAGGTATTTTTTATTGGACCTGTCTTCAACTATGGCTATTATATTAAGATCGCTGATGTTACGGGCTGTCAACACAATATTTGCATTCAATTCATCTGAGCGGTTTGCAATCAGGAAATGCGCATCTTTGATATTTGCATTTTTTAAAGTATCTTCTTCGTATACAGGGCCAAATATGGTATGAATATTTTTTTTGAGCAGATCTTTTATCAGCTCCGAATCTTCTTCTATAAGAATATATGGAACATTATTCTCATTCAATTCCTCAATAAGTGTTTCTATAAGCCTGTTATAACCACAGATTATTATATGGTCCTTAAGTTTTTTTGAAGATTTGGTAGGTATATTGGAATGGATCACCTTTTCCATCCAGGTAATTATCAGGGTGAAAAGTATTCCGAAAACAAGAGGTATTCCTGATAACTGTACAAAGACTGAGAATATTTTACCCAGATGTGAGGTTACAACAATGTCTCCATATCCTACAGTAGTAAGGGTTGAGACTACCCAGTAAAAAGCATCGTAAAAGTTTACGTATGTGGTCTGACCTTCATAGATCATTATCCTCATAAAAAGAAGCATGTAGAATAGTATGATGGCAAGAGCTCCAGTGACTGATTTTAACAAGGTCATATGCCAGAGGTGCTCGTTTTTCACCGATTTCTCACCTTTCGATCTTAGCTTCTTTTTATTGAGTTACGTTATGTGGTCAGAATCCATGTACGATGTATGGTCCAAATATCATGAACAGGAATGACAGAAGTATCAGCATTGCAAAGGTTGCAGCTATCAGTGCAGATACATGCTCTGCCTTTTCTTCATTACCTGTTATCCTGAACACGAATGCGTTCATGTAGTCCCTGAATACGTGTCCACCATCAAGTGGAACAGCAGGCAGGCAGTTGAAAAGTCCTACATAGAAATTCAGCCATCCAATCCACAGAAGGGCATTTGCAAGCCAGAATACGCCTATTCCAAAAGGTTCAGCCCAGCCGATAGGTTCATAGAACTGTGCAAGTGTTCCACTGAAACCCGGGAATCCTTCTCCTGCAAAACCAATGATCGGCAGTCCCAGAAGTACTAGCCATCCTGCAATACCTGTTAGCATTTGAGGTATGCTCTTAAAGAGGTCAAGGTAAGCAGTGGCGGGGAATTCTCCCACAGCGATCCCAAGGGATGTTTCGACCTGACCGTCCACGCTCGTAACGACACCCAAAAAGCCTTTGTTCTCAACATCAGGGTGTTCTGTCAGGGTGACATTATATTTTGTTGTCCCTTCCAGATCTTCTGCTCCAAGTTCAACAATGACTTCCTGCCCTGGTTCACTGTTATTCATTATGGTCCTGAAATCAGTGTATGAGCGTATTGGGCTATCATCTATATACAGAATGTTCATGCCTGCTTCAAGTCCTGCCGCAGAAGCTGGTGAATCATCAACTATGCTCTGTATCTGTATGCCCGCCGGTTCAATGTCTGCGTCTATGACCTCGGCTCCATAGCTGGATATTACCCGGTCGGATGCCGCATAGACTGTAACTTTTGTTCCTGTTTCAAGCCCGTCAAGATATTGCAGCATATCATTGACATTGCTTATTTGAGTGTCATCTATCTGCGTGATGACCATGTTCTCCCGAATGCCGGCTGCATAAGCAGGACTTCCTTCCTGTACATTTACGACCATGGTATCTCCGAGTGGAGAAAGTGATCCAAGTACCGGGCCAAAAAGGAGACTGAATGCGAGAAGCGCAACAACAAAGTTCGCCATTACACCTGCTGCAAGAATACGTGCTCTTTGCTTGCGGCTTGCAATTTTCTCATCACTCTTGATGACTTTAGTGACGACTTTCTTCTCTTCGTCATCGCCGATGTCTATTCCAAGCCTGCGATCACCGTATGGATCATCTGCTTCATTGTATTCTTCTTCCTTTTTGCCGAAAAGTTCCTCTTCATCCGGTTCAGCAAAACCTCCGATAGGAACGACTGCAAGCAGGATTCCCATGGATTTTACCCTTATGTCCTCAACGCGGCAGAGTATGGCATGTGAGAACTCATGTACTATAAGAGTAACAACAAGTGCAATTATTCCCCACGTAAGTGGTATGAATTCGTTGACGCCGGGTATGAGGAAAATGTTTCTTGCCTCGTTGAATTTACTTGGCTCCGGCATTGAATTACTTCCAATGGAAGCTATCATTGCAATGTCGGACAATATGATAACAAGAAACATTGCTATCATTCCAATGAACATCAGTCTGATGCCTATGTCTGCATAGACTCTCCATGCTTTCTTTGGAACTGCAAGTTTGTCCAGAAGTTTCAACCCGTGTGTTGTCCTTATCATAAGGACAGGTCCGTAAGTGCTGATATTATACTTTTTCAATATTCCTTTCCTGTCAAGCATTATTACGGCTATCCAGTAAAGAAAAAAGAGTGTTAATGCAATATTTGTTCCGTCCAAAAAAACTCTCCGGCATTAGTGTTATTCGAATATGGTTCTAATTCTTTTTATAAGGTATATATGTTTGTCACTTTATACCTTGCAGAATAATATACTTTTTCAAGTTGGGTATGGGTAAATGAATTGTGTATTTATATATACTAAGTAAATATAATAAAATAATGGGATAAATTTATATATGTCATTTTTCAAATGTACTACTAGACGTTTGTCTGCTTTCCATCCCTTTCTCAAGGGTTAATGTAAGGATGATATATGAAACGTTTGACAGGCTTTCAGGGCTGTCTTCAGTTGTCAGTTATTCACTTGCATAAAAGGATAAGTATAAAAACAATAAAGGAAATATAGCAATTACAGAAATCCAAAACGTCGATAAACGTTGATACATGGTTACAGTAATATTCGAGCAACAACTGAAAACCATAACACTATACCGAAATGTAACATATCCGTGAGGGGATGAATGTGCAATCAATAGTTCAGGAAGCATTAAAACACACAGAGAAAGAGAAAGAGTACCGCCAGTCAATCGCAGTTAATGACCAGTTCAGTGACATCCTTGGCCAGCCCAGGATCATGATCGTTGGATGTGGTGGTGCAGGTAATAACACTATTAACAGACTTTACAACATGGGCATCGAAGGTGCTGAAACAGTGGCAATAAACACTGACAAGCAACACCTCGATCTTATCCGTGCTGACAAGAAGATCCTTGTGGGTAAGACGCTCACCCGTGGTCTTGGTGCCGGAGGTTATCCGGAAATTGGTGCCAAAGCAGCAGAACTTGCACGCGGCACCCTTGAAGAGATCTTCAAGAACTCAGACCTTGTTTTCATTACAGCTGGTATGGGAGGAGGAACCGGTACCGGTGTAGCTCCTGTAGTTGCTGAGATAGCAAAGGAACAGGGCGCAATTGTCGTGGGTATGGTATCCAGTCCTTTCAGAGTTGAAAGGGCAAGAGCAGTCAAGGCAGAAGAAGGTCTTGAAGACTTCCGCCGTGCTGCAGACACTGTTATTGTACTTGATAACAACAGACTCCTTGAGTATGTTCCAAACCTTCCAATAGACCAGGCATTCTCAGTTATGGACCAGATCATCTCTGAGACTGTAAAAGGAATTACAGAGACCATCACACAGCCTTCTCTTATCAACATTGACTATGCTGACATCAGAGCTATCATGAGCTGTGGTGGCGTTGCTGTAATGCTTGTCGGTGAGAGCAAGAATCAGGACAAGAGCGATGATGTAGTTCGTGCAGCGCTCAACCATCCACTTCTTGATGTTGACTACAGAGGCGCAACAGGCAGTCTTGTACACATCACAGGTGGACCTGACTTAAGTCTGAAAGAAGCTGAAGAGATTGCCGCATCACTTACATACGAGCTTTCACCCAGTGCAAATGTCATATGGGGCGCACGTATCTGCAATGAGTATGAAGGCAAAGTGCGTGTAATGGCTATTATGACAGGTGTTCAGTCAGCACAGATACTTGGTCACCCTCAGTGTAATATTGCCAGTGAGAGCGTACCGGTTTCCAGTCGTGTATCCGAAGCACCACGCTCATACAGACGCGCAGGCACATCCGTAAACAGGGTAAGCCGTCCGGTTGTTGAACCAATGCACACCGGTGCCAATGGTGGTTCAATAATAGACATAATCCATTAAATTTAATTAATCGTCCGGCATAAGCCGGACCTGCCTTTCTGGCAGTTATTCTTTTTTAGTTTCACTACTATTTCAATTCATGAAAATACTGATAGCTACAGGCAGATTTGCTGAGCGGACCGTAAGAAAGGCTGTGGGTGACCTTGCTGATGTGCTTATTGCTGATACCAAGGTAGCCGCATTCATTACTCCTCGTAAACTAATTGCAGCAATATCAGAAAATATTCTAAATTTTGATTACGACCTGATTTTCATTCCAGGTCTTGTGTCCGGTAATTTTGCAAAGGCTGAAAATGAACTTGGATGCAAGATACGCCTTGGTCCCAAACATGCCTATGATCTGGGTTTTGTGCTTCCATTTGCAGAAAACATGGAGTTTTCCAGAGATGTACCTGCCTGTGAACTGCTCGCAGATGTCAGGAGGGAGATGGCTCTTGACAAAGTGCAGGAACTCGAAGATGCTGCGTTTGTCCCGATTTTACTCGGAAATTTGAAAATAGGTGGCAATTCCCGTATGAAGGTAATGGCTGAGGTAGTTGATGCCACAGGCCTGGATCCTGAAGTTCTTGCCTTGAAGGTGCGTAGTTTTGAGATGAAAGGTGCTGATATAATAGACCTTGGTGCTTCCCTGCATGCAACTACTAAGGACATAAGACTTGCAATTGAAATAGCCAGGGAAAACACCAGTCTGCCTTTTAGTATTGACACCCTTGATCCAGCACTTATCAGGGAAGCCCTGCATTGTGGTATTGATCTTGTGCTCAGTCTTGATAGCAATAATATTGGTGACATTGGTGCTGACATTGCTATGGCAGGTGTGCCTGCTGTGGTCATACCTGATCAAGGAGAGGGCTTTGAAAGCCTTGCCAGCAATATAGACTTGGCGAGTTCAGTGGGTGTACAAAATCTCATTGCTGATCCGGTCCTTGATCCGATAGGCCACGGAATCGGCGGTTCAATTATCAGGTATATGGATTTCCATAAACAAAACCCTGATATGCCTATTTTCTTTGGTGTTGGCAACGTAACAGAACTTATTGATGCTGACTCAACAGGTGTCAATGCAACATTATGTGGTATAGGTGCAGACGTGGGCGCAAGTATCCTCTTCACTCCTGAGTACAGCAACAAGACCCAGGGTTCTATCACTGAACTGAAGAAAGCATCCCAGATGATGATGCTCTCAAAGGAGCGTCAGAGTTCTCCAAAGGACCTCGGTATTGACCTGATCGAAATAAAAGAGAAAAGAAGGCGTACAGATTCCATTCTTCCGGAAAACTTTGTCAGGGCAGAAAAGCACAAGATGTGGACTCTTGACCCAAAAGGCAGTATCGTTATAAGCATAATTCCAGATATCCACGGGAAAAAAGAAGGTTGTATCCTTGCTGAACATGATAATACATCCATTGTTGGCAATACAGCAAGAGAGGTCATGGACACAATTCTTAAAATGGAACTTGTTTCAAGAATGGAACATGCAGCCTATCTGGGACAGGAACTCAAAAAAGCTGAACTTGCCCTGAAAATGGGAAGGAGTTACTCTCAGGATGATGCTTTTTAGGAACAGTATTATTCTTTTTTTACAGACAAACGCCGAATGGAATGGTTGGATGTGCCTTTTTCGAATTGCTTGTCCAATATAGCTAGGCAAGTTTATATAAATGTAATATTATATTGTAATTAGCTATGTCTTCTAAATACAAGATTCTGATTGTAGATGATGAACCATTAAATGTTGAATTACTTTCAGTTTATCTTAGGGATACATATGATATTTTAACTGCTTACAATGGTAAGGATGCACTTGAAAAAGTTCAAAATGAGAGCCCAGATTTGATTCTTCTTGATGTAATGATGCCAAACATGAATGGTTATGATGTTTGCCGTACTATCCGCGAAGAATTCAAGATGGATTTCATACCAATAGTAATGGTTACAGCTTTGACTGGTAAGGCTGATCATCAGAAAGGAATCGATGCAGGTGCAGATGAATTTTTAAAGAAGCCCGTAGGCAAGTTCGAACTTGACAAAAAGATTTCCTCTCTTCTGAGAATAAAGAAGATGCATGATGATCTTCTTACAGAAAAGAACACAGCTTATCATTATCTTGATTATGTTGGAGTACTTGTTGTAGTACTTGATCTTGATTACAGGATTCTGCGCATTAATAAAACAGGATCTGATCTGCTGGGTTACAGTTCTGAAAAATTGATAGATCGTGAATGGCTAGGGTCTTTTGTTCCTATTGGTTCGGTAAATGATGTGCGTAATCATTATGATGGCCTTGTATCAGGAACAGTAAAACCATATAGGCATCGTGAATCCCCCGTTATCATAAGCACTGGTGAAGAGCGACTTTTCAGATGGTATGATTCTCCATTGCTTGACAATGCAGGTAACACTATAGCCATTTTGATATCAGGGGAAGATATTACTGAAATAAAAACGGCTGAAAAACAACTTAAAGAGTACGCTGTGCAGCTGGAACGTTCAAACGATCTAAAAGAGCTTTTTACAGATATTATGCGACATGATCTTGTAAACCCTCTAAGTCTTATTAAGTCTTTTACGGAATTACTCTCTGAAATTGAGTCAGATGAGTATAAAAAAGAGCTGCTTGGAAATATTAATGAAGCCACTGGAAAACTAATTTCAATGGTAGATGGTGCAGCACATCTGGCAAAGCTGGAATCTGTGGATGATATAAGTTTTGTGAAAATCGATATTTGCTCAGTAATGGCCGATGTGATCAATGATTTTACGACTCAGATCCGCAACAAGAATATGGATGTTACTATTCAAGTAGAAAATGAGTGTTATGCTGTTGCAAATCCTATGATAGAACGAGTATTCGTTAACCTGTTATCTAATTCAATCAAATATAGTCCCCCGGGCAGCACCATAGTAATAGATGTTGTTGATATGATGGATAAATGGAAGATAAGCTTTACAGATCAGGGTGATGGAATACCTGATGCCAGTAAATCATCTGTTTTTGAACGTTTTAAACGTTTGCATAAAGAGGATATACGTGGTACGGGGATTGGTCTGGCCATCGTCAAAAAAATTATGGATTTGCACAAGGGACACATAGCCGTTGATGATAACCCTGAGGGCAAGGGTAGTATCTTCTGGCTGACTCTTAAAAAAGACATCTAATTTTTCTTTTTAAGGAATGTTCCTACTGTTTTACCTAATGTTTTTAGTCCAGATGTAGTTCAATTCAATTTCCATAGCTGCTTGTTCATCTTACTGGCATATTTCTTGTATCATGCAGACAATGTAAACTACTGAACAAAACAAAAGAAGATAGATGCTAAGCAAGGGCACCAATGTCCTGATATGGCACCCAGGGCGCACTCGATGTGCGTTTTTGAGAAGCGATTTTTTTTGGGGTTACTTATGAGGGTGTCTTTTACCCAGTCCATACTAGTATTATCTCTTATTTAGTTGTGAGCAATGGAATCTATGCAGGCTTACATTGAAATTTCCTGTTATTTTCTCTAATGTGCGTCCGTGCCACCTTTACAGCTTTGGGTTTTTCATTGGTGGTTTTTGTGTTCCTGTGAATATTATTGCTTTTTGTCCGGTAATCTAAAGTGAGGTTGTATATGTGCTGTTTAGACTTATAACATTTGAACTCATTTAATAATATTGTAGAGTCATGTGAATTGGTCAGTCAATCAACCGAAACTTTATATTCTTGACTGCCCAATGTCCACTCGATCAACAGGTTAAGAGTGATAACGTGATAAGTGTTAACGAAAAGGGATTAGCAATAATCGATGAGATGCTTGACTGGGAAGAAGAACTGAAAGTCCAGTCTACAGAGCTTGAGAACGGTGCTACTATAATTGACTGTGGTGTGAATGTAGAAGGTGGATACGATGCTGGAATGTATCTGTCCCGTCTTTGTCTTGCAGATCTTGCAGACATAAGCTACACCAAGTTCGATCTGAATGGCCTTCCAGTACCTGCTATTCAGGTAGCTACCGATAATCCCACCATTGCATGCATGGGATCTCAGTACGCAGGCTGGAGAATTGCAGTCGGCAAATATTTTGGTATGGGTTCAGGTCCTGCAAGGGCACTCGGACTTAAGCCAAAGGAACTGTACGAAGAGATAGGTTACAAGGATGATTCTGAATTTGCAGTCCTTGTTATGGAATCAAGTGAATTACCGAATGAAGAAGTTGTCGAATACATTGCAAAACACTGCAGTGTCGATACTGAGAACATTTACATTGCTGTTGCACCTACAGCTTCAATTGCAGGTTGCGTCCAGATCTCAGCACGTGTAGTCGAGACAGGTATCCACAAGCTTGAATCGATCGGATACGACATCAACACTATCAAGAGCGGTTTCGGTGTTGCTCCAATTGCACCAGTTGTCGGTGACGATACAAAATGTATGGGCTCCACAAATGACTGTATCATCTACTGTGGTGAGACATACTACACAGTTGAGTACGGAGATGCAGAGAAATTGGCAGAGTTTGTCAAGAAAGCTCCATCCACAACCTCAAGGGACTTTGGTAAGCCATTCTACACAACCTTCAAGGAAGCTGAATTTGACTTCTTCAAGGTCGATGCAGGTATGTTTGCACCAGCCAAGATAACAGTGAATGATACCAAGAGCAAGAAATCCTTTACAAGTGGAAGGATCAATCCAGGAATTCTTCTGGAATCATTTGGCGTAAAAGAAGTCTAATTCTCTAACAGGCTTAAATTATACCGATACAACCTTAAAGGTTGTATTGCTTTTTTTCTTTCGGAGACAGTCAATGGATATAATAAGTACTTCAAAAGGTATTGGTGGCCAGCTTACGGAATTCAGGAAAATAGTGAAAGAATCCAAGCGGATCACTTTTATCGGTACTGTCGGTTTCTGCACACCATTTGCGGAATTGATGGCATTTGTCCTCAGGGGCACAGGTAAGGAGGTAGTATTCCTCCCAAATTTGCAATCTGATGAAGCACGTATGATAGTTTCATCTTCACAGGGAATGCAACTTGGTGACATAACAGACCCTTCTGCAGACACGGTTGTCCTGCTTGGCGGACTTGCAATGCCAAAGATAGGCGTTGAACCTGAAAAGATGAAGGAGCTTGTAGATGGTCTATTGCAGGAAGCTGAAAAGAAACTTGTTATAGGTGTTTGTTTCCAGTCAATGTTCATGAATCAGAAATGGCCGGAACTAATTGATTTTAATTATATCATAGATGCAGACCTAACAAATGAGGTTAAAAAAGTATAATCCAATTTGTTCAAAATTGATTATTGCTTTTGCTTATCTCTCCCATTTTCGATTCAATTTATCCGGGCATCTACTACCACATGCCAGATGCCGGGAGAATATTTCTTGATCTTCCTGCACTCCAGTATTTCCACCTTTCTGCCAGATTTTGATGCTACATCCTTGATACGCTTAATTGGCCTGGAAAATATCAGGCTTTCCGGTGTAGTTTCATGGTAATGCAGGATTCCACCACTTTTTTTCAGGGCTTTGATGCCATGTTCAAGATAATGGTGTGTGGTACCCACATATCCCATAAGCACTCTGTCAGCGATCCCCTCAGGAGTAAGTTCGGCACAATCACCATTCCTTGCTTCAACTATGTCTTCCACATGGTTCAGGACTATGTTTTCCCGAAGGTATGCACAGGACTGCGGATTTATCTCAATAGCGATGATCCTTGCAGGTTTTGCGTGAACTGCCATAGGAATGGTAAAGTATCCTATCCCTGCAAACATATCAACTATGGTTTCATTAGTCCCGATACTGCTCATGAGTGATTTTTCATGCAGGTTTCCTTTTGAGAACATCACTTTTGTGACATCGAGTTTGAATAAACATCCGTTTTCCTTATTGATGGTTTCAGTGTTGTCGCCCAGAAGTATTTCTCTTTCAGGAAGTCTGAACTGACCATTTATTCCAAGGTCACGTACCACAGTATTGCATGATGGGTACATCTTGATCAATGACTCTGCAATCCTTTCTTTTAAATGGTCAATAGAGGGGTCAATAGTAACAACAATTATGTTCCCAAGAATTTGCCATCCCGAAGGCAACATACTCAGTTCTGTTTCTGTAATGCTTTCACCGAGTATTTCTTCAAGTGAGCGCCATTTGTTGTAGAAAAGAGCATCTTCCTGTTCATATGTATCAAATCCCTTTATATCCTCAGTAACAGGTATTTCAAGAAAGCGTTCTTCGTCATCAATGACCTTTATCTTTCTTTCAAGGTCAAGCTTACCATTTTCTATTATACTAAGCCTTACGGTTTCTGCTTCTTTTACCGGTACACGAATAACTTTCATCATAATGACCTGAGTTCTGATTTTTTAATCTTTATTAAATGATATAGCAGGTTTTAAGTATTGATACCAACTCATTCGCTTAACAGCGAACATTTAAATACATTGTTGGTCTATTGGATACTGCATGAACAACGGAGATAACACTGCCATTTTTTCCACTGATATTGGGTTTATTGCTCTTAATGGTTCTGTAAAGATTAAAATACTTGACTTTCTCAAAGGTGGCTGCAGATCATTTGATGAAATAGTCCAGTACACAGGAAAAGCTAAGTCCACAATTTCCGTTCATCTTAACGACCTGAAATCCCAGAATCTACTCGAAGAAGCTATTGATGCAAATGATAAAAGGAAGAAAGTCTACTTTTTGAAATGTCAGTACGTTGCATGTTCTCAGGAACCTGGGGTGAAAAATTATTGTGAGATGCTTGGAGTTATAGGCTCTCCTGATATGAATTCATTTGGTTGTCTGAAATGTTTGTTCCATGCTGTGCAGTATGGTTTCCGTGCCTACGGGGTAAATTGTGATCCCATCATGAGAAAAATAGGGAACGATGTAGGAGCCAGTCTTTCCAGAAATTTTGTTTCAAATGAAAAGGAACAGATATTGAACGAAATGATGGCTTTCTGGGAAGAGCACGACATCGGAAATTTCAAAGTCCTGAGCAACGATCCCATAAAAATAGCTGTTCATAACTTTTTTGATTGCCGTTCAATTCCAATTGAAGAAAAGACCTTATGCTCTTTTGCACAAGGTGTTTTTGAAGGTGTCTTCAATGAGAAATTAGGCATTGAATGTGTAATGCAGATACTTGGCAAATGCGATAAGAATTGTGAATCCTGTCATTTCCAGATGGTTCTGCTTTAATTTGATGCTTTTATAACTCCAAGCTCGCCTTTTACAAATCTGCCAATCGCAGCAACAATTCCCGGTCCGTCACTCGTTTCCCTGCAAGTTATCATGTGTTCCATGAGTCCCAGTCTTTCTATTCCGTAGATATCCCTTGCGTGACCGGTTCTTTTGACAGCTGCTTTAAGTTCAGAGCGTGTAACTGCATTGGCAATCACTCTGTCCTGCTCTGATTTTTTCCAGCTCCACCATAGGTCCACCTGTAATTTTGTAAAAGCACCCACGTTTTCTACTTCATCAGTTATCTCTATTTTTACAGGTAAACGTTTGATCAGTCCAAAACGAGTTGCTATCTGTTTTGCAGTTCCAACTCCAAGAGGTGTGAGGTTCTTTTTTGGGATGCTTACAAGAGTTCCTACGTCAACGATTATTTCCTTTTCCCGTATTTGATGTATTACGCCGGAATACACTTCATTCTTTTTAAGTTCTGTGACAGGCGTACCAAATTTACTGACGAGGAAATTGGAAACGAATTCGCTGTCCTCTCCGGTAATGTCAACCTTAAGCCAGTTATCTTCCGATATTGAAAATTCTGCTGAAGCATCAAGCTCTTTTAATTCATTGCCTACAAACATTTCTGCTGAATGGAATGCTCTTTCACGGTTGCCATATATTTTTAATAATAGATTTACAGTGACCATTTTATTGTCCTTTCAATTATTGCTTCATTACCAGGTCAAAGATATTCTGTATCTCGTTGAGTTTATCCAGACCTTCGTCATCGATAAGGTCTTCATTCTCTTCTATTGAATTTAAAAGTAACTGGATATCCCGGCTAAAAGGACCAATTTTCATCTTCATTTCCTGAGGCTCTGAATTCTTATTGAAAAGATTATCATACGTAGTTACTATTTGCTCGTGTAACCTGCTAATGTGTTCCAGCGTTGATTTTTTCTCATTCTCTGAGGTTTCTGTGTTCTGTGCAGTGGCTTCATCAGCCTCTTTCTCTTCTACACTATCTGGTGATTCTCCTTCAATTGCCATTATCAGGTTTTTAAGAGCATCAACTACGTTGTACCCATGTTCAGTAAGTTCCACATATTTCACACGTCCTTCAATTGTAAATTGTAAGAGACCGTGTTCTTCCATTTTTGAAAGTATTTTGGTTGTGTGGGCAAAAGTTGAATTTATTTCTTTTGTGATAACTGAAGCGTACGTTTTCTGAAGGGACCATATAGCCAGAAGGGCAAGGGTTGGTTTCTCCTGTAAAAAAAGCTGCTCAGCATATTCTTTTGTCATGAAAGTTCCCCTTTATGTATACATTTTGAACCCTTGATTGCAAAAACATCATCATACCTTACATTATATATTATAATATATATCAATAAAATAAAAATAGTATATAATTCTATCGGATGTCAGCTATAATAAGTTCAATGTCCGATATATTTGCATCCGTTTTAAAGGATGTACCGCTAAAATGTGTCCTTGAAGCTAAAAATCCCTGGTTTTGAAGTTCCTGAATGACCGTTTCGATCCGTGAAGCAGAAACTCCTATTTTTTTGCATATAAGGTGCTGGTCATAGAACATAGGTATGTCCAGTTCATCTCTGCATAATTCAAGCATTTTGACAGCGAACTGTTTGGTGCCGCAGTTGCGTGTTTCCAGTTCATTGATGGTTTCACTGCAAAAATCCGGACTATGCAATTTGCCGAGCCACAGAGGACCTGCAATCATGTTATTTCCACCACAATAGCTACATTTGTTATCAACATGAACTGCAAGACCATGAATACTTTCCCGATTTCCACATTGCGGACAATGTGCGATAAAACCCATGTTCTTCAGCATTGTATCAGCCCGCTTTGCTCCTTTTTTTATTTCAAGGTATGTGCGCACGTAATGCCTTGTAGCATGGGTCAGGAGTGGATTCATAGCTTTATCGTGGAGTGATAATTCCCTTGCTATTTTTCCAAGTAGTATACGCACTCCCATTTCACTGTGGTATTCGTTATTGAAAGGTATTGCAGCATATTTTCGTATGCCTGAATTTAAATGTGCACCACAAAGAGGTGCAGTATCCGTTGCTGTCACTTCGAGCAGATTGATCACAGAGCGGGCTGCTGCAGCCAGGAAAGGTCCGGGAGTGCCGAATGGATCAAGGTCAACTATATTGAAATGCTTCTCATGAAGAAGTACATTCGCATTCTTGTGGCTTGCAACGGTATTATGGCCGATTTCCAGATTATCTATGTTCTGTTGTATAAGGGTGCAGGCTTCTTCACTCCAGTCATTAAGGGTTGTGTGGATACCTATCTCATTGGATATCCTGAGTCCGCGAATACCAGAGGCTGAAAGAGCATCCACATAAGTGATGACCTTCTCCGGGTCAGGTTCCATTCTCTTAACAAAAGCAGATGTTGCAGCTACGGAGATATCACGATTCATCTCCATGACCGGATTATAAAAAACAGGGGCTGCAGATGGTGCAAAATTAGCTCCTTCCGCAGGGATGGGAACCAGGATATCAGTATCTCCTTCCTTTACAGATCTTACTTTCATCCGGTTCCCTGAAGATTCATTCTTATTTAACAATAATGGTTCCCTTCATTTTGTCCCATGTTAGCACATTATATGCGTATGTGCCACTTTCATTGAAAGTATATTTGAAACTCCTCCTATTTACTATACTTTCATTTTCCCAGAGGCCTTCATTACTTACAAGTGTGAAAGTCCTTACAGGATCGTTATCGTTGAACCACATAACTATATCTCCTGTATTAATTGTGAGATTGTTTGGTTGGGCATTGAAATTTTTCAGGTATATCGTATAGATTTTAGGATCAGTAGATTCGATTATCTCAAGTGGCTCGTTATCTTCTTCCTCCTCAGACACTTCTTCCTCAACAACAGTTTCATTCATATCTATGTCATCAGTAATAGTTTCATTGACAACTTCTTCTGCTGTTTCATTTAGCATATCGGTCTCATTAATTACTTCTTCAGTATCATCTACACATCCGATGACTGAAAAAGTGAGTAATATCAGGAATATAAGCAATAATTTTACTTTCATTTGTTCACCTGGATTAGAATATATTTTCGATGGTTAAATATCTTCTCGATGGGCTTCTATAAGCTGTATATTTATATTATGTCCTGCATTTTCCATGTCTATATCTATTAGAGCTGCGAAACCCAATGCAGCCATTCCTGGATTTACAATAATTGTTTTGCCAGATCTCTTTATACCTCTGGCTTCATGGATATGTCCGCATACAATAAGGTCAGCCTTATCAAGGAAAGAACTCAGGGCTTTGCATCCTACATGCATATCGTTCACCTCGTCAAGTACTCCGTATGGTGGTGAATGTGTAAGGAGAACCAATGGTTCATCGGATTCTGCAGTTTCACCGATAAGATTATTGAGATTAGTATCAAAATCGCATTCTTCTATCTCAAAAGGAGTGCAGAATGGTGTAGGATTAGACCCACCCATACCTACAAATTTGACTCCATCTATTTTTACAGCTTCATTATGAAGGTTAGTAGCTCTGGATTCTTCGATCACTTTCAAAATAGATTTATGGTCGCAGTTTCCCGGAACTGCAAGTATTGGTGGCTTGAACAAGTCCAGAAGTTCCAGCGCCTTTTCATCCGGGCCAAAATTGGTTATGTCCCCAGCGATCAGAACGACATCAATATCCCCTGATTGTTCAAGTAACTCTTCTATTTTAGAATAATTGCCATGCGGATCTGCAATAGCAAATAGTCTCATTTTTATGATCTCTCCATTTGTTGAACTTGCAACCTTCTATTTTTAATAAGAGCGGTCTCCGCCCAGAATGGCTCCAAGTGCACCGCCGCCAATTCCGGCCACTCCGGTTGATTCATCTCTTCCACTGCCACCCTGGTATTTTGATGCTGCAACGATTCTGTCTGCAAGGCGTGAGAACGGGAGGCTCTGAAGATATACTTTTCCAGGACCTGTCAGGTTTGCAAGCACAAGCCCTTCTCCTCCGAAGAGTGCATTCTTGAACCCACCTGCCAGTTGTATATCATATTTCACACTTTCAGCAAAGGCAGTTATACAGCCGGTGTCAACCCTGATAGTTTCTCCGGCAGCAAGGTCTTTTTCAACGATGGTCCCACCTGCATGTACAAACGCAAGCCCATTACCCTTAAGTCTTTGAAGAATAAAACCTTCGCCTCCAAATAGTCCGGCTCCTATCTTTTTGGTAAGTGCGATCTCAATATCTATACCGTTTGCTGCACAGAGGAATGAATCTTTCTGGCACAGGAAGCTACCTCCTGTTTTACCAAGGTCAAGTGGTATTATCTTTCCGGGATACGGGGCTCCGAATGCAACATATCCTTTTCCTGAGCCTTCGTGGATAAAATTTGTAATAAAGAAACTCTCACCGGTCACTGCGCGTTTAAGACCTTTAAGCAGGCCTCCGCCTGTGGATGTCTCCATTTTGATCCCCGGGCCCATATACATCATTGCGCCTGCTTCTGCTCTTACTGCTTCATTTGTATCAAGTTCTATCTCTACAAGTTGCATGTCGTCGCCGATTATGTTATAATCTATTTCATCTGCCATGAGAAAATCTCCAGTAAATACACTATATCGTTGTGCAATACATCATTATAGAACTTTTGATAGATCTGGATTGTGAATAATACGGGTTTAGGGTTTGGGCTTTAAAATAATGGACATTTGCGCAACTAAACTTGAATAGTTTAATATATCTCCTGTGCGTAACCACATGTTGATAAGTGTGTGCCAAAAAAATTTTCCACCTCATTTGAAGTATTATTTACTTGCATTGCAAGTTAAAAAACATGGTGTAAGGGTTCATGAATCAGCTGAAAAATATAACCTGTCTGAATCAGATATTCTTGATTTTAGTTCAAACACAAACCTTTTGGGTACACCGTTCGATTTTCAGGAAAGTAAACTTGACCAGAAGCAAATAGTCTTTACTTCTATTGATAGATCAGAACAGTACCCTGATAACAGGTATCTGGAATTAAGAACCGCTGCTGCTGGTTTTCTCGGTCATGGCATCAATTTTGAAAATATAGTTCCTGGTAATGGTTCATGTGAACTGCTGCGTCTGCTGATAGGATCCGTTGTAAATGAAGGCGATATGGTAATAGTTCCATCTCCTTCATCCGGCCAGTATCGCCATATAGCTGAGATATTCGGTGCTCGTGTACATTCATTTACTTCGAAGGAATTACTGTCCCTTCCAAAGATGACATTGAATAAGGCAAAAATAGTCATTATTGAGAATCCGAACGACCCCACCGGTGAGCTCACATCAAGAGATTCGCTAGTGCGATTCGCAGAGAAATGTGCTGAACATAACACTTTGCTTATAGTTGATGAGTCATCCATTGAACTTGCTGACCCTGATATGAGTGTTGCTGACATTACGCTGGATAATGATTATCTTTTTGTTATAAGATCAGTATCAAATATTGTTGGCATGCCTGGTATGAGAATGGCATATGGTATTGGTTCGTGTTCTTTGGCAGGTGTGCTGAATTCTGCCCGGCTGTCATGGAATATCGGTGCGGTAGATGAAGCTATTGGAATTGCATTTTTGAATATGGAAGGTGGCACCAATTGTAAATACCTGAATGATTCAAGGGCTTTGATCAAAGAAGAAAGAAAATATATAACCAAACGTTTTTTGGGCATATATGGTTTCGATCCTGTTGAAAGTAATGCCAATTATGTGCTTGTGGATGTGAAGGATCTTTTTGTGGATTCTGTAAGACTTACAGAGGGACTTGCATCTCATGGGATAGTGATCCGTGAATGCGGTGATTATTTTGATGGTTCCAAAAGATATGTCAGGATATCTGTTCGTCCCAGGGAAGAATTCGAGAAGCTTATAAGTACCCTTGATGATGTATTCGCTAAACTTAGCAGGGAAGATGCCAGGGAAAAGCTTGAGGAAACCATTGAACATGGTGGTGCAACTGCTGCAGGTCGTGGTTCCTGCGAATACTACCCATGTCATTTCACAGGTCAGGATTGTACATTCTGTTTCTGTCCTTTTTATCCATGCCAGAACGAGAATACAGGTGGCAAATATATAGAAAGCTCCACAGGCGGACAGGTCTGGAGCTGTGAAAATTGTACTTTATTGCATAGACCAAAGGTCGCCAAAATGGTGCTTGATGCACTTATGGGTGACGGAGACACTGATGAGAACATAAGGAGGGCATGGAAGGAAATAATTGAGCCTCTTCTCTGATATTTTTGAGGTGCAATTAAACAGGTTAATATATTTCCTATTTACTACATGCTTTGATTATTGTGACAGAACAAAGATCATCTCTCCCGGTAAAGAAATATCTTCTAAGTCTTGAGCCATGTGCGCATGGCGGACTGATCCGAAAAAGTTCCCAGAGATATGGGATACCTGAGTCAGATATATTGGATGCAAGTGCAAGCTTGAATCCTTTTGGAACTCCGTTTGAGCAGGCTGATTCGGAACTTGATCTACAGGATCTTCTTAATACCGGACTTGAAAAATTAGAACAGTATCCTGATAACCGTTATATGGAATACAGAACAGCAGCAGCTGATTTTGTTGGTATGGGCACAACATATGAGAACATTATTCCAGGCAATGGATCAACTGAGATCATCCGGCTGGTTGCTGAATGTACAATAAGCGAAGGAGATATTGTACTTATCCCCACGCCCACATTCAGTGAATATGAGATGCAATGCAAGGTCATGGGGGCACAGATAAAATACGTTGCTCAGGAAGATATTTTCCATCTTGACGATGAATTGCTTAATGAAGCTAAGATTCTCTTTGTGTGCAATCCCAATAATCCTACAGGAAAATTACTCTTAAAGGAGCAAATAGAAGGACTTGCAGAGATATGTGCAGCCCATAAGACCATTCTCTTTGTGGATGAAGCATTCATAGAGCTTTCAGACCCTGAGCAGAGTGTTGCATATCTTCTTGAGGAAAATGATTATCTTTTTATCCAGCGCTCCCTCACAAAGGCTTTTGCTATTCCTGGTATCAGGATGGGTTTTGGTATAGCTTCAAAGAACTTTGCCGGTGTACTTAACAATGCCAGGCTTTCCTGGAATATGGGATGCATCGCAGATACTGTTGCAACTGCACTTTTGAATATGGAAGGGGGAGTAAACAGTAAGTACCTGCTAGAATCCAGGACTTTCATAAGAAAGGAATGTGAATTCCTCATGGAAAAACTCTCACGTCGGGGTTTTAAGCCCATTAAAAGCAGTGTGAACTATATTTTCGTGGATATATCCGATCTTGCCATGAGTTCATCCGAGCTTTCAGAGCGTATGGCTTCCCATGGTGTGTTGATACGTGATTGTAATTCATTCCAGAATATAGGTCCTAATTTCATTCGAATAGCTATACGCAAAAGAGAAGAAAATGAACGTATCGCATCTACCATTCGTCAGGTAATATATGAATGGGGTCGGGAACAGGCAAAAATACAACTGGAAGAAAATATCAAAGCGGCATCAGAATGTGGACGTAGGGGTAGCAATACAGAATGTGATTATTATCCCTGTCATTTTGAAGGACAGGACTGCACATTCTGCTTCTGTCCATTCTATCCGTGTGAGGACAATCTTACTGGAGGCAACTGGGTTGAGAGTTCCAGTGGTGGACAGGTATGGAGCTGCCTTAAATGTACTATAGTTCATCAGGAAAAGATTGTTGATGAACTGTTATCTGTGTTTACAGTAGATGGACTCAATAATGAAAGTATTGAGAAGGCCTGGAAGGAAGTAATGGAGAATAACTTATGATGCTGCCGGTACAGGCTGACGCAAGTGAACTTGCTATAGTGCTTCTGTTAGCCTATGCCCTGGATCTGGTATTTTGCGAACCACCTGCTGCAATTCATCCAGTTGTCTGGATGGGAAAATTGATAGCTATTTTCAAGAAAAATGTTCCAAAGACCCACAGAAAGCTCTATGGGATATTTATGGGTCTTAGCACTATACTGTTTGGCAGCTTTATAGCTTATCTTGTATTGCTCTTTATGGGAGTTGAAAATATTCCTGCTCCATTGCGTTATATCGTTGCTGCTTATTTTCTCAAGGCAACATTTGCTGTACGCTGTCTCTATGGTGCTGCAGATGAGGTTCGAAAAGAGCTGGATGCAGGAGAGCTTGATGGTGCAAGGCAAAAACTGTCTATGTATGTAAGCAGGGATACATCAAAACTGGATGAAAGCCATGTATCTTCTGCTATTATTGAAACAACATCAGAGAACTATGTGGATGGCATTCTTTCTCCGCTTTTGTTCTATGCATGTTTTGGTCCTTTCGGGCTGATCGCAGCATATGTTTTTAAAGCGACAAGCACCCTTGATTCTATGGTAGGGTACATGGATGAACGTCACCGGGACATGGGCTGGTTCTCTGCAAAGCTGGATGATGTACTCAACTGGGTGCCTGCCCGTTTGTCCGTTCTCTTTATTTGCGCAGCGACTCTAATAATCAGATTGGTCTATCGCGGGACCAAAGTACCGGATTACAAAACTGCATTAAAAAGCGGACTTGCGGATGGTTTGAAAACACCATCTCCAAACTCGGGTTTTCCCATGGCATCAGTTGCCGGTGCGCTCAGGATAAAGCTTGAAAAACCTAATACATATGTATTGGGTGAAGGCTTCGTTTATCCTATGTCTGAAGATATCAAGCTGACATCGTGGATTACTCTTGTAGCATCATTATTTGCAATTATTGTATCTTTACTTATAATTTTGACATGATATTGACAGATTAAATTTAGTTAAATAAATCTCTCCAAAGTGATCGCAATGAAATTATCGGATATAGAATCAGAAGACCGGAAAAAAGACCAGTCTAAAGAGCTGGAAGGTGATGTCACCAGGGATATCATTGATATTCTTGAAGAGGAAGGAATAACAGTTCAGATGCTTGTTGACACTGCATTGGAGTTATATGTTCCACACCCGGGTATCGAAACAAGGGAGCTTGCAGAGGAAAAATTCCTGTACGAACTTAATATTGCCCTATTTGATGCAAATCTCTGTATGCTTGTCTATTCCGGGATATTACTTGAAAAAGAAGGTCGTGCAGGCAGATTGCCTAATATCAGTAAAAGTTCATATGAAAAGGATCTGACCTTCATAATTGCAGATGAAGTTCTTGGCATGAGCATCTCCAAATATATCAGTGGTGACAAAGGAATGTTCGAATTCGTACGCTTTGACAAGCAAAAACCCGGAATTCTCTCAAAGCTTGGGCCTTTCATGGATGATATAATCGGTGGGCTTATCGGTGGTGTGTCTGCTAGTATGTATACAAGGGCTATGGCAGAATCGGCAATTTCATCCGATAAAACTAAGAAAGAAGATAAAAAAGACCTGAAAAACAAAAGTGATGTGATAGCAGGATGACCGGGTTCTTGTTAGCTCTTCGCTCCAGCTTCGGATTTTTGTCAACCATCCCCGTGGGAATTACCATGGAGGGTCTTGATGAGTTCTTCAAAAGGACCTACCTGCATCTGGTCGTAGGTATTGTACTTGGTCTATTGATGGGTGTGGTAGCCTATATTCTCATAAGCTTCCTGCCAATTTCCATAAGTGCAGTACTTATCATTGCTTTTGTTTACTATATTACCGGTCTGAATCATCTGGATGGGATAGCTGATCTTGGTGATGGTCTGACAGCCCATGGCTCAGTGGAAAAGAAATTAAAAGCCCTGAAGGATATGTCCCTGGGGATAGGAGGGGTAGCATATGCAGCTCTTATTATCATTGCATTCTACGCGACCCTTACATCACTTTATGGTGAATCCATTGTTCTGTATTCAACTACCGCAGATGTAGCACGTATATTCTTCTTTGCGATGTTCGTATCTGAGGTAAGTGCAATGCAGTCTATGCTGACAATTGCTGCATTTGGCAAACCTATCCATGAAGGACTGGGTTCTATACTCGTGAACAAAACCACAGTACCTAAATATCTTATAGGTTTTGTAATTGGTAGTATTGCCTGTCTTGGATCATCTTTTTATCTTGGCCTTGGAATTACCGGTATCATTCCATTTATAGCAGCGATTGCAGCAACACTGATATTACTTAACGTAAGTAACAGGCATTTTGGTGGTGTCAATGGTGATGTCATTGGTGCTTCCAATGAGATTGGCCGAATAGTAGCATTGATGACCATCACATTGGTATTAATGTATGGAGGTATTATTTGGACGCTATAATAATGGCAGGAGGATTTGGAAGCAGGCTTGATATGGGTGAAAAACCCTGTGTTGACCTACTGGGAAAACCTCTCATAACCTATGTGATCGATACTCTGCTAAGAACCGAGAGCATTGGTGACATATATGTTGCTGTTTCCCCTGCAACCCCCAGGACCGCATCTTTTATCCAGGAAAAATATGATGACAAGGTAATGGTTATCCCCACAGGCGGGGGTAACTATGTGGGTGATATGGTGTATGCGGTAAAGGTTGCTTGTATCACGGAGCCACTTCTTATTCTTATGGCAGACCTGCCTCTTTTGACACCAGAACTTCTTGAAAAGGTAATAGAAGAGTATAAGGTATGTGGAAAACCGGCAATGTCTATTTTTTCCCCTATATGTGTTTGTAAAAGTCTCGGTATCCGTCCTGATACGGTTTTTAACTGGGAGGGGAAAGGGGAACTGATAGTTCCTTCGGGAATCAATATAATGGATGGCAATGATGTGGATCATGAACAGGATTATGTAAGTCTTGTACTGGATGACATTGAACTGGCACTCAATATCAATACAGTTGAGGACTTGCAAAGGTGCAAAGATATACTTCTTGAGAGAAAAGCAGAATCTCTTAGCAACTAGTTTTATCAATATAAGTTGGACAAAATTGCTTGTGAAGGGGTTGGAGTTTTATGAGGTACCTCTCAATCCAACAAAAGGGTGCCTGTTAACTTTATTATGTAAATGGTCCTTTTTCTTTTTCTGTAGAAATCCTTATTTTGACAAAAAATAACCTTGAAATACTCATAAGTTTTCCCCTCACCTCTTTTTTTTAACATGAGTCCCTATAATGGTTTTTCTAATCTTCATTTCATATGATGTAAAATTACACCTAGAAAACCCATTAGTTTCTTTCTTACCTGAATACCGAGGAGTTCTAAAGAGCCATTTTTTTAATTAATTCATTATATTTTTTATTTTTAGTTTTACACATGGCACAAACCAAAGAATTTAAATTATGTGTCGCAATAAAATCTAATATTGTTTAGGTTGTTATATGTAAGAGGATAGGTCTATGAACAAAAGATTATACATGACAATTATTATGAGTCTCATTCTTATGGTTGCGATTATTGGCAGTGGATGTGCTGATTCCCAGGATGCCGATGTTGATGACGAATATGTGGAATCTACAGAAGTTGATTCTGTCCCAGAGGAACCAGAGGTCGATGATTCTACTTTTACCAATTCTATTGGTATGCAATTTGTGAAAATCTCAGAAGGTTCCTTCCTTATGGGGGCACAGGAGGAAGAACTGTACAGTGACAAAGATGAAAGACCTGTACGTGAAGTAACTATTGGCGATGATTTCTATATAGGTATATATGAAGTAACTCAGGAGCAATGGGAAAAAGTAATGGAGTCCGAGCCATCTTACTTTGAAGGTGCTGATCTGCCTGTTGAGAAAGTTTCCTGGGTTGATGCTAATAAATTTATTGATAAGCTCAATAAAATGGAAGACACTGACGCATATCGTCTGCCCACCGAAGCTGAATGGGAATATGCAGCTAAGGCAGGTACAAGTACAGCTTTCTCATTTGGTGACGATGAATCTATGCTGGAAGCTTATGGTTGGTATGATGATAATTCAGAAGACAAAACACGTCCTGTTGGCATGAAAGAAGCAAATCCCTGGGGTCTTTACGATGTTCATGGCAATGTCGCTGAATGGGTGGCTGATGAATACCACAGCAACTACCAGAAAGCACCAACCGATGGAAGTGAATGGACTGGTGGAGTTGATAGAAGAGTTATTCGTGGTGGGAGCTGGGAAAATGCAGAATCAAACTGCCGTTCATCTGACAGGGATAGTATCGGTGATGGAAGCCACAAGAATTACATTGGTTTCCGCCTTGTGAAAGAGCTTTGATATCCATTGTGGATATCTGGCTTCTATTTTTTTTTATCTTATTTGCTCTCATTTTTTCAGGATAATCATTCAATTCGAAACTTTTAAGTATCATTCATGATGCCCTTAGTTGAAAAGGAATTCAGTTAGATGAAGAAAAATGGTTTATCATGATGCAATATATTTAAATTGAATATTGCAGTAGGAATATCACAATTACTCTTACACTTATATTTACAATTAACTTCCAGCATGGAGAATCCCATATGATAGAGGAGATTACCAATCAATACGACCCACAGAAAATAGAGAAGAAGGTACATGATTTCTGGACAGAGGTCGATGCCTATTCCAAGGTACGTGAGCACAGAAAGGGTGGAAAAAAGTTCTTTTTCGTGGACGGTCCACCATACACCACCGGACATATACATCTGGGGACTGCCTGGAATAAGATAATCAAGGATTCCATTTTAAGGTACCGTTCTATGAATGGTCATGATATCATTGACCGTGCAGGCTGGGATATGCATGGACTTCCAATAGAGGTTAAAGTTGAAGGAGCTCTTGGTTTTACCTCCAAGAAAGATATTGAGACCTATGGTGTCGGCAATTTTATCGAGAAATGTAAGGAATTCGCTCTTACTCAGAAGGATGATATGACAGGTCAGTTCCAGATGCTTGGTGCATGGCTTAACTGGGAAGATCCTTATATGACACTCAAAGATGAGTACATCGAGGCTGCCTGGTGGACCCTCAAGCAGGCTCAGGATAAAAATTTGCTGGAGCTTGGAAAACGTGTGGTCAACTGGTGTCCGCGCTGCGAAACAGCAATTGCGGATTCTGAAGTCGAGTACGAGGAACGCAAAGACCCTTCCATATTCGTCAAATTCAAGATAAATGGTGAAGAGAATACTTTTGTTGTTATATGGACCACAACCCCATGGACGATTCCTTCAAATGTTGCAGTGGCAGTACATCCGTCATTTGAGTATTCAAAAGTAAAAGCTGTGGCTTCAGATGGCAAAGAGGAAGTACTTATTGTAGCCTCCGAACTTATGGAAGCTCTGCTCAGGAAAGGAAGATATGTTGATTATGAAGTGCTCGGTACAATGCTTGGCGAGGACCTCACCTCACTTACCTACGAAAGTCCGCTGTCTGACATGGTGCCAAAACAGGCATCTATGGAACATGGCATCTATCTTGCTGATTTTGTGACCGCTGAGAATACTGGTTGTGTACACATTGCCCCGGGGCATGGTATGGACGACTTTGAGGTCGGTAAGAAGAATGGTCTTCCTATCTTCTGTCCAGTGGGTCCTGATGGACGCTACACTGAGGAAGCCGGGGAATATGCAGGTATGCATATACGTGAGGCAAACAAGGTTATAATCGAGGATCTTAACGAGCGTGGAAACCTTCTTTCAGAAGGGACTATCGAGCATAGGTACGGACATTGCTGGCGCTGTAAGACTCCTATTATCTATCTTGCTACTAAACAGTGGTTCATTAAAATAGGTGACCTTAAGGAAGAGATGCTTTCAGAGATCGCTAAAGTAAGCTGGTATCCTGACTGGGCAGGTTCTGCAAGGTTCAAGGACTGGGTAGAGGGAGCACGTGACTGGTGTATATCACGCCAGAGATACTGGGGTATACCCATACCTGTCTGGATGTGTAATAGCTGTGACAGGTTGCATGTCATGGGTACAAAAGAAGAACTTCAGGAAATGTCAGGCCTTAATGAAGATATTGAACTTCATAGGCCATACGTAGATGAGGTTTTGCTGGACTGCGAATGCGGCGGTAAGATGAAACGTGTGGAAGATGTCTTTGATGTCTGGTTCGATTCAGCAGTAGCTTCATGGGCAACCCTGCGCTTCCCGCAGCAAAAGGAAGAATTTGATAAATGGTGGCCTGCAGACTTCATTACAGAAGGACAGGACCAGACTCGTGGATGGTTCTATTCACAGCTTGGTGCCAGTATGGTGGCTTTCGGTAAGGCTCCTTACAAGAGTGTGCTTATGCATGGTTTTACTCTTGATGACAAAGGCAGGAAGATGTCAAAGAGTCTTGGCAATGTCATTGCACCAGGTGAAGTCATAGAGAAGTTCGGTGCGGACACGCTGCGTAGTTTCGTGCTCTCTTCAAGTGCACCATGGGATGACCTGAAATTCGTTCAGGATGAACTTGGGAATATCAACAGGACACTAAACATCCTCTGGAATGTGTATCGTTTCCCGTTGCCTTACATGGTGCTTGACAAGTTCGATCCTTCAAAGGTATCACTTGAATCTGTCAGACCGCACCTTCGTAAAGAAGACAGGTGGATGCTTTCAAGGGCACAGTCACTCATTGCTGATGTTGATGATTCCATGGCCAAGTGTACACTGCACAGGGCACTGAGGTCTGTAAATGAGTTCGTTCTTGAGGATCTTTCCAGATGGTATATTCAGCTCATCAGGCCAAGAACATGGGTAGAGGCTGACGATCCGGACAAACTTGCAGTCTATCGTGTACTGTATGATGTATTCGTCCTGACCGCAAAGGTGATTGCACCATTCATGCCACACCTGGCTGAAGAGATGTACCAGAATCTTGTGAAGAATGTTTATCCTGATGCTCCGGTATCAATTCACATGACAGACTGGCCGCTTATCGATGAGAGCCTCGTGGACAAGGATCTTGAAGCTCACATGAAAATGGCTCGTTCAATTGTGGAATCTGCATCAAATGCCCGTCAGAAAGTAGGCAGGAAGCTTAGATGGCCTGTAACACGCATAGTGCTCACTCCTGAGAACCAGCAGGCAGCTGATGCTGTGATGGATCTCAAGTCTGTGCTCATGGATCAGACCAACTCCAAGGACATTGTGCTAACAGGCATAGGTGAGTCATGGGATGAACTTGGATTTGAGGTAAATCCAGAACATGGTGCAATTGGTCCTGCATTTAAAGGCGATGCCGGCAAGGTAATTGGAGCTATAAAGCAGGCTGATGTTACAGAGTTGAAGACTGCACTGGCCCTTGAAGGGCAGTTCGAACTTGAGATGCCTGGCGGAAAAGTCACAATTAAGCCTGAAATGGTGAACTTCACCGAAACATTGCCTGAAATGGTTGCGAGTGCTCAGTCAAGTGCAGGTATCATTTATGTGGATGCAAACCTCACCCGTGAGATCGAATCTGAAGGGTTCACGAGGGAAGTTATCCGCAGGGTACAGGACATGCGAAAAGAACTCGATCTTGCAGTTGATGATAACATCAGGTCACACATACAGATCAATGACGAAAGAGTCCTGGATCTTGTGCTTGATCGTGAACAGTTCATCGCAAAAGAGACCCGTTCAAATGTTCAGGTGATAGGTCTTGATGTCGACACTTCTGGTTCCCTTGAGAAAGATTGGAATGTCGAAGGCATATCCATGAAGATCGGTATATCAAAGGTTAACTGAGGATATATGGACTTTAATGAATGGGAGCCCATTTACGAGTCCATATTAAAAGACATGGGCTTTAACAGGGAAGATGATGAGCAGGCCGCTCTCATCCTTTCTTGTATGCTCAAAGCCTCAAATACCATTGGTGTTCTTAAGCTTCATCAATTGATCGAAGGAAAAGATGTACTTGTATGTGGCAATGCTCCAGTTCTTCATGATGAACTGGAACTTATTAACGCAGGTGATTTTATCATAATAGCTGCAGATGGAGCAGCTGCTGTGCTTGTTGACCATGATATCATTCCTGAAATTATAGTGACTGATCTTGATGGCGATGTTGAAAAGGAAATGATTGCCAACCAAAGAGGGTCTTTGATGGTCGTGCATGCACATGGTGACAACATCGATAAGTTAAAGATGTATGTTCCTCTGCTGACAAAGATGGTTGGAAGTACACAGGCAAAACCTTTGGATAATGTGTATAATTTCGGAGGTTTTAGCGACGGTGACAGGTGCGTTTATCTTGCAAAAGAATTTGGTGCTGCCAGTATAACTATCATAGGTTTTGATTTTGATGATGAAAATGTCGATCCTATCAAGAAAAAGAAACTTAAATGGGCTCGCTTGCTTATTGATAATATAATTCCTTAAAATCATTGGATGTTTTATTTATCTTTTTTTCAAGTTCTTTACAGATACTGATTTATCAGAATCTATTTATATTTTCGTTATAAATATCTACAGGAGTTTCATGCAAACACTGGTAATCTGCATAGACAGGGATAATGACCTTGGGGACAAAGCAAATGTTCAGGTGCCTCTGATAGGCAAAGAGGCGAATATAGAGGCAGCAGTCAAGCTTGCAACAGCAGACCCTGAAGATTCTGATACTAATACTATCTTCGGAGGTGTCAAGATACTTGACGAGTTGCTTGAAAGGGGAATAAATGCGGAAATAATTACTTTTGCAGGCGACAGGAACATTGGTATAATCTCTGACCAGAAGATAGCCAACCAGCTTGACATGATCCTGAAGAAATTTCCGGCAGAATCTGCGATATTCGTATCCGATGGTGCTGAGGATGAAACGCTGTTACCCATTGTCCAGTCAAGGATCAAGATCGATTCTGTAAGAAGAATCGTGGTTATGCAGAGTGCCAATCTGGAAAGTACCTACTACATAATCAAACATGCTTTTAATGACCCAAAAATATCCCAGACATTCTTTGTTCCGCTGGGACTTGCGTCTCTAATCTATGCTTTCTTCCTGCTGATAAACTATTCTCAGGGTGCTATCATAGGTATTCTGGCGGCTGTGGGTCTCTATATGCTTTATCGTGGATTCAGCGACACGGTTACTTTCTACTGGGAACAGTTAAAAGACTCTTTCCATTCAGGAAGGATGACATTTTTCACTTATTCAACGGCGGTTTTCTTAATATTAGTGGCTACTTTGTTAGGTCTTATGGATGTGTGGTCATTTTACACAGCAGAAGGCATATGGTACTATGGAGTTATTCCGCTGTTCACGGCTTTTATTAATAAGACTATCTGGATCTACGTTCTGGCAATCCTTTTTGCAGATGCGGGAAAGATCATAGATTGTAAGAAACGCGGTGATTCTTTTAAACGGTACCTGATACCTGCTTTCTTTGTGGTGTCCATAGGTTTCCTTTTCTGGGGATCCACCAGTTATATTATGTCAATGAGCCCGGTGCTTGGAAACGGCATAAGTGATCCGCGTGCAGGACTGGAATTATTCGTATATTCAATCGTATTTGCTATCATCCTTGCACTGACGGGAATCAAAGTATCAAATAGTCCGCAGGCGACCGGGAAAAAGTCTAAAAGGTAAAACTATGCAGGAAAAAGACAATATGCATCATGATCTGGATCTGCATGCTGCTCTAATAGGCGGGGTTGCTTTCACTTCAGAGGGGTCATATCAGGAATTGCCTGTGAGTACTCCTTATGGTGATGTCCTCGTCTATATTTTGGAAATTGGGGGTAGGAATGTTGCATTGGTACCCAGACATGCAGATGGTGACCGGCATGTTCCTCCTCACATGCTTAACAATCGGGCAAATATTCATGCCATACATGAATTGGGTTTGAAGAGGGTAATTGCCACAAATTCTGTAGGTACTATGAAAAATCATCCTGTTGGAAGTTTCTTTTTGCCCAACGATTTTATAGATTTTACTAAGAACCGGCCTTCAACATTCTTTAATGAAAAGACGATACATGTAGACGTAAGTGAACCTTATTGTCCTCAGATGCGCCAGCTAATGGGTGATTCCCTTACTAAACGAAATATTGGTTTTTCAGAAGGTGTTTATGCCTGCACCGAAGGCCCAAGATTTGAAACAAAAGCGGAAATACGTATGATGCGACAATTCGGGGATGTCGTGGGTATGACCGGTCTGCCTGAGCTTGTGCTGGCAAAAGAGCTGAACATGTGTTATGCATCCATCTGTACCGTAACCAATGATGCATGCGGGCTGGGAAAGGGCAAGATGACCGTCAGTGAAGTGCTTGAGACTCTCGACGGCAGAAAAGACAGATTAAGGGACGTATTATCAGATGTTATACGCTCGTTTCCAAAAAAGGATGCCTGTAATTGTTCTCTGGCAACCTCGGATGCGGAGCTTTAAAAATTAGGATTCAGGTGTATCATGCAATATCCCTGGATGTATCGATCTGTATACCCTCGCTAATCTTGAATTTTATGATCTCGGCGCTGGGGATCATTCCTCTTATCTTTGGAATTGCAAGTTTGCATGCTACTTTATCAGCTCCTTTTTCGAGCATCGACTCAAAGATAACATCGCATACATTGAAAGTAAAGCCCTCAATATCCTGTGCGTTAGTGTTGTTCAACCCATACAGGTATGTCAGGCATCCAAGATCCTTTGTTGTTTCATAGAGCACATTAACAAGTTGCTTAATGTGTCCTTTGTTAACAGTAAGCTCCATGAAGAATGAGAATGAATCGAAGATTATGTTCACTTCTTCACCACTTGAATCATTTGCAATGTTGCGCAGGTTGAACTCTGTGAAATCTATTATTTTTGCATCTATGAATTCGTTACCTACGTTATCGGATTTATCCCCACATACAGTACAATAGTACTCACTGTATATGTCCACAAAGATGATGTTTGTTGGATCAAATCCAAGTTTTATCACATCATTGAGCACAAACCTTGGTTTCCTGCTTGTTGTGAAATAATAGGTTTTGCGTGATTGTGTGAATTGATAAAGAAAGACCTCAGACATTGAACGTGGGTCAGCTGAAAAGTATGTAAGCGATCCAGCTGGCAAACCTCCTCCCAGTATCCTGTCAAGAGCTAAAATTCCAGTTGAAATCATATGGAATATATCTTCTACTACCTGATCAGGTTCCTGTTTTTTAAGGCTTTGATAAAGGGAAGGTTCTGTCTCATCTCTGGATTCGGCTTCAAGGCTAATGGTTCCAGTTTCCATCATGTTTTTAGAATCCAGCATTTTTCATCCTCAATTATACTAAGTTATTATATATTGTTTAATGTTATAAAATACTTCTTTCAGGTAAATACAATAGTATTTATAGACTATCAGTTATCAAAGAGCATCAATGACTCTCTGGATACTTGCAAGCACCGAAAGGTCCAAAATTATTATCCTGCCGATACGGGATAAAAAGAAAAAGCCTCTTTTTGTCGGTGAACTTGTCCTGAGACAGACTGACGCAGGTCCGCGTCCGCATAAATTCAAGGTCAAAACCGATGGGAAAGGAGAGTACAGACCACCATCGGAATTTGTTGACCTTATAAGAATAGCTGATCGTATAATGATAGCAAGGGGCGGTGACGATGAACAGGCTGCCAGGTTTGTCGAAATGCTTCAGGGTTTCCAGCTCAGTGCAGATCTTGTAAATGCATGCAGATTCTGTTTGCTGAAGAACAAGTTCAATTTCCTGAACAGACGCTCAATAAAATATCATCGGGGCAAAATATGTGAGGAATGTGCACGGGAGGAACTCTTCCGTACGCTCAAAAGTTCCCACGTGAATTATGGGGATGACGTGTGTCAGCGGTTTGAAGATATAATGCTCAAGACAAAGGACCTTGACAGAACCATGGCTATGATAAGCCCTGATGAGCTGGACCGTGAGCTTACAAAATTTGATTCCATTGCTGCCAATACTTCCGTATCAAAGGAAATGATAAAGAACCTGCCTCTTCACAAGAGCTTTAAAAAGTTGCTTCTTGCAAAATCTGAAACTCTTCTGCCGGTACAAGCTCTTTCAGTGGAAAATGGTCTTCTTAAAGGACAGAACCAGCTTGTTACGTCTGTTACAGCTACAGGTAAGACTTTGATAGCTGAGTTGGCAGGCGTTGAGAATATTCTAAGAAAGAAGGGCAGAATGCTCTATCTTGTACCGTTGGTAGCACTTGCTAACCAGAAATATGACCAGTTCACAAAACGATATTCGCCCATTGGTATCAAAACATCTATCAGGGTGGGTAGTGCACGTATCAAAACCTCAAAGAATGCTTCAATGACGCGAACCCTGGATTCGGATATAATAATAGGGACTTATGAAGGGCTTGACTATATCCTCAGGACAGGTGGTGCTGACCTGCTGGGACATGTTGGAACAGTTGTAATAGATGAGGTTCACACAATTGAGGATTCTGAAAGAGGTCACCGACTGGATGGTGCTATTGCGAGGTTGAAGTATATTGCACCAGATGCGCAATTCATCTATTTATCGGCAACCATAGCCAAGCCGCAGTTGCGTGCGAAACAGCTTGGTGCGAAGCTCATTGAATATGAGTATCGTCCCGTACCTATTGAAAGACATCTGATACTTTGTCCTGAACATTCCAAGACAAAGATAATGGCAAAACTTGTAAGAGAAGAATTTTCTGTAATGTCTTCAAAAGGGCATAAAGGGCAGACTATAATATTCACTAACTCAAGACGAAATTGCCACCGCATCTCTGAAGCGCTGCCGATATCTGCTGCTCCGTATCATGCTGGTCTTACAAGTCAGGAACGCAAAAAAATAGAGATCGCGTTTGTCAAAGGCAAACTTCCTGTTGTTGTAACAACAGCAGCCCTTGCAGCCGGGGTGGATTTCCCGGCATCACAGGTTATATTTGAATCTCTGGCAATGGGTATTTCATGGCTCACAATGCAGGACTTCCTTCAAATGCTGGGGCGTGCAGGAAGACCTGATTACCACGACCGTGGTGAGGTTATAGTGCTTGCTGTTCCGAACAAAAAATATTCGGGAGATAAGGATGATACCGAGGATGCTGTTGCCCTGAAATTACTTAAAGGTGAGATGCTGCATACCAAGGTCCAGTATGGTGACGATGAACAACTGGAAGAAGTTCTCGCATCAGCTGCTGTGACTTCTTCACGGAAGGACCTTGAAAAGATCCATTCCAACATGCTGGCTGATTATAACGTAGGTATTTTGCTTAAAAAACTTGCAAGAAATAAGTTCCTGCATGCAAAAGGCGATCTTATTTCGCTTACAAGATTTGGAAAGATCGCAGCCGGGCATTTTCTTTCAGTTTCAACAGCATTTCTGATACGTGATTCCGTTCTTGTTGAGCAGGATCCACTGGTTACTGTTTCCAATCTGGAGTTCTTTGATTCGGTCTATTACAAGTATGCTCCTCGTATATCTGCTGCTCTAAATGTGAATCTTCCTTCCAGGGTGTTTCAGGGAGCTTCTCTGGATATTTTGTTTGAAGGAGAAAATATGGATAAACTGGATATCACGCTGCGTGACCAGTTGTTCGAGTTTGCTGCTGATTTTCTGACATGTAATTGTCGTGATTCTCCTTATTGTGGTTGTGCTGAGCGTAAGTTCTCAGAGAAGATAATTTCTATAAGGGCAGAAGGCTACGAGCCGGATGGGATTGTAAGGAAACTTGAAAATCTTTATGGCATAACTGCTTACCCGGGTGATGTGCTTGGATATCTTGATAATGTGGTACGTAATCTCGAGGCTGTGGAAATGATCGCCGCAGCACATTCCAAAAGAGAGGTCTCTTTAAGGGCAAGGGGTCTTAGGAAACTCGTTGAGGGCTGATACAATAATTTGTTGAGTAAAGCAATTATTATTGGCATCAAAAATTATAATAGTTATGTCTGCAGATAGATGCCCATTAAGAGTGTGATTAGATGGGCACAGAAGAACAAGAAGGTGACGTGATGACCGATAAACCGGAAGAGATTAAGAAAAAGAAGAATGTCAGGATAGAACTGCATAAACCGGATGATTTTAAGCAGGTCTATTCCATTGGCGCAGTGGGTGGACACAGTCCTTATGATTTCAGGATTGGGTTCTACAATGATATGCCTATGGCTGTTAGCAAGAAAGGTGATGAGCAGGTTATTCAGAGAAGGCTTGAGACTGAAGTTATACTTTCTCCACTGGCAACTGTTGAACTTGTGCGCTGGCTCAATCAGCATATACAAAACTATGAAGCCACATTTGGTCCAATTGCAAAACCCCAAATGGGTGTAAAAAAGACGAAGAAACCAGATGCTGTGCAGGATAGTACTGAACTACAAGGTTATATGTGACCTTGCAGTAAGTATTTATGTGCAAATCGTCAAGAATAAATATGATATTGGCTATTTTAATTAGCCTGAATATAGAATGGCATATAGATAATATTATTCTTTTAAATGAAAGCGAGGATTAATTTTGTTCCCTAGTAAGAAAGTCCAGAAATTAGTTGGATCTAAAGTCCAGGTAGAGATGAAAGGTGACCTTCACCTGCTCGAAGGAACTTTAAAAAGTGCAGATGATTATATGAACCTGCATATGGTGGATACTGTAGAGATAGCAGACGGCGAGCGCCTGCGTTCCCTTGGTTCTGTCGTATTGCGTGGAAATAATATTATTCTTGTTGTTCCGATGGAAGAATAAACACCCAGTGGAAACTAACATGAGTATCGAAGAAGATGCATTGAATATTATTCGAGACAGTAAAGAAGGCGTTTTCCAGAATGAACTCTGGAAAATGCTTAATATCGACAGCCGTAAATGTTCCCGAGTTGTATCGAAGCTTTTGGATGATGAAGTAATCACCCGGGAGCAAGCTGTTTCTAACGGAGCCAGGACTTACCTTCTTAAGGTTAAGGAAGAAGAGATTCCTTGTTTTGATCTCCTGTTATCTGGGGATATGTTTTCACCCTGTGCAGGTTGCAGGGATGCATGTCAGCCAGAGTCCTGTGAAAAGCTCACTGCGTGGGTTGCAAATCTCAATGACAGTGAGAAAGCAGAGGAAATGTGTTGACACAAGCGAAAGGTTTAATAACGATGTCTGTTATGTTGGAGTCGCTTCACTAAAGCGAAATCAACGTGCTCCGGTAGTGTAGTCCGGCCAATCATTCCGGCCTTTCGAGCCGAAGACTCGGGTTCGAATCCCGGCCGGAGCACCATACAATTTTTCAACTAATTCTTTGAAGTTAACATTCATGTTTTCTCACAAATTAATAACTGTTCAACTGTATAGATGTCGTTTTTGTAAAAATTAATTAAAATTCAATTTATAGATGTTTTACTGTACGAAAATAATCATAGAGTTCGGCTTTCATCCTGATGAGATGTTCTTTTTGGGTAAGGTAAGTCGGATATAATTTCTAATGATCTTTGTACTGTAAGCAGAGGTTTACGTGTCATTTGATAATCTTAATTTAATACACCCGCTGAAGCGGGCTTTGTCCGAAAAAGGGTACACTACTCCTACTCCGATACAGAAACTATCCATTCCACATTTGTTAAATGGTAAAGATATGATCGGTATCGCTCAGACAGGTACAGGCAAGACTGCCGCGTTCTCATTACCAATCCTTCAAAATATGTCTGCATCATACAAGTCTCCACGTCCGGGAAAACCACGTGTTCTTGTACTTGCACCCACCAGAGAACTTGCAGCACAGATCGGGGATAGTTTTGCAACATATGGTCAGTTCACACGATTCAAGCATACGGTCGTATTTGGCGGCGTTGGCCAGAGTCCTCAGGTCAGGGCCCTCTCAAAGGGCGTAGACATCCTTGTAGCGACTCCGGGCAGATTGCTTGACCTTATGGACCAGGGACATGTGAGACTCTCAGGTGTGGAGTATTTTGTCCTTGATGAAGCCGACAGAATGCTTGACATGGGCTTTATTAACGATGTATACAAGGTCGTTGATCTGCTGCCAAACAAACGTCAATCACTTTTCTATTCAGCTACTATGTCCCCTGATGTATCCGCGCTTGCCAGGAAATTGCTTACAAATCCTGTTACAGTAGAGGTAACACCACAGGCAACAACAGTGGAACTTATAGACCAGTATGTCTTTTTCGTGGATTCAGAGGATAAGAACGAATTACTTCTGCAACTCCTAAGAGGCAAACATCTGGAATGTATTCTTGTTTTCACACGCACAAAGCACCGTGCAAACAAGGTTGCTCAGACACTTAACAAGAATAGGATCCCTGCTGATGCTATTCATGGTAACAAGTCCCAGACCCATCGCACAAAGGCACTCCATGATTTCAGGTCAGGGAAACTTCGAGTGCTTGTTGCAACAGATATTGCAGCTCGTGGAATTGATATTCCGGATATATCCCATGTCATAAACTATGACCTGCCAAATCTCTCTGAAAGCTACGTACACCGTATCGGGCGTACTGCAAGGGCAGGCGCTGAGGGAACAGCATATTCTTTCTGTGCTGCAGATGAGCGTGATTTCCTCCGTGGGATCGAAAAGCTCACCAGAACAAAAATCGAGGTTGCTGAACACGAGTATCATTCAGAAAAAGCTAGAACCGCCACTGGTGATGCAGCAAAACCAGCTCCAAGACAACAGCGGGGACAGAAAAACCCAAGAGGAAGTTCAAAATCCAGGGGTACAAGCAGAGGTAAAAAAGGTGAGAGTAAAGGCCATAAAAATAAGCCTGCACACTCAGGTGCCAAAAAAAGCCAGGGTAATAATGCAAACAAGAGCAGCAGTTCTGGCAATAAGAGCAGTAGTAAAACAGGTGTCAAAAAGGGTAGCAAAACAGGCACCAGAAACCACTCTGCTAACCGAGGCTCTGGTCAGTCCAGAAGTCGACAGTAATCGTATCACCTCCTATAATTTTATTTTTTTGATATTTGAAGGGTTTAACAAGCCTGAAGAATAGAATCACTTACAATAAGTTTATGTTTGGATGCGATGAAGATTACGAGTTTATCCTAAAGTATTTTTCTTTATTACCATTATCTGTGCCCAGACCCATTTTTTACATTTGGGGCATTTGAGATACTTTTTAGTTATGTTATTAGGACCCAGAAAGTTATCGGTGACTGCTATCTCGAATATCTCGTTGCAGTTGGGACATTGATATGCAAAGTTCTTTGTATGCCAAATCACGATTAAATAAGTGCTGCCAACTATCATCACCGTCCAGATATACCAATGTTTTGGTAGCAGAGACACAGAGGCGAGAGTTATTAACAGTATGAATAGCAGGATAAGCCAGATACCTCTGTACCAATCGGATTTTTCAATATCCCTGTAGCGGTCTGCTCCCATCATAAGAGCACCTCCCTAAATACATTATTATGAACTGAGTTGTTCATAAATACATCGGGGGTATTCCCCATGCATGAACCGAAAGCAATAAAAACTCCAACTAAAGTTACATTCGTTTAACATAATGTATCATTAATTCCTTTAAAAACGAAAGTGATCTCAAAATGAAGTATCTCATCCAATTCGCTATAATTTTTGCTATATGCTTTATGGGTGACTTGCTCCAGAGTTACTTTAATCTGCACATTCCAGGAAATGTTCTGGGAATGATGCTGTTATTATTATTTCTTCTGACAGGTATCATTAAACTGTCCATGATAGAGGATGTAAGCAACTTCCTGCTGAAGCATCTCTCGTTTTTCTTTATTCCAGCAGCAGTGGGTTTGATTACCTGCTTCTCGATACTTGAAGGAAAATGGACTGCTCTGATGTTCATATCAGTAGTTTCGACCTTTATTATTGCAGTTGTGACCGGTGCAACAGTACAGATTCTTATGAAAAGGAGGCAGTCCGTTGAGTGAGCTTATTTCTCTGTTCGTGGAGTCTCCTGTTTTTGGAATAGGGATATCTCTGTTGACGTTCTATGCTGGCGGGTTGCTATACAAAAAAACGGGCTCACCTCTTATGAATCCGCTTGTGATCAGTATGGTGATGATAATCATTTTTCTTCTGGGCTTCCATATCAGTTTTGAAGATTACAACCGGGGCGGGCAGTTCATATCATTCTTCCTGGGTCCGGCTACCGTTATTCTTGCCGTTCCCCTGTACAAGAAAATAAGCTTGTTGAAAGAGAATGTCGTTCCCATTCTTGCTGGTATCAGCATCGGATCTGCCGCAGGCATTGCGAGTATTATTGTCATGTGCAAGATGTTTGGTCTCAATGAGCTGGTGAGCATCTCCATGATTCCCAAATCAGTCACCACTCCAATTGGAATTGAGATATCCAGCCAGCTTGGAGGTTTGCCATCCATAACCGTTGCAGCCATAGTCTTTACGGGCATAGCTGGTGTTCTTCTAGGTCCTATGGTCTGTAAGTTGTTCAGGATAGATAACAAGGTGGCAGTAGGGGTTGCCATAGGGACATCATCTCACGCACTTGGCACGACCAAAGCCGTTGAACTGGGAGAGATCGAGGGAGCTATGAGCGGTCTGGCAATAGGTATTGCCGGTTTGATAACCGTGTTCCTTGCTCCGATACTGGCTAAACTGTTGATGTGAGCAGTTTTTGTTTGACTCCTGCTTTTCTGAAGATAGGATGGAAATGGTTATCTCTATAAACTAAACTATATCTTAATGGGGAATTTTCACGATTATTATACAAAAAAGATATCAGGATGTAGCTGACGAGATAAATGAGGAAGAAATTGACCGTGTAAAGCTGAATCTTACCATCACAAGGAAGATATGCTGCGGTGGAATGGACAAAAAAGAGTATGACCTGGGCTGGGTTGAAAATCCCAGGGATATGAAGATAACCACTGTTAAGGATTATGAGATCAAGGACAGGGTGCTTGAGGTCTGGGTCGAGCCTTGATCGACAATTGAGTATTTCTACAAATCCTGTTTATTCAACTTCTATTTCCAGACCGCCTATTATTCCTGTTGCTGCATTGAACACCAGTGCAGTGATTATGCCGGTAATTAAACCGAGAATTCCATAGAAAATAGGCAATATTATAATTGCTCCTGCTCCGAAAAACATTCCTCCCATTCCGGGATGGAACGCCATAGAACCAATTGTCAGGGAAGCAAGGGTCATGAAAGCTCCTAGTATGAGGCCCATTATTGCGTAAAGAACTCCCACGATCTTTCCAAGTGAAAGCACACCAATTTTTTTAATGTATCTTGTTGCCACAGATTAACCTCCGTAATTGTGCATTAAACTCTATTGCTGGGATATAAATGGGTATCTGTTGTGAGTTTGTTAGGAGAGGATATTGTTCGAAGTTTTGATAGAATTAATCCTTTCTTAAGATAGATAAAGACGATGAGACTGTTTTAATTGCTAAAAGCAGCAATGATTTTATTTTTAGATTTGTGCTTCATTTTGGTTCTATAGATTTCCTCATTTTAATAAAAAACAACCTTGAAATTATTTCAATAGGATTTTCCCCTCTCCCCCAAACCCCGTCACCCCTTTTTTTTTATTCACATGACCCCTGTAATAGACGGCTTCTGCTCCTCATTCCACTTAAATGGTGAACACATACGTGATTAGCAAAGTTACTGGTTTTAAAAAAATGGTTGTTTGTTCTGTAAAATACGAAAAAAAATTTTTAATATCGGACAGTACACTTAAACCAATCCTTAATTTCACATTCGTCTAAATATTGAAAATTTCTACAGAGCCGAAAAAAATAGAATATATAATTTTACAGTTTGAACAACATTAAGCATCTCTTGATCTGAGATATTCTTTAAAAGGTGCCAGAGTCTTAATTTTAATAGTTAACATGGGAATGGGTAAACCCTTTTCCAGCTTGCTCTCAAAAGAACGATGTGATTGTTCAAAGTCATCGATCGTTTTTGCAGGAATAGGTTGCTTTAGTATATTCTCTGAATATTCCACATAGTCTTTGAATATATCTGCCCCCATATCACCTGGAAAGAGAAGCAATACATCTGACACATTGCAAATGTTAAACGGAAACATTCGACATATTGTTGGTCTCCATTCATATACGCTGCACATATCAGATTCTAAAAAAGGGCAAGGAGGTTGTATTTTATACGGATATTCTCCTTCTTCATCGCAGGATTCAATCACATCGGCCTTATAGTTTGGTGCCTGCATTAATAGATCCAGATCATTTTCATCCAGATTTATATCTGCTATTTTGCAGCAAAGTGCAGGACACGTAGGTGGATATGAATAGTGTGAAAGTATTTCCTGAACAGTATCAAAAAAAGGTAAATCACTTAACATTCTTTTTTCGGACATAATAAAAATGTCAATGGATTTCTATATGAACATTTCTAAATGTTCTTGTCAGGCATTATTCAGAATTAAATGGAATTCAGGGGAGAATAGTTTAGCCTATTATTTATTGATATTCAGAAAGACTACTTATATTTCAGTAACCGGAACATCCCTCTGGATGGTTTATAGATCCTGTCAGGAAACCTTTCGACAAGTTTCCAGATGCATCCGTTGACAGTCTTTGGATGAAAAGAAGAATCTGATGCCTTGATCATTGAGAGCAGTTCTGACCAGCGCAGACCTTGCGGATGCTTCTCAAGTAATTCAAATGCTGTTGCGTTTATGCGTTCAGTGACTCTGGATGATCGCATATTTGGTTTTGGTGTTTTTACCATATTAAAATTGTTTAGTTTCAAAATCATAAATGTTTTGTTGAAAAGCGCCTGAATTGAATATCATATAGAGAGCTAAGAAAGTAACTGAGGAGTTCAATAACTGGATGAACAAGAAAGTTCCCTACAAAAAGCAGTCTGTTATGTGGAGCTATGCCCTGTTATTGAAATCAAGAGAGTTAGCTAAATATCTTGTTGGTAAAAGGAAAGATATTGCTTTTTGTAATCCTGCTTATGTTGTGGAAAGGGAGGATTCAAAAGAGATTATGAAGAAGATATTGAGTATTGCTTATACTGATTGGGAAGAGATGGGGTTTTCAAAGGGTGCGCTCTATTGCATGAGGAAGAATGCTAAAGCAGATAAAGCATTTACTCTTATTGCTCATGCTAGCGAAGGGGGTGGAAATAACTCGGATCCATATATGATAATGCAATGGCAATTATTAGTTTCATGCGTAACTATTTAATGAATAAATTGTAATATGCTAATATAGTTTCATCTGGAACTATTTGTTTAATTATTCTAACTGCTACAATATAATGAGGAGATTACCATGGATTATGAAATTCTGTCAAAAATCACAGCAAATAGAAGGTCAATCAGAAAATTCAAAGAAGATGCTGTATCCAGAGATTACATTGAGAAAATAGTGAAAATAGGTATGCAAGCTCCCTCAGGATTTAACGCGCAGCCATGGGAAATTGTTGTGATTGACGATAAAGAGCTAAGGAATGAAATAACCCAGTATTTATTAGATGGGATTGGAGAAGGTAAGACCTCAAAAGCTTTTAGAAAAGCACCGGTGTTCATCATATTATATGGAGATGAAAGAACCAGAGACTATGGGCCTGCTGGCAAAAAAGATAATGACAAGTGGTGGGAATTTACATTGAATACTTCTTTGGGGTGTTCTTTTATGAGTATGCAAATGGCTGCTTCGAGTTTGGGACTAGGATCAATGTGGGTCTCAGCATTCAGAAACCCCGATGTTGATAGTCGGGCCAGGAAACTTTTGAAAATACCAGAACACCTTAAAGTTTATGAAATGATGGCAATTGGATATCCCGATATGAAACCAGGGACAAAGAAGCTTAGAGAACTGACTGATGTAATTCATTACAATCAGGATGAAAATTATCGAACAAACGACGATCTTGAGAATTGGTTCTGATATACAAATAAATAAATAAATAAATAAATAAATCGATATATGGGGTTGCTAATGCAAAAATCCAGGCTCGAATCATTTTCTGATGCTGCTCTAGCCATTTTTATCACCTTTTTTTGATTGTGGTGCTGGAATGATTGAGGATTAAATATATGAAAAAAGATGCTAAAAATATGGCAAGGATGTAAAGCAGATGAAGAAACCTGGAGCTGAGTTAAAACCAACTGAGATCTTAGTACCAATAGTGGAGATGTTCAGAAGTCATCTTGTATATATGTCCAGATATTTGAAATCTTATGGGTTTAACTGGGTTCATTTTGAATTTTTGATGTATCTCTACCATAAAGAAGAAGGAATATCTCAGGAGAATCTTGCAAAGGTTTTCATGGTTAGTAAAGCAACAAGTACACGTACCATACAAAAACTGGAATCTGAAGGCTATGTATCCAGAACCAGGGATGAAAGTGACAGAAGGGCATACAAAGTCTATCTCACAGATAAAGGAAGAGATATACAAGAAATAATTTGGCCGAAACTTCTTGATTGGGTTGATATAGTCTTTTCAGACTTTGATTATGAAGAAAGAGAGACTTTCAAGAAGATGTTAAAGAAAGCATGCTACAAAGCACGCATCGTAAGAAATTCTATTTTAGCAGATGACACTATGAAGTGACTGGACATAAGGATTAAAAACTGAGTCTTATGCAACTTATCCAAAATTAATTTACTTAATATGCATTTTTACTTGTAATACATTAAAATTATACACTATAATATTTATTACAAATTAATTTTCATTAAAAGAGCGTACAAAAAATTACAGTTACCTATATCCCAAAAATGAGGTGCTACAGAAAATATTTGAACCATTACTATCCAGAACTAAATCAAAGAGGGAAGTTATTTCACCTCCCCATCCCCTTCTCAACCTCCAGCACTTTCAGCGCGATCTTCATCACTGAATCAGGGTTCAGTGATATTGAATCGATGCCTTCCTTCACCAGAAACTCAGCGAATTCGGGGTAATCACTGGGGGCCTGGCCGCAGAGGCCGATGTGTCTCTTGTTTCTTTTAGCTCCCTGTATTGCCATTGAGGTCATTTTTTTGACAGCTTCGTCACGTTCGTCAAAAGAGGTGGCAAGTATCTCGGAATCCCTGTCCACGCCAAGAGTTAGTTGTGTCAGGTCATTGGAGCCGATGGAGAAACCATCGAAGTACTTGCTGAATTTGTCTATCAGCAGGACATTGCTGGGAATCTCGCTCATCATGTAGACCTGCAGGCCGTTCTCTCCCCTTACGAGGCCATTCTTCTTCATTTCCTCAATGACCTTCTTGGCTTCCTCTATGCGCCTGCAGAAAGGGATCATAAGAATGAGGTTGGTCAGTCCCATCTCATCTCTCACTTTTTTCATGGCTTTGCACTCAAGAGCGAAGCCTTCCCTGTAACGCTCATCATAGTAGCGTGAAGCACCCCTGAAACCAAGCATTGGATTGCTCTCTTCGAGCTCAAAGTACTCTCCACCTAAAAGGCTTGCGTATTCGTTGGATTTGAAATCGCTCATACGCACCACCACGGGCTTCGGGTGGAATGCAGCTGTAATGGTTGCAACACCCTCTGCGAGTCTCTCCACGAAAAAGTCTGTTTTGTTCGCGTATTTACCTGTGAGTTTGTTAATATCTTCCATTACTTGTGGATTCTCTATTTTTTCAGGATGTACAAGTGCCATGGGATGCACTTTGATATAACTAGTAATGATGAATTCCAGTCTTGCAAGCCCTATACCATCATTTGGTATCATGGACATCGCAAAGGCTTCCTCGGGATTGCCCAGATTCATCATTATCTCTGTCTTTGTCTTCTCCAGTCCCTTGAGGTCAACAGTTTCAATGTGAAACGGAAGCATGCCTTCATGCACTTTGCCTGCATCTCCTTCTGCGCAATTAACTGTGACATCCATGTCATCTCTCAGTTTTTCCGTGGCATCCTCTGTGCCCACAACAGCCGGGATGCCAAGTTCACGGCTCACAATAGCCGCGTGGCAGGTTCTTCCGCCTTTATTCGTAATGATGGCTGCTGCCTGCTTCATTACAGGCTCCCAATCGGGGGTGGTGGTATCGGCCACCAGTATCTCCCCTGCATTGAAATCCGGAAGTAGTGCAACATCTGAGATAACATGGACCTTACCAGCAGCTATCTTTGAGCCAACACTTCTTCCTGTAACGATCACATCCGAACTCTCATCCAGGTAATATGTCTCAAGCACGTCCTTCTTTTTCAGGGACTGCACCGTTTCCGGCCTTGCCTGAACGATGAACAGCTCTCCGGTTTCGCCATCCTTGGCCCACTCAATATCCATTGGCACATGCTTGCTTCTCTTTTTGGAATAGTGGTCCTCAATTGTCATTGCGAATTTTGCAAGTTGTAATATCTCATCATCAGTGACACAATACTCTTTCCTGTCCGCTTCAGGCACATCCACATTACGTGTCAGCACACGGGAATCACCACGTCCGTATATCATTTTGATATCTTTGCTACCCAGTTTCTTTTTTATTATTGGGCGGTGGCCTTCTTTCAGTGTGGGTTTGAAAACATAGAACTCATCAGGATTGACAAGTCCCTGCACTACATTCTCTCCGAGACCGTAGGCTCCAGTTATGAATACCACATTTTCAAAACCTGATTCTGTATCGATGGTAAATATCACGCCACTTGATGCAAGGTCCGAACGCACCATTTTCATAACGCCTATTGAAAGGCCAACTGTGAAGTGGTCGAATCCGTTGTTCACCCTGTATGAGATCGCCCTGTCAGTGAAAAGTGATGCAAAACATCTGTTACAGGCATCCTTCAGTGAGTGGTATCCATGTACGTTCAGATAAGTTTCCTGCTGCCCTGCAAAAGAGGCATTCGGAAGGTCCTCTGCAGTCGCTGAACTGCGCACCGCCACATCTGTGTCCTCTCCATACTGCTCGCAGAGTTTGTCGTAAGCCTCCTTTATCTCTTCCCAGAGGTCATCGGGGATACCTGCATCAAGCACGATATTCCTGGCTTTCTTGCCTCTCTGTGAAAGATCAGTGATATCATCGATATCCAGTCCTTCAAGTACTGCCTTGAGTTCTTCCAGCACTCCTGCTGCCTTGAGAACATGCCAGTAGGCATCTGCAGTTATGGCAAAACCATTGGGAATTTTGATACTTTTGTCTGTAAGTTCCCTGTACATTTCTCCAAGGGATGCATTTTTTCCTCCAACTGAAGGCACATCATCTATTGTTATTTCTTCAAACCACCGGATATACTCGCTATTTATCGTCATAACCCCACTCCATTTTTAATTCAATTTGATCGTGTAATTCAAGATTGGTTTTAGCCATCATTTCCTATTGCATCGACCGGACAAATACTCAATGCTCTTTCGCAATCATTCTTTTCATCATCATTTTCCGGCTGTTTGAAAACATAAGCTCCCCTATTATTATTGGCCATTTTGAAATGGTTTGAAGCTTCATCCGCACATACCTGACATGCTATGCAATTCCCATCAACATAATAAGGGCCTGGAACATTATCCGGCATTTTGCTATTTTTATCTGCTATATTGACTCCCCCTTAAACTAATGGTAATTATTTGAGGTGCATAGTACATAAGATATTAGTCATGGAAGTAAAAGCAAATTATCATGCATTTTGGAATACCACTATAAACCAGAATAACCATTGAAAGCAAATTACCAATGGATAAAAGGAATACTAAAAAAGGAAGGTCATCATGGGCACACAAATAGGAGCATTACTCACAAAGAACCCTATCACTTACGAAGAACTCAGCGGCAAAGTGATTGCTATCGATGCATACAATACCATTTACCAGTTCCTTAGTGCTATTCGCCAGCGTGATGGTTCACTGCTCACAGATTCCAATGGAAATCCCACATCCCATCTTACCGGCATGTTCTCAAGAACCAGCAAACTGAGGGATGCAAACATCAAACCGGTCTTTATCTTTGATGGTAAACCGCCGGATATGAAGAGGGAAACACTAGATAAACGTAAGGAATGCAAAGAGAATGCAGCCCGTAAATATGAGATTGCCAAGGATGAAGGCAACATTGAGGACATGAAGAAATTTGCACAGGGAACTTCCCGAATAACCCCGCAGATACTTGATGAATCAAAAAAACTCCTTGACCTTATGGGTATTCCTCACATTCAGGCAGAATCCGAAGCAGAAGCACAGGCGGCGTTCATGGCTTCCCGAGGGGATGCGGATCTTGTTGGTTCACAGGATTACGATGTTTTTCTTTTCGGAGCCGAAGATGTCGTTCGCAATCTGGGAAGCAGTGGAAAGAGAAAGGTCCCTGGGAAGAAAGAGTACGTTGTAAAGACCCCGGAGCATATTTCCCTGACAGGTTCCCTTGAGCAGTTAGACATAACCCGTGAACAACTTATTGATCTTGCCATCTGCATTGGTACGGATTTCAATGAAGGTATCCATCGTGTAGGTGCCAAGACAGCCCTTAAGCTTATTCGTAAACACGAGGACATTGATACTATTATCAGGGAAGAGAACAAGGATATCAGGGCTTGTACTTCAGTAGAAGAAATTAGGCAATTCTTCCTGGATCCACCCGTAACTACTGATTATAATCTCAGTTGGAAGAAGCCGAAGTCAGAGACCTTGTGTGATTATCTTGTTGAAAGGGACTTTTCGGAAAAGCAGGTGCTCAAGAATACTGAGATCTTAGAGAATAAAGCGAATGATGAGTGTCAGTCCTGTCTTGGAGATTGGTAAGGTTGAATATCAAAAGTATATAATAGATGCTATTTGGCAAAAGTGACATCTAAAGGTGGACTGGCAACTGAGGTTAAATGTTTTGTCCATTCCACAAATAGGTGGCTGAATTTGTGGGAACCTTTGCTTTCATATTTTTATATTGTGGAAATGGCCGAATACCTTTTCCAGATTTTTTTGTTTGATCTTGTTACAAAGCTATTCCCTGCAAAAACTAGAAATCTAATGCACACAGATTTAATTTTACAGAGGTGTTCTAAGTGGATAAAGAAGTCAAGCCTTCAATAAAGGTATCAAAGAATGGACCATATATTGTAAAAGATCTTAAATTATTCAGGAACTCAAAGAGTGTTTTCATCGAGACAAAACCCGTTATGACACTTTGCAGATGTGGAGGCTCGGTAAATATGCCATTCTGCGATGGAACACATACAAAGAACGGTTTTTCCGGTGACAATGAAAAAGACCGTGTTGCCAGCAAAGTTGAAACTTACGTCGGGAAAAATATTAGCATCCACCGTAACAAAGATGTGTGTTGCCATGTAGGTCATTGTGTTCGTACTCTGCCTTCTGTTTTCAAAAAGGGTGAAAAACACTGGGCATATCCGGATGCTGTAAGCCCGGAAGAGATCGCAAAACTAATCAAGACATGTCCTTCTGGCGCATTGAGCTATACTATTAACGGAGAAATGCATAAAGAATATCCACATGAGCCGGAAATCTTTGTTCTGAAGGATGGACCTTACAATGTTACAGGGATAGAGCTTAATGACCCCGATGGTTCAGAACCCGAAACCCAGGACCATTATTCCCTTTGCAGATGTGGAGCCTCTAAAAATAAACCATTCTGTGACGGCAGTCACCGCGATGTTGAATTCAAAGATGATAAGAATTGAATCTCCTTGATCTTTTGATATAATATTCAAAAGATAACTCTAAGGGCAATAAAACTGCTCTGGATGGTCTTTCTCAAGTAATTTACAGTCATAGGACCGCCAGTACCTTATATTATAAAGCACATATAGTCACTTGGTTACAAGGGAGTAAGCTGTAAAATGGAGCAGCGTTCAGGGCGGGGAGCACATTGGAACCGTACCATAACAAACTTCATTTACGCGTCGTTTGGATGAAGCAAATATTAGGTGAATATAAAGTAAATTTCAGAACGGGATAAAGCTCGTTCACACAGTCGCTTCATCAACGTATAGCCGAAATGAAGTGAAATTCAGGACGGGATAAAACCCGATCCCGTAATAACCTTCAACACCTTGTGACCACCATATTGCTTTTCTGATCGAGCTTTTGATGTTACACTATTCAGCCTTGCGTTTATTATCTGGCAGACCGGTAAAAATGTAGTTATCGGATTACAAAAGTGGGAATGAGCAATAGAATAAAAAAATTAAAAATGATTTGTATTCGGATGTAAAGCAATTTATTTTATCTTTGTATGTGATATCCAATTTAATCACCTAAATCAAAACGTATATTTGTTTTTTGCAACAGAAATTGCGAATATATATCGCTTGAACGTCATTTTTCCTCAATTGTGAAAGTGATATCAAAAGTACGGTTGGACTGCAACACAAGCATTTGCTGAAATTGTAAATAGCAAAGCAAGAATTTAGAAAATCATCACAGCCTGTACAACATGTTATACATCACATTAGTATATTAAAAATATATGATTAGTGGAGAATGAAGATTATCTCTCAGTATCCGATTTTCATATTTATCTTAAAGGATCATTGAGTATGAGTTGCATTACTATGGAGCTGGTCAGTTGTTTGGGGCATAGAGCATCTATGAGTTATGTGTATATATTTCCAGGTGAATTTTCAGGAGCAATCCTTCCCAGTTGAATCAACTCTCACTTTTATTGATACTTATTCTTTCAGTAATGACTACTCACAGCAAAAAACAGTGGAGAAGCAAATCATACATACACGCCGGTTACTGTCGATAATAAAACTGTAAGAGAATAATAATAGAGAGTACTTTTTTCAGAAAATGTAAAAAAGAGTCACGATATCGATTAGCCCACTAAATATTGTGGAGATCCAAAAAAAAGAGAAATGGTAGAGAATCACTCTCTCCATTCGTATATGTAGTTCGTTCTGTAGGTTGCTCCATTGCTGTATGTGTAAAGAATTCTGAATGAGCCTCCAAATGCGTTTTCCCACGGTGCATTTGCCTTGAATGTACCTTCTTTGATGGTGCCTGTTGCATCCTGCCAGTCCATCTTGAAGTAAGCTCCATACGTTTCATCTTCCAGCTTGTAGTGGCTTGAGGAACCTCTATCAATTGGCATTTCAGCCATATCTATGTCAATAGCGCTTGTATCACCAAGTCCAAGTCCGCCAGTTTCCATGAAGGTGGCTTCTTTTGTTACTTTGATTGAAATCTCTTCTTCAGCAGCATAGAAGTCCTTTGGTTCTTCAGAGATCGTTCTTACCTGTGCAGTTTCGCCTTTGTCCCCGATGTCACTGGTCCAGACATTAGCTCTTTCGTAATCTACATCGTAGCTATAGTAGTCATGCGTGCTTACCACCTTGTCACCGTAGTCTTCAACTGTTGTAAGATACCAGCCAGGTACTGTGTCTGATGTGCTTGTACTAGATGACGATGCTACTCTGGTTCCTGTCCAGCCACCGCTCCATCCTGCACTATCAGAGCCATATCTCCAGTTTCCGGTGAATGAATTACCATCACTGCTCAGTTTTAGTTCTGCGTCACCTGCATCGTTTGGTTCTGCGTATGAAGGACTTTCGGACCAGGTTCCTATGAATACATCACCGTTTACAACACCTTCAAGTCTTCCCTCATCATGTGTGTATTCACCGATGATCTTATCGCCTGATTGTGTGAATGTCATATCGCCCCAGTTCGAAGTCCATTCTCCTACGAAGCTGTGCGATGTGCTTTCTGCTGTGAATCCGCTTTGTGGAGTTGGTATTTCTTCTGTTGAATCTGCGTTTTCAAAATCTGCTTGCTGGCTGCCTATCGTTGTACCGTCCAGCAGGTCCAGTGGTATTGAGACTGTTGCTCCGTCTATTATCTCAAATTCTACGGATTCTTCAACTCCTGCTCCACTTATTATTACTTTGTAGTCTCCAAGTGGCCAGCCTTCATCTGGTTTTTCAAGAATGAATGTTCCACGTCCAAAGTCTTCACCTGTTTCAGATTCGAAAGTGTGGATCGAGTAATCTGTGTCAAGGTATATCCATTCTATACTTATTATGTCGTTCTCGAAGTTATCGTAAATGAACCATGCGTACAATTCTTCTGAATCCTTTGAATATTTCAGTACTTTATCGACTGGTATGAAGTTTTGTGTTGCTGATGTCATCATCACTTCAAGAAGTCGTGGTTCGCCTGTGGCTGTCATGTCACCATATTTATCCGTTACTGCCTCTACGATCTGCTGTTCTTCTTCGGTTGCTCCGAAGCTTCCAGGTTTATATGAGTCACTTATATCCGTACATCCTGAAAATGCTATTATGCCTATCAAGAGTAATGCTACTACTATTTTTGATTTCATTTTTACCATCCAACCATTTTATTTGGTAATTTATTGTCCATTTTATGTTACACTATTTATTTATTAACTTTTTGATTTTAATCCGGTAAATGGATTACACGTAATTTAGTAGCATAAGAAATACCGATTTTATGCCTCTGTAGAAATCCTTATTTTAACAAAAAATAACCTTGAGATAACCATAAGCTTTTCCCCTCTCCCCCAAACCCCCTCACCCCTTTTTTTTATTACAGGAGTCCCAATAGTAAATGTTTTCTCATCCTCATTTCATTTAGTGTAAAACTACACTTAGAAAACCCACTAGCTTTCTTTCTTACCTGAACTTTTGAAAATTCCGATGTTTTCGTCCTTGCCCGGTAAATTTCTTCGAGAAATCCTATGTATTAAGCAATATTTTAGTGATTACTTTTCAATTCATTGCAATCATTTCTACTTCACCATTTCAAGAGAGACTCTCTTTAAGGCAACATCAACATCCAAAACCTTGACAACTACAGTATCGCCAACAGAAACTATATCGTTGGGATCTTTTACAAAGCTGTCATTCAATTTTGAAATATGGATAAGTCCGTCCTGATGAACACCTATATCGACAAAAGCACCGAAATTCGTCACATTGGTTATATTACCTTCAAGTATCATATCCTCTGCCAAATCCTCCAGATGGTTGATCTCTGAAGAAAATTCCACGCTTTTAAACTCTTTTCTAGGATCAATACCCGGCTTCTTCAATTCATTCAGTATATCTGTCAACGTAGGAATTCCGAAATCTTTTGTTACATATTTATCAATATCTATCAATGATATTAATTTCTCATTCCCAATTATCTGATCGAGACTGACTTTTCTGTCGGCAGCCATTTTTTCGACAATATGGTACGTCTCAGGATGGATCGCAGAATTATCAAGTGGGTTAGAACTAGCCCGTATTCTCAAAAAACCGGCACATTGCTCAAATGTTCTTGGGCCCAGTCTGGACACCTTATTAAGCTCCTTTCTGCTCTTAAAAGAGCCGTGTTCAGTTCTGTATAGTACGATATTCTCAGCAATTGCTCTTTTGATACCTGATGCATATGACAACAATTCAACTGAGGCAGTATTGAGCTCGACCCCCACATAGTTAACGCAGGATTCAACTGTCATATCAAGGAATCTCTTTAATTCTTTCTGGTCAATATCATGCTGATACTGGCCCACACCTATTGATTTAGGATCAATTTTTACCAATTCCGCAAGCGGATCCTGTAGTCTTCTGGCAATACTGATAGCACCCCTGACTGTTACGTCCATATCAGGGAATTCTCGAATGGCATTTTCAGATGCAGAATAAACCGACGCTCCTGCCTCACTGACCACAACTGACCTTACGTTGAGCTTGTGCCTGTTTATAATATCCCTGACAAAAATATCGGTTTCCTTAGAAGCAGTACCATTTCCAATTGAGATAAGCTCGACTTCATATTGCTCAATTAGATTCTGGAGAATTCTGGATGCTTCATCCTCTCTTTTTTGAGGCTCATGTGGATAGATTACATTAAATTTCTTAAAATCGCCTTTTTTGTCGATTACAACAACCTTACATCCTGACCGGTAACCGGGGTCTATACCCATTATTATTCTACCGCCGGCAGGAGGCGATAGAAGCAGATTTTTGAGGTTCCTTGAAAACACCTTTATGGCTTCTTTTTCAGCATCCTCCATCTTGAGGTTGAATACTTCTTTTTCAATGGAAGGGAATATCAGTCTTTTAAAACTATCTTTTACTGAATCCTTGATTTCCGCGGTGAATAAAAAGTCACTTCTTTTAACAATATCTGACTCGATCAGCCCTATTATGCGCTCTTCATCAACTTCAATCTTCCAGGTGAGTACACCCTCTGCTGATCCACGTCGAATCGCAAGCATCCTGTGAGATGGTGATTTTCGTATTAATTCAGAAAAATCATAATAATTCTGGAACTTTGATTTTTTTTCGATCCAGTCTTTCTTTGCTTTTGAGGAGATAAAACCCCTTTTCTGAATAATATTTCTTACCAATCCTCGCGTGGACTCGTTGTTTGATATCAGTTCAGCAATAATGTCCAAAGCGCCGGTTAGGGCATCTTCGTATGTCTGTACTCCTTTTTTTGGATCAATATATTTTGAGACGATTGATTTTTTTGTTCCCTTTATATTTTGCTGAAGGTATATCAGATCAGCAAGCGGCCCAAGACCCTTTTCTTTTGCAATGGTAGCCCGTGTCATTTTTCTGGGCTTGAAAGGGAGATACATGTCCTCAAGCATGTTTTTATCGGTACAACCAAGTATCTTCTGCTTAAGTTCAAGGGTTAGCTTATCCTGGCCTTCAATTGTCTTTAAAATGATTTCTTTTCTTTTTTCGAGCTCTTTATAATATTCATATTTTTCAGATATGGAGCGGATATCAGTCTCATCCAGACCCTGGGTTTTTTCTTTTCGGTACCTTGCAATAAAAGGGATGGTTGCCCCATCTTCTAAAAGTTCAATTGTATATTTAATTGAAAGGCCATTTAATCCAAGATCTTTTGCAATATTACTTATAATAAATTGTGAACTCATCCGGCACATCCTGTATTAATAAATAGTATTTTTGTAAAAATACTCTACGTTTTCTAATTCTTCAATTGTTGATGTACTTGCATCCATTGCATTACCTATTTTTATAGATTGGTATTTTCCATAGATGTCTGGGGAATGATTCGCATATATGTACAGCCCACCACAAAAAACAGGCACAATTTGAACAAAAAAAACAACCTTGAAATCTTCTCAATAGGATTTTCCCCTCTCCCCCAAACCCTCTCACCCCTTTTTTTTTATTTACAGGAGCACCCATAGTAAACGTTTTCTCATCTCTCGTCGAAATATCGAAGATTTCTACAGAGCCTGAATATAATTGAAACTCAACCTCTACTATTTGTATTGCTTATGGGTAACAGGCTTCTGAACTCATTTTTTTGCATTAGACTATTTGAGGAAGATGCTGGATTCAGAAGGGTTTGAGAACATCGAATGTTTTGATGATGTGCTGCCGGATATTGATATGTGGAATGGGAGAATGTGTTGTTTTGTAAAGCTAGGAAGGTTATTGGGGAAATGGATGCCTGAGTGTGTCTGTTTCTTGTTTTTTCAGACTAAATAAGGATCACTGGCTATGAAACAGACAATAATCATGATTTCTCTGACATTCATGGAAGCAAACAAGGCATACCGATCCCTATATTATAATATGTATAGATTATATCTACGTTAAATTTTTAACAGAATATATATATCATTACTTTGATAGGCAATATATGCTTAAAATTAAGACTGTTCTATTAATTATAATTACCACGTTTGTTTTGATTAGTGCAGGCTGCATAGAAGATTCTGTTTCAGATATCAAGAGTGCAATAAGTACAGATTCAACTGTGGATATCACTACAACATTAAATGCAAACTCTGCTGAAAATTATGAGATGGCAGCAGCAAACAATGCTTTTGCTTTTGATATGTATGGCAACCTGAAGAATAACAGTGAAAATGTTTTCTTTTCCCCTTACAGCATATTCACTGCAATGGCAATGTGTTATGATGGTGCTGAAGGTTCTACAAAAGAACAGATGGCAAATGTATTCTATTTTCCTCTCAACAAGAATGTTTTAGAAATGAGTTTTGGTGAAATGATCGCTACGACTAATTCAAAATCAGATTACTATGGACTTGAAAGCTATGAACTTGAGACTGCAAATGCATTGTGGATAAACGAATTTTATCCAATAAAGGAACAATACATTTCCAGTGTTGAAGATCATTTTTATGGGAATGCAAGGAGTATGGACTTTGCCGGTAATCCTGGAGGTTCAAAGGATACTATCAATAAATGGGTAGAAGAAAAAACGAATGATAAAATAAGTAATATCATTCCAGATGGTATGATCAATAAAAATACCCGATTAATAATCACAAACGCAGTTTACTTCAATGGAAAATGGAAATACGAATTTGATGAAGACTACACATCTGAAAGAGAATTTTATCCCTCTGAGGATGAGACGATCCTTGCTGAAACAATGTTTATACAAAAACATTTTAATTATGGTGAAAGGTCAGGTGCAAAGATATTGGAATTACCATACAAAGGCAACGATCTTACCATGTATGTTGTTCTTCCAGATAATAATGATATCAAAAATTTTGAGGCTGATTTCTCAGTCAGGGAATATGAGAAACTTAAATCCAAGATAGATTCAGAATATGATGTCAAGGTATGGATACCCAAATTCAAGTTTGAGACCAAGACTGAATTATCTAACTCACTTCAGGAAATGGGAGTCACAGACGCTTTTGGTCCTGCAAACTTCTCTGGTATTTCGGATAAGGATCTGGTAATATCCGAGGTAATCCATAAGGCTTTTGTGGATGTCCAGGAACAAGGAACTGAAGCAGCAGCAGCAACAGCCGTTGAATTTGAAATAGACGATGCAATGGGACCCGAACCTGAACAAAAAATAAGGGAATTCAAAGCTGACCATCCATTCATTTTCTTCATTGAGGATAAGAGAACAAATTGTATACTTTTCATGGGAAAGATTGAATATCCTGAATATTAGGAAATGTCATTATGATATTTTCAATTTTATGATTGCATATAAATTTAGACAGAGGTAAGCATGGGTTTAAGCAATATGAATTTAAAAAAAGTTAGAATGCTAATAATTCTGATTCTTTCTATAATGCTTTTTGCTTCGACGATTATTGTCGCATCGGCAGCTACAACTTATGAGTTTCAGGACCCTGAGGGGAAATATATTTTCAAGCTTACTTTTCCCGATGGGGATATAGTAGGATATGATCCTGTCTGTCATGTTGAAAATTGGGGTGATTATGTCAAATTATCTGTTGATCAGACAGGGGAAAATCAGGAGGATGGAGTTAATGCCAAAATTGAAGTTGAAGGAGTAGATGCTAAAGAATGGCAACTCATCAAGCGAAGTGCTCCGATAAAGCGATATTATGATTCAAATAACGAGTTTACTTTACCCTATAGTTCAGGTTGTGAGGAGCTTCATCACTGCGGAGTACATGCACTTTACTCTGTGCAGGTAGCGAGTAAAGCATCCAATGGTCCTGCAGTTTTCCGTTTTACCTTAGTGGCTTCAGAGGATGAAACGGATGATTTCTTTATTGTTCCGGCATATGAAGAGATAAAATGCGGTGAAACGATTGATTTCACCCTGAAAAAAGAAAGGAATGGCATCTATTCAGATGTAGATGACAGTGATGTCGAATGGATTATTAGACAATCCAGATCGCTTAGTGATTTTAGAATGAACGTAATTATAGGAACAATTGATAATGCAGGTATTTTAAAATCAGATGCTGGTGTTTTCACTTCTCAGGATCTCGGTAGCTGCACTGTTTTTGCCAGAATGGATGGGGAGATCAAAGCCTATGCTGAAGTAGATGTAAAATGTCCCTGTGAAGATGAAGGAGATCTTGATGAAGTAATTCGCCTCTATAAGCTCCGTATTTCAGAAGGTCCGTATCAAAAAGACCTGATAGACGGAAAAGAATGGACTACTCTTGGTCTTGGTCCTGGCAGAGTAACAAACATGTATTCTATCATCGATAGTGACTACGGAGATTTTGTCTGTGGAGCATATCAGTACAAAGTTTTGGTGTTTCTGAGCAATATGAGGTCCACACCAGAAGAATGCCATCTTTTGAACGGATATGATTTCGGACCGATAGAAGGCTCATTCAGTGGACACCATGCGGTGGTGGTTTACCCAAGAGGTACTGACTGGAAGAAGACCGGAACGGTATTTGATCCATGGCCTCAACAGAAACCGGAGGTAATGTCCATTGGTGACTGGGAAAACACCTTCTGGACTATTGCAGGTGATACATCTCCTGCCTATAGGAATGAATATAACACCACCAAAAATCCGGATGATTACGACTATGCTTATTGGAATAGAGCTTGGAATGCTTTTAGTGTTGCTGGAGAATTTGCCCAGAGAACAGGTGCATTGGTGGGCTTTGGACAATGTCCGGTAAACATTCTGATCACTGACAGTAGTGGCCGTCAGATGGGTGCTGTTGGCGATGATGATATGGTATTTGATATCCCAGGTGCTTTCATTACAAGAATGTCTGATGAAGAAGGAGGATATCTATGGTATTTTACTCTCCCGGCAACAGATGAATATGATGTTGATATAACAGCATTTGATGACGGCGAGTTTGACTTCTTTGTTTTGAACAGCAATACAGAACAGTTACAACTGTATGGTGAACATCCAATTCAAAAAGGTGAGACCGCAGAAGTTGAACTGAGCTCAGATGACCCAACAACGCCAATGACATTGCCTGATAACTCAGAAGTAATTCCAATTCTGGAAGAAATTGTCGTTCCTGAAATATCCGATAAATCTAATAGCCCTGATAACCCAAATAATCCTTCAGTGGTCAAAGATAAAGGGCTTCCGGGTTTTGAACTCTGGATAGCGACTTTTATGATTTTTCTGGTGATGCTGGTAAGAAGACCATAAGCAAAAATGCAGGAAGTGGCATTTTATCGGACCACTTTCTTTTTATCCAGAAAATAATATTCTGTCCTGTACACCACAAATATTATAGTATTCACTGACCTATTCATTCTGATGAACAACAACTAAGCATCCTGTTCTATTGAAGTTGTCAGCGGTTAATCGAAGATTTAGAGTCCCGGGACTTATCCCTAAAGGAGGGCTCACTTATGAATTTAACAGATATTATTGAATTTACACAGAAGCCACAGCTATACGTTGAAGGAAATGCAGTTATGTGGACAGATGCCCACATTTCAGAACAGTTGTTGAACATCCATCTTAACCCGGATATCGATCTGGCAAGCCGGAGAAAATCAAGTATTGAGAGTACGGTTGACTGGATTCTCAATTCGGTGAAAAAAAAACAGATGACCATACTAGACCTCGGATGCGGCCCGGCCTGTATTGTGAGATGATGGCTGAAAAAGGTCATAGGATCACAGGCATAGATTTCTCAAAGAATTCCATCGAGTATGCCAGAAAGGAAGCCACAAAGAAAAATCTGGACATTGAGTATGTGAACCAGAACTACCTCGAACTCAACGAGGAGAACAGGTGTGACCTTGTGATAATGGTCTTCACCGATTTCGGTGTCCTGAAGCCACATGAAAGAGATATACTCATCAGGAACGTCCAGAGGGCTTTAAAGCCGGGGGGAAACTTTATCTTTGATGTCCTGAGCGACAGAAATCTTGACAAGAAAGTTTCGGACAAGACATGGGAGATGGAAGAGAGCGGTTTCTGGAAGGACAGTCCATATCTGTTACTCTCAGATTCTTTCCTGTATTCAGATGAGAAGCTAATACTGTATCAAAATATAGTGATGGATGAATCCGGTATTTTCGATGTCTATCGCTTCTGGACTCATTTCTTTGTGTTTGAGGATTTGAGGAAGATGCTGGAACCAGAAGGCTTTGAGGACATCGAATGTTTTGATGATGTATTGCCGGAGATTGATATGTGGAACGGGGGGAATGTGTTGTTTTGTAGGGCGAGGAAGGTTGTTGGGAGATGAATGCTCGAGGGCATCTATTTATCATTTCTTTTAGAACAAACAACTTCTGAAAATTCCAAATGTCACAGTTTGTTTTCTTTGATTTTCAAGAGATAAGTCCTGGCTCCGTTAGAAACAGCTTGCTCCCGGATGATAAGTTCATCATCCAAAAGCTTCGATACAACTCGGGAGCATTTACGACTGTCTATATCAAGCAGTTTTCATAGTTCATTCTGGAAAATACCTTCTTTACTATCTCGAATAATATTAAATGCGTCTTCCTTGATGGCATCACTTACTTCTTCTGATTTTGGAATTTTGCTAATATTGGATAGTGGCAATTTAACTATTGGTGAAACAATGAGCAATTTGTCATAGTCTAACTCATCTAAAGAATATATTTTAGCATTTTCTGAATTGAAAGATTCGTCTATGTTAAAACATCCGTACTTTAAAAGTTCAATTAATTTTGTTTGTTCTGACCAATATGTCAACTTAGAATTATCTTTTATTCCTTCTATTGTAGACTGTTGATTTAAGGCGATTTTTTGTAAATAATGGAACAATGCTTTGTTTGAAGCAAGATGAGTTATTAATAATGGCCATTTTATACTTATAGCAATAAACTTGGCAAGTTTTTTTGTATTCCATCTTTTTTCAATTGTCGCTTTTTTATTATAAACAAATAAGTTTGTTTCCATTGATATATACAATTTAAGCCGGAGTAAATTAATGAACTGTTTTAAACGTCGTGGGTTATTGTCTAAAGCATCAGAAACCATACTAATTAATTCTGTGAATGAGTTATCTTCTTCTCCAGTTTCTATTTTTTCACAAGCTAATAAATCTTTAAACTCTTCGTCTAGTATTCTATTAGAACTTTTATTAATTTCCTCATAATCATCTTCATCCAATTGATTTGCTTTTGGACTTGTTTTTTCATCAGGTAAACAACTATTAAGTTTATCAAGAAATTCTGTTATGCTTTTTTCATCAGGTTGCGGTACTAAAAATGGGATTTGAATAAATTTCTCTATAAATTCGAAACCATATTCTAAACCTTTTAACGAAAGATTGCTGGTATTTGCAGATTCGGTTATAGAATTATTTGGATAAAGGTATGGTAGCAATTTTTCATTTTTAGCTGCAATACCTGCAGCTATTTTAGTTCTATCCATTCCTATTATGAAAATTAGATTTGGACTATCATCTATTAACATGTTTATTGCACGCATTAATTCAACAGCTTTTGGAATGTCACAACGATCCAAATCATCTATAAAAATGTAAACTCTTGAATTATCAGAATAAGCAGATACTATGTTAGCAAAATCATGATGAAGTTTTTGAATAAACTCTGTATGGATTTCATAATCAGGCGATGTTAAACATTTATTTAGATCAACTTCCATAGATGTATCAAAAAAGTTCCGAATAGTATCACTGAATGAAATAATAATTCCCAAAGATGCAATGATACCTATTAAAGTCGTAAATAACGTTTTATCACTTAATGCATCACTAATTGCTTTAACTAAATTTTGAATAGAGAATGAATATTGTGATAAGAACAGAATTATCACAATGATGATACTAGCTAAAGAAAGTAAAAAAATTGAAACTCTTATTATTTCGAAAATGAATTTTTTAAGTTAAGTCTTAATCGCAGCAATCTAAAATACCCTTTTAAACGTCCTTTGTTTGATGTTTTTTCGGACAGTTGTGATATCAAATCTGAAATGAAGGTTGCCCAGAGTGCTTCTGCTTTATCATGTCTCCATGCATTAAAATGTACAATTTTTCCATTTTTATCTTCAATTTTATCTTCTAGTTGTAGAATAAAAGAAGATTTGCCACTTCCCCATTCTCCTTCAATGGACATAGTAACGGGTGGATTTGTATTTTTATTTGTAAGGAAATCTACGATTGCCTTAACATACGGCTTGAAACCTAGTAGATCTTCTCTTGTAGCTAAATCATTAATATTCGAAGGCGATATTTTGGTAGTATTTAATTTATTCAACAATTTCACCATGATGATTGATTATAAATTCAGCCTAACTATTTTTAAAATGCAATTCTCTTTTAAAAGTCTGTCGAAATTAAAAAGGATTAAATTGACTGGGTGATAGTCACATTCCTATACAATACCCTTAAATACCACTTCCACCCTCCAATTAAATAATGTCTTACCCTACCTCAACTCGCACTTTACGCAATGTGTCTGTAGTAGTGGTAGTGTTACACGCTTGAGCACGATAATCGGAACTTTTCTGGCTCAAGTGCGCTGTTTTTGGTTAATTTACTGATTAGTGTATCCTGTGTCGGAATTGTTTCTTTCCACGGAGAATTGAAAATGGAAGAAATGAATGGAGCAGAGATCTTAGTTAAAAGTCTGGAGGACCTTGGGGTCAAACATATCTTTGGTTATACGGGAGCGGCAATACTCCCGGTATTCCATGCGCTTGAGCAGAGTGATATTGAGATCGTAGTCAATTCCAACGAGCAGTCATCGGCGTTCAGTGCAGCGGGGTATTCCCGGTCAAGCGGCGAGGTCGGTGTAGCCATAGTCACATCCGGACCTGCAATTACCAACACACTCACTAGCGTTGCTGATGCTTTTGGTGACAGCATTCCTATGCTTGTTTTTGCAGGGCAGGTCCCCGAGCATAAGATAGGCACCGACTCTTTCCAGCACATCAATGTCAAGGGAGTCTTCGGGGATGCAGCCAAGAAGGTTATCCAGCTATCCAATGACGATGACATCGAAGCAATAATCAAGGACGCCTACTATTTTGCAATGTCTGGGAAACCAGGGCCTGTTGTCATAGATGTTCCTCTGGACAAACAGCAGAAGATGCATGAATACCAGGATATGAACGTCCTGAGATTCGAGGAAAGTTACCACGATGACCGGCACCTATGCGAAGAACAATGTGAAGAGTTCTTCCAGATGTTCCTTAACTCCAAAAGACCGCTCCTCTATCTGGGTGGTGGTCTGAACTCAGAAGCAGGAAGTCATGCTATCAGGGAGTTCAATGAGTATTTCGGGGTTCCTTCAGTTAATACTCTCATGGCAAAAGGTGTCGTTGACGAACGAAAAGACCTGAACCTCGGGATGCTGGGGATGTTTGGCACACCATCCGCTAATATGCTCATACAGGAGAACGATTTCTTCTTCGCCATTGGTGTCCGCTGGGATGACAGGGTTGCGGAAAAGGTCGGGTTTGCAATAGGCACCGACATAGCCTACATCGATATAAATCCCGAGAAGATGCACCAGATAAAGATAGAACGAGGACCTAAATTCTCATTTATCGGGGATTCTGCCACAGCTATACGGGACCTGCTGAACTATGCTAAAAAGCATAGCATCACATTGAATATCCATGATTGGCAGGAACGTGCCAGATTCCTGAAGAGGTCCTGGCCTCTGGATTACAACCGACAGTCCCAGCATATCCAATCAGCCGAGGTCATGGCACTGCTGGCAACTTATGTTGACGGGAACACAAGGATAACCACAGGTGTCGGCAATCACCAGATGCTGGCCGCACAGCACCTTCCAATGCAGAAGGCAAAATCCTTCATGACCTCTGGCTCCTTTGGAACAATGGGCTTTTCCATGCCAACGTCCATCGGTGTTCACTATGCAAACCCGGATTCAAAGGTTATTGCCATCGATGGTGACGGCAGTCTTAGAATGAATCTGGGAGAACTGCACACTGTTGCTTCACTGGACCTGCCCATCAAGATACTCATGCTGAACAACAGGAGTGACGGCATGGTTCAGAACCTGCAGGATGCGGCTTATGATGGAATTCGTACCGGAACACAAAGACCAAAGGATGTTCACTTTGCTGAGATCGCAAGTTCATTTGGCTTCAGTTATGCAGAAAGGATAAGCGACAGAAGTGATTTAAAAGCCGGTATGGAAGCCTTCCTTAATGCAGACGGACCTTGCTTCCTGGAAATCTGCACGGATAGGGAAGAAATTCTGTATCCAAAGGTTCCGGCAGGTGGAGCATATAAGGATATGATATTGGGGCCGTATATTAAGGAGGTACCCGGTAATAACATCGAGTGAAAACGATACATATCTCGATCGTGATTGGGGAGTACGAAAATCCCCATCAATCATCATCCATAAAACAGTGAGTTCATGAAGTTGCATCTCATCGCCTTAATTTAAGGAAAAAACTCTTCCGCTGAACGTAACCCATAAGGTTTATGACCTCAATAACCTGAGTAATCCTATGGACTCAAGAAAGGCAGTATTTCTTAATATCGTAATTTCCATAATATTTGCAGTTTCGATCGTCGTTTCAAATTACTTGCTTGACGGCACACCGTATGACCAAACGGTATTGTACATACTTATCGCTTTATGGTGGATTCCTTTCATGTTATTATCAATGGCAGGAGTGAAGGAACAAAATAATCCCTGATTTTTTCCATCATATAATTCTACCTGGATATTGAACTTAAAAGTACACAAGGATTCAAATCCGGGCCTGCTGAAATTGTGTGCATACCAATGGCATAACAAAGTAGTATATGGAATTAATTATATAGTAACCTGTAGTACTTGGCACCAGCTAAAAACGTTATAAGACATCTGAACAATGTCTTAAGCTAATGAGATGAAATAATTATGACAGACGACTCAATCGATGAACAGGTAAAATGGATTGTAAGTGTTGACCGCAGGCTTATTTTAATGGAATACATGACAAACCACTTAATAGCCAAAGCTTCTGAAATAGCTCATGATACCCAGAGATCGACCCAGAATATCAGTCGTGCCTTAAAGGAATTTGAAGAACATGGACTTATTGAGTGTCTCACACCCGCAAAGACCACATGGAAAAAATACGTACTGACTGATATGGGGACCAAGGTCTTGGAAAAGATGGATGGCAAGTTTTTCAACTAAGCAGGAAAGTATATTGCTATCATTTTTATTTCACTATATATGATTTTTCCAGGCTCTGTAGGAAGTGTGATGACAATGATTTTTGAGATAGATGAATGCATATAATAGCAGGTATGAGTAAACATAAGCTATATGCATTTGTAGCCCCTGATCGATTCATACCTCTAATTTCTACCAGGCCAATAGTTTATTCTTAATAGGATGATAACCTATACAGCAAATCAAAAAAAGGTGTTTTATGTGGATAAGGATGAACATGAAATTAAATTAGCAAACTGGCTGTCTACGGAAATAATTGCATATTCTAAACAGTTGTTCCCATTGATGGAGTTTGTAGAAGCTGAGGGAGAAAGTGACGGTCCATCAAAAATATATCGCTATGGTGAACCAATACCTGAAGCCAAAGAGATTCTTGACATATTGCCTGGTAAATATGAAGAATGGAGTACAAAATGCAGGCCACTGCTCGAAAAATACTTTCCGGGAGAGCTTGAAGATTTCAATTGTTCATATGAGGTCGTAAAGAATGTCCTCAGCTCTGACTACAGAACAAAAATCCCAAACACAAACAAAGCATATATGGAATTTCACAAGCATATAATGACTCAGGTGACCATTGCATCCCACCTATCTAAACAGTTAAAGAAATGATTCATGTATAATTAATTCTACAGAGTCCTTTTTTTATTAATTTTCTGTGTCTCAGTTTTAGCTATGGTACTTTGCAGCCTGAAATCTGTATCTCCATAAGTAATAGAACAAACAAAAAAAAGTAGGGATTTAAATTACAGATATATCAAAAAATAATGGGAAATAACTGGAAAAATCATATTAAACATATTTTTCCATTTTCCTAGCATAAACTCTCACTTTTTAGTCAGGCTTCCTGAGGGAGAGCTTTGTAACCATCGACCAGTTCTACATTAGCATTGATAACAGAACTCTTGAACTTGACAAGATCGGATGTTATATCCTCAAGACTTTCCACGTCTTCCTGCTTTGTGACCACTTTACCGTCTGATACGACCTTTTGAGGAGGTATTTCCACAGTGCGAACTGTTGCATTATGTAAAATCACTACATCATCACCGATATTACAGTCAAACACTACAGCACCGAATCCTACAAAGCATCTGCAACCGATACTGCATGGTCCATGAACAATACATCCATGTGCAAGTGAAGTATTCTTTTCTATGATTACCTCTGAATTGGACAATGCATGAATTATTACATTATCCTGCACATTACAGTTGTCTCCTATTGTAACTGAAGAACCGGGTTCATCTGCCCTAATAATAGCGTTGTGAGCTACGTATACGTTATCTCCAATTGTTACATCTCCGACAATGATCGCAGTTTCAGAGATCCATGCCTTTTTACTGATTATTGGATGTTGATTTTGGGGATTTGGATAGAGCATTTTGATTACCACCTTTTATTTAAGATTAATTTTCTGAAGGATAACCTCAGATGTGACTGTATATGAGAATATATGAGAACTTATTTAAACGTATTGATGAAAATGCATCACTGTGTGATTTTTACCATGTGCAAAACAATAAAATATGATATGTCATGGAATTTCAACTTCATAGTAGTACAGAATTCATCAGAAATCCCACTGTGAGATATACTATGTTGATACTTACATCAATGAACCAAGTCCAATACAGGGGAAATATTGTGATGTTCTGGTAATTCTTGTTTCCATTTGTTTCCGGGAACTTTGTGCTTTGCTTGCCGGAAAAGCAGGTTGCGGCTTAGGAATTCATGATTTCAGGTGTGCCAGCGGATTCATCCACCGATCTCAGATAATTCTTAGCTGCATCTTTCTCTGCGTTTCTTTTACTGTTGCCTGATCCTGTTGCAAGTAACTCTTCATCCAGATAAAGCCCGACAGTATAGTGCTTATTGTGATCTGGTCCTTCCTCTCCTATAAGCTTATAACGCGGGCTCCCTGTTCCACTCTTATGGAAGAGCTCCTGTATCCTTCCCTTTGGATTGGAAACTGGTATTTTTTCAAGGGCATCATCTATGTCAAAGAACCTGTAAACAAATTCCTTTGCTATTGAATAATTGTTATTGGAATTATTGTCTTTTTTGGCATGGCCACCATCAAGATAAATTGCTCCAATAAGTGCCTCGATTATATCCGAAAGCTTTCCGTCAATATTTACCAGCTCTTCAGACAATACAAACCTTGAGAGCTTGATTTTTTGGGCTACTGGTTTGAGGTTCTTGTTCGAAGCAAGCACTTCCCTGATCTTTGTGGAAACACCTTCGATTGTAAGTCCATTTGATCTTGCATACTCATCGATCTCTTCACTATGGTATGCATACTCAGCAACTATAAGGCCCAGTACCGAATCTCCAAGGTATTCAAGTTTTTCGTAATCCTTGTTCTCAAGACCATTCACTTTTTTAAAAGCACTCAGTTTATCCTTATTGCCACTAAAAAGTGAACCATGTAACAATGCCTGTATCAGGTATCTTGTATCATTGAACCTGAATTGTATGATTTCCTGGAATTCCTCAAGTTCATTCTGATTCACACTCAGGTCTGGATTAACTCTCACTTTTTTCCCTCATTCTTTTCAGTTTGATTATTCAAGCAGCAGTATTCCTATACATTTGACCCTTTCAAAATTACAATACTCAATGTCAAGTCCTTTTTTCTCCATGAGTTTGGACAGGTTTACTCCAACTGCTTCAGGAGGAAAACGTCTCATTTCCGGTTTCCTGCATTCATCACCGCAAGTATCGCATTCGTTGCAAGCACCCGGACGAAGTAATTGTGCATAGATGAACCCATTTCTGAAAGCTTCATATTCCAGTTCCAGCATCTTGTGGAAAGAACCTTTGCGCAGCCGTGACCAGGCTTTGAATATATCTTTTTCATCAGAAGTATCATGTTCTTCGATAAGCAGGATGGCAGAGTTATATTCTTTCACTATCTCCCTGAACTCATCAATAGAAATAATATGCGGTGGGCAGCTCAGACGTTTTCCATATCCTCTGCATCCATAGGCACATTTGAGTCTGGCTCTGTTCTCAACATCTATTTCAGAGGCATCCAGCAAGTATGCTGCAAGCCCAAGTTCTTCTGCTTTATCCAGTATTATATGGGTATCTTTTGGCATAAGATATCCCTTTTAATAAGAACTATTTATTAAAAAAGAATTGTGTTGTCTTTACTCGGTAAAGAAGGTGTAAATGTTGTCTTTATAGTAAAGTTTTATATTGATTGTAACAAATGGAGCATGTCGATGATCGACTACAGAACACAACTTAAAAACACAATGTCAAGAATTGTAAATGAATATGATAAAAAAATCCTGATGAAATACATTCGATGGATGCAGGACAAAGCTTATTCTGAAAAAACAATTGCTGAAAAAATTAGAGTTAATTCAAAAATGATAAGTTTCTTTGAAAAACCTGTTGAAGATGTCACTATCGATGATATGGAAGACTATATCTATTCTGATGATTTCTGCATCCACTATAGGACTGGAAAACCAATGGCAAAATCATCAATTGACACATACAAAGCAGAAATAAGATACTTCATGAGAATGAAAAGTAGAAATTGTAATTCCGGTTCCAGTACCTATTTTTTTCTCTATTCTGTTTTGCATCTCATCTGCTGCTTTTTCCGAGAACGTGAGTGCAAGTATCTTTTCGGGAGGAAAACCACTTTCTATTAACTGCAGTACTTTTTCGGTTATCGTTAAGGTTTTTCCGGAACCAGGTCCTGCAAGGATCAGAAGAGGTCCATCAGTATAAGACACTGCATTTAATTGATCATCGTTAAGTTCTGTAGTTTTCAATATTACCTCTCCTTACCACATACTTTGCATTGTGTCGTTTTATTCTGTATAACAATAGACCTATTATAAAATATATTAATGTATTGAATTTATTTTCGGTGAGGAGAGAGTAATCCTTTGGATTATGGAATTTGTCTTGGTCCTTGAGGACCAGATGTGTGACTGGGTTCCGGAAGAGGGAAGTATTCCGGATAGAGTGGATGCACTTGTATGGGTATTGTCGGAGCTTAGTAAATCAAGATCTGGACCGCAGAAACTGAACATGTCAGCACTTATCAAAACAAGACCGAGGTAATTATGAGACCAAAACTCTATGCAACTGTTAGCAAGAATACGACCGCAGTACTTCACAGGGTGATGAAAGAGCAGGACTGCAACAAGAGCCAGGCTGTGGACTTTATTGCATATTATTATTCGAAGATGCAGAATAATCTCAGGGAGAAGCAGGTAGAAGAGACTGCAGAGCTTGTGATAGAAAAACTCAAATTGAAGAAGTTGGTGTAAAGATTCGAATTAGATGCTCGCACTTTAATGAAGGGATATATACAAGTGGAAAAAAGTATATGCTAAAAACACATCAGTAAATATTAATATAAGTTATAGGAATATTGTGAGGATACATTTTTAAAAAATATGCCAGAGAGAATTTTTGCTCCTGACATTATTCCATTTGCAGATCAAGGTCAAACTCTTTTCCAAATCGCTGAAATCTTAGCTATTTCAATATGCGTGTATTCATCCCCTGAATCCCACTTCAGGCTTAATACATCATCAGCACATTCAGCAACCATACCATTGTATGTTGTACCATCAGCGTTTAAAGATACATTCTTTCCCATGTAGTATTTTTCTATAAAAGACTGTTTCAAATTTTAACCCCCTATATTAACAGAGGATTATTTTCTGTTTTTCTCGCTAATCAATTTATTGAAACAAAGTTTCTTACTTTAGTTAATTAACAAGCACAAAATGTTTTAAAAACTGCTTCAGCAGAATATAATTATGAATAATCTTCTTCTGAAATACCCCTATAAAGAACTATATAGTAGTATATACAAAATTAAAGTGCAATACAATTAAATAAGGCCTAAAACAGAAAATCAAAATTAGGAGGAGTGGAGTAAATGAAATTATTGAATATTTTGATATGTTTGCTAGTTGCAACATGTTTACTCTTGTCAGGCTGTGCAGAACAAGCCCAAGAAGAAAGTATGGAAACTGAAGAAATGGTAACTGAAGAGATGGAGACCGAAGAGGAAGAAGAAGTAGAAATGAACATTGTTGAGACAGCAGTCGCTGCAGGTTCGTTTGATACTCTGGTAACCGCAGTTCAGGCAGCTGGACTTGCTGAAACCTTAAGCGGAGAAGGACCATTTACAGTTTTTGCACCAACCGATGAAGCATTTGCCGCATTACCTGAAGGCACACTTGATGGATTGCTGGAAGATGAGGAAGCACTTGCATCCGTACTTACATACCATGTGGTCGCAGGAAAAGCAATGTCAGGTGATCTGTCAGATATGATGGTACTTGAAACCGTACAGGGTGAAGAAGTTACTATATATATAACCGATGGAAATGTAATGGTCAATGATGCAAACGTAGTTCAGGCAGATATAGAAACCAGTAATGGAGTGATTCATGTCATTGATAAGGTAATACTACCACCTTCTATGACAAGTTAATAGGTTTAATTAACCTATTTTCTACATTTTTTCTAAAATTTCATCTTGATTAATAGATATCTGTATCATCAATAATCAGTCTCTATGAATGTTGATTAAGCGTGATATGACGTTTATCTGTAAGGTCATACCAGTTCATCTCCTGTCAACTAGCCTTTTCGGTCTGCCTTTGATACGATAGAACTCTAGTTGTCCAGGTCCTGTATAGTTGAAAATGATGTTCAGAATTCCCTCTGAATGCGCATTTTCCAGATTTTTCTTGTATTTAAAAAAGGATTCCCGGAAATTATTTTCTATGACACTTTTGTCATATTGATCGAGATCATTGCATTCCATGCTTACTCTAAGGGTTGTCTCTCCCTCATCATCTCCACCATAAAGGAAGGCTTCATACTCACCTGTAAGATATTCCATATTCTCCCTCTGGAAAACCCCTTTTTCAATATCAACACGGTTAAAAGGAGTTCCAGATACCCAAAAAGTCTCAGCTTCCCTTTCAGGATTCATGATCTTCATGTGTGTCCTTCCACATGCGCATTTGTCACGTGTCATTACAACCGTTGTATCTTCGGTATCATAGTTCAAAAGAAGGTTGCCACTTTTAGCCCCTACTGGAAGTAATGTTGTGAGCACCATTCTCCCACATTCTCCGTCCTTTACAAATTTGCTCATTTGAGGATCATAAACATCCAGATGTAACAAGTCTTCTGGAACATGTAAACCACTTATGTCACTACATTCTCCGCACATGGTACCTTCGGTGCTACCATAATTGTTGAATACATCACAGTTCCATATCTCAGAAACATATTTGCGTGCTTCTTCTGGAAAACTTTCCCCGCCCACCACAAGACGCTTAATGCTCGATTCTGTGGGATCTATACCTTCGGTTTTCATTCTTTTTGCCAAACGTATAAATTTGAAGATACTACCTACAATAGAAGTTGGTTTGTAAGATTCCATTATCCTTAAGGGGAATGTGCATTTACCTTCAGGTATGATGCTCATGCCTATGCTTTTGGCTGCCAGTGTCATGGTATTAGCACCAATATTCATCCCATAAGAAGCACACACTACTAGCCTGTCCTCCTCATTGAATCCTTGGGACACAAAACTCCGTGAATACTTTTCTGCGTATCTTTGCCAATCGTCCCATGTCAGGAAGAAAGATTTCGGTGTTCCGCTGGTCCCACTTGTTTCATGGACAGTGAATACATCTTTCCAGTCAACAGACTTAAAAGCAAAATCATCAATTTCAGGCGGCTGGTTCTCTCGAATAGTCTTACCTGATATAATAGGAAGTTCAAGTAGGTCTTCATGGGATCTTATATCAGAAGGTTTTATTTTGTGCTCCTTGAACCATTTTTTGTAGAAAAGTGAGTTTTCAGCAGCATATTTAACAGTGTATCTAACCCTTTCATCGACAATGGCATCTAGTTCTGCTCTTTCCATGGTCTCAATTTCTGAATTGTAATATCTTCTTTCATCCATGTTGTATCGACCCCATTAATCAGATATTTTCTTAATTCTTCAATTACGTCAATCATATGGTTACTGTCATTTCAAAGCATATTACAATATAATTCCAGCACATTCACTGTAATCAATTTTCTTCATTTTCACAGGTTCAATATGGCCTTGAAATAATCGATGCTATCTGAAAAAAAGAAAGGAAATTACATTCCTTTCGAAACCATAAGTTTTATGAAATCTGTGGATTCCATAACAGGAGAACTGTCTATATAACAAATATCGGACCATGGAAGGCTAAATTCAGCGTATGCTTCTGGACTTTCGGTTTCATAAAGTATGAAATATCTTCCTCCATTAAGGTCCATCCACTGGTTAATTATTTTAATATTTGCTGGTGGTTTCAACTCCTTAAAGTGTTCAACTATTTTTTCACTATCTTTTGGTTCCCATGTGCTTATACTAAAAAATAACATTTCTTCCTCCTATAATGATAATAATAATCTATTTTTATTTCTTGGTAGCAGCGAAATATATCATATAAACTGCTGCAAGACCTACCAAAATGTAAACTATTCTGGATATCATTGACATTTCACCGAAGATTGTTGCTACAAGATCGAAATCAAATGCCCCGACAAGACCCCAGTTTAGACCTCCAACAACAACTAAGGCTAATGCTACTAGGTCAACAGTTTTAAACATCCCCACTTTCTCACCCCCTGTGGAATTGTTAAAATAACTTTGGAAATAAAACTATATAAATATGATTCATTATTCTTTAAATATTATAAATTAATTTTTACTATTAGTTATCTGTGTTTACTATCTTAAATAGTATGATGCTAACCATGGCAGTATATCAGTTCACACTTGACATTAATATTTTATACTAACTTTCTCTTTTTGAAATCACAAGATATGTGCTGGCAGCAAGCAACAAAAATATGCAAATAGATGTGGTTACAATAACTGCAAAATATTGGCCACCAAATCCTTCAGGCAACACATGCTTTAATAATATTCCTACATAGGCCCAAACAATAACAAGTCCATATGCGACATCTCTGTTTTTTAGCATCGTTTTGGCTCCGATAATGAATCCAAGAAAAATAATTATAACAGCCCAGGTTTCCTCGGCCAGACCAAAACCATTCCAATTTAAACTGACAAGAAGTACAGTAGCATTAGCAATTGTTGCCACTGTGATCCATCCAAAATACACACTAAATGGGAGTCGTATAAACAAATATTCACTTTTAGAAAGCTGTTCACTGTTTATCGTCTGATTAATCAAGATCAGGCAAACAAGGATTACAACCATCAAAACCATAGATAATGGAATAATTTCATAATGCCACGAGAATATCCAGGCCGCATTGGCAATAGAAGAAATAGAAAATAGTATTCCAATATTATTCAATAGATCATTCTTGAAAGCACTTGAGTTCCCTTTAAAAATATCAAGCTGATAAAGTGTATATGCTCCCAACAAAAAATATATTACTCCCCAAATTGCAAACGTGAATCCTGCCGGAGCAAAAAGATTTTCATAAGAGTCTGAAAGTTGGCCTGTAGTGACATCGTTGATCGGTAGAATGTTAGCTAGGGCATTGACAGTAATCATGGCCAAAAAAGTTACTAGCACGACAATTCTAATCATTGTAGTCTTATATTTCCTTTCCATGACTTTTCCTTTCCTATGAATAACTATGGCTTTAGATAGACTGAAATGTCACTACTGCAAATCCATTCTAGCAACCATATATTGATTGCGAAGTAAATAAGTATTTATATTAAGCCTAAAAAACACAATCTGTTGTTCTCATACATGTTTATTCATACTTCTGTTTGTAGTAATTTTTTGAGTGAAATGAAGTGCTTATCGATAAAGACTCCTACAACAATTAAAGCCATGGTAATCCAGATCAACTGCATTATTCCAGATTGTAGATCTGTTCCTATTAACCAGGCATGAATTAAAATCAACAAGAAAGCTATGTAATTAATGTAATGGAACTTAATCCATTTCCTTCCAAGATTCTTTCTATACAACCCAGCTGAAACAGCTATTATTATTAAGTAGAATGCGGGTCTTCCGGCAAGCTCTAAAAAATCCATTACTGGATGCAACACTGGAACAAAAACGGATACACTTTTTTCTTCTAATGCAAATGCAATAGGATGTAATATCATTAGAAAAATACCAACTCTGGCAAGGAAATGATGTATTGCAATAAACCCTTTTCCAAAGACTTTTTTCATCTGGATCATGTATTCAGATGACAGTATTGCTAAAAAAATAAAGAAATATGCAAATAATCCCGTAGCTCTATCAACCATAAGCAAAGGATTTTCCTTTTCTTGAAAAAGCGAGAGTATGAGAATTCCAGAAATTAGAACAACAAATGACAGTATCTTAATTTTGGTTTGCATTTTTGACCACCTATATACTAGGAACTTCAATCCAACACCTTTTCTAGCGTTCCAGGAGATGAGGTGAAAAGACATAAAGTAAAAGCCTACAAACCAATCTACCTGAGCAAGCCCACTCCAACATGCCAATTTTACAATCTCTTTTCCCTTATATATTCATTTTTGTGTTAGATTAAGTATCATGGACTATGAACGAGAGCTTGTCCGCAATGTCCGCAGGGAATTTGGCTCCAAGACCTACGTGAAACAACTGGACAATATTATCACTGAGATCATCAAACAATCACTGCTGTATGCAGATAATCAACTGAAGCAGATGTCTGCAGCTGCAATCGAAGAGTCATATGTATTAACAGAAGAAGCTGTGAGGACATCCACAGAACTGGCAGATAATGTTGTAGAATCTATTGTTTTGGTGCTCAAAGATGAAGCAATCTATACGATGCACCCCAACCAGCTGGCCAAAAGGATAGTAGACCTCTGGGAAGGAGAACGATACAAGGCAGTAAGATTTGCCAGGACTTTCACTGCAGATGTTGCCACCTACATAACTGTTTACAAGTATCGCCAACGTGGAGTTGAATATGTTGAATTTGATGCTGAAATTGATGACAGAACAAGTGATCAGTGCAGAGCTTTGCACGGAACAGTGTTCAATCTATCAAATGGTTCCGTGGATCTGTATCGTCCTCCGCTCCACCACAGCTGCCGGAGTGGTCTGAAAATAATCCCCATCACTTTACAGATAGACACGAATAAATCATTTGAAAATAGAGATTTCAGCAGGTATGAAAAAGCGTCCAAGGAGATTGACGTTTTCAATAAAAATATCGTATAGATAAATTCGTGCTTGATGCTGACTTCGGGACAAAATTTGCAGGGGTGAAAGGCCTAAGTATATTAGTGGATGTTTAACTTTGCCGCTTGATAGTGGGAGATATTCTTTTTCTTCTCTACCTTTTCTATTACCCCACGCTTTCTATATGACTATCTGATGTTTGCACGAGGGGAAAACGATGAAGATATTGATGTTTGTACCTATGAAAACTAGTCTCTAGGTGAAATTTGCACATGTGAAGCTTCTAAAGTTTATTTTTGTATTGAAAAATGGATTTCTATGTTTCATATAGAATATATCTCATCATAATTATAATCGTCATTTCAACTTTGTTTGGAAAGTTTTATATGCACACTTAATAACATGTCCATTAGTTTGAATATTCGACATGTTTCCTGAACATTACAATATGGTGGTATATATGAAAAACAGATTACAGATTGCAAAAATTCAAAGTGGGAAGTTATTGTTGACCCTTTTTGTACTTTTGATGTTAGCATTTGTTGTTACAACAAGTGGATGTTTGGATAACGATGGTGGAATCGGTGAAGCCGGAACTATTGATGAAGTAGAAAATACTAATGGAATAGATTCTGAAGACCATGGTTCAGATGGGTCTGAAGAGGCAGGAGATAGCCAGAATGACTCATCAGAAAAAACCTATTTCGGTGCGCCTGAAATCAATGAAGAGCCTGAGCCGTTAAATCAACCTGTTGTTCTAAAAGTACTGAATCCAATAACTTCTGGTGGTAAAAAGAGTTCTTCTTCAGAAATCTCAATTCCAGCACCTGTACTTGTAACCGGGATAACTGTTACAGGACCAGGATCTGCTAGCAGTGTGATAATTGATCAGACACTTCAAATGAATGTGGATGTATTGCCAATAAATGCAGCTAATAAAGACGTTACATGGTCTGTCATAAATGGGACAGGCAATGCCACTATCAATTCAACTGGCTATCTGAGAGGTAATGAACTTGGAACAGTAACTGTGAAAGCAACTGCCAATGATGCATCAGGTACCGAAGGATCACTTCTTATCACAGTAACTGAACCTCCTGTGCTTGTAACAGGTATCACATTAACAGCTGCTGGCTCAGTTACTAATGTTATTAATGGGCAAACTTTGCAAATTAATGCAGATGTTCTTCCCTTAAACGCCACTGATAAAAGTATTAACTGGTCGCTTACAAACGGAACCGGAAGCGCCATGATTGATTCAAATGGTTTACTAACTGCTATCACCGTGGGAAATGTTACCGTCAGGGCAACAGCTAACGATGCATCAGGTGTTGAAGGTACTATGAAGTTGACAGTAGACCCTTTACTTGTAACCGGGATATCTGTGACAGGGACAGGATCAGCTACTATGCTTATTAATGGCCAAACCCTGCAAATGAATGCATCCGTAGTTCCAGTGGATGCAACTGATAATAGTGTAACCTGGTCCGTTATAAACGGAACCGGCAATGCCACAATTGATTCTAACGGTTTACTTACAGCAAGAGGTACAGGAAATGTAACTGTAAAAGCAACAGCCAACGATGCTTCAGTTACAGAGGGAACATGTGCGATAACTGTGACTCCTATGATCTATACAGTATCATTTGACAATAATGGTGGCGACACGGAAGCTAACCCCCTCAACAAAGACATTGCTGAAGGTTCAACAGTTGACTTCCTGCCTTCAGAACCAACAAAAATCGGCCATAGCTTTGAGGGTTGGAACAGTCAGTCTGACGGTCTTGGCACATCCTTTAACGCATCTACCGTTGTGACTGGGGATATAACAGTCTATGCAATGTGGGAGCCTATTAATTATACAGTTACTTTCGATAAGAACGGTGGTGACGTTGATGCTTCCCCAACCAGTGACACTGCTGACTATGGTACCACTCTTGCTTCGTTACCAACCTCACCAACAAAGACCGGCCATACCTTTGAAGGCTGGAACACCGAGTCCGATGGCACTGGTACTTTCTTCACGACTGCAACCGTTGTGACTGGAGATATCACAGTCTATGCAATGTGGGAGCCTATTAATCATACAGTTACTTTCGATAAGAACAGTGGTGACGTTGATGCTTCCCCAACCAATGACACTGCTGACTATGGTACTACTCTTGCTTCGTTACCAACCTCACCAACCAAGACCGGCCATACCTTTGAAGGCTGGAACACTGAGTCCGATGGTTCAGGTACTTCCTTCACTACTGCAACCGTTGTGACAGAAGACATCACAGTTTATGCAACGTGGGAGCCTATTAATTATACAGTTACTTTCGATAAGAACGGTGGTGACGCTGATGCTTCTCCTACCAGTGACACTGCTGACTATGGTACTACCCTAGATTCATTACCAACTGCACCAACAAAGACAGGCTATACCTTTGAGGGTTGGAATAGCCAGTCTGATGGTCTTGGCAGTTCATTCACCAGTTCAACAGTTGTGACAGAAGACATCACAGTTTATGCAACGTGGCAACTTGCTATATATACTGTTATCTTCGACAAGAACGGTGGCGACATTGATGCTTCTCCAACCATTGACACTGCAGACTATGGTACCACTCTTGATTCGTTGCCAACCGCGCCGATAAAGACGGGCCATACTTTTGAAGGCTGGAACACCGAGTCCGATGGTTCAGGTACTTCCTTTACAACCTCAATAATTGTGACTGGAGATATCACAGTCTACGCAATGTGGGAGCCTATTACCTATACCGTGACTTTCAACAAGAACGGTGGTGACGCTGATGCTTCTCCTACCAGTGACACTGCTGATTATGGTACAACTCTTGATTACCTGCCTACAGAGCCTACCAAAGAAGATCACAGCTTTGAGGGCTGGAATACTGAATCCGATGGTTCAGGTACTTCCTTCACTACTGCAACTGTCATAACTGATGACATCACTGTCTATGCAATGTGGGAAGAGATTATCCTTGTGCCAACAGGGACATTGCTCGATGCAGCTCAGGGTTCAGATTTCACCGGTGTCCTGTACACCAAGGATAGCAAACTGTACTATAACCAGGTATCTAATGATAAATGGAGTGGAGAATCATGGATAGGTAATGGAACATCTGGAAGAATTGCTATTGACAGTTCGGACAACGTTCATGCTGCTTATACAACAGATGGGAAGATCGGATATCGTGTCTTTGATGGAAGCAGCTGGGGTGTAGAAGAGCTTATTCTCTCTAACAATGGCGGTTCCTGTTCCAAACCGGATATTGCTGTGGATGCCGATGGGGATGCTCACATGACTTATACTGACTCTAGAGGACAACTTGGTGGTTACTCGGAGAAAGGTGACATTATGTATACAAACTCCTCAAGTTCCTTTGTTAAAACAGTAGTGTATAATGGATATTATGAGCATTTTGGTGGCGCAGACTATTATGGTATGTATTACCTCAAAGGTTCTTACATCACAGTTGATGAATATAAGAACTATTACATATTGACCCATAGCCAATCGTATTCAAAATGGATGGGTGGAGCTGATAGGGCTTATACTGTTGTTGTATCATCAAACCTTGGTACCGGTTCAACTTCGACGGTGTACACTGATGTACTGGGTATCTATGATATCATTACAAGAGATGGAAAGCCATACGCTCTTTACAAAAATAGTGGTATTCAGTCTTCCGAACTGTCTGTGAGTGGAGGTGTCATTAGCTTTGTCAATCCAACACCAGCATCATCTGCAGCCTCTGCTTATTCGCATGATGTACTCTCTGGGAATATAGTTGTAGGTAGCAAAGATGGAAGTAACCTTCAGACAAGCTACAATGGAATTTCTGCAACTAACAGCTCCATAGTGGTTGGAGGTAACGCAGTTTCAATCGTCAATGATGGAGCAAACTTCTATGTGTTCTACACTGACAATGCAGACAGCAATATCAAGAAGATGCTAGTACTTCCTCTTGCACCAGCATAAGGTAGCAAATGCTCAGATAGATAAAAAAACGGAATTTTTAGTATTCAGGATTTTTCCTGAATACTTATTTTTAAGTATAATTGAATTGAAGCTAAGGTTTTTTAAATTTGTTTGAATTTCCCTTTTATGTCAGATGGCGAGAATTTCCACAAATACTTAAAATTATGATGTTAACATAATATATGAATTGGGGTTTTGCAGAATCGAATCAGTATAAACTGGTTTGAGAACAACTAATTAAACGTGAGTTAAGGTTTCGTTGTTTTTTCTTTGTATATTGTGTGGGGTCCTTGATCACATTAACGTTTTCATTTGTACAATCTTTTTATACCCGTTGTATTATATCAGGAGTTGTGCATGTGACTTCTCTGATCATGAATATAAGCAAAAAGCAAATCGAGACATTTTACAGAGCCGTATATTTAGTCACGCGTAAACATTTCAATTTATGTTACATCTATTATTTTTGAACACCTATATTATTAAATATGTTAAGTACATACTTTTAAATGTTACACATTGCCAAATAAAAAGCATATGTGTGCAGAATAAAAGGTATCTAGGACTGGGGTAATAGATGCCTGAATTAATAAATGTAGGGTATTTATTTTTGGAACAAGGGAGCGAGCAGTGGGGCGATGATAACTCCTTTTGATTAGTGTGAGCTTTATTTTATAATCGGAGTGGTTAAATGATTTTATGTGAATGTGGAGAATTTGTCAAAAAATCAATATTTAAAGATTATGTGAATATTTTGGATCTATAATGTTCTATGCAGTGAGAGTTTCTACATAGCTCAATTTCTGCTATGTTTTTAGAATTTGTAAATTGATATTGTCTGTTATGCTCTTACAGAACTGAAATAATATTCCTGTCTTCATATAGAATTAATTGTAAATGTACTTATTTAAGTACTATTTAAGTACTATTTAAGTGTATCTAGGACTTATTTGCAACTAAATCTTCATACATTTGTAGCAAACAAGCAAAAAGTTTGTACGTAGAATATATCTACATTTAAGGTGTGTGCCTGCTTCGGGCATACTGCTCGAGAGTAGCCACTTACTTACGGGTTTCTGATGTACAGCTTTGCTCCACATACCCATTAATGTTTTTGAATACCTTTATCAGACTGAATAGTTAACAAATAAGTGGGTTTTTAAGCCAAAATTCTAATTAGCCAACCTCGTCAGTTCGTTGAGTAGGAATTGGAAAAAAGATGAGGCAGGACTTATCTGCCGGATAAGTGATTACATTTTTTAAATGCTGCAAAAATAAGGTCCAAAATAAGGACAGTGAGGTATTTTCTGGATATACCTCACTTATATGGTGTTTTGTTTACGTATCAGTCATCGTCGCCGCTGAAACGGGCAGATTCGTGGCAGTTGCCGCACGAGTTGGGCATTATGTCCGCATCCCGTGTGGAAAAAGGCACTAGTGCAGAGCTCTGGCCTGGCCACACCACATCGAACACATGGGATCCCGCGTTGCCCTCAGCCACAGCACTTTTACCGTCCGCATCGAGAGCCAGATGCCACTGGGCATCGTCATTCACGTCCTGAAGTTTGCCGATCTTCGGCATGTGGCACGAGGTGCACCTGCCTATTGGTAAGTTCTCATCGGTCGGGGTATAGGGGGCAACACCCATGCTTGCTTTCTCTTCCATGTGCTCGGCAACCGCACGAGCCACAGTGTCAAGAGCCATGAACCCATCTTCTCTGGTCATATTGAGCAAGTCTTCTTTTGCAATATCTTCAAATGGCTCGTGGCTCGCATGGCAGGCCAGACACAGCATGTTGTCGTTATAGGCAGCTTCCTCGAACTTGACATCATCCACCTCAAGGTCTGGAGCACCCAGGGTGTGAGCGTCGTGGCAGGTAAAGCAGGTAAGCTTTTCGAACGGGTTGTCGTAGTGAACCGAGCGACGCATCTCAGAAAGCATTTGGGAGTGCGACCTGGCGTGGGTCTGGTCGGGCCAGCTGTGGAATGTGCCCTCTTTCCAGATTCCGGAATAATCCTGCAGACCGGAAGTGGGTTGATCATAATTGAAGTAGAAGTCTTCGATTTCGTACACGCCGGGCACGAAGAAACCATAGCCCAATGAGCTTTCGTAGTTGCCGTTATAGGGGTATTTGTGAATACCTTCGGGGGTAGCACTTTTGCCCGCATGGGATCCGTGACACTGGCCACACAGCTCATTGCCTGCCTTGACCGTTAGATATTCGGGTAAGATAATCTTGGTTTTATCCCCGTTCTCCGCGTGATCCGAGCCGGGGCCGTGGCAGCTTTCGCACGTTATGTCGAGATCTTTGAACTCGAAGTTCGTGGCAACCTGTTTAGCATCGCCCGGTTCGTGGGCGTCGTCAAAATCTTGCTTCTCGATCTTTGCACCTGTGGCGTGGCATCCAGCACAGTTACGTGACATGGTGTTTGCAGGGTAAGCCCAGTGTCCGGGGCTCTTCTGCCAGAACTTGGGTGCAGGCACATCGTTGGGACCCAGAGCGTCGCTATCCACAGGGGTGCCGTCCTGCATGAGGTACACGGGCATATAGGCTATGTAGTCTGTGTAGTCATCCTCAAGCCAGTTGGTCACATTGTTATCTTTGGCCCACTGGCGAACCCAAGGCACATCCTGCATCCTGCACATGTAACGTTGCTTGCCTTCGCCGAAGTTAGGGTGGGAGTCGTTTTGTTCATGATTGGGATCTGCCCATCCCTCGCCCCAGTTCCCCTGTCCTCCAATGGTGGCTGCCACAGGGATGAAAATGGGATTCTCCTCAGGATCGTACGTTCCGGTATCCTGTTCATCCTTCCAGGCGAAAATGTCCCCGTCAGGCCCCGAGCAGTCGAGTTCGTTCTCGGTCAACTTCGTATCGCTTTCCGGATAGAATTTGAAGAGATACTCTTGCTCTCCTTCTTTATCCCGGGTGCAAAGGACCACGTTAACGAGACCTTCGCCATCCTGGGGGTCCTGCACCATTAGAAGGTCGCCATTGGGATCTCGGGGCAGCACTTTGTCACCGGGTTCGGGCCACATGTCAGGATAGACCATCTGATTGGTACCCTGAACCACGAAACGCGAATGTGCTGCTGCATCCCCGGTGCCATCATAAGTTTCGAACAGGTCGGACCAAGCTTTGCCGTGGCACATCTGGCATGTCGCCATGCCAACGTAGGTCGACTGGTTGCTCGGCCTGCCCGAAAGAGTAATCATGACATCAGAAACCGTCGAACCTGATTCGACAGGGATCGACTTAAGAGTTTCACCGTCCAGGTACACTTCCGATGGTGAAGTTACGTAAAGATATACTGAGCCGGGTTCGACGTTGGTAAGTTTGAAAGATCCATCAGACTTCGTAGTATCGGTGGCTGTTTGTCCCACCACCTGTACGATGGCATTTGATACAGGATTCATTTTGACATCCAGGATCTTCCCCTGAACCGTTTCGACATCTGGATCATTAGTTTCTGGCTTCTGTGAGACACACCCCGCTATAACGATTACTATTAATGAAAATAATACTAACAGTCCTATTTTACTCATTTTCATTCTTTTTCCACCCCTTCTTTTCCGGTAACTATTCACCCACTCGTTAACGGCGTTAATCATGTAAAAATTGACTACAATAAGTTATAATATTAGCGCCTCCTTCAACAAGGTCTAAATCATCGGGTGTTTTTTTCACCGGAAAACAGTGAACTTTATCCTTCCCTCAATTACAACAGGTTCTCTGTGCTTTCTCCTGCTCAAAGAGATGATAAAGCACTCTCTTCCTAGTTTTGTCATCCAACAGCTGCCCAATATAGAAAGAACCATGGAATGCAGAACTTAGCTCCATAAGCAATATTTAGACAACATTGCTATATATCAAAAGCAGGTGTGAAAAAAGCGGGCATAGCTGCAAAGGATAACTCAATTACCCTGAAAAAAATGGTACAATCTCTTATCCTCAGGGTAGTCTGTCAGGAGCAACTTCACGGTTATGGCATCATAAAAGCAATTGAGCACCTAAACGAGGGTAAACACACCATCAAATCAGGCACCATGTATACCACCCTGCGCAGGATGGAAAAGGAAGGTCTGCTGGAATCCTTCTGGGGAGGAAGTGATACAGGACCTGACAAGCGCGTATGTAAGGTTACCATGGATGGAAGCATCTCAAGGAGTGGCTTGAGATGCTCGTGGAATGGAAAAGGATGATGGAAAAGATTATCTTATTCTATGGTCAGGAATTCAGAGGTGATAACAGTGAAGATATTTGATGTAATAGATGAAATGAAAGGAAGGCAGCCTGCAGAGGGAACAAGATCGAACCTGCTATACGAAGCAGGCGAGTTTAACTTAAGAAGGATAGAACTCTCTCCCCAAGATGAAATCCTCCCATGTAAGATGGCATATAATGTTGTTTTCAATAGTTTTTCTACAGAGCTCAATTTTTCCTATATTTTTAGAGATTATTAATTGATATTGTCTGTTATGCTCTTACAGCACTGAATTAATATTCCGGTCTTCATATTAAATTAATTGTAAATGTAATTATTTAAGTACTATTTAAGTGTATCTAGGACTGATTTGCAACTAAATTTTCACACATTTGTAGCAAATAAACAAAAAGTTTGTACGTAGAATATATCTATATTCCAAGTATCACATAGTGTCCATCATGTTACTTTTTTCTTAAAGATTCAATTTTTTGCTTTAACTTTTTATTGTTGGCTATTGGAACGGTTCCCCATTTATATCCGTGCTCCTCCTCTGTTATTCCATGTTTTTTGAGATATTCTTGAGCCCCAACTGATCGCTAACTCCCAGCTCCAACTCAGAACCAATATTACCAACAATGCCATTAACTACGCTAGTGGACCTGTCACGTACATCACCTGAGTTGGCAGCTATGTAATGATTGATGAACTTGCGAATATCATCGTAATCCTGGAATTTCTTGCCGTGTATTCGCTGACGTAGTTTATCCTGCTTGTCCACGGCAGTGAAATTAGATCCCTTGAGAACTTGCACAGGCATATTCATCGTCCTTTCGCATATTCATCGTCCTTTCTTTTTACTTTTAATTACTCCGTCCGCTCATCTTTAGTAATCATTAGCACTACATGAGAATTTCGTGGTACTTCTGTGTTAGCAAAGGGTGCTGTTTCTAAAACGTGACTTTCAGATCGCTTGTCGCTAGCTACAAGACTTGTCTCTACTCGTAAAGAGAACTCCTCTAATATTGCAGTGGCCTCATTCACATTTAAACCAGTAACATCAGGCACTGCGACAGGACCACTGGATACAATCAGGCTGATAGCCTCCTCTTTCTTTACTGTCGTACCTGGGTTGGGGAACTGGTTGAGTACTGTATCAAGCGGCTCCAAAGCATCTTTATACGTGACCTTATCGCTGATAACCAGCCGCGTTCTATCAAGTATTTTTTGTGCTTCTTCCAATGACATGCCTTCTACGTTTGGAACAATTATTCCCCCTGGCTCTACTTCCAAGCTTGGTCCATTGCCTATTAACTGAGTGCGTAAACGCATGGCTTCTACCTTTGTCAGACCCAGCCCTGAACAAAGCTGGTAGAGTTCGATACTAAGAGCTTCTTTGCGCGTTTTAGCGTCGAATAATGTGTCTAAACGTAACCTAATTTCTCGATCCAGTCCCTCTATTTGATCAAGAGAGAGATTATAAGAATCGTCGTTAGGCATTTGATTCAAAGCCTCCCTTATTGGCTCCTGAACGAATGATGCTTCCTCGAGACCGACTTCTCCATAAGGTAAGCGGTCAGGTGAGGAAAGGCTCTCGATCATTTCATTACCAATTATTTCAACAAGCTGATTTGCCGCTGCTACATGACTAAGATTAGTACCGGCTGGATTATCCATTTGCTCAGGTATGCCGATTTTGTTCTGCCATGTAAGGAAGTCCTGTTTATCTTTGGCTATATGTAAAGCTGAAGAAGTAGTACAATTTGTTGTGGTACGACCTGTAAGGAAAAGATCACCGGATTTTTTGTGTATAGTTTCGAATATGATTTCTGCATTTTGTACTCCAACATTTTCATTATTACCTAATACTGCAGTAATCAATCCCATCAGATGACCTGGACTTTCTCTGATCCAATTACCAGTATCATCTAAATACCAGCATCTTCTGTCATTTGACTTACCAATACCAGGCATAAGAATTATTTGGTCATAATCTGGAAATGCACTGCTCAGATCACCTTTCTTATAGGCTTCTATTAATTTGGCCCGTTCATCCAGAGCAAGATCATTCCATCCTCTTCTAAGACATATTTGAATCTTATTCTTATTCTTCCTTTTCAAATGGAAAATTGCATCATAACCGGTCTTTAGCGTATAGTTGCCTAAATCATCCCAGCGTCCATACACGATTTCTTCTAACCATTTGGCATGTTCGTTTTTATCATCTTCATTTAATCCTAAAGCGAGTGTTGTCTTCTGAAGGTTACTGCTAACGTATAAATCACTTCTTGGTATAATCCGGGGCCAGAAAACTGTATCCATTTCAAGATGCGCTGTTTCTAAGGTAGCTTCAACACAAATATGGGGTATATCTTTTGGGCGTTCGACAACCAAGAAAAATTCCTGAATACCTTCAAGTTTCCTTGGGCCATTAACAAATGTGTATTCGGAGTCCATTATATGAGGACGAGGAAGCACTAGAGACACAACACGATTCGTACCCAGATGGTAAGAATTGAGCAATGTGTACATGTGAGACAAATTTGTTGTGTACGAATAGTTCTCTCGTTTCTCACGCGAGTAATCGGCAGTAGTTTGATCAACGGTCTCGTGCCTTGTCCCTTTCTTGTAGCTGAGTTTAGCACCGACACCAGCTGTTTTTTCACTACCGTATTTGGCCCATGCTTCTGTGCCAAACTCTGAATATTCCAAATCGGTTGTGCCTTTTTTTGTGTTAATACCGGAACGTGATTGAGATAGAATTTGACTTCCCTCAGTTGAGGATTCGTACATCTCCCTTTTTTTTGGTTCAAAATCTAGTATATATGGATATTTCTCAATAGGTGGAAGTGGTTCCTGAGTATCACCTGGGAATACTGCAACCTGGAGCATAGCACCGTAGCAAGGATAATATGCCCGCACAGTCTGATTGAAATTTTGCCAAGGCTTCCATTTCCAGAGTGGTAATAGATCTTTAGGTTGCATATGAACTTCAACAAGGTTTCCCTCATTGTCGTAGCTACCTTCATTTTGTAAACCTGTTATAGTACAGCTCACTTTTATGTAAGTAATGATACGATCATCGAACTTTTGTTCATCTTCAGTAGGCTCATAAAAAAAGACCGCAAGCGAGGACCTCCACTTTGGAGGATATTTGCGATCCCCCGCTTTAGGGTCCATCATGTCTTTACTAGTTCCCAGTCTCTTCCATGGGATGTCAACCGGCAAAGACATCAAATTTGAAGAAGTCATTTTATTTACCCCCTACAGGTTCGATTTTATGAAATACATTATTCTCTATCGAAGTATGGTCTGCTACTTGTCCGGCGCTGTTGTGAACGCAATTGCTCATGTGGTTATCGCATTCATTAAAAGCTAAATCCATCAGAAAGCAAATCATTATATTATGTTCATTTCTCATTTCTACTCCCCAGAAAAACCATTTATAAGTAATAAATAAAATTTTGTGCATCATTCAAAGTTAAAAATATCAAAGTTATTTCAATGCAAACAAACATCTTCGGTTTAATTTCAGTTTTTTTAAAACATTTAATTATATATTTCTCATTTGCAAAACATTTTGCGAAACAAAGCTAAGTAAAAGAAATACTAATTAAAAAAAGAAAGTATAGCACTAAGATGATTGCTATTCTAATCAAGGACAAATACCTGAACATTGTGCTTAATCAACTATTAGCAGTGTCAAGGACAAGAATTCATCTGGTCCACATAAGTCCATTTTGCCACAGAGACAAGAGGCGGAAAAAAAGTTAAGTTTAAATAAATTGAGAGATAAAGTGGTGAGCAAGGCACCACTTATTTTTTCTTTACTCGGTAAAGACAACGTTGACTTCTTTAACATCCCAGAGAGATTCTATCTTTTCAAGGACCTCTTCTTTGATATTTGTTGCAAACTGGTGGTTAGATGGCAGGTCAATAAGTATCCTTACAACACCATCATTGATCTCCATTTTAGTCACAAGTTCGGTCCTGACAATGTCAAGTCCGGCCATTGGGTTCATTACATGCTTCAACCTGCTCCTGATAACATCTGGTGTAGTTGCTTCCTGTTCGGTTACAAGACCGTGCTTTTCCTCATAATCACGGATAGCAGCCCTCAGACCTTCAACTGCCAGCACTGAGCAGTGTGCTTTAACAGGTGGTAGACCTCCAAGTTCTTCTGTGGCTTCCTGCCATGAGATCTTTTTTGCTTCTTCTATGGTCTTGCCCTTTGCAAGTTCTGTAATGATGGAAGCTGTGGCAATGTTGGAAGCACATCCATATGATTCGAATTTGATATCATCAATTACCAGTGTATCCGGGTTGACCTGCAAGTAAACAGCGACCATGTCCCCACATGCAGGACTTCCTTCAAGTCCTTTTCCATCTGGCTCTTCCATTTTCCCTACGTTACGGGGGTTCTTAAAGTGCTCAAGCACCTTCTCAGTATATGGGAATTTCATCTTCTCACCTCATTTGTTAAACAGGGGACTGATTGCCCTTAGCTGGGTCACTACTTCTTTCATTGCATCTACAATAGCGTCTACATCTTCCTTGCTGTTGTATCGTCCGAATGTGAATCTGATTGAACCGTGTGCACGTTCGTGGTCACCACCAATACCCAGTATCACGTGGCTTGCCTCAAGTGAACGGCTAAAGCAGGCTGATCCGGTACTCACTGCAAAACCTCTCATATCCAGATGTAGTGTCATTGATTCACCTTCAACATAGTGGAAAGTTATATTGGCATTTTGTGGGGTTCTTTGTGTTCTGTTTCCATTGAGTGTCACATGTGGGATCTCATCAAAGACCCTCTTAATTGTGTAGTCCCTCAGTGATTTGAGGAATTCAGTTTCTTCTGTGGTTACAAGTTCCACAGCTTTTGCAAAACCCACTGCACCAGGGATATTTTCAAGTCCTGCGCGGCGGTTTGTTTCCTGGAAACCTCCATCCATCCATTTCTCAAGCGGTGTGCCTTTGCGAACATACAACGCTCCGACACCTCTTGGGCCATGGATTGTGTGAGCTGACATGGTAATCAGGTCCACAGGTGTTTTTGATACATCTATTGGAACACGCACGTAACTGTGTGTGGCGTCAGTATGGAACAGTACATCCTTTTCCTTGCATATCTTTGCAATTGCATCAAGATCCTGAAGAGTGCCAATCTCCTGATTTGCATGCTGAATGGATACAAGGACAGTGTCATCACGTATCTTGCTCTTAAGTTCTTCAATATCTACAATTCCTTCTGCATCAACACTGATATAATCTACACTGTAACCCTTTTTCTCAAGGTTTTTCGCAGTGTTCAGGACAGAGAAATCTTCAATTTTAGACACTATGATGTGCTCTCCCTTCTTTTTCTTCAAAGCAGCTATGACGCCTTTGATAGCCATGTTACTTGACTCGGTCTCTCCAGATGTGAACACAATTTCCTCTGCTGAAGCACCCAGGGATGCTGCGATGGTTTCTCTGGCTTCCTCCAGTCCTTCTTTAGCTTCAATCCCCATCGAGTAACCAAATTCGGATGTGGCCACCGCATAGGTGTCAAAGTAATAGGGTTTCATTGCATCCATTACTTTTTCATCTAATCGGGTACTGGCAGAATTATCAATATATATCATTTTATCGAACATCTATTTCTCCTCTGAAATTATTCCTACTTTCAAAAATGTAATTGATACTCTCATATGAAAAGTGTTATCTTAGCGTCTTTTGCTTCCATTATATAGGTGCCTACCGCTCCATATTCATCTATCCATTCCCGGTTTAGTTGTTCTGGTGCGATTCCCATGATCTCCATGGTCATCTCACAGGCAATGACCTTTCCGCCAAGTTCCTTGTAATCTTCCATCAGTTTGTCAAGTGAAACAACGTTGGCTTTTTTCATCCTGCTTTTGATCATCCATTTTCCAAGCCCAAGGAAATTCATCTTGGATAGAGGACCTTTATCGAGTCCGTTCTTCTTCAGACGTTCCAATCCCCAGAATGTAAAGAAAAGAGAAGCATCCATGCCCATTGAAAGTGCACCGTTTGCAACTATCATGGCGCTGTATATTTTGTCAATATCCCCACTGTGAACTATTATTACGGCCTTTTCAGCCATATAATTCCCCCTAACGCTTGATACGTATTTTCCATTCATCGTTTTTATCTTCAACTTCCGTAACTTCAAGTCCCATTGCCTCACAGGCCATGGGTATCTCTTTTTTGGAAGCAGGATGGGTGCCAACTATGACAATTTCATCGCCAGGCGCAGCTTTTTTAATGGCTTTACGGCATTCCACAAGAGGGACTGGACAGGTTTGTCCTCTAACGTCAATATTCGTTTCAGTCATATGATCTCCCCTTTTCTATATCTGTTACTGGATAACTTAAATGTTCCTAACAACCAATACTATGAATTTTTAGATATTTAACAATTGTGAATCGAAATTTATTATTAATATATGAGTAAATATCGCATCTCATAACTTCGGGAATGATTGAATGAAACCGTATTCAAACGAACATTTTGTTTTCATTGTTATGAAATGCATTTTGTGATCGTAGTTCCCAGCTAAACTCAAATCATCTTGTGTAAAAAGTATCTATCATATGCTATTAGGCTGAAATGAACACAATTGCAAGCATGGCAACAGCTACTCCTATCCATTGTTTTGAAGACAATTTTTCTTTTAGTATCAGCCATGCAAGCAACACTGTACCTGCAGGGTAGAGGGATGAGAGGATGGAGGCAATATCGAGTCTGCCTGCCTGGGAGGCCAGTGCAAAAAAGGTGTTTCCTCCTGTGTCAAAGATTCCTGCAATGATAATTACAGGAAGGATATTTTTAGGTGGGAGGTACACCTGTTTGCTTAATGCAATAAATATAATTAATGTCACCACAGCTGCTATTCTTGCAGCAGTAAGGGGCCAGAGTACAGCCGTATCGCTGACCTTGTCAATGGATATGAAAAACAGTCCGAATCCCATTCCGGCGACCAATGGGAGCACAAGGTCTGTGCGTTTGATCTTGCTGTTTTCGTCTCCTCCACCGGCAATGAGCCAGACTGCTACAAGTGCAAAAACAAAACCGACTATTTGGTGAACAGCAGGCAATCCTTCATAGAATGAACCGTAGATCACAGGTACAGTAGCAGCTATTACTGCGGAAATTGGTGCCACAAATCCCATCCGACCCTGCGAGAGACCACGGTAAAGTGCCAGAAGTCCGATGCTGATGAAAACTCCGGCAACAGCTCCCCAAATCATACCGCCAAGGGGTGGCACTTTCTCTGCCATCAGATAAGCTGAAGCTGCAAGAAGAAAAACTCCGACTAGTTGAGTTATCAGAACAACACTATAGACATTTGCACGTTTGGAGGCAAATCCACCACTGAAATCTCCGGCACCCCAACATATAGCTGCCACAAGTCCAAAGAAAACCACAAGAAATTCAGCAGGTATCATCTATAATCCTCTGGAAAATTAATAAATTGAAGCTATTTAGTTTTATGCAGTCTGAAATGTTCTTGAACGATTGCTACACTTGTGAACAGTCTATTAGTTTATTCAGGATCCATCTATTCTTTCAGGATCTTGCGTATCATCATAAGTCCGGCAAGATTCACAACTCCAATAAGGGTTCCCCCTATAATATAACGTGGCTTTTGATAGGGGTTATTGCTTGTGGGTTGTTTTGACGAGCTGAACATATTCACAATTGTGCTGGATTCTGTGTTTATGGTCTGTTCCATTACGTCATCTGAATCTGATGTGGATACATATTTTATAACATAATCAGTATCCTGCTCCAGTCCAACCAATGAAATAGTATCCTGGATGGTTCTTTCAAAAAGTATCGCGTCATTTTTCATCAGGATGAGTTTTCCTTTTTCAGGAACATTGACTTTTAAATTCACATATTCTTTGACGGGAATTACTGTACCATCAGCAGCCCTCAGATTTCCAGGAAGGTTTAGTATTTCAAGTATTGTGGGTGCGATATCTTCCTGTCCAAACTGGCCTTCTATCACGCCGGCATCAACATCTTTTGCTGCAATTACCAGCGGTACCTTTTGTGATTCAGTCATTACGGAATACTTATCAGACTGGTGTCCTCCACGTGAGTCTGATGTTGGAAAACTCATACCATGGTCGCCGGTAAGTATAAATGCCATATCATTCTTCCGGCATGTCTTGTAAAGATCCATGGTTGCATTGTCTATGCCTTCTATAGTTGCAATGTACCCGCTATCCTTTTTGTAGTGACCTGCACAATCCACAGCCCCTACGTTTATTGTGAGGATGTAGTATTGGTCAGGGTACTCATTTTGCATCATATCGATCAGGTCAATGGCAGTTTCAATAGCCCATACATCATATGTGTCGTATCTTTCCAGTGAGCCTTCGGGATACTGATCAAGTTGTTTCTGTAATTTCAGGGACTGTTCCTGCATCATGCCTGCAACGTCAAGGGCTATGCTTTTGTCTGTCCCGGAAAACATATTTGTTTCTGTGACCATTTCCGGTTTGTTTATTGAGTTGTCCACATCGTGAATTATCACATTCTGCTTGCTACGCATGCCTGAAGAATCCCCTTTCTCCATGATGGCAAAAGTGAGATATCCATTATCATGTGCTACATCATACATTGTCGTTCCAAAAGAACTCACGAGTTCACTATCTGCTTTTGAGTATCCTGTGGCTATAACAGAGTGCCCTCCTTCTGTGAATGTCTGTGGGGCTACCACGTCCAGCACTCTGCAACTCTGGTCAAATATTTGCAATATATTTTCAGGTTCAGCTTTATCCAGTTCACTGCCATCAATAGCATGAGGTGTATACTCTGGATAGACATAACAGGAACTGAGTCCATCAACAATAAGAATGACAGCGCCATGTGGTGTGTTTACAGGATTTATTTCCACAGTTTCGCTTGCACTACAGGTAGGAATCAGGAACAAGAGTAAAAAGAAAATTGCACAAAACCGAAAGGCTCTAAGCCTGTACCTGCTGTATCCAGTGTATTTTAAACACTTATGCTTCATTCCGTTTTTTCCGACTGTCATCTCTTCATGGAAGAAACTTTCCACATAATAAAGTTTCTATTTGAATCTACTTTTTATTCAATGATATAAATGGAATCTGATGTATTTTTTGTATTTTGGTTCGGTGTGTGGAACTATATTTAGTTACATATTTTTCTGATTTTGTATATACTTCAAAATATGTTTGGCGTAATAATATTTAGTTACATTCATTACAATTTAATAAATATGGGGCTATCATTAAATTTTGTAAAAAAGTAAACAATTATATTTAACTATTTTTATATATTACTTTTTAGCTTATATTTGATAGAGGTTGCAACAACAAAATACTAATATTAATCTATCAAAAATAGTGCAGTGAGTTACTGCAAATCATGGCTACTTAACAAATTTACTAATAAAGATATCACTTAACATTGTAAACATATTATATGGTTTCCTTGTTTCAAAAGACACGTAAACAAAATATTATTGTTCTCAAAGTTCTGTATTAGTAATAGAACTGTGCAAAAAGGGTATGTTTTCCAAAAACGAGTTATTCAATAGTATGCAAGAATACTGGTGTTCTGATTTTCACCATCACAAAAAATCAGTAGCATTAGAATTGGCGTATGTTTTTATTTTGATCAATAAATCTATATATGTATGCTATAAGCTTGCCATATAAGTTTGTGTCAATTAAAAGTTAAATGTAATCGTCCTTATTCTATATTTCACTGATAATTGGGAGAATTTAGGCGTAGTCAGCCTTGCATACTTAATAAGCGTTCTTTTTTGGGAGGTTACAAAGGCATGAGTACTGACTATGTGCAATAGAAAGCTTAAACTTGAAACGATTATTATAATACATGCGTAATCCGAGAAGTATTTCCAGCATAAAAGATGAAGAAACACATCTCAATGAAAAAAAGAAAGGCTATTGCAAACTCTCTTAGGCGTCTTCCGGAACCATCTAGGGATAAATGACATTAAAAATAATGCAACAGCCTAGTTAAAAATTACAAAAAATATACAACCCTGCAAAATTTCACTCCTCACTTTTCACTCCATCCTTCAGGAAAAGTGACAAAACCATAAAAACAGCACTCAAAACAAACACTGCCTGGTAACCCAGATTAACAAATAATCCTGCGAGAATTGGCATGAATGCGAGTCCTGCGTAGGTGTATGTATTGAAGATCCCCATGGCAAGTCCTTTGTCAAAAGGCATGTGGGATACGGCTATTGGCAGTCCTATCATTCCTGTTCCTGAGCCTATGCCCAGTAGTGCGAAGCCTAAAAACGGGAATTCGGTGGCTATTATCACACCGGATGCTGCCAGTAGAACTCCTGTGAATACCATTTTATTATATTCCAGGTTCATTCTTCCGACAATGATATTGGTGGCCATTGAACTTGCATAAAGTATGGCGATTGCAATGCCAAGTTCTGGTTTGCTTAGGGTGTCCTTGCTGTATTCCGGATAGAAAGCAAGCATCACTCCTGTTATTCCGAAAATCAGGAATGCTGTGATCCATATGCGCAGAAATCTTATGTCGAATATTTTATTGATTATCTTCCTGGCATTTGATACAGGGGTAGTCTTTCTGACTATTGTTTTAGTAGGCTCGTTCTTTGTAAATAAAGAAGGTAGACCAATGGATAATATTAGTGCAGCTACAATGGTGAACAGGATGATTCCGCCTTTTATTGACCATTCAGCTAAAAATCCTGACGATAAGACTCCTACAGCAAGACCGGCATTTAGCAGAAAATTGAACTCTCCGATGTAGCGGTTCTTTTCCCGGAAGCCAGAAAGTATTGCATAGGCTGCTGGGAAGAATGCTCCACAAGCGATGCCTTCGATAAGTCGGCCAGCGATAAGCAGGTATATATTTTCAGTAAAAGTAAGTACCATTCCTGCAAAGAAAGTGAGTGCAATTGAAAGCACAATGAATCTTATATACTGATAGGCATCCGCCAGTAATCCAAAGGGAATCATGGTGAGTAAAGCGCCAATGAAGTAACCTGAAAATAATAATGTACTTATAAGGCTACTATAGTTTGCCTGTCCGCTTGAAGATATTTCAGGCAATACCGGAATAACAGAATTAGATAATGCCATAATTAGAAATACTGTCGAGTAAATCAAAAACCGGTTTTTTTCCATATATTTCACCTGTTATAGGAATATTCAATAACATGGCATACTATTTAGGTTTAGAAGTTGTAATTTAATGATTAAGTGCCTGTTGAATATTTTGCTATGAAAAACTCTCACAAATTCATATATGTATAGTAAAGTATATACTTCTAAAAAATGTCGAAAAAAGTGAGTTCAAAGAATTTAACAGACTTATTTAGCATATAGTTTATTATCTATATTTAGTAGTAGTATTGTAAAAAAAATAGTTCATAATTGTAATATTATTATTTAAAATTTAAATTTAATAAAAAAGCTCTAATTTTATAAGCTTATATTTATATTATATTTATTAGTTTGCTGAGTATAGACTAAACATACAGATTAATTATTTATAAAAATATAGGGATAAAAATAATAACATTTATATAAAATTTTACGATATAGTAAATAAATTAGTAACTTTCAACAAATATTAATTCTAAAAACTTATTTTATTATAATGTTATATTTTCTGACAATTTGTGCTCACTTTGCTTCGTGTAATATATTTCATTTACGAACCATTGTTTTAATTATGGTTTGGTGACTGATTATAAGTAAATATCTTTTTATTAAGGCAAATTTCGATTTAACTTTGCAATTCTACAGTTTCAAAGACTATATGAATAAGGTGTGCATTATATCCGGTATAATTTTCTTTACTATTATTGTATAGATCCTGGTGATGGTGAAGGTCAAGACTAGTGTATTCATACATACTATGGAATGACCAATTTTAGAAAAACATACCCTTTTTAGGATTTTTGAGAAATCCAATAATCCGTTCATATATACTATAAGAATATGGATTTTTTATGTTTTTACGCTTTGAGATCAGGAAATCCATGCAATATTTTTTTTAAAGTTCTTGAAAAAAACATTTTTAATAATATTATTAAGTTCCCGGATTTTTAAGCACTTTTTATATTATTGGCGTTAGTTTTAGTTTAGTTTTTTCGGCGTCCGACCTATAGACTAAACATGTTGAAAACTATTATATAAAAATAGCATAATTTAATTGGTTCTGAAACTACATGACAGTTTAAAGAAATTAAGCTAAATAACTGCAAGTAATAATAAACATCTAATTTTATTAGAATTTTAGCGACTTGTTGGGTAAATCGGGAAAATTGCCGTTTTTGTTCGTAATTGTACGAAAACAACCGTTTAATTAAGTATATCTTTATAAATATAAGTTAATAATATTCTATTATTATCACATTGTAATAATTAAACGTAACAAAATATTGTTACATTGCATTATACAGTAAAGTATATACTAAAATCAAAGAAAATGTAACTATATTCAGTTACATTTTACTATTTTGGAGACACTTTGAAGTTTTCACAACTTTTAACCCGGTTTTCAATACTTCCTAATTTATACCAGACAGATGCATTAATCAGCAAACTTGCACCAGTGGTTAAAGATAAGATCATTGTTTCAATTTCCGGCATTGTCCTTATCTCCTGTTGCAAAGTAGTAAGCCACCACGGACCCTGTAAGAGTCAATAATTCCGTACATGGTATTTGACCAGCAGTAAAACCAATGCAAGAACCTGTTAGCAAAAGTGCCAGAGCTGCCCGGATACTTCTTTTAGGTAAGTTAAAAGCCATGCTCATTTAATACCTCCTGATATCGCTTTTTTAATCTGTTCCGTGTGTATAGGTCACACTCTTTTGAGCTTACCAAAGCACCCCGGAGTAATCCCCACGGGTGCATTACATGGCCTTTTTTCTTGATGTGCTTAAGCCCGTATTCATGGCCTAATTCATGCAGTAAACGCAATTTCCAATTAAGAACCTTACATATCACAATTTCCTTACTGGAATGGTAACAAATACCTAAAGCCAAAATGCAAGGATATCCGCTATCTGTGGGCTTTGTTAGGTACTTGAAACCGTGACGTTTAAACTTGTAAAGGAAAAAGGGAAGTAGGCCCATTATCTTTATTTTGTACATGTCTACCCTCCAATTTCACGAAAATGAAGGGGTTGCTATTGGTTCTGAAAACGAACCAAGCATTTTAAAGTTTCTTACTTCTGCATAGTAATTTGCATCTTTTACTACATGTAGCTCTACGATATCGCCTGCTTTTATTCCTGACACATCAAGGGTTTTTGTTTTCCATGATCCAGATGATGTTCCATAATTTACAGTATGTAGAATTTCGCTATTGACCTCTATTGTGAAAGTACATATTGGGTATGTATCAAAGTAATATTCAAAGGTAAACCTTACTGCAAAAACTAAGTTATAATGTATTTATATTATAACAAAAAAAATGCCTACGCAGGTTAAAATGCCCGTCGTGAGATTTAAATAAGGTGCCTGAAATGGTTAAAAGGGGGAAACACCAGTAGTTGCACTGGTGTTTTTGTGAACCACCCCATTTAATGCCCCATTAATAAGTAATATTGTTCAGTATTTAAAATAACTGGGTTGTATTTTTTAATGACACTAAAATTTCAATAGTCTTTAAAACACCCGTCGATAGATTAAAAAAAGTTGCTTGATGTGATTATAGAAAAGAACACCGATAATAATTATCGATGTTCGTGTGGGGTTTGGGGGGTGGTACTTAAAAAAGTACAAATTACACTAATGAACTACTATTATATTAATGGATAGGTTTCTGATTGGAAACTTACATTACTGAAATAATTCCCGTATCCTTACCTAGGGGGATAGGTCTTAAAACTTCGGTTTTCATCGACTAAAACATAGTGGTAAGGTTCCAGTGCTCGGACTTCATCCATAAACCCTAGCTTATTGATTTCTTTTAATGATAATTGTTTTTCCCCACCAACCTAAAGAATATCAAATAACGGGCAAGTTTTACAAGAACAATGTTAAGCTGTGTGGGTCTTCTGGATCTATAGCCAGTTGCTAACTTGAAATGATGGTTAAAGTCGTTAAGTCCCCTCTATTTGGCCAAATTTCTTTTTTTAGTTAACTTGCAGTCAAAAAAACCAATGGTAAGTCCTCTTTATTGGTCATAGCAGCGTGGGACACTAGTAGATATTTTTATATTTAGTTCCACAAATTATATATTTCTAATATGTAACACTACTATTAATGTTTTTGAATTTATTTCCTAATTAGGACAATTAACTATATTTTGTCCATCGTGCAAACAGAATAATTATCCTTTTGAGGATAAAAATAACCCAATCTTAAAAATAATTTTGTATGCATTTATATGCAACAACGAATTTAACCTATTTGGGTTAAAACATCTGTACGTGAATTAAGGACATTAGCCAAATATGGACAAAACAATAAGTGTTTAGTAGGGTAACTACTCTCCAATTTGATTAGATAATAGAAAGAGAAATAATACTATTTTAATAATGTGTGTATTTTTGATAATGATATTATCAAAATACCTAGCGTATTATTTATTAAATAAAATAAACGTTTATTTTGTTAGAAAGACATTCAACTGGCACTTTTTAATTACAATGTATTGTTTAGTAGTTTGATAGATTTGTCATTGTTAAGTGTATAAATAATAAACAATATGAAATAATAGAAGAAATTTAAACCTTAAAAAGGAATGCACCAGCATTTAAACTGGTGCTTTGTGATACCAACCCCTATACTATGCCTACCACATCTGTATATTTAGAATGCATTATATTTAACTACATTGGCAGATATACATGTCAGGTAAATAAAAAATTCATCTATATACTTGTTCTATAAATGCCAATTATTTAAGTGATTGTTACTACAATAAATGTTTAACAAATCAATAAAAATCTCTTAAAAAAAAAGTATCATTAAATGAAATCAGTTTCCTGAAATGATATTAAATGAGGGTACAAAGGTGGTACTAGGTGAAATACGTTATATAATAGGTCTGATTTAATTTCCCATTTCAAAAAACACAAATTGGTTTTGTTCCCTCATTATTTTATTGTATGCAAATGTTGCTATTTAAATTTATTGTATTATTTTAGGATTTTGGATTCCATTTTTTCTTAGTCTAAAACCTAAGGTATAACAAAAAACAAACCACTATATTAATTTTAATAGTATGATTATAAATAAATCAAGTAGTATTTTTCACTAATATTTGGTTTCAAAACTCCCACCAGACACAATGTACAAATGTAAATATAAAAATAGTATAATACAATACATACTTTTTTGTTTTTTTAATTTAGTTACGGGTGACAGTATATGAATATTTCAAATAGTTATATTTAAAAAATTTTATATATAAAGTTACTGATGAGTTTGCATTCATCGCACAAATAGCGAGCACACAAATTCATGATTAAATATTAATTTGAAGCCCAAACAGATCTTTAAAATCTGCATATTTTTTTCTGGCTCTGTAAAGATATTGTCGAACATATTTTTCACCACGGACCTTTGCATACATGGAATTTATCTCGGCAGGGGTGAAAACAGCCTTTAATTTTTTATTGTCGATATCATCAAGAAATTTAAGATTATTGCTGCTTTCCACATCGAAAAATTGAGATATTAACTCCTCATCCTTCCATGTCCAGTCTTTGTCATATATAATAGCAAATAGCTTATTGCATGAATTACATTTTGCCGCCACTATCATTCCATTTTCATAGGAATGATAACTGATACTAACTACATTTGAATCACAATGACTGCAAACCCCAATAAAATTCATGTCAATACTTTGGGGTTCCAGATTCACACTGTCAACTTGCATTACATTTTTTTCAATATCGTACCTGATATCCATATAGTCACCAAAAAACTGAGAGATATAAGAAAATGTTTTTATCATATTAGGCTTTTTTCTCATTTCGATATATTAATTCACCTCATACTATAAAAATTTAGAAACATTTATATGGATTAAATTCCATATAAAAGATTGTGCTATATATGGGGTGAAGTAATGGACTCAATTCGCGCAAAAATAAAACGAAGATTACAAAAGTTCATCGAACTCGATTGTAATGGACTCCGTAGTCATATATTGTCGCTGTTCTTAAATGCAAAAGAGACAACTGTTGATGAATTACACGCAAATATCGCTCAAAAATATGATATTTCGCGTAGTGCTGTGGCATCAATGGTAGGTTACATCTATTCAAAATTAGGTGTGCTTAGATCTCATAAGGAATCTTATAAGACTCCTATAGTTTATTCTTTGAAAGAAGAATATGTGGATCTTATCAGAAATACACTGGAATCACAATCAGCAGTCTCAAGCTGCTGATATTTATTTAGGCTTGATAGTAAATGTCTATCGTAAAGAATGCTCCACGTACATCCACTACGTTAGTTGTACGTTCTGATTCTAATTCTCGTATAACACATTCCAGGGACCCGTACTACAATTTAATGAGGCGACTTTTTCAGGAAGAGGCAACTGCTATTCGTGGCCAGAAATTTCTTATGATGGTTGAAGATCGCCAAAAAAGTGGAGATCCTATCAAAACAAGTGAATGGGAATCATTACTTGCAGAGCTGGATATAGGACGCGCTTCATTTTATGCCATGCGCAATAAATTGCTAGGCGCTGGCCTTATTTCTCACAAAAATCAGGAATATCGTCTATCAGGACAGTTCAGTAAAGACCTGGTAGACATGGCTAGATGGTGGTGGACTGCAATTCTCGATGAAAATCCGGAAGGACTTGAATAAGCATCCTACCGATACCTTAATATCTAACCTTTACAATTAAGGGAATGCATTCACCATAGCCCGGTAGTGTAGTGGTCAATCATGCAGGACTCTGGATCCCGCAACCTCGGTTCGAATCCGTGCCGGGCTATAAAAATTATTTAGATAGTCCTCTTCTAAATGCGTTTTTTATGCTTTACATCTACAAGAAAGTCACATACGTTTAGGGTGTTTTGTGCGCAACTCAAAGAGTGAGCTTTAAACTTAGTTTTATTAAATGTTGTGTTAATTATTGACAATAACTTCTTTTTGAGACAAATTAACCAAGGAATAAATTCCCTACTATATGTACAGAGAGAACGTAAGCGTTCAATCTATGATTGTACGCTGGAGTTGGAACGGTAAGCACCCTCTTGGGTGTGAGGACGAAGGCAGCGACCCCTTCTTAGCCCTAAAACAGTTCGCTATAAGTGACTTTCATATTTTCCATCACGTGAAAACCATCTACGCTTATATTATTTCTACTGGATTTTTAAGGCTAACTGATCAGTTTGAGACAAGTTCCTGACGTGTGCCACTTTCTTATTGTTTTATCCCGCAGCTTTTTATTATTGAATCTACTTATCGTCCCTCGGTTTTATTGGTCAATGAAGATGCTTTTTCTACTGCACATGATTTACATATGATACTTATAGAATACATGTATACGTTGAAGATACTTCAAGAGTGATTCTTTACTTAACTTGATAACATCTTTGCATTAAACTAAGTTTTTATAATGATATTTTTTTGGTTTGTGTTCTTTTCGAACTTATCCGGTGCTCGAACACAATTAATCTCGAGGATTTGCTCAGATGCCCACAGAGAGAAGATATTGTGGAATAGATGTGAGTCTACCATTTAGATGGAGTCGATTGAAATAGCTTTATTATTGAATATGTTTTACAATGTCTATTAATCTAAAGAAATTGTTAGCTTTTTTGCATCAACACACGTTTATACCTAAATTTTAAGAGTTGCTAATCTTAATAAGGAATGTAACTGTTATTTAGAATTGCAAGCTATATTGCAACTACAGTCACATGCTTTTAACGTATGTGTTTTTTGAATTAATACCTTTAAGATATTTGATTTTGAAAAAGAAATGGACGATAAGGTTATGAATTGCCTATCAATCAAAAATCTGCATACCTTGAGTTCATAATAAAAGAAAATGTATTGTCTTGACGTATGGCATTTCTATTAATGTAGATACATTCTACGTACAAACTTTTTGCTTGTTGTTACAAATGTGTTAAGATTTAGTTGCAAATCAGTGGTAGATACCTTTAAATACTATTTAAAAAAGTACATTTACAATTAATTTATATGATGGTATGAATATCATTTTAGTGCTGTAAGAGCATAACCAACAATATCAATTAACAATCTCTAAAAATATAAAAGAAATTGGGCTCTGTAGAAACTCTCACTGTATAAAACATTATAGGTCCAAAAAATCGTAGCTTGTGATGCAAATGTTGAAACTTAATCTAATTTTCATATATATAAGTTGATTTGAGAGGTATTCTAGAGAGCCGGATTTTTGCCTAATCATATGGTATCATGGATTACCTGCTTTCTGGAATTTTCACTCACAACATTGTACGAAATATCAGTAAATGCTCTTGTTTTTTATCTTGGACTTTCTGTTATTTTTTTCGGCACGTCTGTCTAAATATTTCTCAAAATGCTCAGGATAACCTGATTCAATTTCATTTTCAAATGACTTTTCCAGCAGATATCTATTATCTCCAAGAAACCATCTATGATATAATGGATCTTCATTAACCATTTGTACTATTTCTGAATTGGCTAATTGTTGATTAAGATGTGATTTTAATACCGATCTATTTCCTTCTTTTTTAGGAAGAACGTCATCAAAGATACCATCTTCATAAAAATCAGGGTTCATGATTACATTATTTAATTCCCCAAAAAGCTCTTTTACAAAAGACATAGAAGGCCTCACAGCATCGTTAATAAAAAGTACCTTATTTTGCATTTGAGTTGAGAACATGTTTCTGATATATGCAAATTTACTATTATCCGATTTTAGTTTCAAAATCATTGCAACAGGATCTTTGATATGACTGACTTTCAAAACCTCTAATTCTGAATTTATTTTTAATTCTGCTTTTGAATATACGGTGGTGTTTGACTCGGACTTATACTCTGCCAGGAAACTGAGCTTATAGCGAATCTCGTAAAACTGTTTTAACTTTATTTGTAAAAAAGTAGGTTCAATACTTTTGAACTCTGTGAAATCCATATTGTCATACCAATCCTTGAATAAAGTGTGCTCAAATTCACGAAAATTTTGGATAGTAAGATTTGGCTTATATGTTGACATTATTTGACTATGGTCTGGGTATTTTGCGTGTTCCATACCAGCACATTGTACAATTCCCTTTTTTAATATCTTGGGATACACCAACAAATTAATAACTGCTATATGGATAAGTTTCGTTAAAAAATCACTATTCTCTAATTTGTCTCTGTCGAGAATGGATAAATTGAAACAATCCCACTCCCCGTTCAGTAATTCATTTAATGCTAAGGGGGATGTGTGTATAAGAGAGAGTACAGGAACAATTATTTTTTCATATTCGAATTTTTGATAATGCTCAGTTAGTATAGTATCAAAATTATTATTTATAAATTCATTATTCAAGTTTTTTATACCAGAGTGTTTCAAAACTTCTTTTTCCATTATATTATAACAATTATCAATATTTCTTATCATAGATTCGAGATCATAATCTCTATTGTACTCCTCCATTAGTTTTTCAAGACTATCTGGAAGATTTGAGTACATTGCTTTAAGGTCCTCAAGTAACTTGGCTGAATAATTTGGATTGTATTCATCTTTATTAATATCAATCTGACTCTTCCATTTATCTTCAAATTCATTCATCTCTGCACTGTAATTATCAGATAAATAATCGTTAGATAGCCTTAGGAAACTCTCTATTTCTCTGAGTTTTTCCAGTATTTGTTCATTATAACTCAACACTGTTCTAAGCACCTTTGAGAACGAAATTGCATTATCACCATAAAGCAAATAGTAGAAAGTATGAAAATTATCTTCTTTTATGCGGTTGATTTTTTCTATATTCGACATTCCATCACAAAATACTGGTAATTGCAGTTTCACATCTTCAAGTGGGGATCCAAACGATGGTGATACATATGAACGAGAATCATCAAATCGTTCAATTAATCTAACAGCTAAATTCTCATAATTTTGTAGTCCACTTTCGATAGAGTTAGTTGAATCATTAACCATTTCCAAAAATCCATTGCAAAATTCTGTCAAGTTATTAATGTGTGAACGTTCAGTTTTTTTTGCTTCTTCCTCAAACCTGTTAACCATTGATTCAATGATTTCAGTAACATCTTTTTTGCCTTCAGATATACCATAGTTTTTCTCATCCAGGTCTATCAGGCGTTGAGCACTTTTAAGGTCAAAATCCATGGGTGAAAAGAAACGAGTGATTGTCACTCCTTTTTCAGCCAATACTTCTCTTATGAGAGAATCATTAATGTTGTAAGTAAAATAGTAATTATCTAGAAGATCCATTGCTTCAGGATATGATAGAGATTTATCCAGATATATTTTTTTAAAACTGCCTTCGAGTATCAATTTGATAAGTATTCTAAAGGATTTTATTTTTGAACTTAATGAATATGGAGTAATATCCCCTCCCTTTAAATGTTCACCTGGTTCTTTTTCGAGTTTTTCCAAGATTCCCATGTCTGCAAACAATTCACATGCTTTGATTGCAGTAACTCTTGTCATTTCTTCGATGGTTCTTTCGATTTTTCCTGGATATGTTTTGAAGTGAGATATTTCTTCTTTATTATTCCGTTTTTTGTTGCCAAGATATATTTCAATTTTTTTACTTTCTTCAATAATAAAATATTCAAGAATCCTCCACTGCTTCTCAGAAATACGTTTTTTGGTATTTTTGTCACTCACTATACATCCCTCTTTTAATGAAACTAATTGTAAAGCTTTTTTTAAAATCATTTACAAATACAATTCTCTAAGTGTTTACTTCTTTGAAAACTATTTATATATTTCTAGGAAATTAGAACTATCAACTAAAGGAGGTTAGAATGATGGATAAAAAATCAGATTGTGACAACCATGCAAACCAGTGTAATCCGAACAATGACGCGTACTGGCAGAGCCGTGGTGAAGATGCAAAACCAGATGACAGTGAATAAAAGTGTAAGTAATAATTGTAGAACAAAGGAAAACGTTGTTGAACATAGATTAGGAGGAATATAATGTCAGGTAAATCAATGGATTCTAAAGCAGCATCAAGGATACAGTCAAGCTCAGACAAGTCAGGATCAAATCAGGGTTTCAAGGCCCGTGCAATGTCTGCAGCATCCAAAAACAAAAAATGAAGTTACCCCAGCTTCATTTCACTTTCTTTTATCAGGAGATATTACAATGATAAGCGACATTAAAAATGAAAACTTGAAACAAAATGCTTTGGCAGTATTGATTGATGGCGACAACACTTCATACAGGTGTTTGAAGCAAATATTCAACGAGGTTGCAAAGTATGGTACAGCAACTATCCGCAAAGCTTATGGTGACTAGACATCCCAGGAACTGGCTCCATGGAGAGAGGTGCTTCAAGAATATGCAGTGCACCCAAGTCAGCAGTTCAGAAATGTAGGCAGTAAGAACTGTACCGACAGTTCACTTATCATAGAAGCCATGGACATTCTCTACAACGAAAAGATCGATGGTATTGTAATAGTCTCCAGTGACAGTGATTACACACGCCTTTCTATGCGTTTTAGAGAAGAAGGTTATTTGTTCTGGGTATTGGTCGCAAACAGACTCCCAGGCCATTTGTAACGGCCTGCAGAAATTTTGTTTACGTTGAAAACCTCATAGACAAGAATGTAGAAAAGGATGATATATCAGACAAAATTGAAGCAAAAAAGAAACAAGTATCTAAAACTCGAAAGATACTGGAAAATGCATATGAAAAACTCTCTGAAGGAAATGAATTGATACTGTTGTCAAAAGTCAGCAATATGCTGAGAAATCTAAATCCTGACTTTGATCCCCGTAATTATGGTTATTCCCAGCTTAACAAACTGGTTGAGGATGCAGGTGGATTTGAATTGGTAAAAAAGAAGAATCATTTATACATGCGAAAATCGAGTTCCTGATCGGTTCGCTTCTGATCAGTACTATACATGAGATTGATATAATCTCTATTTTCTTTTAATTTTAAATCTTCAGGAAAGAGTAAAAGCACAAGAAAATAAGCAGTTTAACTGTCAAACTTAGATTATAAATAATAACATGTATCTTCAGTCTGCTGGATAACGGAACCTGATGTAAAACATATATCAATATTCTTTATCTCTTTCACCACAGTTGATTTTTCAATCTCTCTTACTCTCGTAAAACAGATTATTCTCATGTTTTCATAACATTGGTATTCTAATCGGTATGCAATGTTTGCCAAAAAGAAAGGGCCGGTTCAATTCCAGTCATAGTTACCTCCCCTTTTGTGATACTGATCAGCATCCACCAAATCAGTAAGTTCCATGTATTCCAATGATTCAAAAGGAATTGAAGAACGCTGCTTGTCATTGCTCAAAATAATATCCCCGTCTGGACCAATTATCAAATAGGAGTTCAGCATATCATTTGCTGATTCAAATGTAGGTGTTTCACCATTGCTGAGCACCATTCTTCCATTTATGTTCATGAATGTGTCAAATTCTTCCTCAGTGAGGAGCAGATCAAGTGCATCATCATTCTGTCCCTTCATGTGAAGTACCTGGAATACCTTCCATCTCTCAGGATGTAGTGATAATATGAAATGTGTCATATCTTCGGAATAATTCAGTTTGGTAACTGTAGTATTTATCTTCAGCTTCATACCATATTTCCGTACAAATTCAGAAACTTTGCGTACGTGTTCAACATGGTTTCCATCTCCTCTTCCTAGTTGTTTTTGAATTTCCTCATCAGAAGAGTCAATTGATATACCAACCCAATCCACATAACGGCTCATTTCCTTGAGCTTATGTTCATTGAGCAAAGTTGCGTTTGTAACAATACTGACAGTGAATCCTATATCTTTTGCCATCTTTAAAAGATAGCTTAAATCCTTGTATAGTAGAGGTTCTCCACCTGCAAAATTAATCTTCGTGATACCTTTGGACTTCAATGTCTCAAGCTTATGCTTAGCATTTTTAAGGTCTTTGAATTCCCCACTCATATTTTTGTAGAAGCAGAACCTGCATTTATAATTACAATTCATGGTAACATGCCAGTTAACAGATTTTATCTCTGCATTTGTTATCGAATCGAAATCAGAAATAGTATCTTTAAAATCCACTCTGGTAGGTATATCTACTAATGAACCACTCATTTACTCACTTCTTATGTTAAATTATAATAAAAATATATTTTTAAATTGTTTTTTATATATAAATACATTTTTATTAGAAAGTAACTTGTAATAGATAGTATTCACACATCCAAAAATGAAGTGAGAAGAGAGTACCTCAAATTTCTGAGCCAAAACAAGACTAGTATTATTAGAGAAACATAGTATATGTTAGAAGAATTATGGCTGAGAATATGGCCTGTCCAATATGTGGAACAAAGAAGGTGTTAGCGAAAATCGATGTTCCTCACCATTAGGAAGAAGAGTTAAAAAAGAAGATCTTAAGATGGCATTTCCTGACTTCCATCGAGCAACTCAACTCATCATATACATAGTGTTTTTTCAAAATATGCTTTCAATATCATGTTTTGAAATTATTTCAATCCCCAATGACCGTTTCCAACCATGTAAAATATGTCAAGATTGCCAGCCTTATAAGAACCTGTACCACTTGAATGCAATGCAATAGTCTTTCTGACACTATTTTTCCAGGAAGGTGTTAGATTCATATTATCTCTTTTTTCAATCTCATTGAATATATCTTCATTTTTTGCATCTCCACCTAACGTATCAAGTACACTGATTATTTCTTCAAGCCATGTATGTTTCGAAGATAATTTTCTTGTATCAATAATAGGTGAAACAGGTTTTGTTGATACAACTGAAACAGGCTTTATAGAACTATCTTTTTCTTTATTTGTTAATGTTTCAATGACAAGTTCAAGTGCAAATTTTTCACCTTGAGAGAGACTTGCATCTCTTGCATGTTTGAAAACAATCGTATTATATTGGTACGCTCTGTCATCTGAACTGATTAGAAGAGGTTGTTTACATCTTAATTGATAGTCAAGTATGCTTTTTAATGATGGTGATCTGTTTTTTGTATCAAGCGATAATCTGAAATTTTGGGTGAAATAACGAGTTGCAAACATCCCCATCAAAATGATACATTTGGGTTTCATTGTATTGATGATCTCATCAAAATACATCTCAGCACATTTTAGGTCAGGTGCATTATCTCTTCCACCAGCACCTTTTCCTGGATAACAATTTGCAGTATGCAACCAAAATACGCTTTTTTGCCACTTTTTCATTGCCTCACTTGGTTCGTCCTCAGGATATACCTTTGGAAATAAGAGATCTTTGAAAAAGGAGTTATTCATAGAACTCAATTCGTTGTCTGCCCATGCTTGTTTGGAAGGTGCTTGCGATATGAATAAAATATCTTGTCCTCTCCAATCATCAACTAATGGTTTACCTTTTTTCAGTTCATCTGCACTGATTACTCGATTACCTTTTGTTCTCAAAGGATTCGTATACTCATGAGTGTAACAAGCTAAGTTACAGTTACGTATTTTATTAACAATCTCTGTCATTGCTTTATCTTTTTCATTTTCATGAGTATCAAATGGCAAATCAAACACCTACTTAATGTAAATAAAAAGGATATGTTATAATCAAATAACGAATGATATATTATTCAAGCTTCTTCTTAAAAATTTCGATTCATATATAATGTTTAAAGTACCTATTTTATAGAGTCGATAATAATACTAATATTAGTAATTATTATCTCACTAATTTCAGCGTAGGTGTCAGAATGCAAGAATCTATCAACCTTATCCAATCACAAGCTACTAAATTAAAAAAACTGGAAGAAAATGAAAATTATCTTTTCGAACAATTAAACACCCTCGACGCTGATACTATAAGCAAGCTAATCAGTAATTTTGAGATTGAATACTTCCAGCCAGTTAACCTCTTACGTTTTGAAATCTTGCAGCACATAAAAGATAAAAAGATAGTGACACCTGAATTAGTTGAAGAGATTAAGGATAAGATAGTAGCAAAAGATAGTGGTTACTTTTCAAAATACGGTGAAGCATTAGTAAACGGATTGTTGAATTATCCTGTAAAAAAGAAGACACCATTTGTGAACTGGAAGAAATATTATAGTATTTGTTTCCCATTTTTCTATCTTCCTAAAGACAAAATAGAATCTGACAATGGTCTCGAGAAAATTACAAATTATCTCATTAATACATTGGAATTGAAACAATACAAAACTCATATAGTCGGATTTGAAGGAGCTCAGAATTATGGCGCTTCATTTTGCTGGATTGCTTTGTTTCCAAATAAAAGGGTATCTCACAAGAAAGCATACCAGTTGTTTTTACGTATAAATAATCTGACAATTGATGCTGGTGTTTTTCCTGGATCGGATATAAATGACCCCTCTTCGAATACAGTTGATGAGTTTAATACTGTAGAGGAAGTGCTTGATAAGCTGCAAAATTCCAGAGAAATGGCTCAAAGTAAAAATGATTCACTAATTGATTATTGGAAATTTGCGCCAGGAGAAAATGGTAGTCGCTGGGAAGAATTTTATGAGTTAGGTATAATGGCAATTGGTTGGGATAATTTAGATGACCTCACTAATTACGCAACTGAAGAACTTGCTGATTCCTTAAATGTTGAGAATTCTTCCACCTCAAATCAAATATGGAATATTGAAAATTTCAGAGATACTAGTATTGGTGATATAGTTGTAGCAAACAAGGGAAGAAGTAAGTGTTTAGGAATTGGTGTCATAGAGGGAGAATATATTTTTGATAACAAAAGAACTGAATACAAGCATATTAGAAAAGTGAATTGGGTCATAAATGAGCTTGTAGATTTTGATAAAACAATTTTTAGGCCAGATACATTTTCTCCCACTCTCAAATGGGAGACTATTAAAGGGAAATATATTAGTGTAAATCCTTCTTATGAAGATGTTTTCAACAACATAGAAGCAGGAAAAGTTGTTTTACCTCCTGCAAAGGTGTTGCCAAATGATTCAGGAACACAGAATTATTGGTGGCTGAATGCAAATCCAAAAATTTGGAAGATTGACAGTTTTGAGTTAGGTGACATTCAGTCTTATACATCACATAACAACAAAGGCAACAAAAGAAGGGTGTACAAGTATTTTGAAGAAGTAATGCCTGGAGATCTAGTAATTGGATATGAAAGTTCCCCGATAAAGGAGATTAAAGGAATATTTGAGATTACAGAAAAACTACATTATGATGATATTGAAGGCGAAATAATCAGCTTTGAGATAAAGGAACTGGTTAAAGATATCATTAGTTGGGATGACCTAAAAGAAACTAAAGGTTTAGAAGAATGTGAAGTCATTAAGAACAATCAAGGTAGCTTATTCAAGTTAACAGCTGAAGAATTTGAAATAATAAGAGATCTGATTGACGAACGGAACATCAATAATGAAAAAGAAAAAGAACTATTGGACATAAAAGAATATTCCTTTTTTTCAGATGCAGATAAACCATTTATTGAAGAAGCTGAACTTAACGACATATTAGATTCTCTCGAAATCAAAAAGAACATTGTACTACAAGGTCCTCCTGGTGTCGGAAAAACTTTTGTTGCGAAAAAAATAGCTTATGAAATTATGAAAAAGACCGATGATACAAAAATTGAAATTGTCCAGTTCCATCAGTCATATTCATACGAAGATTTTATACAAGGCATCAGGCCATCAGAAAATACCTTTAAGGTTAAAAATGGTGTTTTTCATAATTTCTGCAAGAAAGCAGAACAAGACCCCGAAAATAAGTATTTCTTCATAATTGATGAGATCAACAGAGGAAATCTCAGTAAAATTTTCGGAGAACTAATGATGCTGATAGAAACTGATAAGAGGGGCAAATCTAAAGTTCACCTGACTTATTCTGAAAAAGATGATGCTCCATTCTCTGTTCCAGAAAACCTTTATTTGATTGGTACGATGAACACCGCTGACCGTTCGCTGGCTATTGTTGATTATGCTTTGAGGAGAAGATTTAGGTTCATCCCATTAAAACCAAAGTTCAATAATAAATTTATTGATTTGCTAATTTCACAAGGTTTCTCAAAAGATTTTGTACTTGCTGTTATAACAAAAATCAATTCATTGAATGATAAAATCCAATCTGATCGAAACCTTGGAGAAGGATTTCAAATTGGTCATAGCTTTTTCTGTACCAATAATGTGAATAAGCCTGAAAGAGAGTGGTTTGAAGATATTGTGAAATATGAAATTGCACCACTTTTGGAAGAATACTGGTTTGATGACATTGAAAAATCGAAAGCTGAAGTAAGACTGTTATTGTCTGAGTAAATCCATGTCCATTCCAATTCAGAATATCTACTACCTTTTGTGTTATGCATGGAACAAGCTTGATGAAAGCGATATTGTAGATGTCAAAGCAATCAGTATTACTGAACTTGTTGATCTATTTGCAAAAATATTAGCTAATAGTACTTCCAGATTGCTAAAACAGGGTTTGGATCGTTATTATGTTGAACATGAATACGTTGTAAATGGAATAAAGGGGAAATTAGACCTTACTGCTTCTGTAAAAAGAAATCTTCTTCCTTCAAATAGAACCGTTTGCCATTACGATGAATTTGATTATGATATCTTACACAATCAAATTTTAAAAACAACGATTTCCAAACTTATTAGGACGAATGGCCTTGACCCTAAATTAAGAGATGAACTACATCGAATTTTAATAAAACTCCCTCCGATTTCGGAAATTTCAATTCGGCACTCTCATTTTAGTCAAATTCGATTACACAGGAATAATTACAATTATGATTTTCCATTAAAAGTGTGCCAAATTATCAATGAAAATTTGTTTATTGATGAGTCATCGGGAAATTACAAATTTAAAGATTTCTTGCGAGAAGAAAAGGCAATGGCAAGATTATTTGAGGCATTTATTAGAAACTTCTATAAAGTAGAACAGTCCGAATTTAAAGTAGGAAGAGAAGATATAAAATGGAAATTTGTAGCTGAAAAAGAGACGCCTATATCGATGTTGCCTAAAATGTCCACTGATATTTCATTGGTATCATCCTCAAGAAAAATAATAATTGATACCAAATATTATAAAGAAGCTCTTAAGGCTAGATTTTCGCAAGAAAAAATAAATTCCAACAACTTGTACCAGTTATTTTCTTATTTAATAAATCAGGAGTCAGAGTCGGATGCCAAAACTCTGAACTGTGAAGGTATTCTGTTATATCCAGCTGTTGAAAAGGGCTTTGATTTTTGCTATAATTATGAAAATCATAGAATCAGAGTGATGTCAATAAACCTTAATCAAGAGTGGTATGATATCAGGAAGGATTTGTTGGAAATACTCTCTAGATAGAGGGCTCTGCAGAAATCTATAATTATCAATATCATGAAACAGTAACTAAATATTATTGAAGATAATAACACATTTTAAGATATAGTTAACTTTTGAGAATATCATCAACATTAACAGATTTAATATAGTTATAATTTAGAGATGGTGGAGATGGGTAGAAAATGATAATTGAACAGTTATTTATTGCAAATTTTAGATGTTTTGGACCGGATGAAACAAAAATTGATTTTGGTGATTTAACTACTATAATTGGTGCTAATAGCAGTGGCAAGTCTGCATTATTAAGTGCTTTGCTTAAATTATTTGGCAGAACTGGAAAAGAGAGAGAAATTAAAAGATCAGATTTTCATATTCCTATTGGAAAGAAACCAGAGGAGATTGTTGAAAATAGCTTATATATTGAAGCAACAATTTCTTTCCCTGAGTTGGTTAAAGATGAAGAATATGCAAAAAAAACAGTTCCTAGCTTATTCCGAAAAATGGTTGTGCATGAACCTGATGGTGATCCATATATTAGAATTCGTTTAGAAGCTTCTTGGAAGCAAAGCAATTCACCTGATGGAGAAATCGACTCAAATATATCGTTTATTAGTATTTCAAGGGATGAAGATGAAGAAATATCTAATGAAAATAAACATATTGCAAAATTAAGTGATATAAGATCTAATATTCAAATGATTTACGTTCCTGCTATTAGAGAACCTTCAAAAGAGTTAAAAAATGCTTCTGGAACTATACTTTGGAGAATTCTAAATGGTATTAATTGGCCTGAAGACATCAATGAAAAAATAAACAAACAAATGGAACCTGTAAATTCTATTTTTGATTGTCAACAAGGAGTTAAAAGAGTACAGGAAATCATTCAGACCCAATGGAAATCCTACCACAAAGATTACAGATATACAAAAACTAAAATCAAATTTACTAGTAGCGATTTAAGTGATATACTAGATAAGATTGACATAGAGTTTTCACCAACAGAAATTCCTAAATCATACAATATTGATTCTCTAGGAGAAGGTTTAAGGTCTTTGTTTTATCTATCCCTCGTAAGTTCTTTACTTGATGTTGAATTTGAAGCTCAATCTAACACCGAGCAGGATATCTTTGATTTATCGCCTCCCGCTTTAACAATTCTAGCTGTCGAAGAACCAGAAAACCATATATCTCCTCAACTATTAGGTAAAATAATTGATAATATCGAGAAGATTTCTGAAAAATGTAATTCTCAAGTATTTTTGACTTCACATTCACCTTCAATAGTAAAGAGAATAAAACCTGAAACAATTCGTCATTTAAGAATAAATAAGAGTAACTTATGTACTGCGATAAGTACAATTACTCTTCCTCCTGGAGAAAATGAAATACACAAGTATGTAAAAGAAGCAGTTACTAGGTACACTGAAATTTATTTCTCTAGACTAGTTGTATTTGGGGAAGGAGATTCAGAATCAATCATAATTCCAAAAGCTATTGAAACATTGGGTTCAAAAGTAGATTCCGCTGGAATTAGTGTTGTGCCATTGGGTGGTAGATTTGTTAATCATTTTTGGAAATTATTAACTAACCTTGAGATACCTTATATTACATTACTTGATTTGGATTCAGAAAGGGCAAAAGGAGGATGGGAAACTATAAAATATGCAATTACTCAACTCATAGAAAATGGTCACACACTTGAAGAAATATGTGATTTTGAAGAGTGTGAATCACTGTCTCAGGGTATGTTTGATTCAATGCACAACAGATTATTAAAAACTGATACTGACAGAAGTAAAATCAAAAAATGGGCAGAACATCTTGAGAAATTTGGTATTTATTATTCTTTTCCTCTTGACGTTGATTTTTCAATGCTTAAGGCTTTTGAAGAGAGTTATAGAATCCCTTCTCCTGGTGGCAGAGGACCTACTATTCCAGACAAAAATACTAAGCCATTTGAATATGCTGAAAAAATGGAAAAATGTATTCGTCATACTTTAAAAGAAAGTGGAGGAGATGGCAATACTTACTCTGATAATGAAAAAGAGTTTATGCTCTGGTATCCTTATTTATTCCTCGATCATGGTAAACCTAGTACTCATATTTTAGCAATGAATAGATTAGATGATGCAGTCTTCAAAGAAAAGATGCCTGATTCTTTAAAGAGAATGGTTGATTCAATTAAAACCGAATTAGAAGACGATTACTTATCTACTCTCTGTGAAATAACTGAACAGGGTGATTAAACTGAGATTGTCACAGGCGGATTGGAAACCATCAGATGATTTCATTTTAGAAACAAATGCTTTAGACATTGCAAAATCATCAAGAAATTATAGTGTGACAGCTGGCCCAGGAGCAGGCAAGACGGAATTGCTTGCACAAAGGGCCTGTTTTTTGTTACAAACTAATGTTTGTACAGAACCAAGAAGAATACTTGCAATTAGTTTTAAAAAAGATGCAGCTAAGAATATTGCAAACAGAGTTAAAATGAGATGCGGTGATGAATTATCTGAAAGGTTTGTATCTTTAACTTATGCTTCATTTGCCAAGGAAATCCTTGATCACTTTAGAAAAGCTCTTCCAGAAGAGTATAGGCCCTCGCAAGAGTATGAAATTATGTCACATAATGGCGCGATTACAGATCGCTTTTTAGGTTCCTTTGATTCACATTCCAACTTAAATATATCAACTGAAGAGATAAGAAACCTTCCAAAACACTTGACAATTAATAAATTACCCTTGAATCATGGTGCAAATTGGGATTTAAATGAAGTAATACTTAAAATATGGGAAAGATGCGTAAATTCAGACTCTGAAGAATCAAAGTTAACTTTTTCAATGATTACAAGATTGAGTGAGTTTTTAATACGTGAAAATAAGAAAATCCATAACTCTCTAATTGCAACCTATAGTCATGTTTTTTTGGATGAGTTTCAAGATACAACTACTGATCAATATGATTTAATTAATACATGCTTTTTAGGAACAAACACGATATTAACTGCAGTAGGTGATAAGAAACAAAGAATTATGATGTGGGCAGGCGCAGATGTAAATGTATTTGAAAAATTCAATATAGACTTCCAAGCAGAACCTTGTGAATTAATGATGAATTATCGATCAGCTCCCAGACTTGTTGAAATACAAAAAATATTAATTGAAAACATGAGTGAAGATAATAACAATATATCTGCACATAATAGATGGAGTAATGATGATGGGATTTGTGAAATTTGGAATTTTGAAAATAACCAGAGTGAAGCAGAAATACTTTCTGCAAAAATAAATCAATGGATTTTAGAAGATAGTTTAAATCCTGAAGATATATGCATTCTTGTGAAGCAAAGACCAGATACCTACTATGAGCTTTTAGCGAGTAAGTTAGACATATATGGTGTAAAAATTAGGAATGAAAGTTTATTGCAGGATTTGATATCTGAAGAATGTGTAAACATTTTGTTAGAGATAATTTTGTGTGCTTTTTCTAAAAGTTCAATACAAGAATGGACAAATACTAGAAATCTTCTTAGATTGACAAGATTCATTTCACCAGAAGAATCCGATTTTAGAAGGATCCAAAAAGTTGATGATGAATTTGATTTGAAAATTGAAAATATTATTGATTTATTAGAGAAAGTTTCTACCAAAATCGAATTGAGAATAGTTTTACATGATATTATTGATTTTTTCGGAAAAGAAAATTTATTCAACCTCTATCCTCAATACAAACAGGGCACATTTTTCAACCAAAAAATCAATGATTTATCTGAATATTTGTGGAATGAATATTTATTATATAATGATTGGGCAGAATCTGTTTACTCATTACAGGGAAAAGATGCAATCTCCCTTATGACAATACACAAAAGTAAAGGTCTTGAGTACAACACTGTAATCTTTTTAGGATTGGATGATGAACAGTTTTGGACCTTTAGAAGGCAACCTGAGGAAGACACCTGTGCTTTTTTCGTTGCACTCTCAAGAGCTAAGGAAAGAGCAATTTTTACTTTCTGTAAAAGAAGAAATAATGGTAGATCCATTAATCGGTCAAATATCAGTTCTCTATACAGCATGTTAGAAGAATCTGGAATCGTTGAGACTCGCACTTTCTGATATCATACTTATCCTATAAACAGATTAAGTTATAATTAAAAATTCACCATCCCTTCAAAAGATGTTGTTTCTTCTCATTATCATCAAGCACCTTCGCACAGGATTCCCAGTCAATAGAGACCGGTTTATTATACCGTATTTCAAATGGATGCCTCGGAGGTATCTCGTCAATGGTTTTCATTGCATCATCTATCTTATTCAATGCAACATCTACCCATACATCCTCAAGTACATCAGGTATCTGGCCAAAAAGCGAGTTGATCTTTTCAAGCCTCTCTGAAAGAAGTTCATGTACTCTGTCCTCTACTGAACCCTTATAGCGCATATTGTAGATCCACACGTCATCATAGACTTGGCCAATACGCTGTATCCTTCCTTTTCTCTGTTCAAGTCTTGTTGGGTTCCAGGGTAAATCAAGGTTAATGAGTGTACCGAGTGTCTGAAGGTTCAGACCCTCACTGGCGGCATCCGTTCCAAGTAACAGTTTTATTGTGCCTTTGCGTACAAGTGCCTTGATCTCTTCACGTGATGCACGCTGGAATGTTCCATTTTCTATGATACCAGAACGATTGCTTCCTGCATATATGCCAATCTTCTCTTCGGTTAACTCTTCTTTTAGTTTATCGGCAAGCCACTGTATAGAATCATAGTATTGTGAAAAAATGATGCAACCCCGCTCAAGCCATCTATCGTTCTTCAGAATATCCAGGACTTTTTCATATTTAGGGTCGGTGTCCATATGCTCATTAATTATCTGAGCGAACCTTGACAACAGGAATCTTTCGGCTTCAGACATGTTTTCAAAGAGCTCACTTCTCTGAACATCTTCTTCTTCTTCTTCGGAATCAAACTCTGAATCCTTGCGAACTCCAAGCATTTTATTTGCAGTGACTTTTCCTGCATATAATGTACTTCCAACACGTCTAAGAAGAAGGGTTTTTAAGAAGCCTGTACCTTTTGCCCTTTCGCTAAGTAACTGACAGAACTCTTCTGCAGCCTTATATGCATCCTGAAGATATATTGGGAGAGGAATCGCATCCTTATCGTCCTCTCCGAACAGTTTGACCTCGATCTTCTGAATGTATGGCTCTCCTGTTTCAGGATTCTTGGTATTTTCAAGGAAATCCCTTGTTCTTCGTACTATATGCCTAATGTAAGGGTTATGATTCTGAAAAAAGTCATCTTTCATTCTTTCAAGTCTTGCTCTATCAGGAGGACTGAGCTCAATCCACCTTCCTGAATTTGTAACTGCCACAGAATCAGGAAGTGAAAGAGAACTTCTGATAATCTGATAATCTAATCCTTCTGAAGTCGGAGGCAAGGGGTTAGCTATGTAATTAAAGAGTCCATCTTCATTTATATCCAAGGGCTTATTTCCTTGGATCATATCCAAAGATATAAATGGCTCTTTTATCCAAGTGCTACGTCTGTTACCTAAAACAGATTCATTTCCTCCACTTCCAAGTATGGATAGAAGATCGTATGCTTCGATAGGGTAGAGCTGTACAGGTGTTGCTGTTGCCAGAAGCATACTTTTACTATTTCCTGCAATCTCCTGGAGGAAAGCAAGAAGGTTATTTGGTTCCGCTCCTTCATTCTCATGTGTAGGACCGAGATTCTTCCTTCTGGCCCTGTGAGATTCATCAACGATAATGCAGTCGTATTTTTTTGACTTTAATAAATCTGGTATGTTCGACCTTTCGTTCCCATAAGAATGGATTATTAGGCCATACGAGAGGATACCAATCCTACGAGGACATTTTAGTATGCCTTCTTCACCATATTTTGGATATTCGATCCCTTCTTCATCTACCCACCTGCCATTGTCCCATACTGCAGATGGAAGGTTTAGGTGCTCTTTCATCTCATCCTGCCACTGCCAGCGCAGGGTTGCAGGTGTGAGAATCAATATGGGTTTATCTCCAGTAAGAGCGATCAACTGTGCTGTCATTGCCAATTGTAGTGTTTTGCCAAGCCCTACCATGTCTGCAAGGACGAAGCGTGCTCCATGCTTTGTTTGATGGGCCTTGAATGCAATGTCTATGAAGTATTTCTGATGCTCCCAGAGTCCGAGTTCATTCCTGTAAACCGGACTTTCTACAATCGCAGATGCAGCTTCCGGTTGTTTCTGCCATTCGATGAGTGATGGTATAACTTCACGTTTTGCAATCCTTCCGATGTCTTCAATTATGAATTCTGCAAGCACCTTATAGTCCGGATGGTTCCACAGGGCATCAAACTCTTCCTGCACCCAGTTAATGGCATCGTCGGAATCATCTTCCCATACAAGCTCATAGTTACGTTTCCAGGCGGACAGTGTCTCATTGATGCTTCCCATGAATGCAGTTTTTGTCCCATCGGTCTTTGTTATGACCCCGGCTTTCCCATGGATCAGCCCGAATGACTTGTCAGGAAGCACCCTTACCTGAAGTTTCCCGGACTTCAGATACTTGTAAAGTTTCGCAAATCTGCCACGAGCTTTCTCATCAACCTTTTCAGGTTCCTCTGCACACCACTCTTTCCGTATAGCTGCAAGAGCAGCACGTGCAGTTTTCACATCTTCAGGTTCAAGCTGTGAGTTACACACAACCCGAACAGTCCCTTCAACCGAATCCAGCGCCTCTCCCGCAACCTCAAGAATAGATGAACTGAAATAGCCTGCTATTCTATCATATTTCTTAGCACCTTCAAGGCGCTTGTTAAGGAACGTTGCATCCAGAGGTTCCCGGCGGGATGAGAAACGTTTGATCAATCGTAATACTCTCCTGCATATTCTGCTTCACATTCCAACTTAAATGATAAATCTTCATGTATTTCATCGCGGATACAATCAAGCATTAATGAAATCCAATCAACAACTAGTGAAAGATTTTGGATATTGAAAACTTGAACAGACCCATCAGATAGCATCGCATTGCCATTTTTGTCTACAGGATATCGGAATGATTGTGCTGTGTGGTCTTTTGAAATTTCTTTTATAAAATGACCTATTGTATTTAAATCATTATTGTATTCGGATCTATCTGAATATTTATCTCCAAATTTCATCTTTAGTAGAATATCTTTGCATTCAGACCACAGACGGATTAAATCATGACCAGTGGAAAAGGAATTATTATTATCTATGAGTCGCCTGCCGTTAATTATGATTTCTTTCATTATTAGTTCTAAGTAATGATTAAAGAGATAGAATATTGGATATCCAAATGTATTGGATGCAAAATCGCCCTTTTTCACACTTTCTATTAGTTGCTTAACAGCTTCCAAATAACCATTGGAATATGCACTCCAAGGACTTCCCATGCTAATCTTAAAGGTCTCATAATTTAGGTCTTCATTTTCATTAAACACATGACATTCGTTATATACAATACCTTCAAGGCTCCAATTATCCTTAGAATAATCATCTGATTCGAATAACTTCAAAGAGCAATCAGGTCGGTCAGGAACTTTAGAATCATACATGGTCCTGCTCCACAACAACCGACAGCATCTTTGCAGCCTTAGAGTCTTCCTGCCACTGCTCCATGGCATCGTTCATTCCCAGCGAAGCGAAGTACCTGAGTAGTTCCACGATCTCCTTCCTCTTCTCCCAGTACCCCGGATATTCTCGTAGCCACACCTTACCTGCTGCAGTATCCTCTTCCTGTCTTGTCTGACGAATTGCGAACAGTATACTCCTCACAAGTGATGATGAGAAGCCTTCCCCACCAACATCACGGTCCTTAAATTCCAAAGCTGTCTTGAGCCTTGTCTCATTTGCTTTCCCGCTCTGCTGCAGGTTCTTATATTCCCTAATACCAAATCCACGTGCAAGTTCCTGATAAGCTCCGGTCCTGTATTCTCCATGACTTTCAAGCTCAAGCCCCTTTAGATAGAACCTCTCTTCAGGCATGAGTTGTTTCCAAACCCACGAGTCAATACCTGCAGGCACAAGATAATCACAGGCAATCTTTACCGCATTCTCAATGACTCCCTCCAGAGGGTTCCTCTCTCCCTTCCCTCTCGCACGGCTAAGCTCACGCTCGATATCAATATCCTCTATCTGTTTGTAACGAGTAAGCACACGCAAAGCAGCTGCATAAGCCGCAAGCTGGTAGTCAGTATCCCCAAAGTTAGGGTCTTCCTTGTCATCGATCTCCAGCATTGAATTTAGCTGGTTTTTGACTTCCTCTTCAACTTCTGGGTAGATCTCGTCAAGGAATGCAACATCGTCTGAGGACTGTTTACGAAGGACCAGAAGGACAGTTCCCTGGACATAATTTCCTTTTTTAATTCCAGTTGATTCTGTTTCTGTTGCAATACACCATGCAGCTGTCACTTGTAATCCGGCAGCCCATAAAATCATTGCAAGATCAGCCCAGACATTTGTGTCTTGGTGAGTGAACATTACAACTTGAGCACCGTTTTCAGGCATATGATTAGTAAGGTTCCTATACACTTCCACCATACTTTTTCGGAATTCTTCATCTGAACCTTTTATAGCAATAGCACGTTTTGAATCGATGTTCCAATTAGGAAACAGCTCTTTCAGTGATTTTTGATACCATGCAAGGAAAAACTCAGACAATTCATGATAGTTAATTGCGTCGGCATAAGGTGGATCCGTAATCCAAAATGAGTTATTATTGTCAATAGACCTTGCATCTTGAGAATACAATGTTTTTTGCGTATTTACCTCGAAGGAATTAAAAGATATAAAAAAAGGATGTTTTAACAAACTCATCCCACGATTCGCAAAATTATAAACGGTGTTCAACGCTTGATTGTAATATGTCTGTGATGTGCCTTCTTTTCCTGATTGCGGATACCATCGGGATAACTTGCTACTCCAATCGCAGCATTTTCCAATCCCAAGTAATATTGAAATTTTCTGAATGTCAGAATACTCTTTCTTATGCATTTTCTCTTTACAAAGTGATGTGAACATTAACTGTCTAGGAGTAAATAGGTGATGCCAGTGTGTCCATCCACGTGTCCTTATGGGTTCATTTGTTTTTGCTCCATCTTCGATGTTTAAGTTTGGCAGGTATCCCATTTCCTGCCATTCTACAAACCTGTCATTTAATAATTTAAGTACTTTGTTTTCATTTTTGATATCGTGTTCGTTAGGTGCAAGATAATGTTTTCGTATGTTTTCTTGCCCTTTATCGTTTTGATATTGTTCAACCCATCGAATACAGTATAAGCGCTCTTGAAAAACATCTTCTTTTCTGGGAACGATATCATGATTCTCCCAAAGACGTAGACCTCCCTCATAATCACGTCTTAGGGTCGTTATTGCAATTGGTGATTTGTGTCCAGGACAATCATGATTTGGACAAATTACCCGACTATTCTCGATTGTCTTGTTTTTGTTAGCCAGTTTAATATCTTCTGCCGATGCTTCCTGCTGAAGCACAATATTGTATCGTTGATTATCGTCATCAGGATCAAGTTTCACTATTACTTTTGAGTATTCACTAACAATCATTGTTGGAAGAAGAGGAACTTGCCAACCACATTCAGGGCATGTTACCTCTGAGCAGTAAAGATAAGCATCAGCACGCCAACCTTTATCATTGTGCTCGATGCCCAATTCAGTAACTTGTTTGTCCACGGCATCGTAAACTTCTTGCTGGGCCTTTCGTACTTCATCTACAACCTCTTCTCCACCACCAATTATGTTCAATGATGCCCATGTAAGGAGAGCAGCAACAGGATTTAAGTCAGATCCAAAAACATCACAGCCGATACGAGCAGCTTCAAATGGAACACTGCCCCCACCACAAAAACAGTCTCCTACAGAAGGTCTTTTTCCAAATTGCTGCTTGCCAAGCTCTTCAACAAGTTCAGGGATTGTAGATGCATTAGTTCCAAGATACTCATTAATTTCTTTCCATGTTTCCACTGAGGGGCCATTAATCTCTTCTGGACGGTAAGAATAAGCTAGGCGTTCATCATAACCCATACGAAGGAAAACCATCTTTTGAAGTCCTTCTTTCTCTTCTGATGAAAGTCCGCGGCGAATCCTATCACCATCAAAATAATCATTTTTCTCTCTGTGAATCAGATATTCTTTCAACACTCTACCCGGAATGTTTGTCTTTTTCCTTTGCCACATCCCCTCATCGTCCATTGTCAGGAGTTTTAGGAATATTTCACGGTCTTTTGTGGGGTTATCAGTTGCAGGGAGAAGTAAACCCAGAACAGCCGCTCTTACAAGAATCAATGGTTTCCTTCCCCACCATTTTCCTAGTCCTGTGAGTGTCTGGCTATAGTTCGATTTCCTCTCCTTGTAACTCTCCTTGGAAACCTTGGAAACAGGAAATTGTGATTCAATGAACGACTTATTAAAAGGAATACTATCAACTGACATGTTATCTCCTGATATTAAAAAATTAAATTAGAAATCGAGTAAACTGCCCTGCTTTTTCTTTTCCTGGTCTGTGACTTTTCCCTCATCATCCAGGCTTGCGATAAGACCGACACGTTGCTCTGCTTTAGCAGAGTTGATTGGATTGTTACATAGGGCAAACCTGACCGCTGTTCTCCAGCCGGTGTTCCTGCCTCGCAGTGCCTGACCTGTTGCAGCGTTTGTCATGGTATAGAGCCACCAGCGTTCTTCCGGGAGAAGACCAAGCCAATTTGCAACAGCTGAATGGATACGACCGGGGTCTGCATCCTCAATAGCCCAGCCAAGAAGAACAAGCTCTTTTCCGAACAGACGAGAAACTGGTGTAAGGCCTCTTGCCTTCCACCGTCCTTTCTTGTATCCAGTCTCTTTCAAGCGGCGGTTGAATTCAGAGGATACAGCATCTGCAATTCCATCCCATTTAACCCTCGGGAGGAAAACTCGCAGGCGTTCATCACTCTCATCCTTCACTGCACGTATCTTACCCTTCCACATCTCACTATCCCAGGACATGTGCTCGGATATCTGCACATCTCCGGTGGGGGAAGGAACAGACACAAGGAAATAATGCTCCGACTCAGCCGGCTTGAATCCAAAACCCTCTACAACGGAACTTTCACGACTCACTGAGTTACCTCATCCATATTGATACTAGCTTTCTCTGCATCTGCAAAATCCTTCATGTCCTGACCTGTTGTAAACTTAATGCTTCGAGCATCAATCCCTACTTGTCCGTCAGAATAGACCTCTCTTAAGGATTCAATGAGTTTCTCAATCTGCTCACCTGAAAGCTCAATCCCAGAGTCCACATTAAGCTCTATCCAACTTTTACCTATGATGGATAATCTTGCCTCGGGAACACGGGCATTATACTTCTTAAGATGGTCAGTAAAATCAAATGTATCTTTTGTAGCTTTGATACTGAGAGTGTGTTTCCAGGTAGCTGGCTTCTCTAGACTAAGTCCTGTTTTCTCCGCCTTCCAGTCAATGTCGATCCTGAGCTGCTCAGACTCAACGCCTTCCTTTTCAGCAATAGCAAGTACAATTCTTACAGACCTGTCTATCTCAAAAGGACTTGTGTATATCCCGCCGGCATTCTTGGGATTGGAACCATCTGTTGTGTATCTTATAGTAGCACTGGCAGGAGCTGCCTTCAATTCCACCGTTTTCTTATCCCCATCGCCAAAAACCCTTTTCTTCAAAGTGACCGAATTGCTCCAGCTATACTTTTCACCGGCTTCATGGAGACCTTTGGAATCAACACAAAGGAAAGAAACACGCATATCCTTTATCGCTAAATTCTGGTAATCAGTAACCTTAGCAGAAGCAGTGGTTGCCTCTCCACCTACATCATAGTAGACCGTGTCCCCATTAACAGGTATTACCTTTAAAATAACGTCTCCGGTCTCCTCATCTCTGTTCCATTCCATTACCTGAACCGCTGTGGAAGGCGCCGGGAAAGGACCCTTATCAACATATCCTCCGTCAATTCTCCACTGCTCTTTCCTTAACATCTCATCTTTCAGGTTATCAAGGGCATTAGGATGATGCCATTGCCACTTGGTAAGGATGGCTGCACGCTTTTTGATCTCAGACCACTGCATGTTCTGCTGGGTAAAAAGACGTTGTTCGCACTTTTTCCTAAACGTATCTCCATCAACTTCAATAGTGAATTTCTGCTTATCAGTAAGCGTGCTTCGTATCAGGTCCTCTCCACGACACTTGTTTCCTTCAAAGTTCATGGTCAGATCAGTAACACGCAGATCGTCATTGTGTGGATAATGCAGGCGAGTGAATGTCTCCCGTGCAGAACTTAACAATCGATGAATAATATTATCCTTAAGATCCTGAGCAATAATCCTCTGGGTATCGTCAGACCTGATACCACTGCTATCCATATCTGCCAGAATGGATTTGATGGCCTTGTACTCCTTACCAACAGAAATCAGGTTGTTCATAGTATCTCTTTGACCGGAGATGAAGCACACACGATTCTTATAGTCCAGCGCCTCATAGAATTCATTTAGATGCGGGTGTAAAGCTCCACCATGTGGCTCATATAACACCAATTTGACTTTATCCTGACTTATTGTAATATCATCAACAGCAGGAAGTACTTGAAGCTCCTGATAACAATCTTTCCTCTCAGATACAAAAATAGCTTGCAGGAACTCTTTTACATCCTTTAATGCTGCTTCCCTTCCATATGACTCTGCAAGTGACCTCAGACGAGCTACAAGGTTCTCTGTGTTCTTGAAGTACACTTTTCCATTGTTTGCCCGATGCAGATACCAACAAAGCTGGCTCTCAAGGGTTGAAATCATATCAGGAAGTGTGGCAAGATCTCGTCCGGGAGCTGCAATATCTGTTATTATCTCAGACGTTGTCAGACCAAGCACGGAATTCTCAACGTTCGCAAGAGATGCCATCAAGATCAATTTAGAGATATCCTGGGCATCAGAACCACTACGTTTCAGATCCTCCATCTCTGCAACAGAATCTCCATCTGATGCAATATCATGGCTTATAGCATTACCAAGAGTAGAATTGATCAGATTAATCTCAGCGCTCATCTCCGGATTATTAAGGTCGATCATGTGAGGATGGATCAGAATCGCATTCTTAGCACCTTCCGATTCATAAAGATGTGATACCAGAACACGCATGAAACGAATAAGTCCTCTTGTCTGCTGGAACCCTGGATTCTCCCTAAACCGTGCATAAAGGTCCTTAATTGCAGGATGGAACGGGTAAGAATCCCTCACCTGCTGAACAATCTTATCAGGTGAAACATGGGTCAGATCCATTTGTCCCGCTTCTTTTATAATGTCCCCATATGCCTGTGCAATCGATAAGATAGTATCGTCATCTGGAAAGTCAGAGAAAATACGCTTCTTAAGAATCTGATATACCTCGTCAGTATTAAGTCCGACAGGCTCAATGTTCACAGAACCCCTTCCAACTTCGTTTTCGAAATCATGAAGTGCCTGACTTATCTGCTGGCTTCCACTTTCATATGTGGCTTTAAGGTCTGAAAGAACAATGGATACCTGTGATAATTCATCTGTTCCAAGTGCAACCAACAGATTTGAAAGCGCCGTCTTTGTAACGACAGAAAGATCAGTATTTCCGATTGATTTAGATTTAGCATTTTCAAAATAAGGAGGGAGTTCATCAAGAAGAATCAATAGTTTTTGACCTTTCAACAGATTGACCCATGCACTTTTTCCAGGTGCCTGCAACGGCGAATAATAGTCTTTGAAAAAATCCTTTTTTCCTATTTGCTCGGCAATGGACCCCCATATACCATAAGGTGCGTCACTCTCACGCCCATTGAATACAACAACATTGATAGGACCAAGAACATTCTTTGCAAAACTCTCGCCCATTACTTTCTCTCTAATCTCAGGATACTTTGCAAGAAGGGCAAGTCCAATCATACAGTGGGTCTTACCGCCACCCATTGCCTGGGTTAACTTAAAAATAGAAGAATCAGATTCATTTGCAAATCTCCTAAAAACCTGCTTAAAAAGAGACTTCATTCCTTCAGTTAGATAATTTTCTTCAAAGAAATCATAAGGATCGATCTTGCTCTCCACTACATCAGAGATATCAAGGACCACATCCCTTCGATTTCTGTCAAAAATTGAATCGCGCACTTTACATAAGCTTTCAATTGATTGCACTTATACCCTCCATGGGAATTTGAAATATAATATTTTCAAAATAATTTTATACATTAAATGTGGTTAGATTTATATGAGGATTTCGATTTATTCTTAAAAAACTATACACCAGATTGTTGTTTTTATCATGTTTTTATCTTCATAAATCCAAAAAGCATTATTCATAGTTCCACCCACATATCCCCGTATAATCGCAGAACCGGCAATTCGGCTTCCCCGTCACCTCAAAGTCTTCCTTCAATATCCTGTCCACAATCCCCTTGATTCTCTCAACCACAACTCCAACACTCTCCTCACTCACATCCACCATCCTCAGTTCAGCAATCTCAGGATGGACATACATATGACCAGCCTGTACCGGTAACTTGTCATACTTCTCTTTCACAGCTAGGCAATACAAAGCCATCTGAACATCATCTTTCAATTTGTTCTTACTCAGGTTACTTTTGCCAGTCTTGTAATCGATGACGATATAATCTCCATTAGGAGTCCTGTCAAGACGGTCTATAAAACCTCCAAAGTGAGCTCCATCAAGGTCGAGTTCGAACCATTCTTCAACTTCGACTGTCTCATTGGGATTATCCTTCTCAAAATCAAACCAGAACTCAAGCATCTTCTGCATCTTATTGTATTCCTGTTTCTCCTGGGTTTCGGAATCAAAGTTGGGAGATTCCCATGAAGTGTTCAGCATGTCCTTTGCCATGCTCAAGTCAAATGATCCACCCTGCATCTCAAGCTTTGCCATCTCCTCGAGGACAGCGTGAACATCTGTACCAACCTGGAAGAATGTCTTCTGGGGAGTTGGGATATGTAGTATCGACTGGAACTTGAACTTGAGCGGACAGTCCTCGTATGTCTTTATCTTTGAAGCTGAGAAACGCATTTCAGGATTCACAAGTGCAGGTACTTTGTTATCCACCAGGTCCTGCAGTTCAATAAGATCCCTGGTATCGAGATTCAAAAGCTCATTCAAGTCAAGATTATCAGGATTTCCACTCTTCTCAAGCTCCTTCAACTGAGCAAGCAGTACCAAGGATTCAAGTGCATGCTTTAGTTGTCCCTGCTTTGTGTACATATTAATGAGACTTTCCTGTTCTGTCATTTTTCTCATTAATGGAGAATCCGCATTCGTGTCCAGTTGTTGTTCCACCTGCTCGACTTCAATTAACTCTACCAGCGGATTACTGGAAAACCCGATGTCTTCCAGGAACTGACTGGGTTTCACACCCCTCACATTGCCAGCATACCTCTCTGGAAAAACAAGATACAGATGCTCCTTTGCACGGGTCATGGCGACATATGCAAGTCTTCTCTCCTCTTCAAGATGCAATACTTTTTCATCCACATCCCGCTGCACACCTTTTATAAGCTCAAAAGGCACCGTGAACTTCTTACTCTTGTATTGCAGGGGCAGATGCCTGGTGGCCATATCACAGACGAATACCACCTTTGCCTCTTTACCCTTGGATTGGTGAATGGTCATGACCTTTACAGTATTATCATCAGTTGACTCACCACCCTCTATCTCAAGGTCAAAGACAAGTTCCAGATGCTCCATGACCAGTTCAAACTCAGCACCACCGTCTATCAATTCAAGATCTTCCACTATCTTGACCAGGGAATTCAAAACCTCGATGTTCCTGCGGGAATTCTTGCTGTTCTCATGTACCTGTGAACGGTAAAGGTCTGTTATGTTCATCAGCAGGTGCTTCAGGGTATCCGAAGGAAGATGATTCTTCTTGTATTCGATCATCTCCTGCAATCTCGCAAGTATGGACCTGACAAGGTCTGCCTGTTCAAGGTCAAGTTCATCCAGATGATGCAGCAGTACAGAATAGATTCCATCACCCTGCATATCATCCGCTTTTCTGAGTTTGCCTGCCATTATATTGATCATCTGCAAGGTATGCTCTGTCACTCCTTCCCTGGACAGTATCTTTGCAAAAGCAATACCATTGTTAAAAGGGTCTGCAACAAAACGCATGTAAGCCAGAGCTTCCTGTATCAACGGAAAATCGCTGATCTGCAGGCTGCCAACATATTCTACCGGGACCATATGACGTTTCAGAGCTTCACTGAACTTTTTTCCATCAGCTCTTTTACGGGTAAGTATGTAGATGTCCTTTGCTTCGACGGATTGCTCATCCATTAGCCTGCATATCTCATCTGCAACCCATTCTGCCTCACTCACATCGTTTGGTGCCTTTACAAGCTTAACAGGACTCTCTCCACCATTGTTCGATACAAGTTGCTTTTCCTGTCTGTCAGGATTCTGCCTGATCAATTCCTGTGAGAGATCAACTATCGGCTCTGTTGACCTATAGTTCACTCCAAGAGCTATTTTCTCAAGGGATGGATAGAACTCAGCCAATTGATTTATATTTGAAAGATAAGCACCCCTGAATCTGTAGATACACTGGTCGTCATCAGCCACGCACGTCAGGTTGCCAGCACCTGCCAGGAGATGTACTAGGTGCAACTGGGCATAGTTTGTGTCCTGGAACTCATCGACCAGAATGTAATCATAAAGCTGTTGTATCCTTTTTCTGGCAATCTCATTACTTTCTAATAACCTGCATGCCAGGGTGATCATGTCATCATAATCAATGAAATTGTTATTCCATTTGTATTCCTGATAGTGATGGTAGAATTTTGCAAGGTCTGCAAGTTTTTGTAACCTATCTATCTGATCTGCATCCATTTCTCCTTCAGATGACAATTGGCCTTGTACATATTCGCCTAGCTCTTCAGGAGATATCAGCTGGTCATGGAATTGTGAAGTACCTTCCAGCAGACTTTTGATGAGGTCTGAAGGCATTGTTGGAATCGGGATATATTCAAATTTGAATGAATCAATATTCTTTATTCCCCACACATGTGAATGTTCCTTAGATATCAGACGAATACCGTGGTTGATACCCATATCCAGAGAGAAATCCCTGATGAGATCATTGCAAAATGAATGAAAAGTAGAAATTGTAATTCCGGTTCCAGTACCTATTTTTTTCTCAATTCTGTTTTGCATCTCATCTGCAGCTTTTTCAGAGAACGTGAGAGCAAGTATCTTTTCAGGAGCAAAACCACTTTCTATTAACTGCAGTACTTTTTCGGTTATCGTTAGGGTCTTTCCAGAACCGGGTCCTGCAAGGATCAGAAGAGGTCCAGAAGTGTAAGATACTGCATTTAATTGATCATCGTTAAGTTCTGTACTTTTCAATATTACCTCTCCTTGCCACATCGTTTGCATTGCGTCTTTTTATTCCGTATAACAATAGACCTATTATAAAATATATTAATGTATTGAATTTATTTTACATGGGAGTAGAGTCATCATTTTAATCAGGAAATTCTTCTTGGTTCTTGAAGACCAGATGTGTGACTGGGTTCCGGGAGAAGGGAGTAGCTTGGATAGAGTAGATGCACTTGTATGGGCATTGTCGGAGCTTAGCAAATCAAGGTACGGACCGCAGAAACTGAACATGTCAGCAGCTATCAAAACAAGAGTGAGGTAGTCTATGAGGCCAAAACTCTATGCAATCGTGAGCAAGAATACGACCACAGTGCTTTGCAGAGTGATGAAGGAGCAGGATTGCAACAAGAGCCAAGCAGTGGACTTTATTGCGGAATATTATTCAAAAATGCAGAACGATTTGAGGGAGAAGCAAGTGGAAGGGACTGCAGAGTTTGCGATTGAGAAGTTGAAGTTGAATCAGTTGGTGTAGAGTCTAGAGGTTGGAATGAAATGCCACGTTTTTGGCTCTGTAGAAATTCTCAATATTCTTATGATAGTAAAAATAAATATTTTTAAATGTACTGCATGATATTGATGAATTTCGTTTATTTAATCAAAATGATGTTGATTAAGATAAATTTTCTACAGAGACTTATCTTGTTATTTTTTTAACATTCCTGTAAGCAATTTTTCAAATTTACCAGGAGACAATGGCATACTTATCGGGGTTTGCATTTCGATTTCAACATCATTGCCTTTTATTTTACTGACAGATGGGGAAATTAGTACAAATATCAAGAACAATTCATACAGAATAATAACAGTGTTGTTGACTTCAGAACTAATAAGGGGTTTATGCAAAATACTTACAACTGGAATTGTAACTAAAATCAACAATATTCCAAAAATAAACTTTCTGAGTTTAGAATTTATTGGCGAGTCACACCACCAGTTCCACCAATTAGTATTAGCATGATAATCCCATATATTAGATAACAATTCATTGGCAGATTTGCAGATATTTGCTAAATCATCGTCATAATTTTTGATTTTATTCTTCCTGATTAGATTGCTAAATATATGCATTTGTCTTTTAATTCTCGGATAATTCTCGATAAAATTATTTATTTGTCTTTTGATCCTCGGATAATTCTCTATCAATTTATTTACAGCATTTTTTTTTCTACATTTTTTTAGTTTATCAACTTCAATAAGATAATCATTTGCCGTCTCTTTGTATTTCTTCAGATTGTCGACAGCAGTAAGATAATCGGTTATTTTATAATAAAAAAATCCAAGAAAATAGTAAACATTAGGCTTCCTTTTGTCATCAATAGTATACAACATTTTCTCCAAATTTCTTATAATTGAAATAATTCGATCTTGATACTCCTCCCGGTTTGAAGAATATTTAAGTTCTGCATTCAAGTATCTAGCATAAGCATCCCATAAAAGTGGTGTATTGGCATCTACATTAAAAAACATTGATTTTTAAAAAAAAGAACTTGCGTCGTGATATGTTTTATTTTCTATGGCAATTACACCTTTAAGGAACCACAACTGCGATTTTTCTTCCGGTTCTATTGAATCAATTGTTAGTGCATTCGACAGTTGCTTCGAAGCTTCATTAATTAAACCTTTTTTCAAATAAATCTCTATTATTGCAATGTCTGAATTGATTTTTGTTTTTCCTTTATTGATACTGCTTGTTTTCTTAAAAGCTTCCAACGCTTTGTTATATTTTTTAAACCTATATAGGAGATACCCTTTATTGTACCATGCCTCTGCATAATCCTGCTTAATTTTTATGGCCTCTTCAATAGCTTCCAGGGCGCTTTTATTTTCATTGAGCTTGTATAAGGTATATCCTTTATTATTCCATGCCCGTGAAGAATAGATTTTTAAACGGTTATTCTTTTCAAAAGATATTACATTTTTAAAAGCTACCAGAGCTTCTTCGTATTTTTCACATCTATATTGAGCAATGCCCTTTCCTATCCATGCCTCTGCATAATCCTGCTTATTTTTTATGGCTTCTTCAATAGCTTCCAGTGCTTCTCTATAATTACCATATTTAGATTGAGCAATGCCTTTTCCTAACCATGCCTCTGCATAATCATGCTTATTATTTATGGCTTCTTCAAAAGCTTCTAGAGCTTCTTTATAATTACCAAGTTTAGATTGAGCAAATCCTTTGCAATAGCATGCCTTCCCACTTTTAGAACTAAATGCATTTCCAAAAACGTTAACTACTGTTTTATACTTGTCATGTTCTCCTAGGATAATACATTCGTTATTCAATTCCTTTGAAAAACCCTTTTCAAACGCTATGGCCTCTTCGAAAGCTTCCAGTGCTTCTTTATCATTTTTAAGCTCACTTAGAACAATACCTTTGTTATACAACGCTTCTATAAAATCCGGCTTATTTTCTATGGCCTTTTCAAAAGCTTCCAAAGCCATGTATTTATTGCCTTGCTCATATCGGGCAAATCCTCTGCCATTCCATTTTCTTGCATCTTGATTGCAATATAACGGACAAAGACCCGTATTGAGCAACTTATCATTATTAGAATTGTCCATATCGACCCAGATCATTTGTAAATAGAATATAATATGCTCTCTAACAATTAAACTCTTTTTACTAACAAAGTATAATTTATGTTGGTTTTGCAAATTCTGTCAGGATGACTTTATACTCGAAAAGAGAATATGTATGTAAATGACAAAATCTATCCCATTGTCATTAAATTGCATGAGCGATTCTGTTCTACATGTGCTCTTTTAAAGTCAAAAGCAATTACATACAAAGTGTGAAAAGAATAGGCATCTTGACAACATTTGGAGGATACCAGAACTTCGATACTGATAATCGGTTCAAGTACTACCAACAGCTTTCAACCTGCACACCTCATGTTTCCACATCTCTGAACAAACTGGCATTTCCCTGATAAAGGACCTGCAGTTCCATGGAACCGGTTCCAAGATTATTAAATATTTTGAGCAATGGTCTGCCAAGGTCAATTTCCTTGAGCAGGTGCAGACACTTGCCAAGCATCCATGCAGAACCATACATGGCATTAATCATCGGAAATGTTCCAGAAAGTACTGACGTCAATAGAATATCCATTCATCTGAAAACCTCTAATTATTGATAAAAACAAAAGATAGAATCGATGAATCTATAAACCCATACATTAAGCATCCACAAACAGTTAAATTTATGTTACATCTATTATTTTTGAATGCCCATATTTTTAAATATGTCCAATACATACATTTAAACGTTACACATTGTCAAATAAAAAGAATTTGTGTGCAGAATAAAAGGTATCTGTAACTGGGGTAATGGATACTTGAATTAAACAAATGTAGGATATCAATTTTTAGAACAAAGGAGCGAGCAGTGGGGCGATGACAACTCCTTTTGATTAGTGTTAACTGTATTTTTACGAATTTTGGGTGGTTAAATGATTTTATGTGAATGTGGGGAGTTTGTAAAAAAATCAGTATTTAAAGAATATATACCTTCTACAGTAAATCCTTCTACAAGAACAATAGGCCATGAAAAATGTGGCATGATTTTCAATTTTTTTGATGATAGAGTCTCTAAAAAATACTCATCCAGAAAGGAATTGAAGATTCTGGCCGGACGTTTTGCAGAACAAAATAATATGGATGAGGAAATGACTGGAAGATTTTTATTGGAAGTTGATAGATTAAAATCTTGCGGGAATATGTTTGACCACAGAATAATTCTTGAGGCGTGCAAAAAGTTGTCGCAAGATTGAATTCAGAAGGTGTCATCACTAACATCTGTGTTGAAGGGACCGTAAAGGAAGCTTTCGATTAAGGTTATCATAATATTGTACTGAGTGATTGCGTTGCTTCGATTAGTGAAGAGGCACAGAATTTTGCCATGAATTTTATATTTCTGAAATTTGGCAGTGTTTGTATTTCAGAAGAGCTTAGATTGTTTGAATCTATTTAAATTTTTAAACCTGTTATTTTTTGTCCTTTTTAAATTAAATCTTGAATAAAATAAGTGTGCAGTTTATGATTTATTCCTATGAGGTTGTTTGATGTTCAACACTACGAACGAATCCAATGACAAAAAAGAGAATGATGTCTCGGGCAAAAAACAATTTCCTTTACCATCATTGTCCTTACCAAAGAGTGGAGGGGCAATTCGAGGTATCGGAGAGAAGTTTACTGCAAATCCCGTGAATGGAACTGGTTCTCTTAGTGTTCCAATCTTCACATCACCCGGTCGCTCAGGCTTTGGCCCACAACTGTCACTCTCATATGATTCCGGTTCTGGCAATGGGCCTTTCGGCTTTGGATGGAGTCTTTCATTGCCTACCATAACCCGCAAGACCGATAAAGGATTGCCCAGGTATCAGGATGATGCTGAATCAGATGTATTCATAATCTCTGGAGCAGAAGATCTAGTACCTGTTCTTAAAAAAGATGAGAATGGGAATATAGATTTTGATGAACAGGAAAGAGGCGATTATGTTGTTCGTCGATATAGACCACGCATTGAAGGTATGTTTGCCCGAATCGAACGTTGGACTCATAAAACAGACCCTCTAAAAATCTATTGGCGTTCGATCTCAAAGGATAACATTCTCACAGTATATGGACGAAACAAAGAATCTCGTATTGCTGATCCTGTAGCTGAAAGTCAAATCTTTAGCTGGTTGATCTGCGAAAGCTACGATGACAAAGGTAATGCCATTATCTACAATTATGATTATGAAAAAGAAGACGACATAGAAGTTGATTTATCTAATGTCTATGAACGCAACAGGCTGAGAACAACTAACCGTTACCTTAAACGTATTCTTTATGGAAATCGACAACCTCTTCTTCTGGATATTGATAAACCCAGTTTCCGAAAGTCCTATACGGAAAAACCTAATCCTTCTTCGACAGAATGGATGTTTGAGCTTGTTTTTGACTATGGTGAAGGTCACTATAAGCTTCTACCCGATGACAGCACAAAAAAAGAGTCTGAACAGCACCGATTTGTAGAAGCTTCTGTCATGCCAACCGGCACATGGACTCCTAGACCTGATCCCTTCTCTACCTATAGAGCAGGCTTTGAAGTTCGAACCTATCGTCGTTGTGAGCAGGTATTGATGTTTCATCATTTCCCGGATGAACTTGGTACACAAAATTATCTGGTTCGTTCAACAGAATTCGAATACAATAAAAGTACCCTTGCTTCATTTATCGCAAAAGTCATACAGTCAGGTTATGTTCGTAGAAATGATGGGACATATCTGAAAAAGTCACTCCCACCGTTAGAGTTTGAATACAGCCAAGCAGTGATTCAGGAAAAAGTAGAGGTAATTGATACTAATAGTTTGGAAAATCTGCCTTGTGGTCTGGATGGTGCTCGCTATCAATGGGTGGACCTCAATGGAGAAGGACTATCAGGCATTCTCACAGAACAAGCAGGCGCTTGGTTCTACAAGCCAAATCTGGGAGGGGGTAAATTTGGCCCAATTCAGCAGCTTTCGGAAAAACCATCACTTGCCAATTTGAGTGGTGGCCAACAGCAACTGATGGATCTTGCAGGAGACGGTAAGCTTGATCTTGTTGAGCTGAGAGGGGCTGTATCTGGCTTTTACGAACGTACTGATAACCAGAAGTGGAAAACGTTTGTACCGTTTAAATCACTGCCAAATATTGATTGGAACGACCCAAACCTGAGGTTTGTGGACCTCACAGGTGATGGCCATGCAGATATCCTGATAACTGAAGGCCAAGTTTTCACTTGGTATCCATCTCTTGGTGAAGCAGGATTCAGCCCAAATGAAAAGGTCTATCAGGCGCTCGATGAAGATACCGGACCCAGGCTGATTTTTGCTGATGGTACACAATCCATTTACCTAGCTGACCTATCCGGCGACGGGCTCACTGACATTGCACGTATCAAAAATAATGAGGTATGTTACTGGCCCAATCTGGGTTATGCTCGTTTCGGTTCTAAAGTGACCATGGACAATCCACCATTATTTGATGATGATCAATTCAACCAGCAACGCATCCGTTTAGCTGATATTGATGGTTCAGGAACGACTGATATAATCTATCTGGGAAGAAATGGTGTTCATATTTATGCTAACCAGTCTGGGAACAGTTGGAGCGAAGTACGAACTTTGGAACAGTTCCCTCAGATTGACAATCTTACTTCAGTAATGGCAGCCGATCTTCTTGGCAACGGTACAGCTTGTCTTGTGTGGTCGTCTTCCCTACCAGGGGATACAGGGCGACAGATGCGATATATCGATTTGATGGGAGGACAGAAACCTCATCTATTGATTAGTTCAAATAATAATATGGGTGCACAGACCCGGGTTCATTACACTGCATCCACTACGTTTTATTTAGAGGACCAGAAAGCGGGGAAACCCTGGATCACAAGCATACCATTCCCTGTGTATGTAGTTGATCGTGTTGAAACCTACGACCAAATAAGCCGGAACAGATTTGTTACCCGCTACGCCTACCACCATGGCTACTTTGACGGCATTGAGCGTGAGTTCCAGGGTTTTGGTATGGTTGAACAGTGGGACACTGAAGAGATAGGTACTGATATCTCAGAAATATCTGAAAGAGAGGATACTAATTGGAATAAGGAATCTTTTATCCCTCCGGTACTAACACGCACCTGGTTCCACACCGGTGCCTATCATGAAAGTGAAAGCATCTCTAAACATTTCAAGACTGAATACTATCGTGAGAGAGACCCCAGTTTAGGAGAGGGAGAAGTTGACGATAAGCAGCTTGAAGCTATATTATTACCTGACACCATCCTACCTGATGATATAAAAAGAGAAGAAATTTATGAAGCCTGTCGTTCTCTCAAAGGCAGCATTCTCCGTCAGGAGATCTATGCACTGGATTGCCAACCTGATGGAAGCCCTTCAGAAGAGTCTGACCGGCCCTATACCGTTTCAGAGCGAAATTACACCATCAAATGCCTGCAACATCGAGGACAGAATAGACATGCTGTATTCTTCGTCCATCCTCGAGAAACAATCGATTTTAATTATGAACGCAAGCTCTACGACATCGGAGGGCACAAACATGCTGACCCTCGTGTCACTCATTCCATGAATTTAGCTGTGGATGATTATGGTAATGTACTGCAATCTGTAGCAATTGGGTATGGCCATCGCCATGATATAACCAATGATCTGCTAACAGATGAAGACAAGAATAAACAAAAGAAAACTCTTGTTACCTGCACTGTGAACAGTTATACCAATTCCATTGAAATGGATGATGCTTATCGCACACCTCTACCATATGAAATGTGTACTTACGAATTACTGAAGTTTTCTCCTGCCGCAAAAGAACCTCTTGTAACAAACCTTTTCCGCTTCAATGAGATGCTGAGCAAGGTGAAAGATGTGAGTGATGGCCAGCATGAGATTCCATATGAAGATATTGATGCTATCGGTGCTCAAGAAGAAGGCCCTTATCGCCGTCTCATAGAACACATGCGTACTTATTACCGTAAGAACAATCTGACAGGTAGACTGCCCCTAAAAGAACTCGAATCCTTAGCCTTGCCTTATGAAAGCTTTAAATTAGCCTTTACGCCTGATCTTGTTACAAAGGTCTATGGCAACAGGGTTGCAAATACGATGTTTTCAAATGAAGGAATGTATGTCCACCTTGAAGGAGATATGAACTGGTGGATTTCATCCGGACGGGTATTTTACTCGCCTGGAGAAAGCAATACTTCTGATGAAGAACTTACCTTTGCAAGTGAACATTTCTTTTTACCACATAGGTTTTACGATCCATTTGGCAATCGCACAATTGTGCTTTATGATAGCAATGAAATCGATTCTGCAAAGAATTATAACTTACTATTGAAAGAAACACACGATGATTTAGGGAATAAAGTTACTGCAAAGAATGATTACAGGGTGCTACAGCCGAAATTAATGACAGATCCCAATGGCAACCGTTCTGCTGCTGTCTTTGATGCACTTGGTATGGTAGTTGGTACTGCTGTTATGGGTAAAATACCTGAACCGGACGAAAAAAGCAAGGGAGATAACCTAGATAAATTCGAAGCAGATATCACCCTGTCGGAGATACAGGCATTTGTTGCTAACCCAAGGGATACAGCATCAGGACTGTTAAAGGGTGCATCAAGTAGAATTATTTATGATATTGACCGTTTTTCACGTTGCAGTCAGCCGATATTTGCAGCTACGTTGACAAGAGAAATACACCAAAGTGACCTAGGAGACGATGCATCTCCAATTCAAATAGGAATGACGTATTCGGATGGATTCGGGCGTGAGATCCAGACAAAAATCCAGGCTGAGCCCGGTGATGCACCAGAGAGAGAAAAAGACGAGATCTTGCCAAGTGGGGATATTAATTCCGGTGAGCTTATCCTTGAAAATGGAGAGCCAAAGCGACCTTATCCTTATACAGATCATAGGTGGGTGGGTAAAGGGCGTACTGTCTATAACAACAAGGGCAAGCCTGTAAAGCAGTACGAGCCTTTCTTCAGCAGTACGCACCTGTTCGAGAAAGAGCCAGAGATGACGGATACTGGGGTTACACCTGTACTGTTATATGACCCGGTGGAGAGGAATATGGCTACGCTGCATCCGAACCATACATATGAGAAAGTGGTCTTTGACCCGTGGCACCAGAAAATTTATGATGTAAATGATACTGTAGCTGCTGATCCACGGGAAGATGCTGATATATCCGGTTACGTTAGAGGGTACTTCGAGAGAGAAGCCCCTGACGATGACTGGGAAACATGGCTTCAACAAAGGGATATCGACCCCACCGATCCACCATCAGAGACCTCAATCCCTGACCCTGAGAAGAAAGCTGCTATTCGCACTCTTATCCATGCAGATACTCCAAAAGTTGACTTTTTTGATACCCTGGGACGTGCTTTCCTCACTGTTGACCACAATCGGTCCAAGAGGAGTGATAAGCCGGATTCTGAGATGCCTGCTGATGAGTTTTACTGTACACGTATAATTCTCGATATAGAGGGCAATCAGCGAGAGGTCATTGATGCCAAAGATCGCATAGTCATGAGCTATGATTACGATTTACTTGGTAATCGCATTCATCAGGCCAGCATGGAAGCTGGTGAGAGGTGGATGCTGAACAATGTAGCTGGCAATCCAATTCGGACATGGGATAGTCGCGGTTTTGAAAGATGTATGACTTATGATGCTTTGCAGCGCCCTCTTGAATTGCATGTGACAGATTCGAACGGGAATAGTTTCCTGGCTGAAAAAACGGTGTATGGTGAATCAAAGAAGGGACCTGAAAAGACAAACCATCGTTCAAAACCATGGAAAGTATATGACGGAGCAGGAATCCTTGTTAGCGAAAGTTATGATTTTAAGGGTAATCTTCTGCTAAGCAGTCGCCAATTACTATCAATCTCCGATTGTAAGGAGCAGGTAGACTGGTCCCTGAATCCTCAACCGATTGAAACATTCACCAACAGAACCGTCTATGATGCTCTCAACCGTCCAATCCAGATGATTGCTCCTCACAGCAATAAGGATGGAACAAAGATCAATATTATTCAACCAGTTTATAATGAAGCTAACCTGCTGGAACGCGAGGAAGTATGGTTGGAGTGTGAAATAGTTTGGCTGGAACAAAATGTAAAGCCTGATGGACTACTTGACCCGACAACTGCCACTATGCATGCTGTCAAAAATATTGATTACAACGCAAAGGGTCAACGCGAACTCATCGAGTATGGAAATGGAGCAGAAACCCGGTATACTTACGACCCTGAAACCTTCAGACTTATCCACCTATATAGTCGACGTGGAGCGGAGTTCAATGAAGATTGTGGTGGCAAGCCTCCTCTCTCTCCATCTCCAGTAAAGCCTCCGAAGGATAAAACATGTGGACTGCAAAATCTCCATTATACGTATGATCCTGTTGGCAACATAATTCATATCCGCGATGATGCTCAGCAGACGATTTTCTTTAATGGAGAAGTAATACGACCAGATACAGAATATTGGTATGATGCTATCTATCGTTTAACAGAAGCTCATGGTAGAGAACATGTGGGACAGGCAACAGTACCGCATACCACCTGGAATGATAAAGGCAGGGTCAACCTGGAACATCCCCATGATGGTCAGAAGATGCGTAACTACTTTGAGTTCTACGAGTATGACGAAGTTGGAAACATTCAGAAGTTAGACCATAAGGCCAGGGATGGAGACTGGATTCGTGACTACAAATATGAAAAAGATAGCCTAATAGAATCCAATATGGATAAGCAAAATAATTATTTAACCTGCACAATTGTCCATCCAAAAGGTCAAAATTCTATAACAGAACCATACTCATATGATTCTCATGGCAATATGGTTTCTATGCCTCATTTCAACCAGACCATCACAAATCCTATGTCCTGGGATTTTGAAGACCAGCTTCAATCAATCGATAAAGGCGGTGGATGCATTGTATATTATACATATGATGCCGGTGGACAGAGGGTACGCAAGGTCATTGAGCATAATGGGATTCCGAAGAAAGAGCGGATTTATCTTGGCGGCTTCGAGGTCTATCGGGAGTACAACGACAATAATACTTCAAAGCTTGATCGTGAAACACTGCATATAATGGACGACAAGCAGCGTATCGCCATGGTGGAGACTAGAATTGACACGGTAGACAGCAATTCGCTGGTGCGTTACCAACTTGGAAATCATCTAGGTTCGGTAAGTTTGGAGCTAGATGAGAAAGCACGAATCATATCCTACGAGGAGTATTATCCCTATGGGGGCACGTCGTATCAGGGAGTAAATAAGGCCATCAAGGCAGTGGCCAAACGTTATCGCTATACAGGCAAAGAGCGGGACGATGAGAGCGGGTTGTACTACCACGGGGCGCGGTATTATGCACCGTGGTTGGGAAGATGGATAAGTTGTGATCCAATTGGAATTCAGGATGATATAGATTTATATAAATATGCTAAAAACAATCCAACGAAATACATTGATACAACAGGAAATACAATTACTCCTGCTGCAAGATGGGAGGTAAAAGGAGGGATCAAATTCTCTTTTGGATCTACAAGGGTAGAATTAACACCTTTTATTGAAGGCTCTGTTTCTTACTTAAGTAGTTTTCATGTGGGTGTTGATGCTGGAGCAAAGTTTGAATTCTACTCAGCTTCTGGTAAATACGGACTCAAACGTGAAGCACATGGCGGAAACCTTTCAGGATATATTGGAGCTGGATTATTGTTAGATAACACGCCTCCAGATAATCCACGAACCAATTCATTCGATGTTCGGTCATTTGCAGGAAGTGGTGTATCATTACACAATATAGTCTTTGGCTATGGTATTTCATCTTTTTTTGGAGAATTTGATGATGATTCATTCAATCCAATACCACCTGAACATTTACGTCTCTTTTCTAGAACAGGAATTTATTACGGAAGTTTAAATTTTGGAGAATGGTATTCTAAGTCATGGTATGCGAATGACAATTTAATGGGAGGAAATGGCTTGGATGCAAATGAATCTGCTTTTGGAGGTATTCAAGTCAGGAAAGGCGAAGAATCGCTTGAACTTAGCTTTTTCGATGTCACTGACCAAATAGAACATGTTACTTCAGGGACTAAAGGATTCAAAGACGTCAGAGACTCAGAAGGTGTGCGAAAAGTTGAAGAAGGAACGCAGTGGGACAAAAATAGAGGATTAGGTATCTACAAATCTAAAGGACCAGGTGTCTCTTTGCATGTTATTAATGTAGCATATTCTAGAGGTCCGCTTCAATTCAAAGCTGGGCTAATGGGTAAATTTGCCTATGACTGGACTCAAGGCTTGGCACATAAAATTGGAGGATGGCATCATCATCGACATGATCAAAATACTAGGTTCTTTTTTGATTTTACTTTAGAGGTATCTCATGCAGAACAAAATAATTATTGATTTTTTAATAGTGTTTACAATAATCTATTAAGATATTTAAAATCAAACATTAATGGTGATGGAGTTCTATCAGACCGAATTTAAAACGTGCATTTTAATCCAAGTTTGAAGGACGTTAGGAACTTGCATATAGAATAATTAGTCTGCACTCATGAAGGAGCTATTCTCTCCGCTGCAGAGTATCTGATAGCAATTTTGTATTTTGATGAGGATGAACTAGGTTCTTTCAAAAAAGGTTTGCTTCCAACAGGGCCAACTTCAGCATTTTATTTTATTCTGAGTTTGTAGTTTTTCTCTGAAATAGGAGGTAATTATCATACTCCACTGGTGATTGTGAAGACAAAAATAGAGTATGAATACATTATGTTGCATATTGAAATTTAAAGGAATGGGGAAAATGAGTGAAATGAATCAAACTGAATGTATTAACGTAAATTTCAGAAATGAAACAGGTATTTTTAATAAATCTTTTTTACATCTAGAGAAATATGATAAAATAAATTACAACAAATCACTAAGAAAAGTTACTATTCTGGTTGAAACAACCCTAAAAGGATTCTCATCTGAAAGATTGAGAAAAGCCTCTATGAATCATGTTCCACAGGTGATATGAACATGAATGAGATTACTTTTCCATTGGGACCGGAGATGAGAGGTTCTGACGTTACAAATTTACAAAATGCACTGCTACTTTTCCTCGACCTAAGTATTTTCTTACAAGGCGATGAAGATACCAAGAAATATCTATCTGATGCAGTAAAAAGTGAAAATAACAAACAGACATATTATAAAGCCACTCATGAATTGGTAAAAATCTTTCAGGAAGAACAAAAATTAAAGGTTAGCGGTAATGTTGACAAAGCTACCGCCAGCGTTATCAATGCTACTCTGCGCAAAATAGGTCTGCTTGATGAGCAGAAAAAGGTCACATCGATTGGAACCTTCGATAAAAAGTATACCGTCATTTGTCAGGTCATAGATTTGCAAGATAATCCCATTATTGGTCTCCAAGTCCAAGCTTTCGATCATGATCCCATCTCCCCTCATGAACCGCTTGGTGAGATGCTTACCACCAATGATGGTGGGATAGCAAATATCCATTTTAGACAATCCGATCTTACCGAGCATCCGGAAGGAGAAGGACCAAATATCTACTTTAAGGTCTACCGTAAAAATACCCTGCTCGAATATACCTTGCCCAAAGATGAAAATGACAATGGGGTTCTTCAGGGTTTCAAAACTCAACACGATCCTATCACGATCCAGATCGAAAAGCATCACGTTGTAAAAGGATATATCGTTCTTGAGAACGGAGTTCCTGCTCAAAATCTTGAACTTCTTATCTACAACCGGGAATTTGGCGAGAAAGATGGCTTGCTCATTGACAAAACAAAGACCAATAACAAGGGACATTACACATTAACTTACAATCCTGATGGGGAAATCCACAACCTCGATGTGCGGATTAGAGATCCAAAAGATCCACAAAAAGAAATTCCACTTGCTAAGACCAGATTCAACGCAAGTTCTTATGAAGTGCTGAACCTTGTTGCCCCCGCTCTATCCCTTCAGTCGGAGTATCAACGACTGAAAATGGATCTGAAGTCTCATGTGAGTGATATGAACAAACTTACTGATGTTGTGGAGAACACTGAACAAAGGGATCTCACCATATTGAATCGAGCCACCGGGTGGGATGCACGCCTTATCGCACTGGCTTCGGTTGCTGCAAAATTGAATGCTGAATCTGATATAGGTCTATCTCAGGAAGTACTCTATGGACTTTTCCGTGTTGGATTACCATTTGATAAACATCAACTGGCACAGGTGAGTGTTGAAGCCGTAGACCTAGCACTTAAGAAAGGACGAGAGGCTGGCATTATCGATCTGAGTGACAGCCAGTTGAAGAATGCAAAGGAACAGTTTGAAACTTTCTCTCTAAACACACGTTTGGAAATACCAGCACCTGGATCTCAATCGACTTACAATGATTTGCTCAATTCCGTCAATTTAGATAAAAAAACACGTGATAAGTTCGCTTCATTGTTCCTGAAACATCGAGGTGATGCTGCCCAATTGTGGGAGGAGGCAGCTAATAATAATATTGAATCAGAGGACATAAAAGTTCTGCAACTGCAAGGCAAGCTGGCCTTTCTGACTCGTAATAGCAAAACCATGACCAATCTACTGCAAGAAAAAATGGAGGTTAGCGATCCGGTGGAGCTGGTCGAGCAGAGTTATTATAAACCAGAGATATGGAAGGCTAAAATAAATGATTTGGCTGGGATTGAGGAATTGATTCCGCTTGCCTACGAAGCCGAAAATGTCGATGACCGCCTGAATGCCTATGCCGAGGATATGGCACGCAAAGTACGCCTGAGCTATCCCACGCAGGTGATCAGGCATATGATCGAGCAGGATGAAGATGATGAATTGTTCAAACTTGGTAGTGCCAGGCTTGCAACTGCTGCATTGTTAAAGAAAGCTGTAACCCTGGGATTCAGATTCGGGCAAACTCCTGTTGAAGCCTTCTTAAGGGATCATCACGATAAATTGAATGACATCGACACAAACGAATTTGAAAGTGCAAAGCAGGGAATGAAGACCTTGCAATGTGTGTACCAGCTTACCCCTGACAATGAGTCTATGATCGTTCTTTTAAATTCAGGATTGACTTCAGCATATGATGTGGGAGCCTTCTCACAAAAAGAGTTTCTGAAAAGTTATGGTCATAAATTCCCCTCACTTGAACAGGCCAAATTAATACATCGTAAAGCAGAGCAGGTAAGTAATGTCACTCATAATCTGCTCACCATCTTCAAAAAGCTAGACAGTGATGTGACAATCTATGGCATGTCCGCACCTGAAGAAGTACGTGAAAACACAAAGAAAGAGTTGATAAAACAGTTCCCTACTCTGGAATCACTTTTCGGGTCAATGGACTTCTGCGAGTGTGAGCACTGCCGCTCGGTACTCAGCCCGGCAGCTTATCTGGTGGATTTGCTACAATTTATTGATGACGAAAAGAAACCTTACGATGTCCTCATTGAACGCCGCCCAGACATACCACATATACCCCTCACATGTGAAAACACCAATATCGCATTGCCTTACATTGATGTTGTCAATGAAATTCTTGAATATTATGTCGCCAATAATAAGGAACTTGATGAGAAGGCTGCATACGATACCGGCAATGCTACTACAGAGGAGCTGATGGCCGAACCACAAAATGTAATTACCAAAGCCTATGATGAGCTCCAGAAAGCACGTTATCCCCTCAACCTACCCTTCGATCTCTGGATTGACACGGTACGCCAGTTCTGCAATCACTTCGAAACCCCACTGTGGAAACTGCTCGAAGTCTTCCGAAAGGGAGATGAATTGTCCGTCCACACTCAACCATATGATTGGGAAGCTATCTTTATTGAATCGCTGGGAATGTCGCCAGCAGAATATGCCATCTTTACCGATCAGGATCCACTTGATGAGTGGTACGAACCTGATCCTCATGATAAATGGTACGATCTGTACGGTTACACGGATGCTGATGAAGCTACAACGAAAGCAATAGATGCCGACACCGGCCAGCGTATCGACCTGAACTCGGCCAAGACACTCTCTCGCAGGTTAGGAGTGACCTACAAAGAACTGGTGGACATCATTCAGACCGGATTTATCAATCCAAAACTCGCAGAGATGGCACTCCTTTACAAACTGGGTGTAACTGTTCAGGATGTACTGCTCTACAGAGACCACAAGCAGCTCCTGGAAGAAGACCAAAGCACTTTGTCGCCAAAAGATCAAATGCTGCTTGAGGAAATTAAGGCATTTGAAGAGCGTTTGGACAACCTGAGTGTAACATTCCAGGCTTCAGGCTTCGATGCCAAAGCCTGGATGAACAATGCACTGGATAACAATATCTTCGATGACATCCTGACACTGACTGATACGGATGGAAGTTTTAACTTCGATCAGACAACTCTCTGCTATTCATTCCGTCAGGCAGAGAATGATCGACAAGCAGACCCTTTTGCATTTCTAAAGATAAACCTATTCGTTCGTTTATGGCGTAAACTGGGCTGGACCATTGAAGAAACCGACTGTGCCTTGCAGGCTTTTGTGCCCAAGAATACTCCATATGATGAGCTCCATCTTTCCACATCGCCCCTCAAGACCGCACTTATCTACCTATCCCATCTCAAAGCGCTTGATGAGAAATTGCATGTCGGAAAACAAAGTCGAATGAAGTTGATTACCTTGTGGTCAGACCTTAACACCAAGGGTAAGAATTCACTCTATGCGCAGCTTTTCCTTACACAGAGTATGTTAAAAAGTGGAGAAGTTTTTGATGATGTAACAAAGAAGTACATGTCGGTTTTTGATGATCCACTTGGTCAATACCTATCAAAAGTTAGTTTAGATACGATGGCGGAACGAATTAAATTCGCAGTTAGTAAAGATAATGTCAAGTTGGCTGACAAAATTAATCCCACTGCCTTCTCTGATTGGTCACAACTGTCTATCGACTATGATGAACATCGAGAAATTCAAAGTCTTGCCTATAGGGGAGTGTTGACCAACGAAGACAAAGAACAATTGGAAAAATTATCATCTTCAACGATTTTAGAGTCGCTGCTGGGTGCTGTCAAAAACAAGGCTGAAGAATTCAAACTTATCGAAGGCCACTTGCTTGCACTCCAAGGTGGGCTTTGTCTCACTGCCGATGATATCGACTGTATTCTCACGGATGCAGGTCAATCCATCGAAAAAAGTAAATTGTCCCTTGAAAACGTCTCTTTGCTCTACCGCTACGGTTTACTGGCCAACGCCCTCAAACTCTCTGTTCAAGAGTTGATCACTCTCAAAACCCTCTCAGGTATCAATCCCTTCAAACCGCTACTTTCTGTTCCTCTAACAAAGATTGAAGATGATCATCCTTTCTCCCAGACCCTACGTTTTGTGGAGGTGGTAGAGGAGATCAAAGAAAGTGGATTGAACATCGAGGACCTAGATTACTTGTTACTCCATCAAATTGAAGATCCAGTTGGAAAATACCGCCCCGATAAAGAAACCATGCTGGCACTGATGAAGACGCTGGCAGAAGGTATCCGTTCGATTCGCACCGAACATGCTGTGCCTGAAGATGCAGGTGCAATCAATGAAGAAACCCTGCGGCAAAAACTTGGAATAATATTTCCATCCGATGTCGTTGATCGCTTTTTGTCCATGATGAACGGAACCGCAGAATTTACCGCGATCATAAACTATGTGGATTCTAAAATAGGGTTAGATCCAGAAGAATTTACTGGTGAACCATCCATTCTTCATGTCAGTTATAACGAAACGAAACATGAGCAGAAACTTACTTTCCGTGGTGTGCTATTCAATAAAAAGAAAACAGCACTTGAAAGAAAATATTCTTCTGAATTGTTTATGAAGCTTCTAGATGAGATCCAAAATAAACAGAAACAATTCTTCAAAAAATACATGCAGGTATTTTTCGACGACTATAATCAGTTATTTTCCGGCAATCCCCCTGAACTGATCAAATCAGAGAAACGGATTGAACTGTTATGGGCTCTAAAATCACACATTGGTGCCCCCGTATTACTCACCGAAGATATATTAAAAACACACCTGGGATCAGTATTACCTCCTGATATTGCAGACACTTTCCTAAAAATGCTGGATGGTGATATAGAATATGTTGCTGTTCAAAAGAATGTTGAACCATCTGACAAGCTTGACCAAAATGATTTTGAAAAGCTAAAAATCGATGTAAGTTATGATGAGGAGAACAAAAAGCAGACTTTGACCTACAAAGGAGTACTGCTGGAAGCAAAAAGTATAGTGCTCAAGGAAAAATGTCCGAAGCCACTGTTTGCAAAGCTGCTTGATGATATTCAGAACCAAGCAAGAGATTTCTATGAACAGAACCTACTTGGTATTTTTTCGAGTGACGATTTCAAAATGCTGTTCACTCCAATACACCCCAGTTTAAATGAGAAGGAGAAAGAAAAATTAAGAGAAGAAAAAGATGCAATGTTGGAAAAAGCATTGCTTTTCTATATTTTGATTGTTGATTCGTCCCTCTTTTCAGAAAAATCGCTCAAAGATAATCTTAAATCAACAAGGCCGCTTGAAGTAGTTCCAGACACTTTCCTAAAAATGCTGGATGGTGATATAGAATATGTTGCTGTTCAAAAGAATGTTGTACCATCTGACAAGCTTGACCAAAATGATTTTGAAAAGCTAAAAATCGATGTAAGTTATGATGAGGAGAAGAAAAAGCAGACTTTGACCTACAAAGGAGTACTGCTGGAAGCAAAAAGTATAGTGCTCAAGGAAAAATGTCCGAAGCCACTGTTTGCAAAGCTGCTTGATGATATTCAGAACCAAGCAAGAGATTTCTATGAACAGAACCTGCAAAATTTCCTTTTAGATAATGTATTCAATTTGTTGTTCATGGTCGTCCCAACAGGCTTAAACGAGACCTTGAAACAAAGCATAATACGCAAGCAGCGAACCACTTTGATTGATGCGTTCTTGCCATTCCAACAGCAGCAATTGATTAAGCAATTCATTATACAGACACTGACAGCTCAGACAGGCGCTGACCCAGTATTGATGGAGAGTCTGCTCACCGATGCTCGGCTGCTCAGAGAGACAAAAACAACAGATAATCCACAGCCTTTACTGAATGCTTTCACAGGTTTGGTGGATAAAGATGAAATTTTGTTCAAGCCAGATGAGACAAACAGTGCTCTATTTGAAGGCTATCTGGAAGTCCCAGCGCCTGGACCTTATAGATTCTACATAGAACGGGATAAGCAAGACACTGATGTTGAGTTACGCTTCGATCATTTACCAAATCCTTTGTTCTTAAGTGGCACAGAGGCTGATGAGATGAATGAGATCAGTGATTTCCTTGAACTAAAACCGGGGATACTCTATCGCTTCAGCCTGAAACTAAAGGGACGGAGCAGAGGTGACGTGCGGTTCATGGTGCAGGGTGAAAACCTGCCCAAGGATAATCTGGCACAACAACTTACGTTTTATCCATTGAATGTTATTGAGCGTGGTGAACATGCCTGGATCCTGCTAAATAAGGTATTACATCTCACCCAGAATCTCAATTTGAATGAGCGTGAGATGCGCTACCTGCTCACGCACGTTGCTGACTTTGACAAACTGAACCTCAGCAAATTACCCACTCAGGAAAGCAAAGATACATCATCCGAAGCAATAGAACTTTTTACACTGTTTCTACATCTGGCCAGATATGCCCATGTCAAGCGTAATCTGGCAGGTGGCATGGATGATCTCATAGGCGTATTTGAAGCAAATGAAGTTGATAATATGGATGAAGTCTATAAGCTGATCGCCAATATTACGCGGCGTGACGAGTCAACGGTCAAGGATACTGCTAACGTCTTATTTACCACGCCCGCTTTTGCAGATGAACTGGCAGTGCAGCGATTGTGGGAGGCACTACAAATCATCGAGCGCATTGGGGTGTCCGTTACCACCATTGTTGAATGGACCCAGATAGTCAATATGTCTACACCCGAGAAGCGCTTCTCCATAGCTCGCGATATGAAGGAAGCGATTAAAATACACTTTGAGCCTGAGACATGGCTACGCGTCGCTCGCCCCATCTTCAATAAGCTACGTCAGTATCAGCGTGATGCACTGGTTGCTTACGTCATGCACCAGCAAGAGTTCACACGCATAGAGCAGCTTTACGAGTATTTCCTGATTGATCCTGGCATGGAACCAGTTGTACAAACTTCTCGCATTCGCCTAGCGATTGCGTCAGTGCAGTTGTTCATCCAGCGCTGCCTACTCAATCTTGAAAAGGATGTGCATCCATCGGTCATAAACTCCAGAAAGTGGGAATGGATGAAGCGTTACCGCGTTTGGGAAGCAAACCGTAAGATATTCCTTTTCCCAGAAAACTGGTTAGAGCCTGAGTTCCGTGATGACAAGACGAATCTATTTAGCGAATTAGAAGGCAACCTCTTGCAGGGTGATGTATCCAGTGATCTTGTTGAAGATGCATTTCTTAATTACCTGAAAAAACTGGAAGAACTGGCCAGACTGGATATCGTAGCTATGCATCTGGAGGACAAGGCAGACCCCACTTTGAACACCCTACACGTGATAGGGCGTACCTACAGCCAGCCCAATAAGTATTTCTATCGTCACTATACCCACCAGGTATGGACACCGTGGGAACCAGTGACTGCTGAAATAGAAGGTGACCACTTGGCACCGATTGTGTGGCGCAACCGGTTGTATTTGTTCTGGGTGACATTTATGGACAAGGCGGATCAGGCTCCTACCACGGAATCTTCAAATGATGATTGCCAAAACGAGACGGACGAGAATGAAGATGATCCTAAATTGTCTAATCTAAAACTATCAAAAATGATGACATACCTGAAATCTCAGGTTAGCAAGAAGAAAGTAGAAGTACAACTTCACTGGAGCGAATATCTCCAAGGTGAATGGAGTACCCGTGAGTCCGGCAGCTTTTCTGCTTCGATCTCAAAAGCTGTTGATAGCACTTTTAATCCCAAGTCGGTATTCATTCATGTTTCCAAAGAACAATACGAAAATGGTGAAGAGCGCGGAGTATACATCCACCTGGGAGGTGACATAAACCAGGCATTTTACTTGGCTGGTCGAAACAGCATCCCAGAACCAAGTATTCGTGAACATGAACCCACAATGCCTTATATTCATACCGGTGTGAATGCTAATCGTTATTCGGCCAGAGACGCACTCACGGTTGAATTTAAGGGGCGTATCATCACAGAAAATGAAAAAACACCAGTATATACGGTAGAAACACCAAGCATCCTACAGAGGGGTGGAGGATACACACTGCTACCGTGTAACAACAATATTACGCTCAGTGCTCCAGATGCAAACCGTTCAACGGCGGTTGCCAAGGCTATCGAGACTGGCTTCTCCGAGATTGTGTCGCTGATGAAACCAATATTTTACCAGGACAACGCTCACACATTTTATATCGAACCCAACGTTATCGAGCGCACCATTGAAGAATGGAATGAGTGGGTGGTACGCACACCCCAACCAGAGCAAGAATATAATCATCAGGAATGGTGGAATAACGTTGCTGTAATCCCAGCGACACCAAAAGATCAGTTGTCTATAGATCTAACCACTACTGTCTGCCGCTCTCCTGAATCGATTACTGATGTTGAGGCAGGAATGGATTGGCTGAATAATTCATTCACATGTGTCTTTTTAGATGGTGATTTAATTGGACCACGTGGCTTGATGGAAATGAATGTACGAGATCTGATCGAATCCGCAGAATCCTTAGCACGAATTCAGTTGGTAAATATCCACACTGGCAGTGAATTCGTATCTGATAAAACTGTTTTGACTGTGGAAAAGGATGCATTTGACCAGGCTGGTCTTGTTCAAGATGCTGGCGGGATAAATGTGGTTGGAAGTAGTGGATTCAGCTCTGCACTGGAACAGAACTTTACTGCGCACAAGCTAGGCTTCAGTACGAATAAAGTAGACAATCGATCTGTCAGGAGGGATTAAAATGAGCAACGAAATAAAAGGTACTAAACATTTTCACGGACACTCAGATACCGAAACTGTTTCCAAAACAGGTCATTTTGTTGAAACAAATGAGATGAACCACTTCATCATTCAGGAGCGCGAGGTAAGCTATCGCTTCGACCCTCATTTTCATCCATATGTAGGCCAGCTGATGCAGCGGCTGCTCCAAAAGTCCACAGCCGGCTTGCAAGCGGCGGATACGGAATACAATAACGCCTCTCTTCCTGGTAGTGTCGAAGTAGAGCTAGGTAAAAATACAAGCGTGAGTATTCCCGCTGGCTCAATTATTGCACTTTTTGCCGACCTGCAAGCCACTCTCCCGGGAGACGTACCTATTGCTCTGTCAACTAATATGCAGTTCAAAGTCACAAACACAGCACAGGTTGCAGTACCCGACGATTTGAGCGTAAAATTGATTGATGGAATGACAGAAACTCCGATCGCAGGTACTTCATTCAATTTGTCACAGAACATGTCGGCTATTGTTGGAATTGGCATCAAGATAACCTTTGAGGTGGCAACACAGATCACGCTTCACAATGGTACTCAGGCAACTATTGCTGAGGGTACTCAGGTACTCCTTCTCAGGGATACTCAATTCACTATTCCTAACAGCACACAAGTCACACTTCTTCGTAGCCAACTAAGGCCTGTGTTGTACGCAGACATCTTTTCACCTACGCGTTACGATCCAACATCATTGGTGCAGCGCCCTTATCCGGTCAAGGACCTTGACTTCACCTTCGGTGGTGCCTACTCGATCTATAATTGGGAGTTGTTCTTCCATGTGCCGATCACTATCGCCATTCATCTTAGCAAGAACCAGCGCTTTGCTGAAGCACAGCGTTGGTTCCACTTGCTCTTTGATCCTACTGATGATAGCGATGGCCCTACTCCAGAACGTTTCTGGAAAGTATATCCATTCCAGCATACCGATGTTAAAAAGATAGAGGAGTTACTTGTCAATCTTACCACAGATGCCGACCCGACTTTGCGTAATGAGACGATCCGCAGCATTGAGGCCTGGAAGAATGCACCATTCCGACCACATGTCATCGCCAGCTATCGGCAGCAAGCCTATATGTATAAGACAGTGATGGCATATCTGGATAATCTGATCTCCTGGGGTGACTCCTTATTCCGTCAGGACACTGGAGAGGCCATTGACGAGGCCATGATGGTATACGTGCTGGCCGCTAATATCCTCGGCCCCCGGCCTATGTCAGTGCCCAAGAAAGGGTCGGTGCGCCCCCAGACCTATGCCAACCTGCGTTCTGATCTGGATAAGTTCGGCAATGCCATGCGTGATATAGAAGCGGATGTCCCGTTTGATTTGATGCCTTTTCCCACAGAGGAGACAGACGATAACGACCGAATGACGACAATACATAGTCTGGGCAAGGCCCTCTATTTCTGTGTGCCACGTAATGATAAGATGCTGGCCTACTGGGACACTGTGGCCGATCGCCTGTTCAAGATCCGCAACAGCCTGAACATCCAGGGTACCTTCCGTCAGTTGGCGCTTTTTGAGCCACCCATTGATCCGGCCTTGCTGGCGAGAGCAGCAGCATCCGGCCTGGATGTGGGTTCTATCATCAATGGATTGAACCAACCATTACCTCTTGTGCGCTTCCAGTTACTGGTGCAAAAAGCAGCCGAGATTTGCCAAGAAGTCAAGTCGTTGGGTAATAATCTACTCTCTGTGATGGAGAAGGGAGACGGTGAAGCACTGGCCATTCTGCGCGCCAAGCATGAGCGTGTTGTCATGGAGATGGTCGAGCAAGTGAGGTACGGGCAACTTCAGGAAACTACCAAGTCCAAGGAGGGTTTGTTCAAGTCACTGGCTCTGGCTGTACAGCGCTACACCTACTACGAGCAACAACTGGGCAGGAAAATTGATGAGATTGAGAAGTCAATTCCTGAATTGGGCGAGTTTGACAAAGACAGCCTGGAAAAGATGAAGTTTTCTATGGAAGAGCCGGAGATGGAATTACGTGAGATAGAGGTGGATATTGCCCAAGACTTGGGGAATGAGGGCGATGGCAGGAAATTGAATGCACAAGAGACGGAAGAGATTAAGGAGATCGAAAAATCTCGTGGAGACCAAGAGGCTGCTGCGGGAATTGACAAGATAGGCGCCACTTTAGCACTAATACCCGACTTTACGTTCAACTTCCAGCCATTTGGTGCGGGATCTTCGATTGGTTCTTATGGAGGTGGGAAACTCTTCAATGCTTCTTCTTTAATTTCCAGTTTCTGGAGATCTGACGCTGATGAGCACATTTACAAAGCAGGCAAGTCTGCTAGAATCGGAACGTATACCCGCCGTGAGCAGGATTGGTCATTCCAAAGCAACCTTGCCGCAGGTGAGATTTCCCAGATATTCAAACAACTACGTGCGGCCCAGATTCGTGAGGCCATCGCCGAGCTGGAGTTGAAAAACCACCGGCAGCAGATGAAGCACGCCGAAGAGATCGAGCGTTTCCTGAACGAGGAAGGTACCGAGAGTAAGGGGAAGCAGACTAACAAGGCGATGTATGCCTGGATGAAACGTGAGGTAAAAGGATTATATGCACAATGCTTCCAGCTTTCCTTCGACATTGCCAAAAAAGCCGAGCGTGCCTTGCAGCATGAACTGGGCAACCCGGAACTTAGCTATCTTGAATTTGGATACCTTGCTGGAAAAGAAGGCCTGTTGGCAGGAGATAAGCTTTACTTTGACATCAAACGTATGGAAATGGCCTACCATGACCTAAACCAGCGGGAATATGAGCTGACCAAGCATGTTAGCCTTCTTCAGGTAGACCCTCTTGCACTGCTGCAACTACGTTCGACTGGACGGTGCACGGTGAAACTGCCTGAGGAACTGTTCGATATGGATTGCCCTGGACATTACTTCCGTCGCATCAAAACAGTATCGCTAAGTATCCCATGCGTGACAGGTCCTTATGCTAGCATTAATTGCACGCTGACACTACTGAAGAGCAGAATTCGCAAGACACAAGTGCTAGGCGACATATATGCACGTGTGGATGCTGAAGATAGTCGGTTTGATGACTACTTTGGAAGTCTCCAATCTATCGTCACCAGCTCCGCCCAAAACGATAGTGGATTGTTCGAAACCAACCTTCATGACGAGCGTTATTTGCCTTTTGAAGGAGCTGGGGTAATCAGTGAATGGCAATTAGAACTGCCTGCTGATGTGCGCCAGTTCGACTATGATACAATTTCAGACGTAATCCTTCATTTGCGTTATACAGCTCGTGAAGGTGGTAGCTTGCTCCGAAACGGAGCGGTCGAGAACATTAAAACGAAGATCGAAGAAGCACATGCTGCTGGGTCAGTGCGGCTTTTCTCCATGCGACATGAGTTTCCTACCGAGTGGGCTGAGTTCAGGAGCATAGAGGCAGTAAGCTCGGATAAGCCCGCAGGATTAACAATCAACCTTAAGCCAGAACATTATCCATTCTGGAGCAAGGGATTTCTGGAAACTGCAACTATAAATGAGCTAATGTTGTTAAGTAAAACATCTTTGAATCCAGAAATCTCTGATAAGGTCACCGAAGAAGGTAAACTCGACGGGGAAGGGAAAATCTCATTGGATGGTAAATTGGGAGAATTGCGGACTGGTAAACTTAAGAACGCTGAGAACCTCTCTCCGACCGGTCCACTTACCTTATTTTTCAGTAGTAACTCAATGGAAGACATATTCTTAGTGTTGACATGGGGTAAATGATAGTAAGGTGATAGATGAAAAAGCAGTCGTTATAACAAGAAAAAGTATGTCATTCGGACCTCACTTTTTTTAGGTTTACGCTTTTACGGGCTCTGTAGAAAGCCTATCTAGATTACAATCAATAGGCTATATTTGGGGTTATATTCTATGATTAAGCAAGATATACTCCTATTTTTTTACTAGAATAAAAAAACTAAATATTAGTAATAGACGCTTGCAAAATTAATTTCTTTAAGTGAGCGCAGATAACCTTGTAAGATTATCTCCAGAAAAAACCTAATCTCCAGTTTATTCTACATTTATGATAGAGAATCGCGTTCCACAAAAACAGACACATTCTATTTTATTTATAATTTTAAATAATATACTCAATTATGCTTATTGCCATAAACATCATGTTAAAAATAGGGTTAGCATGAAATTAATATGGGGTTTAATTTTATTTCTGATGGTTATCGCTGTTATTTTTTCAGGTTGTAGTAACACTTCGGATTATGATGAGCAATACACAGTTGAGATAATCGCAGATGGGGCAAGTGTTCGCAATGCAAATGGTATATTATTTGATAGCAATGACCAGTTATATGTGACCAGCGTTTACGGTGGAGAAATCGTTATTCTTGATCCAGAAACCGGTGAGATTACAGAGAGATTGGGAATCGAGAGCGGAGTCAAATGTCCGGATGATCTTATCTTCGGACCGGATGGTTCCCTTTACTTCACTAACCTTGTTGTGGGAGAAGTTGGACATCTGTCCATGGATGAAGTATCTTCAAATCAGTCTGTTGCACCCGGAGTCAATTCCATCACCATGTCCGATGATGGCCGTCTCTTTGTAGGATTGGTCTTCATGGGTGACGGGTTATATGAGCTAGACCCGAACCTCACGACAGAGCCAAGGCTAATACTTTCCGAACCTGGCTGGTTGAATGCTATGGATTGGGGACCTGATGAATATCTGTATGGTCCAATCTGGACCAAAGGAGAGGTTGTGCGTGTTGATGTTGATTCGGCTGAGGTCACAACTGTTGCGGATGGCTTTTCTATTCCGGTCTGTGTCAAATTTGATTCTTCTGGAAACCTTTACGTAGCAGATTACGATAAAGGAGAGATTTCACGTGTCGACATTATCAACAATACTAAAGAACTTCTAACTAGTGACAATCTTGAAAGGGTTGACAGCATAGCCTTTGATTCCAGTGACAGGCTTTTCGCATCCGCAAAAGATGGAAGTATCATAGAGATAATGGCCGATGGAAGTACAAGGGAGGTACTGAAAGGAGGAATGATAGGACCTGGTGGTGTTGCTGTTCAGTCTGACTCCGATTCAGGTCGTGATTCCGTATTTATTGCCGACCTCGCTTATCTGCGTGAGCTGGACGGGCAGACCGGCCAGGAGATACATGTTGACAGACACATCATGGGAGATATCAGCAAGTATAATGGAACCGAATACGGTGGTATTACCTCTCCTATGACGGTTTCAACGGACGGAGACAAACTTATAGTTTCTTCATGGGTCTACGACATTGTTCAGGTCTGGGATCCTGTTGAGAACAAACTTGTAAAAGAGTACCTGGACTTTGCAGTGCCTACGAATGCAATACGGTTCCAGGGAGATCTAATTGTTGCAGAACTTGGAATGGAAGAAGGTGCAGCACGTCTTGTAAAAGTGAATGATACAGACCGTGCAACACTTGCTTCCGGGTTTGCAGTACCTGTGGGAATGGCAGCAACAGAGAATGATCTCTGGGTAAGTGACTGGTATCTAGGTATGGTAATGCAAGTAGTAAAAGATGGTGAAGTGCTTGCCGAACCAATGCCTATTGCAACTGATCTGTCTTTCCCGGAAGGTCTTGCTGTAGACCTGGATGGAAACCTACTGGTTGTTGAGACAGGTACTGGAAGCCTTTTGAAGATAAATCTTGAGACAGGAGATATCAGCACTATAGCCGATGATCTGGAAGTAGGTACAGAGACAATTCCTGGTATGACACCTAATTACATATTCAATGGTGTAGCTGTGAGTCCCTCGGGTAGCATCTATGTGACAGGTGATAGGTTAAATGTCCTTTACCGCATTCAGCCCAGTTAATCGTCAATCAGATGAAGCTGATAATACATAAACACTGGATAATTTCAATGTTATGGATTTCAATCTCTACGTCTGCTTGAGTGTAGCTGACGTGGAGATTTCCTGTTTTTGATAAAATATAGTATCATTTCTTTGAAGCAAAGGATATATTTTCATTTTGACTAAAAGTGATGTTTTCTACAGAAGTAAAATTAGTACCCAATTTCAGTATTTGCCTACTTTCTTCCTACTTCTATTTAGCTATCTCAAATATTCCGTCACTAACTGAATTCTTAACTTTCTTCTAAGCCATTCTTCAACAAGCAGATACATCTATCAGACTTTGTTCTACTCTTCATCTTCTATTCTTTTATGAAAACAGACTGGGATTCCATACAACTGGCATTCGTTTTCTATCTACTCCTATAAAGTCAATCGAGGGTAATTAGGCCAGCAGAGTACAGACCAAATCTCTTACACTTGTCAAGAATCCTGTTTAGGAACTGGCAACATGGAGCATAACGGCAGCCGAGGAAGAAAAGGGAGCGGTGCTTAGTATTCATCAATTCAAAATCATCTTATCTGGCGATCATATGACAGGCAACAAAAACCATTTTTCTAACTGGAGGGATATTTCATAAGTTAGCAATTATGTTAAGGTATGGTAGAATGTTACGCAATGCTGCAGTAAATAACCCCTTTAACGTATTCGCTTTTTAGCCTGGTTGTTTGCAGCATGCCGAAAATTATTGAGAACGAAAAACTCACATACGTTAAAACCTTAATAGTCTTTTTCTTATGGCTTCGAGATATGCCGGTTTTAATTTAAATCTTATTTTATAGTCATAACGTATAGCATTTTTTAGAAATACATAGACCTTAAGACCATAAAATCAAAACTTACAGACGTTAAAGGCTTTTTTAATTAATAAAACCTTGTAAATCTGTTTTTTTGTAGATTAAAGCATTGAAACGCTTTATTTCAAAAAGTACTTATAGTATTATGAACTAATTTACCATGTTTATTCAAATTCAAAAAAATCAAATGTTTAGTTTCCACTGAATGCGATTTCAACGTGGGGAACTAAGCATTTGAGCACAAAAAACTCACATAGCTCGAAGGTATGATCATGAAGATATCCTCCCATCCCCTTATCCTGCAACTTGCAGCAATTGATTATGAGATACTCCCTTTCTTCTCTCCAACAGAAAGAGCGGTCATAGAAACATGTAAAGAAATAGTTGAAAAACAGAATGGTGCAAAATGAAGGGAATAGAATGCCTTATACTAGAAGATATGTATAGAGCTCATATTCCTACATTCTCAATTTAACTCAAATACCCGTGCTCTTTTTTTATAGTCCATTGTCAGTCGGAAGTTTTTTCCATTTTTGACCCTCTTATTGATTAGCAGACCTTTTTTCCATCGACTTTCATATGATTCTAGCCTTTTTAAAAGATTCGAACTCAGTCTGTACTTTATTTTAGTTATCCCTTATTGTCCTTTTTTCTGGGTATTTCTCTTTTAAGGACAAGATATCCACTTTTTCTTCTCTTTGCTCTTTCATACCCGTGTGAATACCGATGAAGTATTTTATAGACTTAACTGCTACTTACTTTGCTTTTCCTATTTGAATTCTGGTTGACAAACTTTGTAATCTCTTCAAGGATCATGTATTTATTGCCATTTTCTCTCATAGTTTGAAATAACAATAATTTCGCAGCTCCTAAAATGCCTCGATAATAACAATATTTACATAAAGGATGTTATGGATATTCTTTATCATACCCGCATGATGGACATTTGTTTTGCATATTATGAAGGCATCTGATAATTTTTTACTCCTTAGCGTTCTGGCAACGAAGGCTTTCCAATTGCTATACAATTGGACAGCTGAAGTGGGAATGAAAGCGCTTCGCTTGAATGGGCGGAGAGGTAGTATACATACAGAATTAATTATTTCATACAGAGATATATCCATCAATGCCTGAAGCTAGTTGAACTTGGTTGAAGCATATATAGATTTATTTTTCTCCAAGGGAACTCCCCATTTTCTCAGCAATCATTGCCTGGGTTGATGGATCGGACAGTAGAAGACCCAAAGCGTCGGGAATCTGCTCGCTTGCTTTTTCCATTTCCCGAGCCATCTGCTGGTCTAGGACAAGAGAACACTGACTACAGAATCGATCATCCGGTCGAAGCACATTACTGCATCTGGGACACTGCTTTAACGTAATATGACGCTTGTCTTCTGTCTTAATGCCATACTTCTCATAGATACGATCATTCATTTCTTTATCAGTAAAGTTAGCATAGACCTTGAACATCCTTGTGGAACCTTTTGACCATCCAGCACGATGTTTTATCTCCTGCTCATTGAGGTCATCATATATCCAGTGAGTAATTGCCATGTGACGGAAACTATGAGGATTCACACGCTTTTTGATACCCGCTTTCTTTCCAACATTCTGAATTGTAACTCGAAGGCTTTTATAGCTCATAGGCTCATGCTTTTTATTCAAAGTAACCCATAAAGGAGCTTCAGGATCATCTTTAAAGGGATGCACGGCTATCCACTGGTTAAGAAAACCTGTTGACCATGTCAGAGGGATCCCTTTTGCCGGAGTTGTTTTGTTTGCCATACCGGTCTTGGATAAATAGACCATGGAGCCGTATTGTGTAAACTCAACATGTTTTATCCTGCAGGAAGCAAGAGCTCCAATTCGCATTCCACCATCTGCAAGTACAGCAATCAGTGCTTTGTCCCTTGGATGTCTGCAAGCCTCCATTAACTTATCAAATTCTTCCTTTGTCAGGAGGTCTGATGGCTGGACAGGTGTATCTAGGGTCTTCAGTTTAAGCTTCTGCACCCATTTAGGTGGTTCATCATCAGACATGACCCTGAAGAACTTCTTTGTCACTTTCTTATAGGTCCGCAGTCCTGTTTCCTTAAGTTCACGTTCAACCTGAAGATTCAACATAAGCTTATTGAAATCATCTTCTTCTATATCCGTGAGAATTGTATCAACACCCATTTCATGCAACCTTTGTGCCAGACGGGTGATATAGTTCAGGTATCCTACAATTGTCCCCATTGCAAGACCTTCGATCTGGACTTTTGTGATGAATTTCTCTATAACATTCTTATTTTCATCTGAAATTTCAGAATTTTTGAGTCGTTTCATTCCCTGGATGAAACCAGTATTGAACGAATGCACGTCATCTACATTACTTGTCATAGTATGTAGTATGCAAGATAGGACTATAAAGTTTTCTTTGATAGCCCGTGCCGGGCTACCAAAATATTTTACAAGTCACATTTATACAGTGCTTTTTTTGTACATTAAATAAGATTTGAATACTTATATTGTAAACTTGTACTATTTTATAATACTTCTTCAGACAACTCAAATTCCGCAACAACTGGCGCATGGTCAGATTCCGGGAACTTCCTTTCTGTTGAAATGGCAAGCGATTCATCATGTAATAACTCGTTGTGCACTTCAGAATTCCTATAATGTGCCATCATAGCCCTGGAAATTAGAAGATGATCTAACATTTTTCCTTTGCCCCTATGGTAAAGTGAAAAACGAGATGATTCTGGAATACTCAGCTCACAAGGCATCATGACACGATTGGCCAGTTTGCTATTACCTATCTCTTCAACCTCACCCCGGATGGCTTCCAAAGGTACTTCGTCAAGATCTGCATTGAAATCTCCACACACTACGATCCATGAATCTTCATCCTCATCGAATAGTCTATCTACCAGCATTCGGGTTTCAAGAGCCTGACCCACCCTCTTCGTTGAAGAAATGAAAAAACCCTCTGCCCAACCAGAAGCGGTCTTCCATGTGTAGTTGTTGAGTTTTTGTCCTTCTATGTTGGATGGTATTCGTGATTTCAAGTGAAGGTTGATAACTTCTAATATCTTATCATCAATTTTTATCCTGGCATGAAGTATTGGTCGCTCCCAGGTAACTTTTTTAGCTTCTTTTTCTTCTTTATTCGTTTTTGCTGTTACTTGCAGATAATATGGGGCTGGTGCATAATCATGTTTATACTGATGATATTCCAGAATATCATAGCGGCTTAAAATGACCAGATTACGTTCATCGTATGCTTGTCCGCCGTTCTCAGTTTTTGTATGCGCTATTTGATATTCAGCATATTGTGTGCCTTCAATAAGTTCCTGTAGAGCCAGCAGCTGCCGAGGCAGCCCATCTTGCTCCTGTCCATTGATCTCTTGTAAACAAAGGATATCTGCGTCTATCCTGTGTAATTGAGGCCGTATCAAAGCTATGCGCTCTTCCAATGTTGGCTTTTTCTTTTCTTTATCGTCAAGGTTTTCCAAATTGAATGTTGCTATTCGTAGTTTGGTTGACATGTTGTCTCCCTGTTTAAGGTCATTATCTTGGGGTGAAATAAGATTTTTGTAGAAACCTGGTTATCACTAATCAAAAAGAAGTGTTATCGCCCCACTATCCGCCCCATGATCACAGATATTTCTTGTGCTATTCCCTATAGCAATATACATTGTATATATTGTGTTATTTAAGCATTTGTCTAAATTATGGTATAAACTCGGTATTTTTTAGCTTAAGTCTAATTTTGACATTTTTAACTTTTGCTCAAATAGGATCTCTTCTCTTTTACCCAATTATTACACATTTAAATCTTAATTTGATTAAATAGGTTGACTATTCCTGGTTAGATTCTCATGAAATGTAGTTAGTATCTACAATTCTCTGAGAAGGCGAAAACCGTTGAAGCCGTAACGATTGCCAGGACTGTTGCCGCTTCGAAGTGTCGACCGACAGAACCTTGCAAGGCTGCTCCAGCAACCTCCACGATCAACACGTAGGGAACTACTACCATCTTCCCAGGCATTACCATCAATTGGTGCATTTTCATAGTTTGGATGCCACTTATCCTGACACCATTCCCATACATTGCCATGCATGTCGCACAATCCCCAGGGGTTAGGGTTTTTTTGTCCCACCTGATGAGGCATGGATCCCAAATACCATGCATACTCTCCCAAACAGGATTCATCGTCTCCAAAAGAATATTTTGTGGTTGTACCTGCCCTGCACGCAAACTCCCACTCAGCCTCAGATGGCAGGCGATACTTGTCAGTACCTTCCTTTGCATTCATCTTTTTTATAAACTCATGTACATCATTCCACGAAACCTGCTCTACTGGCATATCCTCGCCTTTAAAGCACGAAGGATTATCGCCCATTACCTCGGTCCATTCTTTTTGTGTTACAGGATATTTACTAAGGTAGAAGGGTTTTGAAATTGTTACTTTATGAACTGGTTTTTCATCATCATATTGCTTTGAGCCCATCAAAAACTCTCCTGTAGAAATTCGCATGAATTCCATACCAATGGAGTTTGTTATTGAAATCAATGTTTTGTTCTTTTCAGCATTCTTTTGCTTCCCTGAACTCATGTTCTCACTTCCCTCTAGCATTATATGTTGAATCATTTTTTCTTACATATGGGATTTGTAGTTAGAATCATTTTTTGATTATTTCCTTATTTTTAAACCACTACAACCTGTCGTACACACAAATCCCAAATTCATAGTGGCACCCTCAACTAAATTGCCATTATAATTTTTAATTAAATATTTCTCTTGCATTATTGTTAGTTTTTACGGCTCATTCTAATTCCTATAGCATCCTTTTTTAGCTTCCGTTTTTCAATTACTCTTTCTGTAGTCTTTCCAGCCTGATGAATCCTCTCTTAGCTCTTGTTGCATTCCTGTTCCTTCATATTCTTATGAATTAATGCAGTCATATTCTTGCTTATGGTTACGTAGATTTTCCATTTCATATACTATCTATGTCATGTTTTGATAAGTGTCGATAAATTCAATACATTAATGTATTTTATACTAGGTTTATTATTATGTTGAATAAAGGACACAATAAAGACATTATGACCAGTTCCATGAACGATTATAATATCCTGTAATTTGTCAGAGGTGATTTGATGGAAAGAATATATAAGTATTATCCGGAAGATTTTGGAGAATTAACTGTAAAAGTTGTACACATGGACCTTATTTTTGATATGTTTGCCGATCATACAAAGGTGACATCTCATCTCAAATTACGAACTCTTGACAAATCCATCAATGAACTTGAGCTGAATTGCAAGAAGCTTGAAATTCTATCCGTAAGTTGCAAAGAGTATGATATTGGTTACGAATACAGGGAAAAAGACGATATCCTCTTAATCAAATTTGGCCAGGAAGTACCTGAAGACACTGATATTTTCATCAACACCCAGACTATCTGCAGACCTACTAAAAACATACTGGAAGGTCTCTATTATGATGAAACCCCTGCAGGCGCTCCTCCACAACAAATAACCCAATGCCAGCAATGGGGGTTCCAGAGAATCGTGCCATGCATAGATGACATGGTAGCGAAATGCACTTACACTACAACCATAATTGCCGATGAGAGGTATACAAATCTTATAAGTAACGGCGATATTATAGAGGCAAGGCATTCAATTGGAAATGGAAGGGATCAGATTGTCTATGATAATTCAATTACTCCCATGGCTCCTTATCTTTTTTTCCTGGGTGTGGGCACCTATGACACATTCAAAAAAGAGTTTGAGTATCCGGATGGGCACACATTTGACCTGGAGTTACTAGTGCCTCCCGGTTCAGATTCCTTGATCGCCCAAAAAAGTCTTGACGTACTCTACGATTCGATTATGTGGATCCATCTTTTTACAGGTCCTGAACAATATTCTCAATCTGAAGATCGAAGAAAGATTATGAATCTGGTCATGGAAAGGGACCTGCTTAAAAATGGAGGAAACGGAGCTGATGGACAGAACCAAAAGATTAGAACCATCAGGGATGAACTGAAAAAGGCAGTTGGATTGATACAGACCGGATACAAGTATACGGGCACCGTTTACAGGGAGATCGGGATGCAGAATTCTAATTTTGGTGGTATGGAAAATGTAGGCAATACTACCATTAGCACCAATCGCATAATGCCCTTCCCTCAAATGACTGACAATGCTTTCGAGTATATGATGCGGGTAAAAGTTCATGAATTCTACCATAACCTTAACGGCTCTGAAGTAACCGGAAAAAGTCCATTTGAAATATGGCTTAACGAAGCGGTGACCGTTCATATAGAGAAAATGTATCATGCATATCATTTTGGAGAGGAATATAGCCGTCTTGATGAAGTCCTTGGTTTTCTGGCTCCCGGGGCCGGAACCTTTGCCCTTGACATGGGCGCAGCCTCCATGCCCATCATCCCAGATGGATTCAATGACCCTGATGATCTGATCAGTGCAGTGACCTATGTAAAATCCCCGGAATTTGTACTGATGATAGAGAAACTTATGGGAAAAGCCACATTTGCCAGAGCTCTGAATGTCTATCATGCTAGATATAAACACTCAAATGCCTCAAGCTGGGACTGGATCGAAGTAATGGAAGAGGTTTCAGGACTTGATTTGAAAGAAATGGCAAAAATATGGCTAAAACAAACACAATTCCCTCTAGTCCATGTAAGATCCTCCTATGATGAAAATGAAAGGGCTTTTACATTATTCTTAGAACAGGAAGTTCCAGGAGATGGAAAATTCTGGGAGTTCCCATTCTGTGTAGCTCTGGTAGATAAAGAAGGCAATGATCTTGCCGAAGTCATGGAGCTGATGAAGGGCAAAGAGAAAAAGATTGTTATCAATGATGTAGATAAACCCGCATTTTCATCCTTGAACCGTAGGTATTCTTTCTTTGGAAAAGTAATTCATGATGTGGATATTGATGAGCTGATCTTGCAGATAAAAATGGATACTGATCTGATAAACAGGTTTATTGCGTTCTACAAGATAGTTGATCTCGAAAAAATGAAATTAATTGAGGACAGCAAGCATGCTCCATCAAAAGAATTCACAGACCTTTATTATGAACTCATCCAGGATCATGAATTAATGAAGGAAGCAGGAGCTCAGTTCCTGACAATCTTTGAATCCGTGGAAGATGAGATACTTGCACACAGGTATCATTTGTTATATGAAGTTAAACAAAAACTTTTCAAAGCAATAGCAAGTGAACATGAAGATCCCCTGATATCACTCTATAAGGTTTACAATAAAAAAGGAAATGAATCCAAAAATGGAAACCAGGATTACGTGAATGAGCAGGTAAATGCGATCAAATATCGCCAGATAAAGAATACGTGTCTCTCTGTTCTTTCGACCCTCGATACACCCATAGTGCATGATATGATCAGAGAACAGTTTGAGACAGCTGAAAACGCCACGGATAAATTAAGTGCTTTTAGCTATTATCTTAACAGTTCGGCACCTGACAGGATCCAGTTTATGCAAAGGTTCCAGAAGGAAGCAGAAAAACATCCTGTAAGTTGGGAAGCTTTCCTGAGAGTTATAGGAAGCAACAGTCGGGATGATGTATTTGACATGATAAAACAGGTTGAAAGTTCCGATTCCTTCAGGATAGAACAGGCAAATGACCAGAGAGCTCTTTATGGAAGTTTTGCAATGAACAGAAAGAAATCTCTGCAAACCGAACAGGGAAGGCAATTGCTTGGGGATATAGTTCTCAAGCTGGCAGGGGTCAATGAATATACTGCCGTAGGCATCCTTAACGTCCTTGCAAATATTGATCGGATGGAAGATGAATATCATGTGCCTTTGGTGGGAATGCTGATTGGTTTCCTGGGCAGGCTCGATAAGGATAATACACCAAGTGTATACAACAGGATCAGGAAGATACTGCTCAATACTCCAAAAGCCGTGGAAAGATATGAAGTGCTTAATGGAAAACTCAATTTGAGTTAAGACCCGAAATATATTTCAGGTCTTTTTATTTTCAACGTAAAATACATCACCGAATTTCATTTAGGTTTCTTTTCAATTATTTTTTCTTTGGTGTATGCATAGGCATTAAAAACATCATATTTTTGAATTTCAATAAAGATTAAATATTAAAGATATTCATCTTTACTAGGGGATTCAATTAGAGAAGACTTTGATGGTTTTGTAAGTGGGACTGGTGATGCAGGGAATCTGGAGGAATTTGTGCTTTGGGAGGTTGTATCCCAAAATAAGCTTTGTCATGTGTGGCCAGTAGCATCAATGTCCATAACAGAATGCTTAGAAAAGGTACAGGGGACAACAAAGGAATTATCGATTGGTCTGACCTGATTGATTATAAAAAAACTTTTAGTGACCCGCATCTATGGAAAAGGAAGCAATTTCATTGTAAAAATCCCGATTTTGTTGAAATTCATATCGGACATAATAAAGTAAGTATATATGTATGGACAATCAAAGGCTGATGGGTATTCCAGTAAAGAACAGTAGAGGACATCATGGCTATCAGGAAACATTGTTGTATTCTAACAATTATTTTATTTATTGTTTTTTCTGCGGTCTGTTCATGTGGATGCATATCAGATGATAGAGATACTTTTTTTGAAAATGACAATATCAATGCTTCTGAGATTGTTCTGGAAGATGCTAAGCTTAATAATGGTTCTTTAGACGAACATAACCCGGATATTGATATAGAAGATATTGATATTGACTTAACGAGTTATACTTCATCCATTAAAAAAACAGGTATTCTGGAGATTGATAATGGTTATTCTCTTAAGGTACTGAATATCGATAAGCAGGAAAAACAGATATTTGTGTCTCTAAGAAAAGATGGAAATGAATACGACACGAAAACAATGATTACGGGTTCTACATATAATGTAAAAGATACTAAGAATATAAATGTCATATACACTGTTCATGTTGACAGAATACTCGATAATGATTTTGTTGTTGAACTCACATATGTAATAAAACCGGAAATATCACTGGAAACTGAAACCTATGAAGGGAAGAACAGAATAAGTGAGGTCCGGATAAATGAAGATACCATTACAAGAACTTACAGATGGAAATATGAAGATACGGATCTCACTGTGCTTTATGAGTACAACATACAGGCTTATGATACGTATTCAGAAAGAAGTCGTAACAGAGACTATCCTAATTTTGTGAGTGACCCTTATGACGATGAGCTTATTTCCCAAATTACCACACAGATAGGGAAACTTGCTGAAGAAGCAGGTTATACTAACAGCGATATACCATACATTGCCATGGCTTTTGTACAGTCACTTCCGTATGTTAGTGATAGTGCTTCTGCAGGTTATGATGAGTACCCCAGGTTTCCTTTTGAAACACTGTACCATGGCGGTGGAGACTGTGAGGATTCATCAATTCTTCTGTCTGCCCTTCTTTCTGATATGGGATACGGGGTCGCACTTATAGAGCTGCCAGGCCATATGGCAGTAGGGATGATGGGAGATTCAAGCCTTGAAGGCAGTTATTATGACTATTCCGGTACACGATATTATTATCTTGAGACTACCAATTCCGAATGGGCTGTTGGTGTTATTCCTGAAGAATATTCTAATTCAGAAGCTGTTGTAATACCTATTGTTGGGGGGTATCCCGAATTGAAAATTGATTTTAGTGGAACTGCTAAAAGCAATGGATTTCTTACTTATGCCGAATTGGATATAGAAGTTGAAAACGTGGGTTCCTCTGTTGCAGAAAATATAATTATTTATGCTACTCTTGAAAGCACTACTGAAAATATGGTATGGGATGATCTTCAGACCAATACGAATTCTGATCTGGATGTGGAAGAAACTGTGACTTATACTGTATCAGATCTACGTGTTCCGGTGGGTGAAAAATATCGCGTGGGAATATGGGCATGGGGTTCCAATGTTGAAGAGGAATATGTTTTTAGTGACTGGATTATAGTCTAAAAATGATGTATGAAAATACAAAAAATAAAAATTACAGGAAAACGATTTACTTTTTCCTCATTCAACATATGTATGCTTTTAAAGGTGGAAAGCCGTTGAAAGCCACAGAACTGTAACTCTGTGTGTAAGCTCCGGTAGTAAAAATATACAGATGATCACTTTCTTTTAAAGTATTAGGGAATGTATATTTATGATTTTCATACAGAATATCCATGCTGTCACATGTCGGTCCTGCAAGTATGACCTCCTCTTCATATCCCTTGTTCTCAGAGTAGATTGGGTATTTTATACATTCATCAAGGGTTTCGATAAGTCCTCCAAACTTTCCAACATCGAGATACACCCATTTGTACTGATTCAGTTTTGCCTTCTTTGAAATCATAATTACTTCTGTGACGATTATTCCAGCATCTGCAGTAAGTGAACGTCCTGGCTCGATGATTATCTCCGGGTGTTCATCTCCGAAGTCTTCTTTTATGAACCGGAGTATTTCATGGGCATATGTTTCAAGGTCATTGGCAGGAGAAAAGTACTTAGCAGGGAATCCCCCACCAAGGTTGATCATTTTGAGTTTGATACCTTCCAGTGAAACAGCTTCAAAGATATACTTACACTTTGACAGTGCATTGTCCCATTGTCCTATATCTCGCTGCTGGGAACCTACATGGAATGAAAGGCCATAAGGTTCCAGTCCAAGTTCACGTGCCTGCAGTATCAGTTCGTAGATCACATCGGGGTGAGATCCAAATTTACGGGATAAAGGCCAGTCTGCACCGTCACTTTCAGTAAGCAGACGGAAAAACACACGAGATCCAGGAGCATTTTGCGCAATTTTCTTCAAATCGCTTTCGGAGTCAGTAACAAAAAGTCTAACACCTTTTTCATATGCATTAGCAATATCTTTTTCTTTTTTAATAGTGTTGCCATAGCTTATTTTGTCCGGCTGGACTCCAAGTCTGATGAGTTGATCTATTTCATATGTTGTGGCAGCGTCAAAATTAGATCCTTTATTCTTAAGGGTCACAATGACTTCATCGAGAGGATTTGCCTTCATAGCATAATATATTTTTACAAAAGGCATGTTCTTGACAAGTTCATCGTACATTTGTTCTACTTTAGTCAGATTAACAGTAAGGAAAGGTGTTTCTTTACCTTTAGAGAATTTCTTTATCTTTCTAAAGTCTTCCTCAGAGATGAAATCACTGAGAGGAAATCTATATTGCTCTTTTCTCATATCAAATCCTTTTTAGAATTAAACAAGCACTATTAGAGTCTAATAAGTTAAATTAATCTATAATATCATACTATACTAGTTTATTCAAATAAATGCTTGATAATAGACTGTTAATAACTAATTAAGTATTTAAAATTGATTATTAATTGTTATTAATAGGTAATAACTTGTTTATAATAGTTAAATTTGATATTGAACATTTATAATCTATTTAATTGATTATAATTGCTTTATTTCAATTTTAAAGCTAATTATTACTTATTTATCAAAAAGAAGCGTAAAAAATCTTTTATAAATGCCGTGTCAATAACTTTAATCAATATGGAGATTTACTTGATAGAGATCAACAGATTCACAATAAATTAAGAATCTGGATCAATGCAGAAATAAAAATAATAAGAAACTCACTCTTCTTCAGTAATATCCTTTGATATCGGAAGCGTAAAGAAGAAAGTACTTCCTTGACCAACTTCACTTTTAACCCAGATATTACCTCCATGCATTTCTACAAATTTCTTGATTATTGCCAGGCCCAATCCAGTTCCTTTATATTTGCGTGTACTTGAGCTGTCAACCTGATAGAATGGGTCGAATATTCTGTTCATGTTTTGCTTTGAGATCCCAATACCTGTATCACTAACTGACAACTGTATATGATGACCATTTATTTGCATGGCACTGATTGTTACTGTCCCACCGTTTTGGGTGAATTTCAGTGCGTTGTCTACAAGATTATAGAGAATCTCTTTGACCTTTATACTATCAGCCACTATTTCAGTTTTTTTCAGAGCAATATTTACATCAATTGTTATGTTTTTCTTGCCTGATAATATAGACATCATTGAATTAACGTCATTTACAACATCCACTAAATCAAATTTTTCATAGTTTAGTTCCGTTTCACCAAACTCGATATGAGAAATAGCAAGTATATTGTTTATCAGATTCAGGAGTAAATGCCCATTCTGGTTTATGGTGTTAATATATTTTGTTTGTTTTTCATTAAGATCACCCAGCATGCCATCTAACATAACATCTGAAAACCCGATAATAGAGCTTAAAGGAGTTTTAAGTTCATGGCTTGTATTTGCCAGAAATTCACTCTTGCTGCGATTGGCATTATCAGCTATCATTTTAGCTTTAAGAATAACTTCTTCGGCTTGTTTTCTCTCAGTTATGTCTCGGAAGAATACAAGAGCTCCTGCAGAACCACCATAAGTAACTGGAACAGCAGATACTTCTGCAATGAAAGAACTGCCATCCAGACGAAAACATGTTTCTTCTATCGTTGGAACATTCTTCTTTTCAGTATTCAGACAATGTATCCGTTCTTTGATAGTAGCATGAGAATCAAAATGGAAACGGTCTATAACAGGACTGTCAATCAATTGTTCCTTAGACTCTGCACCTAAGAGTTTTAATGCTGCAGGATTGAGGTATGTAAACCTCCAATCGGTCTGTAAAAAGATAGCTTCAGGCGCATTTTCAACAAGAAGGCGGAAACGTGCTTCACTCTCCCTCAGTTCTTCTTCTATCATTTTACGCTGGGTTATGTCGGTAATGAAACCTTCAAGAGCTATCACATTTCCTTCATCATCATAGATTCCTTTGCCCTGTTCCCACACCCATTTAAGTTTGCCTGAAGAAGTAGTTATTGTGTACTCGTCCTGAAAAGTTCCTCTTCTGGAAAGAGATATTTCCCATTTTTTCCACACGTAATCTCTGTATTCAGGATTTATCAGGTCATTAAAGGAAATAGTTCTATTTCCAAGAAGGTCTTTTGGATCATATCCAGTTAATTCATGACAACCTTCGGATATAAACCGCATTGTCCAGTCCCGGTTGTAATCACAACGATATGCCATTCCAGGCATATTCGAAAGAAGAACTGACTTACTTCTCTCACTTTCCTGAAGTGCCTGTTCCAATTTTTTGCGTTCACTTATGTCTCTAAGAAAACAAAATATACTGGGAGTAGAATGCCCAATATAGATAGTGCTTACTTCAATGTGCAATATTTTGCCATTTTTCATGCGATGATGAGTTTCAAAGAAGTCCTTACCGACCTTCTTCGTTCTGTCGATATGATATATAATCTGGTTTTGATTCATATCTGTTTCCAGGTCACTTATGCTCATATCAAGCAATTCTACGTATGAGTACCCTATCATTTTGCAGTACTTGCCATTTACTTCGAGAATCTTGCCTTCCATATCAATATGTAAGAAACCATCTATCGACATCTCAGTAATTGTACTGTAGCGTTGTGCGTATTCTACGGTTTCAAGGTCGATATCTGGTATGTTCTGTACATAATAATTTGCTTGTTTTCGGTAATTCAATTCAATACAAGCACGCAGTTGTTCATCAGAGAACGGTTCTATCAGGCAATTAGAAAATGAGATTTCTTCGAAGCACCTGGATTGCGAATCACTGAAGGCTGAAGCAACAAGAATAATTGGAATGTTTCCGATTTTCTGAAGACTCTTGTAATCTACAGTAGCACAAATCGGTTTTGTTTCAAAATGAAGTAGAATAACATCTATTTTTTCATTTTGGACGAAAGTATCCAAATAATCAGAACTCAATGATTTTTCATAAACCGAATAATCATTTGATTTAATTTTTTGCACAAGCTCCAAATTACTTGATTCTCCCGCAAAAAGCAACAATATTTTTTTTATTTTCGCACCTAAAAATTTTAGGTGCCGAATTGCATATAAAGTTAGCGCCCATTACTTATTAATATATTATTAATTATTTAGAAAACATGCTCCAAAAAAATTTGTTTCATTAGGCGAAGAACCCAGACTTTCTCTACCTATCAGGTCAATAGTTGCACTTACAAGAAGTTGTTGGCTAAGCGGTGCCGACATGAAAAATACATATATCCAGCTTCTCACAAAATTACCGGAGCGAAAACCATCAAAAATATCACTGGCTTATACATTTTCCTGATTTGCTCCTTTCACAAACATGGATACAAAACCATAGATTAATGGCGGTCCGTTTATTGCTAACATGGAACCAAAAGAGAAAATCAATGCTGCTAATCCATAAACTACAATGTTAATGGTAACAATGTCAACTGAGTTTTTGAAAAGTTCTCCATATTCAATAAACCCGACTTTTTAATTTTGATTCTAAATTTAAAAGGGTGAATAAGCATCAACTATCATAAACTAGACATAAAATGAACTACAATATTAAATGTGATTATTCAAAGGGATTCAGAATATGAATTTTTATCTGGTAATATCCGGCTTGCTTCTAATAGGATTAAGCCTTCTTCATATAGTTTTTGGAGAAAGGAATTATTTTACAAGTAAAGAGAAACGGTACATAGCAGACTATGTTCCATATCATCTGATTTCAGTTGTACTGTTGTTTCAGGGTTTGGACTAATCTATTCTGCTTTTTATTTCAATTATCAACTTCCACTTTTCATTTTTTCATTGACCATAGGAAATCTGCTGACTTTTCTAATCGTCTGTGTCAGGGAAAAAGGAACAGGAATGATCAGGAAATCAGTTCCCCAATTCATTCTCTTTGGAATTGTGATTGGCCTGATCATTTTGGGTTTTTAGTGACGTGACAACGGCCTTATTCGATCAGATATGTCACCTGAACAGACATTGAAACAGTGGACTCACCCGGCAGGATTGGAGTAGATACGCTGTCCTGTGCAATTGCTTCTTCTGCTACATCGTAATATATTCTGGACCCACCGCTATCACTCACTGATGATGTCAGAACACCAGTAATTTTGACATCCAGACTACTGGCGAGCATCTCTGCTTTTGATAATGCGTCATCCACTGCTTCATCTATAAGTTCTTGACGCAGTTCTTTTTGGATTTCATCGGATACTGAAAATGAAATACTTCCGATTTGATTTGCTCCAGCAGCTGCAGATCTGTCAATTATATCACTCAGAATGTCAAGCGTCATTGTAGTGACTTGAACGCTATTTGAAGCAGAATAACCTTCTATTGTAGGCTCACCGTCATAATTATACATGGGATAAACAGATACGTAAGACGTCTGAATATCTTTGTCCTCCAGTCCGATAGCTTTTAGTTCTGTTATAACGGCACTCATCACCACCGCATTCTCATCGACTGCTTCCTTTGATGTAGGATACTGGGTAACTACACCAATACTCAAGGATGCAGTATCAGGAACAGCTTTGTTTTCAGCGTACCCGGTCATGTAAATAGTATGTTCGGTATTCTTCTCTGACGTTGCCTGTGAACTGGCATATAGTGCTATTGCCATGAGCACCAAAACTATCGATAAAGCTAATACAATGTAGTATAATTTATTGTTTGAATTTTCTTGCGACAATTTCACACCCCACTTTTAGTTAATGATGTAAATGTTGCTCTTTACATCTTTATATGTTTATGCAGCATTGTCCTGCATATACTATGAAGAACTTTCAATTCCTCTATTCGAAGATTGATTTACCAATTTTTGGTCATAAAGTAGCAGTTCTATTATCTGAACTCATCTGAATTTCTTAGTCTCACCACATAAATTATATACTCATACGCTCTTTCTCAAATTTAAGAACAGACCGTATCTTATAGCGAATGTTTCTGACAAAGGATGGTCAGTAGTACAATGAAAGTGGTAAAATAATGTCTTCTACTTTAATGGGTTTTATGAACAAACAAGAAAATACGTTAACTCTTGGGTGGAGAGAGTGGCTTGCATTGCCTGATCTTGGTCTGCATGCAATAAAAGCCAAAATTGATACAGGTGCCAGAACCTCTGCATTGCATGCTTTTAATATTGAGCATTACATAAATGATGATATTGAAATGGTTCGATTTTTGGTCCATCCGATACAAAAGAATCAAGATTATTATATCGAATGCACAGCACCCATAAAGGACCGGCGCCAGGTAACTGATTCTGGCGGTCACAAGGAGATGCGTTATGTCATTGAAACGGATGTTGTTATTTCATCTCGGCGCTATCCTATTGAATTAACCCTCACAGACCGTGATACCATGCGTTTTAGGATGTTGCTGGGTCGTAATGCAATGAAACATTTGATAATAGTTGATCCAAGTGCATCATTTATCAATGGAAAGCTTAATGCACACTCATTATATAATTTAATACCTGAGGTTGAAAGATGAAAATTGCTTTATTGTCAAGAAATCCTAAACTATACTCATCACGTCGATTAATTGAAGCAGCAAAAGAGAGGGGACATGAAGTTCAAGTAGTCGATGTATTGAGAGCTTATATGAACATTACTTCTCACAAACCTTCCATTCACTATAAAGGTGAGGAACTTGAAGGGTTTGATATAGTAATTCCTCGTATCGGTGCATCCGTGACATTCTATGGTGCCGCTGTCCTGCGACAATTTGAAATGATGGGAGTTTTTCCCTTGAACGAATCTGTTGCAATTACTCGTTCCAGAGACAAACTTCGATCTTTACAATTACTCTCTCGTAAAGGTATAGGTCTACCTATCACTGGATATGCAAGTAAACCTGATGATATTAAAGATGTGATCAAAATGGTCGGCGGTGCACCTCTTGTTGTTAAACTTCTTGAGGGTACACAAGGTATTGGTGTAGTACTGGCAGAAACGCAAAAAGCTGCAGAAAGTGTGATAGAAGGTTTCATGGGTGTAAAAGCCAACATTTTGGTTCAGGAATACATCAGAGAAGCAAACGGAGCAGATATTCGTTGTTTTGTAGTCGGTGGCAAAGTTGTTGCATCTATGAAAAGACAGGCTGCAAGTGGTGAATTCCGGTCGAACATACACAGAGGAGGTTCGGCAGAGGTCATTAGGATAACACCTGAAGAACGCTCAACTGCCATACGTGCTGCAAATATCATGGGACTCAATGTAGCAGGTGTTGATCTATTGCGCTCTAATCACGGACCTGTTGTAATGGAAGTAAATTCCAGTCCTGGCCTTGAAGGTATCGAAACTGCCACTGGAAAGGATATTGCCGGCATGATAATTGAGTACTGTGAGAAGGCAAATAAACCCGGCAAGACAGCCACGAGAGGAAAAGGCTAATACATGCGACAAGCTATTACGATTGCAGGCACAACCATCCAGCCTGGGACAAGGCAATCCATTGAATTGCCTATTCCAAGTTTTTATACTCATACCTCGGCATCAATGCCGTTGCATGTCATACATGGCCGCAGACCCGGACCTTGTCTGTTAATATGTGCTGCAATACATGGGGATGAGATTAACGGTGTGGAAATAATACGCCGCATCCTTGCACATAGAACGATCAATAACATAAAAGGGACAATCATTGCTATTCCAATCGTAAATGTATTCGGTTTTGTTTCCCAGTCTCGTTATTTGCCAGATAGGCGTGATCTGAACCGATCATTCCCAGGTTCAAAACATGGGTCTATGGCATCCCGTCTGGCAAACATAATGATGAAGGAAATAGTTAGTCAGTGCACTCATGTTATCGATCTTCACACCGGGGCTGTTGCCCGGGAAAATCTGCCACAGATTCGTGCCTGTTTAGAACATCAGCCTGAAACCGAAGCTATAGCCCGTGCTTTTGGTGTGCCGGTCATACTCAATTCAGAAGTGCGTGATGGTTCGTTGCGTGAGGCAGCTCATGAACATGATATACCGGTCATTTTGTATGAAGCAGGGGAAGCTCTCCGCTTCGATGAAGTTGCTATCAGGGCAGGTGTAAGGGGCATTCTTGGAGTTATGTCCTATCTTGATATGCGACCAAAAAGTAAAACGAAAAAGAAGTTCAACACACTTATTTCCAGCTCGACCCAATGGGTCAGGGCTCCTGAAAGCGGGATATTACGTTTAATTGTTCCTTTGGGAATGCTTGTCAAAAAAGGTGAGGTCCTGGCTTACATAAATGATCCGCTGGGTGAAATTGAAACAGAAGTATTAAGTCCGATATTTGGGATCGTTATTGGAAAAACGAACTTGCCCCTTGTGCATGAAGGTGAAGCTGTATTTCACATTGCTAAATATTCCAAGGCAGAAGAAGTATCCAACCATATAGAGACATATCAGGATGAACTGGATCCCGATACTGATGAAATTAGAAGCGAGCATATACCTCTGGTATAGCTTTTTATATTTCAGTTTTCCATTTTAAATCATATAAGGATCCCCTTATAACTTGTTTTTCAATTTTGTTTCGATTCTCTTTTTTCCTGACGTTTTTTATAAACCAATTTTTCTGCTTCTATTACAAAGAACACTGTACTTGATACCAGTACTATGGTAATCCAGTCAGCAATTTCCAGAGGAGCAGTACGCAGTACACCATTCATCAAAGGACTGTAAGTGATGAAAAGTTGCAAAAGTATAACGAGTGATACTCCACCTAACATAATTCGATTTGAGAATAGACGTCCAATGACATTCTCATAAATGGACTTCGAGCTGAAAAGATAAAACACCTCAAAAAGAACAATGGTATTCAATACTATGGTCTGTCCTTTTGATACATCTATATTTTGACCATTCATCTCAAAGAAGAATAGCAGAAAACTTGCCGTTACCATCAAAAGTGCTACGGTGACTATCCTGCGCTTAATAATTGGAAGTAGGATGGGTTCATTCGGGGAACGAGGTTGCCTTTTTAGAAGGTTACTTTCTTTTGGTTCAAATACAATAGGAACGCCCAATCCTATGGCTGTAACAGTATTGATCCACAGTATATGGATTGGCAGAAGCGGAGGATTTGTGATCCCAAGCAAAACTGCTGCCATGATAGCAAGACCCTCTGCAGCATTGGTAGGTAGTGTCCAGAGAATGACCTTCTGTATCTTATCATAGACATCCCTGCCCTCCTCGATGGCATTAACGATGGATGCGAAATTATCATCTGCAAGTACCATATCGGAGGCTTCCTTGGCAACTTCCGTACCTGAGCTGCCCATTGCGACACCAATATCAGCTCTTTTGAGTGCCGGTGCGTCATTGATGCCATCTCCCGTTACTGCAACTACATTTCCCTGTTCCTGTAGTAAGCGTACAATACGGGATTTATCCTCAGGAGACGTGCGTGCGAAAACTGATATATCTTTTAGATTTTCCGATAGGTGTTCATCGGACATGCTGTCCAGATCTGAACCGGACAATGCTCCTTTAGTTGTTATCCCGAGCTGTCCGGCAATGCTATTAGCTGTAAGTACATGGTCGCCAGTTATCATAACTACCCTGATACCGGCGTTGTTGCACTTTCGTATAGCTTCTTTCACCTCGTCCCTGGGAGGGTCCATCATGCCTTGTAACCCAAGGAATGTAAGGTCATTGACATCTTCAACATATAGCTCTTTTTTATTTTTGTCCACGTGTTTGTATGCCATTGCGATAACACGTAAACCACTTGATGCCATGTTGGAAGCTGCTTCAAGTATTTTTCCGGACTTGATCTCAGTTTCCTTCTCTCCGTCATATTGTGAATGGCACATATTGATTATTTTCTCTGGAGAACCTTTTACATATACAATATTTGAACCATTGTTTTCCTCATGAAGAGTAGCCATGAATCTTTTCTCAGACTCAAAGGGGAGAGAATCCAATCTGGGAAGATGAAAAACGGATACTTTCATTGCTGAGACGAGCAGAGCGCCTTCGGTGGGGTCTCCCTGAATGCCACCTTCGTCTTTGATATAAGCATCATTGCACAAAGCTCCTGCTTTTAGAGTGTCCAGAAGAGATGAGTACTTCTGAGCATCAATCTTTCTGTTGTTCTGAAAGAACTCACCTTCGATGGAATAACCATCCCCGGTGACAGCAAACAGACCATCGTTAGTGTAAATTGATGTCACGGTCATCTGATTCATAGTAAGCGTTCCCGTTTTATCTGAACAGATGACCGTTGCCGAGCCAAGAGTTTCAACAGAAGGCAGATTCCTTATAATGGAATTCTTGGATGCCATTGATTTGACACCTATTGCAAGTGATATTGTGATAAGGGCTGGCAATCCTTCGGGTATCGCAGCAACCGCCATGCTCACAGTTGCCAGGAATATCTCCAGATTCTCAAAACCCTGCAACCTGCCTATTATGTACGTTAAAATGGAAACAAATATGATTACTATGAAGAGTTTTTTCCCAAGGCGGTTTACAGTACGTGTGAGAGGTGTTGAGATGGTCTCAGATTCTCTTATGAGTTCCGATATTTTTCCTATCTCGGTCCGCGCACCAGTTGACACGACTACTCCCATACCAACACCCTGTGTGATGAGTGTAGCTGAGAACGCCATGTTCTTCTGATCACCAAGGGCTATGTCCTCGCCTGCAATATGTGTGGTGTTCTTTTCAGCAGCCAGAGATTCACCGGTAAGTGCTGATTCATCTATGCGCAGATTTTTTGTCTGGAACAATCGCAAGTCTGCAGGTACCCTGGAGCCAGCTTCAAGAAGCACCACATCACCGACGACTAATTCCCTGCTGGGAATTAATTTGCGTAGCCCTTCTCTTATCACAATGGCTTCGGATTGCATCATTTTTGCCAGTGATTCAAGAGCGTTTTCTGCTTTACTTTCCTGAATGAAACCGATGATGGCATTTGCAAAAATGACGCCTGTTATCACAATAGAATCTGCATATTCATCCAGGATAAAGGTTATTATGGCTGCAGCGATCAGTACATAAATAAGAGGATTAGCAAACTGTTTTAAGAATTTATAGACAGGTCCGTGCCTTCTCTTTGTTTCAACTTCATTGTACCCATGTTTTGACAGACGTAATGAAACTTCATCATTGCGGAGTCCTTCTTTATTTGTTTCCAGAAGACTGAAAGTTTCATCACCAGTGGCGCGATACCAGCTAACATCCCCATCCATAAAAGCAGATACACTTTCATGGATTAAATTGTTTTGTAAGATGGAATGAACTGTAAAAAAATGATATTATACAATTTTGCTATTGCTACTGATAATTTATTTTTTAGCAGATAAATTATAATAACAATATTATGATATTAATATTATAAACAGACTACACGGAGGCTTTATATGAAAAAATGCTTGCAATTGTATTAGTAATTATGTTCACCGTTGTTGCATTATCTGGTAATGTCATGGCAAATGCAATGGGTGATGAAAACTACAACGATCACAGTGCAGATGAGACACAACCAGGTAAATGCGACATCGGACCTGGTGCACCAGCTGAAGACATCGATCCTGCTGAAGATCGAACGAGAAATAAAGAGAGCTGATATTTTTGGTTTTTTTTAATTTTGGCATGTCGAATTAATTAGGAAGTTCACAGACCAAATAAACATTTTTTCAAATTTATTACAATCCAAGTTGCATTCTGAAGACTTTAACGACTTCAAATTTTTCTTTTTTATGCCAAAAACTAAAATAGATTGCAGACTGTCTTTTATTACATGAGTTCAATTCACGATGATCTAATCAAGTCGCTTAACTCCAAACAGGAAGCATATGTGGATCTGGAATTAGCAAACCCGTCAAACGGGGAATATTTGCTTAGTGTATTTCACATGGTCCCGGGGGGAAAATTCAACGTTCTTCAGGCTGCTGCAGAGGTAGCTGCTGAATCTTCCACAGGTACTAATTTTAAAGTTACTACAGAAACTCCTTTTTCCAGGACGATGAACGCGCTGGTCTATCAGCTCGATCTGGAAAGGGAGCTTATATGGATAGCTTATCCCTGGAGGCTTTTTGACAGGGGAGGCAATGTCCAGAACATTCTGACATATATTGTGGGTAATATTCTTGGAATGAAAGAAGTAGCAGCTTTGAAACTGCTCGATGTCTGGTTCCCTCCTTCAATGCTTGAGCAGTATGACGGGCCAAGTTATACTGTGGATGATATGAGGAAGTACCTGAACGTCTATGACAGGCCAATTCTTGGAACCATAGTAAAACCAAAGATGGGACTTACTTCAGCAGAGTATGCTGAGGTATGTTATGATTTCTGGGCAGGTGGCGGGGATTTCGTCAAGAATGATGAGCCACAGGCAAATCAGGATTTCTGCCCGTATGATAAGATGGTGAAGCATGTAAAAGAGGCCATGGATAAAGCTGTGAAGGAAACAGGCCACAAAAAAGTACACTCTTTCAATGTTTCAGCCGCCGATCTTGATACCATGATAGAGCGATGTGAAATGATAGTAGGGGCAGGATTTGAGCCGGGAAGCTATGCTTTTCTCATTGACGGAATAACTGCTGGCTGGATGGCTGTGCAGACACTCAGGCGAAGATATCCTGATGTGTTCATTCATTTCCACAGGGCAGCCCACGGAGCTTATACGAGGCCGGAGAACCCATTGGGATTCTCAGTACTTGTACTGTCCAAGTTTGCCAGGCTTGCCGGTGCTTCAGGAATCCATACGGGTACTGCAGGTGTTGGTAAAATGCAAGGAACGCCTGAGGATGATGTTGTTGCTGCACACGGCATTCAGTACATGAGCTCCATGGGTCACTTCTTCGACCAAAGCTGGTCAAAGATACCTGAGACCGACAAAGATGCGATAGGTCTTGTGAATGAAGATATGGCACACCATGTTATTCTTGAGGACGACAGCTGGAGAGGTATGAAAAAATGCTGTCCTATTGTTTCCGGTGGTCTAAACCCTGTCAGGCTTAAACCTTTCATCGATGCTATGGAGAATGTTGATTTCATAACAACGATGGGTTCCGGTGTCCACGCTCATCCAGGTGGAACCCAGGATGGTGCCAGGGCTCTGGTTCAGGCATGTGATGCCTATCTTAAGAATATTGATATTGCAGATTATGCAAAAGACCATGCAGAGCTTGCACAAGCTATTGACTTTTTCACAAAAGCATCGAAAGATGCCATGTGATTCTTTTGAAGTTAAATTAAAATAATAACTCAAAAGGATGATCGGGATGAAACTAAGGGATCTTGTGGACTGGAATATTTACTGGCTTCTTTTTATGCTGGGTGAATTTTCCTTGTTTGCAGCCCTTCCATATTCTATCTCGATGTCAGGTGATGCAATATATGATCTGGCAGTATCACTGCCTAATATTCTTGCTGCTCAATTTGCCCGATCGACTGTCTTCTTTATATTCTCTATCTTCATAGGCTTGTATCTTGGTAAAAAGATAGGCCTGGAAACACCATTGCTCACTTCGATATTTGAAGGCAAAGGCTTGCCTGAAGGTTTTGCATCCACAGTAAAATTATCAATTTTTCTTGGTATCCTTGCATCGATCATTATTTTTATCCTGGACCGTTTCGTTCTTTCAATGTTTGGTGAACCTCTGCTGGTCCTTTTGACAACCCCGCCTTTATGGCAGCGTTTGCTGTACACGTTCTATGCAGGGATGGTTGAAGAGCTCGTGCTGAGGTTTTTCCTTCTGACACTACTTATGTGGATATCATGGAAAATTAAAAAGACATCTGATGGTCTTCCAACTAATATGGGTGCCTGGATAGCAATACTTCTAGTCAGTTTTATTTATGGTCTGGGTTATCTAACCAAATCGCCTTCTGCGGACATAGACCACTTTCTGAATCTTCGCATTGTTATATTAAATGCAATTGCCGGAATCTCATTTGGTTGGTTATACTGGAAAAAAGGAATTGAAGCAGCAATTATTGCAAACCTCACTGCTACTTTTATGATATTAGTAGTCCTTGGTTCATTGTTCTGATTTGTTGCGGATTTCAAATATGCTTTTCATGTATGGACTGTTCTTCATTTTTGGAAATTGTGCTTAAAAGACATTATGAAAAAGTTTAATTAAGAAGTGTTGTTTATCTCTTTTTTTATCGAAAGATAACACTTCTCAAATAATTCCTGATTACCACTTATCTCAAATGTACTGTATCCAAAAATATCTGCAAAGTCTTTGATCTTTTCATCGATGTCTTTTACATAGGTAAGGCCAGTGTTGACCTTTGCAACTCTTGAGTATCCTGCATTGTCATTCACCATTTTTGCCATTTTTAGTGCACGTTCTGGATTTGAATGTAATTTTTTCAGGTTCAGGACCTCTTTCCATGAGCTGGCATACATAGGTGTAAAAAAGAAAGCAGGTTCTTTGCTATGAGTTTTCAGTAATTTCAGGTAGTTAGCACCACCTCCTACTGTTGCTCCGATACAATCGTCTACAATTCGTTCATCATCCCTGAGTATTCGTACCGTACAACCATCTTTTTCCAGGCAGAAATCTTCTTCCACATTGCCCAGAACGTTACCACAAAGTCCATAAAAAATAAGTATGCCATTGGAGAATGATATCATTTCCCGTATACTTTGATAGACACGGGATTTCAGCTCTTTTGGTACAGCATGAAGTCCGAGTTCCATGATGTTCACAACAACAGTTAATTTGTTCTTGTCGATCTTTTTAAGAGCATGAGGTATTTTTTCAAATGGAATGATTTTATGAGTTATATTTAATTCACCAAGTTTTTCAGTAAATTCAGAAATGTTCCCATTTGCTGCAATTATAACATTTTCAACTTGAGAATCATTATCCAAAAGCCAGACAAGTTCATCCTGAAGTATTTTACAAGCCAGTATACTTAAAACGGTCATTTTTCCTCTGAATTATACATATAATTTAAGAGTACTTGAATATTTTCTTAAAGGTTAGGATAGTACATAAATTCTATTCGAAGTCTGGATAAGTAAACCTATTTGACCTGCATTTGTAGCAGGCTAATATGGTTCTTTTAAAGACAATAACCCCGTTTCTTAAAGAAACAAATTTCCCCACTGCTCATACTTTAAATAATTGTGATGACTGAAACATGAACGTAACAAACCTAGTGTGTGGAGTAATGTGGATAGGTTTGTTAACGTTCGTATATCTTTGTTCGTTTTTAGCTTCAGTTACTTTTAATCAAGTCCATATCGTACCACCGAAAGGCTATACAGTCAGTCTGAGTCTTCAACCTTTGTGACTGCAATTCCTACTATATTTTCCAACTATATAAATATATCTATACTTGTATATATTGTTAGTATGATAATGATGAGGTATGTCCAATAACCTTAATTATTTCAGCGATTTGCCAGAACAGAATCCATATACTCCATCAAGTGAGTGTGGAGTTTATCTATCTCGTCATTCTGTGGCAGTATGGCTATCAGTTTATTAATGTAGCCTCTTTCCCTGACAAGTCTGACAGTTTCTACGAAATTCAGGTCAAATAACCATGCAAGACGTGTGAGATTCATATCATTACATGTTTTGACATTCCTGATGCTTGAAACCCTATCATTGAATATATCTTCCAGTAGGTCACGATTATATTCAGGAGTATCCGGGAATCCAAGGTAAAGTGCGGGATTTGGAGATGTGTCTCTTATAGCATAGTAATCTGTCAGAACCTTGTAGATATCCAGCTTGTCTGCATCCCTGATGAGTTTAGAATGAAAAAGGGTTCGCATATCAAGATTTTCGGGTAAAATATGCACATTATGATTTTTGATGGCCGTAAAGATAATTTCCTGTTCTTCGTGAGGCAGTCCTAAAAGGACTCCTTCTGTTTTTAATATTTTCACTCCTAAAAGAGCATGGTTTTCAGATTCAGAATCATTGAAGGTTCTGTATTTGCTAATCTGCTCAAAACGGCCTATATCGTGAAGAAGACCAATAACCTTTGCAAGACAATAGTCCTCATCATTCAGGTTTTCAGATATTGCGATCAGAGACGCATTTTCACACACCCTGATACTATGGTCTTTTTTGAGCTTTATGTTTTTTTGAATAAAGCTATCATCTAAGTGGAAAGACCCGACATAGCGGAAAAACCATTCTTTGAATTTAAGAAAATCTTCTTCTTTCATTAGCAGGCACAAATAAATTTAAGACCCGATTGTCAATTTATGCTTCTACAATTTTTATCTTGAAGGTCAATGCTTTGCCTGCAAGTGGGTGGTTCAGGTCAAAAGTAACTTCTTCATCTGTTAGGTCAATTATTTTTGCAGGCATCTGTTGTCCATTTGGAGTTTGTACAAGGAATATTTTTCCAATTTCCATATCCATACTTGTCTGAACAACATCCCTGGACACAGTATCAATAAGTGCATCGGTATACTCACCATATGCTTCTGCAGGTTCAAGTCTGAACTCTTTTTCCTCACCCACTTCCATATCCCTTACAGCATCATCGAAGCCTTTTATGACTTTCCCGGAACCTACTGTAAACTCTAACGGTTGTCCGTGATTTTCCGATGAATCAAAAATGAAACCATCATCGAGTGTGCCTGTATAATCTATCTTTACTACATCTCCATCTTTTATTGCCAATTTATCAACTCGCTTTGTGCATTCGAGGTAGCCTACTTTACTTAGTTATTTTGGTGATACTATTACTTAATCACCCACCCTGCCTTCCTGCTAGTTCTCAATTTTGTCCTTTAGTAAAAAGCATTTTGTCGCCGTTCTCATCCAGATAGAGTGCAAGCTGATCATTCTCTATTGCTATTGATTTCACATTACCCAGGAAAGCCAGGTATTTGTTATCAAATGATTCATCACCACAATAAGCTAATGTCATTGGACCGGGATTTATTGTTATTTTATCTTCTTCCACTGTATAGATTCCACTGCCACTGTTGCAGTCTGCTTTTATTGAATATGTACCATCTTCCGAGAAAGTAATTGTATACTTTTCCGAATCAGGAACTAATGTCTTAATGTCAGGTTCTGTTTCAACAGTTTCCGACCATTGCCATTCGATACCAATAATGTCGTTAAGGACTATAGCCTTAGATTCAATTTCGTCTATTTCTTCCTTTGTAGTTTCAGCACATCCGGACACTAAAAAGCTGCCTGCAATTAAACTGAGGACAAGAAGGAAATATAGTGATTTTTGTTTATGTTCCATAATTTTTATCTCCTAAAACAAAGTATGCTTTCCCATTATTTATGTGCACCTTAAACTTCAAATTAATTTGAAGTCTTTTGATACGGTATTTATTGTGAGATACCTTAAGTACTGTAAGATTTCGCAGAAAATTTTTACATATTGATACAAAGATTATAATATCACCCGCATCATTGAAGTCAAGAATACATATTAAAGGGATGAATGAACGATGCCAGACGGAAAAACTCATGAAACGATAAATGCTGCAGTGCTGTTAGTTGTACTATCCGGTCTATCTTATATAATGTGGAAAGAAACGAATATAGCGGTTAAATATCTGGATACTTACGTGATATTGACTTTTTCTGTGTCCTATCTGTTTGCAACCTTCTTCCTCAGTCCGGACCTTGATATCAATAGCACACCATACAAAAGATGGGGTATTCTCAGAATAATCTGGTGGCCTTATAAGGTTGTATTCAAGCACAGAGGATTTTCACATCATCCACTAATTGGACCTCTGTCTATTATACTCAACCTTGCAGTAATAGTTGCAGCTTTACTCCTGCTTGGTGGTGTTGAGCTACAGAGCATACCTTCCAGCTTCCTCATAGCCACTATAGCAGGAATGATCCTGTCAATGGAAATTCATATAATATCAGATAGCATTGTCTCAAAGATAAAAAGTGTGTTTTAAAAATAAATTAAGAGCAAGACGGTTCAGTTGATTCTGTCTTTGAATCCAGTATTCAGATGAGTGCCGTCACAGAACGGCTTGTTTTTGGATCCACCACATCTGCAGAGAGAATAGTGGTCCTGAGTTTCAGGTTTTGAGCCATCCGGGTCTTCCAATACGATTCCACCAATGACATTATAGGGACCATTCTTGACAAGAAAAACCTCCGGTTCATGTGGATATTCTTTATGCGTCTCTCCGTTGATGGTATAGCTCAATGAGCCTGAAGGACAGGTTCTGATTACTTTTACTATTTCTTCCGGTTTTGCACCATCCGGATCGACCCAGGGTTTTTTACCTTTTCTGAATACAGCGGGCAAATTAAGTATGCAATGGCCTATATGGGAACATATCCCCTTATTATGATGAATAGTTATTTGCTTTCCTACATAAGTGTCTACTCTGTCAGCAACACGATCTTCTTTTTTTTCTCCGGAAAAACCATTTTTCAGATGTACACCATCACAGAATGGTTTATTTACTGACTCTCCGCATCTGCATAGTGGCATGATAGGACTTGTTTCAATGAAAACACCTTTTGAATTCCTGAATGTTTCTAGGTCTTTTACAATAAATGGTCCATTTTTTGAGACCTTTATCACAGGTTTATTGCCTTTATCCATTATGTTCTCCCTGAAGAACTTTGTTTGCATTGAATTTGTAGTTTTTGTAAATCGATTTTAATGAGCTAATTCAACATTAATTCTACAAATCTATAGTTGAATTAATCGTGAGAAAGAGTTGTATTCTTACTTTTACCCTGTAACACTCTTCCTTTTTATTGTAACTATACCCAGATAACCATCAACAGTAACTTCATCACCATTTTTGATTATTTCTGTTGCATCAGGTATCCCTGTGACACAGGGAATACCATATTCTCTTGCAATGATAGCGCCATGTATCAGCATACCACCCCTGCGTTCCACAATACCGCTTACAAGAGGTACCACAAATGTCATATTAGGGTCAATGGCATCGCACACAAGAATCTCACCGAATTTGATGTCGAAAAGCTCCTCGTTCTTCGTGATCACCCTTGCGATGCTGGTCACAAGTCCTTCACCGGCAGGTTGTCCTTGAATCTGTCTTTGGTGCTCTTTTTTTATGAAAGCCTCTTCTTTTTTTACCTCTTTTTTTTCAGGAACATATTCGTCAACATTAAGTGCTTTTAATAGTTCTTCCTCCTCAATATCATCATCAATAAAAAAATCTTCGAATCTGTTTGCTATCCTGTTTTTTGCCTCATTCAGTACTGAAATGAACTGCTCCTCTATTCTTCCAAGATAGATGTTATCATCATCTCGCAGACGATAACTTGTGCGTCCTATATCAAGAAGTTCTTCTGCAAATTCCCTGTCTGTTTCGGAAAAAGCAGAAATAAAACTTCTTTCCTGGCTAGTGTTATCTCTTTTAACAAGCTTTTCTTTTTCAGGGTTGGAAGCAAGCTCCACAATAAGCCCTAACAGCTCTTCCTGACTTTTAAAAATACCAGAATGTCCGAAATTCTCAAAGAAATCCTCTATTTCCTTCTTGAAAGCACCTTCAGCTATTATGTTTTTTGTAGTATCCATGAGTGAAGCATCGTTTCTCAGCATGTCGGCCATCTTGTTGAGTTTTTCATTTCTTTTGATGCTTAGCAATCCGGAACCAGAGAGCAATTCCATAAATTCATATGGATTGGAAGGTTTCATCGTGTCATTGTAGACCTGGCCAAACAGTCTCATTCCATGGGCAAAGGGGATGAATTCATCAATGTACCTTTTATCCCAGCTATCATACACTTGTTTTCTTCGAGTTATCTCCCTGGCAAGTTCTTTGTCACTCATGATTCCAATTTCAATTGATTTCAGGACTTTTGCATCCCTTATCATTTCAGGAATCAGTTCATCCTCTACTCTTTTGCGAAGCTTCTGCAAATTATTTATCGTCCTTCTAAGAGACAGATACCAGAGTTTTTCCCCGTCATCTGTGGTTGTTATTGGTCTTGACTGGAGGATGTATATCTCTCCATCTCTTTTAGTCCATTCAATATCCTGTGGATTACCGAAACTTCCTTCCAGGACCAAAGCTATATCGTGTAGTTTGTGAACATCACTTTCCTCCAGAGGAGAAGCTTTTGATATTTCAGCAGATGTCTTTTCAAGAACAGTGCCAGTATCCCTCAGAAATATCATTTTATCGCGTTCTGATGGACTTATGTGCTGGCTGATGGCAGCGTTCTTTCTGTTAAGTATCCATCTGTCTGGTTCCACATCACCGTCAACAAGTCCTTTATTCAAACCATGAACGGCTTCAATTATCATCTGTTCGTTATTTTCAGGACTGCTGCTGAAAACAATTCCTGAAACCTCCCCTGCTATAAGTTCCTGAACCATAACTGCCATTGTACTGTGTTTTATGTCAAGTCCCAGTTCCTTCCTATAAAGAAAAGCCGCATCTGACCATAGGGAAGCCCACACAAGCCTGACATGCTCTAATATAGATTCCAGACCTTTTATATTCACATATGATTCGTGCAAGCCTGCAAAAGACGTATTACTGGAATCTTCGCCTGGTGCCGATGATCTGACAACGACCGGAACGTCAGTGAAATGTTCATCAATATTATCCCGTATCCCCCTAGCAAGATTTTCCGGGATTGGTGTGTTAAGGAACATATTTCGGATTCTCAGGGATGTATCCCACATTTCTTCCCAGCGCATATCTCCAATATCCTTTCTGGAAAGCTCCAGCATTATCCTACCTTTAAGGGCGCTTGAATTCAGGTATTCCTCATAGGCTTTTGTGGTGATGCAGATGAACGGAGGAACCATTAAACCTTTATCAACGATGGCGTGGAGCGAGAATGCCTTTGAACCTATAAGGTTCATGTTTTCTTTTTTTATGCTATCCATGGAAATGACAAGTTCATTCATGTCATATCTATCTCCACGACATTCTGGAATCTGCTTGCAACGATGTATCTGTTCACTTCTAATCTCATGAGGGCAGAAGAAGGCGATTGCAGGAAATCCTTGAGATATGGATGTTTTTCGAGATATAGGTCATTTAGGATGTTTGTCTTTTCAACTTCCATTACTGTGCCGGTTGCATTTACAGCTATGGCATCCTTGAAGTCACTTTCCTTGTTGGACCTGTTGTCTATCATTACAGACGCTTTTTTAGAAGTACTGAGATAGGAGTATTTCCTTGTGGCCACAGGAGTTACAAAATATATATGTTTAAGGTCATCAGTGGCTACAAAGGCTATCAAGTTGGTATATGGCTCATCTTCATGGAAGCTTGCAAGGACTGCAAGTTTTTGCTCTTTCATGAGAGAATTTATTTTTTTTTTCAAACCGCTTTCAGACATTTCAGTAACCATCCACTACAATCCACATTTTTAGATTGGTTCCTGTGTATTTATGTTTTGTCGGACATACTTCATAAATTACTTATATTAAAACAACATATTTTACATATGTTGAAGAGGGTATAATGAAATTAAAAATTGCTATTTTGATATCCATTTCAGTCCTGCTTACTGCTATAGTTCCCGCAAATGCAGATATTATGCCATCAGGTATGAAGGGTATTAATAGATGCGTAAAGATAACAAATTTAGATGATTTCCCAGATACTGTATTTATAGGATACATAAGAGGACCATTAATCCAATGTGAAAACCCATATATCGTTACTTCTGATAAATGCTTAACACAATATTATAAAGCAAATAACCTGACAATATATGCGATGGAAAAGGATTATCTTGATTCTAAAGAACTCAAAAACATAGATTTTGAATCCGATACTAATATTCTGGGTTATCAGCTTGATTTGAATCCTGATTGGGACATTATAGATATAGAAAACCCGTTAAATGAGGAAGAGATATACTATTCAATTGCAGGTTTCACAGATGATGAATTGGTGCTTTATGAATCAAAAAAAGTATCAAAATATGTAGGAAATGTACCCGATAAAATAAAAACATTCGAAGATCCTGAAATAGCTGGCCTAAGATCAAGGAGATATAATGATTCAGCATATACAAAAGAAAACCTTTCAAATGATCATGTCCAGAAAGAGACTATAAATGAATCAATTTCTGATGATCAAATGTTATCTGAAAGATCTGTTCTGGATACAATAATCTCTTTCTTCAAAAATCTATTTGGGGTTCTAGATTGATGACATATGAGTACTGGTTTTTATTGTCTTTGATATTAACAATAATTATAGAAACTATAACTCTATTTGTTATTTTCAGATTTTTTTTGAAAACAAATAAAAATGAAGTTAGTAATAGTCTATTACTATTTGCAGGAATTTTTTCTTCATTTTCAACACTCCCTTACCTCTGGTTTATATTGCCACAGATAATAAGATCATATAATCTTCTTACAGTAAGTGGGGAGATTTCAGTAGTCTTGATAGAAGCAATTGTCTATTTCTTTGTATTGAAAACTAATATGAAAAAATCGCTGATTATTTCTTTGATCTGTAACCTAATTTCTTTCTTAGCGGGATTGTTAATTAGTCCTACCTTTTGATTGATCTGAATTTTTTGGCAAATCAATGGCATCTGTAGCACTGCCAAAAACAACTATTTTACATTTAGAAAAAGTATTTGGAAGGTCAAAATATGCGAAGAAATCATATAAAACAGCAACAATTTCTTAGAATCATGGAATATCAGAATGAAGAATTTGAAGCTGAAAGCTTTGAGAACATAGATCTCACAGGTATATCTTTCAAAAATTCCAGGTTTATTGAATGCAGCTTTGAAAACTGCAACTTATCGAATGTTGATCTAAATAACACAAGATTTCAGGATGTCAGGTTCAAGAACTGCAAGATAATGGGATTGAATTTTTCAAACTGTAATGACTTCATACTTACCATTGGATTTGAAAAGTCATTTCTGTCTTTATCAGTATTTTCTGATATGAATCTAGAAAACACGGATTTTATCAACTGTCAGATATATGACTGTGATTTTGTAAATACAAACCTGAAAAATGCGGATTTTCAGGAATCTGATCTTAAGAACAGCCTTTTTAAAAATACAAACCTGAGTTTCACATCATTCAAGAATGCAAAAAACTATGACATCGATCCTAATAACAATTTCCTGAAAAAGACAAAATTCTCAATTCCTGAAGTGATCTCGCTTTTGAATGTTTATGACATTGAAATTGAGTGAACAGATATTAAGGCAAAATCAAACAGAAAGATTATTATGTTAATTTCAGCATATCTTTTATTGTGGATAACTTAAATTTAGAGATAATTGAGCCAAGAATGCTGGTATTGACAGGTGAAAAGTCCTTTGAAGAGATGAAAGAGCTTGCTTGGAATAAGAAGATTGCAGCATTTGGTGGAATAAAGAACTTATTATCCAGACCAAAAGCCGAGGATATTAATATAATCCACGCGGAAAAACAGTACAAACCTTTCTGGCATGCTGTATGCTCAAGCAACTTTGAGTATAAACGAAACACTGAGTTTTCTATAAAAATTAGTGATCCTGTTGTGCAAAAAGTAATTATCTGCAATGAGGAAAAAGATGTAGATAAAGAGCGGAATGTAAAACTTCACGGTATCGAACACTGCCTGGAATCAAACACTAAAGAAATATTCGTGGATGCTTATACAGAAAATGAAGAAGATCTCTCCAGATATCTTTCCATGGAAACACGTGAAATATCTCAAACCGAAGAACTGAATACCGGTGATAATATTGTAATTCCGGTAAAAGTGAAAGCTTCCTACCTTGTCAGGAAACTGTTAAGCGATATGATGAAGCCAATTGATGCGGATGAAATTCTGGATGAGACTATGAAAATCGAAAGCCTGGATCTGTATTTCAGACCGATTTATGCTTTTGAATTTTCATGGCTACCAAAAAATAAGCAAAACGTCCTGGAATTTGATGGTATTACCGGCGAGTTCTATTCCGGCAAGGTCCTCAGGGAAAAGATGGCAGAGATATTCACCGAAGAAACATTATTTGAGATAGGTGGGGAAGTTGCAGGAGTTGTTATTCCAGGTGCTAATATACCCGTCAAGATATTACAGGAATCTAGAAGGCGAAAGGGTAATAGTAATTCATAATCGATTTCTTATCTGAAATGACTTGTTTTCAAGGACTATTTTTAATGAACTACCCGAATAGCATTTGCTAAGAATAACTCTGGTTTTGCCTATAACAGGCACATCATAGAAATAAGATAATATTCTATATTTAATGGGGGGTTTAAATGAAATATTCACTTATTTGCCTGTTACTGATCATTTTTGTCGGTTTATCCGGCTGCATCAATGATACGAACGAAATTGATGATAATGAAATGGGAAGCAATGAAGATATACTAATATCAACCGAGGCAACCGAATTAGAGGTAAAAGGAGTAGAAGTAGAAATTATTAGTAGTAATTTCACATATCCTGCTTACATAGCTGCCCCTGCAAGTGAAGACAAAAAGCCAGCAATCGTCCTGATACATTCATTCAGGGGTATGGAACCCGGATATATAGAACTTATTGACAGGCTGGCTTCTGAAGGATATGTGGTAGTGGCACCTGAATGGCAGACTTTTGAAACATCCCCACATGATGCAGTTGTAGAGCAATTAATAAGAGATTCCATTGATTATTTAGGTGAAAGACCCGATGTTGACACAAACCTTCTTGGTCTGACAGGTTTTTGCGCAGGCGGACGCTACACTATGCTCTTACTTCCTGATATCAAAGACTTCAAGTCTGGAGTGGCATGGTACGGTTTTCCATATTCAGGAGATTCTGAAACCCGACCTGATAGACCTGTTGACGTTATAGAACAACTGGAAGTTCCCATGTTAATAATACACGGGACAAATGACCAGGCTATCAATGTATCTGACATCTACAAATATAGTACAGAATTGGATAATGCCGGAAAATACTTTGAATTAAAAGTATATCAGGGGCAGCCACATGGATTTATGCTGGAAGAGGGTCAGTTGTCACAAAGTTTCGAAGCCGAGGATGCATACTGGCAGATGCTTACGTTCTTTGATAGAACACTAAAATAAGGAGTACAATATGAGAGATATAAGAACAATTTTCTTTTTTTTAATTCTTGCATTTTTTTTAGGTATCAGTCCCCTTGTGGGATTTTATACTGATTATCTATGGTTTGATATGGTTGGATATACATCCGTATTCACAACAATATTACAATGGAAACTGATTACGATCATACCTGGATTCATACTTGCTTTTGCCTTTCTTTTTGTGAATGCGAAATTTGCAGGGAATTCAATAAGTAGGATTCTTGCCGAGAGAAACATAGTCTATGACAAGATAGATTCTCAGGTTATTTTAATAGTAATCACAGTATTTTCATTTTTTTTCGGGCTTGCATTCAGCAGCAACTGGAAAGCAATCCTTTTCTATCTGAATAGCACATCGTTTGGAATTACCGATCCTATTCTTATGAACGACGTAGGATTCTATGTATTCCAGCTCCCGTTCATTCATATGATAAGGGGAATATTCCTGACACTGACCGTTATTTCGCTCATAATGGTCCTGATTCTCTATATAATCAGACTTGAATCTGTATTCAAGTCCGATACAATTGAAACAGATGATTCTGAATCCTCTTATTTCCTATATCCAACGAATAGTGTAAAAGATATGCTGGATGAACTGCCTGTTAAGGTCCTTATTCATATATCCGCACTTCTTGCATTCTTCTTTGTATTAATTGCATTTGGATTTTACCTTAACAGATATGAGATATTATTCTCACAGCAAGGAGTAGTATCAGGTGCAGGTTATACTGATGTTCACATAAGGCTTCCAATATTCAATATACTGACAATATTATCATTCCTGACTGCCATCGCTTTACTGGCAAATGTAAAACTGAAGAATATAAAGATACCAATTGTCAGCTTGGTTCTGTTAATATTGTTTATCATGGGCAGTTCTTTTGTACCTGATGTTTATCAGCAGTTCAAAGTGGAACCCACTGAGATCCAGCTGGAAAAACCGTATCTGGAATATAATATAGATTATACGAGAATGGCCTTTTACCTATCGGATATTGAAGAAAGACCTTTTGAGGCTAATACCGATCTGACCCTGTCGGAACTGGAAAATAATACCCATATAACTGAAAATATAAGAATATGGGATCGGCGGGCTCTTGAACAAACCTACAAGCAACTGCAGCAAATAAGAACATATTATACGTTCAATGATGTTGACACCGACCGGTACCACATGGACGATGGATATAAACAGTATATGATATCAGCCAGGGAACTGGATACCATGCAACTGGCACCTGAAGCTAAGACATGGGTAAATGAACGTCTGGTCTATACTCATGGTTTTGGAATCGTGATGAATCCGGTAAGTACCAAGACAAGTGATGGCAGACCTGAATTTGTTTTGCAGGATATTCCACCTACTGGTGAATTCAATGTTGAAAATCCACGGATCTACTATGGAGAGGTCACAACAGATTATAAGATAGCAGATACAGGAAAAGAAGAATTTGACTACCCAAAGGGAGGACAGAATGTATTCACACAATATGAAGGTAAAAGTGGGATAGTGCTTGATTCATTCGTTAAACGGCTGATATTTGCATTCACTTTTGGTGAATCAAAATTCATCCTGAGTGAATATGTAGATGATAATTCACGTTTGATGTATCATCAACAGATAGAAGAAAGAGCAAAAATGATAGCTCCGTTCCTCGAATATGACAGTGATCCGTATCCTGTTATCTCTGATGGAAAGATATACTGGATAATAGATGCCTATACCACGGCTGACAGATATCCGTATTCTGAAAGTTACTACGGGACAAAATTCTATGATATCAACTATATCCGAAATTCTGTGAAGGTGGTTGTGGATGCCTATGATGGAACCGTTGATTTCTATGTCATGGAAGATGAACCCGTGATAAATACCTATTCAAAGATATTCCCTGATCTGTTCAAACCTTTCAGCGAGATGCCTGACGGTCTGCACGAACATATCCGTTATCCAAAGGATTTCTTTAAGGTTCAGATGGATCTGTACGAGAATTACCATATGAAAGATGCCGAAACTTTTTATAATAAAGAAGATGCGTGGGAAATTCCAAATGAGGTCTACCGGGGAAGCAGTATTGAAATGGAACCCTATTACATGATCACGAAACTCCCCAACGGAGAGGGACTGGAATATGTATTATTGCAACCCTTTACACCTCGAAACAGGGAGAATATGATCGCCTGGATCGCAGCCAGATGCGATGAGCCGCATTACGGAGAGATCAAACATTATGAGCTGCCAAAGGGAGAACTTATCTACGGACCTACCCAGATAGAATCCAGGATCGACCAGGATCCGGATATTTCTGAGCAACTGACACTTTGGGGTCAGACAGGCTCCCGGGTGATAAGAGGTAATTTGCTGGTGGTACCAATCGGTAATTCTATATTGTACACCGAGCCCATATTCATAAGTGCTGAAGAGTCTGAGATTCCGGAATTACGGAGAGTTGTGGTCTCATCAGGACAGAAAGTTGTCATGGGTGAAGATCTGCATGAATCACTACAACTGCTTGTCGAAGGCAGAATTGACGTACAGGATGAGACTGACCAGCCTGATATACCTGCAACAGCAAGAGAACTTGCACAAGAAGCATTGAATCATTACGACAAAGCACAGGAGTATCTTGCAGAAGGTAACTGGGCAGGGTATGGAGAAGAGATCGATCAGCTGGAAGAGATACTTGAGCAACTTTCCATAACTCTGGATGAGGTTAATTCGCAATGAATTAACTTACTTAGAAGTGATAGAAAAGACCAGCTAAGAATTCCTGGTTCTTGTGGGGAGATTATTTTATTATCTCCTCACAAAAATCATCCCTCTATATATTGCGCTTGTGTTTTCGTGGATCATAAAAAATGAAATCGTTCCAGTAACTGACTTAACACATCATTCTTGATATAATATGAGGTGTAAAGTGACTAAGATGAATGATATTAAAATTCTTGGAGTTGGAGGAAGTCCACGAAAAGGTGGGAATACTGATATTTTGCTCGACAAGTTTTTAGAAGGGGCTAAATCAGCAGGAGCTGAAACAAAAAAAGTCATGTTAAGACAATATTGTATTGAGTCCTGTATTGGATGTGAAGCCTGCAGAAAAACCGGAACATGCACCCATTTCCATGATGGTATGGAACTTCTTTATCCCGAAATTGAAGCTTCAAAAGGTCTTATTATCGGATCTCCTACCTACAATTATAATGTTACTGCACCGATGAAAGCTTTCATTGACAGACTCTACCCTTACTATAATTTTACAAATGATCATCCCAGACAGTATTCAAGCAAACTTGCCGAACAAGGACGAAAAGCAGTCGTTTTCTCAGTTTGTGAACAAATGGAAATAAAAGAAATGGGATTTGCGCTCGAAGCCCTGGAAATGCCCCTTGATGCCTTGGGTTATGAAGTGGTGGAAAAGTTCCCTGTATTTGGCCATTTCAATAGAGGAGTAGTTTCTAAAGATACAGAAGTCCTAAGAAAAGCATTTGAAGCGGGTAAAAAAATGGCATTATCCCTGTATTTAGCTGATTAAATGAAAAAACAGAATTAAAGCAACGATGACTTTTATGCTGCTGATTGCCATTTAAAATAAAATAGGAATGGGAGGATTATTTTTTCCTCCTCATGAATAGGGATGCCAGACCGATTACTGCAACCATAGGTAAAGCTATTGTGGGATATTCTGGGATAGCACTAACCGGCGTATCAGGATCTTCATTGGAAAGTACTTTTATTGGTCCTGCATCTTCCATGAATCCTTTTTCTGTGTAGGATAAAGGAACACCATCTATTACTCCCTCTACAGAATAAGTTCCCAGCAATTCCCATATTATCAGGATTGTAGGTTCACCAGTGTTATCCAAAGTTGGTATAGGAATTGGTATCGCTTGCTCTGTCTCAAAAGCAATTGTAATTATGTTTCCGCTATCCTCGGATATAGCCTGGACAACTGTGAGGTTATGGTAGTAGATCGAAGGTGGAAGTTCAATTGAAAATTCTGGTGGAAGATATGGTAGTAGGATGGATGAATCAATTTCTTTGTTGCCAATTGGAGTAACTGATATTTCACTAAAACTGGCAACAATTGTATTGTTTTTCCAAACATTTAGACCCTGACCAAGTTGAATACCATTCGTTGAAGTAACATTTCCAAAAGAAATTGTGTAAACATCAGCATTATTTTCTACAGCACAGTTTTGGGAAATTTGACCCCAGTCCCATTGAAGATTACCCCAGTTCCAGTAACCCCAATTATGATCATGGTAACCTTTAGCATTCTCAAAGGTATAAACAATAGGTCCACTGATGCTGTCATTAATGGTAAGTGTCCCATTAACCATCATGGAAGGTGATGCCACCAGCCAATTCATGTCTATCATTTCAGGTATACTTGTGGTTTGCATAAAGGATGGTTCAGCGCATGGTTTGAACAAAGCGTCAAAAACAGTGTTTCTGTCATCAGTTTCTATATGCACATAATATCCTTCGTCTGTCAGGTTGATCGTGCTGAGACCAACTCTTACATCTGGTGTCTGATTTGAATAATCAGCCTGATATGTCGGGCTATAAATTCCAACTGCTGTAGTTGGAATTCCTCCGATATCATATCCCAGCAAAACCTGAGCAGAGCTGGTCATTGGAAAAGTACTAGGATTAGAAACATTACCTGTCAGCTTCAGTGAGGTTACTATTGATATATCCTGTTCTTCATCAATCATATTAAAATAATGCCATTCGTTGTATAAGTCAGCACGATAATGATTGGCTGTATCTGGTGGGTGAAAAACATCGATATCAGATAGTTCAGCTATCAGATCATCGTTAGCATCTGAAGAAGCCAGATTTGCAGATATTGAAATAAACAGCAAGAAAACTAATAAGGTGTTTAGTATTAATTTTAATTTCATTTAATTTACCCCCGCACTTAATATTTTGAGTGTGAATTCTAATTTTCATCCAAACACTGAAATATAGATATAGTAGACTAAGTAATTTTGGAAGCACGATTTCTTAATAGTGTTACTTAACTACTATTACATTACCCATATTCATGGGTTCAAAAACGTGTTATCTTTTATGTACTCGCCTGTATCAAATGGATAAAATAATAGCAAACATAATAAGGTTGGAACACCAAACCTTGGTTTCTGGGTCCTTGTCATCATTGGCGTAATACTAACAATAATATTTCTGGCAGGCCAGACATTCTCATTGATAGATTATGACATGACAGTGTCACTTGGATTACAGGAATCAGCAGAAGAGGTGGGTGAAGTTGGTTTATCCTGGGCTAAAGGATTTGAATTTGCAGATACCATATTATATATTCCACTATTGTTTCTGGGAATAGTCGGATTGCTAAAAAGAAAATCGTGGGGTCTTTACTCCATGTTTGCAGCGTTGGCAATTACGGCTTACTGGCCAATTGTTAGCCTGACTACTATTTTTATTGGAAGGGATGTTCTGACTCTAAACCCGGATAAATATGTTTCATATTCAATAATCCTTCCTTTGATCATAATCTATGGATTATGGGGGATGTGGTATCTTTATAAAAATAGAGATGAATTAGTGAATTGATACCAGTTGATTGTTTTGTCCGTGAGTTTTATTGTTAAAATTACTGAATCTCATATGGTAGAAAATGAACAACTATATATTTTTAGAAAAAACAACATTCTATTTCAGTATTTCCTGTTTCCGAATATCGCAGAACCCACGCGCACCATTGTAGCCCCTTCCTCAATAGCAACCCTGTAGTCACCGGACATCCCCATTGATAGTTCCTGGAAATCGATATTGTCACTATTACCTGAGTTTTCCTGTTTCAAGTCATCAAAAAGTACTTTCATTCTCCTGAAATATGAACGCGTTTCCTCGGGAGATACAAAAGGTGGTATGCACATGAGCCCTTCAACCTGCACATTTTTAAGTCCCCTAATCTCACTTATAACCTGTTCAATTTCATCCAATACAAAACCGTACTTTTGTGGCTCGTTACCTATGTTGACCTGAAGGAATACTTTCTGTACCTTGTCAATGGCTTTAGCTTTTCTATCAATATCCTGCATTAACTTTAAGGAATCGACCGACTGGATCACATCAAAGAATTGAACCGCTTTCTTTACCTTGTTTGTCTGTAAATGTCCTATAAGGTGCCTTTCACATGATAGGAGCTCTTCATATTTTTCTTCGAACTCCTGAACCCTGTTCTCTCCTATTATAGTGGCTCCAGCCCTGATGGATTCATTTATTCTTTCAGGATCAATTGTCTTGGTAACACAGACAAGTTTTGTGTTTGCGAGTTCTTTGAAGATGGTCTTTATATTTTGAGTGACTGACATTTTTTTACCAATATTACTTTATTAAAAATATAATATTTTGAAAGGCTCTAATTGCAAGTTATATGAATTAAATGCAATGTATTGAATATAATAAGTTCGTTTGAGTAGAATATCATTATAAAAATAAAAAAATGAAGAAAAATATATTTAGCCTTCTTCAAGGCTTGCTATATCTTTTTCTGTGCTGAAAAGGTATTCTTTAAGTTCTTTGGCGAAATTCTCATCATTCTGTCTGAGCCATTCTATAAGCATGGCTGCATGTTCTTTCTCTTCATTTGCATTGTGGATCAAGATCTTCTTCAGGTTCTCATCGGTGCATGCATCTGCTCTCTGGTTGTACCAGTCTACAGCTTCCAGTTCTTCTCTTAGAGAATCGATTGCCCTGGTAAGGTTTAAAGTCTTTTCTGACATGTTACTTCTTTCTTCATGAATCATGTTTATCGCCTGTAAATAGGACATAAACAGTATATAATTTTTGGCAAAAAATGTGTTATCTAAGACTAATTTCTACAGTCGTAGAAATGGATATTCAAGCCATATCATAACTTTTTTATTCTTTTCTGGTACCCTTTTAAGCTGGGTATGATCTTGTGGACCTCTTTCTGATACTCACGATATTCATCACCGAATTGTGCCACCAGCCTACTTTCCCAGTGCATGGATCCCATAACCAGATATATGGTCGTCAGAAGGTATATGATGAGCAGATTGACGGTCATAAAAGGAGTAAGCACCATTATCACCAGTCCGGAGAAAAGGAAAGGATCCCTTATCCATCGGTAAACACCCCGGATATCCAGAGGGGCTGCATCAGGGGTATTTGGTGTGGATAATTGTCCACGTAGCCTGAATCTTTGGGGTGCATCCAGCAAAGCCCTTGGACCAACAATAGCAGCTATCACCTGTCCACCTACCATGAACCAGCGCCAGGGAGAAGGGACGATGTATAAGAACGGGCCTGGGTTCTTATAAAGCAGATAGACAAGTGGTATTAGAGTTACCACTGCGATAAGATTGTATATTGGCATATACAAATCGTCTGCTCTGGACCCTAAGGCTCCTCTGATGAAACGTTTAACTGGCAAGCTCGCCAAAAGGCTGTGAATAGCTGCAAATCCTACCAGGCATAGAATAAGAATCACTATATATGATACCAATTTTTACAATCTCCTTCCTTTTATTTGGGGAAAGTTGTATTTAGGGTTTTTGAATTAAGAGCGGATAGCGATCTTTAAAACTTTCTGCACCAATATCCAAAACCATAATCTAAAGAATTATTTCTTCATTTTGCTTAATGCCCTATTATTCTAATGGTATTTCAAAAACAAATGTAGATCCTTTGCCAAGTTCACTTTCAACCCAAACGGTTCCTTTGTGCATTTCTACCAATTTCTTTACAATAGCCAGACCAAGTCCTGTTCCTTCAAATGTTCTATTATTTGCTGTATCAAGCTGGCCAAAAACTGTAAACAATTTACTCTGGTACTCTTTAGATATGCCCATTCCTGTATCAATTATTTCAAACCGGATATTTTTATTAATTGATTTAATGTTCAAAGTTACTTTGCCACCGTCTTGAGTAAATTTTATAGCATTATTAACAAGATTGTATAATATCTGTTTAAGCCTGACTTTATCAGCTTTGATTGTTTTTGTATCACAATCATTATTCTGCAGCAGCTCAATTTTCTTTATATGTGCAAGAGGAGAACATGCCATTAAGACTTCATCAACAACCTCATCAATTGATGCATTATCATCAAATATTTCCATTTTTCCAGCTTCGATCTTAGAGATATCAAGTATATCGTTTATGACGCTGAGAAGATGCTTGCCACTGTTAGATACATTACTTACATACTTATTTTGTTTTTCATTGAGACTTCCAATCCTGTTTTCAAGAAGAATATCCGAGAAACCGATTATAGAATTGAGAGGTGTCCGTAGTTCATGACTCATGTTGGCCAGAAAAGTACTTTTGGCAACATTAGCCATTTCTGCCTTATTTGCCATATAATTAGCTTTATTGATAGCTTCTAGCAACTCTTCTTCTGCATTCTTACGTTCAGTGATGTTATTTATGAGCACCATTTTACCTATTGTACTCCCGTAGTGATCATACAGTGGAAGAAATGTAATATTGAACCAGAGGATAGAACCTGCGTTCATCTTTTTTATTTCAATAACGTTTCTTTTGCTTGATTCGTTTTCTCTTTTTAAAAGATCACACCATGGCTCTGGTAAGTCCGATATGTGTGCTCCTATATCTTTTGTTTTTATGTATTGATTTTTCATAGCAGAACTGTTATAGTCCACTACTCTCTGCTCATTATCGAAAACTATGACACTATCAAGGAGATTGTCAAAAAGCAGACCTCGTGCCAACGGAACAAGGTTAAACAATTTATATCGCGTAAATCCTATATATATAATGATTGCACTCAGTGTGAGGGAAAAAGGAGCAGGATCTATACCCCATGGAGCGAGTCCTAATAGATGGATCAGAAGGGTTAAAAAGGGCATTGAAGATCCGATTATAACAAAAATGATCTGCTTACGGAAAAAAGGTAGGGTTCCTTGCAGCATACCAAAAAGAAAACCTAAGCTAATAATGATGCAAAGAATAGCATATGAAAAGTGTACCCAATACCATATACCAGGCTCATAAGCAAATACAGGGAATAGACCGTCATAATTTATATAAAATCTCTTATGGAACAAATTATGGTATTCAGTTGTAAACACAAGCAAAAGAGTTACAAGGGGAATACTTAGGAATACAGCTACTAAAGGTTTTGATAAAAGGTCTTTTTTACCACTATAGGTTATTGCAAAAAGCATGAAGAATAAAGGAATTATAGCAATTCCTATATATTCCAACTTATAAAAGAGTAAAAATGTGTCGACATCAGTAGCCGATATTTCCAGTGCATAAAAAAATGAATAAAAACCTATGGAAACCAGAAGAAATGCACAATATTTTGCACCTGGTGTAGCCTTGTATTTTTCAATATAATACAAAAGGATGCAGACAATAAAACATGAAATGAACAAAGGAATTGAGTAAATATTGAAATACATCCTGCCTCCGTATTTACTGACAAATTACTCCTTTTGTTAATTTCAGTTCTGCTTCGTAGTGGAAATTATAGAATTTATAAAACAGTCCAAAAAATTTGTTGAATATCTTTACACCAACAAGCAAAATTATAAACAGATGAATGCATTAATTCCTGCATGTTCTGCCATCATTCTATATTGCATGTTTACATGCAAATATTTTGGAATGGAAAATCTTACTTTGGAACAACAAACAATGAGACAACATTTGATTTGTTATATATTTACGTACTCATCAATACATATTACTAACTTTATAAAAACATATTGATGTGAACATTTTGCATCTATAAAGTCATTATGTTGATTCATCATCGTAATTGAATTGCCATCCAACTCCAAACTTGTCGGTTACGTAGCCATATAATTTGCTCCAGAACGTTTCCTGAAGCTCCATGCCTACGGTCCCATCAACTATGAGTTTGTTGAACATTGACTTTATTCTATCCATATCATTATTGATGATCATAAGGCTGATATTATTCCCGGTGACAAAAGGCATGCCAGGAGGAACATCAGAAAACATCACAGTGCTTCCTTCTATAGTAAGGAAAGTATGTAATACCAGATCCTTTGTTTCCTCCGTAAGAGGAAAGTCTCCATCTTCCGGCATATCTTTGTATAACATGATCTGAGGTTTTTCTGTTCCAAAAACCTCGGTATAGAATTCTACAGCTTCACGGCAGTTCCCATTAAAATTTATATACGCTTCTACAGACATTTTATTCACTCCCACTTTTAAATCCAATTGTAAGAATTGAAACTTGCTCTATTAAATAGATTCCCAACATATTTTTTAGACTCAAGGAATTAGGTTCACAAAAAAAGTAAAATGAAATCAAACAAATGTCGAATTCAAATATCTAAAAACAATATCATTGAATTTATCATATTGCTCTATAGAGCATACATGACCACAATTATCAATTATTTCTACCCGGGAATTGCGTATTTTTTTACTATGCCTTAAAATGTCTTTCAAAAAAAGGTGGTCCTCATTTCCTGAAACAAACAAGATTTTAATATCATCATTTAGTTCATCTAACCAGGCTAAGCTTCCTTTTGTTTGTGGAATAAGATCAACCCATCTACAGAATTCATCATAACCTAATTTTTTTGCTTCGTTTACAAAGACAGCCCGTGACTTCCTGTGATTTTTCCGGGGCAATATTATGTAGGCGAAAAATCTGTAAAGAACCATGTAGTTTATCCATTTTTTAAAAGTTATTGCAGTATAAAGTAAACATTTTGTTCTCATGTTGAACTTAACAATTCCTCCACCCATGATCAGCGAATCTACTATTTCCGGGTAAAATATAGCAAATCGTAAGCATATTAAAGAACTAAAAGAAAAGCCCATAAAATGAGCTTTTTCAATTTTATAGTATTTTAATGTGTTATTTATAAGCTCACATACTTTATTCAGGTCGATATCTTCATTTCTTTTTTCCTTATGCATTTCCAGCACAAGCAGGTTATAATGTTTTGAAAAGAACTCGATCTGTTTTTTCCAGGTCCTTGCGCTGCCTCCAAACCCATGAATAAATACTATCCAGTCATCAGTATCATTTTTATGAAAAACTTCGGCACTAAATCTTTTTTCTTCTGCCATCTGTTATTCCTTTTTTAAAAGCAAAATATTTCAAGAATTTAGGGAAGTTCTTTTGATTATGAATTGGCATTTTCTTGAACAATTCTTCTGATTTCCCTTCCCATTCTCTAGCTCTTTCAAAACTTTTCTTAGCAAGATCTTCCGCTGATTCCGGGTTAGCCAGATGAGTTGACCTTGCTTCTCCGGCTTTAACCACATCAATAATTGCCTGAGGATTATCTATTAATGGACAGGCTCTTAATGGGTTTTGTGAAAATGGTTGAGCATTTCTAAAGGCAGTAAAAAATTTAGATCTGAGAGCTTCAGCAAGTGATACGTCATGTATGTTTGAATCCGAATAATGGCAAAATGCACAGGGTTCAACGTCACCCTTAGCATTAATATGAGCAAAACCAACACCAGCACCAATGCAGCCGAAAGACAAATGGCCATTGTTCCAGAAATCCACAATTACGTAGTCATGTTTTGCGCAGTAGTCCCTGATCTTTTCCTGTACGTATGCCCTTTGTTCAGCGGTGCATACTAAAGAGGTGTCAGCAGTGCTTCCAACTGGAATAAACTGGAATAACCAGCCGAACCATGCTCCTTTTTCACGCATATAGTCTAGAAAATCATCACTGGCTATGGTCTCATAGTTCTTTGAATGATAGCAAGCTGAAAAAGCAAATGCAATGCCCCTGGATTTTAAGATATCCATAGCTTTTATTGCTTTATCGTAAACACCAGGACCTCGTCTAAAATCATTCTCTTCTTTTGTTCCTTCGATGCTTATAAAAACATTCAAATTCCCCAGCTTGGCCATTTCATCAGCAAATTCTTCATCGATCAAAGTAGCATTAGTAAACGCACCGAAAGTCATTTTATTATGCTTTTTGCATAATTTCAGAATATCTTCTTTCCGAAGTAAAGGTTCACCACCGGTCATTAAACAATCCATAATCCCTAATTTTTCAGCTTGAGACAATATATCGTCAAACTTTTCATATGAAATATTATGGCCACTTTCATAATCTTTTGACCAGCACCCTTTACACTTTAAATTGCAATTACTTGTTGGATCTATAAGAAGAACCCTTGGAATAGAACTTTTGTTTTTGATCCCGTTATATAACTCTTTCAAAGTAACAAAATTACCCATAGTTAAATGAGTTGTTATTCTCTTAGCTGAAAAAAACTGCTTCGACCTATAGATATAAGCTTTATGATGTGGGAATGGAGGTATTTTCTCCTTTTTCCCATTAATCATTAAATACTTCAGTTATAACCACTCCAACATTTATTTTTTAGTCACAGATACTTTTTGTGGAATAACACCATCAAAAACAAATTCACCATCTGAATTAGAGTTTAAACTATTGATTTCAAGTCCGGGAACCACTGTATAAATTCGAGGGAAATAGTCTTCCATTACATCTACATTTTCAGGTTCCAGATATTTGTCAGGAAGTGAAACCGGACCAAGATTAAAGGATTCCGGTTCTGCACTCAGCTGATTATTTGTAATGCTGATCTTTCCTTTGCTATAAATGTTCAAGGTGTCCGGTAGCGGAATAGGTACATCACCTGCAACATCTGAATACAGTTCGGCTTTGAGTTTTTTTATGTCAGCAGTGCTTGACCCTTCCATGGTTCCATCTGGTGAAACTTTTACCTGTAGATCATCAAACCACCAAAATCCAGGCGCAATTTCATTTAACAAAGCTGTTGACTCTGCCGCAGTTAAAGTGAATTCTTTCCTTTCATATTCAGAGAATTCAAAATTATAATCATCTATTGATTTATCATCCACATTCTCTTTGTACAGATCTTCTAATTCTTCGCCAGTCAGACCTTCATATTCTATAACCATACCAGTTTTTTCCAGAGCACTATTATAGTCCTCTTTAGTGTATTCAACTCCTAGATCTTTAGGTTCAACCACTGAAAAACTTGCATAGGCTCCTGCCAAACCAACTATGATTACCAGAAAAGCCACCGCAAATACATACTTTATTTTTCCTTTTTCGTTGTTCATTACATCACCAACCATTATCCAAATATAATTATAATAATTCTAACTTGATTCTATTTAAATCAATATCCTAACATTAATAGTAAAAAGAAATCTCAAGCTTTTCGTTTTGTTAGGTTCAAGGAAAAACGCAAGCAAAACTAAGAGCTTATGAAATTATTTCTAGCAAGAATATATACCTTCCTATTTGATTTTGACCTTGTTTTTTTAAAAATATTATAATCACAAATAATATATCGCATGCATATTATACCTTTAAATTACTGTAAATAGTGTGAATAAGGCGTGGTAATGAAAACAGTAAAAAGAGATTTTGAAAATCTTGTACATCAAGGGATGAAATCCTATGGACTCGATGAACTTTCGTCGAAACTACTTGCAATGCTTTATTCTGAACCCGATCCATTAACTTTAGAAGAGCTTACCCTAATGACAGGGTATGGTTTTTCAGCTGTTAGTGCCTCAATGAAATTGCTTAGTGGCGTAACTCTTGTAAATAAAACACGGAAAGCAGGTTCAAAAAAGTTATACTTTTCAGTTAAAAAAGATATGCTAACGATGACCATTGATGCAATCAAATCCAAAAATGAATTTTTGGTCGTCCCTGCGCTTAAAGATCTTCCTGCAATGCTTGAAATTTGTGAAAATAGTCAAGCGAAGGAATCAGAAGAATTGCTTAAATTAATCAATCAATATTACCAGCAAATGCTTGCATTAAATCTGATTTTTAAAAATTCAATTGAACTTACACAAAATATTCAAAAGGAGATAAATAAAGAATGAATAAGAATACGAAACTAACATATTTGCTCCTATTAATCTTTACAATTCTCTTAGCAGGAACGGTTACTGTTGAAGCAGAATCATCTGGCAATGAATGCTTGATAGCAGTTATAGAAGACATAAGTCCCAGTTCAGTAAGTAGTGATGAGGAATTCACCATCGGAATCAGTCTTGAGAACTGTGGAACCAGAGTTCCTGAAAACATCAGATTTGAAATAATCAGTATCCCTCCGGATATCATAGTTACAGAAGATCTGGTTGCTTATATTCCTAAATTCGTATACCAGGACAGCGAAAGACAGCTCAGATACCACATGAGAACAACTCCTGATGCTAAATCAGGTCTTCATATAATTAAGATGAAATTAACATATGGGAATGAAGATGTAAAAAGAACAACATATTATGAAGTTGAAATCGTGGTGACAGGCGAACATGCAGAACCAAGAATATCTTCTGTCATAACCAGTCCTGAATACATCTACGAGGGAGATACAGTTGATTTGAGATTAGGCATAGAGAATTTTGGTGATTCAATAGCAAAATCTGTTTCTGTTAGTTTAGATCACGAATTTAAAGGAATTAAAAATTCTACAATTGGAACTCTTGGCCTGAATGGTAGTCAAACTGCATTGTTCAAATTCAAGGCAAGCAGTTCAGGAGAATTTAAGATACCTGTCATAATAGAGTACGAAGATGATTTTGGCGAGCAAAAAGATGAATATGATATTAAAATAACCGTGCTTGACAAAAAAGGCAGTTTAAATCTTGCATCTGTAAAGGTTGATCCCGTTCTTCCTTACACAGGTGATACTATAGAATTGACCATGCGTATCGAAAACTCCGGTGACAGAACAATAAATTCAATAAAAGCCTATGCTGACCATCCGTTCAAAGGGCTAAAAGAATCATTCATAGGAACTCTTGATCCAAATGAAGATGGGCCGGCGGTAATTACTTTTATAGCTGATGAAGCAGGGGAATACGAGATCCCTGTGATCATAACTTACATTGATGATTTTGGTGAAGAGCAAATCGAAACGAAGATCAATCTAATAGTCCTGGAAAGAAGTAGTGGAGCAGGAGTTATTGTAGTTTTATTACTTATCTTAGCAGTTATTGGAGGATTAATTTACAATAACTACAGAACAAAAAGGTCAAAAGATAAGATAATCAGGCAATTAATGGAAGGTAGCGATAATTCTGCTAACAACAAAGAATAATGAGAGGTATTCAATATGATCGACGATATCAGGGTAGGCGCTCTCATTGCATCCAGCAGTGTTAAAAGAGGTAACAAGAAAACACTAATGTTCATAGTTTTTGTTCTTTCGCTCATTTTTATGAACCTGGTATTCCTTCCCTCGATGATAGGAGGAATGACCGTCCTCTTTACTGGCATGATGCAAGACTACCCTTACGGAGATATTGTCATTGAACCAACAGGCGACAATACCTACATCAACAATGCAGATAGCGTTTTGCAGAAGGTCCGGGCAGTAGAAGGAGTAAGAGCTGCAACAAAGAGACTGGACGTGGGAGCATCTATCGATCATAAACAGAATGTCGTAGGAGTCACCATAACTGGCTTACTTCCCATCGAAGAATATGAGATCTCACGATATCCATATATTATCAATGACGGTGATTTTCTTGGGGAACTTTCCAGGGATGAGATAATCATTGGTGCCATGATAGCAGGCACTGGTTTTGGAGCAGAGATATATGATAACCTGGGTGAGGTCAGAGTAGGATCGCTTGTTGATGTAACGTACAGTAATGGTGTCAAAAGAACCTATAAGGTCAAAGGTATTATGGAAGGTACATTTGAACTTGTTGACCTGAATGCTCTGGTTCATTATAAAGAGATCGAGGAAGTATACGGCTTAGATCAGAGTAAAGCTACCAGCGTTGTTGTAAGGGTCGATAAGCAGGGAACTGAAGACGAATTAAAAGCCAAGATAAGAGATGCAGGAGTGAATGAGGAGATATTCACGTGGGCTGATAAATCTGAGACTCTCATTAAGCAGGCAATGCAAAGTATGGGTGCCATAGATATCATGTCAAAATTTGTGAGTTTGATAGTTGGTGCAGCATTGATCCTAATTATAATCTATATTAATATACTAAATCGGAAAAAAGAGATTGGTATTTTAAAGGCGATAGGCATTACTCCAAGATCAATAATCTTGTCCTATGCATTCCTTAGTATGTTCTATGTTTCTCTGGGAATTCTGGCAGGACTGACACTATATCTCACACTGATGCTCTATTTCCAGGCAAACCCGGTAACATTCTATGAAACCATGGAAATAAGTCCCCTTATAGATCCTATCCTGCTTATAGAAAGCATATTCACCATGCTTACATTGTCAGTGATAGCCGGCACACTTCCCGCATGGAGTGTATCAAAAGAGAGCATACTCAAAGCCATATGGGGTCGATAAAAATGATTATAGTAAGAGACCTGAAAAGGTGTTATGGCACAGGAAGCACGGCTGTCAAGGCTCTTAAGGGTGTTTCGTTCGAGATAAAAAAAGGAGAATTTGTAGCCATAATGGGTGCATCCGGGAGTGGAAAAACCACTCTCTTAAGGATTCTGGCATTGTTGGACGATGCGACTGCCGGAGAATATACTATTAGGGGATTACAGGTTTCCAGCTTGCCTGAAGCAGAAAGGAGCTATTATAGGCTGACACAGGTCGGTTATGTATTTCAGGATTATGCACTCATTAATGAAATGACCTCTGCAGAAAATGTTTATGTGCTTTCCATGATGGAAGGTAAATCAAAAAAGGAAGCTTATGAAGTCGCACTTGATGCATTAGACAAGGTGGGTCTAAAAGATAAACATAACAGAGTCCCTGATGAATTATCCGGTGGGGAAAAACAGAGAGTGGCAATTGCAAGAGCAATAGCAAAAAAACCCGATATAATGTTTGCCGACGAGCCATGTGCAAACCTTGATACCAGAAACTCAAAACAGGTCCTGGACGTATTCAAAGAGCTGAACGATAAATATGGTCAGACGATTATAATGGTAACACATGAACCATGGCATACTGATTATGTTGACAGGGTGATTACCCTGGAAGATGGTAATTTAATTAGTGATGAGAGTAAAAACAAAAGTTGGGAGTAATAAGCACTCCAATATCAAGAGTTCATTAAGGCTATCAGGGAAATATATCTTCAAGATAACTTGCAAGGACCTGTTCAACGTTGGTGTCCTTAGCTGCCGTCTTGCCACATTCCATAGATTCCATTATATGTGTTGGAAAAAGATAAACCCAACCACCTGTCACATCTATAATTGCGCGGAGCTTACTTCCCCCGGTTTTGAGAGCAAATTTAAGCTGGGACAGGCTGGACATGCCTTCAGGGACCATTAGGACGATGGAACCTGTAAAGAAATGATAAATAAGGTCTTCTTTTATTGCAGGATCATAACTTATAGTAGTTTTTGAATCGATGGCTGTATTTGCCTTGAGATTATCAAGGACATCGTTATAGAGTTCACAGGTCCGGGTAAAGGGAGAAGTAAATTGCACGGTGTTTGAATCTTCGCAGTAGGATAGGGAATTTGGGTTTTCGACAATGTTGGCATGGATGTCAGATTCAGTGATGCCGAACATTTTGGTATCTTCTCTGATTTTAACCAGTGGAATTTCGAAAGTAGGGTTCTTTTTGCCAATAGGGGATGATGAATAGTCTTCAATGTACGTTGAAATTGTTGCTTCGATAAGGGCGTGTTTGACAGGTGTGGGCAATTTCATGATGAAGGCTCCTCTGATAAAAAGTGTTCTTGGAATATTCAGGTCGGTCACGAAAGTGAATTAGAGTAGAAAATACTTAAAGCAACCAAAAGATGTTGTGAGAAAATGCATCCTCACAAGCAACTTTTCAATTTTAGCCCTGGCCAACTGGTCAATTGTTAAAAGAAATGATTGGCAGTATATTTGTTATAAATATTGATGCCAGTTAAATGAAAACTATCATTCTGCAGTGAATTTATTGACACTGGAAATAGCATGAATGTTGTTTTCTGTTTTTACATTGCTTAATTTGACTCCATGTAATACAGGTGGTAATGGTGAAGTGGTAAATACTCGATTTTCTATTTTTTCTGACATGGCTGTTTCTCCTTTTTTGCTAAATCGTTTAAAGAGTTGTTTGCTGGCCATCTGCTAGGTAACCGGCATTCGTATACTTATTTAATAGTATTTAAAACTTTGCATCATTGGTTATTTACTATGCAAATTTATAAAAAGGAATACTAAATTATAATTTTTTATCCAACAATGATCAGTCCGATCGATTTCAAGAAAAAGGAAATTGAGAAACTCATCGTCTTTTGGGATAGGTTTAGGTATCTCCTTTAGTTCAAGAACATCAGATGAACCATATCTTTTATACACTACTGCTTTCATCCGAGTAACCCTCATTATTAGATGGGGTTTAACCACTAAATATTGTCTGAGAACACATTTTACTCTTCATTAATTTTCACTTCAGGTATTTTGTGTCCCCTTAATAAAAGCCACAACATGAACAACAATTCTCCCCAACCCAGAACTATACTTATCTGAAGATCAAGGTTTGGAACGAGAAACCTGCCAAAATTATCGATCATATAGCTTAAACCTGCAATTATTAAAATAACTCCCAGAATACGGGGAATGTATCCAGACCTGAAGACTAAATATCCTAGGAGTGTAAGATGAAGACCAAAGAATACAAGGCCTACAGCCCATCCGTCACTGAATGCGTCCAGGGACAGCATCATATAAGCATGCAGCTGATCTGTTGAAAGTACTGTCAGGTAGTCTGCACCACTTAAAAGTAGTAAAGGAATGACAAGAAATATCAGACTGGATGCAAAGATTGTGGCATAAACCAACCTGAACCAGGCCATAAGCAGTGAAAGACCCTTGTTTACCGGTTTAAGTACAATATAGAATGCCCAGGCTACCAGCACATCAAGAATTATCACCACAATAAAGCTACAAATAGCCATGCGAAACAGTTCCTCATTAGCCATGATATTGTTTGCTGTTCCGGTGGCATCTCCTGGTACAACAATACCTGGGAGGGCAAATGAGTGAGAAAAAAGAGCGAATATGGTCATTACCAGAAGCCCGAACCCTGCAATCATTGCAGCTTTGCGTTGTGATATATCGACGTTAAGGTTTGACATTTCAGTTTCTTCCTTACCGATTAAATTTTATCGTGGGTTATTTTTATGACCACATTTCCTTTTTTATAAGAAATACAGAAAAACTGAATGAACTCAATCTGAGTTCCACTTAATCTTCACTAACAGAACTTTCATCCATATGAAATACTGCCCAAACATATCCATCAAGATCGTCAAAGCTACGTCCGTACATCCATTCATGATCCTGTGGTTCTGCTGCTTCTAAACCACCAGCTTTTACAGCTTTGTTTACCAGTTCATCAACTTTTTCCCTGCTTTCAGCAGACAGGGATATCGCCATCTGCGAATATTTTTTAGAATCACATATCGGTTTCGTCGTAAATAACTGGAAAAGGCCTTCAGTTATTAACATTACAAAACTATCTTTGTTTACGATCATGCAGGTGCCGTTCTCATCTGACAATTTGGGATCGAATTCAAAACCAAGTTTAGTGAAGAAATCAATTGATCTGTTGAGATCTTTCACAGGCAAATTGACGAAAAGTTGAGTATTCATAATATTAGCTTCTAATTCAAAGATTATAAGGTATTCTCTAAGAAATAAAAAGTGCTAAAATATTTCTGGTTTTGGTTTTAAATATATAATATCTTCAAACTATTAACTCAAAAATTATGATGCATGATCATATACATTCATGTCAGAACATACCTATTAATAATGAATAATACTACATTGCTCTAATAAATCAACAAAGATATATCTAGTTGCAACGTTTTGTACAGAAAGTGTTGTGCAAAATTTTTTTAATATATTTTGAGTATTTATTGGTGGTGATATGAGTGAAGAAAACGTTGCTTGATGTTATGCTAATGTCAGAGAAAAGAAAAAGAGTCCTCCTATTACTAAAGGATGAAGCAAAGGAAATGGAAGACATTCTCAAAACCTTATGTACTACCAGGCAAGCACTACTTCCTCAGTTAAAGATACTTGAAAAACATTTTCTTGTTAATCATTATGAAGACACTTATGAATTGACAAGTATGGGAAAAATAATAGTGGATGATGTGGCTCCCTTTTTAAATACTCTTGAAATTTTGGATTTAGATGTTGATTATTGGGGGACACACAATATTGACTTTATCCCGCCACATCTCTTGAAAAGAATGAATGAACTGCGAAAATGTGAGATAATAAAACCTTCTCATGCAGATATATACGACCTTAATAAAACAGTTATTGAATCATCCTTCATATCAAATTCTCACCGTGCGCTTTGTACGTTTTATCATCCAGATTTCCCGAAGTTCTTCTCAGGCTTGATGCAGAATAATGCACATGTATATTTTGTTACAACCCCGGAAGTATTTGATAAATTGAAAAAACAGCATATAGAAGATTTTGAAAAACTTCTAGAAAAAAAACTGTTTCACTTTTATGTCTGCTCTGAAAAAATGAATTTTTTAGCTATGGTGTATAATGATCACCACCTCCTTCTACGCCCACTTAAAAATAACGGAGAAATTGATAGTAACCATATTCTATGTTCAAATCCAGGTTCACTTGAATGGGGAAATGATCTATTTCAACATTACATGAAAAATTCAATCCATATCACTGAAATCTGAGTGCTGTTTACTTTTTTATTTGTAAAAGTATTCTCCAACAAAAAGAAAAACTGTCGCAATTATAAACAATAAACCCACAATAATTGCGGCATATCTGTTAAGGGAATTGTTTCATCTCTTTTATTGCCAAACAACATACTGAATCGATCTTAAGACATGGTCTCTGTTATTTTTCTCCCTTTCAATAGAAGCCACAAGGTAAATGATAATTCCCCAATTACCCCGGGAACGACAACTATCAGCATAAATATTGCTTCGTAATCTGTGTAATTGACCAAAAGGACATTTGCAAAGCTATCGATAAGATAGCCTAAAGATGCAATTACCAACAGAATACCAATAAATTTTGGAATATAACCTGACTTGAAAATTAAGTAACCAAGAACAAACAGATGAATACCAAAGAATATCAAACCAATTAGCCATGTATCGTTAAACGCAGCCATGAATAGCATTACATGAGCTTGCAATTGACTTGTATCAAGTAATGCAAGATAATTAGTATCATCTAAGAGTCTCAAGACACTAAAAAGGTTATACAAAGCAATTCCAAAAATAGTTGCATTCACGAGTCTTAGCCATGCTGCAAGCAGTGAAAGACTATTGGACACTGGTTTGAGTAGAATATAAAGCGCCCAGGCCACCACCACATCAAAAATAACCATGATGATAAATCCAAGAATGCCTAAACGAAACTGCCATTCATTGGTCATGAGATTGTTTACGGTTCTTGCAGCATCTCCCGGTACTATGAGATTTTCAAGAACAAAGAAATTAGCCAGGATTCCAAGTACAAATATGACCAGGTAACTAAAACCAGCAATAATTGCAGCTTTACGTAGTGATATATCTCCGATAAGGTCTGTCATTTGAATTACGCCCCACAATTAAAGTTTTACTGGATATGATATTTATATTTGTCTCAATTAGAATGCTGAAGTATACTGTTGAAAAGCAGGATTAAGAAGAGATTTGGCAGAAGACAATGCGTATGTATCATTCAGAATAGAAGAAGATCCTGGCTTCTTTCATTTCCAGCTCAAATTATAGTCTTATTCCAATAAAGCTGCAAAATAGTATATTCACAAATAATCACACTGACCTGAAAAGACGAAAGCCAAGGGAGTAGGAACCGTAGTTCGGGTCGAAACTGCTGCGATAGGCAGAACGACATTTCCTGGGGTAATTGACCCAACCACCGCCACGCAGGACAAGGCCGGGAATGGTACCAGCTACCTGGGCACTACTATCAACAGGAGCAAACTCATAACTTCTATGATATTCGTTATGACACCATTCCCAAACATTACCATGCATATCATATAATCCCCATGGATTCGGTTTTTTTTGACCAACTGAATGGGTTTTATGTTCTGAATTACCATAATACCAGGCGTACTCACCCAACTCCGGATCAGCATCACCAAATGAATATATAGTAGTTGTACCAGCTCTGCAGGCATATTCCCATTCAGCTTCGGATGGAAGGCGGTATTTATCGGTGTCTTCCTTTGTGTTCAACCTTTTAACAAACTCCTGTACATTATTCCAGGAAACGCATTCAACGGGTCTGTCATCTCCTTCAAAACATGAAGGATGGTTGGCCATCACAGCTTTCCACTCTCTCTGAGTCACTAAATATTTTCCAAGATAGAATGGTTTTGAGATGGTTACTTTATGAACCGGTTCTTCATATCTGCATTCATTTGAATACATCCAGAAGTCACCAGCTGGGATAGGTACGAACTCCATACCAATAGAATTCATTATAGATGCAACAGGATTTTTCTTCTTGGATTCTGCATGCTTTTTTTCAATATGCTCATCTTTTTTGTGCTTTATCTCAATATCATCCATTGTTTCACCAACCATGGTTCTCTGTTTTGAGAAAGTTATCCTATTTTAATGGCTAATAAGATTATAGTTAACTTTGAATTTATGAGTTATGCAAAAAATTAAGCAAATGAGAATAAGTTAAATTTTCAAGCTAGAAATGTAAGAGAATTGTTCGTATTAAATGTTAAAAAAGAGTGGCTCAATCACTCTTTTTTTCATGGGTATAAATGTTAACCCAATTTCCGCAGCAATTGGAAAAGCAATTGTCGGAAATTCGACACCTTTAATTTGCAACTTCCTTAATATCGTCTTGTTTATTTTAAGAGCCTCTCCATGTCCTCTTCTACGGTGGTGTTCGGTGTCATGTTGAACTTCTCAACCAGCACATTGAGAACATTAGGTGAAACAAATGCTGGCAGTGTTGGACCTAGCGTAATATCCTGTATCTCAAGCCGCAGGAGAGTGAGTAACACAAGGACTGCCTTTTGTTCGTACCAGGCAATGTTGTATGAGATAGGGGCTTCATTAACATCTGTGAATCCAAGTCTGGCCATAAGTCCCTGTGCAATAACAATCAGTGAAAATGAATCATTACACTGTCCTGCATCCAGTACTCTTGGAATTCCATCAATGTCCCCAAGGTTAAGTTTATTATAGCGATATTTTGCACATCCGGCGGTAAGTATTACAGTATCTTTGGGCAATGCCTCCGCGAAATCCGTGTAATACTGCCTGTTCTTGTGACGCCCGTCACAGCCTGCCATGACAATGAACTTCTTTATCTTGCCTGCTTTAACGGCTTCAACTATTTTGTCTGCATTAGATAATACTGAGTTGTAAGCAAAACCGCCCATGATGCTACCTTCTTCCAGTTGCACCGGAGGTTCACAGGTCTTTGCCTGCTCGATAATGACCGAGAAATCTTTCTTACCATCTTCAGCTACTATATGTGTGGCACCGTCATAACCTACGGAACCTGTAGTATATAATCTGTCAATATAGGTCTTCTTTGGAGGGACTATACAGTTGCTTGTCAGTAATATTGGTCCGTTGAAACTCTCGAATTCCTGCTTCTGGCGCCACCATGAGCCACCGTAATTGCCTACCAGATGTTCGTACTTCTTAAATACCGGATATGAATTTGCAGGTAGCATCTCACCGTGAGTATAGACATCAACACCGGTTCCTTCTGTTTGGTCAAGAAGCTGTTTCATGTCATTTAGATCATGTCCACTTATAAGGATACCCGGCTTATCTCTTGTTCCAATATTAACCTCTGTAGGTTCCGGATTTCCGAATGTTGCGGTGTTCACCTTATCAAGGTCTGCCATTACATCAAAACCCTTTTCCCCACATTTCAGAACCAATGAAATTAGGTTCTTATCAGTCAGGTTGTCATCCGTGGTTGCAACAAGACCTTCTTCTATGAATGAATTAACTTTTTTATTGACATTACCAAGCATCATAGCATGATGTGCATATGCTGCAATTCCTTTGATGCCAAAGATCAACAGTTCTCTTAATGACCTGATATCTTCGTTCTCTGTTGCAAGTATGCCGGTATCCCTGTCCTTGAGGTTTTCCGGGCTCACAGTTGCTATCTCAGGCAGATCGTTCTTATCAAGTGCATTGTTATCCAGAAGTTTCCGCTTGATCTCACTTTGAATCTTGAATCCTCTGTCAATGCGGTCCTGAATTCCGCTTATTCTGAAGTCGGTATTTGTTATGGTTGCAAACAGTGCATCGAGCATGAAATCATCAGTACTCTCTTCAGAAAGTTTTGCCATTCTTGCTTTCTGGTTATAGAATGCAACGCTTTTAAGCACATAGATGAGATCATCCTGAAGATCTGCAACTTCCCCTTTCTTACCGCACATACCGTTTTTTGTGCAGCCTTCCCCATTCATTGTTTCTTCACACTGATAACAGAACATTTTTGTCACCTTCATTTAGTAGGTATGATGCATAGGTATATCTATTTACTCTCATATCTTAGTTTATACATCCTTTAGATTGTGTTCTTTTGCTCCCTTTATTTCAATGAATTAATCAATACATATACCACTTACCTTTTTGCATAATGCAACATTGCCATTCCATTCACAGTCTTATTCTCTAATAGTTTCAACTCGAACTCTGGATTGCTATCTTTGAAAAGAGGGATTCCTCCTCCCAGAATACAAGGTATAACAGTAATGAAGTATTCATCGATCAGGTCTTTCTTTATGAATTCGTCAATGACTCCTGCACCACCTATTAACCAGATGTCTTTGCCATCCTCTTTTCTTAATTTTGCAATGAGGTCAGCGGCATTTTCATCAATAAATTCAACATCTTCGTTGTTGTCCCTCTTTTCTGATGTGTAAACGTATCCTTTGGTTCCCTTGTATGGATATTCACCGAAAGTAAGTATCTGCTTGTATGTTTTTCGACCCATTATCACTGTATCAATTAATCCATAAAATTTATCGTAACCTAGATCAACATTCGGTTCAGAGTCATCACCTTCCAGCCAGTCCACATCTCCGTTCTTTCGTGCGATATAGCCATCCAGACTCATTGCAATATACAAAATAACATTTCTACTCATCTTTTCTCCACCTTTTGATTTTTCAAAAAAGAACATTCAATTTTGAGTGCTTGTTTCACATTATTCATGACCTGGTTTTCTCGTCGAGTCCTCTGGAGAGTATCTCTCATAAGAAGCATATCTGTCCCTCGTAGATCCCCGAGTATCTACAATTTCAACCTCCTGGATTTTTTAGCACCGTTGGTTGCAGAAGGTCTTGGAACTCTTTAAGTGCTTACTAGTTCTAACATCGTCGGATTGTCCAATGTTTTTATCTGAGTAAAGTACAGATATAATCTTGCACTGAAGTTCCTGTTACTGTCAGGTTTCCCGCCATTAACTATCTTATTGTAATACATGTTAAAGCTTTCAAAAAAATCTGTTCAGACAAGATAGTTAATTAAATATGTGCATGTTGGGAAGTATGTTGCATTACATGGAAAAAAGAGCAGAAGGACGACAAATTATTTGGTTAAAATGTTTATGTAAATAAAAAGCTGCTGATATGGAAATACTAAGCACTAACAAATTCCTTCCTTAGCAAAACGGAGCATAAAATGAACAAGATCGAAATTCGAAAAGCAAATGCAAATGATCTCCCAAAAATGCAAGAAATTGCAAGACGGACTATAGACAAATGCTATAAGTCATTTTTAGGAGATGAAAATGTTGACTGGTACATTAACAGCGGTGAATCAGATAAAGAGATCCAAAAACATATTGAGAATACTGATGTACTGATAAGAAACGATGAAATAATAGCTATGGCTATCTATTTTGAAGACTTCATTCATTTAATGATGGTTGATGTTGATCTTCAGCGTGGTGGTATTGGCTCACAACTTCTTGCTCATTGCGAGAAGCAAATTTCCAATCACGGTCATCTGACTATGCGTCTTGAAACATTTGAGGCAAATCATCAGGCAGTTCATTTCTACAAGAAAAATGGATGGACTATTACCAGGAAACAGAAAGAAGAAGAAATGGATGTGAGCAGGGTATTTTTAGAGAAAGAAGCAGCTCATAAGTGACACAGTATTTGAAAAAAGATAAAAGAAAGAGTTCTACCTCTTTCCCAAGATTGTCTCCTAAACTAAACAACAGATCATTTAAGCCCAACCAATCTGCTGGAGGGTGATCATATCATTCCAGATCTTAGTCATGTGTTTGATCAGATGGCCTTCGAATATCATCAGATAAGCATAGTCTGCTGCAGCGGTCTTACCTGTCGGCGGTACCGGACCTCCAGGACCTGTCTGTGTACCATGGAACACTGCACAGGCTGAAACGCTATTTCGTTCCTCGTCTTCCGCCAAGAAGAGCAGCTCATAATGCCCATCAGGTATTGGTATCAGTAAGTTCTTCATCCATTCAGTGTACCCTTCCACCGTGTTTATTCCATCCAATGCACCTGCCTGAGCAGAGAATGTTGCATCAGGCTGACAATATTGCATGCAGCCTTCCCATCCTTTTCCAGTTTCACATGCCTCGTAAAACAGTTTTGCTATTTCTAAATTTTTGCTCACCTTTCAACCTCCATTTCCCGTCAAATATCATTCAACATAATATTTCAGCGTGATTCTATATATACCATTTCCAATCGCACTTTACACTAGGAACAAAGATCAATAAAGGAAAATAATTTGTATCAGATCGATATGAGGAGTATAGCGGTCAGAGAGGCTATTATTCCTATCCATTGACGTGAATCAAGTTGTTCTTTTAATAATATACATGCCAACAATACTGTAACTGCAGGACTCAATGATGAAAGAATTGTGGCAACATCCAATCTCCCAGTTTCTAAAGCCAGAGCAAACAAGGTAACACCTCCCGTATTAAACAATCCTGCAAGGATAACTATCAGAATTGCATTATGTGTGGGTTTACTGATAGTCTTTGTTAACATTATGAATGCTGTTAGCATGATAAATGCTGTAATTCTTGAAACTGTTAATGACCAGTAAATCGCAGTGGAACTGAAATTATCAATGGATATAAAAAACAAGCCAAATAATATACCTGCAAGTAGTGGATATTCCAGATCTTTTACCTTTAAATTCGATCTACTATCAATACTAACAATGAACCGTATTCCAATAAATGCAAAAATAAAACCCGTAATCTTAAAAATAGAAGGAATACCCTCATTTAAAATTGAATATATTACAGGTATGATTACCGATATGACCGCAGCCAGAGTAGCAACTATAGTCATTTTTCCTTTGGCCATACCCAAATATAATACTATCAACCCTGCAGCTCCAAAGAATCCGGCAAAAACACCCCATATGAGATTGTTGAGTGGTGGTGGGGTCTCTGAAAATGCAAATGCAAGAATTGGGAATGTAATAATACCCATAATTTGTGTGCCCAGAACCACATAATAAGCACTTGTCCGTCTGGCAGCATACCCTCCTACAAAATCCCCTGCACCCCATGATAGTGCAGATGCAAGCCCAAAAATAATCGCGAGAGTTTCGATAGGTATCATTTTATTTTCCCAGTGATTTTCAAATGTGCCACACAACACCATAATTTTTTAAAAATATGGGTGTTGTATAAAAATAAATCGAGATTTTTAGTTCACTTCTCTTCAGCACCAAAATCTTTTAAGACCAATAGAGCTTCATCCGCTTTTTCTGTCTGCACAAATATGTGATCATGATAATACGCAGCCACTACATTTGCACTTATGCCATAAGATGCCAGTTTTGTTGCAACGGCCGCTGTTAAACCTACTGCATCCAGACTTGAATGGACTGTTAACGTGATCTGCTTAAATGTACTCTCATACGCTAATTGAGCTTTCTCTGCTGCTTCAACTGAAATTATTAAGCTTAAACCTTCTTTTTCCACAAAGCAAGCCAGTGGGCTCAAATGCGCATAATCAGAGTAGTTACCATCAACTGTACAAAACACATAGTCACCACTTCGAATTTCAGGTTTCATGGATTTGAGCAACTCATCTAATTCAACAATTCCTACCATTATTTATGTTCTCCTTTTTATTGCTAGTGTTTCATAGACGGTGGTCCATATGTTACTTACCGGCAAAATAATCATCTTACAAAATTCAGGATAAGTTCCATTTTATTTTTGTACCATACAGAGTTCTTTCCACAGGACAGTAGACTTTTTTGTTATATCTCATGCTGATTAGTTTAGCGTTTTTTCCATGTTTTGCGATGAAGGTTACAACGGATTCACGTTCTATCAATGAAGAAGAACTTTAAAGGCCTTCGTAATTATGGCTTCTCCGACGAAGACATCTGGGACATTGCGGGTCTTACTGCTTTCTATAACCTTTCTAATCGCATGATGAACTTTGCTGCAGTACGCCCTGATGACGAATTCTACATGATGGGTCGTCAATGATCTTACAGCTATGTGAATGAAAATCAAAATTCTAGCTATAAACTAAAAAGGAGATTTAATAATTTCCGTAAAAGCATCACTCACAATGCCTGTTACATAACAAACAACAAACACTTGTTTTGCACTTTGAGGATGAGGTTGACATCACACTTCATTCCTTTATCTTTTCATTTGACATATAAAGGAACCTTTATTTAATATGTGTTGGCTAAATACTTTTGATAGATATCTCCTCTCCCACTACGGATGAAAACCAGAACTCAGGGACTATCGGAATTTAAAATCGCTGAAATAATCGTCCATTCAGGAAAGAAAATCATGAACAAAATTCTTATTATTTTTGCCCATCCGGCAAAATCACATTCAAAAATCAATAACAATCTTCGTGCTGCTGTTGAAGGTCTTGAAAATGTAACCCTTAATGACCTTTATGCAAACTATCCGGATTTTCTGATCGATGTCAAAAGAGAACAAAGTCTCTGCGAAGATCATGATGTCATTATCTTCCAGCATCCATTCTATTGGTACTCAACTCCGTCAATTATAAAGGAATGGCTTGATCTGGTGCTTGAGTATGACTGGGCATATGGTTCAAAGGGCAATGCTCTTGAAGGGAAGCTTTTCCTGCAGGCTATCACGGCAGGTGGTGACGCCAGTACCTACCAAAAAGATGGCTTTAATATCTTTACGATCAGGGAACTTACCACGCCATATTGCGCTATGGCAAAGCTATGCAAAATGAACTGGCTCCCCCCATTCGCAGTTCTTGGTATTCACGGGGGTCTGTCTGATGAAGAAATAAAGGTTCATGTAGAGGACTATCGTCGTACCATCATTGCACTGCGAGACGGCACACTGGATATTGAAAAAGCAAAGCAAGGTCAATATCTCAACAGTGATCTAGACTCAATTATCAGGAGGACGGAATAATGGAAAATTTCCTATTTCAGCTCTTTATTTTCCTGGCAGCAGCATCCATTGCCGTTCCTATTGCCAAGAAACTGGGTCTTGGCTCAGTGCTTGGATATCTCATAGCAGGTATTATCATTGGACCCTTCGGCCTCTCTCTCATTGCTGACATTGAAGAAGTCATGCATTTCACGGAGTTTGGCGTAGTTATGATGCTTTTCCTGGTCGGACTCGAACTCAAACCATCACTGCTCTGGCAGATGCGTACACCTATAGTGGGAATGGGGGGGATGCAGGTTGTTCTGTCGAGTATCATCATTTCAGGTATAGCCCTTATCTTTCTGCCCTGGCAACAGGCAGTAGCCATTGGTCTTACTCTCTCCCTTTCCTCTACAGCTATAGTTTTGCAGACCCTGCGGGAAAAAGGACTGATGAATACTTCTTCCGGAAGATCCATATTTTCGGTTCTCCTTTTTCAGGACCTAGCAGTCATTCCTATGCTTGCGGTTCTACCATTCCTGGCAACAATTGCCATACATGACGACGGGCATTCTGAGGCAGCTCTCTTTAACATCAGTGCACTGCCTGAATACATGCAGATCATTATTACTCTTCTTGCAATCCTATCTATTTTCTTCCTCGGTAAATATGCAAGCAGACCAATATTCAGGACCATTGCAGCTACACGGGTTAGGGAAATCTTTGTTGCTGCCGCTCTGGCCCTTGTAGTTGGGATTTCGATACTTATGACCACAGTTGGTTTGTCCCCTGCTCTTGGAACCTTCCTTGCCGGCGTTGTCCTGGCAGGCAGCGAATACCGCCACGAGCTTGAAAGTGATATAGAACCATTTAAGGGCCTGCTACTGGGTATCTTCTTCATCTCCATTGGTGCCAGTCTCAACTTCACATTGATAGGGGAAGAGATCATGCTGATTGCAGGACTTACTGCAGCTCTGATTGTTTTCAAATGGTTGGTCCTCGTAGGTACCGGCCTCATCTTTGGAATGGAGAAAAAAGACCTTTCATTCTTTGCTGTTGCTCTTGCCCAGGGAGGAGAATTCGCATTTGTCCTCTTCCAGTTTTCCAGGATCAACGGCGTATTGCCAAATCAAACCATAGAACCCCTTATTTCCGCAGTTGCAATCTCCATGTTCCTTACTCCTCTCCTCTTTCTAGTATATGAAAAGTTCAGTTCAAGTGCTCAGGGAGATGAAGAAGACCGGCGTGATTCAGACACAATCGATCATACCGGACACAAGGTCATTCTTGCCGGATTTGGACGTCTGGGGACTGACCTAGGTCGTTTCCTCATTTCTGCTGGTATCAAACCGGTCATTCTTGATTATGATGCAGACAATGTGGATGTTCTGAGAAAATTCGGATTTGAGGTTTATTACGGAGATATTACACGACTTGACCTGCTTGAAGCCGCCGGAGCCGCTGAAGCCGAACTTTTGATAATCGCCATCGGTGATATAGAGAAATCAAGAAAGTTGATCGAATTGGCGGGTAAACACTATCCACACCTTAAAATAGCAGCTAATGCTTATGACCGTTCCTCTGCCTATGAGCTCATGGATATGGGAATAACTCATATTCGAAGGGAGACCTTTGGTAGTGCCCTGTCGCTTGGACAGGATTCCTTGCAACTTCTTGGCTTCGATCCTTATGAAGCACATAAATTGATGCGTATTTTCAGGAAAAAAGATAAAGAGACGATGCCTGAATTACACAAAATATGCCATAAAGATGAGGACAGTTACATATCAATGTATCAGAAGCATAATGAAGATCTTGAGGAATTAATGGCGCTCGATCTGAACTTGGACATGAAAGAAATTGATAAAGCCTGGACTGCTGCAAATCCGGAAAAATAATGAGATATCGGGAAACCCAGAAGGGCTTTATTTTGAGACCATGAACGCATTCATATATCTCTGAAATTTCAGCAGCTTAATGCAGTTGATTTCAGAGGATATATGCATGCTAACAGATTTGATTTTTTATAGATTTTTACTTTTTTTATTATAAACATGTTAATCGTTTCCCAATTATTTTCCATAATTTTATTGCAGTATACTTTTTGTAAGTGACTATTTAGAAGATCTGTATATATTATATGTATTATTGGGTGTATTTTAATAGTGCAGAAGACGATTCATTAGATTTGATTACTTAAAAAGTATAGATAATGAAAAACTACATAACAGGAAGTGCAATCATGAACAAGACCATATTAATAACGGGGAGTACGGACGGTATTGGAAAACTTACTGCTACCAATCTAGCAAAAGAAGGACATTCTGTTTATATTCATGGAAGAAATCCAGAAAAGCTTTCTGAAGCAATTTCTGAAATCAAAGAGATAACAGGCAATGAAAATGTTGAAGGGTTTTTAGCAGATTTCTCTGATCTGGATTCTGTAAAACAAATGGCTGAAGACATTAAAGCCAAAATTACAAAGATCGATGTTTTGATCAATAATGCTGGTGTTTTTAAAAGTCCTGTAGCAGACAATCAAGATGGTCTTGATCTTAGAATGGTTGTAAATTATTTAGCCCCGTATTTACTGACGCATGAATTGATCTCTTTGTTAGGCAAAGGATCTCGTATTGTAAATTTAAGTTCAGCTGCACAATCGCCTGTCTCACATGAGGTATTACTAGGTAATGTAAAAAGATCTGATGATGAGACTTATGCGCAAAGTAAACTGGCACTAACTATGTGGAGTTTCTATCTGGCTGAGAAAATCTCTGTTGCTGAAGTTTCAGTGATCGCTGTAAATCCAGGATCATTGCTTAATACAAAAATGGCAAACGAAGCTTACGGACAACACTGGTCTTCAGCAGATAAAGGTGCAAATATTTTGCATAATCTGGCAGTTTCAAAAGATTATGATGGCATTACTGGAAAGTATTTTGATAATGATAAGGGAACTTTTGGAATGGCACATCCAGATGCTTACGATAAAACAAAAATTACCGATCTTATGGATGTAACTGATAACCTGCTTAATTTGGAGAAACAAAAATGAATTATACCGGACCTGTCTACAGACCTCCTTATGAGGCAAACAGTTTGTTACTTCAAGTAACAGTAGGATGTGCTCATAATAAGTGTGTTTTTTGTACAATGTATAAAGATGTTCAATTCTCTATTGAGCCTCTGGAACAAATTGAAAGAGATCTTCAAGAAGCAAAGCAACAATATGGCAATGTTAAAAGAGTATTTTTGGTAAATGGAGATGCATTTGTATTATCTGCCCGTCGCCTTAAACCTATAGCAGAATTGATTATAAAATATTTCCCTGATGTTGAAGTCATTACTATGTATGCTTCGATTTCAAATGTCAAAGCTAAAACTGATGAAGAACTTCATGAATTGCGTGAATTGAAAATAAACGATCTGTGGATGGGTCTGGAATCCGGAAATGAAGAAACTCTCAAGTACATGAATAAGGGTTTCGCTCTTAAAGATTCATACGAGCAATTAGAAAGATTGAATAAAGCTGGGATAAGGCATATTGACATTTTCATATTCGGAGCAGCAGGCAGAGGCAAAGGTATTCAAAATGCAATTGATAATGCGAAATTGATCAATGCAACAAGACCTTCCGGCATATCAATAACTACTATGGGTGCTTTCGGAGATAGTCAATTAGCAAAAGATGCTGAAAATGGCAAATTTATACCAGCAACTGAATTGGAAGTTCTTGAAGAACAGAAAAAACTCATTGAGCTGGTAGAAGTTGAAAGTGCATATTTAGGCATACATGGCATTAATACAGTTACTTTTGATGCGATGCTTCCAAGAGATAGAGACAAAGCTATTAAGAAAATAGATAATGCAATTGAAACATTAGATGATGAGTTCTTAAATAGTGTACCAAAACGTCATGCAATTTAAAGCATATTTAGAAGAATGATGAATAATGAGTATTTCATCCGGATAAGCTCGTGATCTTAGTAAGCTTCCCTATACTCCTGAAAGGCACGACTTAGAGGATGTCAGATAAAAAAGACTGGGTCTTTCTCACTCTGATTAGAATTATTCTAGAAAAATAGAAAAAAAAAGGGAAACCAAAAATTTGGTTTCCCGATTAGATGTTAAATTAGTTAGTAACTCTGAGATTAAGCAAGTTCGCCAAATGCGAATTTACTCATTACTTTTGTTACTTTGATTGTTACTTCGTCGCCGACCTTTGTTTCGGGGACAAAGACTACAAATCCGCTGACTCTTGCGATTCCGTCGCCTTCTCTTGCGATATCTTCAATTGTCACATCATAAGTTTCCCCAGCTTCTACCGGAGCATCTGACTGCATTTTATTAAACAAATATTTCACGTCCTTATTGATTAGCTTAAAAAGAAACACATAATTTGGTTAAAATATGGAAAAACAGTAAATTTGAATAAACAAATACTATCTGAACCTATAATTAGCAAACCAGTTTAAACCTCTAAAAGCACATGTAGTATACTAAGGATACTATATAAAGTTGTTCTTCGGAACCTATATATCATAAATAAAATATATAATATGTGTTGCAGGTGGAGTGCCTGGAAGTACTGGAATGAGTGCTCAAAAATCGTGTATCTGATTAACAAGTTTATGCCTTTTTAATCATCAAGAAATAGTCATAAAGCTTGCTAAAAGGCAAAAATTGGCATTTTCCCATTTTACTTTTTCGTCAGGAATGCCAGTGCGAGTATTGCAGAACAGAACAATGCACTAAATCCATTCATTGTAGTGCTATTTTCCTCGCTTTTAGCAGAAGGATAACTCACACTTTGCATTCCAATATCCTCCTCTGTGTATTCACCTTTAAAGCTCTCCATTTGATCGTCCCATTCCTCGTCCCCAAGATCCACAACAGTTCCCGCATAGCCATCCTGGACAGTGAGCTTTTCACCTTTATAGAGATCAATGATCTCATTAGAGGTTGTTACTTTAACAATCCCATCCTGAACGTAGATGCTGTCAACAGACAGGTCAGGATCGTGTAAAACTGTAAACTCAGTCCCCTTAACCCCTATCACGGTTTTGGGAGTGGTAACGAAAAGATACGTTCCACTCAATTTCTGTATTCTTGCCCAGACTCCACCAAAAAAGAGTTTGATAACCCTGATGTTTTCATTTGGTTCTTCCTCCTCAACTTGCGTAGATATCTCGACGAACGATCTTTCTTCCATCCTGATACGGGATCTGCCATCATCAAAATTCAAAGTTACCTTTGCTCCCCTCAGTGTCTTTATTTGGTCACCTTGGTGTATCCCGTTCTTTTCATTGATCTTTTCCCATTTGTCAGACCACGGATGCAGTACTTCCACCCGTCCTTCAATTGATTCGACAATTCCAACAACTTCTGTGATACTAACCTTCGGAGCTGAGATGTAGGTTTCATCAACATATGCTTTTGAATGTTGTTCAAGAACAGATGCTATCCCGTAATTCGAATGATCCACAATTGAAATGACAATATTATGATACTTGAAAACTATAAGCTGGAACTTGATGTTATTAATTTGAGCATCATAAGCGATCCTGTCAAACTGCATCCCGCTCTCAGCGGCTTTCACATCTGTTCCATAGAATCCGGATTCCACACCTTCTATCAGTTCTGCCTGACGAAGCTGGAAATAACTGTTTGCATGAGCTTCAGAGAAAAGATTTGCCATGGCGATCTCATAACCATATCCAGATTCATCACCGTAAACAAATACAAGCTCTTCACCGATGAGCTCTCCATTTGCATCCTGCAGTCCACAGCTTGTTTCCGACCCCAGCTCAAAACCATAAATACTTTCCGGGGAATCCGCAGCATTGCACGCCGGGGTAATACAAAGGAAAAGGAAGAATATGAGGGCTATTTTGCAGATTTCAGGTTGTAATAATCGCTTACTTAGAAAAGTCCAATTACCATATTTTCCGGTAGATAGCATAATTGGTCTTTGTCCCTAACATTTAAGAGAATTACGATAAGATCACATAAATTAAAGGATACGTTTTCTCAAAAGGTACACTCCACTATATGAAACAAAATACGAAGGCAGGTAAGCCTTTTACACTCAATGCACCTGTGAGAGAACGATTGGAAATGTGGAGTGGGTGTTGAAGAAAATATATTTTGTGAAATAGGAAATTAAAAAAATAAAAGAAATAGTACTTCCTCTTCAATCAAGGCCTCTTTTACCAGGAATTATGCTTTCTTCAACTGGTTTTCCATAGGGACATATCAAGTTGCATATTGTACACTCCATGAATCCCCTTTCTGTTATACGACGTATGTGTTTCTCATTTTGAGGAGAAATGTCTTTGTCAAATTCATGGGAAACTACACATTTGTCGTAAATGACTTTCTTTCCAGGTTCTACCCCTTGGGAAGGGCCGGGAATGATAGCCTGATAGGGACAACTTTTAACACACAGAGACTGTTCCTGACAAAGTGGTTGTTCTGCACACAGATCCCGTTCAAAAGGTTCATCGGGCTCAAGTTCTGCATCTGTTAATACTGTTACCCACCTAACTCTTGGTCCATATTCAGGAGTTATAACCTGAGTATTATGTCCTATAAATCCCAATCCTGCAAGATATGCAGCAACCTTTTCATGAACTGCATGGGATGGAACCGCTTTGTATCCCTTTTCAGTTAACCAAGAAATCAAACGCCATGCACGGGTTTCGGTTACTTCGTAGTACAAATTGTAATAGTCAGCTTCCCCTCCAGAGAAATCCCCCGTACTTACAGATGATATCGCTGCATTTAGGCCTTCGTCCCAGAGAACTAAACCCATTACAAATGCAGATTTAGCTTCAGGCATTACTTCAGAGGGCCTAACCATCCCTCTATCAGTCGGGAAATCAACCTTTTCCAGTTTTTTGATATCTGAAACACCAAAAAGTTGGAAACCTTCTTGGAAAGCACGGTCTTGAATTTCTTCTTTTAAGGTCATTTTATCCTCCATTTTCCCATCACAAGTATTCTAACAGAAAATAAAGCTATATCAACAGGATATTTTGTGTCAACTATATATAAACCTTATGCAAGTAGCAATTTCCAATGGCATAAGCGATTATGGGAAGACATTCTCAGGGTTCATTTCCATCCTGAAGAGCTGCCTGATGTGTTAGAGAATAGACTACAATACAGGAGATGAACTACAAGGAAGGGAATACTGGAAGCCATTAAGTGATGTGTTCCTTGATTACATCGACCATCCTGAAGCTAAATTTGAAGGGGATACTGGGATTTTGAAAAGAAGGAATCTCAAACCCAATGGATGCGTGTATATAGGCAAAGAAGCAACAAGGTTGAAATGCAGGAGCTTGAGAGCAACACTGTTGAGATGTATCATGATACTGAAAAGATACGGGAGTTTGTTCTGGGTTTAACACCTGCTGAAGCTAGGGAGATTGGAATAAAGTATAGGAGTACATTGAAGAAATTAAAGGATAGGGTGAGAGAGGATGCCTTCAATATGAATACGAAGGAGATGAGGAAAGTATTGGGATATTTACCTTGAACAATTATGTCATAGAAATATTATATATGTTTAACTTCCCAAAAAATAAGTATTAATAGGTATGAATAACCTATATTATTAATTAATTAATTAATTAATTTAAGATGATGCATGTAATATTAGTGACTTGGATAGGACGTGAAGTGAATGATGAAACCATTGCTGGATGTTATCTTTAATTCTAGAAAAAGAAGAGATACACTTATACTGTTGCAAGAAGCCCCGCAGGAAATGGAGTATCTTCTTAAGTCACTGGACACAAATAGGCAGGCTTTACTACCCCAAGTTAAGATTTTGGAAAATCACTATCTTGTTACCAAATCTGATGATGTTTATGGGTTAACAAAAATTGGAAAACTAATTGTTGATGAAGTGAAGCCTTTATTGGACACAACAAGTTTCTTTGATACTGATCTTGATTACTGGGGAACCCATGACCTTAATTTTATTCCACCATATCTTTTATCGAGGATTCATGAGCTTTCTCCATTTAGGGTAATCTCAAATATACCTCCTATGCAAATATATGAACCAAGTGAGAATGTTCTTGAAAAAGCAAAACATTCTAAAGTTCAGACATCTGTAACTACATTTCTTTTTCCCAACTTTGCATCGATACTTAAGGACTTCACTGAAAGTGGAGTTAAGATGCGTTTGATAGTTACCCAAGAACTCCTTTCCAAAATAAGAAATGAGATGGAAGAGATAAGAGTCCTTTTAAATAATGGTGACCACGAAGTATTCCTGTGCTCTAAAGAAATGAATTTCGCGTCTTTTGGCACTAACGATTTTTGCTTTATGATGAGGGCATTAACCAAAAAAGGAGATTACGATATGAAATACATAGTGACTTGCAAACCTTCTGCAATTCAGTGGGGAAATGAACTATTTGATTGTTACCTGAAAGAATCAACGCCAATAACCGTAATTTAGTAATTAATATTTTGTTTATTACTAAATTCAAATCATAATTATCAGCGTACACTTTTCAGATATTTCCAAGCTATATTCACAATCAGTTCTGGCTTTCTTTAGCACCTATGAAGGTTATCCATAGCACCCATATAAGCTCACCTATTGTGAAAGCATCAACGTAGGCCGGCACAGATCCTATAAGGAAATATGAGATCGTTGCTCCTAGGTATCCTAGTGACCCCAGATATAAGAAATATCCAATCCATTTTGGGAACATTCCTGATCTGATAACCAGTGTACCAATGGGTATAAGCCACAGTCCCCAGAACACCTCTGCTAAGTGTGTTGCTTCTGGAATAAGTATTGCCATCAATGAGAAAGGTACTCCTAAGAGACCGAATATAACTATCAGCGATGCTTGTTCCTTATCAGTCTCCATGAATAATTTATACAGTAATAAAGCAACCACTATCTGGAAAACTTGTACAATAATCTGGCCTAACTGACCTAGTTTAAAAAGTGTAGATTCACTAGAGAGTGTTGGTGCATATAACAATGAAAATATGCTTATAACAGTCCATATCGGATAAAGAATCCTGAGCTTTGTTATGGTCTTCATAACAATATTTATGTAAGTTGAATATATGTAATTTGGGTTTTTAAAAAGTTTGGAGTTATAAATATGTAGTAATATTCTAATATATGCACATATAAATATATTATATCATAAACATGTCTACATGTTAATTTTTTAATTTTACTTCTAAGTCGAATAGACGATTGTGATTGTCATGTACAAAAGCGTACACTTTTTTCGCCTTGCACATATTTACAAAATCAGGTGCGGGGGGAGGGATTCGAACCCTCGAAATCCTTCGATACTGGATCTTAAGTCCAGCGCCTTTGACCTAGCTGGGCAACCCCCGCATTTAGAATAAGTGTGGGTGCCGGTCGTTTAGCATTAAACACGGGATAATAACAATTAAGTTACTTAAGTCTTATTATAGCAGGTATGGAAATCACGTTTCTTGGCACAGGAGTTGGCATACCTCAGAATGGCAGGGTTCAGTCTGGTGTGCTTGTAGATATCGAGGGTAAGCTATTGCTTTTTGACTGCGGGTGCGGTGTTCTTGGCAGGATACTGGAGAGCAGGCATAAGCATACGGACATTGATGGCATCGTGCTCACGCATTTGCATCTTGATCATGTAGGGGACGTACTTGCCCTGATCAAGGCTAACTGGCTTGTTAAAAAGACCGATATGCGGCTATACGGGCCTCAGGGCACCCGGGAATGGTTTGAAAAGACACTGGATGTCTATGACTATCTTAAAGACAGGTTCACCGTTGAGATAATAGAACTCTTGGCGGGAGATGAGTTTACGCCGGAAGGAAAAGGAGGAGATTGTACCATCAAATGCGCTAAGACCGTTCATACTGACAACTCACTGGCGTATCGCATTGAAAGCGAAGGCAAAAGTGTTGTTTATACAGGAGATACCGAGCCATGTGAAGCAGTAATGGAACTGGCAAAGGATGCAGATGTACTCATACATGAATGCTCGTTCCCCCTGGGATTCCCCATGACCAACCATACAACACCGGACATGTTCACTCTCATGCTGGAGGAGTACCCTATCAACGTCAAGGAACTCTACCTGACACACCTCTATCCCCACATGCATGGACATTATGAGGAAGCCAGGCACCATATCAGGAAGTACTTTACTGGCAACGTCACCATTGCTAAAGACCTGATGGTTATCAAGCCTTAGTCTAAAGCACAAAACTAATTAACAAATGTCAAAAATGAAAAAAAGATGAAATATCAAGCCGGTTATCCGGCTTTACCATTTCTCAAGAGCTTCAAGAACAGCCTCACCAAATGCCTCAGCACTTGGAGGATCACGGGCCGTAATGATATTCCCAGTAACTATGACAGCTGCATCCTCATAGTTTGCTTTGCCTTTTTTAAGCTCCTTGATAGATTCAGGGTCCTTAAAGACAGTAGCTTTTTTACCCTCAAGTACTCCTGTTCTTGCAAGTACCACAGGAGACACACAGATCGCAGCCACGATTTTGTCATGTTCAAAGGCATCTGCAACCAATTGCTGCAACTTCTTGTCCGGCCATAATAGTTTTCTTGAGCCGCCGCCACCTGAAATGACAATCGCATCATACTCGGAAATAATCACTTTATCTATAGGAACATCAGGTCTTACAGTCCCACCAAGTGCCCCGGTAGCTACATCTGTAGTCTTGCTTGCAACAGTAATGGTTAATCCTGCATCCTCAAATACATCTCTGGGTTCAAAGAACTCCTCATCCCTGAAACCTTCCTGTGCAACGACCATCAAAACTTTTTTGCTATCTAAATTTGATCCTGACATATTATCACTTTGCTACCCAACTTATCCATATCATTTTTCAACTTTCCGGTAGAATCCTCCTCAACCAGACTATATTTTTTCAATTATTTTATAAGTATTATTATTCACTCAATTAGATAATTTTCGTTTCAAATATTTATATTTGACGAGTTGAAAAACAGAGAAAAGCTTTTAAAATTGATCATATTAAAAAAAAATGAAAACAAGATTATTTCATAAATTGAGGATCTCATTGAGACCATCTGGAATTGCAATTCGATCAATATCGATGCAAATTCAAGTTCTTGTATTAATCTGACCTTCAGGCACAACATCTGGTATTTACTTGAAAGACCTATTCCTTATAGAATTCATCTCTTGCTTCCACAAAAGCCCTGATATTCTCAATTGATGTACGTGGAGCTATTCCACAACCTGGGGCCAGTATACCTACTCCATCCATAATACATTGTTTTGCTTCTTTTTTGATGTGATCAGGCGATTTACCAAGCAAGGTTGCAGCAGGTGACACATTACCTATAAGACATGCTCTACCTGAAACTATCTGACTCGCATAGGCGAGATCTACTTTTTCTTCTATGCTAAGTCCCTGGAATCCTGATGTAGATATCATATCCAGAATATCTGTAGCGTCACCACAAATATGAAGAATTGAATGACCTTTTAGATTTTTAGTAATTAAACGATAATGTGGCAGTACAAGAGATTCGAACAGTGGTGGTGGGAACAGATCAGGACCTGCCTCGGAATCTATTATAACCACCGCATCTACCCCATAATCAAAAAGAGCATTGGCATATTCTGTACATACTTCGGCACCAATAGTAAACAGCTCTGTAAGAAGGTCAGGGTCGGTTATACACCACCGCAGGTAGTTACCAGCACCACATAGATAAAAAGCAATTGCTGCGGGTCCTATCATTCCTGCTATTAATGGAACATCATCTGATATCCTGCTTTTTATTATATCGGTGGCTTCAAGCATTATTTTTATTCTCTTGCTTTCAAGCAATTTCTCAGGAATAGAAAAACCTATAACATCTTCCTTATTCTTATATGGAAAATCAAGCTGATAGGGTTGTGTGTCAAGAGAACCTTCTGCAATGGTACAACCAAGGGTCTCAGCTATAACCGTAGTACAAAACGGATACCTTACAGCTTCAAGACCCAATAGCTCATGTCCGGCAATAGCAAGCGTTGCCATTTTTTCAGGATCATAATTTGCATCGGGCCATTTTGCACCGGTTAGCTCCATAAGCTCAACTATTCCTGTTTGAGTTACTGAGCAGACAGGAACTTTATCCACACTGTTTCTTTCCAGGGAATTAATAAAACGCTCTTTTAATGTTAGACCAGACAAGCAGAACTCCTCAATAATGCTATGTATCCAGATTACTTAAAAGATTATCTTTTCTCCACTTTTACGAAGTTTGTACTTTACAAGTGGTTTTAATTTGGTCACATATTTTACTGAAATTATTAACGATAAAGATTATTTATTAATATACTTCAAAAATAAACAAAAAGCAAAAATAAAAAATATCAAAGAATATTTAAACTTCTAAGTACTTTCAAAAGTGAGGTAGTAATTATGACAGAACTAGTCCGGAAAATAATAGTGATCACATCACTTTTAGCCATGGTTTTAATATCAGGTTGCACAACAACCGTTGAACCAATAGACCCTGTAAGTCCTGAAAATGTCTTTCTTGATGTCTCCCCGATAGTCATTAAAGAATTCCAGGAACAGGACATATCCCTGAAAGTAAGCAACAATGCTACACAATCCATTGATTCTGTAATGGTTTCAACTTACATACCATTCACAGTTATAGGAACAGATTCTTTGAATATAATAGGAAAAGAGAATGCTGCCGATGTTGCTGAATCTTCTATTCTGAACTCTAAAATAATGGCACCGGCTTTTGACACAGATACAAATGAATCTGCTGTGACCATCAGTTACCTTTCAGGAACAAACGAGGAAGGATTGCAGACAACAATGACAAAATCAGTCCCGGTCAACGTAACCATACTTCCGGACGTGCAACTCCAGTTCCTTGGATTCGTAGAGGATATGGATTCACTGCGTACAACTTCAGCAGAAGCCTGGGAACTTGAAGCCGGGGAAAATGCAACCATTACATTCTCAGTCAAAAATCATGGACAGAGCACAGTGCCTGCCGAGATACTGACCGTTGTGGCAGATGTTGACAATAAGCTCATAGCAGATCAGGCATCCATGAATATAAGCGAGGCAATGGCAAGAAGTGGAACATCCTACACGAAAGGAATGCAGGTACCTGTGAAAGATGATGCACCAAACGGTGAGACCGATGTCTATGTCAGGTTAATGTATGGCGACCATATCGTAGATGAACATAAACTGGTGCTGAAAGTCAAACTGTAGGCGATATAATGAAAGTTGTGAACCTTCTGCTTTTCCTTTCTATTTTTCTTTTTTGTATCTCCAGCGGATGTCTAAATGAGAATGTAGTAGAAGAAGTCCAGTATCCCATTATAACCAACGTGGATGTAATGTCAACACTGGCAGATGAAGAGTTCGAACTCAAGGTGACCACCTACATACAAAACCCCATGGATAGTGACACAGGCTCACTTTCCATCAAGATGAAAACAAAAGACCCTTATACAAATCTTATAACATCGGATCATGCGGAAAATGTAGGCTACCTTAAAGCAAATTCGCAGACATACAAGACTTTGTCTTTCAATGTGCCTAAAAGTGGTGAACAACTAGTCGTTGTGGAATTATTTGAGGACAACAACCTTGTAGATGACTATACATCCCAGATCAAGCTAATTGAGGAAACAACTAGTCCGGTTCCAAATGTGATACTGACCGACCTTCTTATAGAAACCATACAGGCAACAAACTATGGTGAAGACATTATATTTGAAGCTTCGCCCGGATTCTATAATCAGGGAGATGAAGCAGACAAAGTAACTTTAATTGTCACAGCAGTCGTTGACCAGTATACAAGATACACAGGCAGTGTTGTTGTTTCTAATATTGAAAATGGCCAGAGGAAAAGAGGCACCGTAAGAATGACAGTTCCAGCCGATGAATCCTACAGTTTTGTAGTTGACCTCATTGCAGATGGTGAAATAACCTCAAGTGCACAGACCAGCACATCAATAAAGATCCACGATCTTAAACTGGAAACTCCAAAAACATATTCGCTTCTTGAGTCAGATTCGCCTGTTTCAGAAGATGTAGCAATTGATGAAGAAGAAGCAGTTGATGAGGAGATGCCTTCTGAAGAAACGACAGCAGATCAAGCACCTGGATTTGAGGTATCAATACTGGTGATTTCCATGCTTTGTGCTGTGGGAATTTTAAGAAAGAAGAACAGGAAGATCTAAAGAAATACTAATCTTCCCTTTCTTTCCTTTTTTCATTTTTTTCTATTTTTTCAGAAACCTTTCTTTAATGAAACGAATTTCATGAAAACAGGACACTTATATTAAAATTATCAAGCATCTTTGAGAGCCGAAAAAGTGGAAGACCAACTACATTGAAAAAGTCACCATCGATTCTCTCAACAAGTATCGCTCCTTTCCCCTGTATTGCAAAAGCGCCTGCTTTGCCAAGAGGCTCTCCTGTACTAATATAATCTTTAATCAACTGTTCCGGCATTTTCCTCATCCAAACAGTAGTTAACTCGTATTCTGTAATTTCTTCCCCACTACAGACATCCATTACAGTAATTCCGGTGATAGCCTGTATCTGTTGTCCGTTTATTTTTTCTAGCATCTCTTGTGCATGGACCTCATCAGCTGGTTTTCCAAGAACCTCACTCCTGCAGGCGACAACTGTGTCAGCAGAGATAATTATGCCTTCTTCGAGACCATTTGCCACATCAACGGCTTTTTCACGAGAGTGATGCATGACAAGTTCAACAGGATCCAGTCCTTTGCCTGTGTCTTCTGCATAAGAACTAACACGAATATCAAAATCCAGACCTATCAGTTGCTCTAACAGCTCTTTTCTTCTTGCAGATGCAGAAGCAAGGATTATCCTGTTCATGAATATGTAAAAGGCAGGTGAAAATATCTACTTTGTGACAAAAGCTCAACTATTTACAAAAAACATATGGCTTTCATGAAAAAATGAATTTAATGACTCTACACTAAAACAACTAGTTAAAACTAGAGATTATCTTTTCAATATCATCTTTGTTATTTCCAGGTATCGGAACATTTACAGTATAGCTTCTAGGTCCTGTTCGATCAAAGAAATCATAGACTACCCCTATATGATTATATGGTTCTTCTTGAAATTCTGCAAAACTGAATTTTGATAGTGGAAAGTCCCATGTATGAAATTCTTTATTCAAAAGAACTCCTTTCTCAAGCAAAATAACCTCTCCCACACTTTTTCTTTTGAAATAGAACAGGATAGAAGGAAAGACATAACCCATGAAAAAATAAAGCCCAAATAAACCTAACATAACCATAAACATGAAAAAATTACCCTCAGGTGCAAACAAAATGATCGGAACAAATATGATTGCAGTTATCACTGATAGAAAAATAGCCATTAAACTTCCCATCTCATTCCGATAATCCTCTTCATGAGATAAGTAATTCCACCATTCTTCATTCGTATATTTCCAATGGACGATCATCTTTCCTTGATTGATAGCCTCATCCAGAACTTTAACGTTTTTCCTAGTTGTCCTAATAAAGAATAATGAAGTCAGCACAATAGTGATAGACGCCATAATAAACAAACCATCATACGAGTTTATATCAAAAGTGATGTAGCTGTGTAAACCAAGAGCAGTAAAGAAAATAGCTGTATAAATCCACCTAGTTAAGGTTACTCTTTGAGGATTTTTGATTTTTGAGATGGCATCTTGTTTCATGCTATTTAAGCATAATACATTTTATGGTTTAAAAAATAATATGTTTTGACTCTGTAGAAAAATGGAATAGAATTTGGTGTGGAATTGTATTATAATAAAAAAAGCACTTGAAGGCAAACACTGCTGCCTTCATGAACAGAATTAATCTTCAGTTGTTATTGTTTCATTTACCCATTCATCCATGTTACTAGCACCCATTATCTGGCTGTTGTCAAACATAGGAATTTCCACAGGATACCATTTTTGCAGGAAAGTGAGCATGTGATATTTCATAAAAACCCTTGCAGGCATTCCTACAAAAGCCATCACAAATATGAAAACGATAAACTCGACAATTAATATTGGGATAAGCAGGAGCCAGACAGTAGTATCGGCAAGTATTGCTGAAAGACCAAAATAGAGAATGAGGTCAACTATAAGAAGCAAAATTCCCAATGCTATCATTGCTATGATTGCCAGAATTGCCACAAGTATACCTACTGCAATAGCAAGTACCAAACGACCTATCCAGTATAATGCCATTTGTTGCCAGTCATGTCTGAACTGTCCAAACACTCGGGATAAAGCTGAAAATATGTTACATTTTGAGTACAGGGAAACGGGGATAGCCAGATTGATAAATGACCCTATTATGCCTGCGATGATAGCAATTACAAAAACAATGGCAAGAAATCCCATAATAAGCAATACAATAGAAGCTGCGCCCAAACTGTCACCGCCTCCATCCATACCACCTGTAATTAAAAATAAAGGCAACGCAAGAATGGCAACAAGCAGAAGAACTCCCAAAACTACAATTATGCGTAAAACGTAAAGAGCTACTCCTTTTACCAGATACCTGCTAAAATACTCCCGTATCCGTACATCATTTTGAACCAGTGATTCCACAAAAACGAATTCCATCACACTTCCTATAAGGCCCATAATAAGAGCAAATAGGAATATCAATACAATGGCCAAAAGAATAAGTGTAACTCCCGAATAGGACATCAGATGCTCATAAAAATTGCTAACAACATCAATGAATCCCTGTGGAATCCCGGAAAGGTCAGATTCAGACCCACCATAAGAACCGCTATTTCCACCGCCATTGAAACTGCTACCAACACCGCCGATAAAAAAGACAATTATGGCGAGTTTCACCCACTTCCATATGTCAAAAGGCTCAATAAGGCACGTTCGTGTCCTTTCTATTGCACGATCAAGCGCATCTATTACATACCAGCTCATGTAAATAAATAGTAAAGGTTGAGTTATATAGTTACTGATTTAAAACTAATTGAACTGCGCATTAATAGCACTTCGTTTTCTGGCTCCGAGAATGACCTCTTTTAGCATGACAAACCCGTCATCTTCAGGATAATAACTTATTGCTCTTTCCAGTATCTCCAATGACCTATCAGACATTGAAGATTGCAGACAGGCATCTGCAAAGATTATAAGAACAGTCTTTGAGTATGGCTCAATTTCCAGTGCATCTTCCAGAAATTTAATTCCTTTTTCAGAATCTCCCATCAGACAATATGCGAATCCTTTCATTGAAAGAGCATGTTCATCATCAGGGTGTTCTTTTAATATCTCATCCAGACAGGATATTGCTTTTTCGTACAATCCGTCAGCAATCAGCATATCTGATCTGCGCATCAGGAGCTTTTCATGTGTGACAGAACTGTCCATAATAAAAAAAAGATGTTCATTACTAATAAATATTGCAGCTATAGAAGTGTTATAACAGATTAATAAAAAAAGAAAATAAGAATTAAAAGTAGCATATCCAATTATACCTGAATCAGACCCTCATTGCTATATTTCCAAATACATTAAAATCCATGTGATTTTCTATTGCACATGATTTGAGCAGTGAAAGACCTTTGTCCATTATTTTGGAAGCTGCAAATATATGTAAAAGCGAAACATCTCCTTTTTCGTACCTATCCCCCATCTCTTTCATTCCCTCTATGAATCCAAGCTCTATTAGATCAACAGGGTCCATGCCTGCATCAACCGCTTCCCGGACGGCAGATTCAGCTTCCAAGCTGTCGAAATTGAGAACAGATTCCCGTGCTTTTTCTATTATCTTGTTGAATAGTGATTTTTCAGATTCCATATAAACAATCCTAATTTTTATTGTGGAGTATCCCTCACCCATTTGGAACTAAATCCACTTTTGTCGTCTTGATCTTCAGAGGTAGTCTATTTTAGTTGATTTAAGACAACTAAAGTTGATTACACATAATTACTATATAAATTATTCGACTCTGAACCTATTCGGTAAAGTTTCATTCAAAATCTTCCATCAGTATGTTTATTATGTTGGAGAAGCTATGAAACCATAATGTCAGACAGGGAAATCATATCTACATTCAAATACGTTTCACGCATGAAACCAGAATTCATGTTATCAGAGCTTACTGACTATCTAAATGAGGAAACATCCGTCCAGCAGGTATACAAAACTCTTAAACCCCTGTTCTTCGACCTTGGAATCGATGTTGTTGCCAATAAAGATGATTTCAGGATCATTCGTGCAACTCCTCAAAAGAAAATGGAACTTACTGATGAGGAAATCAGAAAGAATGACCTCTTTTTTAAGTCCACTGCAGTTTCCAGAAAAATGGAACGTCATATCGAACAGTACATCGAAAAGAAGACCAGCAAAGACTGGGATGACCCCATAGTTCTGGACAAAATAAGAAAAGCCATTCGTTACCAGAAAGCCAGCTATTGGAAAGAAGGCAATGCCAGGAACATAAGCTATGAAAAAGGATATAGCATCCTTGGGTACCTTGCCTATCAGTTCCCAGTATATTTTGTACAGTTTCAATACCTCCTCTATGACCTGGCAAAAGACGGTCTTCTAAAGAACCGTATGAAAATACTTGATGTCGGAACCGGACCTGGTACGATCCCACTGGCAATTATCGATCTTTACAACCGTCTTGATGACCGCAAGGCAAACATACATACGATCGAACTATTCGACGAAAACATAGAGGCATATAATTACCTCGTTCCACAGTATGCAGACATAAAATCAAATGTCACTGTTGAAGAACCTATCAGAGCAGATGTTAGCAAACTGGAAATTGAAAAACTTCCGGACAACATCGACCTCATGGTCTTTTCCAATGTCCTGAACGAGATGAAGGACTTAAGCCTTGAACAAAGGGCTGATATCGTAAAGAACATGGCAGAGAAACTCTCACCTGATGGTAATATCATAATAATAGAACCTGCTGACAAGGTCAATTCAACTGAAATGAGAGCACTCACCATAATACTGAAGAGAATGGGAATCAAGATCTACAGCCCATGTTCATTCATCTGGTCGGGTGAATGTACCCTTGAAACATGCTGGAGCTTCGAGCATAAAAAGGACATTGAGATTACAAGGGTCATGGGTAAACTGGCAGAATGCGATGAGCCATACCGTTACATCAATACCGACATCAAATATTCATATGCCATACTCAGGAAGGACAAACTGTCGAAGCAGGATCTCATAGTTCCTGACAAAGCAAAGTTCGCGCGCATGGCAAAAATTGACAAGCATAATACTAAACGCATAAATGTCGTAGGTTCACTGATGTCAGGCGATCTGGGTGATGAGAAGTACAAACTCTACAGGATATGCGACGGTACTTCAAAAAAAGCAGTCTACGCAGTATTGCCATCCCATAACCTCACAGAGGATAATGAAATAATCACGAAAACCGGATATGGCAATATACTCAAATTCTACAATGTGCTTGTCAAATACAATGAAGCGACTGATGCATACAACCTTCTTATAGGAAAAGGTACCACAATTGAACCTCTATCCGGCGATATGGGACAGTAACAAATTATTTAAAAATCTGATCTGCATGCATAGCAATAAACCATTAACCTGTACACCCCCTGAGATCCTGGCACCTGCCGGTGACCCGGAAGCCCTGAGAGCCGCTATTAAAGGAGGAGCAGATGCTGTTTACCTTGGGGTTGGGCAGTTAAATGCCCGCCAGGGTGCAAATAATTTTTCCGTAGAGGAACTCAGGGACAATATCGACCTTGCACATACCTATGGAGTTAAGGTGTTCATCGCCCTTAACATTCCACTCAAGCAACATGAGATTCAAGAGGCCATAGATATTGTTCATAAGGCATACGCATACAATATAGATGCCATTATACTGGAAGACCTGGGTCTTTTCTTTCTACTAAAAGAGCATTTCCCGGACCTTCCACTACATGCAAGTACCCAGATGACTATCCACAACCCACAAGGTGTTGATTTTATCGGTGATGCGGGTGCTTCAAGAGTCATACTTTCAAGGGAATTAACTACGGAACAGGTCAAGAGTATCATCGACAAGACATCCGTGGAAATAGAACTCTTCGTTCATGGAGCACTTTGTTATTCATTTTCAGGCCGATGCCTGTTCAGTACTGCCATAACGGACAGAAGCGCAAATAGAGGCGCATGTTTCCAGCCTTGCAGAAGACCCTATAAACTGTCAGTAAACGGGCAAATTATAGATAATAAACTGGTAGGCGACTATCCAATAAGCTGTGCAGAACTATGTACCTTTCCGGGGCTTAAAGACATTATAAATACCGGTGTCAAAAGCCTGAAAATTGAAGGCAGGATGAAAAAACCGGAATATGTGACTGCTAGTGCCAGAACCTACAAAACCGTTGCAGAAAAAATATGCGATACAGGTGAGAATTTCAGCGCAGAAGAACTGGAAGAAATGGAGAACGAACTTGCAAAACTGTTCTATAGGGGCTTTACACGGGGTTTTGTGCTTGATGAAAAAGATGTTACACAACGCAAATACAGTGCCAATTACGGTGCCTATCTGGGAATAGTGGATAATATAACTAAGTCCAGCCAAGAAGGTGAACTAACAATCACACCTCTTCATGATATAAAAGTAAATGATGGCATCAGCATAAATACTCGCATAAGAATAATAGGTTGCCGTGTTCATGGCATTCTTGTTAATGGTGAGACGGTACAGATCGCCAGGAAAGGAGAAAAAGCTACCCTGCTGATAAGTGCAAAGACCAGCAAGTCCATAAGAAAGCACGATGAGGTCTATGTGTCCACCGACCCTCAATTACTTGAAAGCTTACATAACATTGAGCTTCAAACCACCCCCCTGGTGATCACAATTCATGCAAGAAAGGGAGAAAAACTGCATATCAACGTGAAAAGCAGAAGTATGGAAACTGAAGCCACCAGTGATTACATAGTTCAGGAAGCAAAAAGTTCCCCTACAAGCAAGGAGCAAATTATAGCAACTCTTGGAAAACTCGGTGATACAACTTTCCATGTAGAAGATATAGTTCTGGACGTTGACGATAATATTTTTATTCCCCTTGGAGCACTTTCAGGCACAAGAAGAGAAGCAGTTGAAGAACTGTTCAATTCCAGATTCCCCAGAGAGGGTAGGAACCGCAGTTGTCCCACAGTTTCCACAGGATATAAGCGGGAGATAAGCAAAGGGGAATCAAAAGCACCTTTGTTAAGTGTTGAGGTTTCAGAGATCGATTCGATTTTTACCGCATCCAAATCCGGTGCTGATATTGTTTATGCACCTATCCACCTGTTCACTGAACTGATGAATGAAGACAATATTCTCAGGACTAATGGCCTAAAGGAAAAGGACGTGGAGTTTGTCCTGATAACACCACAGGTGAGTTTTGAAGAGGAAATGCCTGCTCTAAAGGAACTGATGCAGCAGGTTACAGATGCAGGTTTCAAACTTGCATGTTCTAATTTCGGAACTGTCCGACTGGCAAATGAACTGGACGCAGCTTTTGTTGCCCAGAAAGAGTTCAATACCTTCAATGCGTACACAACAAATGCATTCCGAACATCCGGTGCTTACCGTGTTACACTTTCAAGTGAACTGAACCTTGAAGAAACACAGGAGGTTTGCATTAACGCAGACCCTCACATACAGATAGAGATCATGGCCCATGGACGTGAACTTCTGCTGGTGACAAAGAATGACCTGTTAGGTCCTCTCATTGATGACGGGACGATCGAAGCTGACAGTGAAGTGCTGCTTGTGGATAACAGCAAAGGCTCATTCCCGGTGAAGCGCGTAGGTGCACGTACCCTTATCTATAATTCAACTGTCCTGAACATGGTAGAGGAAATTGACAAACTTTGTACATCAGGTGCTGATGTTTTAAGACTTGACCTTTCCCTGTATGGAAAAGCAGACGTAAAGGACATTACACGTAATTACAGAAGAGCACTTGATGGTAAACAGATAAAGTTGAAGTCCTCAAGGGATGAGGAATACGATCAGGGACATTATTTCAAAGGCGTACTATAAATCGGCATATTAGCTAAACTAACAACGAGTTCAGGTAAGAATATGGCAAGAGAACTTTCCCCTAAAGATATAGTAGTGTTGAAAAAGGTCGCTCCTGAGTGTGCAGGACTTGAATGTGCAGGTTCAAAAGCACCATACAAGTCTATACTACCACCTCTTGCAAACCATTATGCAAAAAATGAAGAGGACTTTAAGACCCGTCTTTCAGCTCTGGATGACGAGGATCTGGAATACCTTTTATCGCTTATAAGAACAGGTGAAGAGAGCCTGGGATGTGTGCAAGCTCATTACATGAAACTTTTTCTAGAGCTGATCGAAGAAAGGATGGGCACGGAAATTGCAGAGGAGATCATGGCAATATACACGAAATGGAACGAGTGTAAAAATATTACCGATATCAGCTTTTGATGAGTTTCTCATGAAGCTCAGCCATTCCTTTTAGAGTGACATGACCTTTTCTAGTAATCATATAATCTCCCCGCTCGGTTCTCTGCAGAACCATACCAGTGTCCAGCAATTTCTGAATATGGAAAAGAAGATTTCCTCCACGCAGGCCAGTTATCTTTGAGAGTTCAGAAAAGCTTTTTGTATCAGAGTTCACTGATTTGAGAATTGCCAGGCGTTGCTTATTAGCAAGAGGCTCACATACTTCCGTGACAATATCATCTGATATGGTACTGATGTCTATGATGACCCCGTTGCTCAAATCTTCATTGTGGGTCCTGTTGAATGAGCGTATCAGTTCCATCTGTTTGTCAAATATAATAGACACACTCTTTATGCAGCTATCACAATTATCAGTAACAGCGAAACTTTTAAGCTCATTGAAACGTTCCTGGAACAAAACAAGAGACTCTTCAGTAACTTTATCTTCCATAAGAAGCAAGGCTAGTTCCTGAAAGAGGTCTATGAATGCAGTTTTACAGACATCTTTGTTATCGCATTCCATACAAAAGTTGTCTTGGACTGTCTTTTTTGTATCCTCAAGCATATAGTGTATGACAGGTCGTGACAGATCACCTTTCATTTCCATGAACATGGCATCCATGTTACGGTTATTAGAGCGTTCAAGTACTCTGTTAACATCCTTTTTTAAGGAAATTATCTCGGACCGCAGGCTTTCAAATTCCTGCAAATACATACCGTTCTGATCATCATTCATGATTTCGCTGCTCATAATGAATACCTTTTCTATTTACAATGGATTGTATACAATTATAACATGAAACTATATTAATCTATACTGAACTGGATTACGACTTTATATCTAGTACTTGAAAGAGGAACACAAGCAAACATGTATATAGATAAAAGTTATACGCATGTAAGAAGGCTATATAGCGATTACTTGTTAATAATTAAAAAAGGAAGAGACAATTTGATTTGCTCAATACTGGACAATGATCTTTATAAACTTACAATGCAGATGGCTATCCTTGAGCTTTTTCCACAAGCATCTGCAGAATATCGTTTCACCAACCGAGGTGAACAACGTTTCACAAAGCAATTTGTTGAAGAACTCAGAAGGATCATTGATGAAGACATACCAAAACTCCGTTTGACAGAGGATGAATACACATGGTTGAGGGATGAGTGTCCGTACTTCAAACCCAGTTATGTCGAGTATCTCAAAAATTATCGTTTTGATCCATCAGAAGTAAGTGTGCGATTAAATGAAGATGCTGATCTTGATCTGGCTATAAAGGGTCCATGGCACAGCAGTATTCTGTGGGAAATAATCCTCATGGCTACGGTTTCAGAACTCTATTTCAAGATGATAGAAACAGACTGGACAGATTCAGAATACGGCAATGGTTCGGGTTATAATAATCTCTTGAATGAGTATGAAAAGCTTATGATAAGCAATGCCAAAGAGCTTGAGCATAACAGTTGTGGTTTTTCAGAGTTTGGAACACGTCGGAGGCGAAGTTTTGAGATACATGACCTTGCCGTCAGGATACTTCATAAATGTAAAACATTCACTGGCACAAGTAACGTGTACCTTGCTAAAAAATATGGTGTCAAACCAACAGGCACTATTGGCCATGAATGGATAATGGGAACTTCAGCACTTATAGGACTGCGCAATGCAAATCTGTTCGCATTGGAGAGTTGGGTCGATGTTTACAAGGGAAATCTGGGAATTGCACTTTCTGATACATTTGGCTCAGAACCATTTTTCAGAAATTTCAATCTGAAACTTTCCAAGTTGTATGATGGTGTTCGCCATGATAGTGGAGATCCCCTGAAATTTGCCGACAGGGTCATACAGCACTATGAAAAAATGGGCATAGACCCACTGACAAAAGTTGTTGTTTTCAGTGACTCACTTTCTGCTTCAGATGCAATAGAGATAAAAAAGAAGTGTGAAAGTCGGATTAACTGCATATTCGGAATTGGGACAAGCATCACCAATAATCATGAGTTCTTCAGGTCCAGTCCGCCTCTTAATATGGTAATAAAACTTCACAGCATTAATGATATACCTGTAGTGAAGTTAAGTGATGATGAAGGAAAAGAAACCGGGAATAAAGATGCTATCAGAGTGGCGAACTACATTTTTGGGCGTAAAGGACTTGATGAATAATTTAAATTTCTGCTGTGCTAAATTATTTGGGTTAAATGGGAAATAAGCCCAAGTGAGATTATCAGGACCAGATACAAAAGAAATAGAATGGAAATTCTCTTTATTTCAATAGATGCGCTTTTCTTCATATTATTTTACCAGTGGCCTAACTGGTTATTAAATATACAAACATTCTGAATTAATAATAACATATGTGCAATATTTCCATAAGTATTCTATTTTATAATAGTCAGTACTAAAATATATTAATACATACATTGTGACATTCTAAAATAGAATAATCAGATATGAACGATATGGGGGGTTTAACCCCCCTAAAGACAATAACCCATCAACAAACATAGACCTGAGCCTCCGCCCATACTCCACTTGCGTTTTTAAGGATAAATGCGGATTTGTAGATATTACCTTTAAATAAGGTAAAGTCTGAGGGGATAATTCGATGAAACCGAGATCTCCGCATTCACACTTTTTCGTTTTTCCGTTTTTCATATGTTTGTTGAGTAAAAAGTAGTACTTTTTTAAACTATATGAATATATCTATATTTAGATATATCATCATAATGATGATATTTGATTTTAAGAGAAAACTCAATCAATGATAGAGATTGAGAAATGAACCGATTTAATCAGATACAAAAGTACCTTTACTCGAATTTGAAGTTTCCAGATAGAGAAAAAATAGAAATGAAATAGTGAATCATTTCATTTCACTTTTTATTTTTTCGCTTGATTACAAACAACGCCATGATGAGTGCGCTTATTGCAAGTATACCGGCACCACCATAACCGGCATCCTCAGTCTTATCGGTAACACTAAAGGTTCCATCCATGGTTGTTGTGATTACTTCAACCCGTTCTATATCATGCACTGAAACCTCCTTAAGTACCAGGGTACTTGATGAACCAATATCGCCAATCACTTCAAAAGAGACAACTACAATCGGGCCATTGCCACTAATTCCCGATGCATCTGCCAAAGCTATGATGACCTCGCCATCATCAACCGTATTTGACTCAATATACGCATTTATCCCAAGTTCACCTGTGTCGACACCTGTAGCTTGCAATACCCCTGCATCGTAGCTCATAATAATGTCCATACTTCCAACGTTTGTTGCGCTTTCAAGTTCTATTGGAACCTCTACAATGGCCCCATTCTCACCCGTAATGTCACCCACAATAACAGTCGAACTACTCGCTGATGCAAGCGATATCAGAAATACCAAACTAACCAACATTAAAGCTTTTCTCATCATTTCACCTCCTTGTTTTTATTCTTCTCCTACGACATTCTTCAAAATACTTCTAGCATCAAAAGAGGTCACACTTCCGTCTTCATTTACATCCATTGCAAGGTCTTCTGGAATCTTACCTACAGACATTTGAAGTGCATAAAGTGCATCAAGAGCTGTGTAAACCCCATCCCCATCAGCATCGCCTATACCATCTTCCATGCTTATCACATTGAATAGACCATCATAAGTTTGAATCTCCACAGCTTCATCATCATCCCTGTTAGCTGTGATAGTGGTTATCTCAAGATTCGAAGAGGTTCCTTCTGATCCGATAACACTGAAATTAACATAGGCTATTGATCCGTCCCCACCAAATCCATTCTTATCAGCCAGACTTACCTTTATAGTCCCGTCCAAAATATTGTAATCGAACAGGGAATTTGTTGTTAAACCACCTTTGATGACCTCAGTGGCTTCAAGGACAGAGGAATCATAGCTCAGAGACATATCCATGTTTCCGATATTTTCATACATTCCCTTCAGTGTCAATGGTATCTGTACACTGCTCCCGCTTGATTTACTACGGGATTCAAAGATCAAACCCGAGACTTCAATCGTGGACGGAGGTGTAATATCAACTGTTGAAGGAGGTATGCCATCCCCTGTTGATTGAACTGTTTCCCCTTCATAGAGAGAATCAATTTCATTCTGACTGAGTGCGTAGTTGTAGATTCTCACTTCATCTATAACACCATCAAAATACGCACCAAACGAAGGATTTGAACCAATATTGATTGTATCCCATCCCGGTCCAAGACTGCCTTCTTCTTCATACATGGTGCCATCCACATATAGCTTCACAGTCTCTGTGTCCTGATCATAGACCACTGCCAAGAATGTCCATTTATCAGTTGTGACAGTATGATATCCCAGAACACCTCCAGAGCCACTAAATGCTGACCAACCGAGTCCACCGCCACGTGTATCGATATCTATTGTACGATCATATCTTCCATTATCATGTGAAATGACGGTTGCTCTTGAATCACTGTCTGATTTCACCCAGAGTGCCATAGTTACTTGTGACATTACATCTGGATTTATGTTAATAGGTAAGGAAACATAGTCAGCCTTACCATCAAAATCAAGAGCATTTCCGCTAATTCCTGAAACAATGGTAGCACCGTTGTTTGTTCCATCATTTCCATTTCCCGAATAGTCCATTGTGTCTCCATCAAATGGATAATACGCTACAAGTCCCGACTCTGAGCTTGATGAGTCAACAGGCGTTGATGCAATATTTTCAGTAGAGGGCTCTATATCCCCTTCATAGATGGAGTTTATCTCACTCTGGCTGAGTGCATAATTGTATATTCTTACCTCATCTATGACACCATCAAAATTTGCACCATACGATGGATTGGAGCCAATATTGATTGCATTCCATCCCGTTCCAAGGCTGCCCTCTTCTTCATACATGGCATCATCTACATAGAGTTTCACAGTGCCTGCATCCTGATCATAGACCACTGCAAGAAATGTCCATTTATCAGTTGTGACTGACTGATGCCCCAGAACTGCTCCTGAACCACTAAATGCTGACCAACCAAGTCCTCCACCGCGTGCATCGATATCTATTGTACGATCATATCCTCCATTATCATGTGAAATGACCGTACCTCTTGAATCACTGTCTGATTTTACCCAGAGTGCCATAGTTACTTGTGGCATTACATCTGAATTTATATTGATTGGTGCGGAAACATAGTCATCCATACCATCAAAATCAAGCGCATTCCCACTCATTCCCGAGACAAAGGTGGCACCATTGTTCGTTCCATCATTTCCATTTCCTGAATGGTCCATTGTGTCTCCATCAAATGGATAATATGCCACAAGTCCCGATTCAGATACTGCAGATGCAGTTGTTGCAGATATTAAGACCAATAATAACCCAATAACTACAAAACTAAATATTTTATTGTAGTAACACTTCATTCTTACACCTCTTTAAATATTACCAGTTCCATAATCCCGTTTTGAAATTAAGAATCAATATCAATGTTTTTGTTGAGAAGGGCAAAGCTCAGACATCCCCATATGAACAAAGTTAATACTATATAGACGACAAAAACAAAGTAACGCCAGCTTTATGATGTGTCCAACACCAAGATCAATGAGATTATACCCCCAATTTAAACATTTAAAGTTCCCTACAAAAAGGCAGGTGTCGGATTAATATAAGTTTATCGATTTTTTCACTGAGGTTTTTATATTTAATTTTTTTAATAAAATAAAAAGCACATGGTTTTGAAACATCTAATTTGAATGAAGAAAAGGAAGTAATTGCATGCTCTCACAACCATAAATGAGAAGGTAATTGCGCATGACAATAGAGATTAGTAACTTAGAACAAAATAAATCCCCATGATATAAGCTATATTTCAGTGTTATTGTGCAGTGTTCTTATTTTCGCAGATAGATACGAATTCATAAGGACTTATTTTAAAAAAATAGATTTACAGACAGGATTTTTGGAAAATATGAGTTGAAACGGAGTTTTAACTCCGTTTCCTGTATACCATATATGCACCTGCGAGAACGATAGATATTCCCCCCATAATCTGCATGATGGCAATAAAACCATTATCATCTGTCTTTTCAGGAAGAACATAAGCTGCAACAACATCTGTATCTTCTATGGATTTCAGGCTATCTTCTATCAAAATCTCTGTTGCTTTGCTTTCAGATCCAATCGCAAACGGTGAAAAGCCTGGTGTCTGGCTTTCGAAGTACACATATTCATCATCTTCTTTTGTCACATAGGTAGAAAGAATATTCCATTTATCATCTGAATACCTGTACAACTTTACTGTCTCTGCTCCAATATTGTTCTTATTCAACCATGCTTTTTCTACTTTGAAATCGATGAGCAGGTCTTCAACATTATCCGGACTAACAAAACCAGTCTTACCAACCCAGATATTCATCTGCTGGTAAACTTCCCCGGGTGCATCTAGCTCTGCAAACGATGACCTGTTGCTAAGAATTTCAATGGTTGCCTGTATCTTACCAGAATTTTTCAAAGAATCAAATTGAATTGATGATATAGCATTGCCCTCTTCCTTAAACTCGTAATTGATATGGGATCCTGAATTAATGAAGATGCTCTGCACCTCTTTTACAAGAATATTCTCATAGGTCTCACCGGTAGCGCCACCCCCACCTCCTCCACCACCGGAAGAAGAAGTGGTAGAAACTGTTGTAATTGTATCAGGCAGTCCCTTTATGGAATAAGTTGGCTCATCAGCAGCATATTCATGCACGAACACATTTTTTATTTTTAGCATACCTGTCTGATAATGTGCTGTGAAATGTGACAAACGAAGCGTTCCAGATGTATTTTCAAAGTTTCCAGGAATATTGAATTGCTCCACACCATCTGTACAAATTGCAACATTTGAATCACCTAACTTGAATATCATTTGAGCCCAGGCATTTGATGGCATCAAGGAAACATTGGTGTTATGGTAAAGATCATCAGGGGTGCCTGATGTAAAATACCTCACAAGCGTATTGGTGGGGTCATTCGGTTGGTGTGAATCATAGTACCATCCATCAGTAGCAAGCTTATATGAACCGAAGTAACCGGTACCATAAAACAAATCAGCATATGGATAACCACTAACTGGAGAGTAATAGTAATCGGCCTGAACAACTATGGGTCCATCAAAACTAACTGCAGACTCTAAAACATTACCTGTATTTATTGGTCCAGCCAAAAGTGTAGACGTATAAATTCCATCTGATACAGAGTGGGAAGCAGCACCATACTCAGTCTTTATCCATTTAGTAGGATCAATGGAATTACCTTCAAACATGTCGGCTAATAGCATGACACTGTCAATGTTTGATTCTGATGTTGCGTTCGGGTTTCCATAATACATTTTAATTGTAGAACCATTTGTTCCATCAATAACAGGAATTTTTACCCAAACTTTTGCAGAAACTGAATCGGTTTTATTTTCAATCCAATATGGTAGTAGAGCATCCCTCTCATCGACAAACCTGAGATCATCAAAATCGGGTTGCATCTCTGACTCGTAAAGAATATCGAAATCCATCTGGTAATCTACTAAGGTTCCATCGGAAGAAGGAGATATACTGATGGTCTTGCTATTACTAAAATTTGAAGCGTTAATTGAATAGTAGTAATATAATGTATTAGCAGTATCCTGACTGGACAATACATTCAATATGCTGTAGGAATGCCAACCCCAACCTGATTTTTCCAGTTTAACATACCGCCAATGATTTTCAACAATGTACCATGGCGTGACAGAATGTCTGTAGGCATCTCCAGACCATGAACATAACGTTGTCCACGTGGAACCATCATTTGACACTTTTATGTATTGAGTTGCTGCTGCAGTACCAAATGCAGCACGCAATTTGTATATATAGACTGGTTCACCAAAATCTCTAATGACATAAGTAGACGCATCAGTTTTATAATATGCCTTGGTTCCGGTGCTGTTATCCAGTATATTCATCAAAGATCCTTCGTTAGGAGTTCTACTGGCAGTTATTGTACCGCCGGTGTCTAAACCTTCAATGAGATCAAATATAGAGAGAAGATCACTAACTGCTTCTTCATCTTCTGCACATTCGTAGATTATCGTATCACCATCATTCAGATCAAGCTTGAGTGTGACCACAGAGCTGTCAACATCATCACGATATTGAGGAATCTCATGCGTAAAATTTGAATCATAGTAGTAATGCAGATATTCGTATCCAGTAGCGTTAACAGGCAGGGTTCTGTAATTTAGTGTGTACTGGAAACCAGTTAGTGCACCATAAATACCTGAATTGGAGATGACAATTGTCCTAACTGAACTTGGAGCAGCACAAATATTGGGTATTGAATAAGCAGGTTCATTCTTGGCATCTTTTTTCACATATACCCAATCAGTCCATACCTTGGAATCATGATCAAAAATCGTATCCATTCTAGTATTAATTCCAATATTTAATGGTATTGAAGATACATTTTTCCCAGTAGAATATACATCTCCATTTTCAAGAAAAGCGGATACATTTGAATCCCAAATAATATGCCAATTGTAGTATTCCTCCTGCAGTCCTGCGATATTACCCCAATGTTCACGTGTTGCTGATCCATTATTTTTTGCAAGAGTAGAATACACATCAGTTCTGTAATGATGAATAGCAGACATACTAGACAATGAAGGATTCATAAATCCAATATAACTATAACCCCATTCTTGATTTTTCAGACGTGATCTAAAAACAACTGAGTGAGGAATAGACGAATTAATCACCTGAGTAGAAAATACTTCAACAGGGTTATCTAAATACAATACACCATTGGACACTGAATAAGTTCCAGTGCTTTGAAGATTTACAGACCATTTAGATGTATTTAGTGAAGTACCTTCAAAATCATCAAAGAACTCAAATACTTCATCACCATTTGATTGAGGTTCAGCTTTAGAATTACCATAGTACATCTTCACAGTTGCACCGTTTGTCCCGTCGATCTCAGGTATCTTTACCCAGACCTTAGCAGAAATGAAATCTGTCTTAGATTCAATCCAGTATGGAAGTAGAGTTCCATTTTCACTAGCAAACCTCAGGTCATCAAAATCAGACTGCATTTCAGATTCATAGTTAATATCGAATATCATTTGATAATCTATTAGGGTTCCATCTGAAGATGGTGAAATATCAATCGTTTTAGACTCGCTGAAATCAAACATCACATTCGTTTCATCTGCGCTTACTGGCGTAATCAAACCAAGCGTCAAGATTAAAAAAGCGATGCCTACAACACATATCCTGAAATGATCATTTTTCATATTCTTGACCCTCGAGCTGCCAATTCTTGAATAAATTTTAAAAAATTACATGAATAATATATAAACATACCATACCACCAACAACTTAACAATCTGCCACCAATTGAGTTAATCAACCTTTTTAAAATTACTTTAATAGGAGAATGATGCATTTTCCAATGTGGTTTAAAATGTTCTAATGTTTTACATACTTATAAAAGCATCTAAATTAATATCAACTGTTGGTTATTAAAGTAAAAATATTATTAACAATTGCAGAAAATAGTTCTTTTCTTACTTAACAGAAGTGATATGAATTTGACTAAAAACTATCAAATGATCAATATTTCAAAAAAGGAATCGACAACCAGCACAACTCTTATATACAAATAAACCCTAGAACGAGTGCTTTAATATAAGACTGTTATTCGCTAAACGTATTGACACTAAATGGCATTTACTTTAACTGTAGATTTCTATTTTGCATTATGTTTTCAGCTTACTCAGATCTTTTAAGCTAACCAAAAAGGAAGTGAATTTAAAATGTTTAACAGAAATGAAACCACAGCACCTGTAGATGCCGGAGAGACATACGACGTAACAATCGAAGACCTTGCAAGAGAAGGAGACGGAATTGCAAGAGTAAGCGGATTTGTAATCTTTGTGCCTGGAACATCAGTAGGCGACGAAGTAACCATCAAAGTAACAAAAGTAATGAGAAAGTTCGCATTCGGCGAAGTTGCTGAATAAGCACACACTTTTTCATACGAAGTATCAATGATGATACTTCAATAATCTTTTTTTATTTGTTTTGGATTCTTTTTTTTAAATAGTAATCAATTATTAGCGGTTAGTTTTGCGTATAAGGTTAAGACTGGTCACAAAATATATTAGCCAATCAAACTAGCACTAAACGCAAAATGAATTAAAAAATAGATATTAGAAAAGATGAATACTAGAATTCATCTCATCCAAGGAAGCCTTTACGTTCCAACCAGTTAACCTGAGGACGAGTGTACTTCCATATAACATCAGCTTTCGAATCCTGGATCTCCCAGGGAGTTGCTATAACGATATCGCCTTCGCGGACCCACATTCTTTTCTTCTTCGAACCGGGAATCCTTCCCATACGGACCACACCATCCATGCATTGCAACCTTACCCTGTTTGCTCCAAGAAGACTTGAAACTGTTGCCAGAACCTCGCCATTCTCTTTGCGTGGAGTCCTAACCCTGACAACTTCCTGTCCATCAGGATTTCCACCCCTTGCGTTACTTTTCCTTTTATTACTTCTATAATTAGCCAGATTAATACCTCAGTGCATGTAAAATGTTTTATTCCTTCCTTACTTAAACAAGATATTTACCAAAATGTTGTCTATGGATCTCACAACATTAGAAATATCCAATTTAAACAAAGCAAAATTTGACCTGTATCCGCCACTGTAAATAAAAATTTACAAGTGCATTATGGCCATTTGATTCTATTTGTATAGATATGCTCAAACTATATAAGATGAATCGTATATTTAAGGGAGTTACCGAATCATACCCGGTAACGATCATCCCTTACTTTAATTAGTTAAAAATTACTTTTTTCCAGAAAGCATTAACTTGACAAGTCCGGCAGCAATGTCCATTGAGGTATAATCCTCCTCAGCCATCTTCTCCACCCAATGCATATGTTTACCAAGGTGACCTGCATCAATGGTTTCTTTTACTTTCTTTGCAAGCATGTTAGCCTTGAAATCCTCAGCATCACTTCTTGTTGGGACCTTCTGGTTCTTTATTTTTGTCTTGGTGTACTTCTGGATACTCTTGATCTTGTAGATCTCTTTTGGGGTCACAAAAGTGAATGCTATTCCCTGCCTTCCTGCACGTCCCGTCCTTCCAATTCTGTGGACATAGGATTCCTCATCCTGTGGCATATCAAAATTGAAAACGACTTCGATATTCTCAACATCGATACCACGAGCTGCTACATCAGTTGCAACAAGGGTCTCTATTTCCCCTTTCCTGAAACTTGCCATTACCTTCTCTCTTTGGGTTTGCTTCAGGTCACCGTGAATTGCGTCAGCAAGAAAACCTCTTGTTTTAAGGAGACTGACCAGTTCATCCACCTTTTTCTTGGTATTACAAAATACAAGGGATGATTTCACATCATAAATGTCGATCATCCTGCAAAGGACATCTGGCTTCATATGATGCTTCACTTCAAAGTAGGATTGCTCCATGTTAGGTGCTGTAACAACTTTATGGATTGTCTTGACATGCACCGGATTATTTTGAAATCTCTTAGCCAATTTCATTATTGGAGCAGGCATTGTAGCTGAGAAAAGGATGGTCTGCCTGTCATCTGGAACACTGCTGAGGATGCTTTCAATATCCTCCCTGAATCCCATATCAAGCATTTCATCAGCCTCATCAAGAACAACCATTTCCACGTTGTTGAGTTTTAGTGTCTTGCGCTCGATGTGATCCATAACCCTTCCAGGAGTTCCGATCACTATATGAACACCACTTCTAAGAGCCTTTATCTGCCTGTCAATGTTCTGTCCACCATAAACTGGCAGTATCTTTGTCTTCTGATATTTTGCAAGCCTTGACAACTCATCTGAAACCTGATTTGCCAGTTCTCTTGTAGGACATAGAACAAGTACCTGGGTATTTCTGCTGTTAGGTGTTACCATTTCCAGAGCTGGTATCCCAAATGAAGCAGTCTTACCTGTACCGGTCTGTGCCTGACCGATAACATCCTTGCCTTCAAGGATATGAGGAATAGATTGAACCTGTATGGGAGTAGGTTCCTCAAAACCTAGTTCCTCAATTGCTTTTTCGATATTTCTGGATAAATGAAGATCTTTAAACGTTGATGATTCCATATTATAGTTCCTGTGATTATGTGGCCATCAATGCAAAACATGGGATGAAGTCACATCATCTGGATTTGTTTTCAATTTGGCCCGCTTTAAGAATTAATGTTCCAAATTGTTTTGTAAAGCAAAACAAAAAAGAGCAGTGCTTTAGTAATAGCAGCAACGGCATTAAGCTTGTCGGTGATAATAGGCAAATGATATTATTCCGAACAAATTGATTGTGATGTTTTCTCAGCCTTCCTGTAAAGTCGCTGATACTCAGGAGAATCTACGAGTTCCAGGGAAACCATTAAATCATTAATAGAATCTGACGCCTGACAAGTTGATGATGCCTGGTCACATTCTGATGCTTTTATGCCAAGTTTGCCAATCCCATGAACTATACCTTCCACGACCCGTGAGTCTGTCCGTTTATCAATACATGAAAAGCCAATCGAAACCAGGGAATCTATAACCTTTGAAGCTTCCTTGTCATAACCTTTATCCAAAGCCCTTTGACCAATATCAAAAAGATGGTTGATAACAGTAGATAATACATCTCGCTGATGCATGTCTGATGCAACTATACCAATCTGTTCAAGGGATGAGGATGCCTGCAATACAGAATTACCAGGATCATTCTTTTCCAGCTCCTTCCATATAACCTCAAGGTTCCTAATCACAATAAATGTAGCATCCTCATCACCACGGTTTAAAGTGAACTTTCCAAACCTTGCCAGACGGGAAAAGATATAGTTTGCAATTATTTTTTGTTCTGTGATGTCAAGGTCATTGTTTATGAATACATCCTTGGCACGTTTACCTATGATATCAATTCCGTTCCTTGTTGTTTCAAAATCATGTTTTAACAGTGAACTACTGATTATATCGATAATTGGTTGTATAGGATCTTTTTCCAGAATTCTGTCGGCATCTGAGCTGATAGCTGTTGTGATGTTCTTGGCATTTAATTTCATTGCCTGTATATTGAGCAATGTTGACGGCTTGAGCATGTTAAGTGTCCTGAACAGGTATGGGAACAATATCAGTAAAGAGTAGACTCCGAAATGGAATGCAAATGATATCCTGATTTGTATTTGAACTGTACTCTTATCAGGCATGGATTTTAGAACGAACAAAGAATAGATCATGGACACAATATAAATCACCATGAGAATCCAGAAATCAGGATTATATACTTTGAGAAGATCGATCATCCTCACTGAGTAGGAACCCGAAGCCAATTCCACCGCCACAAGACTCATTGTTACAATTATAGCTAGTATAGCCGCTTCACTCTGTATCAAGGCACTTATCATATAGCGTGCACTTGTCATATCATAACTTGAAGGTCCAAAGACCAGAATGATATAGTGAAATATTCCAAAACTGAACAGGAACAGAAGAATGTAAAGAATAATACGTGAAAACCACAGATACAAGACATCCAAGGAAAAGTTTTCATTATTTATTTTGTTTAGTAGCATTTTTAATTTCAATAACTTATTTATGATTAACTCTGATGTCAGCAAAGATGATGACACAGTTCATACAAAGTTTATTTTATGAACTTATGTAGTTTGGGGTTTATTTTTACGCCAATTATTTATAATTAAAGAACAGTGAATTTTATGGGAGTATAACTTACACTGATTCCAATTCATGCAGACGAAGTTATACTTTAATGAAAAGACTATGGAGGTAGTTTATGTCTGAGTGGATATTTGCTATAGAAGAAGATAAATTAAAAGAAGAAAAAATAAAGGTCATCAAAACAGGGAATAAACAAATAGCCCTGATTAAGAAGGAAAACAAAGTATATGCAATTTCAAACGAATGTCCACATGAAGGATGCCCACTTAAGAACGGAAGCCTGGAAGATTATACACTCAAATGTGCATGCCATAACTGGGGCTTTGACATTCGCACAGGAGAGAATGTTGATACAGGCGAGTATATAGACATGGATGATCCAAAGGTTGAAACTTTTGAAGTACAAGTTGAAGACGGAAACATATCCATCCTTGTATGATCATTCTTTTTTATTATTTTTGAAGTACAAAGAAAACATAACCATATTCATTTGAATACTGCCTGAAAAGTTCTATTTCTTTTCTGGAGAACTCAATTATGGATTCAGCTTCAGCATTGTCTTTGAAATTATCTTCTATTGAATCAAGTCTTTTCTCCAGAGGAACATAGTAATCATCCCACCAGGCAGATGACGATAACTTAAACTGGTCAATAATAGTATAGCCAGCAGTTTCAATTCTGTTTTCGTTTTGTGGAATTGTCGCTATATCGGAATAACATTCATTCCAGAACTGATAAATTTCCTCTGAAGAAGATTCTGTGAACCAGGCTGCCTCTGTAAGCGCCATAAAACCACCTTCTTTCAGGAAATGTTTCCAGTAATCAAGTCCTTTTTCAAAACCCATGATAAAAATAGCGCCTTCGCACCAGATAATATCAAATTCATTATCCTCAAAAGGCAAGTCATCCATGGAGGCACAAACAGTGGATATCCTGTCAGCAACTCCTTCGTCTACTGCCTTTTCCATAAGACTATCGAGGTATGGCTGGTAAACATCAACTGCAGTAATATGACAGTTATCACAAATCCTTGCAAGATGAATGGTCTGCATCCCTGTACCGCAGCCTATATCCAAAATTTTTACATTTACAGGAAAATGTGAAAGCATAGTAAAGGCTTTTTCCGTACATTTATTGCTACCAGGGCCCTGTCTGGGTAAGCCATCAAATATTTCAGAAATTGCGGATTCGACCATGAAAAGACATTATAAGTATTGATAATAGTTTTTTGTGGTCCTCATATATCAAGATCATCAGATCTACTAGATGTTAATGTTAAGAGAAGAGAAAAAAGACTAAGAATAGTTGTGAAAAAACACCAAAAATAGAAATAGAGTGAATATATCCTGATTATAAGGAGAAATCAAGGGGGATTTTAATGAAAAGAATAATTATGATATTTCTGCTGACACTTGCTATTTTAAGCACAGGATGCACAGAAGAACAAAATGGTAAAACAGATATCTCTGATAACGCAGTCATCACCCACCTATCATATGGCGCTTTCACTTTACAGGAAATGGCAGTACAGGAACTTATTGTTAATTCCACGGCTGTAAATTTTAGCTATTACAACTATGAAGATAAGCTAACAGCCAGATACGTTAAACCTATTGACGAGGAAACACGCAACAGTCTGATTGAACTTTTCAGGGATAATGAATTCGTTGAGATGAACGAATTATACGAACCACAAGAAGGACAGCCAATTGTTGCTGACACCGGAACATTAGAGATTACAGTTGCACAGGAAGGAATGGCTAAGACCGTAAAAGTTGATCCTTATTTCCATGAATACATGCCTGATGATCTCAGGGAAATAGATGAAGCTCTGGTTCAGTTAAGACGTTATGCGATCGCAATCTCTGAGGATGATGCAAAACTGATCGCTGAAGAATGGATCATGAATGCACCAACTTACAGTTTTGACGGTTCAGACCTCACTTTGACAGACCACCAGTACAATGAGGAAGAGCCTGAAATCCACGCCCTTACTTACACATTCGTCAGTAGTCATGGTGGTTACGGGAACAGGTCAGATCAGATGGCCACACAGGTCATTACCGAGCATACTATCGAGTTAGGATTATACAACGAAATAATCGAATCCGCAACAATTGACGGTGTATGGGATGAAATAAACCAGAACATGCAGGAGAAACTTGTTGAGATGGAATCCGAACAGATGTATTGCAACCAGTCACCATGGCAGCTCTGGTACGCTGAAGGAAACATCAACTTCCTGATAGAACCCACCGAGGAAGAGCTGGCAATTGCATATTTTGGCACGGTTCATGAAATAGCAATATCTGATTTCAATTCCTTAAACTTGAAGGACGGTATGTGCCAGTATAGCCTGAAATCTAAACAAAGCTATGTGGAAGCACTATCTAAAATGGGTTGGCAGCGGGTTTAAACCCGTTGCCACTTTTGGTTTTCGAATACATTTTTAAAGCTGCTTTTTTGAGCTGTTTGCAGTTTTTTTAATTATACATCGAATTAAGATGATCATTGAATAAAATCCCTTTTAAATCTCACTGAAAGTACGAATCTAAAGAGTTTTCATTTTGTAGATTCTACCACCATACTATTGCCTCATCAAAAAAATATTAATATTAAATTAAAAATAAGAGGAAAGGTATTCCCTTGATCAGGAATGCCTCACGTGCTGATATTCATTTTTCCAACTATGTCTGATTCTGTTATCACTCCCTTGAAATTTCCGTTATCATCCACTACCAATGCCTTATACTCATGCTTCCTTTTCATCATGGAAATTACGTTCTTTAATGGGAGTCTGTCCTCTATTTTCAATATTGGAAGTGATTTTATAGAATTCAGTTTCTCATTAAGCAACCTACCATCTGCAAGAAGATTTATTATCATATCAGATGTGATTATACCTGAAGGTTCCTCATTTTTGTTCAAGACAGCAACTGAATGGATGTGCTCTTCATCCAGCAGCTTTACAGCATCATGCAGAGTTGATTCTTCATGAAGTGCAAAGATGCCTTCCTCCATAACGTCCCTAGCTCTGTCAATTGTCTTGCCGAATATGGCATCTGTAAATTTTACGTACCATGCAGCAGACTGCACTTGTATGATATATGCCAGTGCAATAATCATAGCTATGTCAGACCCCTGAGTTCCAAATACTGCCATTGCAAGAGCAAGAGCAATCGAAAGATTGCGCATAACCGTTCCGTATACAAGGGCGATACCATCCTCGCGGCTGAATACAAGCTTTGCCACCATTGTGCTCAATATAAAATTCAGGGCATAGAAAATCACAAGAGGGATTAGCAAATTGATAAGCATTGATGGTTGTGAAATGATTGTTTTAGATTTAAGGGACATAGCAACAAATACGATACCCAAAACTCCCAGTGTGGAAAGCATTGGGAACTTCTTCTTGATATCCTTGTGATATTTTGCCTCACCATATTTCCTGATAATAAAGAGCTGGGTGGCATATCCTGCTATCATTGGTAAAAACACGATCAGAGCTATTTGCCTGAATACATCGAGCAGAGGAATCTCTATAACAGCACCCATCAGCCATTTGGCATACAAAGGAGTTGCCAGTGATCCCGCAATAAGGCCAATTACAGTCATTTTGACCGCAGCATTCAGGTTACCTTTTGCAAAACCAGTCCATGAGATAGTCATTCCACTTGTAGGCAGCAAAGATGCAAGCAGCAAACCAAGAGCTACCAAGGGCTCATCTGAAAAGAATATTCTGCCAAGTCCAAAAGCCAAGAACGGAATGATTGCAAAGTTGATCACCTGTGTTGCAACCTGTACTTTCGCATCTCCTCCCGAAAATACTTTTTTTATCTGGAGGTTGACCATCATCGGGTAAACCATCAGAAAAGTAAGAGGAATGATAAGAACTTTCAGAAAGGAGGATTCGTAATAATAACCGAATATTATACCGAGTACCATAAAGAGAGGGATACTGTATACAAGATTCATCTGTAAATATGATATCTTTTTCCACATCACTTTCACCTCAATTTCAAAATATAGACCATTTTAAGAGTTGCCATCATTCTCAACTACATATCTACCGGGCTGAAAACAACAATTTCCAGGATGATTACACACCCTCGAAAATCATTTCAACACTTTTGTCCAGTTATTATGTAATTAGAGGTACAATTTAAACACTTTTAAGTGCGGACATTTCTCACTGTGAAAAAGAAGTACTGTTTAGTCTCCAATAAGAGAATAAAGTAAAAACAGCAGATTAAGACTGAAGAGAAAAGGGTCAAAGGCTTTACAGGGGAAGTTTCGATACACATGCCATAATTATGAAGGTTATGGAGGTTGGAGGTAGAATTGATGGCGTTGTGACCCATTTATTCTGTAAAGCCTATGATTTTTATTGTGGAGTTAAGTGTGAATTTGTAAGTGTGAATTGATAATTGTGATATATTAAAAAATATAAAGAAAGAAGTTTTCGTAAAGAAAACTTCTTGGTACTACATTTAGAGCCCGTAGTTCTCTGGCTTGAATACTGGTACTTCCTTTGAGAATTTCTCCATACAGTCGCTCATGAATGTCTCGGACTCTGATGTGAGTGCCTCGAATTCTGCGGTTGCCTTTGCAAGTGCACCGAGCTCGAACTTTGTCATATCGAGACCTTCGGAGCCGTTCAGGATGTTGCAGCATTCCATTCCAGCGTTCTTTGCACGGAGGAAAATGTCCTCTCCGTCCTTTATGATTGCTTCTCCAACCTTGTATGCGTTGTCGTATGCAAGGATGTAGGACTGTGGGTCTCTGAATCTGTCGGAAGCCATGAGGAGGTCTCTGAGGATCTTCTCGTTTCCTGACTTAAGAGCTGTGTTCATGAGTGCACAGTCATAGTTAAGGGACTCTGACCAGCACTGTACTGAGGTACCACCGAATTCTGCGTGGTATTCTACAGATTCGTTTGACCAGAGGTCACAGCACTGCATGATAAGGTTACCCATGACATCTGAGTGTGCACAGGTTGAAGTCTTACCTTCGAAGGACATTGGCATACCTGAGATTGCTTTTACGATGATGTTCTCGTATCCACAGTCTTTTCCTGGACCTACTGCGCCTGCTTCGTATGCAGCGAGTGATCTTGGAGCGGAGATTGCTCTTGCAACGATTGCAAGGGTGTGTGCAAGGTTCTTGTCAAGGAGACCACCTGCAATAAACATTGCAGTGTTTGCCTGTGCACAGTCTGTGTCACCTGCAGCGGTTACGCCTTTCTGCTGTGCTACCTTTGCGATTTCCTGCCAGAGGTAATCCATATCCATGCTACCGAGGCAGCCGATTGCGTAGAGCATACCTGGAACATCGTTCCTGAGTACTGCGTAGTCGAAGATTTCCTTTCCACCCATTGATTCAATGGACAGGAGGTCTGCGCCGCTCTCTGCGATCTGGTCGAAGGACTCCATGACTACAGTCATCTTGTCGCCTCTAAGACCTAAGAATTCCTTGTCTTCTCTGATGTCACCAGGAGTGTGTCTGAGTGCGCATTTGATTCCGTACTCTTCGTTGTACTCTTCCATGATGGTCTTCTGTGCGTGTGCAACAGCTGCTCCCCATGCTGGGTTGTTGGTCATCTGCTGGACGTGCTCTGTCTCAAGTACTACGGATGGGAAACCGACCTGTACAGCCCTTGCCATAATGTCTTTTGTGATTCTCTGGTACTCGTTTACGAGTTTTTCCTGAGTCTCTCCTGCTTCTGGCCTTGGTGCGTAGTTTACTTCTGCGGTTGTGTAACCTGCTCCGATCTCAAGGTCAAATCCTGCCTTCACAGGTTTCTTTGCGTTACCGAAGACCATTTCGTCAGCTTCGGAATAAGCCATTGTTGTAAATCTGTTAATTGCCATTTTTGATCACCTTAGTGGGTGTGGAATCTTGCTCTAAGTGCTGCAATATCTGCGCCTGCAAGGATAGCGTCTGCCATCTTTGGTGCATCTGCTGCTTCTTCACCATATACTCCAAGTGAGTATGTTCCAACGAAGTCCTGGTTTACAGCTCCGCCACCACATGCGAATGGAAGGTCGAGTCCACCCTCTACAAGACGGTCGTTGACTTCCTTGAATGCATACATGGTTGTTGTCATGAGTGCTGTTCCGGTGAGCATCATTGGCTTCTCTTTCTTTACAGCTTCGATAACTTCATCGACTGGGCAGTCACGGCCAAGGTCGACTACTTCATATCCACCTGCTCTGAGGAGTGCTGCAACAATTGACTTACCGATGTCGTGTACGTCACCTTCAGCAACGTGGACAACGATCTTGCCTTTTGTTTCCGGGCTTGCACCAGATTCAGTTTTACAGAACTCGATACCGTCGAGCATTGCATCTGCTGACATCATTACGTTTGGAAGGAAAATGACACCCTGGTCATACAGGTCTGTTACTACTTTCATACCGACCATAAGTACATCGTCGATGAGTGCGATTGGGTCTTTGCCTGCTGCGATAGCTGCCTCAAGACCTTCAATTACATCATCCTCTTCACCCTCGAAGATCGCTTCTGCGATTGGCTTGTATAACTCATCTTTTGGATAGAGTTCGGCTGCCGCCTCTTCAGGGGTCATTGATTTTTCCATTTTAACGTTGTATCTGATAAGGATACCTTCTTTGTCTACTATTAACATTCTATACCTCCTTCAATTTGGATAGTTTAGTTTATTGAACTTGGGTCAAGTTCAATCCAATCTACACAAAAAGGTTCTCTTGAACCTCAATCATGCAATTTTACCATTGTATATAAATGTTTCTTGCACATAATACACATATATAGCAGTATCTATTCAAAATAAATTCTAAAAATAAAATAGTAATAGAAAAAGCAGCCTATTGATGCATATTAAACTAATTATTCGTTTTTGTGTAATACAAAGTCTACAAGTCATAAGCATAGATTTATATATGATAATTAATACGAAAAATCATAATTAATAGTATAAAAGAAAATGCTTAGTATATTGTATATGTTACATAAAACATTATATTATTTAAAAAATAATAGCTCTACTGAATTCGGTAATTGGAAATTTTAATCTGCAGGAATACATTGCTCTGGATACAGGCACAACACTTAAGTATTATTTAAGTTTGTTTTTTAGAATTCATAACCACAAATTGAAACAGTTGATGCTCAAATTAGTTGTTTTACTACCAAAAACAAAGATAATCAAAAAAATAACCATACATACATTATCTATTATTTTATACAAACTATAATTAAAACATATGGGAAAAAAGAATATGCACACTTTAAAACTAAAAAACTCAAAGATTTTCTCTGGAGACACATATCGTTATAGGACTTTCATCAAGTTGCCCCATTGAACAGCGCATCTCAACAGGTATAACCTCTTGCGACGAAGATTCAAATGGTATCTCACACACATGTGCCTCACCACTAAGAATATCTTTCAATTCTGCCGCAGCTTCTAGAAATCTCTTCTGAGGGTAAAGATTAAGCAAATTCATACCTGTGAGTTCATCTATGGAGTAATCCAGTCGTTTGCATGAATAAGGATTTGCATAAAGTATACACCCATCGTTATCCAGCATGAAAACCAGATCGGTCATTGAATCAAAAATAACTTGCAAGTTCCTGATATCTTTCTGGTCATCCGACTGCTCACGCATACGACCTATTACAGGACCAATCTGAGAAGCAATGGTTTCAAGAGAATCACGGACCTCAAACGGAATCCCATATGTACCATGTGACGAAAGCATCAATATAGCTACAAGCTCCATACCGTATCTGATAGGAATAAGGGCAGTAGCTTCGAGGCCTTCATAACTTAATTTGTCCCCTGGAATCATGGAAGTCAGTTCATAGAATCTTGTATACAATGGATATTCAGTTTTAAGAAGCCGGGCGTGGATGGACTTACCACTATAGTGCCGTGTACTTTTGACAAACTCTGAAGACAGACCGCTATGAGCTACTACATTCATATCCCCGGTGCTTTCATCAACAAGGTAAAGTGCACCACAATCCAGATTATCCATTTGGGTCGTGAACTCTACAAGCTGAGAGAACATGTCGCCTACATCACCCAGTGGATTGAAAAGCATACTCACATCTGAGCCTAGCTGCATGAAATTATTCACATTCTTGCGCTCAGTGATATCTACTATAATACCTTGTATATATTGTAGATTTCCTTCAGCATCACGCTTTATAAGTGATCTCTCATCCACCCACCTGACCTCACCTGACTTTGTAAGTATACGATACTCAAATGACAGGTTGTCCTCTCCGGATAAAATATCGTACTCCATTGTGAGTCTCTCCATATCTGATGGATGGACAATATCACCGTAAAGTACTTTTCCAGACATAAGAGCATCAGCCTCATAGCCAAACTGGGAAATATTGTCCGAAACGAATTCCACTTTCCAGTCTTCATCGGGTCTCCAGAAAAATACGACCGCCGGACTGCTTTTGATAACTGTTTCCAGAACTTTCTGAACCTCGATGAGCTCAATAAGTTCCCTTTCTTTTTCTTTCTGATCAGTAATATCCCTGATAATAGCCATTATAGCAGGTTTGCCTTCATGATCTATTATAGATGAGTTAATTTCTGCAGGAGTACTTTTTCCTGTCTTTGAGACCAACTCGATATCATACTTTAGAGTTGCTTTGCGGTTCTTTTCAAGACTTCTCTTAAACTTGTTCATAACAAGGCGCTTGTACTCCAGTACTAAGAAATCTTCAAATTGTCTGTGAAGTATTTCAGTCCTTGAAAAACCGGTGATCTCACAAAACTTCATATTGGCAAATACGAGGACATTATCCTGCACAACTATAATGCCATCATTGCCTTCTTCAACAAGTGTGGAGTATTTCTTCTCGGAAGCCTTAATTTCTGCTTCAGCAAGCTTTCTTTCCGATATATCCCTGATATCGATCATTACAGAAGGTTTTCCTTCATGCATAATGAAAGACAGGCTTATTTCAGCCGGGAAAGTGGTACCATCTTTTTTAAGGAATTCTACTTCATTATTACGGCGAATGCTATGCATATCTTTCAGGACTTTTTTGATACGTTTGCTTACCATCCGCTGATACTCGGCTGGTAAATTGTCCGTAAAAGCTCTTTCAAACAATTCTTCCCTGGAATAACCTGTTAATTCTGAAAATTTTGAATTTATGAATTTAAACGTACCATCCTGAAGGATAATTATGCCGTCGTTTCCTTTCTCTACAAGTGTAGAATATTTTTCCTCAGATGCTTTTAGCTTAGCTTCAGCGCGTTTTCGTTCAGAAATATCCCTGACGGCCATCATCACAGAAGGTTGCCGTTCATGTAGTATATATGATATACTTATCTCAGTAGGAAAAGTAGTACCATCGCTTTTAAAGAACTCAACCTCATCATTTCTTTTTATACCGATTTTGTTCTTCAGGACCTTTTTTAAGCGCTTGGAGATCATACGATGATATTCCAGTGGAACATAAGATAGGAGATCTCTACCTAAAAGCTCTGTTTCGGTGCACTCTGACATCTGGCAAAACTTTGAGTTTGCAAAACTTAGCGCCCCATTCTGGATGATTAGTAGGCCATCATTTCCTTTCTCCACAAGTGTAGAATACTTTTCTTCAGATGCCTTAAGCTCAGTTTCAGCCATTCTCTGAACTGTGATATCTTCTATTGAAAGAAGAATATGTGTATCGTTATAGATTCCAATTTCGAGTGGTCTTGCACTAAAGTGCATTGTCCTGCTACCAAGGCCTTCTACATTACAATCCAGTTCCAGATTATCGAAGAAAATGTTATCCACCAACAATTTTTCAAGGAACGATTTAAGTAGAGGCCTGTCCCAATTTCGCCCGTAAATATCAAAAAATAATCTGCCTTCTGTTTTTTCAGGATCCAATTTGAAATAATCATAAAAATACTTGTTAGCAGTAAGAACATGAAATGTGTTGTCAAGCATTAAAAGAGGATTTGGTATGGTATCAACCATCTTTTGCCGATAACTATTTTTATTTTCCACAGTGCTGTAGTCAGGTCCCAGACTTCCTGTTACAAATATAAGTCCATGAAGAAAACTGTTTCCATCCTGCAAGACCTCAAAAGTCTTTTCAATTACTTCACATGTCCTGCCATCCCTGGCCAGCATCCTGTACCCTGTTGAGAAATATGATTTTGTGGAATCATTTCTGAATTGATCAAAACTCTCATTTAATTTTTTAACATCATACAAATGGATGATATCGGAGTAATTTATTTTCCCTGAACTAAAATCTTCAACTGAATAGCCTAATAGGGAAATATTATCTGAAACCGATATTACCGACCTATTGTCCTCATTGCTCCAGAGAAATGAAAAAACAGGGCCAATATCTGTAAGTTCTGCGTCTCTCAGGCAAGACGAATATTTGGTTTCCATGAGATTTTCAGAACTGATGATATGACCTCCATTTCAATGATATTATAGCCTTAAACCATTCTATTTATTTTTTATACATTTACATGTTTTAGGCAAACACAATTATCTATAAATAATTAGACTCAAAACTAATTTTCACACTTTATTTATATCTGACAAAAAAGAAGATATTAAATACATGGAGGATGCAGATTAATATTTGGCTCTCATCTGAATTTTATACTTCCTTCAATCCAATCTACACAAGAGGGATATGGCTTTGGATGTGAGCCACCTTCTCTACCTTGGTTTTTATGCAGTTATTACGTTAATGTACATGAAATTGTTCCCTTAACTCTTCAATGCTTTTATTTAGGATTATTGAATCTGCAATCTTTGGGACCATTGCAGCGTCTTCACAATATATACCCAGTTCATAGTTTTGTACAAAGTCCTGAGTTACAGCCCCGCCACCACATACAAATGGGATTCGTATGTCATTTTCAATTAAGCGGCTATTAACTTCCATAAAAGAATACATGGTTGTTGTCATCAAGGACGTACCAGTTAGCATAACAGGCTTGTGTTTTAACACAGCATGTATAACTTCATCAATAGGTACATCACTTCCAAGATCGATAACATTATATCCATTTGATTTCAAAAACACTGTTAGTATTTTTTTACCTATGTCATGGATATCCCCTTCAACAACATAAGATACAACTGTCCCCTTACATTCATGGGTCTTTCCAGATATCTGTTTGCAATATTCAATTCCGTCAGTCATGGCATGAGATGCAATTATCACATCAGGAAGGAACAAGAGTCCGTCATCATATAGCTGGGATACGATATCCATTCCTACCATTAGGGCATCGTCTATAAGGGATATGGGGTCTTTTCCGGCTTTTACTGCTTCTTCAAGAGTAATAATGACCTCATCCTCATCACCCTCAAAAACAGCCTCAACTATATTGCTTAATAGAATATCTGAAGGGAAAAGTTCTCTTGCCACCTCATCACAGGACAACTCACTCTCAAGTTTGACATTATATCGAACAAGGATATCTGTTGGATCTATATCTAGCATTGAGCCTCCTTTACTAGAATTTACGTTTTTCTATACGGTACCTGTTAGTTTACAGATGAATAAACTTGTAATAAATATTTATTGTATATACACAATATTAATGGCTTGCTTTAGAGTAAGTATAGTATGTAAAGGTAACGTCTAAAAAGTAGACAAAATGATTTTTTACAGAACTGATACAGACAATAAACCGTTAAGTATAGACATTATATGTTAAAATAGTGAATTATGAATTAGAAACATATGTTAAAGAAAAAAAAGAATAGTATCAGGCATGATAATACCTGCAACAAATACTGTTTTCATGAATTTGTTTATATAATACAATTATAATTCTGCATTCTCATCGTTTTCCCAGATACCAAAAATATTTCCTTCCGTATCAAGACATATAGCAAGGTAACCCCAGCCAGGGACTGCCATCTGGTTGAGAACTTTACCACCTGCTTTTTCTATCTTTTCAGCATATTCTTTTATGGACGGTACGTGTACATAAGCGGTAATTTGTTGCTCAGGCTTGTCCCTGAGACCCATTCCGCCCCTTACTCCTTCTTCTTTTCCCAGACCAGTTGTTTCATAAGAATAGTAATCCATATCTGGAAATGGTTTTTCAAATTTCCAGCTGAAAAGATCAGAGTAAAACTTCTTTGCACGTTCCAAATTGTCCGTTGGTACATCTATGTAAGTGAAAGTTGCCATTTATTAACCCCAATTAAGTTTGCATTTAAAGTGATTAATGAGTTCATATTCATAATTCACTAAACATTTTATAGTCAATTTTGCCATTTCCCATCTAACGAGCCAGATAGCCATGGAAGCGATTCTAAAGCAGGACCCGATGCGAGCATCATATTGAGCGGTTAATATGAGTTTTCATGCAGTAATGCCCTTATTCTGCATTCTCATTTTCTTCCCAGATACCAAAAACATTCCCTTCTGTATCAAGACAGATAGCAAGATAGCCCCACCCTGGCACAGGCATTTGATTCAATACCTTACCTCCGGCTTTGTCTATCTTTTCTGCATATTCTTTAACAGATTCTACTCCTATATAACTGGTAATTCGCTGGCCTGGTTCTCCCCGAAGACCCATTCCTCCCCTGATACCTCCTTCTCCATTCAAACCAGTTGTTTTAAAGAGATAATAATCCATTTCAGGAAATGGTTTTTCAAATTCCCAGCCAAAAAGATCGGAATAGAATTTCTTCGCTGTCTCAAGATCGTCTGTTGGTATATCTACATGAACAAAAGTTGACATTTCTTAACCCCGAATAAATCTAGGGGTTAAAATAATTAATAGTTTTGTGTTTAAATGAAGACTCGCCAAATATGCAAATCTGCCTATTTAGATAATCGTACGAAGACAATCACACCACCTCACCAAATCCTATATAATCCATATCACCATTTCCCATCCAATGAACCCGGGATCAAAAAAACCATACATTGAACTTGTTACCGGCTCGATTCTTTTCGGACTGCTAGGTGTATTCGTTGATTACCTGCAAGATGTGCCTACAGGACCAATGATATTCTACAAGCAGCTCTTTGGTGTGTTTTCACTATTGTTATTTATGCTGATCACTGGAAAGTTGTCCCAGATAATACCACGGAAGAAGAAGCGATATCTTTTGCTTCTTGGGATTATAAACACAACTACCCTTTTCACATATTTTACCTGCATAAAATATACCAGTTTCTCAGTGGCAATACTCATGCTTTATACGGCACCTATGTATGTTACCCTGCTTTCACCACTCATACTCAAGGAAAAAATAACACGTAAAGGTATGCTTGCATTAGCAATGTCATTTATCGGGCTACTGTTCATTGTTGACATGACAGGTGTAACTACCGGATTCACAGCAGGCAACGGTTACATCATAGGCATAGCTGCAGGAATGCTTTCAGGTTTTTCCTTTGGTAGCGAGATTGTTACTATTCGTTATATCAAGGATGACTACTCAAGCGTTGCCCAGCTATTCTGGTATACTCTTATAGGTGTCATTTTGCTACTACCATTTGCCAGCAAAGTCTCAGGACCCGTGCTTACAGACAACCTGAATATGTTGATAATATTCGGAATTGTTAACACCGCCATGGCTGCACTACTCTATGTTAGTGGCATCGCGCAAATAGAAGCTCAGAAAGGAAGTATACTGGCATTGATAGAACCTGTTAGCGGCATCTTTTTTGATTTTACTATCCTTCACACACCTTTGCTTGCAAACACAATTATCGGTTGCATATTCATTCTGCTTGGTGCTTATGTCGCTGTAATGGAAAAGAGTCCCAGGATATTTGGAAAATACTTCAGGATCCAAGTGTGAAACAAGAATTGTGCATTAAATTTTTAACAGTAAGACAAATGATAATTAGATTTATATAGGTATTTCAACATAATTTGAAGTATCTGATATTGAGCTATATTTACAAATGCCAGATTAACAGTGTTAACTTGAGAAAACAGTGGAGACATGATCATGAGAATGCTTGAGGAATTCTTCCCCGAATTTACCGAGAAACTTGATGAAATAGACAAGCTCTATGCCGAAAAAAGACCTATTGATGAGAAAACATATCAATATCTATGCTTTGCCCTTTCCATCAAAGCCAGGTCAAAACCATGCGTATTGAAACATTTCAAAGGTGCTCTGGAGGCGGGGGCCACAGTAAAGGACCTTTCATATATTTTCGCACTTACCATGAGAGAAGCAGCAGGTGCTGATGACTGCTGGACACATGATGTAATAGGAGACTGGAAAGAGGTCCTGAAAGGAAATGTATCTTGCAGTTGTTCCGGTGATGAAGATAAATAAAATCATAAACCAATATTTCAGCAAACATTACTATCGTTAAAAACAGTGAATTTAGAGGTTATTATATGCCAACAAGTGTAAACGTAAACTCAACAATCTGTGGTTTCACACACAAGATAACCGGAAAGTTAGATGGTATGAATATCATTATAGATATTGAAACACCGTGCCCAAAAATAAAGGAGATGTCATACATGGAAGTTCCAATGATGGAAACCATGGATATAAAGGACAATTATGTAATGGACATGGCAAAAAAAGCCCGTTGCACACCGGGATGCATTGTACCATCCGGAGTTTTACACATATGTAGACTGGAGTCAGGGATGATCGCAAAGAGCCTTGCAAAGAAAGCAGGTCCAATTAGTATTGAATTCTCGGAGAGCTGAGCTTTTACAGAAGAAGCTTACCCCTTCTTTTTCAACCTTTATTTGCTCTTCACACTAACTTTTCAGAAAATAAACATCAATAAACCATATTTCTGTTATGATGCAATTCTCTATCTATTTACTATGACTTTTTTTCTATGATACTTACCTTTCATCCCTTTCCATTCGTTCCGTAATGTCCTGGATAACACCCTGATAGTGGGTCACAATTCCCTCGTCATTACGCTGAATGAATGTTTGCTCTTCCACCCACCTCTCATCTCCTGACCTGGTTCGTATCCTGTATTCCTTGACAAAGACTTTTCCACCTTCTTTGGCAACATCCGAAAGTTCCATCTGGACACTAGGGAGGTCCTTTGGATTGATTATTTCACCATAAAGGATAGCTCCTGAGAGGAAATCGTCAACCGAGTATCCAAACACGCTTATATTATCTGAAACGAATTCAGCTGGCCAAAGTTCATTTTCATCATCAGGACCTGCTTTCCACAAAAAAGCGATCACTGGACTATGATTAATAATCGTTTCAAGAGCTTGCTTATTTTCTAGCAATTGTTCTTGTTTTTCAAGTGCCTGCTGAAGAGCGATTTCAGTTTCTTTCTCCTTTGTGATATCCTGAACAATTCCCTGGAAATGAGTTGCATTCCCACCTCTGTCCCTTAGAATAAAAGTGCTCTCTTTTACCCACAACAGCTCATTATTTCTTGTTAATAAACGATATTCCTGATTATAGTAGTCATTGCCACTTTCACATTGTTTAGCAAGTGTTTCTTTAACCATCTCATAGTCACCCGGATAAACAAGATCACTGTACACAATACGACCTTTCACAAAATCCTCAGCCGAATAACCAAGTTTTGAAACATTCTCGGAAGCATAATCTGCAGGCCAGAACTGCTCGTTCCTCCACAGAAAAATCATAATAGAACTATTATTGATGATCTCTTCCATAAGTCTCAGTTTCTTCAATGCATCCTGCAGGGTAAATTCCTGTTCTTTCTGTCCAGTTATATCTAAAACAGTACCCTGGTAGTGTGCAACATTGCCAGAATTATCCCGCAGTATATAGGTTCGTTCATTAACCCAGCGCACTTCACCTGACTTTAAGATTATCCTGTATTTATGATCGAAGAAATCAACTCCCTCTTTACAGTGCTTGGTGAGGGATTCCTGCAACTCTCTCAGGTCATCAGGATGAACTATGTCAGCATAAAGAATGTCACCGGAAATAAAGTCGTCTGCTGTATAGCCTAAAAGATTCACGTTACCTGAAACATATTCCACAGGCCATTTTTCATCGGGACTGTCTTCTGCCTTCCAAAGAAAAGAAATAACAGGACTTTTATCCCTTATTCTTTCAAGTTCTTCCTTTCTTTCAAGGAACCTGTTCAATGCACTTTCAGAATCTTCCTTATAATCCTTATATGGTGTATCTGAATTCATAAAACCCCCTCTTTAACTAACCCTTTTTCATTTTATTATTAGTTTGAATAGTTAATAATATTATGCACTATAGATTTCTAGAGGGTTATTTGAGAAGAAATCAAATCATATAAGCACAGCTAAAACAGTGCTGTTTGTCATAGGAAAAATATTAATAACAAAGAACAGGCATTTTATTTATACCCCGTATTAACCGTGCAACTATTGATTAAACGGGATATTAGCCTTCCTTGAACTCAATGGTCATTGTCTCTACTTGCTTTGCAAGGCTCTTTGCGATCATCCCTGACTCCAGCCTGCAGACATGCATAACACCTGTTGGTACGATACATCCTGGACAGCAAAGAGCTTCTTGTGCTCTGTCCATCACATAGTTATCTTTGATGTATAAAGTTTCCATCATTGGAACTTCCATATGAGACATTTCTTTTACCTTTGGGCAGGGTGTTTCAATATCTATGATAATATTTGTCCCATCAAGTTGTCCTTTTACTATATGTATGAAACCACAGATGCTTGAGTTTACGTGTACGACAGATCCCATATAACGTCTCCTTTTTTTTCTAATTAATAGTTTAGTTTTTACAGTAAAGTAAATATCCCTGTTTTTAGCCGGACAGGGAAAATACAAGAAACTTAAGGATATTTAATGTTGTAAACAACGTGAATATATCATTTTCTCTCTGAATCGAGCTGGCTTCAAACAAAATCTATAATGTTTTTGTTTTGTGTTTTTCTTTTAAAAGCACAAAAATAAGTGCTTGTAGTTCCATGAGAACACAGAACCCTGTAAAACCATAACGATAGTCGAGGATGTAGCCACTTCAACGCGAAAATCGACAGAACCTGGAAAGATTACTCCAGCATCCTCCCCAATCAACATGAATAGAACTGGTATTACTTTTCCAGAAACCTGTCACTATAGATTTTAGAGGTAAGAAACAAGAGCTAAAAAAGCTCATTCTATCTTGTCAATAGTAAGCTCTACTTTTTCTATTTTCCTTGCGAGAGTCTTTGAGATATTTTCAGTTTCTACCCAGTATGCATTCATTACGGTTGCAGGCACATAACAATTGTCACATATTTTGTTCTTCATGCTCTTCATTAACAGTTCATAGTAAGGAATATTCTGAGTTGCCAGATCTGCATTGGGGAGATCGAAATCACAACCCCACTTTTTCAACTTCTCACACCCTGTTTCAATATGTATGTGAGTCTTCCTGCCTTCAGTAACCGCTGTTATGAAGGTCTTGTAACCGCAAAGAGAATCGACTGACATTGTAACGACCATATACTTACCCTCCATTTCAAGAATTGAAATAATTCATTCAACGCTATTTATTTGATCTCTTCGAATTTTATGTCAACACCTTTGTATCCACGTGCGACATCTTTAGGGATCTTCTCATTCTCTATCCAGTAAGCACTCATCACCGTTGGAGGCACATAGCAATTACTGCAAATAGAACACATTTCCCTTTTTTTGTTAAGCAGATCAAAAGCTACATCCTTGTCCATGAGATCAATTTTTGGAAGGTTGAACTCATTGCCCCATTTTTTTATCTTTTCACAGGTAGTATTAACGTTTATACGTGTATTCTTACCTTCATGCTGGGCCAGAATCGTTGTTCTGTTCCTGCATATATTTTCCAATGACATAATAACTGTAATTTTACTGACCTCCTGGCAAAGTATTACAAATATTGACGAATATATATCAAACAAATTTTAAAAAGATTGGCCAATTGCCTGAAAATCAATCCATTTGATAGCATTTTATTATATTTTACTAGATTTGTATGTGTACAACATGCTTAAATCTTGCGTTTTAAGCCTAAAACTTAAAACCACTAAGTAAAAAATTAAAATAAAAGAAGGAGGTGTGGAGAAGTTGGGGTGCAATGCATCCACATAGCCTTGAGACCCTACAAATATTGGAAACCTACAAGCCTTTCTTAAAGAGATGGCAGTTCGTTTTTCATGAGGATTGAATCATATTGTTAAACTGGAAGCTTTTACCGTTTTTATATTGAAAGCAGGGATATGTGTTTCTTTTTTCCAGTATGAAGAAAGCTGATAGTTCATTCTGCTTATCGTACATCGTCTGAAATGGTTCAGGTTTATGACCTTATACCTCAGTGTTGTTGCTATATCCATATTTTCACCTTTTTACCAATGTAGTACATCGGCATCCTTTGTACTACTTTATTTTATTTAAAGTTTTTGTATTATGAGCTTACTTATAAAGTACCTTACTTTAGAGTGAAATAACCGAATTTGTGGTCAAATACTTACTTTACAGTAATATTTTGACCGAAAATCGAACTTTCCTTTAGTTTACACCATTGTATTTCAAATTAGATTGAAATAGAAAGTTTTATATGTGTATAAGCATTTCAAACATTACTGAAATACTATTTTATGAGGTTGACATAAATCGAGAAAAAGAAGGAATAATATATGGAAATAATTTTAATAATTAGTCTACTCATTACAGGATTGGCTGTTGGGCTAGCAGCTGGAATTTTGGGTGTTGGCGGGTGCTTTATTATGGTTCCCGTCCAGTTTTGGGTTTTGACCCAAATGGGAATTGATCCTACTATTGCAATACGTATTGCTTTTGGAACAAATCTTGCTGTAGTTCTTCCAACAGCAATGAGTGGAGCTTACGGACACAATAAAAAAGGAGCCGTACTCTGGAAACAGGCAGTTTATCTTGGAGCATTTGGATTCTGTGGTGCTATTGGAGGAGCTTATGTTGCCAGCAATCTTCCCGGAAATGTGTTAAAGATCGCATTTGGACTTGTTATACTTCTGGGAGCTGCAAGAATGTTGACAGCCAAACCTCCACGCATTGACGAAGAGATTACCCAGTCCCCTGTGTTATATGCAGTTGCAGGAATTATCCTTGGACTCGTATCCGGAATAATAGGTATTGGTGGAGGAGTTATAATGATCCCTATTATGGTAATGGGATTGAAATTCCGAATGCACCAGGCAGTAGGCACCTCCACGGCAGTAATGGCTCTTATTGCCATTGGTGGAATTCTTTCATACATATATAACGGTTGGAATGTTGCAGGTTTACCTGCTTATTCTCTGGGCTATGTGAATATGCTTCAGTTTGTACTTCTGGCAGGTACCAGCGTACCGATGGCATATATCGGCTCTAAAATTGCACACAGATTATCTCATAAGAACCTGAAAAATCTCTTTATTGTAGTGATGGCATACATGGGATTAAAAATGATTGGAGTTTATAGCTGGTTGGGATTACCACTATAAACTTATTTTTTAATAAGAAAATCAATGTGGCCAAATAATAGTTTTTTTTGATTGATAAATTGGGGATTTTTGGTCAAGCCCTTTTGATAGAATATAACCTACATAAAAAAACCATATCTAAAATCCCACATCAAGCAACCATTTAGTAATAATCCCCACAAAAACCGCAATTGCAAAACTCAATAAAGTGCCTATCAATATATATTCACTCACCCTCCTATCGGTTGTAAACCTGAATATTGATTTTGCAGCAACCAACAAACCTATAGCTTGATACTGGTCAAGCAGCACAAAGGTCAGTAGTAAAAATCGCTCAAGACGACCTATCCACAGACCGGCATTCGATAGGCCTGTGCCTTCATTTCCATCTTTGTCATTCTGCCAGGGTTCAGTAAATTTACCTATTACAATACCACTGGGCCAGATTACTACCACATATGCAACAAGCAAAATCCAGAAATTCGTTCCTGCAAACGGAAGAATGGGCAAGATTTTCATCATTGGTATTAATCCTGCTATAAAGATCCAGGCTACAAGAATGGTAAACAAATGGGCTGCCTGATCCAGAGTAAACCATCTAAGATCATCTTTTCTGGTTGATTTGAAACCATCGATCAATACATGAGAAAACGCGTAAGCAATGAAAAGCCAGACATAACTGAAGGCACCTGAAAGGATATATGCAAGTAAACCGGCAGTCAGACCATGTATGTAAAGCCATTTTGAAAGCCATTTGTTCTCAAAACGGTCATTTACCATTGATCTGGTCTGGAATACAAAATCAGCAAGCAGGTGTGAAAGAATAAGTTTTGCAAGCAGAGATATATTCAAAAGACCCGGGTCCATCACTTATCACTCTCTACAAATACATCCTCATATTCAAATAAGTGTTCATAGTTAAAAAGGAACTTCTTAACTGCATCAAAACCCAAAGCTTTCAGACTCTGGGAAATCGTTGACTGGGATTTACAGTGTCTTGAGGCTATCTCTTCCTGGGTTGAACCAGAGAGTTTCTCCAGAATTATCTCTTTCTGGATGTTTGTCCACCTGCCAGCTATGAGATCAAAAAAAGCACATTGGGTCTCAAACATCAGATTCAGCACTGGATCTGAAGTTGTAACCAGCAGATTTTGACCTTTTTGCTTCATCGTATCAAGTGCTTTTCCGGAAAGTCTGAAAGCCACACCATCGGCTTCTCCTATGTTACCGGAGTCCGGGATATACTCAATTGTTCCAATGCCAATTGATAACCTTGCCGCAAAATCCTTTGACCCTTCATTGAACAGACTAAGCCTTTGGGATAAGAGTACAGAAGCAAGTAATGCACGATCTGGCTTGCTAAGAACAACCTGAAAACTATCACCCCTGAATATATCAAAAGGGAGGAAAATCGCATCATGAAGTTGTAAGTGATTCTCTATGAACATGAGAGAATCGCGAAGATAAGCGATCATTTTTTCTCTGTTTTCGTTTTCCAACTGGGATGACTGTACAAGATCCCCTGTTATGACAGCGTATAATATTTTTTCATTGAGCAAAACCTTGAACCTCTGTTGTGGGAATAAATATAATTTATCAAGGCTATATTTTATTAATATAAGTTTTTAAGATGATATTTACTTATTAGTAGTTATAAGACTTATATTTTATTGTCAAAAATATATAACAGTGATTACTAAGGGCACAATGTTTAGCTTACAACGCTAAACATCGAATATGAAAAAATTAAAGAAATTGTGTGCTGAAGCTTCAATTATCTAAACCAATTAATAAAAGAACTTCGTAGCTTATCGCTTTTTGAATTGTGTAATTATAAAAAGTAAAATACCCAAAGGAAAGGAAGAATAAGAGAATATTCAATATCTCTTATTTCTTCGGTTGCCAACCATTCCAACCATGAACAACATCAAAGACATCATACCTATTAATGAACTGCTACTATTGCCCGTTACTACATTGGCACCAGTCCTTAGCACCGGTGTTGTCTGCATATTCAGTGAATAGGCAGGGTCAATACCCAGTATGAAAAGATCGGTGAGTCGATAGACATCCGAATTTCCTTCTACCGTGTAGTTCACGTATGTCTGGTTACCAGCAGTCCCATCTGCCTGCATGGTACCTACATCCCACCAATAAGCAGTTCCTGTAACCGGAGAAAGCACAGATGTACTACCATCAGGATTGGTAACCCAGGAAACATTGGTGAATCCCTGTGGGATTATATCATACACAACTACTGTAGGAGGTGTAGCAAGATCACCTTTATTGTGTATCCATAAGGAAACATCATAGTAGTCAGGATCAGTATCGTTCTTGGTAATCGTTTTCCTGGCTTCCACAAGATAACCATTTATGATGTATATTTTTTCAATTACCTCATAAGTACCGTTTATTGTGAGGTAACTTTCACTTAGCTGGTTTCCTGTAAGATCTACACTTAGATTTACATCCATCCATCCTACAGGAACGGGGTCAGGAAAATCATATATCTTCCATTCATCCTGCGTCCATACTTCGGATTGTGAAATAGTACCTACACTGCTATTAACTGAAGTCTCAACTGCCGAACTGTAGTCAAGGTCACTGCTTGTGGTCACATACATTGTTACAGCTGAAACAGTGTAATCTATACTCTCTGTATCAGTATTGGTAATAACAGGTGTAAATCCCCAATCATCTCCGCCTGAGCCGCCCTCTGAACTATCTAGTTGGTTCTTCTGCAGATCGAACATGAAGTTAAGGGTTGTGCCGGTAGGTGTACCTGTAACTGAAACATTATTTCCTGATTGCACCCCATTATTAACTGTGAACTGCAATGTGCCATTGCCTATGAACATTTCCTGTGCGGACTGTGGTGATGAAGCTATATGAGCTGCACTATCATTCTCAGTAGCCGTGAAAGTCAGGCTGGCATTTGTAACAGATGAGTTAAGTTCTGATATCGTCCACATGACAGTGTCCTGTGAAGGATTTGTCACGGCACCTGTATCTGCACTGGCATCAGAGAAACGAAAATCACTTATGGAATTGCTATTGCTGTCAGAAGCTACTTTTGTGAATGCAATGGAGCTTATTGTTGAGTCAATTTGTCGTTCTATTTCAAGGTTCACATCAATTGAATCATTTATAAGCATCATGTTTGCTGAATAACTTTCATTAAAAGTGACCGGTCTTGAACCAGAACAATCGTAGTTTATTACCGCAGAGTCACCATGACCAAGATAATTAATGTGCACTTGCACAAATGCGCTGTTGCTGGTGTCAAGATATACGCCAGATGAAGACGAAGACCATGTTGATGATAACGTTGTGCCATTATTGAAACTGATGTTCACGTCGTATAGATCAGTTGAAGATAATGAATTTGTGATCGTTATCTGTCCTGAACCGGATGCATCACCGCTTGTCAGCGACCCATTGAACAGATCAGTTGCACCAATGGATTCACTTACCTGAATATCCAGGACCTGCGTCGCTCCTGCAAACGATACAAAGACACAGAATACAAATATGAAAATTGTTATCCCTGTTAAATTACTATGCATTCCTTTCCTATCCAAAAGAAGCCTCTCCTAAGAATTCCGATAATTATATAATAGATATTATTATTATAACATGTATTGTTTAATTAACATTCAAATGTGTATATGTGCAGACACTATATATATTTTAGTATACTTTAAATATATATAATAATTGCGTGCTGTGTAGATCTTGTTAAAAAGGAGGAAGGGAAATAAAAGTAGCTACAATGATACTGATGCTGGTATCTGTTCTATTGGCAACAAGCATTCCTGCTAATGGGGAAATTTTAGTAGAGGTATGGGAACATTACAATGTAACACTTAATGTGCATTCTGAAAGTACACACGTAACTGAAGAACTCACAATCAGGAATGTTATCGATAAAACCGTTGTTCCGGGATATGGATACATAACGCTCAGTACAGAAAGCAAATCACGTTTTTTAGGACTAACCATCCCTTTTACAGGAAATACTCAAGCCATGGAAATATCAGACGTCTCTGCGAAACTTGATGATGGCACAATAATAAATGATGTAGAGGTATCCACCACCGAGAATGAAACCACAATTAAGTATGGATTCTGGATACCTATAATGCCTGGAGAAAGCCGGACAATAACGATCGAATATACAACAGATGATATTGTTGAGGATGGACTGGTATTTGACCAGGTCACCTATAGCATACAACCATCCAGCATACCAATTGAAAATGCAAGGATGGAAGCAAACATTGATGGAAAGCATTTATCGTACTCCAATTATCCTGCCCTAAGTGTCGATGACACAATAGTCTGGACAAATAATAATATAGATAACAATACCTGGGAAGTCAACTTTGAATATGGGGCCCTGCCGTTTCCAAAACTTCCCTTCAAATGGTCATTGATTTTTTGGGTAATGATATTTGGAATAATATGTTTGTGGTCATACCGCCAGTGGAAATCCGACAAATAATATAGGTGATTAAAAGGATGAAGGCTACGCTATTCAAACAATTATCACTGATGATCATTGTAGCAGTAGCTTTTCAGTTTTCAGCAACAGCACTTGCAGAACAGCCAGTTATAATCACAGACAAAGCATCCTATAATCCCGGGGAAACCGTATATATATCCATAAACGAGACAGGCAATGTCACAGCACACGTTATTGACCCATTAAATAGACTAACAGAGCTTACATTAGTCCCATCGGAAGATGCTTATCTTACAGAATACTTCCCACAGCAGGGAGTGGTTCTGGGTACATACATAATTCTTGTAAGCGGAGAACAGGTCAGTGAGACATGCGAATTCGATATACGGACACTATCTATAAACACAAGTTTCGAACAACAATATCCTTTAGGCGAGATATTCCTGTCTGGAAATATAACAGATGCTGCTACTCAAGCACCGGTAAATGCATCGGTAAATATTACGATAGATAACCTGACTGTTAGCACCTATGCTTTAAATGGTATTTTTTCGACGAATTGTTCAACGAACTTAACAGGTCAGAAAGTCGTGAGCATTTCAGCTATTGATAACCAGAAAATAACAGGATCAAACACAGCAGAATTCGAGGTATATAATCCTACTACTGTTAACCTGGCCAGCAACACATCACAAACTTCTGAAACGGCAACTACATCACCTGTGAGCAACAGTCTGGGCATAACTGCAGAACCACTGGAAACAAACAGTGCTCCCATGCTTTCATTCATCGGCTCACAAACAGTCAATGAATCAGAATCTCTGACCATAACACTCAATGCAACTGACCATGATACCGATATACTGACCTACAGTACAAACGCAACTTTTGGAAACCTCACGGACAACGTTTTCACATGGACACCCGAAATTGGTGATTGCGGCGTTTACTACGTGGAATTCACGGCTTCAGACACTACACTCAACGACACCGAGATAGTCACAATAACAGTAAATGCAAAACCTCCTGAGATCAATTCCATTGCAAACACCCCGGACCACTTGCTGCAGGGTGAGACCATAAACATCACAACCAATGTGACAGATGTCCGGGCTGTGGACTCAGTGTGGGTTAAAATAAACGGAACGAACTATACTATGCAGAATATTGAAAAGCTAGAGGAATATAGCCTTACGATCCAGCCAGGAAACGAAGGAAAGGACTCTTTCCTTTCTAAAAGAAACACTAACAATAACTATGGAACTTCTGAATATATTGGTGTCTCAAATACAAACTTTCAAGAGAGAGCAGTTCTTGAATTCAATCTTTCAGACATTCCTGCAAACGCAATCATCACCTCTGCACAACTGGAACTTTATTATTATGATGGAGGAGGTTCCTCAACAGGGCATATAGAAATCCATCGTCTGACCCAAAACTGGACCGAGACAGGAGTTACCTGGAACAACTACGATGGGTCTGCTTCCTGGACCAGCGCGGGAGGGGATTATGATACAAGGGTGGAAGATACAGTTTCAATAAGTGATGTTTACGGATGGTATGAATGGAACATAACCGATCTCCTTGAAAAATGGTACAATGGCACATATACGAACTATGGTGCCATACTTACAAAAGAAGGAAATAAAAACTCTAAGAACTTCTATAGCAGTGATTATTCTAATTCAGATTACCACCCAAAGCTTACTATCAACTATACAATTATCAATGCAACAAACGATTGGAACTACATCTTTAACACTTCATCACTATCCTCCAGCATCTATGATTACACGGTCTACGCAAGCAACACAGCTGGAAGTGAGGCAGTACCACAAACAGCAAACTTCACAGTAAAGGCCAATGAACCACCTATATTAACTCCGATAGGGTCACAAGCGGTCAATGAATCAGAAACATTGTCCATAAAACTCTCGGCAACTGACCCCGATGAGCAAACGATAACTTACGGCACGAACGCAACATTCGGAAACCTCACTGGTAATGTATTTACATGGACAACAGACTACACTAGCAGCGGAGTATATTACGTAGAGTTCACTGCCTCTGATGGCAAGCTTAATGATTCCGAAACCATCACAATCACGGTCAATGAAACATACATAGACATCAGCATCATCAAGAGTATCGAGAAGGGAACTGAAGCTGACAGTTACAATGTAAACCTGAAGTTGACGAACAATGCAGAATACAATATAACTGGCATTAGACCATATGAGCTCATCCCCTCCAGCTTCCAAGTATCCAGTCCGGCACATAATTACAGCGGTCCCTATGGTAATATGTATTACTGGGGCCTGAACCTTGCAGCAGGGGAGAGCAAGACTGTGACGTATGCAGTTAGCGCAAACGGAAAGTATTGTGCTAAAGACCTTTTCAGAACAGGAGTTGCCAACTCATGAGATATCAATCTGTGATTCTGATGGTACTGCTTTTATCGGGAATTTTCTTTACATTTAATGCCGATGCTGTACCCTTGGATCTCCAACTCCGAACTACAGAATATTTAAGCGGTGTGATCTTTTATCCAAATGGAAGTTCTGCTTATGATAATGTGACTGGTATACTGTACCTGACAAATCCATCATTGAATCACACTGTTTCGGATATAAGCATAAACTTCAGTGACCAGGTATCTCCTGGATCAAAACATATAAACCACCTTGAACCGAATTCAAGCACGTCGATACCTTACAGTATAATTATTTCTGACGTCGCCATACCCTTGTCTGTAAGGGAGTCTTTTACACCAACAAAGATCACACAGGGAATAGAACAGGAAGTAGTATTCACTGTAACAATGAATAATTCCGGAAATGAGAATATTTCCATAATTGCTTTTGAAAAGGAATTTTCCAATGAACTGGAATATAGAACAATAGAATCTTCCAGAGGAAATTTGTCATTTTTAAACAATACCTGTCTTTGGAGTGCGTTTGAGCTGTCACCGTATTCTGAGGAAACGCTCACCATTACATTTGGCATAATGGCTAATTCCGATATCAGCATAAACCCTTCGACCTTATCTTTCATAAGTCCGGTGTATGCAGTTGCAAACAATCTATCGGTTTCCGCAATTACTGACACGACATTCACAGTTGAAAAGGAAAAGATCTATGATGACAATTGGAGGGTAGGCGTTATAGTTGAAGATTCCAGTGATTTTGACTATTCACTTTATCGGGTAGAAGTATACGTTTCTGATACAATGCTCAATGATACAACACTGATAAAGGAGTATGATCTTAATACCACTCTTAATCCAGGTGACTCATGGAATGACTGGTTTTTCTACGAATATGAAGGAACACCTGTATTCTTTGCCAGAATATTTTACACGATATCTTACAGCATCTCCGGTACTTCCATGCCTTTGACAGCATCACAAAGCGGAGGATTTATTATCAGTTCGACTGTTCAACCGCTTAGCGAGATTGAAAGCTCAATTGGCGGTATGGTCGAACCCGCACAAGCAGATACTCCAGCAGAGAATATTTCACAGAACATAACTGAACATCTTCAGTACAACATAACCCAGATAGAAAGTATTAGTCCATTGTTCCAGACAAAACCAATTATTAATGAACAAAATGAGAAAACATCATTTATTGATATTGAAAAAGTTCAATATGTCGCATATGTAGTATTTGGCGCAGGTGCTATGCTGCTTGTTCTTGGTAAAACTAAGTTTTGAACCTAAAAATCATGAAGAGCAGAAATAATCATTTCCGGTCATTGTAATTCATTTAAGAGGAACTGATTAAATCACTGTAATGATCGCATATCGTTTTCTGTTACGTGGTATTTTAGTTGCTTCCTTTATTTCTTATCGACTTTTTAAGGGCAATAATATCGTTTTCAAAGATTATTGCTATTCTAATAATACTTTAAAATCGACAGATATTGCTGTGAGTTATAACTGTGGACGGGAGCAAAATTAATTAAATATATGCATAAATGAAAAACAGGCTCTGTAGAAAACCGATTAAAATCACAATCAATAGCCCAAATTCTACAAAAAAATCACCATTCAGGGCAACATACTAAGCATTTATAGAGTTGCATAATCGCTTGAATTTAGAGGATTTCTACAAAGCCGAAAAACAACCATATAAATAACAATCAACAAAATTAATAATAATTGAGGATAGGAGTGATTGAGGTTGAACATCAGATTACTTACAGTTGCAGCAGTTGTCTTTCTTATATTCATGACTTCAGGTTGTGTATCAGACAGCACTGAAGACAATAATATCAATACAACGCCAGATGCTGATGAACATACAGAAAATACCGACGATGCTAATGTGACAACAGGCGCAATAACGTCTCTTAGCCATGGGTATTCAGAGAATGACAGCCAGAGCACAGTCTATGCTATTGTTGGCGATACAATTGTTGTTGACCTTAAAGAGAATCCCACAACCGGATATTCATGGAATATGACATACAGTAGCGGACTTGAGCTTAAAGATGATATGTTCCTTCAAGAAAGCATGCATGTAAACCTTGCAGGTGTAGGTGGTTCTCACAAATGGATCTTTGAAGTTACTGACACAGAAGAGCAGAACATATCCGCAGTATACATCCGTCCATGGGAAGAAAGGACAGGAATCGAGAACAGCTATAATCTGGCTATAATTGTACTTGCTGAAAATGAACTTATAACCAACAACGGAAAGGTAACATACAACGATATTGAAGGCGGTTTCTATGGAATCACTGGAACTGATGACGTAAAGTATGATCCTGTAAACCTACCTGAAGACTTGAGTACTGATGACACAGAGATTAGATTTACAGCCTATCCACGTGATGATATGGTGAGTTTCCACATGTGGGGACAGATCATAGAATTAAGGACCATCGATCAGGTCTTATAAAACCAAATACAGTACTTCGCTAATTTCGGCTCCATAGAAATTCTACTAACTCTTCTCTGAATAAATATTTGAAAAAACATAAATATAGTTTGAATAATGTTCATTCTATAATTATTATATGTATTGTTTACAATAAAATTGAACTATTGCGCATATCAAATAATGGGAAAGGAAGTGGTATTGCGGATTATTAATCAGTGGGTAGACTATTATCTCGATTAGTAACCCCTAGTAAACGATTCCTCTCTCAAAAAATAAATGAATCGTTAATCAGAATCTGGAAGGGCATTAAATGGGAAGAAGAATCTTATCCAGCATAATGACTATTGCAATTGTGGCTCTTCCTCCTCATATTGCCGGGGTTAATAGTACTAGCTGGAAAGAGATTGGTGATATGATTTAGCTTAATGAAAAAGAGGGTCAAGATAATCGCGTTTCTTTAAAATGCATTAAGTATATCCCACATTATTATATTAAAAAAGATTATATATAATAACTAAGAAACTTCAGGTCATTGATGATTAATATCATGTTTCTAGAAATAAATGAGGGAAAGTATGAAAAGTGAACAAAATATCTGTGTAGGGACAAGTCATGATTCTGACTCAATTAAGGCTGGTCAATTAGCAGCATGTGAATCTATGAGTTTACTGGAGAGAAGTGAGTTAGTTGGCTGGGCACTGGCATTTTGTGGGGGACGGCATAATAGCGAGTTTTTTCTTGAGGGACTGCGCTCTCAACTTGGTGAAGTTGAGATTGTGGGCGGATCTACTATTGGCACAATATCAAACAGTTCTATAAGCTACACTGGATATGAAGGTTCTGTGGCTATATTTCCTGCTTCCATTCCTAAACCTATTATTATAGCAGTTGATGAACTGCATGCTGGGGAAACTGAGGCAGGTCTTAAACTTGGATCTAAGCTTCGTGAAATTGCGAATGACGGAGATACGGTGCTTCTTTTTTACGATTCTATACGCAGAAGTCCGCCCCCTGAATTGTATACAGGCAGCCTGTTAATAAGTGGTATTTACAAGGGTCTTGCAGGAAAAGATCTTACGTTAATAGGGGCTGGAACTGTCGGGGATTATCAATTCGCTCAAAGTTTTGTATTTGATGGGTCCCATAGTGTTAAACATACCGTGGTGGCGGTTTTATTGCCTTCGGTTTTGAGAAGTCATAACATTATTATGCACGGCTGTATTCCAATCAGTTCTTTCCTGGAGGTTACCAGGGTTGAAGGGCCTATAATTTACGAATTGGATGGTCGGCCGGCTCTAGAAGTAATCTCGCAAATGCTTCAAAAAGAAATAGACGATCTGGCCGATACACTGTCCCTGACTGTGACCCTTGGTGAAAAACATGGGGATCTTTATGCACCCTATGAAGAATCTGCTTATAAGAACCGGCTAATTATAAATTCTAACCTGAAAGATGGTTCAGTGACGCTTTTTGAAGCCGATTTTAAAGTGGGTACAAAAATCCAGATTATGTCGCGCAATAATCAACTGATGCTTGATTCGGTACGCAAGGGGACCGGTGAATTGATCAAATCCATTGGCCAACAAAAGCCCATTTTTGCCCTTTACACAGACTGTGCCGGCAGAGCTTCTTGTTCAAATGGCGCAGAGGTTGAAGAAGCAAGTATTTTGCAGGCTGAGCTTGGAAAAGATATACCTCTTCTAGGGTTTTACTCAGGAGTGGAAATTGCTCCTGTATTGGGTCAAAGCCGTCCACTCGACTGGACAGGCGTGCTCACGTTGTTTACCTTGGAGGGTTAATCGTTGATAGATGATCTCAAACGTGAACGAGATTTCTACCGTAACCAGTGTAATGATGTGGGTTCGAGGTTGATACGCCTACAAGAAGAGTATGCTCAATCTAAACTGGAGGGAAAACGCGCTTATACAACAGCCAAACTTATTAATGAGTTATATCAGCTTGACTACTCCAGCATCTCTATGGATGAGGTGGGTAAGCGTTTCCTTGAGATTATTCTGGAAACGCTGAATGTTACCGGTGCAACCATAATGAAGTATTTGCCGGAAAAACGCTGTTTCATCGCCCAGCATGCCCTTGGTTTACCACAATCTGCGAAACCTATTCTCATTCCACCAATCCTGCCCGGGGAGTATCATTTTGTCAACTCAAATAGCGCCTCGGTTCCTTTATTAAACTGTCTGCTCCAGGCCACTGGTATGCCTTATCTGCTATGGGCTTTCAATTCCCATGCCGGGTTTGCGCTGGCGGTCGGGAATGATACGGAGGATCAGCATCTTAAATGCCGATTTGGTGAAATGGATAAGGATATTGTCGTCGGAGCTTTGAACATCTTCATTGATATTGCCAAACGCAAGCAAGCTGGAATGAAAATACAGGAATCAGAATATAAATTTAGAACCATATTCAACAACGTCAATGATGCGATTGTTATGCATGATATGGATGATAACATCCTGGAGGTAAATGAAGTAGCTTGTAAGATCCTCGGTTACAGTCTAGGTGAGTTGTTGCAGATGTCACTGAGGGACCTGGATGCTTTAGAATCCATAGTATTGTCGCCTGCTTTTATTAAGGAACAACAGAGTTGTGGGCATGCTTTATTTGAGAGTGTATGTTGTTGCAGGGATGGTTCTACTATCCCAATCGAGGTCAGTAATTGTATCATTAGGTATGACGGAAAGCCAGTTGTGCTCTCTGTTATCCGAGACATCACTGAGCGCAAGAAATCTGAGAAGATGTTGGATGAAAAAATTAAATCTGAAGCTGCCAATTATGCTAAGAGCGAGTTTTTAGCAAATATGAGTCATGAATTGAGGACACCGCTAAATGCAGTCATAGGTTTTTCAGATTTGCTTTTAATTAAAGGTTTTGGTGAATTCAATGAAAAGCAGTTAAAATATCTCAACAATATCTCAATAAGTGGTAAACACCTTTTACAACTCATCAACGGAATATTAGATCTCTCGAAAATTGAAGCTGGAAAGATGGAACTGCACATAGAAGAGTTACCCATATCTGATGCAATAGATGAGGTGAAGGTGGGACTAAAAACTTTGGGATCAAAGAAAAATATTGATATAAAATATTATCTGGATAAAGAACTAACAGCCATAAAAGTTGATAAAACCAAATTCAAGCAGATATTATACAATCTCATAAATAATGCAATAAAGTTCACGCATGAGGGTGGAGCTGTTGCCGTTAATGCTCGACCAGAGGGTGACAAAGTACGAATCAATGTTATCGATAATGGGGTTGGAATATCTAAAGAAGACCAGAAAAAGCTTTTCCAACCTTTTGCGCAGCTTAACAGATTCGAGTCCAAGGAACAACCTGGAACCGGATTGGGATTGGCTCTTGTCAAACGTTTTGTTGAAATGCATGGGGGCGAGGTTTGGGTTGAAAGTGTGTTGGGCAAAGGTAGCAAATTTAATTTTACGATCCCGATTGAAACGAGTACAAACAATTCTAATTAAGACTCTGTAGAAATCCCATAAACTTGACTGATTTTTAGATGTAGCTTGTTTAAAAAACAAATGTTACAAACTGTTTTGTACTACAAAACAAAAGAGCATTTCCTTTTAAGTTAATTCATGCTTACAATATTGAGCAAGTATGGGGGTTGCTTTAAACCAGTTATATCCCAAGTGTGACAGTCAAAAGTAATAAATGTAGTAGTTCGCTACTTTCCCCCCATCATTTTCTTTAATAGCAATCAATCTACCTTAAACACTGTACAACTAACTGAATTCTTAACTTTCTTCTAAGCCATTCTTCAACAAACAGAACAAATCTATCGAAGCTAAATTTGTCCTCATCGATAGTTATTGGACCTGGTTTTACTATTGTGAAATGTTTTTTCTGGAGGTATATCCATGCATTTCTGAGCAGGAATGATATAAACGTAAAGAAATACCTGAAAGTAACGTCTTTTGTAGATGTTTTCGGTTTGACTCTATTTCTCACCCTGTAAGACGATTCAATAGCAAACAGTCTTTTGTACACATTGCTGATTTCCCTAGGTTTCCATTTAATTCCATACACTACGAACCCAAGGTTTTCACATCCTTTTTTGTTCCTTTTACCTTTCAGGTATTTAACATCAATAACGATATCCAACCTAACTTCTTTCTTCTGAAGATTCTTCAGTATATATTCAACAGATCTTGCGCTTCTGCCAATAAGAAATCGCATGACTGTGTTTCTTCTTCTTCTTCTTCTTCTTCTTCTTACTACAGGAGTTATATGAAGAATCCCTTTATTCTGTAAGAACTCAAAGATATCAACAGAATAAAACCCTCGATCCAAACAAATAACCTTGATCTTTAAATCTAGATAATTTATCATATCAAGAAAATAGTTGAGGTAATAGACCGTTGTTTTATTTCTTTCTACTGGAAGTACAGATATAGTGAATCTCTCGTTTTTGTTTGTTATGGATAATGAAATGTATGAATAGAAAGAGTTTGTTGACTTTTTTGCCTGTCCACGTATCACATCATTTTCATTGGATCGATTTATTTCTCCATAATAAGGGTCATTTGTAAGATCGATAGCAAACTCATATTTTTTCTATGGATCAAGTGTAGCAATAGAATTTTGAAGCAAGACTTTTTCGTTTGGGCGCATAAGTTCTTCAAAATCAAGTTTCTTGAGATGATATCTTGTGGATGTTTCACAAAGAATCTCTGTATAGTGTTTTGATATAGAAGGAATTGAAGGGCATTGCTGAGCTCAAGTGGATTTAATTAGCAAAGTGCTGGGGTAAGCTGAAAATAGGAAGGCTTTTCACAAGCCCGAAATCAACCATTCCAAATTCGATACTCAGGATGTAACCTACCAATACACTCGCAATGACCAGCATGGTTTTGAAAGTACCTTTTACTTTCAAGGCAACAAGAATTATAGTGATTAACGTTACAAGAGCAATGGTGGAAGAAGACAGAATAGTAGAGCCCGAAGCATCGGCAAAATAATTAAAAGAATGCTGGACTGCCACATTGGCAAGAGAGAAAACCATAAGCATGATGGTTATACCCTTTACAAGAGTTGAGAAAAGGTTTTTCAGTTTACCGATGAGTCCTAAAGCCCCCTGTTAGCCCTTAGAGGATACCACCTACGATCAAAGCACCTTCCATCGCAGCAAGCCCAATACCAGAACCTATAGAAATGAGAGCGGGAATAAAGGCAAAACTCGACCCCTGTACTATCGGGAACTTAGAACCAATGAAGGTTTGCAAAAGAGTGGCAATACCCATTGCAAGAAGAACAGACTGCATCAGCAGTGCAATATCCTAAAGTGGAAGACCTATGGCAGAACCAATCACTAGAGGAACAGTGATGGTTGCACCGAACATTGCCAGCACATGCTGAAATCCTAAAACAATTCGTTTCATATAAATCACCAGGATATTCGTGTCAGTAAATACTAGAATTTACTAGAATTCAATTCTAAAAAAACTATTTTGACCAACCTGGATATAGTTGCTGGATTTTTTGAAACGAACGTTACAAAATAAGCTGATGCACAAATAACAATTAATTTTCAATGATAATAATTCCAGACACTTCAGTTAAAATTAAGGCGAACTTCTTGAAATTGTGTATACATGCACCCATAATATCCCATCGCGATGGGAGGATATTTAAATATCTATCACAATACTTCAGTAATATTTATATAAAAAAAAGTATATTTATTTTAAATAATAATTTGCATTATAAAAACAAACAATTGCAGATTAGATCATAATTGGAAGGGAGCTATAATTGCAGGTTATGAACTTAGGAATGTTTTAATCTTTAATTGCACCCCCCCCTAAATTTACAATAAAAACTCATAATGTTGGTGATTGTACACAATTTGTTTGGAGGAAAACTATTGGAAAGAGAACTCTTATTCAGTATAATGATCATTGCAGTCGTAGCTCTTTTGATCGGAGGTGGAACCTACGCATATTTCAGTGATACTGAAAGCAGCGAAGATAATACCATCACAGCAGGTACACTGGACCTAAGTGTTGATGATGAAAATCCCTGGACAAGCACCAAGCTCACGGTAACTAATGCAATACCTGGTTCAAGTGGCTCCGTCACCATGACATTAAAAAATGAAGGGAGCGCAGACGGCCTCAGCCTGACCGTTAATATTACTAATGTCGCTGATGGACCAGGAACCACACCCGAATCAGAACCTACACCAGATAATGGTGAACTTAGTCAAAATACGGACATAGTATTGTGGGAGGACACTAATTATGATGGGGTAATAGATGAGGGTGAGGATGAAATCTATAACAATACCCTCAGTGCTGCTACCACAGGTCCATGGGAGATCGGCGCTCTTGCCGCTGGTGCTACCAATTATGTCAGTTTATCCTATGAGATCGATGAAACAGTTGGAAATGAGATACAGGGAGATAACTGCAGCTTTAACATCGTATACGTTCTTAGCCAAAACTTAATCAGATCAAAGATTGCAGTTCCGATCATGCCATAAAGTGCCGTTGTCAGACCACCCAATACAGGTGCAGGAATAGAGGCCAGCAGGCTGGAGAATTTGGGGATTAGCGAGAGCAGTATTAGAATAACTGCACCGATTAGCACAAGCTGGACACTTGATATTTTTGTAAGGTCCACAAGACCGATGCTCTCTGAATAGCTGGTTGTACCACAGGCAACAAATACACCGGCAATAGAACAGGAAAGACCTTCCGAACCAATACCACGGTTTATCTTCTTATTATCTATGGGAAGGTCTGTTATCGTTGATATGGCATGGTAGTCACCTACACTTTCTATAATGCTCACCATGAAGGCAAAAATAATTATGATTATGGGGCTGATGTCAAATACCGGAAATCCCCATGGAAACAATTTAGGAAGGATCAAAAGTGGAAGGCTTTTCACAAGCCTGAAATCAACCATTCCAAATTCGATACTCAGGATGTAACCTACCAATACACCCGCAATTACCGACATGGTGTTGAAAGTACCTTTTAGAGAGAAAACCATAAGCATGATGGTTATACCCTTTACAAGAGGTGAGAAAAGGTTTTTCAGTTTACCGATGAGTCCTAAAGCCCCCTGTTAGCCTTTCGATGATACCACCTACGGTCAAAGCACCTTCCATCGCAGCAAGCCCAATACCCGAGCTTATGGAGATAAGAGCGGGAATGAAAGCAAAACGTGATCCCTGTACTATCGGGAACTTAGAACAATGAAGGTCTGCAAAAGAGTGGCAATAGTCATTGCCAGAAGAACAGACTGCATCAGCAGTGCAATATCTGAAAGTTGAAGACTTATGGCAGAACCAACCACAAGAGGAACTATGATGGTTGCACCGAACATTGCCAGCACATGCTGAAATCCTAAAACAATTCGTTTCATATAAATCACCAGGATATTCGTGTCAGTAAATATTAGAATTTACTAGAATTCAATTCTAAAAAAACTATTTTGACCAACCTGGATATAGTTGCTGGATTTTTTGAAACGAACGTTACAAAATAAGCTGATGCACAAATAACAATTAATTTTCAATGATAATAATTCCAGACACTTCAGTTAAAATTAAGATATAGCTCTTAAAAATCGAATGCATGCATTTTTAGAATTAAACTACATGATTTCGAAATTTTTATTTTTAATTTATTATGCAACATTTTAGTTAAATATATATATAATAACAAAAATACATTATTAAAATAATATTAATTATAATAATATTAAACAATTGCACAATTATCATACTTGGAAAGGAACCATCACTATAGGTTAACACCCATAAGATATGAATTCATATCATGAATGATTTAGCCTCGAATTTACAACCCTATTTCCAACAAAAATGTATGTCCATAATAATTGTGAAATATTGGAGGAAAAATATTGGACAGAAAACTCTTATTCAGTATAATGACTATTGCAGTCGTAGCTCTTTTGATCGGAGGTGGAACCTACGCATATTTCAGTGATACTGAAAGCAGCGAAGATAATACCATCACAGCAGGTACACTGGACCTAAGTGTTGATGATGAAAATCCCTGGACAAGCACCAAGCTCACGGTAACTAATGCAATACCTGGTTCAAGTGGCTCCGTCACTATGACATTAGAAAATGAAGGGAGCGCAGACGGCCTCAGCCTGACTCTTGATGTTACTGATATCGCTGATGGACCAGGAACCACACCCGAATCGGAACCCACATCAGATAATGGTGAACTTAGTCAAAACACGGACATAGTATTGTGGGAGGACACTAATTATGATGGGGTAATAGATGAGGGTGAGGATGAAATCTATAACAATACCCTCAGTGCTACTGCTACCAACGGTCCATGGGAAATCGGTCCACTTGCCGCTGGTGCCACCAACTATGTCGGATTATATTATGAGATCGATGAAACAGTTGGAAATGAGATCCAGGGAGATAACTGCAGCTTTAACATCGTATACGTCCTTAGCCAATATTAAGAATAATTAATAGTGATGGTGATGAGCCTCCTATTAATTCCGTTTTTTAAGGGAAAAAAGGAATGTGAGATGGGAAAACTGCTAAAGCATGCAAGTACGTTTTTACTTGTACTACTTATAATGATAGCTTTGTTCACATTCATTGCACCAAATTTTGGATGGAGCATAGATGCTGTGAAATCTGGAAGTATGGAACCAGAAATATCGACTGGAGACCTTGTTGTAACAAAACCAGTTAATGCAGATGAAATTAAAGCTGGAGACATCATCACTTTTACTACTTCATCCAAAAAAAGACTCACGACCCACAGAGTTATAGCCATCGGGGAGGAAGGCCAGCTACAATTCCAGACCAAAGGTGATGCAAATGAAGATGCAGACATTTATATGGTTCCTGAAAATAATGTGGTTGGAAAGGTCTATCTCAAAATACCCTATTTTGGTTATGTCAGCCAGTTCATAAAAACCCCAATTGGTTTTGTGCTGACTTTTTGCATACCCGGCATTATGATTATCCTTCAGGAGGTAAGAAAACTCTGGCAAGCGCGGGATAATAGCAAAGATACAGAGAAGGGAACATAAGATGGAGTTTAAGTCTATCCTTTCAATTGTATCAATTGGTATTATATTGCTGCTGGCAATTAATAGCGGTTTTACAAACTGCTTATACATAGATGTTGAGACTTCCAGTAACAATATTTTTGGAGCCTGGACTTCCACACTCTGGACACAGACAACTGAAGCAGATTTTAGCGCCGGGGTCCTTAGTGATATTAATGTTTCAGCAAGTTCAGGAGATGCCATCGCAGATGGTTGTGAACTTTCCGAGATTTGGTATAACGATGCATGGCTTTACAGGAAAGAAATTGTTCTGAATAATTCCGGCTCTGCACTTTCAGACTATCAGGTCAAGGTTGATCTGGCCTATGATGACCAGATGCAGTCTGATTTTGATGACATAAGGTTTGTAGATTCTGATGGAATTACACAACTTTTTTGCTGGCTTGATGACTATAATGATTCAATATCTGCCACTTTCTGGGTTAGGGTCCCTGATATCCCTTCAGGTGGCAAAACCATCTACACCTATTATGGTAATGATGACGCTCTTAGTGCCAGCAATGGATCTCAGACATTTCTATTCTATGATGACTTTGAGGAATATGATGAAGGCGATGTCCCCCGGAACTGGGAAATAAAGGATTCTAATAGCAGTACATGGAATCTTACAGATAGTTCTGATTACATCTATAATAGCTCAAAGATAGAATTTGAAGACGGCTATGCCCAGCTTATTGGCACGTCAGATCCAGAATGGTGGGATGGAGATTGGAGATACCGTGTATACCTTGATGTGAACACAAGTAGCCATAACAGGACCGATCCGGTAGTCACATGGAATGCCAATTTCACATCCCTCTTAAATAACCCTGATCTGACATTTGATGATAACTCAATAAGGGTAATTGAGTATGACCCTATCGGAAATATCCTTGGGGAAAGAACATCACAATTGATAAAAGAAAACAGTTATGATGCTTCCAATAACGCTGTTGGGGATGTAATATGGATCCTTAATGGCTCCACAATGTCCAATACTTCAAGGTACTATTACGCTTACTTCGATACAACTACAAACCCCAAGAATGCGGCTGGATATACCAATATTTCCATAAATTCAGACACAGATTATGCAGATCAAAATGGAGTATGGTACGAGATAAGTGAAAAACTTCACTGGAAACTCCATGAGAGCAAAGGAGGATTGTACAATGATATTAACTGGGACAATTCCAGCCATACCTATAGCACTACTGACCACTGGGAATTTGGCACAAATATGCGCCCAGCTCCTGATCAGGAACACATGCAACCCTCTTTTGGAAGCATGACAACTGATTCTCCAGAAGTAGGTCCTATAAAACTCAAATTCTATCAGCATTACAGTGATGGTTCCTATGTGGAGACTATTTACTACAAGGACCAGCCCTGGATGAAGGTCATCTATCATTATTATACTAGCTGGAATGGTAATCTCTGGGAGATCGAATCAGTTGCGGAGGTGGGAGCAAATGCCAACCTTGTTGCCTGGGATAGTCCCGATTATCAGAGTGCTGTCATGGCAGGTGATCTATCTTCTATAATTTACAATGTAAATATGAGTGGAGCATGGCATTCTGAGGTACTTGACGATAGTAGCTGGCATGACAATCCATCTAAGTACATGAGTACATTAAACCAACAGGATGTTGAATGGTACTTCATTTACAAGGAACCTAATGTAGATACACAAGCAGAGGCGCAACCCATAATAGAAGAGGTGATCACGCCTGTGAACGTTACCCAGGGAGCGGTTTCAAATCCTTCATATTCCAATGATGCTCCAAGCATTCAGCCTGTTACTGGATATTCCTATGATTCAATATGCAATTTCAGTTCCATTCAGGGACCTGACAATCAGGGTGAAATAAGATATCAGATAAGTAATGATAAGATTAGCTGGTATTATCATGATGGAACAGACTGGGTGGTTTCTTCAGGATTTGCCCAAACCAACAGCGTAGAAGATGTTGAGTCTAGTGTAGGCAGCCTGGAGGATGATATTGGTCCGGGTATTTTCTATTTCAAAGCCTTTTTGTCTAGCGATGGGACCCAGCAGGTCCAGCTCGATGAAATAAGCATCTCAAGATCCACTGTAGAAGTCCGGTCGGATGCCGGAAATAAGGTATTGTATGATGGCAATGGAGTGGGCGGAAATGTTGTCGCCGGAAACTTCTCCTGGACAGACATTGCCTGCAGACAGATGTTCAGATCAATTGATGGGAACATATCTAATGCAGGGCTTGTTGTTCATTATACAAACGAGACACGTGAAGTATACGGTGGGATCATAAGTAACACAATAACACAACTGTGGGAAAGAAATGAATCTGCTTCATGGGCCGATGCTAGTGGATGGAATCAGATCGGTGGCAACTGGAATATTTCCGATGTTGGCACCAGCTGGCATATGCAAGAGCTGAGGGTATTGAATAGTACGGTAGATTTCTACCTCGATGACGTATATATCGGCAATACAACATTGGATCCCGATGCACCTATTTCTGGAAAAACTGGTTTTTGGAGCCAGTATGGTGAAGAAGGCTATAGGGACGAACATATCGTTCGCAGATATGCTTTTCCTGAACCTGTAACTGTTGTGGGTTCCAAAGAATACCAGTATGATGAACAGTGGAATTTCAAAAAGAAAATTACAATAGACCACACAAAGGTCGAAGCTGACCTGACAGACTTCCCTGTTCTGATCAACATTTCATCAGACTCTGACCTTGTTGCTCATGCACAGGCAGATGGCGATGATATTCTGTTCACAGATACTAATAATAACAAACTCAGCCATGAGTTTGAAGAATTCGATGGTGGCACTGGCAAACTGATATCATGGGTAAAAGTTCCGGAGCTATCCAGTACTACAGACACCGAGATCTACATGCGCTATGGCAATCCTACATGCGAAAGTCAGGAAAATGCCAGCGGTGTCTGGGACGACAATTTCCAGATGGTGCAGCACATGGAAGAGACTTCAGGAAGCCATGCTGATTCAACAGTTCTGGGGAATGATCTCACACCTCAGGGATCCATTGATCAAAATGCTGTCGGAATTATCGGAGGCGCAAATTACTATGACGGTATTGATGATTATCTCTCACGAACAGATGCCATACTTAACGGAGATATCCCTGCCAAAAGCACAGGAAGTGCTAATTATTTCACACTCAGCGCCTGGGTCAAGTTGACTGGCAGTTCAGAAAGATATCCATTGATAGTGAAACAGGGAGACTGGGATACAAATATGGATAGAGGTTTTCTCGTTGGGGCCACTTCCAGCTATTACCTTGAAAGTGAGGTATTTCGTGGAAATGACGGAACCAATGACAAGTCCGAACTTTCATCGACTCAGGCACTTTCAGCAGATCAATGGTATTATGTTACCTACACTTACGATTACGTCACCGACGGCACATCAAAGATGTACATTTATTTGAATGGAGTACAGAATGGAAGCAATGAACTTGCTTACGGACCTCCCATCGAGAATACCAGAGATCTCTACATTGGACACTATTATTGGTCCGGATCATACAATAAATACTTCAAGGGAAATATCGATGAAGTACGTATCTCAAATACTGTCAGAAGTGAAGGCTGGATCAAAACCAGTTATAACAACCAATATTCTTCTTCAACCTTTTATGACATAGGTTCAGAGGAAGGCGAGTGTCCTGTCACCACAGGTACTATTGCATCCCAGATCCTTGAATCAGGTCATGAGAATTATAATAAGAAAATTACTATCGACCACACAAAGGTGGATGGAGAGCTTACAGATTTTCCGGTATTGATAAGTCTATCAACAGATGCTGATCTGGCTGCCCATACACAAAGTGACGGGGACGATATATTCTTTACTGCAGCAGATGACACAAGGCTTAGCCATGAGATCGAGGAATACAATAGTTCCACTGGAGAACTTATCGCATGGGTGAAGATCCCAACCCTTTCCAATACTACGGACACGGATATTTACATGCAATATGGTGATCAAAGTTGTGGAAGTCAGGAAAATGCCGCTGATGTCTGGGACAGCAACTTCCTTATGGTCCAGCATCTGAACAATTTGAACTCAACAACTACAGAAGATAGTACGTCTAACAATTATGATGGTACAAAGACCGCTGTCGATGAACCTCTTGAGGTTGATGGGATGATCGGAAATGCACAGTATTTTGATGGATCCAATGACCACGTAAATGTTGGAGTAATGAATCATAACATAGGTTACGGAAATTATACATGGTCAGTCTGGGCAAAAACTCCAGACGCATACAACAACATCAATCCAATAATGACAAACGGAAATTATGCCCCTGCGATCTATACTAAAACATACCAGCACACCGAATGGGGTACATACTATGAAAGCTACAGAAGAACTGGCACTGTTCTTTCCCTGAATACATGGTACCATCTGGTGGTTCAGAGAGAGGATGGAATTGTTAGATTCTATCAGGATGGAGTATTACTCCCCATCAACCATTCTTTCGTTTTTTCCATGGCAAATAGTGAATTTTATATCGGCAGGAGTGGAGCTGGGTGGTATGGAAGGAATACAGTAGATGAGGCAAGGGTATCGAATACAGTCAGAAGTGAAAGCTGGGTCAAGACATCTTACAATAACCAGTTCTCGCCTTCTACATTTTATAGCGTCGGTCCGGAGAATTACCAGATCAATATAGATGGATTGTTCTGGGATGAAACTCTTGCATCGGGAACTGACATAAGCTTTGATATCAGGGCATCAGACACTCTTTTTCTCAAAGATGATGCAGCACCTTCCTGGACATCGATCGGGGGAACATCGCCGGTTACTTCAGGGTTGCCTTCCGGTAAATATGTGCAATGGCGTGCAACGTTGACCTGTGCAGAAGGGAAAACTCCAATACTGCATGAGGTAAGACTTTATTATCATAGCTAAAGGAAAATATACTTCAGAAAATAATTGGAAAAAGGCTATCATTATTGACCATAAAGCCATGGGTTTGATATATTTTCAAAAATAAATCATAGTATCAATGTTTGTACCCAATTTAGGAGGAGTTTATTGGAAAGAAAAATCTTATTCAGCATAATGCTTATTGCAGTCATAGCTCTTTTGACAGGGGCTGGAACCTATGCATATTTCAGTGACTCAGAGGGTGCAAGCGATAATACATTTGAATCAGGCACACTGAATTTGCAGGTTGGAAATACTGATCCATGTGAAGGATCAATATCAATAGACGGATTAAAACCCGGAGATAATGGTAATGCAATTTCCTGGTTGATAATTAACAATGGTTCAATAGCCGGTGACCTTAGTATCAATATCTCTACAATAACAAGTAACGAAAATACTCTCTATGAAATAGAGACTGGCACTGGAGATAACAGTGCTATTGATGGTGAACTCGAAACGTTCTTGATGGTTGCTATCTGGATGGATAATGATACCAGTAATACCTGGAATGCTGGAGATTACTACCTTGAAGCTGGTGGGACTAAAGTACCGTATTCATCAGGTAGCTTACCAGTTGAAGCATACAACTTCCTGAATAGCTATGAGTCTGATTCATGGGCAGATGTTCAGACTAACCTTAGTAATGGAGATATTGGAACCTTAAATATAGAATATGATCTTCCATATCATGTCAATATAAATCAGGTCCAGAGTGACAGTTGCACATTCGACATAATTTTTACTCTTCAACAATGGGAAAGCATCGTAAGTCTGACGATGTCAGCACCTGTACTTTCAGTTCTAAGCGATAATAGGAAATATGCAGCACCATCGGAGGAATGGAATGAGACGTTTGGTGGAGCCAGCAGTGACTATGCCTACTCGTTGAAACAAACAAATGATGGGGGGTACATAATTGCAGGAGATGCAGGTTCTTTTGGAGGAGGGTATCACAATGCCTGGTTGATAAAAACAGATCTAAACGGAAGTGAAGACTGGAACAATACTTTTGGTGGCACTTCTAGTGATTATGCTTATTCTGTTCAGCAGACCAGTGACAGTGGCTATATACTTGCAGGGAAGACAAGTTCATTTGGAGAAGGCAGCTCTAATGCATGGTTAATAAAAACAGATCTCAATGGTATTGAAGAATGGAATAATACATTTGGTGGAAGCATCGATAATTATGCACGTTCTGTAATGCAGACCAGTGATGGGGGGTATATCTTTGCTGGAAGAACTTCTGATCTTGATGAATCATATCAATTCATAGACTATGCATGGTTAGTAAAAACAGATGAGAGCGGGAATCATTTATGGAATCAGACATTTGGTGGAACCGGAAGTGATTATGCATATTCTGTTATGTTGACAGATGATGGTGGGTACATAATTGCAGGTAAAACAAGTTCATTTGGAGAAGGTCCCTCTGATGCCTGGTTGATAAAAACAGATCCAAACGGTAATGAGGAATGGAACAACACTTTTGATGGTTACGATGGATCATATTCTGATGAAGTGCATTCTGCTAAACAGACAAGTGACGGAGGATATATAGTTGCAGGTGAAAAAACTAATTTAGGTGGAAGTATAAGTATCTGGCTCATAAAAACAGATACGAATGGAAATGCCATGTGGAACAAAACATTTGGGACCACCCAAAGTGGAAAAAGTTATGATGTCTGCCAAACAAAGGACGGTAGCTATATAGTTGTAGGTAACACCGAATCACCCATTGAAAGTTACACCTACGATGGATTCATCATCAAAACTGATAATGAAGGAAATGAACTTTGGAATAAAACCCTTGGTGGCACCTCTGATGATTATATCTATTCTGTCATTGTGACCGATGAAGAAGAGATATTAGTTGCAGGTGAAACTACGCCAATTGATTCATGGTATACAGATGGATGGATCGCCAAACTGGGATTGGAACCACTTCTGATCGGAATAAATGAGTCTGAATTGCTGACGATAACACTTAACGCTACAGATATTGATGGAGACTCAATAAGTTACTCCACAAACGCAACCTTTGGAACACTGGTTGAGAACGTATTCACGTGGACACCCGGAACTGGTGAGATTGGTGTATATGGCGTAGAATTCACAGCATCTGACGGTCAGCTCAGTGATACAGAGAACGTGACTATCACGGTCAATGATATTGTATAAAGCTAATGGCATTATTGACATATGATGAATTATAAATACTAACTGCTCTCCGATTACTCTATATTTGACTTAATGAAAATATATTCAGTGGCGTGCAACTTTGACCAGCACAGAAGGAAATACTCCCATGTTGCATGAGGTAAGACTTTATTATCATACTTGAAAAAGGGAATCTAAGATAATGTCACTCAAATTTATGGCAGGACAAGGAGTAAAAATTAATTCGATATTGATAGTCGGGTTATTCTTGCTTGCATTATTGCTCCTGCCTGCACAGGCTCAGGGTTCTGTGATCGATCTGGAACTTGGTGGTGAAGGTGCAATAAGCTGGGAAATAAGCAATATCAAGCCAGGGGATAGTGGCATAAAGACCATCGAACTTCACAATAACGGAAGTATTGACGGTTTTGTCAGCATCTGGATAAGCGACATCAACGAAAGCGACTATGGTGGTGATGGTGCCAGCCTTGATGATTACCTTCTACTTAACCTTTCAAGTGAACGCATGCAAACAAACATGTCTTTTCCGTCCACTATCTACGAATTCCCACAAAATGCCTATGACCTGAAATATATCAATATAGCTGATCTTGACAGTGGTGAAGTGAACAACCTTGACTTTGCATGGGAATTTCAGATGACAGAAACATCTCAAAATGATGCACAGGGAGATGAACTTTCATTCACCATTAATTTCATGCTTGAAGGATCACCATCCTCAGAAAAAGAAGGGCACAATAGTTACGATGATGACCCGAGACTCAATGTAACTACTCCTGCTGAGCCAGATATTCCAGAAGAGATCCATTCAGATGAATCAAATGATTCTTTTTATCAAGATCTTATTCAAATAGAACAGCTTGAACCTTTGTTCACAATAGATAAGAGTATAGATAACAGAGATCATTGGACATCGTTTATTGATAACGATGGTTCATATATCACGTATATTGCGTCTGCCACATTAATCTCAGGTGCCATCCTGCTTCTTTTAGTTAAAAGAAGAAAAAAGAAAAAACCATTTTGACTAATCTGGATATAGTTTCTGGAATTCAGTAAATGAATGTTTCGAAATAATAAAATGAACAAATGAGAGTTCATACCATTTGAAAGAACACACACATTTCAATCAAATATGGATATTGATCGAAAAATATCTCACCCATACTTTTAATATTCCAGTATCTGTATCAGAAAATAATTGATTTGATATTTATGAAATTAATTTAGCAATATTTATATATTATACATGAATATTGAAATTATATTCACAATAAAATCGAACAATTGCACAGTAGAATATAATTGGAAGATATATCATTGCATATTATAACCCCAGGGATATGAAAGGTCTCAGGAATAATATGAGCTCTGATCATATTTCAGCTTCCAACTAAAAATTATAATGCCTCCAATTGTACACAGGTTTGAGGAAATTCATTGGATAGAAAAATTTTGCTCAGTATAATGACTATTGCGGTTGTAGCTCTTTTTATGGGAAGTGGAACCTACGCATATTTCAGTGACACTGATACTTCAAGCGATAATGCTTTTGAAGCAGGGATACTCAACCTTGCAGTTGAAGGAAACGATGTCTGTTCTGAATCGATAACGATCTCTAATTTAAAACCAGGAGATTCTGCCATTATTGCAACCTGGAACATCAACAACACAGGAACAATAACAGGGAACCTCAGCATAAAGCTTAGTCCAGTGGTGAACAATGAGAACAACTGTTATGAGATGGAAAACGATAGTACTTCTGGTGCCGATGAAGGAGAATTAGGCCAGAATCTCAAAGTGATCTTCGCCATGGATGCTGATAGCAGCGGAACATGGACCAGTGGCGATTGCTATCTTAGTCCTACACTTGGGATACAGGAATGGGGAGAATCAAGGGTATACAGCGCATACCTGAACGATTATAGTTCAAAAGAGTGGACAAATGTAAAAACAAGTATGGCAGGCGGGAGTAGTGCTGGCAAGTTCTCCGTGAGCTACACCCTCCCAGTCGATACTGGGAATGAGGTACAGAGCGACAGTTGTACCTTTGATATTATTTTCACTCTGGATCAGGATCTGAGCAGCTAATACAGAGCATACCTGCACATTTGGAATGCTGATTGAAAAATACCTCACCCATAATTTTAATGTTATACCATCTGACATAGAATGTCCAACTTAATATTGTTTTTATTATTATATTAAAATATATATAGTTTAAAAATAATATTAATTTTAAATATAATGATTCTGATCAAACTGGCTCATTGCATCATTATTATAATTGGATGGGAAGTATAATTGTGGACTATAAGTCCATGAAGATGATTTAATCTCTAATTGCACCCCAACTTCCAATACAAAAAATGCAATGTAATCAATTGTACACAATTTGGAGATAGTCTATTGGAAAGAAAGATCTTGTTCAGTATGATGACTATTGCATTTGTGGCTTTTTTTATTGGGGGCGGAACTTACGCATATTATAGTGACGTTGAGAATGCAAGCGATAATACATTTGAATCAGGAACACTGAACTTGCAGGTTGGAGACGTTGATCCATGCACCGAATCAATATCTGTTTCCAGCTTAAAACCTGGAGATAGTGGCACCGTAGATTCCTGATTGTTAACTAACATTGGTTCGATAACCGGTAACCTTAGTATCGATGTTTCTATAGTAACAAGTAACGAAAATACTCGTTATGAAATGGAGACTGTCGCTGGAGATACTACTGATGTTGGGGGTGAGCTCGAAAATTACCTTAGAGTTGCCTTCTGGATGGATTAAGATACCAGCGGTACCTGAAATAGTGGAGATTACTATCTTGAAGATGATTCAATAACGATACACTACGTATCATAGGATTTACCAAGAGAAGCCTTCAACTTCATGAATGATTATGCGTCTGATTCATGGGCAAATGTTCAAACTGGCCTTGGCAACGGAAATATAGGAACTCTAAAAATAGAATATATTCTAGTTGATAGTGCCACCATAGACCAGGTACAGAGCGACAGTTGCGTCTTTGACATAACCTTTACCCTTTAACAGCAAGTGTAGTGGCCTAATAATATGATGGATCAAACCTATCATCCCCATCAATTAATAGTGGGAGTCTTAATATATGGGAACGCGGAACAACATACTATTGCACTGGAATATAGATAGAGTATAAAAATGGCACAATCAGACAGCATTGTCCAGCAGATATCTACCTGATATATTATTGCAAATTAGACAGTTTCTTTTAAATTATTGAAAAACACAATCGGCTATCAATCCATCAATATAACCGATGCCTTTGCTGAGTAGAGCCAAAATGTTTTTCTATGATTTTTGATTATGATTAATTAGGAGATATACAGGAATGGATAAGCTAAAAAAGAAAGGGGAAAAAATAGAGGACATAGAGATCCCATCTCTTGATGAACAAATAAATACCTGGTGTAATGTTCCGGAGCAAAATAACGACAAAAAGAGCTCAGGAGACTTCGAAGTTGATGCCTGGTGCGAGAATACTACAGTAGAAGAGAAAGAGAAGGAAAAAGAAAAGAAATAATTGCCTTTATATCGATTTTTTATTTTCCCCCTGAGAGTGATTTCAATGCTCTTTGATAGGAAACTTTATAATTTATAAGCCCTGATTTATAAATGGGAGAGTTCAAATTTAGAACTTGGTGGGGAGAACTAAGTCTGAATGTTTAAACGGTGTTCTCAATGATCATGATTAAAAGCGAACTAATAGTGTAAACTATATTCAGGGGAGATAGGGTATGTATGAACCCATAAAGAAACAAAAAGATGCATTAAATATTCTTAAAAACATCGATCCGAATGTTGAGATAAAATGGGATGATAAAACAGGTGCACCACTGCGATTGAAGGGAGTTCTGGCCCGAAATGAGCATAAAGATCCGGTAAATGCTGCATTGGATTTCCTTGATGGGAACAAGGGACTTTTCTTACTGGAATCAGTTCAAAAGGAAATGCTGCTTAAGAGAGTAGATACTGACAGGATCGGCACCAGACACGTTCGTATGCAGCAGGTCTACAAGGACCTACCTGTATTTGGCAGTGAAGTGATAGTTCATATTGATGCAAATAATAACGTTAAAGGAACAACAGGAAAACTGACACCTGGAATCAAACTTCCTGAAAAACCAAAAATAAAGGATGAAGAGGCTCTAAAAATTGTACTTAGCGATGACAGGAACAATTCTAAGCAGCGCCTGCATGCAGAGCCTGCTCTTATGGTGCTTTCACAGTTCATCGAAACACCCCATCTTGTATGGCATGTGACTGTCAATGGTATAGACAAAGACCTTGAAGGCAATGAAACACTTGCAAAATGGGAATATTTTGTCGATGCATTGAATGGGGAAATTGTCTGGAAGTATAACAACGAGCAAGGTCACAACCAAACAACCGGATCTGGAATAGGTACCTATGGAGGTGCGGTAACAATTAATACATTACACGATCACGGCTCAGCCAAATATCTGCTTGAAGATCAGTGGGTACCCGGTTCTGCAAGGGTAATTACTCACGATGCTAACGGCGGCTATCCTCCTGCCCCTGTCTCTGAAGACAACAATAATAACTGGTCTGCAGCAGCTCAGGGGCCTGATGTTGATTGCCATCTCTACACGAGAATGGTGTATGACTATTTCTTTACCGTTCATGGACGTGACAGCTACGATGATGCAGGAGCAGACATGCATATCTATGCCAACTGTGGAGCTAACTGGAACAATGCCACATGGAACGGTAGCTATGTCAAGATAGGCAACGGTGACGGAGTCAGATATAACCCACTGTGTGCACAGGATATAATATCACACGAATGGACACATGCTGTTACTGAATATACTGCAGGACTGGTATATAGTAATGAGTCAGGTGCCCTGAACGAATCTATGTCTGATGTCTTTGCCGCTCTGATAACCGGCAACTGGCTCATGGGAGAAGAACCATGGTTGCCTGCAACGGCACCTGCACTACGTAATATGGAAGACCCTACTAATGGTGGACTGTATGACCCTGCAAATCCCATAGATAGCATGCGTGCAGGCCATCAACCCGACCATATGACTGACAAATATACCGGTTTTTCCGACAATGGTGGTGTCCACTTAAATAGCGGTATTATGAATAAAGCCGCTTACCTGATAGCCACCGGTGGTACTCATCGCGGTATCAGGATATGTGAAGGCCTTGGACGCGACGTACTTGGTTTTATTTATTATCAGGCACTCACAACCCATCTGGTCTCTAGCTCAGATTTCAGCGACATGAAAGATGCGGTGTTGGATTCACTTGATGATCTCTACTCGACCAACCCGCATTATTCCCGCTGGAGAGCAAGCATCATCAATGCTTTTGCTGCTGTGGGTATTGGAACTGCGGTCATCTGTCCGCTAATATGCTGGATAGCTCCGTTCATCTGTCCACCGTCGCCACATCTGATATGCCCACCTGCACCGGGTTTCGCATGTCCTCCGGCACCTTATATATGCCCACCTGCACCGGATCTGATATGCCCACCATCGCCAATGATAGTATGTCCGCCTTCGCCGTATATTGCATGTCCACCGTCACCTGGACTTTCATGTCTGCCTGGGCCTGACCCATTGCCTTATATTCCGGAGATCCACAGAAGAAGACCGGATATAACGGTGAAAACAGATATACTGGAAATCATAGGAATCGGTCCTGAAACTGCGACTCTTTTCAAAGGCAAAGCCATCCAGAATCTGGGAGAGTTCCTGAAGGCTACTGAGAACTCAAAGAAGATCAGTGAGCTATCGGAGGTCCTTGGAATATCAGAAGCTAAGATGAATGACTGGAGAAAGAAGACACTTGTAATGCTTGGGGAAATTAGGTGAGCTTTCTGAAAAACGAACCGGGAACTATTCCCGGGCCCTTTTCTATTTTAGATAGGGATGAGCGTGTGCCATATTTCCCCTTCCGCATCAAGCAGGAACAGGATTTATGGGTTATAGAAAGCCCCTTCACAGGGCAGGAAAGTGAACTCAACGAGCCTGCGTTCTGGTTGTTAAAACTGTGTGACGGATACAGGACAGTTGATGAGATAATCACTGAGATATCGAAATCCTATAAAGCTGACAGGAACAATGTCATTAGTATGAGTGTGCCCCTGCTTGAGAAACTCACGGACGAAGGAGTTCTATGGTGGCGCAAAGAGAGACTGAACTACTGGAAATTCCAGGCGCCTGCGGGTGTGCTCTGGGACCTGACAGCAAAATGCAACCTGAGATGTAAGCACTGCGTTGTCAGTGCAGGAGAGAAGGGTAGTGACGAGTTGAGTTTTGATGAGTGCTGCACGCTGATAGACCAGTTCGCAGATTTCGGAGTTGGACAGTTGATCCTTAGCGGCGGCGAGCCCATGGTCAGGAAGGACTTTTTTGAGATTGCCGAATATGCAGCAGGAAAGAACATCATGATACAGGTTGCCACCAACGGAACATTGATCGATGAAACGGCTGCACTAAGACTTGCCAGTATAGGTGCTTGTGCACAGGTGAGCCTTGATTCCTCCGAGCCTGCCGTGCATGATGAATTCCGGCAGCGTCCCGGGTCGTGGCAGAAAACAAAGGAGGGAATCGAGCTTCTTGTTAAAGCAGGCGTTCCCGTCACCCTTGCAGCCACAGTTACTACAATGAACATTGACAATATCCCTGAACTCTACGAGCTTGGAAAAAAACTTGGAATACAAACATTCCGTATTCTCCCGTTTGTTCCATTCGGACGCGGCAAATACGCTGATGAACTGGAAGTTGCTCCTGCAAGAATGAGAGAGCTGACGGTGTTCCTACATTCTAAAAGAGAGAATGATGAACTCAACATAGCTCCAATGGAATTCGAGTGCACTTTCAGCCCTCCACCAGAGCAGGGAATCGATGCCCAGACCAGAATCGGATGCGATGGTGCAATAAGCTACTGTACTGTTACATCAAGCGGAGAAGTACTTCCATGCAATTACTTTTCTGGAGCCGATGCGGAGAATGTGAAAGAACATGATTTCCAGTGGATATGGGACAATTCCCGTTTCCTTAATTATTTCAGGAGCCTGAAAGCCACGGATGTGAAAGGCAGCTGCCAAGAGTGTGACTGGCTTCCTGTTTGCAGGGGAAGTTGTATTGCGGCTAATTTTGCCCACGGGGATATATTCCAGTCGAATTGCCATTGCTGGCTGGTGAATTCAGGTGAATAGATCAGATCCATGCAGGCTTGATGCCTGTTAAATTTTATTTTCCAGATTCAAGAGAGTTGAAATATTCTTTTGTTTCTGATATTACTACTTTCCTGAGTGCTGCCAGTGCTATGAGATTTGGGATTGCCATGAGCCCATTGAAAATATCCGCCAGTATCCATATTGCATCCAGTGTCAGGAAAGCTCCGATGAAGACCAGCACTACATAGACCATCCTGAAAGGAAGTATCGCCTTTACTCCGAACAGAAATTCCGTACACCTTTCTGCATAATAGTTCCAGCCCAGGATGGTTGTAAAGGCAAAGAACATCAAACCGATGCCTACTACATAACCACCGATACCCAGAACGCTGGAATAAGCCTGATTGGTCATGTAGGCACCGGCAAGTTCACCTTTCCATGAGCCTGTCATTATCAGGACTATGCCGGTCATTGTGCACACGATTATTGTGTCAAAGAATGTGCCGGTCATTGAGATAAGACCCTGTTTTGCCGGACTTTTCACTTTCGCCGCTGCTGCTGCTATTGGCGCACTGCCAAGCCCTGATTCATTAGAGAATACTCCTCTGGCAATACCAAATTGCACTGCCACCATGATGGAAGCTCCCAGAAATCCACCTGTTGCCGCTGTTCTGCTAAAAGCTGACTGGATCACAAGAGAGATAACAGCAGGCAGGGAACCTATGTTCAGTGCTATTATAAGAATGGAGCTGAGCACGTAGGCTATCGCCATGAATGGAACCACGAATTCTGCAACTCTGGTGATGCTTTTCACACCTCCTATGGTTACGAGGAATACCAGTAGTGAGATCACTATGGCGGTTTGCAGGGCAGGAAACCCAAAGGTTATCTTTACTGAATCCACAATGGCATTGACCTGTGTGAAGGTTCCGATTCCCATACAGCCCACGAATATTCCAAAGACTGCAAAGGCTTTGGAGAGTATGCCACTATACGATTTGTCCGCAAGTCCATTCTTAATATAGTGCATGGGACCACCTGCTGCCTGTCCGTTCTCATCGAAGGTCCTGTATTTTACAGCCAGAGTACACTCTGCATACTTTGTTGCCATTCCAAAGAATGCAGCCATCCACATCCAGAATAGTGCTCCCGGTCCGCCCACTTTTATTGCTGTGGCAACACCCACTATGTTTCCCGTACCTATGGTCGCAGCGAGTGCAAGTGTGAGTGCACCGAAACTGGATACATCACCCTTTGAGCCTTTTTCCATGCTCTGATGACCAAATACATATTTTAAAGCAAGTGGCAGGTGTTTTATCTGAATGAAACCAAGGCTGAATGTGAAAAAAACACCTGTGCCCACGAGCAATATCAGTAAAGGCGGACCCCAGATGAAACCATCAACTGTTTTTAGATATGAAAGTAGTTCATTTGAGTTCAGTATAGATAAGATGGATGATATGAGATCAAGAAAACTCATTCAACCAGTCCTGTCTTTTCAAAGAAAAGCGGAATCTCCGAAAGATAGTAAATATTGTTGTTATCAAAAACAAATTGCAAGGGAAAGACCATAACACCCTTCTCCACCGCTTTTATCATGGTCTTTGTGAAATCAGGATCGATCTTCCAGTTAGGAGTAAAACACCCCGCATCAGACCTGAGAACCAGAATGATAATGGCTGCATCATTTCCCTCGTCCACAGCACGTATGAGTTCCTCCACATGGCGTTTTCCACGTGTGGTGGGAGCATCCGGAAACATGGAAACATTATCCTCTGCCAGCGTACAGCCTTTAACCTCGACCCATGTTCTCTTCCCTTTTTTCTCAAGAAGAAAGTCCAGCCTGCTGTCACCAAATTTCTGCTCAGGAATGATATTATCAATATCCTTCAATTCATCAATAACCCGATTCTCCAGCACCCACTGGGAGATCTGCCTGTGAAAAGCAGAGTTGATAAGTATCCATTCCTCCCCAATCCTTCCTGCAATCACATCCCATCCGGTCTTTCTGTTAGGATTACTCGCCTTCCTCAAAAGCAGCCTGTTACCCGGATAGAGTATGTCAATGAGCCTGCCCGGATCGTGTACGTGAGCCTTTTCCTGCGTTTTGGTGCCGTTGTCATCTATTTCCACGATTGCGAGGAAGCGGTTTGGACGCTCTATGAGGAGGCCTTCTGTGTCTGTGTGTATTTGGAGGACTTTATTGTCAGGCTTGAGAGATGAGGGCTTTTCTGATGTCATGACTGTATTCTTGATGTGTTTGGATTTGATAAAGATGTTATGTAAAGAGTTGATGGATTCAAATCTGAATCCTATAACTTTCAATTGGGGTAATAGGTAAGCCCAAAAAACCGAACTCCTATCACAATATTGTAATGTAGGTCTAAATAGATCTAATAAAAAACGGAAATAGTAATTATATTTATGTATATGTTGTTCTAATTAAAAAGTGATAGGAAAAAATATAACAAAGATTAATCAAAAAAACATGTTTCTGTTTTATACCAACTCCTTGTTTTAATTAATAATGTACTGTTTATTAAAAAATTGTATCTGTATGTTTTAGAAAGAAATTTGTAAACATAAATTGATTAGAATTTATAAGCATATTATGCAAACTTGGTATTCATAAATGAAAAAATACAGGGGGAATATCTGGCCTTTTCTTCAAATGTGTGGGAAAAATACTATAAGTGTGAAAGATGTGGAAAAAGAAAAACCAAGATAATACCGAAATATCAGGCATGAATCTTGATTATAATCTTAAAATTCTAAGAATCTTATTTTTGATTTTGGTGAATAGACCTGCGTCTCTTTCTCTGACCGCTTGTGCATAGCTCTTCTGGATAAACTCGTCAACATCCATCTTTTGCTTATAATCAATAGTACTTTTCGAATGTGTTTTTGTATAATCTCGATCGGCTAATCCCATTGTGTCTTACTTCCTAAAAAACCAATATGTAATTATAGTCTTTGAGAGTATTTTTTAATTTATTGTATATTTCATAAAAACATCTCTTGACTTAAACTGATTACAAACTCTTTTTCGTATCCAGTCTTTTCAATTGAAGGTAACAGAGATTCTTGGAATTAAGATTGATCCTAGAAAGGAGAACTTGGTTCAGGTACTTGTTGAAGAAAGACAAATGATCAAAAGTCAAGAGAAAAACAGAGCACAGGCTATTAAGATTCTAGTAAATTCAATGAGTTATGAGATTTTCATTGAACTGAATCCAGAGGATAAGAAAAGGGCTCTGTAGAAATCCTCATTTGAACAATAAAAATAACCTTGACATACCTGTCAAGGTTATGGATTAATATCTTGAATTTGACTTCTTTCACTTGATTCCAATACTTTTTTGCCCTAACCGCTTCCCCATATTTCCTTTTCAGAACGGAGAACATCGTTTCAACCAGGTTTCTGTTATGATACAATTCTTCATCAAATTCCCATACCATTTTTCTGCGATATTTCCCTTTAATTCTCTTCCTCTTTCTTTGTCTCAAAGGAATCATAGCTACCGCTTCTAGTTGTTCTCTTGTTAGCGAATGTATGTCCTCTGAATCATACCCTTTATCCATCACATAGTACTTTGATCTGCGATTTTTATGGCATTGCTTCAATAATTTCATTGCCTGCTTTGCATCATGCACAGGCTTACCTGATATCTTGAAACCAGTAATAATGAATTTTCCAGTATCGATGGAAATACTAGTTTTCAGAAAAGATCTACGTTTCTTTCCTGTTCTCCAGGAATAATAGTAGCTACAATGACCACTCGAAAATCCACTTGAATCAATAGCTGTAACCTCTATCTTTTCTCCACGTGAATAAAATAGTTTTAGTGTTTGTTGAAGTAATCCATGAAAATAAACGGATTTTATTCGAGCAACAAACTTTTGGAGTGTAGTGAAATGAGGAACTTGTTTTATTCCAATTCTTGATTTAATTTCATCCATTAATTCAATAAGTTCAACAATATCTCTGTAATCTTCATCAAGGTATTCTTTTAATAAAACCAGTACCAATAGCTGATGTTGTGTGTACTTTCTTTTGGAATACTTGCAACTATATATCTGAAGATGTGAGTTTCCTGATACAGCTAACGCTGTATCAACAAACTTTAAGTACTTATTAGACAAAACACAATCATCCCCTTTGTGTTTTCTTGTGGTAAGTAATACTTTGGGGAGTTATCCTTTTTAAATTATTATGCTAAAATAAAATTGAAAGTAGGTTTTCTACAGAGCCAAGAAAAGCACTATTGAAGTACATGGATTACATAGTTTTGACACATCAGAGAACAAGTATGAGAAAGAAGGAAAATATTTCCATCCTCTACTTGCTTCAATGATTACATCAGGTTCAAGATTATTCTTAGCTATGGCTGAAGCCAAAGTAAAAGAGTTAGGTTCTGTTCATGCTTACATGGATACAGACAGTATTTTTGTTACTCCTGAACATGCCCAGGAAGTTGTTGATTATTTCAACAAACTAAACCCTTACAACCCTGAACTTGATATTCCACTTCTGAAGAAAGAAGAAGGGAAAGAAGATGTGTGGTTCTATGGTATTTCTTCAAAGCGTTATGTTCTCTACAGAATCATAGACAGAAAGTTTGAGTTAGTAGATTTTAAGCTGCATGGACTTGGACATCTAACAAACCCATTTTCAAATAAAGAAAAATGGCAACAGGAAATATGGTTAGATATTCTTAAGGTACGCTATGGAATTGCAAAACCTGAAGACATTGAAGAGAAATACGCTACTATGTATGCAATCTCTAGGCTTACTGTCAGCACTCCTAATGTTTTGCATAGGTTTGATAAGTTGAATGATGGGAAACCCTGAGAAGAACAGATTAAACCCTTTAATTTCTTCCTTGTTGGATTCCAGACAACAGAAGAGAATAACAAAGCTGTCAAGCCATTAGCACCTTTTACAAAGGATTATCAGAAGATAGTTTATGAAGCATTTTTGGACTATGAAACAGGAGAATACAAGGAAGGAGTACACTACTTTAAGCCATTGAGTAGAACAATCATGCAATATTCTGAGCATCCAGAGCATAAGTTCAATGGTGATATTGGTATTCTGAAAAGAAAAAACGTTCATGCAAATGATACTATTGAGATTGGGAAGGAAGCTAATAACATTGATGAGCAGTCGTTAGGAGTCAAGAAAGCACAGGAGTTCAGGAATAAAGAGAAGATCATGCAAAGGATTCTTGGTATATCTGTATCTGAAGCTAAGGAGTTAGGAGTACCTAAAACTACATTGTGGGATATGCAGAAAAGGATAAGGGAAACTGGGGGTTTGAATTTGGGTACCTCAGCGGTTAGGAGGTTGATGTAAAACTAATAGATAAATTTAGATGAATCTATGGTTCATACTCTATAAATTTTGTTAGTTTATAGATCCATCTAGCTATTTAAGTTAGAATTTTAATGTGCGTCCTATTTCAGCAGAATTTTTACCAAAGGATGCCCAGTTATTTTTTGGATTTATTTCTAGGGCTTTGTCATAGCACTTTATTGCTTGATCAAATTGTTTAAGTTTCTCTAGGGCATTACCTTTCCCTACCAAAGGTATGTCATTTTTTGGATCAATTTCTAATGCTCTATCAAAGCATCTGATTGCATCCTCAAATCTTTCAAGGTCGATTAAACACTCTCCTTTACGGTTCCATGTTTCTGCTTTATCAGAATTCAGTCCTAATGCTTTATCAAAACATTTCAAACTTTCTCCATACTGATGCTGAATCCATAGAATTAAACCTTTATTATGCCAGGCTAAACCATTTTCTGGATTAATTTCTAGTGATTTATCATAGCATCTAAGGGCTTCATCATTCCTTTTAAGGTTAAAATTAGAAATTCCTCTTCTAAACCATGCCTTATCGCTTTTTGGATTTATTTCTAGGGCTTTCTCATAGCATTTTATTGCTTGATCAAATCTTTCAAGCAGATCTAGAGTTTCACCTTTGTTAGCCCATATTATTGTTTCTTCTGGGTTTATCTCTAATGCTTTATCAACACATTGCAAAGCTTCTTCATGACGATTAAGAATATTTAGAGAACAGGTTTTATTATTCCAAGCCCGATAATTTGTTGGGTCGATAGATAAAGCTTCATCAAAAGCTCTTAAAGAGTCCTTAATTTTCTGAAGTTGAACTAGAGCAATCCCTTTACCAGCCCAGGCACTCGCATTTGTTATATCTAAACCTAACATTTTATCATAAAAATAAATGGCTTTTTCGAAATTACCAGAATCGTACTCAAAGTTTCCTAATTTTAAATATGCTTCAGGTGTACCTACTGGTTTATTGAAAGAAGAGTCTGCTTCTTCTATTTTTTTAGCAATTTGTTCTGTAATAACTTGTTGGTCAGAGCTTACTCCCGCGGGTTCATCTCCAACTTCATCTTTTATTCCTACCGCATCCAATACTTTGCTGAGTTGGTCTGATATGGTTTTGAACTGATCTTCTCCAACTCCCTGAAGATTAATGTTTGTAATTTGCCTAGCTACCCCAACTGCACTAGTTTCTGACTCTTTGTTTTCATCAGCTTGCATATTATCCACCTTTTATTATCGAAAAATGATTTTATTGAACCAAATTACACATAATTTTAACCATTCATAAATTTGGCTTGCCACCATTATAAAGCTTCCTTTTTGTTATTTGGTATCCATTTGTAAATTTATGTTCAAAAAAAACTAAAACTAAGCTTAAATATTTTTTTAACTTTTTGTGTGTTATTTTTGAAATGACAAACCTAATCACATATAATAATTTATAATATGATATTTTTTTATTTCACCTAATTAAATCATTTGTCCAATGATTTCAAAAAAAAGAAAAATCAAATTGATGAAATTATTTAATTAAATTTGTAGTGTGACCACAAAAGGGACAAGATCTTTTTTTTGTGAATAAACCAGATCGAGGCAAAGAATCACCACACTCATCACAATATATTTTACTACATTTTGTACATTGATGCCATCTTCCAAACATAGTAGATGGAGTAAGACTGTGCAATTTACCACATAATATGCATCTTACTCGGGACATTGTTATTTTGCATCCTAAATATATTCAATATTCACATGAATGTTGTCAGTATTTTTGGAAAATCCATCTCTGAAAGCCACATACCCCACATCCAAATCGCCCCTATCAAAAAACTTATTGCTTTTCCTTTCAGCCCAAGCCTTTCATGAGTTACTCCCAATAATAAAAAGGTGGCTAAGACGTTGCTAATCATCAAAACCATGTTAATCTCTGTTTGAAATTCTACTATCATAAAGTTCACCATTTTATGGTCTTAATACATAATATTTAAAAGTTGCTATTTGATTTTTTAAGGATTTCTTTTTTAGTATTATTATAAAGTGCCAATATACTTTGTTATAACAAAGTTCGGTTTTTTGGCGTTACCTATTACCCATAGCTGTCAATTGGGGTAATAGTAATAACCAAAAAACGCAACGCAAATTAAACAGCATAGTCAATTTTTCAAAATTACAAGAAATTAACAAACTGAAAAAAGTAAAAAAAAAAGAAATGTTTGTGGTTTATTGACCGAATTGTCCACCACAATGAGGGCAAAACTTTGGAGTTTGTGGAAGATTTAGCTCAACTCCACAATAAGGGCACATCTTAAAAGATTGTGGTTGGCTTGGTGTCCCAACATTACCCTTAATCATCCCTACGTCTTTGATCTGTGTAGAGTTATCTGAGTGAAAAGTAGTTTCATGCCCATACCCAAAAAACACATTACCATTTACATGAATTGCATTATGATGTCTATTCAAATTTTGGTCTTCTGGAATTTTAGAGTCATCATGCCTTTGCTCTTTATGCACTCTAGGTTTTGGTTTATTTGTGAAAGCTTTTGAGTGGTTAGGAGTCTCAACGTTATCGTTAATCCTCCCTTTACCTGAGTTGGCTTCTGTTTTCACATTATTTTTCGGAGTGTTTTCAGAGATTGCTGAAGTAAAAACATGTTCTAACATCGAGGATACTGCAGTCTGGTTAAGCGTCTCAACATTATCGTTAATCCTCCCTTTACCCAAATCTGCTTCTGCTTTCACATTAGTTTTCAGAGTGTTTTCAGAGTAAGCGCTAAGATCTATATTTGAATCTAGAATTTTAAAAGAATTATTAATGTTTTCGACTACTTTTTTCCCAGTTATTGCCGAATTATATATCTGTTCTAATCTACTTTCTTCATAGAGTAAGAACCCGAATTCACAATCAAACCACTTTGTTTTGTTAATGCCATGATTATTATATTTTATTTTCCACGCCTTCCTTGTTCCAAAAAAAGTATCGATTGTTTCTGTTCCAAGTACACTATACTCAAATCCAAAACCTTTCTTTAATCCCAATCCATTGCATTCCGTACATTCTACTTTTCCAGAACCGTTGCAGAAAATACATTCTTGATTTGTCCAACTACCTGTCCCTTTACAATGGTCACATACTTTAGACCCATAGCTACATTCTGGACAGTGCTGGTATTTCCAAGAAATTGGAAAATTTAAAATGTCTGATTTCATTACTTTGTCTTCTTGATTTAAATCCATTAAAGATAAGAAAGTAGCCCCATCATTACTAATATTATCCAAATCCGGCCCAATTACAGATTTTCCATCAATGTCAATGTCAATTTTCATAGCATGGGACGCACTTGCTACTCTAAAAGAAACTGAATTTATAGTTCTCCTAATAATTTCTAATTTATGATCAGAAGTACCATACTCACTGTCTTTAAATTTATAAATAATATAATTTCCTTCCTGCATCCAATCCAGATTTGGTATCATTTTGTCCACCTATAATAAATTAAGTAACAGATTTATAAGTAATTATGTAGGATTTTTTAAGTTTTAAATGTTCTCTTTTAAAATCAAATAAGAAGAAAGGTATGTGTCAAAATCCACTTACTAATTTCCTCACCTCTTTTGTCCAGAAATTGAACCCCTTATCACTCAAAATCCTGTCCTTCATCCTCTTCAAAGAACTTCTTTGCATCACTCCATATTCCCTTGCTTCCTTTGGAGTCAGAGCCATTATTTGCTGTTTGATACCTTCCTCATCAATGAAAGTCTGAGCTCGCTGAAGCTCTAATTCCTCTTCATCAATGTTGTTGGTTTCCTTTCCGATATAAAGGATAGTATCTTTCCCAACTCAAAAAAAAATAATATTCAAGCAAACGCCTTCAACGCTGAAACCGCAGCCTTCTTCAAAAATCCCTTGCATTCAATATCAAGATTGCCATTATTAAGTGAGTGGGACAACTGACCAGTAGGGTCATTGCTGTGAAGTATTGACTTTAGAGTGGTCTCATCGGTTGAAACGGATACTGTGGGATCGATTCCGCCTCTTGAAGAAACTTTCTGGAATTCTGTGATGACACCATCTTTTGTAACGGCTTTTATCTTCAGGTTTGTGTTATCATTCTGTGTTATCTCAAGAAGGATCACATCATTTCCTGCAATCTTTTTGACCACATCTGGAACCTCATCAATACCGTTATTATAATACCCGACATACTTCTGAATTTCGCTGTAGAGATCGGTTTTCGTGGGTTTTGCATAAATTCCTTCGATGGATTGTGTACTTGTAGCCTGTGTTTGAGAAGCAGATGAACTGGAATCGGAATTCGAGTTTGAATCTGAGCTTGAACCGGAACCTGACCTGTGGGTCTGTGATGATGTTGTGGATACTGATTTACCTTCATCCATATTTTTATCTGTCAGAGAGCTTAAGATACCATGTTCATCCAGTTCATCTTTTATGGAATCCACTACTCCCGCCAGTGACAGGTTTGAAAGCAGCAGAGCGATCAGGATCGTTGCACCAACTAATAAAATCTGTTTTCCATCCCGCCTTTTAGTATCCACTCTCATAATTAAACATTATTTATGTCGGGTTTAAAAAGACTATGTCCATGAAATTTGCGAGTATGTACCTGAAATTGCGTACAACGGAGTTCATGTACATGTTAAACAGTTTTATTCAAAACAACTGTTCAAATTCACTAAATTTAAGTAGTAAAAATTCTATATTGTGAGGCATAACAGAACGAATGACAATTAAAAAACAAGACTTTCAACAAGTTACAAGAATTGTTGTCAGGGGGAATATAAGTGAAAACAGGAATAAGTAAACAAATTTGTCTACCATTAACCATTCTTTTAGCAATCTTGTTAGCAACCTCGCCAGCCATGGCCGCTGCATCAATTGATTACATGAGTATAGATGTCGATATCAACAATGGATATGCAGTTACCACCGTGGAGCAGAAAATCACAAGCAATGAAGATGAAGCCGCCTATGATGATTTCAGCATATTCAAATCGGAAGAGGCATTCATATCAGGCTTTACCCTGATAATCGACGGAGAGGAATATAATTCCGAAGTACTTCCAAAAGGACAAGCTGCAGAAGAATTCGAGGAAGCCGTGTCTGAAGGAAAATCAGCAGGACTGCTCACAGATGCAGGCAAAGACAGGTTCAGCTACGCATTGAACTTCGAACCTCACCAGAGTATTATCGTCAGGCTGACCTATGAACAGGCTCTGAAAAAGGCCCTTGGAGAATATGAGTATATCCAACCACTTCGCAGTTATCATGAAGTTGATAACCTATCTGTAAATGTAGACATAAGTTCCATAAACAAAATACTCAGCATGGAAACTTCCGGATCTTCCGGAGCTAATGTGGAATATATCTCATCCACCAACGGACAGGTAACATACAATTCAGACTCAATGCCTAATTCAGATCTAAATATCATTTTCACGACCAATGACCCTGAACTGAATGGGGATATGCTCTTTTACGAAACCGGCGGTCAGGGTTACATGATGCATATATTCTCTCCAACTGAAGAAGACCTGGGCACAACAGCACTCAGCAAGGACATCATCTTTGTGATTGACAAATCCGGTTCCATGGAAGGAGAGAAGATGTACCAGGTCAAGAGTGTGTTTTCGGATATCATCTATGGTCTACCAACCAACGATCGCTTCAATTTAATCTTCTTTGACAGTGAAGTGCACACATACTCGGAACAATTGATGGAGGCTAATGCAAGCTCCAGAAAAGATTCCATCGAATTCGTGGACAGCTTAAGAGCCGATGGCGGCACGAATATCAATGATGCCCTGGTGACTGCGCTTGGAATGTTCAGCAGCGAAAACGAAAATGTCCCGATCATTGTTTTCCTCACCGATGGTGAGCCAACTTCCGGTGTTACTTCCAGGTATGTGATCAGTGAGAACGTACTGGAGGCGAACAAGGCTGAGGTTTCCATATTCAGCATCGCTTTTGGAATCGAGCATGAGGAATATTATGAGTCACTAAGGGTGCTGAGTCTGGAGAACAACGGTAAAGCAGAGCGTTTCACCTCCACTAATGGTGCAGAGCAGGGTATAAGCGATTTCTATGCAACTATATCCACCCCGCTGATAACAGATATAGAATTCAATTACAATGGAAAAGTATCGGATATTGTGAACACCGTAGAAAGCAGCCTGTTTGCAGGCTCTGATGCAATTGTGCTGGGTAAGTACAATACAGGAACCTCTGCTATAAACTCAGAGATACAGGCAACCAGCCGCTCAGGAACCCAGAAATTCAGCAACCAGTTCACAGTAATTTCAAAATCAGAAAATTCCTTCATCCCAAGATTATGGGCTTACGAAACAATCAACGACCTGCTTGACAGAATCGAGGTGGAAGGCGAAACTGACGAACTTGTCACTTCTGTTACAAATCTCTCACTGGAATTCGAATTTGTGACTCCATACACCTCGCTCTTTGTAAAGATACCTGATATCGAGGAAATTGATTCTGTTAATAGTCCACCTCCCAGTGACATGTATACAGGTGAGGGTATAGCTGTGGATGATTCTGCGGTTGCAGAGGAAGCGATGGAAGAAATGCCTGTTGAAGAAGAGATGGTTAATGAGGAAATGCCCATTCAAGAGGCTACAGAATCACCCGGATTTGAAGCTTTGTATACTATTATGGGAGTCGTTGGAGTGATGTTATTGTTCAGAAGACGTGAGTGAAAATTTAGTGTTAGATGGAGAGGTTCAAATTGAACCTCTCTAAAATATATAGGAGATAAAGACAAAATTCATTTTTATAAACTAGCAAATTCAGGACAATGGTTGAATTTCTGTAACTGGTACAGAATCCTTCAAATAGTATTCGAAAAACTCTTTTCCCCATTCCAGTGCAGTTTTATCACGACATAAAACATACTTGCTGTCAATTTCACCATTATTTTTTAGTAAGGATAACAGAATGTAATATTCATTAATTGAAACAAATTGGAAATTCATTTTTTTGGCGTAAACAAAAACATGAACTAACTTATTTTGAATGATCTTTGCAAAATTTTCGTAGTGCTCATTTACTAATTTATCCCGCAAATCTTGGGTGATAATAAAGTATAAATCAACCCCATTGCTGACATGATCATCAACTAGCTCTTTAAAATTTGGATGAACAAAGGTACTAATTATATAGTGGGACTTGGAATTCATACTTGCTTTATGAAATTCCTTATCATTCTCATAGAATTCTGTAACATGAGGCATCATATATTTAAGCTCATCACATTTGAATATTCTTTTTAAGAGATCGGATGGGATAAAATCAAAATTGTGAGTTCCCCAGTAATCTATTTTTTTATCAAAAACTCTAGTTATATCCAATAAAGGAATCATAGGATTTACAATATGTTTCCCGATAGGCGTTAATTCATAAATGTCATTTGAACAAGTAATAAGATGATGATTACGTAAAATCTTCATCTGTGGAAGTAAAGATTGCCTTGTTGTTTCTAATGACTCAAGGATAATATTCATCTCCTTGGGTCCATCATATAATAAAAGAAGCGCATTCTTTCTCTTTTCAGATTGAAATATCACATCAATCAATGGTTTTTTAGTTTTTTTCATATCCTACCAACTAATTGAAATTCAAAACTTTATTAAAACATAATCAGCCTTTCTTGTTTTTTTAAGTAAATATATCTTTTTCTCCAAATGTTCTGAAATTGATGGTACAATTGCTATTAAAAAATAATTAACAAGCTCCATACTTCAAATTATCACCCAACTTTCCCGATATACACGCATCCTTTAGAATTCCTGTTGAAACTGTAAGTTAGGAAAAATGAAAAGAATTAAAACAATATTCATAGCTCAGTTATCGGTGAAGAATCTTTCAAACAGTGTTCAAAGAGCTCTTTTCCCCATTCGAGCGAATCTTTGGTAGAACATAGAATGTGTTTGTTGTCAAACTCACCTTTTTTCGTCAGCAAACCTGCAAGTATGTGGTGATCATCAAATGTAAAGAATGAGAACTCCATTTTTTTGGTGTAAACATAAAAATTAAAATACTCACTTTCAATGAACTTTTTAAAATCTGCAGAGTAATGCAGTTTTATCTTGTCAAGTAGCTCTTTTGAGACGATCATAAAAAACTCTATCTTTTTTTCAATAGTTTCAGAGATTATTTTATGATAATCTGGATATAGAAATGTAGTAACCACATAGACAGACTTTGTCGGACTGGAACTATCATTGAACGTTTCATGAACAGTATACATATCTGCCAGGGAAGGATTGATCATCTCATAATTTCTCATCTTACTTATGCTTTTGAGAAGATGAGGCGGAATAAAATCAACGTTGTGATTTCCCCAGTAAGCAATATCTTTATCAAAAACCTCAATTGTCCCTAATAATGGAACCATTTCGTCAACTACCAGCTTTCCGATGTTTGTCAATTCATAAGTATCATTGTAATGAAAAACAAGGTGCTGTCCTTCCAGAATCCTTATCTGTGGAAGTAAGGCTTGTCTGGTTGTTTTCAGAGACTTAAGAAGTGTTTCCATTTTCTGAGGGTCATTTTGCAACAATAAGAGCACATTCTTTCTTTTCTCTGATTTGAAAACAACATCAAGTAACGTTTTTTTCATGTATACTATGTCCTGATAAACAACGTGTGTATTTTCAGCATTGATTTAAGCTAAAGTGTGACAATATTAAGTTGTTATTCATAAAGCTTTGCATCTACTTCTTCAACTTTCCACTATTTAACTCTTCACTACTTCTTGAAGTCTTCAATATTGATCCGTCAAAAGCATTCAGAATAAATAACTAGTCTCAAAATTCAGATTCATATAATGCGAAGTGCTTTTGAGACCTACCTGGGCATCTCAACAACAATCATTAAATATTCCAACAATCAAAGAAAGATGGTGATACATATGGATTGTTTATTCTGTAAGATCGTTGCTGGCGAGATTCCTTCGAATAAGGTTTATGAAGATGAATTTGTGTATGCTTTCCTGGATATATTCCCCAGTTCTGAAGGCCATACAATTGTTCTTCCGAAACAGCACTTTGACAGGTTCACAGACATGGAGGAGAAAGATGCAGCTTCGTTGTTCGCTTCGGTGAACAAGGTTGCAAAGACCATAGAAAGAACGCTTGGACTGGAAGGAATGAACATAGGCATCAATAACGGGGAGATTGCCGGGCAAACTGTACCACATGTGCATGTTCATATAATACCCAGACATGCAGGAGATAGCGAAGGGAACATGCATACCATCGTAGAGTTGCATCCTTCAACAGACAACATTGCAGAACTGGCTGAAACAATAAGCAGGTCATTTGATTAATATAACCAGTTGACCTATTACATTAGTATCTATCAAAGCTATCACATTTATCGCATTTATTACGATCAACTACAGGAGAATAAAATATGGCAGACGATGAACAGAAAGTACTTGATGCACTTAAAGATGCAGCAAAACCACTCAGACCTGGTGACATTGCAGAAGCAACCGGCCTTGAAAGCAAAGAGGTCAGCAAAATACTCAAGAAACTAAAGAGCTCAGATGCAGTCTGCACTCCTAAAAGATGTTTCTATGCACATGCTGACTACGAAAAACCAAGTGAATAAAACCTTTTTATTCCTTTTTATCCTATTTTTTACATTGATTTATTCCACTTTTATTTTTCAACCATCATCCCTAGCTTAATATGCTTATTTCAATAGCCAAGTAATGTTGAAAAACCTCTTACACCGGGAACACTTGATAAATATATCAGTACCGTTGGTACATTCTACAAATCGTTTTACATTGAGATCCCAAAATTACCAAGGTCAAAAAATAAGGTGAGACCCCTTAAAGAGAATACGAAGAAGATAAAGAAGAAAGGTATTCAGCAGGCTTTATTGTCAAAGCTTATAGTAGGATTTCCGAAAATGCAGGCATGAGTACGACGAAGGGCTCATTCAACATCTTCAGAAGCTACAATTTGCGTAAATTCTTCAAAATATTGGCATCTTCTCAGGTCTATCAAATGTTTTTTAGTGGGGCGACTGAATCAATTATCCGGTGTATGTGAATTCGGAATGATCAGTTTTGCAACTAACTTTAGCTAGGTTGGCTCTAAGCTTTTTACACCATATTTTGTGGATACCTGAATATTCTTTGTACCACATGCCGTAGATCATGCTTCCTTACAAAGTCTTTTTAGATTAGTCGGTTGGGCTGAAGCATCCAGTTTCATGGACGGACCTGAGAGGATCTTCTTCTTGTCCCAATCGATCTCCCATCCATGTTCTTCTTCAAGCATCTTGAGAAGTTCTCCACGCTTTGCAAGAGGCAGGTCTGTTTCGGTCCTGACAAAAGTGTGCCAGTCATCGGGCATTATTCCGAGATACTTCTGGCTGAGTTCAATATAATGAGTGAGTTTGATCATCCTACCCATATTATTGTCACTCGGGCGTATGCAGCTCTTGGCAAGCATTGGCATTAGCTCTTCAATAGTTTCCACCGTTGTCAGCAGGTATTCAGGCGCAGGCGCTATTGGCATCACTTCACCATTACGTGCATCGTATACTTTCCATTTGTCCATATCATATGGTTTACCGATTATCGCCCTGCGGAACTTCGAGCCGTGGGGTCCGAGCACCACAGGTATTCCCAGTCTGTTGCACCCTGTTCCAATGGACAGGGCTTTCTGTGAATAGGCCCCCCAGGCAATCCCAACTGCACCCACACGGTTCAGGATATAGTCAGCGATCTCTTCGTAGTTACCAGTGATGTCCCTCTGTGCAAATATTGCTGCAACTTTTATTGCAACTGCCGTAATATGGGAGTTGGACACACAGGAACCCATATTGATCAGGTTGCCTTTGAGGAACTTTGCCGGATACTTCTCATAGAGTGTCTGCCCCTCCTCATCCTTATACATTCCAACATCCATTCCCGAACATCCTGAGACAAGGACAATGTAATTCCTCTTAAGCATCTCATCTGCTATATCGTACACATCCTTAGTTCCACCCGGATAATTCGAACATCCCACTATTGCAATGATGCCAGGTGTTGTTCCAAGTACAAGGTTTACTCCTTCTTCCCGGATCTCGGGGTCACTGATCTGACCTCTTCCAACCCTTACTTTTCCTATTTCTTCCCGTATGATCTTCTGTGCCGCTTTCTCGATTACATTCAGTACAGGAATATCCTTTGGGCATGAATTGTCGCATCTGCCACATCCTATACATTTGTCGCGGAGTATCTCAAATGGTTCAAGGTCTCCACCTTCTGCAGCAGTCATTGCATCGCTGATCGGCAGATTGGTCGGACACGCAAGCTCACAGGCCAGGCAGTGGACACATCTTGACGTAAGTTCTTTGAACTCGTCTTCGGATGGGAGGCCCCTTATCCCTTTTTCGTCGCGTATGATCGCCATCTTTTGCACAAGACGTGGTGCCAGCTCTCCAAGCTTGTCAAAGTCAAGCATGAGCGCACCGGGCTCCTTTCCACTGGCCAGATCATTAAGGACTTCATCTACACTGTCATCTGACCTGTCCGGAAGACCATACATTATTTTCGCATTGGTGGTGATCACAGGAATCATGAGCTTCTGTGCCTCTCTGAGAACATCGGCACGCACACACTGTTCATCAACAACAACGACATCCGGAACACCTGAACGTATCATCTTCAGCTGTTTGGCAAGGGTACTGACTATCTTTGCTTTTGGGGCTTTCCCGCCCTCTGTCTTATAGCGGGTCATGTCAAGGGCGGTACAGCATAGTCCACCAAGTTCTATCTTATCAAGAATATCATGTTCTTCCATGTAATCAATTATATTGGAAACACCTGCCATATTGTGCCCTATAACTATCAGTACAGGTTTTGTGGAATCAATTGTTCCCATCCCTATCTCTGCAAGAGGTGTTTCGGGTTCTCCCTTTGGGAATTCCAGACATGATATCTGTGCGATATCAGATACTTCCATTCCCACATGATCAAGCATCCCGGCGTGCAGAGCCTTTGACTCGAAATCGATAGCTTCACCTTCCTGGCCCATGTGGATGGTTGCTATTAGCTGGGTCAGCTGTTCTTCTACATACACCAGTACCGCTTCAAGATCACCGATGGTTTCTGGTTTGTATCCTGTGACAGTCTGAGTGTTAGGTGCTTTGATGTTAGATGGGCCCACATCAATGGGATAATCCCTGCCGAATTTTTCGATCAAATAATGAAGAAGGTGACGTCCGTGTGCAGAGTGGGCCGCAGCTCCTACTATCGTACTAAGCAGGAACTCCCGTGCGCTCTGACCTTCCAGATTGATGCCACAAGCTCCTTCTTTGTTACCGGTCAGATCACATGTACCGAATGTACAGTAGCTGCATTGGTCGGATGTCGGTGTATAGACAGGTTCGTATCGATCGAGCAGTTTAAAATCCCAGCTCCTCAATGCTGCTATTCCGGGTTTTGGTGTTGGTCCACCCTCACCTTTTTCTTCAATCTCCTTTTCGATAGCTCCTACAATGTTACTAACATTGATCTGAACGTTTTCCAAGTCTTCGATGGAAATCTTACCTGAAGTTAGCTTACTCATTATTCCTTACCCCTTATTCTCCCAGTGGTTTATTGGTTAGGCCAAAAATCAGTGTTATGAAATATTAAAAACGTATCAACAACTGTTGATGTCTAGGTCACTTGCACTACTATGAAGACCTTATAGATTACCAAACAGTCATCGCATATAACATTACCGCTGTTTATAATGATTATTCATGTAGTTTTTTTATATGTCCTAAAAGACATGGTTATGATATGCATGCCATAATGCATCCTCCTGCTCAATAATAATTGAAACCCTACATTTGAGTCGGCCTATGAAATGCTGAACTCTTATCTAATAATCAGCCCGTATGGAAACATTCTCTTGAGAAATGACAATCAGCGGTCTTCAATTCCTCTTGAATAACTGGAGCATATGGAACTTTTCTTCTGAGCAGGCAGACACTATTTTAGCCACGAAGAAGTAGTTCGTGGCAGAATTGTGCTATAAAATGAGGGTCTGTCTAAAAAACGAACATTTATATAAAAATAATTATACATATATATTTATGGATTTTGCCGGGAAATTAAGAACTATTACTATAGGTTTTATCCTATTGCTCGTATCGTCCTCTTTTTTAGTGAGTGCAGCAACTGCCACCACCATATATGTAGATGATAGCGGTGGCCAGGATCATACCACCATCCAGGCAGCTATCAACGCATCCAATTCAAGCGATACTATCCTTGTGTATCCAGGCACGTACAATGAGAACGTGGATGTGAACAAAGAGCTGAATATCACTTCAATAGCTGGTGCTGATGCGACGAATGTCGTGGCTCCATTAGCTGATGACCACACATTCTATGTTACTGCAGATAATGTTACCATCAGCGGATTCAATGTGAGCAATGCCACAGGTAACAGTAGGGCAGGTATCCGTCTGCATCATTCCAGTAACATCACGCTGACAAACAACAAGGCCATAGGAAACAGTTACGGTATCTGGTTTTACTATTCCAGCTATAGTACAGCAACCAATAACAATGCTTCGGACAATACCTGGGGAATAGCACTTTCCTCTTCCAGTAACAATAACACTATAAGCAACAACATCGCATTGAGAAACGCCCAATACGGTATCTTTTTGCAATCTGACTGTAACTACAACATGGTTACCAATAACACAGCCTCGGACAACAACTTCGGAATATATATACGTACTTCCAACAACAATAACACAATTGCAAGTAATACTGCACTAGATAACAACTACGGGATTCGCCTAGACTCTTCCTGCAACTACAACACGCTGATAAACAACACAGCATCGTCCAATAGATATCACGGGATTTTTCTGTATGTATCGTGCAACTATAACGCTCTTACCAGTAACCTGGCCTCTGAAAATAGAAATCAAGGAATCGTACTGTACTCTTCCAGCAATAATAACACAGTAACAAACAATAATGCATCAGACAATGTCATGAATGGAATCTTCATTGGTTCTACAAGCAACAACAACACGGTCATAAACAACAAAGCATCTGGCAATTCAGACAGTGGAATATACATTGATGCATCCAGTGGCAACAACCTGAACAGCAACATCGTTTTGAGCAACTCCAACTACGGAATCTGGCTGTATTCTTCCAGCAACAATCTCATCTATAACAATCATTTCAACAACAGCGCCAATACTTACTTCACAGGAACAAATACCGGCAATGTCTGGAACATCACAAGGACAGCAGGTACGAACATAATCGGTGGTTCCTGGTTAGGAGGAAACTACTGGCTCAAACCGGATGGCAGCGGGTTCAGCCAGGTAAATGATACCGATGCCAACGGTGACGCCATATGTGACGAAGTCTATACCACCGGTAATTTCACAGATTATCTACCACTGGCATTACCGGATACTACCGCACCCACCGTTACAGATGTCACATCAACTACGGGTAACGGATCGTACAATACAGGTGATGGAATCGAGATCACAGTTACCTTCAATGAGAATGTGATTGTCACAGGTACACCACAGATCACACTTGAAACAGGTAGCATTGACAGAGTAGTGGATTACTCCACAGGCAATGGTACTGCAACTCTGGTCTTTACATATACTGTCCAGTCAGGTGACACATCATCAGATCTGGATTACAAGGGCACAACTGCATTGTCACTCAATGGTGGTGGCATCAAGGACATTTCAAATAACAATGCCAACCTGATACTGGCAACACCCGGTTCAGAACATTCACTGGGAGCAAACAAGGCTTTGGTGATCGACACCACAGCACCTGCCAGGGTGACCGATCTTGCAGGATCCTTCAATGGTTCCACCTGGATAAACTGGACATGGATCAATCCTTCTGACGGGGACTTCAATCATACAATGATATATCTGGATGGTGAATTCAAGAACAACGTAACAGGTACTGCATACAATTCAAGCGGACTGAGCGACAACACAGATCATGAGCTCCAGGTCAGGACCGTGGATACTGCAGGAAATATCAATTACACATGGGTCAATGATAGTGCAAGTACGTCGAATACCCTGCCACCTGCAAGTGTGACCGGACTATCGGACTCCTCAACCAGTACCACCTCGATCACATGGACATGGACCAACCCCGCAGATGTAGATTTCAATCACAGCATAATCTATCTGAACAACGAATTCTTGATCAATGTAACAAATAGTTCGTACATTGTAACCGGTCTGAATGACAATACGTATTATGAATTACAAATCAGGACTGTGGACACAGCAGGGAATATAAATTCAACATGGGTAAATGACACTGCTGTGACAGATTCTATTGAGGACGATGATGACGACGACGATTCGGGAATCCGTGTGTCAGTTGGCCAGAGCCTTCCTCCTGAGTTCGTTATATCAACAGATTCCTCAATAAAGAGAGTTCTTGCAGGTTCAAAGATCGAATATGAATTCCCGGATGAAGAAGGACCTGTTTTTGGCATCATTTTTGACGCAAAGAGCGATGAAGGTAATGTGGTTGCAAATGTCCAGCTACTCAAGCATTTACCAGATGATGTTAACATCAATCCTTCAGGCAGCATCCAATTCCAGACAATGAGTATCAACGTTGGAAGCGAAGGGACGATCTCAAGTGAGAATGCTGACAATATCCAGATCCGGTTCAGGGTCACTAAGGAATGGATCCTGGAGAACAATATAGATCCTAACACAATTCGTATGACAAGATACAATGACCTTGTGTGGAGCGATCTCCCAACCAAAAAGATTGGGGAGGATGAGGAGTTCATGCATTTCACTGCCCAGACACCAGGTTTCTCCATCTTCCAGGTTCAAGGGGATGGTTCTGTAAAAGAAATGGAGAATACTAATGAAAATGCTTCAGAGTCCATCGAGGAAGAAACAACTGAAGCAGATATTGAAGAAGACGCCAACCTGCCAGGATTCACATCCCTATTTAGCATCTGCATACTTGGAATGGCAGGCTTCCTATTCAGAAGGAGAAAAGAAAGATGTTGGGTCCGGTCCCTGGGACCGGATCTACTCTAAAGAGTAAGTCAGGCTTACCAGGTCGATGTAATTCAGAACTTCAGTTTAGTCTACCCATATCTATTGTAATAGACCTTTCCTTCATCATACCTGTCCTCAGGTTCGATTTCCTGAGCAGGATGACCAATAACCACCAGTCCCAGAGGGATTACTTTTTCCGGCAGTGCGAACGCTTTTCTAAAGCTTTCAACACGATCATCCATTGGATAGGAACCTGTCCAGACAGCACCAAGTCCCAGTTCGTGAGCAGCAAGCAAAAGGTTCTGTATGGCTGCCGAACAGTCCTGCACCCAGAATCCAGGAGCTATCTCCTTACTCGTATCCCCGCATACAAGAATAGCAAGGGGGGCTCCACGGACCATGGCTGCATAGGGGCTGTACTCTGGTATCTCATCCAGTAGCTTTCGGTCATCGATCACCACAAACACCCATGTCTGTGCGTTCGCCGCTGAAGGCGCACTCATGGCAGCTGAAAGTAGCTCCTTTACCACTTCTCCAGATACCTTTTCTTCGGTGTACTTCCTGATACTTCGACGTGTATGAATAGCTTTTAAAACTTCCATATTAAACCCATCCCAATAAAAAAATAACAAAAAAGAATATGATGTGAAGCTACTTAAGGCTTCACTCAAAAGGTTGATTCCAGCTCTCTTTGCCATTGGGACAGTGAATACATAAATTGGCAATGTGCTCTGGAAATGAAGATGGGATATCCCTTTTACAGCATAAATTTGCATAACACTGTTTTTGAACCAACTGGAACGTTTTACTCAATATTTTCAAGAGCGAAAAAAATCAAAGATAACAGAGTGGTCCTCAATTACCTCAAACCTTTCTAAAAATGAAGATAATCCATTTAATAGTATCATATAAGATTATATCCCAATTTTGAAATTTCCAGTATTAGAAGAATGAGTGTGAAATTTCCCACAAATAATGGAATTATCATTTTTTTGAATGGAAATCCCACTATTGCAAGTGCTATTGCAATTATATCACTTGGAAGAGGAGTTAATGAGTAAAAGAATATAAGCAGCATGATTATCCTGTCATCAAACTGTTCCAGGCGCTTTATCAGACGGGAAACATAAACTTCATACTTCCCCTTGATGCATGTTTTACATTTCATTCCCAGATAATAGAACAACATATCTCCAAAAGTAAGACCTGTACTTGCAATTAAAGAAAGCCACATCGAATTTACTCCACCAAAGGAAATAGCAATAAGAGCCGTGTAAAATGTGGTAGAAGTGAAAGTGGAAACACCACCTATCAGAGACATTAGGAAGATAAAAGTGTAAACATTACGAACTCCCAGTCTTTCAACGATCTCCACGGGAGAATAGTAAAAAAGAAGAAGCGACCATAAGAATACAAATAGAACAATTAACCCAATGATCCTAACATTTCTTTTGCCATTAGAGCTAGAACATTTTCTCATTTGACACCCGTTTTTTTGATGGAAATATTGTTTTTACTTTTTACCGTCATTTGACCTCATAATAAGTTGGACATTTACTGGTAATAAATCATATCGAGAATATCAGAAAAAATCTGAGAATAACAGAAATTTAAAAAATAGAAAAACAAATGAATACCGAAGTATTCATTCAAAATCACAAAGTCCGGCCATATCCAGTGTAACAAAATAGTCATCTACTGTCTCAGCTCTTCTTATCTGCACAAAACTTCCATCGGGTCTAAGGAGTATCTCTGATGACCTCAGCTTTCCATTATAGTTGAAACCCATTGCATGACCATGAGCCCCTGCATCATGGATAGCAAGTATGTCGCCTTTGGTGACTTCAGGCAGCATTCTATCAATAGCAAACTTGTCGTTGTTCTCACAAAGTGAACCTGTGACATCATAAAGCTGTGAAGCTTCTACGTTTTCCTTTCCGAGAACCGTGATATGATGATATGCACCATACAGAGCCGGACGCATGAGATTTGCCATGCATGCATCAGTACCTACATAGTCCTTGTAGATATGTTTCATGTGACGGACACTGGTTACAAGGTAACCATAAGGTCCTGTGATCACCCTTCCGCATTCAAGGAATATCTTCAACGGATGAAGATCACTTGCCCTGATTATCTCATCATAAACCTTGCTGACACCCTTCGCAATAACATCATAAGGCACTGGTTCCTGTTCAGGTCTGTAAGGAATACCGATTCCACCGCCAAGGTTCACGAATTCGAATTTAATACCTAGGTCCTTCGAGAGTTCAGCTATCAACTCGAACAGTATCTTTGCAGTCTCAATGAAATACTCAGGGTCCAGTTCATTGGAAGCCACCATTGTGTGCAGCCCGAACCTTTTGACACCTTTTTCTTTCATCATCTGGTAGCCTTCAAAAAGTTGCTCTCTGGTAAAACCGTATTTTGCTTCCTCGGGGTTACCGATAATGGCATTTCCTTCCTTAAGCGGACCGGGGTTGTAACGGCAACAGACTATCTCCGGCAGTCCGGCAGTCTTTTCAAGATAATCAATGTGATTGATATCGTCAAGGTTGATGATAGCTCCAAGCTCCTTTGCCTTGATGAACTCCTCTTCAGGAGTGTCATTGGAACTGAACATGATATCTTCGCCAACTATACCCGTCTTTTTCGCAAGCATAAGTTCTGGAAGGGAACTGCAGTCAGCTCCGAAGCCCTCGGCTTTGAGCAGTTTCATGATATAAGGATTAGGAAGGGCTTTTACTGCAAAATATTCCTTGAATCCATTGACAATGCTGAATGCTTCCTTGAGTTTTCTTGCATTCTCAATTATTCCCTTCTCATCATATACATGGAAAGGAGTAGGATACTTTTCAATTATCTCTGCAATCTTTTCCTTTGTGAACGGAACTTGTTTTGACACCATTGGTCTACCTCTTTAATTGTCTGGTTCCTTAAAACTCGGTACACAAATAAATAGTTGATTGGAAAGTATCAAAAAAAATAGCACATTCCTGTCTTTTTTAGAACGCAGAATATTTATAGGACTTGTTCGCATATTATAGAACAATTGGGAGTTATATGGTTTCAGACCGATTCTAAAAGGACAGTTTACGAATACCTGAGATTGTAGAAAAGAGGATATAGGAATGAATGACAAGGATCATTACTCCAGTGACGACGACTCGCATGATAAGATCACAAGTATTGATGAACTGATAGAGCACATCATGAAATTGTTCTCCGCCAGTCTCGATGAAAATAATAGTAAGCCTGTGATACATGGTTTTACAATAATCGACCAGCCAGGGAAAAAACCAACGATATTTGGCTTTAAGGGTCAAACCGGGGCTGAAAACTTCGACTACGAAGATGAAGATGAGAGCGAAGGGGATTTCTACATATTTAACCAGGAACCTTTCATAGATATCTTTGAAGCAGAAAATAAAGTATTCCTGCTAGCAGACCTCGGAGTTGAGGAAGATTGCGTTGAATATCACGCTTATGAATCTCATGTGGAACTAAGTGTCATTACCAGCGGCACAGGTTATTCCAGGGTCATAGACCTGCCCTGCAATGTAGATCCGGCAAGCATGGCTGTATGCTACAAGAACGGCGTACTTGAACTCACGTTTGAAAATGCCGCTGATACAGAATAAGCGGTATTTTTATACTCTGGTCTTTTAACTCTTTTTTAATTCAATCCTATCATTTTGAATGCTTTTGTTCTATCCCCAATTATTTTTCACTTAGCTTCAGCGTTGAACCCTTCTGAAGACATACTGAAACATACCTGACAGTCAAATACTTAAACACTAATGTCAGATTAGACAGAAAATCAGGGATAATCATCATGATAAAGATTGTAAGATCAGACGAAAGACATCTTGTTGATAACGACTCACAGCACAGTTACTGGCTATTTTCATATTCAGATTATCTGGACATGAAAAATACACATTTTGGAGACCTTAAGGTCTTTAACGATGATACTTTGTTTGCAGGAAAAGCATTCAAGCCGGAATCTGTCGATAACAAGGAAATAATCACAATAGTTCTTGAAGGAGAACTGAGCCATGAAGACAGCACAGGAGCAAAAGAAATTCTGAAAACCGGTGATGTCCACATACTGTCTACCGGCGAAGGGGCTTCATTTTCAGGAATGAACCTCACAGCTGAGGATGCACGCCTTTGCAGGATATGGATCAATCCACTGAGACAGAATATGGAACCTACATCAAATAAAAAGAACTTTGATACTATTTCCAGGAAAAATGAACTAATTCATGTAGCTGGGCAGGGATATGCGGATGCACTCAAAATACGTGCTAACGTAACTGTTTCCATTTCAAAACTGGAAAAAGGACAGATGGTCGATTTTCTGCCTGATATCTCAAGATACGTTTTTATTTATGTACTGGAAGGAGAATTGGATGTCTGCGGAGAAAAACTTGAAACTTATGATCAGGCTCGCATAAACCAGAATGACCCACTAGTTATCAAAGCAGAAAGTGATGCCTTTTTCATTCTTGTAGATGCCACTGGAAACTACTGAGAACAGCTTGAGCAGGTTGGAGTGGAAACTCCGGCCGAACTCAAAAAGCTTGGAAGCAGGAAAGCATTTGAGAGAATAATGATAGTCGATGAGAATTCATGCATAAACAAGCTTTACGCACTTGAAGGAGCTATTCAAGGAGTGCGCAAGCATCATCTGCCTGAAGATGAACAAAAAACCTAAGAGTATTACCTTTGCTTGAAATGATCAGAGAGATAGTTGAAAACATCTCCAAGCTCATCGTACTTAAGATATGCATATCCATCCAGAGGTGTTGGCATGTTGTTGATTATCACAAGTTTCCCCCCAGATTTCAATGAACATACTGGAAGACTGGCTGCTGGCTGCACTACAAGTGACGAACCAATGACCACAAACAGATCGGCTTTGGAACTGGCTTCAATCGCTTTTGTAAATATATCCTGGTCAAGCATTTCCCCGAAAAATGTTATATCCGGCTTGATCAGACCGGCACATTCACTACAATGGGGAACTTCATCTTTTTCTAATTTCTCGCAAACTTCATCATAAGAATAATTCCTGTTGCATGCAAGGCACCTGTGATTTGCAGGTGAACCATGAACCTCTAAAACATTAACAGAACCTGCTTTCTGGTGAAGCAGATCGATATTCTGAGTAATAACAGCCTTAACATATCCTTCTTTTTCCAGAGAAGCTAATGTATCATGAATTATGTTTGGCTCCTTAGTACCAAGATTGTAGATGAAGTCTTTTGCGTGTGTGTAAAAATAAGCAGGTTCATTACGGAAAAATTTAAGGTCGAATATCTTATTTGCATCATATTTTGCGTACAGACCAGTACTGCCCCTGAAATCCGGAATACCGGAAAAAGTTGAAATGCCAGCTCCACTCAAAAAAACACAGTTCTTGGAGCTTTCCAGCAGTTCAGCCAATCTATGCATAATTATATTTTACACTTCTGGATTATATAGTCCTTTTTCTTTAAGTGAAAAGGCACGCTGTTGTAAAATTTAGAATAAAAAGATAACGGCAGAAGTACAAGGAAATATCAAAAAAAGTCGTTGCTATATATAAATAATTTATAATGATTAAATGAGAACAAATCATATCAGTTCAAATTAACTAACTTTATATACTAAAAGAAAAAAGAATGTTATAAAATAGTTAGAATGTTGGAGCTGCATTTGTATTTAAACATTTGATGATTGTGATAAAATGAACAACAAAGTTCAAAACAGAATATTGTTGATGTCTATTTTTATGTTAACTAGCATACTGCTGTTCCATATATACATAGTCGAAACAGAAAATAAAATTGCATGGTTCGCCTTCCTTTCACTACTGATTTGTTCTTTTATAGTTCACAACATGAAAGTAAAAGGGTTAGAACGGAAACTCGAAATAGAGACACGAAAAAACAAAGATTCTCATGAAGTACTTGTAAGTAAATACAGGATTGAAAGCACGTTATCACAAATATCTTCCATGCTTGCTTTTTCAGATAACCTTGACGGGAAGATAGAAGAATCACTTTCACTGCTTGGAGAATTATGCAATGCAGACCGTGCCTACGTATTCAAACAACAGCTAAACTCTGAATTTATTGATAACACACATGAATGGTGCGCCAGCGGAGTAAAACCACAAAAAGACATACTTCAGAATCTTTCGGTGTCATTGTACTTGTGGTGGATGACTAAACTCAGCAATGGTGAAGCGATCCATATCAGTGACTTGAATGAGCTTCCACCTGAAGCAAAAGCTGAAAGAACACTACTTGAAGAACAGGACATTAAATCACTTATTGTTTTGCCTTTTAAAATTGAAGGTGAACTTGCAGGTTTTATTGGTTTTGATAATGTAAAGGAATCAGGGGAATGGGACAAAAAAGATATTGATACACTTAAAACATTTACAAATATATTAGGAATTGCCCTTCAAAAAAGAGCTGTATCTGAAGATCTTTGTCTGGAAAGAAAACAATTACTATCAGTTTTTGACAGTATCGAAGATTCGATCTATGTTTCTGACCCATTCACTCATGAAATACTCTATGTCAATAAATTCCTGAATGAAATACTTGATGAAAAGCCGGTTGGTAAGAAGTGTTATAAAATACTTCAGGGACTTGAAAAGCCATGTGATTTCTGCACAAACCCGATAATACTTGAAAATAAGAACAAGTCACATCAATGGGAATATCAGAACCCCCTTACGTGCAGAGATTACATCATTTTTGACAGAATCATTAAATGGCCGGACGGACGTGATGTACGTTTGGAACTGGCCCACGACATCACAAAAATAAGAGATGCTGAAAAAGCTCTAAAAGAAAATGAAGAAAATTTTGAGATAATTATTGATAATTCTCCTTTGCCAATAGCCATAATGGATTCAAATGAATGTTTTAAGTACGCAAATAAAAGACTGACAGAAATGCTGGGATATACAATGAAAGACATACCTACCATAAAGATGTGGTGGGAAACTGCGTATCCTGATCCTGAATACCGGAGAACTATTCTTAGCGATTGGGAAAAAATTTCCGATAATAAGGAAACCGGTTGGGGTGGTGAATGGGTTGTAACTTGTAAAGATGGAACTGAAAGACAGATTGCGTTCTACTTTACAAGAACAGACACCAGCACTATTTTTATCCTCAATGACCTTACCAACCTTAAAAAAGCTGAAGAAGCTTTATTAATTGATGAATCATGTCTTGAAACTCTGCATGAACTAAGCCAGATGAACATTTTTTCAATTGATAAGATCAAATCTTTCGCACTTGAGGAAGGAATTAAACTAACACAAAGCAAGATGGGTATGGTTGTATTTTTTGACGAAAATAATCAAAAATTTACTACAGATACATACCCTGAAGATATATTGTTCCTGAACAACATCAACAAAGAAATATTCGTTTCTTTGCTTGAAAGTACAGGTTTCTTGCCAATGTTGCTTGAAACGAAAAAACCATTTATATTAAACAGGTCCTCACACGACATTGATTCACCGGAATTTACATTATGTAGAAAGCTTTCAATTGAGTCTTACCTTACCGTACCAATACTTAATGAAAATGAAGTCGTGGGATTTGCAGCCGTTGCAAATAAGGAAGGGGAATACACAGCTTCTGATCTCAGACAGTTTGTCCTTATTACTCAGATGATGGGCAGAATGATATTACTCAAAAGGTCAGAAGATGAACTTAAAACATACAATCAGAAACTCAGGGATATAAATTCTAAACTTAGCAAGGCAAATGATGAACTACATTCCCTCGATGAACTTAAGAGTAATTTTCTTTCGACTATGAGTCATGAGCTCAAGACTCCGCTCATTTCCATAATGGGATTCAGTGAACTGGTCACAGATGAAAGCCTGGGTCCACTCAATAAAGAACAAAAGAAAGCAATGAATGTAGTTAACAGTAATTCCAGACAATTGAAACGTTTGATAGAGTCATTACTTTTCATGAGTGCACTGGAGCCTAAAAATTATATTTACGATTTTAGTAACGTTCCTGTTAAACCAATTATAGAGAAGGCACTTTCAGTTATTTCTGTGGAAAACACGGATAAGGACATCATTGTAGAGAACAGGTTACCTGATGAAATGTATCTGGTTAATGGTGATTCGAACTACCTTAGCGAATTATTCATCCACCTGATAGATAATGCTTTCAAATTCACACCATCGGAAGGGAGAATCTCAATTTACGGCTCAAAGAAGAAAAGCAACATGCACATTGTTATAGAAGACTCAGGAATAGGAATACCACAAACCAAGGTAATGAAAACCTTTGATAGTTTTTATCAGCTTGACGGCTCCCTGTCCCGTAAATACGGTGGAGCAGGTATTGGATTGAACATATGTAAAAGAATAGTTGAGGACCATTGTGGAAAATTGTGGATAGAGAGTATGGAAAATGTGGGAACAAAAGTGCATATCACACTTCCCGTACTAACAAAGGCATCATTACCTAGCCCTTTAGAATCATCATAGGATTTCCTATACCCACAATAATTACCTTTGTCTCCAGAGGAGGATGGGACCAGTTTTCAGGTGAAACGGTCTTTTTGGAAACCGTGATCTTTGTATCTTCTTTTAGTATACCACACCGCATCTCGTAATCCAGCACAAGTTCAGTTCCAATTTTGGTTGCAAACTCAACTGCATCAGCGTATCTCTGGAAACGTTCCCTGCCAACCGGAGAGAAAAGCAGGAAATCCTCGTCCGGATTCTCAATGGAAGCCGGCATAATAGATATCTCGATTCTCTTCACGCCTTTACCTGCAAGAGCACCAACCGCATTCCCAACATCTGCAAACTCAGGAACCGCCACATCTGCTTCGATGAGGGATCTAAGTTCACTGTCGTATGCCTGCGCAGGACCTCCCAGCAATACTACTGGTAACTCTACCTTGAATTTTGCAGGATATTCATGACTCAGCAGGTCTGCTATCATTTCATCCGGGTGGTGTGGCAGTATATAAGACATAAGATCAGCTGCTATGTTCTTCGCTACAAATTGCCTCACATAGGTACAGAAATCATATTTACCCTTCTGAACATATCTTGAGAGATTAAGTGCCCCGATCTCCGCAGCATTCACATCCCATTTAGTGTATATACCAAGAACATGCAGTGCATCGGTCGGGGTGAAACCAATTCCCTGTATAAGACGCTTTTTTACAAGTGAATCGAGTACTTTTGTGGAAGTGTTCCTGTTCATTACATCTGACATCTCAAGTGCTGAAACAGGCTCTGATCCCATAAGGTCGAGCACTGTTTTTTCATTATCATCAATATCAGAAGCTTCGTAGCCGGTCCTAACAAAGAATTTGGTAGGCTGGAAATTCTCATCCATGATGCTTCTTGAAATAATCCTGCTCCTTTTGAGTTTGTTAACAAGATCAGGATATGTCTTTGATGCAACACAAAGTGGAATCACTCTTCGGGGACCAATTTGCACCCTCTCACCCGTGACCCAGATATGACTATCTCCCCCGGTTGCAGATGTTTCCATTTTCATAGCCCTGACACGGGTCTTCCAGCCTCCGACAACAGCTCCTGATGTACTTATTTCAGGTACGCCATTGTACAGCATGGAAACATCGGTACTGGTTCCACCGATATCAATTACTGCACATGTGTCCATCTTTGAGAGATAAGAGGCGCCAAGAAGACTTGCAGCCGGCCCGGAGAAAATAGTTTCTATCGGTCGTTCCAGAGCATCTTCGATATTATAAACAGAACCATCACACTTAAGCATCAGAAGGCGGGCATTGATACCTCGTGTACGGATATCCCTTATAACCGAATTAACGAACTGGTATGTGATAGGTATCAACTGCGCATTCAGTACAGCAGTCACAGCTCGCTCATAAGCACCCAGTTCCTGGGAGAGTTCATATCCACAAACAACCGGCATTCCTGTCATTTTTGTGATGAGCTCTTTTACCTTTATCTCATGTTCAGGATTACGAACACCGAAATAAGCTGAAACGGCATATGCTGAAACCTTTGTCTTTGTATTGAGAATAAATTCCTCTATCAAAGGAAGATCGAGTTCACAGGCTTCATCACCTCTGGTGTCATGACCACCTGAAGCACATAGAATATGCTGCGAGGGAAATTCTGTTTGTGCTGGCTCCTCTCCTACGATTATAAGGCCAACGTTTGTTCCCGTACCTTCAAGAAGAGAATTGGTTGAAAGAGTGGTCGAAACGGATACCAGATTCACATCCTTAAGAAGTACCTGGTCAAGTGAATCAAGAACGTTCTTTATACCTTTCTGCAGATCAGGATACGTTGTGAAAGCCTTTTTTGAATCCACAATAGCTCCATCTGAACCTCTGACAAGTACTGCATCCGTATAAGTTCCACCAGCATCGATACCAAGTCCAAAGTGCACTAATGATCACCTGTTTTAACATAAATTGAATTGCTTTTTTATACAATGCTCCTGTAATATTTAAGTATAATTGTTTCAATAAATTTTTAAATACATTTTACATTTTATTAACTTGGAGAGGGATGAAAATGCGGGTCACGAATGTGGAGAAAGTTCTTCCATGCATAGCAGATCCATGGAAACTGAGAATCATAGCACATCTTGATGAAAGTCCAGACCTTCCTTTGATAGCAAAATATCTTGATGGTAAATATTCAGAGAATCTGGGTATGGTAGTAGTAAAAAACGGCATTAGAGAAATGAATTTTTTCCAAAATGGGTAGGTCACAGTTAGAATGGTCGATTCTGAAGATGAGGCTATTGATTTTGTAAATGGAAGCCTGACAATGGCTTATCACAAAGCAATGCTTTCTGAGGACTTTTAGACAAAATTTTTTCCATAAACATCTTGCAACATGCACCTATTCCGTGCCATGGCCCTCTCCAGCCTGAAAGTATCCCTGCACAGCTATATAAAGAAGTAGGAACAAATTTCAAAGGTATAAATAGGGGGGAGCAAGGTCATGATAGCTAAATACTCTTTGTTAAGAGAGACCTGCAGGATAACCATGAAACGATCAATCACGGATAATCATAACCTGCAGAAGAGTATCGATGAGATAATCAACGCCAGCCTGGAGTGAAAAGAAATCTTGTCAAGAAATACCTCAAAACATACAGATCTCACAGAAGAAGAAAAAGAACTGATCAAACTTATAGAATCCCGGTTCTCTGGAAGCACTTATCACCTGAATTTCCTCAGTGTTCTGAAAAAGAGCAGCTCATTATATCATGGTGAACTTCTCAGAACTGCCCGTATGTTGCTTGATAAAGACCAGATGCTTGCAGAAGTTTTCTTTAAGAACTTTCCAGATGCAGCAGAGAATACCGAGCCTGAAGAGATAAGAAAATGGGTCGGTATAGGAATAAAGATATTTGCTCAGGATAAGGATCTGGCAATTGACTATTTTTCCTATTCATCTCCACTCTTAAAGGATCTGGATGTCAGCGAACTGGAAGAGTGGGCTCTGAATGGAATATGTGTCTTTGAAGAGAATCCATCCCTTGGAAGAAACTATTTTTCCCTGAGATCTAAAGACTCAAAGGATTTCATTGAAGGACTTATCGGGTCTGCAGCACTCAGTGAGATCGTAAACATCCTCAGGTACTATGCACTTGGATTGTCAGGTGTCAATTTTAACATCCTTTCCCGAAGGATGTTGCAGACAGAGGAAGAAAACAATACTATAAATCCTGTGATCGGAGGCAAGACAATTTACCTTGCACCCAAAATCAATAAATGCGCAGATTTTGAAGATAACTTCAAGATATACAAACTGAGCATAATGCATGAAGTTGGTCATGCAAAGTTCAGTTCTCACAAAATAAAACTCGAGGAAGCAGCAGGACTGATGGCAGATATCAGAAGAAGATACACGACCATAAAGAAAAGAACATCTCTGTCAGGAATGCAACCTGAGGGTATCCTTGATATCGCTGATGTCATAGCTCTGTTTCCCAACAAAGTACTGGCAGGAACAATACTCGGTGTTCTGGAAGATGCAAGGGTCGAATACAGGATAATAGATAACTACAAAGGTGTTCGTTCGGACCTTGAGAGAATAAGATACCAAATGCTTCTGACAAGATCTGCCCCAAAAGGTAAACTTGAGGAGTTCATGGAATCACTGTTATGGGTCTCGACAGGACATGAACCTGTTTACAATATCGGAAAGGCGACAAAGAGTCTTCTGGACCAGGCAAGTACTCTGCTAAATGATGTTATATTTCAGGAAAGTTCATCTATCCTTGATTCCCTTGATACGACCTTCAGGATATACACCGTGCTTGATGAAAAGCTGGGTCCGTTGAGTCAAACAGAGTACGAGGTACTGAAAAATCTCGATTACCGTGGAGTGAGTATCGAAGTATATGCCATGAAGGACCCTCTTTCTTCCAGATCGCATGAGGATCTTATCAAGAATTTCATTCCCGTAACTGAAGTGGAACTGATAGCAGAGGATGAAAGTCCAAAAGAAGAAAAGGCAAAACTTCAGTCAACCTATGCTACGACCAAGAACTGGAAGATACTTGGCAGTTACATGTATAACGAATGGGATGCCATGATCAATGACTACAAAGCGGACTGGTGTACGGTCAACGAAGTTGAGCCTTTTGGCATGTCCAGTGATTACTACAAGAATGCATCAGAACAGTACAGGAACGAGATAGCCCGGATCAAGCAAGTATTCAACAGGATGAAGCCGGAAACATTCCGCAGGATGAAGGAACAGACTGACGGAACTGAGATTGATATCGATGCCTTCATCGATGCCCTGATACAGAAAAGATGCGGGATAAATCCTGATGAAGGACTCTACCTCAGATGGGACAAACATGAAAGAGATGTAGCAACTCTTTTCCTCCTGGATGTCAGTTATTCCACGCATAAAATGGTGAACTATGAGGGAAAGAGCATACTTGATGTCGAAAAAGACTCACTGATCATTATGACACATGCCCTTGAAAGCATAGGTGACAAGTATGCCATCTATGCATTTTCCGGCCAGTCCAGAGATGACGTTGAGTACTTTGTCATAAAGGAATTCGATGAGGAACTATCGGAAAACGTTGCACGAAGGATAAGTCTGCTGGAACCGGTATCCAACACAAGGCTGGGACCTGCCATCCGCCATTCGATCAGGAAACTTGACAAGGTAGATGCAAAAACAAAGATACTGGTACTGCTCTCTGATGGTGAACCCTTTGATACCTCCCGGGGAGAAAGCGCATACAAAGAAAGGATTGCTGAAGAAGATACAAGAATAGCGATAGGAGAAGGGAATTCCAGAGGAATACATTTCTTCTGCATAACCGTGGATTCTATTCCCGGTAAATATCTTGATAATATTTTCTCAGGTGTAGGATACACGATAATAGATGATGCCAGTTCCCTTCCGGAAACTCTTCCGGGCTTGTACAAGAGGATAACTACCTGATTCTTCAGTATACTGGTGCAGTGTTATCTATTAAAACATTACTAATTATTACAATAATAGTTCAAAAACATTTTTGACTTGGGTTTTTCAGTTTCGTTTGATGATATTCCTGTAAACTCACCATAATGCTTACGTGACATCAAAGAACCCATTTTATTGCCACCGGAAGGATTGATCAAAGCGAACAATTTAATAACAGCCGTGTTGTTTTTTATTTCATTAACGTTCATAAGCTTCCTTCCATATTATGCTAAAATACTGCGATAAGGTAAACGTTATAACTGAAAATACCATAAGCATTAGAACACGATTTTGACAAGAACAATAAGAGGAATACACAATGTCAGAAAAGAACCTATTAGGTACCAAGATACGCCAGATACGTGAAATGCAGAAAATGTCTGTGGAAGAGCTGGCAGACAGTAGCAATACAAACAGTGAACTCATCGAACAACTTGAAAATGGCGCTCTTGTTCCTTCATTAACTCCCCTTATGCAGATCGCAAGGGCTCTTGGCGTTCGTCTGGGCACTTTCCTTGATGATGCTCCCCATAACGAACCTGTGCTTACCAAAAGTGGTGCTTCAAAAAATATTGTTAAGTTCTCCGGTAACTGCGACACATGTGAAAAAAGCACACTCGACTTCTTTTCACTTGCCAGTGACAAGGCTGACAGACATATGGAACCATTTATGATCGATGTTCATCCTCCTGGAACAGGAAAAGCAAAACAATCTTCACATGAAGGGGAAGAGTTCATTTATGTACTCAGTGGTCAGATAGAGATCCTTTATGGCAAGAATAGCTTCAAACTCTCAAGCGGCGACAGCATCTATTACGATTCCATAGTTCCTCACCATGTCCATGCAATTGGCAGTGAAGATGCAAAGATACTTGCAGTAGTATACGCTCCTTACTAATCTAAAAGATCAATATGTTCAAAACAACTGTTACTCCCAGATTCGGTGATATTGACGGATTGAAACACGCTAATAATATTGCCATCGCCATATGGTTCGAACAGGCACGTAATCCTGTATTCAGACTGTTCACCCCTGACCTTGACCTGAGCTATGAGAACTGGAAACTTATCATGGCAAGGACGGAATATAATTACGTAGGCGAAATGTTCTACGGAGCAGATGTCGATATACTCACCTACATATCAAGAATAGGAAACTCATCATTCACAGTAACCCAGGAAGCATGGCAAAACGGGAAAATAGGTGCAATAGGCAGATCAACAATCGTTCACTACGATTTTATCAATAAGAGATCTGTTCCCATACCTGATGATATAAGAAAAGAACTTGAAGAGCACCTGCAGGAAGAAAGTGATAGTTGTAAATGATATCAATGGAGACATAATTATGCCTTTTACAAATGATACAATTGGTGGATTTTTCGAGAAACAGGTCATGAAGGACCCGAACAGGGAGTTTATGATCTATCCCGACAGGGACCTGAGATTTACCTATAAAGAATTCGACGAACGTGTCAACATGCTGGCCAAGGGTCTGCTAGAGCTCGGTATAAGTAAAGAAGATAAAGTTGGCATATGGGCAACAAACGTACCTGACTGGCTTACCTTCATGTTCGCAACAGCAAAGATCGGTGCTGTTCTCGTCACAGTCAATACCGCATACAAAAGCCATGAAGTAGAGTATTTAATGAAACAGGCTGACCTGAAAGCCATTGCTATCATTGACGGTTTCAGGGATGTGAGTTATATTGATACGATCAATGAGCTTGTTCCTGAACTAAAGACACAGAGCCGTGGAAACCTTAAGAGCGAGAAATTCCCTTGCCTGGAGAGCGTTATTTTTATCGGTCAGGAGAAACACAGGGGAATGTACAGCACCCGTGAGCTATTCCTTCTGGGAAAACATGGCAACGATGAAGAGATCCATAAGATAATGGAAACACTAGATACACATGATGTAATTAATATGCAGTATACATCAGGAACAACAGGTTTCCCTAAAGGTGTAATGCTAACCCACTACAACATCCTCAACAACGGATACTACATCGGAGAAAAGCAAAAATTCACTGAAGAGGATAGACTCTGTCTGCCAGTACCACTTTTCCATTGTTTTGGAATCGTACTCGGTGTACTTGCAACCCTAACCCATGGTGGTACACTTGTAATCATCGAGTTGTTCGACCCGCTCAGGGTACTGGCTGCTGTCCAGAAAGAAAAATGTACAGCCCTTTACGGTGTGCCGACAATGTTCATTGCGGAGTTCAGCCACCCGATGTTCAAAATGTTCGACCTTTCATCACTAAGAACAGGTATCATGGCAGGTTCACCATGCCCTATTGAGGCAATGAAACGTGTTATCAATGACATGAACTGCAAGGATATTACCATTGCCTACGGACTTACAGAAGCATCACCTGTATTCACCCAGACCAGTACGGATGATCCTATAGAAAGACGTGTCAGTACGGTAGGAACTTCCTTACCTGAGATAGAGGTCAAGATAGTCGATCCGGAAACCGGAGAAACTGTGGGACCGGATGTTCAGGGTGAAATATGCTGCCGTGGTTACAATGTTATGAAAGGATACTACAAGATGCCTGAAATGACAGAGATTGCAATTGACAAGGAAGGATGGCTGCACAGCGGAGATCTTGCAACTGTTGATGAAGCCGGATACTACCGCATCACCGGTCGCATAAAGGATATGATAATCCGTGGCGGTGAGAACATCTATCCAAGGGAGATAGAAGAATTCCTTTTCACTGTGCCAGGTGTAAAGAGTGCACAGGTCGTGGGTATACCTGATGAGAAATACGGTGAGATAGTGGGAGCCTTTGTGGTTCCAGAGGACGGAAAAGAACTCACCGAAGAAGATGTCAGGGATTATAGTCTTTCAAAGATAGCACGCTACAAGGTTCCAAAACATGTTTTCTTCGTGGAAGATTATCCACTTACTGCAAGCGGAAAAGTCCAGAAGTTCAAACTCAGGGACCTGGCAGTTGAGCTACTGAAAAAAGAAAATGAAGAATAAATCTTGAAAAATAGACTCAGATGATGTGACTATCACATCATCTTCTTTTTTGCCTGTATGAAACTGCCAGCAATCCCACAGCAGCGAACAATGCAGTGAATCCTGGTATTCCCTTACTTTCCTCTGTTGTTTCAGGAATCATGCTGTACTCCTCATAATCTTCGTAGACGACTATTGAAGTACCCATGAATGCAGTATCGTTGACATAGTAATCCTGAAGTTCTTCCAGTAAGCTCTGGACACCAGTATCAATCATGAAGCCTTCATTTACTGCAATTCCTATAAGCGCTTTTGATTCAGATATCCTGATCTCGCCCATCTTTGGTGCTATGGAATCTATAATTTCATCCTTGGTTTGAGGATAAGTATCATCCAGGGAATATGTCTGAAGGACTATAAGGTCAGCACTTGCTGAAACCTCGGTAATATCTGCCAGAGCATATGATGCCGGAATATCAATGGCCACAGCAAGTTCGTCTCCTGCCATCTCACGGACATCCTCAAGAAGAAGCAAGTTCAGGGTGCAGGCTACCTCTGGATCATCACTGCAGGGGTCAAGTGCAATATCAACACCATCAAAAGCTGAAAGTGACTTGTTGTTATAATCAATAACCTTCTCCAGTACATTTTTCACGTACACGGAATTATCCTCATCAGAGTCACTCTTTGGGTCGTTGAATATCATTGCATAGACCTGTATGTCGTGGTCACGGGCCTGTTTTACAAATCGTTCCAGATTCCAGACATCATCGCCATCAGTAAGCAACATTACAGTATTTATCCCACTATCTTTGAGATCTACTATAGTGGTATCGTCATACCCTTCTGTATCGAAGATCCGTATCGCACTCATAAGACCGCTTGCAGGAGTTATATTTATCCTTACAGGTTCAACTTCTGCAACTGTCTCTTCTTGTGCTATGTTACCTGCGAACATTACAGTTGGCTCTTCAGAAACAAAATTGCGCACGTAGACATAATCAAAGGATGCATAACCAGTGTTATCTGAAACATCTGAATAAGTACTTGCAAACAGATAGACCTTCATATCCGTAAGAGGAATATAATTGTTCTCTTCTGTTGCCGTAAGGTCCATTCTGCTGTCCCTCACACCATTCTTGAACCAGGCTATCTTTCCAAATTCATCCTCCATATACCATGCAACACCTATTGTGTACCAGTCACCTTCAGCTACATTGACATTTGTAAGATCTGCCGGGAAATAACGGGCATCGCTTTTGGAATTTTCAAGTATCCATGTCACCTTGGTCTCATTCTCAAGTTCAGTGGATGCTAGCACCTGGTTCTTTGTTTCCCTTTGGGGATCTACAAATCCCTGTGATATTATAGGACCACGGCTGTCAGTACCTGTGGTCACCTTTTTCCTTTTGGCTACGAACATTGAATTGATCAGGAACTCATCCTTGGATTTGATACTTACAACATCTTCCGGATGGAATTTTGGAACTATAAGGTTGCACGCACCATTAGAAACTTTTACCTCACTGCCACCTGTTGTATACGATTCCCAATTGCCAAATAAGCTGGAACCACTGAAATCATCATAGAACTCAAAAGTCGAAGAACTGCTGCTTATATCGGCTGCATCAGGATTTCCATAGTGCATTGTTATTTTAGCACTGCCATTAGCCGCGATGGATGGAACTTTAACCCATACGACGGCCTCTTCCTTTGCAGTATCCCATTCTTCTATCCAGTGCTGAAGTTGCTTATCGCCGGAGGAAAAACGTATGTCTTCCCCTTCAGAACGTGCAATAGAAAAATCAAAGTTGGAACTATTAAGAACAATAGGTATCTGGTAATTCACCAGTTTGGTCCCTGAGTTTTCTTTAATAGTTATCTCTTCTGAAAAATTCCAATCTCCCCCACCTGAATATGTTAACGCGGAGCCTGTTTGTACAAATACTATACAAGTAAGCAGTAATATTGTTGCATAAATAATTCTTTTTAATAGCAATCCTCACACCTCTCAAAATACTATTATCTTTTTTTACTCCGTATTTCTTACTAATAATTTGTAATCAGAGAGTATAAATGTTGTGCATATTATTCTTTCTGTTTATTAAGGATAATACATATTGCGAATAATATATTAATAAGACAAACAAAATTTGGTGCCTTTCTATCAAAATACAAAAAAAAAGGATTTGTAAATTATCAATGCTTGTTAATGAAATATTCTATCAGCCACCCGGATATACTTGTGTTCCGTGGAATAACAGGAATCTCATCTTTTTTGAACCATCCGGCTTCCTCTATTTCGACACCATCGACTGCTATTTCTCCTTCTGAAAACTCTGCGGTGAATCCTAGCATGAGCGAATCAGGATAAGGCCAGGGTTGACTGCCAAAATACTTGATGTTCTTAATTGATATCCCCACTTCCTCCCTGACCTCTCTCACAACAGCCTCTTCTACTGACTCACCTGGCTCTACAAAACCTGCTAAGATACTGTAAAGTCCTGGCTTGAAATGAGGAGAACGGGCAAGCAGGACTCTGTCATCTTTCTCTATAAGCACAATGATCGCGGGAGATATCTTGGGAAATGCAAGAAATCCGCATTTAGGACATTCTTTTGCCCGTTCATTCTCTCTAAGCGATGTCCCTGAACCACACCTGCCGCAGAATAAGGTATTTTTGTCCCACTCCATGATATGAACAGCTTTTCCTGCAAGATAAGCAAGACCTTCTTCCAGAATTCCGGTCAGCTCCCTAATACCTACAAAGTTGCCATTCTCACCGATCTTCCCAGCAGCAGCATTTGAACCATCAAGCTCCGCTGAAAAGCAGGAAATATCCCTGAGTTCACCCAGATACTGGGTTCCTAGAACATCGAGACCCATATTCTTGATCTCTTCAAAAGAAGGCAGCCTTAAACTGTCCTTCTCATTCAGCAGCAATAACTCACGATTCTTAAATGCAAAACAATAAGTTTGATTACTGCCTTTTTTTTGCGGGGGATGAATCAACGGCATGAAATCCGAATCCCATAATCTGTCTTCTGTGTTCATGGCTTGAAGAATAATGTCCGGGTACATTTATCAAAGTTACCTTAGACCTTAAGTTTTAATAATCTGCAAGCAAATTAGTATTCGGTTAAAGGGAGATAATTGATGAACTATCTGATACTGGTAAGACACGGGCAATCGAGATGGAATCTTGAGAACAGGTTTGCAGGGTGGGTCGATGTAGCCCTGAGTAAAAAAGGAATTGAAGAGGCAATGGATTGTGGCGAAGAACTTGAAAACGTAGAACTGGATATTGCCTTCACATCTAAATTATCCAGAGCACAGGAAACACTGTTTCTTATACTTGCGAAGCAGAAAAAGACAGGCATTTTTCTGCATGAAAATAATAAAAGGGACAAATGGTCATTTCATCCTTCAAGATTTGATGATTCTGAGATACCGGTATATTCAAGTGATTCCCTTAACGAAAGATTCTACGGAAACCTGCAAGGCCAGAACAAACAGGAAGCAAAAGAAGTTTATGGAGAAGAACAGGTTTTCATCTGGAGAAGAAGCTATGACATACAGCCTCCGGGTGGTGAGAGTCTTAAAGATACCTATGAACGCACCATTCCTTATTTTAAGGAACACATTTTCCCTCAGCTTGAAGATGGAAAAAATGTGATTGTTGCTGCACACGGAAACAGCCTGCGCTCCGTAGTTAAATATATTGAAAACATCAGCGATGAGGACATAACTAAACTCGAAATAACAACAGGTAAGCCAATATATTACCAGTTTGTGAAGGGCGAATTAATAAAGGAAGAAAAAAAATAACGAAAAAAAAATGAAGTTCACTCATATGGTGATATTTCATCTGCCAGCGGAGAGGTGTGCAAGACACATTCATCGCCGTGTTTTACAAGTTCTTCAATGGATTTTCTTAGTATGGAAGGATAGACAAGACCCACTTCTTCTTTAATAGCACGGCCCTTGCAGAAGAACTTAAAAGTTGGAGTTCCTCTTACACCATATTTCCTTGCGGTCATGGGACTCTCAAGTCCGTTCATCCTGACAAAAGTGCATGACTCGTGGAACTCACTTGAATATTCCCTGAAATAAGGTTCTATTTCCTTGCAATGAGTGCAGGTCGGAAGATAGAACATAACCACCATGGGTTTTTCCTGATTTTCAATTAATTCTTCCCAGTTAGAATCATTTACTTCGATCACATTATTTTCAGTCATTTTTACCGCTCCCATATTAAATAAAAACGTACAAATATTAAAATGTATCTTCAAAAAAAGAAATGTAACAGGCATAAAAGCCTGCACCAGTTAATTTCGCAAAATATCTGCTTCAGATGTTCTCTTTTGCCCAGACGGCTGCTGCATCAAGTACTGCATGGTTGAGCGGAATAAGCTTTGGTTTCTTGGAGAACGTTTCAGCCAAGGCAGCCTTGAAATTATCTACACCAAGACCTGTTATTCCAAGAGCCATGATAACTCCGAGCATTACCGTATTTGCAGCTTTCTCTGAACCTGCGTCACCTGCTATCTTAATTGCCGGGACAGCTACACCGGTGACACCTTCCGGAATATCACATTCGCCTATGGTCGAGTCGTAGAGTATGTAGCCACCCTCTTTGACGTCAACAGCAAACTTTTCCAGCGAAGGACGGTTCATTGCAACAAGAACATCAGGAGTGTAGACCACAGGAGAACCAATGGATTCACCTGAAACAACCACTGAACAATTGGATGTGCCACCTCTCTGTTCAGGACCGTATGACGGATACCATGAAACAAAACGCTGTCCATCACAACCTGCGTGTGCAAGGGTCAATCCCATACTAAGTACACCCTGACCTCCAAATCCTGCTGCTTTTATCTGGACCTCCGGGAGTGATGGGTTCAGAACTGCATCAGGCGATGACTCTGTCTCAAGGTTGAAGAGGGCATCAATTGCCTGTTTGTCAAAAATACTATCTTCCCTGAGAAGTTGTTCCGTCTCAGCAGACAGGTCCCTTAAATTGCCCAACGGGAACTCCTGTTCCATTTGCTCGTTCACAAATTTGGTGCTCTGTTCAGAGTTTTGCCTCAGATTTGTTGGACAGTTTGAAAGAATCTCAACAAATGCATATCCTTTACCATCACGCTGTATCTCAAGAGCTTTACGGATAGCTTTGCGTGCCTTGCGGATATGGGATATGTCTGAGATAGAGACCCTTTCAATAAATACAGGGGCTTTCAGATTGTTAAGAAGTTCACACATATGCAGGGGATAACCTGCAAATCTTGGGTCTCTTCCATCAGGACAGGTAACGGTTTTTTCACCGATTAGGGTTGTTGGCGCCATCTGGCCGCCGGTCATACCATAAACCGTGTTATTGACAAAGAATACTGCGATCTTCTCACCACGATTAGCCGCCTGTAGAGTCTCATTCAAACCTATAGATGCAAGGTCACCATCACCCTGGTAAGCAATAACTACCGCATTGTCCTGTGCTCTTGAAACACCGGTTCCAACTGCAGGAGCACGTCCATGAGCTACCTGGAGATTTCCACAGTCAAAGTAATAATAGGCAAAAACAGAACATCCTACTGGACTTATCATGACACTGCGGTCCTGTATCTCCAGATCGGACATTGCTTCACCAATAAGCTTGTGAATGATACCGTGACCGCATCCGGGACAGTAGTGAGTTGCAGTAGGTGCTGCACCACCCTTTCGGGGGAATTCAGGATACAGACCTGCACTTTTGATAACTTTTTCTGCCATCTTTATTCCTCCTTTGCAGCTATTTTTCTGATACTTTCCAGCACCTGATCCATTGTTATCAGGTTTCCACCCATGCGATATACAAGCTCTGTGGGCCTGCTGCACTCAATAGCAAGTTTGATATCTTCAAGCATTTGTCCGTTGCTCATTTCAACGGAGACGAATGTGCAGTCCCTTGAATCTGCAATTTCCTTTAATTCTTTTTCAGGGAAAGGGAAGAGTGTCTTTGGTCTGAAAAGACCGACTTTTATACCCTCTCTCCTTGCCAGGTCAACAGCTGATCTGCATATACGACTGCTGATTCCATAGGAAACAAGGATTATAGATGCATCCGTTGCCATGTAATCTTCAAAATCGACCTCTTCTTCCTTTATGGTGTCGTATTTCTCCTGAATCTCATAGTTGAATTCTTCCAGCTGGTTGAAATCAAGGAATATAGATGTAACAAGATTCTCTCTGGTGTCTGCGGTTCCGCTTACGGCCCATGTTGTGTCAATTTCCGGTCTGACAGAAACTTCCGGAAACTGCAGGGACTCGACCATCTGGCCAAGTACTCCATCCGCCAGCACATATACAGGAGTTCGATACTTGAAAGCGAGTTCAAAGCCCGTGATAACCATGTCGCACATTTCCTGTACGGAGTTGGGTGCCAATACTATACTCTTGTAATTGCCGTGTCCGCCGCCTTTTACAACCTGACTGTAATCACCCTGTTCAGGACCTATATTACCAAGCCCAGGACCTGCTCTCATGATATCAACGATGACACAGGGAAGTTCAGCACCAGCAAGATAGGAAACTCCTTCCTGCTTCAGGCTTATACCGGGACCTGATGATGCGGTCATGACCCTGTGACCGGTGGATGCTGCACCGTAGACCATATTAATGGCAGCCTCTTCTGATTCAGCCTGTACGAATTTCCTTCCCGTCATAGGGAAATATTTTGAAGCCTCCTGCAATATCTCACTTGCAGGGGTAATAGGATAACCGAAATAACAGTCACAGCCAGCGTATAATGCGCCAATAACAGCTGCTGTGTTACCTTTTACTAATTGTGTTGCCATATGTTCTCACCTTTAGCTCATTGATCTTTAAGCGGAATGTGTATCTCTATGGCAAGCGGCTCAGGACAGGTGTAGTAGCAATTGGCACAACCTGTGCAGCCCTCGCCTGCATACTCTACATAATAGTATCCTCGTTCGTTGAGCTTATCGCTCATTTTCAGGACACTTTTAGGACATGCAACAATACAACGTCCGCAGGCTTTACACTCAATGATATTAATAACCGGATAGGGTTCTTTCTTGCCTGACATAATACAATGCCTCATTTTGATCTATAAAAATAATATCCCGGAACCGGGAATAGTCCATAGAGGCAATAAACATCTATTTACTTTATGGTCCGGAATGGTCAGTATAAACAGGAAAGTTACTGATCACTTTCCTTATCATGGTCGCGTATTTCTACACGTCTTATCTTTCCGCTGATGGTTTTTGGAAGTTCAGATACGAACTCGACCACTCGTGGGTACTTGTAAGGTGCAGTGACCTTCTTTACATGGTTTTGAAGCTCTTTTTTCAGTTCAGCACCTGCAGTATAATCCTTTGTAAGAACAATAGTTGCTTTGATGACCTGTCCCCTTACAGGATCAGGCACACCTGTGATGGCACACTCAAGAACAGCAGGGTGTTCTATAAGAGCACTCTCTACTTCAAAAGGACCTACACGGTAACCGGATGTCTTAATGATATCGTCGGCTCTGCCAACAAACCAATAGTAACCATCTTCGTCCTTCCATGCCATATCACCTGTGTGGTAATATCCGTCATGCCAGACCCTGGAAGTCATTTGCTCATCAGAGCGGTATCCGGCGAATATGCCAGGTGGGTTTCCGAAACTTGTGTCGATAACGATCTCGCCTTCCTCACCAACCTCACATGGTTTGCCTTCTCCGTTAAGGAGAATGATATCATATTCAGGAGAAGGTTTGCCCATAGAACCTGGTTTTGGCTCTAGCCATGGATAAGTTGCAACGGAAACAACGGTTTCTGTCTGTCCGAATCCTTCCATGAGCTTCATACCGGTTATACGGTAGAACTGTTCATATACCTCAGGATTTAGCGGTTCTCCTGCTGTTACACAGTATTTGAGACTGCTGAAATCATAGTTACTAAGGTCTTCCCTGATAAGGAACCTGTATATGGTGGGAGGAGCACAGAATGTAGTTACACCGTACTTGATGGCATTCTCAAGCATCTTATCTGCACTGAATTTTTCATAATCGTAAACAAAAACAGAACTGCCAGAGAGCCACTGACCATAAATCTTACCCCATACGCATTTTGCCCAACCTGAGTCGGCAACAGTGTAGTGAAGACCTTCGTCTGTGACATTCTGCCAGTATTTTGCAGTTATAATATGTGCAAGAGGATAAGCGAAATTATGTTGCACCATCTTAGGGAAACCTGTTGTCCCTGATGAGAAGTAATTCAGCAAAATATCATTGTTTGTAGTCGCATCCTCACCGGTTGGACGAACAAAATCCTCTGATGCCTTTTCCATCTCTGTGGTGAAATCAAGCCATCCTTCTTTTTCAATTCCAATAACCAGACGATTTTTGAGTATGCTGCTTATCTCTTCGTAAGCCTCATCCACATAGCTGAGAACACCGTCATCCGGTGCGCAGATTACAGTGTTGATGACTGCACGCTCTACTCTGTAAACGATATCCTTTTTTGTAAGCATATGTGTTGCAGGAACTGCAGTGGCACCTATTCTGTGAAGTGCAAGCAAACAGAACCAGAACTCATACCTGCTCTTTAGCATAAGCATTACACTATCGCCTTTTTTGACGCCAATATCGTTAAGCATATTGGCAGTCTTATTACTATAATACTCAAGATCCTTGAAAGTGAGTATTTTCTCGTTGTCGTTGTCATCGCACCAGACAAGAGCCTTCTTATCAGGCTGCTGTGCAGCATAAACATCGACTACGTCGTAGGCAAAGTTAAAATTATCAGGAACGTTTATTTTGAAGTTTTCCTTAAAATCCTCGTAGGAATCATATTCAACACGTGAAATATATCTATCAAGTAATGAAGTCATACTGCCTCCTCATAAAACAACAGCCAGGAATTTTGCAGGTTTTCCACCCATTGCCTGCATTCCGTGTTCATAGTTAGAATCAAAGAAAATGGAATCTCCTTCTTCAAGAACTATCTCGTTATGATGAATGGTTACTTTCAGGGTACCTTCAAGGACGTAATCGAATTCCTGTCCGGGATGAAAGTTAGTTGATACAGGTGTACCTTCCGGTTTCGGGTCGACCTTGACAACAAAAGGTTCAGCTTTCTTGTGAGAAAAATTAGCAGCAATGTTCTGGTACTTGTAATCCCTACGACGCTCGGCACTGACTCCTTTGTCCTTTCGGGTTACAGAGAACACATGCATTCTGGGAACTTCACCTGTAAGCAGCACAGATAGATCAACATCGAGGTTCTGGGCAATCTCAAATAGAATGCTTGCCGGTACGTCCTCTTCTGCATTCTCATACCTGGCGTATGTTTCAACAGGCAATGTTAGTTTTTCAGCCATTTCCTCAACGGAAATATCCGAAATATCACGTAATTCCTTTACACGAGCTGCAATTTCTTTGATCTTTTCCTGCATAGAAATACCTTCACAAAATCATCATGTGGATACAATAAGAGAAATATTTCTCAGAATGGGTTCTTTTACCCTGATTCCTCCAGATTGGTTCGTGATTTTAAGGCTTACTATTATTTTAATATATTTGTTCAAATAATGCTATGCATAGGCATGACATGGACTAGTAAACTGGTTTTTAAGAAGATGAAAAGAACATCTTTGATTTTATTGAAGGAAATATATTAATAAAATAATAAGTAATTTATCATTATCAATATATACTTTAATGGTATCCTATCATACCAACAAGGCATAATCGATTAACATGGGCGGCATTTGGGAATTGTTTGAAAAAATGGAACATGAGTACAGAAGGCAGTTACTTCATGCTGCATTTGGCCTTTTGATACTACTTTTCCCATTTATCGGGCCTGAGATACTGCTGTTATTAAGTTTTCTTGTCATAGTGGGACTGACCTTTCTTCCAGAAGATGCAGCAATAAACAGATGGCTATACAAAAAACCACTTCCAGGCTCAAGGGAAATGCTCACTGATAGCATCAATGAGGGATTGAAAAGCGCAAAGAATCTGGCCATTGCAGTATTTATCCTTATGTTAATAAGCTCATTATTAAAATTCACATCATATCAGCTTCCACTGTATGTTATTGCAGGCGCGATCGCAATATCCACCTTTGGTACCAGTGCTGCGAATTTCATACGTCACAGAAAAAAGTTGCAATCTCTGCGCTATAGTCCAAAAAATATTGATGGCCGTGAATCTCATTTATTACCCTCAAGTATCGTACTCCTTGGTGTGGGAATAATAACAGCATACATTGCCGGAACATGGCTCATGCACTGGCATAAAATAGATGTCAGCCCGAATATGTTATTCTTCCTGGTTGTCATTGGTTCTACAACAGGTGCTCTTTTTGAATCAATTCCTTCACGCATAGATAACAATCTCTCTGTTCCCCTGGGTTCAGGAATGTCTATGTGGTTGTTCAGTTCTTTCGGATATTCAGTACCGCCTCAACAGATGTTCGTTGCACTTGTCTTTTCATTGGTCTTGGGTTATCTGGCCTATAGGACAAAAATAGCTGATCTTTCAGCACTTTTCAGTGCAGCCCTACTTGGAGTGCTGATCATAGTTTTCAGTGAACTCTTCTGGTTCATACTCCTGCTCACATTCTTTATTCTGGGAGGAGCTTTCACCAAATTCAAGTATAAGTACAAAGAATCGATCGGTCTTGCACAATCAAAAGGTGGAATGAGAAGTTATGAGAATGTTTTCAGTAACAGCACAGCAGCCCTTGTACTTGCCATATGCTACGGGATATACCCACAATATGCAGACCTGATAATCTTTGCTTATCTTGGCACCGTGGCAACAGCAACCGGTGACACCCTTGCAAGCGAAATAGGAACAACTGCCCAATCACAACCAATAATGATAACCACTCTAAAACCCACACATGCGGGAGTTGATGGTGCGGTAACAATACTTGGCGAAGTAGCAGCACTTCTGGGATCGATGGTTATAGGCTTGCTTCCAGTCCTCTTTGGAAAAGTGGATGATGCATTCCTTGCCATAACTGTTACAACTGCAGGTGGATTTTTGGGAACGAATGTGGATAGTCTTCTTGGTGCTACTCTCCAGAAACAAGGAATACTCTCAAACAGTGGTGTCAATTTTGTAGCTACCTTTGCAGGTGCCATTATTTCTGGAGGCATTTATTTACTGCTTGCATAACAAAGTATATATTTAGAAATAGTTCAAAATATTTAAATATAATATAGTTTAATATAAAAGTCAGATATTGACTTTATATATATCATTTTATATTTGTAACCCGGAACAAGCAGAATATTGAGAATAACTATGCATTGCTATAAAAAATCTGCTGAGCTAAGCAAAAAAGCAGATTATCTTTACGAAGATTCTTCTTTTTATTGTAAACAGAAATATATCAAATTATTTGAGGAGCTACCGATAGGAGTCCTGTTAACAAATAAAAGACAGGAGATTGAGTATTGTAATCCTGTATTCTCAACCATCCTTGGATTTAAAATTGCGGATATATACAACTACGATATAAAAAGTATTTTTAACTGTTCATCACAAGACAAGAATGATGCATATCAGACTACAGACCCTTCAGATGATTTTTCAGCACAGGTTTTTACGTGTAATTGGAATACAAAATTGGGTATTCAAAAGAAAATAAGATGTAAAAAAATTGATATTGACATCACAGAGGACTCTTTCAGTGGAATTGCCTGGTATATTGAAGATCTTAGTTTTTCTTTAGGTACAAAAGAAACCTTTTGCCAGACAACAAGCGATAAAGAATCAAAAATTATTATTCAGAAAAAACTGGAAATCGAAAGTGCCATATCCTACATTTCCTCAACCCTTATTGCACCAGATGACCTGGATAGTGCTCTTGTGAATTCCCTGGAAATTACTGGAGAAATCTGTGGTGCAAGTCGTGCATATTTTTTCCATTTTCATGACGGCAATAAAAGTATGAGTAACACTCATGAATGGTGTTCTGCCGGTGTAAAATCTCAAAAAGATACTCTTCAGGATCTTCCTGTAACAATGTTTCCCTGGTGGATGGACAAAATCAGCCGTGGAGAAATAATACATGTAAAAAACGTGTCATCAATGCCTCCGGAAGCTGCAACAGAAAAAGAGATCCTTGAAATGCAGGATATTACTTCCCTTCTTGTTCTTCCGGTATATATATCAGGAATAATTGCAGGCTTTATAGGACTTGATAATGTTGCGGTGGCAAGTAAATGGACTATGAAAGATGTTATGATCCTTGGAACAGTTGCCAACATAATAGGAAGTGCTATCGGGCAAAGAGAAATTCAGGATGAACTTAATGAGCATAACAGAAAACTTGAGCAAGCATACAATGAACTCAAAAACATAGAGATTATGAAAGACGAGTTTATATCAAATCTCAGCCACGAACTAAGAACACCACTTAGTACTATTCAAGGCTATAGCGAACTTTTGGTGCAAAATGAGATCGGACCGCTCAATCCTAAGCAAAAAAAAGTTGCAAATGCCGTATTTAATAGTTCTAAAAAACTAAGCTTACTTATAAATTCTTTATTGTACATGGGAAGTGTGCTTGCAGGCAAGGTAGATTACCAGTTCGATCCTGTTCAGATTGAGAATGTGATTGATAATACTGTGCTTCATTTTGCTTATGAAGCACAAAAAAAGAAAATACATATGAAAAAAGAAATTAATGGAAAAATGCCTGTTATTTGCGGAGATGTTAACTTTCTTCTGCAATTATTTTATAAACTATTAGATAATGCCATCAAGTTCACACCTGAAGGAGGAAACATAACAATAGCCAGCAACGAGGAAAACAGTGGCTTGCATTTAGAAGTAAGAGATACAGGAATAGGCATACCACAAGGAAAAATTGATGATATTTTTACAAGTTTCTATCAGGTCGATGGATCTTCAACCCGCAGATACGGAGGTACAGGACTTGGCCTTTATGCATCAAAAAAAATAGTCGATGCTCATTATGGTAAAATATGGATCGACAAGAATGGCGATAAAGGCACAATCGTTCATGTATTCCTGCCGGCAAACAGACAAATGAATGTTTTTTAAAGCAAATCCATCCTTGCGACACCGTTATTAATAGCTGCTTCTGAAACAGCTGATGCTACAGTTTCTACAACTCTTTTATCAAGCGGACCGGGGATTATGTAATTATCGCTGAGCATATCATCTGTAACGATGCCCGCAAGTGCATACACTGCCGCCAGTTCCATTTCCGGAGTTATATCACTGGCACGCGTGTCCAGAGCCCCACGAAATATACCTGGAAAACCAAGACAATTATTTATCTGGTTCGGGCAGTCTGAACGACCTGTTGCAACCACCCTTGCACCTGCTTCTTTTGCAATATTTGGCATGATCTCAGGAACAGGATTGGCCATTGCAAACACAATTGCATCAGATGCCATGGATGAAACCATTTCACTACTTACTATCCCGGGTGCTGAAACACCGATAAAAACGTCAGCATCAACCAGTGCGTTTGCAAGTGTTCCTTTAATGTCTTGTTTGTTTGTAGCAATGGCAATTTCCTCTTTTTCAGGATTCATACCTTCTATGCGTCCTTTGTGAATAGTTCCCCGACTATCACATACAATAAGCCTTTCAGGATTGACACCGGCATACAGCAACTTTAAAGCTATCGCTTTTCCCGCTGCTCCTGCCCCCGATATGACCACTTTGATGTTTGGTATTTCTTTGCCAACGACCCTCAAGGCATTGATCAGACCTGCGATAACCACAACTGCTGTACCATGCTGATCATCATGGAACACGGGTATAGAAAGTTCCTTACGCAATCTTTCCTCTATCTCAAAACACCGGGGAGCACTTATATCCTCCAGATTTATACCACCAAAAGCAGGAGCTATATATTTAACTGTCCGGATTATCTCCTCAGTATCGGTTGTGTCCAGACAGACAGGAAACGCATCAATACCTGCAAGTTCTTTGAATATCAGGGCTTTACCCTCCATTACAGGCAAAGCAGCATGCGGACCAATGTTTCTAAGACCAAGGACAGCAGAACCATCTGTAATTATTGCTACCGAGTTCTTTTTCGTGGTGTATCTATAAACATCGTCGATGTTTTCTGCTATTTTTTGGCATGGTTCAGCAACTCCGGGAGTATAGGCAAGACTCAGGTCTTCTATAGTATTGAGAGGAACCTTGCCACTTATGCCAATAACTCCACCTGCATTTTCATGCAGTTCCAAAGACCGCTCCCCCAGAGTATCATCACTTTCCATACACATGGAAGACTTAAAATTTCCATCCATTTTTATCCACTTCCCAAACAGTACATAAATTTCCTTTAATATTCTGAATTATAGATGTCTTCAAAAAAGTTATATGTTCCCATATCCTAAGAATATAGAATGAGTACAGAAATAAAGGGCATTGCAAAAGAAACACTAAATTTCGTACTTGAGGTCAGTAAATCCACATTCCCGAATGAATTTGCAGGTCTCTTGCAGGCAAAGGATGGTATCATTACCGATATTCTGTTTCTCCCGGGCACGGAATCCAGCGAGATCAACGCAGTCCTCAAACTTTTTATGATGCCAAACATCTCAGCTGTAGGATCTGTACACAGCCACCCAAGCTCTGTAATCAGGCCTTCAAAGGCAGACCTGAGACTGTTCAGCAAAACTGGCAATCATCACATTATAGTTGGTCATCCATTTGGCCCTGAAAACTGGAAATGTTTTAACGGGAGCGGTGAAGAGATAATACTGAATGTCTTGGATGTTGAGATAGAAGATGATGAAATTCTTTGATATTTTCGTAAATACCCAGAATAACAGAATGTTTTAAATCTCCAGACCAACTACTCTTATATACCAAAATATATGGAGTGGAAGAAATTGTCAGATGAGATCAAACAGAAAATAGTTGAATGCTTAATTAGTCACAATTGGCTAAACCTGGGAACAGTGGACAAAAACGGAAAACCAATGGTACATACCATGGGATACGTGTCAGATGGTGCAGTGGTTTATTTTGGTACCGGAAAGGACACACGTAAAGCTGCCAATATTCTCAACAACAGCAATGTAGCCTACACAGTAGACGATGATGAAGTACAGCTCATGGAAATAACAGGTGTCCAGATGGAAGGAAAGGCATCTATGGTTACTGATGAGGCAGAAGCAGGTAAAGCGTTCCAGTTAATGCTTGAAAAGTTCCCCTTTATGGCCGACATGCCTACGGATAATGATAATATACTGATTAAAGTGGAACCGGTAACAGCTTACTATCTGGATTATACCAAAGGGTTTGGCTACAGGGATATGGTCAGCTATTGAAAGTTCTATTATTGCATAAACATCAGATGAATATGCAGTATCCACATAAATTTTTTATAACAGGGAAGTATTTCCTAATTAATAATCCCGATACCTTATTAAAGTATAATAAATAGGCAGCACATCGGAAAAGACTGCAAATGGAATATGGATATCCATTTGCAGTCTTTTCTACATTAAACCCCGATATATACCCATTCTATATTTGTGTGGTACAAATTAAAATCTCAGACTACACCATGGTAGCTGAGGAATGAGTAGTATGTCAGCAAAGCGATCATAAGTGAAACAAGCAGTGTTCCAAAACTGTACGAATTATAGCTAACGTTGTATTCTGTCATGTTTTATCATGATAAACATATACTTCACCATATATAAAGTTTCCCTGTATTTGTCATGATTAATCATTTTCTTTGTGGGCTTACGAACAATCCACATAATTAGAGCTAACAATAGATAAATACAAGAAAAACAGAGAAGATTAGATTTTGTTAACATGAGGGAAAATATGGAAACTCAAGAAAACATGGATGATATCAAGAGATATTTTTCGCAGGAATGCTTTGCATCCAATTCAGGTATGAATCTGACCTTCGTCTCAAAGGGATATGCAAAAGCAGAAATGAAAATCGAAAAAAAACACCTTAATATCCTTGGCAGTGTCCACGGAGGGGCTATTTTCACATTAGCAGATATGGTGTTTGCAGCAGCATCTAATTCCCACGGAAATGCAGCAGTTGCCATCAATGTAGATATAGCCTACGTAAAAGCTACAACAAAAGGTACCCTATATGCTGAAGCTAAGGAAACATCCATAAACCCGAAGATATCAACGTATGTAGTAAATGTAACTGATGAAGAAGGAGACACCGTTGCCATATTCAACGGAATGGCTTACAGGAAGAAGAATAAGCTGGAGATTCCTGAAAAGTAGAAACTATCCTACAATAAATTCCTATAAGAACAATAAAAAATAATTAAAAAAGCTGGAAGATCAAACCAGCTCTTTTGGTTACCTGTTCTCAGCAATGAATATAATTTTGTTGAATTTACAGGTATAGAGGAATCAATTTCCTTTGAACACGATGACTAGAGTGTTCAAAGAGCATTCCTTCTGTCTATAACCTTTTGAGATTTACCCGCAGTACGTGGAATAGAACCCCTTTCAGCCAGTTCTACATTGGTTCTGATATTAAGCACGCTCTTCAATTCATTTTCAACATGCCTGCGTACAGCAGCAAGATCTTTCAATTCACCTGTGAAAGCATTTTCCTCAAGTTCCACCTTTACGGTGATCTCATCAAGCATCTTTATATTCCTGTCAAGGATGACCTGGAAATGTTCTGTTATCTCAGGAATATTGACAATAACATCTTCTATCTGAGAAGGGAATACGTTTATGCCTCTTACGATAAGCATGTCATCAGCCCTGCCAAGAAGCCTTGATATACGAGGAGTCGTACGGCCACATGAACATTCGCTTTCGAGCAGTCTAGTAATGTCACCGGTCCTATACCTTATAATTGGTAGAGCTTCCTTTGTGAGGGATGTGAGTACAAGTTCTCCTTTTTCTCCTTCTGCTACCTGCTCACCGTTCTCATCAAGCACTTCAACAAAGAAATGGTCGCCCCATACGTGAAGACCGTCCTGCTCCTCACATTCAAAAGCAACTCCCGGACCCATGAGTTCTGAAAGTCCATAGGAATCATATGCTTTGATGTTCAAAGCATTTTCAAGTTGCTTTCTGGTGTTGGATGACCACGGTTCAGCACCAAAACATCCAACCTTAAGGGAAAGCTTGTCCACGATGTCCATTTCCTTCGCGGTTTCTGCAAGGTAAAGAGCATAAGAAGGAGTACAATGTACTGCTGTAACACCGAAATCCATCATCATCTCAAGCTGCCTGCATGTGTTGCCTGTGCCGCTGGGAACAGTCATGGCACCCATTCTTTCCACACCATAGTGAAAACCAAGACCGCCTGTGAAAAGTCCGTAGTTCACTGCATTCTGAAAAACATCGGTACTGTCAAGACCTACCATAGTGAGGTTCCTTGCCATGAGGTCTGACCATGTTTCAATGTCATTTCTGGTATAGCCGACAACTGTTGGTTTTCCACTGGTACCTGAAGATGCGTGAATCCTCACAACATCTTTTTTTGGAACTGCAAAGAGCCCAAAGGGATAATTATCTCGAAGATCTGTTTTTTTCGTCATTGGCAACTTGCTAATATCATCCAGTGATCTGATATCATCAGGGCTTATTCCAAGTTGCTTGAATTTCTCTTTGTAAAAAGGAACATTATTATAGACTGCTGCAGCCGTCTTTTTTAAGCGTTTCAGTTGTAGTTCGGCAAGTTCTTCCTTTTTCATTGTTTCGTATTTTGGCTGCCAGTAATTCATGAGAATATCTCCGCAAACACCTCTCATATGAGTACATCTTTAAATGGTTTGCTATTGTGGCACATGGTAACAAGGGTTAATTATAAAACAATACCCAGGTAATTATATTTGTACACATATATTCAAATATGAGTACATAAATTAATAATTTAGACTGAATTTAAATGAATGCATGTTCATAATATCGAAATATATGCACATAATTAGCAATTTTATGACATAACAGTTTAAACGATGTACATTCAGTTCTCCCATTAGATTGTAATGGGACATATTCAAAAACGTCAGATATTTGCAGGAACAGTTTTTTTAATTCTGTTCCTGTGTACTATTCATACAGCAGCAGCCCATAGCAATGATATTTCCACTGAGTTCATATCCAGTTACAAATTGATTCCGGAAGAAGGGATTGTAAAAGTTTCCAAAGAGATCACATTCTTTAACAATAACGTTGATACGAAATATTGGAGAGGATACTACTCCAACTACAATTATTATCTGCCAGAAGGGGCAAAGAACGTAGAAGCTAGTGACGCTGAAGATACGGTCTTTTTTAAGATTTCTGCTGACGGTTATTATGTGTTCAATTTCAACCAGAAGGTCTGGTATGAGGAAAGTTACACGTTCAATATAGATTATGAGCTTGAGATAAACAGGAATACGGCTGTTTTTTCCTTAAACGAATATGGAAACAACATTGAGGTCACACTTGAAGTGCCATCAGATTTTGATACGCAAATAGGCAGAGATGATTACAAAATTGAAGAGAAAAAATATTCAAGCGTCTATATATTCGAAAAAGGGCAGAAATGGGACAGATCGTATTCTGTTAATTCCGTGAGAGCATCACCGCGCCTGACATTGAAAGATACAGCTCATCTGATAGAGAGGGATGTCGGTGTAGAGATCAGATACTGGGAAGGTGAAGAGGAGTGGGCACAGGATATAATGGAGACAACAGTTGAGAGTTTAACATTATTAGAGGAAAAATGGGGTATCGCATATCCTGCAAAATATAACGTCACGATAACACAGGCAAACTTAACTGAAACAGGTGGATATGGCGGATACAATCAGGGAAGGAATGGAATATGGTTATTATATACATCCAACCATGGAATACTAATACATGAACTTGCACATTACTGGACACGCGCCTGCAACTTTGACCAATTATGGATGGATGAAGGTTATGCAGATCTGTATTCCTATTTGGTCCTAAGTGAAATAGATCCAGAAGAAGCTGTTTCAAGACGTAATAGATTTCTTGACAAATATAATGATCTAAAAAATCAATATGATTACCCATTATCCGATTGGAATACGCCTGAAAGCATCGATGGTTCTACGGAAGAATATGTGGATTTCGGATATAAAAAAGCATTTTTACTCACCCTTACATTATATGAAACAAACGACATTGACATATTGCAGGAAATGAACCAGCAATTTGCAAATTGTGGAAATGATATTGATAATAAGGATTATATTAGAATCGCTGATTCTGTTTCAAATGAAGATACAAGTTTTATTGAAACGCTTATCTATGCCTAGAATATACCCAGTCTGTATCAATATGTTTTCAAATGATTAAAATAGAATACTTTTATAAAATATACTTCTAGCGAATATATTTATAACTTAACAAAGCATTAGAGTAATAAGTAGTGTGGAAAGCCATGCACTACCCTATGACTTTAAAGAGTCACATACCGTTTATTCACTTATGGGGAAAGTGGGAAATGAATGGGTATTCTAAAAACAATAAACACACCATAGCAAACTTAGTTGACGTACTTGATGATATATTAGATCAGACATCAATTGAAGAATTATTGAAGATACTTGTAGATAGGATACCATCTTTATTTTCAGAATCTGGAAATGTATCCGCTAAAGTATCCTGGCTGGATGAGCATTGCCAGTCCCAATTCTGCGTTGAATCTGGTGTCCTCCTTACCAGTGACATTATTATACATGGCAAAAAAGAAGGTTTTATTGAGATCATAGTCGCAGGCAAGAATACAGAAGTTGAAGATAATGTAGATATCCCCGAATATGAAAAATTGCTACACCTTATTTCCAGAATGATTTCTATCTTTTTTGAAAAAAGGAAAGAAGTTACGGAACTAGAAAAAATGGAAAAAAAGGTGAGGAATTATTACAACAAACTTGAAGATTATATATTTGTAGTGGATTTGAATGGAAATATACTTGATTTTAACAAAAGTTTTGAAAACTGCACAGGGTACACTGCCAAAGAACTCCGTCAAATGAACATTAAAGATATGCTTACACAATGCACCGGTGACTTTGGAGAATTCTCCCTGATAAAAGATGCTGTCACACAAAAAGGCTCAACATTTGAGTTCGACTACAGATGTAAGAATGGAGACACCATGCCTTTGAGTATCACCTGCAAACCACTTGAAAATAATGAAAATAACACCTTTATCTGTGTTGGAAAAAATATATCAGATACAAAAAAGGCCAAGTATGAACTGCAGGAATCTGAAAGAAAGTATTCAACTATCGTCGAAAAAGGTAATGATGGGATCATTATCGTTCGGGAAGGAACAATCAGGTTTGCAAATTCAAGAATGTTAGACATTACCGGATATTCACATGAAGAGATCATCGGTGAAAAATATCTGAAACTTATTTCTGCAAACGGAAATAACAAATTTAGTGAGTGGCTCCGTCAATATGACAGTAAAGAAGATAATAAAATAATATCCCATATCAACTTGCTGACAAAAAATAACGAGCAGATACCTGTTGAGATCAACAGCTCGGAAATTGATTTTGAAGGGGAAGAAGCAAAACTTCTTATTATAAGGGATATCAGCAAAAGGAAAAACATCGAAGTACTTCTCGAAAAAGAAAGGGATAAACTTGAGAATTATCTGGACGTCACAGGTTCCATAATAGGTATAGTTGGACCAGACACAAAAATTATCTTTGTTAACAAAAAAGGAGCAGAGGTTCTTGGTTACGATAAAGAGGAGATCATAGGCAAGAACTGGTTTGATAATTTCCTTCCTGAAAGTGTAAGGGAAATGACCCGGGATAATTTTATTAAAGTAATTGACGGTGAGATCGACCCACCTCAGTATTTCGAAAATCTGATTCTTACAAAAAATGGTGAAGAGAGACTAATATTCTGGCACGATGTACCTCTGGAAGATGAAAATGGTCAACGTATCGGAGTTATCAGTTCAGGAGAAGATATTACCGAGAGCAGAAAAATGGAAGCAATGCTCATAGAATCGGAAAAGAATCTTAAAACTATATTTAACCATATTGATGACCTGATCTCTATTCACAAACCTCATGGAAAATTCATAGACGTTAACAGAGCTGTGCTCTCATCAACCGGATATACAAAAGATGAAATGCTTAGAATGTCTCCGAAAGATATGGTCTGGCCTGGAATGAAACCCCTGATGGATGGATATACTGATCGCATAATAAAAGAGAAAAACGTTGTTTTTGAGATATATAACATTCACAAGGATGGATCCTTACTGCCTCATGAAGTAAATTCAAGGCTAATTGAATACAAAGGTGAGCAGGCAATTATCTCGGTCGCAAGGGACATAACTGAAAGAAAGAAGGCTGAAGAGAGGCTTAAAAGATATGCAGGCGAACTTAAGCATTCTAACGAACTAAAGGATCTTTTCACGGATATTATCAGGCATGACCTGCTAACGCCTGCTAGTGTTGTCAAGGGTTATACAGAAGAACTAATCCTTACTATCAAGGATGAAGAAGCACTCAAACTTGTGGAAAAGGTCAGAGAGAATAACAATAGACTTATCGAGCTTCTTGAAACAGCCACTAAACTGGCTAAACTGCAAAATAAAGAAGATATTACTTTTGAAAATAGGGATATTCTTCCTGTTTTTAAAATGGTATTGGACAGTTTCAAAGCCCAGATAGAAATGAAAGAGCATGAAATTATCTTCACCGGAGAAGGACCTTACCTGTCGATGGTCAATACAATTATTGAAGAGGTTTTTTCAAACCTCCTTTCGAATGCTATTAAATACAGCCCTCCAAAAACTGAGATAGAAATAGCTTTTACCGATGAAGATGACATGTGGAAAATAAGTGTTGCTGACTTTGGGATTGGTATTCCCGATGAAGATAAACCACTTCTTTTTACTCGTTTCCATCGTGCCGATAAAAAAGGCATAAAAGGGACAGGTCTTGGCCTTGCTATAGTTAAAAGGATAATAGAACTACACGACGGCAAATATGGAGTGGAAGATAATCCAAAAGGAGAAGGCAGTGTTTTCTGGGTTACTGTAAAAAAGGCTGCATAATTAAAAATGCCCAATTCGATCAGATCAATACTTTAAAGCGACATTCTTTATCTCCGGCAAGAATTGTTTTTTCCATTAAAACATTTACATCCCGACCCAGACCAATTTTGAATTTCTTTTTTAGATTTCCCAGGGTACAGTAACAGAGAGTTTTAGAGGCATCTTTGGTGTCCTGGTTAATAAGTGGACAGTAGCATTTATCAAAAACAACATAAACATTTTCATTTTCGATTTTAACTCTCCATTGTTGAGACAATTTTATGAGAAAATCATATTCGTTCTTAGACTCTTTTCTGATGGATAACAACCTTTCATCTGTAAGGTGAGTGAACGGACATTCTTCACCACATGTTTCCATAACTTGAATTCTTGTATTTTCATCCAGGTTTTCATCTAAACTTTTAAGTAACTGTTTAAGCCAAATATTCGTTTCAACCATTTAATGCGAAACTATGATTTTACATAATAAATAGTATCTGTTTGTAGAAAAATATTATTGAATGAATTGTTTTCTTAGAGCCTATGTATTTCACTAGATAGCATTTATGCCAAATCAAATATATCATGCTTAAATAATAGCGGCTTGATACCAACCTATATGATTCACTTTAACATTATTTAAGATATTAGTAAAAATAATTTATAGCCCCACACATTTCAATTTTTTCGATTAAAATAAATAAGTTTATATGGATTCTGGTTTACTACAGTGTAAATATGTTTTGTGCTTATATTTGACTTTTTGCTTTATTAAAAGATCACTGGTGGTACTGTGAATTTAAAAAACGTGTTCGTACTTATTTTAGTTTTGACAGCCTCTATCGACCTTGCAGCTTCAGACTCTTCATTTCAAACGGCTTCCTCTTCAAACGAAGCAATAAAGGGAGAAAATCTTGTGTGGGATGAGCTTACAGCACTTTCAACTACACATACATGGGATGCAAGAACTTTCTCAGGCTTTTATTATGACCTTGACTCAGACAAATACTCCGAATCCCTGACAATAACAGATATTGGAAGAACTATTGACTACGGTAACATTGTCTATGAGGCCATACCTGTTGAAAAAAGCTTTAAACGTAGTGAATGGGGCAAGTACACCACCATCAGTTTCCTTGGAGACGAATACTTTGCAGCCTACACCAACAACACAACGATAGAAGAATCAGAAAATACAAGTTTGTTGGCTGCAGGAAAATTAGGAATGATACTACTTGACGAAGATGATAGTTTTCCTATTTATGCGGACTCGTGCATTTTACTTGAAGAAGGATACGCCCTTGATATAGTAGAAGTCAATGTGACGGAGAACACCGTAAATGTTTCTCTCACAAAAGATGGAGTAGAGGTTGATAGAGTTACAATACCAAGTAATACGGATTATGTCTACAAAAAAAATCGAGGTGATGCTGACAATGTCACAATCATTTCAATACATTTCAAAGATACATACCAAGACACACCATCAAATGCTGTCTTTGTTGAAGGAATGTTCCAGATATCAGATAATTATCTGAAACTCGAAAGCGGGGATACCTTTAGCAATATGCAGATCAAAGCTGTGGATGATACTGAAATACGGATGATAAATCCACACTCTATATTCCTTGCAAAAAATAGCAATATCGGATTGATGGGCAATATTCTTTTGCGGATTGCTGATAGCGATACTCTGCGCTTCTCACCTTCAGTTGACAGGAGCGTACCTGGTACATATGGACTAAGGGGAACTGTTGCAGAAAATAAAACTTACACATGGACACCTCTAAATTTTGAAGGTTTTTATTATGACATCAATACTAGTGTCGGGACTGAAAAACTCGATATCATTGACCTGAATGGAAGGATAATTGAAGCAGGTGACCTAGAATATACAAGCACAATTCAGGAAGTGGATTTCAAGGCTAATTTCAGCGATCTGGACCCTGCGAATTTTCCGGCAAAATATCCAGCCATGTGTTTATTTGGAGAAATGTATGTTCCCCTGACTAATAGTACCCCGGACAAGCTTACAAAATTACTTATAGATAACAATGAAAATTATATCCTTGCACTTGAAGAAACACTCGCTATAAATGATGAATATACTCTTTTCCTGAAGCATATCAATACAGATAATAAAATGGCTTGGCTCGAACTTTCAAGGAATGGGGAAGAGATTCATGATCAGATAATAACTATAGGGAACTACGGCGACACGATAGTCTACGAAGAAGATATTGAAGACCAAGATGACGTCGAGATTATGAGAATACACCTAAACAATGTAGCACTAAACAATACAGTTACAATTGATGGTATCTGGTTAAGGGATGATAAAAATATTGTTGAAATGAATATCGGAGACCCTTTTACTAAACTTTCGGTTTCAGAGATTGGAAAGAACTATCTCAAAATGACCAATGATGAAACTATAACTCTAATTCGTGACTCTGTCGTCGATATTGTAGGGAATTTTGTATTTAGAGTAGCAGACGATGATGTTCTGCGATATTATCCTTATACTGAAATAACAACTTCTTCAGAATTATCTATTTACACATTTACTCCGGATACCCTGAATCCAGAGTCTTATGAAGGAGATTCGATTAGTTTCAGTATCGTGCTAAGCGAAAAAGCAGATGTCACATGGATCATGGATGAAGAAAAACTTTATAAAAATAACTCAGTCACAACTGCATCATGCAGCAATAGAAGTGCAAATATTGGAATGCATAACCTGATAGCAATTGCAGAGAATGAGAATGGAAATGTTCAAAAACAGTGGACATGGATAGTAGAAGAACATCCGCTTGAGTTCATCGATCTTGAACCTGCTAGTTACTGCTCTATGGTTATTGGTGAATCTAAAATTTTTTATGCTCGTGCCATCCAAAATTGTACAATTGAATGGTATCTCAATGATATATTGGTTCAAACTGATCAAAACATATCAACTTCAACTTACAATTTTGATTCTTTGATAAATAACATATCTTCACCTTTAACTTATCGCATAAAAGCAATAGCATCAAACCAGAATGAAACTTACGAAAATGAATGGCGCTGTTATGTGAAGAAAAAAACACTTCGTGAAGGACAAACATGGGAACTTAAAGATGGATACACACTGACACCATCATTAATTGACGGAAATGGAGATAAAACCCTAATTAGCCTAAGCAAAAATGAAGAGCTGCTTGACCAACATATTGTATCGACAGACAGTTACTATTGTTATAACAGAACGCTTAATGGAAGCGAGCAGAACCTCATAAAAGCGTATGTTGCAGATATATACCGGGGTCAAATAGATAGTTTAATTGTTATAACGGAAATTGCGCAATACTCCGATACAGGTACATTAGACACAGACCCAACAAGGCTGCTGGAACTTGAAGGGGTATGGAACCTTGGAAATGGTTATTCAATAAAAGCAGTTGATATAGGCGAAAAGGAAGATTATTGCGTACTTTTCCTTGACAAAGATGGTACAACAGTGGACGAACGAATCATGAGTGACAGTGATGCTTATGAATACCAACGAATGGATGAATACACAAATAATGTTAAAACAATTCTGGAACTTCCTGTTTTGAGTGGATTTTACTCACATTCCGGGAGCTATGTGGAATTTTTAAATAATTACACGCTGTATCCTGATGAAAATACCGTTGACATAAATCTTCTTTTGTTGATTCCAGCAGGAGATAAGTGGAACCTTGGTAATGGTTATTCCGTCACAGTAGAAGAAATATCTGACAAAAAAGCATTGTTTTCCATTGAAAAGGAAGGAACGATCGTAGACCGTGTCATAATTGATGAAAATAGTAATTATAAATATGAGAGATCCGACCTGGTCACCAAAGAAATTCTCCAGATAATAACAATTAATTCATCAAAGATATTTGACGGATATTCTGAAAATTTTGTTGAATTCTATTCTGACTATCAAATTAACTCAGATGCTGGCACAGTAGCTCTTGATGACAAGACATTGATGGAACCTGGTGAATCAGCGGAATTAAATGAAGGATACTGTCTTAATTTAGTATCTACTGATATTAATGTCGATAAAGCATATTTCAACCTGACTAAGAATGGACAATTGTATGATGAATTAATCTTAAGATCTGGAGAATATTATCACTTCAACAGGTCAGTGAACGGAACTGAACAGACAATCATCAGTTTCCTGCTTGACAACGTTTTCACAGGTGAAACGAACAGAGTTGCAATTGTTAAAGAGATTGTCCAGAATCCAGATGTAATTATTGATGAAATAACCATTACAGAGAAGGATAACGTAAAAATTAGAAGTAACATATACAGTGGAACTGGTCTTGACGACATTATAAGTCTTGGCAATGATGATTATATTGAGATAAATGCATCCACCTTCGCGGGCTTTTTCTATAATATGGATGAAGGAGTGTCAACTGAAACACTGAGGATATTCGGTGGGAACTATTCAAACAGAAATACGGTTGATATCAATGGAATTGTTTATACTACCAGACTAGCACCAATCAAGTTTGCAAGCGACAACATAGATGGTGATTATAACGTCATTGGGCTTTTTGGTGAAAGTTACGCACCCTTAAAAACCAATAGACAAGATGAGGTTGCTAAAATACTCGTTGACAGTGATGAAAAACAAGTGTTAAGTCTTGGTGAACCTCTTGAATTACCGGAAGGTTATTCCATTGAAGCAAAGCAAATCGATGTTGAAGGGGAAAAGGTATGGATGGAGCTAACCAAAGATGGAGAATTTATCGAAGATGAAGTGATTGATGTTCCAAACACTGGTGAAACATGGATTTATGATAAGGATATTGGCGAAGAAGAGGATGTTGTGCTTATGGCAATGAATGTCACAAGCATATTCCGTGCTGACTCTGATGGTATTGTCATTATTGAAGGCCTGTGGCTGATTGACTTTGATAATATAATTCAGGTAGATATCGGAGACCAGTTCGGTGAAATGCAAGTTACTGAAATCGGCACTGATTATCTCAAATTCAGCAATCCCAGTCAGATCAATCTAACAAAGGACTCGTCAATCAAGATTGCAAACGACTTATTCTTTGAAGTAGAAGACAATGAACACCTGAGTTTCTGCATTGCAAAAGAAACTGACAATAGCACTACACATGAAATTAGAGGATCAATTTCAGAGAACGCGATAATATCTGAATGGACCTCTATGAACTTCAAAGGATTCTATTATGACTTTGGCGGAGATGCTGAAACTGAAAAACTCAGCGTTGAACTGTCTGACAGGAACATAGAAGAAAATGACCTGATATATGAAACGGTCTCCATGCAGGCCGGTTTCGAACGTGAAGAATGGGGAGAATATACAGCTATAGGATTCCTTGGAGAGAAATACCTGACAGCTTATACCGAATCAACTGCATTTGATACCAGCACCACAAACCTGCTCTCAAGTGCCATGTTATCCAGAGTTCTCATGGATGATAATGACAGCTATGTCCTTTATCCTCATTCAAGAATTATTCTTGAGGATGGATATGAACTTGGGGTCCGTGCTATTAATGCAAGCAATAATAGTGTCATTTTGTCAATCTCAAAGGACGAAGCAGAAGTTGATACTGCCATAGTTCATGCAAATAGTGATTACACGTACAAGACGGATCTATCGCTTGTCAACAACGTAACAACTATTGCAGTTCATTTCAATGGCATCACTAACGACAGCGATACAAACAGCATATCTATAGAAGGCATATTCCAGATATCGGATGAATGCCTTAACCTGGACATCGGTGATACATACGGAAAGGTGAAAATATCCTGTATTTCTGCTGACAGTATAAGCATGGATAACGGAAATGATATACTGCTCTCAAAAGACAGTAGTATAAACATAACAGAGAACATACATTTCAGGGTTGCAGATGATGACGACATCAGGTTCTATCCATTCATGATGATCAACGCACCTTCTCTGGAGTTCCATACCCTGACACCTGGAAATCATGATCTTGAAATGGAGACGGGCTCCACGCAGAATTTCGACATCACTGCAAACAATATCTGTAATTTTACCTGGATGGTTAATGATATTGCAATGCAGGCCAATATTTCATGCACATCGTCCTTTTATTCATATACTCCTGCTTCTGCAGGTTCATACAATGTAACAATTGTTGCCGAAACTGCAACTGAAAAGATCCATGATACATGGAACATTGTAGTGACCAGTAAAGAATCAACTACCACAACAACCCCATCATCCGGCGGTTCATCTGACGGCGGCGGTGGAGGTGGCTCCACGGGAGAAGATTACGATAATATTCTGAAAAAGGAAGTAATACGTGAAATTGTAAACAAGGATACGGAAACTTCCTACTACTTTGAGGAAGAATTGAATGCGCTCGAATCCATAAAGTTCACTGCACTTAAGAATTCAGGACCAATTTCAGCAACAATCGAAGTTCTGAAAGGCAGCTCATCATTCACAGATACAGCACCTTCTGATATAGTCTACCAGAATATGAATATCTGGATCGGTAAAAAAGGATTTGCAACTCCTGAAAATATCAAGGATGTAAGAATCCAGTTCAAAGTAGCAAAGACATGGATAAAGGAAAACGGTATTATTGAATCCTCAATTTGTCTGTGCAGATACAATGATGATAGCTGGAATCAGTTGAGCACTCTAAAAGTTGACGAGGATGAGAATTATATCTATTTCATATCTGAAACACCCGGTTTCTCACCATTTGCCATAACAGGAAATACCGGGAAAGAGTTGTCAGGTCAAGAGGATACGCGGTATAACCAACCGATTGGAGATATACAAAGTGACACTCCTACTTCTGGAAATGAAAGTGAAGATAAGTCCACTGAGCAAAGTACAAACACTCCCGGAGTTAGTGTTGGATTGATTGCAACAATTGTGTCGTTTGCAGCTTTGGTTTTGAGGAAAAGGAATTGAAATTTCAATCCCTCTATTCTTTATTTCAGGCTTTAGAGATTATTTGGCAGTTTTCTATGCCCAGACATGAACGAATAAAATAACTAATTTTATGCTTAATGCCGTTTCCTGAAGAACACAAAGAACACCATGAATATGGCCATCGGTGTCAATATGTGACCCAATGCTGCTGATTGCTCGGTTTCTCCCTCAAAGGGTTCAAGGTTTACATCTTCCGGAAGATATAATTCAGTTTCTGGATGGAATGCATACCATGCGAACCAGAAGTCACGCTCCTTTACTATTTCCTCACCTGTATCAATGTTTGTGATGGTAACAATTCCGGCTTCATCTCTTTTTATCATGATATTCGTGCCGGCAACAGTATCCTCTATTTCACCCATTTCAATAAGATCATCTTCGCGGTAAGCTTTGAAAGTGGCATTTACCTCAACACCAAAGACCACTGTTTTGGGGTGCACACTCCTGTCTATATCCTCAACCGGGAAGAATACGAAACTATTCTCGTAATAACTACCATAGGGATCATTTCCGTAGGGTCTGTCAAATCCCGTATCCTGACTTAATACCTCTGAATCCGGATGTACGGCTTTCCATTCTCTCCAGGGTACGGTATCTATGGAAATGGAAATAAGCTCCATTCCTGTAAGTTCACCCACAATGGCCTGTCCTCCTATCTGGGTCCAATAAGAGTTTGTTTTCCTGTCATACATCACAAGATTTGAATTGTAGAGTTTTCCGGATGTACCAAACTCCACGGTTTCCCCGTTTATTGTCCGTTTGTATGCTATTCCTGAGCCACAAAGAGGACAGTAGCTTATGAGGATCGGCTCACCTTGAATCTCTTCATTGACAATCTCATGCCAGGTCATTATCTGCAGGGGATAAACCCTCTTTGTGCCATTATATATGAGTCCCAGAACCAGTTCATTATCAGCTATCCACTTGTCTGCTTCCTCAACTGTGACAAATTTTGGATCATCTATGGATGGTATACCGTCCATTGGGGGTCCTCCGGAGACGATATCTTCGGGGTCGACTATGTATCTTACACCCATTTCAGTGAGCATTGTCCCTTGTTCTTCTTCCATCTCTGTAAGCTCAGGCAGCTTTTCTAAAAGAACTTCTTCCTGTGCAGACCCGCTTATAACAAGCATGCAGATCACTAACAAAAAAACTGTAATTATGCGTAGGATTCTCATATCAATATCTCCTGCACCTTAAACACAAATATAAGATAATATAATGAAATTACCAACATGAATAAACCTGCAAAAAGATTGATCTTCCTTTTATACTGGACAAGGAAACTTATAATTTTCATGCTTTTTGTCAGTGACAACAATGAGAAAACTATCAGAGGGAAACTTATTCCCAGTCCAAATGCAATGAAATTGAGCATATTCCCCACAAAGTCTATCGTTGTCAGGGTTTTGGCAAAAAGGGCAGCAATGAATCCGGGGTTACAGGGAACTACTACAGCTCCAAAAAAGAAGCCATAAAGAAAAGCCGTTATCAGAGGATTTCTTCCATCTGAAACGCTTTTCTGCGGAAGGAACTTACCCAGATCATAATCCATTATCAGCAGTATGCTGAGGACAAAGAGTATCCCAAATGCTATAGGGGATACTATTCCCACAACCTTTGTCAGAGAAACCTGAAGTATCGTTGTGAAAACAAGTCCCAGCAGAGTCATAAAAACAATTACACCGGTACTGATGAGAATTCCAAAAAACACTGGAAGCTTTCTGTTTTCTTCCTTACCTGACATCTGGTCGGAAAGATATGCAAGAAAAGCGGGATATAGAGGCAATACGCATATTGCCGTAAGAGGAGTTAGCAAACCCAGGAAAAATGAAGTGAAAAGATTAGCAAAGAAGCCTATCATTTCAACACCCTTGATCTAGCTCTTCCTGCAAGTCCTCCGGTGATTTCACACCTCTTGGCATAAGCCTTGCAGACTGGTCCTCACATATTAGCACTACAGGAGCACTTGGAGCTACTACAACCTGTGAACCGAACTCACCTATCATGGATTGTGTCATTTCAGGAGGAGCAATTGCAAAATACCAGTCAAAACCATTATTTTTGAAATATTCCCTCACCTGCTCTTCATCTTCATTCGGATCGGTATCCAGGGATATATGTACCACAGGAGCACTTGTATTGCCCTCAGTGAACCGGAAAGTTTGAACCTCTTTTTGCTGTTTCAGGCAGGTGGGACACCAGACAGCAAAACTCTCAAGCATCACAGTACTGCCTTCAAAATCACTTATTTTGAAAGTTTCACCTGTGGCTATGTCTGTAAGCTCCGTGTCCCTCCAATCAACTAAAACTTCTTCTGTAGTCTGTTCGATACATCCTACAACCAATAGTACTGAAATTATGAAAGAAAAAACAAAAATATTTTTTAAAATATGCATGTATAACCCCTATTAAATTCAGGATGCGATTTCAAATAAAGGTTGTGTTGTCAAATTTTTAAAAGGTTATTACTACGCTTTATACTCATCAAGAAAAGCAATATTGTATCATTATTGAGCAAGTGCATTTCCACAGCTTATATTTATATAATGCTGCATATATTAGTTAAGTGATACTATTTGCCTTATTGTTCAAAGTATAATCACATCCAGTTATAAGAAGAGGTGACGAATTGCCCACCCATAGTAATAATTATAAAAAATTAATATCAACAGTAGCATTGATAACATTGATCGTAAGCTTTTTTGCAGTCGTTGGTTTTGGATACAACCTTGTTTATTCTACAGATAAGATGTTGGAAACATCAATCGATTCTGCCAGGCTTGAAGCACAGAGCTCCGCAGAACAGGTTTCATTAAACCTGATGGTTCTTTCAGATGTATCTCAATCAATTGCTTTTGATCTAAGTTCTGGAGAATTGAAGGAAGAACAGGTAGAAGAAAGACTCTATGAAGCTATTGGTTCCGACCCTGATATCTTTGAAGTGGGTGTAGAATACGAAAAGGATGCCTCTCAAATATATGGAGAAGATTCGAAATCAGACTATCCCTATGCTCCAACATATTCCAGAAAAAATGGTGAGCCACAACTTTACCAGTTATCCTATGATTATACTGTAATATCCGATGAAACTGGTGAAAGTCAAAATACAGCATGGTATCATCGCGCTTTAACCCATGGATGCGGGTTGAATAAACCGTATTATGAATCCCAGAGAAACAAGTGTATTATTGAATATTCAATTCCTTTTACATCTGAATACTCCAATCTGAATGAAATAGACCCTGCTGGAGTTGTCTATGCAAGTTATTCCCTTGAAGAATTAAGGAATACTATAAGTTCACTGGAGCTGGGAAATACAGGATATGGATTTATAGTTTCACAAAGCGGAGATGTTGTATCCCACCCCATAAAAAATTATGTCTGCAACAATATTGCCAATATCTCAAAAACTGATGATATGTTCAAACAAATAACCAGCGATATAACACCAGGCAGTATCAATACGATTTATGAAGTTGAAAGTGGCAATAAGTTATGGATATTCTATGAAGAGATTCCCTCAACGGATTGGGTTCTTGGTATCGTTCTAAAAGACGAAGAAGTCCTACATCAAATGAATCAGGATCAATATTATCAGAAGATATATTTTTCATTGGCAATTACAGCATTTTTAATATCCATTTTAATTTTGGGTATTATAAGAAATCCAATCAACACAAATTCTTTGTGGAAAATAGCGATAATATTCTCCATCCTATGTTTTATTGAGATAGGTTTCATTTGGAACCTGGCCTTGACAAACACGGTTTCAGAAAATATAGATGATATCATTATATATGACAAAACCAGCCTTGACAGCTCTTTGGAAAAAATATATCTCACCGAACTAGGTAATATGAATGAGGATTACGCTGATTCAATAATCAAGATCCCAACTGGAATATTCATCCAATCTCTCGAATTCTCAACGGGAAGTAATGTGATAGTTACTGGTTATGTCTGGCAGAAGCATACCGAAGGTGTTAGCGATGATTACGTCCCAGGAGTTCTTTTTCCAGAGTCTGACCATACTGTAATCAATAAAACCTATGAAAAAAATGATGTGACTGGGTGGCATTTTAGAACAACACTACGTGAACAATTTGATTACATAACTTATCCTTTTGATATGGAAACTGTCTGGGTCAGATTATGGAGTGACAGTTTTGAAAGTAACATAATCCTCATTCCTGACCTGGAATCATATGACCTGATAGTTCCGGAATCGAAGCCCGGTATCGAAAAAGATTTTGTTCTTGAAGGCTGGGAAGCTGAAAAAAGTTATTTTTCTTACAGGGTTAACGAATATGATACTAACTTTGGAATCGACGGCTATAAGCACCAGGGTAATCCAGACCTTTATTTCAATATAGAACTAAAAAGGGATATTGTGATGCCATTCATCACATACATGGTTCCTTTACTATTAATAGCACTACTGATCTTTATTGCCCTTTTCACAGAAGTAAAAGCAGATTCTGACCCTTCGGAGATATTGAAATACAGTGCTTCATTAATGCTAGTATTGATGGTAGCACACGTTTCTCTGCGAGACAACCTTACAGCTTCCGGCATTATTTACCTTGAGTACTTCTATATCATCATGTATTTGGTGGTGCTGGGTGTTTCGTTAAATGCTCTCCTGTTTGCATCAGATAAACAAATGCCTTTGATAGATTATAAGGACAATATATTTGCAAAACTTATCTACTGGCCTGCAATTATGGTATTGGTCCTGCTAGTGACAATTAAAACGTTTTGTTAAACTAGCATGTGAGAACGGGATCAGTGTATAAACACTGCTCCTTTCTGTTTTTTATTCTTCTTCTAATAAAGAAAAAACTGCGAAGGATAAAAGTAAAACATTGAAACTACTTTAAGAGAAGATATCTTCAGGTGTATAGACCGAGCACATAAAAACTTATTTTAGTTATCATATAAAGGTATTAGACTTTGGTCCGGACAACGCAAAGGGATGCTAAAACCAAAAATACTGTAATTACCATATTCACTTCTGATCCAAACTTCTCCTCCGTGAAGCTCGACTAATTCTTTTACAAGGGAAAGACCCAACCCCGTGCCCTTATGTCCTTTATTGGAATAAAAGTCAACTTGTGAAAACGGTTTGAATAATTTATCAATATCCTGTTCTTTTATTCCTATACCATCATCTTCAACTTCAAATTGCATCATGTCTTCAACTATGCTACACCGTATAGTTATGTTTCCATCATCATTGACAAACTTGACTGCATTTCCCACAAGATTGTAAAGTATCTGTTTTAATTTGCCTGCATCAACTTCCAAAGTGGACACATTTGATCTTATATTGGTCTGAATAGATATATTCCTGGGAGTAGTTGATGGTCTCATACTTTCAACTATATCATTTATAGTGGAAGGAACTAATATAATATCATATTGAAGATCCATTTTTCCAGCTTCTGCTTTTGATATATCCAGTATATCGTTAATGAGATCCAGCAGATGGTGACCGCTTTTAGATATGTTCTGAGCATATTTTCTTTGTAATTCACCAAATGTTTCAGATTCATCATCTGTAAGAATATCAGAAAACCCTATTATAGAATTCAGAGGAGTTCTAATCTCGTGACTCATGCTTGCTAAGAATTTGCTCTTGGCATTGTTTGAAGCCACAGCAAGTTCTTTTGCCACCTTAAGGTCCCTTTCCATTCTTTTTCTTTCGGTCAGGTCGATCTCCATAGAAAAAATATCCAGTTGATCCTCAGCTATCGGGACTGCTGAGTAGCTGGAAAATACAGGAATTTTTCTTCCATCTTTAGCAAGGAAAGTCGTTTCAACTGCATTACTATAATTGTTTTCAACCTGTACAGAAGTTATGGCTCCTTCAAATTCATCCTTGCTTTCAGCCAAGACTATAAGTTCAGTCATTTTTTTCCCGGTGGCTTCCTTTTTAGAATATCCATACATTTTTTCACTTGCAAGATTCCAGTAGTGTACTGTGAGATCAGGAGCAAAACCCTGAACGGCAACATCAGGTACATTATCAATAAAATTCTGAAATTTCGTTTCATATAAATTCAGTTTGGTTTCCTGGTCCTTTACTGTTCTTGAAAGAGCTACTTGTCTGCTGAGAACCATATGTATTATATTTGCAGTCAGAAGGATCAGGATAAATGTGAGAGCCTTGATAAAGGTCACATCCCTGGGAGCAAGACCACTTGCAAGAACACTATCAAGCCAGTTAGCAATATAGAACCAGGCACGATATAGTACCAGAACAAATATCAAAAAAGTAGTGACTGTAACCGAGTACGGTCTTTTGAACCATTCTTTGATCCGAAGAGGATCCATATCCCTCTGATCACTTTTAATATTGTGAACCCCTGGCTGAAATATAATATTCCTTAACTATGACTTACTGACAAAGCATACAGAACAGTTTATAGTCCCATAACTATATTAGATAAAAAGGTATTGTATAAAATGAGTGCTATATATATGTGCAAGTTCATGAATACACTCTTTCTAAGAATTCCAATCCTGCACATTATCCCCCCAATAAACGAGAAAACATCATGCTTGATATAGATTCATTTTCGAGATACTTGAATATTTTCCTGTTCCTTGTGCTGGTTAATTCACTCTTATCGAGATTTGCAGTCATTAATTCCCCCATATCACCAGCACCGGGAGTGTCCAGCATGTATTTTGCTGTTGCATTCATGATAATATTTGCCCTCTGGTTTGGAATATGGGGTGCTTTTTCTGCATATCTTGGATGCATGATAGGAGCTGGCATCCTTGCAGATATGCCCTTTGCAGCAAATGTGATATGGTCATTGGCTGACCTGTGGCAGGTAATCATTCCCCTGGCTGCCTTTGCACATTTCAAAGTGAACATTAGGATGCGGACAAAAAGGGATATAGCAATCTTTGTCATTTTTGCCTGCCTGCTAAATAATCTTGCTGGAGCCTTATGGGGCGCATTCATGCTGGCTTCCAATGGTATTATCCCGTGGAATGAATTTTTTGTTACGTTTGAAGGATGGTTCGTGGGCAATTTAGTAACTACGCTTATAATCGTGCCTTTTTTACTTCGGTATGTAACTCCATATGTTCAGCAGACGAAGTCTTATGTTCATGGATATTGGATTTGAATTACCAGCATCCAGCCTGTAATTACATAGTACCTGTTATTTTGAATATTTCAGAGACAATATCAATCAACAATAAATTATAAATATAAATAATATATATCATAGAAATTATAAATATTACAGGACATAACATGTCTTCGAAAAACGACAATCCTTGTGCTTTTAGTCTTGAAACTGATTCAATGGACCTCTGGGAAGATGGTATCATTATACTATCACCAGAAGGAACTGTTTCTTATGCAAATCAAAGCTGGAAAGACTTTGTACACAATAATGGTCTTAATTCCTTCAAATACACTGAAGAAGTCAATTATCTCATATTTTTAGATGAAATTACAGCTAAAAAACCAGACAATACAATTAGTGCGGCAAAAGGAATAAGCGATATCATAAATGGAAATACGAATATATTCAAACTTGAATATCCTCACCACGGCCCTGATGGAAAAAAATGGTATTTGATGAAAGTTCAGCCACTTTCTAAAAAAGACCAAACTGCCGTTATTTTGCAACATATAGATATAACTAAAAGGAAAAAAGCAGAATTCAATCACTTTGAATCTGAAAAACAGATTCATCGCATGCTTAATAACACACAACTTATTGAGATTATGCTGGATCCAAAGGGAAATATCATTTACTGCAATGATTTTTTACTGGAACTAACCGGACAGAATAAAGAACATGTGTTTAACAATAACTGGTTTGACATGTTCCTGCCACCGGAGATTGTCCCTGAGATCAAGACTGTTTTTGCTAAGACCATCGAAGAAGATAATCTACCTTCACACAACAAGAATGAAATTGTTACAAATAAAGGAAGCATAAGAACGATCGTCTGGAATAATACTGCCATTAAGGACATAGATGGTAAGATTAAAAGTATTGTTTGCATTGGTGAAGATATAACCGATTATCAACTTACAGAGAAGTCACTGCTTAATAGTAGAGGACAATTACGCACATTAGTAAATACAATTCCAGATCTGGTCTGGCTAAAAGACGTTAATGGTACTTACCTGACATGTAATACTAAATTCGAGCGCTTCTTTGGCGCAAAGGAAGAAGAAATTACCGGGAAGACGGATTATGACTTTGTGGACAAAGAACTGGCAGATCTTTTCACACAGAAAGACAAGGAAGCAATGAAAGTCGGTAAAGCTTCCATGAATGAAGAAGAAATTACTTATGCTGATGATGGACACAGGGAATATCTTGAAACGATAAAGTGTCCCATGTATAATTCCAATGGACAACTAATAGGAATACTAGGTGTTGGCAGGGATATAACTCAGCGAAAACATGCAAATGAAGAATTGAAAAAAAGAGAATTGCAACTACAGATAGCACAGGAAATTGGGTGCTTTGGAAGTTGGGGTTTTGATTTTAATTCCAGCAATATGGATATTTCAGAGGAAGCTGCCAGGATATATGGTCTGGAAAATAAACATTACACTATCAAAGAAATACAAGAAATAGCTTTAACGGAACACCGACCGATGTTGGATAAAGCACGAAAAGCTCTGCTTGAGAGAAATGCACCATATGATGTACAATACAGAATAATAAGACCTACTGATGGGAAGATTCGAGAAATACATTCGGTTGCAGGTTATTTTGCTGAACGAAATATGGTCATTGGAACAATTCAGGATATTACCGAACGTAAGCAGGCAGAAGAAGAATTACTTCAAGCCAAGCTGGCAGCTGAAGCAGCTAACAGAACAAAATCAGAGTTCCTTGCTAACATGAGCCATGAACTACGTACACCACTTAATTCAATTTACGGTTTTTCGCAATTATTAAACGATAAGATCCCAGGTGAATTGAACGAGAAACAAAATCATTATATTTCCAATGTTCTCAAAAGCAGTAAACACCTGATAGAGCTGATAAATGATATTCTTGACCTGTCAAAAGTTGAAGCAGGGAAAATGAAACTTGAATGTGAATATTTTAAAATCGCAAACTTACTAGATGAAATTGTAATATCCATGCAACCTATTGCAAGAAAGAAAGACATCACCATCAGGACCATAATTGAAATTGATGATGTGGAAATATATGCTGACACTAAAAAAATAAAAGATGTATTGTACAATCTTCTTTCCAATGCGGTCAAATTCACATCGAAAAATGGAAAAATACACGTCAATGCAACTTGTCATGATGATAAATTACAGATTTTTGTTGCAGATGACGGTATTGGTATTTCAGAAGATGAAATACAGGAAATATTCAAACCTTTCAAACAGGTTGATAGCTTCTTAACTCGTAAATTCGAAGGAACCGGTCTTGGTCTTGCGCTTACAAAGAAATATGTGGAAATGCATGGAGGAAATATCCATGTTGAAAGCAAACCTGGAAAAGGCAGTACTTTTACTTTTGTGATACCTGTTGAAATGAAAAAGAATTGCTTAACCAGGCAATGTAAACATCAAAACACCCCCAGATTAAAATATGTCTAATTACAGCGTTTTTTAGTGTTTATATTTCATCAGATCTTGTAAATTGTCTAATTCATAAAGCACTTAAGAAGAGGGATTAGACCCTCTTTCTCAAAGATAAAAATACTGCACCAATTACGCATGCAATTGCGAGCAAAGACTCAAATCCTGGCAGACTTGAACTTTTCGAACCCGTTCCCTTAGTTCCGAGTTGGGACTGGACCTCGGCATTGATTCTCACCTGTTCTGCCATTTCTTCAAGTTCAGCTTCGTCCTTGAGCATCTCATAGAAACCATGCCACTGTACAAAATCAGGACCCATCATAAATGCACCCATTCTTGCACGTCTGCCCTCATGATGCCAGTATTCATAGATCTTGAATTCTATGGGCTCATCAAAGTTCTGCTCGGTCAGTAAGCCATCTTCTCTGAGCTCATCAACTATTAATTTTGAATCTGTGTATTTTTGGTTGTATAATGCAACCGTATTGTCTGCATTTACGTAGTAATTTGTGATCCAGTCATCTGAGTGACACTGTGCACACACTGAATACATCCTCTCCCGCTTTTCCTGCCATGTAGACCCATCACTGATCGGAGTTCCAAATACGTTTGCCGTGTTGTCAGTCCGTCTGGATATCGGTGGTTCAAGTTCCCATGAAAGACGTGAACTTACATCGTGCGTAGGTTCCAGCTCATCCGTCCCTGACATATGACATACAGTACAGGTAGGCGTCCTATAATCCTCTCCAGCTACCCACTGCTCAGAACTCCAGTTCCATTGATCTCCTTCAGTATTATAGATGCTTCCGTGCTTTGATTCAAAGAATATCTCTGTCTGAGGATGATCAGGTCCAAGATGGCATTGTTCACAGGACTCTGGTTTTCGTGCTTCCTCCACAGAGAATAAATGACGTGTGTGGCATGAGGAACACGATCCAAGACTGCCATCCGGATTTATTCTTCCAATTCCATTGTTTGGCCAGACACTAGGATCATCTGTATTCTTACCGGTCATATTAGTACCATGGCATGCCTGACAACCATTAACCGTAGCATCATGATTTACAATGGTCTCACCATCAAACGTTGTTGTGCTTTCAAGATATGGCAGACCTTTATTGTCAAAATCCAGTTCGTAGTATTTGGCACCAAGCGCGTGCAGACTCCGGGTATTCTCTTCGAACGCTGCAGCATGGCAGGACCCACAGTCGCTTGAAGACACCACAGGTGAAATATAAGTACCCATATGCTCTACAGCATCAGAATCATCTGGCTCTGCAATGTGGCAATCTCCACATGATACATCATTCTCTGCATGTTTGCTATTCTCCCAATCATCCACTATCGCCGGAAATACGTTCATAGAACTATGGCAATCCAGACAGCTATCCAAATCATCCTCTAATGCTGCACCCGATTGAACTAACAAAGCAAAAAGTACGATCAGTGTCCACGTTAATAAGTATGCGACCTTCATGTTCCACCCCATGTGTATAATGCTTCTGTAAAAATGATACGATAGATCCCCTATAAAATAATAGACAGAGCTTTGATAAAAAGCTGTGGTGAGGTGGAAGAACAACACAGCAATTATCCAAGAAACAAAATCAGCATCAGAAAAGATAATTGTAAATGGTGGGCCCGATGTGTTTCGCAACTCCGATGACGCTTCGGAAGCGCGAATCGAGGTGCATCGCTACGCTCAGCACCGCAATAATAACAAAAAAACAACTAAGCTCCTTACATAAACCAGCATCAGAAAAGATAATTGTAAATGGTGGGCCCGATGTGTTTCGCAACTCCGATGACGCTTCGGAAGCGCGAATCGAGGTGCATCGCTACGCTCAGCACCGCAATAATAACAAAAGAACAACTAAGCTCCTTACATAAACCAGCATCAGAAAAGATAATTGTAAATGGTGGGCCCGATGAGATTCGAACTCATGATCCTCGCCGTGTAAAGGCGATGTCATAACCAGCTAGACCACGGGCCCACAGTGTTTGCGAATAAAGTTGTTCGGTGACGGTTTCGCCCACGAGCAACTCCTTAATGTAACTAGTTGTATATAACCTTTTTTGATGGAAACTTGGAAATTGGATGAAAATCTTAATTTCTCACTGTTTTTTACTTCCATCTGACAGTATTTCAAATTGAAATTGGATTAAATAATTTAAACCATATAGTCCACAACAACCCTGTCATCATTGATCTTGCCGACAAATTCGGCAACCTTCATGTGCTCAGGGTGGTCCTGATAAATCTTAAATGCTTCCTCATCTTTAAACTCGGAATAGAGAACAACATCATAAGCAACAGCTGAAGGATTTTCATTAATTCCCACCTCTATCACTTCAATCTCAGGGATCATACTTTTGAGAGTTTCAAGCATTTCCTTCATAAGCAATGCATTCCCAATGTTGCTCTTTCCTTCAGCATTTTCCTTTAACTTCCACATAGCAATATGTTTAAACATGTGATATTCCTCTTTTCTGCAAATGCTGACATGTCTTATGTCTTTTATGTTCAAACATGCAAGAATACGATATCCTGAAAAAATAGTGCTGATAGGTATTTAAATACTAACAAAGTGAAATAGGGCAATAATGCCTTACGATTCAAGTGATGAAAACGAGGACTACGAGATAGAAGTCGTCGAGGAGTACATAGGGGATTACGGAAGTATCCACTCCATAGTGCGTGAGGCGTTACCATTTGAACTCATGGCAACCATTGGAGGAGTAATCTCAGGATTAATTCTCTCAGGAATGAGCAACGAACTGGAACTCATACCAGGATTAATTGTCATCACACCCGCTGTACTTGGCATGCGAGGGAATATATCCTGCACATTAGGCTCCCGTCTTGGAAGTGCCATACACATGGGTCTTATCACAAAGATAGACCGCAATCCCGAACTTATAAACAATGTTTCAGGGTCCCTCTTATTGAGTCTGATGATGTCTTTTATACTTGGAATCGTGGGCCATCTGATAACCGTGGGCCTTGGCCTGCAAAGTGCAGGAGCATTCACCCTTACATTGATCGCTGTCATAGCAGGAGTATCCTCAGGACTCATTCTTGCATTCGTTGCGGTCCTGCTTGCTCTTGGTATGTTCCGCTTCGGATTCGATCCTGATAATGTAGTCACTCCTGCCATTGCCACTATTGGTGACATCGTATCCATGGTAATGCTCTTTCTGGCTGCAAAGGTGGTGCTTATGATATGAGCTACTATACAGTCAAGGGAATTGTAGCCAGAGGGTTCCCCATTCTTCTAATCACATCGGTCATAGGAATACTAGCTGGCCAGGTACTCAATATTGAGATTGAGAAACTTATCTCCATGCCCATCATACTTGTACTCATACCTGCGCTGATCAAGATTGGCGGGGATACAGGAAGCATGCTAGGTGCAAGACTATCATCATCCTTTCACATGGGTCTTGGAAGTCATCTTCGAAGAAACCCGGTTGTCCGCAATAGTGTTCTTGCAGCACTTATAGTAGGCCTTGGTGCCTGCTTCTTTGTGGGTATAATAGTATGGATCACAGGAACAATTCTTGGAATTGGACTTCCATTTATAACCCTCATGGCCCTGTGCCTTATAGCCGGCTCATTTGAGCTAATAGCTGTCTTTTCAGCCACCATCACGATCGCATTTGCATCTCACAGGTTTGGGGTGGATCCCGATGACACAGTAATTCCGCTTATCGCCACCCTTGGCGACCTTATAGGTGTCATCGGAATATTCGCAACCATAAATATCCTGAACCTAATCTAAAATATAATATAATTTAAAACCAAATACAGATTAAGAATAAATGAACGGTAGAAATCTATGAGTCCCAAGGAAATAAAATATGTTCCACGCAATCTCAAAGACCTTTTAACAGAGATGAAGGATACATCAGAACTCATGGTAGACCTTGCATATTCAGCTATGGTCTATGATGATGAGGATATTGCAGAAGAAGTGATCCGCCTTGAAGAAAAGATGGATACACTTGATTATCACATGAAAATTGGAGCCATGCTCAGCACAAGACGTGTTGAAGAAGCAGAAGAGATGTCCGGTGTACTTCAGGTTGCCCGTGCATCGGAAAATATATCCAACGCAGCTGGTGACATTGCCAAAATAGTTCTAATGGATATGGGTATCCCCAGGGAACTTAATCTTGCAATGAGGGAAGCTGACGAGACCATTGCCAGAGCAACTGTAGGCGAAGACTCGATAATTGCAGGCCGAAACCTGGAAGATATTGAATTCGATACTGAAGCCGGAATGTGGATAATCGCTATTCGCAGAAATGATGAATGGATATATGATCCGAGCCATAATACCCGCATAAGACCTGATGATGTGCTTTTTGCACGTGGTCACGATGAAGGTGTTCCTCTTTTTATGGAACTTGTAACAAATATCAAGTATGTACCCAGGGAAATGCAGCATGAGAGATTCCTGATAGATCTTGAGAAAGCTGTTGATGTCATTGTGGAAATGAAGAACATGGGCGAACTTTCCGTAGGACTTGCCTATTCTGCCCTGTTATTTGATAATGAAGATATTGCACATGAAGTGAAGGCTCTTGAATCCGAAATGGACTCCATGAAGCATGAGCTCCAACACTGGGTACTCGAAACTGCAAAACATGTTCCCGATGTGAACATTCTTCGTGGACTCCTGCAGCTTGCAAATTCTGCTGAAGCGATCTCGGATGCCGCTTACACCATCGCAGATACAGTTCTCAGGGATATCGATCTGCACCCGATAATCACCATAGCTGTCAGGGAATCTGACGAGGTTATCACCAAACTGATAGTTCAGGACTGCTCCCCTATAGTCGAAAAGACATTTGGTCAGTTAAAACTTGAAACTGAGACTGGCGTACATGTGATGGCCATTAAAAGAGGGGAAAGGTGGGTTTACAGACCTAACAAAAGAACAGTTGTCCATTCAGGGGATATACTCATAGCCAGAGGTTCACGCACAGGAGAAGAAGCATTGTTTGAAATGTGTGCTTGTCCACTTGACGATAAAAATAATTCCTGATCGAATCGATCAGGACATCATTTAATTTATTTAAAACGAATTCTCTTTTTTGACCTTATTTCAGTATCGTGACCGAGCCATCTTTATTGCCAATATAGACCTCGTCCGTATTGGTAAAGATGCCATGTTCAACAATGCCAGTGATCTGCGAAAGAACAGTAGACATAGCAATTGGGTCCTCAATTACACCAAAGCTTGCATCGATAATGAAATTGCCATTGTCAGATATAACCGGTCCATCCTTTCTTGATGCGAGACGCAGTACAGGGTCTCCTCCGATCATCCTTATCTCTTTTGACACAAGTTCTTTTGCATAAGGAAGCACTTCCAGTGGAACATAGTGATTCAATTGTTCACTTACCTTTGAATCGTCAGCAACTATCACAAATCGCTTTGCAGAATGTGAAACGACCTTCTCACGTGTGTGTGCAGCACCACCGCCTTTGATAACATTCAAGGCACCATCAACCTGATCAGCACCATCGATCGCGAGATCAAGCTCAGGATGTTCGGCAAGTGATGTCAGGGTAATACCTGCCTCAATAGCAAGCATTTCTGACTGGTATGAGGTCACAACTGCAATAATGTCAAGCCCGTCAGCAACACGCCTTCCAAGCTCGGCTATTGTGTAAGCTGTGGTCGAGCCGGTACCAAGACCGACTACCATACCATCTTTGACAAGGTCAGCAGCTGCAAATCCTGCAGCTTTTTTCTCAGGACTTTCTCCTGATGGATTCCTTTCTTTCATAAAGATTCATCCTGTTAAATTATTATGGGGAAAGTCTTCGCCTGTCTCTTGGGAAGAGTACAACATCACGAATGTTCTCAACACCAAGCATGGTCATAACAAGCCTTTCACAGCCGATACCCCATCCTGCATGTGGAGGCATACCGTATCTGAAAGCCTTGAGATAGAACTCGAAGCCTTCTGGATCAAGACCCTGTGACTCGATCCTGCTTATAAGAAGCTCAGGAATGTGTATACGCTGTGCACCCGATGAGAGTTCCATTGTCCTGTGCATCATGTCGAATCCCTTTGAAAGGATCGGGTTGTCCTCATAAGGCATTGCGTAGAACGGCTTTATCTCAGTTGGCCAGTCAATTATGAAATAGTGTGATTCACCGGTTTCTTTGAAAACATACTCACCAATGGTATGCTCGGCAGCAGTGCCAAGGTCGTCTCCCCAGTTAAGCATCTCGTCAGTGTTCGCATTGACGATCTCGATAGCTTCATCATAGGTCACTCTCTTGAACGGAAGTGCTGGTACCTTTAACTCGACATCAAGAACTGCAAGAGAATCGGATACATTAGCGATTACCTGCTCATAGATGTATGCAACCATGTTCTCAAGGATTTCCATGACATCAAAGTGATCACAGAAACTTGCCTCAATATCAATGGATGTTGCTTCATTGAGGTGTCTGCGGGTGTCGTGCTCCTCTGCCCTGAAGATCGGGCCGATCTCAAATACCCTGTCAAGCCCACCAGACATAAGGATCTGCTTGAAGAGCTGAGGACTCTGGTTCAGGAAAGCTTCCCTGTCAAAGTATGTGATAGGGAAAAGGGATGTTCCACCTTCTGTTGCTGTTGCAACGACTTTTGGACTGGAGGTCTCAATGAACCCGGTATCTGTAAGGTAATCCCTGACAGCCTTAAGTACTTCATGTCTTATTCTGAAGATAGCTGTGGTCCTTTCCCTTCTAAGGTCGATGAACCTTGAATCAAGACGAGTGTCAAGTTCAGCTTCAACCTTTCCGGTTGTGTCCATTGGAAGTGGTGACTCTGCCTCGTTGAGAACTGTTATCTCATCAGGGATGAGCTCATATCCATTTGGAGCCTTTCCTTCCGGCTTAACGCTACCTGTAACAGATACTACTGATTCTCTGACAAGCTTCCTTGCCTGGTCCAGAAGTTCCGGATCAGTCTTCTTTTTCACCAGTGTGATCTGGGCCCTTCCTTCACGGTCCCTGAGCACAACAAAACAAATTCCACCGAGGTCACGTACCTCATGTACCCATCCGGCGACAGTGACCTTCTGGTCACCCAGTTCCTCCGGGTTGATCTGTGACGTATAATGCGTTCTAAGAGCTGCTAATGACATATATTCACCTGATTTAACTAATATTATTGTAATAACTGATTTGCTTCAATACCTAATTTATGCGTTATAAACGTTTCCCAATAACGGTTTAGCCCCAAATGTTTATATAGTCAAAATGTCTCGGCTATATAAAGAAAGGAGACAAAAACCATGCCTAAAGATTTTGAAACACAGATTCAAGAATACATCGATGCTATAAAAAACCCAGACCAAAAAAAATCGATTATCAAATTTGTGAGATATTGTAAAGACTCAGGTAAATCAACACATAAAGGTAAGCCACAATCCCTAAAAACAGTATATTATAAGGTGATGTGTGCAACAGCAATTGGCGCAATATATGACAAACCTTTCAACGAGTTCACAAGGGGAGACCTTGAAGACTACGTGGATTCAGATGAATTCCGTCTATATAAGAAGGTTGGAAAGGATGGAAAGCGGAAAGAGGTTGCACAATCATCACTACAAGCCTACAAGATGCACTTACGAACCTTCTTCAAGTGGGTGCACTATGGTCGTGACCGTCAGAAAATGAGAAAGGCAATATATCCTGATGTGGTTGATTGGATTGAAATCCAACTAATTAAAAAGGAAACACGGCCAGAAGACCTGTTTACCGAAGAAGAGACCTTCAATATGATTAACGGTTGTGACAGGCTCAGAGACCAGCTTTTCATTGCTTTGCTCTATGATACTGGTGGTCGTCTTGGTGAAATCCTTGATTTGACAGAGGATAGAGTAAAATCAGATTCATATGGGTTCCTTATCCACGTTGATGGAAAAACAGGTATGCGAAATATCAGACTTTATATGTCAGTTCCATATGTGAAACAGTATCTTCAAACACCTGTTCGTGGTAGACATCTAATCCATACTGTACATGGTAGAATGAGTGATAGCCACGCCGAAAATATCATCAAAAAAGCTGCAAAAGATGCCGGAATAACACGAGGGGTTTACCCTCATTTGTTCCGTCACACTACGGCAACGAGACTCGCTTCAAAGCTCACAGAGCCAGAGTTGAAGGCGTTTGCCGGATGGACACCAAGTTCTCAGATGACCGGGCACTACGTCCACATGAACGGTGAGAGAATCGATTCAAGGATGAGGGAAATCTATGGAATGAAAGAAGCGGAAGAAGATACTCCATCAATCCTTGCGCCTCAGACTTGTTCACGCTGTCAAGAAATCAACGTAGCTACAAAGCAGTATTGTAAAAAGTGCGGTTTTAACCTGAAGGATGATATACCATTTGAAAGTGAAGCTGACCTTATGAAGAAGGAATCGGAAAAACAAAATGTCAAGATGGAATTGATGCAACGCAACATTGACATGATGCAAAAGAAATTCGAAGAATCGTTGAGGATACGACAATATGAAAGAGATAATGCACCTGTATTGACACCAGAGCAGCAACGGAAACAAGCTGACGATGTAGCAAGATTACAGGTGCTCTTATCAGGTGAAATTCCACCTCACACACCTTCTAGGGAAGAAATTGAATTTGATATTGGCACACTAAGGATGTGTCCACAATCATCTGAACGAGACAAAATGTTGCGAGCTTTGCAATCCACGCTGTCATCTCAGGAAGCATCTACAACAGCGTGAGTGGGGTTCATCCCTCTCCTTCTTTTTTTTATTACCCTTATCAAATAAATAAACACATTTGACGATGTCTTTTTGGCACCCAACATGCTTCGCAAATATCAATCACACGACCACTGAACAGTATAAAGCTACCGGTTTCGTTTCTTTTATTTTTTGATTATTATTTTAACAAAATATACACGTATAGCTTAAAGGAAACGCAATCAGTCGCCACGGTGCGCTTCACAAACGCTTAAATAGACCTTCGCATATACAGAGGTTTGCAGGAAACAAACTGCAATTATTAATGAAGGAGTAATAAATATGACAAAAGTAATAACCCGTGGGATATCATTCCAGCCTGCTGTATTCGATTTGATAGAGCAAAAAAGAGGTCAAAGGTTGAGAAGTAAGTATGTAAATGGAATTCTCGAAGAGCATTTTAAATTGCTAGATGAAATGAACATTTTGAGAAAAAGAGTGAAGAATATGAACACGGTAACCGGACATCGGTTTGTACTAATACCAGCAGCGTATGATGATTTCGGTGAATTAAAATATGTATTGAACGATGCTACGTATCACACGTCAAATGAAGATTTAGATTTTAGTTTCAGTCTCCGATTGGACGACATGTGGTTTCACATACTCACTGTAAAAGCTATATATCAAGATGAAATTATTCACGAATGTGATTTTTGCTATGATGACTTTTTGAAAGCAAAATCAAAGTCAAAATCGGAGTTCATCAGTCAGATTGAACACAATTCGGATATGAATATTAAGAGTAAGGAAATAACAAAATGTCTGGATGATGCTGTATTGAAGTTCCAAAGAGATGAAGAAATCCATTATCACGAACTGAGAAAAGAAATATGAAGTCACCGATTTTTGCCCCCGGTGACTTGCATAAAAACATTGTGATAGAATGAATAGTATTAACATAGGTGCATATAAATGTACCGCTGATACAGTACACAGTACTGTTTGCTTTAATAGCACTGAGTTTGATGCTGACGTTAATATTGCTCCCAGCAGCAACGACCCACGAAATATCGCAGCATTCAACATTCTAAGCCAAACTCAAAATGCCGTAAATTTATGCCACAAGACAACACGTTGTGGTGGTACTACTTCAACAATAATGGAAATTCTCAATCAGGGTGAAACATTTCTAGCTATCGTACCGACAACAGATATCGGCAAAAAGACCATTCAAAAAGCAGCAACGGATTTCATCGAGAAGCCACGTGATGCGGTGTACCACGTTCCTCCTAATCGTGAATGCCCGGATATTAAAAGTTTATATAAAAACTATCCATATCTAGAAGAATTACCCTTCCTACTTCTGGGCAATTGCAATGAGTGCTTAGAATCCGGTACAAAAAGTCCACAAAATCTGTTGAAGTATATCCGTTGCCCAATAATGAAGGCTGCAAACTCTGTAGCCTCAAAGACTAGTTATTCCGTAACAATTCAAAAACTAGCAGCGATTCTTCTTTCGAAATACAAAAAAATGTCAGCACCGGATGATGGGCGTCCTAAAAAGCTTAATGCAGCTGAGAGGTTTTACTTCCAATTTAATTTTGTGAACACTATTCTCATTGATGAATGCCATAAATTCTTAACTGAAAAAACCTCAACAATTGAAGCTGCTATATTTGAAAAAGGCAAATCGTTTCATTTCGATACTGCTCAATATGATTTCCTTTTTTCATTTGATAAATACGAAGCTCTCAAAGAAATGGTATTAAATTTCAAGAAAATTTGGAATCAAGAAACTCTTACTGAATCAATAGAAAAAGCTATGGAAGAAGGTAAGAGTGACATCAAACCGCGTGGAAAGAAGTATTCAAATGTAGTGAAAAACGAATTCATAATTGATGATTCAATAGAATTTGTGTCATCCATATTTGGGGAAATTGAAGATTTGGTTATTGAATTATCTGACAAAGGCACGATAAAAGATAAAATAAATAGCATCGCCACTTTATATGAGATTTTAAGCTTTACCTTTGCTGAAAATATACAGGTGACTTACAAATTAGAAAAGATTGCTGTTGACCTCGATAAAGACAAATACCGAGAAAAAATAACAATTATGAATACTGTCATAGACCCATTGTATAACATGCTTTTAGAAGATTTTGTGCAGGACATGGCTAGTAAGAGGAAACGCATTATCTTTACTTCAGCAACTCCAGCCGGCTGGTATGATTACAACCAATGTTGCCCACCAAATCGAGTGATAAATAATATTCTGTTTGGTGAAAATGGAGACCCCCTTAAAACAAATGACATATTCTATATTGTACCCGACACTCGAAAATTGAGAGGATGGGGAAATGATTCTCTGTATAAAAAGTCGGTGCGAGAAAAATATGCCCAGCGAATAATTCAAATTATAGAGATGTATGGGCCTGAAAACTGTCTTATTGTAGCTATGAACAAGAAGATGGCATCCTACATAGAAAAAAATCTCAAAGACATGGGCCATCCATGTTCTGTAGATTACTACAATTCTAAAAATATGATTGGCGTTGAATCAGATTCAAGGGTGATGATTGCCCTTGGTCGAGCAGAAAAACCAGGAGATGCATACGACCTATTCACAGATTCCGAGATTAAATCCGAAAATAGGAGATTGGAGACAGTACATGCTGACACCTTTCAAGCATGGTCCCGAGTTAAAGACCCAAATGGCAAGGTTCCTTCAATCGTGTTCGCACTCGGATGCACTTACAAGCAATGCGTGAATGTATGCAAGTGGGGCTATGGTCGAGAAGTAGAGCACATCAAAACAATTCCTTTCAACAAAGAGAATGTTACAATCGTTCATCTCCGGGAAAACTGTATTTCAGTACCACAAATAATTAAACCAAAACTCAAAGGTCGTAACATTGATTTCCCTACAACTCTTGATTCCATGGCACTTTATAAAAAACCATCCGAAGAATTTTGGTCTTCAGTCTGTATAGATATATATACAGACTCAAGCATCCAATACTTCGAAAATATATATTTAAACACTTGCTCAGATTCTTTCCCAAATATCTTTGCTAAACTTTATGGAACGGATTCTCTTCTTTGTGACATCATGGATGCCGATGTCTCATTACTGGAGTCAAAGATACCTATCACAAATGAAGTAATCCGGGACCACATTGAAGGTAGGAAACAAATCCATGGCTACCTGCTTCATTCAGGTATCAAAACGAACGCAGTTTGTGTAGAGTTTTCTGATAAACAAAGCCTAATACGTTTCCGAGGATTCCTCGATTTGCTGGAACCAACGATAAAGACTTTGCTAACCGAAGAAGATGGTTCATACAACGTTTGGTTCTTCTTCAATGAAACAACAGCAAAAGATGCAATTAATTTTGTGAAAGACCTATTGAATTCAGAGGTGCTTGATTTCAAAAATAAAGATTACAAAATTTATCCAACACAGTCGTGCAAGAATAGCAAGGGAATCGGGGGACCTGTTTTGCTTCCCTTCTTTGATGCATATCAGAATGGCAAAATGGATGACATTGAAGTTAATATCTTTCACGTATGCTCAGACAAGCAGGAATGAAATAAGTCATGCAATCACCCTCATCCCTTACACGTCTCTTTGATTTGAGAATTTTTAAGTTAATCTTAATCAATACCTTTTGAGACCTTCTCAGAATAATCAGGGTAAAGTGTGCGGGTTTATCAGATTTAAATTAAAAGACGCACCTCTTTCCAGGAACAGCATTTGCCATCCTGTACGCAATACCTTCAAAGCCTAGTGAAATTTGATGGGCAAACAGTGCCTCTCTATGAGCTTCTGATTCAACCAATCAAGCTCTTCTGAACTAAGCAAATACTCCTCACCTATGTAGAATAACTTATCTTCCAGCATGTAACCCTTTTTCGCCAATAGGTCGAACATCCCAGCATGACGTTTCTGCACAGCATCGCCGTGTTTTTTATAATTCTCCCGAGTCAATCGACCAGCTTCGACGGGCGTTTTTTTGTTTCATAATCCACTATTTATTTGCATTGCAAATAAATTTTGCCTATTGATTTTGTCCCCAAAATACCTTCTTCTAAGCATTTGAAATAGTGACACAGGGGTTTGTACAGATTGATGATTGAAATCACCGTGATGGGTAAAATTCACAAGAATATAGCATGAATATGATGAATCAATTAACCCAAAAAATCCCGTCAACGCCCCTCACAATTCATTCAATATCAATGACCTTGTGCCCAAAATCGGCATAGCACTCAACCATCCACAGTCAGTATTATATTCTGAAGTTAGTAACGTATCCATGTTTCAACATCTCAGTCATTCCATGAATCAGTAAACACGAACCTCGTGCCAGGAAAGCACATTTTCATTTAATAATTAAATACTGCACATATCCGAGACGCCGTTGGGTATTTGTTCACACTCCATTCAATTTCCTAAAATCACCACATCCTTCAACCACGACAGCAGAAGAAGTTTTGCAAATAACCTAAACGCCTATCACTTTTGATTTCTATCATCCAAGTACCTGAATATCATCGTAAACACTTTTTGCACTTCAAGTCTCAACAGACTGATAAATAGTATCACATCATCCTCAAATACGGTGATTAAATGACTGAAAAAATTGGAAGAAACGACCCTTGTCCATGTGGTTCTGGTAAGAAGTACAAGAAATGTTGCATGGGTAAAGACAAAGAACAGAAAAAAGAATTCCTTGAAAAAGTGGAGAGCATGAACCGGATAAGCATGTCAGCAGGTCTTGCAGGTCGTGATAAAGATATATTCGACTCTAAGGAAGAAATCCTTGAGTCCATACGTGCTGAAGGGCTTGAACCAGTAACCACTGAAGAAACCTACGATATAGATGATGAACCTGTCACTACTTTGACAGTTGAGTTATACTGCAAGCATGGTCATTCTGAAGTAGAAAGAGTCTATGTTCTTCTGGATGATGGCAAGTGGGAGTTAATCGAAGAAGGATATGGTACACCATGTCCTGAATGTGAGAATGAAGAGTAATTGGCTATCACAGCAAATGATGAATCAATGATATCAGATAGGATGAATTTTGACTAGATTGCATCTGTTGCCTCATTCCTGTCACACGTGAGACGTATTCATTATAGTTACTTGCAACAATCTCGAATTCCTTGAAACAAACAGACCTCTCAACAGTAATCTTTGATGAGTTCACATGCGTCCTCGCAACGTCTATGACAATATGCTGTCTTTCAACTCTAGCATTGAAGTACTTTGCATCATTCCTGGGTCTGATACCATACATCTGAAAATCATTGCCGGCTGGACTGAGCTGGTCTAACAATGTACTCCACGACTTTTCAATGTCACTGAAATCTTTTGCTTCGTTCATAGCACATTCCTCCAACGTATACAAATATCACATATATGCATGTTATTGTGCCACCATAATTACAAACTAATCATCAATTTATTTATCCAATTTATCTGGATTCTTCCTAATATAACCCAAGATTTTCGTCTTCAGCTTCTCTGGGAACGTAGCAATGTTCACACATTTATCTGAGTATTTTTGAATATCTTCTTCTATCTCTGAATATGCTATCGATTTAATTGGTATTGTAATAACATGTTGGGCTCCAGTGCCCATAGCTGATGCACCTACAGTAACCTGAATAGCTTCCTGAATCCCAGGTTTAAGTGAAATTTGTATTTCTTCTATTGATTCCAAGATTTGGTCCATAGTTACACATATATATCCAGTATCTTTCTTGATTTCATCCAATTTATGATTCACATAAATTGTTGGAATCAAAAGAATTACGGTTCCTATCATTGCAATTTGGTCTTCAACAATCTTGCATTCACTTATTTCATCAATTTTGTCAATAATTAATTTATTTTCAGCAACATCGGGAACCAATGCACGAATAGAGAAAATTAAATTAACAAGATTTTTTTCCAATTGCTTTGGATTTTCAACTTGTAACTTTTGAATTTCTTCCTTTACCTTATTTGCAATAGATTCAATAGGAGTGCCTTTTGTCTGTTCAGATATAAACGAAGCTTCATTTCTGATTCTCTGAACAATCGACATGATGCCTTTATCTAAATAATCTTGGAAGAATTCTTTGTCGATAACGAATTCTCTTATATTGATTGCGTCTTGTTCAGCATAATGTTCTATGACAGCCTCCGCCCTTTGATGCAAACTACCCCCATATCCAGAATAATCAGTTGCACAATTAAAGAATACATACCATACAGAGTAATCACTGAGAAAGCCATACCTTTCAATGAGAACTGCATAGCTGTAAGCAAAGCCGTTGGTATATTTTACAGGATGCTTAATTCTGAGAACTTCGGCCTTTTCCATTGTTTTATGCATTTTCTTAGTCTGAATAGTGCCTAATAATAAAGCAGTAAACGCACTAATACCATCTCTTATTACTTGATGGCAATCCAATTTGTAAATCATTTCCCAATAAAAATAAGAATCAAGCTTCCGTACTTTTAGTTCAGGCGTGCTGTCGTCAAGCAAATACTCAGGAGTGGAAACAGTATCTTTTCTCAATAATGAACCAAATTTGTTTTTATTAAACTTTTCTTTTAACAATAGCATTGCATCAACAGTTTTGATATTGAATTCATTCTCCAATGGTTTAACTATCTCTTCATTTATTGATTCAAAAAACCTATCCAAACATTTCCATTTTACTTCTGTAGGTGACACACTTATGTCTGAATGTTCCCATTTTATTATTGGCAAGACTTCTTCGATAAAACCACCAAAAAGAGATGGTTCACTTTCCAGCTCATCTATTACTTCTTGGGTATAGAGTTCTGTAGATTGATGCATTCTTTTTAAACAAGTGGATTCATATTTATCTCTGCCAAGAAGAACATACCAAAGATACTGCAAACAAAATGCATATCCATTGAAGCTTTCATCAAGCCTTTCTTGAGATATTTCTCTTTCTAGAATTGACATAGGATATGTATATTGAACTCCTCTATCGAGGTCATTAAAATGGATATGTGTATCCAAAATAGTTACAATTTTCAAAGATAGATTTTTATCTGGAATCTTGCCAGACACTACATCTTCAAGGAAAATCCTATCAAAGACTGTGAAAACTTCTTGTGCATTAGCCCAGTAATTGGCAATATCATCCCATGAAGCCTGTTCATTTATATGTTTCAACCTGTTCCATAGGTTTTTTATAAATATGGTTTTTTCACTTGTATTAGGGATGTCATCAATATACACACCAACAGAATTTGCTCTGTAGTATGCCATATCGTCATCAAAATCAAAGGTAGAGTCATCATGAAAGGCATCAAGTAAATCGCTAATCACAACTTCAGTAAAGAACTTATATCCCTCTATCAAAAAAGAATCATCGTCTATTTGATGATATGATTTTAGCCATTCCCTATATTCACCTAAATTGGAGATAATTTTCAATATGTTGTAGAATGAGAATACTCTGTCAACTTTGTTAGGCTGAATGTGATTTAAATCCATTAATATCTAATTTACTATTAGAAATTTAAATATTTAAATAGTCTTCTAGTTTTTAGCACCCGATACGTATACAACTTTGCTTACGCACAGATTTCATGAATCTCCTAAATTATGCCATACATCACAGCTTTTTCATCAATAAGTGTCCAATAGTAAACACAAACAATAGCCATGTTCATGACCTAAATGTTTTTAATGTCTGAAATTCACCTGAGATGCAAGTCAACACCTATGGTGTCGACTTAGGGTCGGTGACGCATGAAACAATACAAGGACTGTCAACTGAAAGGCCAAATATTAGCAACTCTTCTCCGAGAAGACCTTTCATCCCGTGAAATCCAAGAAATAGTTCAACACCCATCAAATCGTTCATTTTGGTCAGAGCTCTATGCACTCCGACGTCGGGGTTACCTCACCACGACGAGCACCATGAAACCATATCTTTATTCTCTGACGAAGAAGGGCGAGATTCATGCCGCTGACCCTTTCATCATGAAGAAGCACAAGCAAGAATACTTGCAAAGAAGAGTGAGCGCCATTTTGAACAATGATGAAAGTTTCAAGCAGGCACTTGAAATAGAACTTGAAAAACATCCCTCTGGAACAACTTCAACGCCTGCGAGTATTACATCATCTCCCAATGCAAACCGCAACGAAGAGACCTCGCAACTTATTAAAGAGCTAAAAGCCAAGGACGATGAGGTGGCTCTACTTCAATTTCAAGTTCAGGAGATGCGTCGGCAGAAAAGTGACATACGTCAAAGAGAATCATTGAAGCGTCCCTCACCGGAAGAGCAGAAGAAGGAAAAAGCACGTATCGAAAAAAGAAGGAAGATAGCAACAGCGTATGCATCCCGAAACCGGTTATTAGATATGGAATTCTTCCGGGTTTGGGGTGACCTCAGACCATATCGTCTCAAATATATGCAGTTATTCAAACCCGGTAGTGTTGAAATCATGAGCAGAAGCAACCCAGAACATGCACGAGGGCACACTGGAGGTGTGTTGAGTCCCTCTGAGGTCATTGGTGCGAAATTATTCATAAAACAGTACCGCAATGATGGAATTATCGTAAGTGGGCAATGTATGCGTGATGAGAAGTTATTGAGGTGGTGATATGATTAAACATCTGTGGATTAACCATGAAAACTCCATATGTTTGTGATATTAGTCCACATGACACGGAAATTGAATCGTAACGAGGGAATCTTAAAAACAGAAACAAATAATTGAAATCATGCAGCGTGACATGGAGATAATGCAGGAACGGTTCGATGAATCGAGGAAAATAAAACAATATAAAATAAAGAATGCGTCAATCCTGAAGGAAGAGCCGAAATAGGCACAAGAGACAGCAAGATTGCAGAAAATACTGCAAAATCATTGGGATGGGAAACCCGTAGGTATACCAAAATAGACAATTCAACACATTTTCTTACACTGCAAATAGATAAAAAAACATCGCCTGTTTATTTATATAGTCGTTACATTTATATTTATTAACATTATGCATAAGTACTAGTTATATGTAAAAATATCACGTTTGGAAAATGTAAGTAAAAAATCGTATAAGGTGAAAAAATGAAAGTGAATTTAGCAGAAATATTAGATAAAAGGGAAAAGAGTCCGTCTCTTGAAGAGAAAATGTTGCAATTGCTCGAAGATGCTATATTGAACATTGAAGGCATAGAGAAATCACATTCATCTGGGGAGATAGATGATGGTGAATATTATTCACTTATAAAAGCGGCAGTGGTTAAGCTGGAAATGATTCAACAAGAAATCCTGGAGTATGATGAGGTAAACGACACTACTTTAATTCCACCTCCGTATAATAAAGTGATGATTAATGGAGTAGATTATCACTTATCTCCCCAAGACTGCCATTTCCTATATGGAGTTAAGTGAGTAAAACGATTGAAGTGCAAGCTTGGCGGTTTTGCACTTCATTGTATTGACTTACTTGATATGGGTTACCCTGGTGCTCACATAATGTTAGGTCGTCATGATGCACCGTATTTCATTGAATATATCAAAGAAATTAGAAAAAATAAAGATAGTGCAAACTGAAAAGAAAAAGAATGAAGGTATTTGATAACCCAACGAATACCTACTTTTTATTCTTAAGAAGGAACTTGAGTAAGTCTGGACCCATATGCAGTTCTCGTTCCATCTTTGCTATAACTTCATCATCAGATAGTCCATTTACTTTGTACTGGTCTATGCTGTCATAGATGGTCTGTGAGACTTCAGAGTATTCATTGATATCTTTCCTGTGACCCCAGACATCTCCTTCCAGAAGGGCTATACCTTTCATATCCAGGAACATCTTGGTAGAAGTGGAGATGCTTTTCATGTACGATGGAGGTATGTGAAGTGCTTTTACATTAGGGGATTTTGTCACAAGGGTAAGGATATCTGTATTTGATGGTCTGAATGCAAGATGAATCATTTCTTCTTTATCTGTGAGGCTATCGATTTCTTCTTTGGAACTTACTACTCTTATTTTCATGTTTTTCACCTATATATCCTGAAAAGTAACTTATTATATTGGAGGGATTAAGAATATTTAAAAGTTGTTGTATATACAACACATACTTTGAATCACTTAATCTATGATTATTTATTCAACAGATTGTTTTAAAAAGACCTTCATTTCCAATGCATCAATTCGTATCCTTTGTTGCGTTTTGAGTTTATCTGTATTTGGTCTAAATCCTAAACACGAATAGCTCGCAGCAATCCGATTATTCGCAAATACAAGAAGGAAACGTTTATAAGCACATGTTGTATTTCCAAAGTATGAAGCAAAAATACTCCAAGGAGTGGCTCAGGGTTGATGAGCTAAAATCTATGCTAGCATTACCAACACTCTGTGAAAAATATGAGGTGTGGATACTTTTACTTTATACTCCTGCTCTTAGGGTATCGGAAGCTATCAATGTAAGAGTCCGTGACCTTGACGTGCATAACCAATGCGTTGAAATCTGGGGTGGTAAGGGTTATGATGACACTGAACTTAGGAAAACACCCTGTGAAATCGCTGTACTTAAGCGTATCAAGCGGTTCTGTGAGCATAACAACCTAAGGGCGAATGATTATATCATGTTCAGTAACAAATCGCCTCAGGTCCACAGGTCACAGGTATACCGGGTTTTGAATACGATAGTCCAAGATGCCGGTATTGACAAAAAGACAGGGACGCATACCCTGCGAAGAAGCCGTGCTGAGCATCTTCTTGACCAGGGACTACCCTTAACATTTGTGAGCAAATTCCTGAGACACAAGAATCTTTCAACAACGATGGCGTACTTAGATGTCAGTGTCGCCGACATCAATCGAGAATTAGATAAAATAGAGTTACCCGTGGTGATTTGATGTCAAATGACCTCAACGAAAAACTGAAGAAGGCAGAAGCAGAATGCAAGGAATTATTTAGATATTGGGACGACATTTCGTGGTTTGAACGGGACATTGTAATTGATTCTATGATGGACTTTTTCAGGGATAATGAGCTCAAGGATATATCTTATGACATGAGGGATAGAATTGATGAAATGCTTCATTACGTTCTTGATTTCCAAATGCTCAATGCACCCTGTCGACCTTCACGTTTGCAACTATTGTTAGACCGAAAGAGGAAGCTCAGATTTGACGGTCAGGAGAGACCACAGCACACAGTCATGATGAACGTAATTAAGGGACTCACCTATGAGCAGCAATGCGAGCTAGCTGATTACGTGGGCGTAAATGACCGCATAGACATATGCGAATCATTAGCACATGCAGGAGATGACTCATCAGTGCGATTTTTTGCTTTGAGAGGTATGGTTGGACGTCTGCACATGGAGTTCACGCACGGTTAATGTTCGAGGGTGAATACGGGGGTACATATCCATCACCATCATGAGGGCAAATACAAACGGGTCGCTGCCTTCGCCTCCATCAGCCAAGGGCTGTCTCCCCGTTCTCGTCTCCAAGTGTCCAATCTGAGGATTGTGCGCTCTTCGCTCTCACTACACATAAAGCAAGGAATTTATATTCATGAGCTGATATTTAAAATCACCATTGAAGGATATCGATTGTTGCAATTAATTTGCAATAACCCGCATCATTGACCAATGTCATCCATACCGATATGTCCGACCTGAACGGATGGTATGGTGTTTTCAGGTTTGATTTGGAGTACAACCTAACGTATGTTGATTCCAGGGACATTCCGCGGGAACAGATGAAGAAAGTGGTGAGTGTTTTCCTGCTGGTGGATGAAAGTTGGGATAAGTTATTTTCTCATCATTTAATTTTTTAGGAATATAAATATAACATAAAATATGTAGTTGTATCATGATAAAATCGCTTGAGATTCAAAATTATAAAAGTATAAAGCATCAAATTGTTAATTTTGGTGAAGTCAATATTTTAATAGGGGCGAATAATTCTGGAAAATCAAATCTCCTGGATAGCATATTTACAATTCAGAGTATTTTAAGACGACCACTCGATGAGGTTTTTACAAGAGGACCTTTTAGTTTTGGTGGTGTCTTTTGCAAAAGCTCCCGTTATCATGAAGGTATGAGCTTTAAAATGGTTGGAGACATTGATTTCAAAGATTTTGAATATTTTATTAAATTGAGTACTAAAAGGGATAGTAATCGCTATAAACCAATAATCATAGAAGAAAAACTAAAATATGATGGAGAAACGCACAGTAACACTAATTTAGAAGAATCTTTTGTTTATAAGTCAGAAAATATCCCAAAAGATTTAAGGTACAATATCAACTCAAAAAATTATCAATTTGTACCAAAATTAATAAAAAAAGACCATTCAATAGTGGATTTTGATGTTGACTATGAATCTAGATATGTTCCATACCTCCTTCATGATGGAAGCAATCTAATTGATGTTTTATATTATATTCGAGAGTATGAAATCATAAGGTATTCACATATAATCCAAGAATGCCAAAAATTTTTCCCAAATCTACAGGACATAAAAGTGGAATCAGGGCTTGGAACCAATTCTGTTCTCCAAGTAATAATGAAAAATAGGAGGGGAAAAGATTGGCGTTTTATAGGTCCACAATTATCCGATGGGTTTGTAATTATTCTTTCAATAATAACGTTGCTATCATCTGAAAGACTTCCAAACATGATTTTATTTGAAGAGTTGGAAAATGGATTAAACCCTTCGTCAATTGATAAGCTATTGAATATAATGTTTGAAGTTGCTCGAAAAAAAAATATTCAATTTTTAATAACAACACATTCTCCAATGTTTTTACAATTGATGCGGAATAGCCCAGAATCTGTTATTATTTGTGAACAAGATGAAAATGGTTTATCTCACTATATTTCTTTAAAAGAAAGGCTTGAAGTATTCAAAGAAGATTATGAAGAAGGTGATTCTTTGATAGATTTATGGTTCTCTGGTTTAATAGGGGGGCTATAATGAGAGTACATATTATTTGTGAGGGACCTACAGACCAACGAATTCTTGAAAAAATCATACAAATTATTTCGAAACAAAAAATTTATTTTCTTGAACCAAGCAATACACAGCGTAAGAATCGAGGAGTAAATTCCATATTAAATCCTAAAACCTTAAACCGTTTTTTGCGTTATTCTTTCAACGAAAGAGCAGATTGTATTATTGTTTGTGTTGATAATGATGATGCACCTATAACATCAGAAGGAATCCCTGAAAGGTATAATTCCGTGCACAAAATTTTTGCTGACTTTGCTGAAAGAAACGCAGCGAGTTATGATCTTTATCCTGCAGCATGTATTGTTGTCCCAATTAAAACAATTGATTACTGGATGTTAGCGGGCTTGATGAACGATTCTGGTGTTGGCACAATAAGGGGCATTGAAACTTACGATAAGGCTTCTATTAAGGATAAAGTATACGGAAAAGAGAATTTAAATCCAATTGGTTCACCCTTTGAAAGTATATTTGAAGAAAAACTTCAAAGCGCCATCAATGAACATACAGTGTACAATATTCTCCCTAATCTATCTAGTTATTCTAGGTTTTTTGAATCAATTACTAAGATTTGTTGTGATGAACGATAATACTACAATGGCCACAAAAATACTCCTTTACATAATTAGATAAAATGTAAACATTAAGGCGCTCTTTCTCAAAATAGCCTTTAAAATCCATCCCGTTAATACCTACCATAGTTATATACTTCTTTACATTTTGTGTTATTGTAAACTTTTAAAATGTGAGGATACAATGGCAGAAATTATTCCATTTCAAACAAGAGACCTAGTGCTACAAGAGTAGACCGACTATCTGACCATAGGTGAGTATCATGCATTGTTGGAGGCTGTAGGAAGGAAATATGAGGGGTTGAAACGGAAGTCAATAAGGAACCTTCAGATTAAGGAAAGGAACAAGCTCCTCCTTCAGATGATGTGGATAACTGATGGGAGGATTAGTGATGTTCTTAGTATCAGGACCGAGGATATCGACTTCCATGGCCTGACAATCAAGTTCTATGTCAAGAAGAGGAGTGTCTGGCACACACTGAGCATTGACTCTGATATTGCACTGCTTATATCCAATTACATTCGTACTTGGAAGATTGAAGGCCCATTGTTCACAGGGTTTGGTAAGGATGAGAGCATTCTCACTCGGCAGTATGTGAACCAGATGCTTAAGGAGTACTGTGAGCTTGCTGGAATAAGGAAAATCCATCCTCCCCTGTCATACATGAACTGGCAATTGATTTGCTCTCACAGGGCGTTCCTATGGAGGTTATTTCGTTTAGATTGAATCATAGTAGCACGTTGACCACTGCGAAGTATTATACCAGGATAACGCCGGATATTGAAAGGGATTTGATTAAGCAGCATGTGGTTAGTTTGATGGGGCAGTGAATGCGTAAAGTGCTTCAAAAAATTAAACTTCCGTCATATACTTTTTGAAAAACTAATACACGTTTTAACTTCATTCCAACAGAATCCTAATGAAATTTTTATTTTTTTCCAAAGTATGTCCTTTTTAGCTGTATTTAATCCTCGGTTCACATCTCTACAAGCAAGATGAATATTAAAAATAATATCGTATAACACTTGATGTGATTTACATACTTTATCGATGAAGAAACCCTTTTTGAAATATAAAGCATCCTGAGGAATATCAAATGAAAATTCGGTTTTACTGTCACTGACTTCACAATTGGTAGTTACAACAAAAGCAGGGACCGAATCAATTCCAAAATATTTACGGCATGGTTCAAACCCATCATCCTGTGGGAGAAAGATTTTTACCAAACAATCTTTTGTGTTTCTACCCATATCTACAAAAGTATCATAAATTAATTTATCTCGCTCATTTTCACGAGATGGGAGTAAAACGAAAAAATATGAATTAAACACAGGCTCAGATGCAAAACCACCAGCGATATTTACTTCATAAAACCCCATAAGCTATCACTTCCCATTAAATGTTAGGTATGTAGGAATATAGTATGAATTTAACCTGGCTCTGCAAAGCCATTAACTTAGTATTAGTAGTTTCAATTGTTAATAGTTTCTATCTTAGACAAATTTTATTCCTAGGATAATATATATTAAGGCAACTTTCGTGATTTATGTGTACCCTGTCAACGTCATTGAGAAATTACCAAAATTATTTAATCAGAATAGATTATATTACGTTCATGGTTTCTCTAGATGAACTTAAACAAGGCGTTATTATCAAAGGTTCAAGATGGTCAGAACCTGTTTCACTTGATAATGTTAATGAAATGAATGGCTTTGTTCATCTGAAAGGAGCTACTGTACATTCAAAGCAATACATCAACCAGATAATTCCTTATTCTGAACTTGAAAATATTAATGTTGAATCTTTGGACCTTGTTTTTTCAGAGGAACCTTGGAAGGTATTCCTGGCTCTTGAAATGCTGAGATATCGTTTTGCATCCATGTACGACCCTCTTATTGCTATGAGCACATCGAAAGTCAATCCATTACCACACCAGATTGATGCAGTTTATGGGCGCATACTCAAATTGCCTCGTATCCGTTTCCTCATAGCAGATGACCCTGGTGCAGGTAAGACTATCATGGCAGGGCTCATTATCAAAGAGCTCAAAATCCGTAATCTTGTAAAACGCATTCTCATTGTCGTTCCTGGGCATCTGAAGGACCAATGGCGAAGGGAGATGAAGGAAAGATTCGAAGAGTCATTTATGGTTATTGATAGGTCCGCAATAGATGCTCTGTATGCTGAGAATGTATGGTCTAAAGAGAATCAGGCCATCACATCTTTAGACTTTGTGAAGCAAGAGGATATAATTACCTCTTTAGCAGCAGCCGAATTTGACCTTGTAATAGTTGATGAAGCTCACAAGCTCAGTGCTTATCAGTATGGCGATAAGGTCCACAAGACAGCAAGATATAAGGTAGGTCAGGTTCTCTCACATCAGTCCGAGCACATTCTCTTCCTTACAGCAACCCCACATAGAGGTGATTCTGATAACTTCAGGCTGTTCTTGGATTTGCTCAATGAGGGCTTCTTCGCCACAAATGAGTTATTGGAAGAATCAATCGTAAGTAAGGATAATCCATTGTTCATAAGACGCATCAAGGAAGACCTTAGAGATTTTGATGGCACACCACTTTTTCTTCCGAGGCATGTAAAAACCTCGTTCTTTAACCTTGAGTCTGATGATGAAAGAGGGCTCTACAATGATTTATCACAGTACGTGGAGCATCAGTACAATCGTGCACTATCACGTGACAAAAAGAGAAACGTTGCTTTTGCTCTTGTCATTCTGCAGAGAAGGTTTGCTTCAAGTATCTATGCTGTTCTTCAGTCTCTTAAAAGAAGGAAAAAACGTCTTAAAGACCTTCTTGAAGGTGCTAATGAAAGAGTTACAAATCCTCGTAACTTTGATTCCGAGGATTATGACGAGATGAGTGAAGAAGACCGATGGAAAGAAGAAGAGATATGGGAAACACTCAGTGTTGCGGAAAATAGGGAGGAGTTGAAGGGCGAAATCAGTACAATCGAGTCCCTAATAAATCAATGTCAGAATATAATTGATGAAGAAAAAGAAGTCAAGATAAAGGAACTCAAGAAAGCCCTTGTTGAATTGGAAAGCATATACTCTGATAAAAGTGACCAGAAAATCCTAATCTTCACAGAATCCAGAGACACTCTCGACTATCTGGAAGAAAAAATAAAATTATGGGGATATTCATCTAGCGTTATACATGGTGGTATGAAGCTTGAGGAACGTATCCTTGCAGAGAAGACTTTCAAGCAAGAGACACAGGTTCTCATAGCAACTGAGGCTGCAGGTGAAGGTATCAACCTACAGTTCTGTCATCTTATGATTAATTATGACCTTCCTTGGAATCCAAATCGTCTTGAGCAGAGAATGGGACGTATTCATCGTTATGGTCAAAGAAAAGAAGTTCATATTATCAATCTCGTAGCTGAAGATACAAGGGAAGGAAAGGTTTTTGCTGCATTGCTTCAGAAGCTTGAGGATATCAAAGGAGCTCTTGGGCCCGACAAAGTTTTCGATTGCCTTGGAGACCTTATGTACGAGACTAACTTATCACAAATACTCACAGAGGTTGCAGCAAATGCAAGAGATGTTAATGTGGTCATAGCTGAAATGACCCAAACACTGGATGAGGATTACGTTGCAGGTGTGAAAGAGAGCCTTTCCGAGAGTCTGGCAACAAGGAATATTGATTATACTCAAATCAAAGAATTAGAGATAAAAGCCAGAGAGCAACGTTTAATTCCCGAATATACTGAGCACTTCTTCAGAAAAGCAATTGAAAATGCAGATGGCAAGATTATGGACAGAAAGGACGGTATGCTTTCAATGGAGTCCATACCCCTCGTAATACGTCGCATAAGCAAAGAGGATAATTTCAGAAAGAGCTATGGTGAAATGCTGAAAGCATACAGAAAATTTACATTTGATAAGAATGAAGCATTCAAAAATCCTGATGCTGAATTCATATCCTTGGGTCATCCTTTGTTTGAGGCTGTAATGGCATGGGTGCGAGATAACTTCAATGATGCTATACGCAACGGAGCTGTTTTCGTTGACCCAGATGGAGAAATGGATGGTTATGTCCTGTTCTACGAAGGTGAAATCTCCGATGGTAAAGGTGATGTTGCAGGTAAGAGATTGTTTTCAATCTACAATAATGGTACAGCGGTCAGACCAGTGTCGCCTTCATTTATCTGGGATATGGAGTATGGAAAGGCTCCTGACCACGTGAGTATTGATATTGATGCTTTGAAGGATTCTTCAAATATGGAAATCATCACATCTCTTCAAGGGTACCTAGAGGAACTTTTGACTGAACGTGTTCGACAGAGCGATATCAAAGAAAAATATGGTATAAATTCACTGTATTTCCTAATTGATAGACTGGATGGTGAACTGATAGACCTGTATGACCGCAGGGACAATGGCGAGAATGTAGACCTTCCTATACATAACAAAGAAGAAAGGATGGCAAATTACAGAAAAGCAAGGGATGACCTGCAAACCCTTATTGAAAAGGAAAAGAGCTTGACAATGTCAATGCCTTCATTCCTCGGTATCATCAGAGTGGTACCTGGTGAGGTATTGCCAGGAATGAAGAATGACCCTGAGGTAGAACGTATTGCAGTAGAGTTTGCTATGGACTATGAGAGAAAATATGGTTGGACGCCTGAAAGTGTAGAAGACCAAAACCTTGGATTTGATATAAGGTCTACTAAAGGTGAAGAAGTTAGGTACATTGAAGTTAAAGGAAGAGCTCAGAGAGGGCCAGTATCACTTACACAGAATGAGCAATTCAAAGCACAAAGATTCAAGGATGATTACTATTTGTATGTTGTCTTGAATACAAAAACACACCCTGAGCTGTATGTGCATCAAAACCCTGCAGAGACCCTTGAATTCCAGGAAGTGATGGGTGTTGTGAGATACATAGTACCACTGGACCAGATTGTAAGTTCAAAGGTATAAATTGAAAAATGGATTTATGAGGATTACTAATGGATACAAAAGACCGTCGTCTGATTGAAGATTCATTTCCTGTCAAAGAGGTCAGTGTAGCATCTGCCAAAGAAAAAAACATACGTCATGGACATATTTCCACCTTGCACATCTGGTGGGCACGACGTCCTCTTGCAGCATCTAGAGCAACTGCTTATGCCGCACTTGTTCCCCCTCCAGAGAATATTGATGAGTGGGAAAAACAACGTAATTTCATCATTGAACTTTGCAAGTGGGAGAACTCCAATGACATAGGCTTATTGCAAAAGGCTCGTGAGGATATCCTTAAAGCAAATGGTGGTGTGCCTCCAAAAGTATTGGACCCATTTTCTGGCGGAGGGTCAATTCCCCTAGAAACCTTACGTCTTGGATGTGAGACATATTTTAATGATTACAATCCTGTTGCAGTACTCCTTGAGAAATGTATCCTAGAATACCCACAAAAATATGGTATACCCAAGGAAACCATAAATGGAGTGCTAACTGGAAATCAGAAGAATCCACTACTTGAGGCAGTCAAAAAGTGGGGTGGCTGGATACTCGAGGAAGTAAAAACCGAAATTGGTAGATTTTATCCTAATGACTCAGATGGCTCAGTACCAGTAGGATACATATGGGCACGTACTATCCCTTGTCAGAATCCTGCCTGCGGTGTAGATATACCACTTTTTCGACAGTACTGGCTGGCCAAAAAGCCTAACAAACAAGTTTCTCTGTATCCTTATGTACAAGATGGAAATGTTTTATTTAAGCTAGTTGGCGATGGTTATGAACCTATGCCTGAAAATTTTAACCCAAAAGAAGGCACTGTATCCCGAGCCATTGCAATTTGTCCTGTATGTGGTGCAGCTGTGGAAGCAAAAGATACACGTAGACTCTTCCAAGAAGGCAAGTCTAGCGCACGCATGATTGCTGTGGTACTTACCAAACCTGGGGAACGAGGTAAAATTTATCGTATATCAACACAAGAAGATGTAATAGTATTTCAAGAAGCTGCTAAGTATCTACAGGAGAAGATACAGACATTGAGAAAAGGATTTGATATGGAGCCAGTGCCGGATGAACCTTTACCCCCTAAAGGAACACTTGGTTTTCGTGTACAAGGATATGGCCTTGATACATGGGGTTCTCTCTTCAACTCTCGCCAACAGCTTGCACTAGTGACTTTCTGTGAAAAAGTCCGGGCTACACATGAGAATATGTTGCATGATGGTTATGAAGAGAATTTTGCTAAAGGAGTCTCTACATACTTAGGTTTTCTTCTCGATAAATTAGCTTCTTCTTCTAATACATTGGCAAGGTGGCAATCCAATGGAGAAAAAATTGCCGATGTTTTTGGGAGGCAGATTTTGCCAATGCTATGGGATTATACGGAAGTAAATTTAATAAATGGTAAATCAAGAAGTTTTAATGAATTAAGTGGAGATGTTTATCGTGTAATTGAGAAATACTCAAGTTTACCTGAAAACTCGGGCTACAGTATTCATTCCTCTGCTACATCACTCCCCATCCCTGATAATTATTTAGATGCAGTCATTACCGACCCACCTTATTATGATAATGTTCCTTATTCCCATCTTTCTGATTTTTTTTATGTTTGGCTAAAGCGTAGCGTGGGTGACCTATATCCAGAGCTATTTTCAACCCCACTGACTCCAAAATCCAATGAAATTGTTGCTTATTCAAATGGACCAGGCGGATTTGAAGAAGGGAAAAGAAAGTTTGAGACAATGCTCGCAGATTCTTTCAAGGAAATGCACCGTATCCTCAAGCCAAATGGGGTTGCTGTCATTGTATACGCTCATAAATCAACTGAAGGCTGGGAAACCCTAATTAATTCACTTTTAGATTCTGGACTTGTTATTACCGCTGCTTGGCCAATAAATACTGAAATGCAATCACGGCTAAGAGCAAGAGAATCAGCGGCTCTTGCATCATCCATCTATATTGTAGCCAGAAAGTGGGAGAGGGAATCAACTGGTTTCTACAAAGAAGTGAAAGATGAATTGGAAACCCACCTTAATATGAAGCTGGACAAATTATGGAAGGAGGACATCTCTGGTGCGGATTTCTATATATCAGCCATCGGCTCTGCTATTGAAGTCTATGGGAAATACTCTCAGGTCATGGACTATGAAGGTAACATTGTGCGTGCAGACAGACTTCTTCAGGATGTAGAGGATATAGCTACCGATTATTCTGTGAAGAAAATCCTCAAGAATGGTTTCTCTGGTACAATTTCAGGGCTTACAAGATTCTACGTAATATGGCGATGGTACTATGGAAATACCAGCGTGCCTTTTGATGAAGCCCGTAAACTTGCTACATCATGTGGTCTTGACCTTTCGGTTGAATGGAGCAAGAATGATTCATTCATCAAAAAACAGAAAGAGAATATAGCAGTCATTGACCCAAAAGGACGTGAAAAGCATATAGATGGCCTGAAGAAGTCATCAGAACTCATAGATGTGTTACATGCAGTCTTGCTACTTTGGGAGAACAGTAAACAACAGGAAATATTAGATGTCTTACGTACCAGTGGCTTTGGAAGACATGATGTATTTTTCAGAGTAGCTCAAGCTATATCGGAAACACTTCCAAACGATGCAAAAGAAAAGAAACTATTGGACGGATTCCTTGCTGGAAGAGGCAGAATAATGGAAAAAATGAGAAAAGATACAGGACAACAGACTTTATTTTAAAGAGGGAAAACATGAGAGCGTTTCATACAATAGCAGTTCCGCATAAGGATATTCTGGAAGGAAGACTTTCACTTGATACCTTTGCAGCGGATTTGTGGGAAGTCTATCAAAATAGGGGAATAGATGAATACAGAGATGCAGATACTTTCTTTAAGAAAACCTATCTCACTCAAGGTCTGCAAAATCTCATTGATATTGTTGAGAAACGTCTGCAAGGGAAAGGCAGTGACCCTGTCATTCAGATACAAACTCCCTTTGGTGGGGGCAAAACCCATGCTCTCATAGCCCTCTATCACAGTGCAAAGAGGTGGGGTGCAAATGTAGTGGTCATTGATGGTACAGCTCTTTCTGCAGAGACTACCTTCTGGGCATTGATGGAGGAACAGCTTACAGGAAAGGTCAGTGCATTCTCACAAAATACATCTCCCGGTAAGGATAAAATAAGGGCGTTTCTGGAACATCAGCAACCTGTGCTCTTACTTATGGATGAAGTACTGGAATATACCACTAAAGCGGCAGGAATGAAGGTAGGAGATAGTAACCTTGCCTCCCAGACAATCGCTTTCATGCAAGAGCTCACTGAAGTCGCAAGTACATTACCTCAAGTATGCTTAGTAGCCACATTACCTTCCAGTATAATTGAGCACTATGACAATGCTGCTGAGGACCTATATCAGAAGTTGCAGAAGGTCTCTGGTAGGAAAGAGATTATTTACACACCCGTTGAAGATAATGAGATAACTAAAATCATACGTCGCAGGCTTTTCAGTAACATCGATGAACAGGCTGCAAAAGATATAGTTGACCAATTCGTGAGCTTTGCTGAAGAGCATAGCATTTTGCCTGCCGGGGTACAGCCCAGTCAATATCGTGAGAAGTTCATGGAATCTTATCCATTCCTTCCTGATGTAGTTGATACCCTTTATCATAGGTGGGGTAGTTTCCCTACTTTCCAGCGAACCCGTGGAGTACTCAGGCTTCTTTCATTGGTGATTTATTCCATGAAAGAGACCACTTCACCATACCTTACGTTAGCAGACTTCGAACTTGGAAATCAGGAGATTCGCCAAGAGCTTATCAAACATATAGGTCAACAATACAATGGTATTATCAGTCAGGACATAACCAACTATGCGTCTGGAGCAGTAAAGGTAAACAAAACCCTTGGAAATGCTTTCATGGGTCTTTGTCTCGGAGAAAGAGCAGCAAAAGCAATCTTTTTATTTTCATTTTCAGGTGCAGGTGGGAGAGGTAGTACCCTAACTGAGATTAAAAGAAACTCAACTACTCTTGACAATCCTCCAAGTGTCATTGCAGAAGCTTTGGAGCAGTTCAAAAGACAACTCCTTTATTTGCATGAAAGGAATGATATGTATTTCTTCAGCACAGAAATCACCCTAAATAAGTTGCTTCTCATCAGCATGGAGAATGTAAAAGAGGATAAAATCCAAGAAAGGGAAAGTCTTCTGTTACAGTCCAGTCTTGACCGAGGAAAGCTTGAAGTATATCTGTGGAATGAAGGTTCGGGGATACCTGATACTGATTCTTTGAAGTTGATAATTCTTGATTCAAGTTCAGCTTATAAGAAAAAAGATATTCTAAGTAAGCGTGGACAAACACAGCGCATATACAAGAATACACTATTTTTCTTGATTCCTATGGATTCAGAGTATCCTGCAGTTTCCAAGGACATCAGAGAAAATATAGCACTAAATAATATTGAATCAGACCCTACATTGAAATTATCTACAGAGCAGAAGAGGGAGATTAAGGATAAATTAAAAGTATCTAATGATAACCTCAAAACCTCTATCAGAAAGCTCTATCGCCTTCTGTATGTCCCCTCAAAGGGTGGTGAACTTACCGAAATAGACCTTGGTATTCCTCTTTATGGAAGCGTTTCCAAACTCAACGAAGAAGTGTATGATACTCTTCGGAAGAAGAATGAAATATTGGAAAACATAACTCCGATATTGATAAGGGAGAAATACCTGTCTAAAAATGATTATGCATTAACAGAGCAGATATACTATTCAGCATACAGGACACCGGGAGAAGCAAGACCAATTAATAGGTCGGTTCTTGAAAAAGGTATTTCTGATGGTGTCCAAAAAGGTCTTTTCGGACTTGGTGCCATTGATGAAAATGACTTGCCTCTCTGCGCTTATTTCAAGGAACCTGCTTCTATTTCATTGTCTGGTAAAGAAGTTATCATAAAAGATAGTATTTGTACTGAACAAAAGGGAAAGAATGAAAGCGAGGACGCTCCTACTCCTGATAGTGGTAAAGGAGGACAGAGTACAATCACCCCACCAGTTTCTCCCGTTGATACAACGGATGATGGTGGCGAAGGACCTGAGCCTCCAATGCATGCAGTTACCAAAAAGAAAACTGTTCAATTGACTTTGAATCTGTCCAAAGGCCAGTCATCTACATTGAGCCACGTATTGAGATATCTTAGTGACAAGTTCCAAGATGTTACAATAGAGATAAAAGCTAAAGATGGTGAGATAACAGAAAGCGATTATGAGAATAAAATCAAAGAGGCATTCGAGCAAAGCAGTATCGATTATGCAGAATCTTGATACTACTTCTCTTTTTCTTTACGTGTAGAAATCAATGCATTAGTATTTCAGAAATTTGATGTACAAACAAGTTTAGCTTTGAGATGATAATAGGGTGGAAAATAACGCTGTGTACAACGAGATAATGCCTCAACCCATACATTGACCCGTCCAATAACTTTAGTTCGATATCGTCCAATGATAAAACTGCATAAATTTCCTTGCATCCTATGCAGCATTCACGTATGGACGGTGCGTACGAGGTGGACTCTGAGGACTTAGGTCACCTGTGTGGACAGCATTGAACTTTGTACGCAATGTCCATAGATGATGTAGGTGAGGACAGTAGCAGCTCAGGTCCGCAATTGAGGACCGTGAGGATGATGTGGACAAGTGCTGTATCATTTCAGTGAAGCTGTTGCAAGTAAACGATTATGAGTGGAAATAAGTTTAAAAATGGATTGCAGAGGAGGGAATCGAACCCCCGTGTATCCCGGAACAGAAAATCTCATGCTATCATAGTACCTGTCAGTAGGAATGACCGACCAGGTCCTCCGCACCGATGATACTTCCTAACAACTTAAACACAATCATTTGGATTTGTTTTACCATGATATCAACTCCCTTTTGAATTATTGATTTGACGATTTTTTCAACAACTTTTAGGGCAAAGGACCATAGTGTCATTCCAAACTTGGTGAGATACTCAAGAACAATGAGATGTTGCTCTGCCTTTATGATTTCTGTAACATTGATGTAAAAATATTTAAAGATAATGTTTTTTTTAATTATCTACATCTCCACCAATCACAAATTCAGCAAACACGGGATAATGGTTCGAGACAACGGTTGCTAGTTCCGCATCAAGCCCATACTCATGGTCGCATCTGAAGATACTCGATTTGCCCATTAGGTCTAAATCAACAATTAAAATGATGCGGCCATACGTGTAGTCTGTAGACTTTGTAGTTGTGTCCTAGGAATCATCAAGAACCCAATAATAACTTTCGAGGTACAATGTTCTATCTTCGTCGAAGTAGCTCCATCTACACATTTTATGAAATGAGTCCTAGTTCATGCAATTTCCCATATATCTCAATGTAACCTTCTACATCTGGGTATATCCAGAGAGCTTTGTCTAACTCACGAAAGGAAACATCTAATTCGTTTTTCAGATTGTAGCATATATCAAAATAAGTATTCCAATCATAGTTATCAGTTACTTTATATCCGTATTTCTGCAATGTCTTAACTGCCCGGACATCTATTATAGGACAGTTTTGTTGACTAAAGAAAAACGCAATCGTAGACGCAATAGGAAACGAAATACCGTTGTAATCAGTTAATTGTGTGACCACATCTTTATTCTTCAATGGATTATTTGATAGTTGCTTTATCAGGGCATATAATTCATATTTTCTGTCAAGTGTCCCGTACTCAGTATCTTGGAAATATCGCTTTATTCTTAATGCGCCCTTCCATCGCAGAATACTGTTTTCATCATCTACTATGAGATGGAACAACTGGTCGGCACTATCAATGGATTTTACCTTATCCAAAATGCACTTCTCACGAGAGTTTTCCTCTGGATTCATATAATCATAGAACTGAGCAAGTGCGACAACTTGTTTTCGTGATAAATTTAAGCTATTGGGTATATTCATATGAATGAAATTCTTTGATGAATATATACGGCTTTTCATTTTATCCTGAGACTTCAGCTTAAGTACTTGCAAATGTCAGTATACCCTTGCTCCCGAAGCTTGCAATCGCTTCTTTTATCGCATGAACCACATTTCCCCTGTAAAGATACAGCCGGGGCACTGGACCTGATTCGAGTATACTGTTTCCTTTTCTCCCTCGTTGATTTCCTCATGCGATGCTTGTAGTTATCTGCGAATATCGGATTTGATGATTCCATGAATAGTGATTTGACTTGTGGATATAAGCTGATGAGCCAAGTAGAGTGAAAGTGATGTTCATTCCATCTGATGGATACTCATTTCAAGCACTGAAAACACTGCCAAATTCATCTCGAGAGGGGATATAATGACCATTGACGATACATTACACCTGAGTGACAATACAAGCTCTTAGAAACGAAATATAAAGCACCACTTCGTTACTTTGTTTGTTAAATCCTCACTGGTATCACCTGTTGACAGTATCGAATGCTGTGGATGGTGAAGACAGGGTTTACATGTGTTGACAGTACGTACATAGTCATATCAAGTCAACATGCGCTGAATGTATCATCATAGGTTTGCGTGGTTCGCATGTGCGGATAGTGTGAACGATGTTGTTAGCATGCTTTTAGATGATGAAGAGAGTGAGCATGACTATGAAAATAGATTTAAAATATGTTTCAAATCGATACATGGCTATACTATCGGCTTAAGGGCAAGGTAGCCTTGGACTTTGATTATCTCAAACATTTGTCCTTTCTTGTATCCCTCTAATTCCATGATATTTTTTGGCATTGTCAGTCTGTATTGACCGTTGAATTCCTGTAATGTAACTTTCATGATTTACACCTTTTAATATTAAGTACTAATATTAGTACTAAATTAAGTACTATAAATACATTTTATAGAATGTAAATCTTTCCAAAAACTAAAAATAGGGTTAAAATCAATTAGGAAACAGTGACTAAACCCTTTTTTACAATCGTTTATGCGTTATAAACCTAATTACTAAAAATGATAGTAATTTGCTCCTGTCAGGAACAAATATTAAGATTCACTCACAGCTCCTTTCATTAATCTCGGACCTGATATTACTTTTTAGCATATCCAGTGCAGTATCATAACTATCTGACTGCCCAAGTACCCACATCATCTTGACAAGAGCGACTTCAGGTAGCATATCCCCACCTTCGATTACACCGGCTTTCAATATGTCCCTGCCTGTGTCATAGACCCTGTCACATATCCGGCCATTAAGGCATTGGGAAGTGATTATCACAGGAATATTTTGTGATGCAGCTCTTTCTAACTGTGGTACCCAGTCAGTTGAAACATGACCAAGTCCAGTACCTTCGATAACTATGCCTTTGTAACCTGCATCAATGAAGTAGGCAAGTATATCAGGGCTTGACCCCGGAGTGAACTTCACAAGAGCGCATTTCGGTTCAAGTGAATCACTAAGTTTTAGTTCCTTTTCCCCTCTTTTAACGTAAGGAAGTGACGCGAGAATTTCTCCAGTGGAATAATCTACATAGCCGATTGGCTCGGAGTTTATAGACCGGAATGCATCCCTTCTGGATGTGTGCATCTTACGTACCTTGGTTGCACGATGAATTGAACATTTATCGTCTGATGCTTCACTATGCATGACAACTGTAACCTCGGCAATGTCACTTACAGCAACCTTTGCAGCACATATTGCATTCATGGCATTGTCACTGCTTGGCCTGTCAGCACTTCTCTGTGAACCTACAAACACAATTGGCACAGGAGTATCTATCATAAATGACAATGCTGCGGCAGAGTACATCATAGTGTCAGTACCATGGGCAATCATTATACCATCAGCACCATCTTTAATCTCTTCCACAACAGCCCGTGAAAGTTCCTGCCAGTACTCAGCCTTCATGTTCTCAGAAAGTATATTGTAGATAGCCTTTCCACTGAAATTTGCGATCTCAGTAAGTTCAGGAATAGCCTGCAAAATATCATCTGCCGAGAACTGTGAGGTCACAGCGCCGGTCCTGTAATCGATCTTACTGGCAATAGTTCCTCCTGTGGATAGAATAGAAACTTTCGGAAGACCTTTTTTAGGTTTTATTTCCACTTCATCTGCAATTTTTGAGGAAACTTCCATATCCTCTTTTAGTTGTACCACTGAAACAGTAGCACCTCGTGGATCAATACCTGCATTGTAACCACTGACCATCTTGATCACAATATGTCCGGTGGTGCTGGGCATTGCTATACCTTCATACTCAACACCATCTTTCTCAACCTTTACTCGGTCGCCTTCTTCAAATGTTCTGCTATGCAACATACAATTCTTTGACATGATATCCCTTCAATGATAACGATAATTATTTTCCCTGCTGATCAATACATTCCTGCGCTGCTGCAAATAATCGATCAAGAGAATTCTCGATCCTGTTGTTCAACTCAGCTATTGCAAACTTCTCTTCTTCAAGAATATCTTCACGTGCAGCGATCGCCCTGCTGATCTCATCCGGGGCTGGGCCGCCAGTCACACTTCTCTTATCAATATTCAGTATTGGATCCAGAGCTTCAGTGATCATCTCTGCAGTCAGGCCTCTGGAACTTAGACTTTCACCGAGAACATCCTGTGCGACTTCATCGATCTCAGCAAGAGAAGGATTTCCGTCACCCTTTGCAAGAACTCCAACTATCTGATGTGCGGTCCTGAATGGAATCCCAGCCCCCCTTACCATTGTGTCAGCAAGTTCTGTAGCAGTTGTGAAACCTGTACTTGATTGTGCTGCCATGACCTCAGCATTCACCTTCATAGTCCCGATCATTCCTGCCATGATACGAACAGCACTTCGAGTCGTTTCAACTGAACGCCATGCATTTGGAGTGGCTTCCTGAAGGTCTCGGTTATAGCTTAGTGGAAGACCTTTGCAAATGGTCAAAAGTGTCATAAGAGAACCCACAGCAACACCTGATTTACCTCGCATGAGTTCGGCAGTATCAGGATTTTTCTTCTGGGGCATAATTGATGATGTAGAAGCATACATATCATCTAATTCTATGAAATTGAATTCTGTACTGGACCATATAACGATCTCCTCTGCCATCTTACTGAGATTTATCATGATATTGGCCATCACAGAAGCGGATTCTATTAGAAAATCACGGCTGCTCACAGCATCCATTGAATTTTCAATAATTCCTCCAAAACCAAGAAGAGAACAAGTTCGTTCCCTGTTCAGATCAAAACCAGTTGATGCAAAAGCTGCTGCTCCAAGAGGGCTTTTATTTACCCTTGAAAATGCATCTGAAACACGGGCTGTATCCCTTGACAGAGCATCAGAATGTGCGATCAGATGATGAGCCAATGTTGTTGGTTGTGCATGTTGCAGGTGTGTAAAACCCGGCATAAGAGTATTTATGTTATCTGCAGCTTTATCGATAAGAGAAGCACGCAATGCAGTCAGCTCTTCCATAAGAGAAAGCAACTCATCCCTTAATCTGATCCTCATACAAGTTGCAACTTCATCATTGCGGGAGCGACCAGAATGCATTCTGCCACCTACCTCTTCACCGACCATGTCAATAAGTCTGGCCTCAAGTGAGATATGAATATCTTCATAACTATAGTCAAGAGCCTCTATTCCTTCACCTTTAATCTTTAAAAGACCCTGAAGAATAGCACTGCAATCTTCTTCCTTGATAATTCCCTGCTCTTTTAGCATGATGCTATGTGCCATATCCACCAGAACATCAGCCTCAAATATCCATTTGTCAGCTGCCATTGAAGATGTAAAATCCATTATATCCTTATCAGGAGTGGAAGACAGGCGCCCTCTGCGTAAAATATCGCTCATTTGAACCCTCGTGATTATAAAACATAGTAAAAAGTAATCCTGATTTGTAGCGTGCTATTGGTCTAAATACTTAAATAAGAATCGGTTTTTTAGACGTTCACAAACCATTTGCAGCATCCTTACAACTTAAGAGAATCTGTATATACTATTTACAATATAATAACACAAACATATAATCAGTTGATTCATAAAGCAATCAATATTGAGGAAATGAAATGAGAACAAGAAACATGTACTTCTTCATCCTGCTTATCTTTCTGTCAATTGTAGCAGGAGGGTGTATCAGTGAAGATAATGAAAACACCGAATCTGTGAATCAGGCTGCAGGTATCGATAATAAATCAAGTGATTTGGAAAACGATACATTATATCAGTTCTCTATAATAGATGCTCTCCTTGAAGGCGTATATGACGGAGAAATAAGCTGTGCAGAGCTCAAAGAAAAAGGTGACTTCGGACTTGGAACATTTGACAAACTTGACGGGGAAATGCTGGAACTTGATGGCATAATCTATCAGGTCAAAGCAGATGGCCAGATATATGAAGTCGAAGATTCCGTAACATCACCTTTTGCAGCTGTCACTTTCTTTGAGACTGACATCGAAGATACAATAGATGAGCAAATGAACAGCCAGCAGTTAGCAGAACACATTAAAGCACTTTTCCCAGGCCAGAATGTAATGTATGCTGTAAAGATAACAGGCAAGTTCGACTACATGAAAACACGTAGTGTAGCAGCACAGGAAAAACCTTATCCCAGACTTGTTGAAGTAACTAAGGATCAGTCTGTTTTCGAGTTCAATGATACTGAAGGCACAATAATCGGATACTGGATGCCTGAATACGTTGATGGCATAAATGTACCGGGTTATCACCTGCACTTCATCACACAGGACAGGACAGGAGGCGGACATATACTGGATTATACAATCAGTTCAGGAAATGTAGAAATAGACAGTACAGATAATTTCTATCTGGAGCTTCCAACAAACAATAATTATCTTAGCAAAGGTCTTTCACAGGACACAGAAGGTGAACTTGAAGAAGCTGAAAATTGAGCTTGCCTTAAAGGGACACGCACATGAACTTTTGTCCCCTTCCCTTCTTTACTTTCAATCCATATTTTTCCATCGTGGTTTTCCACAATTATTTTGCTTATGTAAAGCCCAAGACCATTCCCACCATAATTCCTGGTTGATGAACTATCTATCTGATAGAATTTCTGGAACAGGTTTTGAAGATCCTTTTCGGAAATACCAATGCCAGTATCTTCTATTACCACATGGACCTCCTTATGCTCTTTAAATGCCAAGAGATGGATCGCCCCATGATCAGGTGTGAATTTTATTGCGTTATCCATCAAACTGGTGAATACCTGAGGAAGATAGGTCCTGTCAGCATCAATTAAACATGTTTCAAAATCAACATCTGTGTGAATATGCATGTTTTTCTCTTTGATCGTATCAAAGAAAAGGTTCACAATGTTAGTTAGAAGAGAAGAAAGCTCGATCTGCTCGAAATTGTACCTTATAGTTCCGTTCTGGTTAGTACTTACAAAAAGCAGGGAATCAATCAAATTCTGCAGCTTGCTTGATTTTGTCACAACACGCCCAATCGCATCCATTTGTCCATCGTTCAGTGAACCGAGAGTACCATCATACAAAAGCTCGCTGAATCCTTTTATGGAAGTAAGCGGTGTGTTAAGTTCATGTCGCAGGTTAGAAAGGAATTCATCCTTGAGCTGGTCAAGAGACTTTAACTCCTCATATGCCCGTTCTAATTCACTTGTTGACTGCTTTAAGGCATCCTCTGTTTCCTTGCGTTCGGTAATGTCACGTATGTGGCTCACAGCCATTATTACATCACCTTTTGTATCATAGACAGGGAATATACGGAAATCCCTCACTTTGTTGTTAACGGAGTCAATGTGCTCGAATTCTTTCATGCTGCCTGTTGAGAAAACATCCTTTACAGGACAGGGGTCACAAGGCATCAGATTATGGGTAAAACAGTCATAGATCTGTGGATGCATTTCTTCACTCTGCGGAGGAGAGATTATGTCACTCTTCCAGTTGCTGGTAACGATCTTCATTTCTCTGTCCACAACAACAATAAGGTCCTGCAAGGCATTGAAAGTGCTTGTTAGAAGTTCTTTCTGGTTTTGTAATTCTTCTTCTGAATTCTTGTTTGAGGTTACATCAGCAATAAGACCGATGCCACCATCTATAGTATTGTCTTTTGACCTCAAAGGAACATAATAAGATTTCAGATAGATCTCCCTGCCTGATACCCGTGCAGAGTATTCATTTTCATAAAATGGACTTGAAGACTCCAAATATCCGGCAAGAAGCTGATTTAAACGGTCATCATTTACAAAATCAAAAATCTCTGCACCTACAACATCATTTTTTGAAACTCCAAAGATGTTGAGGAAACTTCTGTTGCAGTGGCTTATAGTCCCCTGTTGATCCATAAATATCCCAAGGGGAGAAACATCGAATATCATCCTGTATCTTTTCTCAGAATTAAGAAGAGCCTCTTCTACATGTTTTCTTTCTATAACTTTACAGAGACGTGATGTTATTACATTCAGTAACCGTTGCTCATCTTCCAGAAATGGACCAATATCATGTAAAGGGCATTCCTCACGGTAAGATACACTAAGAAAACCACGTTTATTGCCATGAACTATAATATTACTGGACAAGGATTGCTTGTTCTTTTCAAACATACTTGTTTGGTATAATTCCCCATCCAGACCTATACAAGACTCAGCAAGTTCAGCATAAATAAAAGCTGGTGGCAGTCTTTGTATTATACCTTTTAGAAGGGACTCGAGCGGTACATGCAGATCGAACAGATCTGATATACTATAGATACATTCAAGTTCCCTTTCCCTCTTTTTCATAATGTCTATTTTTTCTTCGAAAGTAATGATCCACACCACATATTGATTAAAAATATAATATTGTAATTTATATTATTAATATTAATAGATTTTGTTTGGACATAACTTTTCAAATACCCGGAAAGAAATTGCTTATACTATGCTATTAAATAGATAGGAATCCATAAATGAGTTCCATAAATGCCATATGGCACAAAAATGATTGGATAATAGGTGAATAAATGTATTCTGACAGGATAAACTCATTGCCCCCGTATTTGTTTGCAACAATAGACGAGTCTAAAGCAGCTATGAAAGCAAAAGGAGTAGATGTTATAGACCTGGGAGTCGGTGACCCGGACCAGCCAACACCTGCCCATATTGTTGATTCAATGTGCGAAGCTGTGCGCAACCCTGAAACTCACAAATACCCTTCATACGCAGGAATGCCTGCCTTCAGGAAAGCTGCTGCTGACTGGTGTAAAGAAAGCAGAGGACTGGATTTAGACCCTGCATCTGAGGCTCTTACCTTTATCGGATCAAAAGAAGGTATTGCACATATACCACTTGCTTTTATCAACCCGGGTGATATAGCACTTTGCCCGGATCCCGCATATCCCGTATACAAAATAGGAACAGAGTTCGCTGGTGGAGAAGCCCATATTATGCCGCTTCTCGAAGAAAATGGCTTCCTGCCTGATCTGGATGCAATTCCAAAGGACAAACTTGAAAAAGCAAAGTTGATGTTCCTGAACTATCCAAATAACCCAACAGCAGCAATTGCTGATAACAAGTTCTTTGAAGAGGTTGTACAGTTTGCACGCGATAATGATATCGTTGTCGTACATGACAATGCTTACTCTGAAATGACCTACGATAACTACAAGGCACCAAGTTTTTTGAGTGTCGACGGCGCAATGGACGTGGGAATTGAGATCTACTCCCTTTCCAAGACATATAATATGACAGGATGGAGACTTGCCTTTGCAGTTGGTAACAAACAAATAATATCCGGTATCGGAAAGGTCAAATCCAATGTGGACTCGGGGGCTTTCGACGCTATCCAGATGGCAGGTATTACAGCGCTTAGCAGCTCCCAGCAATGTGTTTCAGACATGAATCAGATCTATGTGAAAAGAAGAGATACCCTGTTAAAAGGACTTCACGAACTGGGACTTGATGTCAAGCCACCTAAAGCAACATTCTACGTATGGGCACCTGTCCCTGATGGCTATGATTCAGTAGGATTTGCAAAACTGCTGCTTGAGACCGCAGGAATTGTGGCAACGCCTGGCGTTGGATTTGGAACTTACGGTGAAGGCTACATAAGGTTTGCACTTACACGCTCAGTTGAGAGAATTGATGAAGCAGTAGAAAGGATGAGCAAATTAAATATATAATGTTGCTTACCTTTTCCTCTATCTTTTTTATCCTTAGTTTTTTTTATTTTTAGCTTAACAGTACAATTAGTATCCCCATTATCGAAGAGAGATATCTATTTAGACTGAACAGCCAAATAAGGAGTATATATAAGTATATAATATAAAAATAAAATATATATTTAAATTGTATTTATGTTGCTGAAAATAAATATATGAACATAACTCCCTAAAATAACTACATTCCACCAATATACATGAGCACACTTCTATGCAGGTATGCTCTCCAAAAACATCAATAAAGAGTGGTTGCGTACAGAAGAGATATCAGACTTCCTGCATGATGCCAGATACATAATCCTGCTTTACATAGCAGGAGATTTCCTGACTACATTCCATGCACTCAACAACGGATACGGGTTTGAGGAAAATGGTTTGCTTTCAGGCATAATGGCAGATAATGGGATCTGGTCATTGCTACTTATTAAAATGCTTATCCTGCTTGTAATATACTGGAATTACAGAGCAATAAAGACATCCGTACATTCCTATGCAAAGAAACTATGGGACTTTTCCAGAACAGGGATCAGTCTTTTCGGACTTATACTTGTGATCAATAACATGATGGTAATTCTTGTAAGATTAAGCCTGTTCGAGTACCTGGGCCTCTCCTGAAAGAGACTCTTTTAGATCAGTGGCTTTCATGTTTATCACCATTTCAGCAATATCAGAACTATATTCAGCAATACGATGGAAGCTTGCAATTATTTTTCTTTTTCGTTCACCAGAAAGACAGTAGGTTTCCCCGGAAACTTCAGACTTCTGACTAATCTTGTTACCAAGTGTAGAGATCATTCTGGATGTCCTTATTACATGGTTGGCAAGGTCAGTATTCATTTCCAGTAGAGACCTGAAGGAATCCTGGAATAGCTTCTGGGAAAGCAATCCCATCTCAACTACATCCTTATTTTCTTCGCTGTTACCGTCCATCTGAATAACAGTATTTGCTATTTCCTGAACGTGATCACCTATACGTTCCATCAATTTAATGATCAAGCGATATCCAAGACAATCCTTGGAGTTCTCTATACCTATTTTCCGGGCAAGGTTTGAATCATCAAGAGCTGCTTTTATCTGCCTGACGCTTAATAGATAGAATTTATCAACATCATTATCCCTCTGGGCGATATCTCTGGCAAGTTCGATATCAACTTCCCTCAAAGCAACAATTGAATCTTCCATCATGGAAAAAATAATACGGAACATGCTTTGCAGGGATTTTTCCAGGGTTATATCCTGGAACTTCAGAAGATTTTGAAGTACTACTTCTGTCCTGGATTCTTCAACTATCTCAATTCCGATGAGACGTTTGCGTGCGGAATCCTTGAGATATTTGCGCTCAGCTGCCGTAAAACCTCTAGAAGAAACAACACGGATAATATCATATCCAACAAGATAATTCGCAACAAGGAATCTGAAATTCTCCTCTTGGTCGTCAGAAATGGTCATTTCTACCATTGAACGACGAGCCAGTTTCTTGTTACCTGAATCAGGAGTTATAGATAGCGAACGGTCTGGTTTTATATTAAGGAGAACAGTATCTCCTGCACCAAGTCCGCCCTCCCTTACCCACTCAATAGGAAGGGAAACTATGTATGTCGAACCGCCTGTCAACTGAATCTTTCTTTTATGAGATATGTATATCCATCCTTTATTTTGTGATCTTAAGAGATTGTCAGGTTGCCCGAAACATGACTGAGTTTGGAGGTCATACCGTCGTCATCTATAACCATCAGGTCAATAGTCAGATTGTTAGCAGTATTAGGATAATTAGTGATAACGGGCCTTACAACCATCCCAGAGAGACTAGTATAATTATAAATTTGATTAGAGTCTTCCCATATAGCCCATCTGTAACCTGTTATGAAACCATCTGAATCCACTGAATCCGATGCATCCAGTATCCAATAATTTTTAATCGTGGGAGTTCCATTTCCATCGAGAATTGATTCCACTTTGAACTGCACTTCGGCCACCGGCATTGGTGGAGTGAAAAGCTCCCTGAATACGTTGATATAGGATGTTATCATTTCGATTTTAAGAGGGTCGTTTTCAGAAGGAGCATTTCCCACATATGAAAGGAAGTCAATTGTGTATGAGATATCGTAAGCAGACGTGTTTGTAAGACTGCCGCCAAAATCTGAACCGAAGAATGTTATCTGTCTGCTCTCATTATCTATCAAATAATTGCCTGCTTCGGTACATGTTGTTGAATTAACAGAATCGTTCACATGGTAATCGTAATGAATATCGCCGTAGGCAGGCCATGGATGTTTTTGCAGTGAATATGTGAAATTAATGCTGTTATTAGTCCATGTAGAATTGTCTATGATTTCTGTGCCCTCTACAGTAATATCCGAAAAGTTAAGGTGAACGGTCTTGCTTTTTGTTGCAGGTATCTTTAACCTATGGTTTGCACTATAAACTGCAGGGTAGTTCCTGTAAACATCGAATGTACCTGGACTGTCATATGCTTTGAAATGTAGAAAATACCCGTTATTCACGCTTATTGAAGAAATATAGGAATCCTCAATATTGAGATTTAGTATTTTCAGGTCAATGGACTGCCATGTGGAACCATTGCCAACTGGATCCATAGAAACAATTTTAAGATCCTCGTTCTCAACAGATGTTTGATGGCTTTCAAGTTCCATAGCTTGTTTCTGCGTTGTAGAGATCATGTAAGCAACGCTTGAAGCGGCGATTATTGTAATTAGTATCAGAAGTAGCGTGCCAAATATGACTGAAACTCCACGTGTATCCTTTAAAAACGCTTTCATATCGTTACCAACCATCTGTGATGAGAAAGCCGATTACTGATTATATACTTTATTCCTATAATATATATAGGCCACCATAATCTATTTACTTAGCATGATTATTCCAAAACCATTTAAGCAATGATTACTTTTAGAGCTTTGATGGTGCTTACTAGCTTCGGTTTGAAAAACGTACCTGCCAATGTGGTACTGTTAATAGAGGAAGATATAGGAGATGTAAAGAGTGTATTCTTCCGCAAGATAAGCTCCGATGCACTAACGCTCGGAAAAAAAGTACATTACATATCAACAAGAAGTTCCGGAAAGGATATTACGGCTGAACTAAGTGAATCTGCCACCACGAGCCTGTCGGAGAACTTTACAATCATAGGTAACTTTTCAGACCCTGTGGCATTGCTTGATATGTGTTACAGAAGACATAATCTATGCAATAGGCTTTATGGAGAAAATGCAGGCCCATTGCACAATATAATCGATGCAGATGTTTGCATCATAGACATGTTCTCCTCACTTTTCATTCATGAGGAAATCGAGGTCATTTCCGAGGCAATTAGATCACTCATCAATATCAGCAGGGAAGCAAACATCACATTCCTGCTCTCGGCAGACATGGGCATACTTCCCGAGAGGGCTGAGAAGATCATCCGCTCCATGGTTGACGGCGTAATCCAGTTCAGGACAGAGTACACCGGGGACAAGATTAACAGATTCATAAACATCCCTAAAATGAAAGGCAGTCTCCCCCTGAATAAAATGATAGCCTACAATGTCACCAGACAGGGAATCACCATGGATACAAGGGAAAGGGTTGGTTAATATTCCATGAAGAATTCTACCGGGTCTATGATTGTATACCTTGCTTTTCTTCCGCATCATTGTATCTTATAAATGAGGGAGGGTTCAAACCATCCGTTGGATGGTAATTGATAGAGATGAACCTCATTATACTCAATACTAACAATAAAGCAGAAAAGACCAGCAAAACATCAGTCTTAAAATTATTACTGTATACCAGCACAGTGATCTCACGCATGATTGTCAGAATAGTAGCATCAGCCACATAGGTAAGCCTTATTCTCTCATGAACACGATAATCAGCGAAGGTCTTGAAGAGGTCAATGAGAACAAAGATCGTCAGAATACCGTATACTACCTGACTCAGATCACCTGTTTTCAACAATACATACCATATAGTCCGGAAAATATTGAACGTTTCTATGATTATTGCCAGCAAGAGTATGTAAAGTACTGTAACCGTCACTGCGTAAATTACTTTTTTGTATATTTTATCATGTAATTGCATTTCGATTTTCCATGGCAACCAGAATACAGTGTAAAAACAATTCTATTTTTCAAACAACAATTACAATCAACATCCAGATGAAGTTGGAAAATCAGTTAACCTGAATATTGAGAATCTCACTCCATTATCCCTTCGATCTTAGCACCATCATAATTGCAGCGGGTGTTGATCACTCCCTGAAGGATGGGCTTATACTCTGCATCATCATCATCGTTTTGAACTTTGACGGAAGCGCTATACTCAGAACCATTTGTTTTTATCCATGTTTTTACTGATTTCATTTTATTTCCTCCACATGTGAGTGATATTTATTACTCGTGGAATATTATATAGGATTTACACCAATATTTTAGTAGAACTATGATTGCCTATATATATTATAGAAAATAAAATTCATAGAAATCATGATTGGATAGAACCCCCCGATTCCCAGCCAGTAAAACAAGTTAACGATACGTTTAAGCATCCTTCTAATCATCAGGAATGACTGAGACGTTTGCCAGCTGATATTGATCGTTTTTCTACAGAGCCATAGTTTCACAGGGTTTTTTATTTTTTGAATACAAGCTGGAAGAGAGGATTATTCACCCCCTCCATTAACTATTATCGTTGCTGTACCTTTTGATTCACCTGCCGTTGCGGTGACAATGTATGTCCCGGCATCTGAGCCCGGAATCGGCGTTATTGCTACCGTACCATCCTCTTCTGTCATGGAACTTGTTATCACACCATCTGGTGATATTGACATTTTGACAAAGGTACCAGAAACAGGATTCCCATCCATATCAGTTACGTTGAATACGATAGGTTGCTGCAGTGGAATACCACCAAACACTTCCTGCCCATTACCGGAAACGACATTGAGCATATAAGAATCCCCGACACCTGCAGGCAACAGAAGTGTTACACATGCAACATAGCTAAGGATTATCAATAATGCTGAATGCTTGAACCCATGTTTTATCTCACCTTCTGTGATCTGGCCGATAATAAGACCACCAAAAAGAGCGTTCAGTATGATCATGTGGAAAAAACCGCGCTCAAAATCAATATCTGAAAGACCTGCACCCCCGAGCATTTCCATGCCCACACCCTGAATTAGTGGAAGCAGGGATGTAGAAAGGATGTACGTGAGCATCACAATGATACCCTGAGCAAGGTAGAAAATGACAATGTACTGTTTCAGATTCGCCTCCTTTTCTTTCTGTATGTTTATTACCGCCCTCATATCCTCTGAAGTGCGAAACAGCAGGTCAGCAACATTTCCTCCTGTATATGCTGCCTGGACAACCACGTCGATATATCTGGCAACAAGGCGGCTTTTCATAGACTTTGACATCTTGTGCATGGATTCATCGAACGATTTACCCAGCACCATTGAAGAAGCTGCATCCTGTGCATTCTTACTTATCACACCAAGATTGGTTTTTGAGAGATTAATGAACCCTTTTACAGGATCAATTCCTCCCCTCATGAGTTCTGAAAGCTTGTAAAGGAACTCACTGAAAGCCAGTTCCCTCTTTTGCAGAAGCCTTTTCTGAAGATATGAATCAATTGAAAATGGAATCAATGCCACCAGTATGGCAAATACCATTATGTGATCCAGATCGTCCCTGGCCTTATCCTCCTCAGATTCCAGTTCTATTTCCTCTTCTTCAACAGCTACGACTTCACCCCTTTCTGCTGCCTCCGCAGCTTCCATCTCAGCCACAAGAGCTTCATATGCAGCCTGTTTTGAAGCAGCTTCATCGCTCACAGGAGTACTGCCCTGCGAATCATCAGTCACAAAAGAGTGACCGCCAAGAATAGCCATTAATATTATCATCAACGCGATAAAAATTGGAATACCAAGGGTTAGATACTCACGCTTGATATCATAGCGTATTGTCAATATCTGTACGTAACGTTGTATTGTAAGACGATATTTTTCAATATTCATAAAGTACTCCTTGAATATTTCATCCACAATAAAATCAGGAAAACAATGTTAATGAACGGTAGCATGAAGTAGACAAAGAACTGGAACATCTGTTTGGCTGTAAATGGTCCCAGATCAATACCAAGTGCACTTGTTACCACTATCATCAGTACCACAAGTACAACGCTCATAACGACACCACTAAGGTAGCCTTCTCCATATACACCCAGAGATTCAACAAACTCCTGCTGCATCTGTCGCCTCATGTCCATGAGTTCCCTGGACTTCATATCAAGATACGTACGCAGACCTCCACCTGACTGCATGGAGTTGGCAAGATCGATACATATGGTTCGCAGTGATTCGGAGGAAGTATTGCGAATAAGGTGATTCATAGCACTAACACCATCTTCCCCCAGAACATCCACACGGTACATTACCTTACCAAATTCAACTGAAACATCACCATAATCCTCTATGGCAACTGTTCTGATAACATCCATAGGAGTTGAACCTGCACTCGCAAGGATAGTCATATATCCCAATGCGAAAGGCATCTCATGTTCAATGTTCATATCCTTGCTGGATATCTTATTGTAGAGCATAAAAGGAAAGCTACTCACGGAAAGACCAAATGTAATGAAAGTCAGGATACTGATGTAAACAAGCGGCGAAGAGGAAGTGCGAAAGAAAAGTAGAGAAAAGAGAAAAACTACAAATGAAGCAAAGGCAGCTGTTACCAGTGCAAGAGAAATAAACATACCAGGAGTCATCACCAAATCTGCCTGATAGAGTGATCTTGCAATCTCATCCTGCGGTTTTTTATCAATATATTTTCCAAATGCATAACACAACATTTTATATTTTTCAATATACTTGTTAGTATTTTCATCATTGAAAGCCTGGTGAACATCAACATTCTCGGTCTTGACCATTTAATGCGTCATCTCCAGCAGTTCATCTTTCTGCCTTGAGTATTTCCTGATGGCTTTTGCAACTGATTCATATTCATGAATACCGTCACGTGCCATACTTTCAAGGTACTTTGCCCTCAGATCCATTTCCCGGACAAGTTCAGCCGGATCGATACCGAATTCTTCATTTATGTCGTCAAAAAGAGCACTGCTGCCACTGAACTCATATTCATCGGTAACCGGATTCCATTTAAATACCGGGTTTGTTATCAAATCGCCACGTTCAGGATCAAGTTCTGCAATTTCCACAATCCTCAGTGCACGTCTGAGGAAGTGTTCACCAACCTTGATCATGGAATTGAAAATGACCATGTCCACACTGGCAAAAAGGTTCCTGGGCACATTCATAGGCTCAGATTCCACTCTTGAGAGCAGTTCATGTATGGAACCTGCGTGTATTGTACCCATACAGGGGTGACCGACGGAGATAGCCTGGAAGAGAGTGCCGGCTTCAGCACCACGAACCTCACCAACCACTATGTATTCAGGTCTTTGTCTCAAAGCAGCCTTAAGCAGGTCGAAGAGTTCGATATCGCCTGCGGTTTTACCGCCTTCACTACCACCAAAACCAGCCCTTGTGATGGACTGGGTCCAGTTAGGATGCATGAGGTTCATCTCGGCAGTATCCTCAATGGAGACTATCTTATACTCCGGTGGAATGAACGCTCCAAGGGCATTGAGTGTTGTTGTCTTACCGGAAGCAGTTCCACCTGCTGCCAGCACGGAACGTTTGTATTCCACCATGAGCCAGAAATAGGCGAGTACGGTTGAATCGTAGGTCTTGTAATTCATCAGGTCGATACAGGATACAGGATTTGATTTGAAACGCCTGATAGTAAAAGTCGAACCCCTTTTGGTAACCTCTTTTCCAAGAGTGAGGTTTGCTCGGCTCCCATCCACAAGGGTAGCATCCCTGATGGGCTCCAGCACGGAAATATGCCTGCCTGCTGCCTGTGCCATTCTCATGACGAAGTTGTTTAGCTCTATTTCTTCATAAATAACATCAGTAGCCACGGAACCATATACCCTGTGATTGACATACAGTGGCGTGAAAGGACCATTGCAAGTGATATCCTCAAGATAAGGGTCTTTCATAAGGAGATCCATCCTGTCAAATCCCATGTATTTTTTATGCAGGTAGTAGAAGAATTTGTCTTTCTGAGTTTCAGTAAGTTTCAAGCGATATATATCGACAATCAGATCAAATCTGTCCCTTAGAGCATCAACACGATCCTCTTCCTCTACTAGAAGGATCTCTGAGTGAGCCATTTTGTCAAATGCATTCTGTATGATGAAGAAAGCTTCCTTTTCAGTTTCACTTAAAGGAGGCTCAAGACATTGATATTGAAGGGATTCCCCATCAAATTCAATATGAACATACTGGTTTTTAGGAGTTACTTCATAAGTAATATTCACTTCCTTTTGAGGAACTCCGGGAGCAGGAACAGACAGTTCACCAAAAATGAACTCAGCTTCTTCGATAGTTTCAGGTTTTGGGGTTATCATCTGCTCTATTTTTTTAAGAAGTAAAGAAGAGGAGGGCTCTTTTATGGACTCCTGTTCCTGCCCATTTACGGATGTGGATTCATCGTGATCTGTGATTTCAGTAGACGTTTTCTTGTTCTTTCGGAGATTTAAACCGAACTTCCGTTTCTTTTTAACGGGTTTGTTGTTCTGTTTTTCATCATCCAGTAGAGTACCTGCATCTTCTGATGTAGTTTTAGTTTGTTTATGCGGTTTTTTATCTTTGGAGGATTTCCTGTTTTTCTTCTTCAAGCTCAAGCCAAATTTTTTCTTTTTAGTAGGCTCTTCTTCCCCTTCAATTAAAATGGAAGAAAATTCATCTTCACCCATAACTTCATTGTCAGGAATTACATCATTGACAGTCTGTTTACCAGATTTCTTATCAACATAGTCCAGACTATATCCAGCATCAACTTCATCCTCGTCTTTCAGGAGAGAGGTCAGTTCTTCTTTTTCTATGTGCCCGTTGCCGGAGATGAGATTGTTATCTACTCGTTCCCGGGTTTCTTCTCCGGCATGAACCGGCGTATCTTCGACACCGGTTTCTTCCGGAATGGACATAACAGGTTCAGAAGATGATTTTTTTCTACTGAACCTAGATTTTAATCGGAGTTTAGCCAATTCTGCGCCTCCAGACAATTAGACGTGTGACAGCGTTTATTATCATGACAATCAGAATTAACACAAATGCGGCTGCGAAACCTTCTGAAGGTGACACCATACTTGGGAATTCAAATGCATGATACACAGTGATTGGAAGTGATGCGACCAGATTCTGGAAAGGAGAAAAACGTATTCCAAAAAGAATACCTTCCTTTGCCGTCACACCAAATTCCGGCATGAACTGTGTGTATCCTGCGGTCAAAACAACAACAGCTGATTCCTCGGCAGCTCTTCCTATGCTCAGAACTATACCGGTAACGATACCTGTCAGTGCATAAGGAAGAGTTATCTTGCTCATTGTTTCCCATTTTGTAGCCCCCAGTGCATAGCTTGCCTCTTCCAGTTCATGAGGAACTGATTTTATAGCCTCTTCCGAAGCACGCTCAATCACAGGAATTATCAGAATGGTAAGGGCAATAGCACCTGAAATAAGAGAAAAACCGCCTGTTATGAAACGCATATGATATACAAGGAACATTAATCCGAATATCCCAAGCACGATAGAAGGAGTTCCGGAAAGTACATCTATCACAAAACTGAAGGTGCTTACCAGACGCTCGTTCTTTGCATATTTTTTCATGTATATTGCAGTCCCTACAGCCAACGGAGCTGCCAGAATTGTAGAAGTAAGAGACAGCAAAATAGTGCCTATAATTGCATTGGCAATTCCACCTCCAAAGCCTTTCGCCTCGTTTTCAGGAGTAAAGATAAATTCGGGTGTCAGGCTTGGAAGAGCTTCAAAGGCAATTTTACCAAGAATACCGAAAAGAGTAAGTGTTGCAACTGTTGCTGAAAAATAGCACAGGAATATATAAAATGTTTCTTTCATCTTTCTATGATTCATTTACTGCCCCCCAATGACCTTGAAACAGCAACAAATATGATCTCTATTGCAAAAAGTACTGCTGCAATTCCAAAAAGTGCAGCTCTTGGCTCGGGTTCTGAAAAGTGGTGACCTATATCATTGAGAATCTTTGAGGTCATTGCATAGCCCGGAGCCATTATAGAAGACGGGATACAGTTGGAATTACCCAGTAACATGACAATGGCCATTGTTTCACCCATTGCACGCATCATGCCAAGTACTACTGCAGACATGATACCACCTGATGATGCTGGCAGCACAACCCTTCTTATGGTCTCCCATCTGTTAGCTCCCAGAGAATAAGAAGCATGCCTGTTCTCAATAGAAACCGAGCGGATAGCATTTTCGGAAATAGTTGTGATAGTGGGGAAAACCATAATAGCAAGAACTGTGGAAGCCAGGAGTACCCCAACACCGGAACCAGGATTCACATCGACAAATATAGGAATAAAACCCAGGAGTGAATCGATTAGTGGTTCAATGCTGTTCTGAAATATGTTTTCCAGGACGAACAAACCAAATATCCCGTAAACAACCGAAGGTATGCCCACCAGTAGTTCTATAAAAGGCCTGATCGTGGATGCCAGACGAGGAGATGCAATTTCCGATAGGAAAATTGCTGTGAAAATGCTTAACGGGACTGCCATTATTAATGTTACGACCGTCATTATAATGGTACCGGATATATAGGTCCTGATGCCGTATATGTTTTTACCGTAGTTCCATTGATCACCGGTTATGAAATACAGACCCTGACTTTTAAAAACCGGTAATGCCGTGTAAAAGATGAATCCTACAAAGAAAATTACAATGAATGTTATGAATATACTGCACATTAGAAAGAGCAGTTTTGTTGCAGTATTGTACAGTCCTCTCTGATTTGAACTGTAAGAACCGAATCCAAAAGTACTAAAAGTTTGATTCCAGGATGATTCCTTATTTGTAATCTGTTCAAAAAATTCTCTGCTGCCCATGATAATCGTTGTAAAAATAAAAGATAGATTTGTGCATCAGCACAAATCTTTATTCAGATTTTCAGGCTTAACTGAAGTCAATGATTGAGAAGTATCCTACTTCTTCGAAGTATTCCATTGATGCTGGAGACTTTGCGAAGTTGATGAAGGACTGCTCAATTGAGGATGGGTTTCCGTTTGTAAGGTAGTTGAGTGGTCTTGTAAGGTCGCTCTGGTAGGTGTCCTCACCTGAGAGACAGTCAAGTATTGCATCTTCATCTACTACATTGTATCCATCTACACCAATGATTACTACTGCATCTGAGGAAGCTGCAAATCCATAGTCAACAAATCCGATTGATTCTGTTGTGTCTTCCACTGCTGCAAGCACACCAGCATTTCCTACTGCACCTGTAGCTTCAGAATCGTCAACATCCTTTGCGCTCGCGTAGTCGCCACCAAGGTACTTTGCGAATGTCTCTTCTGTACCACTTGCTTCTGATCTCTGGTAGACTGTGGTTACTGTACCTGATGCCTGAGTGATGTTTCCACTAGAAATTGCTACATCTACTGTACCATCAGTACAGTTACCGTATATGTTGAAAAGCTCAGTCTGTGTAATGTTACCACCAGCGATATTGCTGTTTGCGTTGGTGATTACTACTACAGCGCTTCCACCGATCTGGTGTGCCTGGAGTGTTGGATAGTCAGTGACTGTGTCAACTTCTTTGGATGCTGAACCGATGTCAATGATGTCGAGTTCGGTTGATGTGATACCTGCACCGGATCCACCGCCCTGTACTGTTACCTTGATACCGTTGTGGTCTGCCATGTATGCTTCTGCGAGAAGTTCAGAGACTGGCTGAACTGTGGTTGAACCTGCGATAAGAAGTTCGGTTGATGCTGCAGATGTTGCGTCTGATGCACTTGCGGAGTCTGAAACGTCACTTGAGAATGATCCCATGATCGTACCTACAGCTGCTGCACCAGCGATTGCTACCACTACTAAAACGAGGGTTGCAACGATTGGAGAAACACCAGCTTCATCGTTGAAAATTTTCTTTAAATTCATATTTATCGTACACCAATTTTGTTTATGTTCCTATTTGCGAGCGGGGTTTAATCGCTCTGGCATCTAATTGGATGGTGAATATATAATACTTATACAAATGATGTATATAGGCAAATAATCAATATAGATTTCTTTTTTCTCTATATACAAGTGCATATACAACAATGGATTTTACTTAAGTGTTGAATGATAAACAAATATAATAAAAAATAAAAGTTAGCAATCAAAAAAGAGCTAAACATAACGATAAATGTTATTGGATTGAAAACTAAAAAGAAATACAATAAAGTATTTGCGAACTACAGTAATTACTTTGCAATCAAAGTATAAGCAAGCGAAAATACAGTCAGTGCAATAACAATAATTATCAAAAATAGATAATTTTCAACGGCATTTACAGCAGCATTTTCAACCAGGGAAAACAATGAAAGTATACCATCTAACATCCCTTCAAATGGACCAGTGACAGCTCGTTGCCCTTTGTCAAAAATAGTTCCAATATCGTCTGCTTTCTCTGAGAAATAATTACGTGTTGCAGGTAACTGATACACATCTGAGGATTCATCAGTAATATCTTCATTGATAGAATACAGAGCTTCATCACCACTATTAACTTCTTTCTCAGATCGTACAGCAATTGGAATTTGGGCTGCTACATTATCAATACCATCAGTATCAGAAACCCACCCACTATCAAAAGGACTCCAGTATTGTTTAATCTCCTTACCACTATCATAATGTGAAGACTGTGCTTCCCCATCATAACCTCCAATCCCCCTGAACTCACATACTGCAGGGGGAAGGTCAGGTGCATTAGAAGAGCTGAAATCATAGCCAAAAGTAAGTGTTGAGCCTGGCGGGAGAAGTACCCCCTCTACAGAGACAATTTGTGTACCATTGACCCTTGAAACGCTAAGATCCCATTCACTTAGCGGCAAATCGCTCCCTTCCAGGCTCTTTTCCAAACTACCACCCACATAGCTTAGTTCATCGGGAATAATATCTGTCAGGTTTACCCAGGATGCACGGTCTCCATCATTGTACGCTTTAAGAGTGACCGAGTAATCAGTGCCTGAACCAGACAGAGATTTGGACAGGATCACATGAGGACCATGGACTGTTATACTGCCTGATTCGGAATTCCAGGTGAATTCCTTTCCAAAAAAATTTGCAGTGGCAACTACGCTGTCAAAAGAGTATTCACCCTGCCTTATTGGAATCAGCTTTTGCCCGAGATAATACTGTCCGTCAGGAGCCATTCCATTATAACTACCAGACTCATATGTTTCATAGATAACAAATTCATCAGGTACCTGTGTAAAGTCTATAGTCAGATCATCAACTGTGTACAGACCTGTATTGTAAACATGGGTCCGGAGGAATGAATACTCCCAGGCATCCCAAATCTCATAGTCTTTAGAGTTACGGTTATCAATACTACTTTCAAATTCCTGGACATACCAGGAAGTCATATTGATCTCTTCATTCACGATTTTAAAAACAACCTTTATATCAGGCTCTGTACAACCAAATGAGTAGGAATTATTGGCATCAAAGTAACCATCTTTTATGTCATACCCACCAGCCGTTGCGTTGACATAATAGATAAGGTCATAAGGAGATGTCTTACCATCCCATTCAGGTGCAACTATAGTAAAATTGATGCTGGTAGTATCACCGACTTCAAGGCAGCCAAGGTTCTTTTTTATAATTCCATCCCTGTACTCAAAATCCCCTTTAGCTTTAAGTCTGAACTCACCAATATCAACATTAAGGATTGCATTCTCAATCCAGGCTTCGCCAGTATTTTTCACTTCCACATCAATGTGTTTCTCTTCACCCGGAGCGTATTGTTCTGATGAGACATCAACATCATCGACCGTCTCAGAACTTGCTTCAATAATTATTTCAAGTTCCGGCCATCCTCTTGAAAAGATTTCCACATGAGCAGAAGGTGTTTTCTGACTATCTTCTGTGATATCAGTGAGTTCAACTTTAACCTCATTATCCCACTCGAACCACTTTCGATCGTAATCACCATTCAAAAAAAGGAATTCTCCCCTGACAACTCCGGCTTTCTCGATTGATATCAAAGCTGCACTCAGATCTTCATCGAAGTCATCTGCCCTGAAAGTATAATCGATACCGTTGACTTCTATATTTTCTATTTGTCCCCACTGGATACTAAGTGAACCTTCACTGACCCACTCCACGCAGGTATCAAGGTCATCACATGGACAATTGGTATTTGCAGATGCAAAAGGAAGGCATGAAGAGAATAGTAATACCAGTGCTGTGAGGTAGAACAGACTAAGTATATGTCCAGACGTTTTTTTCACTAAGCCCACTCTCCACAATTATGACTTACTAGATACTTTTTTAGACAGAATATATATCAGCAGGGCATACCCGGACAAAGTAACAAAAACAAAGGGTACAGCCATATTAAAGAAAGACGATGGAGTGTACCAGCATGTCGAATAGAAGGTATACAGGGAAAGTACCACTGCTGCCAGCAAACTGACTATTCTCTTCATGGTGGGTAAAATCACAGTTAATCATATATCCCTTTCACAAAGGAAATACATACTGCACTTTTAACTATTGGGAACTAAATAGAATATGTGAAAATATGAAAAGATAATTCTATCCTCTTTTCAGCACTTCATATCCAAATACGGATATCGCTATTATAATAGATGTCATGGAAAGCATGAATATCATGTTGGAATACATTTCTTCCAGAACGAACCATGAAAGACCCCCCAAGACATGCGTGACGCTCATAAGTAAGATAATAAAAACACCAATTGGATAGATTTCTTCATTCTCCAGGAATTTGAGAATGGTGTAACCCATGACATAATAGAAAATGACAGTTAAAGCCAGGTACGGGATAACAATTCCATTTTTCACTGCAAATACCAATGTTGGACTGAACTCGTGTGCAAGTATATTCTCTATGCTACCGGCAAAATAGAATGTAAAGGAGTAATCAATGATCACTCCCACGCAGAGAAAAATAGGAATGAGCCTATAATTGTGATAGATCGATCGCAGACTCTGCAATATTTGACGCATAATCTTTTATCCTGCTAAAACTGTCAATTATCAACTCAACGGAATCCTCGGTCGGCAACTGGCTGGCCTGGATTAGTTTTTCGTTGAACTTTTTTTCCCTGCCAAGGACATCATTTGCAAGCTCACTGTTGGATTCCCTGAGTGCTTCGGTGCTGTCCATGAAGAGAGATCGGCACTCCTGACATAATTCTACCAACATAGAAAGCACACTTTCTGGCAACGTGATATAAGAAAAATGTAATGATATCTTAGATATGTGATCACCAATACGCTCTATATCATTTGCAGCAAGACGATAATAGAAAGACTCAACAAGATTCAGATTATCATGCTTTGAAGGTTTTTTCAGATTCAGGCGTTCCACATGTTGCCTGGATACAAGAAGGAACATACGGTCCAGATCATCGTCACGGGATATTATATGGCCACACATTTCCCGATCATTTTCCATAAATACAGTAGCAAGCTCATCAAGCATGAGATAGACAAGCGAGGACATCCTTTTGAGACCCTTTTCGATTGTGAAATCCTCAGTATCAAGGAAATTCTTTATCACTATTTTCTTATCACTGCTTTCAACGATCTCAAGTCCCACAAGACGATGACATAATTCTTTGATCTCGCGGCGTACCTCTCCAGAGATATCATCGCCAATAAGTTCTATTGCCTGATAGTCCTTAACAATATAAAGGCCCACTATATCCCTTATTATATGATCTAATTGCTTGTTTAACTTTATTTTTTTAGCCTTCTTTGAAGGCTTTGCTGCAGGAGGTTTGAGGAGTAAGGAACCATCATCCTGGTAAAAAATAGAGATATGAGAGCCAGCTTCAAGTTTTGAGTTAAGCGCCCATTTCTTAGGCAGGGTCATAACATAAGTGGATTTGCCTGTTATCTGCACTTTTCTGCTATCCATGTGTTTTCACGTTCCAATGGGATGTTAAGACTATTGAACCGGAATTTGGCTATAAACTTTATCTCTATACATCTATAGCTTCTATGTAAAATATATAGTCGAAGCAAGAGCAAATATGACAGAGTGAAAAATTCCTTGTAGAAACACAGGAAAATCATTCATTTCCTTTATTCTGACAAGGTACACTAAAATAAAATGTGCTTCCTTCTCCAAGCCTGGATTCCACCCACAGTTTGCCTTCATGCTGATCGACAATGTGCTTTGCTATAGATAATCCCAGACCATTTCCTCCAAACTTTCGAGTTGAAGTACCATCAACCTGGTAGAACTTCTCGAATATATGCTCCAGGTTTTCCTTGGGAATGCCTACTCCGGTATCTTTAACGTAGATTACGCTTTCTTGTTCATTGGGTATTGTACCAATCTCAACATAACCACCTTTGTCGGTGAATTTTAATGCATTGTCTATGAGTTTCGTAAGAGCATATGCAAGCTTTTCGGGGTCTGCTTTCACAAGCTGGTCCTTCTCGAGTTTTTTAACAACATCCACACCTGAAGTCTCAAGTTTTCCATTAAAAGTTTTACAGGCAGTTTCCACAACTCCATTAAGACTTGTTTTTACCAGATCCAATGTTCCCAGCTCATCTTCACTCCGGGCAATTTCCAGAAGGTCCTGGATCATCCAATTCTGCTTTTCAAGAGCTTGCAGTGATTTACCAAGATAAACACTTCGTTTTTCATAATTGGCCTCATCCATGGAAATCTCCACATATCCTTTCATAATATTAAGAGGAGTGCGCAATTCATGCGAGATGTTGGAAATAATGTTGCGTTTCATTTGTTCAAGTTTCTTTACTTCCGTCATATCTTTGGCAACAGCCACATATTTTACCTCGTCTCTGTATTCCACGCTGCCCATACTCATTATAACGGACTTCATTTTACCACTAGAGGTAATGAAACTTAGCTCATGTATAAAATTGACATTGCCACCATCGGGGTTGTTGAAAACTGATTTCAGGTTTTCATCTTGTTCTTTAAAGAAGGAGTAAATATCATTACCTATGATTTCATCTTTCTGTGACTCGGCGATTTTTATGAATGCCTCATTGATAAATTCGATCTTCCCTAAATCATCGGTAACAATAATCCCATCAAGACTGCCAGAAACTATTTTGATGAGATAGTTCCTTGTATCAAGTATTTCCTTTGTGTTTTTTTCTTTCTCTTTGATAAGATAACCTATATGTTCTGCCATATCGTTAAAAGAACTAGCAAGTTGACCTACTTCATTTCTGGATTGGATCGTGACTTTGTGATCAAGATTTCCTTCGCCGAATATTTTCACACCTTCCTTCAATTCCAATATCGGCCTGGAAACAACAGAACCTGCAAAATATGCTACATTAGAACCCACAAGCATAAGCAAAAGAACGAACAGTCCCAGAGAGATCGTGAACTTGTCAACTGTAGTCCTTATACTTTCCTGGGACATACCCACATGAACTTCACCTGCCGTTCCATCAAGTATAGGATATGAAATATCCCTGACAGAGCCCATTTCAGTATCAAGTAAAAGGCTACTGCTTTTTCCAATGGAAGGGTTTATCCCCTTAAGATCTATGGGAAACCCACCTTTGAAAGTATGGACCATGACCTCACCGCGTTCATCAACTATAAAAACGTACACCACTTCAGCTTCACTTTCCTTGATCGTTTCCACAAACCATTGAAGTCGAACCTGATTATCCGTAAGAATTGGGTTCACGCTATTTTCCGCCAGATTACGTGTAATAGAGATACCTTTTTCGTTTAATTCCGTCTTCATCATATTTGTCTGCACTACATTCAGATAAGAACCCATTAAAACACCAAGTATCAGAATAATACCTACCACAGTAAGTATCAGTTTGGCTCTGATGCTAAAATTATCAAAATTTGAAATAATGTTTTTTAACGTTTTTTGCATGTTTGTACCTGATCATTTACAAATCATCATTCTTGGACAGCATATACACCGTGGTCCATCTCAACGAACATGTTGAACTGCATGTTTTTCAGAATATTTCTTCCTTCAGGGGAATCATGCATACTGAATAAAGAGGACTTAAGCTTTCCCTCCAGTTCCCTGTCAATTTCCGGATGTACTGCAATTACAGGAGCAAGCTGAGGAGGTGATGAATAGATTATTTTCAAATTTGAAGAATAATCAAGAGAATCTTCCACAATATATTCCCACATGGTACAATCTATCTCGGCACCATCAAGTGTTCCCTGAACGATCATATCAATAAAATTATCCTGGCTGTTGCTATAAATATAGTTGGAAAAGAAAGAATCCGGAGACCCATTAATCGTCACTCGCATGTATTCAGGGACGACCTCCCCCTGCTCAAAACGATAACTGTTGAATGCAACCCTTTTGTTTCGTAGATCCTCCAGCGAGTCGATATCATCATCAGATCTTGTAATTACATAAGAATAATAATGTATATCGCCATGAATAACAGGAATTGCTATGATATCCATTCCAAAGTCATCATGACCTTTTAGATAATCATCTTCCCTCACAAATACTGCATCCAGATATTTTGTTTCCAGCAGATAATTTAGCTCTTTCGGATTGTCCCTCTGGACTAGTTCAAAATCAAGCCCCGTATCCTCTGAAAGGTAGCCAATGAAGTCCTGATAGTAGCCCATGGTCGTTTTAGGAGATGCCATTGCAAAAACACCAATGCGGACTGATTTGTTGTTAGTATCCAAATTTTCCAGGGCCTCTGTTTTTTCAAGAGATACTGCTAAAGCCTCCTCTCCTTCAAAGCATCCGCTTGAAGCCGTTATCACTACAAAAGATAAAAGCAGAGGGACTAAAAAAAAGTATTTACCATAATGTAACATTCGTTTTTTCATTCTTTGGCTCACAACAACATCATTTTTACTTAAGCATATCTACCTAATTATGATACATAAGCCACTTAGTATATATAAATTGTTCATCATAAATAAATAATGCATAGATATATATGTACGTGATATCACTACATACATTGGTGGATAGATTTGAATTCAAAAAACAAATACATATTAATTATTAGTGTTTGTGCATTATTGATTTCTGTTTTGTTCCTGGTGGGTCAGTTAAATTCCCATGAAAAGGACACATTTACAAAAGGGAATGCACTCCTGATATCGACAACAACAGACGAACCTGAAAATCCAGACCTGACCGTAAGCAAGATATTCATCAAAGGATCGGACACAATTTTGCCGGTATCTATTGCAGAGTCCGAGGCTTACATGGAACTACACCCACAAACAGAGATTATTGTAATAGGTGGTGGGTCGTCACTGGGAATTGCCAGTTTTATAGAAGGCGAGGTTGAGATAGCAATGGCCTCCAGAAAAATAAAAGAATCAGAACTTGCAAGTGCAACAAGTAATGGAATCAATCCTGTGGAGAGTGTCATCGCCTGGGACGGAATATCCATAATTGTAAACGAGGACAATCCGCTGGAGAGTTTAAGCATCGAGCAACTCCAAAGTATCTATATGGGAAAAATTACAAATTGGAGTGAACTTGGAGGAAGTGACGAAGAAATTGAAGTCTTAGTGCGTGACAGCAGCTCAGGAACCTACGGATTCTTTAAGGAGCATGTGCTGCAGGATGAAGAATACACATTAAGTGCGATCACAGAACCAAATACGGAAGCTGTAGTTGGAGACGTGGCATCAAACAGCGCTGCTATCGGATATATAGGGCTTGCCTATATGGATGACAGTGTCAAGATGCTCGGGCTTGGAACACCAGAAAACTTCTTTTATCCTGAGTCTGAATCCATCACAAACGGAAACTACCCGCTTTCCAGGCCGCTTCAGTATTATACAAACGGACAGCCTGAAGGAACTACGAAAGAATATATAGAGTTTGTATTGAGTAACAGTGGACAGGAAATTCTTACTGAAGTGGGATATCTTCCGGTTAGCTGAACAATAAGATCAAAAACGATATATAAATCATGGGACCTGGCTGGAAACGAAAGCAAAAATAAGAAAGAACGGAGCGCTTATCCCAACAATGAGTCAGGACCTATACGCCCACTCTTCACCATATGATCCGCAAGCACCAATGCCATCATAGACTCTGCCACAGGCACCATTCTTGGAGGAATTGTCGGGTCATGTCTGCCATGGACTTCAAGATCGATCTCTTTCATTGCAGCCATGTCAACGCTCTTCTGGGTCTTTGAAATAGAAGGTGTGGGTTTTACGGCTATCCTGCAGATTATTGGCAGCCCTGTGGATATACCACCTATCATACCACCGGCGTTATTAGTACTTGGAACTACCTTGCCATTTTCAAGTATGAATGGATCGTTCATCTGGCTACCCTTCATCCGGGAGCATTCAAAACCAGCGCCTATTTCAACACCTTTCACGGCACCAATTCCCATCATCGCACAGGCAATATCAGCATCCAGCTTGCCGAATACTGGTTCGCCAAGACCTGTAGGTACGCCCGTGGCTATTATTTCCACGATTCCACCAATACTATCACCTTCAAGACGGGCAGTATTCACCTGATCAAGCATCTTTTCAGCAGCTTCAGGGTCAGCACAGCGGACAACATTTTTTTCCACGTTCAAGCGTATCTCATCAAAGGAAAGCTGCTTTGCTTTTACACCACCAAGCTCAACAACATGGGCAAATACCTCAATACCTGCCTGAGAGAGGATTTTTTTGGCAACAGCACCTCCGGCAACCCTGCCAATGGTTTCCCTGCCGGATGACCTTCCGCCACCTCTGTGGTCACGGATTCCATATTTCTCAGAATAGAAGAGGTCGGCATGCCCCGGACGAGGGATGTTCTTTATGTAATCGTATGCGCTGGATTTAGCATTCTTGTTCCATACAAGCATGGATACGGGCATTCCCGTTGTAACGCCATCGATCACACCGGACAATATCTCCACTGAATCGGATTCTGAGCGGGGTGTGGATACTTCACTCTGCCCCGGACGACGGCGGTCGAGGTCTTCCTGAATATCAGCTTCTGATAATTCAAGTCCTGCCGGTACTCCATCAACAACAACTCCCAGGGCTTTACCATGGGATTCACCCCATGTAGTTATCTTGAAAGAGTGTCCAAATGTATTTCCTGGCATAATCGTATAGAGTTCCTGATAATATTTATATCGACCGTGTGTGAGCCGGTTCTATGTGTACCAATACATCCTCAATTCCTTCAAAGTTTTCCTTGATCCGGTACTGGACGATATGAGAAATTGTGTGAGATTTATAGGTAGTCATATTAGGATCAACTTCGACATGAAGGTCCACGTAGACACTCCCCGGAGGACCACGTGTGCGTATATTGTGACAATCCATGACACCTTCTATATTATGGACTACCCGAGCGATATCTTCCGGATCGATCCGAGATTCATCAATCAGGATAGAGATACTGCGGAATATTATTTCTGCACCTGCATGAAGTATAACTAAGGCTATCAATATCGAAACTACAGGATCAATGACAGGATAACCGAACCGGATAGCTATCAGGCCTATAATGACAGAAAGTGAAACGTATATGTCACTTTTGGTATGAGCAGAATCAGCAAGGAGTAACTCGCTGTTTAATTCTTTACCTTTTTTGCTTTCATAGGTAGTCACTGAATAATTGACTAACATTGTTCCAAGCATAACTGCAAAACTGATTACAGTTACCTCCGGATGACTGCCATTTCCAAAACGGGTAAATGCCGAATGGACTATTTCAAAGGCAACAATGGCCAATATCACAGCGATCATTATAGAAGCCAATGTTTCGAACTTACGATGCCCGTAAGGATGCTCCTTGTCAGGAGGTTTGGCTGCTATTTGGATTCCTATGAGACCCACAATGTTTGAAACACCATCAAAAAGAGAATGAAAACCATCTGACTGCATACTGAGCACATTGGTATAAAAGCCGTACGCAATCTTGGCAAATGAAACAGCCAAATTCAGGAAAAGCACGTAGACCATCACTTTTCGTATTTGTCTGAAACGTGAGTCTATGTCATGCATCAATAAGAATATTGAACATCAACAATATAAAGTATATGATTTTTATGTCTAAAAAAAGAAGGTTAGCCAACAATCGTTAACACTAAGTGCTTTAATATATTAATAAATACATCATGTATTCAGGTGATATTTTTGGCTCGCAATACAAAGAAAGCTTATTTATTGATTTCATTATTACTCATTATTTCCCTGGGCTCAGGATGTCTTGAAACTCCCCGGGCAACTCCTGCAGCTATCGATGAGAATGCATTGCTGGCCTACGGATGGTCACAATTATCCATTGAGGAAAACTCATTGGAGCACACAGTTACCGATTCAACAAGCATAGTTCTTAATTCCACGACTGTAAAATATCATAATGACAGACTTACAGCAGATATCAATGATCAAGTGCTTTATTTTAAAGAATCCAATAACCTGCCGGTTTCCATAGATATACCTGAGAGTCTGAGTGCCCAGATAATCACGTATCGTCTATCTTTGCCTTCCGGAGCGAAACTACCTACAGAACTTGTTTCCAAAATAATGGAAAGCAAGATCGATGAAATGGAAGAAAATAATGATGTCACAAGCGTAGAGGAAACAAGCACAAAAAAACTTATACTTAATGATGGGACGGAGACAATTGTGAAGATATTCTCCGCAGCTGGCAATTCAACAGATTCAGGAATGAGGATGTTGGGTTTTGTCACTGCCTTTGAAAATGAGGATACAAGCACTATTGTTATTGGAATTGTACCGGATGGAGAGTACAATATTGATGCCGGAATAGTAAATGGCACACTATTTTCAATTGATGGGAACAGTGAACTGGACGAAATGCTGGAACTTGTAAGTACCATAGAATGAGCAGATCTATGAAGTATATATTTCACTTCAAAATACAGGCGAAATATAGTATAATATAGAGAACTGTAAGGAATACAAATTCAATAGAATACCTTTTTATACGATTTTTTGAATCGAGTGATTGGTGTTCGATTTGAGAAGCCCGTTAAAAAAATATATATCAAAAATGCTACCGGTTTTTCTTGTATTCATTACAGTAATCCTTTTTTCCGGCTGCATTGCCGACGAAAGCGTACAGATGTCCGAAAATCTCAACAACTCGATAGGAATGGAATTCGTGCTCATTCCTGCCGGTGAATTCTACATGGGCTCGGATTCAACACCTATTGTAGCCTTTGATAATCCCCTTCATAAAGTGACAATAAGTAAAGCGTTCTACATGGCAAATTACGAGGTAACACAGGCACAATGGAAAATCATTATGGGAAACAACCCTTCGTTTTTTGAAGGAGATGAACTTCCTGTTGAACAAGTTTCCTGGTACGATGCACAGGAATTCATAGACAAAATGAATGAAATCGAAAACACCGACATGTACAGGCTTCCAACAGAGGCTGAATGGGAGTATGCATGCCGGGCAGGAACAACAACTGATTTCTCGTTCACAGAAGAGGCCACCAATCTGGATACATACGGATGGTCCGATGAACATGGATGGTGCGCTATTAACTCAAACAGCACAACGAACCCGGTGGGTCAGAAAGAACCTAATTCATGGGGTCTTTATGATATGCATGGGAACGTATGGGAATGGGTTCAGGACACATGGAATGGGAACTATGAAGGAGCACCTGTTGATAACACTGCATGGGAAGAAGGTGACCCGAGCAACAGAGTTGGACGTGGAGGAAGCTGGATGGATGGCCCCAACATTTGCGAAAGTGCTTTCCGCGGGAGCCTTGAAGCAGACAGTACATCCAACGTCCTGGGGTTCAGAGTAGTGAAAGATATCTGAATATCCATGAACAAGAGAAAAGGAAAGTATGAACACAATTTACCCGTGCAACCGGAAAATATAATTCATATAAATTCTCAGTTCTGAGCATGGTAAAAATTGCAGTCACAGGAAAAGGTGGAGTAGGCAAGACAACACTGTCCGGAACTCTTGCAAGAATGCTGGCAAGGGACGGATATGACGTGCTTGCCATTGATGCTGATGCCGATATGAACCTTGCTTCCTCCCTGGGAATAGAAAAAGCTCCGGAACCACTCACTGACTATCAGGATCTTATTGAAGAGAGAGCAGGAGAAAAGGGAGGAATGTTCAAATTCAACCCGAAAGTCGATGATATTGTAGACAGGTTCGGTGTTGTTGGCCCCGATAATGTGAAAATGCTTGTCATGGGCACAGTTGAAACAGGCGGAAGTGGTTGCATGTGCCCTGCTTCAGCATTCCTGAAAGCTTTCCTTAGACATGTGGTGCTAAAAGATTCCAGTGCAGTTATACTGGACATGGAAGCAGGTATAGAGCATCTTGGAAGAGGCACCACCCGTGGGATAGATCTTATGATAATAGTTGTTGAACCTGGAATGCGGTCAATTGAAACTGCTCAGAGGATTAAGCAGCTTTCCGAGGGTATTGATGTAAAGCATCTTGCTGCAATCATCAACAAAGGCACTTCCGCAAACATAAAACCAAAACTGGAAGAACTTGGCATTCCTGTTCTCGGAGAAATACCATATGATCCTGACCTCATGGAAGCTGACTTCAATGGTCTTGCACCGATTGATGTAGGAGGCAAGTGGGTGGATTATGTCACAGAGATCAAGAACAGCATGCTTGAAATGATAGCAAGTTTTGAGAAAGAAAAATAGATTTTTGATATCCATGATGCTCAAGACTTCCTGCAAGACGGCAGAATCCTACATCACAAAAGATGGTTCATCGATCAGGGAACTGATGCATCCTCTTGTGCATGGTAACTCTGCACAGAGTCTCGCTGAGGCCACAGTACCTGCGGGAAGCACAACACTTTTGCATCGACACAACGTTACAGAAGAGATATATCATATCCTGTCTGGCTGTGGTCTGATGACACTTGGGGATGAATCTATTTACATGGAAGAAGGAGATTCTGTCTGCATCCACCCAGGAACTCTCCATAATATCAGAAATACCGGAGAAGAAGAACTCAGATTACTGTGTTGCTGTTCTCCTGCATATTCGCATGATGACACTGAGCTATTTGAGTGAGATATGGGATGTCAGAATCGTAAAAGTAGTGAAAGAGTTAGTTCCTGTTGCATGGGAACAACTCTCAAATATAGTCATCCAAATTTATCGTTTTTTCTGCATTTATAGAGACAACAGTATTGGGAGTTCCATCGTTAAAATGAAAAGTATACTCTCCCGGCATTAACTGCATTCCATCTGAAAATGTTCGCCATCCACCGGAATAGTAATGCGTGCAGAGGCCGGAATTGCATATCACTTTGCCTGTTGTGAGCACAACAATTTGATCAGAACCGACATTCTGGACCTTGTCATCCGACCCGTAGTTGTAGTTGAGATTAAAAGTGTAAGATTTTGGGAGCAATTCTTTGCTTATTGAACCATCATCTGTATATCCAAAGGTTCGCCAGCCTCCTGAATAATATTTCACCAATCCGGAATCGGTATCTATAAGTTCCCCGGCACTGTCAAGCAGCTTCACTGTAACATGAGTCGTCTGGAAGAAAACGTCACGATCGTTTGCAATATTCTGAGCTTTTTCAAGAGAGGCATATTCATAGCTCATACTGAAAGTGTAGCTATTTGGTAGAAGTTCTTTCTGAACAATACCACCACTAGTAGTGCCAAAATCACGCCAGCCGCCACTGTAATATTTTACAATGGAAGAATCAGTATCCATGATAGAGCCACTACTATCCAGAAGCTTCACTGTAACAAGAGTTGTCTGGAAAAAAACATCACTATCGTTTGCAATATTCTGAGCCTTGTTAAAGGATGCATATTCATAGTTCATGCTGAAAGAGTAACTATTGGGGAGAAGTTCCTTCTGAACAATACCATCTTGAGTAGTACCGAAATTACGCCAGCCACCGCTGTAATATGATACAGTGGAAGAATCAGTATCCATGATAGAGCCACTACTATCTAGAAGTTTTACAGTAACAGGAATTGTCTGGAAGAGAACATTACTATCATTTGCAATATTCTGAGCCTTGTTAAAGGATGCATATTCATAGTTCATGCTGAAAGTATAAGTTCCTGGGAAAAGTTCCTTCTGAACAATACCATCTTGAGTAGTACCGAAATTACGCCAGCCACCGCTGTAATACGATACAGTGGAAGAATCAGTATCCATGATAGAACCACTACTATCCAGAAGTTTTACAGTAACAGGAGTTGTCTGGAAGAGAACGTCACTATCATTTGCAATATTCTGAGCCTTATTTAGAGAAGCATACTCATAGTTCATGCTGAAAGTATAAGTTCCTGGGAAAAGTTCTTTCTGAACAATACCACCACTAGTAGTCCCAAAGTTGCGCCAGCCACCACTGTAATATTTTACAATCGAAGAATTAGCATCCATGAGGGAACCATGACTATCCAGAAGTTTTACAGTAACATGAGTTGTCTGGAAGAGAACGTCACTATCATTTGTAATATTCTGAACCTTGTTAAGGGATGCATATTCATAGTTCATGCTGAAAGTATAAGTTCCTGGGAAAAGTTCTTTCTGTGCAACACCACGAGAAGTTGTGCCAAAATTGCGCCAGCCACCACTGTAATATGATACAACAGAAGAATTTGTGTCAATAATAGAACTATTACTATCAAACAGACTTACATTTACAAGAGTGGTTTGGAAATCCACAATAGCATCGGCGGTGATATTCTGGCTTAGTTCAGAATAAGCATAATTGTAACTTATTCTGAAAGTGTATGTGCCGTTGTCCAGCGAATTGATAGCTAAACCATTGATGTCAGTTGTACCAAACTCCTTCCATGAACCCTGATAATATGTAACAACGCCTCCTGACAGCGGAATACCATCGCTATTTGTGAACCGAACTGCTGTTCCGGACATATTTAGAAGTTCTTCTAAAATAGTGTCATTAACGTAAGAACCGTTGTATTCGGAATCCTGATCTTGTTCCGTGTCTGATTCAGAACCGTGGGTTAAGGTCACTTCCTCTTCCAGAAGAATGGTTTCTTTAGAATCTATTATTTTGATGATAATGGTATCTCCAGGGGACAGGTTTGCTATAGGAGTACCATCGTTATCTACCAGATCTATCTCTATGTCATCCCCCGGATCAAAATGATCCAATGAAGGCGTATCAAGCTCATATGTTTCCTCTTCAGCAACGACCAGGACCCTCACATCTTCACTGAATCTCAGGTTATCCCCGCCTCTGTGACTTATTTTCAGAGAACTACCGTCACCCTGGCTTACATCAAGATTGACCATTGGGGGCATTCTCGGTTCAGAGTAGTGAACGTAGAGAACAGAACCCACAATTATCGAGGTCACGGAAAGAAGACATATTAAAATTACAACACCAAATATTGGAGATATTGCAGACTCGTTTTTTAGGATACCTACTTCCATAAAAGTCACCAATTAGAAGATAACATGCCATATTGTTTTAATAATATATATAATCAAACAATATTAGTAATATAGTAAAGTTTATTGTTTGCAACAAGCAGGATGCCTGAATACCAGTAGCTAAACAATTTAAATAAAATACAAAATCACGGGCAACAGTATCACTCCCATTGCATGACTCTTTTTTACCTCCAGAAATGGTGCAAGCATCCCTATGGGAATTGCTATTACAAACACCAGCAATCCGAATAACCCTGTTGACAGCAGCACCATGGTTGCAAGGAAGAAAATAATCCCGTAGCAAAGTTTCGGGTAGTCAAGTTTTTCCAGCACATGGTGGATGTTATTACCAAGATAGATAGTGGAAAAATATGCTAGTAATGATGTTAGTAGTATTGCACACAAAAAAAGCACCACCAATGAGATTTCAAGAGAAACACCGCCTATCAGTTCGTTTATAGCAACCATGGCCCCACTTCTTGTCTTACCAACAAATGCAAGTGCCATCAAACCGAAAATTGCGTTGCTTGTATTGACACCGGAAATGGACACAATAAACTCTTTTGAAGAACTGAGGAAAGCCTCATTATTCCCATATCCGGAATTGGAACTCTTTTCTTCCTGCTTAACAAAAAGACGTGCAAACACTGTTGCTATAGATGAAGATATTCCAGGCAACCATGCAACAATGGAACCAAAGATACTGCCGGTAACCAGGCCCCTGAAGATTTTTCCTGTTTCCAGATCAGGCTTGGAATCATATTGTGTCGGGATCATTGGATCAGAGAACAGGCTTACTACAAGTTGTGATGCTCCAAAGAGTCCGCTTAGTAATGGGAGTAATATTGAACCCTGACCCCAATCAATTACCGGAACGGCAAGATAATCCATTCTGAATGCAAATATTCCTAAAAAGCCGCTCATGCCAAAGAGCAAAATGGCATAGACTCGTTTCCTCCAGACTTTTTGTCGTCCTTCGCCATGGAAATACTCACCTTTTTCGGTCATGACCATTACAAATACTACGAAAATGAGTATGAGGGCCATATTTTCCTGGATGAGAGCATAACTTTTGACAAACAGAAGTGAAAGAGGGATCACAGTAAACATGGAAAACACTACTGAACCTGCACTTCCCAGTGCTGAAAGACGAATAGCCTGTGCACCCTGACCTTCAAGCAATAGTGTATGACCGGGAAGCACTGCAAGTGCCGTATCCTCTCCGGGTGCTCCAAGAAAGATCGATGGAATGATATCATGAAAAGTATGTGAGATAGCATTTGATAGGATCATTACTGCAATACAGACGACCGGTAATCCATTTTCAAATAGAAACGGAGAGAACGCAAGCAGTATGAGTGCAAAATTATTGGTATGGATACCCGGCACAAGCCCGGAGATCACGCCTAAAAGGTAGCCTGCAATCACAGATACCAGAAATGCCCACATGGGGACATCTGTCAGCACACTCATCATCGTTTTCCTTTACGTTTTGTTCAGGAATATTTGATTAGTACTTAATTTTTGCTGTTTGGTTTTAAAATAAATATCACTTAATAATTTCAATGTAGTGATCTATGACCCTGTAACTAAACTATAGAATATTTGAAGAAAAACGTACCGAACATTTCCCTATTAACAGATACAGACCGGTGGTCTGGAGAAATATGACTTAAGTAATTTTGAAAAATTATCAGAAAATTGTATGGTGCTCCGGCCGGGATTCGAACCCGAGTCTTCGGCTCGAAAGGCCGGAATGATTGGCCGGACTACACTACCGGAGCACGTTGTTTTTGCTTTAGTGAAGCGACTCCAACATAACAGACATAGTTATTAAACCTATGCATCCATAAATTGAATTTCAATTGATTTTTGCATATCTGGTCACTAATGTTTATATAATAAGATTCCATGTCCTAAAAGTAATGGATACCGAAATGATCAAATGCAGTAAATGTAACAATGATGCCATTATTTTTCAGAAATACTCAGGCATGCACCTGTGCAGGAAGCACTTCATCGCAGACGTTGAACGTAAGATCAAGCTTACCATCAGGAAGCATTACAGCGTCAAGAAAAATGAGGTCATTGCAATTGGTTTAAGTGGCGGTAAGGATAGTAGTACTACCCTTCATATATTGCACCAGATATTTGGTAAAAGACCGGACATCGAATTAGTAGGTATTTCCATTGATGAAGGTATTGATGGTTATCGTCCCAGTACAATAGAATCAGCAAAAGAGCTGACTGAAAAGCTTGGCATCAGGCATATAGTTCGCTCATTTAAAGATGAATATGATACAACCATGGATGAGATTGCACCGCAGCAGAGAGAAAAAGGTGCATGCAGCTATTGTGGTGTCCTGCGTAAATCCCTGCTTAACAAGATAGCACTTGAAATTGGTGCTACAAAACTGGCAATCGGACATAATCTTGACGATGAAGCACAGACACTTCTCCTGAATCACCTGAAAGGTGATGTTTCACGCATGGTAAGACTTGCTCCCCCAAAAGAACTGGAAGGACTGGTGCTTAGAATGAAACCTTTGCGGCATATTCCTGAGAAGGAGGTCGCACTCTATGCTTACCTGAATGACCTACCGTTGGGTTTTGGAGGATGTCCATATGCCCATGAAGCAATGAGAAGGGAAATAAGGGTCATGCTTAACGAATTTGAAGTCAGGCACCCAGGTACAAAATATGCCCTTTTGAGTGGGTTTGACAAAATATCAGGCATTCTCGGACGTGAATTCCCGCAGGAAGGACTTTCAAAGTGTAGTATATGCAGACAGGCATGTACAGAAGATGTATGTCAGGCCTGCAAACTCCTTAAAAGAAATCAGTAGTCCAACATATAATCCTCAAAGGAGTAAAGTTTCTTCTCTGTCCTGTTAAGGTAGAAACGTGTAAGCCATACGACGATCAAAGGCTGTATTACGATAGTGCTGAGGATGAATTCTGCAAACGACCATAGCTGAGCTACTACATCCACATAGGACGTTGCTTCTCCTATCAGAGTTAACGCCACAGTTATTCCAACTACCCAAAGCCACATCAGAAAAACAGAAAACATATTGTTCCTGAAGACAGAGATCCCTTGTTCAATTGCACCGATGGGGTCAAGGCCATCAATAACTAAAGCATGATCTACAAGGAAAAAAAGAAGACTCAGGCTAATTATGTATAGAACCCATGCCAACATGCCTATCGTCAGTATTGTAACACCTGCAACCGCACTGTCAGGATTTGCCAGGAAAATGCTTACATCACCTATTGAGATGATACCCGGAACAAGGAATACCAGGCCTGCAATCGCAAGCAAGGAAACAAGTACATTTACAAGGAAAAGGTTAAGGAAATTCTCCCGGCCTGCGTTGAACATATCCCCAAGATCTGTATTTCCTTTTTCAGAAGCTGCCCTTGCCATTCCTATGGCCCCGGCTGCGAAAAAGGACTGTACCAGCATGTAAAGCAGGAAAATTATAATTCCCACAAAAATCAGCAACCACATATTTTCCAAAAATACGTCCGAAAACATGCTCAGCATTTCTTCCGGGGATAAATTATCCGGGTCAATATTCTGCTGTGAAACGACCGGAATGATAAATATCAATGTGAAAATAAGCAATGAAAAAACAAAGAATGCAATCGCTGTTATCATTTCAAGTATAAACGGGACACAGATATTGAGATTCTTTGTCCAGGTACCAAAACCTTTGCTAATAACCGTTCCAATGTCCTCAGCCATTAATATAACTCCAGAGGGAGTTTCTATGCCTCACTAATATTTATTTGCATCCCATAGGAAAAAAACCGACACTTTGTATATACAAAGATGAGCAAATTAAAAATACATGATCAAATCATAAACCTTAAATACCATAGTGACTTTTCATGTGTGTTATTGCACGGGTGGCTCTTTTCATACATTAAACCCACTCCCACACTTAAACCCCACTCCCCAAATACATTATAACCCACCCGTGCAAAATGGGTTCTTTGTTTTTCTACATAAAGATCATTATGTTGTTACTGCATGGAAAGCAAGAGGATTTGGAAAATTCAATTCCTGAATTTCTTTTTTTTAACATCGTTTTATAAAGGACAGTACAAACTGTCAGATTAAAACATTATAGGCAAACCAGACATTCACCAAATTATAAAATTAGTTAATGTTATTAATATGTGAGGATTGACCAGTCTGGCATCCTGTGGAAAAAATAAGCATCTATTGACAATTTCCCCTATTTTATTTTCCAACTTATTTATCCCTTAAACTTTCTTGATCGAGAAATTTGATCTATTTTTAAGTCTATTTTTTTCTATAATTTAACGAATAGAATATAAAAAAATACGTAACTTCTATGTGAGAACAAAAATAGCGCAGTGTGAAATAGATCAAAAAATAAAGGTTTCCGGCTTTTGCCGGAAATTGAACTTGTTTGTTTTAGAATATTCCTGCGCCTATGAACAGTGTTGAGAACAGGATCGCAACCATGTTCACTACTTTGATCAAAGCATTGAGTGCAGGTCCGGATGTGTCCTTGAATGGATCACCAACAGTATCACCGACGATAGCTGCCTTGTGAGCATCGGAACCTTTTCCACCATATTCTCCGTCTTCAATGAGCTTCTTTGCATTATCCCATGCACCGCCACCATTGTCCATTGTAAGTGCGAGCAAAAGCCCACAGACAATGATACCGATAAGCAGACCACCAAGAGCTGCAGGACCAAGTACAAGTCCCACGAACAGTGGAGTAGCAATAGCAAGGAAACCAGGAATAGCCATCTCACGGATAGCTGCTGCTGTGACGATGTCGACACACTTACCATATTCAGGCTTTCCAGTTCCTTCCATGATACCAGGTATCTCACGGAACTGGCGACGAACCTCGTTCACGATCTCAAAAGCTGCTTTACCTACAGCGCGCATTGTAACTGCACTGAATACGAATGGGAGCAGTCCACCAATGAAAAGACCTACAAGAACAAGTGGCTGGTCAAGACTCAGGTCAGCACCACTGAGGTCGACCTTGTGTCTGTAATCTGCAAAGAGAGCCAGAGCACCGAGAGCTGCAGAACCTATTGCATATCCCTTGGTAACTGCCTTTGTGGTGTTACCTACTGCATCAAGTGCATCGGTGATCTTACGGACATTGGAAGGCATACCAGCCATTTCAGCAATACCACCTGCATTGTCAGTGATAGGGCCGTATGAGTCAAGTGCTACGATCATTCCGGTAGTTGAGAGCATTGCAGCTGCTGCAATTGCGATTCCATATATACCAATAGAAGGATCTGCTGCTCCGCCTACAACGTAGAATGAAGCAAGGATACCAGCAACGATGATGACCAATGGAAGTGCAGTACTTTCAAAACCAATTGCCAGACCGGAAATTACGTTTGTACCTGCACCTGTTTCAGATGAAGCAGCAATTGTCTTTACCGGACGGTAAGATGTTGAAGTGTAATACTCTGTGAAAACCACCATGAGCACCATGATAATAATACCAACGAGTGCTGCATAGAAGAATGTCAGACCACCCATGAGGGAATTTGTAACGAAATAGAAAGCAATAAGACTCAATATTGCAGAAACTGCAACACCCTTGTACAATGCTTTCATTATCTTGCCATCACTACCTACCTTGACAAAGAAGACAGATATGATGGATGCAAAGATCGCTACTGCACCAAGAATGAGTGGATAAAGAATTGCGTTTGGGAATTTATCAAGGATAAGTGATCCCAGAAGCATTGATGCAAGAACTGTTACTACATATGTTTCAAAGAGGTCAGCACCCATACCGGCACAGTCACCTACGTTGTCACCTACGTTGTCAGCAATTACACCTGCATTACGTGGGTCATCCTCTGGAATACCAGCTTCGATCTTACCGACAAGGTCGGCACCGACATCAGCTGCTTTTGTGAAAATTCCACCGCCAACTCTTGCGAAAAGACTGATAAGACTGGCACCAAACCCAAATCCTATTACAAGATCCACATCACCGTAAAGGATGTAGAAAGCGCTTGTACCAAGAAGTGCAAGACCTACCACGGCAAGACCTGTGACCGCACCACCGCGGAATGCAACAGACATTGCCTTCTGCAAACCTTTTGATGCAGCTTGTGCGGTTCTTACGTTTGCTCTTACGGATACGTTCATACCGATATATCCTGCTGCTGCGGAACTGATAGCACCAACAAGGAAACCGATTGCGATCTTAGCTCCGTCATCTCCAAGGAGAACGAAGATCAGCACAGCAAGAATGACAGCTACTACTGCGATTGTTTTATATTGGCGATTCAAATAAGCCATCGCACCTTCCTGGACGGCACTTGCTATTTCCTGCATCTTTTCTGAGCCAGCATCCTCTTTGAGAACACTGCGTGCAAAAAAGCCAGCAAATAACAAGCTAACGAGACCAGCAAGAGGGGCAAGATAAATTAAAGGTTCCATATTAAAACTCCTCTCAATATAATTTATTTCAATGTTAGATTCTAATTAACTTTACTTTTATGAATATTCATAAAGTAGTAAATCATCGATAAAATGACTTACTACATAATTGTAACCACGTCGGGTATAATACAGATATATACTATATAAAAGTAGGCTGCAATAGGACACACATAATATGAATGTGTCGATAGAAAGGGTAATGGTTATATCCCGCCTCCTATCTGCATAAGCTCAAAGTCAATTGAATCAGGCACATCTACCCTAAAGACAAAAACATTGTATCGGGACCGTCGTGCAGAGGATATAGAAGCTTTCTCATCAGGCGTCAGATATCCATCCGTACTTGCTATACATAATGATTTTTTAGTATCCTTTACAAGGAAATCAAAATGCTGACCGTAAGCATTGAGAAACTCCACAAGTTCACTCAACTCATCCCAGTTCTCACACATATGAATACTTTTGGTGGCAGAGTTGCTTACATACCAATCCCTGCTCATATAAGGATAAGCAGCATACTGGTCCCTGAGATCATCATATGCCTTGTGTATCTTTGAGACCTCGGTATTCAGGTCTATCCACTTCCATCCCTGTTCGGAGAAATAACGGGACGCAACTATTGATACTATCCCATCCTTATCTTTTTGTTCGAGCTTCATTTTAACACCTGCTCCCTATAATGAAGCTAATAACATTTAATTATATATCTGCGATCATCCAAAAAAAGAAGTGCGTTAATAGTTGGCCGAAAATTATATGCACAATTCAACTCCTGCAAGACTACGACTACCTGTGTATTGTGCGTCCCAGTCGAACCATAAAGTTTACTGGTCAAAATAGGGTATTGTTTGCGTAGATGAAACATTTACATAAACAATAGGTTCCAGCTCCATAATTTCTTCCTTTGACACATTTTCAGTGTAAAGCTCAATAGTTCCCTCAACTGTTATAGAAGACCCCGATACCACAAGTTTATTTAGTTGCTGACGAAGAGAATCCGTTGATGAGACAATATAAGGACTTTGTGCAGGTACAGGCTCAACAGTAGTTACATAAATATCGGGCCCACTATTGAAAAGGGTAAAATTGTATTTGTAAAGATTGCTGGAATTATTGCCATCAGAAGAACCGATCGAAGATGACCCATCGACAAGGAACAGACCTTCTACAGGAACAATTCCGCATGACCACATGTTTGCACCGGCTCCGATTATAATGCCAGCAGCAACAATCAATAACACCAAAGAAAGACCTTTTTCCATCACTCATTCCTCTTTATGAAAACAATACATCCATTTCATTTCATATTGTTGCTTAGGTGTCCTGGATTCGATCAGAAATATTCTCCTTACTATTCAAAAAGTAAGTAAAAAGTTATCCATTGCTAGCTTACTCTAAAATATATGGAATATGATGCCAACATATTTCAACTTATATAATTCATATTTTTGAACTAGCTCCTGAACATAAGAAAAAATCATGAATCACGTTTCATGAGGGCAAACTTATTTATTCCAATGCAGGTTTTTATTCCCTAGTCTCACCACCCTGAATACAAGTTACTATTATAGTTATTATGGACAGGGAAGATATGTGAATGGATAGGAGTGCCATACGGCACAGGTACTAAACAATTCCGACAGAAAGGTCGGTTTTGATCTTATATGAATATCATAATTAAATATTGCATTTGAATAGGTGAAATTATGACATGTGATGATTTTAAAGACCCTTTCGGATCCAAACAGACCATCAATATAGCTGGTAAAGAGGTAACGATCTATAGTTTGAAAAAACTGGAAGAGGCTGGAATAGCCAACATTTCCAGGTTACCTTACTCGATCAGGGTCTTGCTTGAAGCATTATTAAGGAACGTGGATGGAAAGGTAATTACCGAAGATGATGTAAAGAATCTTGCCAGCTGGAGTCCTGAAGGGGTTCCTGCATTGGATATACCGTTCATTCCTTCAAGAGTTATAATGCAGGATTTCACTGGTGTACCTGCAGTAGTAGATATTGCTGCCATTAGATCGGCCATGAAAAGGCTTGGTGGTGACCCGTCAACAATTAATCCTGTAATCCCTGCTGACCTTGTGATCGATCACTCCATTCAGGTTGATTACTACGGCACATCCTATGCACGTAACTGCAATGAGAAATACGAGTTCCATCGCAATAAGGAAAGATACGAACTGCTGCACTGGGCCCAAAATGCTTTTGATAATTTAAGAGTAGTCCCTCCTGCAAGTGGTATCATTCATCAGGTCAACCTTGAGAACCTGGCATCTGTTGTCCACCTGAAAGAAAAGTGCGGAGAACTTATCGCTTATCCTGATACACTTGTAGGTACTGACTCACACACAACCATGATCAATGGACTTGGTGTCCTTGGATGGGGTGTTGGCGGTATCGAAGCTGAGGCCGTTATGCTTGGCCAGCCTTACTACATGCCTATTCCTGAAGTAGTGGGCTTTAGACTCACCGGCGATCTCAGGGAAGGTGTCACATCCACTGACCTTGTACTTACTGTGGTTGAGATGCTCAGGGCTCATGGTGTTGTGGGTAAATTCGTAGAATTTTACGGACCCGGCTACAAAGCATTGGAACTGACCGACAGGGCAGTACTTGCTAACATGGCTCCAGAATATGGCGCTACAATGGGATTCTGTCCAGTAGATGAAGTAACTCTTGACTATATGACCCTGACAGGCAGGGAAAAAGAACATGTTGACAGAGTAAGACAATACTGCAAGGAACAGAACCTGTTCCTTGAAGAAGGAATGGCAGACCCTGCATTCACTTCAACTCTGGACCTTGACATCAGCACGGTAGAACCATCCCTTGCAGGACCCAAGAGACCACAGGACCGCATACCAGTTCCGGATATGTCAAAGGCATTCCATCAGACCATGAAAGACGTTTTCGCTGCAAAAAGTGGTAAACCTGCCAATGGCGATGACCTTGATTACAGTCGCTGGCTTGGAGAAGGCGGATACAGCGTTTCAGAGATCACACATCCTCACCATACAGGCATTACAAAAATAAAGTGTGCAGATGATGTCGTTGCAGTTACACATGGTTCTGTCGTTATTGCATCCATCACATCCTGCACGAACACATCCAGTCCAGCTCTTATGATCGGGGCCGGATTGGTTGCAAAGAAAGCTGTCGAAAAGGGACTTAAAGTAAAACCTTTCGTAAAAACAAGTCTTGCGCCTGGTTCCCGTGTAGTTACAGATTACCTCGAGGAAGCGAATCTTATGCCATATCTCGATGCACTTGGTTTCCATCTTGTAGGCTATGGTTGTCTGACATGCATAGGAAACAGTGGCCCTCTCAAGGAAGCAGTTTCAAATGTGATAGAAGAGAAGGACCTCACAGTTGCAGCAGTTCTCAGCGGTAACAGGAACTTCGAGGGCAGGATCAACTCCCAGGTAAAAGCCAACTATTTAGCATCACCAATGCTGGTGGTTGCCTACGCACTTGCAGGTACAGTCGATATAGACCTTATGAAAGACCCTATAGCCTGCGACCCTAACGGTCAGCCGGTTTACCTCAAGGATATCTGGCCAGGTAAGGAAGAACTCGATGAATATATCCATAAATCCGTAACCCCTGAGATGTTCAAGGAACAGTATGCCAACATCTACGAAGGTACAGATCTCTGGAGAAGTCTTGATGCTCCAGAGGGCCTACTCTATGATTGGGATAATCTTTCCACATACATACAGGAACCACCATTCTTCAAGAATTTCCCACCTGAAGTGGCCGGATTGGCCAATATTGAAGGAGCAAGAGCTCTTGCCCTGGTTGGAGACAGCATAACAACTGATCACATATCACCAGCTGGCTCGATCCCGACAAGCTATCCTGCAGGCCAGTACCTTATCTCAAAAGGTGTCGATGAGAAAAATTTCAATTCATATGGCTCCAGGCGTGGTAACCATGAGGTTATGATGAGAGGTACTTTTGGAAACGTACGTCTTAAGAACAAACTTGTTGGAAGCAAGGAAGGTTCATGGACCATACACCAGCCTGATGATCAGGAGATGCCTATCTATGATGCTGCAATGAAGTATATGGAAAAGGGAACCCCACTTGTCATAATTGCAGGAAAGGAATATGGTACCGGAAGTTCACGTGACTGGGCTGCAAAGGGTACCCAACTACTTGGTGTGAAAGCAGTAATTGCAGAATCATATGAAAGAATACACCGCAGTAACCTTGTGGGCATGGGTGTTCTACCATTACAATTCAAGAACGGGGAATCTGCTGAAAGCCTTGGACTGAGTGGAAAGGAAACTTTTGACATCAAAGGTATCGATGTGCTCAAACCGTTCGGTGAAGTCACAGTGGTCGCTAGATCAAAAACAGGTGAAGACAAGACCTTTGATGTCCTTGTACGCCTGAACTCTGATATTGAAATAGAGTACTACATGAATGGCGGCATACTTCATAAGTTCCTGAGAGACGGCATAAAGGGAGAATGACCTGTTCATTCTCCTTTACTTAAAATATTGTGATTTTTATTTAATTTTGTTTTTTTATATAAATAATATATAAAAACCATATAAATCCAGTAAACTTTATATATGGACAACAAAAAGATAATATTGACCATATTTTACCAAAACGTATACTTCGATCCATTGGGGGATTTTTAAATGGAAGATATGAAAAAAGGCCTTGAAGGCGTAATAGCTTTGGATACCAAAATATCCTTTATTGATGGTATTCAGGGAATCCTGAAGTACAGAGGGATTAAAATAGAGGATCTTGTTGATTTCCCTTACGATGCAGTTTCCTATTTACTGATCAATGGAAAGGTCCCCAATGAAAACGAGCTATCCGATTATTCCCAGGAACTTAAAAACAACCGCTGTATCAATGGAAAACAAATAGAAGTACTCAAGGAATTTGATTTTGGAATCGAAGCTCTTGACGGTTTGAGAACTGCCATTTCCTGTACAGCTCATTTTGATCTTGAAAATAACCATCATTCGTCAGATGCCAATAAAAACAAATCAATAAGACTTGTTGCAAAATTCCCTACTATTGTTGCAGCTTTACATCGTGCAAGCTATGGCCAAAAAACCATTGAGCCAAATGATGAACTGTCCCATGGTGCTAATTTCCTTTACATGCTAACAGGTAAAATCCCAACAGAACTTGAAGCTGAAGCAATGGAAAAGGATCTCATACTGAGTGCAGAGCATGAACTAAACCCCTCTACATTCGCTTTGAGAATTGCAGCATCAACCCTCTCAGACCTCTATTCTGCTGTTATATGTGGTCTTTGTACCTTAAAAGGGCCTTTACATGGTGGTGCAAGAAAGGGTGTAATGGATATGCTTGATGAAGTTGGCAGTATAGAAAATGTACAAAATTATGTTCTTGAAAAACTTGAAAAGAAAGAGAAGATAATGGGTTTTGGACACCGAGTTTATAAGACATATGATCCAAGAGCAAGGATATATAAAGATATTGCCAGAAGATTAGCCCTCGAAAATGGAGATACAATCTGGTTTGATTTAGCAGAAAGAATAGAACATATTCTTTACCATGAATTCGTAGAAGTTCGCGGAAAAACAATCTATCCTAATGTGGATTTCTATTCGGCTGTTGTGTATAAATATCTGGACATCCCTGCTGAACTTGCAACTTCCATATTCGCAATCGGAAGGGTTTCAGGATGGATGGCTCACTGTATGGAACAATATGCAGATAACAAGGTAATCAGGCCAAGGGCACATTTTATCTAAGTGGTCCTCTTTTGTTTTTCACATTCTTTTTTTAGGTTTTTGTTCATACTTTCGAAACCCTGTCTGGTCTTTGCACCAACAATATGCAGTATGAACGATGCAAGGATGCCCCTGAACCTTTCACACTGTATGAACCTTGTCCGGTCATTTTCAAGTTCTTCTATCCTAAAGACATGTTCACCATCAAATACGCCTTTTACCCATAAATTGCCCATCCACCTGTACTCATGCACAGGCTCTACTTTTGTTAGAACAGGAGTTAAGTTAATAGCTTTCATGCCAGCTGGCTGCATATGAACATCTAGCTTTGAACCAGGTTCAAGTTTTCCTTTTATACTTGTGATAAATGGATTCCAGCGTTCAAAACCTTCAAAATCTGTTAGGAGGTCCCAGACCTCGTTAATAGGAGCTTCAATTATGATATCAGTACAAATCTTATGCATTGTGAGGTAAACCTCCGATAAAAAGGAAGTTGGAAGAAAAAAATGATATATTGTTCACGCTAATTCCCTGCTTTTCTATGCAACTGCTTTAGCGCTTATTAAATATATAATTATAGACACTATGGAAATAGAAAGCATAAAGAATAAGATCACCTGCAAATAGGAAAAGGATGAATAAAGTGTTTAGTTGTAAGCATTTATATCGTCGCCTATATCTGCCTAAGGTTTGCATGGATTAAAAGTTTTACTCTTAAACATGAAATATACAGGAATCTTTTGGACAAAAATAAATTCTGGTAAGTGCTTTTATACGTCATAATTCATTTTAGGTTACAGTTATTGATCCAATATAAAGGTAATATTATGAGCAGCAATCAAAAATATGGCGTCCCAGCACTATTATCATTTTTCATACCGGGACTGGGACAGATAATCAAAGGTGAATTATTCAAGGCAATAGGTATATGGGCGGTTCTGGTCATTTGCATTATATTAGAATTCATTCTCATAGGTTACTTATTGGGAGCTATTGTCTGGATATGGCAGATCTATGATGCTTATAACAATTAATTGAAACAACATGTTAATATCTCGTAGAAGTCTTTGCCCATTTAAAATCAGAACTACAGATAATAAATGCATCAGAAATCTGTAAAAGAGAATGTGAAAGCTGGTTAATCTAATGTAGGATTTCACAGATATTTTTTTTATTTTTTATACCATTCATTGTTTTTTACAAAACATCCGCATACCTCTTAGTATTTAAAAATCCAGCCAAATTTTCATATGAATCATCATTTTTTTTCCTACAATCTGGCTATCCAACATAGAATCGTCCATCGTTTTTTAATAAAATCTTGTGCACATCCGTGTTTTTTAAAAAAACATAAATATATAATATATTAACATAAATATAGAAGATATAATACAGAAATCCTTAAAAAATTTCAAATCCAGCAATAGATGGGATACAAAAATACCACACATATACCATTTGTAACTGCAATTCATACTTTTCGATTTTTCAGTTACACGATTCTGTACACTTATGATTACTATAGCTTAAAACGAAGGTGAACCATTGAAAAATAAAACCACCCTACCAATTGTTATTTTACTAATACTCCTCTTTGCCTTTGCACCAACTGCACAGGCAGCAACCACACTGACAACTTCGAATAGTTCTGTGAATTATACTGAAAATGATGATATGTATATAGACCTCGGAATGAACATAACCAGTAATACGACCTTTACATCAGCCAGAGTTTACATTGGAGATGGCTATGTAAATAACCAGGATTACCTAAGATATTCAACCAAAGGTAATATTACCGGAAGTTTTAGTACATCCACGGGAGTCCTAACACTTACAGGAAGCGGGGATGCGGATGCATATCAGGCAGCCCTCAGGAATGTCCGGTATGAGAATACAAATGAAAATCCCAACACAGCTGACAGAAACGTCACATTCGTCATTGGAGGGAATGCACTCTACTTCGAAAGTACAGGCCACTATTATGAATATGTATCATACCACTCAACCTGGGCCTCAGCTAGAACAAATGCAGCAAGCAAGGAACTGGATGGGATGCAGGGATATCTGGCAACCATCACCTCTGAAGAAGAAAACAATTTCCTGAAAGAGAAGACACAAGCTGATGCCTGGGTAGGAGCCAGCGATAGTGCTGTGGAAGGTGAGTGGCGATGGGTCACAGGTCCGGAGGGTACAGAAGCTGCAGGAGCTGGCAGATTGTTCTATCAGGGAAATGGTCTGACTGGTTCAGTTGTAGGCAGTGAATACAATAAATGGAATGGTCCGATATGGGGCGGTTCCGAGCCAAACAACGCAGGAGACGAAGATTATGCCCAGATGTATTCAACTAATAATGGAACATGGAATGACCTTCCAGGCACCTATTCACTAAATGGATATTTGCTTGAGTTTGGTGGAATGACAGGAGATCCGGAAACACCCCCGCAACTCACAGCCACCATCACTATAAATGTAAATTCAGTAAATGACGCACCGACAACAGCCGGAATATTCACAACACCAACAAGCGGACAGGTCAAGCAGGGAGGCAGCTCTATGACAGTATCCTGGGGTTCATCTACAGATGTGGAAGGAGACAGTGTGAAATACGACCTGTGGTTCTTCAATGGAAGCTGGACACAAATAGGCAACCTGCTAAGCAGTACTAGTATGGCTTTCACCCTGCCTGAAGACAATACTGACAGCGCAATGTTCAGGGTATACGCTAATGATACTCAGGATAACTCTTCTGCAAGAGATGTTAGTTTCACCATCGATTCTGCAGCTCCTGTTTACACATGGATCCAGAAAGTCCTCAACGCAAGCACAGGTGAGAATGCCACTGTAATAATCAATGCGACTGATGTTTCTATCGATGTGCATAACATTACTGTGGATGGAGTGGACTACGTGATGAACGAAAACTCAGGTAATTATTTCTGGAACATTTCCATTCCTTCAAGCAACTCAGCTACAGTCCCAAGTTCTATGACCTATAATTGTACTTTCAGCGATGTTCTGGGTAATACCAACATCACAGGGGATGTACTGCTTAACATAACTATTCTACCACATGCAGATTTCAGCTCAAATGTAACAAGAGGAATAGCGCCTCTTGCTGTGAACCTTACTGATAATTCATCATATTCGAACAGCTATCATTGGGATTTCGGAGATGGAGATACTTCAACCGAGCAAAATCCAATACATATATTTGATGCAGGGAGTTACACAGTAAACCTCACAGTAAGCAATCCAAATGGCACATCTACCAAACTCCTGAATATAAGGGCAGCTCCTGAACCAGAATATACTCCTGGACCAAATGAGACTGAACAGATATCAGTATATGGTGAAGAATTTAATTTCAGTATTGAAAGTACACTCAATTCAAGTTTTGCATGGTACATGAACGATAATCCGATCAATGGTTCCGGTGTCACGCTATACTCTAACAACAATGATTCAAGTATGAAATCCTATTGTCTCATCAATACGAGCCAGTATATCAACCAGAGTGATTTCTTCATGGAAACATATAACGTGTCTGTTGCCGCAAGCAATGAAAGTGTAGGCAGAACAGACACACACTCATGGGAATGGACAGTGACAAATTCATCTATTGCAAGTAATGCTACAGATATTGCTTTTGTTATGGAGAAAAGTCCTTCCGTAAATACCACAGGTAATGTTTCATGTGTTCAGTTCAACACCACTGACAACAGCAGAACGGACAATGATGGCCTGGCGGGAAGCATTGTTGCAGTATCGTTCAACACTTCATCCAATACAACCGGGCTTATGCTGAAGATAGAAGTGCTTGATAAATCTACCATCAACGAGTCAGAAACCGGTTTTTCAGCTGATTCAGTATACCAGTATATGGATATCAGTGTCAATAACAAAACCCTGGCAAACAACATGGGTTTCAACAGAAGTGTAGAGTTCAGAGTATTGAATGAACTTAATGGAGAAACACTTATCGTAAACTCTGTTAGCCTGAAACACAAGAACTCGTCTACCTGGGAAAGCTATGTTCCTGAACTCCTCGATAATGATGGAACCTATTCGTACTACATTGTACGCAGCGTATCCGGATTCTCACCTTTTGCAATTAGTGCTAACTATAATCAAAACAGTGCATCTGTATCAAGTTCGGCCGATGATGGTATGCCTTATTACTTGAAACAATTGCTTCTGGAAAAAAGAGAACAGGCAATTTCAGAAGAAGAGGATACTGTAAATGAACCAGTAAATGCCGGCAGTTCTTCAAACCCGGAAGAAGCTGGTGATTTCCAGAATATCGAGGAAACGATAGATGTAAAGAATAACGCAAATACAGCACCTGAAGATGACTACAATGACAAAAAGAGCAATGGAATATTATTCCCGGCACTAATATTGCTTGCTATCGTTGCAACGCTGTTCTTTGCAAGACAAGCAAAAAAATAGTTATTGAAGCTTGAATAAGCAAATGAGGTTCTGTTAAACAGAACCTTTGTTTTTTTAAATCAAAATATATCTTTTATTCCAGTAACCTTCTCACTCTTTGCACCCTGAGCAGTTGCTTCAAACTCCTTGAATTTGGGAACACCAGTGCCACCGGTCTCATCAGGAACAAGAGCATTGGACCATGGGCAGTTCACCATATAGGCAATTCCGGGATGTTCTTTTTCATAACCCGACCTCTGTGCTTTGACAACCACTTTTCCAAAACTGTTCTTTAGGATCACTGTGTCGCCTTCCTTAATGGTAAGTTTTGAGATGTCCGTCGAATCGAGTTTGATAACCGCTGAGAGATTCTCATACTCCTGGCCAAAACGTGAGGATTCCTGGGCAGTGTTCTGGAACACATCCCTGTAAGTGCTGATCTTCAGTTTGATTTCCGGTGCAGTAAGGAATTGTCCGAACCCCATTATATCGCCTCTGTAATTCGTATAAGTATTTCCTCATCAGACAGATTATCAGTTTCAACTATCTTTTTCAGTTCTATCTCCACACCATCCATACGAACGGCAGTGCCGCCGGATTCAACCCCACCAAGCGCACATGGAATTGTGACGGTCGACCTTGTTGCTGTCAGGTTCTGGCATGGATCAATGGTGATGAGTGGTATCTCTGCAAGATAGCGGGCAACTGAGAGCGGCAGACTTGATAGGGGATCGGAGCCTATTATAAGTGCAGCATCCACAGACCTATTTCGCAGAGCTTCGACCACTGAATACTCAGCTCCGTGTTCAGCATCACCTGTTTCATCGTTGAACTTCAGGCGGTTGATGTATCCCGTTTCTGCAAAGAGGTTCTGGTTAAAACCTCTCATGTTGTACTGACCCACCATGGGTATCAAGTGGAAATTGGAAACTTCATTGAGCTTTTCCATCAATTTGAATAGGGGTTCAAGTTCCTCAAGAGAATAGACAAGCCCAAGACCAACACAGATCACACCGAACTTAGCTTTCTTCATTACATTTGCAAGTTCCAGTATCCTCTTCTTGTCGAAATCAAAGGAAGTTTTAGGAACCTTGCTTGACAGGGCACTTACAAGAGCCTCCATAAACTGGGCATCTTCACCCATGGGAATCTGGTAGAACCGTGTATCCCGACAGATCTGGGCAGTGGAGGATTTCCTGACGTCGATGGCTATTGCGGTCCTGTCCTCTTCCCATCCTCTCTGGCGCTCCTCACCTCTTGGAAAATAGGAATATCTCGAAAGGTGACGTGGATGTGAGTTGGAAGGATCGGCTCCCCAGAAAATTATAACGTCAGCCTTGTGCCTGATATCATCAAGGGTGCATGTTTTAAGTTTATCCTGAAGTATGGCCTCTATTATTGGCCCCTGGCAGAACGATGAAGTATCATCGATGTATGCACCTGTTCTCTTTGCAAGCCCGATGGATATTTTTTGCGCTTGAGAACTTGAATTGCCATGACCGAATATCAGCGGGTTTTTGGCATTTTTCAATATAGCAGCTGCTTTTCCAATAGCTGAATCAACATCAACTTTCTCTCCGTCCACTGTGCACTCCAGAGGATCACTGCAACCTTTCATGCGTGCAACACCTTTAAGGCAGGCAGCATGTACTTTGGTCAACTTGTTGGCTTCTGTTTCAACCTCAATATCATCACATAGAAGAGCACAACCCGTACAAACATAATATTCACTCAAATCATCACCACGCTTAAAAATAAGAATAAAGACAGATCAAACGAATTCGATTGCCTTTGTAGGACATGTATCTATACAGGCAACACAGAGGATCTTATTCTCTCCGAATCGGCGACATTCCTGTACGTTCCTGGCCTTTACAACTCCATCTTCGACCTTGAAGATGACCTTATCAGAGGTCGGTGCCTTTCCGCTTCCTGCGCCAAATGGATCGTTGGCCACATTTACAGGACATGCGACAACACAATTTCCGCAACCTATACACTTATCGTCGTGAACTATAAGGCCTGTTTCCGTAACATCACCAACAGGACCGATCATCTCAGAGAGCTTCTCGTAGTTGGCCTTATGTTTTTCCTTGTTCACAAGTGGAGGACAATCCTCCACCTTTACCTTACGTCCAAGGAGATCAACCGCAAATGCCATACATGTGGCTTTTCCACATTCCTTACAATTAGTTTTTGGGAGTAGCTGGTATATTTCCATCACATTTGCCATTATTGTCACCTTTTGGAACTAAGTTAAGTATTATGCCACTTACTGCAACAATCGTTTTTACTCCAGAATACATTCAGACCTTGAAGAACAATGAACAATGGCAACTACCATCGTTTTCAATTTCATCATGGTGATAGATACATGGACAGATGATCTTACGATCCTGCTCATCATCACCAGTCCTTATTCTGCATGGACAATATTGTTTCCCATGTTCATTCCTGTTCCTGGAAAGACCTTCAATGACCGCATTAAGCATTTCTTTATCAGGATTCAGGATAAAACCCTTTTTCTTTGCATAGTTTGAAGCCCATTCATGTGTTTTTTCCATTATTGGTGCAAGTTCGGTCATAGACAATCTCCTGTATAATTAAGTAAAAGTATCAATAGTATATTCAGGATATCATTATTTATGTACTTCGGTTTTTGTAATAATTATACGAAAATTAAACCTTATACAAAATGCAAATGCTGTCTATCAGGACAGATCAGACCCAAGCTTAGTCCTCTGGATGATACCACGTTTTTAAGCGCTAAAAAAGAAAAAGTTAGAATACCGGAGATCTCCGGCTTACATCATTTTAGTCTGCTCGGTCTGGCGTGGCACTTTTACCACCATGAAACGGAAAAGACTATCACTTTCATTCATCAGTCTGTGAGGGATCTTTGCAGGGCTTTCTATAAGCATATCCTTAGTGACGGTTTGCTGTTCATCACCGATCTCTACGATTCCCTCGCCTTCAAGGATGTAAAAGAACACGTCAACAGGAGTTGAGTGTTTCTTTAGTGCATCACCCGGTTTGAGTTGCATGTGCATTACCTGTGCATGCTCAGTGTCATAGAGCTTGTGTACAATGACTCCATGAGGATTGTCTTTCTTTTCTGAATCCTTGTAACTTGTTATTATCATCTGGTCACTTCCTAATAAAAAAAGAAAAAAGGGTTTTTAGCAGTTTTTCCGTTTAAAGGTTTAAAGAAGGACCTTGAGGTCTTCTTCAACTGTGGAATTTGGCATTATATTGAAATTCTCAACCAGAACATTGAGAACATTCGGCGAGACAAATGCTGGCAGTGTTGGTCCAAGCATGATGTTCTTTACACCAAGACTGAGCAGTGCAAGCAGGACAAGACATGCTTTCTGCTCGTACCATGCTATATTATATGATACTGGCAGGTCGTTGATATCATCAAGTCCGAATGCCTTTGCAAGTGCCTGTGCTATGACAACCAGTGAATAGGAGTCATTACACTGTCCTGCATCAAGAACCCTTGGAATTCCACCGATATCTCCCAGGTCAAGCTTGTTGTAACGGTACTTTGCACATCCTGCTGTGAGGATGACAGTGTCCTTTGGAAGAGCTTCTGCAAAGTCTGTGTAGTAACTTCTTTCTTTATGCCTTCCGTCACATCCGGCCATGACAACGAATTTTTTGATCTGTCCTGCCTTTACAGCATCAACTATCTTATCAGCAACAGAGAGTGCGGCTACATGTGCAAAACCGCCCATGATGGTGCCTTCCTCAAGCTGCTCAGGGGATTTGCATGTCTTTGCCTGTTCGATGATGGATGAGAAGTCTTTGCCACCGTCTTCACCTGCATTGATGTGGGTTACACCGTCAAAACCAACTATTCCCGTTGTGTATATCCTGTTGATGTAGGATTCTCTTGGAGCAACGATACAGTTTGTGGTCATGAATATAGGACCATTGAACTTCTCGAATTCCTCCTTCTGCCTCCACCATGAACCGCCATAGTTTCCAACAAAATTATCATATTTCTTGAATGCCGGATAGGAATTTCCAGGCAGCATCTCACCGTGGGTGTAAACATCAACACCTGTTCCCTGTGTTTGTTCAAGGAGCTGTTCAAGATCACGCAGGTCATGTCCGCTTATGAGGATCCCAGGATTATCCTTTACACCAATGCTTACTGCGGTTGGCTCCGGATTACCATAGGTTGTGGTGTTTGCCTTGTCAAGCAATGCCATGGTAGCAACACCCTGTGAACCACATTCGAGTACCAGTGGGACAAGCTCATCGACACCCATCTCGTCGTCCATTGTTGCCAGGAGCGCCTTCTCAAAGAATGCCATAATGTTATCATCCTTGTATCCAAGGACACTTGCATGATGAGCATATGCAGCCATACCTTTGAGACCATAAACAAGCAGTTCCCTGAGGGAGCGGATATCCTCATTCTCAGTTGCAAGTACCCCTGTGTTTATGTTGGCAATGCTCTGCGCTGTGACCTTTGCCATTATTGGAAGTTCCTCACCTGCGTTTGGACTTGCACCAAGGAGTTTCTCTTTGATCCACCTTGGGAAAGATGAGCCGGAGTTCTCATTGAGAACCTTTGCATCCAACAATTTCTTTTTTATGCCGTCCTTTAGTTCAAAGCCTTCGTTGATCATTCTTTCGAAGTCAACTTTGCTGAAGTTGGTATTTGTAATAGTTGCAAAAAGCCCGTCAAGGATGAACTGATCGGTCTTCGCATCGTTGAGATTGTTTGCCCTTGCCTTTGAGTTGTAGAACGCGATACTTTTCAGGACATAGATAAGATCATCCTGAAGGTCTGCAACTTCTCCTTTCTTTCCACATACGCCATTCTTTGTACAGCCAGTGGCATTCATTGTTTCTTCACATTGATAACAGAACATTTTATTCACCATGTTTACTACATATGATATCTTTAAGATACTGCTATATATGGGATACTAGCATATAAGGAGAAGAGTTTCCAGGTGGATACCCGTGCTCGAAAAAAATAAAATGTCATTTACAATGATCGGATTATCATCATTGTCACTCACAAGCTACTTTTCATAAGTACAGATGTCACTGTCCATTCCCTACATTTACCCAATTGAACGATTAGTTGTCCAGACTTTATAAGTCTATCTTATGAGATAGTGGGTTTTATGATATTTCCTTGTATAGAATCGGAAAAACTCAAAAAAATGAACTAGAAAACAGAATTAAGAAAAAAAAAGCTAGAGGAGTTTTACTCCTCTTTTCGTCTGTTGATGATAAAGGCAAGTCCTAGTATCGCTACTATTGGAAGAGCAACGGTTGGGAACTCAGGGATCTGCTCAGATGGTTCATCAAGTTCATCAGTTACTTCAATTTCCCAGATTTTTGTAACCTTGTTGGAGGTAACGGTTTCCTGCTGGCTGTCAACAAAGCTGGCAATAATAGTATCAGTCCCTTCATCGGCACCAATGTACGTGAAAGTTGCTTCACCATTGCTGTCAGTGTATGCTGAAGTGTTCATTCCTGCGTGTGGTCCTGTAACTACCTCAAAAATAACTTCCTTTGATTCTACAGGGTTACCTGCATCATCCTGAACAGTTGCTGTCACCGTATGGGAAGTTCCAACCAGGTTTGTTGCTGATGCCGGGCTGAGAACTATTCCTTCTCCCACTACAGCTACAGTTGATTTAAGGTCGAAGTATGCAAAGAATATGTTGTCATCGTTTGAAGGATTTTGTGTGTGCACAGTGATTGTGCTATCCCCATCCTCTACAAAGTCAAGGATGTTGTACAACTCATCATCCAGGCGAGGGTCTGAGTAAGCGGTTTGATTTGGGTCTGCAGGATTTGCATTGCTGTCATCCAGACCACCTACTGTGATCAATTCACCGTTTGAAGATTCGCCATCATCTTCTCCACCAGCTGCAGAAGTAAGTCTCTGTCCATTCACATTGACTATACTGTATTGGCTGTCACCTGACTGGTAGCTGAAGGATATACCAAGTCCCATATCAAAACTCATATCAGGAGTACTTGTGTCTATAGGTTCTGCAAGGAGCAGGTTGAATGTGTCTCCGTCAGTGCTCTGTGCACCAAAGAGAAGAACGATGGTGTTATCGTCTACCTGATCAGGGTCATCAAAAATGACCACCAGTACTGTTCCATCAACGTAGTATGCATCACTTTCGGTTATTGTGAAGTCTACCCTTCCTGTCGAAGCGCCGTCGATCTTTGCTTTTACAAGGGGTGTGACATCTGCCCAGTGGTTGTAAGTATATTTATTGACAGAGAGATCCCAGTTAACAGGTTGACCGTCTATTGTCACTTGGCCATCTGCTATTGGACCAGCGTTCCAAAGAGACACACCAACCATGTATGCTGATCTTACGGTTGCACCTGCAGGTTTTTCTACCTGAATGATACCAGCTCCATCTGTTCCAAGTCCGTCAACTGAAAGACTGATCTTCCCTGTCTCCGTGACTACTGGAGCAAGACTTGTGGATACAGGTGCAGCCAGAGCCATAGGTGCCACTGATGCTGTCCTCAGTGTTGTTTCTTCACCTGTACCAGGTGTTGTTTCAGCTGCACTTGCTGCCATCATAAAAGCTGATGACAGAACAGCAAAACATAGGAAAATGGTCATTATGTTTTTAATTTGTTTTTTTGCTATCATATAATACCACCCTTACTTTAGTACTTTCTCAAGTAAACAAGTAAGTCTACATGAACATATGAACAGTTAATATATAAATATATTTTTTTATCTACTTTTTTAAATAATTGATCAGCACGAAATCATAATGATAATGAGATACAAGCAACCTAGTAACAGTTGATTAAATATTGATAAGTAATGTTTTAAGATGTTTTATTAGATCAGAGACTTCACGCCAGATGTTTCCAGAGTACCGAGGAACCAGTCTGTAAACAAAGAATATAAAGTCTATATTTTCAAAATTATAGAAAATATACGATTGCACAGGCTTATAATGAACAATGAATCAAAAAACAACATTTCCTAATGTTTTAATCTGTGCAATGAAACGACATATCAGCACATTATTTGACTTTTAGAATACATCTGAATATTATCCAATAAATGATGCAAATATATATGAAATCCGTAATTTTTTACCAAATATGAATCCTGCAAAACCCGGTTAAATGGTTTTTCACCAATCATCCAAAACTATATCACCCCGAAAGTCATTTTTTCCTGCAAAAAGGAGCCAACAATATGCGAATCGGAGTATACATATGTCATTGCGGACTGAATATCGCGCACACCATAAACGTAGAGTCACTCAGGGACAAGGTTAGTGAGCTTGATGGCGTTGAGGTGGCCAAGGACATACAGTTCATGTGTTCCGATTCGGGACAGGAATCTATAGTTCAGGACATAACAGACCTTGATCTTAATCATATACTTGTGGCTGCCTGTTCTCCTCACCTGCACGAGCAGACATTCAAGAGAGTGCTTGAAAAGGCGGGTCTAAATCCCTTCATGCTGGAAATGGTCAACATCCGTGAACAATGCTCATGGGTGCATATGGAAAACCCGCAGATGGCAACCCAGAAAGCGTGCGACCTTATACGAATGGGTATAGCCAGGCTTAAACTGCTGGACCCATTGCAACTTAAGAAAGTGCCTGTAACAAAAGACGTACTTATTATTGGAGGCGGTGTTGCCGGAATAGAGGCTGCACTTACCCTTGCTAACTCCGGTTACCACGTCCATATGGTTGAGAAAGAGCCCACTATCGGTGGGAAGATGGCGCTGCTCAACGAAGTGTTCCCAACCAATGACTGCTCAATCTGTGTGCTGGCCCCAAAGATGACAGACGTGAACCAGCACCCGAATATCGACCTTATAACGCTTGCAGAAGTTACCGGGGTCATGGGTCCTGTTGGAAATTTCCAGGTAACAGTAACAAAAAAGCCCAGATATATCATAGAAGACAGATGCAAGGGCTGCGTGGACGAATGTGGTCGTGTCTGCCCGGTGGAAATACCCAACAGGTTCGACAGTGGACTTGGAAAGACAAAAGCCATCAATATGCCGATCCCACAGGCAGTACCGCAAGTGGTCTATATCGACAACGAATTCTGCGTGGGCTGCGGACTGTGCAAACAGGCATGTCCGGCCGATGCGATCGATTACCATCAGAAAGAGGAAACTATTGAGTTCACAGTGGGTGCGATCATCCTTGCAACAGGATACGATCATTTCGATGCATCCCGCAAGCAGGAGTACGGTTATGGCATCTATCCTGACGTTATTACGAACATGGAACTTGAGCGCCTGCTCAACGCTTCCGGCCCCACAAAAGGTAAAGTGCTCTCCCCGTCAACGTTGGAAATACCAAAGAAAGTTGCTTTCATACAATGTGTCGGTTCAAGGGATGAAAAGGTCGGCAACCCCTATTGTTCAAGGGTCTGCTGCATGTCCAGCATGAAGAACGCACAGCTTCTCAAGGAACGCTATCCAGATATTGACATTACCATTCATTACATAGACATCCGCGCATCCGGTGAGATGTACGAGGAATATTATACACGCACTCAGGAGATGGGCATCAATTTCGTTCGCGGTAAAGTGGGTGAGATCCTGCAGGACGGACTGGGAAAACTGAACCTGCGTTATGAAGATACTCTTAGTGGCGAGATTTACGAGGAATCCTCTGACCTTGTTGTCCTTGCAACAGGCATGGAGAACGTCAAAGATGCTGACAGGATATCCAGGGTACTGAACCTTACAAGACGCAGCGACCGTTTCTTCTCCATAGCTCATCCAAAGATGCGACCTGTTGACTCACATGTAAAAGGTATATACATCGCAGGCTGTGCGTCCGGTCCCAAGGAGATACAGGTATCCATAGCACAGGGAAGTGCTGCTGCTGCCAAGGCAATACAGCTTCTGGCAAAGGGCGAGATCGAAATGGACCCGCTCTGCGCTCATGTGAACCCGGATAAATGCATCGGCTGCGGTATATGTGTGGATGTATGCAAATTCAACAAGATCAGTCTTGTTGACCGCAAAGCAGTGGTGGACGAACTGTCGTGTATGGGTTGCGGTGCATGCAGTGCATCATGTCCGGCTGATGCCATATGGATGCGCAATAGCACCGATGAGCAAATAATCGCCCAGATACACGCCGCCATCGAAGTCAAGTCAGAATTCCCCCTCATTATCGCATTCCTATGCAACTGGTGTAGTTACACATGTGCAGACCTTGCCGGTACATCAAGGATACAATACCCCACTAACATCCGTGTCATTCGCGTCATGTGTGCCGGACGTGTGGACCCGTCATTTGTTCTTGAAGCACTTGAAAGCGGAGCAGACGGAGTGCTCGTTGCAGGATGCCGACTTGGGGAATGCCACTACACTTTCGCGAATTATAATGCAAAAAACAGGATGGAAGCCCTGAAGGAAGTACTTGCAGATGTAGGCATAGACCCTGGACGCCTTAACGTGGAATGGATATCTGCCTCCGAAGGTGAGAGATTCGCCAGTTCTATTGAAGGATTTGTTGAATATCTTGAAAAGATAGGGCCTATAGGCTCTGAACTCACGGGGGCAAAACAGTGAGCGAAGAATGCAGGGAAAGCTCGCTCTGTGTCGAGAAAGACATGGACATCGACGGTTCCCACTTCATCTATCGCCAGATAAGCAACCAATCTGTGAAATTCCTTGATTACGATTACAAGAGATGTGTGGGCTGTGGTATTTGTGTTGGCCTCTGTCCCACAATGGCTCTGGAACTAGGACCCATGCAGGAGATATCCACAGGACTGGATGCTCCACCTGTAATGATGGACCTTGATAAGTGTACTTTCTGTTCCATGTGTGCCAACTTCTGCCCAGTCCACGCCTTTAAGATGAGCGAAGAAGGTGATTTCCCGGATAACGATGAATTCCCAACATACGATTCCTATGTAAGGATGAACGAGAAATGCCTGCCATGTGCGCTTTGTAAGGCTGCATGCCCCGAGGATGCCATCGATGTAGAGTTCAGCTTCCTAAAAAAAGAGGACATCGCGCCCTTCAAAGAAGATGTTGAGGGCGAGATAGAGATAGATACTGATAAATGCAACTTCTGCGGCCTGTGTGCAGAGTTCTGTGAAGCATTTCTGCTTGTAGAAAAAGAAACTACTCCAACTGACCCGCAGCCTTTTGAACTGCTGCTGGTAGACGAGGATAAATGCGACTACTGTGTGCTCTGCCAGGATCTGTGTCCTGAGGATGCCATAAAGGTCACTGGAGAAAAAAGAGGCAAAGCTCCTGAGATCGAAGGTATTGTCACTGTAGATGACGATAAATGTACCCGATGTACCTGGTGTCAGGTTGTCTGCCCCTACGAAGCGGTTGATCTTAGGAAGCAGTTTGAGGGCGAACTTGCACTTATAGAAGTAAATGTCGATAAATGTGACCCGCAGGGCTGCCACGGTTGTTTTAATGTGTGCCCTTCCCACCTCTGGTATGTACCTGAGGACGGAACTAAGATCGCGATAAAGGAAGATTATTGCACCTACTGTGGTGCCTGTGTCAATGCATGCCCCAAGGATGTGATGAAAGTCACCCGTACGAAGGTTCACCACACGGAGATCCCTGAATCACCATGGGCAGAACAGTGGAGAAATGCAGTGGATTCCATGGTCACCGGAAAGAGAGAGCACCCGGATATTTCCAGGACCCTTGTTGTGGAGAAGGAAGAACAGAAGGAACATGTGGAAGTGGAACTGCCACAGATCGATGGCTCACTCCTCAAACTCGCAAAAGAACGTCTTGAGAAGGCAAAGCCCTTGCTTGACAATGTAAAAATAAGGAAGATGCTTGAGGATAGTCCTTCTGAAAAGCAGAAGGAAGAGTTCCGTAAAAGGATAGGAGCAGATGCAAGCAATAAGTCCAAACAATAACTATATACATGCGTGTGCGTTTTCTTGTGTAGATATCCACATGTTGATTACTAAATTACGATCAATCAATTACTATCAATTCAAATTATTCATTTATATCGGTGAGATTTTCCATGAGTGATAAATTCAACTATGCTGAACTGGGTTTGAAATGCGGTCTTGAGATTCACCAGCAACTTGATTCAAAAGAGAAACTTTTCTGCAGGTGTCCTACACGAATAAGGAACATTGAAGAATCCAACCACGAATTCTTCCGCTATCTCCGACCCACAGCAAGTGAGATGGGAGAAACTGACAGGGCTGCCCTGGAACAGTCCAAACTCAAACGTAAATACGTTTACAAGGCATACGATAGCACCTGCCTTGTGGAAAATGATGACGAGCCTCCCACTGAGTTAAACAAGGAATCCCTTGACATCGCTCTTAGCATCACAAAGCTCCTGAACATGGTACCTGTTGACCAGATACACATGATGCGCAAGATAGTTGTCGATGGTTCCAACACATCCGGATTCCAGAGAACCGCTTTTCTTGCAAAGGACGGTCATCTTGACACTTCGGTCGGTCCTGTTGGTGTCGGTGTACTATGCCTTGAGGAAGAGGCATGCCAGAAGATAGAGGACAAGGGAGATTCTATAATATACTCACTTGACCGTCTGGGAATCCCGCTGGTCGAGATAGGCACAGACCCTGATATCATTTCCCCGGCACATGCAAAGGAAACCGCACAGCAGATAGGTATGCTGCTGCGTTCCACCGGAAAGGTTAAGCGTGGACTTGGAACCATACGCCAGGACGTAAACATATCCATCGCAAGAGGTTCACGTATTGAACTGAAAGGTGTTCAGGCTCTGGATATGATAGAGACCATGGTCGAGCGTGAAGTTGAGCGCCAGGTAAATCTTCTTACAATGATGGATGAACTGCTTGAGCGCGGTGCATCCGTATGTGATACTATTTTTGATGTTACGGAACTCTTCATGGAAACAAAGTCCAAGGTCATCAAAAAGACAATCAAGAAGGGGAAGGTATATGCCGTTCTTCTGCATGGATTTGACGGATTCGTGGGCAGGGAAGTTCAGCCCGGCAGGCGGCTTGGTACCGAGTTCTCAGACCGTGCAAAAACATCCGGTGTCGGTGGTATATTCCACACAGACGAGCTTCCAAGTTATGGGATAAGCGAAGAAGAGGTCCATGCACTGCGCACAGAAGTTGGTGCTGTTGAGAATGATGCTGTTGTAATGGTTGCAGACCGTGAGAAACGTGCGTGGGGTGCAATGGAAAGTGTGATCATCCGTGCAAAGGAAGCTCTTGAAGGTGTTCCTGAAGAAACACGCAGGGCACTCCCGGACGGTAATAGCTCATACCTCAGACCGCTCCCAGGTGCTGCAAGGATGTACCCTGAGACAGATGTCCCTCAGGTGAATATCTCCGGTGATTACTTCGATGCTATAGAAATACCAGAGCTGTTAACTGAAAGGGCAAAGCGTTTTGAATCGGACTTCGGGCTCCACAAAGAACTTGCCGAGAAGATAGCTTACTCCACATACCTCCCTCTTTTTGAAGAGATAATGCAGATGCTTGATGACAATGATAATGTCAACGCAACCCTTGTGGTTAGAACACTTACAGGAACACTGCAGGAACTGAAACGTGACGGTGTGGAGATCGATAAACTTGAGGACAGGAATCTCATAGATGTGTTCAGTTTCCTTGCCGAAGGTGGCGTAGCAAAAGAAGCGATCGATGGTCTGCTTCGTGCTATTGCTGGTGAACCGGGCCTGTGCGCAAAGGATGCGGCATCAAAGATGGGACTTGGAAACCTTGATATCTCTGAGGTCGAGAACATGGTCGATAAGATCATTGATAAACGCCAGGATTTCGTTAAGGAAAAGGGGCTTGGAGCTGTTGGTCCACTCATGGGTGTAGTAATGGCCGAAGTTCGCGGAAAGGTTGACGGAAAGGTTTTGAGCGAGATATTAAAACAAAAGATTAATAAATATATAGATACATAATATATTTTTGATGTGCTTGTCTTTTACTATCCGGTTTGGAAAAACTGTGAGCAGAGGTTTTCTCCTGCTTACTTTTCTGATTTTATTTGTATCATCTGTATCTGCTTCTGTGACAATAGAAAGCAATGAGAAACTAAGCAATATTACGAACGCCAACCATCCATCGTGGAGTCCGGATGGGGAAAAGATCGTATTTGCTGCCAACCAGGCAATATGGATCATGAACAGTGATGGTTCCGGGCAAAAAAAACTATATGACGGAATGGCCTGGGAAGGAGACCCGGTGTTCAATGATGACGGTACAAAGATATATTTTGCCGCTGAGAGTAAAAAAGCCTATTCCGCACGTTATATCAGTATCCATGTGATGAATTCTGACGGTAGCAACGGCCTGAAACTGACCGAAAATGCCGATTCAAGAGGACCTTCCGTAAATCCCGATGGGAGCAGACTGGTATATTCATCACGCGTCTCAGGAAATTATGACATATGGACCATGGCAACTGATGGAACAGATAATATCCGGCTTACTGATGGAGAAGGGGATGAAATGTCACCTTCATGGGATCCGGAAGGAAACACGATCGTTTATTCTTCTTCCGGAGATATATTTACAATAGGCATCGATTCCGTTAGACCAATTGGACTTATACAGGACCCTAACAACAATATTGAACCTGCGTATAGCCCGGATGGCGGAACCATAGTATACGCCTCTGATGTCGGCCGAGACTATGACCTGTGGCTGATGGATCCCAGTGGCAACTCACAGATCAAACTGACCAGTGACCTATCTTCTGAGAGAGCACCTGCATGGAGTCCGGATGGCAGGAAAATTGCCTATGTATCCAACAGGGACGGGGAATACAATATATGGGTCATGACACTTGGAGACGAGGATATCGAATTTGAGCTCACGGAAAAAACTGTGGACATTGAAGAAAATCCGATCAGCAACGCCCAACTTGTGAAACTACGCGAGTATGCAATAGATAAACCCCGGGAGTTCATAGGTATAGTACTTTTGTTTTCTTTCGTATTTGTTGTGTTGATCGTGGGATCTTTTATGCGTAAGATCTCATGATCGTTCTTTTTTACATAAGTTCCTGCAAAAAAAAGCAGAGAAGTCCATCGCAATGCTTATAGCCTATTCATCGCATGTATTCGCAGGTTCTTAAGATGAATGCAGTAATAGGATTAGAAGATGGGACTATTATAAAAGGCACTGGTTTCGGTGCCGAAGGTATCGTTTCCGGGGAACTTGTTTTCACAACTCAATATACTGGCTATGAAGAGGCACTAACAGACCCTTCATATAAAGGCCAGATCCTTATGTTCACTTATCCTCTCATTGGTAATTACGGTGTCAGTGACAACTGTTTTGAATCCGATGGTGTAAAAGCTGAAGGTCTTGTAGTGAGGGAGGCTTGTCCCGAGCCATCCCACCACATGTCAAAGAAGACCATTTTCGAGCTCATGGAGGACGAAGGCAAGCCCGGCATCGCAGGCGTGGACACACGTATGCTAACTATAAAGACACGAGAACATGGAACAATGCGTGCAGCCCTCATCAACGGAAGTGATGACGGTGAGGAGGCAGTCAGGATCGCCCGTGCACAAAAGAGCATTTCAGATATCGATCTCATATCGCAGGTAAGCTGCCCGCAGCCCTTTAAACTGGAAAGCCCGACCAGGGATCCAAATAACCCACTCAATGTGGTCCTTGTGGACTGCGGTCGCAAGCTGAGCATTGAAAAGAGCCTGATGGCAAGAGGTATGGATGTAACCGTTGTACCGGGTAACGCATCTGTCTCAACGATCGAGTCCTATGACCCGGACCTTCTGTTCTTCTCGAACGGTCCAGGAGACCCGTTACAGGCACAGGATGCCATCTCAGCGGTCAAGCATTTTTCAGGTGAATTGCCTATAGTCGGCATATGCCTGGGTCACCAGATAATCTCCCTTGCGCTTGGAGCGCAGACATACAAGATGAAATTCGGTCACAGGGGTGCGAACCAGCCTGTAAAGGACCTGGAAACAGGAACAGTCCACATCACTTCCCAGAACCACGGTTTTGCAGTGGATGGCAATTCCTTTGAAGAGGCTGATGTAGAGGTCACACAGTTCAATACCAATGACAGGACAGTAGAAGGTATTGCCCACAAGTACCTGGACATATTCAGCGTACAGTATCATCCGGATGCACATCCAGGCCCAATGGATTCTGAAAAGTTATTCTTTGACAAGGTCCTCAAACTTGCAGGAGGGAAGAAATAATGCCAAAACACGAAGACATTAAAAAAGTACTCCTGATAGGTTCAGGACCTATAATGATAGGACAGGGTGCAGAGTTCGACTTCTCGGGGAGTCAGGCATGCAGGTCACTTAAGGAAGAAGGCCTTCAGGTAGTGCTTGTCAACTCCAACCCGGCAACCATTATGACAGATCCCGAAATGGCAGATGCGGTCTACATAGAGCCCATTGAGGCAAAAGCAGTAGAGAAGATCATTGCAAAGGAAAGACCAGACGGGATCATTGCAGGTCTCGGAGGACAGACCGGCCTGAACCTTACAAGTGAACTTGCAGAGCAGGGAATACTTGAAAAATACAACGTCAAGCTTCTTGGAACAAACCTTGAAGCCATAAAGAATACCGAGGACCGTGAGCTCTTCAAACAGACAATGGAGAAAATCGGAGAGAAGGTACCACGAAGTAAGGCAATATCCACACTCAAGGAAGCAGAAGCTGTTATTGATGAACTGGGACTTCCCCTTATCATTCGCCCCGCATACACCCTTGGTGGTGCAGGTGGCGGTATTGCCCATTCAAAGGAAGAACTCCTGGAGATCACGGAAAGAGGTCTTCGTCGCAGTCGTATCAGTCAGGTACTTATCGAGGAAAGCGTACTCGGCTGGAAAGAGTTCGAGTATGAGGTCATGCGTGATGCAAATGACACATGTATAGTAATATGTAACATGGAGAACCTGGACCCAATGGGAGTACATACAGGTGAATCCATAGTCGTTACACCATCCCAGACCCTCAATGACGAGGAACACCAGATGCTGAGGACCGCCGCTATTAAGATCATCAGGTCATTCGGTATTGAAGGTGGCTGTAACATCCAGTTCGCTGCCAAGGACGGCGATTACCGTATCGTGGAAGTAAATCCACGTGTATCACGTTCATCCGCCCTCGCATCAAAAGCAACAGGATATCCGATCGCCAGAGTGACAGCAAAGATAGCTATCGGTATGGCACTGGATGAGATCCTCAATGATGTTACTAAGAAGACCCCTGCATCATTTGAACCTACAATTGATTATGTCGTTACAAAGATACCAAGATGGCCATTCGATAAATTCGTCAACGCTGACAAGACACTTACCACTGCCATGAAGAGTACCGGCGAGGTAATGTCCATCGGTCGTACCATTGAGGAATCACTCTTAAAGGCCATACGCTCCCTCGATATCAAGATGGACTTCGGAACAGATGAATGGTCCAACAATGAGATCAAGACCCTGCTCCAGACACCTACAAGCGAGAGACTGTTCGTAATGTATCATGCTCTTTGCAATGGTTTTTCAATTGAGGATGTTTCAAGTCTGACTGGTATTGATATCTTCTTTATCAGGAAGCTTAAGAATATCATCGATATGGAAGACACTATCAGGGAAGAAGGACTTTCAGGAAGCCTTTCCAATGACCTGCTCCTTGATGCGAAACGTCTGGGACTTCTGGATTCCCGCATTGCAGAACTGGCAGGAAAGACCCGTGAGGACATCAATGACCAGAGGCGCAGTGCAGGTGTCGTATGTACCTACAAGATGGTAGATACATGTTCTGCGGAATTTGCAGCGGAGACTCCTTATTACTACTCATGTTACGAGCAGATGTGTGAAGCAGAACCATCTGACCGTAAGAAGATACTGATACTTGGTTCAGGTCCCATACGCATAGGACAGGGTATCGAGTTCGATTACTGTACGGTGCACGCGGTTGCAGCTATCCGTGAGGCGGGCATCGAGGCTCATATCATCAACAACAACCCGGAAACCGTTTCCACTGACTACGACACTTCCGATAAGCTCTTTTTCGAGCCTCTCACACTTGAAGATGTGATGAATGTCATCGATAAGGAGAATCCGGATGCAGTGCTTGTACAGTTCGGAGGGCAGACCTCAGTTAACCTCGCACTTCCACTTGAGAAGGAACTCAAGAGACGTACTGACCTGAAGACTGTCATTCTGGGCACATCACCTGAAGATATAGATATGGCAGAGGACCGTGAGAAGTTCAACCTCAGGATGAGCAAGCTTGACATCAACCAGCCGGAAGCAGGTTACGCAACCTCACAGGACCAGGCAATCGAGATAGCCACAAGGATAGGTTATCCGGTACTTGTACGCCCTTCCTATGTACTCGGTGGCCGTGCAATGGAGATAGTCTACGAGCAGAGTGACCTTGAGCGTTACATGCGTGAGGCCGTAAAGGTTTCCCCCGAACATCCGATACTTATTGACGACTTCCTTGAAGGCGCAGTTGAGATCGATGTGGATGCTGTGTGTGACGGTAAGGACGTACTTATTGGTGCTATCATGGAGCACATCGAGGAAGCAGGCGTTCACTCAGGTGACTCTGCATGTGTTATCCCGCCACAGTCACTTTCAGAAGAAGTTCTTGAAACTGTACGTGATTATACCCGCAAGATCGCTCTTGCACTCAATGTGGTCGGCCTTGTGAACATACAGATGGCAAAGAAGGGCGACAAGATCTATGTCCTTGAAGCGAACCCACGTTCAAGCAGGACCATACCATTCGTATCCAAGGCAGTTGGCCTGCCTCTTGCAAAGATAGCTGCCCGTGTGATAATGGGACAGAGTCTGGAAGAGCTGGGTTATTCAACATGCAACGAACCAAAGGTCAAGCATGTTTCAGTGAAAGAAGTACTTCTGCCCTTTGACAAACTTCCGGGAGCAGACCCTGTACTTAGTCCGGAGATGAAGAGTACCGGAGAGGTCATGGGTATTGACTCCGATTATGGAAGAGCATTCTTCAAGGCGCAGCTCAGTGCTGATAATCTGCTTCCGCTTACCGGGAAGGTCTTTGTGTCCGTGAAGGATGAGGACAGGGAAGAGCTTATCGATGTAGCAAGTGAGCTTGTGAGCGCAGGGATCGAACTGCTTGGCACCAAAGGTACGGCAGACTTCCTTTCAGAACATGGTGTAGAGATGGGAATTGTTAAGAAGGTACATGACGGCAGCCCTAATGTCATCGATATGATGCGCAGGTATGAGGTTGCACTGGTCATCAACACACCTAATGACAAGCTCTCCCGTGAGGACAGCTCAAGAATACGCCGCGCAGCAGTGGATTTCAAGGTGCCTTACATCACCACGATCCAGGCAGCAGTTGCAGCATCCCATGCTATCGTTTCCATGAAACAGGGCGAGGGAGAGGTTAAATCAATAAATGAATATCACAGGGAGATCGCATAGATCTCCTATTAAGGATCAGATATTATGACAAAGAAAGTAGTACTTGCTTATTCAGGCGGGCTTGACACTTCCGTGTGCATCCCGCTGCTTAAAGAGGAATACGGCTACGATGAAGTTATCACAGTAGCGGTAGATGTGGGACAGCCACAGGAAGATGTTAAACAGGCTGAGGAAAAGGCGCAGAAGATCAGCAACAAGCACTTCACACTCGACGTGCGTGAAGAATTCGTCAACGATTATATCTTCCCGCTAATCAAGGCCAATGGTGACTATGAAGGATACGTTATGGGCACATCCATCGCACGTCCGCTTATCGCTAAGAAGGTCGTTGAGATAGCAGAGCAGGAAGGAGCTGTTGCACTTGCACACGGTTGTACCGGCAAGGGTAATGACCAGCTTCGATTCGAGGCAGTTTTCCGCCTGACCGACATGGATGTCATTGCACCCATGAGGGACATGAACCTCACACGTGACTGGGAGATCGAGTATGCACAGAAACATGGCATACCTGTGACCGTCACGGCCGCAAAGCCATGGAGTGTTGACGAGAACATATGGAGCCGCAGTATAGAGGGTGGCAAGCTGGAAGACCCTGGATTCATTCCCCCTGAGGAGATCTACCAGTGGACCGTTTCCCCTGAAGCAGCTCCTGAAGGCCAGACAATAGTGATCGGTTTTGAGAACGGTGTCCCTGTCTCACTTGACGGTGAGAAGATGGATGGTGTCGAACTTATCATCAAACTGAACGAACTCGCAGGTTCCCATGGTGTCGGCAGGACCGATATGATCGAAGACCGTGTTCTGGGACTTAAAGCACGTGAGAATTACGAGCACCCTGCAGCAACAGTTCTCCTTACAGCCCACAGGGACCTTGAGAAGCTTGTGCTTACCAGGGCAGAGCTGAAATTCAAGAAAACTGTGGACGAACAGTGGTCTGAACTTGCCTACTATGGTCTTGTTGACGAGCCGCTCTACCACGACCTGAATGCATTTGTTGATAAGACCCAGCAGCGTGTCAGCGGTACTGTTACCGTGAAACTGCACAAGGGTAGTGTCATCATACTTGCACGTACATCCCCGTATGCTCTGTACTCAGAAGACCTTGTGTCCTTTGACAGTGCGACCATTGACCAGAAGGATGCTGAAGGCTTTGCCAAGTATCACGGGTTCCAGGCAAGGATGTATAAGAAGGTTATTGAGAAGTGAAGTTAAGATTGTGTGCCGTGGAGCATACAATTTTTTTCTTTTGTTTTCTTTTTTGCATTTGATTGAGCATTCTGGTTGGTTTCGATGTTTCTTTTGTTTTGGCTTTGATGGAATGTGCCGCCTGCGGCGGGATGGATGACTGTGTGTTGGCTATTTTGCAAATATATTCTATGAATGTTAGCTGATTCTAAATTCATTGGATATCATGCGTACAGAATCCATATATAGTAAAGAAGCAAATAGAGAATGGGATACTGAATGATGACAAAATTCACTGCATACATAGAGAGAGACCTTGAAACTGACTGCTATGTCGCCATCGTACCAGGAATTCCAGGGGCTCATACTCAGGCTGATACACTTGACGAATTACATGCCAGATTAAAAGAGGTGATAGAACTCTGTCTTGAGGAAATGAATCCGGAAGAAAAAGGGTTGATTCCCGAGTTTGTAGGTGTTTCACAAATTGAGGTTACCGTATGAGTAAGCTACCGTTGGTAGATGCCAAAAAAATGGAAAAGATATTATATCATCTTGGGTTTGAAAAGGTCAGACAAAAAGGTAGCCATGCATTTTATAGGCACGCTGATGGCAGAACAACTACTGTTCCTTTTCATTCAAGTAAGAAGCTTGCACGACCTCTCATTAGGGTCATACTTAGTGAAATTAACATTAACATTGAAAAGTATAATGAATTGATTAGGAATATTTGATTCTTTAATGTTGCTTAGATTCCTTAGTAACTATACATTTATGTGGAAAAATATTACACATCTAACATATCCAAGCGTGTAGACGAGATTATGAACAAGTTTCATAACTCATGACTATATGTTCATCCACTTGCGGTGGAATGCTGTTTTCGTGGGATACTCATATGAAAAATCAAAACAAGAGGACTATGGATCCAGTTCGTTCAATAAATCCTCAATCACCGGCTTTGCTTCAGGAATACCTTCTTTTACACTAAGCCAGACAACTTCAAGATTGACGCCAAAATAAGCGTGTATTAATTTGTCACGAATGCAAATCCCTCAGATAGCTTCGACTTCTTTCAGTATATATTTACCTATATTTGGCTTCAGTGAATCTTTCATGACAAGGTCAACTTTAACTCCCAGGGAATCGGAAAGATAGTTCTCTAAATGAACAAATCTAAAAATAGTAGGTGTCCTGCTGAACTCTACCAGTACATCAAGATCACTTTTCGGAGTATTCTCTCCCCGCACATAGGATCCAAACAATCCAATGTAACTGACATTATACTCCTTTTTTAGCTGCGGTAGCATTTCATACAGCTGCTTTCTGTATTTTTCAATGTCTTTTTTATGTTGCATGATCATCCTTAAAAAGGTCTTATTTGCATATATGTTAGTTTCATATGTATAATTATTTGTCTTGTTTGGAAAATTAATGAATGTTAAAAAGATTGATCTTTACTTGAAATGTAGTATGCAGTTCTTGCTTATTATTACTCAACAGTTTGGGAATATGCCGCCTTCGGCGTATGCTTGTATTGGTCTTGTAGGGGAAAACAATCACGAATATATATCCTATGTATGACAACCTATATACATAAGTAAGGACAATAAATATTTGATGCCAATATGGCTGATAATCCACATAAGTAAGATAACAGGAGAATAAGCTAATGGCAAAACCAATTGAACTTGGGCTGGTGCTGGAAGGTGAAGATGCAAAAGAGTTTTGGGAAAACGAGAGAAAGCCAGCTACAAAACAACAGATAAAAATGTTCAAAGAAGCCAGGAAAATATCAGATCGTATTCATTTTTAGTCCTGTTATTTGGTATGTCTAAGTCTCAATTTTCTATTTCTCCTCTTTCTGAGAGAAACGGTGTTTTGTCTTTTTGCTGTCAGAACAAGGATCTAAACGACTTTTTAAAAAATGATGCCTTTGGTAATCAGGAACAACTCATAAGCAAAACTTATGTTTGTTATTATCAGAAAGATTTTGCGGGGTATTTCACTTTGACCACGGATACTATGAAAGTCAAATATATTGATGATTCAGATTGTGTTGATGGTTTTCCATATTCCAGATACCCGGCTGTCAAACTCGCAAGACTTGCCACTGATAAGAGATTTGAAAGGAGAGGAGTTGGCTCTTACATGCTGTTTGCAGCAATAGGTTTAGCTTAAAGGGTCGCAGATATCACTGGATGCAGATATATTACAGTTGATTCAAAACCCGAATCTATAGGATTTTACACCAAATATGGATTTAAGATCGTTAAGACTTCTCTTAAAAAAGACTATACCTCCCTATATCTGAACATGCAACCCATAGTAAAAGGCATTTAGGCAACTATTTTTCATTATTAAGCAGTGCTTACAAATTTTGTATGATCTCACAAATATTCTTTTTTGTCTCAAAAAATATCTTCTTGGTTCAAAGGTTTGATTATTTTTAAATTACGATATTACCGAGGATTTTGTCAGGTACATGACTATTACCCATATATTGCCAATCAGTATTGAATGCATCAGCCATGATAACTTCATTAAATGTGTGATCAATGTCCAATTATTTTATGAATATGATAATCAGCAGTACAAGAATGTGCCGCCTGCGGCTTATGGCTGCACAGAATTTAAGAAATATACTCGAAAACTTATACGATAAAATACTAACTCATTTCAGAAGTTCAATAAACTCCTTGACTGTAAGCCCCGATACCCTGATCAATTGCCTCAGAAGACCTGGTTTTAACTACCTGTGCTTTGGGACGGTCAGTGTTATCCTGGAGCCTTCCTTTCTCAATACGACATGACTTCCTACTTGCCTGTGAGGATACCAGCCTGCTTTAGAAAAAGCTTTAATTGTATCCATTCCGAAAATAACAGGTAATTTCGGTGTTCGGCTATCACTTCAACGATCTTGCAGGAAGGTCTTGTCATGCAGACATTAGATTCGTCCTCAGCAAGTGATTCAAAACATGCATGTTTCTGTTTTTTTGTCTATATGTGATAATGCAATGTGCCGCCTGCGGCGTATGGTTGCAGTGAATAAACTACTCTATTCTCCAATCCACTCATCTCTGGATATATGAGCCTGTTTCAGGATTCTCTGCAGCAGATCTACACTAATCCTGCCTTTGTGAGGATTAGGGACTGTCAGAACAATATCTCCTTTTGTCATGAAAGAATGTTTGCCACCTGAAAAAGGACCTTCGAATTCCAATTCCCTTAGTCGTTTGACAAGGTTTCGTTGGGTGACAGGAGTCAGCTTAGGCAATAGCAACTTCTCCGGAGTCTTTTATTACATGATTGCCCATAGGTGGAAGGGTTAAGCCTTTTCTGAGTCTGAAAACTATCCATTCATCAATGGTATCTTCAAGGTTTTTCCTGCACTCTTCAAGAGTACTACCTGTAGCCCACACACCCTCGAGTTCAGGCACCTCGCCATAGTAGGGCTCATCATCTTCAATTATCTCATATCTGGCTTTCTCAAGAGCTGTCTGGATATATTCAATAAGCATAATTGGTACCTGCATAAATTTTGTTCTGTGCTATGTATTCTTAATATAGTTTCATGAGTATATGAACAATTTGTTTGATGAGATGTACTGGTTTAAAATTATGTATCCCTTTTTGCTACTCAGCAATATGGAAAAGTGCCGCCTGCGGCGTATGGTTGCATATTCCAAAAAAATCATGTCCCATCATTAATTAAAGCAGACTATATGAAGGAGAAATTATTAATATCATATTAATACCATGTTATTATGATACTATGGTTAAAGCAATAATTAATATTGATGACAAGACCAACCGGGTGCTGAACATAGTTAAAGCCAAGTATGGCCTGAAAGATAAGAGCTCGGCTATTGAACTTGTAACAAAACAATATGAAGAGGAACTCCTGGAGCCAAAGCTTAGACCTGAATATATAGAAAAGGCTAAAAGGATAATGGCCCAGGACGCAGTGGACGTAGGTACAGTAGACAACTTGAGGGAAAGATTGGGTATCTGAAATGTATTATTTGAAGATCGAACCTGATCTTGAGAAAACACTTAAAAAACTGGCTAAGAAGAATAAGAAACAATTAGGGATGATTCTCAGTAAAGCTGAAGAAATTGTTGAAAATCCCCATAGATACAAAAATCTAAGGGCACCACTGAATATGTGGAAGAGAGTACACATAGACAGACATTTCGTATTGGTTTTTTCGGTGGATGAGGAAAGCAATAGTGTCACACTTGAAGACTATGCCCATCACAATGACATCTACAAATAAGATTGTCAGTATTTGAGTAGCCGGGAATTGGCAGAACTCTAATATTTTTGTGAGTTTTTGATAGTTACTTCTCAGCAATATGGAAAAGTGCCGCCTGCGGCGTATGGTTGAACTACGTAAAATACCACCTATTTAAAATCGATTTCATTTTGAAATATCCTGCATGAAATTTAATAAGAATGATAACATATGTATGTGCATTGAGATGTGATATTATGGTGGAAATGCAGATCGAGAAATACAAAAAAACCATAATCCCGATATTGCTAAAAAATGATGTGGATGAAGCAGGCATTTTTGGTTCGTTTGCAAGAAATGAAGCAAAATTGGATAGTGACATCGATATTCTTGTTCATTTCAAGGACCGAAAAAGTCTATTTGATCTTGCCAGATTAGAACTGGAACTCGAAAAGGAAGCTCAAAGAAAGGTAGAAGTCATTACTTACGATTCCATAAATCCCCTTATAAGGAATCGAATCCTGAAGGAAGAAGTGAAGATATTATGAAAGATGATGAAGTGTTCATTGAACATATTATTGATTCTATCGAGAAGATAGAGTACTTCACAAACGATAAGAAAAAAGATGATTTTCTGGAAGATGTGCAACTTCAGGACGCAACGATAAGGAGAATAGAGATTATCGGTGAAGCATCAAAAAACATCTCCGATGATCTCAAAGGACAACATCCAGATGCCCCATGGAGTGAAATGGCAAGAACGAGGGACAAATTGATACACGGTTACTTTGGAGTAGACCTTGGACTTACATGGGACATTATTGAACATGATCTGCCTGAACTCAAGACTAAAATGAAACAAATACTTGATGAAATTAAGTATAAGTAAGGAGATGGAGCTATTCCATGATTCTTCTTTGCGTGTTCATCCACTTGCAGCAGGAGAAGTTAGTCTGAGTGAGATCGAAGCTGAGAACTGCTAAAGATCTCTTTGATATTTCTACTGGGAAGTATTGCTTTTGATTTAAAATATTATAACAAATTATTGTTTTCGCTCCTTAGCAGCTCAGCAAAATGCCGCCTGCGGCGGGTGGTTGTTTTCTAGAGATAAACAAAAACAAGAAAAACCTTGAAAACTACAAAAAAATAGAATTATGGAGGTAATTCGTTCAGCAGGTTCTCGATCACCGGCTTTGATTCCGGAATACCCTTTTTTACACTGAGCCAGACAACTTCAAGATTAACACCAAAATAAGCATGTATCAGTTGTCCCGGATGCCTGCCAGATCCTTCCATGGAACTGAGGTGTATGTTTGCCTTATATCATCAGGAATGTTCTTTGCTGCTTCACCGATTATTTCCAGAACCCTTATAACAGCATACTGGGTTTTGACATCTTCGAGAAAATCCTCAAAGGTGCATTGATCCACAAAGCTCTCAGCTGCTTCCATGGAATTGTATATGTCCTGTACATAATCTCTTACGTCACGAATGCAGATCCCTCAGAGAACTTCTACTTCATTCAGTATGTATTTGCCTATGTTTGGTTTCAGCGCATCCTTCATGACAAGGTCTACTTTTACCCCCAGAGAATCGGAAAGATAGTTCTCTAAGTGAACAAATCTGAAAATCGTATGTGTCCTGCTAAATTCTACCAATACATCAAGATCACTTTTCGGAGTATTCTCTCCCCGTACATAGGAACCGAACAATCCTATATAACTGATATTATACTCCCTTTTTAGCCGCGGTAGCATCTCATGGAGCTGTTTTCTGTATTCTTCTACGTCTTTTTTGTGTTGTATGGGTATCATTTAAACGGTCTTATTTGCTTTATATGTTTGTTTCATATGTATAATTGTTTGTCCTGTTTGGAGAAACAAATGAATTTTAAAAAGATTGATCTTTACCTGAAATATAGCATGTACTTCTTGCTTTTTACTACTCAACATGAGAGTGCTGCTTGTAGGATCAAGACTGAAAATTGCTGAAGATCTCTTTGAAGTCTGTATTAGAAAGTGTTGCTTCAGATTAGATATTAGGCTGGAAATGTAGGATCGTTACCTGATCGATTTTTGTTTTAGATATTTTATGCCTCTTCTTTTATTTTACTAGGCAGCAGTATAGGAACGTGCCGCCTGCGGCGTATGGTTATGTTGGTCTTGAACACTTAGTTCGGTTACTTTGCTAGTTAGTATCAAGGAAACTTTTGTTTTTAAAACTATAAAAGTGCCTTCAAACCCCAGTTAAATAGCCTTTTTACTACGCTGATCCACCTAACAGGCCATCAAAATCTCAGTTCATATCAATTATTTTTATCTTTATCCTAAACAGTCACTAGTGATCGAATTATATTTTTTTGAAGAAGAAAAACAAAACGAACATTTTATAAAAGTGTTCTGTCTTTTCCTGCAACGAGGAGTATCATTTGTCAGAAAAACAAGAACCCTGTTACGTAAAAAGATCATTTTACAATGAAGATATCCATTATGGGATACATTCCAGGAAGACGTACACAAGCTCACCTCAGGATGCTAAACCGGATAATACCCTCGAGCTTCCAACATTTATCCCGAATGCACCCATGAGAGTATACTTTGACCCGACATACCGATGTAACCTCAGATGCAGACATTGCATTACTTCCTCATCACCTGACATACAAGCTGAAAATGAACTGGACATCCTGCAGATAAAGAAACTCCTGAACGAACTGGAATCCATCGGGGTACTGGAGCTGGCCATCACCGGAGGAGAACCGTTCATACATAAGGATATCTTTGAGATAATCGAATTCGTGCAGGATGGCAACATGAACCTGAGCATTACAAGCAACGGAACACTACTAAGCCCGGAAAAAGCAAAAAAGCTTTCTGAGCTGGATGTATCCGATATAAGGATCAGCCTGGATGGTTGTGAGAGTGTGAACGATGACATCAGAGGCGATGGCTCATACAAAAAAGCCATGACAGGACTCAGAAACCTGATACAGGCAAATGTCCCAGCCACCGTAAGAATGACACTCACCAGTAAGACTCACGAAGGACTCGAACACCTATTCCATGACCTGCAGGACGTAGGAGTTACAAAACTCAAAGCCGCCATCATCAAGGAAGCAGGTAACGCCACCCTGGAAGAGAACTCAGACCTCTTCGGCTACCAACCCACAGAAGATGCTGTTCAAAGCTTAATGAAACTCGGAGAAGAAAATAACATATCTGTGGAACTGTCAAGCGAGGATTTTAATCTTGAACCTGAGCAATCAGGAGACAAAAGATTAAGAGCTGCTGAACACCATACATGCGGAGCAGGACATGAAACAGCCTACATCTCACCAATTGGCAATGTATTACCCTGCTCATCCATGCCCCACGTGATTTTAGGAAACATAGGAAATGACAGTTTCACAGATGTCTGGGAAGGTCGAGTTACAAAGAAATACAAGACTTTAGCTCGCCTTTCTGAAGAAAAAGCGATGTGCAAGGCAAATTTTGTAAAACTCTGGCTATAGTCTGATATTGCAATCGAACAATTCCCAGAAAAGATGGAAGTAGAATCACCCATCTAATCCCCATACTAATATATATGTACATACATTATTTTGTGCTAATTTCACAAAACTTAAATATGTATAGATTGTTTACTGTACCCATTGGCGTACATATAAACAGGCATATCTGGAATGCCTGAATAAAAACATTTGGGTGGATTAAAAAATGGTGGATCACAATAGTTTATCTGAAAGTAACATACTCGTTACCGGTGGAGCCGGATTTATAGGCAGCCATGTAGTTGACAGGCTTCTGGACATGGGAAACAAGGTAACGGTCTTTGACGATCTGAGTTCTGGAAGAATGGATTTTATCGATCAACATCTTGACAACCCCAATTTTAATCTCATAAAAGGCGACTTACTTAACACTACAGAAATAGAAGCAGCCTGCAAGAACATGGATCTCGTTTTCCACATTGCTGCAAACCCCGACGTAAGACTTGGCGCAACAGACACAAAAGTACACTTCGACCAGAACATCACAGCCACATACAACCTCCTTGAAGCCATGCGCAAAAGCGGGGTAAAGAACCTGGCCTTCACATCAACATCCACCATCTACGGAGAAGCCACGATAATTCCGACACCTGAAGATTACGGACCCCTGGTACCAATCTCACTCTACGGCGCATCCAAACTAGCCTGCGAAGCCCTGATCACATCCTACTCCCACACCTTCGACATGCATTCCTGGATCTTCCGCTTCGCCAACATAATCGGCGACAGAGGCACCCACGGGATCATAGTTGATTTCATAGAGAAACTAAAAAAGAATTCTGCTGAGCTGGAAATCCTAGGCGATGGAAAACAATCAAAATCATACCTGCATGTAAGGGAGTGTGTGGATGCTATGATGTTCTCTGTATCTAATAGTAATGACGAGGTAAACATCTTCAACATCGGCTCAGAAGATGCGACCAATCCCACCCGTATCGGTGAGATCATAGTCGAGGAAATGAATCTTCAGAATGTTCAGTTCAACTATACCGGCGGTTCCCGTGGCTGGAAAGGTGATGTGCCAGTAATGATGCTGGGAATCGATAAATTGAAGGAAATGGGCTGGAAGAATGAGTGGGAGTCTGAGAGGAGCGTTAGGGAGACTGCAAAGGCATTGCTTGGGATGTAGAATGATGTTAGTTTCCTCGAGAATTACTCAAAAGGTGGACTATGTTGCTTATTGAGTTGCTAGTTATGTTAAGTGGTGGTCTTTTTAATTTAAAAGAAAAATGTAGTGAAACAAATATCTTGCCATTACGCTACATATTTTTATTATTATATGTCTCATACCTAAAAGCAAATGGTAGTTTTATTGGGTATAAATCACAGTTCAAAAGTCCCCCTATCTTCCCCCATGGCATAAATGGAATATTTATTTCGGGAGATGCGAAAATAGGATCTGAAAACGTCATATTCCAGAACGTGACTATTGGCTCTAATACTCTACCGCATTCTAAAGGTTTAGGAGCACCCATTGTTGGAGACAATTGCTACATAGGGACAGGTGCTGTTATAATAAGTGGTATAAAAATTGGAAACAATTGCAGAATAGGTGCAAATGCTACAGTCGTTCAAGATATTCCTGATAATTCTTTAGTAGTTTCCCCAAAGTCTGTAGTTATAAAAAAAGAGCAGTTGATGAATAATGCCTTTTTCACAAAAAAGAATGGTAAATGGGGATGCTTTAAAGACGGTTCATTTTCTGAAGAACGTGATACTTTTGTTGTAGAACAGTTAAATGATGCTTTTTATAAATGATGATTTGTACAGGTCTAAATTCTGATAATGAAATTTTAATTGGATCTATAAAAAAAGTTGTACGTTGGTGAAATAAATGAACAATAAAGAGTTAAGATCACTATGGCTATCTGATCTCTATAGATATTCAGGAGATAGTACATTAAAGTCATTTGTCAAATGCATACTCTTTGTTCCAGGTTTTAGATATTCATTTTTTATGAGATTATGCAGTACATTAAACACTAGAAAAAGTTCATTTTTTGTTATTTTGTGTATAATATTTAGAGTATTTTTGGTGCATTATGAAGTAAAATATGGTATTTCTATTCCATATAATACAAAAATAGGAAAAGGATTTTACATAGGCCATTTTGGAACTATTGTAATTAATCCAAAAGCAGTAATTGGAAACAATTGTAACATAAGTCAAGGAGTTACAATTGGAGTTTCAAATAGGGGTGAAAAGAAAGGCTGTCCTTCGATTGGAAATAATGTTTTCATTGGTCCTGGGGCCAAAATATTTGGTTCAATAAAAATCGGAAACAATGTTGCTATAGGTGCGAATTGCGTGGTTACAAAAGATGTACCTGATTATGCAGTTGTTGTTGGAGCTCCAGGAAAAGTAATTTCATATAAAGGTTCGATGAGCTATGTAAACCACACGGATTATTCTATGTGATTTATAATCATAAATAATCAAATTATACCACAAAACTACAAAAATAGTAATGTATGAACCCTAACACTACAAAATGAAAAGAAAGCAAAACAGAGTAAATGACATGACCATCTTCTAAACATCAGTAGGATTATTATTATGAAAGTAGCTAAAACAAAAATCAAAGATCTCTACATAGTAGAACCAGATGTTTTCGGTGATGAAAGAGGCTATTTTTTCGAGAGTTACACCAAGAAGAAACTCGACAGCTTAATTGATGAAAATTATGTCTTTGTCCAGGACAATGAATCCAGATCATCCTATGGAGTTCTCCGTGGGTTGCACTATCAATTAGCACCATACAGCCAGACAAAACTTGTCCGTGTTATACAGGGTACAGTGTATGATGTAGCTGTGGACCTGCGTAAAGAATCACCAACATTCGGTGAATGGGATGGAGTAGAACTCTCAGAAGAGAACAAAAAACAGTTCATGATTCCAAAGGGATTTGCTCATGGGTTCGTGGTTTTGAGCGAGACTGCTGTTTTTGGCTACAAATGTGATGAATATTACAATCCTGAAGCTGAGAGGGGCATTGTTTTCGATGATCCTGAACTTGGCATTGACTGGAAAATTGACATTGATGATCTCATAGTAGCTGAAAAAGACCGAGAATGGCCTGTGATGGCTGAAGCTGAAATGAACTTTTAGGTGTGGGAAAAATGAAATTATTAGTAACAGGTGGAGCCGGATTCATAGGAAGCAATTTCATAAGGATGATGTTTGCAAAATATCCCGGAATTGAAATTGTCAATCTTGACAAGCTCACATACGCAGGCAATCTCGAAAGTCTGAAGGATATCTCAGAAACAGGATACAATTTCGTTCAGGGTGATATATGTAATCCTGATGTTGTCATGAATGCAATGGAAGATGTGGACACGGTATTACACTTCGCAGCCGAGAGCCATGTGGATCGCTCAATCGATGACAGTTCCGTTTTTGTCATGACCAATGTAGTTGGAACAAACAACCTCCTCAAATGTGCCATGGATTCCGATGTAAAGCAGTTCATCCATGTTTCTACCGATGAGGTCTATGGAAGTACCAATGATGATTCTTTCTGTGAAATTAACAATCTGAACCCATCAAGCCCTTATTCGTCAAGCAAGGCAGGTTCTGACCTCTTAGCATTATCATATCACAACACATACGGACTTCCTGTAACTGTGACCCGTTGCACGAACAATTTTGGTCCTTACCAGTTCCCTGAAAAACTTATTCCCCTTTTCATTACAAACCTTATGGAAGGCAAGCAAGTCCCGGTATATGGCACCGGCCTGAACGTCAGGGACTGGATACACGTTGAAGATCACTGCTCAGGAATCGAATTTGTCAGAGAACACGGCAAAGCCGGAGAAATATACAATATCGGCGGCGGCAACGAACTCACAAACCTTGAGATCACCCACAGGATCCTCAAAGCCCTTGGAAAAGATGAATCCATGATCCGCTACGTAGCGGACAGAAAAGGACATGATTTCCGCTATTCCCTTGACTGCAACAAGCTAATGAAAATGGGCTGGAAACCTGCATACGACTTTGATTCAGCACTTGACCAGACTATTCAATGGTATATTGATAACAGATGGTGGTGGGAACCATTAAAGTAGTGATTCTGGGTGCAGGTGGGATGCTGGGTTCTGATCTCTGTGAAGTATTCTCTGATGCTATACAGTTCACACACAAAGAGCTGGACATAACCAACAGAGAGCTTGTGATTAATGCAATCAGAGAGAACAAGCCTGATGTGGTGATCAACGCTGCTGCTTACACAAACGTAGATCAGGCAGAAGACGAGCAGGAACTGGCGTTTGCTGTGAATGGATATGCACCTGGCTATATCGCAGAAGCATGTTCAAATGTTGGTGCAAAGCTCATCCACTACAGTACCGACTACGTTTTTGACGGTACAAAGCAGGAATACATCGAATCCGACAAAACTAACCCCATTAATGCCTATGGCAGATCAAAGCTACTTGGGGAGCAGGAGATTGCCAGATGCACTGACAATTACATGATCATACGTACTTCCTGGCTTTTCGGAAAACACGGAAAGAACTTCATTGATACAATGCTGAGACTTTCTCCTCAGGTGGATAATGTAAGGGTAGTGAATGACCAGTTCGGTAAACCCACATATACTGCAGATCTGGCATGCAAGACAGCAGAGATAATATATTTGGAGCCAGGAATTTATCACATCACCAACGATGGTACATGCTCATGGTACGAGTTTGCATCAGCAGCAATAGACAACACATCACCCTGTGCCAGTGAAGAATATCCCACCAAAGCAAAACGCCCTCAATACTCAATTTTAACTAACACCAAAATAACTCCAATGAAACATTGGAAAGAAGCCCTAAACGATTACATAAAGGAGTGGAAAAAATGAAAGGAATAATACTTGCAGGTGGTACAGGCAGCCGTCTCTATCCCCTTACAAAGGTCACAAACAAACACCTTTTGCCAGTTTATGATAAGCCCATGATATACTATCCTCTGCAGACCCTCATAGATGCAGACATCAAGGATATTATGATTGTTTCAGGTCGGGGACACGCAGGTCACTTCTTGGAACTACTAGGCTCTGGAGCAGATTTTGGTGTGAAGTTCACCTACGAGATTCAGGATGAAGCTGGTGGTATTGCTCAGGCACTTAGCCTTGCTGAGGACTTTGCTGACGATGATAACGTAACTGTGATTCTTGGCGATAATATCTTCCAGGACAACATAAAGAAAGCAGTTCAGGAATTTGAGATGGGTGCTCATATTTTCCTGAAGCCTGTGACTGATGCTCATAGATTTGGTGTTGCTGAAGTTGATACTAACAACGGATCTGTTTTAGGTATTGAAGAGAAACCTATTAATCCAAAATCTAATCTTGCAGTGACAGGGTTGTATATATATTCAAATGATGTCTTTGAAGTTGTGAAAACTCTCAAACCATCTGGCCGTGGTGAATTGGAGATTACAGATGTCAACAATGACTATATTCGGAAGGATGCGATGAAGTTCTCGATGATGGATGGTTATTGGAGTGATGCAGGTACATTTGAAAGCTTGATGAGAGCATCATTAATGATTGAAAGCAATAGATAGTTAAAAGCACAATGGGGAAACTGATTGAATACAATTCGAAGAATTGCTAAAAACACTTTGGTATTATTAATATCTAAAGTCACTATTATTTTCTTTGGATTTTTTTATACTATCTATGCAGCTCGATACCTCGGAGTCGAAGGGTTTGGAGTATTGAGCTTTGCAATTGCTTTTACTGGAATAATAGTCCTTTTGGCAGATATTGGAATCAAGAACTTGACCATCAGAGAAATAGCACGTGATAAAACTCAAGCTGCTAAATATCTTGGAAATATTTCTATATTAAAATTGCTTTTAGTTTTAGTAACATTTTTTGTTGTGATTGTAGTTTCAAATTTTCTTGGCTATCCTCATCAAACAACAATGGTTATCTACATAATTACTGCTTCTTTTGTTTTGAGGAGCTTTTCAGAAATGTTTTACTCTATTTTTCAAGCATTTGAAAAAATGGAATATGCATCATTGGGAGGAATTTTGGATTCCATTTTAATGTTTTTTGGTGTGTTAATTGCAATAAAGCTAAATTTAGAAATAGTAACATTTGTAACAATTTATTTAATAACAAGTATCATTACTTTATTATACAGCAGTTTTATTTGCATCCACAAGTTTGCAATTCCACAAATTGAAGTAAATCTTGCTTTTTGGAAGCAACTTCTTGAAGAATCAATACCATTTTGGTTAACAAGCGTTTTTATAATAATATATTTTAGAATCGACATGGTGATGCTATCAGTATTGAAAAATGATATGGTTGTTGGATGGTATGCTGCACCTTATAGACTTGTAGATAGTCTAAGTCTGCTTCCAAGTCTAATCATGGCTGTAATGTATCCTCTTTTTTCGAAGTATTATATTAATTCAACTGAATCACTTAATTTAGCTTTTCAAAAATCACTAAAAATCTTGATTATTATTGCATTACCAATTGGACTTGGAACCACTTTATTGGCAAAAGAAATAATATTATTGATATATGGGAGTGATTATTTCGAATCTATAATTGCTCTTCAGGTTCTTGCTTGGGCAGGTGTATTGGGAATTATTAACTTTACTCCAGCTACTTTGCTAAATTCAATCAATAAGCAAAGACCTCTCATGATTTTTACATTCATTGGAGCAACAGTAAATATTATATTAAATTTTTTATTAATACCAACAATGAGTTATGTGGGTGCTGGAATTGCAACAATAATCACAGAATTTATTGTGGGAGTGCTTATATTATATGAAGTTTATAGATTTCAGCCGGAATCTCTTATTGATGCACCTATAACAATTGCTAAATCAGTTACAGCAACTATTTTCATGGGTTTTTTCATATTTGCCTTTAAGCAATATACTATATTATTATTAATACCACTGGCAGCAATTTTGTATTTTATTTTGTTGTTTATGCTAAAAATACTTAGGAAAGATGAATATATTTTAGTAAAACAAATATTTAAAAAGTAAATTTTAAATGGATTATCCAAAAGTTGTTATTAGTATTAGCATGGAAAAGAAGATACGATTGAAAATCTTTAATTTTCAAAACATGTTACTTATTTAAACTATGAGATTAAGTAATTGACAATATGTCCACATATGGGTTAGTTGAATGCTTACAGAATTAAGATATGGATATACAACTAATAGTAAATAAAGAAAAAATAGGATATTCAGAAGGTATTAATGTTCGCAAATTGAAAGCATTTAAAACCCAAGTTTGACAGTCAAAAGTAATAAAAGTGTTCTTAATTCTGTTGTATTCGACCAAAAATGCAAACAAAACTAAGAACATTTAACATTATTCCCAATGGAAATATATGTTTTCCCATTGGGACGATTTTGGCTGTAAACCAACTTTATGGTATCCTTGATTTATCCACTGTTTTCAGCAAACACAAAAAGAATGGAATTGACATCAACAGCTTGCTGAAAGCTCTTGTCAGCTACAAGCTGACAGATAATTTCAGCATAAGTAAAACTCACGAATGGATAAATCGTGATGAAGTTCTTGATATTTTCAGTCTTCCAGAATTTAGTGAAAGAACTCTGTACAGGGTTCTTGAAACCCTGGGAAATAATCGTGAAACGATTATTTCTGATATTCAAGACAGGCTGTTTGCCAGATATGATTTTGAGCATACCTATATCAACTTGGACTGGACAAGTATCGTTCTACATGGTGACAAATCACCGTTAGGAAAGTATGGATATAGTCGTGACCATAGGTCAGATAAGAAACAGATAACTTTGGGAATAAGTGAACTTGCTGATCCCATAAATGTCCCCATAGGTATTACAGTAGAAAAAGGGAATATGCAGGATCAGAAACATTTCAGGAAAACATACCAACAGGTAAACAAACGATTGAAACAAGAATCTCTTGTTGTTTTTGATAAAGGAGCACACAGCATAGGAAATACTTCTCTGATACGAGAGGATAAGCTGCATTACCTGACTGCAAGAAAACTCAACACAAGTGATGATAAGAAAATATTAACATTCTGGAAATGTTCTCCTGAACTGATCGATCCAAAAAATGGAAAATATGGCCTAAAGATCATTAAACCAAGTAGTGTCAACTACTTCTATTTTTCAGAAAAACTCCAGAAGGAACAACTTGACTCCAAAGCAAGAAAAGTCATTAGACAAATGAAAGAAGCAAAGGCAATACAGGAGTCAATTGACAAGAAAAAGAGGCTTCCTAAAAGATTCAGGATCAATAATGTCCTTGTTGATGTTACTTATTCTTTGCAGACTAAACTGATGAAACTTGATGAACAAGAAGCAATCAAACTCCTTGAAGAACACTTGATTACAGGTAGAGAAGGATTTTTCTGTTTGAAATCAAGCAAGAATTTGACACTAAAAGAAGCTCTTCAAACTTATCGAAAAAAAGATTCTGTTGAGAAGATCATCAATTCACTGAAGAATGAAATCGAGATTAAACCACTAAGAGTGTGGACGGATGCTAGCATTTATGGTGCCGTAATCATTGGATTCATTGCACAACTTTTCATATCGCTAATGCGATATGAGTTCAATGAACTCAAACATAAGTCTACAAAATTCATAAAAAATAGCCTATTGAATTTGACAGTAACCGTAGATTTCACGGGAAATGAGCAAAAAAAGTACATTTACGCCAATTTCGATGAAATAAATTCACTGATATTAAGGCAAAAGTGGGTAAAATCGTAGAAAAATCTATGAAACTGACCTAACTGCCAAATAGGTTTTCCTGACAAAAAAAGAAAAATTAGGGTAAAAGAGAAAACATTCTCTTTATCAAGGAGTGAAAACTGTCAAAGTTGGGTTAAAAATAATACAGATTATGTAATGGTTCTAAACAATGACACGTTTGTTGGTTCCAATTTTTTAGTAGAATTATTTAATATTGCAGAATCGGATTCAAAAATCGAAGTGTTGGTTCGAAAACCCATTAGGCAGATTCAATTATTATATTAAATCCACATCTTCAAGCATTCTTTGGACACGATTGACATACGTATGATCCCTATAAACTCTTTTTTGTCCCCTTTTAGCAATTTTTTCCCTTTCATCTCCATTTTCAATATAGTAATTAATTTTATCGAACAATTCTTTTTCAGTACTATAGCATTCGATTTCTGTTCCAATTTCAAATAAATCATTCAAACTCGCTTTATAGTCTATCAATTCAAATCCTCCTGAACCTAATATCTCAAAAGTTCTTGGATTTAAACCTTCAAGAGATTGAGAGTGATGCATATTTAAACATATTTTAGATTGATTATAAATGTTGTTTATTCGATTATAATCTATATCATAATTATTAATTTTAGATGATAATTTTTGTGTTTTTACTTTATAATTATAGTACGATAAAGGATTATACCAAGTCCAACATCTTGACCATATTTGCAAATTAAGATTCTCATTTAGAGAGCAAACATTATCCAATAATTCTTTTCTGGCAGGATATAAATTGCCAATAAAAGAAATGTCAATAGATTGCTCTATATCTCCCTTAAGTTTGAAATAGCAATCTGGATCATATGCCATTGGAAGAACCTTTGCTTCAACTTTATATTTCTTCAATTTACTAACATCTGAAGGTTCAAAAGTATAAAAATAGTCATATAGTTTAGCGCTGTTAAGTATATTCTTATATCGAAAGGGACTATCATAGCACCAAATAACATGAGGAGATGAAGTTATACTTTTTATAGATTTTACTGTTTCTGGAAATAAAATATCTCCCCTTAATGTTAATATCAAATCAGGTTCAATTTTTTTTATTTGTTCAATTAGTTTCTTATTAAAATCGATAATTTCATTTCTCATAAATTTGTTCAATCGATCAGTTTCATCCATTTTCATATGAAGAATCTGGGAAACAAAAGACTTCCATCTATAACCAACAGCAGAATACAAATCAGGCCAATCTAATAATTCAGTAGTATCTGCAAAACTATCTATTGCTTTAGTAATCATAGAATTATATGTATAAAATATAGGACCATTCACTAATATTTTCATAATCTACCCTCATTCAATTTGGTATAAACTCAATCCATCATTATCATATATTTTGAAAACATATGAATCTCTTTCGAGTAAACTAAAGTCACTTGGAAGTAACCTCCAATTTTCTTCATACTCAGGAAAAACTGTTTGATAAAAATACTCCATTTGTAAAGGTATAACCATATATCTTTTATTTTGATAATAATTCCCTAGGGATACATTGCTTGTATACCCAAAATGATATGGAATCATTGTGTTTTCGTTCCTAATATCATTTTTTCGTGCCGCTACGCCAAACAACATATCATGAAATCTATTTTGATTAGTACCTAATTCTTGGATTAAGTAACCTTCATCTCCATAATCAAAAAGCCACTTAAACCCAGTTACTTCCATTTCAGAAATTTGATGATTAGATAATCTGGCGTGGGGGGATGGGTAGAAAGTAATAACTGACGTAAAGACGAATGATAAAATTATCATATAGGTACATAATAATTTAAAAGTTGTCATACAATCAATTTTCTCTACAAATTCATGCACAGATACTAGGTTCTTTTGTGTAAATGACTGAAGACCCAGTCCAACTACAATCGTACCAAAAAACATTGCAAATTTGTAAACTCGCCAAAAATCAATTATGAAATCATTGAAGAAAAAGACTATAGATAATAAAACAAAAAGTAAAAAGCAAAAAGAATACAAAAAGTGATAATAACTATAATTTAGTGATTTTTTCTTTCTCAATATAATGGCTATAAAGTAAATAGAGAATATACCTCCAATTATACTCATGATGATAATTAATCCAAACTGAAAATATGCAATTTCTAGCAATTTTGAAAAAGGTAACGTAATTTGATTACTGATGCTACTATACATTTGATAATTTGATGATTCTGAGCCATAAAGTAAAGAACTCAAAGCACTTTTAAGACTTCCAATTACTGACGAAAATGAGAAATACCAACTAAAAAAAAGAATAAAGGAAACTATTATTGCATTCAATCCACCGAAACCTGGCGATAAATAGTTTTTATTTTGTGAAAACTGAATATTATTAGAATAGGTTATAGAAGTTATTAGAACAGCCATAAAAATAGCCATAAAAAACAATATAGTCACTGGATGAAAGAAAGTAATGCAAGCCATTGTAATGAATAGCAAAATACGGAATTCTACACAATTATATATATCAGAATATGATTTAAAAAATAAATATAGTGTGAATGGTAGCAATAAAAATGATTGAAAGCTTGGAACAAAAATTAATTCACTACCGCCGAATAATAAAATTGTAGATAAGTTTAATGCAAATACAAAAAAAATTCTGTTTCTGAAAGTAGTCTTCATTAGCAAGTAAATGGAAATCATATAATAGATAGAAAATATGACTGGCGTAATTAGTATTATTTTTTCAATATTCAAATTCAAAAAGTATGATAAAGAAGTAGCAAATATATGATCAAGAGGATAATAATTCGACCCAATGCCTGCTGTTTCCATTAAATCTCGAATAATTCCGATATGGGTTGGAGGATCTCCTCTGCCATAAGTATAATAGCCCCGAATTAAAGGTAGAAATAATAAAATAGCATTTGTTAGTAAAATTGCTGTATAACCATAAATCCAGTATTTATTTTTGTTAGAAAATAAAGATGTCCTAATAAGAATTAATTGTCCAATAGAAATCGATAATAAAATTGATAGCCAAAAATACCATGGATAGACTTTATAAATTGAGATTTCATATCCATTAATGTTAGAAGTTGTTGCAAGAATACATAGCGCAAATTGAATTAAAGAAAATGAAACGATGCATAAAATCTTATCAAGATTTTTATTTGGCAAAATTAATAAGTCAATGTTCATATTAATCATTATTATAGCACATTGTCATAATTTATTTACCACAGTTTCATACATTTCTAGTGTCTGTTTGACTACTACATCTGGATGATACTTTTTAATAGCAGTTTCTTTTGCATTTTCACCAAACTTGAATCTTTGATTAGATTTTTCAAGCAGTTCTATTGTATATTTAGCTATTTTTTCATAATCATTATTTTTTACAATATATCCTGTTACTCCATTTTCAACAACATATCTATTGCTATTAATATTAGAAGCAATTACAGCTGTTCCTGATGCCATTGATTCTATTATTGACATTGGTTGCGTTTCCTGATGAGAGAGAAGATATACAATTGATGTCTTTCCATACAGATTGATAATTTTCTCTCTCGAAACACTTCCTAAATATTCGACATTTGCAGTAATATTATTTTTAACAATAGCCTCATTTACTTTTTTTAAGTATATTTTATCAGAACTACCAGTCATTATCAGTTTTACATCAGGTATTTTTTCTTTTACTATTTTAATTGCTTCAATTGCAGCCAATTGATTTTTTCGTTCAATGATTCTAGCAGGATAATAAATTAAATTATTATCTTGTTCATTTATAGTATTTGAAAAGAAAACATCATCAATAGGATTATTTATCTGAAAAATGCTATTCATTTCATCGTATAAATTCAATTCTTGAAGTACATCTATTACATAAGGGCTGATAGCAACGAAACCATCTAATTTTGGCAAAATTTTTTTTAATATAAGCATATTATAATCACTATATAATATATGAGATAAAGATTTTCTAGCAAATTTCTTTTCAATATGGAACATCCCATGCAAGGTCAATACAATAGGAACTTCCATATCTATGATTTTAGTTAGTGCTGTGGGATAATGAGCATGTATTAAGTCGAAAGTATTTGACTCTATGAATTTTCTCACTATCACTGAATCTCCAAAAATCCGAGGTAAAAGATTTAAACGTGCAAAATAATGCACTTGCACTTTAGGAAAATATTCGTGAACAAAACTATCTTTGACAGTACTATGGATAGTTAGTATAGTTATGTCTATTTTTTGATTAAGGCTCATGTTTTTGACAAGATTATACAGCACATTTTCAGGTCCTGCATTCGGGCTATTATTTGGCAATGGAAAATCTCCAATAAAACATATTTTCACTAAATTCACCACACTATTTTCCAAAAACTGAATTTATCCTAATAATTTAAAGTACTGATTAGAGATTTGATTGGCAACATTTTTCCAATCATACCTATCCTTGATTTTTTGTTTATTGCATTTACTCATCATCATTCTTAAATTAGGATTTTCAATCAATTTAATAATCCGATTTGCTAATTCAAGATGATCTCCGGGAGTTATTAGGTATCCATTTTCCCCATCATCAATGACCTCAGGAATACCACCAACATGAGAGCTAATTACAGGCAAACCACTAGCCATTGCTTCCAACATGGCTATTGGTAAGCCTTCGGCATACGAAGGTAACAAAAAAATATCAGATACCGCAAACAATTCATACTTTTCTTCATCACTTATGTTAGGTTTGACTGTAACGTAATCTTCTAATCCTAAGTCTTTACAAGTTTCTCTAAATTCATCAATTTGCCCTTTTACTTCTTCTGAACCCGCAAAAGTAAAGTGTACCTGTTTGTTCTTTTTGGTAATACTGTTTATAGATTTTAAAACATCATAAATTCCCTTTCTTTCAACAAGATTTCCCAAAAATAAAATATTCGTATTATCATGATGGTACTTTTCAATTTCTGTATTTTTATTGTATGATTCATATTTGGAGTAATGTACTCCATTAGGAAGGACAAAAATTTTATTTTCATCAACAATCTTCCTAAAAAATGATTCCCAACTAGATGACAAAACAATAACTGTATCAGCGCAATTTAGAAGATATTTTATCAATCCTTTTTTAAGATGGTTGCTATTATTATAAAACAAATCAAATTTTGCTCCATGAACATGCATTATTGTTTTTGATCCAAATATTTTAGCTACGATTAAAAGGAGGGATTTATCCCAGAATGCTAAATAAGAAGATGTATGAATATGGACAATGTCGGGCTTTTCGGTGGCAAGTATCTGACTTAGCCTTGAGAGTATGTTTAAGGAAAGTATCAAGTTCTTGATGTTCGATTTTTTAATTGAAAGATCTCTTGCAGTATTGAGATGCATAATTGAAAATCTATCTTTTATTTCTGAAGCTAACATATCCTCTACGTATGTTGAGATTCCTCCCATTGGGGGGGGAGTTGGTCCCACTATAAGAACAGATTTATCTTGGTTCATATGAAATTTTCAACATCCTTATATAAGTTTTTAAAAATATGTTCTGCTAATTATACTGACATTTTTTATTTCACAATATAATTTCAGCTATTGTTATATACCTGCGAAATCACCACACGATGCTTTCCTGAAGGAGGAGTCTTAATCGAGTCCACATAATTGATATGAATCGTGCAATCGTCATTAAAATATTTGTACAATGACTTTTTAATAGCTTCTGTTACTTGCTCATTATAAGTTTTCTTCTTCACAAGCAACAGTTCTAACTTATCTATATGTGTTTGAATCACTTGATATTTTTGAATGTCTTTTTCAAACATCTGAAAAATATCTGGTATAAGTGTACTTGGAATTAATTTTCCATCTTTTGTAACTAAAATGTCATTTTTTCTTCCGACAATAGAATGAATTAATGGTAAGCTTCTTCCACATTCACATTTTTTGCTTGTAGGAATTCCTAAATCACCATTTTCATAACGTATCAAAGGCATGCCTAAATTTGTATAATCAGTAACAAGAATGCTACCTATCTCTCCATCATTCACTCTTTTTCCATTATTGTCTATAAATTCTAAAAATACATTTTCTATTGCAATATGATATCCTGAATGATTATCACATTCCTGTGCATAAGTGGCTTCTTTACTTCCATAATGATCAAAGACTTTACAGTTCAATTGTTTTTCTATTGTTTGTCGATAATGTGGATGTAAAGTTTCAGAATCTGAGATTGCAGAACTTACATTTAAACAAATATTATTATTTTCTAAGAATTTCGAAAATAAGTATAGTGATGAGGAATAACCATAGAGAACTTTTGGACTAAAATTTTTAATAGTTTCAGTATATTCGGCAAATATCCGGTCATTAACTCCAAATGTTGGTAATCTTTTTTGTCTCATCAATTTTAGATAAGCTTTTGCTTGGATTTTTCTAAAAATTTCATCATCATATAATGATGCAGTCAAACTAATCCACTTGTCACCAAAGAAATCTAAACCAGCCCACTCAAAAAACCTGTATTGTGCAGCTCTTACGTGTCCCATAGATGCCTTGTCACGTGCAAACCTCAAAGGAATACCTGTTGATCCACCTGTAGTTTTATAGAGCAATTTACTTTTTGGAATATTTTGTGCTACAAGTGAATCAAAATTGTTTCGAATATCTTTTTTAGTTAATAGTGGAAGTTTTATTAAATCGTCTGTTGTTTTAATGTCAGCAGGAGTTAAGTTCAGTTCGTTAAATAACTGATGATAATATGGTACATTTTTATATGCATGATTAATGAGAATACGAAGCCTTTTGTTTTGTAAGTTCTGAATTTGTGCAGGAGTGTACCATTGTGTTTTTTTCAGATATTCTAAGTTCGATAGTGTTTTCGTTCCAAAATATAATTCCATTAAAGGGTATATGCATTTTTTTAGTAGATAATCATACACGCATTATCCCTCCAATCAAATTGAAAAGAGTGCCCAATCCATACATTATATGTTGTAAAGGAATTATCAAAAGAGTTAACAATGCTGCAGGAGACTTCATTTTAAGTATAACACTTAAAGTTGAGTGCAAAACTAAAACAATATAAATCAATGTGAGTGCTCCCAGTATCCATAAAAAAAAGATATATTTCAACGAAGCAATTAACGCAATTATAGCAAAAACTATGCAACTAGCTGGTAAAACCGCATACCACCTTACCATGTCTTTGTGTTTTTGGAATAATTTAGTCATCCATGTTCCATACTTAAACATCCTTATTGAAAAAGACTTAACATTCCCTCTTCTATGGTGCAAAACGATTGCTTCAGGAACATATAGAAAACGATAACCCTTCTTTCCAATTCTATGATTAAGGTCACCATCTTGACCTATTACAAAACACTCGTCAAAGCATCTAACTTCTTTAATTATGGACTTTCTATATAGTGCATTACAATTTGGCAACGATGGGACAAATTTCTTTTTAGAAGAATTATTAGCTTGGGCGGAACCGCCTGATCCTAAAAAAGTTTCCTGTGCATAACCAACAACCTTTGCAAATGTAGGGTCCGTATCAAAAATGAGATTTGGACCGCCAACACATGCTACATCTTCGGGAGCTTTTGTGATTTCCTTAATTAATGTTTTAAGCCAAAGTTTATCTGCTTTGCAATCTCCGTCTGTGAATGAGACAAAATCTCCTTTAGCTGCCTTTACACCAAGGTTTCTAGCAGCAGCAACGTTCTTTCTTTCATTGAGTATCAGTTTAACGGGATATTTTTTAACGATACTTTGAGTATTGTCAGTGGACATCCCATCAACAATGATAATTTCATAAAGTTCTTTAGGGTATTCTTGGCTGAGAAGTGATTCGATACATTCAACAATGTATTTTTCCTCATTTCTAATGCCAACTACAACTGAAACAAAAGGATATTCCACGTTTTTCACCCACCCTGATTATTAATTCTTAATCTCATTCACTAATCTAGTCATAGCATGCAAATTCAAAGCTGTAGACAACGCTAGCAATCCCAGAATGAACAATAAAACCATCAGGATTGATGGGCCAAAAGGTATGTAGCTTTCAGAATTATAATGTGAAAGAACAAACCATCCATCAATCAACCCTGCAAACAACATCAACAACCCAGGAACACCAATATAGAACAAAGGATGCTTATACTCTATCTCAGTGATAACTCCAGCAAGCACCTTCATACCATGAACCACGGGGTTATGTGTTGATGTATCTTCAATGTCATACCTGCAACTGATAGGCACCTCTTCGACCTTCAGGTCATGCTCATTGACCTGTAACAGAATCTCCGATCCAGCTGACATACCACTATTTCCAATCTTAATCTTATTGATGGCTGAATTAGAATAAGCCCGGAAACCGCTCTGAGTATCACTGAATTTCACACCACCACCATGATTTGTGGCAACATCCAAAACCTTCATACCAACTGTACGGTAGAATGGGATATTCTCAGCCTTATGTCCTTCTAAAAATCTAGAACCTATAGAAACATCAGCTCTGTCAGCCAAAATAGGCTCAAGAACCTTCTTGATCTCTTCTGGATTATGCTGGCCATCTGAGTCGATTATTACCATTGCCCTAGCTTTCATACCTTTAGCTGTTTCGAAGCAAGTTCGTATGGCTGCTCCATAACCTTTGTTTTCGTCGTGGTAGACTACTTTGGCTCCGCAGGCTGTGGCTATCATAGCTGTGGCATCGATGCTGCCGTCGTTGACAACTACTACCTCGTCTACGTAGGGTTTGCAACCAAGAACTGTCTTTGCTATGTATTTCTCCTCGTTGAAGGCAGGCATTGCAGCTATTACTTTGCCTGACTTTGTAATATGATTATGATTAGAAGCTTTTGTCTTAGAAACAGAAGCAAAGATATCCGATTCTTCCGGGATGATCTCATGTTCTTCTGTGCTTGAGGATTCAGGGGAAATATCAGAAAGATGTCCATTACCAGGAGCATCAGAAAGAGTATGCTTAGTAGGAACTTTGGAGTCTATGATTTCAGAAGACATAACGCACCGCCCCTGACGAACGCTGCTTCGCGCGGGCGATAACACTACCTATGGCTATCTCCTCATTGAATGCGGGAATTACAGCTACTGTCGTCATTGATCCAACCACCACTTTCCTTTGTGCTGCGCAACCCCCGGCATTTGAAAATGCATTCGGGCGCAGACATCAATGTATATATGAGTTACATTTATCCAATATACTGCTTAAAGATTGCTTATTGGATATAAAACTTTCCAAGTCATCATGTGAATTGTTTTATAAGTGATATAAAATATAACTAGTCGCATATATTTAGCAATTGTTCGCTTGTGTGCGAATGTTTAACAGTGTGAAAATGAGAAACATCGGAAGTACACCATACTAACAGATCAATTAATTAAAAAGACTGCGCTATGGATCAACCTATAAAAGGAAAAAAAGTCTCAGCCTGCTTATCCCTTATACTGGGACCTGACGCTGAGGTACAGGGAAATCAGTGAGAGCGTGAATATTATTGTCAAATGAATTGGATCTTGCAGCCAGGACACGGTATTTGCCACAGTAGGTGCCGCCGCCGTTCTCAGTGCAGGTCATGGATGTAGAACTTGCGTGCTCGCACTTGTCATAGTATTTGCATTTCATTTTTGTTCCTCTATATAGCCACATTATTAGTAATATGTTATATAGTTTTTTATTTATAAATTTAGATTGTGGAACAAGTGATCTTCGAGGAATTATAGGATACATCTTAGGGTATTTGTGTGCATTGGTAAGATTTTTGGAAAAATGAAGGTGGTGTGGATACTTAGATGCAATACAACCATCCGCCGCATGCGGCACGGTCCATTGTCACTGATATAGAAAGACATATGCAGGAGCAACGCAAAGTGAAGAATCAGAATGATAAAATCCTGAGTTTAACAACGGTTAAATCTTTGCCTTAATTTATCGTAAATCGAAGATCTATAATCTACAGCATAAAAAATAATATTGTGCATGACATCAATATCAAACACTATTCTGTATTTCCCCACCCTATACCTATAATATTCGAAACACTGCAATTGCTTGGTATTAGCTGTAAAAGGATCAATTAAATTATGCACTCTATTGAACGAACGATCTTTTTGACATCAGCAGGATGCTTCTTACGAATTGCTTTTAAATCTTTCTTAATTAAAAACATTCGTAAAGATACCTTCATACCTCATTCTAATCCAAATTCATCTTTGAGCTCTTTAAGAGTACAAACATTGCCTTCTTTAAGATCTCTTTTTGCTTCCTCGATGCGTTTAATAGTCTTTGAGCTCAAAGGCATAGAGTCAACATCAGTAATTGTAGAACAAGATCTTTTCGTTTTAGAACATGGATGAGTATTTAGAACCATTTATATACAATATCTCATGCACACTTAAATAAGTAGTACCAAAAATGGCTCTTTAGAAATCTCCAATATTCGAACTTCTCAGCGGTTCGTATTTTAAGAAGGTAGCAAATTTATCTTTCCGACCTGCTAATTTAAGCTTTATTGTCGTAACAATTATTGTTTAAACAATAATACGTAACATCTACCAGAATAGATTTACGACGTAGCTATGAACTATCAGGAATACAACGCAACCACCCCGCAAAAGGCGGCACATTCCGACACCATAAAAGAACAGGACAAAACCGATATCCCATCAAAAATAGACCCACAAAAACATTTCCAGCTCCAAATACAAAAGAATCAATATATTACATCATGGTGATCATAATCAAGTATCATGATTGCTTTTTTATCCGCATCTATTTCATAGATCAGCACAAATGAAGAGTCAATATGTACCCTCCTTGCACCGTGCAGATCACCACGTAATGGTTTATAGTGATACGGATTCAAGATTATCTGTTGAACTTTCTTGCTGATAATATTCATCTGCTTAGGATTCTTTTTAGCAAGCTTCATGAATTTCTTATCAGCAAGCTCGGATACAACAACGCAATACTCCATTATGTTTACCCGTAGCGTTCAGAAAAATCACTTACATGGACAAATTTACCCTTCCTGATATTGTCAAGTTTTTCCAGGTATTCCTGACTTGCTTCCGGTTCCCTGGATATTACACTCTCCATGAACATCTGTATCTGTTTGCTCATGCTCATACCATGTGATTTACACAGGGCAGAGAACTCCTTATATGTATCTTCATCCACATTGAAAGTCTTTAATACCATTGAGATCACACCAATTATTTAATATTTAATAATCTTATTTAATGTTTAATAACATTATTTAATCATATTTAATCATATTTAATCATATTTACCCCCATACATATCAAGTTTTTTCAATTGATCAAAATGATATAGATCATTTAAACTTTGTAGAAAGATTCTACTTTAAATAAGCTGCAATACAACCATCCACTGCAGGCGGCACTATCCACAATTACTGCAAAAAAGAAGATATATAGCCTGCTGATCAAAGAACGATCTCCAGCATTATCAGCGTATTTTCCATAACACATAAATAGTACGGAATTAAATCATAATTATTATGTTCCGTAATTTCATTAATCGTGTCCATGAACTGGAATTCCTTAACAGGGAATATAGTTCAAAAGATCTTTCTTTCACCGTCATCTACGGACGCAGGCGAGTAGGCAAAACAGAACTTATCCAGCAGTTTGTGAAAGACAAGCCCCATATCTTCTTTCTGGCGGACATGAGAGGCACACGATCCAATACCCTCAGATTCAGGAAAAAAGCTTCAGGCTTATTCGATGATATAGAACCTGCAGCAGAGGCATTTGATGATGTGTTCGAATACATAAGTAAAAAATGGAAAAGTTCCAAAAAGCTTGTCATAGTTATCGATGAGTTCTCCTATCTGGCACAGACCGATAGATCCATACCGTCAGTATTCCAGCTTATCGTTGATGAGATACTCAAAGGAGGACATTTCCATCTGATACTCTGTGGCTCATCCATTTCCATGATGGAAAAAACAACTCTTTCCCATTCAAGTCCTCTTTATGGAAGGAGGACAGGACAGATCAAGGTCATGCCACTGAGTTTACGCCACATGACTGGTTTTTCCCCGGAATCAACACCAGAAGAGCTTTTAAAAATATATGGTGCAACTGGAGGAATTCCTTTCTACCTCAGATTCTTTGATCCTGGAAATGATCTTTATGAGAACATAGGACAACACATATTTTCCAAAGATGCAGTATTATATGCCGAAGGCGAGTTCCTTCTTCGCGAAGAATTGAGAGAGCCGGCAACTTACATGAACATCCTTTATTCCATCTCCAAAGGTAGCACAAAAGCAGGAGAGATCGCTGCTGGCGCTTTCATTGAAACAAAGGATCTATCATACTATACAGATACTTTGATGAGGCTTGGCTTTATCAGGAAAGAGCACCCTGTTGCAGAAAAAACATCTACCCGTAAAACGATCTACGTTATAGATGACCCTTTTCTGCGCTTCTGGTTCAGATATGTACTGATACATAGAGATTCCATAGAAGCAGGTGATAATTCGCATGCCATCCAGGACCTGGATAAGAGCTACGACCGTTACCTGGGGGAAACGTTCGAACAGGTATCCAAAGAGATCCTTACATACCTCAATTTACAGGATAAACTCCCTTTCAGGTTCAGATCCATAGGCAGACAATGGGGAAAGATACCTAATATACCAAAAGGTAAAAATGACTATGAAATTGACCTGGTGGCCCTTGATCAGGATTCAAAGAACATACTCTTCTGTGAATGCAAATGGCAGAAGCAGAAGGTCAATACAGATGTCTACTTCAACCTGAGAGAGAAAGCGTGTCATGTAAAGTGGTTCCCCGAGAGAAAAGAACACTTTGCACTTATCAGCAGATCGGGTTTCACAAAAAAGATGCATGAAATAGCAAAGCAGGAGAATGTTCTGTTACTTACCCTGCATGATTATTTGTCCAGATCTTCTGCTGAATAAGTTCAAGAATACAACCTCACTGCAAAGGCAACACATAAAAATAATATTGTGCATTACGACTAAAAGGCGTAAGGGTAGAGAAAGCCCACGCACTTTAGTCATGGGAGCAGTCACAACCTATCAATTCATGCGTTGTTGTCATAACAATTATTGTTTAAACAATAATAAGTAACATCTACCAGAATAGATTTACGATGTATCAATGAACTATCAGGAATACAATACAACCATCCGCCGAAGGCGGCACGGTTCACAATTACTGAAAAAAGATGAGTTATAGCCTGCTGATCAAAAAATATATATATATAAAAAATAAAAAAAATAATCAAAGGAACTCAAAACATTATCTTTGCCTTTATCTGAGCTAATTCATGTTCTATTGTTGAGATCCTCTCGTCAAGATGAGACCTGAAATCATCCCTGTTCAACCGAACCTCGGATGCTATTTCTGTTCTGTTTTGGTCAATCTTTTCACCAACCACATCGATCTTATCACCCAATCCATCGATCTTCCCACTTACGACTTCGACTTTACTGCCAACCGAATCAACCCCATCACCGACCCTGTCGATCTTCTGCCCGAGATTCGAGTTCATTTCACGCATATACCTCACAGCTGCATCCATTCGCTCATAAGTTGCTGTGGTCAGATCCTCGTCTCTGACTATCTCAAATGTACCATACTCGCCAGTTGCTTTTGTGTAGACTACATCGATATTCGTTACACGTATAGGATATTGAGTGATGTTGACTTTTTCAAGTAACTCCCTGATGCTGCCCTCTGTACCCTCACAGACAACTTGCACCGTGCCATCATCGAGATTTTTGACATATCCATTAAGAGCCAGATCAAAAGCTATTTCGTCAATGAAATCCCTGAAACCTGCTTTCTGAACTCTGCCATGTATTATGACCTCTGCACGCTTCTTCATAAGAGTTGATTTTTCCTGAAGCAATATAAACGTTATTATCATATCTCATTAACAAGCCAGAAATAATCACAGAACTTAAACAACCACCCGCCGCAGGCTGCACACACCATCACCAAAAATGTAAAAAGAAAATCCGGAGAATAGTCTTTGCCCTCATTCAAGCAACCATTTCCACACAGGCCTAACACTTATTTTCCTGCCATCCATTTCAAGCGCTTCCTCCGTATCTTCCGTGAGTATGAGACCTTCTTTCAGCCCGTACTTATCCATAGCTTCCAGAAGTCCTGCTATCTCTCTTTTTTCATTTGACCATTCCATCCTCTGAGTAACCTGTATTGCTTTTATGATATGTCCCTTCTCCATCAATATGAAATCACACTCATTCTTATCCACGTGGTAATAGATATCATGCCCCCTGTTTTTCAATTCAAGGAATACAATGTTCTCAAGTGTTTTGCCTGTATCCTTTGAGAATTTGAAGGCAAGAACGTTCATCAGTCCTGTATCTATGATATAGGCCTTCTTCTTTGAATATATCTGCTTTTTAAGAGAGTAATCAAAAACATTGATCGTAAAGATCAGATAAGAGTTCTCCAGATGATCTATGTAATTTTTCACTGTTGTCTGGCTGCCAATTCCTAGGACGTTCTTTAACCTGTTATAGCTTATCTCAGTTCCGGGATTAGTTATCAGATAATACGCAAGGGATCTTATTGCAGTCTCGTCCTTAATACCATATCTTGCGATAATATCCCTGTACAGGATGTTATCATAGAGGTTCCTGATTATGTCCTTATTTCCGTATTTATAATACTCTGGAATGCCGCCATTTTCAAGATACTGACTGAATTCTTTTTTGATCCTTGCTCTCTCCTCTGTCAGATAAAACTCCTTTTCAGTTTCTATGCCTTTTGAACCCATCAGCTCTTTGAATGAGAAAGGATAGAGTTCAAGTTTCACATGTCTTCCGGTAAGCTTTGTCCCCAGCTCCCTGCTCATCAAAGAAGAATTTGAGCCGGTGATGTAGAATTTGAAACCCCGGTCATACATCCGCCGTATGAATGCTTCCCAGTTGGGTATGTTCTGTATCTCATCAAAGAAAAAGACCTTGCTCTCTTTTGATGTTTCCAGAAATGATTCATACAGGGCATTGAAATCGCCTACTTTGAAGTCAAGCAACCTTTCATCTTCAAAATTCATGTAATATATGTTATCTTCCGGATAGTATCTTTTTTTTATCTGTTTTAAAAGGGTGCTTTTACCCGCACGTCGCAGACCAGTGATAACCACTATATGAGGAATTTGGGAGTAACTTTCTATTTCTTCAAGCTTCTGGCGCTTTATTGTCGGCACCTCCATTTCAAACTCCTGCTTTTGCTCTGCTATAAGCTCCTTTATCTGCATAATATCCATAAATTGCATTCTGTGATGAATGCATATATATATTTCCATTTAAAATGGAGATTATTACTCACAAATTGTCATTGATAATGGAGATTATAGCAATGATATCTCCATTTAAAATAGAGACATTGCACTCCAAAGTACATTATACGAAAAGTCTATGAACGCATATCGACCAAAACCATCCCGCTGCAGGCGGCACAGTCCATCAATACTGTTGTAACAAGAATGTATAGATATTCTCTAGGCAATGTTGCAAAGAAAAAAGAACATAAACACATGTGATCAGTTATGATCTTTATTGCATCCATTCACTCAAGCAGCCATTTCCACACAGGCCTCACGAAGATCTTCCTTCCATCCCTTTCGATCATATCTTCAGTATCCTTTGTAAGTATGAGACCTTCCTCCAGATCATAGGTCTGCATTGCTTCACGTAAACCTTCGACCTCACGTTTTTTGTTGTCCAGGTTCAGCTCCTTTGTCACCTGAATAGCATTGGTTATTTTATTATCTGCTTTTATCAGAAAATCGCACTCATATGTACCTTTATGGTAGTAAACTTCGTTCTGTCTTCTTATAAGCTCTATAAAGATCAGGTTTTCAAGCAGTCTGCCGTAGTTCTCTGAGAACTTGAAAGACACTGCATTTATCATACCAGTATCAAGGCAGTATATCTTCTTTGGATTTGCAAGTTGTTTCCTGAGAGAATAATCAAATTTTTTGATGGAATATAATAAGTATGAGTCTTCTGCGTAGCTCAGGTACTCTTTTACCGTATCTGCAGATATTTCCAAGACATTTGCTATGCTGTTGTAAGAAAAAGGCTTGCCAACATTTGAAATAATGAAGTATAGCAAGTTTATTACATCCCTGTTATTCCTCAGTTTATGTGGAAAGATTATGTCTTTCAGGTATATGGTCTCATAATAATTTTTTAAAAGCTCTTCTTTGATGTCATTGTCCCCTTCAAGAGAGATCCGGGGGAAAGAACCATGCTTGAGATATTCCTCGAACTCCAGTTTTTTCTCACCGGATGTCAGCCTTTTGAGTCCTTTGAAATCCAGATATTCTTTAAAGGTTAGTGGAAAGACCGTTACTGCAAGGTATCTTCCTGAAAGACGTGTGATGGTCTTCTTTTTAAGTAGGGATGATGTGGAACCCGTCAATACAAATTTCAGGCGCTTGTCAGTATCGTATAATATTTTCAGTGTCTGCGTCCAGTACCTGAAGTTCTGGACCTCATCAAGAAAAATGTAGTATCTTTCTTTTTTCGTTGCCGCGATATGATCTTCAATGATACCCGAAAGAAGAACGGCACTCTCTGACCTGCTCTGGAACACCGGTTCATCAAGGTTTATGTAAAGTACCGACATGGCCTCGTTTTCAGGCAGTTCAAGACTGCTGATAAGCTGGTATATGAGAGTTGACTTGCCCGTCCTTCTTGCACCAAGTATTAGCAGTATCTCTTCCGTACCCATATATTTGGCTAAACGTGGATAATAATGAAGACGAGGTATACTCGTACTGTAACTTTTTCCGAACCACCCCGGATTCTGCTTTTCCAGCACTTCTTCGATCAGTTGTTCCATAATGACTTATTTGTTTTTCAAGTTAAATAAAATTACCGATTATAATCTATGATTTACAGCAGAAATTCAGATTATAATCGATGATTGTGTGATATATATACTTCAATCACAAACTTCCATATAAAAAATAATAACTCCGCCGCGGGCGGCACAGTCCATCCATTATACATAAAAACAATTATACTGACAAATTACAGATCAAAAAAAAAAGCCCAAAACTAACCTTTCACTCCAAAGGCTCATAACTAAAACCAAAACCAAGGTCCTTCAGAGCCAGAAGTGCCATGAACATCACACAGAAGATGAAGAACACCGACACGAAACAGGCGAAATTATAGTAGAAGAAGTCCACGCCTGAGAGTCTGACGTTCATAACGGCAAAGATGCTAAGTGGTTCATTATAGAACGGATACAGGTAAGTAAGGCCACCATCAGCGATGTCATCCAGAAGCAGATGGGACAGGAAAGCTGCCTCTGCGAATATCCCCAGGGATGAGGCTTTTGATGTGTTCCTGTATAATACGTATCCAAGCATAAATGCAAGTATGAATGCCACCAGACCAAAAAGAAGTGAATGTGTAGGAACCGGACCTATCAGTGTATGACTCAGGTTGCCGTGGAGTACATAGTTCCACACCGCAGGCACGTCCGGGAACACCGAACCCACACTGCCGACAACAAACAATAAGCTCAGGTGTTTTACATCCTTAAAGCTCATCTCCTTGCGAAAGCCACTTCCTGCAATTGCAAAGATCCCTACAAGGGAAATGCAGAATATGAAGAACGCAAAGTGGAACGCTGGATATGGCATATACTAGTATACAAATCAAATATATATAAATATGATGTTAACACCGACATCTTATGAAAAACAATAAATCACCCCATCCACAATACTAACAGCAAATGTTCATCTTCGGCCACATAGGCATAACCCTTGGAATACTCACTCTCCTAAAACAGCATCCTGCACTCTCAAAGATGCCCACGTCCCTCTATGTGGTCGCCTTTGGCGCCATGCTACCCGACCTTATAGACAAAACCCTTGGAGAGGTCATCTTCGCAAACTCCATAGGCAACGGAAGGATCTACGGACACACGCTGCTCTTCTGCCTGCTGTTACTCCTTACCGCAATTCACCTTTACAAGAAAAAAGAAGACAAACGTCTGCTCATCATCCCTGCTGCCAGCTTCCTGCATCTTATGGAAGACCGGCTCTGGATGACACCACAGACACTTTTCTGGCCACTGATGGGATGGCAGTTCCCTGACGGTTACTACTCAACAGGTATACTGGACTATTTCCTGGGGATCTTCAGGAATGCATACACACCTGCACTAAGTTATGTCTTTGTTTCTGAGATCATAGGCATAAGCATACTATGTATTGCAGGAATCGCTCACTTTAAAAAATCAAAAATAACACACTAATATGATCCCCATCCATAGTGTACCTGATAATACAAGGAAGCAGGAAGCATATATCTCAATTCAGCACATACACATTTCCAGACTTATCCAAACCGGTTACATGCATAGACTAAATAAAATTAAGAAGATAACAGAAAGATTTATACTATCGCATATGATAATATAAACAAAATATATTATGTTGCACATAAATATTCCAGAAACAATGTTCATCCTGAAGCGCGACCCCGGAACAAAAAAGTTATAATTGCATAAAAATCTGCTTATGAACATATCACTGACCCACCGGCAGGAAAAATGAAGACGAGGATCGAAGAGAACATCAAGCTCAAAAAACTTGTTACATACTCAGAGGAACTCTTCCAAAGCCCCGCTGACACAATAGACTATCAAAGAATAACCGATGGGATACTTGACCTGTCCGAAGCAAAATATGCGGTTTTCAATCTGTTTGAAGAAAAAACAAATTCCTTTTTTACAAAAGCTGTTTCAGGCCCACTTAACGATGTCAAAAGAATCTATTCGATGATGGGATTCAACCCTGAAGACAAGGGATGGAAAAGGAATCCTCATCTTGCAAAAAAAATTCAAAACCGCAATATCACCCGTTTTTCTGCTTTTCATGAACTGACCGGAGAACAGATTCCGAAAAAGACCGCAATACTTATGGAAAGAACCTTCGGTGCAGGAGAGACAATTGTAGCAAATATATTCAAAGACAATATCAATCTGGGTTATTTCATATTGGTGATGGCTTGCGGAAAACTACTGACCAATGAAGACCTCATCGAAGTCTACACCCGGCAGGTAGGCCTCTTACTGGACCGGAAAAAAGTAGAAGAAGAGCTTCAATTTCAGTTCAGGTTCCAGAAGATGGTCTCTGAGATATCGGCTTGTTTTGTAAGTGTACCTGATAAAGAACTGGATAGTATAGTTGATGAGGCACTTAAGAAATGTGCCGTACTGTTTGAAGTCGATCGGGCCCACATATTTCTTTTTTCAGAAAATAGAACAAAGATAAGCATTACCAATGAATGGTGCACACAGGGAATAGAATCCCATATAGACAATGTACAGGATCTACGCCTCAACGATTTCCCATGTTTTGAAGAGATCATAAGAAAGAACGGATACTTGCATGTACCGGATCTTGACAAACTCCCCCCTGAAGCAGATACTGAAAAGGACGTGCTCAAAACACATTCAATTCGATCACTTCTGGACATACCCCTTACAAAAGATGGAAAAATTGTCGGCATCATGGGATTTGATGCTACCAGTAACAGGCATGAGTGGAGTGAAGAACAAATATCACTTCTAAAAGTGGTAGCCGGGATAATAGCCAGTGCATTTGAAAAGAAATATGAAACTGAAGAATTGATCAATCGGGAGATGCAACTCAATAACGCCCAGAGGATCGGACACACAGGAAGCTGGGAGTTTGACCTGAACTCAGGAATGGTTCATGCCTCGCAGGAAGCTCACAGAATATATGGACTGGAAAACAGATACCTAACCGTAAGGGAAGTGCAAAGCGTCGTACTTCCTCAATACCGTTCAATGCTTGACAAAGCACTTTCCCGACTCGTTGAGGAAAATCATCCATATAACGTAGAGTTCAGTATCAAAAAACCAAACTCCGGTGTTGTTCGTCATATACACTCCGTGGCTGAGTATCATGCTGATAAAAATGTAGTGACCGGGACTCTCCATGACATCACCGAGCGTAAGGAAGCAGAAGACAGGCTTGCTGAAGAGGAAGTCTGGAAGCACGTACTGATAGAGAATTCCATGGATGGGATCGTAGTACTCGATAAGACCGGCAAGGTCTACGAAGCTAACCAGCGCTTTGCAGACATGCTGGGTTATTCGCTGGAAGAGGTCAGAAAATTGTCACTATGGGATTGGGATGCACAATTTACGCAGGAACAACTACTTCATATGGTCAAAAATGTGCATAAAGCCGAAGATTATTTTGAGGCATTGCACAAGCGTAATGATGGAACGGTATTCTATGTTGAGATAAGTGCCATCAGCGCCATGTGTGGCGAACAGGAACTTGTCTTTTGCATGTGCAGGGATATCTCTGACAGGAAACTTTCTGAAGAAAAACTGAAGAACAGGACACAAACACTGGACCTGGCACTGGAAGCAACCTGTGCCGGAATATGGGACCTTGACCTGACAACCGGCAACATACAATTGGAAGGGCTGGAGAGCTGGGAAATGATCACCGGATATACCATGAGTGACTTCCCTGATTTCAACCTTGAAATGTGGGCCGAAATGATACATAGAGATGATATAAGATATGTCACTCAAAAGTTACAGGATACAATTTCCGGTAAAGAACAACGCTATATAGCAGAGTACAGGATGCAACACAAAGAAGGTCACTGGGTCTGGGTTCGTGCTCATGGCAGGGTTGCAAGGTACGATAGTGCAGGCAATCCCCTCAACATGTACGGAACACATATCAGCATCAATGAAAGTAAGGTGGCTGAAGAAAAAGCGAAAGCTGCCAGCAGGGCAAAGTCAGAGTTCCTTGCCAATATGAGCCATGAGATACGCACCCCATTAAATGGTATCATTGGTTTTTCCGACCTGCTGATGCACTCAGAACTCAAAGAGCAGCAATTGCAGCACATGCAAACGATACACACATCTGCCAATTCATTGCTTGACCTGATCAATGATGTACTGGACATTTCCAAGATAGAAGCCGGTAAACTGGAATTGGATACGGAAACTATCGACGTGATAGAACTGTGCGAACATATAACAGATATGCTAAAATACAGGGTCCATGAAAAAGGTCTTGAACTATTATTGAACATCTCACCACAAATACCACGTTATGTTGTGGCTGACCGCTTGAGATTGAGACAGGTGCTGGTAAATCTTTTAGGAAATGCCATAAAGTTCACCGAGACCGGGGAAATTGAACTTAAGATTGAAGCTACTGGCAACGATCCAGGTAAGATGGAATTCACATTTTCCGTAAGAGATACCGGAATTGGGATCGCAGAGGACAAACTGCCAAGGATATTCGATTCATTCTCACAGGCAGATGGATCGATCACCCGAAAATATGGAGGGACAGGACTTGGTCTTAGTATCTCTAATGAACTGCTGGAGAAAATGAACTCCAGACTCGAACTTCAAAGCAAAGAAGGGCAAGGAAGCAACTTCTATTTTACTGTATGCCTTCCTGCAGAACAGAACGAAAATGTTGCTATTGATGTTCCGGAAAACATCAAAAATGTTCTTATTGTAGATGATAACAGCAACAATTGCCTCATCTTACGGGACATGCTTCAGGCAAGAGGACTCAAAGCTGATATTACAACCAGTGGCATAGAAGCAATTGGCATTCTTCGTGATGATAGTGATCACGACCTCATCATTGTCGATAAGAATATGCCTTCAATGGATGGAGAAGAAATGGTTCGCATCATACATGAGGAGAACAAGCTTTTCCATAATAATACTCCTGTGATCCTGCTAAACGATTCTACGGACATTGCCCCAATACATGGTCAACAGGGCATAGGTGCCGGTATAATCAAACCTGTCAGGATGGAAGAGCTTTTCGAAACGATATACCACATAGATTCTGCAAAAGGACCGCAAATTAATAACATCATACCCGAAAAAGCTGTTGTATTCATTGCTCCTGATAGCCACCACTATAGTATACTAATTGCTGAGGACAATGAAACAAATATGCTCCTTGCATCAACCATTATTTCCAATCTTTTACCTAAAGCAACGTTACTGCAGGCAAAGGACGGAAAGGAAGCAGTCCGGATGTTCAGGGATAAAATTCCGGACCTTATCTTTATGGATATACAGATGCCCGAAGTAAGCGGGCATGATGCCACATTGATGATAAGGGACCTTGAGAAAGGAAACGGAGAACATACACCTATCATTGCCCTGACTGCCGGCGTTCTCAAGGGCGAAAAAGAGCGATGTCTTGAAGCGGGAATGGATGACTACATCACCAAGCCGATAGTAACGGACACCATAAGACACATTTTAAATAGATGGCTGCCTGAATGTGAAACCTCAAAAACTACGGAAAAATGTTCTGAAACAACAGAACCCCTTCATTTTGACAGGGAACACCTAATGAACAACTTAGGTGGCAGTAAAGAATTGTATGAAAGCCTTATCTCCGCTGCAATAATGTCTTTTACCCGTGATCTTGAAGACATCATGAGTTCTTTTTCAGAAAATGACATGGACAATATAAAGAGTGTCACACACCGCACAAAAGGTACTGCCCTTAATATTGGTTTCAACGGTCTGGCAAACCTATCTGCCAATATCGAACAGGCAGTGGACACCGATCATGCAGATATTCCCGTATTACTTGAAAAGATGAGAAGTGACATAGAGTATCTAAGAGATTACCTGGACTGATCAATAGCCAGGAAACTGGTAGCATGCAGTACGATGTTTTTATTGGCATATCAGCGGGAATTAAAGGAGAAAGTAAAATAGAATGATCTTACTTCTTCCTGAAGCTATTTATTATCACGAGAACGATGACAATAAAACCGACAAATTCAAAATTTAAAAAGTTGGAAAAATCCAAAGAAAATGACCCACTTAACATTGTAAGCAAATAATCAACCCCACCTCCATAGGATGGATCATAGGGAAAATGCCATCCAAATAACGGCCAGTAAAAAGTATCTGGTTCTGTCCACATCTGGTCTTCAAGCAGGTGGCAGAATGAAGCTACGGATATCATGGCGAACCTGGGATCCTCCCTGCTTTTATAAAAATAGTATCCGATCAAAAGCAGAAGAATTGCAAAAATAAGTGTATGTGCAATGATCCTTCCGTTTGCGATAGACTCTGCAAAAAGTACCCTTCCAATAGGTTTGTCGATAATATCCGGCAACAGCGATCCAAAAGCAATATAACGAAGGTCTATACGGGACCTGATATCGGGCATAAGAAAGCCGAGCATTAAAAAGATTCCCAGCGTAATACCGATATGACCGAATATGAGCATATTACATCATAGGTTTTTAGTACTATATGTATTTATTATAGGATGAACTATAGAAACTGGGGAAATATGCTTAACAAATTTATATTCAAAGACTTAAATGAATTATGGATTTTGTTCTAAATTACGAATTTAGAAATATGAAAGGGTGGAAATAAACTTCTATTTTGAATTAGACAGGCAATTAAAATGATATCTAATAGAGATAAGGTAACTTATGGGGAAATTGCAGGACACTACCATAGTAATAAGTTCTTGTTTGGAATTAAATATACCAAGAACTGGATTCTAGAACAGCTTGCATCGATCTGCCCAATCCCTTCCTGGAGGGTTAAAATGCATAAAATGCGGGGAGTGAATATCGCAAAGAACGTATACGTCGGCTACAATGTACTTTTCGACAGGCTTCACCCGGAACTGATCACGATCGAGGAGTATGCTGAGATTGGTGATCAATGTATACTATCCGCCCACTCAAGAGGCAGTCTGACCACAAGAGATGCATATCCAAGAACAATGGCTCCCATCAAAATAGGACGTGGTGTTTGTGTGAACCCGGGGTGTATAATAACCCAGGGAGTTGAGATCGGAGAAAATTCCATAATAGGGACCGGATCTGTAGTTAGTCGTGACATATCTCCAAATAGCCTTGCTTTAGGCTACCCGGCCCGGGTTGTCAAAAAACTGGACCTTGGAGATAATTCGAAATAAGAAAAAAAGGTATTATGTCTTTTTCAACTGATCAATAGGAAGAAGCTCAAAATGCATCCATTCAGTGCTTTTATCCTACACTGCGATATTGTATCATTTCTTAATTCTGGCTACGATCCTTACAAGAAGTGATCTTTTAAGTTCTACAGCGTCGTTTGGACACAGTTCACGACAGCAATAACACTGGATACATTTTTCTTCGTTTATCCTGAAAACACCATCATGTTCCTCAATGGCATTCACAGAGCAGTTCAAAACACATGCTCTGCAAAGCGTGCAGACCGAGGTGTTAATGAAGGGTTTTACCGTAAAACTCCTTCTAAGTGCCCGTCGAAGGAACGGTGGCAAAGCTGCAGTTATTCCGCCTGACGGTCTTTTGAAATCAATCTTCACGTCCTCCAGTTCCATTCCTACAAGTTCCGGGTGAGCAGTTCCAAATCCCCTTGCAAGTGCCGCTTTGTTAGTGGGGATCTGCAACGGATCAAAACCTATGAGCTCTGATGCTACCACATCCAATGCAACACAGTCGTAACTTGCCATTATCACGCCTGAAGATATCGGAGTGCCGGCTGAGGGACCATCACCTTCCATCCCAATCACACCGTCCATGACTGCAAGATGTGGTTTGATGAAAGAGTATATATCCACAACTGCCTCTCCGAAAAGATCACGGTCTTCCAGAAAATGAGCCGCTTTGCGGTCTTTTCTCGGTATGGCACCGAAAAAGTTTTTCACCGCTCCGGTGTAAAGCGTCAGCTCATGGGTCTTGAGCTTTGGGAGTGAGATGATAATGTCAGCATCAAGTACTGCTTTTGCTATGTGCAGACGTGAAAATTGTTTCCCATTGGGAACATCGACCTCTACAAAACCTGATGTTTCAAAATTGATCAGTTCTGCACCGAAATTTGAAGCAGCCTCTTCAATACCAGATACCCGGAGTGCTTCTGCAGTGGCTGTGGAATCGGGTCTTGTTATCCCCGACCCATCCCCTACTACCGGGACGCCACCAGCCTCTGTGACCAGTTCACACATAGCAGCCACAACTGCCGGATGGGTCGTTACAGCATCGTCCGGACCACGAATGGCAAGTACGTTGGGCTTGAGAAGTACACGGTCACCGGGTGATATGATCTTATCAAGACCACCGATCAGTTCGAGTGATCCGGCGATCGCGTCTTTCACTTTTGAATAATCACCGCATTGCACAATGGAGACTTTGTTGTTCATGAACACACCTGTTTTATAGCAAAATCGAAATTCCAAATCAAAAACTCTGACAGCCATCAACCGTAATGACCCCGCCGCTTACGTAAGCTCCAAGGTCCGAACTCAAAAACAATACAACTTTTGCGACATCTTCCGGTGTACCAATCCTGCCAAGAGCGATATTGGACAGCATTTTTTCCCTGACCTGGGGTTTGATACCCTTTATCAGGTCGGTCTCAATAAGACCTGGAGCAACAGCGTTGACCGTTATCCCATATCTACCCAGTTCCTTTGCTACTGACCTGGTAAATCCAACAACTGCAGCTTTGCTTGCAGAATAGACGGCCTGGCCTTCATTGCCACTTAGACCAATTGTCGAGGATATATTTACGATCCTTCCTGATCTTTGCTTTCTCATTATATTGGATGCATACCTCGTACACAGAAAAGCTCCTTTGAGGTTGACATCGATAGTATGGTCGAAAAGTTCTGTACTGGTAAGTGCCAGAAGACTATTTCGCATTATTCCGGCATTGTTCACAAGCACATCGATCCTTGAGTGCTTTTCTTTGATAGAGCTGAACATATCCCTCACTTCATTTTCGCAAGACACGTCAGCCTTGATCATGGAAGCGGACAGCTCATTTTCATGTATCATGTCCACCAGCTCAGCTGCACTTTTTTCGTTTTGATGGTAGTTGACGATCACATGTGCATGGTTCTCCGCAGCAAGCAAGGCTATAGCTTTCCCGATACCCCGACTTGCTCCCGTAACCAGTACAACTTTGTCAGAAAGCATTTATGTGCAATACCTCAACTATCAAGATAACAGGTAGGCGGAGGTGACCTTATGTACTCAGTACTGCTTTTGATACCATCGATATGCTTCTGGGCTCTCAGGATGGTCTCTCGTGGCAGCTGGGTATTCTCTTCAATAACCTCAAGAGCTAACTGGTGTTCCTGGCCGTACAGTAGCTGGTCCATTACCTGAATTGGCATGCGCCAGTAAAAGTCCTGATCAGAAGTATAGTGACTCCACGTATCCGCGCTTGGTGGCCTCTGGATGATCGCATCATTGACGTTAAGGAATTTCGCCAGGGCATAGACCCGGGTCTTGTAGCAATCCGCCAGTGGCTCAATATCCACCCCACCATCCCCATATTTAACGAACTGACCCAGAACGAGTTCTGTCTTATTGGTTGTTCCACCAACTATGTAGTTCATTTTTTCAGCGTACATGTACTGAACAAGCATTCTGGACCGCTGTTTAACACCCTGTAGTCCGATCAATTCCAGATAATCACTTGCCTTCAACCTATGCTGTGCAACAGTATCACCGTCTTTTACCAGTTTTAAATAAGGAACGTTAACCGAACCCGTACTTAAGAAATCAGGCAGTACGAGTGATGTCTTGTGTATCCCGGGATCATATTCCGGGCATGTTCTCTTTATGATCCGGTCCTTCTTGCCATATATGTCAAGTGATTCCAATATCGGGGAGATAGGAACCTCTTCATATTGCACATCCAGGCTTTCACACATCTCTGCCCCAAGAGGTGTACTGGATGGTGCAGATTCCTTTTCAGGAAGAAGAAGGGCGTAAACATTCTCCTTTCCCAGTTCCTGTACGGCAAGCGTCAGGAGGACGGCGGAATCAACGCCTCCTGAAACGCCTATGACCATTCCTTTCTTCTTAAAGGTCGTAATTTGATCTTTGATAAAGAACCTGATCTTGCTGGCAATCATTTCAGTGTCTTTGTTCAGTTCATCTATTATTTGCATTCTATCCTTCCCTACAATGATTAAACTGTTCTAAGCTATTGTTTTAAAGTTCTCATCTGTTGAATGTCTGAATTTGCGGTTTACTCTATGTTTATATGAAGTTTCTTTGCAGCCTCCTTAATCAAAGGCTGGCATAGCTCCTGATCAAGTTTTTTCCGGCCGGCTTCCCTTGACATATCCCCGCTTCTGACAATTCCCGCTATGTCAAAAGCATAGGGATGTATTCCATATTTTTTCATATGATTGTAGCAGGCAAACGAATTCAATGTGCAATTAGTCGAATTGCTATCATTTATATCCGGAGGATTCCAGCCGATCTCCACCAGCTTTTCCAGGATCTTCTCCTCATCATAATCCCACAGACACAATGGGTGTAGAATTTTTGGAATGTTTTTGCCCATGTTTTCAATGACGTCCTTTTTTATCAAAAACAGTTCATCACTATCATCGACACCTATATTTTCAAGCTGTTTTTCAAAAAGGCTCCTTGATAATTTTATAAAATTACCCGATAAGTTGATGATGGGATTTGGGGACTGCCCGGATGTGAAAGCAAACATGATGAAAGGGGTTTTACGAACAATCGCCTGTTCTATCAATTTCTGTTTGATGATGCTGATACAAGTATTGCATATGTCACTTGCCCTGTATTTGGCTAACCTGGGAAATGCATCATAGGAATTGGCAGCCTTACGGAATATATCATACAGCACCTCATCTTCCATACCCAGTTTGAAATAGTCACATCCTGTGATCTCGCACATCTTTATGGCATTTGCGATTGCATTCTCAGATATGAACCCATTATCGAACTGGACAGCCAGTACTTTAAGGAAAGGATAATCCTGTTTCAGCTTATAGAGCGTGTATGAAGAGTCTTTACCTCCTGAAAGTGCAAAGATCACATCATATTCTTCCCTGCCCTTATACTCCTCAAAGAGTTTTTCCATCCGGGACAGGTATTCGCTCTTTTCCTGTGAAGAAACTGGTCTATAGGTCTCACAGAAATGGCAAAGGCCACTATTTTCATTGATCGTTATGCCTGGAATATCCGAATCCAGAATGCATTTTTCACATGCTACTTTTGACATTTTGATACTCCATTATAATAGTTCGATTGCATATTTTCCCATTTTCGCTAAGTGGAAGATGATCGATAAAAACCACTTCCTGTGGATACAGGTACCCAGGCAGATTCTTTCTGCAGAATGAGAACAGGACATCGGCATCTGTGCATTGTTCAGATATCACCATAAGAGAAATGGCATTCCCCAGAAGCTCGTGGAAAACCGGAACGACAAAAACTTTTGCAACTTCATTGTTGTCCTCTATATATTTCTCAACTTCCCGTGGATTGACACGATGATCGCCTATTTTTATAATATCGTCCTTACGGCCCAGCAACCTGAAATAACCATTGGATAACTTCTTCACAAGGTCTCCGGTGTGCATCCAGCCGTTGATGATCTTATTTCTGGAGGCAATCTCATCATCCAGATAACCCATCATTATGTTATCACCCCTGGCAACCAGTTCACCTTCCACATTCGGTCCCAGAGGCATATTATCTGCACCTACCACGTCCAGTGTAACACCAGGAATAGCTTTGCCTATTGTATGAACAAAATCATCCACATCTTCAAATGGCAGGTATGCCAGTCTTGCTGTGGCTTCGGTCTGACCATACATTGGTACTATCTCAATACCATTATTCAAATCTTTTAAATTTTTAACAATGAACCCATCCATTGCCCCACCTGCCGACGCAGCGAGCCTGATATTTTTGAATGCCGTTTTGAACCTGTCGGGATATTGGAGGAGTATGCGATAGGTACTGGGAACCCCATAGAATATGGATACTCCGGATTCCAGCAAATTGAATGTCGAGCCTATAAAATTCATGTTCCCTATCTTTACAGAGCCTCCGGCCATCAGGTGAGAATCGATTATGGAATTGCCATAAGCATGATGCGGGGATATGACCAGTGCTGCTTTATCATTGGGTGTTATCCCTAGTACCTCTACTATAGACTCTGCATTTGCAATCAGGTTCCTGTCACTCAGCATGACCCCTTTTGGAGTACCCGTTGTGCCAGAAGTGTAGAGCACAAGAGCCAGCTGCGGATCATTGTTCTCATCTACGATACTTGCTCGCAGGGTCTTCATAGAAGTATCATTTGAAACAACTATTACTGTTCCAAAACGATCAAAAAAATCCTCCCCAAACCTGGAATACTGCATTTCAGTTGCAATTATATTATTGACATGAGCGGTATCGAGAATTCGCTCCAGGCTGGACATCGGCAATTCGATCGGCAGGGGGATTGCGATGTCGTCCGACCTGTATACTGCCATGAGCATCTTTATGTATTGAATACCGGATTCTGCCAGTATTGCGAACCTGCAGTTCCCATGGTCCATCATAGATGAAGCAATTGTGCTTATGTCCCTGTCAAGACAAGCATAAGAGACAGTTTTTTCACCTTCTTCCAGAGCAATCCGGTAAGGGTATTCCTTTGCATGCCTTGTTATGAAAGAATCAATTTTCATGACCATCATTTGTCATTTTGACTATCATATTCGTGATTCCCTGCAATGAATCCAAATTCTCCGGGGTCAACATGTCCTCCGGGATTTCTATTGAATAATTCTCACAGATAAAATCCAGGAGTTCCAGCAGACCGATAGAATCCATGATCCCGTTCTGTGTGAGAGAATCCGTATCATTTAACTGAGTATTGTTGTCCATAAAAGATTGGACTTTCAGATAGTCAAGTATATCATTTTTAATTTGTTGCATGTGCTATTACCACCACTTTTTTAGTACCACTTCTCTTCCAAATCAACCTGTAAGCACTATAGGCTGATTTGCTCCCATATACACGACGTTTTAATGATATATAAAAATTATTGAATGTCTTTATGAACCCAGGGTCTTTGTAATTATAGTCAAATATCATGTGTATCAGACTGATTTCTTTAACATTCACCTGATATCCCCCTCATTATTCAATTCATTCTTGATCTGATTCTTTTTACCGCAGGCAATTTTCTCAAGGCGACATATATTGATCCTATGCTGACTGGAACCATTAATAATAGCAAGAATGTATTTGTTGTTTATGAGATAACTTGAATGGCATATACTGTCAAGGTCTAATTCCTTATTGAGAGCAGAAAAAAGACTCTTATTTGAAAACTTACAATATGCTTCTTTAAGGGCCCATATAGTTAGATTGTCGAGCTCTTTTGAACATTTGTCATCATCTGAATTTTTTGTCTGCAGGTATTTTGAAACACTTTTAAGACAGAGAGACCTTTTCACCTCAATATCGATACCGATCTCTATCTTTGAGATTGCCAGAACAACTGTATTTTCAGTATACGAGATGCAAAGGTTTAAGTCATCATGATCACGCACATGGAGCCTGCCGTATTTATCCTTATACAGAGATATGTCGGATAGGGATCTTCCATTTAGAAGACTACACAGAATATATTTGAGAACCATTCTGGAAATGATATATCTTTTTTTGAAATATTCGGTTTTTAGACCTTCCAGATGTTCCTTTTCGCTGTTATCCAGATGATCTTCATCCAATGAGCTATAGTCATCCAGATCGATCAGAAAGATAAGAACATCATTCTGCTCCCACAGGAAAGGTATGTGCTCCGGAGAACTAGTGGATGGTATCTCTAAATTTATAATTCCCATGCAAACTCCCTATATCTATTACAATGAACTGCATATTAAGAAGTAGTGCCCAGAATTGGAAAATATGGGAACAATCGAGTCCAGCATTATAATACTGAAACCGATGCGTATTATGATGATGATAATATAAAATATGCAGATTTTACAGGGATATTATTATATGCAATAACTTTTCTATAGAAGTTGCGAAGATTATGGTCATGGGTGGTATTGACTATGGGGTGGCTTCAAATTAATTTATTTGTGCTTAAAGATATTTATAGCTATAATTGGTGCTTTGGTAAATTCAAGAAACGTGCTGATGAAAACATGGAAAAAGAATCAGGCTTGGTGGGTTCACACTGTTTAGATGAAGTCGACCATTACACGTATAATTATGTGGGAGCGAAATAAATGGTACTGAACCTTGAGAATCATGATTTCACACTCAATAAATTTAGTCAATTATGCGAAGTAATAGTCCAAAACTATCCAACCATAACAGTAGCAGAGTATCTGGAAAAACAGTGCCCAAACAAATTCGTTATAATGCGTCATGATATTGACAGGATGCCTGGAAACGCATTGAAGACCGCAAAGATCGAGCAGGAATTAGGTATAAGGTCAACATACTATTTCCGATCGAACAAAAATGTATTTCGCCCGAAGATAATCAAGCAAATTGAAGATATGGGCCATGAAATTGGTTACCATTATGAAACATTAAGTGAAGCAAACGGAGACTATGAAAAAGCTATCGAAATATTCCGATCTACCCTGGATGAATTCAGAAAGATAAGTGATGTTAAAACGATCTGTATGCACGGAAAACCTCTGTCAAAATACGATAACCGTGATATATGGAATGTCTACGATTTCAGGGATTATGATATAATCGGGGAAGCTTATTTATCTTTAGATAAAGGGCTTGATTACCTCTCAGATACCGGAAGAAATTGGGGTTCCGGAAACAACCTGAGAGATTTTATACCAGGTAAAAAAGAAAAAGATCTTGCTGATAAAACTGATGATATCATTGAAGTGATCAAGAGTAACAAGATCGATCATTTGTATATTCTAACACATCCGGAAAGATGGTCTTCAAATATTGCTGAGTGGAGCTTGTATTATTCAGTTGATCATACAGTTAATCTTGGGAAAAAAATGTTGATGATGTTAAATAGGAAGGATAAGCAGATGCCACAAGAGAAAAACAGTAGTTTATCAGTTACAGTTGACATTGAAGACTGGTATCATATCCCTTCTGTTTGTGGGTCTACTTTTTCAGTATATAAAGATGTTAACGAATTTTTTGAGAACTGGAAAGACAGGTATGATTATTTGACAGAGCCAACAGGAAGAGTGCTGGATCTTCTTGATGAATTTAATATAACTGCCACATTCTTTGTTGTTGCAGATGTTGCAGAAAATTACCCGGGATTAATTGAATCAATTGTTGAAAGGGGTCACGAGATCGCATGTCATGGTTCACACCATACATGCAAGATAAATTTAAAAACAAAACAACCTCTTATGAGTATTGAAGAATTTGAAACTGATGCCTTAGAAGCAAAACAGATCCTTGAGAAAATATCAGGACAAGAGGTAATTGGGTACAGAGCACCAAACGCAGCAGTTACAGGAGAGATGCTGAACTCACTTGAAAGACTTGGATATAAGTACGATTCTTCGGTCTCTGTGAATTCACTGTACAATAAAACAGATTCTTCCCTACAAGGAGTCTCATCCATACCATATTATCCAGCTTCTGGAAGCTTGGAACCCACTGAAAAGAGAGATTTTGTTGAGTTTCCGTGGGCCTATTATGATACAGGTATTAAAATTCCTTCATCGGGTGGACCAATGTTGAGATTTTTGGGAGCAAATGTCATTTTGAAAGGACTAAAACAGAGTTTGGACAGGGGACATACCATATTTTATTTTCACTCCATTGATATTTCTAATGAAGATTTTCCGCGTATAGGCAAAGGTAGACCTATGTACTGGTCTATAAAAGGAAATGTGGTTGAAAAAAAGATCAGACATGTGTTGAAAAATTTAAAACATGTAGAAAAAGTTCCATTGAGAGACCTGGTGCAATGATCAATATGGAATTTGATATCAAACAATTGAAGCCTAAAGATGAAAAGAACCGGGGTGACTTTGTCATGGAAAATGACATTGCTTTTCACAAATGTTTTTTAAGAGGGTGGGATTTATAATGTTGAATTTTCACGACCTTGATTTCACACATGAAAAATTCTCTCAACTCTGTTCTACAGTAGCAAACAACTATACCACCATTACCATGGATCAGTATCTCAACCCGGATAATGAGCTTCCAGAACGTTTTATCCTGATGCGCCATGATGTGGATGGATGGGCAAAGAACGCATTAAAAACTGCGCACATAGAAAAGAAACTTGGGATACAGGCAACTTATTATTTCAGAATGAACAAAAATTCTTTTGTTCCTGCCATCATAAAAGAAATCGAGGATATGGGGCATGAGATTGGTTACCACTACGAGACTTTGAGCACTGCAAAAGGGGACTACGAAAAAGCTATCGAATTATTCAAGAATAATGTGAATGAATTCAAAGATATCTGCAGCCTCAAAACGATTTGTATGCATGGAGCCTCGCTATCAAAACATGACAACCGAGATCTCTGGAACGTCTATGATTTCAAAGATTTTGGAGTTCTTGGAGAAGCATATCTATCTGTTGGAGAAGAACTAAACTATTTCACTGATACTGGAAGAGGATGGAACTCAAAGAACAATCTAAGAGATTTTATTCCTGGCAAAAAAGAAAGGATATTTGCTGATACAACGGATAATCTTATTAAATTGATAGAGAGCGGAGAAATTAATAACTTTTATATTTCACTTCATCCGGACCGATGGACACCAAATGCTTTTAGATGGGGGTTGTTCTGGTTACAGGATCTTGCATTTAACTCGGGGAAGAAGGTTTTGAGGGGGATACGGAAATGAAATTAATTGACAAGATCATCAACAAGCTCATTTTGATGCGGAGTTTCAAATATTACTCAGAAGACAAATATCTAATAAAAAAAGCATTGGAGTATCCTTTAAACAAAAATCCAAAAGTTCTGGATGTTGGTTGTGGAATTGGGCATCATTCATTCCTGTTCGAAAAATATGGAGCAAGCGTAATTGCTTTTGATTGTGATCAAAATGTAATTAAAAAAGCAAACGAAAAAAAGAAAGAACTCAACTCAAATGTAGAATTTTTGATTGCTGATGGAAGATTTCCGGAAAAATACTTTGCTGAAAAATTTGATATTATTTTTATGGCTGGTTTCTCAATATTTGGAACTGAGCTGAACAAAGAAATAATGAAAAAATATCTATCGCTGTTTAGTGCAGAAGGTAGACTGGTTTTTGTACATAATTCTAATCTAACGGGGACTGTTAGACAGACAAATTGGAGAAATCATACGATTGAAGAGTTAAAATCTTTTTTTGAAAGTTCCGGATACAACATCCAAAATATTTATTTTTATGATCGACATGTTATTGTTAAAATATTGCGCCACTTTGCCATTACAAACTTTTCAACAAAACTTCACATTTTAATATCTCAAATAACACAATTGCCTTGTTCTTTGGTTTTTGTTGTAAGGAAAAGTGAATATGACAGTTAATGCTTGTACAAAAACTTTAGTGCTGGTGATAAAATGAGAATACTTTTTAACGTAGGTCATCCGGGTCAAATTCATTTATTTAAGAATGTAATCCGAATTCTGGAGAAACATGGCCATGATTGTAAGATAACAGCAGTTGACAAAGAAGTATCTATTGCCTTATTGGATGCTTATGGATTCGAATATGAAATTGTTGGAAGCGCAAAACCGTCTCTTTTTTCAAAAGCTACAGAATTATTAAAAATTGAATACAAACTGTACAGGATATCAAGGTCATTCAAACCTGATATCCTGGTAGGTGGAGTAGGTAATGCATATCTTGCTCATTTAGGCAAGGTTATCGGTAAACCTTCTATAATATTCGATGATACTGAGCATGCAAAAATAGAACGTCTGCTGACAGACCCCTTTGCAACTGTGATTTGCACGCCTTCCAGTTTCCAAAAAGATCTGGGACGAAAGCAAGTTCGATACAACGGATATCATGAACTTGCATACATCCACCCTAATTATTTCGCACCAAATCCTGAAGTTCTAAATGAACTTGGGTTAAAAGAAAATGATATTTTTATAATTTTACGTTTCGTCTCGTGGGATGCAGATCATGATTTTGGCCATCATGGAATACAGAACAAAATTGAATACGTAAAAGAGCTTGAAAAATATGGAAGAGTGCTAATTACCTCTGAAGGCAAATTAGATGGTATGCTGGAGAAGTATCGTATAAAGGCATCGCCAGAGAAACTACATGATTTATTATCTTATGCTACACTATATGTGGGAGATGGTGCAACAACAGCTGTTGAAGGTGCAGTTTTGGGCACTCCTTCGATTTATGTCTCATCGCTTGCCGGGACAATGGGTAATTTCATTGAACTCGAAGAAAAATATAGACTGCTATTCAATTATGAAGATTGCGATGAAGCTTTGAATAAAGCGGTTGAACTTGTCCAGACTTCAAATATCAAAAACGAATGGAAAAAGAAAAGAGATCAATTATTTAAAGAAAAAATTGATGTGACTGCATTCATGGTGAAATTCGTAGAAGAATATCATAACCATTTCTAAGTATGAGCTCGAAAGCGAGGGAAAGTAAGTGATTTTATGTATGAGAGTTTAAAGGATAACACAGAAATGTGGGATTTGTTCACCGCAAAAGAAGAGTACTTTCCAAGACAATTGGATAATCATAGACGATGTACTTATGCTTATAGTAATTCCAAGGATGTTTTAGAACCTAGGGTTTCAAAATTCCTAACTCAAACTGGTTTAGATGTTGAATACCCAAATAATACAAATTTTGCTGTTTGTTTAACGCACGATATAGATGATATTTATCCTCCTTTACAACATACTCTTTTAGCCTCTGCATATTGTTTAAAAAATTTACATTTCAATGAATTGAATAAGCAAATGTTTTGGAAATTTAAAGGCAAAAAAATATCTCCCTATATAAACTTCAAGCAAATTATAGAATTAGAAGATAAATACGATGCTAAATCGTCTTTTTATTTTATTGCAGCAAAAGAAGACGTTAAGCGATTTAGATATAATATTGAAGACATCAAAAATGAATTAAGATTCATTGCTAATAGTGGATGGGAAGTTGGCTTACATGGAGGATACTATTCATATGACAATTTTGATGAGATTGTGAAAGAGAAAAATAGATTAGAGGCTGTCCTAGGCCAAGAGATTATCGGATTTAGGAATCATTATCTCAGGTTTAAGGTTCCTGATTCATGGGATTTGCTATCAAAAGCTGGCTTTAAGTATGATACTACATTTGGATATAGTGATATGGTTGGTTTTAGAAATGGAATGTGTCATCCATTTAAACCATATAATCTGAATGAAAACAAAGAAATCGATATTTTAGAAATTCCTTTAGTTGTAATGGATGTTGCACTTTTTGATGTTGCTACCTCTTTTGATGATGCCTGGAAATATACTAAAAATCTAATCGATGTTGTCGAAAAACACAAAGGAATTATAACTATTTTGTGGCACAACAATGTATTCAATTGCCCATTTAGAGTAACTTGGAGTAAATTATACGAAAAAATCCTGAAATACTGCTATGAAAAAAATGCTTGGATGACAAGTGGAAAAGAAATATGGAGGTGGTGGTGCCATGAAAACAGAACTCTTAGTTACTGATGGCTCAGATATAAATAACCATTCAATTATTACAACCTTTGAAAAAAACAAGTTTTATTATTATATTATGAACAAGATTCTAAAACAGAACAAAATTATTAACCATGATAAAAATCCCCTGTTAACAAAACAATCGAACATTTTGTGAATATATATATAAAAATGTTAATACCTATCCTTATGCTAGTTCAATAAAAATTAAAACCGTTGTATCTTATTCGAACTATCGCTCTGGATATACATCGGAGGATTCACATTATTCTTTGCCTATTATTGGTTTTAATCGATTGATCTTTTGAATAGTGTTGTATGTATTAACTTATTTGTGTATAACTCTACAGAAAAATGATAGAATTATTATTTATAATATTAGTTACACGAAATACTTTGGAGTGTGGTGCATAAATGAATAACTTAATAATAGTAACTCCGGCAAAAAATGAAGGTGATAACCTCTCAGAAGTTGCATCAGCTGTAATCAAACAGACAATGAAACCAACGTTGTGGATAATAGTTGACGATGGCAGCACAGATGAAACACCAGATATCATCAAAAGTTTTGAGACTAAACATAACTGGATAAAAAGTATAAAGTTGAATCCAACAGATCGAGATATCACCTTTCACTATTCACATGTTTGCAAAATGGGTTTTGATTATGCTACTAAATACTGTGATTTGAATGCTATTGACTATAGATATATCTTATTACTTGATGCAGATACAATATTAGAAAGGCAGTATGTAGAAAAACTTACAAATGAATTTAAAAAAAATACAAAACTTGGCATCGCAAGTGGGGGTATTTATTATAATATAAATGGAAAACTAAAATGGCTTAAAAGTAGTGAGACTTTACCTGCGGGTACTGGGAGAATGTGGTTGAAAGAATGTTTTATGGAAACGGGTGGATATATTGTTGAACCATCTCCAGATTCGATATCCAATGTTAAAGCGGTGTTACGCGGTTGGGAAATTAAAAAATTTAAACACATCGTTGCAGTCCAAAAAAGAGTAACCAGTAGTGCAGAAGGATTCTGGAATGGTTACAAAGCGAACGGATTTATGTATTATTATTTAAATAGCCATCCATTATTGGTTCTTTTAAACACTATTTATTATACTACCAAAAAACCATATTATATTGGTATAGCATTTTTTTATGGATATCTGAGTTCAATTTTGAAAAGAAAAACAAAAATAGATGATGAGGAAATTAAAAATTATTATTGGAATGAAAAATTTAAAAGTATAATAAAAGAAATTAAAAATATTCGAATATAAAGATGTGAGGGATTTATTTGAAAATACTGATGCTAGACATACTTAAGCCATTAACATCCGCAGATGGTTCTTTAATTCATAGATATGAACTACTAAGCAATTTAGCTAAATCAAATCATGAAATTCATACCTTTGTTATGAACAATTTTAATTATTCAATACCTGATATAAAATGTTACCACATATCATCTACTAATATTTTTACAACATTTTTAAATTATATAAGTACTCTAACATATGTATTTATATTTAAAAAATACGATATAATAAGCACAAGAAATTCAAATTTTGTTTTATTCTTTGGTTTGTTTTTTAAAAAAATAAAAAATAGCCACTTAATTTATGAATTAAATGGTATTCCTGAAGATGAACATCAAATCACAAGAAATTATTCGATGAAAAATGGAACCGAAATAACAGAAATTAATCCATTTACCAAATATATAAGTGGTATATTTCGGTACATTCTAACAAAATACCAGCTCACCCAATCTAAGATCAGATGTTTAATATTTGAAAATGCAATGAGATATTCTACTAAAATAATCGCCGTTACTCCAGGTATCAAAGAATTCATACATAATAATTATGGAGTTAATAATGAAAAAATTGTTGTAATTAATAACGGTGCAAACACGGATTTATTTAGACCAATGAATCAAAAAGAAAGCAAAATTAACTTGAAATTACAAGTATCAAAAAATTATGTATGCTTTGTAGGGAATTTTGCTCCGTGGCAAGGTGTTGAATACCTTATACAGGCTGCTACATTTGTCTTAATAGAATGTCCAAATGCACGTTTTTTGATCGTAGGGGATGGTGATATGAAAGAAGACTGGATGAAACTTACTCATAATCTAGGATTAATTGACAAATTTATCTTTACTGGCAAAGTACCATATGAATTAATTAATTTATATATTAATACTAGTGATGTTTGTGTCGCTCCTTTCGTGGTGGCTAGAAATGCCAAAATAGGATTATCTCCGTTGAAAATTTATGAATACTTGTCATGTGGTAAGCCTGTTGTAGCAAGCAATATACCCGGTGTAAGTGATTTACTTCAACATTCAGGTGGAGGAATTGTTGTGACGCCTGAAAGTCCCATAGATATTGCAGCGGCAATCATTCAATTGATTCGAAGTGAAAGTCTTAAGATGCAAATGGGTTCAAATGGTCGTGAATATGTCATGAAGAATCATAGCTGGGCTAGCTCTACAAAGAAAGTATTAGATGTTTATGAAAATGTTATTGCTGACTATTAGCCTATTTAAAGCAAACTTTTAAGAATAGAACCCCATAACTTGAACGTATAGTTTAGCAATGTATGATTTATCTTAAATTGTTGGATTGAATACTTATGAATAAAAAAGTTAATAATATATTAAATAAAAATTATATTTACAGAAATTTTGATGTCATCATTGGAGTTGCGTCATTGATTTTTGGTGCATCAATTGTTTATGTATCTATTGGTCTAAGGGAAATATATCAAGAAGACCTCGGCACAATTGTGGTATTGTCATCATTATTTTATTTATATTTTAAAAAAAATATTATTAAAAAACGTACAATCTCTATACATATTAGCAATACTATAAAAATATGTAATAATATATTATTTGCAATTTCAATTTTAGTTAGTATGTGGATTGTCTGGAACTCTTTGTATTATCGTCCTGCTACTTTTTTTATATTCATTACCATAGCTGCTGCATCTATCATATTTGAAATATTTTACACAGAAAATGCAAAAAAACATTATTTTATTTTAATTAAAATCCTCGTTTTAAGTCTAATAGTACGTGCAAGTTTATATTACGAATTTTCTGGAATATATGGTGTTGATCCCTGGATACACAATGAATTAATAAAAGCTACAATTGCCACTGGACATGTAGTTAAGGGTACACATTTTCGTTCAAATTCGTACTATGAATTTCCAATATATCATATCGCTTGTGCAATAGTACACATAGTATCTTCATTAAACATATACAATGGAATATTCCTTTCTATGGGGTTTATTGCAAGCATGTCGAGTATATTCGTGTTTTTCATTGGTACAAAAATTGCAGATTCAAGGGTCGGTTTACTTTCGGCATTGGTTCTAAATCTTAGTGAATATAGTATTCTATGGGGTATTAATATAATGCCAATGTCACTTGGATTTTTCTTTGTATCAATCATTATGTATATTATTCTATGCAAAAATGGACTGAATTATAAATACTTAATGATGATTTTATCTTATTCCTTGATATTAACACATACAATTGCAACAATTATAATGTATCTTATTATTACTGTTACTGTTGCAGTCAACAATTTATATAGTCGTATAGAAAATACCAAAGCAAAAAATCAAATGATAGTATCTATAGGATTCCTAACCCTTTTTAGTGTTGTGATGATTCAAATGTGGATGAAGACGTCCCCTATTGAATCTAGATCTTTTTTTGAGACGATAATGAGAGGATTGATTTATTCAATATCTAATGATGCTGAACTGGTGGTTCATCGACCAACAAATATAGCTGAAATTGACACCCCTTATATCAATACAGTTCTTTCTCATTTGGGATATTATCTGCTATTGGGATTAGGTTTAATAGGATCATTAATTTGGTTGAATATTAAAAACCGTGATTTGCATAAAATAACATTAGTTTCAATTGTACTGATGTTCATTATTTGTATATATTCTTTTATTATAGTTTCATTAAATAACATATTACCGGATCGTTGGTTTTCATTTATGTATATTCCACTTTTAGTTATTGGCATGCAAGGATTAATAAACATGACAAATATATTTCGAAAAGATACTTCCCGTGTCCTCTCAATAGTATTTGTGATTATTACAATAATATTTATGATGACGACAAATTCATTGGTAAATCCTGATAATCCCCTCTATCCACAAGAATCTGCCATTAGACTAGGATATACTCAATCAGAACTTGCTGCAGTGGTCAGCATATCTCAAATGCAAGTTAGACCTATTACAGATTTATATTATGCACTAATATTTCCTTATGTAATAGGAGATGAAAATTATGATAATATGAGTTTAAGTAAGTCTCAAATTATTGTAATTCGAAATTATAATCTTCATAACCCATCACATAATGATGAATACCGAGCTTCTTTGCACTATGGTAGGAGTTATTACGATTATGAACAGTATGGACATATACGTATTTCAGATTACTTATCTGAGATTGGAATTGATAAAAAGCCATTGATATACAATAATGGTAATGTAAACGCCTACTCTATTATGTGATTTGAAGGTATGAAAAATAGTCAAAGGGAAGAGCTGCACACATTTTATGAGTTAAGGACTAACGTTGAAAGGAAAAATTCAAACGATGTAGTTTATTTCAATCGTTCTAAAACACCACAATAGAAGTGTTATGAGAAGTTGTTTATCTCAATAAGCAATACTACTGCATTATATACCCCGCGATATTTAGAAACTAGCCAATTCAAGGATAGAAAGAAAGTTTTTAACGAAAAAAAGTGATACTTAGAGCTTATAGAGATTATAAATGATCAATATTTAAGTCTCAACTGATTTAATGAGATTAAATTTGAATAAAGTAACTAGGAGAAGACTTATCAAGGAATTAATGCATAAATATGCGAAGTTGGGAAACTACTTGATTATTTCAAATTTAATTATTAAAAAATTAGTGAGTAAGTATATCCTTAATTACATGAATGTTGTAGAGGATGATTAAGCAATACTAGGTTTACGTTGGAAGATATGAGTTGAAAATATGAGAATATGTTTACTTGCAGATGGTAAAAGTATACACACTATGCGATGGGTTAACTATTTTTTAGATGTAGGGCATGAAGTACATTTAATATCCATAGATGATACCCCTCTTTGCAAAACGGTTGAAAACCTAAATTTTCACTCACTTAAAGGATTAGCTACTCATAAGATTTGGTTTTTTGTCCCTATTATAAGGTGGATGATTTTTTCAATTAAAGTCAAAAAAATAATATCCAAAATAAACCCAGATATTCTTCACGCACATTATCTTGCAGATTATGGAATTATTGGTGCACTAACAGGGTTTCATCCTTTTATTGTATCAATATGGGGAAGCGATGTTTTAGTTGCTCCAATAAATTCTAAAGCAATTAAAATGATGGAATCGCATGCATTAAAAAAATCGGATTTAATAATGACAATACCCGAATTTATGAAAGATTATCTAGGTAGCAAATTTAACGTTAATAAAGATAAAGTTGTAAGGCTTGCTTGGGGAATTGACTTAGACATATACTCAAAGAAATACGAGGAAAATGTCCATTCATTGAAAAGGCAACTTAAAATAAAAAAGAACTCGTCGATAATTATTAGTAACCGGTCTATGGGACCACATTATAACATAGAAAAAATAATAGAAGCAATCCCACAAGTGCTTCAAGTATCTGAAGATGCAATTTTTATATTTGTAAAAGGCTACGGTTCGTCTGAATATGTGGAAAAAATTAAATCAAAAGTTGAATACTTAGGGATATCCGATAATATAAGGATTATAGAAAAAATCTTGTCCCCTCAAGAAATGGCAATTCATCTCAACATGGCAGATATGATTATTTCAATACCTAAAACAGACCAATTTTCATCTAGTATACTGGAAGGAATGGCTTGTGGTGCCGTACCAATTGTTGGAAATTTAAATGTTTACAAACAGTATTTAAAAAATGGAGAGAATGCTTTTTTTGTTAATGCTGATAATCCTATAGATATTTCCCAGAAAATTATACATTGTATTGAAAAACGTCCGTTAAAAGACATATTTTATAAATTAAATATAAATATTGTTGAAGAAAACGAAAACTGGGCCACTAATGCTAACGCAATGATACAAATATACCAACATTTGATAGGTGAAATACAAAATGAGTCAAAACATACCATTATTTGAAATTTATTGGGACGATGAAGATATAAATAATGTAACAAATGTTATCAAAAGAGGGAGTAGTTGGGCTAATGGAACAGATATCTTAAAATTTGAAGAAGAGATATCTGAATACATTGGAACTAAATATGCACTAACGTTCAATTCTGCTACCTCGGCACTACATGCACTTCTTTTAGCCTATGGCATTGGAAAAGGAGATGAAGTAATAGTGCCCTCGTTCACATTCATAGCAACAGCAAATGCCCCACAATTTGTCAATGCAAAACCCGTATTTGCAGAAATAGAAGACAGAACTTATGGGTTAGATCCTGAAAATGTCAAAGAACAAATAACATCAAAGACAAGGGCAATAATACCAATCCATTACGGTGGTTGCCCTTGTTTAATTAACGAGTTGAAAGAAATTGCTGATGACCATAATTTACTACTTTTCGAAGATGCTGCAGAAGCTTTTGGAGCTACCGTAAAGGGTAGGAAAGTTGGAACTTTTGGAGATGCAAGTATTCTTAGTTTTTGTCAAAATAAAATAATTACAACAGGAGAAGGAGGAGCGGTAGTAACTGATTCAAAAGAAATATACAATAAATTGAAATTAATCAGATCTCATGGAAGATTAGAAACAAATGATTTCTTTACTTCCAGTGAAAATATGGACTATGTTAGTTTGGGTTATAATTTTAGAATGCCAACCATGAATGCTGCTTTAGGTTTATCTCAGATTAAAAAAGTTGATAGTATAATCAATCTGAGACGTGAAAATGCAGCATATATGAATAACAAATTATCAAAAATAAAAGGTGTGAACCTATCAATTCCTCCACATTATTATCATCATGTTTACCAACTTTATTCAATAAGGGTAAATGAAGACATAAGGGATAAGTTAATTCAACATCTTTCTAAGAAAGGTATAAGTGCTAAAATTTATTTCTCGCCTATTCATCTCACAAGTTTTTACCGCAATAATTATAAACATAATAAAGGAGATTTGCCATTTACAGAAAAAATTTCAAAACAATTTGTGACATTGCCTATGTTCCCAGCATTAACAAAAATGGAAATTGATTACATCGCAGAAGAAATTAATAGTTTTTTAGGAGATGAATTATGAATGAAGAACTAAATGGAGGAACTGTTTTAGTTACTGGTGGAACAGGATCTATTGGTAGCGAAATCGTCAAACAGCTTTTGGAGTTGAATATTTCTAAAGTTATAATATTTAGTAGGGATGAAATAAAACATTTTGTAATAAAAAAGAGAATTAATGATAATAGACTTGAAACAATTGTAGGGGACGTTAGGGATTACAGAAGTCTTGAAAGAGTGTTTCAAGGAAATAGCATCGATATCATTTATCATACAGCTGCAATGAAACATGTAGTTGTTTGCGAAGAGATTCCTATTGAGTGTGTAAGAACAAATGTTTTAGGCACACAGAATGTTGTGGATTTGGCATTGAAATACAAGGTTCCAAAATTAATAAACGTCAGCACCGATAAATCTGCAAGCCCTGTTAATACTATGGGTGCTGCAAAGTTTATAGCTGAAAGGATTGTACTAAATGCAAACTACACCTGTGTTCGTTTCGGAAATGTGGCCAATTCGCGAGGTTCTGTAATTCCTGTATTTATAGATAATATTTTAAACAAAAACAAAATTTGCATTACTTATCCAGAAGTAACACGTTTTATGATTGAAATCCCAGATGCTGTAAGACTTGTAATGAAAGCCACTGAATATGCATGCGGCAGAGATATATTTATCTTGAAAATGAAGGCATTCAGGTTAGGGGATTTATTAGATGTTATATTGGATAGAATTGTTCCAATATTTGAAATATCGAGAGATACCATTAATGTTGAGACAATAGGAATGACTTCTGGAGAAAAAGTCCATGAAGATTTGATAAATTATGTAGAATCTAACCAGATATATGAATATAAAGATATGTATGTTGTTTTAAAATATACAAATGATGCTAGTAATTATTCAAATCTCAAAAAGGTTGATATGCAAAATTACTCATCAGATAATGTCGAATTGTTTTCAAAAGAAGAACTCGAAGAAATTGTGTTGAAACATGTTGCAAAAGTAAGGAGTTGAAGAGTAAATGAGAGAAGATATTTCAGCAAATGATCCTAATCTGAATAAGGATATAATATCCAAATTAAAGAAAGTTGGCCAAAATGTCAAAATATATTCTCTTGCAAAAATCGTAAAACCGGAAGTAATTGAAGTTTGCAATTATTCGATGATAGATGATTTTACATTTATTTATGGTGGAAATGGCGTGAAAATTGGCAATTATGTTCACATTGCTTCTTTTGTAAGTGTAATTGGCGGAGGTGAATTAATTCTTGAGGACTATACTGTTTTAGCCTGTGGTTCAAGAATTATAACCGGAACCGATACATATTATGGAGGGAAAAGGATGTCTTCTATACTACCCGAAAATCAAAGAAATGTAATGAGAGGTAAGGTAATAATAGAGAAAGATGCTTTTATCGGCACCAACGCAGTAGTCCATCCAAATGTCAAAATCGGTGAAGGGGCAATTATTGGAAGTAATAGCCTTGTATTAAAAGATGTCGAACCATGGAGCATTAACGTTGGCAGTCCTTGTAAGAAGATTGGAACCAGACCGGTAATCAATGAGAATGAAACATAGATGATATATGCATATTCTAAGCTGACATAAAGAAAACATAGGGTGAACTGGTTTCTATGCAAATTAAAATATGTTGGAATTATCAAACCTGTAAATTTAAAAGAGACTACAGTAAAACAAAATTATAACACCTTACCTACGTTCAAATAGTTTCTATTGACTGTGTAATCCTACTTGGAAAAAAGCCTATTACTTAGCATCGACGACAAAGATGTCTCCAAAAACACCGATGTAGTGACTGAGTATGTGGAAAAGGATACTATCAGATATCATTTTAGTAGACATGATTGCTGTGCCAAAATTCAGCTATGAGGCAATCCATACCCGAGTGAGCTACAATGTATACAGCAAAATAATTGAGATTGGTATAACACATGGGTAATATGCAAGAATCAAAGAAGTTTACTTTTGATGTAAGTATAACCTTGTTCGCATCGATGATTAGTTTGCCCCTTGGTTTTATCACAACATTCATTTTAGGGAGATACCTTGGAGCAGAAGAACTTGGATTGTACAGAATGACCTCCACAGTATTTGGAATATCATTGCTATTTGCTGAAATTGGGCTTCCTGCAGCGATGATAAAATTTGTGGCTGAGCTAAAAAATGATAAAGACAAACTAAACCAGATAACATCCTCGGGCATAATCACATCTTTAATTGGAGGTCTTGGGTTCGTTGCTTTGTTTTATTTCTCTTCAAATGCACTTGCAGAATTATTTAATATGCCAAGATTATCTGAATTGTTAAAAATAATCTCACTCGTTTTTCCTTTTGCCTTGCTGAATGGTACTTTGTTGGGTTTGTTAAACGGACTCCGGGAAATGAAGACACATGCAATCGGGATGATTATTCAGAGTATCATAATGGTAGTGATCACGGTAACTCTGATTTACTCTGGTTTTGGAGTTGAAGGAGCCGTAATTGGTATTATATTATCTAAAATAGGCTCATGTATTTATTTAATATGGATGTGTAAGCAGTACATAAACATCACATTTGATAAATATGTTCAGTCTACAAAAAAATTGCTGCTTTTTGGAGTACAGTTATTTGGTGTAAATGCAATAAACATAATAAATTATCATGCAGATACTACTATGATAGGATATTTTCTAACAGCCGGAAGTGTTGGATACTACGGAGTAGCTGCGATTTTTAGCCAATTTTTTTGGATAATTCCTCAAGCAGTTCAAAGGATAACTTATCCTGCAACTTCTGAGTTCTTATCTAAGAATAATCATAAGGCACTTCAGAACATGATCGATAAGAGTATTAAGTATACTTCTTGTACTTTGCTTCTATTTGGATTAGGGGTGGGGTTTTTTGCAAAGGAAATTATCACAGTGACTTTTGGAGAGGATTTTGTTGTTTCTGTTTTGCCACTTCAGATATTAGCCGTCGGGACTGTGATATATGGCATAAATAGTGCAATTGGGGGGTGTTTATCAGGTGCTGGTCGACCAGATATTGCCTTCAAAGTTGTCTGTATTAGTGCAATAACAAACATCTTATTAAATTCTGTCCTTATACCTCGCTACGGAATAGCGGGAGCAGCAGTGGCTACTGCAATCTCTTTAATAGTATCGGCATTCATCGCAACATTCTTTACATTTAAGATAGTAAATATGAAATTTGATTTTAAATGGTTTGGGAAAATATCCGGAATAACTTTATTGGCTATTCTGACTTTTAAATGGTTTGAGTTTATGAATGTGTATGCATTAAGTACTATAATTTTGTCTTTTTATTTGCTTGCGATGAATATATTTTTGTTTGCAGATGATGATAAGAAGTTTCTTGGCAATATAATTAAAGATGTCTATTCATTTTTCAATACCCTCATATATTTCAAGAAATTTAAATTATAATCCATGTACGACAGTTTTTACTCCTTTTTTAGGAAAAACATTAATAATGTCTGTAGTTTGTATTTTGAGATGGCTAATAGCCAGCAACTCTTCAGAGAAATCATGCTTATTCAATGAAAACTCCGTCAAAATGATGATTATCAATATGAACATCATCTTTATGGGATTCCCTTAGTCCCCTCAAAAAAACATATATCAAAGCAGCTTTACTATTTGGCAGTATCCCTAACATACAAGAACTTTTGGTAAATGCATTCGATATGATGGGTTTGAAGGAATAAAAGATAATCCAATAATAGGGACTCCATAGTTTAAAAAAATGACAGAATTCTATAACTACAATGTCTGGTTTGGGGATGAATGCCATTTTCAGCAACAATTATCCAAGTCTACTACGTGGGTTCCTTCTGAGGATAAGAATCCTGTTGTTCTTCATGCCTCCACATGTCAAAATAAAAGTGTTTTTGGTTCAGTGAACTCAAAAGAAGAAATATTTGTATGCCAAGTTTCTACTATGTTCAATGCACCATGTTGAAGTATTGGTAAACCTGTTATGATAAAAAACACCTATAAGATAAAGACGAATTCTTTTGTATTTTATGCATTTTATGGCTTTGTAGAAATCCTCATTTGTATAATAAGTACAACCTTGACATACATGTCAAGGTTATGTACTAAGAGTTTTAGTTTGACTTCTTTCACTTGATTCCAATACTTTTTAGCCCTGATCTCTTCACTATATTTTCTTTTCAAAACAGAGAACATCGTTTCAACCAGGTTTCTTTTATGATACAATTCTTCATCAAATTCCCATACCATTTTTCTGCGATATATCATTAAATCACAGATTTAATGAGAGTTCCTGATTTTTAATCTGGAACATTTCCCTTTAATTCTCTTCCTCTTCCTTTGTCTCAAAGGAATCATAGCTATCGCTTCTAGTTGTTCTCTTGTTAGCGAATGTATGTCTTCTGAATCATATCCTTTGTCCATGACATAATACTTAGATCTGCGAGTTTTGTGGCATTGCTTCATTAATTTCATTGCATGTTTTGCATCATGCACAGGCTTACCTGATATCTTGAAACCAGTAACAATGAACTTTGCAGTATCAATGGAGATACTTGTTTTCAGGAAATATCTTCGTTTCTTTCCTGTTCTCCAGGAATAATAGTAACTACAGTGTCCACTACTAAACCCACTTGAATCAATAGCAGTGATCTCTATCTACTCTCCGCGTGAATAGAATAGTTTTAGTGTTTGCTGCAATAATCCAGTGAAGTAGATAGATTTAATTCTTGTAATGAATTTATGCAGTGTAGTAAAATGTGGAACTTCTTTTAACCCAATTCTTGCTTTAACTTTATCCATCACTTCTACAAGTTCAACAATATCTCTATAATCTTCATCAAGATACTCTTTCAACAAAACCAATGTCAATAGCTAGTGTAGGGTATATTTCCTTTTAGAATATTTACAACTATAAATCCCAAGGTGTGAGTTTCCTGATACAGCTAATGCTGTATCAACAAACTTTAAGTACTTATTAGACAAAACACAATCATCCCCTATGTGTTTTCTGTAGCAAGTAATACTCAGGGGATTTATCCTTTTTAAATTATTATGCTAAAATAAAATATGAAGTCGGTTTTCTACAGAGCCCATTTTATGCTATTTTATCAAAACCATTCCACTAAAGAAGTGTATGTGAATTCTTATGGATAACAAAAAACAGCAACATTAGAATTTTGCAGCAGTAAAGAATATCGAAATCGATATTTACCACCCCAGTAATCACATCAGAGTCCTGTTGAGATCATATGAAAGAGCATAAAATAAGAGAATTATTGCATTTTTATGACACGTGTTGATTATATGAAAAATATGATTCCTGAACAATTCATGAAATGTTCCTCATAATTTAGCTTCGAAAAAGGCTGGATTAAAAAATTCATTCAAATTGTAAATTATAAATAAAAATACTTAAAGACAAGGAATCTAACATCTTAATTATATAATTAAGATTTTTTAAATTCAGACAGTATCGCATTTTATTTCAAATACAGATATGTGATTTTTATCTGAAGGTGGAAATTTTAAGCCGCCAGACGTAGAGAAAAATAAAACGGCACTGACAATATGACCATAATAGTAATTCTTTTGAAAACATAAAGTACAAATCCGCGAACATGCATCTAGCAAATTAGATAAAATAACATGAATTGTAGTGCTATGGAAAAAATGCAAAATAAATTAGAAATTGCTATTTTTGGGAAGCATTAGACGTAATGTGACCATAATATAATTTCTTTGTGACCACAAAGTACAAATCCGTGAGCATTTATTAAGGGAATTAAATAATATTAGTTTATGTATCATGTCGACATAGAAAACGATTAAAAAACACGAATCATCTTTAAATAGCTGTATTTCAAACAGGAGATATATGATGACTAATTATTTAAGAATATTATTAGCATGCTTATTCATTTTTTTACTATTTATACCGATTTCCTTTTGTAGTCAGGCCACGGCTCAAATTGTATATGTTGCCACCGATGATAGTGGTGATTATAAGTGTGATGGAACTGATGACCATATCGAAATAAATCAAGCACTATCCTATATTGACAGTATGGGTGGAGGTACTGTGTGGCTCAAATCGGGAACTTACACAATAGATAATGCTCTAATCATCGGCAGTGATGCAACACTCACGGGTGATTCGGATTCTATTGTAACTATCCCAAATAATGCCGGATGGATGGAAAATCTCCCTCTTATTAAGTCTCAATCAAATGACAATGTCACTATTTGTGGATTTCAGATAGATGGAAATAGAGATAATCAACCAGAACCGACTGGGTATGGTTGGTATCGTCTAGTTGAGTTTCAGGAAACAACAAACATAAAAGTCCATGATATGCAGATGAGTGGTTCATCCAGTGATGATATAAAATGCGAATTTTCTTATGTGGACGTGAACGCAAAAAATGTAGATATATACGATAACACCATATACCGCTCTGGTCATGACTGCATATATATTTTAAGAATGAACGGCATCTCTGTTTACAACAATAAACTGACAACCCGTACAAATTCGGGTGTGCGCCTGTACAATTCTAACCATGCAGACATTTATGATAATTACATAACATCAAATGGTGGTGGAAATGCAGGTATCGAAATTCAGAGGTATTCTTCAGTGCCATATGTCACAGATGTTGAAATTTATAACAATGTAATAGACAAGACTAACATTTATGGTATATCGGTTACAGGGAACGGGGAATACGACATAGACACCGCAAAAGGAGTTAATATACACCACAACATAATAAAAAATGTCGCGACAGACTGGGATAATCCTGCAATTGCAGGAATAAATGTGGTTGCATGGAATGGTACCATAATAGAAAATAACGTTATTGATGGATGTTACAGAAACGGCATAATGAGCCACGAGAAATACTCATCCAACCCCGATCTATGGGTCACATCATTCAGTGGATCTGGCTATACCACATACGTTAGAAACAACATCATAACAGGCATTGTTGCACGTGATGGAGATGGATTCGGGATTCACAATGATTTATTCGACACCCATACAATCATAGCTGAGAACAATTGTCTTTATGACAATGACATAAGTAATTACAAAGGTAACGGGATAACATACAACAACGATATTTATGTTGACCCTTTGTTTGCAGACTCTTCAAACCACGATTATCACCTAAAGAGCACCGCAGGTAGAATATCAGGCAGCGGTTGGGTATTTGATACTATATCAAGCCCACTCATCGATTCTGGAAATCCATTATCAGATTGGAGTAATGAACCGGAATCAAATGGTGACAGAATAAATATTGGTGTGTATGGCAATACAGCAGAAGCCTCAAAGAGTGTTTCTGATGAAGAAGTCATTCCAACAACCGATTCCACTTCAACACAAAGTTTAGTGTATGATAATCGTTTGCGTGAATCAACACCTGACGAAACACTTGCTGGAAGCAGCTATATCGACATTGGACATAATGATGGAGAAGAGCGTTTCAGAGATGTCATGAAGTTCGATCTTAGTGAATATGACACCACAGATATTGTCTCCAGTGCAACCCTTTCACTTGCCTGGTACTATCCTGCAGATACCACAAGGACCTCTGATACAATTGTAGAAATATATAGAGCAGATGACTGGAACCCAAGTCAGGTAAGCTGGAGCGATAGTGCCTACGGAACCCCGTGGAACAATCCAGGCGGAGACTGGTTCGATAAGAACAATGTGGCACAGGGAACTACACCTTATGCATCAGTAACGTTCAAAGCCAACGACATACCTGACAACCAATATTATGAGTTTGATGTAACCGAACTTGTACAGGAGTATGTCAGTGGTAAATACAGCAATACTGGTTTCTTTATCAAAGCTAGGAACGAGAACAACAATTACATAGCGTTCTACAGTTCTGAATGGAACGATACTGACCAAAGGCCAAAGCTTACTATAGACCTCACGGAACAGGATGTACAGAGGCCAACTGCTTCTGCAGGTTCCGACCAAACGATTCCCGCTGGAGAAACAGTGACCTTGGACGGTTCAGGATCCACGGATGATGTGGGTATTGCATCATATAGATGGGACTTTGACGAATCAGATGGCATCCAGCAGGAAGCAGCAGGGGCAGTTGTCCAACATACCTATGACACTGCAGGAATCTACACTGCAACAATAACAGTAGCAGACATCAGTGGAAACACAGATTCTGAAAATGTCATCATAACCGTAATTGATGAAGAAGGCATCCCAACAACGAGTTCCACTTCAACACAAAGTCAAGTATATGATAACAGATTGCGCGAATCAACACCTGACGAAACACTTGCTGGAAGCAGCTATATCGACATTGGACACAATGATGGAGAAGAGCGTTTCAGAGATGTCATGAAGTTCGATCTTAGTGCATATGACACCACAGATATTGTCTCCAGTGCAACCCTTTCACTTACTTGGTACTATCCTACAGCCACCACAAGAAACTCTGATACGATTGTGGAGATATACAGAGCAGATGACTGGAACCCAAACCAGGTCAGCTGGAGTAACAGTGCCACAGGAACCCCATGGAACAATCCAGGTGGAGACTGGTTCGATAAGAACAATGTTGCACAGGGAAGCACACCTTATGCATCAGTAACGTTCAAAGCAAGTAATCTACCTGATAATCAATACTATGAATTTGATGTAACCGAACTTGTACAGGAGTATGTCAGTGGAAAATACAGCAATACTGGTTTCTTCATCAAAGCAAGGGACGAGAACAACAACTACATAGCATTCTACAGTTCTGAGTGGAGCGATACTAATCAAAGACCAAAGCTTACTGTAGACCTCACGGAACAGGATACACAGATGCCGACCCCATCAGCAGACTACACTTCAACACAAACTCCGGTTTATGATAATAGGCTGCGTGAAGCATCTGCTGATGCCACACTTGGACAAAATAATTATATAGACATTGGAAATAAAAAGAATTATGGCAGTTACAGGGATGTCATATGGTTTGACCTGAGTGACTACAGTGAAACAGATACTATCACCAACGCAGATCTAGAACTATTCTGGTATTATCCTTCTGATTCCACCAGGGATGAAGACACGATCGTAGACATATATAGAGCGGATGACTGGGATCCAGACTACGTAAGCTGGAGCAACAGTGAAGCTGGCACACAATGGAACAATGCAGGAGGAGACTGGTTCGATAAGAACAATGTTGCCCAGGGAAGCACACCTTATGCATCAATAACTTTCAAAGCAACTGATGTACCTGACAACCAATATTATGAGTTTGATGTCACACAGCTTGTACAGGAGTTTGTCAACGGTGAATACGGCAATACTGGCTTCTTCCTCAAGGCAAGGGACGAGAACAGTAATTACATAGCATTCTACAGTTCTGACATAAGCGATCCAGACAAGATGCCAAAGCTAACTATAGATCACACAACAGGACAGAGCTCTGCAAGTGTACCTGAAACACCATTAAACACAGCACCAGTTATTAACTCGATTAGTGCAAGATCAGTTGATGAAACAGATACACTTACATTTGTGGTCAGTGCTACAGATGCAGATGGTGACGCTTTGACATACTCTGCAACAAGTCTTCCGGCAGGTGCAAGCTTTAACACGGCTTCAGGTCTATTCTCATGGACACCTTCAAAGGGTGACTCAGGAATTTATACTGTAACCTTTACTGTCACAGATGGTGATCTGATTGATAGCACAACAAGCAGAATAACTGTCAATGAGCTGGATTCTGCACCTGTTGTTGAGCAGAATAATGCGCCTTCAATAACACTCTTTGAACCTTCTGCAAACACTGTGTTTGAGGAGGGTTCAACTGTGAATATAAAAGTGACTGCAAGTGATGCAGATGGCCAAAGTTTAAGCTACATCATCAAGATCAACGGAGAAACTGTCAGTACTTCAGCAGATTACAGCTGGGTTCTGGATCATTCATCTGCAGGTACATACACCATCAAGGCAGTGGTGAGTGACGGCATAGATGATGTTAGTGCAGAGCACACTATAACCATCACAGAGCAAACTACAACCATCACAGATGTGCCAAGATGGGATGTAAATGAAGATGGAATTGTGAATGTTCTTGACATCACCTTAATAGGACAGAACTACGGCACGACCTACACAGGTGATCTACCTCGCTGGGATGTGAACCAGGATGGTGTTGTGAACATTCTGGATCTTTCGATTGTGTCAAGTCACATGGGCGAAACAACAAATTAGGGCGCACATCCTGCGCCTCTTTTTTTATTTTGATATAATGAACTCGATAATTTATCGAGGAATGTCCATAATATAGTAATTGAAATATTAAAGTTGTCAGAGTTATTCTCCATCAAAACACTATCTCGGATAGATTTATATCTTCAACTGTTTTATTTATTAACATGCCCTATCCGATTGCACATGTTATGTTCTTTGTACTTTGCATCAGTACAGTTATGGTGTATGCAACTCTTGTAGCCCTCTTGCGCAAAAAACTTTCGTACAAAAAAAGCATACGTATCTTGATACTACTATTTGTAGGAAGTTTCAGTGCATTATTACCTGACATGATGGCTGTTTACAGTATCCTTGTAAATGGTACTGTGGAACACTGTCATATCGGTTCTATCGCAACGCATTCATTACTTTTCAGCTTTTCTGCAATCCTGTTTGGAACGGTTGTGGGATATACAGTATATAGAAAATTAAACAAGGCTGCTTACATGGGTATTTTTGCTGAATCAGCGTTCCTCTCACACCTATTGCTGGACGACCTTGCCAGGTACGAAATGGACTATTTTTATCCAATATATAATAAACCAATCAGTATATTCTCGTATGTAGATGTGGAATTTGCACGAGTTAATTTCCTTCATTATCTTTTAGCATGTTATGTGGCAATATTTTCGCTGTTCATTGTCATTATGATGGCGTTGTTCGCGTTGAATCATCTGGGTTTTGAGTTCACGTACGATCCCGAAAAGTAATATTTGTCTGAACTTGGATTGTGGGTATCAGGCCAATGCCTGGAAAACATTTTTGTTTCTGGAACAAATATTTAGTCATAGGTGAGTGGAGTAACCTAATAATATCTAAAATAAAAATATCTAAATTAAATTATTTTACTACAAATAAAATTCTGAGTAAAAAAACATATCTGTGACAAATATCTAATTACTTAATAAATAATTAGGGTTTGTGTTATATTATACGTTGCCACGGGAGGACATAATTGAAAACCAAGTTTTATTTTACAATGGTTTTTGTTTTTCTGACAATGAATATTGCTGCTGCAGCGGATTTGCATGTGTATCCAAATAGTACGATTCAAAATGCTATAAGCATCGCTCTTCCTGGTGATACAGTAATTGTTCATAACGGAACGTATAAAGAAAACGTGAATGTGGACAAAACGTTAGCTATAACATCACATTCCAAAAATCCCACAGACACTATTGTTGAAGCTGCTGATAAGAACAAGCCTGCTTTTTATGTATCTGCAGATAGCGTGAATATAAATGGTTTTTATATAACAGGCACCTCAGGTTTGAACATACACGGAATACACCTAGTTTCCAGCAATAACAGCACAATAAGCAATAACAAAGTAAGTTTTATCGAACATGGAGATGGAATCCATCTTGTTTATTCTAACAACAACATGTTGAGTAATAACACTCTAGATATGAACGGTCTGGATGGAATCAGATTATCTCATTCTAAAAATAATATATTGAACAGCAACATGGCATTGGACAATGGTTGGAATGGTTTCTTTTCTGAGGTCGCCAGTGGAAACATACTGAGTAATAATGCTGCATCAGGAAATGATCTGGCAGGTATAAATGGTTACATGTCTGAAAAAGACATCTTTGTGCATAATTACCTATCAGAAAATGAGATTGGAATTTACCTATATAATTCTCAAGACATGATCATAAGCGGTAATAATGCTTCCAGCAATGAGCAAGGGATATACCTGCATGTATGCCCCAATACCAATTCAGTAGATAGTAACAAAGTATTGAACAATGTTAATGGACTTTTTCTTGTAAAAGTGAGTAAAAGCAAGATAAATGATAACAATGTATCCAGGAATAACTATGGCATGTATCTGAGTGAATCAAGTAATAATAACACTATCTATAACAATTATTTCAACAATACAAGAAATATTGAACTTGATATCCACAACAATGGCAATTTTTGGAATATAACAAAAACACAAGGAACAAACATTATCAATGGACCGTATCTTGGAGGGAACTACTGGGCACAACCAGATGGTAAAGGTTTCAGCCAGATAAACAAAGATGTTAATGCTGATGGGATTGTAAATTCACCCTACAAAATAACTGAGAACAATGTAGATTACCTACCACTCACAGTAACTGACAAAAACTCTCAATCACTCCTTACTGTTCTAATACTGGGCATGATTATGATCATAACTGTATTTTTCCTTAGGAGAACACTTAAAAAATATATATAGGAACATTGTAACCCAGTACGAAACATAAAATATTCAATGGTCCTTTGAAAATGAAATGGAGTAATTCATGTTTGCTTACAACATATGAATTAAATCTCTGACTATGCGAAGAACAATTATGCTTTTTTTGTAAGCCAGCCTATAATGCCATATTGCAGTTTTATCTTTTCATTTATGCTTACATTCATGATGTTGACAGAGATCAGTAACCATTCATTATGCGATTAGACTCCTGCATATCGAACAGCATCGCAAACAGAGTGAACTGTATACCCATGATCAAAAACAATGCATCCATCAAAGGCAGGTTTGCAGACACGCTCCAGCCCAGCAACAATTTTGCAGCAACTATGTATCCACCCAACAAAACCCCTATTGGAACAAGTACCATCCCAAGTGCATAGAACAACACCAGGGGATGGAAGCTCAAGATCATGTATTTCATTTTGAGCCTCCACAAAAATTTTTGGAAGAGCATGATTGAAACTTTACCCATATAGCTTCCATATTTAATAGTGGAGCGCTCCTGACCGTAGCGAGCAGGCATGGCTACATCAGCAGTGCGCAGACCAAATGTATTCAATTTCACCAATATATCGTTGCAATAACCATAGTAGGTGTAGAGATTTTGCAGGTCTATACTGGAAAGTGCTTTTTTAGATATGGCCGTGTAACCATTCTGGGGGTCCATGATATGCCAATAACCACTGGATATCTTAGTTATCATCGTGAGCAAGCCGTTGCCGAATGATCTCCATTTGCTCATACCTACACGATACTCCTCATTAAGAAGACGGTTGCCTTTAGTATAATCAGCTTTTCCTTCGATGATAGGCATCAGAAGATTAGGAAGTTGCATCGGATTCATCTGGTTATCACCACCCATAACCACAACTATATCCATGTTCTCCATCAAAGCCTTTTGATAACCATGCAGAATGGCTGCACCAACTCCCTGATTTACTTCGTGAGTAATAATATTCATTCGATGGTCATCTATAGACTCGAGTACATCACCTGTGTTATCGGTGCTGCAGTCGTTGGTGACGTATATCCGACTTACATATTCAGGAATACCATTTACTGTAGCTTTGATCAGTTTTTCCTCGTTGTATGCAGGAACAACAACACCTATACGATATTCCTGAAAAAGGTCAAAGTCATGATTACACAAACGTGACACTTGAAGCATTTTCACATCGAAACCTGCATTTTTTGCATCCTTAAGAAGAGAAAGTTCAATTGAGCTGCCGTTTTCAGAGAATTGAAGAGATTCAAATGTACTTGATGAAAATGCAGTGAATCCAATGCATAAATCTACGAGATCCGTACTCAAGAGAGTATCACCATGTAAAGAATCCTCCAGATGATCATCCACACCTATAATGGATAAAATATCCTGATCTTTAAACAGCGTATTCCCGGAAACAACATCTGCCTCAAGCCAATATATAGACTCAACAAGCTTTGGTATATCTTCGGGGTTATGATAACCATTTGCATAGAGAGTAACGATTATCTGAGGATGCAGTTTCCTTGCAGCTTCAAATCCTGACTTTAAGGCTTCGGCCCTTCCTAAATTTCGCTCATGTTTCACAAGCCTTACTCCAAGACTTTGAGCAATAAAAGCAGTTGCATCTTTGCTGCAGTCATCAACGACAATTATCTCGTCCACATAATATTTGGCTTTTTTTATCACATCATAGATGTGTACTTCTTCATTAAAAGCAGGTATAACTGCTACAATAGACATTATTACCACCCTAATTTTTTTATTCTAGTGCCACATACATCCTACCTTTGAAAATTCAATTTCAGCAATAAGTGTATGCATGCAATGCAAGGATTCTCCCCATTGGAGAAATTGCTTCATATGATTTAACAGTTGCTATACTTAGCTCCAATTTACTTTATAAAACATACTAAATATTAGTACACAAGCCATTGGTTTTGCTCATCTATAAATAAATTAAAACTTGGACAAAATTATTAATCCTATAAAGAAATAGATAAGGAGATGGATACATGAATTGCATGAAATTAAATATCGCACTTATCTTTGCAGCATATATAGCCGATCTATTAGCAATTTGAAGAAGCTTGTTAGTAATTTATGGTTCTCTTTAAACTAAAATTGAATGCCTATTATTATTAGTAGTAGTATAGATGTGATATGGGAGAACTATGACCTAAATTAATGATCTTAGCAGTGCAATCACAATAACTGAAGAAATTTATATATACAAAAACTCTTAAATGACGTGCATATGAGTGGGAGCCTCCAAAACAACACGTATATTCACAGAACTGCAAACCTTTACGGTTCCAGCAGCATCGGTGATAGCTCGGTAGTCCTTGAAAATGTCATGCTGGGGTATCCACAGCATAGCATCCTGATGGAGATAACAAAAGCCGGTATTGAAATGGATGACTATGACTTTCCGGGATCAATAATAGGGAACAATGCATTCATAAGAGCCGGAAGCACGATCTTCAGCAATGTCCGGGCTGGGAATAATTTTAAGACCGGACATAATGCAATGATCAGGGAGAATACCGCAATAGGAGACAATGTGCTCATTGGCACTAATGTTATCATTGACGGTAATGTAAGTATAGGGAACAATGTCAGTATCCAGGGAAATGTGTATATTCCCACACATGTGGCCATAGAGGATAATGTATTCATTGGACCTTGTGCCGTGCTTGCCAATGACAGATACCCCATAAGAGGAGAGTATCACCCTGAAGGACCAGTACTTCGAAAAGGAGCATCAATTGGAGCAAATGCTACCCTCATACCAGGAGTTGAGATTGGTGAAGGCGCAATGGTGGCTGCCGGAGCACTGGTAACAAAGGATGTACCTGCATGGAAACTGGCAATCGGTTGTCCTGCAAAGATAGTTGATCTTCCGGATAAACTGGAAACTATTAATAACATATAAGCCTATAATATAAATATATCCTTATTTTTATACAATTCGGGAGAAAATCTAAATCATGATACCCATTGCAAAACCACAGCTTGATGATGCAGAGGTCAAGGCAGTAAGCGATGTGCTTCGCTCAGGAATAATAGCTGAAGGACAGCGTGTGGCACAATTTGAGCAGGAATTCGCTGAATACGCAGGTACGGAATATGCAGTTGCCGTTAATTCTGGTACTGCAGCCCTTCATGCTGCTTTACTTGCCCATGGCATAGGCAAAGGTGATGAGGTTATCACCAGTTCTTTTAGTTTTATAGCCACTGCAAATTCAATACTTTTCACTGGTGCAAAGCCAGTATTTGCAGATATCGAAGCCGACACATTCAACCTTGACCCTAAGCTTATCAAGGAGAAAATTACCCCTGCAACAAAAGCCATTATGCCTGTGCATCTCTATGGTCAGCCTGCAGATATGGATCTAATGACAGATATGGCAGAGGATCATGACCTTATCCTGATAGAGGATGCATGCCAGGCACATGGAGCCACTTACAGTGGCAAAAAAGTTGGTTCTTTTGGTACCGGAGCATTCAGTTTCTATCCGACAAAGAACATGACGACCAGCGAAGGTGGTATGATCACCACAAACAAAAAAGATGTGGCAGACAAAGCACGTATGATACGCTCACATGGTTCAAAACAACGGTATCTGCATGAGATACTCGGATACAACCTGCGCATGACAGATATCTCAGCAGCCATTGGACTTACACAGCTCAAAAAGCTTTCAGAATATACATCTAAAAGGCAACACAATGCAAAATTGTTCACTGAAAACCTCAGGGACATCAACGAAATACAATGTCCTACGATCAGGGAAAGGTGCAATCATGTCTTTCACCAATATACCATTAGAACCAAGAACCGTGACTCTTTAGCAGAGCATCTTAAGAACAAAGGCATTGGAACAGGCATTTACTATCCAATACCCATCCATAAGCAGCCATATTACAAAGATCTCGGATACAGTGACAATCTGCTGGTGACAGAAAAAGCTTCCAGGGAAGTGCTCTCCTTGCCAGTACATCCAGGAGTTACGGATGAGGACATCACCACCATAAGCAATACTATCAGAGACTGGAATGATTCAAAATGTTGAAAGTTGGAGTTATCGGCGCCGGAGCCATGGGAAAGAACCACATACGCATCTACAGTGAAATGTCAGGTGTGGAACTTGCAGGCATCTCAGACATTGACAGGGAACTTGTGGATGGACTTGCAAAGCAGTATCATACAAAGGCTTTTACAGATTACAAAGAACTTCTTGCTGAAGGACTTGATGCCGTAAGCATTGTGGTCCCTACAAAAATGCACAGGCAAGTGGCCATAGATGCTATCGATGCCGGTGCACACGTACTGGTAGAAAAACCAATTGCTGACAGCGTTGAGAATGCACGAGCCATAATTGAAGCTGCTAAAAACAACGATCGTCTTCTGATGGTGGGACATATCGAGAGGTTCAACCCCGCTGTCATCAAATTAAAAGAAATAATAGATTCAGGCCTGCTTGGTAAGATCGTCTCGATATCCACAACAAGGGTCGGCCCTTATAATCCCAGAATAAGAGATGTAGGAGTCATACTGGATATCGGTGTGCATGATATTGATGTCATTTCCTACCTCTACGGTACACATGTCAACCAGGTATATGCTGTAGCTGGTGCAGACATCCATTCCTTTGAAGACCATGCCACCATCCACATGCGCCTAAACCACGCGTTTTCCGGTCTTGTAGAAGTGAACTGGTTGACCCCGCACAAAGTCAGAAAGCTTACAGCCGTGGGTGTAGGTGGCGTTGCTTACCTGGACTACATCGACCAGACAGTGGAACTGCATGATAGCGGATGGGTAAGGAAAGCAAAGATAGAGTTTAAAGAGCCCCTTAAAAATGAACTTGAATACTTCATCGATTGCATTAACAAAGGAAAGCAACCTGAACCTTGCGGAATGGACGGCAAGCACGCCCTAAGAGTAAGCCTGGCTGCTATCAGTTCCTACAAAGAAGAAAAATTAATAGAAATAAATGAGTGATCATCATGAGTCAAAAACTTGAGAATATACTGGAAGAAAAAGGCCCTATCAAAACCATTGGTGTCATTGGCATGGGATATGTGGGCATCCCTGCTGCTGCCCTGTTCGCAGATTCTGATAAATTCGATAAGGTATTGGGATTCCAGAGAGATTCAGCCTCATCAGGATATAAGATTGAGATGCTAAACAGTGGTGAAAGTCCCCTCAAAGGAGAAGAACCCGGCCTTGAGGAATTACTAAAAAAAGTAGTTGAAGCAGGAAAGTTCGAATGTACACCGGATTTTTCAAGAATATCCGAAGTGGATGCAATTACTCTGGCCATACAGACACCCTTTGCAGATTCAAAAGCACTAGAACCTGATTTTGGAGCCCTTAAAGAAGGAATCCGCAATGTAGGTAGATATCTGCGACCAGGTATGCTCGTGGTACTCGAATCCACCATCACACCCGGAACTACAGAAACCATGGCAAAGGACATACTGGAAAAGGAATCCGGTCTTAAAGCAGGCGAAGATTTCGCATTGGCCCATGCGCCGGAGAGGGTAATGGTAGGAAGACTTCTTCGCAATATTCAGGAACATGACCGTATTGTAGGAGGTATTGACCAGCCAAGCACCGATAGGGCAGTGCAACTTTACAGTCCCGTACTTACAAAGGGCAAGGTCATACCCATGAGTGCTACTGCGGCCGAGGTAACAAAAACTGCAGAGAACACTTTCAGGGACCTGCAAATAGCAGCAGCAAACCAACTTGCACTGTACTGTGAGACCATGGGCATCAACGTCTATGATGTCAGAGCGGGAATTGATAGCCTCAAAGGAGAAGGCATCACCAGAGCCATACTCTGGCCAGGTGCAGGTGTTGGCGGTCATTGTCTTACAAAGGACACATACCATCTTGAACGTGGTGTCAAAATGGGAAGTGAAGCCCTTGACTATCCGCAGGATGCGGAATCGATCTATGTACTTGCGCGCAGGGTCAACGACTTCATGCCTGTCCATATGTACAATCTGACAGTTGCTGCTCTTAAAAGACTTGATAAGGACATCAAAGGTTCAAAGATCGCTATGTTAGGCTGGGCTTTTATCAACGACTCAGATGATGCGCGTAACCCACCTTCAGAACCTTACAGGGATATGGTCATTGAAGCAGGTGCTGAACTGCTCGTCCATGACCCCCATGTCTTGAACTATCCAGATGTTGAGATACATAAGGATATAAAAGAGGTAATTTCAGGTTCTGATGCAGTAGTGATCTTCACCGGCCACAAAGAATACTTTAATCTGAAGCCTGATGACATAAAGAAAATGACAGGTATGGAAAATACTGTAATTATAGATGGTAGGAATGTAATAGATCCTGATCTATTTATCAATTCAGGCTTTGTGTACAAGGGTATAGGCCGAGGCGACAAGAATGGTCACGAGATCATAAGCTAAAAAAATAAAAAATGAAGCAAAACCAGGTTTATTCCTGGTCCTTATTACTCTTTTTTCGTTGCATGCTTATAAGTACCAATATAACGAAGATTACCTGTGCAATTGTCACCCCTATCCCGTCAGCCAACAGATCATGCAAACTGGATGTACGGCCTGGCACAAATGATTGGTGAAATTCGTCTGTAATTCCATAGATCACACCAAGTAGCACCGCGAAGATGGCTGCATATTTCCGCAATATGGTGTTTTCAGAGTTTCGGAACGTAAGATGCAATAGTATACCAAGACCAAAATACAGGACCATATGGGCTAGTTTATCGACATTTTCATACGCATACTTCGCAATGTCGATCAAAAAAACCAAATCCATATCTTTGGCTATCTCCGCAAACTCATACAAAATTGGCATATTGAATACCGCGGAAGGAACACTTATGTCAGACTGGGAAGATAAATAAAATATGAATCCTGCATATAGTATTGTAATTATAATGAAAACGTTCTTCCTGATCTTACTGTAATCAGATGAAACTATGTAGGAAGCAAGATTGAGCAGCGACTGCAAAACATAGAGAACATGAAGAGCTAAATAAGCAACATGCCTGTTTTTCATTGGATTACACATAAAATATTGCCTGTTTTTCATAGGATTACGCAATTATCTTGCTTGTTAGATGATTGCAAGGTTAAAATATTTATCTGCTAGTTAGGCCTATTACCTCTTCAAGGCCTTTGTAAAGCTCTACAACTGGCTTAAAGCCTATTCCCTTTGACTTTGATATATCGGAATAACTGTCCTTTATATCGCCTGGCATCGTATCTCTGAATTCGATATCCATGTCCTGGCCAAATATATCCAGAATCATTTGTGCAAGTTCATTGATGCTCGTGACTTTGCCTGTACCTACGTTATAAACCTCACCGTTGTTCCCTTTACCATTAACCAGCAGCTGGATCATATTAACAACATCATGAGCTGAAACAAAATCCCTTGTCTGTGTACCGTCCCCAAAGACAATAGGAGGAAGATTGTCCCTTACGCGACTTATGAATTTGGATATGACTCCAGAATAGGGGTTTGAGGGATCCTGCCTGGGGCTGTATATATTAAATGGTCTGATACAAACCGATGGCAGACCATAAGCCTTATTGTACATACAACAATACCTTTCACCGCAGAACTTGCTAGCTCCATACGGTGACATGGGGTTTTGAGGGTGTTTCTCATCAATAGGAAGATATTCAGGATTTCCATAAACAGCTGCTGAACTTATATAAATGAATCTTTCAATGTTACCGGCACGTGCACCTTCAAGCAGGTTGAGAGTTCCAAATACATTATTATCAGCATCATATAGGGGATCATCCATAGACTTTGCCACGCTTATCTGGGCTGCTGTATGAATAATGACATCATGCTTGCTAGCCAATTCTTTTGCTGCAGGTGATCTGATATCTTCTTTTATAAAATCTACATTGTCAGGAAGTAAAGGTGTTTTTCCTGTTGAAAGGTTATCAAGAACCGTAAGCTCATAATCATCTTGCATCAGATCCACAATATAACTTCCAACCTGGCCAATACCACCAGTAACAAGAACTTTTTTCATGAATCTATGACTGTAAACTAAATATATTAAATTACCCTACACAAAAATAACAATTTATTGATAAAAAAAGAGATTCCCAGGTCCTGTATGAAAAATATTCGAACCTGGAAGACAACTTAGAACCTAGGCCAAACCCTCGGAAACACTTTCAAAAGTAGCACGCTCCATACAATGAAGGGTGCAGAACATTTCTTCACGAGCAAAGCTCTCATAAACATATATAGGACTACCACACATTGCGCATTCTTTCTCTACTAATTTCATTGTACCACCTAAAATGCCTGACATAAGTAACACGTTGTGTACACATCAAAGCATTAGCTATCTATAACGACAATAACCCAATTGTCATATTAAACTAGGAGGATACTACTATATAAATTTATGTCTGATGCTAAAAGTGATACTCATAATGATGAATTGAAAATAGCAACAATAAATCAGAAATATGAAATAAAAAAGGAGCTTGAATCTGGTATTGTATTTGAAAGAAATTAATACAATTTATATCCTGACAGCATTAAATACATATACAATTAAAATATAGAGCAAATAGATTTTAAAAAAGAATCATATTCATATAAAACAGAGGATTTTAACTATGCTGGATCTTGAATCACCATCAACACTAGTGGCCTTGGTCCTTGCAAGTAATTTTCTGGCGCCATTTCTAGCAACTTTTATTTCAATGCCATATTTCATTAAAAAGCTAACTGAAAGAGGTTTCATTGTCAGGGATTATTACAAAAAAGAAATGACAATGATCCCGGATAGAGGTGGCATTGCCATTCTTCTTGTTGCCATGGTATGTTTTTCATTGAACACGCTGTTTTTCAAATTCTCTACGACAAATTATGTTGCCCTCATAGTAATAGCCATGTTCGGGTTATTTGGAATATTGGATGATATGATAGATATTGGAAGAGTGACCAAACTTCTTCTTATGTATTATTGCTCCTACCCATTGATACAGTATGCAACACATACTGCATTTACACTACCTAATGTTGGAAACATTGAACTTGGTATCCTGTACTTGCAATTTATCGTACCGACCTATGTTTTGGTGGCATCCAATCTTGTGAACATGCATTCTGGTTATAACGGTTTGGCCTCTGGGCTTTCCGTAATCGTGCTTTTATCACTCATTATCAAATCAGTATTATTGGGAGATGTTGACCATATCATTGCAATTGTAAGCATAACAGGAGCAACTCTTGGTTACTACATGTATGATAAATATCCATCACAGATATTTTGGGGCAATGTGGGTTCACTTACCATAGGAGCTGCGATAGGAACCATCATAGTATTACAGGGATTCATCATAAGTGGTTTTATTATGCTAATACCCCATACGGTGAACTTCCTTATGTATGCTTACTGGAGAGCAATGAAATTCCCTGAAGCAAAGTTTGGAAAGGAAAGAGAGGATGGAACTCTCGAAGTACCAAATCCACTTACTCTGAAATGGGTATTACCTTACTATCTCAGAATCACAGAAAAGCATGCCACATGGGCAATGTATGCCTTAACGGGCTTATTCTGCTTGATGGGGATCTTTTTGCCGGGAAGAATATGAATAATTGTTTTCCCAAACAAACCTTGTGATCATAACATAAAACCATCTATTCCGGTTACGTATTTAGAGTTTTTAGTAATCCTATAAGGAAAAATATCCGTTATTGAGCTTGCAAAAGCTTCGTGTTCTGAAGAATACTTGATCTCTACCACTACAGAATTATCTTCAGTATGCTTCTCTAAAAAAGAATTACCGTTTTTCCTTAATTTGTAATATTGCAGATCAAAATCGATTGTTACCCTGAATTTACGATCGGACGACAAGAAATATTTGCGATTATAATGATTAAGGAGAGAAAAATTCATCTGACAAAGATATTCTTTCAGATTATCCGGTATATCTGAGCGCAGAAAAATCTCTTGTTGTTCTTTTAGTGAAAAATTGGAATCAAGAATAAAAGATTTAAGAGGAAATATCTTTTTACAGCTGACAAGATTTTTTTTGATCTTTAATTCAAGAACTGGTTTTTCTATTTTACCTAAAATATCCCCGTACCATCTGACCCTTACCTTTAAGCGATTACTCAATCCGTCAACATTATCAAAATAATGTTGCATTGAAGGAGTATCAAAATAAATATTATTCACAGAACGTAAAGGATATACCTCTGTGAACATAGCAGGATGACATTTTATAATAGATTCTACCTCATACCTGCTCAAACCAGTGATCAACGATTTCTTTTCATACCGATACTCATCTGAAGCCAAAAGATCCTCAATTAACACTCTTACCCCTCTTAAACAAATAAACTATCAGCAAGATTCCAAACATAAACCCAAAGGAAACGAAAACACCATATTTGAACCCTCCGCTTGAAATAATGGCTTTGAACTTATTGTATTTTACATGTTGAACAGTAGAATAATGATTTTCCCAGTATTCAACATCATATGTGGTTACATCTTCTTCTATATCCATATTTGTCAGAGATGTTGCTTTGAATTCTACATCCCCATCACCTTTCACAAAGGCCTTGATAACAGCGTCACTACGTATATCACCCATAGCAGCTGAAATATAGGTTATATTCTCATGTTCCCTGTCCTCATGATAGAATATGGGTAAGGAGTACCATTCAAATTTTTGGATTCCAGTATCTCCTGCAAGCATATATACATTCTTTACTTCTGAAAGACTTATAATTGCAGGCATAATGGTATCTTTGAAATTTTCATCATAAGCAACATCTGTATTTTTGTATTCATCAAGAATACTGAGATCATCATTGTTCTTACTCCATAGAGTCTTGTGCATCATGATGAAAACATTATCAATTTCCGGAGAATCCATTGTTTCATTTATAGAATTCATAAGGAAATCATATTGATCACCTGTTATTTCGCCCCATGTGAAATTACCACTGTTCAATGCTATGTACTTATCAGAACCATAGGTGAATTCATAATAACGAGGAATTCCAAAATAATCATCATAAGACTCGTCTATTTGGTCGTGGTTTCCAATTACATTTACCAGAGGTTTTGTAACGTCTGTTGCTATAGAGGCCTGGAAATTCTCAATAAGGTGGGGATCTGTCCTTATGTAGTTATCACCAAGTAGTACCATAAAAGATGCATTGTCCTCGTTGAACATGTCAATGTTCGTTAAAAATGAACTGGCAGGATATGAAGAAAGAGATCCCGGTGAGCCATAGGGATGCCCGACAAAAAGGAACGAATAGTTTTGCGGACCTTCCGGCAAATAAAGGGGAACATCATTAATAGTATCATTAAAATATGCTGCTGAAGCTGTTGGACTTAAACAACATGCAATCAGCAAGAATAGTATCAATACACTTGAATATTTAGTTTTCATTGTACAACCCCTCATAAACATTTAAACTGTCTCCGTTTATTATTTTTGAATTCAATATCAGACTTGATCCGCTCTCGACAATATAAGGGATCCTTGTGTCTTCAATGAGAGTAAATTTGGCGTTTATAGCCCCTGGCCCAAATTCAGATTTTTTCTGAAAAGCAGTGAGCCCTACATCAGAAGAAGAAACGAGTGTGTTATCTATATAAACTGTTGAGAGGTCCTTGCTTGCTACGCCAACCGAGCTGTTCCTTATTTTGACGTAGTCAACCATCAAATTACTATTTTCTCCCCCACTGATACCTTTATCGCCTGCACCATCAACAATGCAGTCATGGATATAAACGTCAGAACCTGAAAAATCCATAGCATCGTTCCCACAAGATATAAATGATGTGTGATGAATTTCACCAATCCCAAAATCATCATCAAGAGCATCGGACAAAGTATCCCGGAATGCAGAATTACTTATTACATATGGTGATCTGACAAGGTCCAGCATGTCATCTCCATAAGTATTGTTTGAAAAAATACACTCGTTAATTTCAACTTCAGAATTGTAGAATGTTACAGCGCCACTTAATTGCCATGCGTTATACCTCGGTGCCGATAAATTACTGAAAATGACTCGATCTAATACAGATTTTGATTCGGCATTCATGACAGCGAGACCAAAACCTGTAAGATCTGATGATGTGATGGTCACAGGATAATCTTCAGAGCCACAGAATTGTAAAGGAGAATATGAAATTATACTGGAATTGTTTTTCAGATCTAATACAGTAGGTTCATCACCATTGATTACAAATGTGAATCCTTCTGGTATTATAAGACTATCATTGAGTTCCCAGATGCCATTCTTTAGAATAATTCGTTTTCCTGATTCGTCAACATAAATAAAATCAAATGTATCGGCATTGGGACTTCTTCTAATAAAATCATTTTCAATGAAGTTATCAGAAACATGACTCCATGGATAGATCGATTCATTTCGTTTTACACTTTGTCCCAAAATACTGTACTCTAACACAAGCTCAGAAAGGACATCATCAGACCATACAAGACCCTCGGGGAGGAAAAATTCGATATTTTCATATTTGACAACATCATTTGACTTTTTTCCTTCCAGAATTACTTCAGATGATGGATACAGGACCATGTCCCCATATTTGACACCGTATACTTCCAGAGGAAATGCATGTGTGTTACCCAGTTCTAATGTAAATTTATTCGATGTGTTTGAATAATAATGTGCATTCAGACATTTTACCGGATTCAATACATTCCGTATATATTCCTGATTATCAAAAAACACATTCGTTGAAAAATAGTAATAAGGATAATCTTTATGGATTATAGATAAATTAGACTTTAACTCATCATCCAGATCAGTAAATATTTCTTCAAGGTAGGACTCATTTGAAACCCTTTCAAGTTCTGACACATACTTTTCAAAGAATACAGGATCTGTATAGATCATACTTTGATACGGTTCATTAAATTCACCAAGATTTGACATACCAAATAACCCATAATTACTTATTCTCTCACCTGAGTCACTGTCAAAACCTATCGGTTCTAGGCGAGAAGTTATTGGATTATAATAAAATCTTTGATTATGCCACCAGTTACCATGGGTCGCACCCATCAGATCAGAAAGTGCCATAAAAGTTGCAAGTTTATCTACGTCAAAAACTTCACTTGTGCTCAAATTTCCTTCCCGGAATGACTCTAAAAGATCTTTTGCCTGGATGAATTGCCGGTATTTATCTGGATCTTCGATAACGCTGCTTGTCTGGAAAGTGTCAATATCACTTGAAAAATAACTTTCCACAAGATCATCTATACCTTGAGTACGGCCAATCCAGAGATAGTCTTCATTGAAACTGATGATGGGACCTTCCCTGTAATATTCATTCTCTATTAACCGTTTATCAAAGTGCTCTTCCAGAGCGTATATGCCATTATTTTTTCCATTTACAACAACAGAAACGAAATAGTAACGTGGAGATATAATAGATTCCCTACCCAGTACTTCCTGATATAGCCACTCATTCAGGAAAACACGAGTATTGGGGTTTTGAATTGAAAAAACTTTCATACCTAAAATGGTGTTGTCATCTTTAAGCTTAACTCGAAATGACCATTTATCGCCCACAAGATGATCGACCCAGTCACCTTTCAATCTTATTTTCGCCTTTACCTCATAATCATTGAAACGTATAGTGGCTGGAACATAATCGTCATCATCTGTTATTAATATGCCCTGTTCAAGGGCTACTTCACGATTGTAGGCAAGTTTTTGAAAATCATTGTTTTTGATATCTATTGATATTGTTTCGGCATTCGAGGATAAAGATGAGAAATAATTGACCGGAATTTGCACATTTTCATTAACAAGTCCTTTAGCCAAGAGCCTGGCATCATCGGGAGTCAAACCCATCTTTTCTATTGTCGATTTATATAATTTACTTGCACTGGGAGAAGGATTATCAAGTGTTCCAAGATACCCGGCTAAGACCATTCCTGAAAAAAAACTAATTAATATGAATAAGGACAAAATAAGTACATAACTACTTTTTTTCTTCAACAGAACTAAAATACTCTGTCGTAAAACAGAGATTTTAGAATCTGGTTCTTTTATTTTCATTCTTAGATGATCCCCTTATTATCCAGGAAATGAACCCTAATTGACGCAGATATCTGTTTCATGTCGTTTTTAAGAGTAATTAGATCCTCTATTTTGTCTACATTTACATTGAATGTTGCTTCAAATATCTCATTGGATTCATCAAACCTTTTCAATTCAGCCGATGAACAATGTTCTAATATGACATTCTTAACCATCGATAGCATATGGCTATCAGGTTTATAATCCGAAATGGTAAGGTGGAAATTTTGTTCAAGGATATTCTTTTTGGTAGCTTTTGATTTAATAATGATTATAGCGATAATAAATAGAATCGTAATCGTAGTAATTAGTAGCTGGTCTGCACCAAGACCCAATCCCACTGCAATTACCAGGAATAAAAAGGCTAGCTCTTCAGGCTCTTTTATTGCAGTCCTAAAACGCACGATCGACAGGGCACCGACCAATCCTAATGAGAGAGCTAAAGAAGATTTTACTACTGTGATAATGAACATTGTTGTCATTGCAATGAGCATAAAATTCTTAGCAAATGCCCTTCTGTTAGAAAGAGAAGTCCCGTAACGAATATATGCCTGGCTTAAAATAAATGCCAAAATACCTGCCAGAAGAAGGTTGAATAAAAACCCATAAACCGGCACCTGATAACTTTGTGTTGATAAAAACTCATCAAAAGTAAGCGAACTGGTATCCATAATTCTACCCCTTTAAATACAGTATATCGGAAGAAAATGAACACATAAAATTCATTTTTCCATTTTTCATTTTAATATCTCCAATAAGCACTATACGTTTAATACTTAAATTTATTGGTAAATATTCATATAAACTCATTTTCCAGAAATTCTTTGATACTATTCACAAGACGGTCACGTAAATTATAGACCAAAGCTCGTACCAGGTTTTAATATATTTAATTTAAATTATAAATACATATCCTTAAAAATAGTAATATACGTGTAATTTTTAATTAAGCCACATAAATAATAAATATAATGCACACTTTAACAGTTCAGGGTATTTCCATGAAAAAAAGAAACGTTCTTGCGATAGGTGCTCATCCAGATGACATTGAAATTGGATGTGGAGGAACAATAGCTAAGCACGTCATGAATAATGATAATATAATTATTCTTATTATGACTGATCCATTTTTCACAAACCATGATGGCACGATACTAAGAACAACAGAAGGTGGCAAGCAAGAAAGCATTGCAGGTGCTGAAATACTTGGTGCAAAGTTGATTCATCTTGATTTTGAGACGAAGAATGTGCCATACTCTTCAGAATCAATAGAAGCAATAAACAAGATCATAGACGATAATTCCATTGACACGATCTATACTCATTGGTACCATGATACACATCAGGATCATAAAAGGACTACACAGGCAACCATGTCAGCAGCAAGATATGTTCCCAATCTATTGATGTATGAACCCGAGTATCCAGCAGGCCGGTCTCATGTCGGTTTCAGAAACCAGTATTATATAGATATAACTGATACACTTGAAAAAAAAATGGAAGCTCTAAAACAGCATGAAAGTCAAGTTTCTAAATATGGAGACCATTTCCTGGATGCAGTTCAGGCAAGGGCACAGCATAGAGGTTATGAGATAGGTGCTAAATATGCTGAGTGTTTTGAAATTGTCCGTATAAAAGGCGAAATATGAGTGATATACTATATTTATCTTTTTATGTAATGATGGTTAGCAGTCTTCAATATTGTCAAATATATTATGAATAAGATAAAAGATGATCATATGGACTATTTTGACAATAAAAATCATTCACAATGTTTGTGTTGATTTGTTTTTCCAATTGCCTGTGTCAGGGATTGGATATTTACCTCATTTCAACAAATATGATAAACAACATTTATATAAAAATATGGACAAATAGATTTAGAGAAATAACCTATTAATTGCCCAAAAAAGATGAAACCAAACCCAAATTTGATACCCAGATTTAATATTGATTACAATGTAAAAGATCTAGTGGATTCTCTACTAAAATTGAAAGATCCTGTTGCATCTGATTGTATGAATTTAATATTCCCGGATTCAAACGTCATTTTTACAAATAGTGGTAGAACGTCACTGTATTTAATATTGAAATGTTTGAATTTACCACCCGAGTCAAATGTTGGCATTCCACTATACTCTTGTCCGAGTACTTTTGATTCCATTATTCACGCAGGACATGTCCCTGTTTTTTTAGATATAGATATCAATAATTTGACTCTTGATGTCAATGACCTGAATAATAAGATCAACAATTTAGATGCTATAGTGGTCATTCATACATTCGGCAGACCTGCTGATATGACTAACATTATGAAAATAGCAGTCAATATTCCTGTTATAGAAGACTGCGCACATGCACTTTTGAGTAAACATGGGGATTCTTTACTTGGTACAATTGGTATTGCGGGATATTTTAGTTTCAGGTCTGGTAAATACCTATCAGCTGGAGAAGGCGGCATGATCCTCACTTCAGACGATGTTCTGGCAAATAAAATATCTGAAGAGCTAAATACATTCCCTGATGAAAGCATTGCAGGTGAAATAAAACATGCTTTTAAAACATATCTGCGATCAGCTCTCTATCACAGACCATGGTTTGGTCTTTTTTCCCTGCCTGTTGGTTCATTGGTTGAAAAAAAAGTAGACATCATGAATAAATATTCCTTCAAGATACAAAAAATCAGGAAAACTGATCTTGCTGTTATTTGTAGGAAAATTAAGGTTTTTCCATCCAATGTTGAAAAACAACGCGGTAATTCTTCTTTGTACTTAGAATCCATCAATTCCTTTGAGTCAAATGTTGTCACCGAAACAGATGATACTTATTGTAATTGCTTCTTGTTTCCTATTATAACACAAAATAAAAGATCAAGGGACGAAATGGCTATTGCTCTTACAAAAAAAGGGATAGATACAACACAACTTTTCAGTAATGTTCCTTCTATAGCCAAAGAGAGCTATGGTTACCTAGGTGACTGTCCAAATACCGAATATTTGTGTGACAGGATTCTGACCATACCTAATCATTATGTACTTAAACAAAAAGATTTGAAACATATAATTGCTTGCGTCAATCATTCTTGTGATAGGAGTTTATAGCTTGCCTGAAATTGTCATTACTAACAATGTAAAAAATAAAGAATTTGATGAGTTTTTATACAATAATCCATATGCCAGCATATTCCAGACAAGAGAAATGGCTGAGGTCTACAGTAAAAATCCAGCTGCGCAACCATTTATGTTGACAGCTGTAAATAAAGATACGGACGAGATTGTTGCTTCCCTTTTAGCAAAGATACTGGATGAGAAAAAAGGGTTTATGAGCAGCTTTTCTCGTCACTCGACTATAAGAGGCGGGCCTATTTTTGATAGTGAACAGGGAATAACTGCCATACCATTACTTTTTAAACAATACAATGAAATTGCCAATAAAAAAAATGTCATGTACAGCAGGATCTATCCTTTGGAAAATACTATCGATGCTTTTTCCGTGTACGAAAAATGTGATTACGAATGTGAAACATGGAATAATTTCATTATCGATTTAGATAAAACAAAAAAAGAATTATGGAGTTCAATTAGCAAAAGTAAAAGAAGATGTGTAAATAAAGCAAAGAGTAATGGTTTAATTTTTAGAGAACTGGAAAGCAGAGAGGAAGTCAAAATTTTTTATGAACTGGTAAAGCAGCGATATTCAATCAGAAACAATCCTCTTGAGGACATAAGTAATTTTGAGGCAGTTTACGATATACTTGTTCCTAAAAAGATGGCTAAATTCTTTTTTGTAGAATACGACGGTAAATGTATCGGTACACGCCTTGTTCTCTTGTACAAAAATAACATCTATGCCTGGTATAATGGCTCTGATTCTGAGTATTTCAATTATTACCCAAATGATTTCGCAGTATGGTCAGTTCTTGAATGGGGCCTGGAAAATGGTTTCACGTCATTCGATTTTGGTGGTGGCGGAAAAGATGAAGATACATCAGCTGGGTGGGTTCAATTTAAAAGACTCTTTGGAGGAAATATGGTTAATTACGGAAGATACACCTATATTCACAAGCCATTGAAGCTTCAATTTGCAAAAAGTGTGTTCAGTGTTTACAAGAAATTTTTATAATATACGCTTATATAGATATCAGGAGTTGCCTTCATGAGAATTATGATAGGAGTTGCCCATCCAAAGCACGTTCATTTTAGAAAAAATCTCATCAAGAATTTGCTCTTGAATGGACATGAAGTAAAAGTAGTTGCAAGAGAAAAGGACATTACATTCCAGTTATTAAACTCTTATGGAATTAAATATGAATCTATAGGGCCCCACTATAAAAACTTCTATAAGAAAATATATGGCGTATATGAAGCAGACAGTTTAACTTATAAAATTGCTCGAAGGTTTAATCCGGACCTGATAATAGGAGGAAGCCCATATTTAGCACATGTAGGTAAACTATTGAAAATACCTCATATTGGTTTTTCAGATACTGAAAACACTCCTTTTAATAATTATATATTGCATTCCTGCTCAAAACTTGTTTGCACACCATTTTCATTTAAAAATTCATTGGGGTCAAAAAGACACATTTATTATAATGGGTTTGAGGAATTAGCATATTTACATCCTACTGACTTTAAGCCGGATGAATCGGTATTTGAGTCTCTTGACATCAACTCTGATGAAAAATATATTGTTGTACGATTTGTGGAATGGGATGCAACTCATGACAAAGGCTCAAAAGGTTTCACTGATAAATTGAGTATCGTCAGGGAGCTGGAGAAATATGGGCGGGTTTTCATAACATCAGAAAAAGAACTCCCCCCAAGTCTTGAAAAAAATCGGATAAGTGTCCCACCTGAAAAAATCCATGATTTCATGTATTATGCAAATCTCTTCATTGGTGAAAGTTCTTCCATGGCATGTGAAAGTGCTGTCCTTGGTACTCCCTCCATCTACTTATCTACAAGCAGAAGGGGTTACATTGATGAAATGGAATCATCGTACGGCCTTGTTTATAATTATTCTGATCCGGAGACAGGCCAATCAGATGCTTTCAAAAAAGCCATAGAGATCCTGGAAGACAGTAATAGCAAACTGAAATGGCAACAAAAGCGTGAAAGAATGCTCAATGATAAGATAGATGTCACAAAATTCATTACTGAACTTGTAGATGGCTATCCAGATAGCATAAAAACCTTGAAGAACAAAGAGGGTATCATCTATAAAGGTTAAGGTTAAAGATCCTTACTACTGGAAGATACTATGAAAATTGCTATTCATCAACCTAATTATCTGCCTTATCTTGGTTTTTTTGACAAAATGAACAAAGCAGATGTATTTGTAATATATGATGATGCCCAATTCAATAAAGAGGATTTCCAGCATCGAAATAAGATACGCATTTTCAATGGTTGGAAATGGTTGACTGTACCTGTAGAGAAGAAAAGGATACCTATCAGGGAAATCAAGATACGTAATAGTCTCCTCACAAAAGGTCAGATGTGGAATGATGTGCATCTGTCAATGCTGAAAGAAAACTACATAAACTCCCGGGAATTTCAGAATTACGAATCTGGAATCGAAGCTATATACATGTCTGATTACGAATATCTATTTGATCTAAATATGTCTTTGATCGACTTTTTAATGAAATCATTTGGTCTAAAAACCAAAATTGTTTTTTCCAGTGAATTTGATTTCAAGACAAAGTCAACTGAAAGATTAGTAGACATTGTTGATTGTTTGGATGGTGATGTTTACATATCAGGCCCATGCGGCAAGAATTACTTAGACACTTCTTTGTTTGAAACTAAGGATATATCTGTAGAATATCAAGACTTTAGACATCCGGTCTATGAGCAATGTTATGAAAGCTTTGAACCAAATATGGCTTCCATTGACGCTCTATTTAGTATTGGGAGAAAGACATTTAATATGAGGGATTGGAATGGTTAAAAGAACAATTTTGGCAGTCGGTGCTCATCCAGATGATATTGAGATAGGATGTGGCGGGACAATAAAAAAGCATATCCTGAAGGGTGATGATGTATACTATTTGATTGCTACAAAGGGAGAAAAAGGCGGGGATCCTAAGGAGAGGGTGGAAGAAGCCAGAAAAGCTGCACACATGATGGGTGTGAAAATGGTTGATTTTTTAGACCTGAAAGATACATTTGTGTCCCACAACGGGATTACTGTGTCAATGATCGATGAAGTAGTCAAAAAATATGTTCCTTCTATAATCTATGTTCATTCGCTTAAGGATTATCATCAGGATCACCGCAACATTGCTCTGGCAGTCCTTTCAGCATCCCGCAAGATGGAAAACAGCATTATGTGCTATGAAGCTCCATCCACAACTCTTAAATTCGTCCCAAATGCATTCAGCGATATAAGTGAAACCTTTGAGACAAAGGTTTCCTGTGTGAAAGAGTTCTTTTCTCAGGAAGAACGAAATTATGTAGAACGTGAGGCAATTATCGATCTTTGCAAGTTTAGGGGCAAAACGATTAATGTGGAATATGCTGAAGCATTTGAAGTGGTAAGATTACTGGAATGGTAGTTTTCTGTGTATAGCCCTTCCTTAAAAAACATTAATATATACCTTGTTTGCTTATAAGGAGTTGAAAATTGAAATATACAATTTTAAACGATGAATTATATTCCTTTTTTAGAGCAAACAATGAAACTTGACTGGGGAACTTTAAAATGAAGATATCAATTAGGACAATGGTGGAATTGTTTATTCCTTTGTTTTTATTGAACATTATTTTGCGTAATCAAGTTGTTTCCAATGAGATAGGAGTAGATTCATTTTTAATGCATGCAATGGCTAACTCCATTACAGAATATGGTTCAGCCAAATGGACATTGGACCCTCTATCTTATTTTGGGCTTTATCCAGCTTCATACACAAGCGCTATGCAGTTTCTGGTATCAGGTTTTTCCCAGTTGTCGGGTCTGGAAATGAGATGGACTATCTTTTTATATTGTTTAATAATTGGTTTAATCAGTATGTTTGCTTCTTATCTTATGGCCAGTGAGATTTTTGATGATGATCTTTATAAGATATTAACAGCATTCGCACTTCCACTTTCACCAGGAGTTCTGGGCTACAGTACCTGGACCATTCCAACAAGAGGACTCTTTGTCATGCTGGCACCTTTATTTATCTTTTTGCTTTTAAGATGTAGAAAATCTTTGAAATTTGTTCCTTTAACTTTGATTTTTGGGTTCTTGCTTTTTACTGTTCATCACCTATTTTATTTCTTGCTCCCTGTCATTGGTGCTTTTTTTATCCTCTATTGTACATTTCTACTCAAGGACAAACTGAGGATTAGTGACCAACCTATCATACAAAAATATTTGCCGTTTTTTATTATTATGGGTTTTGGATTTATGTTCTCTATTCCATTTTTTACTGGAAAGTTCATAGAACAAACCCGGTATGCACCCGTCTATATAAATTATATCAGGTATGTTGGGCTTCTCTTCATTCCAGCTATAGGTGGATTCTTGTACCTCGTGTTTAAAAGAAATAAAGAGTTTGGAGAATGGTTCTTAATATTGTCCCTGATGTTTTTAACGGTGTTTGTATATGAACAAACATATATGAAATGGTTCATACCAATCTTTGCAATTCCTTTTGCAAGTATGGGTTTGTTTAATATTATAAAAGATTCAAAAAATAAAATAGTAGCAACTAAAGTGTTTATGCTGTTTATAATAGGTTCTATTATATTTTCGGGTTACTACCAGTACATAAATATTTATGAAGAAGATGCTTATAGTGAAAGATATCTGGAAAAATCGGTTTTTGAAACTGGCCTGTGGGTTCAAAATCATATAACTGAGACTGCTACAACAAATGATATTCAGTTCGGAAGGCGTATAGCTTCAGTGGCTGATACATCCCACATACTAACAGATTCAACCATTCTCAATGAAGTTTACGGATTTTATAATGTAAACATTTCTAACTTTGAGCGTCATCCGATCACATCAGAAGACTTTTGGTTTAGTGGTTACAAAGGTAAGGACTATGGACTTATTAAATGGGAACGCGTTCAAAAAGGAACGGATGATGATACCAGCGTAAAATTTTTCGTTGAAAATACCAGAGCAAATGGTAACATTATTTGGAACCATAAAATAGTTCCCTCCCCACTATTGAAAGATGCTCGTTCTCAGAACAAAATATATGATAATGAGATATCAAACATATGGACTTTGAATTGGGATGATGAAACCTAAGTTCGAAAACTCCAAGATATGACAATCGATACCTATATACATATACCTTCGTAACTGATTCCTCTAAAATGTCGTGCTATTTTTCAATCAACTTTGTGTTAGCCAAAGTAAAAAAAGGACAGAAATAATTAGTTTTCAATAATAAAAATTTCCCGGAAAACATGCATTCCATTAAGAAAAAAATAGGAATATTCTGTTAATCGATTAATTCAATTTCGACCTATTTTCTTATGGAAAAGTTTTTTCCATTTATTCCAATTGTAATCCTTAATTTCATTATCATCTATTTTTTGTCTCAAAACAAACGTATTATAACAATATCCAGACAAATATGCAATTCCTATATAGTGAGGATATTTTTTTGATCTCACTACTGACTTCAAAATCACATGAATTGGATGTAAATTCAAAAAGCTCTGCCCCATTCCTGTTTTAAAATATCCTGCCCAGTATCCTGCAATAGCATTCACCTCTCTGGAATCAACTGATCGTATGTTATCAAATTTTTTAGTCTCCCATCCACGGATTCTTGCTTTTGTCTTAATTGCACTGTCCCATGAATACGTTAATGGCAGGGATGAACCACAATCCACAAGACACTCTTTTCTCACAAGCATATTTCCACCAGATGGTTCACTTTCTTTTGTTTTGTAATGATGAATTGCTCCGTCTTTATGGTACCATGTACCACCACTTGAAATCCCAAGGGTATCTTGTTTATGAAATTCTTTAATTAATGATTCATAGTAGTCTTCAACTACAGAAACATCACCATCTACATTTCCCCAAAAAGAGAAATCCAGATCATTTTTATCACAGAGGTCCAATAAAGTTGACATGCCCATATTTACCACATCTGACAGATGAAAGCCCAGATCATACTCTCCTTCTTCCAGCCTGAGCGTTTCTATAAAACTGTAATCCTCCATAGCTTTACTTATTATGTCAGGGGTGGAATCTGTACTTCCGTCATCGATTATAAGCCATATCATAGGAAGAATTGTTTGATTTCCAATTGACTCGATTAGAAGAGGGAGGTTTTCTTCTTCGTTTTTTACTGGTGTTTGTATTATATAGCCTCTTTTTTTCACAAAAACTAATATACGATTATACTTATAATATTTTCGATGATACCGCACAACAGACCTAACATAGGAGAGGAGGAAAAAAATGCTGTTATGGACTGTTTACAAAAAAATATTTTAACTAGCGGGGAAATTGTTGCTAAATTCGAGGATGAATTCTCCAGATATATTGGCATGAATTCAACTGCTACCAGTTCAGGAACACATTCATTGCATCTTGCTCTTCTTGCCCTTGGCATAAACAATGGCGATGAAGTGATACTTCCGACATTCACATGCCCTACGGTTGCTCTACCAATTCTTTATCAAAATGCTAAACCTAATTTTTGCGATATAGACAAAGATTTTAATCTCTCAGTTGACTACTTAAAAAAAACATGCACGGATAATACAAAAGCCATTATCGTACCACATATGTTTGGTTATCCGGCAAAAATAAAAGAAATAAAAGAATTCTGCGAAGAACGCAGTATTTTTCTGATAGAAGACTGTGCTCAATCAATTGGTTCCGAATATGACCATAAAAAAGTAGGTACTTTCGGAGATGTGTCCTGTTTTAGTTTTTATGCCACTAAAGTGATATCATCGATAAAAGGTGGTATGGTATGTACAAAGAACAATGAAATATTGGACAATTTGAATCAGGTAATATTTTCAGACGACCCTTCAGCAGACAAATTAAGCACGCTCAAGGAAGATGATTTGAATATTGATTGTAAATCTAAACCAATGTATAATTATCATATGTCTGATGTGGAAGCTGCTGTTGGGAGAGTACAACTGAATAAGATAGATTCAATTATATCAGATCGACGAAAGATAGCAAAAAACTACATAAATGGACTTGAAAATTGTGACTTACCTCTCGAAGATGATATAAGACGGCATATTTACATGCGTTTTGTTATTGAAACAAAAAAAAATAATCAGGATCTAGTTAAAGATTTAAATAGAAGACAGATATCGTCTACAATTATTCATGCACCTCTTTTACACCAAAGAAATTTATTTAGACCTTATGCACAAGATCAGATTTTTCCCATGGCAGAATCAAAAATAAAAAGAATGCTATCTATTCCTATTTTCCCTTCTATGAGTAATGAACAATTAGAGTACGTCATAAATAATATAAATTATTGCCTGAAGTAATAAGCTGTTTATCTTTGAAAGGATTTAATACATTCAAAATATAAAATAAAAAAATATATTTATCAGTATCCATTAGCTTATTCCACAAACTGTTAAAAAATACTTACATTTAAATATTTATTATAGAATATTTATTAATTGATATATATTTAGATACATTTATGTATTTTGAAGAATTTAAGACATTAGAGATTACAACATTGTAAAATAAAAAACAAAAACGACTCTGAACAATTTCTGAACTGGACATCATATTCACCAACAAATGCTCAGGTGTAACCATACCCCACCACCTGATGTCCATGTGTTATTCAGACATGTACACATAAGAACTGCTTATATTTCAATTTGTGATTAATATGAAACTTCCACCCATAACAATTACCTCAATATTATTAATGTCGATCATAATGATTGCTTCAGGCACTGCCTCAGCGACAGGTTACTACGTTTCGACATCTGGCGATGACTCAAATACCGGCCTCTCTCCAAACGATGCATGGCAAAGTCCTTCTTATGCAGTTTCAAGAGTTACTGCAGGAGATACCATTTACCTGATGGCAGGAACATGGTATGGAGAACATCTTATTTTTGAGACTTCAGGAACAAAAGACGCCCCTATAACTCTTACCACTTATAACGGAGAAGTTATTCTTGACGGTGTAGACAGATTTGACAGAGAAGGCGATCACTACACTGCAATTGAAATACATGATTATTATAATGGATTGGAATATATAAATATAAACAATCTAATAATTCATGACTATTACAGAGGAATTTACGTTAGAAACGCAAATAATGTGAATATCGACAATATAGAAGTATATGACACTTCTTACATAGGTGTCGATTTTGTGGACTCACACCAATCATCACTGACGAATTCAGATATTCATGACAATGGCTGGAATTCTGTTTCTGTTGTCGCGTACCAACAGAGCACCAGCGACATACAAATATTAAATAACAAGATACATGACAATCCAGGAACATCAGGTGGTCCCGGCCACAATTTAATAGATCTTTTCAACCTTGGCGAAGACGCTTCTTTGAAGTCAATCGATATTAAAAATAATTACATATATAATAGTGGTCTTACTGGTTCAGCTATTTTTGAGCATGGTTCATACAACCCGATGTACAATATGAATGTGATCAACAACGTTGTTTATAATACAAAACAAATTACACTAGATCGTTTTGCTAATTCTGTTGTTGCTGATAATAAACTGTACGACCAGGCAGGATATGGTTTTACCTGTTTTTACGAACCTATGAGTGACGTTACATTGTCTGGAAATATTCTAAGCAACATAGCCTGGAGTGAGCTGCGTTTAACGGGTGCTCCTGATGGAAAAGAGTTACTTATTACAGATAACGACATTTCTTACTATCGCATAGATGAAGGAACGGCTACAATTCGGGACCCTCAAAAATCAACATTTAAAATCCAGTCTCGTTCAGGAAGTCATATCAATGTTGAATTTTCGAACAATCAGGTTTTCAAAACAAATGGCATCAATAATCCCACATTTGGTCCAAGCTCCAGCTCCTATGATGCTCTTGGAGATGACTACGTAACCTTCACCACATATCCAATGACAGCAAAGCCCTCTTCTTCAAATATAAATATACAGGTCAATAAATTCGACACCAGCTTATCTCCAGGTGAAAATCTTGTAGAGTTTGTTTCAAGCTCAAAATATGGAAATCGTGTGGACTTCACAATAGCAGAGTTAAAGCCAGATTTGAAGTACACTGTAAAAATGGATGGTCTGGATTTTGCAGAAGTTATGGCGAATGAAGATGGAGTAATCAGTTTCAGCAATAATATTTGGTCAGAACATACATTTACATTGACAGAGACGTCTGCGAGTTCAAGTTCTTCCAGCGGTTCAACTCCAATTATTTCCAGCGCAGGCCCATCTTATTCACCAGCTTCCAACTACTTTACGGCAGATATAGGTGATTCCACAAAACTTGCTGTAGACGCTGGTCAGAAATTTACCAAAACACTTTGGTATCTAGATGGGGAACTAATGGAAAGTGATTCAGTGACATATAGCCCGGAATGGAAAAAAACTGGCGTACATGTTGTTGTTTTCAAAGGTACTGCTGGAGATAATCTCTATATGAAATGGACAATAACAGTTGAACAAACGGAGGTTGAGGATAATCCAACAACTGAAACACCTTCCACACCAGGTTCATCCAGCGACTCAACTCCAATAGTATCCACAAAAGGTCCATCTTATTCACCTGCTTCCGGCTACCTCACAGCAAATGTAGGTGATTCCACAAAACTTACTGCAAACTCAGATCTGAAATTTACAAAAGCACTTTGGTATGTTAATGGAAAACTAATGGAAAAAGATTCAGTAACCTATACAAAGGAATGGGAAAAGTCAGGCAAATATGTGATCGAATTTAAGGGAACTGCCGGAGATAATCTCTATATGAAATGGACAATAACAGTTTCTGAACCAGAGAAAGAAGAAGAGTCAACAATTGACATTCCTTCCAACCCAGGCTCATCCGTTACAGGACCATCTTATTCACCTGCTTCCAGCTACCTCACAGCAAATGTAGGTGATTCCACAAAACTTACTGCAAACTCAGATCTGAAATTTACAAAAGCACTTTGGTATGTTAATGGAAAACTAATGGAAAAAGATTCAGTAACCTATACAAAGGAATGGGAAAAGTCAGGCAAATATGTGATCGAATTTAAGGGAACTGCCGGAGATAATCTCTATATGAAATGGACAATAACAGTTTCTGAACCAGAGAAAGAAGAAGAGTCAACAATTGACACTCCTTCCAACCCAGGCTCATCCATTACAGGACCATCTTATTCACCTGCTTCCAGCTACCTCACAGCAAATGTAGGTGATTCCACAAAACTTACTGCAAACTCAGATCTGAAATTTACAAAAGCCCTTTGGTATGTTAATGGAAAATTAATGGAAAAAGATTCAGTAACCTATACAAAGGAATGGGAAAAGTCAGGCAAATATGTGATCGAATTTAAGGGAACTGCCTTAGATAATCTCTATATGAAATGGACAATAACAGTTTCCGCCTAAACTCCAGCACCAACACCTGAGATTCTTGCATAGAAATATGAACCAATGGTATGGAACAGTCATCTGTTCCATCCTGCTATTTTTCTCTTTAAGACAAAATCTGTGATTATAGAGTTAATCTTATCATAAGAAATACTGAATCAGTGATTAAAACCATGCCCAGGAATTTCGTCGATCTTATGGGTTTACTCAATCATGAAATAATCCACTGTCCATTCAATGCTAATGACTCCTTTTACCTTGCATATTAATCGGTGTACAAGTTATGTTCGGACTCTTTTTTAATAGTAGCTAATGTCTTCATTGGGTTTGATTATGTAAATTTGGATCAAAACATGCTTTTTTAAGTTGTTTTATCCTTTTTTACTAACAGATAAAATCAGATCATTTAATAAAAAAATCTGTTGAACTCGCACCTTCGATCTAATGAAAAAAGAAATTTCTAAATAACCCTAATGATAACGGTATCTAACTCTCACAGAAGCAATATAAAGTATATTTACTAAAATTTATGCACATAGAAAATGTAATTATGAACATAGCCTATAATAGTTACGCCATATTTTTAAGAATATGTGGTTAACATGAAAATCCCCTCAAAAAACAGATTTTTAATCTTATTCGTGTTTATCTTAATGATTCTTTCAGGTACAGCATCCGCTACTGATTACTATGTATCAACATTAGGAGCAGATACAAGTGACGGCTTATCTCCAGAAAAAGCATGGCAAAGTCCTTCATATGCAGTTTCAAAAGCCCAGTCCGGAGACACAATTTACCTTATGTCAGGTACGTGGTATGGAGAACATATGATCTTTACATCATCTGGAACAAAAGATGCACCTATTACTCTCACTTCTTACAATGGAGAAGTTATTTTTGATGGTATAGACCGCTTTGATAAAGATGGTGACTGCTACACTGCGATAGAAATATTTGATTCAACAAATGGTTTAGAATATATAAATATAAACAACATTATAATCCATAATTACTACAGAGGAATATATTCAAGAAACGCAAGGAACATACATATAGACAATGTGGAAATATTCAATACTTCTTTCATGGCTGTTGATTTTGTAGATTCTCATCAGTCATCATTAACTAATTCAGATATTCATGACAATGGTTGGAATTCTGTTTCTGTGGTAGCCAATTCTCAGAGTACCAGCGACATACAAATATTAAACAACAAAATTCATGATAACCCTGGTACATCAGGTGGCTCAGGTCATAATTTGATTGATTTGTTTAACGTTGGCGATACTGCTTCACTAAAATCAATCGATATAAAGGATAATTACCTTTACAATAGTGGTCTTTCTAATTCAGCTATTTTTGAGCATGGTTCATTCACTCCAATGTATAATATGAATGTGAGCAATAATGTCATCTATAATACAAAACAGATAACATTAGATCGTTTTACTGATTCTGTTGTTTCCAACAATACATTACGAGATCAACCAGGCTATGGTTTTACTTGTCTATATGACCCCATGAAAAATGTTACATTCTATGGAAACACTTTAACAAATGTATCATGGAGTGAGCTACGTGTAAAAGGTGCTCCTGATGAGAAATATTTACTTATAGAAAATAATGACATCTATTATTACCGTATAGACGACGGAACAGCTTCAATCCTTAATCCCCAAAAATCAAAATTTGAAGTTCAGCCCAATGGTAATGAAATTAACGTTGAGTTCACTGATAACACGGTCTTCACAACAAATACTGACACCAAGCCCACATTCAGTCCAACTTCCAGTTCATATGACATATCAGGAGATAGCAAAATCACTTTCAATACGTACCCAATGACTGCAAAACCAACATCTTCCAATGTCAATGTAAAGGTTAATGACTTTGACACCAGTAAATCTCTCGGAGATGTTCTTGTGGAATTTACTGCCAGCTCAACAGAAGATAATAATGTTGATTTCACGATCGGTGAACTACAATCTGGTGCTACTTATACTGTCAAAATGGATGGCTTCGACTTTAGAGAAGTTACAGCTGATCAGGAAGGATATATAAGTTTCAATAATGATATCTGGTCAGAGCATACATTTACATTGGTACAGACATCTGAGAGTTCAACATCTGAGTCTGCAAGCACAGGCATCTCATTCACTCCATCTGTAAGCTCTCTTGTAGCAACGGTAAGTGAATCCACAAGTTTCACCGTAGATTCAGGTCAGGACTTCACAAGTGCCCTTTGGTATCTTAATGGCAATCAGGTGGAAAGTGATTCAGTGAACTATGTGCAGAACTGGGATATAGCCGGTGTACACACAGTCGTGTTCGATGGCACTGCTGTAGCAGGAACTATATCAAGGACATGGACCGTAGTGGTTTCCGAATCTGAAATCTCTGAAGCATCAACTATCAGCATATCACCTTCCTCAACTGTTGTTGAACCTGGTGACTCATTTACCATCGATGTCTATATAGATCCTACACAGTCCCTCACGGGTTCACAGTTTGACCTTTACTACAGTCAGCTTGCAAGTGTGTCATCGGCACACGAAGGTGACCTGTTCACACTATCTAATCTTTCTACAACCTTTGGGTATGAAAGCATTGACAACACAATTGGTATTTTAAACAATGTGTACTCCGCAATACTCGGCTGCGGAACCATCTCTACACCTGGAACAATGACTACCATAAATATGGTCGCAGGTAGTAACACGGGTATCCTCGACATTGGACTATCAGGAGTAATACTAAGCGATGTTGATTCAAATCCTGCACCATGTGCAGAATCTAATGCTACTATTCTGATAGACACAGCTCCGGAGTTAGTATCGATTTCGGAACAGTCTGTAGATGAAGAACAGAACTTGAGTTTCATCATATGTGCAACTGATCGGGACGGAGATGACCTTACATACTCAGCTACTTCTCTCCCAAATGATGCATCTTTCAATACAGGAACTGCAACATTCAGCTGGAGTCCTTCAGAAGATGAAGCAGGAGCTTATACAGCAATGTTCGAAGTTACAGATGGCTATCTCATAGATTCCATGAGTGTTCCGATCACAGTCAATCCATTAAATCATGCTCCTGTGATAAGCTTCTTTGAACCTTCAGATGCTGCTAGCTCCGAAGAAGGCACCATTGTCAATGTGAATGTGGCTGCAACTGACGAAGACGAACAGAGCCTTAGTTATGTCATTAAAATCGATGACTTGCAGGTTGCCACTGGTCCAAATTATGCATGGAATGTTAACTATGAATCTGCCGGAACCCATACTATCGAGGTGATAGTAAGTGATGGTATCGATGATGTTAGAGCTACAAGCACTATAACCATTATAGATTTGCAGCCAAGATGGGACGTTAATGAGGACGGCATTGTGAATGTTCTTGATGTCACCTTAGTAGCCCAGAACTATGGTATGACCTACACAGGCGACCTGCCTCGATATGATGTGAACCAGGATGGTACTATTGACCTTCAGGATCTTTCAGTAGTAGCAGGTCACTTTGGAGAAATTGTATAATAGACAGCACAAAATAACCCCTTTTGAGGGGGTTCATTTTTTTTATTGCATTACTTTTTTCTCAGACTCAATTTCCATTTTTCATCATATTCCAGACGTTATGATGATAAATTCAACAATGAGCTGTATTCCCCATCAAGCTAGCCTTGACCAAAAATAAATCAACAATTATTGTCATCAATAATGATATTGAAACTGCTTGCAAGTATATATATGAAGGCATTAATTCCCTAATACAGATAATGCCTTAATATCAGGGTGTACTTATTTACCAGAAAAGGAGGTTATCCATTTTCAACATAGAATATTATAAGAAAAGTATATATTGAATGAAATATGAAAAAAGTATACTTTACTATATTGTTCATCTGAGGTAACGTAATAATGCACTCAAAAAAACATACTAAAAAAATGGCTTTAATATGTTACTATAGTTTTGCAAGATATTTGCCAAGATATTTTAAGATCTCAAATGGAATACGTGCGTTTCTTGTCAAACAAATATTTGATAAATGTGGGAAGGGTGTTTTAGTTGATGACAGAGTATATTTTGGCAATGGGGAACATAGAGAAATAGGAGATTATTCTGGATTTGGACCTAATGCTGCCATTGGAAAACACACCCACATTGGCAGGCATGTGATGATGGGGCCAAATGTTACAATACTAACAAGAAATCACAAATTTGATGATCTGGACATTCCCATGAGATTACAAGACTATCAGGATTACGAACCAGTGGTCATTGAAGATGACGTTTGGATAGGTCGGCAGGCAATTATTTTGCCAGGTTGTAGAATTGGTAAGGGGTCAATAATAGGCAGTGGTGCTGTAGTTACCCAGAACGTACCACCATATGCAATAGTCGGAGGGGTACCGGCAAAGGTAATCAAATCCAGATTGGATGCTCGGGAACGAACTGAAGCTGATTTAAAATCCTTTTTAGATTAAAAGACTATATACGATTCAATTTACGTATCTCCCTTGCGGGAACACCAGCTACCATGGTATAAGGAGGAACATCTTTTGTTACAACCGAACCAGCAGCTACAACAGCACATTCACCTATGGTTACATTTGGAAGAATTATAGCACCTGTTCCTATCCATGCACCTTTTTTTATCCAGATCTTGCCTGCATAGGACCCCATAACTCGCCCATACTCCTCTATCTGAGTTACCTCATGACTCCTCATTATCAGAGACACTTTGGGACCAATAGAAGCTCCTTCTTCAAGAATAAGATTGTCAGTGTCAATATGATGCCAGCCCCACACAAGCGCGTAAGGTCCAATTGAAGCATTTTTATCTATTTTGTACCCGCATCTGCGCCAGCAAAAACTTGGCCATTTATGAGATAAGGGAAAAAGAGCAAGCAAACTCCATAATTTTCCCCATGATTTTTTAAATAACGTTATCATAGAACTCTCCTGATATACAATGAATTAGTTTTAGCCCTTTTATTTTTATAATATTAATTGAAATAGCACCTTATATTTCTTTTTAGCATGCCTATATCTTTTAAATTGTTTCTATAAATAACAATAAAATAAAGAGCATAAACCAAAAATCCTGCAATAACTGTTACAAAAAGCATTACTTCAGTAGACGAATTAACTAACCATTTTTGTATAAGCAAGATAACAATTAACATTATAAATGACCCCTTCAGGGGTGCAAGTGTACTACTCAATAAACCATACATTGAGGTATTGAGTATCTTATTTGACTGCATGAAAGAAAACAAAGTAGATAGAATAACTGAAACTGTTACGGCAATGCTCGCTCCATAAATCCCATAATTGATTGTGAGAGGGTATATCAGCAAAAGTAGAACAAATAATTGGAGATAATTGGTCTTTGTCACTATCTCAGGTTTGCCTGTTGCAAGAAACACATTAGAATTCATTTTGTTATAAGAGGTTACCATACCATAGATACATAGGATCTGCAGAACCTGCACAGCAGGTAGCCATTTTGCACCGTAGATCGTTTCAATGAATTCTCTTGAAATAATTATTATACCAAATGTAGCAGGCAATACAAACATCGAATATAATTTTATTGTAAGTAAATGTGATTTTCCCAATTGACCTATATCATTTTGCATCTTAGAGTACATTGGGAACACAACCTGAGAAAGTATCAATGAAGCCTGAATTGTGAACATACCGGCAATAGATAATGAAATAGAATAGTAACCGAGAGCTTCTGCATCTAAAATCTTTCCAATTAAAGCAATAGCAATATTGGAGAGAAAAAACATAGTAATAGCTGCAATAGCAACATACTTTCCAAAAGATATTAAAACCAGTGCCTTTTGCTTGCTGAATAAGAAAGAAGGACGCCATTCGATGGATTTCCAATAAGCAAGTACGCCTGTAAGCTCTAAAACAATCCTCCCTATAACAAGACTCCATACACCATAACCACTATATGCCATTATTACAGCTACTACCCCATAAGATAATTTAGGCAAAATTTGAGGGAAGAACATTTTTTTAAATCTTAGGTCTTTGACTAGCAATGTTTTAGGCAATGTGCCAAAAGACCAAATAACAACCGTCAACAAAAGCACCCTTATAATGGGTTCTATTTCTTCATTGCCAAAAAATGTTGCAGCAAATGGTGCAGTAGAGTACGAAATAAAGTACAATAATATGGCAACTACAGGATAAATTATGAAAGCGGTATTATATGCAATGTTTTTATCCTTGTCATCCCCCTCATAATGAATTAAAGCAGATTCCATACCCAGATCCCGGGTTATTTCGAAAAAATTGACAAAAACCAGAGCCAGAGCAACCAATCCAAAATCAGTAGGACTAAGCAGCCTTGCAAGTATGATCGTTATGCCAAAAGTAATGAATTTCAGCATCAATTTGCTCAGCGAAACCCACATTACACCACTAATAGCTTTAGATTTTAGAGTCATATATCATATTTTGATGTTGCAAATTGTGTTTTTAGATCATTAGATGAATATGATATTTTAGCACATTCAAAAGTACTTTTTCGTACAATAGGTTTACCTTCTTAATCGCATACTGGACAATAATACTATATAAGTTCTGCAGATTTAGGAAATTGATAGAAATCTACACACAAATATCAATTATCTAGCAGATCTCATTTTTACTATCAACCCTTTAATGAATGAATTGATAGAGCGGTATGCGTTTGAATATCCTGACCACATATAAGAGTGATTATGGATTTCTGATCATTTTTTTATTTTTTTAAATACCATATAACCATATTTGGCTATTGACTGCTTAGTTTTTGAATGCACTTTTGTATATCTACCAAAGTTTACCATTTCCCCACCAAATCTTCTCTTGAACTCCCTGACACCATATGGTTTATCCGGATGGCCTGCACCCCCAAAGTCAAATACTTTGTATGATCCTGCATTCTCTTTCAGAATTTGCCAAACCAGTGCTTCATCAACATAATCAACCTCTTGCTTTGACCCCGCATACCAGTCATAGACCATGTCCCTATAGTTCAGTGTTATTCTGGTGCCAACTGCCTCCTCACCCTTAAAGGCAATAAAAAAATCTGCACATCCAGTTGATGCAAGCTCTTCGTAAGCTGCCTGGAACAAAGATATATCAGCAACAGGAACCTTAAATCGCTTATAAGTCTCAAGTACCAGATTGTAGCATGAAAGCAACTCGTCTTCATTGCTCACTCTTTTGACAAGAATACCACTTTTTTCGGCACGGTTTATACCCTTTCTACGGGATTTATTGATACTTTGCCATATATCAGTTTCATTCCGACTAAGATCAATAAGGAAATCAAGATGTTGATCATATTTGTATTCATTTGATCCAAAAACCTGTTGATACGCTTCTGTATCCCACATGTTTCTTATCTGAGTGTAGACGATCCTACTACCTACCACTTTATCATAGTGTTCCATCAATCTTTGAGCAGCTTCTCTTCCTTTGTCACAATCTACAAAAAGAGGACCCCCGTGCAAAACAGCACGTGAAGAAAAAGATGAAAGTAAGTTTTGCATTTCACTTATAATGACACTTTGCATCACAGCTAATAACTCACCGGAAGTAGAATCCCTTGCAACAAAACAAATAGGTTCATAGTTTCTGGTTTTACTATACACACTATTTATCATTGAAGTCTGGAATATATTTCCATTAGAATGATTAAAAACAAATTCATCCCATTCATCAGCACCAAAAGTATCAGTTATAATTACCATAAAATGATCACTGCCTCTTAACTGTCATTTTCCTATACTGGATAATTCCGGCTTTGCCAACATTCTTTAAATTCTGCATGACCAGTTCCTTTGTCCACCCAACTATACCATCACACCATCTATTCGGATGAGCAAGGATACATATCTGGTTAAAATTTTCAGTTTTGATAAGATCAATAACATCATTTGTATTGTTTATGTTTTTGCAATGTAGTGGTTTTACGCCATTGTCAGAGGATTCCAGAACATCTTTCACACGTATATTACGATCAGCCCATGTCCTGCCAGTATCAGTTAGATAAAGAACTTTCGAATAATCTATGGAAAAATATGGTTCACCCATAATACCAAAATCAGTAAACTCAAAGTCGTTCCACAAATCCCTATTGGACCATGATGCAAGTGGATTGCCATGCATACAGGCGGTTGTCACTTCAGCATACTGACGCAAGTCATCCAGTTCTTCTTCAAAAATACGAAGAGCCGTTTGTCTATCGCCTTTTGCTTTATCCATAACTTCATAATGGAAACCCACCTCGTGCCCCAGACAAGATATCTCCTCAATGGCAGAAGGAATGAAAACATCCTTGACATGCCTGAAATAGTATGTTGACCTGATACCATATTCAGACTCAAGACGAGCCATTGAAAGATTTCGCTCCACCTTACGATCTACATCATGGCGCAGAATAATGCATTTGTCCCTGGGAGATATTAGATGATCATGTACCGTCGTTGTCCCGTAAGTGGTTGAATTTATGGTTTCAAGCAGCTCCCTGTATTTGGACAATGTAAAATCTCTCAAAATAAACCCTCCATTGATGATTGACCGATAATAAAAGACAGTCATTGAATATAGTGACCTTCAGGACTCCATTCCTATAATCCTAGAACGATTAGAAATAAGAATTATAAATAATTCTATATAAAACTAGTACCTAATTGCATTAACTACGATGATAAGTAGCACTCATCCTCAGTCAATTATTTATAGCAGATAAAGAGTCAGATATTAGGTAAAAAATGCTGGATGAAAATAAAAATATAGTTATTATTCTTTTAGTGCTCGCACTTTTCACAGGGGCAACTATAGAGCTAAGTGAAGGTTCTAAACTAATAGGTATAGTACTCTTCATTTTCGCAGGGTTGCTAATGTCTAGGATAAAATTGAAAGATAATCAAGGAATAAAGAGCTCAAGAAACTTCATAGCAATAGGTGTCTTTATCGTAGCTGCTGACCTCATATATAACTATGCCAACAAAAGCGATATTGGAACACTTGATTCAATGGCTTTTTTCCTTGGAGTATCGCTTATAGCTATGGGAACTGACAAAAAAGATATTAAACAAATGGGAGAACTCGGATTTTACATATCCTTTATATTCACCATCCTATACTTTATATTCTATAGTTTATTTGGATTTTTCAACATCGATTTTTTGCATTTGTTTGACCATTACTTTGTTCTTATGCCCACTGTTGCCCTAATAAAGATCATTGGCATCCCAGTAGAGATAATAGCCACGGAAACAGTCATTCTCTACGGAGCAAAACCCATGACGATAGTTATAGGTGGCCCATGTTCCGGGCTTTATTCCATGTTCCTTCTTATAGGCATCGTAACAGGATATTCAAGAATAGAAAAAATGGACATCAATAGGTCATTTAGACTTCTTGGATTTGCAATATTGGTGGCATATGTAGCAAATCTCATCAGAGTATTAATCCTTTATATTGCAGCATATCTTTATGGCCTAGAAGTTATGATGACAGTTCACACCCATATTGGATGGATGATCTTTGCTTTAACAGCAGGAATTATAATGTACATCATAAACAAGAAGAGTTAAAAAGAAGTCAAGGGCGTATGACTAGCGCCCTATCAACCTTTTTTTGAAAATAATAGCTGCTATAAGCAACATTACAATTACAATCCCCATATAAACGAAGCTAGTGACAGCTATGATAGAGAACCTGAAATCCTGTAGTGCGAATGTGATAACTACAAGAATAGCAACAAGCACAATCGAATAGGAAAGAAAGCTTAATGCAAGAGCCTGTTTCCAGCTTTTAATGTTTGTTAAGAAATAATTGATCGTTGAGAACATGGTAGAACCTCATTCAATTCACATCTGCTCCTTCAAGCGCTTTTAAACGTTGGGAAAAGTCGGGTTTCATATCAAATAGGGAAAGATGGACATCATAAAAAGAATTCACTTTTACGGGATTTACTGCAAAAAGGTGAACGTGCCCAGGATTGAAATATTCGAAAGAATTAATTCGTATAGAATAGTAAATCCTTTTCAAAGCCGAGATCAGTGTTTCCTTGTCCTTTAAGGTTTTAGCAGCCAGCACATCTGAATTTATCGTAGAATCTATAGATGCAAGATACACCACTATTGCAGCAGGTATCATTACCAGGCCCATGGCAAAAAGTCTCATGAACTTTGGTGCAGAGTCTCCCTTTCCTCCAGAGCCAATGAGCATGGAAATCCATTGGAAGATTGTCGAAAAGGAAGCAATAATACCTCCAATTAAAGCCACAAAAGTGTTTTGAATCACGCTTCCTTCTGATATCCGTGCAATCTCACGAGCAAATATAGCCTCTAACTCATTGTCAGGTAGTAGTTCCAGAAGCCCATATGACATCACGATCTCACTTCTTTTTTTACTACCCACAGTAAAGACAATTGGAACTTGCGAATCAAAAAGATAGGGCTTGGGACAACTAACTGAAAAAATACCAGAAAGCTTCTCCAGTATCAGATACATATCTGCATGCTCATCGCGAGGTATATACTTACACCTGTACCATCTCAGTATAATTTTGTCAGATGAATAGTATATATACCTGTATAATAGAAAAATAACAAACAAACTTGCACATGCAGCTAAGATACCCCCATAATAAAATGTGAGTAACACTACTGGCAGGGAAATTACAATAAACAGAAGATATATCCAAAATTTGTTTCTAATAACGACCCCTCTTTTATTCCATGTGAAATGTACCTGATTTTGATAGATGTAATACAATAACAACCTATACTTATATATTTTAGCAAAGAGTTACAATCTATCCATAAATAATTCATTATATATTAATCACTCTACAGGGATATAGTGACACGGATGTTCAAGTTAAATAAATGTAAGTACACCCAGGATTTAATGCTGCTGTTGATAGCGTTGTTACTATCAGTTGTATTCATTCTGATACCACCTTTCAATGAAGTACCACTAAGAATACTCTTTACTATATTGATAATATTTTTCATACCAGGGTATGCTTTTGTCTCGGCATTATTCCCTTGTAGAGATATAACGAATATAGAAAGACTTACTATGAGCGTGGGTTTTAGTGTAGTGATCATGGTCTTTACCAGTTTTGCAATAAACAATTCTGAATTGGACTTCAGACCTGAAGCTATTACTAGGTCACTGGCAATCTTTACATTTGCGTTTATGGTCCTAACATTTTTTTCCAGAAAGCTTCATCCTGTAGAGAAACAATTTGTTTTTTCATTCAGTGCTTTCATCAACTCATTAAAATCCGTGGAAGAGAGTAATGATAAGGATGAAGAAATAAAGCATCAAAAACTGGAAGAACATAAGAAATTTACAATGAAAAGCCGAAAAAAAGTATCTCCCGTAAGCAAAAATAAAGATAGACCTATAAAGCAACCAGAAGCAAATCAGGTCCCCCCTGAAATTACAAAAGCCCTAATGTCTGCATTGGTTATTTCCATTATTATTGCAGGCGCCATGTTTGCCTACGCAAAAGTTACCGAGGAAAAAGAAACATTTACTGCGCTCTATATACTGGGGCCGGATGGAAAAGCTGAAAATTACCCCGAGACTTTTTCCGCATCAAACACCATTGGTATAAACGTAGGCATAGAAAATTTTGAGCATGAATACGTAGTATATGTCATCCAGGCAAAATTGGATGGTGACGTCCTTGAAGAGAAAAAGATAGCTCTGGACCATGAAGAGAAATGGGAACAAAACTGGACACTCACTCCTGTGAAAAATAAAGTCGGAAAACAAAAACTAGAATTTGCCCTTTATAAAGAAAATGTCAGTGAGTCTGCATATAGGACAGTTCATCTTTGGGTTACGCAGGATTCAGGTTCACAACCTATATCAAGTGAAGAAGGAAAAGATGAAACAACTGAGTTTGCTGATTTCATCACTCTGGTAAACCCATCCATGGAATCTGATGATGGATGGAAATTTGATAGCACTAATAGGGCTGATACAAGTGGCAACTATATCGATGGAGCAGGAATCTACTCATCACGCGCATACTTGATAAACAGTACTTCTGAAAGTGCGAGTGAACAATTTACTTCTCACTCTATTCAGCAGGAAGTACTCAGCAAAAAGACCGAGGATATGGTTCTGTCCGTTTTCCTGAAGGACACCTACACAGATACCCGCACTGAAGGTGAGACGCAATATAAGCAGATCTTCTTTAATGGAGAGGTATTGTGGGGCGATGGAATAGGCGGGAACGAAGGATGGCAGCATATACAAGTGCCTGTGACTGTAAAGAAAGGAAGCAATATACTCTCATTCAACATCATAGCAAACAGGAATCAGCTTGCATATCCTGCCGGCCTTATAGTGGACGAGATCAGCTTCCTTCCATTATCAGAACTTTCACCTTACAGGCAAGATGATTTCACTGTAGAATTCGATCTGCCAGTTTCAAAGGTCCTTCCCCTAACACCTGCTGCACAGGACAACAAATTTACAGTACAATGGAACGGAACTGATGCTGGATCAGGCATTCTATATTATGACATCGAATATAGTACTGACACTATTAACTGGAAAAAACTATTAAGCAAGACCACAGCCACCTCTACAGAGTTCACAGCTGAGAAAGATGTTACATATTACTTCAGGTCAAGAGCTACAGATAAAGCCCTTAACATGGAAAAAGAACATCTCGTACCCGACACAAGCACTATGGTCGATAGCACGCCACCTGAGATAACTCTGGATATAACGCCCAATCCAACAAGTGAATCAACATATTTTACCGTTGAGTCGAATGAGCCACTTTCAGAAGTTATTTGTTCAATATCCCCTCATACCTTTGGAGGCACAGAGAATATTGTAATGAAAACAACTGATAATATGGTATGGACTGCGAAGTACACTATTACAGTGAACGACTATTTTGACGTCGAAATGTATGCAAAAGACTATGCAGGCAATACAGGATATGCTTTAGATGTCTTATCTACCGATACATCACTTGAAGAACTGACAATAATAACCGATCCTGAAGAAACATCAGGAGATGTCACATTTACGGTGTCTTCGTCAATAGCCCTTGAAGATGTACCTGAATTAGTAGTGAAAGACCGATCAAATGACGTTCTGGATGTAGAGTTTAAGAGTTCAGAGGACAATGAGTATAAATTCACACTGAAAATAGAAGACGATGATGACGATATAAGCGATGGGGTTGCACGTGTGACAGTCACAGCAAAAACAGTGAACTCAGAAACTCTTTATGAAGAAGAGACCTTCGTGATCGACAGAATAAGCCCTACAATCAAAAGTTATACCCCTGACGATGGAGAAACAATTAATTCCAATAATCCTACGATAAGAGCTTCATTCTCTGATGACCGATCAGGAATTGAAAGAGATGAAACAATACTCAAAGTGAATGGAGTGGATGTAACAGCTAACACTGAAAGAAACTATGAATCCATACTTTACAATGCAGAAGGACTTCCATACGGAGAAAACACAATGTATCTTTTCATCAGAGACCAGGCAGGCAACACAAATGAAGAAGAGTGGAGCTTCTACATATCCTCATAAACTCCCTAAAGACCAAGAACTCATTATAATGATGCGCATGATTTTAGTCTGTTTGCAAAAGTATATATAGATAAAAAGCAAACAAGAACATGACAATAAATTTATTTAACAATAAAAGGTGGTACGAACAATGAAGAAAATGATTTTGGCAACACTTGTTGCACTAATTATGCTTTCTGGCGTCGCATCTGCATATAATGCAGCTATATGGAACGAAGAAGGAACAGACACAGCACCAAACCCACTATATTTGAAACCCGGAGACTCACTAACATTGAGCTACCACGTTCAGAAACTTGCACCAGCAGCTGTTGGTGTAGAGATCCCATACGACTACACAGTCGTTGCACTTAGCCCAGGAGCACAAGTATCAGACATAACTGTAACACTCCCTGCAACATTCACACCAGCAGCTGTTGAAGATACAGATGTAGGAGTGATCGATATTGCACTTGACGGAGCAGCACCAGTCGGAGAAGAATACCGTGTGACAATCAAAGCAGGTGACGAACAAGTTGATATCGACTTTGGATCAGCTTCAAGGAATGTTACAAGCATCCCTGAGTTCCCAACCGTTGCACTCCCAGTAGCTGCAATTCTCGGTCTTGCATTCTTCATGCAGCGCCGCAAGGAAGAGTAAGTTAACAAACTTACTTCTACTTTTTTTTATTCTTTTTTTCCGTTGTTTTGCTTTCGTTTTCTTTAACTCTAACATTTATATTCTTTTAACCCCATACTTCCCTGAATAAAATCAGAAGATGGCTATTATGGAAGAATTAATCACAAAATTATCAAATGCCCATGGCATATCCGGTAGCGAAGGGAATATCAGGACCATCCTTGAAGAAGAACTAAAACCATATGTGGATGAGATGAGGGTTGACAAGATGGGCAATCTCATAGCTGTCAAAAAGGGAGAAGGACCTTCCATTATGCTTGCAGCTCACATGGATGAGATCGGCCTGATGACCAAATACATAGATGACAATGGATTCCTCAAGTTTGTGAAAATTGGTGGCTGGTACGATCCTACACTGCACAGCCAAAGAGTTGTCGTTCATACTACAAAGGGTCCCATCCCCGGAGTAATTGGTTCAAAACCACCACACGTTATGAAAGAGGATGACAGGAAAAAGCTCCCAAAGGCAGAGGATATGTTCATTGATGTTGGTGCAAAAGATAAAGATGATGCCACAAAAATGGGAATCATCATAGGAACTCCCGTTTCTATGGACCGTGAAGTCAAGAAACTGGCAAACGGCAAGATAACCGGTAAAGCGTTTGACAACAGAGCAGGTTGTGCCATTGTAATCGATGCCATGAAACAGATAGCAGAGATGGACATTAAAGCAACTGTGTATGTTGTTGGTACGGTACAGGAAGAAGTTGGCCTTAAAGGTGCACGCACATCTGCATTCGCACTCAACCCCGATATTGCCATAGCAATAGACACAACGATTCCGGGAGACCACCCTGGTATGAGTAAGAATGAGTCCGCACTGGACATTGGCAAAGGTGGAGCGATCACCATAGCTGACGCATCAGGTAGAGGGCTAATAGCAGCCCCACAGGTCGTTAAATGGCTTGTAGAGACTGCAGATAAGAACAGCATCCCTTACCAGACAGATGTAGGAGATGGTGGTACAACCGATGCAACAGCCATCCACCTCACAAGGGAAGGAATACCATCTACCGTCCTCAGTGTCGCAACAAGATACATACACTCGCCAGTGGAAGTCCTCGACCTTGCAGACCTGCAACACTGCTCAGACCTATTGGCAAAGGCAGTTCTAAGTGTCAACGACTATTTCTAAGCGTTACAAAATTATCCGGGGCTCCAGTGCCCTGCTTTTTTATGACGAATCGTGATAGATTAATCGTTATACATATATATCACTTCAGTGTATCCAACTAGGCTGCTACTGAGTAGCAGACAAATATTGTGAGGGATTGTATTATTCGAAAATGTCCGGTTTTTAGACACAACTCTTAGAGATGGTGAACAGACACCAGGTGTAGCACTTAGCAGCGAAGATAAAGTAGCCATTGCTACAAAGCTGGATGAACTTGGTGTAGACGTTATAGAGGCTGGCTCGGCCATCACCTCAGAAGGTGAACGCGAGTCCATAAGAGCCGTTGTTGCTGAAGGATTAAATGCGGAGATATGCAGCTACTGCAGGATCATGAAACCAGATGTAGACTATGCACTGGCATGTGATGTAGATTCTATTCACCTTGTAGCTCCGGTTTCTGACCTTCATATCAATGTAAAGCTTAAGAAAGACAGGGAAACAGTAAGGCAGATGGCTGTGGACGTAACAGAATACGCAAAGGAACACGGCCTTATTGTTGAGCTTAGCGGAGAAGACGCTTCAAGAGCTGATGTTGGATTCCTTAAGTCATTATACAATGATGGAGTGGAAGCAGGGGCTGACAGATTATGTTTCTGCGACACCATAGGATTACTTGTTCCTGAAAAGACAGAATTCATATTCAGCGACATATGCTCTGCAGTAAAAGCACCTGTGAGCATCCACTGCCATAATGACTTTGGCCTGGGAACAGCCAACACCATAGCAGCCTTGAGAGCAGGAGCACAGCAGGCCCATGTGACCATCAACGGTATTGGTGAAAGGTCCGGCAACACTGCTCTGGAAGAAGTTGTCATGAGCATTGAATGGCTCTACAAATGTAAGACACGGATTAATACGAAAGAGCTCTTCAAGACCTCAAGGCTTGTAAGCAGACTCACAGGATTACCTGTGGCACCAAACAAATCACTTATAGGCGGAAATGCATTCACCCATGAAGCTGGTATCCACGTACATGGCTTGCTGGCAGACACAAGTACCTATGAGCCGATAAAACCAGAAGTTCTTGGCAGAGAAAGAAAGATCGTACTTGGCAAGCATGCTGGAAAAAGTTCAGTTACACTGGCAGTCAAGGAAATGGGATTTGAAGTCGATGATTCCCAACTGCACGAAATACTTAACCGTGTCAAGGAGTTAGGAGACCACGGTAAGAAAGTTACCGATGCAGACCTGCAGGCAATTACCGACACGGTACTCAATATCCAGAGAGAAGCAAGGGTCGTCCTTGAAGAATTCACAGTAGTGTCAGGTAACAAAGTAACCCCAACCGCCTCTGTTAAAATGAAAGTGGACGGGAAGGAAGTAGTAGAAGCAGGTATCGGAGACGGACCTGTTGATGCAACACTTGAAAGTATCAAGAAAGGAATATCAGGTATTGCCGATGTAGAACTTGAAGAATATCATGTAGACGCCATCAGCGGAGGAACCGATGCTCTTGTAGAGGTTTTGGTTAAACTCTCCAAAGATGGAAAGATGGTTACTTCCAGAGGATCACGCACAGACATAGTAATGGCATCTGTTGAAGCAGTCCTTAATGGAATAAACCGCCTCATCTGAAATGTCAGAAATTATAACATAGATACTAGCATTTTAGATGTATATTAGATTTAACGACTTGATTTATTGATTTGAAAATTAGAGGTTTTATATGACTGAATCGACGGAAAAAATGACAGGTGCAAGAGCCTTCATCGAGTGCCTGTACAGAGAAGGTGTTGATACCATCTTCGGGTATCCGGGAGGCGTACTGCTCCCCATATACGATGAACTCTACGATGCGGATATCCGTCATATACTAGTCCGCCACGAACAGGCTGCCGCCCACGCAGCAGAAGGATACGCAAGAGCAACTGGAAAGACAGGTGTCTGCCTTGCGACTTCAGGACCAGGTGCAACAAACCTTGTAACAGGCATTGCAAATGCCTACATGGACTCCATACCAATGGTAATCTTCACCGGACAGGTACCAAGCTCCCTGCTTGGAAATGATGCTTTCCAGGAAGCAAACATTACCGGCATCACAATGCCAATTACCAAGCACAATTACCTTGTACAGGATGCAAATGAGCTTCCAAGAATTATCAAAGAAGCGTTTCATATCGCATCCACAGGCAGACAGGGACCGGTACTCATTGATCTTCCGAAGGATGTTACTGTTCAGGAAATTGATTTCTACTACCCCGATAAAGTAGAACTGCGAGGATACAAGCCCACATATCAGGGTAACCTCCAGCAGATAAAAAAGGCAGCTTCTAAGATAGAAATGTCAAAGAATCCTGTTATTTATGCAGGTGGCGGGGTCATTAGTTCAGATGCAAGCAAAGAGCTTCTCGAATTTGCAGAGAAGATCAACGCCCCCGTAACAACAACCCTTACAGGAATGGGCGGCTTCCCTGTAGAACACCCTTTGTTTTTGGGAATGCCAGGCATGCATGGAACCAAATATGCTAACTATGCCATCCAGGAATCAGACCTTTTGATCGCAGTTGGAGCAAGGTTCGATGACCGGGTCACAGGCAAGCTCAAAGCATTTGCATCCAATGCAAAGATAATCCACATAGACATCGATCCTGCAGAGATCTCGAAGAATGTAAAGGTTGACGTACCAATTGTAGGAGATGCAAAGTGGATACTCCAAAAACTATTGAAGTACTCATCCCCATCACAATCCGAAGCATGGATAAAGAGGATAGACCACTGGAAGAAGGACAATCCTCTCTACTACGTGGAGCCTGCAACTGGTGATGGAATTAAACCCCAGTACATAATGGAGCAGATAAGTGAGGCATGTAAGGATGCCATTATCGTTACCGAAGTAGGACAGCATCAGATGTGGGCTGCCCAGTACTTCAGATTCAGCGAAGCAAGGACCTTTATCACATCCGGAGGACTTGGAACCATGGGTTACGGATTCCCTGCATCCATCGGTGCCAAGATAGCAAGACCTGACAAAGTAGTCTTTGATATTGCAGGTGACGGCTCATTCCAGATGAACTCACAAGAACTTGCAACAGCAGTTCAGGAAAATGTACCTGTAATAGTAGCGATCTTCAACAATGGCTACCTTGGAATGGTCAGACAATGGCAGGAACTGTTCCACGATAAGAGATACTCTTCAACCTGCATACAAGATAGTGTCGACTTCGTGAAACTTGCAGAAGCATACGGTGCACTTGGACTTCGAGCCACCAAACGTGATGAAGTACGTCCGGCCATTGAACAGGCTATCGCTTCAGGAAGACCCACAGTAATTGATTTTGTTGTGGAATGCGAAGAGAATGTATCACCAATGGTACCGGCAGGTGCTGCAATTAACGAAATAATGGACCTGGAGAAGAAAGAATGAGACATACACTTGCAGTTCTGGTTGAGAACAAATATGGAGTACTCTCAAGAGTCGCAGGCATGTTCTCAAGAAGAGGTTACAATATTGACAGCCTGACAGTAGGAGTCACTGATGACCCCACCATGTCCCGCATGACAATTGTGGTAATGGGAGATGATGATGTCCTGGAACAGGTCACTAAGCAACTTAATAAGCTCATTGATGTCATCAGGGTTACAGATCTCCAATCAGAAGAGTCCGTTGAAAGAGAACTAGCACTCATAAAAGTTAACTCAGATGTCACCAACCGCTCCGAGATTATGCAGATAGCAGACGTATTCCGTGCCCACATCATTGATGTTGGTTCTAAATCCATGACCGTTGAGGTCACAGGTGACGAAGGCAAGATAACTGCCATCGAGCAATTACTCAAACCCTTTGGAATAAAGGAAATGGTAAGGACCGGAAAAGTTGCCCTCAGTAGAGGACAGAAGAATTCTTAATTATTCAGAGACTTATAGATATTTCAATTAAAGAGGCACATACAATGGCAGAAATGTATTATGATAACGATGCAGACCTTAACTTACTGAAAGGTAAGAAGATCGCAGTGATGGGTTACGGAAGTCAGGGACATGCACAGGCACAGAACCTGCATGACTCAGGACTTGATGTGACCGTGGGCTTAAGAGAAGGCAGCAGACGCTGGAAACAGGCAGAAGAAGATGGACTAAAGGTCATGACAGTTGCAGATGCAGCAAAGATGGCTGATGTAATTCAGATACTCCTCCCAGACGAAGTGCAGTCGCAGGTATATTACAGCGAGATCGAACCAGGACTTGAGGCAGGTAACGCAATCGTATTCTCACACGGATTCAACATCCACTATAACCAGATAATCCCACAGAAGGATATCGATGTCTACATGGTAGCTCCAAAAAGCCCGGGCCACCTTGTCAGGAGAACATACAGGGACGGAGCAGGTGTACCAGGACTTATCGCAGTCTATCAGGATGCGAGCGGCAACGCAAAGAACCTGGCTCTGGCACACGCAATGGGAGTAGGATGTACACGTGCAGGAGTATACGAGACATCATTCCGCGAGGAAACTGAGACCGATCTTTTCGGAGAACAGGTAGACCTCTGTGGCGGAGTTGCTTCACTTATCAAAACATCTTTTGAAGTTCTTGTTGAAGCAGGGTACCAGCCGGAAATGGCATACTTTGAGACATGTCACGAGTTGAAACTCATCGTTGACCTTATCCATGAAGGTGGCCTTGACAAAATGTGGTACTCAGTATCCAACACCGCAGAGTATGGCGGAATGACAGTTGGCCCTAAGGTCATAAACGAGCTTTCCAGGGAAGCTATGTACGAGGCCCTTGACAGAATCCAGAACGGAGAGTTCGCTCGCGAGTTTGTACTTGAAGGCAAGGCAAACAGACCGGTCCTTACTGCAATGGAAAGACAGGACAGGGAACACCCATTGGAAGTCATAGGTAAGCAGATCAGAGCCAAGATGCCCTGGTTGAACAACGAATTAAATGAAGAGTAGACCCTTTGGTCTACACAATATTTTTTTGTTATTTATGTCAATTTGGGTTTAACTAATACCCATATATTTTGCCCTTAGAATGAATTGATCAATCTCTCATTGAGTTTGTGCCTTTCATCTTTAATATCTGCGATCTCGCGCTCTATTTGACCCTTTTGAACCATCAATTCTGCTTTTTTATCTTCATTGATAGTTTTGTAAAGATCCCTGATGATAATATCCAACTCATCTTCAAGATCCATGAGTTCATAGCCTAGTCTGGTTGCCTTTTTATCGAGCCCAATAATGTCTTCATTCATCTTACCCCACGCCCAACTTACAATTTAAATGATAGCAATTTAATAAAATCGATTCTTGGTGAATATATAGCACCTGCACTTCTCAATGAAGCAAGAGCATTTGATAGCTCAAACGGTGTAAGCAGAGACATATTTTCAACATCCACCATTGAAATGATTACATCAATACCAAAAGTATCCTCTAGTTGCAAATACAATTGAGCCGCTTCTTTGGGTAAACGAAATATTTCACCAGGAGACAAATTGGATTTCCGGAACTTAGATGCATGTGCGAACATGTCCATCCATATATCAAATCCGTCACGTACATTGGAAACAGAAACATTATTGCTAAAATTCATTCGGGCGATGCTTGAACCCAGTTTAGGAGCAGCAGCACCAAGGTCTTGCTTGTAAACGAAATTACCTGAGTTTGTGAATGTTTCTGTCATGTCATATATTCGATCAGTCAGACATTTTTCTGCTTTTTGTGAGATTTCCGGTTGAAACATTAAAGCATCCAGAAGATGAGCCCTTACAAAGGGTATCTCAAAAGACACATCAGCAGAATAAGCAGATTTGGGACGCATCTCAGCATCAAAAACAATAGGCACATGTACAAACGTCTCTTTCGGCATGAGTATTGAGAGATTTACTTCCCTGCTGCCTAATGGATTCACATTCTTTTCAAGCTCAGAAGAACTGTAAAAATAAGGAGACTTTGTACTTTTAAATTCTCTGGGAATTAATTTCTGTAGAGAAATAAAGGAATCCCAGCCGCTTTTCTTTGCAATTATACCAGAATCAATTCCACCTTTTTCATTGATACCAATTGCATTTGATGAAACCGAACACATTGCAAGACACTTGGAAATGTTATCCAGATTTTCATCTGCACTATGAAATGGATGCTTAAAAAAATTAACATACTCTTCCTGATCCATTACTTTTCTGTGAAGGAGTTTTTTAGGGTCGACTTTTTTCCACGCTTTCACATGCCTGATATCAATGTTAACGAGATTATCAAATGTGCCCCTGACAACTCTTTCTGTTTCAAAGGATGTGACTTTGATCAGCTCATTGTTGTTTGGTGTCGGGACAGATTCATCGGAGATTATATAGAACTCTCTTTTTGGTGTAGGGAGAAAAGGGGAAGGATCCAGATAAAAAAGATGCCTGCTTCGGCCATCAAATCGGACAAAGCCCATCTCATCACTATCAAATATGAGTTTGTGCTCCACACCAGAGAGCTCATAACCAAACTCGCGGTTTTTCAGGGTTTGTCTTCTGACCATACCATGACCTTAATGTTATTGGTTGATAAGTTTTATTCAACTTCAGGTCAAAAGACGTGTAATCCAACTTGTAAACTGCAATCTTATGATGCACCTAACCTATAAGTATCCGGAAATCAGTATTTTGGGTATTCACATCACAATTAATGCAGCAGAGGTAGCTAGAACATGAAAGGAACAATCGATACCATATTATCAAGACGCAGCATCCGTAACTTCACATCAGAAGAAATCAAAGAGGAAGATATCAAAACAATACTTGAAGCAGGCAGATGGGCACCATCCGGACTCAATAACCAGCCATGGAAATTTATTGTGATCAAAAACAAAGGAATCATGAAGGAACTGGCAACCTGCACGCACTACACCAATATTATTTTGAATGCACCGTTGTTGATAGCTGTTTATCTGGACCTTGATACGATGTATAATAAGACTAAGGACATCCAGGCCATAGGAGCATCCATACAGAATATGCTTCTGGCATGCTGTGATCTTGAACTTGGAGCTGTCTGGCTGGGAGAGATATTAAACAACTCAAATAAAGTAAACTTGATTCTGAATTGTCCTGATGATGTAGAGCTTATGGCAGTACTTGCAATCGGCAAACCTGCAGATAGTGGGAAAAAGGGTATCAGAAAAGATCTGAGTGAGATAGCATACACTGAAAAGTATGGGGAGTCATTTTAACTAGAATATGGAGGCTGAGACGAATTGAAAGTAACCTTTTGTGTTGTGTAGATTGGTTGGAGGTGGTAGATTTGTATGACCCATTTATAGTGGAATATAATCAGGAAACAGGCCTGCAATTCGTCTCTAATTCATAAAATAGATTTCATCGTATATAAGTGTTTGTCAATTTTAAAGATAAATCAAGGAAAACTGATTTACCATTTAATCCATTTTGCTTGATTCAAGTAGATTTTCTCTTCTTCCCGGCACACTGTCGATTGGCACAGAACTCCACAGCATCCTTTTTTTGCTCTTTGACACGCAACATGTGCCACCCACAATGCTCACATAAAGTACTGAGAACTGTAAGTCTACCTGATTTAGGAACTGATTGTGTGTGTCCACACCTGTTGGTGCAGCCGAGGAAACGGGAATCTTTCACAGATATGACAAACATCGATCCATCACAAACAGGACACGGGCCTACAACTTCAGGAGGGAAACATTTCTTTTCCATATCACACGTAAAACAGGGGCCAATTCCCACAGCCCAGTTGTATTTATTGCCGACCTTAAGAACCGTAACTCCACCTTTAATGCACTCCTGGGAACGCAGGACTGTAAGCGCGCCCGCCTTTGGCAGAGGATATGTATTTTTACACTGAGGATAACCAGTGCAACCCACAAACCTTCCTTTATCGGTCTTGATCATATGCAATATTCGTCCACATTCAGGACAGGTCCCTACAAAATTCTTTTTATCAGTGGTTACCTGCTCATCGGTGATGGTACCTGCCATTCTTGTAGCGATCGCATCCTTGCTTGAGTTTAGCTGGGAATACATTTCCTTGATAAGCAGAGTCCCTTCATCAAGAGCAGCAGCAAGCGTCTTTTTCCCGTCTTCTACATCCTGTATCAAAGATTCTATACGAGCCCTTATCTCAGGTTTTACAAGTATTGCCACAGTTGTATCGAGTGTATCCATCAAGGTAAAACCAGTATCTAAAATGGAAATTGTCTTACCTTTTGTTTCAAAATAGCCTCGTTTCTTATTAGTCTCAATATGACTGGGGGCTGTTGCCTTGGTACCAATGCCATGCTTGTCCATCAAAGTAAGAAGTTCTGCCTCGGTAAGTCTTTTAGGAGGATTGGTCGCAGACTTGATGTTCTTTATTTTCTTAACATCAACCTCCTCCTTTTCATCGATAGCAGGCAGTAGTTTATCGTTCTTGGTCTCAAACGGATATACATCAAGCCATCCAGAATCCCTTAGCACTGAACCCGTGACGTCAAATATTTCCCCACCAACGATTATTTCGAACCTTGTTTTCTCAAATACGGCAGGGTTCATGAGGTTTGCAAGGAAATGTCTCACGATAAGATCATAGACCTTCCATGCATCCGGCATCCTGACACTCCGCTCCACGTCATCCCTTGAAGCTGCTTTGATGGGGTGTATAGGAGGGTGATCGTGTCCATCTTTTGTACCATTCCTGCACTTAATATCCCCGGCAGAGAGTATTGAAAGCGCATGTTTTTGGAAAATACCTGATGAGAAAGACACCAGCTTTGAGCGGAAATCAAAATCATCAGCATATTTGTTGGTCTCCGTCCTTGGATAACTGGTAAAACCTGAAAGATATAGTTGCTCTGCTATCTCAAGGGCATTTTCAGGACTTATGCCCAGAAATTTGGAAGCACGCTTCAGGAACTCAGTTGTATTTAGCGGATACGGAGGATTTGTAAGAACGTTTTTCACGGTTTTTTTGTCCACAAGACCTTTCTTACAATTCTTTATCCGGGCAAATATTTCATCAGCCTTTGCTTTTTCAGAAATATGCCCGCCCCTGTAAGCACCTGTAAAATCCGTACCATTTTTATTGAAAACAGCTTCTATTTTCCAGAAATCCTTTGATTGGAAGTTTTTTATAAGCTTCTCCCTCTCGTAGACAAAACCACAGGTTGGAGTCTGGCAAGGACCGATTGATATCACACCCTTGGTACGAGCCCTTTCCCTGACTGCAAGGGTCATGAAACGGGTGAACGCAGCACCCATTTTAAGGTCAAGTATCTGGCGGGCCTCTGCTGACATTGCCATATTATAATCCGGTTCAACAAGATTTGCAAAAGCTTTTTTAATCTCACTTGCAGAAAGTGAAGAAAAACGTGCTCTTTTAACCGGAAAGGAAGCTACTTTCTCAGCAATCGCCTTTGCCTCAAATCCTATGTTTTCCCCTTCCCTGTCAAAATCACATGCAAGAACAACTTCCTCAGCACCTGCAGCGAGAAGTGAAATTGCAGCTGCAAAAGGTTTCTTGGTGACGTTCTTTACAGGATCAGTATCAAGCAGGATCGCAGGATCACATTCACGCCAGTTATTGTATTTTTCAGGAAAATCATAGCCCATGATGTGCCCGGCAAGACCCATTATACGCCATTCTTTCCCATTCATTTTAAAGTCGTACACTGAAACACCCTCCACAGAAGCGCGATTGAAATGCCCTTCGCTAAGTATACCTGCTATCTGGGAAGCTGCCTTGTTCTTTTCCGTGAATACGACTATAGACATGCTGCTCCCCTATGTTCTGATATTAGATAAGAATTGAGCTTGCGGGGTGAAAGTAATACGTAGCTCAAGTATTGATAAATATTCAATAAGTACTGTGAAAGATATATATGTGGCAAGAATGTATCTGCACCTAAACAAGAATACTGCATACCGGAGCTACAATGACACTAATGGAAGATGCAAAAAAAGGCATAATAACACCCCAGATGGAAGCTGTTGCCAGAGATGAAGGCATTGATGCTAAAACTATCTGTTCCTGTGTTGCCAAGGGAACAATCAGTATCCCCAATAACCCTGTAAGGGACTGCAGGGTCATAGGTATAGGTAAATATCTCAGTACAAAGGTAAACGCTAATATCGGAACCTCTCGCGATTACATTAATATTGATGAAGAAGTTGAGAAGGCAAAAACAGCAGAAACCTTTGGTGCAGACGCACTCATGGACCTGTCAACAGGCGGCGATCTGGACCTTATCAGGAAAAAGATAATGGATGCTGTGAACATCCCTATAGGCTCTGTTCCAATATATCAGGCTGCAGCTTCAAAAAAGACTGTTGTGGACATGACCTCTGATGACATGTTCAATGCCGTACGCAAACATGCAAAAGATGGTATTGACTTTGTCACCATACATGCCGGTGTGAATCAGGATTCCATGGAGAGGATCAAACAAGGTGACAGAATAACAGATATCGTCAGTCGTGGTGGCTCATTCACCCTTGCGTGGATGCTGCACAATGGAGAAGACAACCCTTTTTATTCAGAGTACGATTACCTGCTGGAGATTGCCCATGAGTATGATATGGCCGTGAGTCTTGGAGACGGCATGAGACCCGGATGCATCCATGATGCTTCTGACGGCCCTTCCTTTATGGAATTCATAACACTTGGAGAACTTGTAAGACGTACACGGGAAGCAAACATACAGTGTTTTGTTGAAGGACCCGGACACGTCCCTATTGACGAAGTAGAACTCAGTGTGAAAGGAATGAAAAGCCTGTGCAATAATGCCCCCCTCTATCTTTTGGGTCCGCTTGTGACAGATATTGCACCCGGATACGACCACATAACCGGAGCCATAGGAGGCACTTTAGCCGGAATGTACGGGACTGATTTCCTGTGCATGACCACACCAGCCGAGCATCTGGCACTACCAACTAATGATGATATCCGTGAAGGAACCATCGTTACTAAAATTGCAGCTCATGCAGCAGACCTTACAAAAGAAGGGCAGAAAGAACGTGCAAGAGCGGTTGATGATAAAATGGCACATGCACGTAAAAACCTGGATTGGGACACACAGTTCGACCTTGCAATAGATGGAGAAAAAGCAAAGAGCATAAGGGATAGCAGGAACACAGGAAGCGGAGCATGTTCCATGTGCGGTGATCTGTGTGCTATGAAAATAGTAAGCAAGGCACTTGAAGAAGAGAAAAAAAGGTGACAACATAGTCACCTATTATTTCCCTGCAATGTAACTCTTTTAAACATTGAATGATAATTTTAATTTATGAAGCTCACCGTCCTTCTGGATAACAATACGATCATTGACCGGTATTTTTTAGGTGAACCAGGCGTTTCCTACTTTATAGAAGATAACGGAACAAGAATACTTTTCGATGTAGGATACTCTGATGCATTTCTTCAGAATGCACACAAAATGAAAATAGACCTTCTTAACCTGGACCATATCGTTTTGTCCCACGGTCATCTGGATCACACATGGGGACTTGATTCCATGGTAAGGATATTTACTGAAGCAAAAATAGAAGGGCTTTTGCATTCAGAACCCACTGTTGTTGCCCATCCATTAGTATTCAATAGCAAAACCTATGCAGGTCTAAAAGAGATCGGAAGTATTATTGGTGCAGAAAAACTCTCAAGGATATTCAAGCTAAAACTAAGCCGTGTGCCTTTGTGGCTGACTGAAAATATCGTATTTCTTGGAGAGATCCCCCGAATCTTTGATTTTGAACTAAATACACTGGAAAGCAAGGTCATAATAGATGGAAAAGAATACGAAGATGATCTTTCTGACGATACTGCCATTGCCATTAAGACTGAAAATGGTCTTGTCATCATCACAGGTTGTTCACATTCAGGAATTTGCAATATAATCGAATATGCTAAAAGTGTTTGCAATGAAGATAGAATTGTAGATGTTGTAGGAGGTTTTCATTTGCTCCAACCACCAGAAGAAAAGATCAACAGAACAGTTGATTATTTCAGCAAACTCAATGCCCGGGAAGTTCACGCATGTCATTGCACAGACCTTATGTCAAAAATAGTTTTATCTAAAGTCTGTAAACTAAAAGAAGTAGGTTCTGGTCTGCGGCTTGAATATTAGGAAGAAAAAAGAAAGGACCCAATAGTCCTCTCACATCATTGTTTCTTGAAGCACATGAACCAGTCGAGGCAATATGTATCTTCATTTTTTGATTCCACTCTTTCCTTAGCAGTCCCGCATGAACCCGGTGGCGGAATAATCACATCATCCCCCGGTTGCCAGTTAGCAGGGGTTGCAACATTTTCAGCATCCGATCTTTGCATTGCAAGCAATAGTCTCTTGACCTCATCCATATTGCGTCCGTTAGATAGCGGATAATACAAAATGGCCCTTATTTTTGCCTTGGGATCTATCATAAACACTGCCCTGACAGCCTGTGTATCTGAGGCATTTGGCTGCACCATGCCAAACTTCTTTGCAATATCCATCTTAAGATCAGCAATGACCGGGAAAGTAATTTCCACTTCTTTCATGCCCTTATATTCTATTTTTTCCTTGATGGTCCGAAGCCATGCAATATGGGCATAGATACTGTCAATGGAAAGGCCCAAAAGCTCAGCATTGAGTTCCCTGAACTCTTCCTGCATACTTGCAAAGGTCATGAACTCCGTGGTACATACTGGCGTGAAATCTGCAGGATGACTAAAAAAGATTACCCACTTACCCTTATAGTCCCTTGGGAAATTTATCGCACCAGCTGTTGTCTCAGCAGTAAATGATGGTGCACTATCACCTATCAAAGGCATATACACAGGCTGGGATGAGGTTTTATCACTCATTCCGGACTTTATCTTCTTCATACTGCTGTCAAGATATTCATTGATATCCTTCACCTGCTTATCAAATTCCTTTTCCAGTTCCAGGTCCTTTATGTTCCTGGAAATGTACGCTTTCATATCCATAAACTGGTCTTCAAGATACTTTTTAGTGTCCTTTTTCTCATCCACTTTAAATCACCATTCTAATGAAGTATAAACTACAGGAACGGACTAAAAAATAATGAACATCCCATACTCCACTAATAATTAAGGCATTTTAAGATAAGAACTTGACTCTTGTGTAGCTAATTGTTATACAGTTAGTGAGTGAAGTGCAACACTTGACAATAAATTATAAATACACTAATATACAAGGATATACTGAATCTTTTATAAAAATACCAAACTACGAACAGGTCATCTCAGAAAAATGACAAAAAGAGATTACATTTCCGAGGATGAACCGTCTAATATACCAAAAGAAAACAACGATGGTTTTGAGAAGCTCGTCGATGAATTACCCCTTGGAATGCTTGCATGCGACAGGGAAGGAAACATCACCACAGTAAACGATTTTCTACTGGATCTATTGAATTCACCCTCAGCTGATGCCACAAAAAAAATCAATTTGCTGACTTTCCCGCCTCTTGTAGAAGCCGGAATTTCTAAAATTGTTGAAGAAACCCTTAACAATGGTAAGAATACTTCCTTGGAAGGACCTTACAGATCTAAGTGGAAAAAAGAGCTTTTCCTTAGTTTTAAGGCATTCCCAAAAAAGAATGAGTATGGACATATTTGCGGATGTTATGCTATTGTTGAAGACATCACAAGTAGAAGAAAAGCAAACATTGAGTTTGAGCAAAATAAACACAAAGACGAACTTATATCAAAAATATCAAGTCGTTTTATTAACAGCAACTTCAAGGGAATAGATAGTGATATCAACAAGACCCTTAAGGATCTGACAGATTTTGTTGGTGCGGACATTGTAGCTCTGTTCAGTGTTCATGAAAATACAGGTTACATTGTTAAAACACATGAATGGCACATTGAAGGAGTAATATCCAAAATACCACTCAATGAGAAATGGGATACTGAAAAGATTGTGTTTAAGCAATTAAGTAATTCACAGATAATAAGTATCCCTGACACCGATAAAATATCTGAAAAAAATACACATATACAGGAAATTCTGCAAGATCTTGAAATAAAGTCTATTGCAATGATTCCTCTTTCACACCATGGTGCTTTTAAAGGTTTTATTGGAGCAATTTCAAAAAACAAGAAAACGGATTGGAATGACAATAATCTATATGTCCTGAAAATTGTCGGAGATATGATAGTGAATATCATCGACCGTCAAAATACAGAAAGACTGCTTCTTAAAAAAGAAGAAGAATATGAGAAAATTATCCATTCTATAGATTCAATAGTATGGAAAGTTGTCTTTGATAAAGAAGGAAACACCCTGAAAACCTATATTGCAGAATCGGTGGACAGAATACTGGGACTACCGGATGGCACTATAGCTACTGATTGGGATAAGTATTTAGATTATATACACCCGGAAGACCTCCAAAGAGTGATAGATAAAATTGCATTGTCATTTAAAAACCCCGGCACTTCTTTGAATGCGGATTATAGGATGTTAGTTGATGATGGAAGGATAATCTGGATGAATTCCACAGGCAACTCTTATCTGCAGGATGATGGCACTTTTCTGACCCATGGGACCTCGGTTAATATTACAGAACGCAAAATAGCTGAAAATAAACTGCGTGAAAGTGAAGCTCTTCTGAATGAAGTTGGTAGAATTGCAAAAATCGGAGGATGGGAGTTAAATGTAGCATCAGGTACGATTACATTGACACCTGAAGTTGCAAGTATCCATGAAACAGATAAAGTGGATAATCTTCAGGGAGGATTGGGTCATTTTCCCCAGGGCTCAAGAGAGATCCTTGAAAAAGCAATAAATGATGCTGTTGAAAAATGCGAACCATATGATCATGAACTGGAGTTTATCTCAGCAAAAGATAACCATAAATGGGTCAGGGCAATTGGCCGTCCGGTAATAGAAGATGGTAAAGTTGAGAAATTGATTGGTACATTGCAGGACATAACAGAACGTAAAGAAGCCGAAATAAAACTGGAACGCAATGAGATAAAATACCATGCTCTTTTCGAACAGTCAAATGATGCTATATTCCTGAACGAACTTGATGGACAAATAGTAGACATAAATAAAAAAGCCTGCGAAATGTTTGGATACACACGAGAAAAGCTTCAGAACATGAATGTTGTAGAGCTTTTGGCTCCAGAACAGATTGACTCCGCAAGTTTAGGAATGCAGCAATTCAGAGATAATGGCTTTGTGCATATGTACCCATTGTACATAAAAGCAAACGGTGAAACCTTTGATGCGGAGGTCAATGCTAAGGTTCTTGAAGGATACCCTGATTTGGGTCTGGCTATCGTAAAGGATATCAGTGAGCAGAAAAAAATAGAAGAGAAAATAATTAGAAGTGAGACAAAATACAGGAGCCTTTTTGAAAAATCTAACGATGCCATAATGATTCACGACCTTAACGGAAAAATACTGGAAGCTAATGACAGAGCCTGCGAAATGTTCGGTTATAGTGAGGAAGAATTAAAACAAAGATCGATGATGGACCTGACATTACCAGAAGACAGGGAAGACATTAAATCAAGATTTCAGAAAATCAAAACAGAAGGTTACTGCCGTAGGGAAAACAAAATGCTTCGCTCAGATGGAAGTTTGATATATGTAGATGTTAGTGCTTCATTGCTCAAAACACAACAAGATACAGTCCAGACAGTAGGAAGGGACATAACAGACAGAGTACTAACAGAAGCCGCTGCCATCAATGCAAAAATAGAGGCAGAGACAGCAAGTCGTGCAAAGAGCGAATTTCTTGCCAACATGAGTCATGAGATACGCACACCATTGAACTCCATTATTGGCTTCTCAGATGTTATGATCAATGGTATTGCAGGAGAGCTGATTCCAAAGCAGGAACAGTATATGCAACATATTTCCGACAGTGGACATCATTTACTAAATCTTATCAATGACATCCTTGACATTTCAAAAGTAGAAGCAGGAAAGATGGAGCTACATTTTGAGATGATCGATGTACCAACCTCAATGAATGAAATTATTACTATGATGCAGTCGCTTACATTCATAAAAAACATTAAAGTTAATGCGAATATAGGCGAAAATGTCCCGAATATACGAGCAGACAGGTCAAAGTTTAAACAGATAATGTATAACCTAATAGGAAATGCAATTAAGTTCACCAATGATGAAGGTGAGATTAACATCCTTGCAAATGTTGAAGGTTCTAAACTGCTTGTTTCTGTTATCGACAACGGAATCGGAATTTGCCGGGAAGATATGAGTAAACTGTTCAAACCTTTCAGCCAGATAGATTCATTTGCTTCAACTGATTATCAAGGGACCGGACTTGGACTTGCATTAGTCAAAGAACTGGTTGAACTGCATGGTGGAAAAGTATGGGCTCAGAGTGAACTCGGGAAAGGAAGTAACTTTACATTTGAATTACCAATAGACAATAAAGAGCAGGAATAAGTATCAATTGCTCCTGTCAGAATAAATAGTGACTTTATTAAGCTTAACTATATGTTTCCACCAGCATAAATGCTGTAAAATAAATGAAAACTAATTTTTCTTAAGGAAAGTGACCCTGGCAAAGCCAGGGTAACTCTGGAAGTGGGACGTTGTGGAGTTTGAAGGAGGTAGTTGATGGATATTCGAATTGACCCACATCCGCAAATGCTCCAGAGTAATAATACTCTGACAATTTGTCGTTCTATAATTACTAGTATATACATGTATCGTGAAAATATAAATACAGTAGACATTATTTATAATTGTGCAACAAAATAGACAACTGTATTGTAAACCAGTATATAAACAAGAGTAAACATATTAGAATTTCTGTAAATAATTCATAAAACAAACAAACTCACGCACACCCTTCAAACTTATTATATGATAACAATAACCACAACTCTTATGTATCTACAGAAAATAGTTTAGACAAATTTGGGAAGAGGAAGAAGCAAATATGGACAATACTGCTTTTTTGATATATGCGTTAAGTTCTCTTTTCGTTATAGTCAGCCCGATTGGCGGAGTTATCACATTTGTTTCACTGACAAGTGATATGAAGGTGGATGAAAAAAACGCAGTCGGCACAAAATCCGTAATCCTTGCCTGTATCATTGCTTTATTTTTCGCCGTGACAGGAGAAATGATACTGAACTTTTTCGGAGTGAGCATTGACGCATTAAGAGTCGCTGGTGGAGTACTCCTTTTTACTGTGGCTTTTGATATGATACTGGCAAAGGTTTCCCGTGAAAGTATCACAGACACAGAAATAAACAAATCAATGGACCGTAGCGATATATGGATATTCCCCATTAGTCTACCGCTTTTAACAGGTCCGGGCACCATTACCACTGTAATAGTTCTTATGGGAAGTGCATCCTCAATATTACAAAACATGTCAGTCCTGTTTGCAATTATTGTCACTTTTGCTATAACCGGGATATTGTTCCATTTTTCCAGAAGAGTATACAAATTCCTTGGACATACCGGGATGCTGGTATTTACAAGGATTATGGGATTGTTGCTTGCAGCAATGGCTGTAAATTTCATTTCCCTTGGACTCTGGAATATTTATACATCATTTCAGTGATACCTATTTGTAGCTGTAGGGAAGCATAACAATCACAATGATTTTATCTGATAATATCATAAACCTGATAGAGTGTGAGTGACGAAGTGCCGGAAGAAAGGGGCTTTCAATGCAAATCAAAAGGTGATGAACATAGTGTTCCACTAGAAGATATTTTAAAAAGAATCAATACAACAGCTGAAGGCTTATCTTCTGAAGAGGCAGTTCGAAGAATTGATCTGTGTGGAAGGAACGTTTTTGAAGAAACTGGAAAGGAAAGTGTCCTTGCCAAGTACTTCAAACAGTATAAGAACTTTTTTTCTCTTCTACTTTTATTTGGTTCTACACTCTCATTTATTGCTGAGTGGCTTGACCCGGGACAGGGTAATATTTTCATAGCCATAGCCTTGCTTGGGGTTGTGATACTCAACGGCAGTTTCACATTCGTCCAGGAATACCAGGCCGAAAGGATAATGGCAAGTTTCAAGAACCTCATACCGCCAAAAGCCCGGGTAATTCGAAACGGGAAGATCACAGAGATACTTGCCACCGAAATTGTAGTGGGTGATGTAGTCTATCTTGAAGAAGGTGACAAAATACCTGCAGACGGCAGGGTCATCGAAGAGAACTCACTTAAAGTTGACAACTCACCAATAACGGGAGAAGCTGAGCCGCAACTACGTTCCCTGGACTGCACACATCCCAGTATACTGGAGTGCAGGAACATGGTATTCTCAGGAACACTTGTCCAGACAGGGAATGGCAAGGCCATTGTTGTTGGCACTGGTTCGGATACACAGATAGGTAAACTGGCGGCTCTGACAGAACAAACATCTTCCGTAGATACACCCATTCGAAAAGAACTCAATCATTTTATCAAGATCATTTCTGCAATCGCAATCTTTCTTGGGGTTTCCTTTTTCCTGGTAGGTTTTCTCATTCAGGATACATTTCTGTCAAATCTCATCTTTGCCATTGGAATTATCGTTGCGAATGTACCTGAAGGACTTCTGCCAACGGTAACACTTGCCCTAAGCCTTTCATCAAAGAGAATGGCAAAAAGAAATGCCCTTATAAAACAACTGGAATCCGTTGAAACTCTTGGATCCACAACTGTTATCTGTACTGATAAAACAGGAACCCTCACACAGAACAAGATGGCCATACATTCTGTTTATACCGGCACCAAGCATCTTGATGTGGAAAAAAAGACACCTCCGGCGGAGATTTTTTTGCGTGTGGCCACTATATGTAACAATTCAAGGCTCACTGAAGAAAAACCCGGATACAAAGGAGACCCCACAGAAGGTTCTTTGCTCGTATATGCCAGCAGGTTCACAGATATCGAGCAAATGAAGGGGGACTATCCTCGGCTAGAAGAATATCCTTTTGATTCCAAAAAACAGAGAATGCAGGTAGTCTGTAAAACACCAACCGGGGAAATAGAATCATACCTAAAAGGAGCACCTGAAGTAATCATTGACATGTGTGACCATATACTTATCGAAGGAAATGAGGAAATACTCGACGAAAAACGAAAACATGTCCTTGAAGAAGAACACATTGTCATGGCAAAGAAAGGAGAAAGAGTACTTGCCTTTGCTTACAGGAAAGCGGACAACGCAAACGAATGTGAGGATTGTTTCACCTTCATTGCATTTGCAGGTGCTGTGGATCCACCTCGTCCGGAAGCAAAAGAAGCCATCAAAAAATGCCATCTTGCCGGCATCAAGGTTGTTATGATAACAGGTGACCATCCGGTCACTGCACGTTCCATAGCTTCAACCGTGGGTCTCACCAATGACCACGAAGAGCCAGAATTGATCACTGGTACGGAACTCGAGGAACTCTCAACAGAAGAGCTTACACAAAGAATGAAAGCTCCAAGCATTGTATTTGCACGTACGTCCCCTGTGCAGAAACTCAAGATAGTGCGCGCTTTCCAGACAGCAGGCGAAATAGTAACAATGACCGGAGATGGTGTAAATGATGCACCTGCCATGAAGAATGCAGACATGGGAGTTGCCATGGGAAGCGGTACGGACGTTGCAAGGGAAGCAGCGGACATGGTATTGCTCGATGATAACTTTGCAACCATTGTCAATGCGATAGAAGAGGGCAGGACTGTATTTGATAACATAAAGAAGTTCATAGCTTACATCCTCACTAGCAATGTTCCTGAAATATTGCCATTTATCGCCTTTGTGCTTTTGGCACTTCCATTGCCAATGAACGTACAGCTCATCCTTGCCATAGACCTTGGAACTGACATAATTCCGGCATTGTCCCTTGCAGTTGAAAAAGGAGAGGGAGATATAATGAAACGCCCTCCACGTCCCAGAGAAGAAAAACTGTTGACACCTCAGGTACTGCTTACGTCCTACGGGATCAAAGGACCTATTGAAGCTGCTGCCGGATTTGCATGTTATTTTGCAGTACTGTTCGATGGCGGATGGACATGGGGACAGCAACTCCCATTCACAGACACTCTTTACATGCAGGCCATAACAGCCTTCTTTGCAGCTGTCATTGTCTGTCAGATAGCAAACGTATTCACATCAAGGACCAGACGACAATCAATATTTACAAAAGGACTTTTCAGCAACCGTATGGTGCTTCTTGGCATAGCCAGTGAGCTTCTGATACTTGCCTTCATCGTCTACAACCCACTGGTAAACCTTGTATTCAACACAGCAGCAATATCAATGAAATATGTACTCATCGCAGTACCATTTGCACTGCTTCTGCTGGGAGTGGACGAATTCAGAAAGTATGCCATCAGGAAAGACTCACCATTTGTTACCCGCTTCTTCAAATGGTAATCATATAATGATCTTTATCATTTCTTTTTATGGAAAACCACTTCAGTATGAGGATACGCTATTTCCACATCATCGGATACTCTTATCCGGTCAAATATCTCCTTTGTGATCTTCGTGGAATACACATTGAGCTGTCGTGCCGGAGAAAAGTACTTAATGTGAACATCTATCCCACTTGCCTGAAATTCAAGCTTTATATGAGGACTTCCAGGACTTGTGCTGATAATACCTGCAAGGAACTTACGAGCTGCAAGATCAACTATTTCAATTGCGTGGTCAAGGTTGCTCTCGTAGGTCACATTAACTATCACACTGTCCAGAACAAAATCATTGTTTGAAGTATAATTGATGATATTCTTCTCAAAAAGCATCCAGTTTGGAACCATGACCATTCGCCCTGAGTTCTCCTCATCCCCGATCAGACCTCCTATTTCCATCACATGCACATGCGTCAGATTGATATCGATAACATCACCTTTCACATCACCTACGATTATCCTGTCACCTATATCAAAAGGCCTTTTAGTGACAACCATAGCCCAGGCAGCTATACCCGAGATAGGCTTCTGAAGAGCAAAACCCATGGCTGCTGAAAGTAGACCGAGGAACACGCCAAATCCGGACCATGCACCGGAGGATGAAAGAACTGCAAAGAATACGATCAAAAGAGATAAAAAATATCTGAATATCTGACTGAATATCTTAATGTTGGAACTTTGTTTCTTCGTCTTTGCCTTAAGAAGAAGCTTTTTCTTTAGTAGCTCAATAGAAATACTAAGCAGGACCAAGAGTAAAATTACTACAATAGCTGTTGCGCTAATGTATAGTAATTTGTCTATATCTATGATGTCCTGCAAATTTAATTCCATTAAACCATTCCATCAATAAATGATTCAAAAATGAAAGAACAGGGTTATTCTTTCTTTCCAAGCTTCTTGATCATTCCCTTTATGTCAGAAGCTAGATCCTCTGCTTCCTTACCAGTTGCTTGAGCCAGTTCTTTGACTTTATCTACTATTTCCCCTGCGTCTTCCTTAAAATCGACAGACTTTATCGAAGCAGTGATCTTCTTGATTAGGTCCACTATTTCTTCTGTGATATTTGCAGCTTCATCACCTGTCACTTCGATAAGTGAATCCAGTCCGGCATTTACTTTATCGTAGTTCCTTCCAAGATTTACCTTCTCTGCAAGGACATCAAGCTCCTCACCAAGATCAGAAGCCAAATGCTTGGCTCCATCCCCGGTCTTTCTGGCAAGATCATCAATACCTTCAAACATTTTTTCCATGTCGTCACGAAGGTCTATGCTTTTAACGTCACCTACTATTTTTTTTATAGATGATTTTGCACTGTTGCCAATCTTTTCTGCCTCATTACCAGTCTTATCAACGAGTTGATTCATTTCACCTGTTATTTTTCGAATAGTTTCTTTCACGATGACCCCCTCCCGAGTCTAAACATATTAGATTTTTTAAGTTATTAAATATATCGTAATCAGTGATTGAAACTGTAACAGACAATTATTATTCCACCCTCACAACTATTCCCCTGAGGAGGCGGCCTAATATGTCTGAACCCGTTATGATAATTTTTTCAGGGTCTTCCCTGTTCCAGTAAAGTATGAGGTCATTGTCTATAACGTCATCCTCTGAATGTTCAGGATAAACTTTCAACTTATGGAGCACGTCACCGATCTGTTCTTTTGGGTCACTCACAATTATAGGATGGTGGCAGTAGCGGTATGAATTGAACTCCGGTTTTCTGTATATAGCATCTCTCAGGAAGGAACCGGAGTCAATTGCCAGCACAGGTCCATCATTTTCATCCAGCACTATGACCCATTTCTTTGAACTCGAAGCTATTCTTTTCAGCAATTCCTCGAACTCAGGACTATCTGATGAAGGAAATATGACAAGACCATTAAAAGTGGGAAGGGAAATTACGCTAGAAGGATCGACCACAGAGCCTTCCTGTTTGATGTTAAGATCATCTATGGACAAAAAATTCAGAGCACCAAGCCCTTCAAGATGATCAATGTCGCTACTCTCTGAAATGATATGCTTCCTGAGCATTATCCTGAGTGAGCGCTCTTTGAAGAACTCCATTTTCTCCTTTCCAAGCCACATATCCAAAATCACAGAGGATGGCTTTGCCACCGGATACAGTAGCACTATGTAGAATTTGATAAGCGGAGAAAGTATAGCTCCAAGTCTTAAGGAATTTCTCGTAAAATATGCCTGTGGAGCTATCTCACCGAAAACTGTTATGAGAACTGTAGATGAAATAAAGGCTGAAGTGCCAGCCATCACCGAATCTGTCAGCAATGTGAGAAGAACATTGATGCCTACATTACCCCATAGTAAAGTAGAGAGTAACAGGTGAGAATTATGTCTGAGTTTCAGTACTTTCTTTGCATTCTCATTTTTAGCCTCAGCCTCGATCTCAAGACGAAGACGGCTCAGGCCAAACAGGCCGATTGTCAGGCCGGAAAATATACCAGATTGAAGCAGGCAAAGAACTATCAAAAACCATGTTATTGTGATATTCATGTATTATTCCGCTAAGGTGTTATTCTAACCCTCAGGTCTTGATATGAATATAAGAGTAGTAAAACCTTTCTGAAAAAAATACTGTTTTGCCTTTATTGTTAAGTGCAATTTTCTATGACCTGTGAAATTCACTTTCAAATGGCATATATTATTATACTCGATAACTCTTCTCAGATATTTTCATATAGAATCGAGGCTCTATTAAAGATGGAGATATTTAAGGGAGAAGGGAATAATGCTGGAAAGCAAATGCATAATAATAGCTGGTGAAGAAGCCGGACCGAAGTCCAATAAGATGGGAGGCATATGGAATGTTATTGATGCCGAAGCAAAGAATCTTGCCAATCTGATAGGTAAAGGTATCATTGATGAAAAAACAGCACCCAGTATAATTGTAGCAGGCCCCTATTATGGCCACAGCGGTTCAGACTGGAACAAAGGGCTGAATCGAATCACCGATATGAGCGATCTTGAAGAGATGGAAGATGAAGGTGAGATATTTGAAACCATCGAAGAGGTTAAAAAGAAAGGTATAGATGTTTTTGCCGGAACTGAACAGGTAAATGGCGTAAAAATAGTTCATCTTATGTTCAGAACAAATGATTTTTGCAGGGTCAGCACGGAATATAAAGGACAGGAGATGTGCCTTGCCAATATGATAAAGGCCGAAGCGTATGATCATATTGGACTGAATTCCATGGCATATGAGAACCTGGACAATGGCATGGAGTATACCCATTACCTAAACCTTTCATACGCAATTTCTGAATTTGTAAAAACACTTGTAACACTCCGGGAAAAAAGCGCAGAAGAGTATGAGGACAAAGCAATATCTGAATTTGCAGCATCACTCATGCCAGCTATCCATGTTTCACTTCATTGTCACGAGTTTGGCGTATTCTACGCCCTTGCACGCCTTAAGAAATTAGGAATAAGTGTCAATACTGTTGCAACTTACCATGCAACACTGCCAGGCAGGTCGGCGGGACATCGCTCAATTCAGAAGATAAGGGAGAATGACAGCTCATGGGATAACGGAGTTCCGGTCCATTTCACAAAGCTTGAATCACTATCCGCATACTCCGACGTTGTAACTGCAGTAGGAGATTCAACACGTAAGGAAATAAAGCTCTTCTATGGCATAGATTCAATAATCGTCCGCAATGGAATAGATAGTGACAGAGATGAGATAGACTGGGAAAAAAAGATGGCCTGCAGGAAAAAAATACAGGAATTCCTTTCTGAAAAGATATACAATGTATATGACAGTAAAGCGATACCATCTGACAGGATAATACCTATTTTTTCAATATCCCGTATCGAGATAGAGAATAAAGGATACCCTGATCTGCTTGATTCCCTTGTAATACTTGACAGGATGGTTAAAGTTGAGATAGATGCCGGTCACCTTGACGAGAATTACCGCGTGGTCTGTTTCATTATTGCCGCCCATGGACCTAAGACAACTCTTCCTGAGAACTTCCCCATAAACCTCCCTGAAGAGCTACTGGTGGGAGAAGAAATTCGCCTCCAGCAGATGATCGAGGCCAGAGGCATGGAATGTTCAAAAATACCAGATGGTAGCAGGCATGTTGCAGCAGTATTGTACCCGCAGTGGATATCTGAAAATGATGGCGGGCTGAATTTGAGGCCTGATGAGTTCATGGCAGGATGTATCGCCGGTGTTTTCCCTTCAAAATATGAGCCTTTCCTGCTTACAGGACTTGAAGCGGGAAAAGAAGCAACCCCAAGCATTGTTAGTAAAATATGCGGATTCAGTGATGCACTCACGACCTTAAAAAGACTGGTAATGGGAATGGGAGGAGTGATCGTTGTGGACAATATCAATCTTCCGTATCTCGAATCAATTGCGGATTACGCCCTTGTCATGGACTATTTCATTGACACATATACAGATGATAAGGTAAAATATAATCTCCTTTGTCAGGAAGCAAATCTACTTGCTAAAGACATGAACTGGGAAGAACCCATCAAAACATACTATGAGCTTCTCACAGGAACGAGGATGGAATAAAAATGTCGGAAATTCGTAAACACTATTTCCTTAACGAATATTGCATAATAGCGACCGGTAGAAGCAAAAGACCATCTGCACCAAAGGCCTGTGCTGAGGATATCAAATCTGATAGCTGTGTTTTTTGTAACGGCCATGAAGATAAGACCCCACCTGCAACTGCTGTTTACAAGAATGGCGAAGTACTCAAAGATACGGATGAACAACGCATAACAGACTGGGATGTAAGATGTATTCCTAACCTCTACCCTGCACTATCCCCTGATGCTCCTGAAATTGACAATGTTTCATTTGAAGTCAAAAAAGGATATGGATTCCACGAAGTAATTATCGAGAACCCCCTTCATGAAAGCAGAATGCATCTTTTTTCAGACAAAGAGATGCTTCTTCTGATGAAGGTGTACAGGGATAGGGTGATGCACTATCAATCACAGGAAGGAATCAAGTACGTTTCATTATTCAAGAACTGGGGGAAAAAAGCAGGTGCTTCTCTGGAACATACCCACACACAACTCATAGCTATTCCAATAATGCCTCCTACCATCACAAAAGAAAGAAAGGCAATGGAAGAGCTGGAAAACTGCCCTTACTGTAAGATCGTGGAGAAGGAAACCGGAAAAGAAAGAAAGGTATATGAAAATGCTGATTTCATCCTCATAGCACCATATTTTTCCAGGGTGCCTTATGAGACGTGGATACTTCCAAAAAAGCATGTGAACCATATATCGGCCTTTACTGATGAAATGCTCCTGGGTCTTGGCGACTGCATCAGGACAGCAGTTTCATTTCTGGACAGGACAATACCTGAATTGGCATACAACTACATGTTCTTCCAGATAGAACATGACCTGAGTTACCATTTCAACATTCGTATAACACCAGTGACTTCTATTGCAGCTGGTTTTGAGAAAAACACGGAAATATACATCAATTCAATGCCTCCGGAAATCGCTGTTGAATACCTGCTGGAGAAAGCATAGGAACACATATCATAAGAAGTGATCCAATGAAAGAAAAAATGCGAATTGCCATGTTCTCATGGGAAAGCCTTAATGCCGTGAAAGTTGGAGGACTGGCACCTCATGTGACCGAGTTATCTGAAGCCCTGGCATTGATGGGACATGACATCCATATATTCACCCGAAACAAAGACATGCTCCCCTATGAGGTAATAAATGATGTGCATTATCACCGTGTGTACCACGCTCTTGAAGGTGGCATAATACAACAGATGGACAGTATGTGCGATGCCATGTATACAGCTTTTGTTGATGCCTCTGAAATTTTTGGCGATTTTGACCTGACACACGTGCATGACTGGCACCCCGTGAACCTTGTGTGCAGATTGAAAGAGGAATATAGTATTCCTTTTGTGATCACCTATCACAGCACAGAGTGGGGAAGGAACGGGAATCAGCATGGCAACTGGTGGGAAGCTATGGAGATCAGCCACCGTGAATGGAGAGGAGGATATGAATCATCCCGTGTAATAGCCACAGCCACAATTTTTAAAAATGAGATACAGCACCTTTATCAAATACCTGATGACAAAATATCCATCGTACCTAATGGAATACATGAGAACAAGATGCAAATGGATGTGGACCCTGGCAAGGTCAAATCGGAATACGGAATTCATCCATACGCCCCTGTTGTCCTTTTCGTGGGAAGGATGAATTATCAGAAAGGACCTGACCTTTTAGTACAGGCTATCCCTGAGGTACTTGCAAGCAGATGGGATGCAAAGTTTGTCATTATAGGTGAAGGTGAGATGAGACCTGAATGTGAACGGATAGCAAATGACCTTAATATAAAGGATAGCTGTCACTTTTTAGGTTATGTAGATGAATCCGTTAAGCTAAAATGGATGAATGCCTGCAACCTCATCTGTGTTCCAAGCCGCAATGAACCATTTGGAATAGTCCTGCTTGAAGCATGGGATGTTAGTAAGAATATCGTTGCGACAAATGCAATATCGCTTATAGACAACTTCAAGGATGGAGTCATAGTCTACCAGAAACCTGAATCCATTGCATGGGGAATCAAACATGTATTTGATAATTATACTGATGATCAGCTTGGAAAAGAAGGTAAGAAGCTGATCGGAACCAGATATAATTGGAACAATATAGCTGAAATGACCATGAAAGTATACACCGACATGATGCCGTAGGTATGCTTTTATTAATCAGTGGCTATCTTTTTCTAAAATATCAAAGAACAAATTGGATACTATCATGAGAAAATTCGGAAATAATGTCTCAAGGAAAATTGGATTGGCACCAGGTTCCTTAGTTCATATTGGTGAAGAAAGGACCGAGAAACCAAAGATAACCATAATAGATTACGATAGGGACAACTATCAGGAAAAAGTAGTTGAAAGTGTAGAGGAATGTTTCCCATTTAAGGATAATCCTACCGTTTCGTGGATAAATGTTGATGGAATCCATCAGGTGGACATCATTGAAAAGCTGGGAACTCATTTTGGACTGCATCCACTTGTTATGGAGGATATAGTCCATACAAGCCAGAGACCGAAAATGGAGGATTATGATTCCTACATATACGTCGTCCTTAAAATGCTCTGGTTTGAAGATGGCGATACGGATGTGAAGACTGAGCAGGTAAGCATTATACTTGGCCAGAATTATGTCATATCCTTCCAGGAGGTTGAAGGCGATACATTCAAATTCATAAGAGAACGCCTCCGGAATGCTAAAGGTAGAATACGCACCATGGGTGCTGATTACCTGGCCTATACAATTCTTGATTCTATAGTTGACAACTACTTTATAATTATTGAAAGATTTGGAGAAGTAATTGAGGAACTGGAAGAGGAACTGATAGAGAACCCATCCCCTGAAATCCTCCAAAGTATTCATGAGCTCAAGAAGGAAATGATATACCTTCGCAAGTCCGTGTGGCCACTTCGTGAAGTGATAAACGGTCTTGAAAGAACGGAATCATCCCTGTTTCAGGATTCGACCTTCGCATTCCTTAGAGATGTTTACGACCACACTATACAGGTGGCAGATGCAATTGAAACATATCGAGACGTACTCTCAGGGATATTAGATGTGTATCTTTCAAGTGTAAGCAATAAGATGAATGAAGTAATGAAAACACTCACGATCATAGCAACTATCTTCATACCGCTTACCTTCGTTGCCGGAATGTATGGTATGAATTTCTCTTATATACCAGAGCTTGGGTGGAAATGGGGATATCCTGCCGTCTGGGTTATCAATATATTGATATTCTTATCCATGTACATGTACTTCCGTAAAAAGAACTGGTTATAATCATAAAAAGGATGCAGATAAAAAATGTTCGATACATATCATCCACCATTCACTGCAGAAGTTGAAGATACTGCAATTACAGTTGAAAAACAAGAAAACAACCTGATATATAGACGTATGTCCAAGGGAGAAGAGGAAACAGAACTCGTATTACTCAATAATGACGGTGATATTCTTATAAATCCTATTGAACCTGTAAATTTGCCCAAAAAACTCACATCATTCCTACTTATAGATTTTAAACGTCCCGCCCTGATACGTCCAGGTGACAGAAAAAAAATATACCTGACCTTCCCCGTGGAGATCGGAATATTCGTTTTAGATAAGGCGGGAAACTATGAAATTATTGATGTTTTCACATTTTCCAGGGTCAAATTCACACTTTACGGAAGCCACAATCATGGACTCATCTGCAGGCACTGGGAAAGTGATGTATTCACCAAGATCCCGGAAACAAATGTACTCCATGAAGGCTACATAGAACTTGAGATAATCAATGATTCAAACCATCTGATGGAGGTAACAAAAGCCGTATTCAATGCCTATGGAATGAAAATCTACTATGGCAAAAAGAGAATTGTTATGAATGCTTCCATGAGAATCATAAATAAACTCCTGGCTGAAACGGATTTCAATACAATTCCAACCACTTCAAGATTCAAAAGGTCAATGGAGATCTATACTTCACGCAAGCTCATAATCAATGGAACTAAAGGAATTATGGAGTTTGGCTTATGAGCAACAGCACTATTTCGCAGTATCTCCCACCAGTGTCTGATCCTTTCCTTCAGGTTATCACGGTCATTATCACACTTTTTTTGGCCATTGTAATTGGCAAAGGTATAACGATATACCTGGAAAGAACGCTTAAAGACAAGATGGACAAAGAGTACCTCAATATTATGCTCAAGATCATCTACTACGGAATAATAATCTTTGCAATAATAGGATTCATTTTCCCTTTACTTCAAATTGACACTTCTGGCTTGCTTGTTGCTGGTGGTGTTGTGGGTATAGTCGTTGGTTTTGCCAGTCAGAGCATAATGGGTAATTTTATATCCGGCGTTTTTTTGATGATCGAACGTCCTATTAAGATAGGAGACCAGGTAAATATCGATAACAAAATGGGATATGTTGAAGATATCAAAATAATATCAACTATAATCCGCACATTTGACGGACTCTATGTAAGACTGCCTAATGAGACAGTTTTTACCACCAGCATCACAAACTATGTAGCAAATCTTGCTAGAAGATTTGAATACATTGTAGGTATCCGCTATAATGACGATGCCGATGAAGCTATAAAGATAATCGAGGACCTCATAGAACAGGAACCTTATGCACTGGTTAATCCTTCCCCGAGAGTATTTGTAGATACCCTTGGAGATAACGCAGTCAATATATCAGTGAAAATATGGGCTCCTGCAACTGAATGGTATGATCTGAGAACAAAACTGCTCTGGATAATCAAAAAGACACTTGAGGAGAATGGAATAGAGATAGCCTTCCCACAAAGAACTGTCTGGTTTGCCAGCGATCTTAATACAAGGAATATCCACACTAACTACGTGGAAAATGGAATGGATAACGATATCAACCCGGGAATGAATGAAACATGAAAGCCCTATGTATTTGTTTTGAGGTACATCTGCCCTTGCCCCTTCGCTGGTACTGGCCACGGGAGGGGTATGCTAAAGCCCATATTGAAAAATACTTTGACATGGAAAAGGCATTCCACAATTTCACAAAGCTTGCAGATAATGTGGAAACACTTAACGATACTCTGTCAGAATCAATAAAAAACGGAGGGAAATACACCCTTGACGTGTCCGGTGTGTTCCTTGAGCAATGCAAATGGGCTCCTGAAGTGATTGATGGGTTCAGGAAGCTGGACCCGGAAAAAGTATCTTTTGCAGCTTCACCGTATTATCATTCAATAAGCTCAATGTTCCCTGATATGAAAGAATTCAGGGAACAGGTTGAGATGGACATAAAAATGATCAAGGAACTTTTTGGCAGGGAAACAACGACATTCGTGAACACCGAACTTCTTTTTGAACGAAGAGCAACAAAAGTCCTCAAAGAAATGGGATTCAACTGCTTCATATCGGAAGGTTCCCACAACATCATGAACGGCTACGATCCCACGCATGTTTATAGCAATCATGTACCCACACTCCTTCGACACATAAACCTGAGTGAAGATCTGGAGATCAAATTCTCTGATATGTCATGGTCAGGGTATCCACTGATAGCAGACAAGTTCGCATCATGGATAGCAAGTATGGATGGGGATGTGATAACCCTCTACATAAAATATGATGCTATCAACACTCACCTAAAGAAAAATAATGAAATACTTCAGTTCTTGAAAGATATCCCTGTGAGCCTTAAAAAACATGGGATTAAGATGCTTTTGCCTGAGGAGGCTGTGGGTATGTTCAAAAAGAAAGAATTGCCATCCCTCGAGTCAAAGACGACAGCACGCTATGGCATGCATAACCTTCTGGGAAACCATGCGCAACACCTCTTCATGCATGAGCTTGTGGATATAGGAGAACAGCTCAAAACCGTGAAAGATCCGGAAAAGAAAAAGGAACTGCTAAGGATATACCGCTATCTTCAGCAGAGCGAGATATTCCTGGAGATGAACTCTGAGGAAAGACGCCTTGGATATGAGAGAGCAGTGAACGATCTCTCGATACTTTCAGACATCGAACGTGCAGTACTGGAGGCAGGAAAATGAATTCTATCTGTCCTTTCTTTGAAGTTCACCAACCATACAGGCTCAGATGGTTCTGGCCCGACAGCAAACAGGGTTTTGACAGGTATTTTGATAAAACTGTGAACAAAGAGATATTCCATAAGGTTGCAGGCAAGTGTTATATCCCGGCAAACAGGACCTTGCTTGAACTTGTTGATGATACTGATGGTTATTTCAGGGCCAGCATGTCAGTTACAGGCACCCTGCTTGAGCAGTGTCAGGAATGGGGAGAGGATGTGCTTGATTCCTTCCGTAGCCTTGCAGAAACTGGTTGTGTGGAATTTTTGGATGAGACATGTTATCATTCTCTGGCATCACTTTTTGAATCAAAGGAAGAGTTCATCGATGAAGTGAAAGAACACCGTGACCTCGTGTCTGAATTGCTTGGTGTCACCCCACGCATATTCAGGAATACAGAGATGCTATACAATAACAGTGTAGCCTATTTTGCGAAGGAAATGGGTTACCACGCAATACTGACAGAGGGCATTGAGCGTATTATGGATGGAAGGTCCCCTGACCACGTATACAAGGCAAAAGGTACTGACATATCGGTTCTGCTTCGCAATTATAAATTGAGTGATGATATAGGATATCGTTTTTCATCCAGATGGTGGGAAGAATATCCGCTTACTGCCAGCAAATGGGCAGACTGGGTATCCATGAAAAACGGGGAAACCATGAACATATTCATGGATTACGAGACATTCGGCGAGCATCAATGGAAAGATACAGGAATCTTTGATTTTCTCAAGGCGTTACCTGGCGAGGTAAAGGACAGAGGAATGCACTTCCTTACACCATCACAGACAATTGATGCCTACAGACCTGTCGGTGAAATAGATGTAGGTGATTTTTCCACTATATCGTGGGCAGATATAGAACGAGATACCAGCGCATGGCTTGGAAATGACATGCAAAGACGCTGTTTCGAAGAAATGAAATTACTTGAGCAATATGTCAAAAGAACAGAGGATAAAGAACTACTTAGAATATGGAAACACCTGCTGACATCAGACCATTATTACTACATGAGTACAAAATGGCTTGGAGACGGGGATGTGCATTCATATTTCAGCATACATGATAGTCCATATGATGCAGCGGTCAACTTCATGGCAGCACTGATGGACTTTAAGTCGCATGTGTTCAGAATACTGACAGAAACAGAATAATAATAATAATAATAATAATAATAATAATAATAATAATATATTGCCTAAAGCCATATTATTTATCGGGAGTGTTGTGCATGGTAAGAGATCTTTACATGTTCTCTAAGATTGATAAAGAAGCAGAAGTGGTCTGGTTCAAAGTCACATACGAGAACACAGTGCATTCTGAAGCGGACATAACATCTTTTTTTGCAGATAATGGACTTGACATCAGATTTGCATATCTTGATAGCTCGGAAGACCCTAGCAAAGGCAAGTATGTCATGTTCACTGAAGTTGAAAAGGGCAGGGACATCAAAAGTATTGCAGATGAACTTGGAAAAATGGACGTTGTACTTGACCTGAACTGGGGCTTTTCAAAGAACAGGGTAGTTCAGTCTGTGGAATTTCCCCTACATATACTGGGAGAAAGAGCCATTATAATCAGGGCAAAGACCTTTGTGAATATTCTCAACATTATCAAGGAAAATGTGCCACAGTCGGAAGGACTACTAACCATAATAGGATTGAAGAGTGGAGCAGGTGTTGTAAAATACCTGAGGGATATGATCGATGTGAACGACAGCAACTTCCTCGACCTGTTAAAGGAACTTCTTATGGCCGCTGGATGGGGCATTCTCGATTATGAAATGAATACTGTGGATAAGAAAGGAACTTTAAGGATCAGTGACTCGTTCATTGCTGATGACTACGAAGAAAGTGACGTCCCTACATGCGGATATATCAGTGGTTTTCTTGCCGGGTACATTTCCGAATCATTAAATACAACAGTCCAGGTCCACGAAACAATATGCAAAAGCATGGGCAATGGTTTCTGTGAACATCAGGTATCACCTGCTCCAAAAGACGTTCAGATAGAACATTTACTCCGGGGGGAATCGCATTGATACGACAACCCAACGCAATTCTTGGCAATGAAAGATTACTTGTGACTGTCGGGAAAAAAGGCGAGATATTCGGATATTATTTTCCAGGGAGGGATTTCGCCCAACACGTAGAAGAGTCACAGGCCTGCCTGCACGACGGAAAAAATCTCATTTGGTCAAACGCCCGGGAATGGGTAGCTGATCAGAAATACATAGAAAATACAAATATAGTAACTACTGAGCTTATACACCCATCAGGCCTTGTCATGAATATCACAGATTTTGTTCATCCTACCCTGCCTGTACTTGTGCGCAAATACAAGATAAGTTCTAAGAAAAAATTCAGCGGGAAGTTCTTCTATTACTCAAACCTCAAGGTTGGGGAGATGAACAAAAAGAACTCAGCTTTCTGCGACTATGACTCCGGTCTGCTGGGGCAGTACTGGAAGAATTACTATGTGGGCATAAGTTCCAGTCCCATGTTCGAAGAGTGGCAGGTTGGAAAAGCCATGGACACTATCTGGTGGACAAATGCCAAATACGACATGGAAGACGGAGAGCTCCAGAGAAATCATGAAGATATAGGTAATCTGAACTGTTCTATCGGATGGAAACTGGATATTGATGCTTCAAAACCTGCTGAGATCACAGTATTCATTGGTGCAGCTTCAAGAAGACCGGCACTTTACAGGCGAATGCGAGAGGTGCAGAGTGAAGCTGTTGAGAACATGTACAATGAGACACAGGAGAAATGGGTCAAATGGCTATCAAAGAAAAAACTTCTTGAAATACCTGAATATCCTGGTTTTGAAACATTCAGGCAGGACCTGTTCAAAGCTTTTAACCGCTCATTGCTTGCGTTAAGTATACTCAATGACTCCAGCAAAGGTTCATTTGTGGCTGCCCCTGAATTCGATCATGAATTCGAAAAGAGTGGAGGCTATGGGTACTGCTGGAACAGGGACAGTGCAGAGATCGTCACTTCACTGCTGGAAGCAGGATATCCCGAATATTGTGCCCGTTTCTTCAAGTGGTGCAAAACTACCCAGCTCCAGGACGGTTCATGGTTCCAGCGTTACTGGCTCGATGGGAACACCGCACCTTCATGGGGAAATTTCAGTTTCTCAACCCAGATCGATGAGACTGGTTCCACTATCTTTGCAATGGATACTTATTACCGTACGCTAGAACAACCCATTAAAGCGGAGTTTTTGGACAGTGTGTGGGCAACCGTGCTGTCCGCTGCAGAATATCTTATGAGAAGAACTGCCGAAGGCCTTCATGAACCCTGCATCTGCCTATGGGAGACTTATTCCGGAATATTCACTTACACTAATGCCGCCATATATGCCGGGCTAATGGGAGCAGCAAACATGGCGATGGATTACAATGAGAAAGGACTTGCAGACAGGTGGATAGAGAGAGCTGAGTTTATCAAGAGTACCACCATCGACAAATTGTGGCTTGATGAAGGTTATTTTGCCCGTGGAATACTCCACGGAAAAGTCGACACTGCCATTGATGCAAGTATAATCGGTACCGTCGTTCCTTTCAATATGCTATCACCTAGTGATGAAAAAGAAAAAGAGATGATAGAGTCCATAATAAAGAATATTGAGAAGCAGCTCAGGGTGCCTGTAAATGATCATTTTGGGATAAAGAGATATGTGGACGATAAATATATCGATGGCAATCCCTGGATAGTCACAACCCTGTGGCTGTCAAAAGCATTGCTTGAGATGGCAATAACCATTGATAACACAGAAAAAGAAGAAATGAAAACATTGACCAATGATGCCTTAAAATATATCAAATGGTCATTGAAAGGTACGACCGGAGCAGGAATGCTGCCTGAACAGGTCAACAAATACACAGGCAGACCTGCATGGGCCATACCACTTAGCTGGAGTTGTGCATTGATGCTTGACAACATCCTCCTGCTTGACAAACTCCAGAAGAAACTGTCTGGTAAAAAGATATGAAACTACCTGTTGTAACGGGACAATTCATGAACTACGCTGACTACATAGCGGGAACAAGAAAGGAATGGATAATTACCAATGGCCTCGGAGGATATGCTTCCTCCACAGTTATAGGGGCGAACACACGTAAGTACCACGGCCTGTTGATAGCTTCGGTGAACCCTCCCGTTGATAGAAAACTTCTGCTTTCATCCCTTGATGAGGAACTGATCATTGGAGAGAATATCCATAAACTTTCAGTACATAACTATCATGGTGCAGTTTATCCCCACGGCAACGAATATCTTGAAACTTTCAGGTCGGACCCCCATCCTGCTTTTCTGTATAGTGTAGCCGGAATGAAGGTCAAAAAACAAATTATGATGATATATGGTGAAAACACCACTATCGTAAAGTATGAAATTAACAATCCTTCAGGCGAGCATGGAATCTTCAGGATACTACCTCTTGTTAATAGCAGGTCTATCCACCACATGACAAATGCAAAAGGACTTTCCTTCAGACAAGAAAAATCCTCATGCGGAACTATACTTACCTGCGGAGATTCTTCATTCCAGATATGCTCTGACCTGCCTTACGAAGCTGATGAACATTGGTACTACAATTTTGAATACGAAGTGGAACTTTTAAGAGGATATCCTCACATTGAAGATAACTTTAATCCGGGATACTTCGATCTGGAAATAAATGACACTGATATTTCCTGTTTCATCGTGGCAGCGACTGAGCTGGATAAAGACTTGGATATGAAAAAAGTGCTGGAACTTTTCAAGAATGAAGAAAAACGAAACGAAGAGCCTGTAAAGAGAAACATAAAAGAAGATGTTTTCTTACGAAAACTCACTATTGCAGGTGACTCTTTCGTAGTTGAACGAAGGTCAACAGGATCAAGATCAATTATTGCCGGTTATCACTGGTTCGCAGACTGGGGAAGGGATACAATGATATCACTTCCGGGCCTGACGCTTGCAACTGGAAGATTTAATGACGCAAGATCCATACTTTCTACTTTTGCGGCTCACTGTAAAGATGGGCTTATACCCAATCTATTCCCGGAAAATGCATCTGAATCACCGGTATATAACACCGTTGACGCATCCCTGTGGTTTGTCCATGCCGTTGGAAGATACCTGGATTATACGGGTGACATTGACTTTGCTGAAAGTATGTGGCCAACTATTGAAAGCATACTGGACCATTATCGCACTGGAACTATCTATGATATCAAAATGGATGATGACGGTCTGATAGAACATGCAGGACAGCTTACCTGGATGGATGCAAAGATAGGAAACTGGGAAGTTACACCACGAAGAGGAAAAGCATGTGAAATAAATGCTCTCTGGTACAATGCACTGGTGTATGCAACAAAAATAGGAAAACATCTTGAAATGGATGTTTCCGGTTACCATGAAATTGCAGCATTAGCAAAAAGAAGTTTTACAGAAAAATTCTGGAATGATGAAAAAAGTTGCCTTTATGACTGCATTTCAGGTTTTGGAGATAGCAGCGAAAAGGATGCTGCTATCAGACCAAACCAGATATTTGCAGTTTCTCTTCCTCATACTGTGCTTTCTCATGAAATGGAAAAAGGTATTGTGGATGTAATAACTGAAGAATTACTGACACCTTATGGACTAAGGACACTGTCACCAGATGATAGCAGGTATGCTGGCTTGTACAAAGGAAATCCAGAAACCAGAGATGCTGTCTATCATAATGGTACCGTATGGACATGGTTACTTGGCTCTTATGTAACTGCTTATGCTAAAGTGTACAAGAACCTGCCTGATCTGGAAAATAGACTCAGAGCTTTCCTGCATATGATAGAAAAACACTTGGATGAAGCATGTATCGGCACGATATCAGAGGTATTCGATGGCGACATGCCATACAATCCGGGTGGATGCGTATCACAGGCATGGAGTGTGGCTGAAATAACACGCTGCTATGTTGAAGATATTTTATCGGAGCACTAAGATATCCATTCGCAATCTTTATGAGAGGGTAAAATCATTTTTGTTATAAGGTTTTCGGGTTAATTTATGATATAAGTGAGTGGGATCATGGAATCACTTAGAATTGCAATGTTCTTATGGGAGAGCCTTCGTTCTGCAAAGGTCTGTGGGATGGAGCCTCATATAACCGAGCTATCAGATAAGCTAGTTGAAAAAAGTTCAACTGGGAAAACATTGCCAGAAACACGGTTCATGTTTATAGCAGAATTACACGGAGTGATAAAATGGAAGAAATGTGTTTGAACATTGGTGAAGCAGCAGGTTGTGTCTACAGGCTGCTCGATAGTGGAGAATCGAATATGGCAAACCTGAAGAATCATCTCAAAGAAAACGGTTTTGATTCACAGGTAGCTTTTATGGCTATAGGATGGCTTGCAAGAGAAGATAAGATATGCATGGCTAAGAACGGAAATTCCTGGTCTTTAAGTTTAAAGTGAAACAAGAAATCCATTTCTTATGCGCATTTAAGTGCACAAATATAATGAGATTTAGGTTTTGAACATTAATTAATATATATTGTAATTTTAACATTCAAACACTTTTGTATAATTACAAAAGAATACAGAACTATAGGGATGATAAATATGAAGAATCGAACTAAATTGGGTTTATCTGTAATATCAATAATAGTATTGATCATGCTCTCAAGCGCAGCCATGGCCGCAAACAACAGCACTGGCAATCGCATATGGGATGCAGATGAAAATGTTTCTCTTGAATATACCTGGACAGCAATGAGCTATTCAGGATTCTATTTCGATCTTGATTCAGGGGAAGGCTCTGAAACACTTACGATCAGATTGGATAGTGACAGTGACAGAAGTGTAGGTGATGGAGACCTTGAATACATAACAACTCCCATAGACACTGATTTTGAGCAGGGTGACTGGGGCTCCTATCAGGTAATCGGATTTATGGCAGAGAGATATTTCGCTGGCTATACTGATGACACCGAATTTACTAAAGATAGTGTAAGTCTGATATCTGACGGTAAACTCACAAAGGTCCTGCTTGATAATGATGATGAAATTTCACTTTATTCAGGCTCTTCCCTGATACTTGAAGAAGGATACGAATTGAATATAGTAGAAGTTGATATGAATGGGAACAGTGTCCTTGTAACCCTGGAAAAAGATGGGGAGGAACTGGACACGGATATTGTGTCTTCAGATGATGATTATGTATATGAGACTGACCTTGGAACTGACGACGATGTACCAATAATAGCAGTCCATTTCAACAATATCTTCCAGGGAACCGAAACAAATGCCATATTTGTTGAAGGAACATTCCAGATATCTGAGGACTATGTGGATGTTGAATCCGGTGATGAGTTCGGAAAGATGGAGATACAGGCTCTTGGCTCAGATATGATCACAATGGAAAATTCAGATTCCATCAGTCTTGGAAGAGGCGATACGATCAGCATTATGGGTAAATTGAAGTTTCTGGTTGCAGATGACGACACACTGAGGTTCGGACCGATGCTGGACATGTCAGAACCAGGCACATATGAACTCAGAGGTACAGTTGCAGAAAATGAAGAGCTCGAATGGACACCACTGAACTTCGAGGGTTTTTATTACAATATTGACGAAGGTGTGGGAACCGAATCCCTTGAGATAAAGGATCTTGGTGGCAGAACCATCGATGATGGAGACCTTGTTTACAGAAGTGTACCACTGGATGTCAGTTTTGAATATAATGACTGGGGAGAGTTCCAGGTTGTCGGTTTCCTTGCAGAGAAATACTTTGCCGGATATCCTGACAATGAATTTACAGATGATGTAAGCCTGCTTTCCGATGGTAAACTTTCAAAGGTGCTTATTGACGATGACAGTAAGACGTCCCTTTACTCAGGTTCATCACTAATACTGGAAGACGGGTATGAGCTATACATAGTTGAAGTCGATCTTGACGGCAGCAGTGTGATGGTAAATCTTGCACAAAATGGAGATGATGTTGACACAGGAATTGTTTCCTCAGATGACGATTACGTCTACGAGAAAGATATTGGCACAACCGATGATGTACCAATTATAGTTGTTCACTTTGATGAGATATTCAGAGGAACCGAAACAAATGCTATATTTGTTGAAGGTATTTTCCAGATATCAGAAGACATGGTTGAAATAGCAGACAATGAAAAGTTCGGAGAGATGGAAGTCACCAGCTTCTCATCAGACCAGATAGTCTTGGAAAATGAAGACTCTATATCACTTACAAGAGGGAATGATATCGATATCATGGGAAATATTGCATTTAAGGTTGCAGATTCCGGCGATGTCCGTTACTATCCATTTGTAGAAGTATCCACACTACCCTCCGAGTCACTTTCCATAGAATTGCCTGCTGTAATAGAACAGGATACAGAAATTGAAATCGAAGTTACTTCAAGGGGTGCATCCGTCAATAACGCCGTTGTAATGTTCGGTAATGAGGAAATCGGACAGACATCAACTAGCGGAATGATATCCTACACCCCGGAAAATGCAGGCTTTTTCACTGTTACTGCTGAAAAAGAAGATTATGTTTCTGCAAGCAAAAAAGTTGAAGTGATCTCACCTGAGGATGCAAGCAGGAAACTGGTCATAGAAGTAACTCCGGAAACAGTCGTTGAGCAAAATACAATAACTATCTCTGTGATCACGGCTATCGGCGGAGACCCTGTTGAAGATGTGCAGCTTTATTATGACAATAAGCTCATAGGCAGCACAGATTCTGATGGCATGCTTACATACACTGTAAAGGAAACAGGGATGCATAAACTGACCTCTGCATCAGATGAGTATCTTGAGGCTGAGCTCAACCTTGAAGTTCTTGAATTGACAGCAAAGTTCTCATACTCCAATTTGCAGGTCACACCCCTTCTTGTAAAGACCGGAGAAGAGGCCACTGTTACAGTTGATGTTATGAACACAGGCACCGCAGCAGGTGATACTGATGTGAAGCTGCTCATTAATGGAACCGTTGCAGATTCAAAGAGTGTATCACTGGATGAAGGAGAAGAAACCAGCGTTACTTTTAGTGCTTCACAGGAAGAAGCAGGTACCTATGAAATACAGGTTGGCAGCTCTACAACGATCTTAGAAGTTGAAAAGAGCTCCATTCCTGCACCAGGTATCATTGCATCAGTAATGGCAGTGCTGGCTGTTGCCCTGTTGATACGCAGGAATGAAAGAAAAGACTGAAATAAGCAATTTACTTAAAAAGTACCTGCACAAAAAGCAGGTACACATTCTTTTTTATCGATTACTGATTTAATTTCCTTTTTCAGGAAAGACTATTGTAAAGCTGTCAGAATACTTCGTGCAACCACCCTCATTTTTATTTTGATACAGAGAAACTTAAGTACTGGATTATTAATATACTATTCAGCCGAAGATATTGTAGTATCTGACACACGAGAGGAAATAAAAATGGAAGTAAGTTCTTATATATTTGACGTACTCTACACATTCTCAGCGTCACTATTATACCCGGTAGTTATCACATTGATAATTCTGGCAATTTACTCCCTGATGCTTATTGGAGAGTTTGTCTCTGAATTTGCAAGGAGACACCGTGATATAGAAAATCTTGAACTTTGTTGTAACAGTACCCGTGAACATCTTAAAAATAATGATATAAAAAAGGCTTCCATTTCACTGCGTCTTGTCAAACAAAATTTCCTTGTGAAGGCCTTTGCAATTGATTCTGCAAACCATATTGAAAATAATAATCTTTCCTCAATAGAAAGACTTGCACAGGATTATGAAATAAAAATGGCTAAAAGACTTGAGCAAACAAGAATAGTAGCCACAATTTCTCCAATGGTTGGTCTTATGGGAACCCTGATCCCATTAGGACCTGCTCTTATTGGTTTGTCGCAGGGAGATATAGAACAGCTTGCAAATAACTTGATGATAGCCTTTGCCACAACGGTAATAGGATTGTTCGCTGGCAGTATCAGTTACGTACTCACACAGGTGAGAAAAAGATGGTATTGGCAGGATATGGCTGATATAGATTACATTCTCAACACACTGGAGATCGGAGAATGAAAAGAAGAAGAAGAAATCGAAGAGGGATTCTGAACAATGATGAGGAACAAAACCCTCTTACAGGAGTTGCCAACCTGTTTGACATTGCCATGGTATTCTCTGTAGCACTGCTGGTAGCTCTTGTAATGTCTTACCAGCTTCCTGAACTTCTCAGCCCCACAGATGATATCACCATTGTGAAAAATCCCGGAGAAAAAGACATGAAGATAATCATCAAGGAAGAAGGAAAACCCATTGAAGTCCTTAACATGACAGATGAGATTGGTGGCGGAACCGGAGAGGCTTTGGGCACAGCTTACAGACTTGCTGATGGCAGGATAGTGTATGTGCCAGATGATGGAAATTCAACAGATGCCTGAAAACGAAGCAAAAGAAATGAACAGAAATATTATCATTCCTTTTTTAGAATAGATATTCCATGGGCATCAAGCGGAACCTTTACGATCTTTTTTGAACCTGAATGTTCTACAAAGAACTCTTTTTCCATATCAAGAAGATCGACCATTCTGTCACCAACGTTGTTGAGGTTTCCATCCACAACAATGTAATCGTCCCGTGGTTCAGAGTCCAGATTTAGAGTTATGAGTATCTCAGTAGTATCAAGTATCCGTGAATATGCAAGTGTACATTTGCCACCACATGGAAAAGAAAAAACATTTCCATCAATTGACGTTTCCCTGAAATACTGTCTGCCGTAGCGCAGTGCAGACTCTGCTTTTCTGATCTTGGCAACTTCCGAGATACCGGCATAGATAGGATGCCATGTATCAAAGAAATGATATCCTGTTGTGCCAAATGCTCCCCATTTACCTCCAAACATGCACTCCCTTACACAAGCATCGTCATCACCACCACCATTGAAACCCTGTTCAGTTCCATAGTAGATACATGGAATGCCCTGGCTGGTGAGGAGATAAGACATTGCAAGAACTGCCTGTTGATGGTAATTATTTGCATGCATAAAGCGTCTGTAAGGTCTTATCATCTGATAATGATTATCTACAAATATCACAAAATATCTGCCTGCTTCACCGTGGTCCGTATAAAGGTTTTTGAAAGCTTCATACCTGTTTCTAAGAACTGTTGGATCACTAAAGCCTTTAATAACCTCTTCAAGAACGAAATAAAGAGGAAAATCCAGTGCTGCATCCAGAGAAGGAAAACGCTCGTTGGTTCCGGGTATGCGACTGTTTCTTCCTATGTAGTTCTGTATTGTAGAGTCATCCCCAACGATCTCACCGAAGATGAAGAAATTATGTTTGCCAATGGATTTAGCATATTCTTTTATTGAATTGCAGAAAATAGCTGTTGAACTGGATTCAAGATGTTTCACCGTATCAATTCTGAATCCGTCAACATCTGTCTTCTTTATCCAGTATTTATAGACTTTTATAAGAGTATCAAGAACCTCAGGCTTACGCACATCAAGTTCTTTCAGCGTGAAGAAATCACCATTTACAGCCTGATCATGGTTGTTCCAATCCTGTATCTGACCCCTTCTTTTATAGCTTTCCGGGTCCTGTAATTCCCGCGGCCATACAGCATCATTGTCACCCAGAACAGATTTTGGATCTGCTTTTTGCCTGGAAGTTCTCCAGTACCCGAACTTGAAGGGACCTGGAGCATCCTGCCAGTAATAATACGGATGATCTTCAGGGTACGCCCAGTTGTCACCTGTGTGGTTGATTATAATATCAAGTATAACATACATGTCGCGACAATGAGCCTCTTTTACAAGATTCTGAAAATCGGCTGTGGTTCCAAATCTCTCATCAACTCTTAGGAAATCCTGTATGCCATAACCATGGTAACTATCATCCATTTCCTGCCGGTTTCGGAATACAGGACTTAGCCATATGGCATTGGCACCCAGACGTTTGATGTAATCCAATCGTCTGGTAATACCTTTTATGTTACCTCCCTGGAATACCTTACCTTGAGAAGCATCAAGTTCCTGAGGCTTTATAGATGAATCATATACCTCATTGCCATCCTCATTATTATCAAATCGGTCCACAAGTAAAAAATAAATGAAAACGTCCCTCCAGTCAACAGGTGATGGAAAAACATTATCATCTGGTGTAAACTCTATATCGTCAACTGATCTAATTGCATTATTCCCCATATATATCCCGATGGACTATTCGCTTGTGAGTCATATAAAAGTTTTCACCCCGAATTTAATTTTGAATACTTGGCTATTTCCTTATTCTATTTACGGCCAAAGTAAAAGACCCCTATACCTGCCCAGAATAACATGATAAACGATGTCAGAATAAGCATCGGCATTGGACCAAAATAGAATATTAAGGGTACAGAGGCAGCTGTGAATATCCCACCGCCCACGATGGGTTCAAAAAGCAGCTGTTTATAACCAAATCCTTCAAGGGCAGGAGACCTTGAAGCAGGATCGGCTATTCTCATTAACAACAGACCACTGGCTGTCATTCCCATGGACTGACCGAAATTACCTATGCTCCTTTCGAACCAGTATGAAGGCATCATTTTTGGTCCAAGATATAAGAACGCTATCAGGTTCCATCCAATTCCAACCGTTGCAAGTATGAGGAAAGGCATCAGATTGTTTCCGATAACTGTCAAGGACAATGTAGCTATTGCACTGGTTATCAGAATGTCAAGAGATAATCCCTGTATCCTCATCATAAGATCCCTGTCCAGGGTATGGTACGAGTCAAACTTATCAAGGAAGATCTGCAGTATGATGCCTCCAATCATCGCGAGAGGAAAAAGAGGAACATGAGCAAGCAAATATATTCCCGTTACCTTGCCCCATGTAATGGCCTCTATCCAAATCACTGCCTGAAGGATCAAATACCCGATCCCTATGGCAACTCCCACATATGCAAAATGTAATGAAAGCGGCTCGATGGATTCTGGTCTTGTGGTGATCTTTCCGGCAGATTCTCTTGAATCGAAATCAATTATACCTTTCTGATAGGTTTCATTAAGGGATATCTGGGATTGGTCTTTCAGCACACCTGTTTTTCCGGACCTTACACCATAGTTCAAAAGTACGATCCCAAGAATGACACCAAAGAGGATGCCCACTGTTGCAAGACCAAGTGCAAGGTCTGTTGCATCTGAAAATCCAAGTTCTTCAAAAGTCCCGGTCATCCCGGCTGCAGTACCATGTCCACCTTCAAATGATATTTCTATAAGTGCACCTGCCATCGGGTCCATTCCAAAAAAAGGACTCAGTATCAGAATCGTGGCCAATATGCCGAACACATACTGACCCCATGCTATGGTCTGTCCGTGGGCAATTTGGGGTCCTGCCAGGAGCCATATGTCTTTTATAGATGGTAATTTTTTCCCAAGAAAAAGTGTTGCAAATATGATATTTATGAAAATCCCTGGCAGAGTGGTCCACGCATCAAGCATCTCTTCTGGAAATATCCCTCCTGAAAGGAACGTACCGGTATCTCCTATCCATGAGATCAAATAACCCAGGACCTCAGGTCCAAGAAATAAAGCCAAAAATCCCCCGATAAGAGAACTGGGTATGAAAAGCTTTTGGATGGGAGGTGACATAACCCTTATCCATTTTCCAAGAAGCAGGATGACACCAAGTACGAGAAAGCTCATTCCAATCATTGCAGCCGACATTAGATTAACTCCACTTACCTTTTCAAAATCAGAATAAAAGGCAACGACTCATTTTTGTCTGGAACGATATATACACTTTTGCTTTGATGTTAATCATTTCTTAGCAGTGCTGAAACCTATAAGAGAATATGGCGTGCAGTGACGAGTAATAGAAGTATACAGCCCTACAAAAGCAATAATAGCAAGTATCCAGTTCCAGATGCCCGGACCCACAAGATCCATTGCCAGGACAGTTATTGCTATCGAACCGAAAAGTGCTCTGAACATAAGGTCGAAGCCTCCCACGTTCTCCTGAAGGAATAGTTCTTTTATATCCATATTTTCACTCCCGTTATTGATGATCTGGACAGAAACAATTGTAGGTTTGTGTTTAGTAAACACTGAAAAATATGAAAGAACTTACAGATAAAGGAATCTGATGAATGATATGGTTCCTTTATTTCCAAAACCTTTATCCTTATAAACTAGTACAATCTAATTATTAGTATTAATTATAGGGTGGGAGTTTATGAAAACATTAGTAACATATATGACAAAGACAGGAAACACAAAAAGAATCGCAGAAGCTATTTATGGGGAAATTGCTGGTGAAAAGGATATTAAAGACATCAAAGACGTAAGCAACCTTGAGGGCTATGACCTGGTATTTGTGGGATTCCCAGTAATGCAGTTCAATGTTCCTGAGAATGTTACAAAATTCGTCTCAGAGAACGTGGCTGGTAAGAACATAGCATTCTTCATGACCCATGCTGTTCCTGAAGGAACTCCTGCCATTCATTCATGGACTTGTTCCTGCACTGATCTTGCAGCCAGTGGTAATTATCTTGGTATATTTGAATGCCAGGGTGAACTTGCACAACCAATTATTGATATGCTGTCAAAGTCTGATGACCCTCAGATGAAAGCATTTGCTGAAATGGGGCCTTCTACAAAAGGTCAGCCTGATGAATCCCGTGTTCAGAAAGCAAGGGAATTCGCAAAGGAAATTCAGGCAAAAATCCAGTGACCGGATATCTCTGAAAGTGTTTACAAGCTGACTTTTAAAATGGAGAGTGGTAATTATGAAAATATTAGGAGTATCAGGTTCACCTATCAAAAACAGCAATACTGATCGTGCCCTAATGGTAGCGCTTGAAGCAACAGGTATGGATTATGAATATATTAAACTGATCGATTATACCGTTGCTCCCTGCAAGGCCTGTCTGGGATGCGTAAAGACAAATGTCTGTGTGATAAAAGATGATGGTATTGCTTTGGCAGAAAAAGCCAAGGAAGCAGATGCTCTTATTATTGCAGGTTTTACACCATATTCCACCCTTGATTCACGTACAAAGGCATTCATTGAAAGGCTCTACCCACTCCGCCACATACACGGATTCATGAAGGGAAAGCCAGGCGGGGCCATAGTCACATGTGCAGTCCCGAAGGACTCTTTTATGTTGCCACCTGCATGTGATAACGGCCTCAATGCTATCTCATATTACATGATGGAAGAAGGGATGGAGTCAATAGGTTCTGTTAGGGTCCTTGGAAATAACCCCTGCGTGAGATGCAAATTTGGAGACGAATGTGACATGAGCGGCATCAAGATGATGTTCGGTCCGGATGCGACTAAAGCGTCCGCAGGAATAAATAGCTTTGAAGAACAGCCTGAAGCTGTCGCTGCCGCAAAAGAACTGGGCCAAAAGATTGCAGAATACCTGAAGTCAAAAGAATAAATTTGAAATTGACTTCAACATATATTTTTTATAGAAAGTAAGTGACAAAAGAAATAGTATTTGAATGTTCATGAGGGATTATGAATATGGGTTTAGATGAACACGCCATAAAAAAACAGAAACTCATCAAACAGATGGAAGAAGCGGGTAAAAAAAGAAACCCTTCGGAAGATCATGCAGTTGCTTTAAAAACACTTCAAAACCCAACACGCAGGAAAATACTCGAATTTATGAAGGATGGCCCAAAAAGTCTTGACCAAATAAAAGAAGCATATAATCTAAACAACATGCAGGCAAGACTTAATCTCGATATGCTGGAAGATTCATTCTATATTGTCAAGACCGATTCACCTTACAAGATCATCTATGAACTAACGATCAGAGGGGATGCATTCTTAGAGAATGTTAAAACAGGTGGGAAATGAATTGGCAAAAAAATGCAGACCTGAATACTGGATGTTCGGTCATCATATGGGCGAAATAAATTACTGCAGATCAATTTCCCAACCATAACTGCCCATTTTTCAAACATTCTTTTTTTTATCGTTATACATTATAATAGTATACAACACTTACTTTTAAATTAGCTCAATTCTCATCAGGAATAAGGACCGAATACATCTCACTGACACTTTCCATTACTTTGAAGCCTTTACTTGTGATCATATAGTCACCCCTCTCATGTTGCTGGATTATCATTCCGGTATCTGAGAGTTTCTGCAGGTGGAACAAAAGGTTTCCTCCACGAAGACCTGTAAGCTTGGAAAGGAAAGAAAAGCTCATTGACTGAGCAGAGACTGCCTTTAATATTTCAAAGCGCTTGGGATGACAGAGAGGGTCAAGCACATCATGGATCACTGATTGTGATGGGATATGGGATATGTCCTGTTTGCTGTCCTTCTTTGTTTCATATATCCTCAAAGACTGCATTAGATTGACCTGTTTTTCGAAAAGGTCTGTAACTTCAGAGAAGCAGATGTCACATTTATCATAGGGCATGCCTTTCCTTAAAGTTTTGATCTCAGTACGTTTGTTATCAAGGAGTTCACTATCTACTGAAGGCTGCTTGATAAGTGATGCGTTCTTCTTTAGCATATCTGTGAAAACAGGCCTACACTTATCAAGGCGGTCACATTTTTTGACCATGTTCTTTGAAAGCCCTATCTCTGTATCGGCAATAAGGTGCTTTTCCAGAACATTTGAATAGTCACTTCTGACAAAAGCCAGAATTGATTCAAGGTGCTGCCTATTGGAATCTTCAATAAATGTCCTGATATCCCTGTGAATTTCATCGAGCTTTAATTTGACATCGTCAATCTCAGAATCAGATTTTTCATTCATACCATGGAATTTATGTGCATACTTTATAAAGGTACCTACTGAGACTTTAAGGGTCATTAGAGTTACCCGTGTGTAGTAAGTATAGTGCAGTGCCGATTAAGTATATATGAATAACCGTCTATTTACTATTGTGGTTCAATGTCTTCGATGGACATTCAACCACAAAAAACGGCATAAAGGAGTTAAAAAATATGAGCGTAAAGGAAGATATTCATTCACAGATCGTTGGCGGACTTGCAGATGCAACATTCCCTATTAACACACCTGAAGATTTACTTGCAGCATTCCCTGCAGGTGCAGACACAAAATGTAAATCAGGAGATGTTGAAGTAACTGCAGGTGAGGCAGGTACACTTCTTACGGCAGAGGACTTCCCAATCGAAAGTGCAAAGCAGATTGCGGACATCCTCGTTGAAAGGGCAGGGCTATAACTTCCCTTTCTTTTTCTAAAAACAATCTAATTTTGAAATAGATAGAAAGTAATTGCCTTTGAAGACCAGCCTGCAGTTGCCAAGGGCGCAAAAGAAATAGTCAGGAAGAGTGCACAGAAACTCGGAAAAGGGTGACTTTGTAAGCGAGTTAATGTAATATAAAATATTTTATGGATCAAAATTCACACAATACCGAATGGGAAACATGGTTCGAAGCGTTCCAATTATTTTTGTCTGGCGAGACTTTGCGTTCCTGCATTCCAGTGGCACTTATTGTCGGATTACTTTTGTCAATCATCAATCAAAGTGATGTCATTGTAAATGGAGCCGAAACCACCTTTACATGGCTAAGGGTCGGAATGAACTTTATTATACCATTTTGTGTTTCAAGCTATGGATTCCTTAAAGGATGCCGGTCAGAAACCTCAATTGTCGCCGACAGTAATAATTTTGATTTTACCTAAAACCGCTTGAGTCAAAAGGAGAATAGAATGGTAGAAATAACCAAGGAAACTATTGAAACCTTTTATAAGTCCAGAAGAGTAGGCATGCTTGGTACTACAGATGAACTGGGACAACATAATATCATTTATTTTGGAAACCCACAACTCAGTAAGGATCAATAAAATCAAAAACTCTGTGAACCTTGTTAAAAAAGTCTCCCAACGGAATACTTCCCAAGGCAGATGACTTCCCTTTTGAGAGTGGAAAACTGGTAGTAGACATTATGGAGGATATCTGTGAAAACCGGCCTGCACTGCTCAATTAAATCACCTTTTTAGATCATGTTTTTTGAAAGCCCAATCTTTGAGTTGGACTCTTGTTTTTTTAGTATGTCAGAATGAATCAAGAGCTTCAGATAGATTACTTAGAACATTAAATCAAACACTCTAATAGAATACTTTCATTCCGGCTAAAATGATAAAACAATAGCTAGATAATCATATAACATTTGTTAAAAATGTACTTAGAAAAAGATAAGTACACCAGCCGGGATTCGAACCCGGGTTCGAGCGTTGGCAACGCCCGGTGATAACCGCTACACTACTGGTGTGCTTCGCTTAGATGCCCAGACCCGGACTCGAACCGGGGACAACTGCCTCTTCAGGGCAGCGCTCTCCCAAACTGAGCTACCTGGGCATAATGACCCGAAGCATCTAAATGCTGCTTTTAGATTTAAACTTAACTGTTTGTGGTGGGCCCGCGGAGAGTCGAACTCCGGACCTCCGCCATGTCAAGGCGACGTCATAACCAGCTAGACCACGAGCCCATTGAACAGTTAGCGAATATCTGTAAACACCTGCAGCTTAACAACACTTAGTGCCATTATCGCATGCCTTGGCGCTTATCAGCACCCCTCATAATGCATAATAGATAATAAACCTTTTGGGTAAACAGACACAACATGGTCATTTCCATATAAAGAACAGAAATCCCAATAATTATCAGAGACTATTAACCCCCTAATTGCAGACTCATCTGTAAAGAAAGGACAAAATGGATAACTTGCATTTTACTATTATATAATGCCACAAGCCACACATCAAAATACAACACGCATCTGCCCGATGTAGCCTCTACCAACAAGTAATTGGTTACTGGACTAACGATCCAGAATACTGACGGCAATAAGTTCCATGCGGCAAGTCCTTGTAAGAGTACGCAAAATGACCATTTAAGCTAAGAGAAATAATCTGAAAGACCTACAGCAATCCATGATTCACAATAAATCATGATATCGGCATACGAACAGGTCACTCGTTATAAAAAGTATCAGGCGTAGCACTGGCATCAGAAATAGTTCGTGTTGAACCATCAGGATAAATAATTGTTAGTAGATCTACAATTCTACCCAATTCATGCGAATCATGCAGGTAGAATTCATCATTTTTTCTGGATACGTTCGTCGCTAAGATGACAGCTTTGTCCTTACCGATCTCAAGCACTTCCATGTCCTCAAAATCAAAGAAAAGATTATCAATCGCAGGCTCAAGGTTGTGTGCTCCCAGCAGGAAAATATACGTGCTGGAAAACATATCAAGGCTATAAGAGACAGAAATAACCGTATCAGTACCCTGAAATGCCATGGAAACCTGATTGAACTTTATGTACTCCTCACCATTTGAAATTATATTATTGCTGGCTGAGAATGACAAAAAAGAAATGATCAGCGCAAAGACCAGAAAGACAGTCAGCTTCATTTTACCATATCCACGATAAAGAAATGCATAGTTTCTTATATTCTGATGTCACTTTAATCATATTAACTTTACTCACAAGTTAAATATAATAAATTTGAGTTACATGATTATAAAAACCGTCAAGTATATATTTTGTACGTACAACTGTGAACAAACCACAAACCTTGTGAGAAGACTATGGAAAAAGAGATTAGCACTTCTAGCGAAGAGATTGAATTATACGAGGACAATTTCGAAACCACAGACTCCATAGATGTTCCCGAGCTTTTGATAGATCAGATTATCGGACAGGAACATGCTGTGGAGGTAGTGAAAAAAGCGGCAAGCCAGAGGCGCCATGTCATGATGATAGGCAGCCCAGGCACAGGAAAATCCTTACTTGCAAAAGCAATGGCTGAACTTCTTCCAAAGGAAGAATTACAGGATATAATGGCATATCCTAACCCGGAGGATAATAATAATCCAAAGATACGTTCAGTTCCTGCCGGCAAGGGCAGGGAAATTGTTATGGCCCATAAACTGGAAGCCCAGAAAAAGGCCCAGTCACGCAATATGCTAATGATGATACTGGTTTTTGGTATCATAATATATTCATTTTATGTAGGCCAGCTCTTGTGGGGTATCATAGCTGCAATTATGATATTGCTCCTGACACGTCAGTTCATGCCGAAAGAGGAAATGATGATTCCAAAACTGATAGTTTCGAACTACCAGAAGGAGCACGCACCTTTCCTTGATGCAACAGGCACCCACGCAGGTGCACTTCTTGGTGATGTCAGGCATGATCCTTTTCAGTCAGGCGGACTTGAGACCCCGGCACACGACAGAGTAGAGAGCGGCGACATTCATAAATCGCACAAAGGTGTGCTCTTCTTAGATGAGATCAACACCTTGAGCCTTGAATCTCAACAGAGCATGCTGACAGCACTTCAGGAAAAAGAGTACCCTATCACCGGACAGTCAGAAAGGAGTTCCGGTGCGCTGGTAAAGACAGAGCCCGTTCCTTGCGACTTCATCATGGTAGCAGCAGGTAACCTTGATGCGATGGAAAAAATGCACCCCGCACTCAGGTCCCGTATAAAGGGTTACGGATACGAGCTGTTCATGCGAGAGTCCATGGAAGACACTCCAGAGAATCGTAAGACCCTTGTTAGATTTGTAGCACAGGAAATTTTACGAGATGGCCACCTTCCACCATTTGACAAAGAAGCTGTTGATGAGGTTATACGTGAAGCTCAGAGAAGAGCAGGAAGAAAAGGGCATCTCACACTAAAACTTCGTGACCTTGGAGGGCTTGTAAGAGTTGCAGGAGATATTGCACATTCCGAAGATGCAGCAATTACCACCGCAAAACATGTGCTTGCAGCAAAGAAAATGGCACGGTCCATAGAACAGCAACTTGCTGATAACTACCTTGAACGCAAGAATGATTACCAGTTATTCAAGAAACTGGGTAGTGCTGTTGGAAGAGTTAACGGTCTTGCGGTGATGGGAGGCGATTCAGGAATCGTTTTGCCAATAATAGCAGGAGTAGCGCCGTCACTTTCAAACTCAGAAGGCAAAGTAATTGCCACGGGAATGCTAAAGGATATAGCAAAGGAAGCAGTTCAGAATGTATCAGCTGTAATCAAGAACGTTACAGGGAAGGATATACCGAACCATGACATCCATATCCAGTTCATTGGAACATATGAAGGCGTGGAAGGAGACAGTGCATCCATATCCATAGCAACTGCTGTCATATCAGCCCTCGAAGATATCCCGATCGATCAATCTGTAGCTATGACAGGTTCGCTGTCCGTAAGAGGCGATGTACTCCCTATTGGCGGAGCTACCTATAAGATCGAAGCTGCAGCCAGAGCGGGCATCAAAAAAGTCATTATTCCCAAGTCCAATGAGGATGATGTACTGATCGAGGAAGCATACAAAGATAAAATAGAGATTGTTCCGGTAACCAATATTATAGAAGTTATCGAACACAGCCTGGTTGGTCCTGAGAAGAATAGAATAGTTGAGAAGCTCAAGAACCTGAGTAGCCTCAAGGCCAGCACAGAAATGCCAGACATAGTCCCTGTATGAACAGGGACCTTTTATTTATTTAAACTTGTATTTCATTTATACAAGGAGGAGTAAAATTATGCATAGCGTAGACTTTTTTGATACTAGGATCATAGAAGGGACGACCACTTCCATTGTGCTTGATAATGATAAGATAGAACAGATATCTGTCAATTTTACAAAAGGTGCGGCAGTACGCGCCCTGAAAGGAGGTTCCTGGGGATTCACATCCGCTGATGGAGATTTCGATATTGAAAAAGCAATACGCTCAGCGTCCGAACTTGCAATTAGCATGGATGAGAAATCATCTAAAGAAAAAGTTCAGATAAAGGAAATAGCAAACCCCGTTGTTAGCAACCTCCCTAAAGTAAAAAAGAATCCACTTGACATTTCCCTTGAAGAAAAGGTACAGAACCTGAAGGAATTCGGGAAACATGCAAAAATGGATGGCATTAGCAGCACCAGTGCAGTGTACAGTGAATCATCCTACAAGGTCATGTACACGGACTCCACAGGAATAGAAGGAGAATATGATGTTGTGCGCACTGGTTTTGCCATAAGTGCCGTAGCATCAAGGAACGGACTATATCAGGCAGGAAGAGAGAGCCGTTTTGGTGTGACCGGCTATGAGATATTCGATAAATATAATGCATCTGAACTTGCAGAAGCAGCAGCAAAAAGTGCTTTACAGTTATTGGATGCAAAACCGGCCAAAGGTGGGAATATGCCAGTCATCCTTGACCCAGAACTTGCAGGTGTTTTTGCCCATGAGGCAGTAGGACATGCATCTGAAGCAGATCTTGTACTTGAAGGAAGTTCTGTTCTGGAAAACCGCATCGGCGAGAATATTGCATCCCCACTTATTACAATTATTGATGATCCGACATTACATGAATACGGTTACTTCCCCTTTGACGACGAAGGCTCACAGTCTGAAAAAACAACTCTCATAGAGAACGGTACACTTAAGTCATACCTGCATTCAAGGGAAACTGCAGCCAAACTCGGAGGAACACCCGGACACTGTCGTGCACAGGGACATTCGAGACCAATTATCCGTATGAGCAATACCTATATCGATAATGGGAATTCAAAGTTTGAGGAAATGCTTGAGGAAATTGGCAACGGAATGTACCTCATAGGTTCAAGAGGAGGACAGGTTAACACCGGCGAAGGTGTTTTCCAGTTCAATGCTGAAAAGGGCTATCTTATTGAAGACGGGAAACTCACAACACTTATAAGGGATGTTTCACTTTCCGGAAAGATCCTCGAAATACTGAACAATGTGAAAATGGTTGGTAATGACCTGAAAATGAATTCGGGAAGATGTGGAAAAGGTGGTCAGCTTGTGCCTGTTACCGATGGATCCCCACATCTGATGATATCCAAGGCTATGGTCGGAGGTGCATAATATGTACGAACTTGCTGAAAAGGCTCTCAAGGCAGCAATAAAATATGGTGCAAAAGAAGCTGAAGTATATATTATGGAAAGCCAGAAAACTTCTGTGAACATACAGAAGGATCAGATAGAAGGTGCAAAAGAAAGTATCACAACTGGAATTGGCATACGCGCAGTTATAGATGGTGCCATCGGATTTTCAAGCACCAACATAATGAGCCTTGTTGATAAAACGGCAAAGAATGCAGTCAGTTCTGCAAATATACAGGACAGTGACCCGGACTGGAAATCATTACCATCGAATCAGAAGTATCCAACCGTATCTGGAACAATGGACAAACAACTCCAGAAAATGGAGCTTGATGAATGCATTGGGCACACTATGGAAATGATAGAAGGTGCAAAGAACACACCTGGGATAATAGTTACTTCTGGCAGCTTTGGTCGCAGTCATGGAAAAAATCTAATACTGAACACAAACGGGGTAGAAGTGTCAGAGGAAGGAACCGGAGTTTCCGGATTCGTCGATGTTATTACAAATTCAGGAGAAACATCCACAGCCTATGATTTTGCTATATCACGAAAGAATGATATTGATTTTACTTCCATCGGAAAGAATGCTTCAGAACTTGCGAAGATGTCACAGGGCACAATATCCATCGAACCTCACAGAACAGAGGTCGTGATCCATCCTTTTGCATTCTCAGACCTTATTGAAAATGCATTTATACCATCTATTGATGCGGATAATGTCCAGAAAGGACGTTCAAACCTCATCGGAAAGAAAGGCGATATAATAGCAAATGAGAAACTTTCGATCTATGATGACGGTTTGCTGGAAGGCGGCATAGAGACTGGGATAGCAGATGATGAAGGAGTTGCATCACAGAAGAACACTGTTCTTGAAAACGGGACATTCATGTCATATCTTTATGACACTTACACAGCAGGAAAAGATGACGTGGAAAGTACCGGAAATGCATCCAGAAATTCGTATCTTTCAACACCTTCCGTAGGAACCAGAAATTTTATAATTGATTTCCCTAAATGCGATATTATAGCTGATACTGATACTGGTGTTTACGTAAATACAGTAATAGGAGCGCATACGGCAAACGGCATATCCGGGGATTTCTCCGTGGAAGCAAGGAATGCTTTTACAATTAAAGACGGAAAACTGGACAAGCCCATCAAATCACTAATGATATCAGGCAACATATTTGACATGCTTAAGAACATCAATGGTGCTGGCACCGATGTAAGGAAAGTGGGTGGTACTATAACCCCTTCAATAAGGGTTTCGGATATGAGTGTCATTGGCTGATAATAAAATTTGTACGAGGACAATATTGTTCTCATAAATTATTTTCTTTTTTATGTCACATTATACACATTGTATTTTGTAAAAGTGTGCACTCGCCTGAAGATTTTTCTTTTTTTAAGACCACTGTATCTGATTGAAAGTACACTGTTTCTCAAATGTGCACATCATTTAGAAACAAATATATGCATATAAATTATAAGGGAATCATAATAAATTAAAATAATTATACATATCATATTTATCGTAAGGCGAATAAATGGCAACATTGCACGAAAAGACATTAGGCATCATTGGTGCAACACTAATTGGGATGATTTTGATCATATACCTTAGCTCATATTTTATAATCATAGATAGCTTTGATAAATTGGAAGAACAAGATGCCATAGAAAATGCCATTTATCTGAAAAACACATTATTATTTGAAAGTCTGGAGCTTGAAAATAAAGCTGCTTATTGGTCAGTGTGGAATGAGACTTACCAATTCGTTCAAGACAATAACAGTGAGTATATTGGAAACTACCTGATGGACGATACTTTTCTGAATCAGAGACTGGATTTTATGTTCTTCTATAATGATTCCGGGATTATGACCTATAAAAAAGTACTTTCATTAAAAGAAAACAATTACCAGACAATAAGAAAGCTTGAAGAGCATCTTGAACAGAAAAGCTATCTTCTGGAACATGAGAATGAAAACATCAGGAAGACAGGATACCTGGTCTTTGAAGGCAAGCCGGTAATAATAACTTCTCAGCCAATTATTAAAAGCGATAAAAGTGGTCCCATCTCAGGAACTGTGATCATGGGAACAGTCCTTGATAATGCTGAGATCAAAAGATTAAATGAAATAATGGATCTGGAACTGTATATCAAAAACATCCAGGATTCAACAGATAATAATAGTGACATAAACTCTGTAAAAGGTACGAAGGATGAAAATACAAATATCAGCCTTTTCACTGATAATGGCTACATTTCTTCATATGCACCTTTCAATGACATCTACGGAAACGATGCGTTTTCCCTGGAAATAAGGATTCCCCGGGACATACATAACCAAGGGGTCAATACTATGAACTACTCCCTCGCGGTTTTGCTCCTTACCGGCATCATTTTTGGTGTTTCCGTAACAACCCTGCTTAAAAGATCACACATATCACGCCTCAAGAAGCTTCAGAATGAAGTGAGAGACATCAGCAATCTGGGAGATTTCTCTAAAAGAGTATGCCATGAAGGAACTGATGAGATCTCCGACCTTGGAAAATCAATAAACAGGATGCTTGAATCGCTTGAAAGCTCACAGAATTTAATTATAAAAAGAGATACTACAATTAATGCTATTTTGCAGGCAATGCCTGACATGATGTTCCAGATCAAAAAAGACGGAACCATTTGCAATTACAAACTCTCCACAGATAACTGTATTTACGAATCTCCTGAAACTGAGCTCAATATCAAAATTGATGATGTTTTTCCCGCCCACATTGCAGAAATGGAACTTAAGGTCATAGAACAAGCCCTTCTTACAAACAAGATTCAGACAATGCAATACGCAATGCCTGTTAAGGGCGATATGCGGGATTTCGAATTAAGAGTGGTAGCCAGTGGTGAAGACGAGGTTATGGCTGTTGTTAAGGACATAACTGAGATCAAGCAGGCAGAGGAGATGCGCAAAAAAGATCTGCTCTTAAAAGAGATACATCACCGGGTAAAGAACAACCTACAGATCATATCAAGTCTGCTAAGACTCCAGTCAAGGAAATTCACTGACAAAAATACCATAGAAGCTTTCAGAAAAAGCCAAATACGTGCCAAGTCAATGGCAATAGCCCACGAAAAATTGTACCAGTCGCATGACATTGAAAATATAGAATTCGAAACCTATGTAGATACCCTAACTAAATACTTGCTAAGTTCATATGGCTGTGATCCTGCAGATATCAAAATTGATATAAAGATTAAAAACATAACACAGGGAATTGATACAGCTATTCCGCTAGGTCTTATCATAAATGAGATTATTTCAAATGCCTTGAAACACGCATTTAAAGGTAAAAGGGGGAAAATTCTAATAGAAATGATCCCGGAGCAAAATGGCCTTTACGTGCTCGTTATCAGGGATGATGGAATCGGATTTCCGGAAGACATAGATTTCATGGAAACGGATTCATTAGGGATGCAACTTGTTGTTTCATTGGTTGAACAGATTGAAGGAACAATAGAACTCATAAGAGAACACGGTACGGAATTCAGAGTCACATTTAAAGAACTATCCTATAAAAGAAGGGACTACTAATGACTAATGAAAAGATAATGATAGTCGAAGATGAGAAAATAGTAGCCCTTGATATCAAATGTAGTTTGGAACATTTTGGATATTCTGTTCCATGTATGGCAGCCAGTGGTGAGGATGCCATTGAATTCGTTGACAGATTTAATCCTGACCTGATATTGATGGACATAGTCCTTAAAGGAAAAATAGATGGCATAGATGCTGCAAAGGCCATACGCAAGAATTCAGACGTACCGGTTATTTATCTCACCGCCTATTCAGACGAGAGAACACTGCAAAGAGCAAAACTCACAGAACCTTTCGGTCACATTTTAAAACCCTTTGACGAAAGAGAGCTTCGAACAAATATTGAAATTGCATTGTACAAAAAAGAAAAGGAAAAGGAAAAACTTTTCGATCATGAAAAGTGGATAACTTCACTGCACAATAATTTTGGTGATGCGCTTATATCCACTGATAACAATGGAATAATTAAATACATTAACCCACTGGCGCAAGCACTCACTGGATATAAACAAGAAAAAGCTCTGGGCCAGAAAATAAGTGAAATTTTCAAAGTCGTTTGCGAAAATAATAAGTATGCAGAGGACCCAACAAAAAAAGTCATTCGGGAAGGTGCTTTCTTTGGTCTTGATGATAACACAGTACTAATATCAAAAGACAACACCCACATACCACTTGACATAATAGGTTCCCCCATTACAAATAAGAGAAACGAGGTTATCGGTACTGTCATTATTTTTTACGACATAACTGACAGGAAAAAAATAGAAAGATCGTTCCGAAGTTTTGAAGTTGCTTATGTATGATCGAACATGTAATTCTTTTTTACGTATACTGGTTCTTTAACGCCCACAAGTACGAGCAGCAATGACAACAGCAACATAGCTGCACAGATATAAAAAGGCAGTTCAAATGAAATATAACCTGCAAGAAGTCCACCCATAATAGGGCCAAGTGCCATTCCAGCTGCCTGGGAAGCTGTTATAGAACTTACTTTGGAACTAACCGACACTCCTGCAAGATCAACTGCAAGAGCCATAACTGGTGTTTCCACTGCAGCCATGGATATACCCTGAACTGCACGCAGTACTATGAGCTGGGTGACGTTGTCAACATAACCAAGACCAATTACGATTGGAATGTTGAGTAGCAGACCCAGTGCAATTATCCGTTTCCTCCCTATACGATCCGATATGAATCCCATAGGAGTCTGGAATAACACCCTCACAATAACATAAGCAGAAACCGCAATACTGAGCGATATCGGACCAGTATTGAGCCGTGTTTCATATTCAGGCAGGAAAGCAAATATTATCATTATCCCTGCCATCATCATGAACATGGCAATTGAAAGAATTGCAAACTGGAATCCTTGCTTAGACTCCGATGTATTTTCCTTGTAAGATGTACCATCATGAGTCTCCGATACGAAAAATGAGATCAATATAAGGCTTGAAAGGCCCAGTAAAGCACACACATAGAATGCTGTGACAAAGCCGTAATAACTGGCAACTATACCACCTATAATGGAGCCAGTGCCAAAAGCAAAACCCCTTACAGTGGAATATATACCTATTGCAACGCCTCTTGTACTACTTGTTGACATATGAGTGACCATTGCAACAATAGCAGGCACAGTTGCACCTACAGTGATTCCCTGCACAATGCGAAGCAGCACCAGGTGATCGAAATTATTGGTGTTGGCATAAATGAAAGATATCAGAGTAAATCCTGCCATTCCAAGAACAACAAAAGGCTTTCTTCTGTTAAGAGAATCTGACAAGCGGCCAAGAAATGGCTGTGAAATGGCATTTGATAGTCCAAAAACAGTAGCAATGATGCCTGCCCTGACAACTATTGGAGTGTCAGAAAAAATATTACTATCCAGGCCAACTATGTACAGAGGAAGCAGAAATGCAAGCATCCCGGTACCCAGGTCCTTGAATAACTTGGAAAGAGAGAGCACATAAAGTGCGGGATCTAATTTCAGTTCATCTTTTTGAAGTGCCGGAGCATCTGAATTCATCATACGACCTGTGTATGGTGATTATGTCTCAAACTATAAAAGCATAGAATCAGGGATCATACATATAGAATATTTTGCAAAGATCTTGAGATTGACAGAGAAATGACATCCTTGTACAGAAAAAAATCATCAGAATGATTAAATGCAGGGCTTAAAAAATCCCCTGCTTTGAAAAAATTATTCAACGACAATGAGTCCACCTTTTGTCCATGGGTGGGTAACAAGTTCATATTTATAAGTGCCCACATCTTCAAACGTGTAGGTGAAAGTATCATTTTTCCTGAGTGTCGGAGACTGGAAACTGTCCCCCCCTACAAGATTTCCCTTTATGATAAAGGCCACTGAATCGTTATTTATCCACCTGACAGTATCGCCTGGAGAGATCATGCTTGAGTATGGATGGAACTCATACTCATTGATATATATAATAGCATCCGCCTCAACGGGCTGTGACTCTGGAATTTGTTCATCCACACAACCTGAAAAGGACAATGCTAATAAAGATATTAACATTATCAGGAATATTAGACTTCTTGCTCTCATATTCTTAGAAGAATTGCTATTTCCTAATAACACTTTTGATGGTATATCAATTCCTTTCACGCTGCATCAGGTACATTTCCTCAAGACGCCCGATAGTCTCAACATCTTCAACAGATTTGTCAGACCTTACATTCACCAGCCTTGGGAAACGAAGTGCATAACCGGATTCATAGTTGACACTTTTCTGGATCTCTTCAAATGCAACCTCAAAGATTATCTCAGGTTTTATTTCAACCTCAGTTCCTGACTCCACAATAACAAGTTCTAAGAACAGTTCTGTGAGTTCTGCAAGTTGTTCATCTGAAAAACCAGTCGCAACACGCCCAACAGGCAGGAAACGTCCTGTATCAGGGTCATGACATGCAAGTGCGTATGACCCAAGAAAACTGGTACGCCGACCGTATCCCCATTCGGCACCTATTACAACAAGGTCCAGAGTCTCCATGACAGGTTTTTTCTTGAGCCAGTTCTTTCCACGTTTTCCCGGAGAATAGGGTGACTCAGGGTTCTTTATCATTACGCCTTCATGACCTGCCTTAAGAGCAGCATTGTATATTTCCACAATTTCTTCAGGATCATCAGTAAGATACTGAGTGTCGACGTTGATCTTATCCCCGTTTTTGACACAACCCTTAAGTTTCTCTCTCCTCTCTACGAGCGGAAGGTCAAGCAGACCCTCACCATTGAGATACATAATATCAAAAAGGTTGAGTATTAGAGGAATCTCACGTGCTGTGGCCTGGACATCATATTTTCTTCTGAAACGTTTCAGTATATCCTGAAATGCCCTCGGTCTTCCATTTTCATCAATGGCCACGGCTTCACCGTCAAGTATTGCAGATTCAGCACTTACACTCTCCTTTACTGCTTCTACGATATCAGGAAGAGAAGCTGTTATATTCTCAAGGCGGCGGGAAAAAAGAGTGATATTGTCACCTTCTTTGTGTATCTGCACCCTTGCCCCGTCAAATTTCCACTCTACTGCAGCAGTTCCTATATCTGAAAGAGCTGCATCAAGACTTGGAGTTATCTGGGCAAGCATCATGCGTATGGGTCGATTGAGCTCAAGACCAAGAGACAATACTGCATCCCTTCCACCTTCTCTGGCGGTGCTTGCGACAAGCCCAAGGTCATTACTAAGCATAAAAGCCCTTTCAATTTCCTCAGAAGGAACATCGAAAGCTTTGGAAATAGCATCTCTTACTATGCCTTCACCAACTCCGATCCTTAGTTCTTCCACTGCAAGGCGTGCAATATAGCTCACCTCTTCCGGCAAAGATGAATTAAAAAGATACTGAAGATTCTTTATTTTAGATGTCTGGGAGCCTTTCCCTGAAGATCTAGAAATAGCCTTGAATCTTTCAAATACATCAAGTATAGAGAGATCATTGGACTCCTCCATGAATGAAGAGAAAGTGGCCTGGCCACTGGACACCTTTTTTAAAGCTCTTGCAGCAGTTTCACCGATGTCGCCTGTTTCCCTCACAAGTCCCTTTATATCAGAAACAGCAAGCCCTGCTGATTTTGCAAGAGCATTGTAAAGAATACCGGCACCAACACCTATCTCTTCACTGCTCCATGCAGGAAATATCTCACCCATCACAAAATGAGTGACAACCGGAAGTTCCTCAGGAGTGACCTGTTCAAGCAATTCAGCAACCAGAGATGCCATGTCCAGAGACCCTGAAGTGTTCTCGATGACCTTGCAGGCCTCAGAGAATTCTCTAAAACTTGTCATAATATAACCCTCGTCCCGGAAATATCGAATTTTAGTCCCTGTAAATGGATATCATATCACTCAGGATCGCACTCGCAGTTTCGATAGAACCTGCTCCACGCCCTGTTACAGTGATGGGACCAGAAAGGTCAGTTTGCACGGATGCAACATTAAGGGAACCTCCAACTGCCAGTGGATGATCAATTGGCACCAGTTTTGGAGCCACATTTATCCTGCTGTCGTTGACCTCTCCTATCAGTTTGATAACATAACCATCATTATGAGCCAGCAACAGTGCTTCAGGTGTTATCTTCGTTATACCTGTGACTGTAACATCCTCATGAGTTGCATTCATTCCGAATACGCAATTTGCAAGTATGACCAATTTACAGACAGTATCAATACCCTCAACATCATATGTCGGATCAGTTTCAGCATATCCAAGCTCCTGCGCCTCTGCAAGCATCTGCTCATACGGAGCATGCTCCTCCATCATACGGGTGAGAATGTAGTTACAGGTACCGTTGAATATACCTTCAACATTGGTGATCTTATTACCTGCCAGCACATCTCTTGCAAGATTCAATACAGGCATTGCGCCACCTACGGTCGCTTCGAACAGGAATTTGGAACCACCTGTATTGGCCGCTTCCATAAGCCCGCCGTATTGCATCGCAAGGGGACCTTTGTTTGAGGTAACCAGATTTCTTCCGTGTTTGAACGCCGTAAGCATGTTCTTAAGACCGACGCCACCAGTTACTATATTGGTGGGAGTTGTTTCCACAACAAGCTCGTGGTCAATACTCTCTATGATCTCAAGTCCGGTAAGCTTTTCAGTGCCAACAATACCTTCTGTGTTCTTTCTGGAAATAACCGCAGTAAGATCTAACCCATCTGCATCAATGGCAGCTGTTCTTGAGTCTGCGATCGCAACAACTTTAAAATCAATTCCAATACTTTCAAGATATTCTTGTTTATCCAAAATGACCTTTGCAACACCCTGACCAACTGCACCGAAGCCTATAATAGAAACACGAATTGTTTTCATTAAATTGCCCCCAATTCACTTTTAATCGGTTCAATGACCAGAAGATCTTTCTTTTTTGCAATATCCTTCAGAAGCTCAATAGCTGATGCAAGATGCTCTTTGCTTACTGCATCTATTTTTAATGATGCTGACGATGGCATTTTTATTTTTGGCATAGAAAGGTTAAGATCAACAACTTCTGCATAACCTGTGTTATCAATTGTATCTATGGTATCCTGAATATCAGTGTGCACTATATGCCCGATAAGAATTACCGCACCATGTTCAAAATACCTCTTTTCATCAATGCGTGCAATACCGATATCGCTATCTTCAAGGCTGGTAATAATACTGTTAAGATTATCCGGTTTTGTCTCAAAAACGATATGAACCGGAATAGTGCCACGGGGAGTCCTTTTTTCATGATGGTGGACCACCGATATCAAATTGCCTTTGAACTCGGATACTGGTCGTAAAGCAAGAAGTAACTGCCCGGGGATATCTTTTAACTCAATGTCCATGGAAACTCGCATGTATACCCTCGTAAATATGTAAATAAAACTATTTCTGAATGCTTGACTTTATACACATTAAATGTAGATATATTCTACGTACAAACTTTTCGCTTGTTTGCTACAAATTTGTTCAGAGCCGTTAACCAACCCCTTTGTGTGTTCAAATATTTTGTTCTATCTATGTATTAACTGAATTTCTTGTAAAGTGAATATATTTTCAATATTTTTTCTGTGTCCTTTCTAGTTATTGTTCTCAACAATATATTATAGTTTTAGCGATTAAGGAAAATATTGTGATTAGTTTTATCATTTGATATTTCTTCATATGGTGGATACGTTATTATAAGATTGCCTTTGAACAATGTAATAATACGTTTTGGTAGTACCTTCAATATCGAATGCCATCCCGGAGTATCCCGGTGAGTACTTGCAATTATTATTAGATCATTTTGACTTTCGTCTCTTGAATTCAGAGAGTCTATAAGCATATCCCATTCTTCTATACCTTCAAACACTATAGAAATATCAGAACCTGAACTATCGAAAAATTCCTTATATATTGTAGGATCATCAGCGACCACCATAGCTTTTACAGGTGCCGATGTATGTTGCGCTATCCTTTTTATGGAATCCACTACGGAACAAAAACCTGGATTGTGATCCATGCCTTGAGGGATTATAAGAGTGATTCCCTGCGTATTGCACAAAGGATTCCTAATCATTGAAACGAGCACAAGTTTCTTAGTTCCCCTTAGTACCTGGTCAATGACCGAACCAATAATACTCTCCTTTGGGGAATGGATACCATCCCATCCCATTACGATGGTTGAGATTCTGTTCTCAAGAGATGCTCCCATTATACCTGAAGCTATGTTATATCCAAGACGTACATGAGTTTTTACAGGAACTTCAGCACATGCAGCATAATTAATAGTATCCATAAGAGATTGCTCAGCTTCTAGGACTTTTTTTTCTGAATTACTATCATGTTTTACTACAGAAAGTACATGCAACGGTTCAATGGATTTTTTTTCTCGAATCATCAGGGCCAGATCCATTAAAAGTTGCTTGTACGTAGATTGCGTCGAAAAAGAAACCAGTACACGAGAGTCTGATTCCAGAGAATTGCATGTGACACTATCTGCAAGGGAAACTCTTTTACCATATATTTCAACAATCTGAGGACTTATTATCCCGACAATAAGTATCATCATTATTACGGCGTTTATCATGCTCTCATTGAAAAGGCCTGCTTCAAAACCAACGAGTACAATTGCAAGTGCTGCTGCAGCATGCCCTATAGACAAACCGAACATGGTCATTATTTGGTCCTTGCTATAATGGTACATTTTTCCTGCCAGCCATGCAGCTCCAAACTTGGCAGTGATCATAACGCCTATCATCAAGAATCCCAAAGTGAGCTGATTTCCTCCTCCAAAGAAAGAATGAACATTTGTAAGCATTCCCACTGAAAGAAGGAAGAAAGGTATGAAAAGTACGTTTCCAGCAAACTCTATTCTGTTCATGAGGGGACTGGTATTTGGAATTAGACGGTTAAGCAAAAGGCCGGCAAGAAAAGATCCAATAATAGGTTCGATTCCAGCAATTTCTGCAAGATATGCAAGTATAAATGCTATAGACAACACAAAAAGAAATTCAAAATAACTCTCATCTGTAAGTTTACTGAAAAACCATCGTGCAATACTTGGTACAATGAACAACGAACCTGCAAAGAAAACAAGCAAACCGAAAAGCAACTTGATCCAGAAGAACATATCAAGGCTCCCATTCAGGGAGGAGACTACAACAGCCAGGATCATCAGGGTCAGTGTATCAGTAAGTAAAGTAGCCCCAATTGCAGCAGTAATGCCTTCATTGTTGACTATACCAAGCTTCTTGATAACAGGATATGCAAGTAAGGTTTGTGAAGCAAACACAGAAGCAAAAAGGAAGGCTACAGTGAAAGACATATCCAATAGGTAATATCCTGCAGCAGTCCCTGCAACCTGTGGAATTAAAAATGATAATGTACCAAAGACCAGGCTTCGATCTATCTTCTCAATGAACTTGTTGATATTGATTTCCAGTCCTGCTATAAACATCAGGTAAACAAGACCAATTTCGCCAAGAAGCACAATGGTCTCATCCCTCTCCAGTATATGCAAAGCATTGGGCCCGATCAATGCACCGGCAAGAATTACACCGATCATCCCCGGTAATCTTAATGATTTGAATAGCAGGGGTGCTATAAGGAAAATAAGCATCGACAACGCAAAGATCAGCACTGGTTCGTGTAAAGGGAGTGATGGGATCATGTTCATCCTCTATAATAATAATAATAATAATCAACGTATATTTGTGATTAAAAATATGTATCTCCCATTTTATGCAATACATTCTCCCCGATATCAGTTAAAATATATATATATTCTCATGTTGACTTGTCGGGGGTTAAACACACAATTAAATTTTTATATTCCAGTTCTTTCAAAGCACGGATGATATTTTGAGTTGACCTGTTCGTTTAATGAGCAATATCCGAAGCTATGATGATGATATTCCATTGTGATACGTTTAAATGTGAGTTTCCAATATATAAATTTGTCTTTTGGATTTGGTTAAAAATTTCCCTATATGCAAAACTCAAATCACCAATATTCTTCATAACACATATTTGTCAAGGCTTTTTATTACTCCCTTTTACAAAAGCGGCGTCTATCTGGAGTTCCCACTTCATCTTCAAGAATTATTTCACCACTAGAAGTCCGCCCATACTCCACTTTAAAGTCTGCTGGTATTATATTAGATAAGGAACGAATGTAACTGGTATATTGGTGCAAGGAGTGAGTTTAGGATTCATAAAATGCTGACATGAATTTGGGTAGTAGAACATATGTCAGAAGGAAAGTTCCATATTATATTTTTGATGTACATTGTTATTTATTTTTAAATGCAATTATACATTTTGGTTTGAATCTTCCGCATCATTCCTTTCTTCAAGAATTATAACATTACCCCGACCTTTCTTGAATTTGCGGACAATACCCCGACTCTCAAGATCCGATATCATAAGGCTGACCTTGGCTTCAGAGTGTCTGACCTTTGTACGCAGGTCCTTCTGAGTAATGCGGCCATCATTTTTCGCAATGAGATCTATGACCTCCCTTAGATCATCAGGTAGCTCCTGCCATTTATCGTCGGGAATTATTGAACCAAAATCATCATGAGAAATATCATGACTGTCATCCTCAGATATAGAGGTCTCACTGCGTTTTTTTACAAAATGATATCCTCCAACAGATAACGCAGCAATGAAAATAAGAATAAATATCATACTCTGGGAAAATGGATTTATTCCTCCATCATTAGCATTTGATAAATTAGCAATTTCATCAAGCTCAGAAAACTCAGTCCCATTAAACGGTGCATCATAATATACAGGAAGTAGGAGCAGATCCATTACGTAGTCCCCATCACCGGTGATGGTTATTTCCTCTTCAGTATATGCTACCAGATTATTTCCATCATATAAACTGCCTGATATAAGAAAATCACCGGGTTCCAGGTTAAAGGAATATATCCCGTATTTTGCAAGCATTGATTGAGGAGGAGTTGAGTTCACCTCGACAATAACATCTTCCAGAGGATCAAATGAATTCCACTCATATACTGCACCATGGATGGTTGCCATCTCTGCAGCAGTTGAAAACTGGACACATGTAAGTATCATGATTACGAGTAGACAAAGCAGAACCATTTTTTTGTAAATCACTGGATGTATATTTAGCAAGTACACACATATAATAGTTACTTCGAACTAAAATATGAAGAAAGATAAAGTTTTATCAAGTAAAACAAACTGTTTTAAGGCTTTTTTACACAATGAAGCATGCTTAAAGTTCCCGTAAAGTAAAGTATGGTTATATCCGGCTCTGCGAATCTTAGAATTGCAAGTGTAAGTTAAAGCACACCAACAAATTATTGCTTCCTGGCGTATCAACCACCAAATTTGTGCTTGGTTTTCACTTACAAAATAAAAGAAAAATGGGAGAATATTGATTATGAAAATAAAAACATTTACATTAATTGCTGTGGCAATTATGCTGGTAAGTTTATTTACAGTAACTGCCATGGCAGCAGATCAGCAAAGAGACAGAGATCAAGACTGTACAGGTGTACCTGATGATGTACTAAGAACAAACACAAGAGCAGGCTTCAATGCTGGTGACACCACAGTTGAAGATGCAGGTGTCAGTAACGGAGATTGCGATGGGAGCAACTGCATCGGCGATTGTGACGGTGAATTTGATGGTAACGGTTCCCAGGGTAATGGAGACTGTGACGGGAACGGACCAAAAAGAGATGGTTCATGCCAGAGCTAAACCATAAATGAAGAAATAATGAAACTCCGGCTAATACAGCCGGAACTTTTTATTATATAATACACTTAAAAGAACATAGAAAGATAAATGACAATTCAACAAGAGAACTGGAGGGTTATCTTATGAAAAAACAAGGATTGAGAATATTTGCATACTTCGCTGTAGTGCTGATGCTGGTAAGCGTTCTTCCGGTAGGAGCACTTGCAGCATCTGATAATGGACAGAACAGCGATAATGGAATGTCAGAAACAAATGGTCAGGACAACGATAGTTCTGATGAACAATCTGATGAAGAAGATGATGATGAACCTGCAGGTGTTCAGGACCATGACAGGGATCGTGATATGGTAAATGCCCCTGATGCAACAAGGCAAATGGTCGCAAATAAAGTAATAAACAGAGTTCAGGAAGTTAAGGACACAAGAGCTGGCTACCTTGAAGCAAAGAGCAGTTTTGCCAGTATAAAGTCTAAGAATCCAAACCTGAATTCTGAAGAAGCCATTGAAGCTACCAAGACATATTTGATCAGTTCTACCGACTATATGATTTCACTCCTTGCTAACGAAGAATATATCGAGGAACTGGAAGAGGAAAGGGAAAATGTAGAAGCTGCAACAACCAGAGCCGAACTGGCAGATTCTGCAAAGAACATTAAAAGTATATGGAATGATGCACGCAAGAACCGTATAGTTGCTTCAGGAAAAGTCATCGACGACAAGATAAGTAAAGTTGTCAAAACATCTGATGCCCTGATACTGCGTCTTGAGAATGAGATCGCTACCATGAAAGAAAATGGCGAGGATGTAGAAGAGCTTGAAGATATGCTTGCTGAATACAAGGCGCTCATGGACAATGCAAAAGAAAACCAGGAGCAGGCAAGAAACACATATATCAATGGAAACGGCGAGAATGTCCGTGAAGCTAACAGGTATCTTGTACAGGCAGGAAAAGACATCAAGGGCGCAAATGGCCTACTGAGGAACATGCTCAAAGAGCTTAAAGAGCAAAGAGAAGGAGTAGTGGTGCTCAGTGGAACCGGCGAACTCACTGCAAAAGGTGAAGGAACTGCAGTTCTGTCTGGCAATCTTTCTATAAATATCGCTTCAACCGATGCAAAGATTGTCATAAAAGATATGGAAGGAAATGCAACAATCAACATTGATGAAAATGAATATGAATCATCTAACATTGATTACGGCAACAGTACAGACAATAACCGTGCATTCGTCTACCATAATGTCACAGGTGATGTGTATATTGAAGGAGAACGCCTTACAGTGATGGTTCGTGGATACGATATTGTGCTTACTGCCGAAGGAACAGGTACTGCAGTACTCGCAGGTGATGGCATCTACAATGTTGAAGAAGGAGAATCAGGGAACTGGGCAAGCCGCTATGTAGATGATTCTTCAGACGATGAAGAGGATGACGATTCTTCTGATGATGAAAGTGATGACGAATCTTCTGACAACGACGAGGATGATGATTCTTCTGATGATGAAAGTGATGACGAATCTTCTGACAACGACGAGGATGATGATTCTTCTGATGATGAAGAAGATGACGAATCATCGGATGAGACTGAAACCACTGTCTGAGAGCAGGAAAGAATGAGAAACGATATAGGAGTTGGTACTAAATGAACAAAATAAGAAATATCGTCATCATGGCTGCCCTCATCATTGGTGTAGTGGTTTCAGGATGTGCAGACACAAGCGTCACCGAAGAAGGAACAGTAATTAATGATACAGAGCCCGCAATAAGTGTTGCAGACGAACTACTCAGTGAAGAAATGGTTGGTATCACAGACACAGAGATACAGGATCTTGAAGCTGAACTGGCAGAACTTGAAGCACTTATTGATGAAATGGATCTTGAAGAAGATATTGTTCTCGAGGAAATATGAATGCCTGGCATTCATGTTCCTTTTTGTTTTGACGTTTTTACACTCTGTAGAACACCTAATTCTTATTTTTAGTGATGCATAAACATTGAATTAGTGTATAACCCTGACAGATAATGTCAAGGTTATATTTATTGTTCAAATCAAAACTTCTGCAAAGCTTCTTCTTAAGACCTTTTTATACCCTGTTTAAGAGCCTTTTTACCCATATAATCAGGAATTATATTTTTTTCTACGACCAACTTGGATGTGCCGACTCCAACCACAATGATCTTAGACTCAACCGGTTTCTCACCTTCCCTGACTATGAGGTCTTTTTTAGTTACCTCTATATCTACTTCTCCTTCTAAGTAACCTGCAGCTCTCATGTAATCCATTATGATTTTTTCGCCGGTGTTCCTGGCAAACTCATACGCATCCATATACTGATAGAATATAGACCTGCCTTCTGGTGAAAACACGAAGTAATTGAGGATATCCTCTTTGGGGCCCTTCATTTCTACATCTTCAACGTTTACCCCTACTACAGGATCAAAATCCCTTTTGATCAGTATTTCAACACGTTTGATACCTTTGCCTACAAGAGAACCAACAGCATTGCCTACATTAGCATGCTCCGGAACAACTATATCAGCATCTATCAGTTGTTCCATTTCCTCTTTATACGCAACAACAGGACCACCAAGCAGTACAACAGGAGTCTCTACCTTAAAACGAGTGAAATTCTCCCCGGAGAGTATATCGTTAACAACTGATTCCGGAATGCCTTTTATAAGGTAAGAAATAAGGTCCGATGCCATGTTCTTTGCAACTTGTCTTTTTACCATGCTGCAGAGTTCTTCCTTCTTAGTCCTTGTCAACTTGCCAATCTTCTCAGCACCTATTACGGATGCTTCAGTTTCCCATTCCCTGAAATCTCCAAGTACATGCAGGGCATCTGTTGGAGTGAAACCTATGGATTGGATCAAACGTTTCTTTATAAGGCCATCAATGGCACGTACATTTGGCTGTTTCTTCAGGCGCTGGAAAATATCTACATAGGAAAGAGGAGTTCCCTGAATAACATCATACACCTCTTCTTCCATCTTTGTAAGTTCAAGAGAACGGACATCTGTGCGTACAAAGAATTTAGTTGGTTGAATATTTTCACAAAGAAGCGTTCTGGAAGGAGATTTAGCTTCCTTAAGTTTTTCAAGAAAACCAGGATACTCAACTGCAGCACGACAAAGGGGTATCACCCTTCTGGGCCCTACATAGAACTTTTGATTCTGGGCCCAGATATGACTGTCACCACCTGTGGCAGAGGTTTCCATTTTGATAGCCTTTACCATGGTCTTCCAACCGCCGACAATAGCTCCCTGATCACTTAGTTCCGGAACGCCATCTCTGACAAGAGCGACATCCGTACTGGTACCCCCTACATCTACCATAGCGCAGGTAGGATATTTTGTGAGGAAGGCAGCACCTACAAGGCTTGCTGCAGGCCCGGAGAATATTGATTCAATTGGCCGTTCAAGTGCCTCTTCCATGCCTACTACAGAGCCATCACATTTGAGCATGAGCAGATTGGCATCAATTCCCCTTGACTTGATGTCCTGCATAATGGACTGGATAAACTTGTGTGTAATGGGCAATAACTGGGCATTAAGATAAGCAGTAATAGCTCTGTCATAAGCGCCCACTTCCTGGGAGAGCTCATGTCCGCACACAACAGGCATCCCTGTGACCTCACGAATTATCTGTTTGACACGGAGTTCATGCTCTGAGTTACGGTTGCTAAAAAAAGAAGACACTGAAAATGCCGCAACATGGTCCTTTATTTCAAGGGCAAATTGTCTAACTCCCTCTTCATCAAGAGGAGCTGCTTCTTCACCATTACTGGTATGGCCACCGCTAAGTCTGACATAGTATTGAGCAGGAAAACCTTCTTCAGGGATCGCATAATCACCAACAAGCATCACACCAACCGGAAAACCTGTATCTTCAAGTATAGTGTTGGTCGAAAGAGTTGTTGAAACAGAAACCAATTTGACTTTTTTTACATAATCCTGATTCAGACTATCAATTAGTTTTTTAATTCCATCTATAGGATTTGGATAGGTGGTAAGTACTTTAGCAGCATCCAGTATCACACCATCCGAATCACGGATAATAACCCCGTCTGTAAAGGTCCCTCCGGCATCAATGCCAAGACTGTATTGCATTTTTGATTAACTCCTTGGAAAAACGATCAATTTTAATATATATAGTGCGGATAAAAAAAACGGTTTTGCACTATTTAAACATTACCAATTTAATCTGAAAATCTTCGGCGTTACTTGCACGATCACCACTAAGCATAACGCAATAAACAACAGGAAAAATCTAATAACTACATATATAATGAAATAAATTATAATAATGAAACGATGAACATAGATGTTATGTGTTACATGTTTTGTCGTTCATATAAATTAACAACTTGTCTACAGATAACTTTTTATAGAAGAACAAACAACCTGTTCAAACTTAGAAATGATACCATATCTAAGAGGAAAATCATGGGAAATATGATAAAAACTACATTATTACTGGCCTCCCTTACCGGTTTACTGGTCATTGTCGGCCAGATGATAGGCGGGACGTCAGGAATGATCATTGCATTTATATTTGCGATAATCATGAACTTCGGAAGCTATTGGTATAGTGACAAGATCGTCTTGAAAATGTACCATGCACAGGAAGCCACTGCAGCTGAAGCTCCACAACTTCATGGAATTGTTCAGAAGCTGGCCATGCGTGCAGATCTGCCAATGCCAAAAGTCTATATTGTAAACACATCCATGCCAAATGCATTTGCAACAGGCAGGGATCCACAACATGCTGCAGTTGCTGCAACCACAGGAATACTGGACCTGCTGACAGCTGAAGAGCTTGAAGGTGTACTGGCACATGAAATGGCACACGTAAAGAACCGTGACACCCTGATAAGTGCAGTAGCTGCAACCATTGCCGGTGTTATTACTATGGTAGCCACATGGGTCAAATGGGCAGCCATATTCGGAGGAATTGGTGGAAGGGACAGTGAGGGTGGAAGCAATATAATCGGTTTTCTCGCACTTGCAATTGTTGCCCCATTGGCAGCAACAGTAATCCAGCTTGCAATTTCAAGGTCAAGAGAGTTTGCAGCCGATGAAGAAGGAGCACGCATCTCACAGAAACCATGGGCTCTTGCAAGCGCACTTGAAAAACTCGAATACGGTAGCAAAAATTATCGCCAAAGAAGAGGCGATGTACAGCCATCCCAGACCACCGCACATATGTTCATCGTGAACCCATTGAAAGGAAGCGCACTTATGAACCTGTTCAGAACACACCCCGTTACAGAAGAGCGTATCAGACGCCTTCGTGCAATGTGATTATAAGAATCAGAAATTAAAGAGGCTTGTCTGTCCCCTTTCAACGAGATGGACGACCTCCACACCGTTTTCTTCGAGCTTTATGGAAAGATATTGCCTGTGACAGCTTTTTGGACTTTTTTCCGCACACATCAATACCAACCTGCCATTCTCTTCATCTACTTTCCTGATAAGCTCCATGAGCTTTTCAAAGCTGCCCTTAAAAGCATCTGTATCCATATATTCAGCATAAGTGGAATCACGCATTCCTCCTACGCCTTCAAAATGTGAGTACATGATCCCATTCTTAGGGAGAATCAACTCAAGTGACTCCTTGTCATAGTCCTTGAACGTAGACTGTGGATATCTCCTTATATCCACAAGATGGGTAACCTTATTCTCAATAAGCATATCAATAAACTCATTGATCTGACGATTTCCATATCCTATCGTATAGCACTTCATTCTTTGCACCATCATTTATGTAATAGATGAAGTGTTATTTTTTTATTTAAATGTTGATACGGGATTTCTGACTTATGGTAAATATGAACCTTATGAACTTGCACACTCCATAAAACATGAGCATTGTTCCTGCTCATCGATAAGAATATCACTAAGAAAGGCTATTTTGTCCATGCATTCTAGTATAAGGAAAATATTTATATTGGTTTTGTTGAAACTAAAAAGTGATATTCCTTTTTGATGCATAATGGGAATGGCATCTGAAAATATCAAACTATCATACTTATTCAAATTTATAGACTAAGAGGATAAAATGAAAGTATCTGTCAACACTTCAAAGATCAATGGTGAAGTATTTGCACCACCGTCTAAAAGTTATACACACCGGGCAATCACAATTGCCGCCCTGTCGGATGAATGTGTGATTCATCGGCCCCTTCTCTCAGCTGATACCCTTGCAACTATACGTGCATGTGAAGCATTAGGAGCAACTATTGAAAAAACAGAAGAAAAACTCCATATAACAGGAGTTAATAGTAAGCCCTTTGTTCCCAATGATGTGATAGATGTCGCAAACTCAGGAACTACTTTGAGGTTCATGACAGCTGTATCAGCACTTACCAATGGAGTAACAGTGCTTACAGGTGACGGTTCGATCAGGAACAGACCAAATCAGCCACTCCTTGATGTACTGAACAAACTTGGTGTAGAAGCATATTCAACCCGTGGCAATGGATGCGCACCTCTTGTCGTGCGCGGGGGACTAAAGGGAGCTATAACAATGATAGATGGCTCAATAAGTTCACAATTCATTTCCGCACTTCTAATCGCATGTCCTTTAACAACACAAAGCACAACCCTTTCCATAAAAGGGGAAATGAAATCAAGACCTTATGTTGATGTAACCATCGAGCTGATCGAAAGGGCAGGTGCTGAGATCCTTATTGAGGAAAGTAACAATATTAAGTTCATAATACCTGCCAACCAGAGATATAATCTCAAAGAATATACCGTTCCGGGAGACTTCTCGTCAGCTTCCTATCTGTTAGCTGCTGCAGCGATCACAGGTTCTACCGTTACCGTGAAGAATCTCTTCCCCTCAAAACAGGGAGATGTTGATATAATCGACGTCCTTGGACGCATGGGAGCAGAAATCTCATGGGACAAAGAGAACGGAGTAGTCAAAGTTACAGGAAACGGCCTCAAAGGAACTACCTTCGATGCAGGAGCAACACCTGATCTTGTGCCCACCATTGCTGTACTTGCAGCATGCGCTGAAGGTATGACAGTGATAGAGAATGCAGAACACGTGCGTTATAAGGAAACAGACAGACTTCATGCAATGGCACTTGAACTGGCAAAAATGGGAATCTCCGTAAGGGAAGAACCTGATCAACTAATGATCACGGGCGGGACGCTGCGCAGTGCACAGCTACACGGATGGCATGACCACAGAATAGTCATGGCACTCACAATTGCCGGAATGGTTGCAGGAGATACTACAATAGATACTGCGGAATCCGTGGAGATATCTTTCCCCAACTTTTTTGAGGAAATGATGGCCCTTGGAGCTCAAATAACTCCTTTCTGATAAAAATAGAAAAAATGGGAAGGAAACTTCCCTTTTACTTTCCTGAATAGGAACTTTCAGCTGATCTGCTGCTTATGGCTTTTTTACGCATATAATCAGGAATTACGTCTTTTTCCACAACCAACCTGGATGTTCCGATTCCAACTACAATGACCTTACTTTCAACCGGTTCTTCACCTTCTCTGGTCATGAGGTCCTTTTTAGTCACCTCAATTTTTACCTCATCTTTTGAATAACCTGCTGCCTTCATATAGTCCATTATTATTTTCTTGCCGCTGTTACGGGCAAATTCATAAGCATCCATATACTGCGGGAATATGGTCCTTCCCTCTGGTGAGAAGACGAAGTACTGTATAACCTCTTTGGCATTTTTTAACTCCTCATCCGTAACATCAGCCCCCGTAATTGGAGCAAAATCCCTCTTGATGAGTATCTCGACACGCTTGATACCTTTGCCCACAAGAGAACCAACAGCATTCCCTACATCAGCGTGCTCCGGAACGACTATATTAGCATCAAGCAGCTTTTCCATCTCTTCTTTATAGGCAACTACAGGACCACCAAGCAGCACCACGGGAGTTTCCACTTTAAAGCGGGTGAAATTATCCCCGGAAAGCATCTGGTTAATAACCGAATCCTGTATACCTGTGACCAGATATGAAACAAGGTCTTTTGCCATGTTCCTTGCAACCTGCTGTTTTACCATTGTTGAAAATTCTTCCTTGCTGGTCCTTAGCTGCTTGGCAAGTCGCTCAGCCCCGATCATGGATGCTTCCACATTCCATAGACTGAACTCCCCAAGCACATGCAAGGCATCTGTTGGAGTGAAGCCGATAGACTGGACCAGACGTTTCTGTATGAGACTGTCAAGGACACGAACACTTGGCTGTTTCTTCAGGCGCTGGAATAGATCCACATACGACAAAGGATTTCCCTGAATAGTATCATATATCTCTTCCTCGGCCCTTGTGAGTTCAAGGGGTTTGAGACCCGTGCGTACAAAGAACTTCGTTGCCTGTATGTTTTCACAAAGAAGTTTTCTGGAAGGTGATTTAGATTCCTTAAGCCTCTCAAGGAAACCTGTGTACAGGACGGCAGCGCGACAAAGGGGTATCACCCTTCTGGGTCCTACGTAGAACTTTTGATTCTGGGCCCAGATATGGCTGTCACCACCTGTGGCAGATGTTTCCATTCTTATGGCCTTTACCATGGTCTTCCAACCACCGACAATGGCACCTTGATCACTAATTTCAGGTACACCATCCCTGATAAGAGCAACATCAGTACTGGTACCCCCCACATCTACCATGGCACATGTCGGGTATTTTGTGAGGAAGGCAGCACCTACGAGACTTGCTGCAGGTCCGGAGAATATTGATTCAATTGGCCGTTCAAGCGCCTCTTCCATACCTACTACAGACCCATCACATTTGAGCATAAGGAGATTGGCATCAATTCCCCTTGACTTGATGTCCTGTATAATGGACTGGATAAACTTGTGTGTAATGGGTAATAACTGGGCATTAAGATAAGCAGTAATTGCCCTGTCATAGGCACCCACTTCCTGGGAAAGCTCATGTCCGCACACAACAGGCATTCCTGTGAGCTCACGGATTATCTGCTTGACACGGAGTTCATGATCTGAATTACGGTTACTGAAAAAAGAAGACACTGAAAATGCTGCAACATGATCCTTCACTTCAAGAGCAAAATTTCTAACTCCCTCTTCATCAAGGGGAGCGGCTTCTTCACCATTACTGGTATGCCCACCACTAAGCCTGACATAGTACTGGGCAGGAAAACCATCACTGGGAATCACGTAATCGCCAACCAGTATTACGCCTACTGGAAAACCCGTATCTTCAAGTATAGTATTGGTCGAAAGAGTTGTTGAAACAGAAACCAGCTTTATATCTTTCACATAATCCGCATTCAGAGTATCAATTACTTTTTTAATTCCACCAATTGGATCGGGATATGTGGTAAGCACTTTAGCAGCATCCAGTATCACACCATCCGAATCACGGATAATAACTCCATCTGTAAAGGTTCCTCCGGCATCAATGCCAAGACTGTATTGCATTTTGATTCACTCCTTGAAACAAAGATCAAAGTTAATAATTAACAGTGCAAAAAAGAATGGTTTTGCAATATTTAAGAATTACCCGCTAGGTCAGGAAAGAAATGGAGTAAAACAGAAATGAGAACGAAATTATGTACTGAATAAAAAAAGAATAAGTAGTAGGCATAAAGCCTACACTTGTTTTGAAATTATTTTGCTGGGATGATGAGTGATCTCTCACCAGCAGGCTCGAACTCTTTGAGTGCACCCTTTGCGAACTCTTTCCTTGGCTGTGTAAAGTCAAATGGAAGGAGTTTGTCTGCGAAACAGACTTTGACAAGTGGGTTGAGTGCGTATGCATCTCCACGTCCAGCATGTGCAGCTGAGGTGATAGCTGCGTATCCACCCTGGTGACCTACATTCATTGCGTAGTTTGGATAGTTTGGTCCACGCAGTTCAAGAGCCAGACCTTCGTCGGACTGGTATGAGAGAACGTTGGTTGCACCACACTGGTCCTGCAGGTCGTATCCGAAGAAACCGAGTCTTCCGAGTGCTTCCTTGTGCAGGTACATACAGAGGTACCATCCAGAAAGACCAGCGTTTCCGTTTCCTGTTGCCAGGGATACAGCTGAACCAGCTGCTGCGGAAAGACTTGTTGCTCTCTGTGATCCACCGAAGTGGTCTTCGAGGGTTGTTGGGTACTTCTCGTAGTTTTCAAGACCGTAGATAGTAGACTCTGTTGCGATGTCCTTTACTACATCGAGACTTGCCTTTACCTTGTTGTCTGTACCCTTGTTTGCTGCACCATCGTACTTGTCGTTGATGTAGTCAACGTTGTAGTAGAGGTTGTCATCAAGGATGTTGTTACAGTATGCAGCTGTTGCGTACTGGGTGAAACCTACACCACCAGACATGTATGAACCGAGCCAGATCTGGTCGTAAAGCATACATCCTGCACCGACTACTTCAAGAGCTACGTGTGCTGGGTCGTCTGAATCTACACGGCTTGTCTGTACGATATCTGCGAGGTGACCGAATGGAATTCCACCAGGCTCATTTGGTGCACGTGCACGTCTTGCTGGGAGCATTTCACCCATCTGGATAACACCTGCATGCTTTGCTGCGTATGAAAGGTCAGCTACTGCTGCTTCACCAGCACACATGCTGTATGCTGAAATGAATGACATACCGACCTGCATAGCCATCCACCTGCTTGTCTGACCACCATCTGTGGTCCTGCTGACAATGGTTGGGATGTGTGCTGCCTGGAAGGAGTGCTTGCCAATAGCTGCTTTAAGCTGCTCTGCCTGATCTGCAGGGAATTCCTTGTTGATGTCTATAAGGAACTGGCTGTCGATCTCATCTGCAAGTTCATCGTCACCGGTGAAGATCTTTACGTAACAGTCATCCACAAGTGCAGGGTGTGTCTCGACCATGTGTTCCTGAACAACTGCTCCACCAGGAAGTGCGTGGTTGAGTGTCTCAAGGTAGTGGTTGATCGTCTCTGGTGTGACTTCGATACCGAGCCTCTTCTCGAGTGTCTCGTGTGCCATGTCCAGACCGACAATTACGGTCCTTCTGATGTCATCCCACATCTGCTGCATTGCAGCATTGTTGACGTAGTGAAGATCATCCATCTCAACCATATCATCTGTTCCTGAAAGGAATGATGGGGTAAGTGCTCTCTGACCGAGTGGAATACCACCACAGTGCATCATTGGATTGTAACCGACAAGTCCTCTCTTATCTGCGAGGGCTTCACCAGCTTTTCTCATTTCTAATTTTCTAGGGTTCTGATCGACACCAAGTCTAAAGTACTCTACGGTCTTGTCGGTGATCTGTCCACCTTCCATCTTGTTAGTACCGTGTTCTTTTGTGTACTTGATCTCCATGTGTTTTGCAAACTTTCTCTGTCTGTCATCTGCCATTATAATCACCTTAGTTCTCCGGCTTGAAGCCAAATTTGGTTCTCTGGTCGAATACTCTGTGTATCCATTCAATGACTTCTGAATCATCTCTGAATGCTACGTTGTCGACACGGTATATGGTTGTCCTCTTTGCTGCTTCGTCTGCAGACATTGGTTTTCCGAGGTTAACCTTCTTATCGATTGGTCTTCCTACCTGGTCCTTGTGCATTGTGACTACATCGCCTTCTTTTCTGCACCTTTCAAGCATGTCGAACATTACACCGTCTTCTGGAAGTCTGAGTGAGTGACCGTGTACTGTTGCGCCTCTAAGACTTGCGAGTGCTGGGCAGGTCATTTCAGTTTCCATCTGGAACTTTGCGATCTCTTCCATGTCTCTTTCACGAGCTTCAACGACCTGACGACCGGAAAGTGTACCTGGGTCAACGCCTCTGAAGTTGATTGCTGCTGCGTAGGACCTGAAGTATGGTGTTGATGGTGCGTTGTACATTGAGTCAACGAACTGCACATACCTTACTCTGTCACCAGCTTTTGCGCCTGGTGTTGGTTCTACCATTTCTCTGATTGAGCATTCTGGTTCGCCCATTTCTGCAAGTGGTGGGTGAGTGCTTGGGTAGTCACTACCTGGTGCGCGGTGTCCGAGAACAAGTGTCAGGTCATCGTCGGAGATATCTCTGAGTTTCTCCACTTTGCCGGACATGTGTTTTCTTCTATTTTCAGCAACTGATGTTGCTCCTGGATAATACTGTGGTTCATATGCCATAATTATTCACTCCTAATTCTCTAATGATCTCATTGTGGTTTTCACGGCTTTCACGAGTTCGTTCAGTTTTTCTCTCGAGCATGATTCGCCTCGTGTCACTCCTGTCACAATTTCCATTACCCTTCCTTTTGTTAAAATATCACTATCTTTTGGTTTCACAAGTTTTGTCTTTACTCCTGCCTTTGCGAAATCTTCAAAATCAACGAGGGTCTGGCAAACAACTACTGCAGGAACACTTGTTTCCTCAAGTATTTTCTTTACCTTCCTCACTACATGATCCCTTATGTTCCCTGTGTGGATAACAGCAACTTTATGCCTGTTTATCTGTGCGATCTCTTCAGAACTCATTCCAAAAGAGCCGGAACCCATATTGGTATCCGGAACACCTGAACCGGTGTTCAGCACAAGCACACTAACCTGGATTTCCTCTCGACGCATCCCGTATGTCAGTTCACAAACAGGTTTTGTGATATGTCTTCTACCGGGGCTCATTGCAACTGCGATCACATCTGGTCTGCCAGTTTCGGAAAGAGTGCCACGCTGTGCAAGGCCCCCACCTCTGCCAAGACCCATTCCGTGTCTGCAATCAACAACCTGCGTTTCCCGGTCAAACATGCTATCACTCGTCTTTGATTTCAGGTTTAAGTAAACATACGGGCTGATTCTTCAGTTTTCCTTTGGGATCTGTCATTCCGATCATCATAGGGTCAGCACCTGGTCCACGTTTAGCATAATCGCTTACAGTCTGCCTCCTTGGAATGAAATTACCTTCCCGGAATTCAAATGATACAGGAAGAACTCGCTCGCAAACGTCCCTTACACGCCCTTTTGCATCAGCGTCAACAACTTCCATTCGAATGCTACCAACACTTACAGCAAGTTCTATCGCCTGACCTGCGACTTCGATAACAGTGTTCCCGGAATGATGCACGGGTAATCCAGTTGCAGGTCCGTATGGAACGGTCTGTGGAAGTCGGGGGCCATGAATGAATAGCCTTATGATGCCTTCAATTTCAGCCATCTCACTGAGTAATGATTGGGCTGTTTCGGGATTCAACAGCCTTGAAGGAAATATTTCAAGCTGCACAATATTTGCGTCGGGGAAAGCTTCGGACATTTTTGCTACCTTTTTCATTTAATGTGATATTTAAGGAGGGAGATTTAGTCTTAGAGCGCACCTGCCACTGCTTTGATTGGTTCCTTGAACTCTGGAATGGATCCAAATACGTTACCGACAAGTGATGATGTCTTCTCAACTGTTGACATCTGTGTGCCTGCATCAAGTGAGACTGCTGCACATACACAAGGAATTGCAAAACCTCTTGAGTGTCTGGTTACAACGTGGTTACCGTTGAAGATACCCGGTCCACCGCCACCATAGATGGAGTGACTGAAGAATGAGAATCCTACTGCAGTACCCTGAGCTCTACCCATGTCACAGCCTGGAAGACCTGTTTCCTTCTCAATGATATCATTGAAGTAGAGGATGGTTGAGGATACGTTCTGAGCTGCCCTACCAGCACCAACGTTTACCATGGTTGCTGCAAGCTGACCTGCTGCTGCACATGCATTCCACATGGAAACATCGTTTGCCTTGTAGAAGTTGTATCCGGATGGTGCAGTCTTGTCTACGGAGATGATACCTGCTTCAAGTGCTCTGTCAACAGTTGACTGGATTACTGAGCCGATTGTACCGTCCTTACCGTTCTCTTTTACGATGTCATAAACGTAGTTGCCTGCGTTAAGACCCTGATATGCAAGACCAAGTAACTGGTGTCTCTCGAAAGGACCTACCGCGTTACCCATCTCGTACATACCTACCTGCTCGAATATGGCTGAGAGTGCTGCTGCATTCATTGCCTTCTTGCCGGTAATTGCTGCTACGTGGTTTGTTGTGATGTTCCTCAGTGAGTAACCAAGACCTTCGTTGTTCTGTGGGATACTGAGAATGGATGCGATGTTTGCGCCTTTCATGTCCATTGTCTGTGGGTAGCTTCCCCATACAGCGGACTTTACTATTGGTGCATCGAACATGTCAGTGTTGAACATGTCAATGATTGTCTGAACTACTGCTGCACCGGTTACGGTACTTCCGGATACGTAGTCAGCACCGATCTGTGTCCTTACGCTTGGGATCTGGACTATCAGCTGCTTTCCGCCACCAAGTTCCTTTACATTGGTGTCGTCATCGTCGCTCACGCTTACGAGTTTCTTTACTGCGTCCATGATCGCACCGGAATTGCCTACAATATCGTAGTCAAGTTCCCTACCAAGGATCTGCTTTTTTGCTCCACCCATAGCACCGGTTTTCAGTGATTTCTCGATACCTGCGAGATTTACTGCAACAGTCCTCTTGGTGTCTTTAATGATATTTTGAATCGCTGCATTTCTGGTTGGCGCGATAGCTAAAAGATCAACGCCACTTTCCAACAGTTTACCTCTGTCGTCGTAAATGTCTATTGTGTCAGACACGAATATTTTCCTCCTATGTTTCTATTCAGAAATCGCCCATTTGGAAACGTACAGATTAACGAATAAAATTTAATTACTCTGTACCACACAGTAATTTCTGTACGGAAATCTTCCATTGGGAATTCTCGGATTTATTAAGCAACAATGACGTTTAAACCTTTTGCATCATTTTGGAACAATTTCGCAATCATCAAACGCAAGTAAAAAGGGTCAATGAAAATAATTGAGTATGTGTCCAATAAAAATGTAAGGAGATTATATTTAGGATAAGATAATTTCAGACCAAATACCAAAATGATATCTGGAAGAAGTTATACAATGATCATCCACAAACCTTTAAGTACCTATATAGTAAGTAATTCGTTCTATGGAGATCACCGCTGACGTAGGAGGCAATCCGGGAATTGATTGCAAAGGATTCTGTACCTATTGTTATTTTAAAAAAGTGAAAGAAAATCCCCCTTTCGGATGTAAATATTGCCTTCCCTTCAAAAAAGGATGTGACTACTGCACCAGAGGAATAAGGGAAGCCTATTCAGGTTTCAAACCTGGACAATATGTGTTTCAGGAAGTTTACCAGAAACTTATGATGAACTCCGAGGATGTCGATAAGATAACCATAAGTGGTGGCGGGGATGTGAGTTGTTATCCCGATCTCATGGAACTTGTCGCCAACCTGGCACAATTCGAATTACCCATTCACCTGGGCTATACAAGCGGGAAAGGATTCAGCAAAGGAGATGAAGCTGAATTTTTTATAGAATACGGAGTGACAGAAGTTTCATTCACCGTATTTGCAACTGACCCGGAACTTAGAAGGGAATATATGCGAGACCCTGAGCCTGAAGCCGCGCTTAAGGTACTGCGTCAGTTCTGCCAGCATTGTGACGTATATGCTGCAATTGTCCTTATCTCCGGAGTCAATGATGGAGAAATACTCGAAAAAACATTGACCGACCTTGAAGAAATGGGAGCAAAGGGAGTGATACTCATGCGCTTTGCCAACAAGACTGAAGAAGGGCTCATACTTAACAATGCACCGGTCATGGAAGGTATTGAAACACACAGCATAGATGAGTTCACACAAATTGTTCGTGATGCTGCTTCAAAACACGATCTGCGCATCACAGGAACACCACTCGAAGACCCACTCATCGGCTCGCCATACGCCATACGCAATGAAAAGGAAGCTCTTGCCAAACTTCCTGAGCTAAGAAAAGATGCTACGGTACTTTCCAGCAGGGCTTCTGAGCAAAGACTTCAGGAAATTTTCACAAAACTTGGAAGCGATGTCAATGTCGTTGCAGTTGACAAAGACATTGGTTGCCTCATCACTATTGAAGATCTGGAAAAGCTAGACCTGAAAAATGTAAAGGAAACTGTCGTAATACCAGGAAGAGCATTCGTACATGACCCGGAAGCAACAACAGCGCTTTCCAGGGACGGAATCTCACGATTTGTCCGTAGGGGACCTGAAATGCTTACATATGACGGTGAAATGTCAATAAGCCATTCAAAAGAAGAGGTTCTTGAATTTGAAATAGAACAACTAACAGAGCTCATACATGGAATTAATGCCATTGGAATGCCTTTGAAAGAGTGAACATTGGAAATGAGCAAAAAGATAATAGAAAACTGTAGACGGGCTACATGAACTCCATTAGCCCTGTCTGCTTCGAGCGATCATTCTCAAAAAGGGATTTCATATCCAAACCGATTATCTCAATTCTTTGTTTCGTATAACTCGAAACATTGTAATCATGGGCTACTTTCTTTGAGACTTCAAGGTATTTCTTCACTGAGCCTTCATGAACTGTTAATATTACACTCCCGCCACATTTCGGACAAACGCCTGTGAGTGGCGGCCTGCGGAATTTTGCAGCACATTTAAGGCACCTTGTACTCTGACGGGAGAATGCCCTGAGATTGCCGAACATGTCCGGCAGGAAATGGGATATAAGCACCCTCTCAGCCACATTGGAAGCATCCACCGCACGTATCTTATCTGCCAGTGCAAGCTGGGCATCCATCTTCTCCACCATGCTCCCAAGGGTCTTGTAGGCACTGTGAAGAGGACCTGATGCGATATCGTTGGTATGGTGAGTGAACATAAAATGATCATATTGCTCAGGAGTACCAAGCCTGCGGCTTATAAGGTCAATTTTCCCCTCTAATTCTTTGGGATTTGTATATTCGAGGGTCGCTTCGTAGAACTCAAGAGGATAATGATCACATACATCAATATTATGAGCTTCCTTGTCAACCTCACTTGGATCTATGCGTGTTGTAAGAACAAGTGGTGCATCCATTTTTCCACCTCTTTTTTCAGGCAGGTAATCCCTTGAGAAATTGATAAGGCCATCCATCAACAGCATAACACAATCCTCATCACCATCACAGTTTCTTCTTTTTGCCGCATGGAAGAACGGATGTGCATAACCCACTGATGCTTTGGTAAAACCTACAAGTCTCCCAAGAACACCAGCTGATGTATGCGGCGCAAGACCCATGAGCATTACACCTACAAGATCATCAATTGTCTTTGCTTTGTAGTAAGGTTCCTCATGATAGTATTTCACAAGCAGGTCATCGATGTACTGGGTAGTACGTAGAAGATATTCACCACAATCGTATGAAACTACGAGATCCTGCACTTTAAGGCAGACTACCTGATCATCTGTTTCCAGAGGTTTTCCGTATATATCCTCGGTGTATCCCAGTTTCTTAAGTTTCTCAACTGTGATACTAAGTTCATCGGCACGGATATGTGTAAGCGGAATGTCGGACATATCATATCTGACAGTCCCATCCTTGAAAGTGAAAAGATCATGTTTCGCCCGCAAGATTCCTTTTTCGAGAGGTTCGGGAGTCATTGTCCCTGACATCATGCGCTTGACACCTTTTACTTCGATATTAGTATCCCTTTCACCAATGTTTTCAAAAGCATTCTGGTAGACCTCTTTGAAATCGATATTCTGCATCTTCACGCATGTGGTCTTTGAACCACATTTTGGGCATTTCTCCTTTTGCACCGATATACCACAACGCGGACATGATAATTTAGGAACTGTGAACTCGCCACAGTCACACCGATACCAGAACGTATCCTTCCCACATGCCGGGCACGCGCGATTACCAATTTCAACCCGGATCTGCCCGACCTTCCCATTCATAGAAGACATGTAACCTGCAGCAGCTTCCATTTTCCGGGTATTTCCGGCAGAATCCCCTATCGGGAACAATACATGAGGAGCAGGAGACATCTTTCTCTTATTTGATTTTTCCGGACGCCCCATCCTTGCACCTATCCTCACAGGTGCACGTGCACGCACGATCAGACCACTCACTTCATTGACAGCTCCCAGAGTATCTGTGGATTCAACAGTAGTCCACTTCTTATTCAGGTCTCTGTCAAGACCCAGACATCTGACAAAAGGCAGAGGCATATCAATAATGATCTTTCCTTCATAAACCCTATGCAGAACAAGCAAATGCTCAAGAAGGACTTTAATCCCATTGTCAGTACTTTTATCCAATGGAAGTTCAAGACTTGTCCCATCACCGGAAAGGGCACCATTCTCTGATACGAATAAGACAAGTGTAGTAAATTCATCAATTGTGATATCATGCCAGAGATATGTATATGCAGGATGCAGAGGAACACTATATTTGCCACATAGTTCCAGTACAAGTTCCTGAGAAGGTAATTCAAGCTCACTTTGGGAATATGACGCATTAGGAACTTGTTTCTCAAACTCCTGGATCCACCATTCAAAACAGTATGAAGATGGTACAAGAGGATGATTGTTCTCAAGGAAATCCCCATAATTTATCAATATCTCACCGATATCCAGTATGCACTCAACCTCAGGATGTATCTGAATCGCATGCTCCTCGTCGTCCACCCGGATGACATCACCAGACATGAGTCTTACAGTGGGACCTTCTATACTATCTACCGGCGCCATTCCGGCAGCTTTCCCGGGACGCTCGACCTTAAGCTGCGTGCCGGAAACGATAAAACTATCCATTATATACATACTGGCAGGGCTTATACCGGCGGCTGCGAAGGATGTGTTTCTTGACCGCCCATACCTTAACCTGAACCCACCTGGCCGCATTGGATGGGAGAATACCGGCCTGCCTGCTATCAGGTCACGCAAGTATTTGTCTTTTGGTTTTACACCGACAAAACCACCATCATCGTCATCATCACCACTCTTTGCTCCGGCTATGAGTGTATTCAGCCAGTCCCACCCATCCATCTCGAGCTTGTTTACGTGTTTCAAAACCTTCGGAGCTTTCAGGGCCAGACCTTCTGCAAGCACAAGACACATACCACCACGTACTCTGTTGGTCTCTATCCTGTCAAGGTTCCTGTAACCTTCAACCTCTTCAGCTTCCGTGGGTTCCCCGTCGATACATATGGGACAATTGTCCACTATAAGCCGTATCTCATCTTCCGAAGGAGTGTACTGCAAGGTTGCAACTCGTCTGTAAAGCAGGATCTCCTCGACATATCTTTCAACTTCCTCCTTGCGAGGCTTGAACCTGTCAATACCAACTGCACGGCGCACGTAGTCACCTACAAGTACGGAAAGTGCCTGGGCCGTACCGCCTGCACTACGTATGGGACCAGAGTAAAATATCCTGATGAACTCGCTGCCATCATCATTTTTGCCAAGGGTTACCTTGTCTATCCCCTCTATCGGTGCAGCGACCACACCTTCTGTGAGCATTGCAACGGACACACGTATAGCAGCCTCTATTGCAGCCTCTTTTGATTCAAATTCCCCTACTGCACCCTCAGCAACGGCTTTGCCTATTGCAAGGGCACCTTCCTCACGAGACATGGTCTCTTCGTACTTGCGTATCTCCTCTGCAACACCTTTCACACCAATGAGATTTTCCACCCTGTCTGCAAGGTCTTTTGCAAGAGGGATCTCAACATTCGGTTTTGGATCTCTCCCTTTTGAGCGTGCGCTGTTCGCAATCTCTATCTCACTATGAAGCTTGGATTCAAGCTCCTCAAAATAATCCCTCATAGAATCGCTAACTACTATTTCACCCATTCAGAACAGACCTCGATAAATTTGCACTTATGCGCTTGTCATTAAAAGTTGTTTTCCTGCATTTAGTGTGCGCGTCATAACTTAATATATTAAAGTACAAATTACTTATTAATTAAACTAGATTATAAACCTTAGGAGGGATGTAGATGAAAAAGCAAATGGTCATGTTGATGCTAGTGCTTACTGTGCTTCTACCGGTGGCCAGTGCAGACGTAGTCAGTGACATTAATCTCAAAGTCAATGAATACAATCAAAATGCAGACAAGGTACCGTTTTTTCTAAAAAGTCTTTTGGGCGATGAAGTTATCAAACTTGTAATAGTGACAAACGACGGTGAAGAGGTATACGTCAAAGCAGTCACTGAAGACGCATACATCACCATCTTTGGAGAAATTGACAAGGACGAGGAAATTGGTGAAACGATAGTCGTAGGAACCAGCGAAGACACTGTCCAAAACATACTTAATTCAGATGATCCACTTGGAACTTTCCTTGACGCAAAAGAAAATGATGAGATCGTAATTGAACCCATAGGCTTTGTGAACAATGTCACATTTGCCGTGGCAAATGTGCTACTGAAATTGTCACAGGTTCTTGGATTGACATAATGTCAAAATAACTAAAATATATATACAAATATATAGATATTCAGTAACTAAGGTCAGCGAATATCCAGTTCACTGGCCATTTCTTTATACGATCGACCTTTATCGGTCGTAATGAACATATTTCCTTTTTGTTCAATAAGCTGCTTTTCCGCCAATCTCGAAAGATATTTGTTCGCAATCGTGGAATTCAAATTCGCACCATATACGATCTGTGTCTTTTTTGCTCCATCCATAGCTATTTTCAATATGGCTATTGTAATATCCAACCGACTTCTTCTGATAGTAATGCCCCCACATTCTATTCATATAGTACCACTAAAACCAGTGATACATCTGTAAATAATAATATACCATTAACCTGTTAATTATATCATCAACCACATATTTAAATTAATCGATATGTAATAATACTACGTAAATATGTTACTAAATAAATAACTAGAAGTATGCCAATAGATAATTAGACCATTTGCAACAGTTAGATTTATAATAAATACGGCACTAGATGTATCGTTAAGCTCTCAAATGCGGGAGCAAATAAGCAGTCAACGATAGTAGACTCAAGATATCCCGCTAAAACTGAGCTAAACACACAAAATACACTGGGCGAGAGTAGCCAAGCGGTCAACGGCGATGGACTCAAGATCCATTTTCGCAGGAATTCGTGGGTTCGATTCCCCCCTCTCGCACCATATTTTTTTGGGATATAGTTAACAACAAAAAACCGAACTTTTACTAAAATTTATAAGTAGGGTTTTTTGAAGAGTAACTTATTTAGCACTTGTAAATATATTTAAGAATATGTCTTGGGAACTTACATGTGATATTTGTGGTGACAATTTTAATGGGCTTGATCCAAATTTGCAAGCATGTCGCTCTTGCCAACATATTCTAAACAAATATAAGAAAAATAAAAGATATGATTATGTATCTGTAAGATTTGCATTACAAGAAGCGTTTTCTCACAAAGACTCTGACAATGTATATTTTATGTGTCAATACACAGGAATTATTAGTACATTTGATAAACAAAATAGCGCAATAGGTCATTTTAATGACCCTTTTGTACTAACATTAGATCATTTATATTCTAAACAAGATTCGGTAGTTGTCTGTTTAAACCTCGTTAATAAAATGAAAGGTGATATTCCACCATCAGAATTTAAGTACATTGTAATAGCTTTGGGAGAACTCTTCAAAAGCGAGGATAAAGCAATCGCTTCTAAAGAGCTTGAGGATAAATTGAAGATAATATGTGCCATTTCTCAAGAGTAACAACAAAAAAAGAAACTTCAACAAATAGTATATGAAGTGTTTTAATTCAAAAGAACAAAACTATTATTTTGTTCACTATATTTGTTCTTAATAAATAATTTAAACTGATTAATTGAAGAAACATTAAATTGTAAAAAAGACGATAATCTGTAAAATAATATATAAAAGTTGAAACTATTTCTACTTATGAGCGATTTTTCAGAATTCCTGCTGGATTATGGGGCACATGAAAAAGAAAATGTGGATAAATTTATTAAAAGACTAGATGAAGGGAAAGTTACACAAAATGAAAAATACCCTCCTAAAAATCGTTTCATTAAATTAAACGAACCAATTGCAGACCCATATGTAAATATTTGGAGTATGATTCCCTTTTACGGCTCAACATTAGTCAAATTAATGCCAAAGGACAATAGAAAATCTTTCGATGACAGTCATGAATGGTTGGGATTCAATTCTCGAAAAATTGACGAAATGATTGACTTTCAAAAAGATACTGGCAGAATACAATTTGTACTTACAGCACATCCTACTCTCTATGAAAACCTAGATTTCCTTGAACCTTTATTTACCGAAGTCAAACCTCCAGTTCTTCCATATGACACAGTGTCTATTGTTGGACAAGAATTGGATAAAAAGCATAAAATTGAGTTTGAAACATTAGCTGATTTCGGGTTTAATCAATTTGTAGAAGTTTCAACTAGACTTATGGGGAGTAGTAATCCAATATATATTTCTGCAAAATTAGATGATTACGCCAGTCGTTACAGTATCCTTAAAGCTAGTGGTTATGAAGAATTAGCTGACGAAATAGGTACGTTAATGATTATTGACCCTGCAAAAGCACATATGTTTCTGATTTTGTTTGGTTTTTTGATAGCAAATCCTCAAAAATCGCTTCTAAAACCAATTTGCGCTTATGATAAAAGTTTCATTGATTCAGTTAATGATTATGGGAGCGAATACAATGTAATGGTCAATAATGAAGTGCCTTACGAAATTGGCAAATTCCTTTTGAACAAAATAGTACATTATCCTGAAACAATGGAAGGATGCAAGTCAATTATTCAGGAGTACGACGATCAGGAGCTATACAAAATAATGGGTTCACTGAATGAAGGTGTAAAAAGAGAAGATATAGATAAAATCGAACAAAAAGAAAAAGACATATCTGATATTTTGGATAATGTTTGGAACGACGCTAATGTAATTAAAAAGAGGGCTGATGAAATTAAGTTTGGAATATCACTTAGTCTTGGCTTAATAGGTGGTGTTGCTGGCGGAATAGAAGGTTCAGGAATAATGTCATTTTTAGGTTATAATTTTTCAAATACAGTATGGGGGATGAAGGATGAGTCAATTTGCGAAAAAATGGCAAAATTTGCTACTCCAAACCACTTAGTATCAATATATGACTTTAAAAAGAAATATCCTTTAAATGATTGAGCGTTCTTTCATTTTAAACTAGCAAATAATTTCTTCACCGCCGGAGTATTCAAATTGAGATTTCCGTTCCTAATCCTTTGTTTGATTCCCTGAAACCTGCTCCTTGAAACTCCAAGAGCTTCCGCTTCAGATTGTGACATGCTAAGGATATTATCCATAATCTCTTGTTTGTTGATAAACTCCTGAGTTTTCTTCACATCAATAGCCTGTTCATCAATGTTATTGGCTTCCTTGCCTATGTAAACAGCAGAATCAGCCAGAACATGCTTTCTTTCCAAGATTCCAATATCTCCATCAAACTTAGATTCAAGATGACTGGCATATTCAATTATTGTCCTGCTAAGTTGCTTAAAATAATTCATTCTTTCCTCACAAAATCCAAATGCTTATTTCCCCCAATCTCATTCATATTAACAACCGGAATAAAATAAATAATAAAAGAGTCTATTATCGCGAAATTGTAGAATACTTTAATCATACTCATGCAGGAGTTAGAATCCCTTCTCCCGCACACACATCAAAGGTGATCTTTTTTGTCAAATCCAATAGAACGTGATACCGTTGTATCAGCCATTGTTGATATTTTAAGAGAGGCAGAGACCGTGCTGCCACAGGACGTTGTAGATTCGCTTCAGAAGGCTGCATCGGAAGAAACATCCCCTGTTGCAAAGGAGCAACTTGAAGCTATCCTTAAGAATATAGAGATAGCGAGAACCAGAGGAGTTCCCATGTGTCAGGACACAGGCATACTCATCTTTTTTGTAGAACTTGGACGCAAAGCCTTGTTTGATTTCAGTCTGGAAGACGCCATACTCGAAGGTGCGAAGAAAGCAACCGAATCAATTCCACTGCGCCCGAATGCTGTAGACCCGATAACTCGTGGAAATAGCGGAGATAACAGCGGAATGGGTATCCCTGATATAAAATACGAACTGGTTGAAGGAGACAGCATCAAAATCACTGTTGCCCCAAAGGGGGCAGGTTCTGAGAATATGAGTGCTATCAAAATGCTCAATCCAACTGAAAAGGACAGGATACGCAATTTTGTCCTTGAGACTGTGCTAAACGCAGGTGGCAAACCATGTCCCCCAATAATCGTTGGCGTAGGTATTGGCGGCTCCTTTGACAAATCTGCAAGGCTTGCAAAATCCGCCCTGCTTAGAAATGTTGACGACATGGATGAAGAAGAGCGAAGTTTGCTTGAGGACATCAACTCCCTTGGGATCGGACCCATGGGACTTGGTGGAAAGACAACAGCCCTCGCAGTACACATGAAAAAAGCTCATTGTCATACAGCATCCCTGCCTGTGGCTGTGAATATCCAATGCTGGGCCAATCGCCATGCTTCAGTCACCCTGGGCGGTGATGAGTAATGGAATACAAACTTACCACACCATTGAAAAAAGAAGATATCAGCCAGCTCAATGCCGGTGATGTTGTTTACCTGAGCGGGACCATATTTACAGCCAGGGATGAAGCTCATGCCAGAGTCCTGGAAATGGCAGAAGAAAAAAAAGCGCTGCCTTTTGACCTTGAAGGTGCTGTGATCTATCACTGCGGACCCCTCATGAAAGAAAATGAAGATAACTGGGAAGTCGTTGCTGCTGGGCCCACCACAAGTGCCCGCATGTCAAAGATGACACCAAAACTCCTCGATATACATGAAGTTCGTGCCTTTGTGGGAAAAGGCGGAATGGACAACGTAAAAGAAGCCATGGAGAACAAGGCTGTCTATCTTGCTTTCACAGGCGGATGTGCGGCATTGGCCGCCATTAGCATCGAAAAAGTAATCAAGGTCCATTGGCTGGACTTAGGGATGCCGGAAGCTGTATGGGAACTACATGTAGAGGATTTCGGACCTCTGGTTGTTGGGATAGACTCACACAACAATGACATGTTCCTGGAAATTAGTAAAAAAGCAAAGGCGGCTTATTCTAAAATTGAATAAGCCATACTATTTTTATTTTCAGATCAGGAAAGTGAACACGAACCATGCTATCAGTGTCAATATGATAGAGTGTTTTAAACCAAGTGACACTGAACCTTCTCCCATCTGTCCTGCCACCAGTCCGCTCATGAAGCCCTGAATGACAGATGCATGTAACATCAGACGGGTGTACGCTGCCGGATCAAAAGCTCCAACGAAAGTGCTTCCTGCACCGGCTGCGGATGCAGCTTTGCCCGCTTCTGCCATAGTTGGTACGAATGTAGCAGTAAGCATGGCTATTACAAAAATGAAAACGAAGAATGACATGTAAGTGATGACCACGTACACCATCATGTTACCGCGTCTTTCACGCTCAAGCATTTTAACTTCCTTTGCATCACGGGCAGCAGCTTCAAGAACTGAAGACACACGACCTCCAGCCGTGCTTGCCTGAGTGATAAGGGAGACTGACCTTACAATGATAGGAGTTGATATCCTTACTGCGAAACTTCTTAGTGAATCTTCGAAAGATACACCCCAGGACATTGCAGAATCCATGCCCTGAACCTCCTTGGTCAGAGCACCATATTCACCCTTGGCAATTGTATTGACAGCATTTGGAAGAGTTAATCCTGCCCTGCTCATTTCAGATACATCCCTCAGAAATGTGGGAAGGTACTCCTCAATTGTGCTGGTCCTTTTGTATTTTTTATGAAAGGCAATGGAAGGAGGTGTTATTGCTATGAGAACTGTGAAAATGATAACGTCATCTATTATTGGCGTCCCCCAGGTAGCGGCCATTCCAATTGCAAAAAATACCACAGCGATGGGGATACTCATGACAAATGTATATTCAGGATTAATGCTAAGTGTTTTGAGAGGATCCTTGAAGAAGTCTTTTACAAGCACATTTCTTGTTGCTTCTTCCATCTTTTCATCTATAAGACCATCTTCAAGTATGGATAGTTCTTCCTCTGTAAGCAATTCTTTAGAACCCAATTTCCGTTGGAAACTATCAAGTATTTTCATTTTATGCCTCCGGAGTAAGCATACTGATAACCACAACGTACATTATGCTGCCAATTGGTATCAATGCGTAAATTATGAGATAAAGGTAGATCATCTGTGCATTTCCCATAATAGACATGATGGATATGACCACCACAAGGAAAAGCGGACCTGCAACAAAAGCCGTTACATAGGTCTCACCCATAAGACCCAATGTCTCAAGGAATTCTTTCTGACTCTGGCGGTTTTCCATGATATACTGATCTGTCTTTATACGGAAATATGACTCCAATTGACCTCCTGAAGTCACAACCGTAATTGCACCCTGCAGGAAGTCCTGCAACGCATTGGATGGAGTTGTGACTGCAAGATTCTTCATCGCACTAACCAGGTCATGACCAAGGATCTCAAGATCACGTACCAGATAGCGGCATTCAACAGACATCTCGCCATAGATATCATTAGTTGCAAGTGATCTGAAAAGATCAACGGGAAGTACACCTGCACCCGACATTGCTGACATATAGTTCACAGCATACGGAAGCATGCTGTCAATCCTTCTTTTACGGTCGCCTGCCATTAAGGAAGGATATATCTGGAACAATTTGTAAACAATTATAAACACTGTAGCAGTGAAAATTGCCCCAAATACCAGTCCAAGTACAACAGACTTATATTGCAGAAATGGTGCAACCCATCCGGGAAACATAATTCGTGTAGCCTTTATTTCGGGAACTCCAAATACCAGCAAAAGTAAAGAAACACCAATAAGAGAGAGAAATGCACTAATTATAGAACTCAATAGTGCACAGGACATGTAGACATCATAAGCCATATCCATCCTGTTTCGCAGAAGGCTATGACGAAGGCCAAAGAAATCAAGTCTTTTCTTTTCGTAGTATTTGCCGAAAAGATTGTAAGCCAAAACCGAATATAAATTAACCATCCAATTCCTGCCTTACGATTTTCATTATCATTTCCGGCTCACGGTTATAAGCTACCACTATCTTGGCAAAATCCTTGAAGTTTGAGATCTTTTTATTGCGTGCCCATTCCAGGATGTTTTGCCGTTGTTTTAACTCATCACGAACCTTTTCTTCAGTCCAACCCCGGCTTTCCATTACACCTTCGACAACATACGATCTGCCAGAATATTGGAACATATCTCTTGCAGCATCCCAGACAAAAACATCATTTGTGAGAAGTTCACCTGTTCGGGGGTCCACACCTACGATCTCTGTAAGTGATTTACAACGCCTTACACGTTCACCGCCAACCTTGACCTGTACCTGAATTGCCACAAGATCAAGAGCCTGTATCATAATCCTTGGCACGTTGATAGGAGGATTCTCCAGCCTGTGTACCACAGATTGTACAGAGTCAGCATGCATTGTTGAGAATGTAGTGTGACCTGTGGACATTGCCTGGAAAAGTACATATGCTTCAGCACCTCGAACCTCACCCACAATAATATATTCAGGTCTCTGTCTCAAAGACGCCCTTAGAAGCTCATACATCTCAATGGAACCTTTGTCCTCACCGGAAAATGCCTGTCTGGTAACTCCGGGAATCCAGTTCGGATGTGAGAGATTCAACTCCCTTGTATCCTCAATGGAAACTATTTTCATTTCCGGCTGGATGAAAAGTGAAACTGCATTCATTGCAGTGGTCTTACCGGATGCCGTTCCTCCGGCAAATATCAGACTTTTATTTGACTCTACAGACAACCACAGGTAAGCCATCATTGCAGTTGAAAATGTGTGGAAATCAACAAGATTTGTAGGACTTATCGGATTGTCTTTGAATCGCCTTATGGTGAAAGTACTACCACGGGTAGTGATCTCCCTGCCCAGCGTCATCTGGATACGTGAACCATCAGGCATAGTAGCATCAAGTATTGGTCTTGCGATCGATATATGCCTGCCACATATCTGAGCGATCCTGATAGCAAAAGAATCCAGCACCACATCTGAAGGGAACTCTATGTTTGATGGTATTGAATTGTACTCCTTGTGATAAATGTAGATAGGAGTATTCGGACCATCACAGGAAATATCTTCCAGGTACTCATCCCTCATCAGTACATCGATCTCACCATAACCTACGAAGTCACGAATAATATGATAGATTATCCTCTCTCTTTTTCGTGGTGAGATATTTATACGATATTCCTGCAGATATTTTACAACGTTTTCTTTAAGAAATCCCTCTGCATTCTTTCGGGATATCTCTTTTAGATTTACATCAAGGGTTTCAACGAACTTCAGTTTGATAGCTTCCAGGAGTTCCTGCTCTTTTTCAGTCAGAACCGCCTCGATAGCCTGGTATTGATACTCATGAGATTCAGGGTCATATGCAATCCTTACATACCCATACAGAGGATTTACCTCGTATAGCTCTACTTCCTTGAAAGGACTGTCAGCAGGAATCGTGAGATCTACTATGGGCCCATGTTCTACGATATTATAAGGCTCCATTAAAAGAGTGTTACGAGAAAATAGTTTAGTGGCACGATCCAGCAGTGAACCGGTTTCTTCATCGTCTAAAAATAATTCTTCATCTATGGGCTCTTCTTTGTAGATCTCTGAAATGATATTTTTCCAGAATGAATCCTTGTCATAAGGAACATCATCTTCATAAGAAGGAATATAAAAATCTTCAAGCTTGCTTTTCAGACTATCTATACTCACAGGCTCTGAATCCGGCAAGATCAGTTCTGCAAGTTCATCGATAACATCATCCTCATCCGCAGACATCAAAGCCACTAAAAGATCTTCTTCATCATCTGTGTCTTCAATATCCTGATGTTCTATTTCGTCCTCTGCAATAGGCACATCATTTTCTTCAATGAGATGCTTCGCAGGAAATACTTGATCCATGTCTTCAAATGCGGCTTCAGCTGAGACTTTAGAGTTTAATAAAGAGTCTTCTTTTCTTTCAGAAGCAGATTCAGAATATTCAACCCTCATCGCCTCAATTGGAAGACCGCTTGTATCGTCCTTGTCTTCAGTTTGGTCACCTGAAATATTACTCAATATTACCAACCCCAATACTACTGGCCATTTTATTATCTTCCAAATTGATTTTTTAAGGCATTTTTGTCTTCAATTAATCGAAAACTCATTTCTTATTTTTTGACAATGAGAATCTCTTGCCCTTCTTTTTCTTTTCCTTAACTTCTTTTGAAATATCCTCGACCGAAGATTTTATGCCTGCGATCTCTGCTGCCTGCCGGTTGAAACCAACAGCTGCTGGTGAACCAGGGTATTTCATAACAACTGGTGCTTTAAAAGCCAGAGAATTCTTCACGCTATTCTCTTCAACTATTGTTTCCAGTATCCTGAGGCCGAGGCTAGTTTCTATCCTTTCATTGCTCAATTCATTTTGAGTGACGCCCGACCTGTTAATGATGACTCCACGGAACTGTTTTCCCATGTTGTCAGAAATTGTTTTTATTTTCATTGCACCTGCAAGAGAGATGATATCAGGGTTTACGACCTGAATGATCTCATCTGCAAGTGATATGGACAAAATTGAATTTTTGTTGATACCAGTTGGAGAATCAATGATAATGTAATCATACTTTTCTTTCACATCATTTACGATCTCACTGATAACATCAGTATTTGAATTTAGAAAACTATGAAGAGAAATGCTCCCTGGTAAGACCCGCAGATTATTAGGCCCGTCATATATTGCGTCTTTTAACTCCGCAGTCCCAGCAAGAACATCATGAAGACTTGCTTTTGAAGCTTCGATTCCCAACATCAGCCCAATCGTGGGCATTCCAATGTCAGTATCTATTAATAGAGTATTTTTTGCGAATCCTGCAAGTGCAGCACTGAGATTTATAGCAGCTGTAGTTGTGCCAACACCACCCTTCCCTGAAACAATAGTAAAAATTGTTGCTGTCATAAAATGCCTCGATTGATGATTACAATATGAAGTGTTCCCTTTTCATTTGATGATCCGGTAATTAGTCTCACATAAGTATATTCAAGACTTAATACAACTTATAAATATAAATACATATCTATATTATTTGGTGTTTGATATAGATAAACGAATTATTGATATACGATCAGACAGCATCATACACATATGGCACCTGATGACGAAAAAGACATTAAGCTTTTTTTATATCATGCAAAACAATGTGACCCAAAAAAATGCACCGGTAAGAAAATGGCAAAATTCGGACTTGTGAACCTTTCTGAGAAAATAGAAAGGATACCTTCAAGGTCCATATTGCTTGACCCCATGGCTGAAAAAGCTCTTTCCCCCGGGGACAGTACTAAAAAAGGTATAACTGTTCTTGATTGTTCATGGGAAGAGGTTGAAAGGGTATTCCCACAACTATTAAGAATGAGACTAGAACACCGTGCACTCCCATACCTTGTGGCCGCAAATCCTGTGAATTTTGGCCGGCCTTTCAAACTCACATCCGTAGAAGCATTTGCTGCTGCACTATACATACTTGGAAATAAACAGCAGGCAGAGAAAGTCATGTCCAAGTTCAACTGGGGCCACACTTTTCTCGAACTCAACCACGAACCTCTGGAAGAATACTCAGAAGCCAAAGATAGCAAGGATATTTTAAGGATACAAAGTGAATATATGTAAATTCACGAGTGTATTAATAAAAGGATGTAACAAAAAATGATACAAATAGGAGTCATTGGTGCCGGCTCATGTGATGATGCCCTGAGAACAACAGCCGAAGAAGTCGGAATTGAAATTGCAAGAAACAATGCAATACTACTTTGTGGCGGACATGGCGGAGTAATGGAAGCATCAGCATCTGGTGCTAAAAGAGAAGGTGGGACTACTATTGGCATTCTCCCCGGAGACAGTCGCGTAACTGCGAATGCTTACATTGACATCGCAATCGTGACTGGTATGGGACATGCAAGAAATGTAGTAATAGCACGATCTGCCGATGTATTGATAGCCGTTGGAGGAGAGTATGGTACACTCTCCGAGATAGCGCATTCGCTTAAAATGGGGAAAACTGTGATCACGCTTGAATCTAAATGGGAAATAGAAGGTACTGTTAAAGCAAAAGATGCTAAAGATGCCGTCAGGATGGCAATTGACAGCATCAAATAAGGGATTTTCTTATTAGATCCGGAATAAATCAAATTATAGTCTTATGTTATAACTCGAGGTCAACACCTATAGGACAATGATCAGAACCCATAACATCAGGCAAAATGAATGCGTCTTTTATCTGATCTTTGATGTTTTCACTTGCAAAGAAGTAATCAATTCTCCAACCAACGTTTCTTTCTCTTGCCCTTGTCCGCATGCTCCACCAGGTATAATTATCTGGCTCAGTATTATACATCCTCAGAGTGTCCACATAACCCTTCTCCAGGAGTTTATCGATCCAGGCACGCTCTGACGGCAAGAAACCTGAGACCTTCTCGTTGTCTTTTGGACGGGCCAGGTCAATCTCCTTGTGGGCAGTATTAACATCGCCACATATTATGAGTTTCTTACCTCTGGATTTGAGCATATTGGCATATTCAAGAAAAGCATCATAGAACTCCATTTTATAGGCAAGTCTTTCAGCAGATGCTTTGCCATTAGGGAAATATATGTTGAAGAGAACGAACTCACCGTAATCAGCGATCTGGACGCGACCCTCACTATCAAATTTCTCTATACCAAATCCACATTTGATGTCAATTGGTTCTTTTTTAGTGTAGAGTGCCACTCCACTGTAACCTTTTTTCTCGGCAGAAGCAAAATAATTATAGTAGCCATCGATTTCAAGCATCTCGGAGGGAAGTTGTTCCCGGCGGGCTTTTGTTTCCTGAATACAGAGTATATCAGGTTTTTCTTCATTGAACCAGTCAAGAAAACCTTTTTTGTGAACTGCCCTGATGCCATTAACATTCCATGAAATTATCCTGGTATTGGTCATTTTGTGTCTCCGGAATTCTTGTTGACTATTTGATAACTTATCTATTAAGTATCTTGCTTAATAGATTGCTTTTTTCTTGTCCCAGTGATTTTTCATTTTAACATCTGAACAAAACAATATATAGTTCTAAATAGGTCTCAATACTAAACAAGAATAATGTTTAAATAATAATAATTCTTATTTAGGATGTGTTCTTACATGGATTGTGTTAGAGCAGGAAAAACAAAAAAGTGGGACCAAAATGAAAAAAGCAGACATCAAGTACACAAACCAGCGAATCGAGATATTGGATTTTCTCAAAGAATTTGATGGTCATCCTACTGTCGATGATGTCTATGAGGGAGTAAGACAAAAACTAACGCGGATCAGCAAAGCTACAGTTTACAATAATCTAAAATTCTTGGCTGAAAAGGGCCTGATCAAGGAGGTGAACATTAAGGGGGTTTCGAGGTTTGAATCCAATCTGGTACCTCACCACCACAAAATATGCATAGAGTGCGGAGAAATAACAGACTACGAATCGGAAGAACTTAGCGATTACGCTATGATCATAGCAAAAAAAATAGATGACTTTAAAGTAGAATCAGCAGAAACTAACTTTTACGGAATATGCAAGAAATGTATGGAGATGGAGTAATATGGAAGAAGAAATAGTGACAATGCCACTTATAGGCGATGATGCACCGTCATTTAAAGCAAAAACAACAATGGGAGAAATCAATTTTCCAAAAGACTACAAGGGAAAATGGGTAATCCTTTTCAGTCATCCTGCTGATTTTACCCCAGTGTGTACAACTGAGTTCATGACCTTTGCAACGATGCAGGAAGAATTCAGAGAATTAAATACAGAACTTATCGGACTTTCTATTGACAGTATATATGCACACATTGCATGGCTGCGGACCATCAAAGAAAAGATCGTGTACAAGGGAATGAAAGATATTGAAGTTAATTTCCCTGTCATTGAAGATCTTAAGATGGATGTTGCAAAGAAGTTTGGAATGGTGCAGCCAAATGCATCAGACACCCAGGCAGTAAGAGCAGTGTTCATGATGGATCCAAAAGCAAAGGTAAGGGCAATACTGTACTACCCACTTTCTAATGGTAGGAATATGGATGAGATCAAAAGGATCATTCTTGCAATGCAGAAATCCGATGCAGAAAATATCGCAACCCCTGCAAACTGGCAGCCAGGCGATGATGTGATCATTCCACCACCAGGATCATGCGGAACTGCAAAGGAAAGAGTCGAGACCGAAGAAGAAGGTAAGTACTGCCTTGACTGGTTCATGTGCCTAAGGAAACAGTCTTAAATAGATTAGCAAACTAATACATAGAGGTGACCATTATGGGAACAAAAGGCGTGGAAATTTTAGAGAATTTAGGACTGGACATAGCAGACCTGATAGAATCATTAAACAAAGCACTGGCCGATGAATGGCTTGCATACTACCAGTATTGGGTAGGATCAAAGATCGTCAAAGGCCCTATGAGAGAAGCTGCTGCTGCAGAACTCATAGAACATGCAACTGATGAGCTCAGGCACGCAGATATGCTTTCCAGCAGAATCTTGCAACTTGGAGGAACACCTGTACTCGCTCCGGAAGAATGGATGAAAATAGGTAACTGCGGATACGAATCACCTGAAGATCCATTTGTAAAAAGAATCCTGGAACAGAACATAAAAGGAGAACAATGTGCAATTCAGGTCTATAATTCAATACTTGCTAAAGTAAAAGATAAAGACCCTGTCACATACGAAATAGTTCTTCAGATCCTCACCGACGAGATCGAGCATGAGGACGACCTTCAGGCCGTTCTTGAGGATATTGAACTTATCCAGAAAGAATAAACTTTCAAAGTAAACAGTTTGCATCCTCCTGACATGTACCAGATGCCAAGAAGGATGCAACTATTTTTTGCTTCATTCTATATTCAAATTGTAGCGTGATTTTTTGAATAAAACTCATACTGGCAAGACTACATAATTCTAAAGATGAGTTCAAAGAACCCATACTTGATTTGATCGTAATGACATCTCATTTTTCAAACAATAATTGTCGATTTTATCAAATTGGGTAACATTAATGAAAATGACCAATTACTGTTTTTCGTAAAATACCGAAGATACTACACGAACTTCCGACCTTGTGCATAACATTTATCTAAAACTGTACTACTTTGCTTACAAAAATATTGTTTGCGATAGATATATTTAGAAGAATGTTTGTTAGACTAAAGCATGGGGTTTGTGTAAAAATAAACTTTTTTATACGTATCCTTAATAATCAATATTATGTTTATTATATGATCCATTTATTTGATCGATCACGGAGATAATTATGCATCTCATCATAGCAGAAAAGCACATCGCAGCAAAAAGAATAGCAGCGATCCTGGCCCCAGGGAAGACAAAACAAGTTCGTGTGAGTGGAGTAGACACCTATGAATATGAAACAGAAGAGGGAACTAAGATATTCATGGGACTTAGCGGACACATAGTAAAACTTGATTTTCCAAAAGCCTATAACAACTGGCAAAAAGTAGAAGCAAGCGAGCTGATATCCGCAGATATAATCACTACATCAACGCAGGTAAAAATAGTAGCTGCACTGAAAAAACTGGGAAAAAAAGCCACCAAAGTAACAATTGCAACGGACTATGACAGAGAAGGAGAACTAATTGGAGTTGAAGCTCTCGACATCATCCAGAAAGTGAATCCAGATGTCGAATTTGAACGTGTCCACTACAGTGCAATTACTCCAAAGGCTATTGATGATGCTTTTTCAAATCCTGTAAAAGTTGATTTCAACCTGGCAGATGCAGGGCATTCAAGACAGGTCATAGATCTTGTATGGGGTGCTTCACTTACACGTTATATATCCCTTTCCGCAGGACGTCTTGGAAAGATGTTCCTTTCGGTAGGAAGAGTACAGTCACCTACCCTCTCACTGATAGTGGAACGTGAAAAGGAAAGAGATGCTTTTATTCCGAAGCCCTATTGGGAACTCTCAGCAATGCTTGAGAGCAAAAAGGGAGAACAGTTCAAGGTAGAACACCGCACAAAACGCTTCTGGGATAAGGAAGAAGTTGATGCGGCACTGGAAAAGATATCAGTGGGTGATGATGCTGTTGTAACTGATGTCACAACTTCCGAAAAAATAGACAAACAACCAACTCCTTTTAACACTACTGAATTTATCAGTGCTGCAAGTTCCATCGGTTTTACAGCAGCCAATGCAATGAGGATCGCTGAAACACTTTATACCAGCGGTTGGATCTCATACCCAAGAACCGATAACACTGTGTACCCTGAAAGTCTGGACCTCAGAGCACAGATAGAGATATTCAAAAAAGGTGCTTTCAAGCAATACGCGCTCAAATTACTTGAGAAGAAAGAACTTGTACCCACAAAAGGCAAGAAAGAGACAACAGATCACCCCCCTATTTTTCCTGCATCCCTTGCCAAAAAATCAGAGATGAATGAGCAGGAATGGAAACTTTACGAACTTGTTGTCAGGCGTTTCTTTGCAACATTTGCCGACCCGGCCAAATGGGAGACCATTCGTTCAAAGTTTGACATAAAAGAAGAAGAATTCAAGGCAAACGGCGCAAGACTTGTGGTCCCTGGGTGGAGATGGTACTATCATTACAATGCACCTGAAGACAGACTTTTACCAGAGCTTAATGAAGGCGACAAGCTCAATGTGAACAATGTGGAAGTTGAGGCAAAAGAAACACAGCCACCCGGAAGATATGGCCAGGGAAGACTCATAAGGATAATGGAAGAGATGGGACTTGGCACCAAAGCAACCCGCCATGAGATTATCAGTAAACTTTATTCAAGAGCATACGTGCATGGAAATCCTTTGCAGCCTACCAAGACCGCAATTGCTGTTGTTGATGCTCTTGAAAAATTCGCTCCCACCATTTCTAAACCAGACATGACCAGCAAACTTGAAGCTGATATGGACAGGATAGCAGAAGGCGAGATACCTGAAGATGATGTACTGAACGAATCCAGGGAAATGCTGGAGCTTATGTTCAATGATCTTGAAGGAAACAAGGAAGATATCACAGAATCATTGCGTGCTGGTCTTCGAGAGGACAAGATCATTGGTGTTTGTTCTAAGTGTAAATCAAACCTCATGATAATGAGATCAAAGAGAGGGTCCCGTTTTATAGGCTGTGATGGGTACCCTGATTGCAATTTTGCACTCCCTCTTCCACGCTCAGGACAAATTGTGGTTACGGATAAATTATGTGAGGAGCACGGCATGTACCACATACGCATAATCAACTCCGGCAAAAGGCCATGGAACCTTGGATGTCCACATTGTAACTTCCTTGAATGGCAAAAAACACAGGAAGAAGAAAAACAAAAGCAAGGCACTGATAAGGATAAGGAACGCCCAAAGACAATTAACGACATATCCGGAATTGGGAAAGTTACAACGGAAAAGCTTGCTGATGCTGGAATTTGTAGTTTGGATGATCTGTGCACTGCTGATGCCATAGAACTTGCAAAAGTTACAAGTATACCTGTTAAGAAATTAAAGAAATGGCAGTCTGAAATAGATTGACAGGAGTGAGTTATAAATGGAACTGGAATTCAAAGGTGCATGCAGGGAAGTTGGAAGATCGGCAGTCCTCATTGATGATAAACTTATGATGGATTACGGAGTGTCTCCGGGAGAGCATATAAAGTACCCAGTGAATGGGTCACGGCCTGAGGCTGTGCTTGTATCCCATGCACACATAGACCATTCCGGAGCAGTTCCAAACCTAATGGACCTTGAACCTGATATCTACATGACACCAACTACTTTTGACCTCACACATATGCTGGCAAATGACACATTGAGAATTGCAGAAAGGAAAGGAGAAATGCCAGCATATGATTCTATTGACCTCTCAAAGTTTGTCCATAAAACAAAACAAGTGGATACGGGAGTCGAATTCCAAGTGCATGGTTACGATGTTGAGTTCCTGAATGCAGGACATATTCCCGGTGCATCAGCGATCCATGTCCGGGATAAAGAGGGTAAAAGTCTGTTCTACACAGGAGACATCAATACCGATGATACACGACTGGTTCTCGGTGCAATTGACTTCCCTGATTCAGATATACTCATTACCGAAAGCACATATTTTGGGGACGACCACCCTCCCCGAAAAGAAATCGAAAAGGAATTCATCGATTCGGTGCAGGATACTCTAAACATTGGTGGAAGCGTCATTATTCCTGCCTTTGCCATAGGGAGAACTCAGGAAATACTAATGCTTCTGGATTCCTACGGCATCAGAGCCTATGTTGACGGAATGGGAGTACAGGCATACAAGATCATGTCAAGACATCCCGAGTACATACGCAATCCCACGCATCTTAAAAAAGCATTTGATAATGCTACCATGATAACTGGTCGCAAAAGAAATAAGATAAAACTTGAATCTTCCGTAGTTGTAACAACAGCCGGAATGCTCAATGGCGGACCTGTGCTCTATTACATCAATAAACTATACAATGATCCAAAATCAAAGATAATACTTACAGGATACCAGGTGGAAGGCACTAACGGCAGAATGGCATTGGACACAGGCAACATAGACAATGATGGAATTATCCAGCACCTCAAACCGAAAATAGAACAATATGATTTTTCCGCCCACTCAGGAGACAGGGAACTTAAAGAAATGGTGAAGGATTTCTGTGACAGAGGGACTGAACATGTCTTCACTATGCATGGAGATAACTGTGAAGGATTTGCAGACTGGGTAAAAGAAGAAATGGGCGTTGAGGCATTCGCACCGGAAATCGGTGAGCGCTTTACACTATAAAAGGAAAATATCAATTCATAAACATGAAGAACTTTGATATTTCATATCATCGTTCATCTTTTTGGTCTTTATCATTGCAAGCTTAAGGTTTTCTATTGCATCGCTATGTTCAGGATCGATCCTGAGAACCTTGGAAAAACAGTCTGCTGCATCCTCATATTGTCCAAGACCGAAGTAAGCAAGCCCTTTTTTATTCCATACAACAGCAAATTTATTATCAAGCTCAATTTCCTTGTGAACCTTGCTATAACAGTTGATGGCTTCGTTATGATCACCCATCAATTCAAGTATATCACCTTTGTTGATCCATGCATTATCATTGTCAGGATCAAGGGCAAGTATCCGGTTATAACATTTGATGGACTCCTCATATTTACCCGTATTAAAGAGAACTACACCCATATTGCATAAGACATCAACATCATTTTTATTAAGAAAAACAGAGTTCCTGAAGCACTCTAAAGCTTCTTCATCCCTCCCAAGGAAAGAAAGTGCGATTCCCTTATTGTTCCAAACGAGTGCTATAGCCTCATTACTCCATAGTTCAGGATCCAGGTCCTCGCACTCCAATATGAGCGAAAAATATTCAATCTTCTCTTCCGGATCTTCGGCATCAAATGCTAATTTGAACCATTCTTCCGGCACATCAGGATCCATTCAGCCAACCAACTCCAAAATAAATAACATGCTTCTATATACCGCCATATAGCAGTTCATTTTAATTTCTGTTTTCCCTAATGTGCATAACATATTAATTAAGTTATCGAAATTATTCGGACACTGTAAAAGCATATCAACTTAGTTCTTAAAACTCCATTTTAAATTTGATACGATTTTCTTAGAAGAATCTCTAAAATAAGTTCCTGCTTCATGCGAACCTAGTTAACATAAGGAAACAGATTATCTTATTATTATTATAATTATTATAATTATTATATTATAAGTATAACCGTTATAACCAGGGAGAATTATATGAATACTTTACAGATTTCAGATATGCATTTCGGCCCCCGACATTGAGATAGAGACAATTAAATCCTACTGGAGATTATCAATTCGTTTGATGCTGATATCGTCATCAACACCGGGAACAATGCAAGAGATGGTATGAAAGACGAGTGTGCTGAAGAAGGCTGTTTTTTAAATTCCGCCGACCTTATCGATTTTGTACAAAAACATAAATTGAATACGTTTTTTGCGGTCATCCTCACGAACTGAAAATTATACAAGCAAATGATCAATATCACGGTCATTTATTTACCAATTTTATGTGTGGCAGTCTATCCTCTAGCAATCATCCAAACGATGATAGCATGTTTTTGTATTATGAAAATGTGGACAGTGAAGATATACATTTACATCTGATACGAATCTTTTTAAAGATAAGGAAGGTACATTTTAAACAAGAAAAAGTCTTTTAGGGGAGACTTTCAGTAATAATACTTTTATAAGTTCCTTTAACACAGTTGACACCCTTTATAATGGGATGAATACCAAACAATTGGATTTACAATGAGTTTGGACCACAGCAATAGTGATAATGGAAATATAACCACCGCATTATTATTGGCAGCTGGTAAGGGCAGTCGTTTATATCCTCTAACACGCGACACACCTAAGTGCCTTACAATGGTCCATGAGGCTTCTATACTTGAGCGACTTGTCATCAATTTGAAAAAACAAGGCTTCAAACGTCTTGTCATTGTCACGGGATACCAGGAGAAATGTATTCGTGATTTTTTAGAAACGCGTTCATGCGGTATGACAATTGATTATATTTCCAGTCCCCTTTACGCGACCACCAATAACATCTATTCACTCTGGATGGCGCGCGATATTATTAATGAGCCTTTCTTACTTGTTGAAAGCGACCTCATTTTTGATGAATCTCTTCTGGATGGTATGTGCTCTCCTGACCGAATTGCCGTTGGATGCATGCAACCATGGATGAATGGTTCTACTGTTACAGCCAATAAATCCCATCATGTTAAGAAATTCCAAAGCGGTATTGCTGGGCCGCTTGATGAGATCAGATACAAAACTGTCAATATTTACAGTTTTTCACTCCCTTCGTGGCATAGTATTAAAGAAAGGCTGGGTCAGTATATTTCAGCCGGTAAAGTAAATGAATATTATGAAACCGTCTTTGCGGAAATGGTGACTGATGGCAGTCTCTCCCTTGAAACAATCTCATTTGACAGTAAGCGATGGTACGAAATAGACACAGTCTCAGATCTTGAAAAGGCTGAGAGATTATTTTCAGCAGACAAATATGAAACAATTATTCCTTACAATACCACATCAAAGATTTCTGGACTACCAAGGCCATTTTTTTTGATAAGCAACAAACAGGGAGTAAAAGTGGTTACTCGTTCACTTTCCGCCTTAAGGCCATTGACCCAGTCTAACCCTTTGAATTTAAAGTCAATTTATCAAGCTAAGACTTTAAAAAATGAAGTGCCACTTCAACATCATTTAAGAGGAATAATACCTGATGCAACACAATTACAAGACCCAAACCGAAAAATATGATTTCATTTCCAGACAGCATGGTGGTTACTATCACCATGAATTTATTGATCATGCTTATCTTTACAATCTATATTTCCCGCCAGAAGCAGTTTTTACAAGCTTTAAAGATCAAATTCACGACATTGTCCTTAACTATCCTATTGCACAGGATGCTCTTGCCGGTCTTATAAGTGATCTGATCCATCAACCTGCTGAAAGAATTGTTGTAGGAAACGGTGCTGCTGAACTTATCAAAATCATCTCCGGCCACATCTCTGGCAAGTTGATTGTTCCAGTGCCATCTTTTAATGAATATGCAAATGCAGCACCTGAGGGACAGGTAGTAGAATTTCCTCTCGAATTTCCATCTTTTCAACTGGATGTAAACAAATTTGCTGCCGAAGCGATCAAAGTTAAAGCAGATGTTGCTGTCGTGGTAACACCTAATAACCCAACATCGATTCTGGTTCCAAAATCCGACCTAATATCTCTTTCTCAAAAACTTGCAGATCATGACTGTATGCTCATCATCGATGAGTCCTTCATGGATTTTGCACATGATCCTGATCAGGCAACTCTGGAACACGAAGTTGAAAGCTATCCAAACATAGCCATCCTTAAAAGCATGAGCAAAGCCTATGGCATCTGTGGTCTCAGGATTGGTTATATGGTAACTGCAAATTTAGAATTCGCTGAATCTGTAAGAAAAGGCATACATATCTGGAATATTAATGGATTCGCCGAAGAGTTTTTGCGGATATTGCCCGATTACAGAAAAGAGTTTGTTGAAAGCTGTAAACATGTACGTGTAGACCGAGATAATCTGTATAAAAGCCTGCGTGCTATCCCGGGAATGACTGTTTACAAACCCGATGCAAACTTTATTTTCTGCCGCCTGCCAGATCACGCACAAAGTGGTCCAGAAGTCACACGGAAATTGTTCATTGAGCATAACATGTATATAAAACACTGCCAAGACAAGACTCTACCTGATTCCAGCCGTTATGTTCGTATCGCCAGTCGTACTGAAACAGAAAATTACAAATTAGTTGAAGCGTTGATAGATGTTATTGACTCAGATAAAATGGAAGTATTCTGATGAATGATTCTGACCAGCAGCGATCACATCAGTTAGGAATGCTTGATTTTGTCCGGGATCTTCCAAACATCTGTTCTCTTGCAGGGTTGTTATGTGCAGTCCTTAGTATATACTATGCCATATTAGGTAATTTGTCATTTGCGATAATTGGGATGATATGGGCTGTTGTTTTTGATTGGGGAGACGGATTAATTGCTCGCCGGATGAAAGGGCGAACTGATGAATATCGAGCTTTCGGAGGGCAGCTTGATTCATTGATAGATATTGTAAGTTTTGGAATTTGCCCCGCTGTATTTCTCTTAAGCTATGGAGAATTCAGCCCATGGTTCCTACCCGGAGCATTTGTGATTGTTGCCGTTGGTGTAATAAGGTTGAGTTATTTCAATGTTTTTGGTTTAGTCGATGATTCGACTTATATGGGATTAGCACTTGACAACAATGTCCTTATTCTTGCCTTTATCTTTCTGTTTAACAGTTATTTCAGCCAGCCGATCTTTACAATCACTATATATGCACTGTTAATTGTCATGGCTGCCTTTAATGTAGCACCAATCCGAACCCCCAAGTTTTCCAGCAGGTGGTTTTCTGTTCTCCTGATTTACACCGTGGGATTGACAGCTATTTATATATGAATATTCTGGAACAAATATCAATGAATTTGAATCAATTACAATTGAAAAAAGGAGGTACAACATATGTGCAGCTACCAGCCACTAAGGAAATGTATCTCAAACAATGACAATGAATTAATAATTTACGGGGCTGATTCTTTCTCTCAGTTCCCCCGCCGTGATGCATCTGTGCATTCAAAATGTGACAGAGCACTTCCAATAGCACGCCATGATGATCTGGTAGTTCTTCGTGGAACTCTGGATCAAGAGTATAATAAATGGCTGCGTTCTCATGGGCTTGGGTCGGATAATATTGTTGAATATAATATTCATTCTCCTGAACTGACTCTTTCAGAACTGATCATTAAGGATCCTGAACCGGTCAATAAAATAATCAGACGGCTTGGGAGAATGCCTGTATATGTGCCATGGTTTTCAGGGCGCATGGAGGCTGAAGCTGCAAAGGTCCTTGGAGCGGATCTTTTCGGGGCTACTGAAATTGCAACACTAACATATAATGATAAATCCGCTTTTAAGACCCTATGTCGACAATTAGACATATCTGTTGTTGAAGGCAGTTTATTTGAAATACATCCTGAAGATGCTAATAATTGCGTAGAGATGAAAAACGTTATCAAATGGTATCTGTCAACCTGTGAAACGGTTATAATTCGAGGTGCTGTGGGCGAAGCAGGCATGTCTTTATACAAAACCCGAGGCAATGATATTTCAGAGATATATCGTGAAATTGCAATTAGCGGTGAAAAATCGGTTATTATTGAGCCTTTTCTGAATGTTTCGTCTTCTCCAAATGATCAGTGGGTAATTAGTAGAAATGGAACTATAAATTCTCTTGGTATGCGAAATCAAATATGTGAAAGAGGTATGGTACACATTGGTACTCTTAAAGGAGCAATAATTTCACAGGATATTTCAAATTTTATTACAAATACATCTGCAAAAATTATAAACAATATGCTTGAATTTGGATATCGGGGTGTAGTAGGCATCGATTATATTGTATCGAATGATGGTATATTCCCTGTTGAAAATAATGCTCGTTTTAACAGTTCCTCTTATGTGGGCATGATAATAGATAACATTGAAGAATTAACAGCTCCTATCCCCTGCTGGAAATTTATAAAAATAAAGACCGAAGCATGTTCTTTTCTTGAGCTCACGGACCGTATTGAACCAATACTTTATGATGGAAAAAAATCAAATTCGGTGTTTCCTTTCAGCTGCGATACATTGCCGTTGTCCGGCGATTTTGCTGTTGTGCTCTTAGCCGAAAATATGGATGAGATATATAGCATAGAAAAATCATTGAAAGAAATGGGTGTTAAAAGGTTTTAATCAAATCTATATACCCTAATGAGAAACAGCAATAATAAAAGAAAAAAGTGGCTAAAAATGAATTTTATGATTTACTAAGCGATCAACAACTCAATTTTTCATGTTCTTGCTCTTTGCGTATATCATCTATGTGAATAAGCCTGTTAGCATCGATACCAACCAAACACATACCGTTCTTGTCCATTGACCAAACGCAATATCTGTCACCTATATCTTCAGGTATTTTCTCAGATGGCAATTCAGCAGGAGTAATGCTACATGACTGAAGACCCGGATATTCATCAGGATTCAGTTCCATTATTGTTACTATTTTCTGCAAATATGAAAAGAGGACATTTATATCTTCATGATCCCACTTTCGAATTCTTTCACACATAATGGGAATCAGAATTTTTGCCACACCAGTATTTGCCAGTATCTTATGTGAAAGACAAATAGAAGCATTATCATGTTTAACATCGTCATTTGGTCCCCGGAAACAGAATATACCTTCACTGACCATTAATTCAAGGTCCAGAGGGTCTTCCGAGCTATTTATTGCATTTTCTACGATTTCTATGTCAAGATCATACTCATCAGCAATTCTTATGATAGCTTTTTCTATAACTATACTATTGTCTATCAGTTTAACACATCCCTGGAAGCAGAACTACCATTATCGTCAAGGTTTTCATGATTAACATTATCCAGCTTTGCCATATCGGAAGGAATATTTATGTTGACAAAACTCTTAAGGCCTTTGTCTATTTTTTTCATCGCATCAGCATCCATGTACAGAACATCGTCCAGAGAAGATACTGGAGCAAGTATGTTCCTGTACCCTTCATGAATAGCATTTTCAATTGCCATCAGCATCTTATCTTTGTGATACACAGAATGCAACGGCTCCTTTGTACCATACTCACTAATGGGTATCAATGCATCGTGCTCTTCCACCATATCGAACATCATACCAATCAACTGTCCATTAAGAAATGGCATGTCACATGCTACTGTAAAAACGTAGTCACCACAGGCTTCCTCAAAACCCGCAAGCATTCCTGCAAGTGGACCTGCATTTCTAATCTTATCTATTGCAACTTTTCTGTCTCCGAGATATTCAGAGAATTGCTGCACCTGCTCACTATCCCTCAGAGACACGATAACCTCATCAGAAACTTCATCCAGAACAGCAAGTGTACGTTCCAGCAATGTGTTGTCCTGATACACCATCAACGCTTTTTCCCTGCCATTAAGACGGGCTCCTAAACCACCTGCCAGCAGTAGTGATGATCTTTTCATAATCATTGACCTCTTATTTTCCAGATTCAGGCATCTTCACTATACAAGCCCTCTTCTGCGTTCACTCTTATACTCTTCCAGAATGGACTGGACTTGTTTATGTTCTTTTTCCTTGCGTCGCTCATCGGCTCTTTTTTGCCATTCTTCTATGGCATCCTCAAGTATTCCGGGTTCTACAGAGGCAAGGTCACCAATGAGATGAATCTGTACATCTTTTAATACGGGAACATTGCCGTCATAAAAATATTCAAGTGCTCCGTGTGGCATGTCTTCACGTATGATAACTGCCCTGACCTTCGCTTCAACCAGCAATGAAGCCGTTACAGGACCTCCACCACTTGGATCTTTCAGGTAAATTACATCATTTTCCCTGATGCCATAAAGCTCAATAGTATGCTGTATCGCTTCCCGCGTGAACGACGAGATGACCTTTACCGGAAGCCCCTCACCCCTTACTTCTTTTTTGCGTATCTGCTTGAGGCGTTTGTTTTGTTTGCGCTGGTTACGCAGGGATTTCTTCGTTTTGCCAAGCTCTTTGTTGAGACGCTCTATTTCATTGTCCCTTATATGTATCTCTTTTTCCCGCCTCACCTGACGATAAATTGAATTTTTGACCTTTTTGATACGCATTTCCAGTTGCTCAACAAATCTTTCCTTTTGTACAGCCTCGTATTTGAGTTCAGAAACATAATCTTTGAGCTGTTTTATCTGGGAATTCCTATTCCTGAGCTCCTCACGCATTTTCTTTATTTGTTCATCCACATCGGCAGGCTCTTCTTTTGGCGTTTCTGCCTCCGGCTTCATTCTAATCTTTATCCTTGACTCGGATGCAACCTTTTCAATGGCCTCATCTATGGACTCACCGTTTATCACATGGAACTTTATACTGTCAAGATCAAGATATTTAGGAGCTCTCTTCCCGACCTTCGAAAATACATTTTTGTATGATTTATATGCGGATAATGCTGCAGTGAGTGAATCACGCTCATGGTCATTGGAATATCCGAATTGTCTGGCAATTGCTATCTTTTCCTCTGCCCTTATCTCGCCACCTGGGGTCCAGATAACTGCACTGAAACTGCGGCGTATTTTTTCGACGGCTGATGGAACTGGATAGACATCCGTGGCTACAAGTATCGGTTTACCATATTCAGCTAGCACCCTGACAACCTCATCATGTGAAATACCGCGCGTGCTATCAGAAAGAAGCAGCTCTCCATCAAGGGAGATTATAGCAATTCCTACGGTTGTGCCGGGGTCTATGCCGACTATAGTATATTTACGTCCTGCTTTTTTGATAGGTATGTACTGTATCTTATCCCTTTCAACATTTTTGACAGTGACCTGTGCATCAGCATTTGCAGATGGTTTTACCGGCACAAGCTCACGTCTAGCATTTACAGTATATTCAGCCCTGACGTAGCCACCAAAACCTTCGGTGATGTGTTCGGAATAAGTAAAACCCGTTTCCCGGGAGAACTGGCGCAGGGCGCTCTCGACCTCCCGGCTCTTTTCCCTGACAGCCCCATGGACTTTCCTTCGATAGCGGTTCTGGCTCCAGCCACCCCTGCCAAGTGAACGGGCACGACTTACTTTTATGCGAGTGATGTCTTCAAAAAGAGATACCTCAACACCTACTCCAAGACTTGCAAGAATTGCGCATGCTTCAGCTTCCTGATTAGGGTCCAATTGATTGAAAGAGAGACCATGCTCTTTTGCCAGACGAAGCAGGGATTTCTGGTGAATACCACCGGTGACCTGCACCAGTTTTGTATTACCAGGGAGTTTTTCAAGAAAACGTATTAACTCCCGCTTATTTGCCGCAAGCTCAAAAATATTATCAACTGCAATATAATCAGGCCGGTCCTTGTTCAGCATACGGAGTATCCTGTGTAACCGAACCATTGTGTAATGGTTTATCTCGCCATCCCTGAGAACGGCAACGGCATATCTGGGAACCTCCTGTGCCCTGGAAGAGCCTTTTGCTATGTCAATGCCGTATATGACACCGTTTTGCATATAGTTTCTTTTATGGCATTAATGTAATATATCTATGACTCCAGACCATCTTTTATCTGCGATATGACCGCGCCTAAATCCATTTTGATGTTGTATTTGCGCTTGAAGTGTTTGAGCACGTTGGATACATCCCTTTCAAGCAACTCATCTGCATGAGGATGGCTTGTTTCAACGCACTGTGGCCAGTCGATGAATTGCACTCCACCTTCTATAACGAAGATGTTGTACTCGCTAAGGTCAGAATGAATATAACCTTTTTCATAAACTATGCCTACCTGCCTGATGATCTCGTCAAGGAACCATTGCGGTTCTGCAAGTTTTGTCCTGTACAGAAGAGTACCTTTTGCAACGTCCATGACAAGAGCATGCCGATTGTTGTCAATTAACTCAGGAACTGAAACATCAGGATGTAGTGTCCTGATAATCTCTGCCTCTCTTTTTGCAGCAAGTCTTGCAGCATATATCCATGAGAAGTGCTCCTTGCCCTCAAGATGAGAACGTGATCTTTTGACACTCTTAAAACTGGTCCGTCCTTCCCTGTGGAATTTCAGAATAACGCCCTTAGGCTCGCCCAAACCAAGTTCGGGTTCTTTCACAGCCTCATGGACTACGGATTCCTTACCTACACCTATCTCATCACCAATGGCACTGATGGTTCCTCTTTTTACAAGAGTATTAAGAGCAAGTGTATCGTAACCATCGAAGTATATCTGGTAACCTTCGTATGGCTGGTTGGTCGCAATGACCATATTATTCCTTATAAGAGCTTTCATCTTATACACAAGAGAAGAATACGGCAAGCGAGTGAACTTCATTAACTCCTCTACCGGCACCCATTCAAAATTCCTCATGCCTATCTCAATACCGGTGAGTATGCGCAGATCCTTGCTATCCATTTGCTTGAATAACTTCACGACATCGTCTATCATTTGCTTTGTAATTACCGGGATGGTTTAGATTGTTTGTGGTAGATTGGAGTTGAGACATGAATATTATTTGATATCGGTTTTAAAAGCTCCAATTTTGCTTTATCTATGTAGGTATCTTCAACACCTATAAAAACGATGAAGTAAGAAAATACAAATAATAGATAAATTATTTTAATGGGGGTTAAAATATCAAACTTTGCACATTGATTATCTTATTTTTTTTAGTAGCAAACATATGTATCGTTTCGGCAGCATATGAGAATTCAGAATATGCTGAGATATTCCGGCAAGAGACCGGGGTCGAGCCACATATTATCGAAATACAAGGAAACAAAACGGCATTAACCGTAGATGAAACGCGTGATTTTTTTGCTCAGACTCGTCATGTAACATCAAAATATATGCATCCTGATAATGGTTCTATTGTAAGCTATGGTTATCATTTTTCATCAGGATACTTTACCGTTAAATTTTTGGAAGGATCTGAAGTTAATGCATCTATCATTGATGAGATATACAAAGCACAAGAAACTGAAGGTCAGAAAATAGGAATTCAAGACGTTGGCGTAGTTTTTCAATATTCTGAATTACCAATGACGCATGAAGAACAAACAGATACAGAAGATGGGATTGATAGTGAAAATAACAACCCAATTCCCGCTTTCTCAGCTTTGACACTGTTGCTAGTATTCTCAACACTAATGTGGTTAAGAAGATAATAAATGCTATAAGTATCCGTTTATAAAAGTGAAGGTCATGGTGGAATTGATTAACCAAATTTCCCCCAGGCTTCTTCCTCAACTCGCCTGATAACCTCTTTCAGCGGCAGCCCTACCATATCAGCAACCTTGCGGCAATCCTCATACTCAGCAGAGATGTGTAATATCTCACCTGTCTTGTCCTGCGCTATCTTTACGGCACTTGTAAATTCCTCGCCCTTAAGCAGAATTGTCACTTCATCCATCCTGCGGTCAGCCACAAAACGATGGACTGTAGGAATCACACGTATCCCAAGGGTGCCGGTTTCCTTCATTATCTCTCTGGCAACCTGTTCACTGTTCTGTGACTTGGTTATAACCTTGATTATATGACCGGACCTGCCCTTTTTCATAATTGTGGGTGTGATGGCAACATCCCTTGCACCCGCAGCAAGCAGTTTGTCAAACAGGTTCCCCAGAACCTCACCGGTTACATCGTCCACATTGGTTTCCAGTACCTCGATCTGGTCCTTTGTCAACACGTCGTCAACTTCTATGAGCATACTGCGTAGCACGTTAGGATCTTCAGTGTCAGCATCTCCCGCCCCATAACCTACGGAAAGGACCTTGCCTTTGGGAAGATTATCAATGGGTTTTGCAAAATAGGATAACAAGGCAGCACCCGTGGGAGTCAGGAGTTCACGGTTTCCAGAGCCATATGAAAGCAAGTCACCTGACCTTAGAATCTCCAGAGTTGCAGGTGCGGGCACAGCCATGGTACCATGTGCGGCTTTTACCCTTCCACCACCTACATTCACAGGAGTACAGAATATAGAATCAACTCCCAGCTCATGGATAGCAACACAGGAACCAATCACATCAGCAAGAGCATCGTTCTGTCCGACCTCGTGGAAATGAAGTTTTTCCATTGACTCTCCGTGAACTTTTGACTCGGCCTCTGCCATGATGGCAAAGACATCAAGAGCACTCTTTTCAACCTTTGGAGAAAGCCCGGCTGACTTTATGATATCCACAAGCTCATGGTAATGCCGGGAATGTTCCTCATGTGGCACATTTATATGTACATTAACTGCATCGATACCTTTCTTATTAGCCCGGTCCACAGAGACTGACACATCAACGGCAGATTCAATTATTTCGCATATACTTGCCCTGTCAGCACCAAGACTGATAAGACTTCCAAGTATCATATCTCCGGCGCCACCTGAGAAAGGATCGAATATAAGGGATCTCATTTTATCTTATCCTAATTGAATGCTCATTATTTCAGACATGAACTTCAAAATTACCTTTTATTTTTTAGCGGTGCTGTTCCTTGCTTCAGCAACCCTGTTAGCTATCCTTGCGGCAAAAGCACCGGCAACAAATCCCGCATCGATATTCACAACAGAGAGTACGGAACATGATTGTAGCATAGAAAGCAGGGCAGCCTCACCCTTTGCACCGGCACCATATCCTGTGGATACCGGCAGACCTATAACAGGGACATCCACAAGACCCGAAACAACTGTGGGAAGAGTTCCTTCTCTTCCTGCAGCCACGACAATGGAATCCGGTTTATTCTCCTGCAATGTCTGCATTTCGCCGATTAGCCTATGGAATCCCGCAACACCGACATCATAAATAGCAATGGTATCACACCCCATCTCTGATGCCACCATTCTGGCCTCCTCCGCAGCATCGATATCAGCAGTACCGGCAGTAATTATTGCAACAACACCACCTGTGCGGAGCGCAGGCGTGCCGTTATGGACCACAGCAGCGGTCGAGTGAAGATTCCATTCAAGTTCTTCAGGTTTGAAACTGGAGAGCAGCAATTCCCTGTGTTTATCACCAAGTCTTGTGATAAGCACCCTGCCTGTTGCAGCTACCTGTGCCTTTGCGATCTCCACAACATCTGCCGGCTCCTTGCCCTCTGCAAGTATCGCCTCCATTATACCTGTGCGATGCTTGCGGAAGATATCAATTTTAGCAATGTCACTGACAGGAACATAACCCATGGAACGTATCATGGATTCTGCGGATTCCATGTCCGTTTCATTGTTCTTCAGCTTATTTAGTACGCTTTTAAGATCCATTTTTATCCACACCTATGTTAGCTGAACTGATATTTAAGAGTAAACAGAAGAAATGAATAGAAAACTATAATATAGATAAAATTATGTTGAACTCTATGGAAGGACCACTTGGGAAAATATACAGCATGCCAACCGCAGTATTGCTGGCAATAGGCATGGTTTTAAGTGCTTTTCTTTTCTACAGCCTTATGAAGGCAGCAGAGAACGGAAACGTGTTGATGGTAATACTTCTTGCAGTAGCAATATCAATTGTAGCTTTTGTAGTTAGCAAAGCAATTAAGATACAAAAAATGAAAGAATTTGAATAATTAATGAAATCAACAAATCACTTCATTTTTCGTCTTGATTCTTCAACTTCATCAACTATCCCAGGGTACTCTTTGAACATAGAAAGTATGTCAAGAGCTGCAACAAGATCCACAACACCGATTGCACCAATGGCTTCTCCCCGAACAGTCCTTATAGGAGTGACTACAACTGACTTTCCCCTATATGTACCATCTTTGGGCACGGTCCTGATCATGTTGTTGGTCCGGATAACTTCTTCCAGAATCGGACCTGTGTAGTCCCGGTCAATTATCATTCCCCGCTCCATTCGAATTCCCTTGAAATTAAGACTGCGAATAGTTATTGGGATCCCCAGAAGAGTATGCACTGCAATTGCTATCGGTTCCAGGTCATCTGCCGTGGAATCAGGGCATATTTTTAGACAAATGACACCATTAGATTCTTCATCGCATATCATTTTAAACTCACCTCGTTAATTGAATTGACAAGATCATGATCGATCGAATTTTGCAGATGTAATGTGTTCGTGTGCAGATATGGCTGCTACAGCACCATCGGAAACAGCCGTTACAACCTGCCACATTGAAGTTCGCCGGCAATCACCTGCTGCAAATATTCCACTAACAGAACTCTCCATCCGCTCATTAGTCTCAATAAAACCTGCATCTATCTTGTTAACATCCACCATTGACGTATTAGGATCGATGCCCACATAAATGAAGACACCATCAATGTTCATTTCAGTTGTTTCATCCGTTTTTACATTTTTCAGGACAACTTTGTCGACGAGTTCCCTGCCTTTTATTTCTTTTACTACAGTGTCCCATATGAAAGTTATATTCTCTTTGTCAAACACCCTTTTCTGAAGTATGGAGCATGCCCTTAGTTCATCACGCCTGTGGACCACATAAACTTTACTTGCAATATCCGAAAGAATAAGAGCATCTGTGACGGCAGATTCACCGCCACCGACTACGATCACTTCCAGACCTCCATAGAATGGGCCATCGCATGTAGCACAATATGAAACCCCTTTTGTGAGAAATTCTTCCTCACCGGGAACTCCAAGATGTCTTGGATTTGCGCCGGTTGCAACTATCACTGCAAGAGCTTCAAGTTCACCATCATCTGTTACGACAACTTTCCGGTCAACTTCATCCCTGACTGTCTTCACACCAGTGACCTCTACCTTCACCCCTGTGTTTTCTGCATGGTCTTTGAATTTCTGCATCAGTTCCATCCCTGATATCGAGGAAAAGCCCGGATAGTTCTCCACCCTGTCAGCTGTGGATATCTGGCCTGGAACTACGTTCTTTTCAAGTACAATTGTATCAAGACCATAACGGACAGCATATATAGCTGCAGTTAGTCCTGCGGGACCTCCACCTATAATAATGAGATCGTGCATGCTGATCAACTATCATCACAAACATTGCTGGTCTTTTCTTTGTCGGGAACTCCCACAAAGGCAACCTTATCATCAATGATCGTTGTAGGTATTGAACGGATATTGAACTTTTTTGCAAGCTCTTTCCCTTCAGGAGTGTCCAATTCCACTTCCTCGTACTCAAAATCACACTGTTCTTTCAAGTCACGCCACATTTTCTTTGCAGTTGGACAAAAATGACACCATTCAGAATGGACTAAAGTAACCTTTACCATATTATTCCACACTCCTTTTTATTGGTCGTTATTCTATTAGCTAGTAGAGTATATCAAATTAATGACTGTAAAAAGTTAATTTGCACTGTTAACCTGGTTTATATAAGTTAATGTGTTTTTGAAAAAGTATATGACTAATAAACAATATTTATAATGATGAGGAATAATGATGGCAAGATATTCTATTGATGAATTTGTAAAAAGCACAGGTCAAAAAGACCTTGGACAAGGAAAATTCGAGCTTGAACGTGACAGGATGCTGGAAGTCAATCTGAACGGGAGGGTATGGATGAAAAGAGGAGCAATGGTTGCATACCGCGGGGATGTAAAATTCACAAGGGAAGGAGTGCTTGAACACGGCCTTGGAAAGTTCATGAAAAAAGCCGTGACCGGAGAAGGAGTTTCCCTTACAAAAGCGGAAGGCAACGGAAAGGTATACCTGGCAGATAGTGGAAAGAAGATATCCATACTGAACCTGAACAACGAGTCAATATACGTAAATGGTAATGACCTCCTTGCCTTTGAAGAGAGCATCAACTGGGATATCAAAATGATGAAAAAGATAGGAGGCATGATGGCAGGCGGACTTTTCAATGTTAAACTGGAAGGCACCGGAATGGTGGCTATTACAACCCACTATGATCCCCTGACCCTCATGGTGACAAATGACCAACCAGTGTTCACTGACCCAAATGCAACTGTTGCATGGTCTGGAAACCTGACGCCGGATATTAAAACAGATATTTCCCTGAAGACCTTTGTGGGCAGGTCAAGCGGTGAAAGTGTACAGATGGCCTTTAAGGGAGAAGGTTTCGTTGTGATACAGCCTTATGAAGAAATACCTTATGTCGCTCCGGTGGCATAATCACTTCTTATTTTTTAGCCTTTTGTGATGCACTCGTACCTCACATCAGCTCTTTGAATCTCAGGTACATCACCCCAGAATCCCATATACTCACCCTGGATAACAATAGCACCTTTTATTCCTGAAACATCTTTCATCACATCAAATGAAAGCTCAACAGCTTCTTTTCCAACCTCGGTGTTATTTCCAAGAGCTGTGGCTGCCGAATCTGCCAACGAGACATTATCTGAGAAAACAATTGCCGCATCAGCCATCCCAAAACTTATAGAAGGACCGACACTACCTGAAGAAGTGCACACACCCGTTATAGAATCACGGGGTTCTATCACAAAACCGAGGTCCTTTAAAGGGGAATTGCCCGCGTATATACCCATTAGCACCGGACGATCGTTGATGATTGCGATATCCCCGCCATTATCCACCATTGCAAAGCTTGCGCCTGCACCTACCATCGATTCTACCGCAAGGGCAGAGATCGTACCGGCAACTGCACTCATAGGACCTATACCCATTGCGTTTCCAGCTTCAACCATTCTCCTCACAACTTCGGGAAAATCACCATCCAGGTCATATTGTTCCAGAGTACTCTGGAAGAACGGGTCGGAAGAAATATAGGATTCCAACTCCCTGCGATGTATCCTTATGGCTTCACGGGCTACTTCGATGTAGGATGAAGAGTCAGCCTGAATAGTCACAATGGTTTCTTTCAACCTGAAATGTTCTTTCATAATAAAATAATAAAAAAAGTAAAAAGATGTATCACCTGTTCTTTCCAAGTGACAGGGCATTGTGAGGACACATATCGACACAGGTTCCGCACTGGATACATTTTGATTCGTCCACAACTAAACTGAACACATCATCCATTGAGAATACTTTGGTCGGGCATACAGACATGCATGCACCGCATTCCACACATTCGTTTTCATCCCACTTGATAGGAACATTTAGTTTTGTGACCTTAGCCCCTTTGCTGGTTAGTGATTTGCACATTTGGTCAAATTTATCTTCATCCACATCAGCGACGACCTCACCGCAAGAACGGTCAAAATGTGCCTGGGAGATGTTCAGCAGGACCCCTGTCTCAAGTATCGATTCTGCCATAATGGGCTTTGTGATTATATCACTTGAAATATTGATCTTGACTTTCACATTTATGACCTCCTGGCATACAGTTTGCTGATATCATCACTTGTTATCATACCAACGATGTGTTTGTCCTTATTTATCACTGGCATTGCGGAAACTGAATCCTGACCCATCCTCCTTGCAACAACAGCTACCCGTTCATCAGCACTGGCCGTTATGACCTTACGTGTCATTATATCCTCCACAAGATCGAACTTGTTCTGGGAAACAGCTTTTGAAATGTCCCAGGCAGTGACGACACCGGCAAGGGTTCCATCGGCACTGACAACAGGAAGATGGTTAAAATCAGTATCCATTATGATCTTAGCCGCATCGTAAACACTTGCACCCTTAGTAATTGTTACCACACTGACTGCCATGATATCAGAAACAAGTGCTATACCCTCAGTCTGTTTCATCGGTTTTGCAGATATATCCTTTGGAAGCCTCTCAACAGGCATTGACACAAAGAAATCACCTTTAGAGATCCATTCCTTGAGTTCAGATGCAATTATTCTTGATTTCTTGAAACTTGACAGAGAAGATGTAGGAACATCACGTCCGTTTATCTCAACATGTCCGCTGCGCAGCTCTTCATAAGTTACATCGCGCACTGCAGCCCTGTCCCTGCTGGGAATACCATAATCTAAGATCTTTGTAGTGACACCAGCATCAGTTACAGCTGTAGCCTGCGCGATCTGCTCATTTAAGACAGGGATTGGAATACCCATTCCAACATAAAGGGAGGTGCCATATCCAGTGAAATTTGCAGCTCGTATGTAATCAGGACTCATGTGCTTAAGGTCCCCCTGAACCATAAGAGTTCCAAAACCGCCTCCTGAAGAATGCTGAGTTCCCTGACCAACTATATATCCCTGGGCACCTCCCAGGAATATCCTGGTTCCTGAACCAATGGTCATGTAATCAGGATCGTTGGATAGAGGTGAGAGGACTCCGGCACCGGAATAGGTGACATTTCCAAATGAAGGGAGCAATGAGCCCATATAAGTGTGTATCGTGCCCTTTGTACCATTTGTTGCAGCATTGTATTTCTGATATGCATTACGAGGATTCATCATTATGGCTTCATTCATGTCTTCAAGAGACAGAGTTGTATCAAGCACTTTTCGAGGATAACAGTCAGTTCCATGTGAGGTTGCATGAAGGTGGACAGACTTACCCCTTATCAGATCTTCTATCACATGAGCTCCACCGTATTCCATACCCAGTGACTCAGATACCTGAGTCGCTCCAATAAAAGCATCCACAGCAGCAACACCCGTGTAAGCTTCAACATCGTTCAAAAATACTTTCTGCATCTTAATTGGAGGTTCCGAATGACCGAAGTTCAACCAGACGCCTGATGAACACATAGCACCGAAAGTACCGGTAGTTACGACATCGACTTCTTTTGCAGCACCTTCTGCACCCAGTTCACCCACAATGTGAACCATTTCTTCGGCAGTGACCACATTGACACTTCCATCTCTTATTCTACCGTTGATTTCATGAATTGTTTTTTTGACCATTCGATATACCTCTAATACCAGAAAGTAATTTTTTGGCAACTATATATTACTTATGGTAATGTGACTTTGAAACAACATATTCAGGAATACACAGAAATAACAGAGAGGGAGTATAATTGCAGTTCTTAATAAAAGTTGTCATTCTAAATTTGTCAGTTCAATCTTTAAAACTCATCATACATCTTTACAGTAAACCAAAAAGTGCTTCCTTTACCTGCCTTATTGTCAACAACATGAAGTTCTTCCCCATGACACTTCAACGCCATTTTAGCAATTGCAAGCCCAAGACCTTTTCCCTGAACAGAAGAAGACCCTGCCCTTTTGAATCTGCCAAATATCCTTAGTTTATCTTCATCTGAGATACCGGGACCAAGATCTGACACACTTACATTCCATTTGTTACCTGCCTCAGTAATATCCACAATTACCTCACCACCCTCTGGCGAGTATTTTATGGCATTTGACATCAGATTGAAAAATACCTCTTCCAAAATTGGATTCACATAAGCAGGGCAAACCTCAGGAGAGACCAGTACAATTTTGACATCATTATCCAGAACTTTATCGTTGAGCCTTGCCCGAGAATTATTAAAAAACCATCTAAGATCCAACATCTGAGTGGGCATATCTGTTGAACAATTCATTTTTGCGAAAACGGAAGCTGATTCTATTGTTTTTCTTAATTTTCCAGTAGCTTTACTAATATTATCAAGAAAATGCTTTTTTCCCTCATCATCTTCAATACCAGACAGATATTCAACAAATCCTTCTATTATGGAAACTGAACTTGTAAGGTCGTGACTGGTAACATCAGCAAACATGTCTTTGAGCTCATTTGAGTGTTCCAACTGATTTGAATGTTCTCTGATTGCTTTTTCAAATGCCCGTCTTTCACTTATATCCCGCCCTATCAACACCATATATGTGCTATCTTCGTTCTCCACAAATGCAAAACTTATGTCCACAGGAAAGGATGTTCCATTTTTTCGCATAAACTCAGACTCTAGCAACAAAGACCCTTTGTCAGCTACTTTACTGGAAATATCATGCATGTTCAGCCCTTTTATGAAACAATCCGGTTCAAAGATATTCTGAGCCATTATTTCAGATTCAAAGTAACCGAGGTCTTGAAATATCCGGTCACTTACATAGATAAACTTCTTGGATACCGCATCAAGAACCATGATGTAATCAGTAGACTGGTTCATCAGTTTCTTATAGAGTTCTAAAGAGCTGAATGACTCCCGTAATCTAATAGTATCGGCGAGTATGGTCGAAACAGATTGCAGGAAATTAATTTCATGCTCTGAAAACTTTTTTTTCCTGTCTGTATGAACACACAATATTCCAAAAGGTTCGGTCTTGTTTCCGATTATAACACTTGCTCCACTAACAACATCTTGTTCATAGAGAAAACGTGGTATTTTAAAGCGTTTTTCACTGCTCAGATCATCAATAATAACCGGGTTGCCGGTAAATACCGTGTATCCTGCCTGTGAACCTTCATCTTTGTCTACCACAACAGAACCAATACCCCAATCACTCCACCCATATCCATACCTCAGGAGAAAACGTCCATCAGGAAGTTTTTCCATTATAGTTCCATACTTCACATCGAGTGCATTTGCTATAAGCTCCACAGTATAGTTCATCAGGTCATTTACATCATTGCAGGAAAGAGCTTTTTCTCCAAGTTTTGAGAGAGAGCTTTGCTGAAGATTTGTATTCTTCAGTTCCTGTTCAAATCTTTTCCTTTCATCAATATCAAGAATAGCACCATGAAAATGAGTAATGTTCTGATATTTATCACGAACAGCATATGACCTTGCAAGAACCCAACGAGATTCCCCATTTGCGGTTAAAAGCATATATTCTTTTGAGAAATAATTCCCTGTGAAGAAACAAACCATATCTTTTACAGCTTCCAGATGATCAGGATGTATAATATCTGCATACGAGAGTTTCCCGGATTTGAAATCATCAGGGTCATATCCAAATTGAACTACATTATCCGACACATATTCTACAGACCATGCATCATCTCCTTTCCATAGAAATGATACGAACGGAAGATGTGAAGCATCCAGTTCATCGCACCCAAAAAAAGATTTGTTTGAACAAACTGTTTTAACCGTTTCATCTTTGAGAAGAAACATCATGCCATTAAAACCACCTTCATTCTCAAATGATGGAATGCTATCACATGAAAAATATTTCAAGCAACCATCGTGGGTTACTATTTGTACAGGATCGTTTTGATTGAGGTTTTCCATCTGTTTTGCTGAAAGCATGCACTCGAACAAAGAAGAGTACTCTTTCATTATTGTTGAAGAAAGATGGTTCAGATCGTTCCCTATGATGTCTGAATCAATAACTCCTGTGAGGGCCTGAAAGACTTTGTTAAAATAAAGGACCTTGTCTTTTTTATCCAGACAAATGACCCCTATATCAAGCTTAGAAAATACATCTGTATAATCGCATTGCAACGTTTTTGGTAGAATTAAAGAATTACTATTAAGCTCTCCCTGACTGGCAGACATTTTTACCCCCACGGCTACATACTCTGCAAAACTAAATAATAGTTATATGTAATACATATATACATGTCGGTATAAATTAATCAGTGAATATAAATTATAGGGAAAAAAGAGTAGAAAAAGTTTAATTAATCAATTTGAACTGGGCGAGCTAATCCTAGCTCTTTCATATCCATAACAACTTCAAGGACACCATTTAGATACGTTGCCTTTGCAGTATCCGGATCCACACTCGAAGGAAGTTCGATGCTTTCTGAATAAGACATTACTTCAGTCTGTGCATCCAGTTCAAGCAATGTTTCGGTGACATTCAGGTTAATATCTTCCTTTTCTACATCAGGAAGCTCTACCACAACATGAATTTTCTCATTGATTTCAAAAACGTCTATCAAAGGCTTTCTTTCATTTACCCTGAACTGTTGTTTTACAGATTCCAGTCCATCATTTTCATCACCATCGGGAAAGACGTTCCCAAACTCCCTGATCTCCGGCTCTTCACCGGGATGCCTGGATACGGAAAAACCGTAGAAGAATGGTTGCGTTTCGAAATCATCGAGGTTGATACCGAACTTATCCATCATGTGATCTATGATATCCTCTATATCACCAAAGTTACCTTCCTCAAAGATATCATCAAAAAATCCTCGCTTTCTTCTTTTGTCAGCCATTGGTAATCACCGCTTTGGTAGCTAGATGGGATTGGCACTATTTATCTTTTGGCAACTATTTCATCCTTTTGGGAAACGGAATTTAAAATAAGGGTTAGATAACAATATCAATCAATACTTATATGAAAAATAATCAATATATTATCAATAGTTGATAGTGAGTGAAATGATGGAAATGCAATCATTTATTCTTAAGAATTTCATGGGAAAAGATGTTTCCGTGTATTGTGGAGGAATAATTACATTCCGGGGAAATGTAAAAGCTTGCAACGATGGAGTCCTTACACTTGAGATAACAGACCGACGCTATTCACACATTTCAATTAGCAAGATAATTACGGTCCAGCCTGACCAAAATCCCGATGATGCCTGAAGTATTATTGAGCCACTTTTTCAAGCTACGATATTAGTTGCAAATGTACGATATTTTCATCAGATTTCAAAGATGAGCAGACCATACTTCTGTAATGTTTATAATTTGATGCAGTTCAATAACGAAAAAAACAGCTACTGAGGAATATATCAATGGATATGGAATATGATGCTTTTGTAATAGGTACCGGAGTTGCAGGTTCTTCACTTGCATACAAACTCAACAATGCAGGAATGAAAGTTGCCATTGCAGACAAGGATAAGTACGGAGGGATTTGTGCATTTCATGGATGCATTCCTAAGAAGATACTTAGTGGTGCTGCCGATATCGTGGCTTCCGGTAAGAGGATGAAAAATAAAGGTATAAAATGTGATAATTATCTTCAATGGCCGGAGTTGATCGATTTTAAGGATGAACTTGTTCACTCCTTAACAAGTCCTAAAGAAAAGGCATTCATTGATGCAGGGATAGATACCTATCACGGTAAAGTGAGTTTTCATGACAGTAACACACTGGCTATTGGAGACAAACTCATATCTTCGAAGTACATCCTTGTAACTGTCGGAGCAAGATCAAAGCCTATTGATATGCCCGGAGCAAAACTTCTCACAACCAGTGATGAGTTCCTTGACCTGAAAGAATTCCCTAAGAAGATAATCTTTGTAGGTGGTGGCTATATTTCATTTGAATTTGCACACATAGCTGCAAGAGCAGGTGCAGACGTCACGCTAGTCCATAGAGGAGAGAACATTCTCAAGACCTTTGACACTGACCTTGTGAATATGCTGATAAAAGCATCGGAAAAAGCAGGAATCAGAATCCATACAGATCAGGAGCTTATAAGGATAGAAAAGAAGAGAGGTTCTCTTGAATTAAATGTTTATGATAGTAAAAAGCAGAAAGATATCATCCATGAATGCGACATGGTGGTCCATGGACTTGGAAGGGTTCCTGCCATAGATGGCCTTGAACCTGAAAAAGGCGGAGTGGATATCGAACATGGCGCCATTGATGTCAATGAGTATCTGCAAAGCGTATCAAATCCTTCAGTATATGCCGCAGGAGATTGTATAATCCCCGGACCTGCACTTACCCCAACTGCAAGTCTTCAGGCACACATAGTTGCATCCAATATACTGGATGGAAACAAACATACAGCAGACTACACAGAAATAGCCTCTGCAGTATTTACCATTCCCACACTTGCAGCAGTGGGAATAATGGAAAAGGATGCTACTGACAAACACAAAGTCTTGTTCAATGATATGAGCCAGTATTATTCTGCAAAGAAAACTAACCTTGGATTTTCTGCATCCAAGATAATTGTCGAGAAAGACACCGGAAAAATAGTAGGAGCACACGTCATTGGACCAAATGCGGAAGATACTATCAACCTTTTTACTCTGGCTATAAAAGCAGGACTTACCGCGGACCAGGTAAGGGAACCCATGTACGCCTATCCTGCAAGCAGTTACGATGTGAAGTATATGCTCAAATAAGAGCATACTTTTTTTCAAAAATATTATTCAGTTGAAAGATCAAAGGAACGAAGACGCAGGGCTAGTACAAATACAAGATAGATTATAAGCGCAGATACTATGAATGCACCTCTTCCCATGAGTTCATAGATGAAACCGCCCCCGATCAGTCCCAGAATACTGGCGATGCTCATAAAACTGCCCGAAACTCCCTGAACAAGTCCTTGATTTTCATTTCCTGCAAGCTTTGATAACATGGACTGTATGGAAGGCCACATGAAACCGTTGCCAACTGCGAAAAATATCGCTGCAACATACGTAAGTAATGTACTACCAAAGGCCAGAAGCACAAAATTACTCCCGAGTATCAGGCTCCCTGATATTATCAGAAAAACGTCCGAATATCTTTTGGAAACGTATGAGAGTACCGGCCCTTCGACTATCACAAGCATGATACTCAGGAAAGAAAAATAGAAACCAAGCTCTGCAATACTCCATTGAAGATCATTTGCTGCATGCACCGGGAAAGCCGTATAGAAGGCATTGAAACCAAGGAAGATAAGGAAGTATATAAGGAACATATAAGGTATGTGCTTTAATTTCATCACATCCCTGAACTTCTGCTTTTGTAGGGGTGCACTGTCAACACATCCACCTGGTTTATCAGACATTACGGATAATTCTGCCGGAATCTTGTTCTTTGAGACGCACCTACGGGACTCTGGTACATAGAATGCTATCAGTACGACACCTGCCAGAGATATCAGAATAGCTGCAAGCACCGGAAGAGCTTCACCATATATGGTAACACTGAGAATTCCGGCAAGTGCAGGCCCGACAATAAAACCAAGATTTGTGGAAACTGACATTTTTCCGAAATTCTTGCTTCTGTCCTTATCCTCGGTAATATCAGCGATGTAGGCGTTTGAAACGGAAACATTGCCTCCGGTAAGTCCGTCAAATCCCCTTGCAATGAAGAGAAGAACAAGAGGAACTGTAATTACAAAAGAACCCAGTATTCCGGAACTTACAGGCACCAGCACGGCTACCGGTACAAAAAGAGCGATGAAGAAAATTATCCATGAGAGAAGTGTTCCTGCCTGACTTAAAAAAAGAACCTTTTTCCTGCCATATGTATCAGACCATCGTCCCAAAAGCGGAGAGCCTATTAACTGGAAAACAGGATACATTGAAGACATAATACCGTAAATCAGTGCATTGCCGCCGAACCTTTCAACAAGAAATATGAGGAAAGGCAAAACTAAACTAAGCCCCATGGTGCCGATAAAATTCACCAGAAGAAGAGGGTAGATAGATATATCCCTTGTTCCTTTGCCAGCCATTTTCTCAATTATTTTAGGGTGCAGCTAATATATGACGCTTTTGTGACTTTTGGGATGATACAAAAATAGCCATATTGGGATCACAGCTCAGTTCTCCCTGAATATATTTCATTTTTCCTTAGCATCATCGACTTAATCCGATTGATTCACCACAAACCAGATAGTTAAGTTTCTTTTCAGACCTCAAAGACAAACTATACTGTAAATAACGCATTATTATATATAACACATATATTAATACAATTATAAATAGAGCCATATTCTTAATTTGAATTAAGTTTTATCGGGAAAACGACATGTGATGATCAGAAACGAGTCGATTATAAAATGCGAGTTTCTGTGAGAGGGAATCATGATACAAAATTTATCGATTGAGAAGAATGAAATGAATTCAAAAAAACACATATTGTTAGCTAAACATATGAAAAAACCATACCTGGAGAAAAACATTCTTTTTTATATGCAACCTCTCCGTTACATTTTCACCTTCATTGCTGGAATCATCATACTATCATCCATTACTACAGCCGGAGCTTTAGCACCAACCGCTAATTTCACGGCTGATGTGTTTTCCGGTTTAGCACCACTCACTGTAAACTTTGCCGATGAATCGTTAAACAGTCCCACAGGCTGGGCATGGTACTTCGGTGACCAGAATCCCTCAGAACCCTGGGAAGAAATAAACTCAAGTGCAGGATGGTCGAAAAGATACAGCCATAGCAGCGTAGTACTTCCTGATGGTAGCATAGTGCTCATGGGTGGTAACGACGGCAGCTACAAAAATGACGTATGGAAGTCCATAGACAATGGCACAACATGGACAGAGATTAACTCAAGTGCTGGATGGCAGGGGAGATTTGGCCATAGCAGCGTTGTACTTCCTGATAGCAGCATTGTGCTTATGGGTGGTAGTTCCTCCAGCGGGTATAAAAATGACGTATGGAGGTCCACAGACGATGGTACAACATGGAAGGAGATAAACTCAAATGCAGGGTGGTCGGGAAGATATGTCCATACCAGCGTTGTGCTTCCCGATGGTAGTATCGTACTCATGGCCGGTGGCAATGCCAGCAGCAAAAAGAATGATGTATGGAAGTCCGCAGACAATGGCACAACATGGACGGAAATGAACTCAAGTGCAGGGTGGTCAGGAAGGATTGTTCACAGCAGTGTTGCACTTTCTGACGGTACTATAGTACTCATGGGTGGTCTTGCCGGTGTTTATAAGAATGATGTGTGGAAATCAACAGATAGCGGTGCAACATGGATCCAGGTTAACTCTAGTGCAGAATGGATGGAAAGATTAGGGCATAGCAGTGTTGCTCTTCCTGATGATAGCATAGTGCTCATGGGAGGGCGTAGTGTCAACTTTAAGAATGATGTATGGAAATCAACAGAAAATGGTACAACTTGGACAGAGATAAACTCAAGTGCAGGGTGGACGGAAAGATTAGGTCACACAAGTGTTGTACTTCATGATGGCAGTATAGTGTTGATGGGGGGTCGTAATACTACTAACTATAAGAATGATGTATGGAAACTCACAACTGCTGATTCTTCCCAACAGAATCCACCTCATGTGTATACTGAACCTGGAATCTATAAGATAGCACTGCAGGCATACAACGATGTAGGCTGCAACAGAACCCTAGTCACCGATTATATTACCGTTGCCGATACTCCTGTTGCCAACTTCACTGCTGATATTACATCAGGTGTAGTTCCTCTGGTTGTAAACTTTACTGACCTATCCAACAATACCCCCACTTCCTGGATATGGAACTTTGGTGATGGTACTATTTCTACAGATCAGAATCCTACACACACATATTCAATTGCAGGCACCTATACAGTCAGCCTGAATGCTACAAATATAGGTAGCAGCAACATAAATACTCAGGAAAATTGCATAGTGGTTGCTGGTGTTCCTGTTGCTAATTTCACATCAAATGTTACGTCAGGTGGAGTACCACTTTCTGTTAACTTCACCGATACATCATTGAACAGTCCAACAGGCTGGACATGGTACTTTGACGATGAAGGTTTCTCAGAACCCTGGACAGAAATAAACTCAAGTGCGGGATGGAATGGAAGATATGGTCACAGTAGCATTGTACTTCCCGATGGAAGCATAGTACTAATGGGAGGAGGGTCTCCCAGCGGCTATGAGAATGATGTGTGGAAGTCCATAGACAATGGCACAACATGGAATATGATAAATCCAAACGCAGGATGGTCAGGAAGATACATTCATAGCAGCGTTGTGCTTCCTGATGGCAGTATTATCCTTATGGGTGGTTACAATGTTAGCGGCATGAAGAATGACGTATGGAAGTCCACAGATAATGGAACAACATGGATAGAAATTAATTCAAGTGCTGGATGGTCAGAAAGAACAGGCCATAGCAGCGTTGTGCTTTCTGATGGAAGCATAGTACTTATGGGAGGGTACGATGGCAGCTACAAGAATGATGTCTGGAGATCCACAAATAACGGAACAACATGGACAGAGATAAACTCAAGCGCTGGATGGCAGGGAAGATATATTCATACTAGTATTACACTTCCTGACGGCAGCATAGTACTGATGGGTGGGGGTTCCTCTGGTGTCCATAATAATGATGTATGGAGGTCTACGGACAAAGGTTACACATGGACAGAGATAAACTCAAGTGCAGGATGGTCCAAAAGATTTGGTCACAGCAGCGTTTCACTTCCCGATGGAAGTATAATGATTATGGGCGGTCTTGACAACAGTAACACCAGAAAGAATGACGTATGGAAGTCTACGGATAAAGGTTACACATGGACAGAGGTAAACTCAAGTGCAGGATGGTCAGGAAGAATATGCCGAAACAGCGTTGTACTACCTGACGGTAGCGTAGTGTTTATGGGAGGCCATGATGGTAGCAACTTCAAGAATGACGTATGGCACTTTGGAACTGCTGGATCTTCTGAAGAGAATCCATATCACACATATACTGCTTCAGGGACATATCAGGTAACATTACAGGCATACAATGCATTTGGATACAACAGCACCCTAGTTACTGATTACATCACGGTTGCTGTTGCTCCCATTACCAACTTCACGGCTAACACCACATCAGGCACAGCTCCACTTACTGTAAACTTCACCGACCTCTCCACCAATGCTCCTACTTCATGGGAATGGGATTTCGGTGACGGAACTACATCTATTGACCAGAATTCCATACACACATATGCAACTGCAGGCACCTATAACGTCATTTTAAATGCAACAAATGCGGGTGGTAGTAATACCATCATGCAGATGAATCATATAAATGTGATTTCTAGCAGTCCTGTCAGTACCATCAGTTCCAGCTCTGACAACTCAGGAACTCGTACATCAGTAAGCCAGGGACAGAATCCTAAGATTGTTGAAACAACTGCTGCATCTACGTTGCGTATCATCAAAGGAACAGAAGTAAAATACAACTTCTCTGACAGTGGTACTCCAGTTGTTGGTGTCAGTTTCGATGCTAAGGACAATAAGGGTCTCGTTGTTGCCAAAGTTCAGGCACTCTCAGATTCACCTGAAGGTATACCTCGTCCCTCAGGCACTTCCCACCAATTGATGAGCATAGATGTGGGAAGTGCAGGTACTATCACAACAGATAATGCTGACAATATCCTCATTCACTTTAAAGTAAGAAAAGGATGGATACGTGAGAAAAACATAGACCCTACTACCATACGTATGGCACATTATAACGATAAAAAGTGGGAAGAGTTACCTACCAGCAAAGTAAGAGAAGAAGATGATTTCCTTTACTTCACAGCTGAAACACCCGGGTTCTCATTATTTAGTATCGTGGGTGATGAGGCAATAGAAGTTATCGATTATGTAGAAACTGTCGCAACAAAACCTGTTGATAAGGATATAAATGAACCTGAAACAACACAAGATAAGAACACTTCTGGATTCAGTGCACTGTCAGGATCGATCTTAGTATCTGTTGCTTTCCTTGTGAGCAGACGGCACCATAAATGAAGAAAGGGCATATCTGTCCTTTCAGTTATCTTTTTTTGATGAATATTGTTAGGCTGTACTACGATATGTAACAGTTCCTGCTATAGTGCAACTCCCTACAATACCCAAAAAATTAATCATGGAAAGGAACTTTACCTGTATCCATGAAAGAATTATACCTTACTGAATGTTACCTGAAAGAATTCGATGCAACGGTTGAGACTGTCAAGGATGACAAATTCGTAGTACTTGACAAAACAGCATTCTATCCAAATTCTGGTGGGCAGCCAAATGACACCGGAATTCTTGTAAGAGAGGACGGAACTGAATTCCCTGTAAGCTATGTTGCAAAATTCGATGGCAATATCAGCCATGAAGTCACATTACCGGGACTGAAGGCAGGAGACAGGGTAAAAGGAGTAATTGACTGGGAAAGAAGATACCGGTTCATGCAATACCACACTGCATGCCATATACTGAGTGCCATAATACACAATGAGACAGGAGCAAAGATATCAGGCAACCAGTTAGGCGAAGAAAAGACACGAGTGGATTTCAACCTGGAGGACTTTGACAGGGAGCAGATAAAGTCCTACGAAGGCAAGGTCAATGAGATAATAGACCGCAATATACCTGTGAGTATTACCATTATGCCAAGGGATGAAGCGTTCAAGATCCCTTCTGTAGTTAAACTGAAAGATGCATTCCCTCCTGAAATAGAAGATATTAGAGTAATTAGCATCCCTGATGTGGATACACAGGCATGTGGTGGAACCCACATGGCAAATACAGGCGATATACCCCACATCGAGATAATCAAAGCTGAGAATAAGGGGAAAAACAACAGAAGGGTATATTTCCGATTTATGGACAACTGAGGGAATTACTTTATCTAATCGTGAATATCCGGGTTGTACAGAGGAATGGACACGTGGACAACTGTACCAACGCCTTCCTCACTTTCAACCTCAATTGTCCCGGAATGCAATTCCACAATATTCTTTGCAAGATAAAGACCCAGTCCATTACCCCCATGGATACGGGTGGCTGAACCATCAACCTGATAGAACCTGTCAAAAATCAGGTCCATACAGTTTTGTGGGATTCCCATCCCATGGTCACTTATGTCCACATGGATATTAGTAACATCTTCCTTGATCGAAATAGAGACTATAGAGCCACGGGAAGAGAATTTTATTGCATTATCCAGAACATAAACAAAAAGATACTGTAGAAATTCGCAGTTACCATATACCAGATTCATATCAAACGAATAATCGGTGTTTAGATAGATGTCCTTTTCTTCCACCTTGGTATGGAGGCTGCTTATAGAATTATCAAGAACTTCTTTAAGGTGAATTGGTGATAATACATGATACTTTTCAAAGTAAAGAGAGTTCATGTTAAGCAAAGACTCTATTAACTGCTCAAGGCGTTCTGAATTAGAAACAACGATTTTCATACATTTTTTTTGTTTTTCATCAAGCTCACCAAGAAGTCCGTCATAAATAGCTTCACTATACCCTTTAATGGAGATGAGAGGTGTTTTGAGCTCATGGGTGATATTAGCTACGAACTCATCTTTCATCCTGTCAAGAGATTTCAGCTCTTCGTATGCGTTTCTGGTTTCATCAACAAGACGAATATTCTCAACAGCGATACCAACCTGATGACCTACGTTACCAAGTATTTCAAGATCAGTGTTTGAGATAATAGTCCCATCATCGGGGAACAATAATATGACACCAACCAGATCTTCACGGGAAATAACAGGAACAAAAACAAATCTTCCGGAATATTCATTCACGTTTAACTTTTTCAGGCTAGCCTGAATATCATTTGCCTTGTCTGTGACCAATGTGCTCTTCTTTAGATCAGGAATGGTACGGAATAGAGGATCATCACAATTAATGCTATTTAATTCCTCATTTAGCTCTTCTTTTATTCCGCTCGATGAGCAAACATTAAAAGACTTGTCCTGGGAACAACGAAGGCAAATTAAACCTGAATTGCACCCTACATAAGAAAGCAACTCAACAAGGACATCATCCAGAAAATCCTTCATTTCCAGTGAACTTGCAGCGATCAATGCCGTAGACTGCAGAATAAGCAGATTACGATTCTTTATTTGAAGGTCTTCTTCTGCAAGTGATATGTCAGTTACATCCTGGGTAGTTCCCCGAAAAAGAACTTGTTTGCCATTATTGTCCCATGTTACTTCACCAAGAGAATGAAGGATGCAAATTGAGCCGTTTTTCTTTATTACCCTGGTCCTAACTTCGAATTTATAACCATGAATCGAAAGTGCCTTGTCTAAGCATGAATTGAACAAACTGCGGTCGTTTGGATGTATGAGAGTAGAATAGAGATCCTTGGTAATTGATATTTCATTGGGTGAAAAGCCCATGATCCGATACATCTCATCAGACCAAAAATGCTTTTTAGTGCGCAGATCAATTTCCCAACTTCCTGTATGTGATATTTCCTGTGCCCTTGTAAGTCTTTCTTTGTGTTCAACAATAGATTCCTGAGCTTTTTTTCGTTCTATACTGTCTACAAAAATATCGCCAATTATCCTCATGAGTTTTATGTAATTTGGTGGCCATACCCTGTTCTGGCTAAAGGAATCAAAACCTAGAAAACCAATCAACAAACCATTGGATTGAAGAGGAATAGACAGTGCAGACATAATTCCTGCTTTTTGCAAAGCTTCTTTTTCTTTGCTTGCCTCTGCCGGTAATTTTGATACATCTGGTATGTTTAGTATATCAGGATCCCGTAGCCTCTCCATCCACCATGGGAAATCCCTTCCTGGTAGATTATCTACATGGATATTATCGATATTTTCCGCATGCCATTTGTATACTGTATCATTTTCGTTTCGATATTTTGAGAAAAGTATTAAGTAACTGCGATCAGCACCGGCAAATTCAGCTATCTTCTTAAGAGAAAGACGGATTCCAGTGTCGATATGCTCTGATTTCTTGCCAATGAAATAGGAAGAGATCTCTGCAACAATATTCTCAAATTTCAATTGTGAAAGTAGCTCGCTCTCAGCAGATTGACATTTTTGGGACATTTTTGAAACGGTCATACCAAACAAAAGGAAGCCGATGAAAACAAAGGACCGGACATAATTATCATAGAAAAATGCCTTTTGCGACAAAGAATTAGGCAAGTTGCTTGCATTTAGCAAGAAATGTACTAGGTAGGCATCCAGAATCCAAAATGCAAGACCAAATGAGATCGATACTAATACTATTCTTGCTTCTTTCTTCATATACAACCCTGCGATGAAAACAATTATTTTAGTATATTTAAATATCTAAATTGATTTTCATTGGCCAGATATCTTATTATTGAGTCTTTTATATATATGTTCCTATTTATTACGGGAAAAAGTAAAATAGCTTTGCAATTGAATTCAACAATAATATGCATTTAAAAGGGTAAAGAGACAAGTATATGTAAAATGGCGCATTTTCAAAATAGATTAAAATAGCTTGAAAAGAACTAGGGAAGCACAGGACGATACGTAGACAAATATAAAAGAGATAATTGTATTAGTCCTTTAACCACATTAAATCAAAATGCGTAATTGCTTATATTGCATTTATCTGCGGAGATATACAAAATGAAAGTACTAGTTAGTGATCCATTATCAGAACAGGGATTAACGATACTTCAACAACATTTCACAGTTGATGTCCTTACAGGACTTTCCGAAGAAGAGCTCGTTGAAAAGATACCAGAATATGACGCACTTGTTATCAGAAGTGGAACACAAGTTACAAGAAAGGTCATAGAGGCAGCTGACAGGCTGAAGATAGTAGGCAGGGCAGGAGTTGGAGTTGATAATATAGATGTAGAGGCAGCTACGGAAAAAGGAATAATAGTTGTCAATGCACCTGAAGGAAACATGCTCTCCGCGGCAGAACACACTATTGCAATGATGATGGCGCTGGCAAGGAATGTGGCACAGGCCAATGAGTCGCTTAAGTCCAAAAAATGGGAGCGTAGCAAGTTCATGGGTATAGAGGTCAATGGTAAGATCCTTGGTGTGATCGGGCTGGGCCGAATTGGTGCTGAGGTTGCAAAAAGAGCACAGGGACTTAACATGGATATCTTAGCATACGATCCTTTTGTCTCAGATGAGAGAGCAGAGGAAATGGGTGTAAGAATGATGTCCGTGCATGAGATAGTGAAACAGGCTGACTTTATTACTGTTCATACACCACTTATCAAAGAGACCAGAAACATAATTGATGCTGAAGAGTTCGCTATGATGAAAAGCAACGCAAGGATAATCAATTGTGCACGTGGTGGGATCATCAATGAGGAAGCACTTGCTGATGCATTGAACACTAATAAAATAGCAGGTGCTGCAATTGATGTGTTCGTCAATGAACCTCCTTTTGACAGCCCTCTTATTGATTGCAAGACCCTGATAGCTACACCACACCTTGGTGCTTCGACCAAGGAGGCACAGGTCAATGTCGCAGTTTCCGTGGCCGAAGAAGTAGTATCTGTACTTAACGGTGGACCTGCGAAAAGTGCTATCAATATACCATCGGTCAAACCAGAGATCATGACCATGCTTGCACCTTATATCCAGCTTGCTGAAACAATGAGCAGTGCATGTGCACAACTCCTTGGCAAGAACTATGAAAAGATAGAAATATCGTACAACGGGGACATTGCTGAGAAAGATACACGACCAATAACTGTTGCTGCACTAAAAGGTATGCTCCAGGTCGCACTTGGTTCAGCTGTCAACTATGTTAACTCAAGCTCCCTTGCAAAATCAAGGAAGGTTGAAGTTGTTGAAAGTAAATCTGAAACTACAGAAGAATTCACTTCAACAATAAAAGTAGAGATCACAATGGATGAAGAGAAGGTATCGATCATAGGTACAGTAGTTGGTGGCAAAGGAAAGATCATCAACATCAACGGGGAACATGTTGATATGATACCATCCGGATATATGATAGTAGCAAAACATATTAACAAACCTAACGTGATCGGACCCTGCTGCATAGTGCTTGGAAAGAACAACATAAATATATCTGGAATGCAGGTTGGAAGAGCAGATATTGGCGGAACGACCATAATGGCACTTAATGTTGATTCAGAAGTTCCGGAATCAATACTAAAAGAGATGAGATCGGTCGAAGGAATAATTGATGCCAAACTCATTCAGCTATAATTCAGGCAAACAGAGATTTTGTTAAAATATAAAGGATGGTAGCAGTTTAAATGATGCGAAAACGTATATATCATCGGTTTCCCCACAGGGATGTGGAGTTTGAACAGAAATACCGCTACCATTCGGACCTTCCTTTTTTTGTGAAAGTGATGGCAAACACGGACGGAAAATTCGGCATGTTTGTTACCGAGTCTGTTACCCAAAGAGGACATCGTATACAGGCAAAGAGGGAAATTGCTGTGGAAGTCGTAAGCAATGGCATCGATTTTTCCCCACTTAATTATGATACTGTAGATGAAGTACTGGATACCATTGAAAGAGAAGGAATTATGGATTTCAGGGTTCACTTGAGGTATAGTTATCTTGACGGGAAGTATAATCGTGTACCATTTCGAGGTGACATATATCTTGTGAGAGCCATTCTCGAATATGAACTACTGGTGCTTCAGATAAATCATATAGACGGTCCAAAGAGAACAGAATGTGGCCGGGTTGCCGACACTATTATTGATGAGCTTCGAAGGGGTTCATGATGGATGAATTGATGCTTGTAGCTGCAACCCCATTTAAAAGAAATAACAAGAGTTCACTTTCGATCAAGGATTTTGAATTCGTGCTCTCTTTTGACCTTAAGTGGATGGCACCTGATGTTGCATCAAAGGTCAGGGACAGGGCCATTGGAGCCCACTTGTTGAAATTTAGTGGGGCAGAATTAATTCCAAATTTTGACATAAGTACAATAGAGATACCACATGGTTTCAAGCCTTCAGAATCAATTTTCAAAGAGAGATCGACCATTGAGGATATAATCGCCCTGATAGTTGCAAATTGTGGAAAAAGTGCAAGGGATACAACTGCACTTATCAATAAAAAACAAGAATTATTCGATGATCTTATAGATATAGAGGTTGCTGCCCTGCTAACAGCAAAAGAACTGGGATGTGACATAGAACCAATATACGATAAAGTGTATAACAATGTTTTTAGTAGTGACCAAAATCCCACATAATCTTTATGTACTATTAGTGTTATTCAAGAGCAGTCTGATTCTACAGACAACTCATGTTCTTACTTAATTGACACCTAACGGATGTTCGAACGCATATAATGCGTGAGTGAGACATACTCTTGCGGAGGAACAATATGAGCAAGACTACACAAGTCAAAATTGAAAGAAAGACAAACCCTCGCACTCCTGTGCTTATTGCAGCACTGAAGGAAGGGTCACGTCAGAATGAAGCTGCTATCTGGAGAGATGTGGCAAAGAGGTTGGAAAAGCCTGGAAGGAATTACGCACAGGTAAACCTCAGTAAGATCAACAGGTATGCAAAGGATGGAGAGACAGTCCTTATTGCAGGCAAAGTACTTGGATCAGGACTCCTTGATAAGGCAGTCACTGTTGCAGCATACAATTTCAGTGCAACTGCAATGGAAAAGATCACAGGTCTTGGCGGCAAATGCCTGACAATAGAACAGATAATGGAAGAGAACCCGAAGGGATCTGGAATTAAGATCTTACAGTAGGTGAAGAAGATGACAATTATCGATGCAGACGGACTCATTATGGGTAGGCTTGCAAGCACTGTGGCAAAGAAATTGCTTGCTGGTGAGGAAATTGATATCATCAATGCTGAAAAAGCAGTAATTTCCGGTTCAAAGATCACCACATTAAGAGAGTATGACGAGACTCTGAAAAGAGGAAAGCCCGAATTCGGACCATACTTCCCCAAGAGACCAGACCGAATCCTTAAAAGAACTGTAAGAGGAATGCTGCCATACAAACGTGCAAGAGGAAAAGATGCAATGGGTCGCCTTAAAGTGTACGTAGGTATTCCAATGGAATTCAAGGACAAGGAAAGTGTAAGAATTGCTGAGGCAAGCATGGACCGCCTGAGCTCAAACAAATACCTCAGACTTGGCGATGTCAGTGTAAAACTGGGTGCTAAGTTCTAATAAGGAGGAAGATTATAATGTCCATTAAAGTAATAACCTCATCAGGTAAGAAGAAGACAGCTATTGCACGTGCAACAGTTAAGAAGGGAAACGGAAAGGTGCGCATAAACAAGAAGCCACTGGAAATATACGACCCTGATTTTGCAAAGTTCAAGATCACTGAAGCAGTAATGCTTGCAGGCGAAGTTGTTAACGGAATTGATATAGACGTTGTTGTCAGCGGCGGCGGAATAATAGGCCAGGCAAGTGCTGTAAGAACTGCAATCGCTAGAGGCATTGTAGATTGGACCAATGACACAAGCCTTAGGGACACATACATGGCATACGACCGTAACCTCCTGGTAAACGACTCCAGGCAGAAGGAAACCAAGAAGTTTGGTGGACCAGGTGCACGTGCCAGATATCAGAAATCATACAGGTAGGCAATAGAATATGTTACCAGTTCGATGTTTCAGCTGTGGAAAAGTAATCTCAAATTGCTGGGAAGAGTACAAACAGCGCGTAAATGAAGGAGAAGACCCCGGAGCAGTGCTTAATGACCTTGGTGTCACACGCTATTGTTGCCGAAGGATGATCCTTTCACACGTCGAGCTAGTAGATACGCTTGCCCCATACCAGTAAGGACTGTAGAGTATTCTGGGCCTTAGCGTTTGGGACATAAATATTTACTATGCGAAACACGCTGCGATCTGAGTTTAAATCTCAGCAGGCCCATGACACTTTATAGGAAACTACTGTTCAGGACAAAGATATGACCACATTCGGAGGGATTCCGAATAAAATATTTATAATAACTATCATTGACCCCATTAATGGCTATCCATACAGGAACATTTTTGTAAGCAATAGGAGTAGCTGTCGATAAATGGACTATTGATATTTTCATTATGATTTTGATAAGGTGATCTATTGACTACAGAACACTATACCAGGTATGAAAAGGCTAGAATTGTTGGTGCCAGAGCACTGCAGATTTCAATGGGAGCTCCAGTTCTTATAGATGACCCAAGTATGAACTCATTATTTCTTGCCAAAAGAGAGTTTGAACTAGGGGTTACCCCAATTACTGTTAAAAGAAATATTGATAATTAGGTGATTTTATGGATTCAACAGAGGAAACTATAATCAATGAAGCAAGTGAAGTGACAGAGGAAGTAAGCGAAGAAGCAAAAACCACATCCCTTGTCCCTATAGATGAGTATCTTGCAGCAGGCGTACACATTGGTACACAGCAGAAGACCGAGAACATGATGAAATTCGTCTACCGTGTAAGGACAGACGGTCTTTATGTACTCGACATTCAGGCAACAGATGAAAGGATCAGACTTGCAGCAGAATTCCTTTCAAAATATGAACCACAAAGAGTTCTTGTTGTCTCTGCAAGGCAGTACGGTCAATTCCCTGCAAAGATGTTCGCAAAAGCCATCGGTGCTAAGTCAATGGTCGGCAGATTTATCCCAGGGCTTCTCACAAACCCAAAAATTGAACAATTCTGTGAGCCAGATGTAGTAATTGTTACTGACCCAACCGGAGATGCACAGGTCATCAAAGAGACCGTAAACATTGGTATCCCAGTTGTTGCACTCTGTGACACAAACAACATGACATCTAACGTAGATCTTGTTATCCCAACCAACAACAAAGGAAGAAAAGCACTTTCCCTTGTATACTGGTTACTTGCAAGAGAGATAGCAAAGGCCAACGATTCAATGTTCACTTACGAACTTGAAGACTTTGAAGTAGGAGTCTGAACTGACAACTTTGTGTGAAGCATACTACAAATATATTAAAAACCCTTATTAGAATATGGGGTGATAAGTAGTATGAGACAAACAACCGTTGCCGGTCAGTTCTATCCGCATAATCCGAAAAGTCTTAAAAAAGAACTTAGCAGGTGCTTCAAGGTTCTGGCAATTTCAGAAAAGCCAATTCTTGGTGCTGTTGTACCTCACGCCGGATACGTGTATTCGGGTGAGGTGGCAGCACATGCATATGCTCAATTACCCAGAGCAGACACCTATGTCCTGTTTGGACCAAACCATACAGGATACGGATCTGCTGTGGCAATGTCCCAGGATACATGGACGACCCCTCTTGGAGTTGTTGAAACAGACAGGGAAATTGGAAAGCTGCTTGCGGGAACCATCATAGACTTTGATGAGCTTGCACACCATTTTGAACATTCTATTGAAGTGCAGATACCTTTTTTGCAGCACAGGTTTGGCAGTGATTTCAAGATACTCCCCGTATGCATGGGTCTTCAAGATGAAGAAACCGCAATAGAAGTGGGGGAAGAACTTGCAAGGGCCGTTAAGGCTTCAGGAAAGAAAGTGGTGTTCATCGCATCAAGTGATTTTACTCATTACCAGCCTGCTGCAATTGCAAGTGATAATGATCAGTATCTCATCGAGCCAATACTTGAAATGGATATTCCTGAATTTTACAGACGTAAAGAAGAAAGGAATATTTCAGCATGCGGATTTGGCCCTATAGCAGCAATGCTTGCAGCTACAATGGAATTTGGTGCCAGGAAAGCATCACTGTTAAAATATGCAAACAGTGGAGACGTGACCGGAGACATGTCAGGAGTTGTCGGATACGCGGCAATTACCGTGGAGTGAATATCAATATCAAAAGGACATCCTATGATAACATGTTCGGCACCCGGGAAAGTTTACCTTTTTGGTGAACATGCAGTAGTGTATGGTGAAAGCGCCATCTGCTGTGCAATAGAACTTCGCACGAAGGTACACGTGCAGAAAGATAGCGATATAATAATTGAATCAGTTCTTGGAACCACAGGACTTGATTTTGAAATACACCCATACATATCCCATGTCATCGAGAAAATGCGACAGATGACAGACATAGAAGGACTTAGAATTAAGATAGAATCAGAGCTTCCAGTGGGTTCCGGACTTGGATCATCAGCCGCAGTCACTGTTGCAACTATACAGGCATTGAACCACTTATATGAATGTGACCTTTCGCTCGAAGATATTGCGAAGACCGGACATGAAATAGAGAAGATGGTACAGGGCAATGCGAGCCCCACAGACACATATGTGAGTACCATGGGCGGTGTTGTGATGATACCCCAACGAAAGAAGCTTCAACTTATTAAATGTCCAATTGTGATCGGCAATACGAACAAGTTTTCCTCTACAAAGGAGCTTGTAGGAAATGTTGCGAAGCTTCGTAGAGAATTTCCTACTGTAATTGACCCAATACTTTCCAATATTGGCCAGATGTCCATAGTTGCTGAAAAATTCGTCAATGAAAACGACTACATAACCATAGGCAAGCTCATGAATGTTAATCAGGGACTTCTCGATGCTATTGGTGTCGGAAGTGCGGAACTTTCATCCCTTGTATATGCAGCACGCAAAAATGGTGCCATAAGTGCTAAAATAACAGGTGCTGGCGGTGGAGGATGTATGGTTGCACTTGCAGAAGACGAAAATGCAACGGATGTTTCAAGAGCCATTGAAAAAGCAGGCGGAGAAGCCATTATTACTAAAAATACAGAAGAAGGCGTACGACTGGAGTCATTAAATGGATAACAATAGTATCACCATCTTAAAGATTGGTGGCAGTGTCATCACTGACAAAAGTGCTGATGACGGTGCTGCAAGAATGGATGAAATTAAGCGTATTGCCAGTGAAATTGCAGATTTTGACGGTAAACTTATCATCGTGCATGGAGCCGGTTCCTTCGGCCATCCGCAGGTCAAACGCTTTGGACTGACAGGAAAATTCGATCACGCAGGGTCGATAATAACACACATGTCCGTAAGGGAACTAAACACCACGGTAGTCGAGACCCTGAATTCTGCAGGAGTGAATGCGTTACCATTACACCCAATGGCCTGTACAGTGTCTGAAAACAGCCGAATAAAGAGTATGTTCCTTGAACAGATAGAGGAAATGCTTGCAAATGGTTTTGTTCCTGTGTTACATGGAGACATGGTAATGGACACTGAACTTGGAACTTCAGTGCTTTCCGGAGACCAGATAGTCCCATATCTGGCAATACAGATGAAAGCATCAAGAATTGGTATCGGAAGTGCTGAAGAAGGTGTACTTGACAATAAGAATGAAGTTATACCAAAGATCAGCAATGAAAACTTCGATGAAGTCAGGGAATACCTTGGAGGATCATCCAAAACTGATGTCACCGGTGGTATGCTGGGAAAAGTACTTGAGCTTTTAAATCTTAGTGAGCAGTCAAGTAGCACTTCTTATATATTCAATGCAGGCAATTCAGGGAACATATCCGATTTCCTGAAAGGAAAGAATATCGGCACCGCAATTTCTGGTGTCTGAACAATATAGATATTAAGGTATTATTATGAGCACTTCCAGGAGAAAGATAGAGCATCTAGAGTTATGCGCTGCAAGCCCGGTAGAATCAAGGAAAATTGGACCAGGATTCAAGGATGTCATGCTGGTGCACAGGGCTTTGCCAGAGATGGACATGGATGAGATCGATCTGTCTGTCCGTTTTCTGGAAAAGGACATGAATGCACCTTTCATGATAGCATCCATAACCGGCGGACATCCGGATACAAAACCTGTCAATGCTGCACTTGCAGAAGCTGCAGAAGAACTGGGAATTGGAATTGGCGTTGGAAGCCAGAGAGCAGCCATAGAAGACCCTTCACAGGAAGAATCTTTCAGCATTGTCAGGGATAAAGCACCCAGTGCATTTGTATATGGGAATATTGGTGCTGCACAAATACGAGAATATGGCGTTGAAGGCGTAGAAAAGATCATTGAAATGATCGATGCAGATGCCATTGCAATTCATCTGAACTTCCTTCAGGAAGCAATACAACCAGAAGGTGACAGAGATGCTTCTGGAGCACTGGATGTCATAAAAGAAATCTGTTCCCTAGCAGTACCTGTGATCATTAAAGAAACAGGTGCAGGAATATCACATGAAGACGCATTACTCCTCAAAGATGCAGGAGCCTCAGCCATAGACGTAGGTGGTGTGGGAGGTACCAGCTGGTCCGGTGTGGAAGTATATCGTGCCAGGGAGAGAAAAGACCTGGAATCTGAATTACTAGGAGAATTGTTCTGGGATTTCGGCATACCCACTGTTCCAAGTATAGTGGAATGCAGCGTGTTTTTACCAGTAATAGCAACCGGCGGACTTAGAACGGGCTTGGATATTGCAAAGTCACTTGCACTTGGTGCATCTGTTGCGAGTGCTGCGCTTCCTTTTGTTGAGCCGGCATTAAAAGGAAAAGATGAGGTCGTAAGCAGCATTCAGCATATGCTGAATGAACTCAAAGTAGCAATGTTCCTTTGCGGCTACAAAGATGTGAAAGACCTGCATCTGGCACCCACTGTGATCAGTGGCTGGACAAGAGAGTATCTTGAAATGCGTGGCTTTAACGTGAAAGACCTTGCTCTTCGTTCAAAGAACACTGATTTCCAGAGAGTTTAACATTCATCAAATAAGGGGATACTTAAATAAAACACATATAATAATTAGAGAGATATACATATGACTGAAATAGGAATCATTGCAGTTGGCGGCTATAACGAAATGGGCCGTAACATGACTGCTATCAGGATCAATGATGACATAATCATCGTTGATATGGGCCTTCGTCTGGACAGAGTCCAGATACATGAGGACGTAGAGATCGACAAGATGCACTCGCTTGAACTTATTGAGATGGGAGCCATTCCTGACGACACAATCATGAAGGAAGTCAACGGGAATGTACGTGCAATTGTCTGCACACACGGTCACCTTGACCATATTGGTGCAATATCAAAACTTGCACACAGATACACAGCTCCTATAATAGGAACGCCTTATACAACAACCCTCATTAAACATCAAATAGAATCCGAGAGAAAATTCGGAGTAAAGAACAACATCGTGTCAATGAATGCCGGCGGCACAATGGAAATAACAAAAGATATTTCCATCGAATTTGTCAATGCCCAACACAGCATAATTGATACCATTTTCCTTGTAGTCCATACAGTAAGTGGTGCTATAATCTACGCTTGTGACTTTAAGCTTGACAGGACACCTACACTTGGAGAAGCACCTGACTTTGACAGACTCAAGCAGCTTGGAGAAGAAGGAGTTATTGCACTTATTACAGAAAGTACAAATTCCGGTCGTAACGGAAAAACTCCATCTGAAATGATAGCTCATTCAATGCTAAGGGATGTACTTATCGAGACAGAAGAATCAGATGTAGGCATGATCGTAACAACCTTTGCATCACATGTAGCCCGAATGAACTCTATTGTTAAGTTCGCAGAAGAAATGGGAAGAATCCCTGTACTTATGGGCAGGTCCATGGAGAGATACATTGCAACTGCGCACCAGATGGGATACATCGACCTTCCTGAATCAGTAGAGATATATGGCAACCGCAGGGAGATAGACAAGGCCCTTGCAAGGATCATGGAAGGTGGAAAAGATAAATACCTGCCAGTGGTCACAGGCCATCAGGGAGAACCTGGCGCTGTGCTTGGAAGAATTGCAAGTGGAGATACACCTTTCAAGATAGACAAAGGTGACAGGATCATATTCTCTGCTAATATAATACCAAATCCAATGACACAGGCAAACCGCTATGCACTTGAGACTAAATTGAAGATGCGTGGAGCCAGGATATATGACAATGTCCATGTTTCAGGACACGCATACCGTGAAGACCACTGGGAATTGCTAAGGATGTTGAAACCCGAACATGTAGTACCCGCACACGGAACCATACAAATGCACAGTGAATACATACAGATGGCAGAAGATGCAGGGTACATACTTGGAGATACTCTCCACCTCCTAAGGAATGGAGAAGAACTCTACATTGAGGAAGAGTAATTAGTTTAGACAGGGATCTTTATGGATTTGATCGAAGAGATTAAAAAGCGCTCAAAGCATGTTGATAAAGGAATAGAGGAATACCTCCCAATCGACAAACCATATGAGCTTTATAAGGCAGCTAGATACCTTCCTGACGCAGGTGGTAAAAGGTTGCGTCCGGCAACAGTCATTCTTGCAGCAGAAGCTGTGGGATCAGATCTTGAAACAGTTCTTCCGGCCGCAGTGGCAGTTGAACTGGTCCATAATTTCACACTTGTTCACGATGACATAATGGACAGGGATGATATACGCCGCGGAATGCCTGCAGTCCATGTCAAATGGGGAGAAGCAGGAGCAATCCTTGCTGGCGATACCCTTTACTCGAAAGCTTTCGAGATACTTACACATGCACCAGGAGAACCTAAGCGCATCCTTAAATGTATCGACATACTTTCCAAGACATGTAGAGACATTTGTGAGGGTCAGTGGCTTGATGTGGAATTCGAGGACCGCATGGATGTTACAAAGGAAGAATATCTCGAAATGATCGAGAAGAAAACCGGTGTACTTTATGCTGCTTCCCTGCAAATTGGTGCCATTCTGGGTGGTGCATCTGATGAAGTTGCCGATGCATTCTATGAGTGTGGAAGATTAATTGGTATAGCTTTCCAGATATATGATGATGTCATTGACATGACAACCCCTGAAGAAGTGCTGGGAAAGGTCAGAGGCAGTGACCTTATGGAAGGTAAGAAAACCCTCATAGCCATACATGCTCTGAATAATGGTGTGGACCTTAAGATATTCGGTAAAGGAAAAGCCACAACTGAAGAGATCAATGAGGCTGTTCATCAACTGGAAGAGGCAGGCTCAATAGATTATGTAAGCGATCTTGCACTGGGCTATGTAGCAAAAGGCAAAGAGCTTCTTGATGTTGTTGAGGATTCTGATTCAAAGACCATACTTCTGGCAATTGCAGATTATATGATCACAAGATCATATTGATCTGTTCTTTCTCTTTTTTGTTTTTTATCTTATTTTTAAGAGCTACGCTTTTAGCCTATTCTAGTTACCATTTAGGACGAGTGATGCTGAAAATACCCCAATAACTGAAAGTACTCAGTTGTAAATAATCAAGAAAAAAGAAAGAATATTGAAAAATCAGGAGTTGTCCTGTTTTTCAATTGCAGCCTGTGCTGCGGAAAGTCTTGCAATTGGTACACGGAAAGGTGAGCAACTTACGTAGTTCAGTCCGACGTTATATCCGAACTTTACAGAGCTTGGTTCTCCACCGTGTTCACCACATATACCTATCTTAAGATCAGGTCTTGTGGAGCGTCCCTTTTCAATACCGATCCTGACAAGTTCACCAACGCCTTCCTGGTCAAGGACTGCAAAAGGATCGTTATCAAGTATTGAATTCTCGACATAGAATGGAAGGAACTTACCTGCATCATCCCTGCTGAAACCAAAGGTTGTCTGCGTAAGATCATTGGTTCCGAATGAGAAGAACTCTGCTTCCTTTGCTATCTGGTCAGCTGTCAGAGCAGCTCTTGGAAGTTCGATCATTGTACCTACAAGATACTCCAGCTCGACACAGTTTTTGGCTATCACGGCTTCTGCGACTTCAACAAGATCCTTCTTGGCAGAACGGAGTTCATTAACGTGAGATATCAGAGGGATCATAATTTCAGGAACTATATCCATGCCCTCGGACTTCAGCTCACATGCAGCTTCCATTATAGCCCGGACCTGCATTGCATAGATCTCAGGGTATGTGATACCAAGACGGCAACCACGGTGTCCTAACATCGGATTTGTCTCTACCATAGAGTCAACGCGTTCCATCAGCTTTTTGATATCTTCCATGCTTTGGGAACTGCCACCTTCTGCTTCAAGAGCCCTTAACTTATCTGCAAGCTCTTCGTGTTTTGGAAGGAACTCATGCAGAGGCGGATCAAGAAGACGAATGGTTACAGGATAACCTTCCATTGCCCTGAACATACCTATGAAGTCTTCTTTCTGCATCGGAAGAAGCTTATCAAGAGCTGCTCTTCTCACATTGGTATCTTCAGCCAGTATCATATCCCTTACTGCAGGAATACGGTCCTCTCCAAAGAACATGTGTTCGGTTCTGCAAAGTCCAATGCCTTCGGCACCGAATTCCCTGGCAACCTTAGCATCATGAGGCGTATCTGCGTTTGTCCTGACACCCATATCCCTTACTTCATCTGCCCATGAAAGGAGTATATCAAGTTCACCGCTTACACCAGGAGTGATCAAATCGACTTTACCAATAATGAGACCACCAGTAGCTCCATCCACTGTAATGTAGTCCCCTTCCTTCACAGTAACATCACGGACTGCAAATGTCGAGTTAGCCATGTCAATCGTGATTGCACCACAGCCGGCAACACATGGTTTGCCCATACCTCTTGCAACAACAGCCGCATGAGAGGTCATACCCCCTCTTACAGTGAGTATTCCCTGCGCAGCATCCATACCGCCTATATCCTCAGGGGATGTTTCGGTACGAACAAGAATGACCTTTTCGTTATTCTTTGCCATTTCTTCAGCATGCTCTGCAGTAAAAACGACTTTACCAACAGCGGCTCCCGGGGATGCAGGAAGACCTGTGGCAAGAACTTCATATTCAGCTTGAGAATCAATAGTTGGATGTAAAAGATTATCGATCTGTTCAGGAGAGACACGCATGAGAGCTGTTCGTTTGTCAATGAGTCCTTCATTGACCATGTCAACAGCCGTTTTCAAGGCCGCTGCAGCAGTGCGTTTGCCTGCTCTTGTTTGAAGCATGTACAATATGCCGTCCTCAATCGTAAATTCGATATCCTGCATGTCCTTGAAGTGGTTTTCCAGTTTCTTGTAGATCTCTTCAAGTTTTGCATAAGCTTCAGGCATTGTTTCTTCAAGGGTCGCTATTGGTTCAGGCGTCCTTATACCTGCAACGACATCTTCCCCCTGAGCATTCATCAGATACTCACCGAAGAAGCGCTTGTCCCCTGTTGCAGGGTCTCTTGTAAATGCTACACCTGTACCTGATGTCTCACCCATGTTCCCATAGACCATGGATTGTACATTTACAGCTGTACCCCATTCACCCGGGATGCTGTTAAGACGTCTGTAGGTGATCGCACGCTGATTGTTCCATGAACTGAATACGGCATCAATAGCCATTTGGAGCTGCTTGCGTGGGTCCTGAGGGAAATCATTACCGGTTTCATCCCTTATTATATTCTTGAAGGTATCAACAAGCTCTTTAAGAGACTCTGCATTAAGTTCCGTATCAAGAGTTACACCAAGTTCCTTTTTCTTTGCACTCAGAACAGATTCGAACTTATGATGTTCAATATCCAGCACAACATCACCAAACATGGTGAGGAACCTGCGGTAGCTGTCATAGGCGAACCTTTCATTACCAGCCTTCTTTGCCAGGCCTGCTACAGTATCATCATTCAACCCAAGGTTTAGAACAGTATCCATCATACCAGGCATGGAAACCCGTGCACCGGACCTGACTGAAATAAGCAAAGGATTTTCATTGTCTCCGAACTTTTTGCCAGTTACCTTTTCAAGCTTTAATATTGCATTATTTATCTGGTCAATAACCTCGGTTGGATAAACCCCCTTCTCAAGATAAAGTAAACAAACCTCAGTTGTTATGGTGAATCCTGGTGGAACAGGGATTCCCAGATTGGCCATCTCTGCAAGGTTGGCTCCTTTGCCACCAAGCAGATCTTTCATACTATTTTTACCTTCAGTTTCTTCGTTCCCGAAAAAATATACAAATTTATTATCTGCCACCGAATTTCCTCCACGCATAAGAATATATGATGGACATTTAAGTATTGTAATTTAAATTAGTGCTGTAAGTCGAGCCACAATTGTTTTTTTATCTCTTTAAGGTTGTGGTCTGTGAAAGGATAACACAGTCCGAAAAAGAATGGATATGTTTTTGTACTGAAAAAAATAAGTATTAAAATGCTTACGATAATTATATATACTATAAACGTACCATATAGTACAAAACCTAAATATAATGAATGAAGACATATGAAAAGATTAGGTCAAATACTGCATATTTCAAAGCAGAATGAAATCGTTGTTAGAGGGGACGAGAAACAATTTTCTGGGTCAATGAAGGAGCTACCTAGAGTTAACTCTTTTGTCCTGGATAAATCCATTAAGCCCATCGGAAAGGTTTCCGGCATATTTGGTCCTGTGGACCAGCCTTATTTTACTCTGAAACCTGATAAGAGAATTATAGCTAGCGGATTGGAAAAACTTGTTAATGAGCGAGTTTACGTTCAATGATGAATTGAATTAAACTATAAGTATTTACGCTGTGAGCTGTGAATGACTAAAAATACACTTACCAAATATATTTTACATAATGTTTATTAAAGGTGATTTAAATGGTCGAAGTTGAAAGGGTACGATATTCCGATACTTCCGAAAGGGAGAAGATACGTGCAATGATCAAGGCACGTAAAGAGAAAGATAAGAACTTAGACGTTGAAAAAGCAAAGGTCCAGTGCCCCGAGTGTGGCAGCCGCAACCTTGTACAGGACTACGAGAGAGCAGAGCTCGTATGTTCTGACTGTGGACTTGTAGTTGACGCAGAGTTCGTTGATGAAGGACCCGAATGGCGTGCTTTCGATCATGACCAGAGGATGAAGCGTTCCCGTGTGGGCGCACCAATGACCTACACGATACACGACAAAGGTCTGTCAACTATGATAGACTGGAGGAACCGTGATTCATACGGAAAATCTATTTCATCAAAGAACAGGGCCCAGCTTTACAGGCTGAGAAAATGGCAACGTAGGATAAGAGTAAGCAATGCTACGGAAAGGAACCTTGCGTTCGCATTGTCCGAACTGGACCGTATGGCATCAGCTCTTGGTCTTCCAAGAACTGTTCGTGAGACTGCTGCTGTAGTCTACAGGAAAGCAGTCGACAAGAACCTCATCCGTGGAAGGAGCATTGAAGGTGTTGCCGCAGCAGCATTGTATGCAGCATGCCGCCAGTGCAGTGTCCCAAGGACACTTGATGAGATAGGAGAAGTATCAAGGGTAAGCAGGAAAGAGATCGGAAGGACATACCGTTTCATCTCAAGAGAACTGTCCCTGAAGCTTATGCCAACCTCACCAATAGACTATGTCCCAAGATTCTGCTCAGGACTTAACCTTAAAGGTGAAGTTCAGTCCAGAGGCGTGGAGATTCTCAGGCAGGCTTCCGAGAAAGAGCTTACCAGTGGCCGTGGGCCAACCGGTGTAGCTGCTGCAGCCATCTATATTGCATCCATTCTTTGTGGAGAGCGCCGTACACAGCGTGAGGTTGCTGATGTTGCCGGTGTGACAGAGGTCACTATCCGTAACAGATACAAAGAGCTTGCAGAAGAGCTTGATATTGAGATCATTCTCTGAGAACGCTGTCAAAATTCTGAAACGAAGGAAGACCGTACCACCTCTTCCTTTGTTCCACATACTTTTTTCCAAATCTTTTTTACCATTTAGCCGGATTAACCAGTGTAAACTATGTTAGAACTTCTGGAAATGCTGACAATAGGATTTGCCATGGGCATGACAGGTGCGCTTGTACCTGGACCAATGCTATTCGCTACGATAGATACGTCCCTGAAGAAAGGCTGGAAAGCTGGCCCCGAGATATTCATAGGCCACGCAATACTGGAATTTCTGGTCTGCATACTGATAATATTTGGTATCACAGCAGTTAGTGACAACACGGTCATGACAATATCCATACTCGGAGGAGCCACCCTTATTATGTTCGGCATCCTGACAATGAGAAATGCAAAGGGTGCGGCAGACTCAATGCATGAGCATGGAAATGCGAGCTCAAATCCAGTGCTTGCCGGAATAATCACATCAGCCTCAAACCCTTATTTCTGGCTCTGGTGGCTAGCTGCAGGAAGTGCGCTCGTACTACGAGGACTTGAGATAAGTCTGCTTGCTGCAGCCATGTTCATGATAGGACACTGGTTAGCAGACCTTGGTTATTTCACATTTGTCTCTACATCATTCAGCAAAGGAAAGAAACTCATGTCCCCAAAAGTTTATGAAAGGGTACTGATGTCTTGTGGTCTGTTCCTTGTCCTGTTCGGGTCATGGTTTATCATAGGTACGTAGACATGAAAAAAAATTGTATCAAGGTTTTGAAGAAAGAAGGTGAACCAATACGCAGATCACTGCTGGAAATGGACTTGCTGGATAATTCCGCACGCATTATTTCAGAAGGAGATCACCTGTATCTACCCCTTACAGAAGAGCCGCAGGAAAAACAGTTAATGAACCTGTCCGGAAATTTCGAACTCACCGAGCACGAGTTTGAGGAACAGAAAGGACAATTAAGGTTTGAAGACCTGCTTGATGAAGTACCGCATTTCGAACTAATTGGTGATATCGCACTTGTCGAAGATGATGTATCAGAGCCTGAAAAGGTAGCTGATGCCATCATGAAAGTGAAGAAGAACGTCAAAACAGTACTTGCCGCCATGAGCCCTGTTGAAGGAGAGTTCAGGACCCGCAGGTTCAGGGTAGTTGCAGGAGAGGACAGGACCTCAACCACACACAAGGAGTACGGTTGCAGATACTACATCGATCTTGAGAGAGCATACTTCACCCCCCGTCTGGCAACTGAGCGCTCACGTATCCTCGCACAGATCAGTGAAGGCCAGACCGTGGCAGACATGTTCGCAGGTGTTGGACCTTATAGTATAATGATAGCAAAAAAAAGCCCCGACATCCGGGTGATCGCCATAGACAAGAACCCCGATGCAGTGGAATTCCTTCGCCGCAACGTAGAACTCAATTCCGCCACCAATGTAGAAGCAATAGAAGGCGATGCCAACCTCGAGGCAGAAAAGTTTGCCGGAGTCGCCGACCACGTTATCATGAACCTACCCCACAACGCCAATGAGTTCCTTGACGCTGCCATGAAATTGTGCGCTCCAAACGGTATCATCCACTATTATGATATCACCCACGAGGACGACCTTTTCGAGAGTTCCCTGAAACTTATCGAGGAGGCTGCATCCAGGGCAAATCGTACAACCGAGCTAGTAGAATCAAGGGTCGTCCGTTCCTACGCCCCTCACCAATCCAATGTCTGCATAGAAGTAAAAGTGATATAATCAGGCAGATTAATAAGCGAAATGGTTAAATCATTACATACAATTATAGTGTCGTCCACACTTGCCTCTGTGGCTTAGCGGTATAGCGGCTGATTCGTAATCAGCAGGCCGAGGGTTCGAATCTCTCCAGGGGCTTGACATCACGGGGTTAAAAGCCCCCTTTTTCTTATATTGTAAGTATTATCAGTTCAAATACCAATTATAAAAAAACAAAGGATGATTATTGAGAAAATTTTATGAAGGGTAGATTGTATTTTGGTTTGTATATTGTTATAGGCTTTTGGTTGAAATAAAAATGTGGGATCATGAGTGATTCCACATTTTGTCCATGTTTTGTTTGTTTCAGGAAGAAGATGTTGGTACTGTCAATGGTATCCAGCGTATATCGCAATTTGCCGCATTTGTTTCTACTTTCCAAACATCATCTTTTCGCACAGGCATGGTAATTGATGCATACTTCATTTTCTTTGTTGGGTAAATACTATCAGCCACCACAAGTTCCATAGTGGAACCAGTGAAAGTGGAGCCTTCTACATATATGGTTTCTTTGTTCTTTTTAGGCATGTCAGTTGAAGATATATAACAAACAACAAATCCATCAGTTTCCGCTATATATTGACCACCTGCAACAAAGGAATCTTTGTCCCATTCTCCAAACTCTGGACTTTCGCCCTGTGGACCTTGCTCACCTTGTGGTCCTTGCTCACCTTGTGGACCTACTGGAATAGCAACTATTTGGTCTTGTAAATCATAAATACTATCCCATATTTCATAAATTGCCTTCCATAAACCACTTATTTCTTTATCTGGATCAATGAAGTTGACGACATTGTAATTAATACCTGTATCAACAAATACAGAACTTGGGTAATTATTAATTGTGCCGAATGAATCCGGTTCTGCTGAAGTGCCAAGCGTGCAACTACTAATTAATATGCCATAATTGTTGATGATACCAGGGCCATAATCTGCATTATTGTTAAAAATGTTGTAATTTAGAATTGTGCCGGTATTATTTACAATTCCATAAGTATAGACATACATATAATTTGTAAAATTTCCATTGTTTTGAATCAATGTTTCACTAAAAATTGTGCCGTTGTTATTTAGTGACCCGTTTTCATAGTTATAAAGCATGCCATAGAAGTTAAATTTTTTATTATTGTTTATAATTCCGTAATTATGGAGACTTATTGTAGGCTCAATGTGTAGGAAATCGTTGTTCTCAAAAACACCAAAATTATAAAATTCACTTGATAAAAGCTCCATAGACCCATTGTTCAAAAATATACCGTGGTTATTCAGATTACCCACTATCATGAAGTGTCCGTCTGAACTGATTTCGAGCACCCCGTTCGGTTGGATGATAAGGCTACCTCCATTATTTAGTTCAAACCGATCACCATGCACTATGAGACTTTCACCATCTTCAATTACAAGTGTGTCACCTGCGTTTATATACAGTTCATCACCAATATTAATTACACCTGGGTTTGTCAGATTTGTTGCGTTGGCAGTGCCTGCAAAAACAAGCATTAATGCTATTATTATAAAGAATAATCTATCCCTATTCATATTTATCACCATTTCATAATTATTGAAAAAATATGTAAAAACATGTCCCCCTTAAAAAAATGTCTTTAAGTAAGTATATAAAATTATCCAAATGAACGTGTATTATTAAAAGTTATGAATAATTCAAGCTCTGTAGAAAAACTACTTCTATTTTATTTTAGTATCACTATTTAAAAAGGATGACTCCCCTAAGGAATACTTATCACTAAAAGCACAAAGGGGATGAGTGTGTTTCGTCTAGTCAGTACTTAAATAATTGATTCATAAAAATCGCATTCAAAATCCTTCCTTCCTAAAAATAAAAAAAGATGCATTGCAAATCAACGCATCAAAAACAAACTTATCTAGAATTCTCACTTTTCAGCGATTCAAGTATTGAAAGAAGCTTAACACTCAACACCTCAAGATCCGAACCAAAGAGAGTGAAGTTCTCCCATCTGTTTGATTTCTTGTTGAACTTGGAGAACTGAAGCCATTTCACGCTTGAACCATCATCCTTTTTCTTTTCAGAGATTGAGACTGACGTATTTGCCAGGTGGATCTTTTCGCCTATCTGTCTAATTCCATATTCATTATATTCATTTGACATTTTGAATTACCAATTAAACATTGAAATATCAATACAAGAACATTTATAATTTCAATAAAAAGAGGACGCAAAAGTAATACAAAAACAATACTGTTTTTCACACTTGTCTACGATGCAGTAAATAATAGTCTGTTTCTTGGGTTTGGTTAGGATGTTCCTCACTTGCGCCCGCAGTGTTCGTCACATCATTTTTAGAGGGGAGTTTGGTATTTGACGGACAGAATTACTGCGCAACTCTGCCCTTTAAAGATGGTTGGTGCGTCAATGCGCCCTTTGGTCGCATTCACACTGAAAATTAGATTACTTGCAACTTACACTGACAGTTTGCAGGACTTGCAGTCCCGGGGAGCAGAGTTTGTCGGCTCCCCTTCGTTCTAGTCTTGCTTTTGTTACGGGATTCTGCGAGGTGTAGCTAACTGGAAATATGCTCCGCATACTGTGGGGTTTCTGCGAAACCCCACTTTTACATATTGAAAACTTGAAAATGCCGGAAAGCATTTATGTTGTTTTCAAAGTGCTCACATGCTATGTCATATGATTTCCAGGAACATGCATTCCCTAGAATTATATTCTTCAGTACTATATCGGGATGTAGATCACAGGATTGTGTTTCAATGAAAGATTGAACATTATATGATGTCAATGCACCTGTTCTTTGTTCTTTACGATATTGATTGATCCTTTTGTATAGCTCTTGTTCACTTCTTATGAGAGTTTTGTCTTCATTCATGCAAAGTAGTATGTATCCTGTATATATTCTGATGAGCCAAGTGAGGTGAAAGTAATTTGTTGAACCTCTGTTTCATGTAAAAAGAATTTATGCAATATTTGGGTTAAAAATCACGGTAAAATCGGGTTGCATGTCAACTGTGGCACACACGCCTTAATCGTGTACCTAAGGGAACATTGGAAAAAAGCCACGGGCGCCGCGAAGCGGCGCGAGTGCTGGGTAGGTTGGATATTTTGAAGGATAAGAGGATTTAGTAAAAACAGTAGCAAGAGATTTTTGTACAAAATAATTAATAGTACACAAGAAAAACCATTTTCCACTAGAAATGATACTGCACCTGTTCTAGCTGAAATATCTAAAAGAAATATCTTTTTTGTATATTGATTAATGTGCTACTATTCTTACCGTATATCAACTTTAATTCCTAATAATTTATATTCATCTGATTTATCAGTTAAAGTTAATACTTTGTGTTTTGTAATCATTTCATCAAATTCGCTTTGATTCATGTGTTTTCTAATTTCATCAAGTTGATTTTGATTCACAGTTGCAATGTATTGCTTTTTAGAATTTGAAAATTTATCGTTTATGACCTTGAACATGTCAGCTATTTGCCTCTCGTCAATATCCGAAAAAAGTCTACTGTCATGAAAAACAAAATCTATTTTATGTTTGTATCCTTCAAATAATATTGTCAAGTCGTAGCAAAAAATCTTGACATGATTTATACCATCAGAAGCATCTGATTCAATTTTTGCATCAATATCAAATCGCAATTGATTTGTTCCGTTATTGGGATCAATTGTAATGCCAGCTACACTATCTGGATAGAATGTTTTCGCAAGACTCCTAAAAAAGTTTCTTAATATGACAATATCATCTCCAATATCTTCTAGATACTTGTCGGTAGTTTCAGCAGATTCCATAAACTCTTTTTTAATTTCTCTTTCTTTGGAGCTGCACTCCGCTTGTAGCAATTGATATTTTTTAATGTTTTCTCTTTCTAGCTCATATTCTGCTTTCTTACTATTAAGACTAACAAAAAGATCAAGTGCTTGATGGTCACCTAGATATTTCATAATACTATCGAGTTCTTTTTGCAACTTCTCTATTTTCTTTTCTTTAGTTTGTATTTCTAATTTCAATCTGTTTTGCTGCTCACTTAATCTTCTTTTTCGATTTGATATCAACTTTTCATAGAATTTTTCTAATTCGTCTAACTCTTTGACTAACATTTCGGAGAATTGTATTTTTGATTCTTGATAAACATTTAATATACTATTCTTGGACAAATCAGGTGAGAAATTTAAACTATTATTTACTTGTTCTAGATTATTTTGTAAAAGTATAATCTTATTATTTAGTACAAATAGTTCTTTTTCTACTTTATCTGCCTTCAGTTGGATATCTCTATAATCTTCTGCCACTTCAAATGTTTTTAAATTATCTTCCAATTGATTGATTCGGTCTTCTAATTCTACTAGTGTCAAAGCAGCATCTTTATTCCCGGTAAAGAAATCTTTTAATAATGAATCATTTTTAAAAGTTTTCTTCAAATTATCCACAGAGTCTAATTCTTTTTTAAGCTCTGCTTTTTTTTGTATCAGAGAAACATCTAATCCTAGTAAAAACGAATTGTACAGTAATGTCTGGTATTGTTTTCCAGTCTTTGCCGGTTGATCAAAATTTACATAAGATTCTTTTTTCGGTCGAACAAAAAAAGGAATTAAGCTTCTGAAAGAAAGATAAGAAATATTTTCAGGAATAACAAAACACAAAGAATCCATCTTCTTGTTAAATTTTAGAACCGACATTAATTCATCATTTAACACTATATCCTTTGGATTATTTGTAGTTCTTTTAACTGTATACGTTTCATTGCCTACCTTAAAATCAATGAAGAATTCCCAATCTTCTAATTTTTCACAAAAATCATTGTATCCTTTTTCAGCAGCTCCAAAACAAAAATGAATTATGCGGACTAAAAGAGATTTTCCTACTCCATTATAGGTTTTTCCTTTGTCATTGGATTCTGGATCATCCTGTTCTGCGACAATAAAGCTAGGTCCAGTTACATTAAATTCAACTGTCCTGAAGCTTTCTTTGTTCGAATAAACTTTCAACAAATGCATTTTTTTATTACACCGTCCTGCTCAATAACGGCCCCTATGGAATAGAGAAAAACGATTGTGAGTAAAAAACTATCAAAATTATGCTTCGCATGATATATTTTATTTTGATAATCATTCTGATATTTATCCCATAAATTATCAATAGGTTTTGATGATTCTAATTGAGTCAAAATGTAGCTGCCAAAACCCAGCAAAGATTCTGAAAAATTAGTGTGCTTAGTTGGAAGGATCATTACATTTCTCCTTTGAGAGGTTCTTCAAATATATCACATGTTTCAAAATACTTTGCCATAATTACAATAACTGATATTTCATATATTTGTTCTGCTTTTGGACTTGCACATTTAACAATTGCCCAAAATAATTCGTCCCCACAACTATTCTTTTTTTCTTGGATGTAGATTTCATTCATTTTATCCCGCAAAGAATCTGCAAGGAAATCACTATTATTTTTCAAATAATTTTCTAAAGAATGCAACTGAATGCATCCATTGTTAAGGAATCTAGACACATATTTAGATAGATTGTTAAACTCTATTTTTTCATCCCAATCTGGCAATTTTACTTCAGGCTTATCATCTTTTGGTAAAGGTAATGTCATTATATATGAAATTATTTCGCGGAGTATTGAGTAATCTAATTGTTTTATCTTAGCAGGATCAGGAATAAATCCTGCTATCATTCCTATCTGATCATCAGCAAGCTCAAAAAGCATATTTTCAAGGTCTTTTGCAGTCATAAATCCTGCATAATCAAGATTATGTGATGTCCTTATGTCTTGAATTATTTTTTCAGAGTCAGGATTTACACCTTTGTACTTGTCATTGACTACAAAATAAAATTGTTTTACTGGTCCCCATTGTTTATTTAAACCTGCGAAATCTGTTTTTAGTTTATTGACAATGTCTGTGTAGGATTTTCTTATATCCTCAGGAGCAAATACCTGAAAATATATGCATTTAGATTTTATGTAACCATCATTTTTTCTGTCACCGATGTTTCCCCATGGCTTTATCTGCTGAAAATCTGGTTCTGTATAATTCATAATTGCACTGAATATATCTTCAAATATTTGTCCATCAGCTTTTAAGATTTTGTTTTGAAACAAATATCTAGTTAATGTTCTTTCTTGAACGTCCATTCTATTGCACCTATGCTGAATTATGGAACCGTGTAATCTGTATTATGCAGTTTACTTAAAAACAATACACTATTATCAAATATACTTCTATATAATAAATAATGATAATTTCATTTTTAAGCTGCCGACACAAATTTTATCTGAAGGTTTATACTATGAACTTAAACTTAAAATTTGCGATTTCATTCATAAGCACATCAAAATGGCAAGAGTTTATAATAATGCAATTTAACTATGAATATTTACAATTATGTGTTCTATATATCTTATTTTTTGATAGCTCACGCTCTTCAGATTACTCTGCTATACCTCATAGTATTGTAATTTGACCTGACTGCAATACCACGCCAAATTCCAAGTTCTTTGAACTCTTTCGCTAGCTGTTTAGCCTGTCTGTAAGTATCAACTACAATAGGTTCTTGGTCAGGAGTGTGGCGAGACTTAATTAATTTCAGGTTCTTTTTACGTTCCTTGAAAGGACGGATTACTCCGGAATCTACGAAGACGTGGCCGAATATCTTTTTGAAGCCTATGTTAAAGTCTGAACAGAAGTTGATGAGAGGATCTTTTGCTTTTTCCCATAGGCGTTTAGTTTTGAAGAATACCTTTGTGCAGTGTTCGCGGGCTGTGTCCAGGGTACCTTCGGATTTCCAGTAATTGATGTAGCGCCATAGGGAACGCTCGGGGATTTCTGTTTGTTCCTGGATGTCTCGGAAGTCTGCGCATCCTTCAGATTGAAGGGCAATGAATGCCAGGGCTTTAATGGCCTGCATGTTCTTGCCAAAGTCGATGTTCTCATCTTGAGAAGATTGATTATTATAGTTCCATTTTGGGAGATCATAGCGATATTCAAAGACCTTTTCAGCATCGAAGTAATTGTCTGATACGTATTCTATGGGAGAGATGAAGTTAAGAAGGGAGAACAGGAGTTTATCGAGGTCTTTTTTCAGGGAGAGGAATTCATTGATAGAGGGATTTTGTTTTGAATCGGATTTGAGGAAGACCTCAAGTTTTGGGTGTCTTAGGGGATCTTCTGGTCTGCGGTCCAGGAAGTTTTTTATACGGTAGGATTTGACGCTGTGTTGATATTCGGTTTTTATGTTGCAGGCGGAGAAGTCGGGATTATCCAGTTTGTACATGTCGTATTTACCGGACCTTAGATTTTTGACAAGTTTTGAATCTCCACGCATGGAGGATTCATATTCTATTGCCTGGAGCATTGTTACCAGGTCATGTTCGTGTCGTTCATGACAACGTATGTGTCTGGCCATCTGGTATATTGTGGACCTTGAACGGTCTATCATGTGGCGGAAGCGTGAAGCTCCCAGAAAGTCCATGAATTCAAAGATGATGTCAAAGTGTTCGTCAAGGTCGATATAAGAGGACTGGATATGAATTTGAGTTCCTATTGATGGAAGGTTAAGGATCTTTCCTGATTTTGTTTTTGTGCCTGCTCCAAATAGGGGTTTTATGGTGTAGGTGCATTTTGATGCTCCTTCTTTATCGGTCCATTGGAGCATGTACTCAAAGGCGAGTTTCTTTGTTTTGGGATTGTAGAGGCCGCCTTGTTTGGGCCAGAACTTGAAGTTACGGTCACCTATCTTGATATGATGGTTATAGCTATCAGTTACATTGTTAGAGAAGTAACTGACAACTGTATAATAGAAGTCCAGGTCTGTTATATGTAAATAACAGCCGAACTCATGGGTGACGGGTTCCGGGAACTTATGAACCATGTGTTTGCAAGAGCTTATTTTGTCTCACAACTTTGCATTAAAAACTATTATTTTTGTTCGGTTCATAGGGTTGAATTATGGCATGTAATCCATTTTCATCCATGTATAATTCGTATTTTACGCAGTCAATTACTAGACTCCCATCAGGATCAACAATACCCAAAGCAAAAGCAACTTTTTGGGGTAATGTTATGTTCAGACGGCCACCGTTTTCCTTGATACGGTATCCTGTTTTTCCCATTAGATCAAACCCCTTGACCTTTTGAGCTCATCCAGCGTTATTTCCCCACGTCTTACAGGTTCAAGAAGTTCATTCAACTTTTCTTTTGCGAGCTTATCGATTTTAAGCATCACTTTTTTAGAGGGAGACAAATGGTTTAAAAATTCATCATCAAAAGTACTATCGTCAATAATAGATTGCTTTAAAGATTTTAATTGTGTATTTATACGAAACATCTCCAGAGAGTTTCGTAAAAAAGGATGCACAGTTGTGCACCTTCTGGAGTTTTCTTTTATTCTATTGCGGCTTCTCTTCTTTTTGGCTATCTTTATTATCGGCTTTTTATTCTAGGCTTTATTATTGGCATTTTCTTTTTGGCTTTTCATTTTGGGATTTTTACCCTTTCTTGTCTTCGCCTTATTTTTTGCCTTTCTTATTTTGCCTTTTTCTCTCGCCTTTCTTATATTAGCCTTCTATTTTTTGCCTTTGGTTCTTATTCTTCATATCCTTTGAAGATAACCTTTTTTACAAGAGTACCTTGAACCTATAGATATATAAACTTTTCTAATTTTCATACGAAGAGTGCTATTATGTCTCGCAAACCGTGCTATTTATCATCTTAGATAGTCATATTTCGCAAAGCCTCATTGACCTTTGCGTTAACCAAGTCATCTAAGTTTGCGTCAAGAATCTTGGATATTGCATCTTCTATTGGTTGTGATTTCTCTTCTATTTCAAGTGCAGTTTTTAGTGTTAACACTGAACCACAATTGTAGCAGAACATGTTGTTTGGAGTGTTAAGTGTCTTGCACCTGGGGCACTTGTGCACTTTTGACTTATTCTCTTCTTCTTCGATTTCAACACCGTTTGCCCTCAGTACAGCATCATCGACATCACGTCCGGATAAGTGAACATATACTGATGGAACATCTGAACCTTGTATCCATCCAAAATAGGCATTCATCTGTGCCTCTGTTAAGTGATTAGCCATAAATGTAGCTCGGCTATGCCTGAATAAGTGAGCGTGAATTCTTTTGTTTACACCTGCATTTTTGGCTATCTTTTTGAGCTGCTTAGTAATAGCGGCATAACCTATCATGGTAGAAGTGTTAGCTTTATTTCTATCAAAGTTCCACCATAATGGTGCATCTGGATTATCCCTTTCAGGATGCTGTTCAAGCCAAGACATTAAAAGGCGAACAGAATAAAAAAGAAGTACAGTACGATGTCCTGTCTTACCATCAACCCTTATTTTCATGCCTTCGTCAGCGTGCATTATATGTTTTATTTTTAAATTACCAATTTCACCAATCCGACAACCAGAATCCCATAAAATAGCTATAATAGCTTGATCCCTTATGCTGCGTGTTGATTCAATCATTTTATTGACATCATCTTCTGTTAGCAACTCTTCGGGTAACTTGCGCCCCTTGCTCTTCTTTGTTGCCTTGAAGAATGCAATGATTTCAGGCTCTTTTCCACCATTCAACCATCGATAAAATTTCTTTAATGTTACTGCATAGTCGTGCCGCGTATCTTCACTTTCTGTTCTATCCCTAACGGCAATAAGCACATCTTCTATGTCAGTCTTTGTTGCTTCATCCAATGGCTTGTCATTCATCATAAGAGCAATTTGCTTCAAGGTGCTAACATATTTCATTTTCCTGAAATCCGTCATACCTTCAATATCACACTGTCTTACAAACTTCTTTATATGCTGAATATTGGAATCGGATATTTTCCCATCAAGCCCAGAAATCCTTTTTTTGAGATTGTGATTGTAAAGTGCCATAGTACATAATTGGATTAAGGGCTTATAACCTTTAGGTAAAAATCCCTCCAGGGGCTTACTTCTTTTTCGGGTACAAAACTCTTTAATTCTGATCTTACAATATTTTCACCCATATATTGTAAAATATACATTATCAGGCAGAGCTCATCAGCCTCACGGTTTTAATCTTCAGATAAGATCCACGTAGCTGCCTCAATAAGATCCATATCAGAACCATTAACTAAGAATTTGTCTTCAGAAACACGTTCAACGAGATAAGATCCAAAAAAGTGCTTCTCACCAAATGGAAGTTTGTTCAATTCGCTTATTACTTTATCCATAAAAGTAATATGTATCAAACTTTATAACTATTCGTATGCCGCTTGTACGATAATTATCTTTTATTTCAACTGGGACAAACTATACAAAAAACAAGCCATAAATCATATTGCAGACCAAAACTAGTACACACGCTTTAATCATTTACCTAAGAAAAACTAGAAATAAAACCATGGGCGTCACGAAGCGGCACAACTTTCTGATTGAAGACCAATATAAACATAGCTCAAACAAACATCAATCAGATTCATTCCACCTCTGCCACGACCACGACATAATTCTTCCCGTATTTCTTTGCACATTTTGGACAGGTTGTGTACCACATGAACCATTTCTTTATTTCAAATCCCTGTTGCTCTGCGTATTTTTCAAAATCACTGCACCACTTTTTGGTATCACTATATGGACCCTCATACACTTTGCTCAGGAATTTTCCGCTTAAAGTTGTGTTCTGGGCATCAGGGATATTTTTGTCAACGGCAAGATAAATGTCTATGTTCCATTTTGAAGTGTGATCGGAAAGGCAAAACCAATCAGGCACATTCGCACCTGCTTCCCGAACTTTCCTGTCAAGCCTTTTCATCACTTTGCCAAAGTTAATGGGCATATAGAAAAATGTGCGGACCCTGTCCTTTATAAATTTCTTGTCAGTCCATTCAATGACCTTGCCATCCCACGGTTCAGGGTCGAATTTAGGGCAGCATTCTTCATCCATTTAAGCACCTCCACCAGTTAATATGATTTATGAGGTATAAACATAAAAAGCATTTGAATCTGCTACTGCTATGGATTTATAGCTACAATTCCAGCGTCAATTCAGTCTATTCCTCACCGAATATTACTTCTGCCCCCTACCACACATCCATCACCATTTACAGATAGAAAGACATATACACAAATACCCATGGAGACAGGTGAAATGAATATTCGAAAAATAAGAGAAGAGGATGTAGCTAAGATCGAGAGATTTATATCGTTGTGTAAGCCACTTGATCAGCATTCGACTTTTACGTATTGGGTGCTTGCCAGGTACTTTGATAACACATGTTTTGTTGTGGAAGAAAATAATGAGATCGTGGGATATGTATCAGGGGTAAAGAGCAGTTCAAGACCAGATGTATTCTATATATGGCAAATTGGAATTTCACCGGAGCATAGGAAAAAAGGACTTTCATCACAGCTTATTAAAACCGTGGTTGAAGCTGCTGTCAACTTAGGCAGCAGATCGATACAGGTCTCGATTGACCCGGAAAATAATTCAAGTCACGGTGCTTTTTTACGATTCGCAGAAGCTAATGGATTGCAAATGAATAAAATTGATGAACTTGAATTATTTGATCAGGCAAATGAGAAAAATATCTGTGAATATATATATGAGATTAAGGTCAGTGGTCTAATAGATTCATAAGTTCTATTGTTGGGAAAATCTCAGTAGTTCAATGGCAACTAGTAACCATCCACCCTGAATGATTTACATTGCCTGAAACTACAATTTTTTCCACAGCTTACATAATTGAATTATATCTAAAGCACTTTGTTCATTTATCAGGATAAGGAAATGAATAACATGAACATACATATTACATTATTCCTAGCAATTTTATTATTGACAGCCACGGCTTTTTCAATGGGATGTACAGAAACGGTCGATGAAGAGAACGTAGAACAAACCATTGAAGAAGAAGGACTGGACAACGAAACTGAGGAAGATACTGTATCAGAGCAGAACAGCATCCAGGGAATGATTATCTTTGACGGGGAAGTGGAATCATTTTCAAACGCCACAACCTACCTTAAAGTAGAGGATGTCAGTCTTCAGGATGTTTCATCCATCGTAGTAGCAGAAGATATTATTACCAGCGTATCCCTGAATGCAGACGATGTTCAACCAGTACAATATTTTATCAATTTCCCACAACTGGAAGAAAGAATGACATATTCACTATCGGTACATGTGGATGTAGATGGTGACGGAAACCTTTCAAATGGTGACTATTATAGCACCTGGCACAATCCGGTACCTACAGAAGCCGGAGCACATGAGCTTGATGTTCATGTAGAAATGATCTGAGAAGAAAAATATAGAAAAGAAAAGAACAGAAATATAAAAAGTATAAGGATTTAGAAAAAAAGATGCTGATTGCGAGATCGTATCAGTATCCTTTCATCCTGTTTTTATCGTTGTTTCAGTCGATCTTATCGAACTTGGATGCAGGTGCACCACAAATAGGACATTTGTCTTCTGGTTTACCTTCATGGGTGTGCCCACAGACACTGCACACGTAGTAATCGACCTCTTCATTGTCGCCGATTTCAGCCAGTGCTTTTTCATAAAGACTGGCATGGATCTTTTCTACTTTATTTGCGACTTCAAAACTCCAGAGAGCCCTGTTGTCACCCTCTGCCTTTGCCTCTTCGATAAACTTGGGATACATCTCCTCATATTCGTATGTCTCTCCGTTGATGGCTTCCTTCAGGTTGTCCATTGTGGTTCCGATTCCACCCATACGCTGAAGATGATTAAGAGCATGAACCGTTTCAGCAGCTGCTGCAGCCCTGAAAAGTTTCGCTACCTGAGAATAACCTTCTTCATCTGCCTTTTTTGCAAAAGCAAGGTATGTCCTGTTTGCCATCGATTCGCCGGTAAACGCTGCTTTAAGATTGTCTTTTGAACTCATACAATATCCCCGTTATTATTCGCACTTTGTTTAGGGACTTGTGAATATATCAGAGTAACGCCCGTTACATTTGAAAAAAAGTATTTAATATCATTCGCACAAAGCTATTAAATTCATTATCAGGAAAATATCTTAAAACTAAATAAGGACAAATTCGCTAAAAAAGTAGAGTGAAAGATCACTCAAATATTTCCTCATTCTCCTCTGACCATGCAGGCTGATCTATAGCAAAGAACTCAAGATCAACCTCACCGGTGTTCTCAGTATGCTGCTTTGCGTTTGCAGGTATGAGAATCAACTGGCCTTCACTTAGCTCAAACGGTACATCTTCTATATAGAGCATACCTTCACCTGCAAGAACATAGTGTGTTTCAGGATTCTTCATCAGATGAGGCTCAATGGAGCCACCCGGTTTAACTATCACATGCGCTATACTGTAATTCACACCCAGATCTCTATCAACCATTGCAGGATGGAGCGCATTGCCAAGGGACACATCTCCAAAGCGTATAAAATGCCCATCTTCCTCATCCCCAAGCTTGTTGGTGTAAACATAGTCATCTACGTAGAGACCAGAATGCACAAGGTATGTCTGGTTACCGATAGAAGTCCTCTTGACGAATGTGGACTTCTTGGAAGGGGCAGTCTCACCGGGTCTTGGCCAGTAGTAATTGACCCAGCCTTCTCCCTCTTCACTTAAAGCAGTGTCAATGAACATTCTGCCTAAAGGCTCACCATTATAATCTTCAAGATCGATAACACTCTCGCCCTCACCGCTTACTTTGGGAGGAAAGACAACACGTATTCCTTCAGTACTCCATACGGTGATATAGCAATCACGATGGAACCATTTACTATCCCCCTGCCTGAAATCATCAAATGCAAGCTCTCCTTTTTCATCTATCAGCTCAATAGCATCATTGACCAGGGATACCCTTCTCTCTTTCTGAGGCAATAGCTCAGTCGGCTCCTCTTTAATTATGTGACCTATTGTTTGATCGACCTGTTCACTATGATCATCATCTATGGATGTGTCATTAGACTGGACACAGCCAGCAGCCACCACCAACAGTGCAGCTATTGAAAGAATAAAGAGTACCTTCTTAAAACCATTCATAATATAACACCTGACAAATTAGATATAAACATGAAATTAATAATTTTAATTATAAATAACATGATATACTAATAGTATAATGTTATATTTAACTTGCCAATTATTTAAAGGAGATGAGATAATTACATTCCAAATGTATTAATTGTACCTTTTTCATTTTTGCAAATAACCTTTGTCTTCAAAGCAACTTAATTCATAGAGATGATTTTTCGCTTTCTTTCAAAGTATGCATTTCAATTGTATAAAGCAGAGGAACTGTACAGCAGCAAAAAAAGATAATAGAAATATTAAGAAGACATCTTATCAATTTTTTATATAAAATTATTAATGTAAATTTTTGTGTTTTGTATGGAACATTCTCACATGTATAGAGAATAAATGTTTAAAAATAGTTATATGCTTTTGGCACATATTTAAATTTGGGAGAGGTAAAAATATGAACAACAAAGCCATAATTAACGCTCAAAAGGTTGGGATGGTAGTGTTCCTGTATATTGTTATGATTATAACTATGGCTGCTGTAGCAGGTCTTGTCAACATATGAGAATGTACTAAACTATATCTGGTCCTGAATTTTCGGTTAACTGTCATTAGCTATGCGTACATAAACCGTGGAAAAAAAGGTTTATGAATATAAATTTTTGCCCAGATCATTGCTCTAATACCATTTAGATATTAGATGATTGATTGATGCAATTATATTGCATATTTTATGATCATCATTCAAAGATATCTAAGGTATCTTTATATAGAATTAAAAAGAGAAGTTTCTTTAAAAACGGGGTTATAATCGGAAATATTCCGAAACAGAACAAACAAAAGGGGTTAAAATATGGCTACAATGCCGATAATGGATAGTGTATACACTATGGTAGATCAGTTGATAGCTTTCCTTCCCACTTTGATAGCAGTCATAGTGCTGTTGATAGTTGGAATGATAGCTGGAAAGGCACTTGGAAAGATAGGATCGAAGATACTTGATAAAATAGGACTCGATGACCTGATAGACAAGACATCTATCGGAAACATGATATCACGGACGCAGATCACAACAGTACAATTCTTTGAAGCTGCCATCCGTTGGTTCATCTACTTGATATTTGCAGTTATAATAATTGACCTGCTAAATATTCAGATAGTTGCAGATTTCATCACAATGATAATACTCTATATACCATTGATACTTTCTGCAATAGTAATACTTATAATCGGACTACTTGTAGTAGATTTCCTTGCAGACCTTGTAAAGAACGTGCTGGTTGCATCCGGACTTGACGAGCATATGTCAAAGACAAGTTTTGGAAGTGCAATGAGTTCAAGCAGTATGACAACCTCAGGGATCATATCTGGGATCGTAAGGGTATTTGGTTACCTTATATTTATCACAGCCGCCCTTAATATTCTTGAGCTGTACATGATAGCAGCAGTTATCGAATCAATTCTGAACTACCTGCCAAATCTGTTTGCAGGAGTGATAATACTACTGATAGGACTACTAGCTATCGATTTCTTTGCAGACTACATGGGAAGCATGCTTGAAAAAATGAATGTAGAGGGAAGTAATATATGGATACCAGCCCTTCGCGGATTCCTTGCATTCGTTGTAATAATGCTTGCTCTTGATGCAATGCTCATAGACACAAGCATTTTCTACCTATTTGTTGGTCCACTTGCCTGGGGGCTTGCTGTAGTTGTAGCCTTCAAGTGGGGAATCAAGGAAGCTCTGGTCGAGTATGCAAAGGCAAAGAAGTAAACAAATCGATCATTGAACAGATAATTCACTATTGCTGGCATTTCATGCCAGCCTTTTTTTACCATTGTTCCTTCGATGAACAAAAATCTTTTATTGCTACGACTCAATCCTGAACCTACAATTCTTAGCAATGATGAGTACTATGTTATCCAGAAAAGTTGAAAACATTCCGCCTTTTTACGTTATGGAAGTGCTTGAAAGGGCACAACAGCTCGAAGAAGAGGGCAAAAGCATTATTCACCTTGAAATAGGAGAGCCTGATTTTCCCACTGCCCCGCACATCTGCGACTCAGCAAAAGCTGCAATGTGTTCAGGCAACACAAAATACACCCATAGTCAGGGACTTATAGACCTAAGGAAAGCCATCGCTACGAACTATAAGAACAAATTCAACGTAGATATCAGCCCTGAACAGATAATAGTGACTTCAGGTACAAGTCCCGCCATGCTCCTGCTTTTCCTGGCGCTCATTGACCCGGAGGATGAGATAATCATGTCAAATCCTCATTACGCCTGTTATCCTAATTTTGTAACAACCGCAGGAGGAGTACCTGATTTCATTTATACCAATGAAGGAAATGGCTTCATGTTACAGCCGGATGAAGTTGCCGCACACATCAATCCGAAAACAAAAGCGATACTTATCAATTCACCATCCAATCCAACAGGCCAGGTCCTGCCGGAATCAACATTTAGAGAACTTGCAAAAGTTGCCACAAAAGTGCCAATAATATCTGACGAGATCTATCAGGGGCTTGTCTACGAAGGTGAAGACCATACTATATTAGAATATACTGACAATGCCTTCGTGCTTAACGGTTTCTCAAAACTCTATGCAATGACAGGATGGAGACTTGGCTACCTTATAGCACCTAAACAATACATAAGAACACTGCAAAAGGTCCAGCAGAACCTCTTCATCTCAACCAATACCTTTGTCCAGTTTGCGGGGATTGCCGCCCTTGAAGGGCCCCAGGAACAGATAAAGGAAATGATCGAAACATACAACAAAAGGCGCCTTTACTTGATCAAAAGACTGAAAGAGATTGGTTTTGAAATTAAAACAGAACCAAAGGGTGCATATTACGTCCTTGCTGATGCCCGTAAATTCGGAAATGACTCCTTAAAGCTTAGCAGAAAGATACTGGAAGACATCGGAGTTGCCGTTACACCAGGGATTGATTTCGGACAGGGAGCAGAGGGGCACCTGCGTTTCTCGTATGCAAACAGCCTTGAGAATATCAAAGAAGGTATGAGACGGTTAGAAGCATACCTTAAAAAGTAGATTGAAGAGACTTTTCCAGAGCTCGGCACCTGCAAATTTAATCATACTGTGAGTGAAGAGTATAGACATACTTATATACAACCTACATCTCATTTTACTAACAAGAATAGGCATCCCAAAAAAAGGTAGTTTTTTACATGACAACTGAGAGAACCGAAGATTATCTGAAAGTGATCGAGAAGATAATTGAAAGAAAAGGCTATGCACAGGTTAAGGACGTATCAAGGGAGCTTGAACTTAGTTCACCCAGTGTCACAGGAATGTTCAAGAAGCTCACCAAGATGGGATATATCAATTACGAGAAATATGGCGGAGTCACCCTCACCCCTGAAGGAGAGAAAATTGCAAAATGTACCATGGAAAAACACAGTGTCATCAGGGATTTTTTACAAATTCTCGGCCTTAGTGAAGATATTGCAGACCATGATGCCTGCAAAATAGAGCATGTGCTCACTCCTGAAACCTTTGAGATCCTCACCAAGTTCGTCGAATTCATGACTATGAAGGAAGATGGACCGTACTGGCTTGACCACTTCAGCCATTACCGTGAAACAGGCGAGTATATTAATTGTACCCCAGCTGCAAAGGATACCTGCCCGGTTCATGGAAAAAGAAAAGAATAGACCAGAACCGAACTTGCGTATCTGCCATCTCGCATAAACTTTTTATTAGCCATTCAACAGGCATAATTGAAAGTACACATTATTTCCGTTCTTTGCATGCAGAAATAAATTAGGTAATGCGAAATTGCTAAATATAAAAAAATGGATTACTGCTATCATCAAAAAGGACAGGGAACAATTTGCTCGATATCCAGGAGACAACACTTGACACGCTTAAACCCGGAGAGAAAGCCAGGATTACAAAAGTACGGGTAAAAGGTCCTGCAAGAAGAAAACTCTTTGACATGGGGATGGTTGCAGGTACGGAAATTGAGCTTGTCAGGAATGCACCTCTTGGTGACCCGATGGATTACAGGATAAAGGGTTACCACTTATCGATCAGAAAAGAAGAAGCAAGACAGATATTTATTAATAGACTTTGAACCGGGATCTCTTCCGATTATTTTAGAGACGACGGTACATATGTAGATCATAACTATTTTCAGAGGATCGCTCCATGGAAGACAGGGAGATAAAGATAGCACTTACAGGAAACCCAAACGTAGGTAAAACCACGCTTTTCAATGCACTGACCGGTTCCAGACAGCATGTTGGCAACTGGCCCGGTGTCACCGTTGAAAAGAAAAGCGGTAGGATATCATACAAGGGATATGACATAGAGGTTATTGATCTCCCAGGAACATACAGCCTCACTGCATACTCTGTGGATGAGATAGTTGCAAGGGATTTTATAATAGAGGAGAAGCCGGATGTCGTCATCCAGGTAGTAGATGCCTCTAACCTCGAAAGAAACCTCTACCTTACCACGCAACTTATGGAACTTGGTTCTGAGATACTCATTGTCCTCAACATGTGCGATATTGCCGAGGAAAGAGGAGACCGTATCTACATTGACAAGATGCAGGAGCTTCTTGCAACACCCATAATAAGGACCGTTGCAACCCAGAAAAAAGGTATTTGTGAGCTTCTGGACAAAGTCATTGAACAAAAAGAAATAGAGCAGCATCATGGTCACGAAATAGGATATGGCAATGAGATAGAAGACAAGATCCTCGAAATTGAGAAGGTACTAAGTGAGGATGAGAACCGCGATAAGAGATATCCTCTGAGATGGGTAAGCATACGTCTTCTTGAAGGTGATGACAATGTCAGGGAAAAAATTGCCAACAGCCCTGTATATGAAAAGACAATAGAGATCATTGATGCGATCGATCTGGAAGAATATGAAGCCGAAATAGCTGACAAGCGTTATCTTGCAATCAATATGATCTTCCCCCAGATGTGTACCAGAGCCAATGATACATTGACTAAGTCCGATATGATCGATAGGGTACTAACTAACAAATATCTTGGTATTCCAATATTTCTAGCATTAATGTGGGGTGCATTCGAACTTACATTTGCCTTTGCGACACCTTTCATGGATATGATAGACATTACGGCCACATGGTTCGCTAACTACATATCCTCCAGTCTTCAGCCCGAATGGCTGGCATCACTTGTGGGTGATGGAATTATTGGTGGTGTCGGGGCAGTACTCGTATTCGTTCCGAATATTTTCATATTATTTTTCCTTTTATCGCTGCTTGAGGGTAGTGGCTACCTTGCACGAGCCGCATTCATCATGGATAAATTGATGTACAAAATTGGCATGCACGGCAAGTCATTCATACCCATGCTTATGGGATTCGGGTGCAATGTACCAGCCATCATGGCTGCCAGAAGCATAGAGGATGAAAAGGACAGGCTTATTACTATACTTATAGTACCATTCGTTTCCTGTGGAGCCAGACTACCCATATATGTGTTGTTCGCAGGCACATTCTTTGGAAGGCAGGCAGGAACTGTCATATTTGCAATGTACATACTTGGTATTGTTATTGCGGTCATATCTGCAAAACTACTCAGGAAAACTATTGTGAAGGGAAAACCGGCACCATTTATAATGGAACTTCCCCCATACCGTGTCCCAACCCTAAAGGCAAGTATTATTCACATGTGGGACAACGGTTTCATGTACATAAAAAAAGCAGGGTCCATCATACTTGTAGGTGTTGTGGTTATCTGGGTAATGGCATCTTTCCCATGGGGTGTGGAATACGGAAGCGAGGATAGTTATGTTGGCAGTCTGGGTCATGCAGTTGAACCTTTTCTCAAACCTCTTGGTTTTGACTGGAAAATATCAGTTGCACTCATATTCGGACTGGTCGCTAAAGAAATCGTTGTGGCATCCATGGGAGTTCTTTATGGGTCAGGTGATAGCTCAGAAGTACTTAGTGAGAGACTTCTGGCAGACTCCGGGATCACTGCGCTCAGTTCACTTAGCCTGATGGCATTCAGTTTGTTATATATGCCCTGTATTGCAACTGTAGGAGTCATCAAAAAAGAAACAGGTTCATGGAAATGGACAGTGTTCGCGATAATATACGGGATCGGCGTAGCATGGATTACAGCATTCATAATTTACCAGGGAGGAAGGTTGCTTGGATATTAACGGGGAGAACGTAAGCGATAAACCAGACACACGGTCAGCAATGATATTTTCCATTATCACAGGTTCCTTATACATCCTTTTGGGCTTGCTTCAGTTATCATCAGGATTAGGCAGGATTCTTATGGGACCGGATACCCACATCCCATTTACAGATGTACTATTCATACCTGCTGACACCATAGGAGCATTTGTCCTGCTGCTAATAGGAACAGTATTCATATACGGCGTTATGGAGATGCGCCAGGGGGTATATGAGGGTGTGTCCTATGCCTACGTAGGTATCCTGATAGCACTTATTTTTGCAGTAATATACACACTTGTAAGCACGGGAAACATGCTTGAAACATACATTCTTAAAAATGAAGACTACATAGGCTGGACACCTCTGAGTGATCTAAGACCTGGAATATATTTGGCAATCCTTCCACTCCTTGCATTTAGCAAATGGAAAAACATGTTCGAAGAAGGGCTATTGAAATGATTAGGGAAACACTGGGACTGCTGTTTGTTGACAACTGTACGTTCCAGGAAGCAGCAAAAAAACTTGGAATTGACCAGGTTGGCGTCAAAGACAGGCTCATTATGCTGGAACATATGGGTTATATCATTGAAGTCTGTAACAATTCAGGACCAAAGTCATCCACTTGTTGCTCATGCTCTGCGGCATCTGCATGTTCAACCAACAATGCAGACTTTACAGGGAAAGCATACCAACTGACCAAGAAAGGCGAAAAGATGTGCCGCAGCTAAATATTCAAGAAGCTCCGAGCACATTTATTTAAGCATCTTGATCTAAAGTGTCAGGGTGCATATATTATAGTACTTTTCAATGTTTTTAGAAATATTCAAAATAAAGGAAATCGAGCTTAGTACTGTGAAAATTTAGCGGTTTCGATATGTACTTCAATCAGTTTAAATAATGATAATAAAAGACTACATTTACCGCAACATATATTTTTAAGTTCGGACACAGATAGTACGGTATTAATTTTTAAAAGGATTGAAAAGTGATTCAAATGAAACTTGGAGTTGCAATAGATATAGGCACCAGTGGTATAAGAGCACAGAAAATCGACCTTGATACCGGTGATATCCAGAAGACAGTCATCACTCTCCGTAACCCCCTCCCTGGGGCAAATGTTATGGATCACCTGGACTTTGCCATTACTTACGGGTTGGAACTTGCTCAAGGCTTGCATGTCAATGCAGTTAAACATGTCATCGAAACGTTGGGCGTTAAACCAGAAGAACTGGAAAGAATGTCCATTTGTGGAAACCCGATTCAGCTCTCTATTTTCCAGGGGATCCCAATAGATGATCTTGCATATGCAGGTGAAAGGAAAAAGGAAAAACTGAACATCAAGGATCAGGAAAGGAATGCTCGTATTATCGATTGTTCAGAGATAAAAGGGCTTGAGGTATACCCTAATTCAAAACTTGTCGTTCCACCAGCCATCAGACACGAAGTTGGTGCCGATGCGCTTGCACTTATTATAAAATCAGGATTCATGGATACGAAGGATACAGCAATTGCTACTGATTACGGAACTAACGCTGAGATGGCACTTATTCACGAAGGAACCATCTATACCGGTTCAGCTGCGGCAGGCCCTGCACTTGAAGGTCAGCAGATCAAATACGGAAAGCTTGCATCACCTTTTGTAATATCTGATGTTGAATTTGAAAATAATAACATACGCAATTATGTACTTAATGAGGAAATGGACACTGTCAAAGCCCAACTCATAAATCCTAAAAATGGAGATATCATTGAAGAAGACTCCATTAAAGCAATGGGAATTACCGGAACAGGTGTCATTGCTATCATCGAAGCAGGAATGAAGAATGGAATAATCCAGCTTCCAAAGATAAACACTCCTGACCACATACTTTACCTACAGGACAAGATCAAGTTCTTCGAAAAAGACGTAGAAGCAGCAGGACTTGCAATGGGTGCTATCCGTGCAGGACACCTTGCATTGTGCAATGCAGCAGGAATACAAGTAGCTGATGTTAAGAAAGCATACATGTCTGGTGCCGCTGGAACTTATATGGATGCTGTCAAAGCACACCAGGTAGGAATGGTACCATACAATGTCGATGAAGTAATACAGATTGGTAACACATCATTGATAGTTTCAAGAGAGATCCTTTTGTCAGAAGACAGACTCTGGGAACTTCAGGACATGGCATCAAAAATAGTAAGCAATCACGTTATGTTTGCAACTGATCCTGCATTCAAGGAAGCATATATCCAGGAAATATCATACTGGAGCGAAGGAATGCCTTTCAAGATGCTGAAAAAATTCCTGAAAAAGAAGGGACTTCCGCAAATAGACCTGCCTGAAGGTACCACAAAAGTCACCAAAGTTGTGGAAAAAGATATCCCTATACTCGGTGACGAAGGACTCGAAGTACTCGAACGTGTCGGCACGTTCCTGACAATGAAAGTTGACTGCCCTGAATGTCCAAAATGCATAAAGGTCTGCCCCAATGACGCGATCACCATTGATGATGAGGGCGTTGTTATGATCAGTTCTGACCTTTGTGATGGGGCAAACTGTAAGAGATGTATCAACGCATGTCCAAAAGATACGTTCAGATGGGAGAACCTTACTGTGCTGGAACAATCAGCATAATCTCTTTTTTTTTGATAGCTAGACAAAGAAGGTAAAAAATATGAAAGTTCTTGTAGTAGGCGGATTTTTAGGTAGCGGAAAAACATCAACCATTATACGATTGGGTAAGGAATTCAGTGATGCCGGTCAAAAGGTTGCAATCATTGTTAATGAGATCGGTGAAGTAGGTCTTGATGGAGATGTCATCTCCAAGTACGGTCTTGATATGCAAGAGATAACGAACGGATGCATCTGTTGTACTCTTAAGGTTAGTATGAAAGCAACAATGACCCTTCTCTATAGGCAATACAATCCGGATATCGTACTTGTAGAACCTACCGGGATCGCATTCCCTGAGGTCATCAAGAACGATGTTGAGTTAATGGAACTGAAGGGTACTACTGTTCAGCCTCTTGTTACACTTATAGATGGTAGCAGATTCAAGCAGTTGATGAAAGAAGCAAGGAATTTTGCCATGCGTCAGATAATCGATGCTGAAATATTGGGTATTAATAAGATAGACCTTATCGATGAGATTCGTATCCCGATCATTGAAGCATCCGTACAGCAACTGAACCCTAAGGCAAAAGTGATACTGCTTTCTGCGTCCAAGAAAGATGAACATTGGGACAACTTTGTGAAACTTGCAATGACCGAGGTCCCTGAAAATCGGGCAATGCATGAATACCATACTACCAGCCCTGATACCACAATTATCGATGAGGTAACAGGTAAACCGGTAGAAGAAACACTTAATTCTATTGAGGCATCGGGGATAGCCAGCTACGCTACCGAATACACGATAACTGATGGAATTAGCGCTGACCTTGCACAAAGCATTGCAAGTGAGATGATGGAAACTATCAAGTCAGAAGTTATGAAACTCAGTCCTGAATTTGTAGGACACATCAAGTTGTTCATAGAATCAGATTCAAATACTGTCAAAACAAACCTTACGGCTTATGATCAGGATGTGACAATGGAAATTATTGATACTGTAACTGAAGACTTGCCCCGACTCAAGGTACTCTCCGCAGTTTCAAGCATTGATCATGAAAAGCTTGTAGACATAGTTACTAGCACTATTTCACAGAAGCTAAGTGACAATGATATTACTTTCGAGCACAACAAGCCGCATAAGCATGATCATACCCATGGGCACCCACAGCCAATTGACATAATCAATAACAATTGATTAGGATACAGGTTTACCCAAATAAAGCCTGTACCTTCTTTTTTTATTTCTTTTTTTATTGCATAGGGATGATCATTCCCTTGTTGATAGATCAAAAGCAGAATAGGATCATCAACAAATATAGGAAATCTGTGCCGCTATGAAATATTATATAAGTATTACGCATAAACAGATGAATAGTACATTTTTTGTAGATTTTCTGAAATTCGCTATGTATACTTCGACCTTTGACGATACTTAAATCAAACGGTTAACAATTGATAAAGAAGTAGTTACGATTCTAAAAATAATACAAAATCAAATTAAATTTTGAAAGTTACTCCGTGTTTTTTATGAAAATCTTGCATTATTTCACATATAGAATAAATATATTACTTATTAAATAAAAAAGAAAATAACAAGCCAACTTTACTTACAGACAAGAAAATGACAGAATTGAGCGGTACTATTTAAAACCAACGGGTACAGTCAGATTTTCTTATAACACTATAGTAAATAAAACACACAAGTAAGACGCATACTGTATAAATATAATCAGATACTAGAACCACACTACGCTACAAAAACAGAAAACAGATGGTACTGTGTAAAAATATATGCTCCCGTTATATTTTGTATTTTTTATAAATATGCAAAACCGTTAAACTTATATACGTATCTGGAATAGGTGGTTATGTGGAAAGATGAAGTTAGCCAATGACTAAAGATTATTAGCAAACGGTTGTGGAGACTTTTGCAGAATCACTCAAAGTCATAAGCCAACAGATGTCCATCTGCTGCTTTACAGCATACTTCGCATGAACGTATGAAAAGTGGCAGGAAGTATCTAGATCTAAGGAGGTAGAATTAGATGGATATAGACCCAAGTAAAATATTAGTAAGGTATAATGTTGCTAAAGAAAAAGCACAGACACCAGAAGAATTAGCAGCTGAGATGTACCCAAGTGCAGAACCAGCAAAATCAATCTGTGCTGCAATTTTCGATGGAGAAGAGGACGACGTAATCGAAGGTCTTGAGAAGGCAATCGAGGGCGGAGCAGACCCAATAGCACTCATTGATGATGTGCTCATGGTCGGAATGAAGATCACAACAGACCTGTATGACCAGGGTGTAATCTTCCTGCCAAACGTTATGATGTCAGCAGACGCAATGCTCGAGGGTATCGAGTTCTGTAAAGAACAGGGCGGATCAGCACCAAAGCCAAAAGGCAAGATTGTTTGCCACGTAGCAGAAGGTGACGTACACGACATCGGTAAGACAATTGTAGCAGCACTCCTCAGAGCAGCTGGATTTGAAGTTGTCGACCTTGGCCGTGACTGTCCAGTCGATGAAGTTATCGCAGCTGTAAAGAAGGAAAGCCCAATGATGCTTACCGGAACAGCATTGATGACAACAACAATGTATGCATTTAAGGAAGTCAATGACAGACTCCTCGAGTCTGGTCTGAAGACACCATTCCAGTGTGGTGGCGGAGCAGTAAACCAGGACTTCGTAACCCAGTACGAACTCGGTGTATACGGAGAAGAAGCAGCAGATGCACCAAAGATGGCAGAAGCAATCCTTGCAGGAAAAGGACTTGCACAACTCAAGGAGACCTTCCACAAACACTAAGGAGTGAGAGAAATGGTAAAAAGATACACATCAATGGCATACAAAGCTGCTGACGACATGATCTTCGGTAAGTCAGTTTACCCAGTCAAAGCAGAACTCGGATTAGAAATAGGCGCAGGATACGTAACAGGTGAAGTAAACTACGCACCAAGACCAGAAGCTGGTGTCTCTAAAGAGAAACTTGTTTCAGAGTACCGCAGACTTACAACTGACATCATGGCAAGAGCTGTACAGGTCGGTTTCCCAGCAATAGTACTTGAAACAGAACACGTCGAGCAGATGACCAACAACCCAGACTGGGGAGGAGAAGTCGCTCACGTACAGAAGACAATACTCGAAGAATACCACGAAGAATACGGAATCAAGACAGGTCTCAGACATACACCTGGTGACATCCGTGAAGACCGTGACCTTCTTGCACTCATCGGCGGAAAGTATGACACCCTTATGGAGTCATTCGAAGCTGTTGCAGACGCAGGAGCTGACTTCCTGTCCATCGAAACAATGGGCGGTAAGGAAATTCTCGACTACGCAATTCTTAGAAACGATGTACCTGGTCTCATTTACGCAATTGGCTGCCTTGGTTCAATTGACATGACCATGATCTGGGAAGACATCAGAAAGATCGCAGACAAGAAGGGCAGAGTAGCAGCTGGTGACACAGACTGTGCACAGGCAAACACTGCAATGTTTATTGCAGGTGGTCTCCTCGACAAGAACCTTGCACACACCCTTGCAATCCTTGCAAGAGCAATTTCCGCACCAAGAACACTCGCAGGCTATGAAGCAGGCGCACAGGGACCAGGAAAGGACTGTGGATACGAGAACACAATCGTAAAGTCCATTACCGGATGCCCAATCTCACAGGAAGGAAAGACCTCAACATGCGCACACTCTGACGTAATGGGTAACCTTGTCATGCAGTGCTGTGACCTTTGGTCAAACGAATCTGTAGAATACCACGCAGAATTCGGTGGTACCTCAGTACAGTGCTGGTCCGAATCCCTGAACTACGATGCAGCAATGCTTAACGTAGCAACAGAGACCGGAAACGCAAAGATGCTTCGTGACATCCTCGTACTCTCTGACAAGTACAGAGACCCACAGGGATATGTCCTTGCATACGACAATGCATTCAAGGTAGGAGAGGCAATCGCAAAGGACGGAGACGACCTTTACCTCCGTGCAAAGAACGCAGCAGTCGCATGTGTAGACATCCTCAACGCAGCAGACAGCAAGAAACTCGTCATGTCCAAGTTCGAGCTTGGTGCACTTGCAGACGCAGAGGCAGCACTCAAAGCAATGACCGACGAATCAGAAACCTTCATGAGCGAAAGCATGGAGAAATACAAGGCAGAGGTCGCTGTATTCAGACCAGACGCAAACTACAAGTTCTAAATTTAGAACTTGTTTCTTTTTTCTTTTTTTACTTTCAATAATAAAATCCCATACTGTAAAGTATGCTGTTTTTCAGACTTATAATAAAAAATAAAAAAATTGTAGTCAAAAGAATTACAATATAAACTTCTTAGGATAACCCACTCCTGAAATTGTAATTGTGGTTTCAAGAGGAGCATGCTTCCAGTCCTCTGGTGAAAAAATCTTTTTTGTCATTTTGATGTCAATATTATCCTTACTTACACCACATTCACCCATATAATCAAGAACCATACTTTTCCCATGTTTGTTTGCATATTCTACAGCATCATGATATTTTTCAAAATCTTTCCTTCCAATTGGGGAAAATACCATGTAACCTGCATCAGGATCAGCAACTGAAATCGGCCTTACAACGATCTCTATTCTTTTGATGCCTTTTCCAAAGAGAGCTCCTGCAGCATTTCCAACTTCTGCATGTTCAGGAATGATAATTTCCGCATCAATTATGTTCTCCATATTCTTCTGGTAAGCTGCAACAGGACCACCAAGCAAAACCACGGGAACGTCCACCTTAAATCTTGCATTGAATTTCCCATCAACTATGTCTTTTATCCCAGACCTTTCAACATCATGAAGAATATAAGACATCAGGTTGAAAGCCATATTCCTGGCTACAATATTTTTTACCTCATTACAGAATTCGAGGATTCCCATCTTATAAAGATTCCTAAGCTTATCAGCCCCTACTTTTGATGCCTCAGCATCCCAGAAAGTATAATCACCGAGTACATGAAGAGCATCTGTCGGAGTAAAGCCAATTGCTTGTATCAACCTTTTCTGAATAAGAGAATCTATCGTAATAGTAGAGGGATGCTTTTTAGACAAATTGGTGATTTCATTAAGGCTCATTGGCTCGTCGCCAATTACCTTGTAAACCTCAGCTTCCGACTCATTAAGACCAATGGGTTCAAATCCTGATCTCATGAAGAATTTTGTGGGCTGTATGTTCCTGTCAAGCACGCTTCTCATAGGAACAATATTTTTCTTCAATTTATTCAGGAATCCAGGATATTTGGAAGAGGCAAGACAGAGTGGAATAACTCTCCTTGGACCAATGTGTAATGCTTTGGAACATGTCCACACATGACTATCTCCCCCCATTGCAGAAGTTTCCATTCTTGTTGCACGGACCTTGGTTTTCCAGCCACCTACTATAGCCCCTGTTTCAGACAATTCCGGCACACCATCGGTTATCGCTGAAACATCAGTGCTCGTACCACCAACATCCACTACCGCACAGGTCTCCTTACCTGAAAGGAATGATGCTCCGACAAGACTTGCAGCTGGCCCGGAAAAAATGGATTCAACCGGTTTATCCAGCGCATCTTTCAAACCTACGACAGTGCCATCGCATTTTAGCATCAGTAACCTGGCATCGATATCCTTTCTTTTGATCTCATCAATAACAGAACGGATAAATTTATGTGAAATTGGAAGTAACTGAGCATTTAAAGATGCAGTTACTGCCCTTTCATATGCACCGAGATCCTGAGAAAGTTCATGCCCACAGACCACCGGTAATCCTGTCATTTCATGTATCACATCAGTAATTGCCAGTTCATGCCCGGGATTTCGAATACTGAAAACAGATGAAACTGCAAAGGCAGAAACATCATCTTTGATCTTTTGAGTGAATTTCCGTACTGCACCAATATCAAGTTTTTCAATTTCCTCACCGTTAAAACCGTGGCCACCAGGAATTGAAAGTACATGTTTTGCCGGAAATTCACCTTTTATAGGGTGTTCTCCAACAAGAATAAGAGCCACCGGACTCCCCGTTCCTTCAAGTACTGTGTTTGTTGCAAGGGTCGTGGAAACCGATACAAGATTTACATTTTTAAGGTACTGCGAATCAAGTCCATCAATCGCATTCCTGATGCCCACCACCAGGTCAGGATATGTCGTAAGTGATTTATTAGAATCTACCACAGAAGCGTCAGAATCCCTTACCAGAATAGCATCCGTATACGTACCGCCAGCATCAATTCCCAGACTATAGTGCATAATATATCTCCATTTTTAAATTAAAAACCCAATGTTAAATTTCAAAAGGTGAACTAATAGCACAAATAAAATTTGAGCACTTAAAGATGTGCCTAAGTCATATTAAAAAGTTATGTTAACACTGAATAATGAAAACGAAAGCAATAGAAGTAAATTAATACAAATTGAATAAAAAAAAATGTAGACATGACCATAGCTGAACTATGGTATGTCTGTTTAGAAAATTTATGCGTAGAATTCGTTTCTTGCTTCGACCATTGCTTTGAGGTTTGCAACTGGAGTGTCAGGTGCAATTCCACAGCCTGGTGCAAGTACATCAACGCCGTCTTTAAGAGCTTTTGTTGCAGCTGCTTTAACAGTTGCCTCGTCACCTGCAAGAAGAACAAAAGGACTTGAAACGTTACCACAGATAGTAACCTTGTCGCCGACCTTTGCCTTTGCACCTGCAAGATCCTCTACCTTCTCTTCAATACTTATTGATAGGAAGTGGCAGTCTGCCATCATTTCAAGGATTGGTGTTACATCGCCACAAACGTGGAGAATCATTGGACCTTTTACACCATCAGCGAATTTCTGAAGGAATGGCTTGAGGAGTTTGTCAAATGTGTCTGGTGACATCAGGTCAGGTGAGGCTACTGGGTCTGGTACACTGACAACATCTGCGCCTGCATCGAAGAGTGCATTTGCGTACTCGATACATGCATCGCATGCGAAGTCAAGAATTGTGTTGAAGTCTTCTGGCTTTTTGATTGACCATTTCATGAACTTCTTTACACTTGCGAGGTCAGATGCGAGGGTAACTGGACCTTCCATACCTGCAATTATAGGTACTTCATCTCCTACTTTTTCCCTGATGATCTTCATTGTTTCAAGTACAGTAGGAATTCTGCCTACACTAAGGAGATTCTCTGGCATTGCAAGATTGTCAACGCCCTTTGGGTATGGGTGGTCGGTAACTGAAGGCTGTCTGTTCTTTGTGCCCATGTTGACTTCGCAACCCATTGCTTCTGCAAGTACTGTGAGACAGTATGGAGCTCTTACACCCTCAAGACCACATACTTCGTATGATGCGATTGCAAGGTCTGCCATCATTTCTGCATTGCTGTGTGCTTCTGGCCATGCTGCACCTGTCTGGTCCATGAGCTCAACAATAGCGGACTGTGTTACGGTCAGAACTGGAACTTTGTCAACTTCTTCGCCTTTTAATGCTTTGAGTAATCTTTCTTTCATGTTCATAATGAATCCTTCTCTGTTGAGTAGATTTAGTCACCCTGATTTAAGTGACATCAGATATAAAACTATTGGATTGGAATTATTAGATTAAAGCTGAGGGATGCAGAAAACAAGGAAAATGATAGTTTGAGAAATCATCTGATATAAATCTGTTGGATTAAACAATTAGATTAAAGCTAAGAAATTAAGAAAATGAGATTAAATGGGCTTGAGTAGCATACATAAATTAATCGGCATATGCCAGCAGATTTTAAAAAATGACTAAACAATTAAAAAAATCAAAACAATTGATTTAAATAAAAAAATAATTTGAAAAGCATTAAAATCTATTGAATACTTTTCATTACTTTTTCTCATCGCTCCAGATAGCAATGATCTTGTTAATAGCAATGTGCGTGTACATATCATTGTCCTTTATGGTCAGAACACCATCAGCACATGCTTCAACAACACCATAGAATCTGTCAGGTCCACCACAATAGATATCGATCTTCTTTTGCAGGTAATGTTCAACTATGAACGATTGCATATTTAGCCTCCCATCTATAAAACCATAGGTCAAAAAACCCTACACATTTAAATTTTGTACTTTTTTTATATTAACATTATCTATTCGTGTAGACTTACAGATAAGAGCAATTCAACTCCAGAATCTCTTATTCTTGGCATAGTTTCTTTCAGCAACCAGTATGTCACGGTAGAAAGCCTCCTCATTATGGCGCATTTTTTGTATCACCCTGGTTGCCATTTCCGGCCCTACACCCCTGCTGGCAAGTGCAATAGCTGCCATCTTCCCATGGGTCATAACAATATTGGCATTTCGGTAGACTCTTCTGATACGTTTGATATCCTCCTTTGAAGTGACCTTATCCTGTTTTTTCACCAGCTTTATCTCTTCCTCCTCCCAAGGCTTCAAAGCAGCCACAAGTCCTGAATCACAAACCGGGCATATTATTTTGTCAGGAACATTTTTTACTTTTCTTCTTGAGGTCCACTTCTTACAATGAACACAGAAAAGTATCAGATTGTCATTCATGATACGCTCCTTCAGCGCCATGACAATTGACCTGTCAGCCTTTTCAGGTGCTACAAGGTCACGTTTCATGGAAAAACCAGAACTACCTATTGGCGTTGAACCACTGACAACAACAAGAATATCCCCCGAGGAAAGTCTTGTAAGAATCTCCGTAACCCTTTCCACATCCAGCATGTTATGGAATATTTCCCGTATGACCTCATCATACATAGCAGTGTTACGATATATCTCAAGAAGTTTCTTCATGCTTATTCTGTCGTAATCAAGATTCTTGCTAAGAGCACCGAACTTCCTGGCAACATGTACCATCTTCCACTTCATCAGGGAAGTGTTCTTCAGGGTCATCTCAATGATAGGTTCAATATGTTCCGGCTGGATATCTTTCAAAAGAACCTCAATCTCCTTTGCCTTGATCCTGCGTGGAAGTGTCATCCTTATCCTGTAAGGATCGATCTCCTGTGCAACACTACTTCCATATCTTGCAGCAAGCAGGGAAGTGAGGACTTTTGCCAGAGTCTCATTTGCATTATGACCTAAGCATGTGTTTATAAGAACAGCATCACCATCGTTCTCTATAACGAACATATGTTGGTCAGGCATCGGATAACCACCCTCTACATGATCTCTCAAGACAGAAAGCAACTCCTCCAGACCTTCCGGTTCCAGAGGGTAAACAGAACAAACCTCTTTTGAGATATACTCATCATCTTTTCCATCATGGATCATACCCGCAACAAAAGAACGAATGTGAGCTACTTCCTGAGCAACTTCGAATGGCACAGGTATCTCTTCACCAACCCAGCTTGGTATTTCCCCCATACCTCTTACAGGTTCGACTTTTATCCTGTCACGGTCACTGACCATCTCAATGACCCGCCACATATCACCCTTGGTAATGAAAACAGCACCGGGTGTTGCAAAATTAATAACAAATGCCTCATCCAGAACACCAACCGACCTGCCAGTGACAATATCAAATATTTCGTACTTCCTCTCATCAGGTATCATAGAGAGATTCTCATAATAGTATTGCCAGCTTTTTTTTCTGCGACTGATGGAATCCGAACCTTCTTCCTGCCATACCATCCGATAATCCAGTATCTGACTGATTACCTTTCTGAGAACCTCTATCCGCAGGTCTTTGAAAGGATATGCACGTTTCAGGATACCATATATCCTTTCTATCTCAACTTCCCCGAAATCAAGGACCATTCCTGAAAGCTGATTAGCCACCACATCAAGGGAATTCATGTGAGGGGAAATAGACTCGACTTTCCCTGCCTGAGCCAGTTTGCAGATAGCCATGCTTTCTGCAACATCATCTGCATCCATGGAAATTATAGTACCCCTGGATATCTCATGTATCCTGTGTCCTGCACGTCCCACACGTTGCAAGAGCCTGGAAACCTGCCTCGGTGAACCATACTGGACCACATGGTCAACATTACCTATATCGATACCGAGTTCCATTGATGAAGTGCATATCAGACCCCTGAGGTCACCATTTTTGAATGATTCCTCTGCCTCAATACGCGAATCAACTGAAAGGGAGCCATGGTGAACGCCAATTGGAAGTTCCAGCATATTGAAACCCGCTGCCAGAGCTTCAGCACTTTGTCTCGTATTTACAAAAACAAGAGTAGACACATTGTCCAGGACTATATCCCTGACACAACGTAGATGTGCAGCGAACTGGACATCACAAGCCAACTTCTTCGAAAGTTGCACATCATCTTCTGTTACCTGCGGGTTCACTACACTGAACTCCAGAAGCTTGAGCATGGATACCGAAACTACGGAAACCTCCCTCTGTGACCCTACAAGGAATTTTGCCACTTCCTGCGGATTTCCCACAGTTGCTGAAAGCCCGATCCTCTGGAACTCACCTGAAAGCTCTACAAGTCTTTCAAGACCGACCGCAAGCTGAGTACCCCTCTTGGAAGAGGCCATCTCATGAATTTCATCTACAACCACATGGGTTACATATGATAGATTTACCCGCAGACGCGAGCCTGTGAACATTGCCTGCAAAGTTTCAGGAGTAGTTATTAAAAAATCAGGCGGCTTCTTTGACTGCTTCTGCCTCTCGTACTGGGAAGTATCACCATGTCTTACCTGCACATCGATACCAAGCTCTTTCCCCCACCATTGGATACGCGAGAGCATATCACGATTAAGAGCACGGAGCGGAGTAATATAAAGAACTGAGATCCCAATTCTTTGCTCCTGGGTCTTGGCAAGTATAGCATGAAATATCGGGAGAACTGCCGATTCTGTCTTACCAGAACCAGTAGGTGCAATCAGAAATGTGTGGTCACCCCTGAGTATGTAGGGAAATACCTTTTCCTGTGGTTCAGTAGGAGCCTTAAAACCCTGTTTTTCGAGGGCATCCTGTATCCGTGGGTCGAATGAATCAAAAATATTGCCAAAACTCATTTTTTAGCTCCCTTTCTTTTTCTTCTTGAGGGACGCATCTTACTCGCTTCCAGCTTCCTTATGTTCTTCAGTTTCCCGAGATTTGTTCCGTCCAGAAGATATGCTTCTGCATTGTCAATGTCCACGCTTTTTGATGAGAACAGAGGACCAAGCAGGTCATCATGCAGAGATTCATTGAAAGCAACACCACCACATAGTTCATTGAACGATGGTATGACGATCAACTCAGGGTCATTCCAGTTGCCATTTTCTTTTTCCAGCTCAAGGCTGGTGAAATGTCCTTGCAGTACAGATAGGTTCAGATGTGTCCTTATCCAGCTTTGTTCTACGGTGGCATACCCCAATGAATCAGTTAAACGAATGGTAGGATGATTGTGAGCAGCGATTATGTATTTTGTGCTGAGCAAAGCCGGGTCAGGCCAGGTATGCCCGTGGAAATATCCCACACCCTCTATTACAGAACCACGTACAGGATGTACGGTTATATTCTTCCTTTCCGGCAGCAGGTATTCGATGCCACCATCATGATTCCCCGGAAAGATATCCACCATTGCATGGTCGCAGAGCACTGAAAGGAAATAGGGGATCTCATCCCGTTCCTGCCAGGATATCTGGGGAACATTGTGCTTCACATCACCAAGCAGGATTATCCGATCAGGGGACACTTTGTCTATGTAGCCGAGAATCCTCTCAAGACCGTGTTTCATGCGACTTGGAATCGAAAAGCCACTTCTATAGAGATCCCACTCAATTCCTAAGTGTACATCGGCAATTATCAGTGCCTTTGTATCGTTGCTTACAACAAGTGCAGGTTCATCAATAAGAGGGTCTATTTTGATTGTCATTGTTACGGAAGATCGATTTGTCATTTTCAGGCGATCATGGAAGAAGGAACATTAACCCCTTCCATGATGGTCAGCAGTTCCCTGACCATTATTGACATCTCACATTGCTTTGGATCAAAACTATCGAATATTGAATCTATTGTTGTAAGTTATACGACATTTAAGTATTATTATATTATGTAGCGCTGATCGTATAGAACCAGAATACTTGCATACAAGAGACTATCAAATTAGATTTTTGATCTAAACCCTGTTTCTTTTTATCAGGACCTGGTTCAAGGTTCCTCACAAGCAAGGAAGATAAAAACAAGTTATAAAGTACCCAAGAAATCATCCACCAACTTAGCAGGAAGTGCACTTCTTATATGACAATATTTATATGTTTGTATCACTATTGGAATAACTGACACCACACAAAACAAAACACAAAAACAGAAGTTGGTGTGAATGCTGAATTGATCGGATACTAAAATCTTAATCTTAATCTTAATGCCATGCAGAAAAATAAGATGCTGCTCAAAGATCTATCAGAAGGAATGATATGAAAACAATTGATGAAACAATGAGTATATACCAGATCTTAAGTGAATATCCTTTTTTACTCAAAATATTCAAACAGCATGGAATGGAGAAATTTGAAAGAAAGGATGTCCTTGAAAAACTTGGTCCATTTCTTAAATTGAGAACAGCCCTGTCAATGGTATCAGTGAATAAGGATTCTTTCATTGAACTTCTGAATCAGGCCATTCTGGATAGTGAAACAAAGGGAGATTTTACCCTGGCAGATTCCCCGGAACGACAAACAGAGTTGACCCTTCTTGCACTTTTACCCTGTGGAATGAAGATGCCTTTTAACCGTGCACTTGATGCCTTTTCAGCTGACTACAGCAAACAAACAGGTAATGTGCTTCACTCTCTGGTAGAAGGCAATGTCAATCACGAGATCTCTTATTATGCCTACATGGATTCAGTTACATCAATAGAAGAACTGCCGGACATAATTATCAGTTCAGACATAAACAGCTTCTATCACAAGCCATTCCAGGAGAATTTCCTTAGTAAGGAATATTTCGTAAATCTTGCCGTATCTCCTATGAACAGTGATTTTGAATCTATTGGTTTTGCCGACCCACGAGACCAGTTTACCATGATATCCGGAAATCTTCTTGTTCTGGTTACAATAGATGAGCTCATGGAAGGTAATGCCAGACCGGAATCCTGGGGAGATATCTTAAAAGATGAGTTCAGGAACAAGGTCGTTATGAGGGGACAGAATGGCTTTTTCTGTAATGGTGTGCTGCTCCCGTTCTACCAGATGTACGATATTGAAGGAATGAAGAAACTCGCTTCATCGATATATGCAGGACTCCACCCATCTGAGATGGTCAAAATGATAGATAGCAAAAAAGATGATGTAGCACCCATGTATATCATGCCTCACTTCTTTGCCATGAAGATCAAGGACAAAAACAGAGTAACGATTACCATACCTTCAGAAGGAGCTATTGTAAGTCCTGTACAGATGCTGGTTAAAAAGAGTGCAACTGAGCGTGTAAAAGAGATCACCGATTTCCTTTGTGGAAAGAAGTTCGGAGAGATATCTGCCAAGGCTTTTTTCCCGACAACGAATCCTGAAATTAAGAATAAACTTGAAGATGTTGACTCACTCTACTGGGTGGGCTGGGACTTCCTGCTGGATAATGACATCGGAGCACTCAAAAAAGAGATCGCAGAGGTATTCAACAAGCAGTTCATGTTAACCGGAGGTGTTGTGTGAGACTTGTTACTGTAGCAGGTCCACCTTCATCAGGAAAAACCAGTATCATTATCAAGACCATTGAAGAGCTAAGACACAAGGGTTTCACAATAGGTGTGGTGAAATTCGACTGTCTCTCGGCTCAGGATGAAGAGCTATATTCGGCTCATAATATTCCCGTCAGGACCGGTCTTTCCGGCGGCCTCTGCCCTGACCATTTCTTTGTCAGCAACATCGAAGAGGCCTTAAAGTGGGCTGAAGAGAGAAAGTTCGATTTCCTGGTCACTGAGAGTGCCGGCCTCTGCAACCGCTGCTCCCCCCATATCAAAGATGTTCTGGCAATCTGTGTCATCGATAACCTGAGCGGGGTCAACACACCTAAAAAAATCGGTCCTATGTTAAAACTTGCAGACATTGTTGTTATTACCAAAGGAGATATCGTCTCCCAGGCAGAGCGTGAGGTCTTCGCGTACAGGATCAGGCAGGTCAATCCCGGAGCAATGATAGTTCATATCAATGGTGTTACAGGACAGGGTGGTTTCTACCTTGCAAAACTGGTGGAGAAGACCTCATCAGTTGAAACACTTCAGGGAGCCACACTTCGCTTTACCATGCCCGGAGCTCTGTGCTCGTACTGCCTTGGAGAGAGGAAGATCGGAGATGACAGGCAGATCGGTGTTTCAAAGCTGGTGAATTTCAGAGGAGAAGATTAGAATGCGGACAGAGATGCTCCACACAAAAATATATGTGCTCATGAAGATGATGCCCTGGATAGAGGATTACTTCTCCTCATTTGCGATTGACCCTACACAGTTCGGGGACAAGAAACTGGAAGAGCTGGGCTTAATACTCGGTGATGATCATTTTGTAGAGAAAGGTAGCGATTATCAAAGCTTTATTGATGGTTTCTTTTTATTCATCGAGCAGGTAAGGACCCTTCAACAGGGAGGTGGCTTCACAGTTGAATCCCTGACTGTGCTCCCGGGACGAAACAAGAATGGTGAGAAAGAGGCATTTTCGGTAGAACTGAAAAAAGGCGAGGTTACAGCAATTGTTGGTCCCACAGGATCAGGCAAATCACGTCTTCTGGCTGATATTGAATCTCTGGCTCAGGAGGATACACCCACCGACCGCAGAATACTTGTCAATGGCCGAGCCCCGGATGACGAGGAACGTTTCTCAACCGAGGGACGTTTTATCGCACAGCTTTCACAGAACATGAACTTTGTCATGGACCTCAGTGTAGAGGATTTTCTTACCTTGCATGCCGAGAGTCGTATGGTTGATGAGATATACCACATCGTTCAGAAGATATATGATACTGCAAACATTCTGGCAGGAGAAACTTTTAGCAGGGAAACACCTGTTACAGAACTTTCAGGAGGACAATCACGCGCCCTGATGATTGCAGACACCGCACTTCTCAGCCCGGCATCTGTCGTCCTTATCGATGAGATAGAGAATGCCGGAGTCGACAAGATAAAATCCCTGGAACTTCTGGTAAGCAATAACAAGATCGTTCTGATCAGTACTCATGACCCCCTGCTGGCACTGTCGGCAGACCAGCGAATGGTCATTCAAAATGGTGGTATCTCAAAACTTCTAAAGACAACACCGGATGAGAAAATGCACCTAAATAGTCTTGAAAAGATAGACATGAAGATAACTCATCTCCGAAACCAGTTGAGAACAGGTGAAGAGATAGACCTGAGTGATCTTCTGGTATAGATTGGTTTCATTGAGATTATGACTTATACAAGAATCGTCGAACAAAAGGAAATAATCTATAATACAAAAGTTTGTATTGTATAAAAAAGCTTATTGAAGCTGAGGAGCATTTTATTCTGATGCTTACGTTAGGGAAAGGTTGGAATTGCAGGAAACAAACCTTTTAACCGATATAATTAACATTATTATATGAATTACAAACACACCCAAACAGGATATTTTTTAATAATTGTCGCGTTTGCGCTTGTCTTGCTCTTTGGATTCATTTTAGAAGCATCAGGTTTTGATCCAATTATTTTTGCTGTTATGTTACTCATTGTCTTAATTTTAATTTCATTCACAACGCTTAAAGTCACGATCGATGAAACTCATTTACGAATAAAGTTTGGTTATGGAATATTCTGGAAGAGATTTCAGCTTGATGAGATAGTTTCAGCAAAGGCAGTAAAGAACCACTGGTATTATGGTTGGGGGATAAGATTATGGCTATGGCCTAAAATGGTGATCTTCAATGTTTCAGGTTATGATGCAGTTGAGATTAAGATGAAAAGTGGTAAAATATACAGGATAGGTACAGATGAACCTGAACAACTGGAACTTGCGATCTTACAACATCTTTCCACTCATAAGTAAGATTTGATTTATCCCAGTCCACTATTTGCATTGGAAATATCTTCGGACCGTGAAACTTAATCAGATGTCTCACTTTTGTTCTTACTCTTCTTGATGAGATCATCCCTTGCTTTTGGATACCATGAATCGATAATTTCGGTACTGCCCTTTGCTATTGAAACTTCTGCATCGAACTCTTTTGCGGCGGTTGAGACATTGCCACGGAAGTCTTTTTCGAAATGCATCCCGGTATCTATCTGTACTATTCTGCCAATTTTTTCGCTGAAGAAGGAATTACCGTTCTTTCCTGATATGTCCTGGGTTATTTGTTTTGAGAAATCCCATTTGGCAGCCCACATAGGAGTGAAAAATAGCGTTCCTGTACCACGATATTTTTTGAATAGATCATCATATACCTTATTACCACCAACGGCTATGCTTACGCAATCGTCTACTATCTGACCGTCTTTATCTGTTGGAACATATAGTTCACATTCCAGCCCTTCCACGACCTTATCAATATCCCTAAGAGCATTGCCGCAGAGACCATAGAAAAGGAATATGCCGTCTGAAAAACGGGACATTTCAATGATCTGTTGCTCTACACTATTTCTAAGGAGATGATGGTCGTTATGAAGACCACGATCCATTATTTTAACAACATAGAGCAAATCAGATGAAGAACCTAAAGAGCCTAGAATTCGGGATAGAATACGACTGCGAGGTTTTTCTTTCTTTATACTTTTATTCTTACTCTTATTGTCCACAAAATCATCGATCTTGTCAATAGGAGTCTTTGAAAATGGAATATTGAGCAGGCGGAGCTTTTTTGCAAGCCCCATGGATGCAATGTCATCAATGAGAACTATCCTGCTCTTCTGCCTGTGTTCCGAAAGAACATGAGTGATCTCATCTTCAAGTATCTCACAACCGATAAGACTTATAACTGGCATTTTTTCACCAAGCTGAAACGTTATTGATCATGCACAAAACAAATCTTGATATTAGCGTAAATGTTACTGAACGAATCAATGTATGCAGTACATGCAAATATACTTAATCTAAGTTTTATAGGGATTTGGAATACTGGAAAGAAGCATGTTAAAACAGTACCAGAAGATTAATCCCTTCCATTGTGTCCTCTTTGGTAATATACATCCTGATCTTCGCTGTCATCTCACCCCTTCTCCCCATGATGGGAATAGATTTCATTACCATCCTGAGCGCCTCCATTGTAACACTTGACAAGTTGATCCGCATCGCCAATATGTGGATCGGAAGGTTTGAAGTGTTTACAATCTTAGCAAGAAGAATTTTGAGGGTAGTAAGCTATTTACTTTGAACTCTCATGTTAATAAAAAGTTGGAGATGTAGAAAGGATGGCATTCAATCTACTTATTAGCAAATAAGTTCCAATCAACTTAACACCATTTGCTGACGACTTCATTTACAGATGTATTTGTTAAAATCTGCTTGCTTTTTTCGATATGTGATGCAACTGCATAATAAGGTAATACTTTAACAAAACGATGTTTTTCAAAAGGAACTTTAGAACCAGCTATTGCAATAATTGATTTGACCTTTGCTTCATCCTCAGCTAAATTGTAGTAAATTTTCCGAAGCGTACCTCTATATTTGTTGTTGTTTAAATAACGATATACAAGATAACTACTTCTCTGAATTTGGTCATAAGGAGTATACGATCCATCGTTAAAGACAGATTGAACATATTGTTTACTCCAATTTTTTGTTTCGATTACGAACACTCCAGTAGGACCAACTACAAGATGATCAATTTGAGCAGATTTCAAGGGTGAGCCACTAAACTTTATGTAATCTTTCAGTTTGAGGTGCAAATCATTGAATAAATAATACTCATCAGAAAGCTCATGTAAATTTTGGATAACTTTTAGTTCTCCTAAAGCACCTTTATATGTATTTGATTTCTTTATCTCGTTTAAGTTATGAATTTGTGAAGTTAAATAGGATAATCTAGATTCTACCTCTTCATCTGGATTACTTTCGAGATATTCATGTTTATGTTTCAATGATTTTAGTGATGAATATGAGTTTTCAAGCCGTTTGCTAATTTCACTTTCTGTATTAAGTTCTAGATAATACAATCTTTTAATAGAACGACGTAATTTCAGTTTACTGGAAAAGTATTTGAACAAGTGTTTTATGTCAAATTTAATTGAGTCCAACTCTTCTATTTCTTTTGTTAAATCGTTGGATTCTTCTTTTATATCCTCTACAATCCATGATTTTTTGAGTGGTATATCTTTTTCAGCAGCTTCTATTTTTTCATGTAGTTCATCTATTTCTGCTTTTATTTGATCGTAGATTATTGGGGTTTTTTCATCATATTGTCTTTCAATATCTTTCAAAATCAAATCAATTTCATTAATATCATTTATTGAAAAACCCATTTGTTTGGTAAAGTCGATTAAATCTTTTTCTGCACCTGAGACTCCGTATTGAATTACCACACTATATACTCCACGATTTACTTGTAAATGCACCAATCATCTGTTAAAAGATAAGTTTATTGAAAATCTACCCATATAATTCTAAGAAATCTTTATTAGTTTATATCTTAATAAATTTTGTTATTTCTGTTGAGACATTTGCACGGAAGTCTTTTTTGAAACACATCCAGAATCTATCTACAACATTCTACTAACTTGTTCACAGTCGACCCTCATAGCCAATATGTGGATTGGAAGGTTTGAAGTGTTTACAATCTTAGCAAGAAGAATTTTGAGGGTGGTAAGCTATTTACTTTGAACTCTCATGTGAAGGAGAGATTGGAAATGTTGGAATAAAGTAAAATATACACTCGTAACTATTGCTAATACAAAAAAAAAATCCTGTAGTGTAAGGTTTGTGACCCATGTTTATCCCATATTAAACTTTAATACCTAGATAATTTTCAGTCTACAATATGCTTACAAAAAATGTATAAACTAACTCTCGATCACTATTGTGAGCAAGGGATAGTTTCTATTATTGGCAGAAGTTTGACCTTATCTTCTGGTACAAACGTCAGTACATCTCCGATCACGGCTTTCATTTCAGAAGAATCCATCACAGCATTGAAGTCTGTACCAGCTTTGAATTCTACTATGCTGAATTGATAGAATGTTTCATCATCTAACTTTAAGATACTCGTATTTTCTACGATGTCACCAAAAGTCCTATTGAATAAACTCAAATGTTCCTGATATCGTGTATCAAATTTTTCTGTATCGTCTGGTATATTGTACACTACTACAAAACCTACTTTATCTGACATTCCCACTGCCTCCTTAAAATGTCCATATAGTGGATTATTTTTCCACAAAATGTTATTGATTTAAAACTATAATATAATATCTAAAATAATTTGATGTGAAAGTAAACAGTGTTATCTCTTTTAAATATGTGAGGTGTAGAAATTACAAAGTGGAATAAAAAAATAGGTTGTGTGTTAAGCTTACAAAAGCGTTGCCATAATTAGATTTACCTATATCCCCTGATTCACATGAGATGAAATGGATTTGAAACTTTAATTCCCTTAATCACGTACCAGAACAAAAAATTAAAGATATATCCCACTTGTCACCCTTCAAATCGTTTAAAAATACATACATTGCCGAAGAAACCTTAAAGAACATTGTTGCTGTAAAACAGCGTATACGAGGCTTTCAAATGGAACATTGTCATTCAAAAGAAAAAAAACTTCAGAATCCCATCAGACCGGCCAAGATTACCGAGAACATGAGCGTTGACGAACTTGTGCATGCCATTGATGGCTGCGCTTTTGGTGCTGGAAAACTTGCTGATGCTGCTGATATTTATACCGAGATGCTTGCCAATGGATCAACCAGTTTCTTCGGGTTGGCAGGTGCCATGGTGCCTGCGGGAATGCGGGACATAGTTACAGACCTCATAAAAGATGGTTATATTGACGTGCTGGTAACCACCGGTGCCAACATGGTGCATGAGATAGTTGAATCAATGGGACTGCATCACTACAAGGGATGTGCTGACTGTGATGATGTCGAACTGAAGCACGATGAGATTAACAGGATATACGATGTCTACCTTCCAGAGCCTTATTTTGTTGATTTTGAAGAAAAATTGAAAGCAATCCTTTCTGACATAGGTCCTGATACCATCTCTATCAGGGAATTAATGACCCATCTTGGAAACAACATCGATGACAAAAATTCAATACTAAGAGCTGCAGCTGACATGAACGTTCCTGTCTACTGTCCTGCAATACAGGACTCGATGATAGGACTTCAGGCATGGCTTTACAAGCAGACAAAACCTCTGAACGTTGATGCTTTTGCAGACATGAGAGAGATAATCGATCACTGCTACGAGGCAAAGAATCCAGGGGCAGTGCTTATCGGCGGCGGTGTCCCGAAGAACTACATCTTCCAGTCCATGCTTGTCACTCATCAGGAATTCGAGTATGCCATACAGCTTACAATGGACACGCCGGAAACAGGAGGACTAAGCGGTGCAACTCTTGACGAAGCACGTTCCTGGGGCAAGGTCAGCGAAACCGCACGCTCGGTAACCGTCCACTCAGATGCAACAATAACACTTCCGATCATGGTCGCTGCAGCAAGAAGCAGACTTGCCAAATTGTAAGAAAACTATTCAGGAACGATTACATGGAAAGAAAGACAGGACTCATTTTTGCACTTGATGTCACAGACAGAAAAGAAGCCATAAAGATATCCGAAAAAGTTGCCGGATATGTGGATGCGATCAAAATTGGCTACCCTCTGGCCCTTGCGACTGGAATGGATATAATAGGCCAGCTTTCAAAATACGCACCCATAATTGCGGATTTCAAAGTTGCTGACATACCAAACACGAACCGGCTTATCTGTGAGCAGGTATTCAAAGCAGGTGCCGATGCTGTAATTGTCCAGGGTTTCACAGGACATGACAGCCTTGAAGCAACTGTTAAACTTGCAAAAGAGCAGAAAAAAGATATTTTCGTAGTTACCGAAATGAGCCACCCAGGTGCCCTTGATTTCATGCAGCAGGTTGGAGAAGGCATTGCAAAAATGGCAGCCGATGCAGATGCTTCAGGTGTCGTTGCACCTGCAACCCGTCCACAGCGTGTTACTGAAATAAGGAAGATAATAGGAAACAAACTTTCAATAATCTCACCCGGTGTGGGTGCACAGGGCGGCACAGCTTCAGATGTCATAAAAGCAGGTGCTGACTGGGTAATCGTTGGAAGAAGCATTTACCAGTCAGATGAACCTGAACTGGCTGCCAAAAAAATAGTTGATGAGATTAAAGAAGTCATCTGATATTTTTAATTTGAACTTGTGTGCCGATGATGATAAAACCAAATCTGATATATGATGAACCCTATGAGTACTGAGGCACACATATCATCATATTAATTCCAGATTCTGTTTGAAGATCTGTGAGAATACCTCATTCCTTTTAACATCAGATCTGGCTTCTTCAAGAGTCTTTTTAAGATCTGAAACCGAGTTTTCTAGACTCTGGATATAAATTGTCTGTTGTTCCAGTTTGTTATTGAGCTTCTTGATATCGAGATTCTGACGATGGATGGAAACATGGGCACCAATTTCCTTGTTAGTTCTTTCGACCATTTCTTCAAGTTCTTTTCTTTTAGACTCCATCTCTAAAAGATTTTTATCCATGCTCTCTTCAAGTCTTGTATTCTCCTCACGTCTTAACCTGAGCTTTTCATTCTCAGATTCAAGTTCAGCTTTCTTATTTTCCAGAGCACTCACCTCATCCTGGAAAGCCAGTTCTCTCTCTTTGTGAGCTCTGACACTTTTTTCGAACTTAAACCTGGAAGCTTCAAGTTCCTCGGTCTTTGGACCAAGGTCAACGAGCTCTGTATGTATGCGTTCCTTTATTATCCCTATTGAAGAGCGTTTTTCAGTGAGTAATGTTTCTTCATCTTCAAGTTCAGATCTGAGTGTCTCAATGTCCGCACGCCTTCGATTGAGTTCTTTCAATTCAGAATAATAACTGGACTTTATGGCCTCAATGGCTGCAGGATAAGTAACATCCGACAGCTCAATGGAGATTTCCTCACCTGATGAAAGTTGTTCTTCTAAAGACCGGTATTTTTCATCAAGTTCATTTCTCTGCTGCTCGTACTGTTTTAGCTCACTATCATAGGTAGATCTCAGGGAAGATAATTCTTCCATTTTTGAAGTGTACTCAGCAAGTTCTTTTTCATATCCAATTCTGGAGTCTTCAAATTCTTTAACCTGAACTTCAAACGCAGAACGCTTTTGTTCAAATGCATTGATCTTCTTTTCGAGTTCTGCTGTCTGCTCAGGCGGTATGGCCCTTACAGCCCTCTGCGCAGCAGACTTCATTATCGCACATTTATTCCTAAGTGATTTTTCCTGTTCGGAGAATTGACTTTTAAGTTCATCAAGTTCTTTCTGTTTCTCCTCATAATCACTGATATCAGATTCATAACGCTTTTTTATGTCAGAAAGCACAGATTCTTTTTGGGCAAGATACTCTATATCTGACTCCGACACACTGTAAACAGGTTCCTGATCTGCATGAGTATGAACGGAATTAGCTCCTGATATGTATTTTTGCGGGCCGGAGGAAGATACATTTTTTGTTACCTCCTTTTCCCTATCATCTGTTGTAATGGGTTTTCGATAAATATTCGGAGTGAAAACCTTAGATGATTTTTCGGACTTCTTTTTGCCCTCTGACCAATTCGATGAATTCATAATATCATTTCCTTATCCTGTTTTCCGGCATGCAGTTGTTGCCAGAATTCCAGCGGCATGTTCCTGGCAAGTTCCAGTGCACCTTCAGAAATACCAAAAGTAGAGTCTAAGTCAAGGAAAACTTTACCCCCACCAAGCTCTTTAAGTTCGTTCTCAATAAAGGTACCAAGGCCAGGCAGATTACTTGTACCGCCAAATATGTGGATATTGTTCCGTATGGACTCACGCATATCAGGATCCACATTGGATAACATCCTGGTAATCCCTGAAACTACATCAGTTAACACAAACTCACAAGCGATCTGTATTTCTTCAGCTATTGATTCCTGAGTAGTTCCATTTTCAAGAGGAATGTCCACAACACATTGATCAGAACAAGGACCAAGACATCCATACTCTTCTTTCCATCCCATAGCAAGTCCTTCTGTGATCCTTGAATCCGGCCATCTTTCATTGATGAGCTTGACTATTTCACGGTCGATGTTCTTTCCGGCGCACGGAAGACTCAGGCAATCATCTTCTTGCGGGATATTACTGTTAATGACACAAATGTCTGTTTTATCAGACCCTATATCCACTATTATCCCCTCTTCCAGAAGCGATTTTTTGTAAGCTATACAAAAAAGTTCATCCACAACCATTACACCTGAAAATATTTCACTGGAAAGCTCCAGAAGCTTCTGTTTGTATTTCCTGTCAGCGTTTGAAGGAACACCTATCATTGCATAAGTACCATCTTTACCAGAATCAATAGCATGTTTATTCAGAAAGTATTTTAAAAAATTCTTAAAATGAAGAACATCATCTTCGTCTTTCAATTCATTTTTAAGGACATTATTAATAGTGCCATCTTCCAATGTCACAGCCTCTTGTCCGTATAGTATGCTCTCTGGGGAGTCTCCATTTTCTTTCTGCAAAAAAGCTATTGCAGTTCTCTCTGAAAATTTTTTACCATCGCTGGTGCAAATCGATGTTTTGAACATACCCACATCTATTCCAAGATACAGGCATTTACTATTATTGTCAAACTCCTCCATATGATCTACCAGGTTTTACTTGAACCCCACGAATTTCAAGTGAATACATCATGGAATTTTTTTCTATACCATGGAGTCTGATTAAATCAGTATTTATATATTATGAACATGGGATTTCACTCTATGGCGATGAGTAAACATAAAAGAAATAGAGAAAATGTAAAAAATGGATTCTATCGACGTTAAACTAAAATATTGTTATATGAACAAAATATTAAATATATGTACATATTTTATATATAACTCTCTTTATGTTTTTTATACAAAACATGTATGATCCCATCTGCAAGACCCAGTTGAGGTACATGCATGTGATTGATATTTCCCCATTTCATAACAGAATAGTATATCTTTGAAGCAGGCACGATAACATCAGCCCTGTCCGGACGCAGACCTATCTTCGTTATACGCTGTTCCAGTGTAAAACCTTTAAGATACTTATTAAGTTCCTTAATGTCGTTGTCCATTAAAAGAGTTCCATCCTTTCTGCCGGACATACGGAAGAGCTTGTTGATATTACCACCGCTTCCAATAGCATAATCTGGCATGTGGTTACGGGTCACATTTTTCACCCAGCGTTTCATCTCATTCCAGTCATCTTTTGTAACAATACCTTCAAGCATTCGAATGGTACCAATATTAAATGACCTGTAGGCAAAAACCTTTCCGCCTTTAAAGAGTATCAATTCAGTACTACCACCACCCACATCAACATGGAGATAAGTTGAATCGCTGCTTCCGAGTATCTTTTCTATGCGATTTGAATAGATGATCTTTGCTTCTTTCCTTCCGCTTATAACTTTAAGGTCAATACCGCTTTTTTTCTTTATCAAGGAAACGATCTCATCACTATTTTCAGCCTCCCTCATTGCCGAGGTCGCACATGCCATAAAATCAATTGGTTCATATGCATCCATAAGATGCCGAAATGCGATCATTGTACTTACAAGATGGGAGACCTTTTCCGGGGATATACTATTATGAACGAATGCATCTTCACCAAGACGGATGGGCATTCGTATTAAAGATATCTTTTCATAAACAGGTTCTACGCCTTCAGAATCAACTCTTGACAAAAGCAATCTTACCGCATTAGAACCAACATCTATAGCCGCAAATTTCATCAAACAGCCCCATTGTTCAATTGTTTTTCAAGAAAATTATAAATATCATTCTGAGCCCTGTAGGACTTTTTTCCGCCTTTTTTGTACTTGTTATCCTGAAGGTCATTGATAATTCTCGCCTTGCTGCTGTCCAGGAACTGTATATCCATATATTCTTTCAACTCTTTCTGAAGAGCCTTATCATATATGGGTGTTGCAACTTCCACACGCCTGTCAAGGTTTCTTACCATCCAGTCAGCTGATGAAATGAAATATCTTTCATCATCATTGTTGCAGAAAATGAAAATACGTGAATGTTCAAGGTATCTGTCAACTATACTGATGACTTCGATGTTTTCACTAAATCCTTCAACACCGGGAACAAGTGAACATATACCCCTGATGACCAGTTTGATAATAACACCTGCCTTGCTGGCATCATACAATTTATTGATCATCTCACTATCCACAAGACTATTCATCTTAGCATGAATGTACGCAGGCTTTCCTGACCTTGCATTTTTTATTTCATTTTCAATGCGTTTTTCGAACGCCTTGCGCATTTGAAGTGGAGCAACAATGAGATGTTTGTACTCATATACTTTATAATTATGACTGAAAAAATCAAAAGCCTTTTCCACTTCAAACGTAAGATCAGGATTTGCAGTCATAAGCATGTGGTCACAATAGAGTTTTGCAGTAGATTCATTGAAGTTACCTGTACCGATACATGAATAATGAACAGGAACATCATCCTCGTATCTGGTAATATGGCACAGTTTTGAATGTACTTTCAGACCAGGTACGCCATCAATTATTCTTGCACCTGCATCTTCAAGTTTCTGGGTCCAGTAAATATTAGATTCCTCATCGAACCTTGCCTGAAGCTCAATTACAACAGTAACATTTTTGCCGTTCTTAATCGCATTGATAAGTGCATTGATAACATTGGAATTTCTGGCAACCCTGTAAAGAGTGATCTTTATGCTTGAAACATGCGGGTCAATTGCTGCCTCTCTTAACAGATCAATGAAATAATCGAAGGATTGATATGGATAATGTAGCAAAATATCATGTTCTCTTATAGCAGCAAAGAGACTCTTGTGATTTACGAAGTATTTATGTGGCAAAGGATGTTTTGGCCCATAATAGAATGAATCCGAACCAATCTTGGGAAAACTCATGAAGTCTTTTGCATTATGATATTTGCCACCTGGAACCAGATTTTCGAAATTCTCGATACCCAGCCTCTTTAGAGTAAAGTCAAGTAGGTAGTAAGGCATTTCCTTGTCATAAACAAAACGAACGGGTTGACCTTTTTTTCGGTCCTCAAGACTCGCAGATACCTTTTCAAAGAAACTTTTAGTTACATCATCATCAATGTCGAGTTCAGCATCCCTTGTCAGTTTTATCGTATATGCACTTATTGAATCATAATCAAAAATTGAAAAAATATCATCAAGACCAAAGCGAATTACATCATCCAGCATTATGACACATTTCCTGTCGTCTGAATCTGGAAGATTTATATATCGAGGGAGTACATCAGCAGGAACCTCGATAAGAGCGAATTTTGAAGTTTGGGGGTCCCATTTTTTCTGGACATCAATTAAAAGGTAAAGAACCTGATTTTTAAGATAAGGGAAATCGGGGATATCTTTCAGCATGACAGGAATAAGACGTGGCCTTACTTTTTCCAGGAAGTATTCTTTAACAAATGATTTCTGGCTATCATCGAGTTGTGTTTCATCAACAATGAAAATGTTATGCTCTGCCAGTTCTTTTGTTAATCCAGTAAATACTTTATCAAAATCATCACGCAATGTCAGTACTGTTTTATGTACTTGTTTCATGACTTTTTTCGGTGCAACTCCAACCATAGCTTTGGACTTCACCCCTGCATCTATCATGCGCTGCAGAGTTCCGACCCTCACACTGAAAAACTCGTCAAGGTTCGAAGAAAAGATACCAAGAAACTTCAAACGTTCCAGTAATGGGACCTGCGGGTCTTTTGCTTCCTGGAGAACTCTTTCATTAAATGAAAGCCAGCTTATTTCTCTGTTGATATAATCATCTACTTCTTTGGACATAAGAATCAGTTTTTTTACTTTTAAAAACATAAGAATACTGTCGTATTTTAATAAAAATACAGCTATCCTATTATATAGCATTTTATACAGATTCATATATAGTTATACATAGTACAATATAGATTTTTATAGCCAATACCAGTCTGAAGCAATCCTCTTCAGGAGTTATAGATACCTGCTATTGCCTGCGAGAACCTTACACTGAAATCAGAATCTATAACCCTGGACCAGACTTCCGGGAAGGCACTCATCAGGTTCTGAAGGTCCTGTTTTTTGTACTCCATATAAGCATCAACACCTGGGTAGTCCCCAAGTCCGTTTGAGACTGGTATCTTCTTTTTATCCGTTTCACCCCACCTACCATATTTCTCAAAGTTGCCGAGAAGTTCCAGTGCTACCACTATGTCATGCATATCTCCCAGATTGTCCTGAAGTGCCTTCAGATCCTTTATAAGGTCCCCGGATTCAGAACCAAGTGTTTCCCTGAAGAACTCAAGCGTATAACGTAATATTTTTACATCAATTCTTAGCTGATGGTATTTCTCAAGATCAGGATCGACCATTGTTTCACCGGAAACAACTTCTTCGTATGCCCTCACAGTTGCAAACTGCGTGTACAAAAGAACAGGCAACACATCAATAACCCTGCACGGAACAGGTTCACCATTTTTCTTTACAGACTTCATTTTCCAGGACTTTTTAGTCAGCAGGTGATCAGCAAAGTTATCCTTGAACTTGCTGTACCTGACATCATCCAGATATACAAGCATGCTACCACGCTGCTTTGCCCTTTCGATCAGAATGGAATCTACAAGCGGATCCATTTCCGCTCTGCTTTCCGATGGCTTCCCCTCAAGATAATGTTCGATATTCTCAAGAAAAACATCCAGATCACGTACAGAACCAAGTACCCTTCTTGTGGTCTTGACGTTCTTATAATGAGATAACATCTTTTTCATTTCAAGGTAGTCCTCAAGGACCTCTACTGCAGAACGCATACGCATTGCAGCAACCCGCATGTCGTGCAGTTCTTCGATGTCTTTCCCAACTTTGGTACCCCTCTCATGATCAATCATTACTCCAAAGTGGAACATGAGTATCTTGCGTGCTGCCTCACGCATCGTATCAGTCGCTTTGATATTGGTCTTTTTAAGAGAACGGAACTCCGAGAATGGAATTGCAGGAACTACTGCAGTCTGTGTTTTTATGATTTGCGTTTCAGACACGGAAGTGGATTCAACATTTTTTCCAGGAACTGCTTCAGGAACTTTATTGTCCTCTGTTTCCGAAACGTCAACTATTTCTGGAAATTGTGTCGTTTCCAGAGCTGTGGGTTCTACGAAGCTCTCATCTTCAGGATGAACATCTTCTTTTAACGATGCATCAATTGATTGATCGTGAATTGTGTTTTTGTCAGGAGTCATGTTTTCCTCGGTTAGCTCCAGTATTTGAGACTCTGGCTGTTTTTCTTCAGAAACGTTATCATTTAGAATAAAATGGTCATAATTTCCATTGGTATCGGTAAGGAAAGAAGGCTCATGGGAACCTGATGTTATATTAGTCACCATAATACCCGCAAAGGTTGCAAGTACGGAACGATCATTTAATTGACTATATTCATTGCTGACATCAGGTTTTTGTTTCTGTACCACTGTTGCTTGCGTTTCCGTGCCTGTGAAGGACTGTAAAAAGTAATTGACAAAAATATTGATCAATAGTAGAAAAATACCGACTGAATAGAACATTATCACATAGGATACCTTTGGATATATCCAGCTTTCAGGGAAAGAGAATGTGAAAACAAGAAGTCCGGCTACAGAAAATAATATGCCTGTCATGAACGAATAACTTCGTGAAAGTCGTTGGCGTATTCCTGCAATATTGATGCCTGCAAGAATTAACAATATCCCTGCACCCAGCAGGAAGCAAACTGTCAGTATGACCTCTGGACTGGAATTACGACTGAGTTTGCTCACCATAGCAAACAGGAGACCAGTCATACAAAAAACCAGACCGAACAAGAAACCCAGCGATGCGACTAAAGAATACTTCTTAACAAGCATGTTCGATGACAACTATTTCCCCTCTTAAAATAATTATAGTTTTATGCGTTTCAACCCTTTCATAGTTCCCTGGGTGATCTTCTGCTGCATTTTCAGCTGTCGTATCTGACTTTTTAGAAGACGTTTTTTTGCTTTGCCACCCTTCTTTTCAGAAAGTGAACCTTTTACTGCTTTTAGTTTTGATTGAATCTTAAATTTAACTATTTCTCTGTCCTTAAGAATCGCTTTTACAGGACATATTTTTATGCATTTTCCACAGTTGATGCATTTTTCGTCTATAATAATGGCTTTCCCTTTTACCATTTTAATTGCATCCACCGGACATTTCTTAACGCATTTTTTGCATGAGATACATTTATTTTTATTGACCAATGGCATATTACCCAATCCTAATTAACAATGGGTTAAGCAGGTATAAAAGTATATACAGTGAATATAATATACTATATAATATTAGACAGACCAGCAGTTGATATGTGTTCTATCAAGGAGAGATTATTATAATCCAGGTAATTCAATGGGGAATCGAACCTTTACATATTGTTTTTCTGGAAAAGATAATGCTTTCGCTGATGATAGGAATACTCATCGGCCTGGAAAGAGAACACTGGCGTGCAGATAAGAAGATATTTGCAGGTGTAAGGACCTTTGCGATAACCTGTATAACAGGCACTCTTGCTACTTTCCTCGTTTCATATATTGGTATCTGGATACTTGTTGTAACAACCCTGCTAGCTGCCTTTTCTTCAGCATCTCTCATATATATGGTCAACGTACTCAAAGGCAAATCAGGGCTCACAACTTCAATTGCACTCTTCTGTACATACCTCTTAGGAATAATGGTGGCCCAAGGACTCTATCTGGTAGCAATAGTCATAGCACTCGTACTGACTTTCCTTTTGATCGAGAAAAAACCCCTGCACTCATTTGCAGAACATCTCTCAGAAAACGATATCGGTAGTGCTTTAAAATTCCTGGCAGTTGCTTTTGTCCTTTATCCTATAGTTCCGGAAGAACCTATCTACGGGATCATAAGGCTAAAGCAATCCATACTCATCGTTGTGCTTGTATCGTTCATCAGTTTTGTAAGCTACCTGTCCCTGAAGAAGATGGGACCACAGGGAGGTATTCCTTATTCCGGTCTGTTTGGAGGATTCATAAGCAGTGAGGCTACAATAGCCGCACTGTCAGGACTATCCAGAAAAAGACCAATACTTAAGGATTCTATCCACATTGGTGCGATGCTCTCTGTTGTTTCAATGATCATAAGCAACACAATAATAGCATTGATAGCGGATCCAAGTGCAAAGACCGCATCAATGATGGCACCACCTTTCATAGTAATGGGAATCATTGCCATGGTTTTTGTAATACTGAAATGGAAGAAGACATTGAACATTGAAGAAAGTATTGAGATAGGATCACCCTTTGCCCTTGGTCCGGCATTCAAATTCGGGGCGGTTTTCACAATACTTCTCATAATTGCAAACTTTGCAAATGAGTATGCAGGAGCAGGAGGAGCCTATGCAACAGCACTTGGTGGAATTGTCAGCAGTTCTGCTGTGACAGCTTCAGTTGCAGCATTGGCATTCACAGGAAACCTGTCGGTCCAGACTGCCGCTGAGACCGCAATACTCGCAGGGCTTGTCAGCACCCTCAGCAAACCACTTTACATAAAGATCAGCGGTTCACCGGAGTTATTCAGGACAGCACTGTTGTCATTCATCGCAATTGTAATCGCGGGGTCAGTTACACTTATAATATGGAGCTTTTACATGAGAGCATATCTGAGTTGATTCGCCAATCTCTATAGCCATATATAAATAAGCAGTACTCTTTTTATTGATTAAACATGCTTGAAAATGTAGACCTCTCAAAAAGTATTAGCAAAGAAGAATACGATAATGTAATTGAAAATTTGAAGATACGAATTGGGGAACTGCAGAGAAAAGCATGGAAAATGGATATACCTATCATTATAGTTTTTGAGGGATGGCATGCATCCGGCATGACCGATATAATAAACAAATTCCTTCTGACCCTCAACCCAATGGGATTTAATCTTTACACAACCGGAAAACCCTGTCATCAGGAAGAACAAAAACCACTTTTATGGCGATTCTGGACGAAGATACCAAAAAAAGGCAGCATTGCTATTTTTGACAGGAGCTGGTATCGCAGGATAACCGTCGAGCACAGCAGCAAAGGTAAAGCAAATGATAAGATGTCTAAATGTCTTGAAGGATCGAACTATTTCGAAAGACAGTTAGCAGATGAGGGATATCTGCTCATCAAATTCTTCCTGCATATAAGTAAAGAAGAGCAGGGTAAAAGATATCGTGAGATGAAAAAACAGGGTATACCAATGTTCATCGTTGAAGATGAAGAAGAACAGGAATACCTGAATGATTATGACAAACACCTGCCTTTGATAGAAGGGATTCTGGAAAGAACAGACCGGACTTCTGCACCATGGACCATTGTAGAATCAGAAGACAAGAACTTTGCAACCATTAAAATACTTGCAAAGGTAATCGAATCTATTGAAAATAAGATACAAGACCACGAAAATGAAATAAAGATAAGTCAAAATCACCATAATGAAAATTGTATCATTCCCAACATAGATTCATCAATACTTGAAAAGACCGATCTGGACAAAAGCCTCACTTATAAAGAATACAAAAAAGAGAAGAAAATATGCCAGAAAAAGATAACACAACTCCAGTATGAACTTTTTAAGCACCGTATACCCCTCATCATTGTGTTTGAGGGATGGGATGCATCAGGAAAAGGAGGAGGGATAAGGCGGCTTGCCCAGAAATTAAATCCCAGACTTTATCAGGTAATTCCTGTTGGTGTTCCTTCACAAACAGAAATCGCACACCACTACCTTTGGAGATTCTATAACGAAATTCCGGAAGCAGGCCATATAGCAATATATGACCGAAGCTGGTACGGAAGAGTACTTGTTGAAAGAGTCGAAAAACTCTGCGATAACCCGGAATGGAAACGTGCGTACAGGGAGATAAATGAATTTGAAGAAACGCTTGCCAACTATGGCACTATCATCATCAAATTCTGGGCCCATATTGATAAGGAAGAACAACTTAAAAGATTCAAACAAAGGGAAAATATATCCCATAAACAGTGGAAGATAACTCCTGACGACTGGCGTAACAGGGAAAAGTGGGACCTTTACAAAGATGCTGCAGATGAAATGCTGCAAAAAACAAGCACTTCATGGGCACCGTGGACAATTCTGGAATCAAACGACAAGTATTACTCAAGGATAAAGATATTCCATACTGTTATTGACCGCATAGAAGAGGAGTTAAAACAGAGAGGACTTCAATAGTCTTCTCTGAAGTAAATGTCCCTTTCAAAAAGCAAACGCCACATGTCTGCTTTTGTATCTGCTCTGTCTACATCCACTTCAGCTCCTGAACCCTGTACTTTAATGATTATGTCTTCTTTTTGAAGATCAATACCAGTTATCATACTATTCATTCTGCTAAGATCCAGAGCATCTGCAATCCGCAGGATAGCTGCCATTTTAAGAATATCGTCCTGCATCTCAGCAGTTAATCGGGAAAACTTCTTTTTAGCAGACAATTTCAGCAGCTTGTTCTTGTCTATTCTTTTCTTGTGAAGGAATGTTGTCCATGGAAGGAACAGGCAAAGAGGATATGGAAGTTCCTCCGGGCAGGAATCAAGAAGGATGTCCCTTCCTACTTTATGATGGGTCTTCATATCGGTCATGACACCTATGTCATGTACAAGAGCTGCAAATCTTAATGTCTGGCGCAGATTATCATCCAGATTGTGAATCGATTTTAAGGCGTCAAAAAGCTGTAGGGAATTTTCTGCAACCTTACGAGCATGTTCCTGTTCGATATTATACTCCTCGAACATATCCCTGAGAGGAGAATACACTATTTGTTTGTCTTTGGGAATGATCCCATAATCCATTATTTGAGCATCATTTCGAATATTTTCCATGAACAGTGCAAAACCATTGTCAAATTTGGAACTAGTTCCAACAAGCAGACCCACATCATCCCTGAAGAACGAAGCTACCTGATGAAGTTCAGCTTCTGTCCCATCACCCATGAGCTCGACCTCAAGCTCAAGATAGCTTTTTCTATTTTCATCGCAAGCGACGATTACATCATCAAAACTCAATTCCAAAATGTGTCTTTCTTTATCATAGGCCTGAAAGTCCGTCCTTTTGTGTTCCACAGTAAATAGTGGAAATAGGCTTCCAGAACCTATTATATCTAATATCCGCTTTTTAAGGTCACATTCATCCCATTCTTTAACAGGAAGTTTCTTTAAAACAGTGAATTCTGTTTCTTCCCTGATATGAATAAGAGAACTGGCACTTTTCAGCGATTTGAGAGTATAGACTACCTTGTCTTTTTTTTCTCTGCACCTGAATGAGAAACCTGAAGCATATATTGCCATGTCCAGAGTATCAAGATAAGTATCCCTGAATTCTTTAGGCACAGGATCTGAAATACTAAACCCAGCTATTGAGCTTATACTCATGAGTTCATCAAAGGTATCACGCTCTGAAACAAGGAACTTCGCTTCAATTTCCATAAAAGAAATACGATGTCTTAAGTTAAAAGTTTTCTATTCAGGAGCAGGTATCTTTTTGCTAACCTCGTTTTTTCCCTTGATTTCACTGGCTGGAGTAGGTTGAATGATATATTGTGTGCTGTTGTAAAGACATCCTTTCAGTTACTGCAATTATATTGATATTACTCCTAGAAGAAAAAACAATTACTAAAAGAAGATTAAAAATAGAAAAGAAAGGGGCTCTTTAGAAAACCTCATGATCAAGGTGCAAACAACAATATCTAATTAATTAAAATGTGCTCGCGGATACTGGGACTATTTATACCTATGAATTTGCATCCGAACATACAATTGAGTATAATTATGTCTATATATAACCTATAATCTATAAAAAGATACAAATGTTTATGCATTTAACTGTATTCTTGCGGAAATGCCAGCTTTCCCACTGGTAAAAAGAAATTGATCAAATGGATAAATGTAAGCCTTAAAGGCAAAAATGGCAAGATTTTGAGAGTTCTCGCATCAGGTGAAGATATTACTAAACAGAGAGAAGTGGAAGAAGAACTAAAAGAGAGCAAGAGAAAATACCGTCTTCTTGCTGAAAACACTCTTGACAGTATATGGCAGCTGGACGAAAACCTTGTATGTACCTACGCCAATCCTGCTACAATACCAATAACAGGTCTTAAATCTGAAGATATAGTCGGGACTAAACTTCAGGAACAATTCCCTGAAAATGAAATACAAAAAATGGAAGACGCAATGAAGTATTCTATGGAACATATCTATGATGGTGAATTTACGAAAATTGAAACATCCATATACGACAAAAAAAGGAATCTTGTACCCATAGAGATATATGCTAAAAAATTACTTGATGAGAGCGGAAACTTTTGTGGGTTTCAGGGAAGCACCAGAAAAAAATCAGATACTTACGATCCACCAAAATAACTCATACATACCCCACAAAAAACAGCATGCTAATTTTTATTAATTAATAATTATATTTGAGCACCGGCTTGCTTTTTTTATTAACGATTGTGAGGGACATACAGAATATATAAACTGTTCACCAGAAACTACATAAAAGAACATGATATATATCATACAATTCCATCTGACACGGAGTTAGATGATTCTCTATTATAATTTAATCACTCATACTATTACATAATTTCCCGGAGGATTCCTATGAAAGTAAAAATAACTGAAACTATTCTTCGAGATGCGCATCAATCCCTTATTGCCACAAGAATGCGCACCCGTAATATGCTTCCAATTGTGGACAAGCTTGATGAAGTCGGATACTACTCACTTGAGATGTGGGGAGGAGCCACATTTGACAGCTCCATAAGATATCTCAATGAGGACCCATGGGAAAGGTTGAGAGACCTTAAAAAACACATGCATGAAACCCCTGCACAGATGCTCCTCAGAGGACAGAATCTGGTAGGATACAGACACTATTCCGATGATGTTGTAGAAAAATTCGTTAAAAAAGCCCATGAGAATGGTATTGATATCTTCCGGGTGTTCGATGCTGTAAATGACATTCGTAATATGGAAAAAGCCATCACAGTAGCTAAAAAGGATGGAGCTGAAGTACAAGGAGCCATAGCCTACACCATCAGTCCAGTCCATACAATTGAAAAATATGTAGAGCTTGCAACCGGACTTGCAGAACTTGGATGCGATTCCCTTTGTATCAAGGACATGGCGGGCCTTATATCGCCACAACAGGCATATGATCTCGTGAAAGCTCTCAAGACAGAAGTGAATCTTCCTGTTGACCTACACTCTCACTGCACATCAGGAATGGCACCTATGAGCTACACAGCAGCATGCAGAGCAGGCGTTGATATACTTGATACTGCGCTTTCCCCCTTTGCATGGGGAACATCACAGCCACCAACTGAATCAATTGTGGCTGCACTTGCTGAAACAAAGCGCGCTACAGGACTTGACCTTGAGCTGATATCAGAGATATCACAATATTTCAAGGAAATAAAAGAACACTACCGCTGTATACTTGATCCAATCTCCGAACAGATAGACACCAATGTGTTGCTTTACCAGATACCCGGAGGGATGCTTTCAAATCTTGTATCCCAGCTCAAAGAGCAGAATGCACTGGATAAATTCGATGAGGTTCTCAAGGAAATGCCGCTTGTACGTGCAGAACTCGGATACCCTCCACTTGTTACACCTACCAGCCAGATAGTAGGTACCCAGGCAGTACTCAATGTGCTCATGGGTGAGAGATACAAGGTAATTCCAAAGGAAGTCAAAGATTATGTTCGCGGTCTTTACGGAAGACCACCACAGAAGATCAGTGATGAGATAGTTGCAAAGATAATCGGTGAAGAAGAACCAATTACCAGCAGACCTGCAGACCTTCTCCAGCCAGAGTATGAGAAGATGAAGAAGGAAGCAGAAGAAATGGGCATCGTCAAAAAGGAAGAAGATATCCTCACTTACATACTTTATCCAGCAATAGCTCCTGCATTCCTGAAAGGAGAACTTGAAGAAGAAGACCTTACACCAATTATGGAGAAGAAACACCCATGTGCTGCTTCATCGGATGTTTCCGGAATACCAACTGACTACAAGGTTGAAGTTGACGGGGAAGTTTTCAATGTAAAGGTAAACCCCGTTGGTGGTTCAGTTAAAGTCGTAGAAACAGATGAAAAGCCGACTGCAGATTCCGTAGCCGGGGCAGTTACAAGCCATATGCAGGGAATGGTGCTTTCCATAAAGGTCCATGTAGGAGACAAAATAGAAGAAGGTGACACAGTCTGTGTCATTGAAGCTATGAAGATGGAAAATGCAATCCATGCACCACATGGAGGAACCGTCAAAGCAATACTTATCGCAGATGGTGATGCTGTAAAATCCGGTGATGTACTGATGAGTATAGAGTAGGTGAGCTGGCATGTTCAAGAAAGTACTTGTAGCTAACCGAGGTGAGATAGCCATCCGTGCAATGCGTGCATGTCGTGAGCTTGGTGTCCAGACCGTGGCAGTGTACTCAGAAGCTGACAGTAATGCTCTTTTTGCAAAATATGCGGATGAAGCATACCTGATAGGTCCTGCACCTTCCAGTCAGAGTTACCTGAACGGAGACAAGATAATAGAAGTCGCACTTGAATGCGGAGCAGAGGGTATTCACCCAGGATATGGATTCTTATCCGAGAACAGTAAATTTGCCCGCAAGTGTGAGGAAGCAGGAATTACTTTTATAGGACCTTCAAGTAAGTCCATTGAGCAAATGGGAAGCAAAATTGCTGCCAGAAATACCATGATAGAAGCAGGTGTACCAGTAGTTCCCGGAATAAATGAAGCCATATCTGACCCTGAAAAAGCAGCAGATATCGCAGATGGTATCGGTTACCCCGTCATAATCAAAGCATCTGCTGGCGGTGGCGGGATAGGAATGAAAATCGTTAATTCAAGAAAAGAATTTCATAGTTCCCTCCATTCCATACAATCAGTAGCACAATCAGCTTTTGGAGACTCAACTGTTTTTATTGAAAAATATGTAGAAGAACCAAGACATATTGAATTCCAGATACTTGCAGACAAATATGGAAACACAGTATATGTTATGGAGAGGGAATGTTCCATACAGCGCAGACACCAGAAACTTATCGAAGAGGCTCCATCTCCTGTAATGACACCTGAACTTCGCAAGCAGATGGGCGAAACTGCTGTTAAGGCTGCAAAAGCAATCGGATATGAAAATGCAGGAACTGTCGAATTCCTTTACTCTAAAGGGGATTTCTATTTCCTTGAGGTCAATACAAGATTGCAGGTGGAACACACCATCAGCGAGATGATCACTGGTATAGATCTTGCAAAACAGCAACTTCATATTGCATGCGGTGAGGAATTACCATTCAAACAGGAAGATATCAAGATCAATGGCTGGGCAATCGAATGTCGCCTTAATGCTGAAGACCCGCTGAACGACTTTGCACCATCTCCCGGAAAGATAAGAAGATATCGTTCTGCAGGCGGACCAGGTATCAGAGTTGACAGTGGAGTCCACATGGGATACACCATTTCACCGTACTATGATTCCATGATCTCAAAGCTCTGTGCATGGGGAAGTGACAGGGACGAAGCCATTGACAGAATGCAGCGTGCATTGTACGAATATGTGGTCGTCGGAGTCACAACCAATATCCCATTCCACAAAGCAGTCCTGAAACATCCTGCATTCAGGGAAGGAAAACTTACTACTCATTTCATAGAGGACAACAACATCATAGAAGATGTGAAAAAAGTCGTGGAAGAAGATACTACCAAAGGTGTTACCCTGGCTTCAGTACTCGATAACAAGGATCTGAAAATAGCTGCCGTAACAGCTGCTGTAAGCTCATATGTAAATGCTGCCAAAAAATAGAGAATGTAATTAATCTCTGGCAGCAACATATATCTTAGTTGGGAACTAAACTTTCATATGGTGGGATGCCTGTGAATGACAACAGAAAAGAGATTATAAGACTGTTAAGGCAATCTGAAGGAAATCCGGTTTCAGGTCAGGAGATAGGAGAAAAACTGGGCATATCCAGGGCAATGGTATGGAAATATGTAAGAAATCTCAGAAGAGAAGGGTATGACATTCGTTCTTCTCCAAAGATAGGTTACATACTTGATGCATACCCTGACAGAATAGATCCTGATGAACTGAAAATGATTTTGAAAACAAGTCTCATAGGAACTAATATCAATTATCATTCGGAACTGGAGTCAACCAATAATACGGCCAGAGAAATTGCATTGAAAGCATCCGAAGGTACTGTGGTCATTGCAGAAACACAGAAAAACGGCCGCGGACGTATGGGGAATGAATGGCAATCAAACCCTGGTGGAGTATGGTTGTCCCTTATTTTAAAGCCAACTATACCACTTGACAACCTTTCGAAGATAACACTTGTAGCAGGTATTGCTGTAACGAATGCATTAAGAGATGCAGGAGTAGATGCTCACATTAAATGGCCAAATGACGTACTTGTTAAAGGCAAAAAGATATGTGGCATACTTACAGAGGTCAGTGCTGAAGTTGACAAGGTCGACTATGTGATCCTTGGAATTGGCATAAATGCAAACGTCAAAATTGACGACCTTAAAGAAGATATTAGAAAAAAATCAACGAGTATTGCTCATGAAGTAGGAAAAGCGGTCAACAGAACTACTTTCATTGCATCCCTTCTTTATGAACTGGAACAACAATACATAAAGTTCAAAACACAAAAATTCACGGATATCGTTGACGAATGGATCAATCTCTCTGATACAATTGGAAAGGAAGTTAGGATAAGGACACAAAACACACTCATTGAAGGCAAGGCTGTTGGAATTACTGAAAAGGGAGCAATTGTTATCCTTGACAGGGATAAAAAAAGACATGAGATTATTGCAGGCAACTGTCGCTATAGCAATTGATCCAATGAAGTGATACTTTCATGTTATACTCAAACAGAACCTGCAATATTGTAATTGCATTTATACTTTTTATTTCAATAGCATCATCGGCATGTGCTGACTCAGTATTCACAAGGGACTACAATGAACCCTTAATCATAAGAGAGTACAGAGAACCTTTGTTGATAAACGGAAGTGGAATATTCCTGACAACCGGAAACTCATGGAATTTCTATCAGGGATATGTTTTTATGGTCAATAGTGTGAATCTTGAGACAAAACAGGTATGGGTTAAACTCCTTCATGAAGATGAACTCCTAAAAGAAGAAATCCTGTCTGAAAATGATAATTTTATCTATTCTAAAGAAGAAGAAGAAATTCTGAATATTACAGTGGATACGATATACATAAGTTCTGGCAAAGAACTCATTACTTTCAAACCGGTGTACCAATATCAGGATAGTGATTACCCAGATGCTGTACTGGAAGAGGATGAAGATAACACCAATCAAAGCAATGACTTGCAACTGCCTGAAAACAGCAGCATTGGAAAAACAAGTGGATTTACGATACTCCAGACATTTGCATGCGTATCTTTCTTAATGGTGTTCAAGCGCATGTTAAATTGAACTAAAATAAAGAATAGAGAAAAAGAAGATCAGAATTTAAGATCTCCCTTATCCATTAATACTTTAAGGTCCTCAAGACTCAGGCGGCCACTTTTTTCCAGTTTCTCTTTAGCGACAACAAGATGTTCTTCCTGTTTCCTGTCATCTTTTTCAACCTGGATATCATTGAGCTTTTCAAGATAAACACCAAGTTCATCCCTGAGCAATTCGATCTTCTTCTTAAGGGGATCGATCTTTTCCCTTATAGGCGCAGTTACAGCATATTTCTCAGATATCTGAGAGTGTGCTTCATCGGCAGCTTTTCTGAATTCATCTGCCTGATTATAGAAATCGATCATTTCAAGATGGTATTTCTGGGATTCTTCTGCAAGCTTACCAATCTCATCACCAAAATCTTCTCTTGAATCAAACACATCTTTTGAAGCTTCATATGTTTGCATTAATTTCTGATGGATATCGTTTGCATCAAATGCTGCCCCAAGACGCTCTTTAAGATCCATTAACCTACTAAAGAGATCGACCTCATGCTTCAACGGAATATCAGCATTCAGGAAGAGATCAAGGTCTGCAGCATAGGCTTTTGAAAGAGTTTCAACACTACCCTTAGATAACTTGTTGAGATCATCCCTCTTTGTCTTAAGTTCATTGATGTTATCTGAAAACTTACGTGTCTTTTCATTAACTTCATTTCTTGAAGACTTCAAGGCAGCTATCTTTGCATTGATAGAATCTCTCTTGGACTTGACATCACGTGCCTTTGCCACCAGACCTTTTACCTTGGAATTTAGACCATCACGCTTCTTTTTTAAGTCATCTGTGTTGGTTCGATGAAGTTTGAGTTCCCTGAAGATACCTTTAAGCTCACGCTCATGGTGACCTACTTGAGTGCGGATGTCGTTCACTTTGTTCTTCAGCTCTTTTTCATTCATTGATGAAACATCTATATCAGTCATGCTTCAACCTCTCCCGCATCAATCACATCAGGTTGCTTCTCCCAGTGCTGCAATGCCTCTTTATGACTTTGTATCCTGTTCTCTAACCATTTATACCTTGGAGATATTTCGTTCATTTCACCCTCAAGTGAAGATATAGAATTATTGTAACTTTCTTCTGAACTATCGATAGAACTTAATTCCATTTTAGAACTGAGAGCCTGCTTTATCCTTTCATTTATAGCAGCAAGACGATCGTCAATACCTGATGCTTTTGAACTAAGAGCAGAGACACTCTGCAAAATAGGATTTACCCTTGCTTGCTCTTCATCAGGAGTAAGTGAACCTTTCACCTTTAAAAGCTTCTCTTTGACCAAAGACATTTCTCTGGAAAACTCGCTGTTATTGGAAACCGAATCATTCAACTCATCAAGCAATTTTTCTGCCTGGTGGTAGAACAATTGTCTCTTTTCATTTAATATCTCTACTTTTTCCAGGACCTTTTCCCTATTGCTTTTAGAGGAATCGATCTTTTCCTGAACTACTTTCATTTTAGTTCCGAGTTCATTGAATTCAGAAGCATATTCATCTAAGAACTTCTTATGCTTCTTAACAACTCCTTCAATGAGCCCTTTTCTATCAAAGGTGTTTGGCGCATTGTTTTCTACGCCCGAAACCGCCATCTCATCATTCATAACAAAACCTCGTAGCATTTATATCCTGAATACCTGGGCATGTGCTACTTCATTAATAATACGTATATGATCTTTATTTACTACACCGCATTTAACGGCACAAGAAACTGCTTTTTCACCGAAGATGTTAATATTGGATGCTTTTGATATAATCTCAATAGCTTTTTCCTCCGATACAATTTCTCCTTTGTAGAATTCTTCTGTTATTGTAACAGTGATATTTCCTTCTTTAAGGGTTTTCCCTATCAATTCCCTGTCGCATAGGGCAATGATAGTCGTGTCACCTGATTTGTGAATCTTTAGATACATGGGATCACTTCTTCAAACTACCTTTACGTGTTCTTTATCGGGTTTTATTAAATCACCGGAACGTCTCATCTTGGATATCAGCTCTTCAGCATGTTGCCGGTCTATCTGTTGGTTCTGAGCCTCCGCATAGACCTCCTCAAGTGGTGCCTTGCCACCAGGATGCTTTTCACCGACCATTTTAATGACCTCTTTGATTATCTTTATTCTGTCCCTCTGGCTCTTGCTTGTACCGGAAGCTATGACATCCACATCAAATGCACCTGTATCAGGATCAACACCAACCTGGCGCAGACATGAATAAACTATCTTAGTTGTTCTTTTGGCATCATCCATTGTCGCAACGTTACTGAGACGCAAGCGTGCGCTGGCCTCGGCAAGTCTTACAAGGGCTTCGAGCTGACGTGCAGTGACCGGAACTGGGGCATCCTTACCATCCCCCATCTTTCGCAGGTCCATGTAGAACTTTACAAGATGTTCACGTGCATCATCTTCCATTACAGGGAAAATATTCCTTCTTGAATAAGCAATATACTTCCTGAGCATATCGGCATCAATGACAGGCTTGATAACTTCCATGTGACCGTCGACCTGTTCCTGGGTAACAGTGCTTGTAGGCAGGTTCTTGCGTTGTTCAGAGAGTTCACCGGCGTAATGAGACTTAAGAATGTGTTTGGCTATCTTTGAATCCATATCCTCATTCGGCGTATCCAGCATAACAAATATCATATCAAATCTTGAGATAAGGGCAGGTGGCATGTTAATCTGCTGGGCTATACCCTCATACCTGTCAAAACGCCCGTATTTTGGATTTGCAGCACCAAGAAGTGCACATCGCGATTTCAGTGTGGCAAGAATTCCTGCTTTTGCTACACTTATGGTTTGCTGTTCCATTGCTTCGTGGAGTGCGCTCTTGTCCTCTGTGCTCATCTTATCCATTTCGTCCACTGCAGCAATACCCATGTCAGCCATGACAAGGGCACCTGCTTCCAATGTCCAGCGACCATCTCCCAGATCATCCTTTACTGCTGCGGCGGTCAGACCGCTTGAAGAAGCACTCTTACCTGATGCAAAAACTCCCCTTGGAGAGAGTTTGACCATGTAACGAAGCAGCTGACTTTTTGCAACACCGGGATCACCTATAAAGAGCATATGGATATCACCACGCACCCTGGAACCATCTGGAAGATGTTTGGCAACACCTGAGAACAGTTGAAGTGAAAGGGCTTCTTTCACATCCTCATAACCATAGATTGAAGGAGCTATTGAACCGATCATTTTATTGTATATTTCCGGGTCCTTGCTCATGGCACGGATCTCTTCCTCTTCTTCAGGGCTTATCTCAAGTTCATCAAATTCCAGATCCATGTATTCTATGGAATTAGCATGTAAGACCAGATCATAGAAAGGAGATTTGCCTTCTCTGGTGGTTCGCTGATGAGAACGCAGGACTCCATTGATAATAACACGATCCCCGGGTTTCACAATACCTGCAAGGTCATCCTCGATATCTACATCAAGACTCTGAGGTTGTGAACCACCTTTAAGGTTCTCAGGAGATTCCTGTATCTGGAGTTTCTGCGCATCAATAAAAACTGACTGGTTTATAAGTATCTTGAATGGACCTTTTCGGCCACATGTTTCATTTTCACAATCAATGGGTTCTATAAATTTGATCTCTGTCTGGGGAACCATTGTCACATGTTCACAACGCATGCACTGGAATGCAGCATTGAGAACCTTAGGCCGAACTTCTGTTGCCTTACGGATCATCCCCTCAATAGCAACGAACTGTAGGAGATGTTTACTACGAAGATCCCTGTTAGGTATCTTATTAGGTATCCTTACAAAACGGACCTTTGCATCAATAAGGCTTTTCTCAACAGGAAGATCGATCTGCTGAAGTGCATTGTCTGCACTTGGCATTACCTCATCCGGATTAAAAAGAAGCTCACTAGCTATTTCCCTGTCAAATATCTCAAGATCAGAGAACTCAACTTCGAGACTACGCTGGTCAGGATAATTGTTCGCGAGTTGCAGAACGCCATCCCAATAATATTTTTTAAGGAACACTACAAATTTTTCGTCCCACTTACCTTCAGTCATGGTTACACAATAATTAGTTAAAAGTCATTTAGGGAATCCAACATAGCCTTCAAATGATATGAACATTTCGAAACATACCTCAAATGACATCATCATACGGGTCGCTTTCACCGATGTACTGCCTCTGCATCTTGCGAATGATTCCGCGAAGTGTCTGTACTTCCCTTGGAAGCAGGCAAGCTCTTCCAAATATTCTCCTGAGCATCAGCTCGGTCTTTTCCCTCTTATGCTCCGGATAGTCAATATCATTAAGGAGTTCGGCAAGATGCTCATACAATAATTGAATATCAAAGGGTTCTGCCAGTGGAGTATCACCATTTGTGATTTCGCTTAACTCGTAAAGAACAACAGCTACAGCATGTGACAGGTTCATGACCGGATAGATATCTGATGTGGGAATCGTCATGATCATATCACATTTCTTTAGCTCATCTTTTGCAAAACCATTGTCTTCCCTTCCAAAAAGTATTGCCACCTTGCCACTTAAGCCTGACAGACGTTCTTTCATCTCACTAGGAGAGTATCCCGGAACTCTCAAATGCAGATCGAACCTTGAACCGGATATACCCGTAGTACCTATGATAATACTACAGTCATCAATAGCCTCTTCAAGAGTTGAGACTATTCTTGCATTTTCCAGTATATCCCTTGCATGTGAGGACATTGCCCTTGCTTCCCCTTCAAGTTTACAGGGATTTACAAGCACAAGGTCAGAGAAACCAAAATTCTTCATTGCCCTTGTAACAGAGCCAACATTCCCCTGATACAGGGGTTCAACAAGTACTATTCTAAGGTCCATTTAAAAGTACAACCATTAAGTCCTTTTGTGATTTGCGTTACTTAAGCATGTTACGACATATAAGGTTAATTAGACTGAAACACTTTATGATGTGTGAATTTAATGCAACAAAAGGGCTCCTGATATAGATTTCCTTGATGAAAATGTTTAAATATCATTGAGACTACAATCATGCAAACCAAACCGGTTACTTATAAGTAAAAAACAAAAACAATTTTTCTTGTAACTATTATACTTATATCGATATCAGGAGAAAACTAAATGTCTATGGAGTATTTTGCAGGCGTAAGTGACGCCTTAAGACTTACTTTTGTGCAGGTTATGATTATGGCAAATCTGTCCATTGGTATTTTCATTATAGGAATGTATATAAACATAAAGAAGTGGGGAATGGGCTCCACTGGCTACGGGCAGACACCTTCTAAAAGCATTTTAGCTTTCCCTAAGATGCTCATGTACCAGATGAACGAGCATGCCCATGTCCACAACCAATCCGTTCTGGAAACTTTTATACTTGACATACTGTTCCAGAGAAGGATACTGAGAAGAAGCCCCCTCAGATGGTTCATGCACTTCACTATTTTCGTTGGATGGATGGTACTCTTTATCATGTCAATGTTGATGTTCCTTGTAGAAATGATACACATGATAGGAGAAAAGGTAGGATATGCACACTCTCTGCCTGAATTTATGACACCGGCAATCTTCAGAGAGATTCTCGCCGTACCAAACGACATATTCAGTTACATACTGCTTGTTGGTATCATCATTGCAATCTACAGAAGACTGTTCGTTGCAAAGATGAGGGAAGCTACCATTGCGTACGACTCAGTACTTCTTATCGGACTTACCGTTATCACAGTATCAGGATTCATTGCAGACGGAATCAGAACCGGAAGATTCTGGGGATTCGCTATGCCTGTTGAATGGGCACCGCCAGCATCACTGTTCCACGTAATCATTTCACTGCTGTTCTGCATAGCATACATCCCATTCAGTAAGTACATACACATGATCGCAATACCACTCGCACTCCTTGCAAACAAGGGAGGAGAATAAAAATGGCAAAACGTGAACCTTCAATTAATACAGAGAACTTTACAGCAGTCCAGCTCATGGAACTTGACTCATGCAGTCGCTGTGGCGAATGTGTGGAATGGTGTCCAACATACGATGCATCCGGAAAAAACCCCGGACTTGCACCAAGGGATAAGATACTCAGGTGGAGAGAGTACATGAACAAGTCCTACGGACTTCGTGCAAAGCTCTTTGGGCCAAAGGAAATCCCTGAAGAAGAAATAGAAGAATTCAAGGACGATGTATACGGCTGTACAACCTGCGGAATGTGTGGAACTGTCTGTGAATCGGGAATCAACACTGTAGAATTATGGGAATCCATGCGTGCAAACCTCGTAAAACGTGGAAACGGCCCATTTGGTAAGCAGGGTGCTTTCCTCAAACTCATTGGGCAGTACAAGAATCCCTACATGGCAGACAACAAGGACAGGACAAACTGGTTCCCTGAAGACGTCAAGATCGAAGAAAAAGCAGAAGTACTCTACTATGGAGGATGTACTGCAGAGCTTAGACAAAGAAAGCTTGCACTTGCAACAGCACGTGTACTCAATAAGTTAGGCATCAAGTTCACAATGCTCGGTGAAGATGAGATATGCTGTGGTTCTGCACTTATCAGAACAGGGCAGTACTATGTCGATGATATTGCAAAGAAAAATGCACAGACAAACATAGATAATATCGCTGCAAGAGGTGCAAAAACAGTACTTTACGCATGTGCAGGATGTTACAGATCATCACTCATTGACTGGCCAAGACTCACAGGACAGGAACTTCCCTTCAAGGTAGTTCACATTACGGAATTCCTGCAGGATCTTATCGAGAAAGGTGAGATCAAATGGGAGAAATCAATTGACAAGAAGGTCACATACCACGACCCATGCCACCTTGGACGTCACGTTGGTGTATACGAACCACCAAGAGCAGTCCTTGAAGCAATTCCTGGAATCGAATTTGTCGAGATGGACAGGATCAAAGAGAACCAGCGCTGCTGTGGAGCTGGCGGTGGTGTCAAGGCAGGTATTCCAGATCTTGCACTCGGTGTTGCATCAACACGTGTTGAGGATGCACTTGCAACAAAAGCAGACCTCCTTTCAAGCGCCTGCCCATTCTGTAAGAGAAATCTCAGTGATGGAAGAGATGCAGTCGGTGCAAAGGAACTTGAGGTTGAAGATGTCATTGTTCTGACTGCAGAAGCAATGGGAATCGACCTTAGTGACACACCAGACGAGTGATTTACTTCACTCTTCTTTTTTTTTATTTTCAGGACAAATTGAATATACTTATTAGTACTATTTACTTTCACATGCAAATCCCTTATGAATTACTTGGTAAGGTCTTTATTATACTCGCAATAGCTACAATGGTAGTGCTGGGAATAGCATTATTACTTGGAGCTTACAGTTTTAAGAAACATAGAATACTGTTTCCAAATTTCGTCCTGTTCATTCTTTATCTGTTCTACGGCCCTGCAAAATGGATATGCAGGATATTTGGCATCAAGGATACTCTGGTTGATGAGATATTAGTAGAGGTCCGTAATGCTGTAATGCTTGAAGGATTCAGAAAGATAAAGAATGGTCGAGTCATATTCCTGCCACAATGCCTGCGCCATCCGGATTGTAAGGCTCGTTGTGACCCTTTGATGGGGTACGAATGCAAAATGTGTGGCCTTTGTGATATAGGAACCATATATAAAGCTGCTAAGGAAAGGAATTTCGAGGTTTATGTTATACCTGGTGGCAGCTTTGTTAAAAAAATAATCAAAGCACGACGCCCTGAAAGCTGCATAGGAGTAGCATGTTATCCGGAACTGTCAGAATCCATGCAGGGAGCATCACCTTTTATGATAGTGCAGGGAGTTTCATTATTGCAGGATGGATGTTACAACACCAAAGTTGACGTTGATGAAGTGATCAGGAAAATGGAGGAGTGCGATGTATAGAACAATAGGAATAATGGTTACTATAATCCTTGTATTATCCGTTCTGCTGGCACTCATTGCCTTGGCCGTGAGCCGCATTAGCCTTAACAGGCATGTATGGCTTGCAGGTTTCTTTGCCGGAATACTTGACTTCTTCTATATGCCCTTGAAATATTTCTTTTATAAATTCTCAGACCCACGAATACTTGACAAATGGATGGTATCCCTTAAGAACATCTCAAACAGGAATGAGTTTAGTAAGACTCAAAAACGCATGATAATAGCGCCTCACTGTATGCGTTCTATGGATTGCCCTGCATCCTCAACAAGAACGGGGATACAATGTGTTTCCTGTGGTAAATGCGTATTTAGCGAACTTAAGGACGATGCAAAAAAATATGGATATGATCTCTATATCGTAACAGGCTCATCATTTGTAAAACATGTTCTGAAGGTGAAGAACTACGATGCAGCTTTGCTGATAGCCTGTGATTATGAACTGAACAAGGTCATGATGGGACTTAAAGGCAAGAACCTGATAACATATGGTATTCCCATGCTCAATGATGGGTGTTTCAATACGAAAGTTGAGTATGATGAAGTGATCAAGACGTTAGAGATGTTTTCTGAGTGAAGCATTTAAGTTCCCGCAGGTTAACTCTGTTTTTACTGTTGAAAAACAGTATCTTTTTTGAATGACATTTCTGTACTATTTATTAATAGGCAATATTCAGTATCAAATCAAAATTTTTATTTGCTATTGAAAAAGATAGAATAAACAGAAAATTTGATAGTAGTCGTTGATCTCATTTTTGAGATTTGTTTGCATTCGTACAAGATACAGGACGTTGATTTATTGATCTATGATGTTGTCGTAGTTGGTGGTGGGCCAAGCGAAGCCATGGCTGCAAAAACATGTGCTGAAAGTGGTTTAAGTGTATTGCTTCTGGAAAAGGAAAAAATACAAAAAAGATATGAAAAATAATACTTAGTGAGTGAGGAGAGTAAGCTCCCTTCTGTTGATGCAATACATTCATCCCGCATGGCAGGATTATGCGCTCCTAAGAGCTGCATTGACGGCATTCGGCTACGCGTCCACAAACTTCGGGAATGGTCTAAACAACCATTGACCCCTACTCCTGACTTGCACCCACGAGGATTCGCCGTTCCATCCGCATCCATGCGACCTCAGCTTTTCAGCATCACAGCATTAACATGGTACGGTATCGTTTCTGTGCCAGCATACAGCATAGCTGCATGAGTTGCAAAGCAACTGCCCAGGCTCTCGCCTGATACTCTTTACAAGTATTCGTGCGTTTAGAAGGTGGGGAGACTTTCCTCAGGTCAAATGACCCGGCGGCCGTCCTTCCTCTCTCATCCAGAAACTGGATACCATGTCATATATACCTTATGATAAAAAACACAGCATTATTACGAATTTTTAATTTCGTAAAAGGTTCCAGTTTAATAGTGGTTTTTTAAAATAAAGCATCTGCTTAAATTTATTAGAGATTAATCACAACATTTATTAGCGATACAATGAAACAACTGAATGGTTGGTATGAAATATAGCAGATACCTTATAACAGGTATCACTTTGGTAACAATACTATTGTTGTTCGCCTTCTCAGGAGCAGTTTCTGAAACCGAAACCGAGTTATTCAAAACAAATGGTTTTGATGCGGCAGAGCATGGATACGGCATATTATTGTTAGGAATAGGATTGCCCCTCCTACTGGCAACAATCTTTATCTATACCAGAATGAGAAAAAGCGAACCTCTCCAAAAACAAAAGTAAGGTGTAATTAAATTAAAGTTTAAGTACACCACAGCCGCAGCCACGGTTCAGCAGGAAATCTACTTTTGAAATAATCTCTTCCTGATGAAAATCAGACAGCTCTTCGAACTCTTCCTTATGCTTATCCTTTACGTGCTCTATCATTTTTTCCTTAGCTTTCTTTGGATCGTTGTCCACCACAATGAAATCATCATTAAAGCCAAGATCCCTGCATCTCAGTATATGTACTATGATAAAACCTCCCTGATTTAACTAGAAACTCCTGCTTTATTAATTTTTGTTTTAACTGCAAAAAGGATATTGATAATGGTCGGACTTCAAAGGAAGAACGATACACCAATAACGATGAACAGGATACCGGCACCTATCCGCACATACTCCATGGGAATTCTATTTGCTATGAAATTCCCTAAAAGGATAACAAGACCATCATAAAGTTGGATCTAAATTTGAATTACAATGAATATTTAATAGCCAGTTCCCTCTAAATCTAGGCTTGATAACATCTCTCTTTTTAAGATAATCCATCCGATTTTATGATACTACAATAGTTTCAATTTGATACGCTAAAGAATATACTCAGAAATCCATCTAAACTGTTACAAATTTCAAATAGTATTAAATACTACCAGTCGGAAACAGGCTGGCTGTTGTTGGTAATCCAAGCAAAAAAACCATAGATAATAGATACTTTTTAATAATAGCATGCACCAACCGTTAGCCTACTAGTACTATCCAGACGGTTAGGAAAAGGTCGGAGGTAGGAAGACCGACCTTAAAAAATAGTAACAAAATAGAGGAAGTAATAAAGCATGGCTAACCTTAGGCAACCAAATGCAAATGATGCCACTCGGACCTTTAACAGGTCTAAGAGTGTAGTACCGATGTCAGGTATCTGTACACGTTGTGTGGACGGATGTCGTGGAAATTGCGAAATTTTCAAATCAACTTTTAGAGGACGTGAAGTCCTGTATCCCGGACCTTTCGGAGAAATTACGGCAGGTGCAGACAAAGACTATCCTATTGACTACTCCCACATAAACATACAGGGATACGCAGTCGGTGCAATAGGAATGCCAGACGATATGATCCCTGGTCCGGAAACAGCAAGATTCCCAAATGTCAGTACTGAGACAGAATACGGATGGGATAAAAAAGTAAAAATGAAGGTACCAATCTTCACCGGAGCATTAGGTTCAACCGAGATTGCAAGGAAGAACTGGGAACACTTCGCCGTTGGTGCAGCTATTTCAGGTGTCACTATAGTTTGTGGTGAGAACGTCTGTGGTATTGATCCGGGACTTAAAAGAGGTAATGACGGTCTTGTAACAGAATCTCCTGAGATGGATCGTAGAATCGAGCTCTACAAAAAGTACCATGATGGCTACGGCGAAATGCTCGTTCAGATGAACGTAGAGGACACAAAACTGGGTGTTGCAGAGTACCTTTCCAGCAAACATGAAATGGACACCATTGAACTCAAATGGGGACAAGGTGCAAAATGTATTGGTGGAGAGATCAAAGTAAAAGACCTTGACCGTGCTATCGAACTCAAGAAAAGAGGTTACATCGTAACACCAGACCCTGAACTTGCATCCGTGCAGGAAGCATTCAAAGTTGGTGCCATAAGGGAATTCGAGAGACATTCAAGACTTGGTTTCGTCACAGAAGAAGGCTTCCACGCAGAATGTGACAGGCTCAGAGACCTTGGATTCAAGCGTATTACATTGAAGACCGGTGCTTACTCCATGGCAGAAACTGCAATGGCTATCAAATACAGCTCCGATGCTAAGATAGACCTGCTCACCTATGATGGTGCCCCTGGTGGAACCGGTATGAGCCCATGGCCAATGATGGAAGAATGGGGAACACCAACAATATACCTGCAGTCACTTGTCCAGGAATTCGCAGATAAACTTACTGCAAAGGGCAAGAGAGTACCAGACCTTGCAATGGCTGGTGGATTCTCAAGTGAAGATGGTATCTACAAGGTTCTGGCAATGGGTGCTCCATACTTTAAGGCAGTGTGCATGGGCCGTGGCCTTATGATCCCAGGAATGGTAGGTAAGAACATTGGTAAATGGCTTTCTGAAGATGACCTTCCAAAGACTGTTTCCGAATTCGGACACAGGAAAGAAGAGATCTTTGTACACTACGAAGAACTGCAAGAACGCTTTGGAGCAGACGTAGAAAACATACCACTGGGTGCTATCGGTATATACTCATATGCTGAAAAGACAAGAGTAGGCCTGCAGCAGCTTATGGCTGGTTCCAGAAGGTTCAACCTTTCCACACTCTCACGTAAGGATCTTATGACACTTACGGAAGATGCAGCAAAAGTAACCGGAATCTCTTATGTAATGGATGCCTACAGGGACATCGCAGAAGAGATACTTGACGGATAAAAAAGTAAGTTCAATACTTACTTTTATTTTCTTTTTTTAAAAGAGAGGAAGTTGCTTAGTCTTCAACTTCCAGTGCCTGGATTATATCGTGAATGGTGAACTCGCCTTTTGCAACCCTGAGAACCATCGGATAGATGAATGAACAATCATCAATGGCACTCCAACGCTTTTCCCCAACTGTTCTTATCAATTCGTCCATAACCTTCCCGCACTCATTACAATATCTGGTTTCACTTTCAATACCACAAACAATACAGTTCATGAATTTTCCTCCACATTTTTGTTTTACCACAGGTTCCAATCTATGGTTATTTTAAATGTTTGTACTGATACTATTTAGGTTTTGAGTTACGAAATGGTCAGTTGTATACATATTTGGAAAAACGGACATACATTAATCTTCTAAAAATACTTTGTACATGAATTCCCCAGATAATACGGTCATTTCTACGATATCTTTTAGTACATTAGCATAAAAACGTTAATCAGTTAATGAAAAAATGGGGGAAATGATATTGATACCTAATAATATCGAACGGATTCATTTTGACAGCATAAATACATGCAACCTGTGCATGATGGAACTGGAAAATGTGTATGAAAATTTGATTCTTTCATCAGAAGAAATTGACCTGCTCGACATGCCAAAACGTTCCTTTACGGTTCATTTCCCAATCCGTATGGATTCAGGAGATACAAAAATGTTCGTTGGACACAGGGTCCAGTATAACGATGCACGGGGACCAACAAAAGGAGGTATCAGATATCACCCCGAACTTAACCTTGAAAATCTCAAGAACCTTGCATTTTTGATGGCAATAAAATGTGCTCTGGTAAACATACCTTTTGGAGGAGCAAAGGGTGGAATTGTTGTCAATACGAAGGAAATCAGCAGGGACGAAATGGAAAGGATAACAAGAGCTTATATTCGTGAAATATCGGACATAATCGGACCATTCAAGGACATACCTGCACCCGACGCGTACACTGATGAAAAGGTCATGGTATGGATACTTGACGAATTCGAAAGGATCAAAGGAAAGCATGTCCCTTCGATAGTTACAGGCAAACCAATTGAACTGGGAGGCAGTGAAGTAAGAAATATTTCTACAGCTCTAGGCGGGGTTTATGTACTTGAGGAAGCCCTGAAAACAACAGATCTGGACAAAGCCACCCTTGGTGTTGCGATCCAGGGATTTGGAAACGTAGGGAGGAATGCCGCTGAGATCCTTTATGAAAGAGGATACAGGATATGTGCTATTAGTGATTCCAACGGCGGAATAGCCAACAAAGATGGCCTTGATATCCCTAAAGTAATAGAGCATAAATATCAGACAGGAACTGTTCTTGATTTCCCAAATAGTAAAAACATAAGCAACGAGGAATTGTTGACATCAGACTGTGATATCCTTATACCTGCTGCTCTTTCAAAACAGATCGATGGGAAAAATGTCAGGGACATTAAGACAAAGATAATCATGGAACTGGCAAATGCACCTACAACACTTGATGCCAGCAAGATGTTGATCGATCAGGGAGTATTGGTCATACCTGACATACTGGCAAATGCAGGTGGTGTAGTGGTAAGTTACTTCGAATGGATACAGAACCTCAATCAGGACTACTGGGAAGAGGAAAAGGTCCTGAAAAAACTCAAGCAGACAATGGTAAATGCCTTTGCAAATGTCCACATTATCTGCATTGATGAAAAATGCACCATGAGACGGGCAGCACTGCAATTTGCAATAAGGAGTATTCTTCATGCAGAGAGATTAAGGGGTAATCTTTGAGCGTTGATATTTTTAATTTGTATTCCGCTCAAAATTTCTTCATACTACTTTTTTGGCCCTAATCGAAATTACAGCGTTATATTAATAAAATAACCGTCCATTATTCAGCGACATAATACTAATTCATATTTTCCAGAGGTAAAAACTTGTCAGATAATATTTTTGATATTAAGGTCGGTAATTTCTCTTTCAGAAACCCAATTGCACTTGCTCCCATGGGAGGAATAACCAACAGTAGTTTTGCAAATGAAAAAGCAAAGGATGCAGGTCTTGTAATAATTGGAGGATACAACCTTGATGCTGCAACACAGAATGCAGCATCTGAAATGCTTGCAAGAGGAAGAGAAGATTTCGTATCGGACGAACCTTTGAAGCTCATTGAAAACGAGATCAAAGCAGTGGATGAAGGACCTGTCGTAGGCGTCAATGTAAGGAGTGCAACGATAGAACCCCTAATTGAAGCTGCCACAATTGTAAAGGAAGCAGATGCCATTCTGGAACTGGATGCCCATTGCAGGCAAAAAGAGATCACAGATATAGGAACAGGACAGGCACTTCTCAGTGACCTTACGAAACTCTGTGAATGGATCGGCAGGATCAAGGAAACCGGTGTTATCCTTTCTGTCAAGGTGCGTGCTAATGTAGTTGATGACATTGCGCTGGTAAAGAAAATAGAAACAGCAGGAGCTGACATACTTCACCTTGATACAATGAAGGAAGGTGCCGGAGCTGATCTCGATCTCATAAAGAATGTACGTGATTCCACAAGGATGTTCCTCATATGCAACAACTCTGTGACTGACATAGATGCTGCAAAAGATATGTTCACAAGAGGAGCAGAGATGGTTTCCGTTGCAAGGGGAGTACTTGAGCAACCAGGACTTATAAGTAACCTTGTCAACAGAATATCCACCCAGCAGGAAGATATGGGCTGGTACAATGCACCAAAACATATTTGCAGAGGACAAGGAGACCTGAGAGGACTGGCATTTTGTTGTATGCCTGTTAAACAATGCCCCATACATAATAGCATCGCAAAACTTGGTTACTCTGCTCAGGAATTTGCAGATACTAAAATGGAGTTTGCTAAAGGTACTATGTTAGAATATGGAGATAGCACTTGTTTTGGAAGTCTGGCATGGTGCTGTAAGCTATCAAAACCCTGTTATCTCAGAGATGGAGTACTGGAAACATTGGGAGTTTCAGATGCAGAATATATGCGCCTGAAGAAAGAACTTGCAGATTACATTATTGACAATGCTAAAAAGCCCATCAACGGCTCAAAGAATTAAGCAGACATGAAAGACTCACTTTACGCAATTGATAGAGGAAACTATCCCCTCTCATCCTACATTGCACGCTGTGCCCAGCTTGCAATGTGCCTGGAAGTTTCCGCCTCTCCAAAACCGGGGAACATTGACAGGCACAATGACTATGAAGATACACGCTACGAGCATTTCCTAGCATCAGCTACCGGTATTTATCCGGTGATCGAGGAGGCTTCATCAAAAACAGAGGGTGTTGGCAAGTTCATCAGAAATGCCGTTACCGAGAGCGTAAGATGGCAAAGGGGTGGAAATACACACTTTGGAGCATTCATACTTCTAATGCCTCTTGCAATGGCCGCCGGGGAGATTCTTCAGGAAGATGAACCTTTTACCATCCAACAACTGATAGAGTGCGCATACAGGATTGCAAAGAACACAGATACATCCGATTCGGTTAACTTTTATAGCTGTTTTGAAGCGGCAGGCGTAAAGGTAAATCCTGCAGATGAGTTTGATCTTCAGAATAAGGAAGCTATTGGTGAGCTTAACGAAAAAGACATGAGCCTCTACAAGCTCATGGATATTGCCAGGGGATATGACCTGATAGCAAACGAGTGGGTCACTGGCTTTAAAAGATGTGGCGCATGTGCTGAAATAATAATTGATGGTATGAACGGTAACCTTAATCCAAAAGTTAAAGCCGACATCAATGACGTAGCAGTCTATGCTTTTATGAAGACACTTGCTGAGAATGAAGACACCTTCATCAGTACTAAGTACGATAATGAAACCGCTGCATATGTGTCAGGTCAGGCAAAATTAATAATCGAAGAAATATATAAAACTAATGAAGACTTTAATACTATACTACCATTGATAAAAAAACTGGATGAGGAGCTTCTGGAAAGAAAAATAAATCCAGGGTCCACGGCAGACATTGTAATTGCCGGTCTGTTTATCTCACTGCTTGCAGGAGTCAGGTTCTAATGCTTAATAAGATAAAATATGACCATTTCGGAATTTATGACGGCATATCAGAAACCATTGTTACAACAAGCAGAGGATGGACACCAAACGCCGCCCCCATGGGCATCATCCGGAAAAAAGACAAATTATTCGTACGTATGTTCAAAGGTTCTAATACCTACAACAATGTGCTTTCAGAGAAAACTCTCGTCGTAAATATTACTCTGGACCCTTTGGTCTTCGTCAATTCAACATTCGCTGACCTTGATGATTCTGATTTTGAAAGTGTGAACATGGGCGGCAGGAATTTTGTTGCTCTGAAAAAAGCCCAATGCTGGATCGCTTTTGATTGTGCGAACACCAAGCTCACATCAGAAGCACTTGTAACAGAACTTGTACCTGTAGGAACCCGTATGAACAAGCCACTAATAAGAGCTCCTAACCGTGGTCTTTTCGGAGTCATCGAGTCATGCATACATGCAACCAGGTATCAGCTTACATCTGAGGATAAATACCTCAAGCTTATCAAAGCATACGGGGACATAGTAGACAAATGCGGCGGAGATAATGAAAAAGAAGCAATGAAATTGCTCTACGGCTATCTCTGAACTGTCCCGATGAAAAGAATATAATACAAAAAAGACTATTTCCTCCCCATGAAAAAAACGATAGCATGGGGAATCACCGGAGCCGGTCATTTCCTTACATCCAGTTTCGGGATATTCAGGCAACTTAAAAATGAGAACGACATCAGAGTGAATACTTTTCTATCCAGTGCTGCCGAAGAAGTTGTAAGGATGTACGGACTTGAAAAGGAACTGGAAACAATATCCTGTGGTGAATATCTTGAAGAGATCTTCCTTGAGACACAGCAGGGAAAAAGCTGGCCAAAAACAGGACGTTTCCTGCTTGACAAATATGATGCACTCATTGTCACTCCGGCTACCTCCAACACCGTATCCAAGATTGCACACGGTACTGCAGATTCGCTAGTCAGCAATGCTGTTGCACAGGCTGTGAAAGGAAGCGTACCGGTCTATATCGTGCCTGTTGACATTGCAGGTGTTGTGGTATCGGAACTCCCTTTTGGCATTGCCAGGGAACTATGCCAGAAATGTGACCCATGCCCACCAAGGGATAGCTGTCCTAATAATGCTATAAGCGACCAGATAGACCTGCTCAAATGTAGTGGATGTGGAATTTGCAAGGAACTTTGCAATTTTAATGCTATCAAGGGCGGACCTGTTGAATTGAAGGTAAGGGATATCGATGCAAGGAACGTAGACATCATCAAAGAACTTGAAGGCATAACAGTATTGGAAAAACCGGAAGACATACCGGGAATTCTTGCAGATATCTAAGTTCGGCACTTCATATGATCCTATTATCTTATTCCAAGACGTCTGCCAAGTTTATTCACATGGCCGATAAACATCTGTTTTACAACAAAGGACATTGGAGTTTTTCCACCACCGGGACTGGTACGGCCTTGGCGTATGGCAGCCAGCACATCTTCAACTGTTCCGGACTCGACGTCTATATTTGTATATGACCTTCCAACCATCTCTGCTTCGTGAGAATCACTTCCGCCGACCATGGGAAATCCCAGTTCCTGGGCAGCATTCCTTGCTTTGTTGTTAGGACCATCAGTTACACAACGGGAATTCAACACTTCCACAGCATCAGTATCAAGCCCTTCAACGTAACCTATGCCATGGGATGTTACCTTAAATGGGTGAGGGATTATTACAACAGCTCCCTGCTGTCGTGCCCTTTTGATAGTTTCTTCAGGACTTAGTCCAGGTTCTATAGGTTCATGGATACCAAGTGCAAGAATGTGACCTTTAGAAGAACTCACTTCCACCCCAGGTATGACGATCATGTCCGAACCGATTTCCTTTGCCCTTCTGGAACATTCTATGCCGCCTTCTATGACATCATGATCACATACGGCAAAACCGTCAAGCCCATTTCTTGCTGCATATTCGAGAATATCATCAAGACTGGCATTGCTATCTTTTGAATAACAGGAATGAACGTGAAGATCGAACTTCATGGAAGTATCTTAGTCTTCAGAGTTTATAAAGATAATTTAGAACAAGGAGAATTGGTTGGTTGCGAACGGGCAATAGAATTTTGGTGGTTGGGTGGTTGGATAGGATTGGTGGTACATTAGAGAAGTTACACCCGTTCGCATACATACAAACTACCTTATCACATATATATATAGCGCTGCTAATAAAATTGGTTAAAAGCAGATATTATGTAATTTAAGGCAGTTTTTCCACTAAAGAAATGGCTTTATTTATAATCTTGTCCCTTGCTTCAAAATCTATTGAAATATCTTTATCGTACTTTATGTTGTGAACAAGACCTTCATCAAATATCCATGCTACAAGGGACATCCCTTCCTCGGACATAGGGAAAGAGAGGCTTATGCGTTCCCATTCAGGAAGTTGATGACGAATCTGCGCTTTTAGTTCATCGAATCCAGAACCACTTTTTGCTGACACAGATACAGGATTAGGAGCAAGATACCCAAGAGCCAGCATACTTTCTGTCAGTTCTTTTTCGTCTACAAGGTCAGTTTTATTGAAAACTGTAACAATAGCAACATCCTGTAGTTGATTCCACATTGTTTCGTGGCATACAAGCAATTTTTTGCGTATATTTTCCAGGTCTTCGGAAGAATCAACAACAAGAAGAACAACATCTGCAAGGAATATTTCGTCAAGGGTCGATCTGAAAGCATCCACCATCCAGTGAGGAAGATCTTCAATAAACCCTACTGTATCCGTTAGCAGAACATCACGACCCTCTACGTTCAAAGAGCGGGTTGTAGGAAGTAGCGTAGTGAACAACATATCCCTGGACTCAACACTCTCATCTACAAGAGCATTGAAAAGGGTACTTTTTCCTGCGTTGGTATATCCTGCAAGTGCCACCAGTGAAAAACCCCGGGAATGCCTGTGAGCCCGGAGGGATTCGTTGTCCTTCTGTATCGTTTCCAGCTCTTTGCTGATACGGATCATACGGTTCTTTATATCCTGAGCATAGGAATCCTCGTAACCTCCAAGACCCATAAAACCCGGCCTCTCATCTTTTTTAAGGATAGATATCACAGCTCTGGCCCTTGGGAGCTCATATTGGAGCCTTGCCAGTTCGACCTGTAGTTTGGAACGGTGAGTCGTTGCTCTGGTTGCGAATATCTCAAGAATTAGCTGGAATTTGTCTATGGTTTCACAACGACATATTTCTGAGATATTGTATATCTGCATCGTGCTTAATGGATTATGGAATATTATTTTATCAGGTTTCAGATGAACAACCATTTGAGCTAATTCATCCACCTTCCCCCTTCCAAGATGGAACTTCCTGTCAGGATGCCTGGTCTGGGTTAATTCACACAGAACTTCATAACCTGCGGCACTGGCCAGTTCCCTGAGCTCATTGAGCTGAAGTAGGTTCTTTTCATCTTCAGACCTTGGGTCATTCCGCTTTACTAAAATAACGCTTTTCATGAGGATAACCTGATTTCCTGAATGGTCATTGAATGCCCAGCTCTTTAAGAAGGAGTTTTCTTGAACTAAGCGATACATGATGGGCAATCTCAATGCATCTTCTTTCGCTCAAGGATTCCTGATATTTGAAATCATCAGAGAACATGCTGTCAATAAGCCATTGGGGTTTATTGTACATATCACCGGCTTCTGTGACGATGGTACCACTGAACCTGAGTTCTGAAACAGTATCTTCGATCATCTTCACAACATATGGGATGTCAGGGGCAGATCTACTCCTGAATGACCTGATGGCTATCTGGTTGACCTTCTCTACATGATCAGCGGTAACGGATGCAGCAACAACTGCACATACCATCAGATATTCGTCACCGTTCTTATGACGTCCTGAAATGTCCACTGCTATTATGTCAAACATCTGCTAAAGCAAATACAGGTATATTATATAAGTTTGAGCAGAATTTTTACATTTGCATAGACATTTACATCTTTATTCTGCCGATGTCGATATACTCAATACCACTTGCAAATTCCACAGCATACAACATCTGTTTCCTGACACTGTTGGCAAGTCTTACTGCCCTGGACATTAGAGGTAGGAAAAATTCATAGTCCTGCGGAATTGCATGGACCAGATGATCTGAATGAGGAAGCTTGTTCAGGGATTTTACTTCATTGTATACCCTGAAATGAGTACCGAACTTAAAGCCGGTCTTTGGAACAAAACCCCTACTTCGAAGATCAACATATGTACTGTACTTGCGTTCAAAATCAGGATCTATGGATGCTGCCGTCTCGGAAAATCCGACAAGGTCTGGAATATTCCCTGTTGTGCCATCCTTTATCTCTATGAGACCCTGCTCCAGCAAGTGTGCAGACTCTACCAGGGACAACTGGAGACGCTCATTATCAAGAGGCTTGCCGTAAAAACCATTTTCATAAAGCAAATGTGAAGCCTGTTCATCCCATATCAGGACACGATCCTCCAGCATAGTTGCAGCAATTGCCCCATCCTGTGGAATGACAGCTTCCATGCCGCCTTTAATATCTGCTTTTTTGACCTCATAATAGGTCAGATCACTTTCCTCATCAACGATGGCAAGCACCATTTGCTTGCGAACATTCACCGCTGCAGTGTACTGGGAAAGAAGGTCCTTAATAGGCATGGGGATACGCTCGGACCTTACGTAGACAAACATCTTTGCCTGGGTCTTGCCGGGGTGGCCTCCCCTTGGATATACCCTGAAATCCGTAACACTGGGCTGGACGTAGTATCCTCTCTCACGGAGGTCCTTGTAAACGATATACTTCAATTCAAAGAACTGCTGCCTTTTTGAGGCTTCTGTGAAAAACTCCTCAAATGTAAGAGGTTCTTCATCCATGGCAATCTCAAGTTTGCTCTTGTAAAGCAAATATGCTGCTTCAACAAGTGTGAGTTCAAGAACATCGCCCTTTGGACGCCCGTAATACCCGGTGTTATACAGCTCATTGATAGCCTGTTTCCCGGCCTTTACCCTATCTTTGACAAGTTTTCCGATCAAAAAGTTCACCTGAATTGAATAAAAATATGTGTAAGAATGTATATGAGTTCAAATATTGGACTACCTATTTAACCATAGTGGACTGGAATCTGCGATTTCAAAAAACAATCCAATTTTTGTAGTAGAGAAAAATGAAAGAGGAGAAAGTTGATACTCAATTTCGCTTTCTCAGAACTATACAGCAACCTGCAAGGAAGACTGACAGCATAGCCATCATGCCTTCAAAGCCAGAAGTAGTTTTTGATTGAATATCTCCAGTGTTGTCCAACCCGGATACATCCGCATCATTAACGTCTCCTGTTGACATTTTAGTTTCAGTATATTCTTCAACCCCTATTTCAGGATAGCCCACAATTGCAAAAGGAGAGAATCCCGGAGTCTTTGCTTTAAAGTGGAGATATCCATCTGCCTCATTTACCAGACTAGTATCAAGTTCTTCCCATTCCTCGTTGGAATAGTGCAAAAGCCTTATAGAACTTTCACTGATACCATTCTCCAGTAGCCATGATTTGCTGACCTTAAATCCGATCACACAATCCTTTATGTTGTCAGGGTCAGAGAAACCTGATTTCCCAACCCATATGTTGAGATTGCGATACACGGTTCCTTCAGGTTCCTTGTCAACAAGTGCAGATCTATCATGCAGGCATTCTATAGTTGCTGATATCTTACCCCAGTTCCTGGAAGCTGTGAACTGGATGTATTCCAGCTCATTGTTCTCATCTAAGAAGTCATAGGATGTGACAGAGTCCTTTTTCACGAATTCTGATCTTACGTCCTTGAATGCAATGTTCTCGTAGAGTTCACCTGTGGCACCTCCACCACCGCCTCCTCCACCACCACCGGAGCTGGTGGATGTGGTGGAAACTGGATTTGAAGGTAACTCTTGTTCTGATGATGCATTCATATGGGCAATTATAAGACCATTCGAATGGTCTGCTATGTAAAAGGAATTGTTAGAAACTGCAATGTCCTGTGCAAAAGTAGTCTCATAAATTCCTGCAACCACGGGCAGATCTGGCTTATGAGCATCAATTATAATAACACCATCATTTCCAGCTGCTACATACACATAATTGTTATAAATCGAAATTCCAAATGCCTGGTAAGTATATGGAGAATTACTTCCCGGATAGCTACCAAATAAAGTTGGAGAGGAAGGAATACTTACGTCAATTAAGTAAAGACCATCATCTCCGTAAGCGGTTACATAAGCATAATTTCCTAAAATAGCAATATCAGCTATACCATCTGGGAAAACATAATTCCCAATCAATTCAGGTTCAGAGGAATTGCTAACGTCAAAGATTACAAGCTCATCGCCACTATCTAAATACACGTAATTACCAGAAACAGCAATGGCACTTGAAAAACCGCTTAAATCATATGTTGCATCCAGAATCGGATTCTTAATATCACTTATATTTAGAATAGCAAGGCCTTTCGTGCCATCAGCTAAATACGCATAATTACCGGAAACAGCAACATCCTCCAAATATCCAGCTGTATTATATCCAGAGACATACGTTGGGGCAGATGGAATGCTGATATTCATAATTTTGAGACCATAATAACTATCTGCCACATAGGCATAGTTACCATCAATAGTTACCTCCTGTGCTCTATACACAGACTCAAACTTGCCTTTAACTACTGGTTTTTCTGGATTGCTCATATCAACAATAAAGAGATATCCAGAATCATCTGCCATATAAGCATAATTTCCAACAAGTTCAATACTGTCTATTATCGTGATACATTCATATGTACCTGCAAGTTCTGGTGAGTTGGAATCGCTGATATCAACAACTAAAAGTCCACCATCATAAGCACCCATATAGGCTAGGTTATTATTGAGGGCAATGCTGTACACACCCCTATTGTAGATTGCGTCCAGAATGGGAGCTGTAGGATCACTTACATCAATAATATGGAGACCAGCCATTGATTCACAATAAACAGAGCCATTATAAAATTCAATGAAACCTGGATTACAATCAATATAGTAGCTGCCATCAAGCTTTGGATTAGCAGGATCAGTTACATTAAGGATGAAAAGACCCTGATCATATGAAGAAACGTAAACATGATTATTTGAAGCGGATATCGAACCAATACCTCCTCCCAAAGAATAGTTGCTAATAAGTTCAGGCAAATAAGGATCACTTACATCAATAATATAAATTTCATCACCATAATTAGCTGCATACACATATTCACCTAAAACATCCACAAAATCTAAATGAACATCCTCATAACTACTTTTATAATATGGAGAAGAGGGATCACTGATATCAATAATAATAAGTCCATTCCACCCAGGCACATAAGCATTGTCTCCTGATATAACAATATCATCTAAATACTTGGCACCGATAGTGTCAGCAACACAAGTGCCTACAATTGATGGATTTTCCGGGTCACTTATATCAACTATAACTAGACCACTACCATATGTTGCTACGTAAGCATATTCACCTTCAACAACAACTTTTTCCCCCCTTGACAAAGTTGGTATTCTTGATAATTCGAATATGTTAGATGAATTGCTGATGTCTAGCACAACAATGTTTTGCCCTTGCAAAACATAGGCATTGTTACCGGAAATTGCGATATCTGGCATAAAGCCGCCATAATATGAATCTAAAGTTATGTCTAACGATGTTTTTTTGTCAATTACAGAAAATGAAGTTGAAACTTCGTCAGAACATTGATAATCATCATCTTTTACGCTGAAGTAAATGGTATGGTTGCCGATAGACAGGTCAGAAGTGCTAAAGTTTGCTGAATTACTCAAATAACCGTCGATACTTGATACCCATTTATAAGAAACAACTCTACCGTCACTGTCATGCCCTTCACCACTGAAAGTGACCATGTCACCAAAAGCATGTGTGATGTTAACTATGGAAGCTACCGGCTTCTGAAGCGGGACTGATGAAACTAAAACTTTATCCAGAACAATAGGTGACAGGAACCCATCATTGTCCTCCACCTGGAAGCTAATAGTATGTGTACCGTTTGAGAGAGAACTTGTACTGAAGCTGGACAAATTGCTCAAATGGCCATCTATACTGGAAATCCAATTGCATGAAACAATCGTACCATCATAGTCAGTACCACTTCCTCTAAATTGTACTTCATCACCAAAACTACATTTTGCAGGATAGATATCCACAATAGAAGCTGTTGGTATCTGTGAATATGAAGATTTTCCTAATCTTATTTCTCTAAATGGATAGAATCTCAGATCAGAGTCATCTGCAACCCTGAAATACATTCCAGGAGCAAAAGGAATATCGTTTCCTGCGATTAAAGATAAGTTGCCGGAGTTTTCCATATGGACACTACCATAAGATGTTGATTTTACTTCCAGTTCACCAAACTGCTCACCAATATCCAGACTGACTATTTCACCAAAATCAATCAACCAGATACTTCCAATTGTTACTACATCACCTGTGGAATCTCCAAATACATCAACAACTTCAGCACGGAAAACTAAAACATCATGAGTACCTGCAACATCTGTTCTGAAGTCCCATGTTACCGGACCGGATGACAAATCTACAATCTTATCTGAAACCAGAGATCCATTACTATATAGCTCAAGATGGGCAGTCTTATTAGCTATATTTGTCTGATTTGCACAAATTTCAAATTCATCTGCAATTTCAAACTTTGAATTGGTATTTAGTACAATATCTGCATCACTATCAAGAAGCAGTTCTGCAATCCAGGAAGCATTATCATCGTCCAGTGAGACATAATTCTGTCCAAAAAATCCTAACACCGGATAAGTATAGGCACATGCGCCAGTGCCATCTGCATCAAATCTACCAGCATAATCAAGCTGTTGAATAGTCGAGTTGTAAGAAAGGTATGATTCGGGAATCATGCTTCCTAATATGGAACTTGCAACCAGTTCTTCTCCACCAAGGTTGTTTTCAAAATCATAAATAAGCCCTGCAAAATTACGAGCATCCCAATAAGCTGAATTACCTGAAGCTACCGAACCTCTAACTTCATAGATACCAGGTTTTGACTGTTCCTTAAAAACATTGAATCTAAGTTCAGATGAATCTGCAACATCGATGTGGAAACCTTCTGCTATGTCAACAACAGAGCCTTGATTAAGTGTTAAATCACCCAAATTAGTCATTATTATGGACATTCCAACCGAATCAACCTCGAGTTCACCAAACTCATCAGATGTTTCGATTTCCAACACGTTTTCATAATCAAGAAGCCAGACACCCTCAGTAACAACGAGGCTATCTACTTGCCCCTGATAAATATCAGTTAAAAGTAATCTAAAGACAATGACATCATTCTGAGAGCCTATATCAACATCATAATCCCATGTTGCTTCCCCCATTGCTAAATCAATAACTTCATCCTCTACAAACACATCATCTTTGGAAAGTTCCATCCAGACCTTTTCACCTGGTACATCAATTTGTTTTGCCGTAAGAACATATCCATTTGGAAGTTCAAGCTCTGTACCTTTGCTGAAAGTATGCTTGCCATCTGAGTCAATTAATAATTTGCAAATTTCACCAGCATCCGTATCAGATATTGGTACAAATGTTTCTCCAAAAAATGATATCAAAGGATAGCTGTATCCTAAAGGATCAAAGGAATTGCTAGTATCGCTAGCAAAATCTGCAGTATAATTTTTCAGTACAACCGATGCATTGTAAACAAGACCATCTTCTGGAATTGTTCTTGTGTCTGAAAATCTAAAGATACTTAGAGTTTCACAGGAAAGATCATCATCAAGGTCATACCATAATCCCGGGAAATCGAGTGCATCGATAATCAGGCTTCCTCCAGAAGCTCCAATAATGGAACTTAGATCATTGCCGCTGAATATCTGACTTCTGACTCTAAGAGAATCTACATGAGGAATAGCCTCTTTAACAGTCCATTCCCACTCATTTGTAAGATTTCCATTAATATTGGAAACTTCGACTTTTACTTTATGCTCACCAACCAATGGAGGCTGCCCTAAATAAGAAGAACTTGTTAAACTTGGATTTTCCTGAACATTTGTACCATCTACAAACCATGTGAAATTGGAAAACTGGTTTACAGATATTTCAAAAAGCTGGAACTCATTACCATAACTTTCTACATTAGAAAGAGGAGAGTATGATTCCATGCTTAAAGCATATGGGTTTTCCACTGTAGGGTATTCTATTACAGGTGATTCAAAAATAAATTTTTTCATAAATGGATAGTATCTTAGATTTGTATCGTCTGCAACTAAAAAAAATAAGTCCTCTGCAAGATAAACTACTTTATCCCTGGTCAAAGAGATATCATCTGGATTTCGCATTGAGATGGTACTTGAATCAATCGAATATACCTCAAATTCACCGAATTCATCAGTCAAACCTATCTCCACAGTATTCGGATAGTCAGCTAGCCACAATCCTTCAAAGCTTACTTTTCCTTCTGCATTCTCCTGATAAACATCTGTGACTAAAATACGGAAAACAATAACATCCTGCAGGCCTCCTACAGAAGTCCTATAGTCCCAGGTAACAGGATCATTTGTGACATCTATAATCTTTGAAGTTACAAAGCTACCATCTTTGTAGAGTTCGAGCTGAACAGTCTTAGATGATTCATGAACAGATTTTACAACTAAATTATGCTTGTTTGGCATCTGCAAAGTTGAGTTTTCTGACAATATGTGTTTATTAGTGTCGTCAACAAGAAGTTTTGTAACAATAGCAGGGAAATCATCTTTTAAAGGTACATATGGCATTCCAAATAATCCCATGAGGGGATATGAATCATCATTAAGTCCTGTCACACCACTCTCGTTTGAGAAATTTGCTTTATAAGGTATTTGCATGATGCTAGTATCATAATGAAGGAAACCTGCAGGAATTGTAGTTCCAGACATATTATTCACAAATAGTTTTTCTCCACCTGCATTTTTACCAAAGTTGTAAACCAAACCTGAAAAATTGTAAGCATCCCAGAAAACAAATCCGTGTTCTGCAGTTGCACCTCGTATGAAATATTCACCAGGTTCACCCATTTCTTTTGCAAGAATAAATCTTAGTTCGTCCGAATCTGCAACTTCAAAAGTAATGCCTTCTGCCAGATCAACAGATTGGCCTGGATTCAATTGCATGTCAGCAGAATTGCTCATTCCTATTGAAGTACCAACGAAATCAACTTCAAGTTCACCAAACTCATCAGCGATTTCAATTTGCAGCACATTTTCATAATCAAGAAGCCAAATACCTTCAACAACAGCAAGACTATCTACTTGGCCCTGAAACACATCAGTCATAAGCAATCTAAAAACGAGAACATCATTCTGATTACCAACATCAACATTGTAATCCCAGGTTGCTTCTCCAGCAGTTGTGTCGATAACTTCATCCTCAACGAATTGTCCGTCCTTGGTAAGTGTCATCCAAACCTTATCACCTTCTACGTCAATCTGCTTTGCAGTGATCGCATATCCGTTTGGAAGCTCGAGTTCGGAACCGGTTCTAAGTGTGTACTTGTCATCGCTGTCTACTAGCAATTTAACGCTTTCACAAGCGTCTGTGTCATCGAGAGAAACATGAGAATCCCCAAATACAGAAATAATAGGATAAGTGTAAGCAGACTGAGAATTTTGCTCCTGAGCAAAATCTGCCACATAAGCAGTTTGCACTATTGATGTGACGTACGAAAGATCACCTGCAGCAATTGTTCTACCCTGAGTTCCCGATGAATTGCAAATAGTAAGAACTTCACTGGAAACATTGTTGTCAATATCATACCACAATGCAGGAAAATCATTGAAATCTATTTTCAGGCATCCATTTCCTGATGAAGAGAGGAGAGATTGAATATCAGTTCCACTATATACTCCACTACGGAAAAAACAGCTATCATCAACACCTGGAATAATGATGTCCTCTGCTTCTGCAAAAGTGGATAAAGATAATATTAACAATAATAATGTAATCAATTTTACAAATGAACCCATGCGTTTTTTCATACCGGTACCACCTACCCACTACATACTAAATTTTTAGTATAAAAACCCAGTTGTTTATAAATGGTTGTGAATAAAATAATACTGTATATACACCAGATTTAGATTTTTAAGCATCTATGCACTAGCAGAAGAAATTTGTTTGATGGGTTAGTAACTTGTTAAAAAAAGCAAGGAAAAAAGAATTAAAGCCTGAAAACCTACTCACAAATAAGCTTCAGTAACATACCTATGCATCATCCTGTGACTGTTGAAATAATAAGCTATCATCTCAATAGAGTCATTCATCAGATTTATCCACTCGTCCTTTCTCTGGTAATATTTTGGGATAAGGATGTATTCCAGTTTATTGTAAAGGTCATCAAGTTCCATCATTTTCACCTGTTCAGGGGATTTGTCCACTTCCGGTTTGGGCCCTATGGCGTATCCGGTTACACCTTCCACACAACCCTCTATCCACCAGCCGTCAAGAACACTAAAATTAACAACACCATTGTGGGCTGCCTTCATACCGCTGGTGCCTGAGGCTTCAAGTGGTTTTTTAGGATTGTTCAGCCAGATATCCACACCTGATATGATTTTCAGAGAGAGATCCATATTATAGTTTTCCAGATAGGCGATCTTTATTTCGCCTTTGAGTTCTTCAGCATACTTGAATATGCTTTCAATGAATTGTTTTCCCTGAGTATCCCGGGGATGAGCCTTTCCTGCAAATATCAACTGTATCTTTCCGGCTTCATTCACTTTTCTGAGCCTCTTTAGGTCGGAAAAAATAAAAGTTGGTCTTTTGTACTCTGTGATACGTCTGGCAAAACCAATGGTCAGTGTATCATAATCCATATCAGTTCCGCATTCACTGTTGACATGATCTATCAACTCTTTTTTTGCACTTCCGTGAGCTTCCCATATTTCTCCATCTGGTATGCTTCGGACCCTGACAAGGAGCTCCGGCTCATTTGCCCATCCTGGAAGATATTTGTCATAAAGAGTTCTGAAATGGGGACAAACCCAGGTATAAGAGTGAACACCATTTGTGATCGAATTGAATTTGTATCCAGGGAACATCTTTTCGGATATCTGCCTGTGCCTTTTTGCAACACCGTTGACATAGTTGGAAAGGTTCAGGCCAAGGACAGTCATATTCAATTGGTGCTCTCCACCATACTTCTTCAGGATCTCAAAATCCGAATTATTCCCTATCAACTCCATAACAAGATCATGTGAGAACACATCGTGTCCACTTTCAATAGGTGTATGAGTAGTGAAAACACACAGCTCCTTGACCTTATACGAAGACATATCGTTCTGACGTAGTAATTCAAGAGACAGAAGACTGGAATGACCTTCATTCATATGATACTTCGTTATAGAATAACCAAGCTCTTTGAGCATCCGGACCCCGCCAATCCCCAATATCATTTCCTGCTTCAATCGGTACTTTCTATCTCCGCCGTAAAGACTATAGGTTATCTGTCGGTCTTCTGCGGAATTACCTTCAACATCCGTATCCAGGAAAAGTACAGGAACTGTTTCCCGGGTCAGGCTTCGGTGTTCATAAACCCAAGCCTTTACCTTCACATCCCTGTTTTGAATTCGAACAGTCACTTCAGAAGGCAAAAGCTGCATGAAATCAGCTGGAGACCACTCCTGAGGATGTTCGGTTTGCCTGCCTGCAGAATCCAGTTTCTGCATAAAGTATCCCCTTCTGTTCAAGAGAGTGACACCAATAAGCGGAAGCCCCAGGTCAGCACTTGCCCTTATTGTATCGCCTGCCAGTATACCCAGACCACCGCTATATGTCGGGATCTCCTTCTTTAACCCGATCTCCATTGAAAAATAGGCTATCTTTCGCCCTTTTTCCAAAATGACACTATCCATATTATCGTGCACCTTAATATTCTATCAAAGATTATTGAAAATTCTGTTAAATTTCTCTAAGCAATAAAAGGGCGTTTTCACTAATATGCTTTCACATCAACCTTTTAAAAATTCGAGAATCTTTGAAGCCGGAATCTTTAGTTTCCTCTATGAAAGGATACCGTAATATACTATGTTAAAAAAAGATCAATTCATTTTCTCTTAATCATAAAGTCCACGAAGCTTCCCGCAAACTCCCTGTAAGAACTCGCAACCAGATGAGCATAGCATCCCAGCGTATTGTTAACCGTGAGCCCGTCCCAACCATCGATTATTCCAGTACCTCTGGAAAGTTTGATCGCGAACTTCGCATCTTTAGGGATGTTGGTCACTTCGGAGTGGTGGAACTCGTGACCACGGAAAGAATTTCCGGTTTTGCCAATGACAGAATCCACATCCAATGAACCTATATTATAGCTGACAACACGTTTGTGACCCATTAGAGTATGTCCGGGAAGTGCACCAACCATATCATGGGTGGATTCAGGCATCTCAGCCATGTTATGAGCTCCCTGCCCTTTTACTCCAGTGCTGAGTTTTTCGGTCAGGTACATTAGACCGCCACATTCTGCATAGATGGGAAGACCGGAGCGTGACGCATCAAGGATATCCTCACGCATTGGGACATTATTCTCGAGTTCTGCGGCGAAAAGTTCGGGGTAGCCGCCGCCAAGATACAGACCATCGACATCCGGGAGTTGTTTGTCATGGATAGGGCTGAAATATTTGATATCAGCTCCTGCCATTTCAAGCAATTCAAGATTGTCATGATAATAGAAATTAAAAGCTTCATCAAGGGCAACACCGATTACCGGACGATCACCTTCAATTTCACGGGGCGTAAAAACGGTCTTTAGCGGACGTTCAAGAGCAGGAGCTGTGTGAGCCATTTCCAGCAGAAGGTCTATCTGGATGCCATCTTTAATAGTAGTTTTAATGAAATCTATCCTTTCATCGTAATTATCAGCACGACGACGTTCCTCTATAGCAGGAACAAGACCGAGGTGTCTCATGGATATCTTCATAGAATTATTACGACGGATAACACCGATTACGGGAATGCCCGTATAGTGTTCAATTGCCTCGGTGGCTTTTTTCTCATGCCTTGGGCCACCTATGTTGTTGAGGATGACACCGGTTATACGTACATCCTTATCGAAGTCCTTGAACCCATTTACAAGAGCCGCAGCGGAGCGGGTAATGCTTCTTGCATTGATTATAAGAATAACAGAACATTTGAGTATCTTGGCTATCTGTGCGGTGCTGCCAGTGTCCGTAAAGCTGTCAAAGCCTTCAAACAGACCACGAACACCTTCGATGATAGCGATATCTGCATCACCGTCAGCTTCTGTACCGTGGATAAAAACATCCCGCACACCATCTTCATCCATCAGGAAACCATCGATATTACGAGCCCTGCGGCCTGTAATTTCAGAATAATAACTGGGATCGATGTAATCCAGCCCGACTTTATACGGCTGGACCTTATACCCGGCCTCAGTAAGAGCCGCAAGCAGACCAATAGTAATAGTAGTCTTGCCTGAGGAGGAACTGCCTGCGGACAGGAGTATCCTTGGTATTTCTTTTGTTTCTGGTTTCAAAGGTGTGTAGGACATTGCGATCAACCTTTAACGTGTAAGTTCACGCAGTCTTTCATCTTCAAGAGCTGAAGGCATAACTGAACCCTCATTGGACATGATGGTATGCGCAAGTTCACGATATACATCCGCAACAGGTGAATCCGGGGCTTTTTCAAGCACAGAGAAACCATCCCTTTCACAATCCTGGACGATCTGTTCCTTTGGAATGAAAGCCATGAGTTTGCTGCCGATCTCTTCTGAGAAATTCCTCACGATCTCCTCTTCCCTGGTAACACTTCTGGAATTGCAGATAATACCTGACAGTGGGGTGTTTATCTTGGTAAGCCCCCTGCAGATATTGTTTGCAGCATAGAGTGGCATGTATTCACCTGATGTGAGAATGTAAGCCTGATTGACAAGTCCCTTGCGTATAGGTGCAACAAAGCCACCGCACACGATATCTCCAGGAACATCGTAGATGATAAGATCCATATCATCTATGGAAGTGCATACTTTTTTCAATTTCTGTATAGCAACAATGATACCGCGCCCAGCACATCCGATACCAGGTTCAGGTCCGCCAACTTCAACGCATTTGACGCCCTTATAACCTTCATGAACAATATCTTTCTCAGCAACATCGAGTTTCTGCCTCAGAAGGTCTAGAATTGTTGGTATCCTCTTGCCTCCAAGAAGCGTAATGGATGAATCACTCTTAGGGTCACATCCGATTATCATAACTTTGTGGCCTTCGTCAGCACAGGCTGCTGCAACATTAGAAGCAGTACTGGATTTACCGATGCCGCCTTTGCCGTAAATGGCTATCCTTTTCTGTGCCATCAAACAGCCTCCGAATCTCTTTCCAGCATATCTTTTGCAACTTCCCGCATCGTTGCTCCAAACTCGGATTCAACAATATGGTTCACACCAAGTGTCTTTGGATGCAGGTCTATCTCTACAATAACATTTTCATGTCCCATTTCTTTTAGCGGAATTACCTGTCTGGGACCATTGGTAACGGATATAACTTCCATTCCCTGAAGGTTGTCCATGGGTATTGCATGAGGTACACCAGTGATAACAGCAAAGTCAAAGTCACTGTATTTATCAGCTATCAGTTCACTGACCTTTTCACCTGCGATTGGGTATTCATCCATACCCCCGATGTCCTCATGGATCGTGATTCCTTTTTCCGTAAAGTCATCCATTATGGATTTTGCGTGATGACGCACCCGTGGAAGACCAAGGGTATCGTCCACGTTTGCCATGTTGATAACGTTATTTTCCATGCCAAGCTGTGCAGCCACTTCATTAATGGCGACGGTGATGTCAGCGAACATGTAACCAGTCTCTTTCTTGGCATTCATAATAGTAAGACAGCGTTTGCCCTCTTTCAAATAGTTGATAACCTTCTCAGCTACCTTATACTTCAGATCTCCGCGTGAAGGAGTCAGATATTCTCTGCTTGCTGCACCATGGCGTTTCTCAACATTTGTTGCTTCCTCAAGAAGGATCTTCTGCCTTCCAAGTTCCCCTGCATCAATGATGCCTGCATCACATGCGGATTCCAGTGCTATCAGAACACCTTTTGTATTATTAGGATATCCTGCATGCACTTCCACTTCAATGACAGGTACGTCCAGATTTGCATCCTGGACAGGCTCACGAAGTTCTTCACCAATGATCATACTGGCACATGTCCCCACAACACCGATGAGTTTTGGATCGAACATCTCATTTACCTTGGTAAGTAAAGATGAGAGTTCATCGCGTCCTCCAAAGACAAAGCCATTCTCATCAAGAGCAGTAGTAACAACATGGATCCCATCTTCTTCAAGAAGTCTTGCGTGTTTGAATGAGCAGCCAGGTGGACCGTGAAGTATAGCAACATCAACATTCAGGTCACGTAACGTGTACAACGCAGCCACGATAGAACTAGGCCGCGGGTGTATTATTGAGATATCGTTTTCCGCCATATCGATCCCTTTTATTTCTACTAGAGTAATCTAATTATTATAATTGTCAAATTTCGTATTAAATAGTATACTTAAAATATAGGTGTTTTTCTGCACTATCTAGTTCTTTATCGTATAAAAGCACTAATCATAACAAAAAAACAGAGGATAAAATAAAGATAGAATAAATTATAAAAAGAGCTTGTTTCACCTGAAACATTTCACACACGACAATATAATATCACGTTGTAAAGAGACTTCAAGTGCCATTGCAAGTCCTTCATCAAGTCCGGAAGCGTATACAGCATGTCCCCCACCCATCCCCTGTATCCTTTCACCCACTAGTATCAACTGTCCTATATCCTTACCACGCCTTATGACAAGCTCTGAAACTTTCTCAGGAGGAAGGCCTTCGCAAACCTGGGCAGCTTCTTCCCCAAGCACCATTATAATCCTTTCAGATTTGGTCTTTTTTTTACTCAAAGCATAATCCAATGAGCGCTCTGCTGAGCGTATATCCATACCGGAGTTAGAATTATCAATTAGCTTTCTTCCGGAAAGTTCCTTCTCCTGCATCCTTCCCTGCAAACCTTCAAAAGAACCAATGACTTCGGATATATCCTTTGTAGATACCCCCATCCACATTGCCACGGAAACTGAAGCTGCAAAAGCAGTCGCATATGACCTATAATTATAACCGGACGATAGTTGTGAGGAAAAACTAACATCCCTGTGATCTAGAACTAAAGACTCGTCCTCAAAATGAAGCTTAAGATCAGCGTTAACTTCTGCAGAATCACAGAACGTGAAAAATGTCCTGTTATTTTTCCCTGCCTTATTCAATGCCTGACTATCCCTTGAATTCAGGAAGAATATCTCTTCGGGCTTGCATTGGGAAAGTGCCTTCATCTTGGAATCGCTTGCATCGGAAGTTGAAGCTGCTATTTTGTAATCAGGCTCCAGTGTGGTAATTACCCCTACATCTGCAAACCCGGTCAGACCAATTGAAATTTCAAGAATATAACAATCTGCAGCAATATCTAACTCAGCCAGTCTGTCAAGCGCAAGCAATATGCTCCCGGGAGCGATACTTAAACCAAGGTGAACTATACTGGAATGTCCTCGCTCCCACAATTCAAGACCTCTGGAAGTATGAAGTATCACCTTCATCTTTCGTGAAAGCATATCAGCAAGCAGGGATGCTGAACTGGTTTTGGCTTTTGAACCTGTTATCTCGATTACAGTGGCATCATCAAGAACACCTGTCATGGACAATATCAAGCCCACTGCATCGTGGTGGGTCATAATATCAATGTCCTTTTTCCCGGCGTCTGCCAACATGGCATATCCCGGGTCCAGATGTGCAGGACTTACTATAAGATCGAATCCATCAACATGTAAAGGGTCCTTTGAAGTTATTATACCATGTTCAGATTCCATTTTTGAGAGAATGGCCTCATCCACTGTCCCGTAGACATCTATTGCTGTCACATTGTAACCAAGGCCAGCAAATTTTTCTGCGATGATAATGCCCGCATGCGTCAGGTCAAGAACTACGACGTTGGTATGATCTAACATAGTACCAGTATGATATAGAATTGAAAAGAGAAAGAATAAGTTAAGGATAATAATGAAAAAGAGAGAATAGAAAGAACTTAGTTCTTTCCATCGTCTGCTTCATCATCCTTATAACTGTCAGAACCTACCATTGCAGCAGCAATTGAATCGATACCATCGAGCCATTCTGCTACGAGACCGTAAGGAACTTCTTCCATTACTTTTTCAGTGAGCTCTTTACCACTGATAACAAGAGCACCTATCTCTGCAACTGTGCCAAGAGCTATCTCGATATCATCAGAGGATTCTGCTTCAAGAGCAACTTTTACAAGGTCTGCGATATCAACGCTGCTGTCATAGTCACCACTCAAGTAAGCTTCACATGCTGCAAAACCACCCATGAGAGATGCCTGAAGAGAATCGATCATCATATCCGCATCCTCTGAGATAGGGTCTATTTCTGCAAGTGCGATATCCCTGATCTGTGCAATATACTCCAATGCAGACTCCGGGGAGATCTGTTCCTTTTCGCATTTTGCAATTATCTTCAAACATGCAAGAACGATATCATCTTCCATGTTAACAAAGATAGCTCCTTCCTTGCCCTGTGGCTCGTCGGACTCATCAAATTTGAAATCGCTTTCTTTTACCTGATTGATCCAGTTATTCCAGCGTTCTGCTGTGTAAAAATCATGATGTAACACATCACCGTCCTTCCCTGCCATATAATTACCTCTGTATAATAGTATTATTTTAATATTTTATTTTATTCTACGAATTGCTTTTTATATAAAAGATGTTCGCAATGAAACTATACTTTTAGTTCCACCATTTTTAAAGAACATCCTGAAACCATATCTTCATCCATAGGACCGAGCACCTTTACAACTGTACATTTGTCCCCTTCCTTAAGGCCTTCGGGATAAAGGATGTCATATACACTGTCATCTGAAGTCTGGCATTTTGGATGTTCGTAGCTTATCTTGGAACCTTCCACTGCCTTGCGGGACTCGATCGCCGCAACGATTGGGGAACTTTCAACATCAACAGTCAGCACACCACCATCATGAATAAAACATTCGTGAACTGTGTCACTTCTAACCTTTGCAACACGATACTTGCGACCAGGCACAAGATTCAAACAGGTACGCCTTAGCTTGCATTTCTTACATTCACGGGACTCACCCATAAATATGAAATCCTCGCCTTCCTTTGCAAGCCTTGAGCCAATAAGTGTAATGGTAGTATTATTATCTGTCATATAAATCACCTTGATCAATTGAATTTAGCTATTCTATTATGAAATAACTTTTGTTAAGCGTGCGACCTTCTCTGCAGCCTCGGAAGTAAGACCTGCACCAAGTATCGTATATCTCTCAGGACGTATCTCATGTGCAACTAGAAGCGCCTCTAATATATACCTATCTTCAATCCCAAGTTCTTTAGCAGTAGTCGGGGCTCCTATTACCTCCAGGCATTCCTTTATGGTCTTCCAGTCGCCACCGTGCAGGTACATCATCATTATGGTACCTACGCCACATTGTTCACCATGAAGGGCTGTGTTTGGGACGAGCATATCAAGTGCGTGGCTGAACATGTGTTCCGAACCGGAAGCTGGCCTGGATGAACCCGCTATGCTCATTGCAACTCCACTTGAGACGAGTGCCTTGACAACTATCCTCACTGAACTTTCCAGTTCGGGTTTAATATCTTCAGGTGAATCCATCAATATCTGGGCTGTCATTCTGGAAAGAGCAGCTGAATACTCACTAAACGGTTCATTTCTCAACCTGTGGGCAAGTTCCCAATCAAGGACCGCAGTGTAGTTTGAGATTATGTCCCCGCATCCCGCAGCAAGCAACCGGTAAGGAGCACTGGCTATTATATGGGTATCCGCTATCACGGCCATTGGTGCATTTACCTCGATGGATGTTTTCTTTCCCTTGTCGTGTATTGAAGCCCTGGAAGACACAATACCATCATGCGATGCCGCTGTGGGAACACTTATGAACGGAAGATCAAGCTGCGTTGCCGCAAGTTTCGCCACATCTATGGACTTACCACTCCCGACTCCTATCAGGTACTTCGAGTTTGATTCCTTTGCCTGCACAGCCGCTTTTTTGACTTCGGCCATGGATGCTTCTTTTGAAACAGTAATAGACGGGTTGTAACCACATTCATCCAGCAGGTTAAATACAACATCTCCTGCTATCTTCTTAGTATTGTTTCCCGTAACAATAAAAGCACCTTCCCTAAGTTTCAGGTCATCGCAAACATCCTTCATATCATAGATAACATCAGGACCTACAACGACATCCCTTGGTAACTGCATCCATTTTTTCTTGCCTTTTGTCGGGATCACACACATACCTGCCAAAAATTGGATAAGTGAATTTTTTAATAATCAAATACTATCAAGCATCAGCTCCAAATAGGAACATGACTTGATTTGGGAAATTTCTTTTGATATATTAGGTATTTCCCATAAGCTATTAAATATTAGTTGTATTTAGGATATTCCTATATTATGCTACTGCTGTGATTATAATGCCATTAATAGATAAAGTTACCCAATTCATTAACGATTATTACATAGACCCTATTCTTCATGATAGTGGTTACAATATCGTTAATACGGTTACGTGGGCGATATTGCTGGGAATATGTATTTTCGGCGTTGTGAAATTGTTGAAAAAACTGGATATAGAGATAGATGACAGGTTTACAGTATCTGTGATTCCTTTCATCCTTGCAGGTTCATCTCTTAGGGTCATAGAAGATACAGGAATCCTAACTTCTCCCGCAAGTTACCTGTTCATAACCCCAAACATCTATTTTGTCGTATTTGCAATAACAGTGTTCTTCCTTGTCCTTTCAAAATGGATCGCGAAGTTAAATGGAACGGGAGATTATCGAAAGAACTTTGCAAGTTTTGGGATTGCATGGTTCCTTGTTAACCTCACAGCCCTGTTCTATCTTGAAGATATGATACTTCCCTGGGTACCTGTTTTTGTCGTATGTGCGGCAAGCCTTATAGTGTACCTTACAAAATTCATATTCGACCGTATAGGTTTTGGCCTGCTCAAAAGTAAGATCAATGTAGCAATACTCTGGGTTCACCTTCTAGACGCATCTTCAACTATTGCAGGAATTGATTTTCTTGGATATTACGAAAAGCATGTAGTACCAGCATACCTTATCGACCTTACAGGTACTGCATTTGTGATGTATCCATTAAAACTATCTATATTCATCCCGGTACTATATGTACTGGATAATCATTTTGATGAGGACGAAGAATCACAGACATTAAAGACCTTCCTGAAACTGGTCATCATAGTCCTTGGATTATCACCTGCATGCAGGAACACTATCAGAATGGCATTTGGAGTTTAAGCCAATGCATGATGAAAACAAAAAAGAAGCGTTCAGGACATATATTGATGAGCTGATACCTTTCGTAAGGATCAGTCTTTTACTTTTTCTATTGTCAACTATTGCAGGCTACGCCTATTACACAATTGAACCTTCATACGCGTTGGATTCACTTAGTGGACTTGAAGAGCTCGCAGAAATGCTTCAGGGTCTTTCTGCTTTTGAGATAATGCTGCTCATTTTTGTGAACAATTCTGTGAAAATGTTCTTTTCGATACTACTGGGTGTTGCCCTAGGCATAGTTCCTTTTGGGTTTTTGGTGTTAAACGGCTTTATTCTGGGAGTATTCGCCCATTATATGGCAGTTGAAAATGGAACCCTGTTTGTGATCGCAGGTCTAACACCCCATGGGATCATAGAGATACCCATGCTGATAATATCATCTGCAATTGGAATGAAGATAGGATATGTGGCACTAAATACCATCCGATCACAACCTTCAGACCTTAAAGTAGAGATAATCAGAGGTATCAAATTTTACCTGCACTGGCTTTTCCCACTCATATTACTTGCAGCTATTATAGAGACTTTCATAACACCCGTGATAATTTATCTGGTGGCTGGAATTTGAAATTCCAAACAAAGCATTTTGACGTGAACAGGTTTATTAATACTAAATACAATGTCTGGAAAAAAATCGAGGGCATACAATGATAGACAGAAAAGAGATCGCAGAGATCATTGAAGATTATGATATGGACAAGGTCAAGATAGGTGCTGTTGCATCACACTCGGCACTAGATGTTTTTGATGGAGCAATTGAAGAGAACTTCAGAACATATGCAGTCTGCCAGCAGGGCCGTGAAAAAACGTATACAGACTACTTCAAGTCACAAAGAGACAGCAACGGCAATGTCGTCCGGGGCATTGTAGATGAACACATATTGTTAAACAAGTTCAGTGAAACCACAAAGCCGGAGATCCAGAAAAAACTGGTTGAAGACAATGTGCTTTTCATACCTAACCGTTCCTTTACATCATACTGTGGTATCGATGAAGTGGAAAATGATTTCAAGGTACCTCTTGTTGGAAGCAGGAACATGCTTCGCAGTGAGGAAAGAGGTATGGACCGCGATTATTACTGGCTCCTTGAAAAAGCAGGATTGCCCTTCCCAGAGAGGATCAATGACCCTCAGGACATAGAGGAACTTGTGATGGTAAAGCTCCCTCACGCAGTTAAGAAACTCGAAAGAGGATTCTTCACCGCAGGAACCTATGAGGAATACAAACAAAAAGCACAATCTCTCTTGAAACAGGGAGTTATCACTCAGGATGCTCTTGACAATGCAAGGATAGAACGCTATGTAATAGGACCTGTGTTCAACTTTGACATGTTCTATTCGCCTCTTGAGACAGAGATGAACAAGCTTGAGATACTTGGTATCGACTGGCGCTTTGAGACAAGTCTGGATGGACATGTACGTCTGTCTGCACCGCAGCAGATGACACTTGCAGAGCACCAGCTTACACCCGAATACACGGTATGTGGCCACAACTCCGCAACCCTCAGGGAATCACTCCTTGAAGAAGTGTTCAGGCTCTCTGAGAAATATATAAAGGCTGCAAGCAAATATTATGATCCGGGAGTAATCGGTCCGTTCTGTCTGCAAACCTGTGTTGACAAAGACCTGAATTTCTACATATATGATGTAGCACCAAGAGTTGGTGGCGGAACAAATGTGCACATGTCGGTCGGACACCCATACGGAAACACCACATGGAGAAGACCAATGAGCACAGGTCGCCGTGTTGCCCACGAGATCAGAAGGGCTATTGAGACCGATCAGCTCGATAAGATAATAACATAAACGATATGTTTTGTAATGATCTGGACAGCTAAGTTCAGACATCTTTTTATTTTTTAATTCACTCCAATATAAATCCATACACATGCATGAATAAAAGTCTTTTTATACAACCATTGATATAATATATCGTGCATGGAAATCAACCGGGTTCCAACAGGAATTTATGAACTTGATGAAATACTCGAAGGTGGGTATCCTTCACAACAAGGCATTCTTATAAGTGGACCCCCTGGATCGGGAAAAAGTATCCTTGCAACTCATTTTCTTCACAGGTCATGCAAAGACGGAAAAAAATGTATGCTAATGCTCACCCAGGTTAACGTTGAGAGTTACCTTGAACAGGCGTTGAGCATAGGAATTGATTTTCAGACTTGCATTGACAAAGGAACCCTGCTTATTACTAAATCATTTGAAACCCGCACGAACAAAATATATAATGCTGAAAGACACGGAACAGGAATAGGATTCCTTGAAAGAGATTGTGTTCAGAACGTGCAGGACATACCTGATGACGTAGAGATCGTAGTAATAGACAATCTTGACATGTTGTCCCTCTATCACAGCACAGAAGAATTTGCTGACAAGTTCTTTGCCATAAATGACATCCTCTTCGCTAAAAAATGTACAGCACTTTTTTTGATAGGCCAGGAAGACTCTACGACAAAACATGCCATCGCACAGCATACGTCTTTTGGGAACATCGAACTTTATACGGACCGTGATCCTGCAACAGGAAGAGGTATGCGCCAAATGTACATTCCAAAAATGAGATGTACATATATTTCACTTGACCCTCTTAATTTCAAGATAACAAAAGAAGGTATAAGAATAGAGAAAATATTTCAGAGGGATGAGATTATAAAAGGTGCCCTCAGTGCTTTTGTTTAAGAACTGTAAATTCAGGCACTATCTTCTATGTACCCTTTTTCGTAGTAAGCTATATACGTCATTAAAAGAATAAGACCTGTTTTGCCATACAATAGGCATTTGTACTTTCTGTTTTGTTCGAAATCATTTAAATAGGATTAGTCGAATGATACACCACAATCTAAACAGATAATATATTAAACTTATACTGAAGTTATTACGCTTTTAGAATATTGCCCAACCGGGAGGGAAATCAAAAATTGAGTCAACCTTGTGTTAATATCGGCATGGTAGGTCATGTCGACCACGGAAAAACCACACTTGTCAGCGCGCTGTCAGGAGTCTGGACAGACACGCACAGCGAAGAGCTGAAGCGTGGAATATCTATCAGGCTAGGATACGCCGACGCCACGTTCAGAAAATGCCCCAACTGCCCCGAACCTCAGTGTTATACTGTAGCCGACACTTGTGAGGGATGTAGCGAACCATCTGAAGAGCTAAGGACAGTATCATTTGTAGATGCGCCAGGTCACGAGACATTGATGGCAACTATGCTATCAGGTGCAGCTATAATGGATGGTGCAATGCTTGTTATTGCAGCGAACGAGACATGCCCACAACCCCAGACAAAAGAACACCTGATGGCATTGAACATCATAGGTATCAAGAACATTGTCATCGTGCAGAACAAAATAGATCTTGTACCCAAAGAAAAGGTCATCGAACACTATCATCAGATAAAGGAATTCGTTAAGGGTACTGTTGCTGAAGATGCTCCAATTGTGCCAATATCAGCACAGCAGAACATAAACATCGATGCACTAATTATGACGATGGAAGAAATTATCCCAACGCCTGTGCATAAGAGTGACAAACCACCTCATATGCTTATTGCAAGATCTTTTGACATTAACAAACCAGGAACCCCTATTAAGAATATAACTGGTGGAGTCATTGGTGGAACACTCACAGAAGGTGTCCTGCATCCTAATGATGAACTAGAGATAAGACCTGGCAGGAAAGTAGAAAGTGACGGAACTACCAGATGGGTCCCCATACAAACAAAGGTATCAATGGTAATTGCTGGCAAGGATGAACTAGAAGAAGCGACCCCTGGAGGACTTCTTGCAGTCGGTACAAGCCTTGACCCCACACTTACAAAAAGTGATTCACTTACAGGACAAGTTGCAGGTCTGCCAGAAACTTTACCACCTATCCATGATGATTTCAAACTTGAGCTGCATCTGCTTGAAAGAGTTGTTGGAGTTTCTGACGAAGAAGAGATCGGCCCTATTAAGACCAGCGAGCCACTTATGCTGAATGTAGGTACAGCCACTACAGTGGGAGTAGTTACCAGTGCACGTAAGGATATCGCAGAGGTAAAGTTAAAGAGACCCGTATGCGCAGAGATCGGATCCACAGTAGCCATCAGCAGACGCGTAGGCTCACGCTGGAGACTTATAGGCGTAGGAGTTATCTCAGCTTGAAGGTAATTATTGATACAAATGCATTGATGATACCTGTTCAGTTCAATGTTGATATTTTTGAAGAGTTGAAGCGACTGGGATATGACACATATCTCACCCCTACAGCAGTTATCAACGAACTGGATATCCTGATAAAAAATCTCAAAGGGAAAGACAGAACAGCTGCAAAGGTTGCGCGAGCAATGGCAGATAGGTGCGAGATAATCCAGGCAGAAGGACATGCAGATGATGTCATCCTGGACCTTGCTACCAATCATGCGGCATCTGTGCTCACCAATGACATCGGGTTACGGAAAAGATTGGAAAAAAGAGATCTACCCGTCATATGCCTGCGACAGAAGAACAGGCTTGAGATAATATCATAACAGGATAATTATAGATTAATTTAAAATCATATAAGTTGTTAAAGGCTAATTATACAGTATTATTGGAGTTAGTCACCATGTACAAAAAGATGAAGCTTGCCGATACAATTCGCGTTGCACCCGACCTTTTAGGCAAGGACGTTAATGAAAATGTTAAGAATGCCCTGAGACATAAACTTGAAGGCAGGATTGACAAGGAGATAGGAGCAATTGTTGCCATTACACAGATAAACGAGATAGGAGAAGGACATATTCTCGTAGGCGATGGTGCTGTATATTACGACGCGGTCTTTGAGGCAATAGTATTCGTACCAACTATCCAGGAAGTAATAGAAGGAGAAGTTGTTGAAACTGTTGATTTCGGAGCATTTGTAAGTATCGGAGCTATGGACGGACTCCTTCACGTGAGCCAGGTCACTGATGACTTCATGTCATATGACGGTAAGAATGGGAGACTGGTCAGCAAAGCTGGTGGCAGGTCACTTGCTGAAGGCGATAAGATCAGGGCACGTATAGTTGCGGTAAGTATCAATGAAAGAGACCCAAGGGAAAGTAAAATAGGACTGACCATGCGCCAGCACTCCCTGGGTAAGATGGAATGGCTTGAAGAAGCTAGAAAGCCATCCGCAGAAAAGGAAGAATAATATCGGAGAGTATTAGATGAGTGAACAGGTTTGCCGGGAATGTCACCGAATAATCAATGGCCAGACATGTGCCATTTGCGGATCAAGTAATCTCAGTTCCGACTGGAGCGGTATGGTAATTATCATAGATCCGGAACGCTCAGAGATAGCAAAGAAAATTGACGTGAAAGTTCCGGATAAGTATGCATTGAAGGTGCGCTAATTGGGCCTTCATTTAACTTTACCCGATACACTTCGACCACGTTTTCGGGAGAGTTTTGGGAGCCTTTACAGAGGTAAAGGTGATGACACCATCAAAAAACTTTCCAAGGATCTCGGTAGTCCCACAAAACTTATATCCGTAGGTGATGTTACTACCTTCCACTTGCTCAATCTTGGAATAATACCGGACATCCTTATAGTGGATGACCGCACTAAACGCGGACCGGCATCAGACCGGGTCGTAGTAGGTACCAAGCATAAAGGGTTCACCGAAATATCCGTTGACAATCCAGCAGGGGTAATAACCGAAGATCTGATAGACGCTGTAAGAAATGCGTTGAATGCAGATGAAAATGTCAGGATATTTGTGCGCGGCGAGGAGGACCTGGCTGCTGTGCCTGCGATTCTTATGGCACCAGAAGGCTCAGCTGTTCTTTATGGACAGCCGGACGAAGGTGTTGTACTTGTTAAGATAACATTACCTAAAAAGGAACAAATGAAGAACCTGTTAACTGAGATACTCAAAGAACAGGATCATGATTCAGAACAAATAGAAACTATTCGGAGGAAACTGGATGGATATCAAAATCATTAACGATAAAAATAATGCGCTTCTCAACAGGCGTGAATTAAACCTCACTGTCACTTTTGACGGAGCAACACCGTCAAGAGATGATGTGAAAGGCAAGATTGCAGCTATGCTCACTGTACCACTGGAACTTGTGATCGTTCAGAAGATAGAGAACGAGTTCGGTAAGCAGGAACTTAAAGCATATATCAAGATCTATGAAGATGAAGCCCGCATGAAGCAGGTTGAAGAAGCATATGTGCTTGAAAGAAACAAGCTTCCTGAACCAGAGGTCGCTGAGGAAGAAGAAGAAACACCTGCAGAAGAGTCTTCAGAGGAATAATCATGGCAGTAAAAGATTACTACAAGGTCAGCGGCGATTCCATCGAGCGTACCCGTCAGTCCTGCCCACGCTGTGGCGAAGGAGTATTCCTCGCAGAGCACAAGGACAGACGCACTTGTGGAAAGTGCGGATACACCGAATTCAAGAAATAATTATTTTATAGTACGACCCATAAAGGGTTGTCTTCTCTTTTTTAGATTTTTTTTCTTAAAAACCAGATGCACTAGTTACATCTGTATTAGACCTGAAAGATTTACATTTTAACTATTGTTTTTCAAATAACATCATTTTTTCTTCCTGTGGCATAATATAATATTTCTTGAATATATTTGCATCAATACATTGTGAAATTTTGTACTGCCTGATGCATATTTCATATGAGAAAATTCCGAAAGATTTAATAATAGGTAGATTGTTTGCACTTATTAGTTAGAAAGCAAACACTCATGTTTTGGTTTTTTACATACATTGCTTAAAACTTAATTTGTGGGTGGTAGTTATTCATAACAATTAGTTAGATAGATATACATAATAAATTATAAAAAAGAGGAATTCGATGAGCTACGTTTATGCAGCGGTGGTAGGCATACTAATAGGCATCTTCATATTTGGTTTGAAGACCGGAGTAGGATGTGGTTTTTCCACTGTCAGAAAAAGAGATATCCTGATACTTGCAAGCAGTTACTTTGTCATTTCCATAATACTTGGAAGTCTTGTAGAAATAGTGGACCAATCCTATATTGAAGCTATTTCAAATCTTGGAATGACATTACATGTATTCATAGCACTTGTCCTCATTGGTGCAGGGATATATACACAGAAAAAATGGTCTTGTGGTCATGACGTTTCCAAAAAAACGTTCCTTGTGATCTCTGTACCCTGCCCGGTTTGCCTTACAGCTCTTTTTGTTTCATGCATGATACTGGCATCAACCCTTGATGTCAGCGGCTGGAAGGTCGGGGTGCTTGTAGGTTTTGTTTTCTTTATATCAGTAATATCATCAACATGGGTCTTCAGAAAAATGAAAAGAACACCTGAAGATCTTGGAACAACAATGATGTTCCTTGGAATTTTCTACCTTCTAGGAGCAATGATAGTGCCAGCTTACATCAAGGCAAAGAAACTCAACCTGGCACTAACTAGCGGGGGAGAGTTTGAGATCATTCCACTGTTGATATTCACTATCTTCATAATAGGGGGCTATGCCCTCAATAACATTAGAGGTCAATAAAAATGGATGCTACTTCTTCATTGTTTGGTATATTGTACACATTTTCAGCTTCATTGCTGTACCCGGTGATCATTATTCTCATACTGCTGGTAGTCTTCTCCCTGATGCTTATAGGAGAATTCCTGTCAGAATATGCAAAAAGACATAGAGATATCGGAAACCTTGAACTGTGTTGTAACAAGGTAAGAGAACATGTCAGTTCCCAGAAATACGGAGAGGCTGCCAATTCACTACGCAATATAGAACAGAACTTCATGGTTACAAGCTTTGCAACTTCTGCTGCCGATCATCTTGAAAAGAACATGCTACCTGCTGTTGAATGGCTCTCCCAGGAATATGAGATAAAAATGGCAAAGAGACTTGAACAGACAAGGATCGTTGCAACTATCGCACCAATGCTCGGCCTGATGGGAACTCTTATTCCCCTTGGACCTGCACTTATAGGTCTTTCACAGGGAGATATCGTACAGCTTGCAAACAACCTCATGATAGCTTTTGCTACAACAGTGATCGGTCTTTTCGCAGGAATTATCGGTTATGTGCTTACCCAGGTAAGAAAAAGATGGTACTGGCAGGATATGGCTGATATAGATTATATCCTCGATACTCTGGAGGTTGCGGAGTGAAGAGGAGAAGAAGCCGACGAACAGGACTCATAAATAATGAGGATGAACAAAACCCTCTTACAGGGGTTGCCAATCTTTTTGACATTGCGATGGTTTTCTCAGTTGCACTTCTGGTAGCATTGGTTATGTCCTACCAGTTACCGGAACTTCTCAGTCCTACGGAAGATATAACGATAGTAAAGAATCCCGGGCAAAAGGACATGAAAATAATCATCAAGGATCAGGGTAAACCCATTGAGGTCCTGAACATGACAGACCAGATAGGCGGTGGAACAGGAGAAGCTCTCGGTACGGCCTACAAACTTGCAGACGGAAGAGTTGTTTATGTGCCAGAGGAAGAGGGGGCAAATACGACCTCTACTTAAATTTTCATTTTTTTTATTATCATTTAAACAAGTTAATTTGTTTTAAAACAATTTATATTTACTAAATCATAAAAATGGTGGATGAAAAGTCAGTATAAAATGATCAGATGGTGGTCGATATGATAGAAAAGAGAATGGTTGGAAAAAATTACATAGGAATTGCTGGAAAGATCAGTTTGATCCTTCTTTTAAGTATACTTATTTTTTCAGCCAATGCAATGGCATTGGATCTGAACCAGTTTGAGTTTGTTGCGAATACGACCAGTGACTCAAGTGGAAATTTTACTTTTGAGAATATTCCAAATGGAGAATACGTCCTGTACTCAGTAAATGAATCATATTCTAAAAAATATGACGAATGGAGATGGTACAATGGAAAAATAGACATTAAAGTGAATAGTTCAGACATTACAGGTCTTGAACTTGAAGTAGCCAGTGGATCAGATATAGATCAAAACGAAGTATTGGCATATCTGGACAAGTCAGCAATAACAGGAAATACTTACCTCTATGCAATGAGCAAGTACTACTACAAAGCAAGTACGTTAGTTCTCATTGACAAACAAACAGATGAACTTATAGCTAACACCACATCTGATAGCAGCGGAAATTTTACTTTTGAAGACATTCCAAATGGAGAATATGTCCTGTACTCGGTCAATGAATCATATTCTAAAAAGTATGATGAGTGGAGATGGTACAACGGAAAAGTAGACATAGAAGTAAACAGCTCAGACATTACAGACCTTGAACTTGAAGTAGCTAGCGGATCAAATATAGATCAAAACGAAGTATTGGCATATCTGGACAAGTCAGCAATAACAGGAAATACTTACCTCTATGCAATGAGCAAGTACTACTACAAAGCAAGTACGTTAGTTCTCATTGACAAACAAACAGATGAACTTATAGCTAACACCACATCTGATAGCAGCGGAAATTTTACTTTTGAAGATATTCCAAATGGAGAATATGTCCTGTACTCGGTCAATGAATCATATTCTAAAAAGTATGATGAGTGGAGATGGTACAACGGAAAAGTAGACATAAAAGTAAACAGCTCAGACATTACAGACCTTGAACTTGAAGTGGCCAGCGGATCAGATATAGATCAAAGCGAAGTATTGGCATATCTGGACAAGTCAGCAATAACAGGAAATACCTACCTTTATGCAATGAGCAAGTACTACTACAAAGCAAGTAACGTAGTTCTGCTGAAACAAAAATCTTCTACTATCACCAATGAGCCTCATCTGAACGTATCAATAATTACCGGATATTCATCCTATGAGGAAGAGCTTGCCAATTTCACAAACAGGATTAATTCCAATCCAGAGCTCAACATAAATGTTAGTACGTATATAACCACAAAATTACCTGACGATATAGATCTCAGCAATACGGATATAGTTTACATTAAGATGGTTACTCAGAGTGCTTCAGAATTTGAGGATACGCTTCAGGAAGCTATTGACAATGGTGCCCTTGTAATTGGTCAGAATACTTACCTGCCTGAGAGCAATTACACACATCCATCAAATCCAAATTATGATACAATTACCAAATTCAAAGATCATTTGGATGATTATTGGTCAGGAGCCTCATTAGATGATACAAACTTTGACAATCTCATATTCTATCTGGCACAGGAATATTACGGTCGTGCTGACCTCACTGTAGAAGAACCTAGTGTAATACCAATGGCAATCTATCATCCGGGAATGAAAGACATGCCTGCTGAATACCTCGTTGTCAATGCAGAGGAGTATTTTGGATGGTATGCTAACAGAACGGATGGACATGCTTTCGATGCAGATGCACCAACTATAGGCATTACATTTTATGGTTCATACTACATGGATGACATGGACCCTATTAACAAACTCATAGAAGGGTTTGAAGAAAACGGTGCAAATGTAGTAGCATGTTATGGTGGTACCAAAAATCATCTTGATGGATACCTGAATTACAGCAGCCAGACAAAAGTTGATGCTGTTGTTTCCTTCCACTATCGTGGAAATTACTTTGATCTTGAGGAGCTTGGAGTACCTGTCATGAATGCCATACTCAACGGGTACATGAATACAAGCCAGTGGATTGAAACCAGCACTCCATTGCCAGTAACTAATATGCTAAGACTTTACAGACCTGAAACTGAAGGTGCTATTGATCCTATTATGATCGGAGCTCTGGAAACGATTGTTGAGGACAACAGTACAGTAGAGAAGTACATTGGCCACGATGAACAGATAGATTGGCTTGTTGAACGTGCCATATCCCAGGCAAACCTTTCCATTGAAGAGGAATCTGACAAGAAGATAGCTATCATCTACTACAACCATGGTGGCGGAAAGGACAATATCGGTGCCTCATATCTGGAAGTTGCACCAAGTATTGTGAACCTCCTTGTAGGAATGGATGATGCTGGTTACGACGTGAATGGAACACTCATACCCAACAAGACAGAACTCGTGGACCTCATGGTCTATCAGGGAAGAAATGTAGGTACATGGGCTCCAGGAGAACTGGATAAGATGGTTGAGACCGGAAAGGCCGAGCTCATACCTGAAAGCACATATCTGGGCTGGTTCAATGAGCTTCCAGAAGTAAGACGAACAGAAGTTATCGATATGTGGGGAGAAGCTCCAGGAGAGATAATGGTCTACACCGATGAAAGCGGTGACAGATTTATTGTCATCCCAAAGATAAGCCTCAGTGACAATGTGATCCTTGCACCACAGCCAACAAGAGGATGGTTGCAGGACAACGAAGTACTCTACCATGACGAGGAACTTCCACCTCATCACCAGTACATTGCATTCTATCTGTGGATGCAGAACGAGTTCGATGCTGATGCAATGGTTAACATGGGAAGACACGGAACCGTTGAATGGTTACCAGGCAAGGACTTCTGCCTGCTCAGTGAGGAATGGCCTGCTATCATGACAGGTGATATACCTGTTGTCTATCCATACGTGATGGATGGTATGGGAGAAGGTCTCCAGGCAAAACGCAGAGGTAATGCAATTATCATCGACCACCTGATACCACCTGTTGTGTCAGCTGGAAGTTATGGAAACTACAGTGTATTGAACAACAAGATCAGTGTTTACACAACCTCGGTCACTGAATCCGAAGCACTGCTCCAGGCTCATTTGCAGGATATAATCACCCTTACAATGGAACTTGGACTGGACAGCAGAGTGAATATGAGTCTTGCACAGGACAATGCAACTGTGGGCATCTTCCTTGATGATCTGGATGACGTACTAAGAGAACTGAGAAGCCAGTCCATGCCTTACGGACTTCACATACTTGGTGAAGCACCACAGGGCGATGAGCTTGTAGGAATGGTCAAATCCATGCTTGGAGATGACTACACAGATGCTGTAGCAGCTTATAATGACACGGAATCTGCACCATTTGATATGTTGAGCCTTGTTCTGCTCGATAGTATGAACATCACAGATGCCCAGATGCAGGTTCTTGGAAATACTTCTGCAACAGTGGAGACCGATCTGACCAATGCCATCAATTACGCAGAACTTCTGGCTGAATCAGATAACGAGATCCAGCAGGTCCTAAAGGCAATGGATGGAGGATACATCGAACCAAATCTTGGTGGAGATCCGATACTCCGTCCTGATACACTACCTACTGGCAGGAATTTCTATGCATTTGATGAGCAACTGATACCAACAGAAAACGCATGGAATGATGGAACAGCACTTGTGGACCAGTGGATAGCCGATTACTATGCAGAACACGGTGAGTATCCAAATAAGGCAGGATACATCCTTTGGGCAGGTGAATCAACCCGTCACGAAGGTGTAATGGAAGCACAGATATTCTACCTACTTGGAGTCAAACCTGTATGGGATGAGGATGATAGTGAAGTCGTTGATGTGGAACTTATACCAGCAGCTGAACTGGGAAGACCTCGCATCGATGTCATGGTACAGATATCAGGACTTTACAGGGATACTTTCCCAATGAAGGTAGACCTTATCGACAAAGCTGTAAGACTTGCTTATGAGCAGGATGAACCTGACAACTATGTCAGGGAGAACACCAATGCTCTTCAGCTAGCACTTAACGACACGATCGGTAACTACAACCTGTCACTTGACATTGCACAATTCAGGATATTCGGTCCGGAAGATGGTTCCTATGGTACCGGAATGGCAAACGCTGTGTCAGCCAGTAATACATGGGAAGACAACAGTGAACTCGCTGAACTTTACATCAATAAGATGAGCTACATTTACGGTGAAGATATCAGAGGGCAAACTGTTGAGGAGTACATAAAGCAAAAAACCGGAGAGGATATCCAGATCGATGACACTCTTGTCTTTGAGAACATACTTGATGGAACTGACGTACTTGTACATAGCAGAAGTTCCAACACATACGGTGCCACAAATACCGATGAGTTCTATCAATATCTGTCAGGCCTTTCCAATGCCATTAAGGCAGTATCCGGTGAAGAGCCAGACCTGCTGATAGCAAACCTGGAAAATCCTGCTGACCTTAAAGTAGAGGATGTGGAAACATACCTTGAGAATGAACTGTACACTGTGTTCAGTGATATGAATATCCAGGGATGGATGTCACACGGATACGAAGGTGCCAGAATGATGATGAACTTCGTTGAGAACCTCTGGGGAATTGAAGCCCTGACACCTGGTCTTGTAACCGAAGACATGTGGGCTCAGACCTATGGAAAGTTCGTTGCAGATAAGACAGTATCAGACTGGATGAAAGATGCCAGTCCGTATGCCTATGAGTCAACAACCGGCAGACTGATCGAAGTAGTCAGAACAGGAAACTGGAATCCTTCAGATAAAGTACTGGAAAGTCTTGTGAATGAGTATATTGACACTGTTGTTGAAAATGGTGTAACATGCTGTCACCACACCTGTGGTAATCCAACGCTTGATGAATTCATTACGAGTGCGGTTGATTCCGGAAAGATACAGGTTTCACAAGCAAAGATGGACGAGTACAAAAAGATCATGGAAGAAACCAGAAATCCACTTCCAAAAACTCCAACATCAGCACCAACTCCAACAACAACTCCAAGCAGCAAAAAGAGTTCCAGTAACACGGGGACTGAACTGAATGTTGTCGAAACCAGTGGAGGTAACCAGAGCACCTTCACAGATTCCGGTGCAGGAGACATACTGGAAGAGGAAGCATCCATGAAGTCACCTGTTGAAGACAGTTATGTCGAGGGATATGAAATGACAAGAGAAACTGTTGAGGATGATTCTGAAAGTAGTCCATATTCCATATCGGGTTCAGATGTGATAGCATCTGTACTGGTGATCGGACTTGTAGGAACGATGTATATAGGATTCTGGAGAAGGAGGAAATTGTAAAGTGTTTTTGGCGCTTTTAAAAAAAGCGTCTTTTCTTTTTTATTTTTACAATGATAATGAATTCATTTATATGCGGAAAGAGTTATTACTTTTTATGCTAATGTATATACACATTATAATCACATAACTAAGTAAAACACAATTGTTTGTGATTTTAAATAATTCTATATACATATTTAATTAGAATTTAAGAAGTTTTGAATTGATTGATCAATAGTTATGAGCACTCCTGAATAACCGCCAAACAAAACGGAGAGTGTTCTGAACACGTTATCGGGGGATAACATGCAATTAAAAATAAAATCGATATTACTAGTAAGCATATTATTGCTTGTTGCACTAACTGGTGTTGCAGCAGCAGATGAACAGAAAACAAAAATAACTTACATAGCTTATTCAGATGCTTATTCAGAGAACGAGGCACTGCAGATAGCAAGTCAGAGCAACGACCACAGTGACCTGATAGAATACACGTTCATTGAATACGGAAACTCAACATTTGGTGCAAGCCCGGAGTTGCTTGCGGCCGCTGAGAGTGGTTTCCTGGGAACACAGGATGTAATATTCTGTGATATGATGGGAAGCAAGACATTTAACGCATACAATGGAACCATAAATGAAAGTTTTAAGCATGCACAGGACAATGGAGCAGAGCTTTACAGTATACGTACCAGCAGCACTCCATCATACTTCGACTATGTAATATCAGGTGCTGCAGAGCCAGATCCGATATGCACATACTATCAGGCAATAGACACTACTGAAGAAGGCATAGAGAATGCTGAGAACCTGCTGATGTACCTCGCAATGAGAACGAGGATTACCTACATAGCTTATTCAGATGCTTATTCAGAGAACGAGGCAATGCAGATAGCAAGTCAGAGCAACGATCACAGTGACCTGATAGAATACACGTTCATTGAATACGGAAACTCAACATTTGGTGCAAGCCCGGAGTTGCTTGCAGCTGCTGAGAGTGGTTTCCTGGGAACACAGGACATAATATTCTGTGATATGATGGGAAGCAAGACATTTAACGCATACAATGGAACCATAAATGAAAGTTTTAAGGATGCACAGGACAATGGAGCAGAGCTTTACAGTATACGCACCAGCAGCACTCCAGCATACTTCGACTATGTAATATCAGGTGCTGCAGAGCCAGATCCGATATGCACATACTATCAGGCAATAGACACTACTGAAGAAGGCATAGAGAATGCTGAGAACCTTCTGATGTACCTCGCAATGAGAACGAGGATTACCTACATAGCTTATTCTGATGCTTATTCAGAGAACGAGGCAATGCAGATAGCAAGTCAGAGCAACGACCACAGTGACCTGATAGAATACACGTTCATTGAATACGGAAACTCAACATTTGGTGCAAGCCCGGAGTTGCTTGCAGCTGCTGAGAGTGGTTTCCTGGAAACACAGGACATAATATTCTGTGATATGATGGGAAGCAAAACATTTAACGCATACAATGGAACCATAAATGAAAGTTTTAAGGATGCACAGGACAATGGAGCAGAGCTTTACAGTATACGTACCAGCAGCACTCCATCATACTTCGACTATGTAATATCAGGTGCTGCAGAACCAGATCCGATATGCACATACTATCAGGCAATAGACACTACTGAAGAAGGCATAGAGAATGCTGAAAACTTTCTGATGTATCTGGCAAAACACGATGACACCTTTGTAGAAACTGCTCTTATGAGTACAGATACAAGTACCAGTCTTGTTGAAGATGGGGACCTATTATTCATTCTGGGTACCGATCATAATGAAGCAGACCTGATCAATGCTGCAAATGATACAGAAATTTCCTCCAGTTTGAATATTACTATCCTGACAAATGACAATATCCCACCTGCAGACTATGATTTTTCACCATATTCATTGATCTTCATTGAATCACAGGATGAAAATGTAGTGGAAGGATGGAGTTCCAGTATAAACTCATCAGCCAATGTCATTGGTTATAATCTGTCATCCAATATTACATTGCCAAACGTTGACCTGTATTCAGATGAGTACACAGATATTGAAAGATACTGGATACAGGGCGGAGAGGCAAATATGAAGAATATGCTTAAGTTCATGGCAGGAAATTCAGCCATAGATGAACCTGAAATTGTTCTTCCAAAGGCAAACCTGACATAAATTCTCAGTTCTGACAGCAGTGTTGCTTATATGACAAAGGTTATTGAGGAAAGAGATGTCATCACAGACCGTTTCAACGTCAATGTAATGGGCACCCTTGAAGCTATCGACAGTACTGTGGACCTCAGCAATGAGGATGTTATAATAATACATATGATGGGATCAGAAGGAGCTGCTGAAATAAAGGACCGATTGCTTGAAGCAAAAGCCAATGGTACCGAGATCGGGCAGTTCGATTGTGTAGCTGATATCTATGGATTTACCACCTTTGACATAGAAAGCGATTATCCCACAATTCCATATTATCTATACAATAATGGATTTTCCAATATGGAGTACTGGATACGCTGCACAGGAGTTACTTTTGGGGATGCATACATAGAATATACTGATCCAATAGAACCTGTTGTTCCTGAAGACGGAATCTACCACCCTGATGCATTCCCAAGGATATTCGAGGACAGTGCAGAATACCTTCAATGGTATGAAGAGCAAGGCTATGACCCATCTGCACCCACCATTGGTATAATTGGAAACAAATTTGGTCAGACCTCCATTGAATTTACCACAGAGGATGCAATAATCCGATATCTGGAATCCCAGGGATGCAACGTGATCCATGCCAGTTACATTGTCGCTAGCGAAGATGTGGATATTTTCACTAAAGACGGAGAAGTTCTGGTTGATGCTATCATTTCCATAAAAGGATTCTACCTGAATTATAATAGTCCGGAGGCAGGTGTTGAGTACCTTCAGAACAAGTACAATGTTCCTGTGTTAAAGGGTGTAACTGACTACTACCAGTCACCTGAAGAATATATTGCAAATGTTCAGGGACTGAGTTCCGCATCAATTCCATCCCAGGTCACACAGCCTGAAATTGACGGTCTGACCGACTACATATGGATTTCTGGAAGAACACAGGATCCTGATACTGAGCAGTATTACTACGAACCATTGGATTATCAGGTTGAATGGATCTGTGACAGAGCAATTGCCTGGGCAGAACTTGGAGAGACAGATAATGCTGACAAGAAGATAAGTATTATTTATTACAACCACGAAGGCGGTAAGAACAATATTGGCGCCAGCTATATGGATATTGGTTCAAGTTTCACACTGCTTATGGAAGGCATGAGAGATGCCGGATATGATGTTGGAAACGATACAATTCCAAACGGAAGCGAGTTCATTGATCTGTTTATAACCAGCAGGAACGTTGGTTCATGGGCACCAGGAGAGCTTGAGAAGGTCGTTGAAAGCGGCTATGTGACAATGGTTCCTGTAGATGAGTATCTACAATATTACAATGAACTTCCTGAAACTGTCCGTGAAGAGGTTGAGGATACATGGGGAGAAGCTCCCGGAGACATCATGACCTATGAGAACGAAAGCGGAAAGTACTTTGTAATACCAACCATACAGCTTGGTAACATCAATTTCATTCCCCAGCCAACAAGAGCAGGACTCTCTGACGAGACACTTATCTACCACAATGAATCCATACCACCAACACACCAGTATCTTGCAACATACTTCTGGATCAATAATGGATACGACGCAGATGCACTGATCCACTTTGGTACTCACGGTACTCAGGAATGGTTACCTGGTAATGAAGTAGGACTCTGGAGATATGATTATCCATCTATCATGGTTGCAGAAACTCCTGTTGTTTATCCATACATCATGGATAATGTAGGAGAAGGTACTCAGGCAAAACGCCGTGGCAATGCTGTCATAATCGATCACCTCACACCTGCTATAGTTGAAGCCGGACTTTACGGTGAACTTGCTATAATGCACGACAAGATTCACAACTATGGAGAGGCAAAGGATGACGATGATACCGATATGATGGTACGTTATAGAAACAGTACTATACAGCTATACGATAATCTTACCCTCGGTGAAGATCTTGGTGTTTCAACCGAAGAATTGTCTGCCATGACAGATGATGAGTTTGAGAACTTCCTTGACAGTGTATTGCATGAATACCTCCATGAATTACAGGAAGAACTAATGCCTTATGGACTACACGTTTTCGGTGTTGCACCTGATGACTTCAAACTTGTCTCGATGGTCAAATCCATGCTTGGCAGCGATTTTACTGATGATATCTACGACGTACTTCCAAAGACCAGCGGAAGTCAGGAAGACTGGGAGGATGAAGCAAGTACTGATGCAACATTGCTACTGAATGCGACATTGCTTGATGATGTAAATGTATCAGATGCACAGGTTGAAGTGTTTGGACAGGAATACACCAATATCACAGTTGATCTGGAACTTGCACTTGAATATGCAGATAATCTGGAACAAACGACCCGTGAAATAAGCCAGACACTGCGCGCTCTTGATGCAGAATACATTGAACCTGTAACCGGAAATGATCCGATTCGTAACCCAGGTGCATTACCTACTGGTAATAACTTCTACAGTTTTGACCAGAGAACAATACCAGATGAGGAAACTGAAGCACAGGGTCGTCAAGTAATCAGAACATGGCTTGATTCCTATTGTTCAGAGAACGGAGAATATCCTAATAAGGTATCCTTTGTACTGTGGTCTGTTGAAACAATGCGTCACGAAGGTCTGATGGAAGCACAAATATATGAGTTGCTTGGAGTGGAACCTGAAAGGAGCTCCGGCAGACTGACAGGAGAGTTCACTGTAATACCTGTTGAAGAACTTGGACATCCAAGAATTGACGTACTGCTTGTACCTTCCGGACTCTACCGTGATACATTCCCATTCCAGCTCGAACTACTGGACAATGCAGTTCGTACGGTTTCTGACCTTGACGAGACCAATGAGACAAACTACGTGAGAATGAATTCACTTGCAATTGAAAATGCCATGCTTGAACTGGGATACAATGAAAGCATTGCACACTACATTTCAAGGTCAAGGATATTCAGTGAAGCTGAAGGCACCTACGGCACCGGTGTGACCGAAGCCGTAGAGGCAAGTGAGACTTGGGAGAATTCAACCGAGATCGCTGACCTGTTCATCGCCAGAATGGCAAACGTTTATGGAGCAGATGTATGGGGTGACAACTATGAGGATGTGCTCAAACTCAACCTTGTCGATGTAGATGCAGCAATACACAGTGATTCAAGCAACCTCTACGGTCTTATAGACAATGATGATTACTACCAGTATCTTGGTGGACTCGGACTGGCTATAAGGTCACTTGGAGGTGGAGATCTTTCAATGTATATTGCAGACTTTACAACTGTTGACAATCCTGAGATCATCACTCTTGAAGAAGCTTTCAGTAAAGAGCTGACTGCCAGATATCTCAATCCTAGCTGGTTGAATGGAATGATGGAGTATGATTATGCTGGTGCCAGGGAAATGATGAAAGCAGTCGAGTATATGTGGGGCTGGGAAGCAACTACACCAGGCCTTGTAACTGACTCGGATTGGAACAAGATCTATGAAACACTTATACTTGATTCACAAGATATAGGTGTGGATGACTTCCTGAAAGAAAACCCATATCAATATCAGTCTGCTCTGGCAAGGATGGCAGAAACTATAAGGAAAGATGGTTGGGATGCTGATGATGGAGTTTTGAATAACATCGTCAAAGAGTACGTTGAATCTGTTGTCAATGATGGTGTCACATGCTGTCACCACACCTGTGGAAATGCAAAATTAGATGATTTCATAACGGGTAATATGGCAGCAGCAGGAGTCAGCCAGGAAGTACAGGATGCATACAAGCAACTGATGTACGAAGCAACCCACAAGACAGAGATCCAGCAACAACCTGAAACTACAACTACTGCCAAAAGCAGCTCAGGCAGTCAGACCGGAACAGATCTGAATGTAGTAGAAGCAGGCTCTGGCTCATCCAATCAGACCATGACAGCAGATTCTGGAGGAGCTGGTCTGGATTCTAATACACCTGTTCAGGATTCTGCAAAATCAACCCCTGATAACTATGTGGAAGGTTATGAGATGACAAAGGAAAGTGTTGTGAACAACGACAACACAAATAGTCCATCAGTATCCAGTTCTGACATAATAGCTTCTGTCTTTGTTCTTGGAGCAGTAGGAGCAATGTATGTAGGATTCTGGAGAAGAAGGAAAATGTAAAGTGCTGTAAAGTGTTTTTGGCGCTTTTCAAAAAAAGCGCCTTTTCTTTTTTTATCGCGTCAAAGCGAAAACTTTATATATATAACAATTATTAGTTTTTATGATTATACACATAAGTATAAACACAATTAGCATTGTGTTTCAATAAAGTAATGTAATCATAAACAATGTGGTGGTTCGTTGAAAAAATTATATATATACTCATTAAAACACACGTAGTGCTATGCAAGAAGAAACTAAGTTTTGGAAAAGCATAGTATATTTTATGCTTTTTTAATTCCAGATTATAATTATTGTGAATGCTCCTTTGCAGCCGCCAAGCAAAGAAGGGAGTGTCCTCACAAGTTATCGGGGGATAACATGCAAATGAAAATAAAATCAATATTAATATTAGGTATATTGTTGTTGGTATCGCTAAGCGGTATTGCTGCAGCAGATGAACAGAAAATAAGCATAATGTATGTAGCATGGATGCCAGATCCAGCCCTTGAACTGGCAAGCCAGAATAGTTTATTTGCCGGGGATATAAATTACATATATATTCCATCTTATAACACGACTACATGGACAGGACCAAGTGATGAGCTTATAGAAGCTGCAAATAATGGTCTTCTGGAAGAACAGGACATCATATTCTGTGATATGTTATCAGCAGCGGTTTTTGACCCAATTAACACCTCATTCAGCCAGGCACACGATGCAGGAATATCACTTATCGACATCAATTCCATCAATACACCTTCCTATTTTGATTATATCAGTGATGGAACTGATGACGATATGATCTGTAACCTGTACAATAACATGGGTACAGCTACAGAAACTGAGAGGCAGAACGCAGAGCACTTGCTCAAATATCTGGCACAGGAATACGGAAACCATTCTGAGATAACAGATGAATGGGACAAGATCCGCGTACTGTGTATTGCATGGGAACCAAGTGCCGCCCTTCAGATGGCTTCTGAAACTAACAAACACAGAGATGTTATAGAATACACATACATACCTTCATACAACACAACAACATGGACAGGACCCAGCGATGAACTCATTGAAGCAGGAAGCAGCGGAGTCCTGAATGATCAGGATGTGATTTTCTGTGATATGCTAGCATCATCCATCTATGAGCCCATGGATAATGTCTTTTCAAATGCCAGTGAGAACGGAGCGGTCTTTGTTGATCTCCGCTCTGCAGACACACCTGACTACTTCGACCATGTATATTCCGGCTCAGAGGATAACGAGCTATGCAACCTTTACAACAGTATGGGAACCATTACCGAAGAAGAGATTAAAAGTTCAAAGGATTTCCTGACTTTCCTTGCAAGTGAATATGGGGACCGTACGGACATAACGGATGACTGGAACAAGGTCAATATTCTCTACATCGCATATGCACCAAGCACCGCACTACAACTGGCAAGCGAAATGAGTGAGCATACTGATGATATCAAATTCAGTTACCTGCCTTCGTACAACACCACAACATGGGCAGGACCCAGTGATGAACTCATTGAAGCGGGGAACAGTATTTTCCTGGAAAAACAGGACGTGATTTTCTGTGACATGCTGTCTGCATCTGTATTCGATCCTATGAACAGCTCATTCTATGCAGCACAGGAGACTGGTGCCTCCTTACTCGATATTCGTTCAGTAAATACACCAGAATACTTTGATTACGTTTCCAACGGTTCTATCGACGATACCATGTGTAATTATTATAACAACATGGGTACCGAAACAGATGACGAGCAACTGAATGCACAGAACCTTCTGGAGTATCTGGCAACTGAATACGGCGACAGGGACGAGATCACTGATACCTGGGACAATAAGATCAAGGTAATGTATATTGCATATGCACCAGCTCAGGCACTTGAGCTGGCAAGCCAGAACAATATGCACAGTGACGAGATAGAATACACATACATACCATCATACAACACCACAACCTGGGCAGGTCCCAGCGACGAACTTCTGGAAGTTGCAAGCAGCGGTCTTCTGGATGAACAGGATGTAGTATTCTTTGACATGGTGACTGCAAGCGTATACGAGCCATTGAACGATTCACTGATTAGCGCAAAGAACAATGGTGTTTCATTTGTAGACATCAGATCCATGAATACACCAGAATACTTTGATTATGTATCAAATGGTTCAATAGATGACCCCATATGCAACTACTACAACAGTATGGGAATTAACTCAGAAGTAGAGAAGAAGAATGCGGAGAACCTACTCATCTACCTTGCAAAAGAGTACGGAAACCATCCGGAAATTACTGACAACTGGATAGCCATAAAGGTAATGTACATTGCATGGGCACCAAGTGACTCTCTGGCAACTGCAAGTAAGACAAACCCATACAGCCAGAATATTGATTACACCTATATCGCTTCCTATAATACCACAACGTGGGCAGGACCCAGTGATGACCTGCTGGCTGCAGGTGAGGGAGGACTGCTGGAGGAGCAGGATGTGATATTCTGCGATATGCTCGCAGGAAGTATCTTTGAGCCAATTGACCAGTTCCTCAGAAATGCACATGATAATGGTACTGTTCTGGTGGACATACGTTCTACCAATACTCCTGACTACTTTGATCATGTATACAATGGATCTGAGAACAATACCCTGTGCAATTATTACAACAACATGGGAACAGCAACTGGCGCTCAGTTGAACAATGCTGAGAACCTGCTCATTTATCTTGCGAAGGAACTTGGCGTCAACCCTGGACTTACAGATGATTGGCAGTACGCAACCCTCGGTCCAATATCACTTCCTGATGTTGGTCTTTATCACCCGGACTATGAAGGAAAGTATTTTGAAAGTACCGATGAATACCTGCAGTGGTATGCAGAGGATACCGGTACACACAGAATGTACGACCCTTCCAGACCGACCATAGGAATGTGGATGCACAGGTCGGATGTCAAAGATGGTCATACGGAAGTTGTAGATGCACTTCTGCGAGACATTGAATCAAAGGATTGCAATGTCATTTTAGGAATCGATACCTTTGATGATATTGTAAAATTTTATTGTGACGAGAACAACGAGTCACTTGTTCAATCTGTAATCTCACTGAAGAGTTTCAGACTTAATTATTTCGATAATGAGAAGGGATTGCGTGAACTTGAAGAACTTGATGTACCGGTCCTCAGGGGAATAGTTGTTGAAACAACCAACGTTTATGACCCTGCAGATGAGAACCGTGGAATACCAAATGGTCAGGTCGTGCGAAAGACCATAGGACCGAATGTTGATGGTATTTTTGAGTACATAGTAGTTGGAGACAGCACATATGACCCTACTACTGAAACCAGTTCATATACATCAAGGGATGCGCAGATTGACTGGATAGTGAACCGGTCCATAAACTGGGCTGAGCTGAAACTCAATGAGAACAAGGACAAAAAAGTTGCAGTCATCTACTACAACTATCCATCCGGGAAGGACAATATCGGTGCAAGTTACCTGGACACCATCTCAAGCATGAGACTTATGCTCAACAAAATGAATGAGAGTGACTTTTCAGTTACAGGCATTCCTGAGAACAACAGCCAGCTTCTGGAAATGTTGTGGGCACAGGGTATCAATGCCGGTTCCTGGGCACCTGGCGTCATGAACGAGATGGTTGAGAACAAGACCGAATGGGGACTTCAGCTCATACCAATGGAAACGTATCACCAGTGGTTTGAAGAGGAGATCCCTGAGGAGCTCAAAGAACAGGTAATACAGGAATGGGGAGAACCATGGTCCGAAGACCTGCCACAGAACAAGAGTCTCATGATGTGGGAGAATGATATCGGTGAGAAGTACCTGGTCATCCCGACTGTCCAGTTCGGTAATGTCTGGCTCATGCCACAGCCTGCAAGAGGATTCCTACAGAACGATAATGCACTCTACCATAGCAGCCTTGTTCCTCCACCACATCAGTACATTGCTTTCTATCTATGGCTGAACAATGACTGGGATGCCGATGCTATAATCCACTTCGGAACTCATGGTACACATGAATGGCTACCGGGACAGGCATACGGAATGAACCGCTCTGCTGAGTGGGCACCGGTACTGTTGCAGGACCTACCTAACATCTATCCATACATAGTGGCAAATGTCGGTGAAGGTCTTACTGCAGAATATCGTGGCAATGCACTGATAATTGATCATATGACACCAACCCTTGAACGATCAGGGACCTATGGTGAACTGGCAAACATGTCACGGTTCATACAGGAATATTACGGACCTGAGATGTCATTGCAAACCAAGCAAGCGTATCAGATGGCTATAATCGATGAAATGGTAATTTCTGGCGTCGACGTAGACCTTGAGGTTAATTCAACCGATCTGTATCTCTATAGTGAGGCAGAGTTTGATATCTTTGTCAAGGATATACTTCACGAATATCTGGAAGATATCGAAGGTGAGAACATTCCTTACGGAATGCATATACTTGGTGAAGTACCTTCAACGAATGCCACAGGCCCATACAGGGATGAACTCTCGGGTATGGTACGCTCAATGATGGGAAGTTACTTTGAGGAGAACGTAACAGCAGCATTCTATCCTCTGGAAGAGTACCCACTTGGAATCCCATTCAATGATACACAGGTAGAACTGCTGGTCTGGGAAGTCATAAGCAACGGAACAAGTCCCAATGACGCACAGATCATGGTCTATGGTGAGGTAAATGAATCACTGAACATCGATCTGGAATTCGGCCTCTCATGTAAACAGAATCTCATTGACAGTTCCATTGAAATGGACCGTGTGATCCTTGCACTGAGTGGTGGTTTCATTCCTGCAGGACCGGGAACCGATCCTGTGATGAACCCCAATGCAGTACCAACTGGAAGGAACTTCTATGGTGTCAATCCTGAACTCTATCCTTCAGAAGCAACCTGGAAGCTGGGCAAGATGCTTGCACAGCAATTGATAGATGACTACTACCAAAACCATGGTGAATATCCACGTAAAGTATCATTCTCAAGGTTTGGTGTAGAGTTCATCAGGGACCATGGTACCCTGGAAGCAGAAGCACTGTATATGATGGGGGTCCAGCCAGTCTGGGACAGGAATGGAAAGGTGATAGGTGTTGAGCTGATACCTGAAGAAGAGCTAGTTCCAGACTACGACACCTCAATTGCCGGCAGGCCACGTATTGACATCGTTTACACCACCGCAGGCATGCGTGATGCATTCCCTGAAAAGTTGAAGATGCTTGATAATGCTGCAAAAATGGCAAATCTTGCTGAACCTGGTAACTATCCAAACTATGTGAACATCAGTACACAGGCAATCTATACGGATCTTTACGCTTCATTCCTTAACAGCACCGGCAATGAAACATATTCAGCTGACTTGGCAGATACACTATCCACCATGCGCTGTTTCGCTGTTCGTGACGGAACCTATGAAATAGCTGTTGGAAATGCCATTGAGGCCAGTGGAACATGGGAAAATGAATCAGAGATAGGAGAGCTGTATCTTGATAAGATGGGATATGCCTATGGCAGTGAGCTCTGGGGATACGATTGTTCTGACCTGCTCAGAGGCAATCTGATGAATGTAGATGCTTCAGTACATTCAGACTCATCTAACCTGTACGACACACTGGACAATGATGATTTCTTCCAGTATTTCGGTGGTTTGAACCTTGCAACAAGATATGTGAGCGGAAAAACACCTGATATGTACGTTTCCGACACAAGGAATCCAGATAAGGCAGAAATTGTCGAGCTTGGCAGGTACATCAACGTAAACATGCGTTCCAGATATCTTAACGATAAATGGATAGAAGGTATGAAGGGTTCAGGCTATGCCGGTGGCAGAATGATGGCTGAGTTCGTGGACAATCTCTGGGGATGGGAAGTATCCAATTCCGAACTTGTTGACGATAAAATGTGGGAGAACGTGTTCAACACATACACCACTGATGAAATGAAGGAGTTCTTCAATGCAAACAACCCAGGAGCCTATCAATCCATTACAGGCAGGATGCTGGAAGGTGTACGCAAGGGATATATTGACCTGCCAGACGATGCTGTCAATAAGCTTGTGAAAGACTATATGGAATCAGTTGCAGAGAATGGAGCAACATGTTGTCACCACACATGTGGGAATCCATCGCTTGATACCTTTGTTCAGGGTAATATACCAGCTGACTTTAGTCAGCAAACGATAGATGCATACAAGAATCAGATGTTCGAGGCAACGTTGAGAAAAGAACTCCAGACACAGCCTTCTGAGAGTACGACAACATCCAGTAGCATTCCAAGTAGTAGTTCAAGTAGTAGCACCGGAACCGAGCTGAAGATCACTGAATCCGGGTCAGGTTCAGCAAATCAAACATTGGAAGCAAACGGTGGTGCAGGAATGGACATGAACGCACCTGTCCAGGACTCTACAAAATCAACCCCTGACAACTATGTAGAAGGTTATGAAATGACAAAAGAGACAACTGCAACTACGTCTGAAAACAGTGGCTTTACGGCTAGCAGTTCAGACATAATAGCTTCGGTATTTGTTCTTGGTGCAGTCGGAGCTATGTATATAGGATTCTGGAGAAGAAGGAAGTTCTAAAGTGTTTTTGGTGCTTTTCAAAAAAAGCACCTTTCTTTTTTATTTTTTCAAAGTTAATGAATTGTTTTATAAGTATAAACATGTATAATTGTTTTTACTAACATATGTAAATCTAATATTAATTTACATCGTGTTTTCGAATACGCGTATAATTTAAATTAATTCTACGTAAAATGAGGATGATAATCAAGATGTTTTGAATTAATAAAACAATGGTCATGAACACTCCTGTTCAGCCGCCAAGCAATTGCAGGAGTGTCCAACACATTGTCGGGGGACAATATGCAGTGTAAATATATAATATTGTTAATATTAAGTTTTTCCCTATTTTTTTCAATAACGAATGTATCATCAATTGATTATCGTAGTATAGATCAAACAAACTTGATTTAAATCAACTTACATGACTAACTTGGTGGTGAGGTACGATATGGTACTTAAAAACATTAAAAGATACAAAAATATCTTTGCAGCAGCCCTTATAATAGTATTCTTAGCAACAGCATTTGCTGCTGCGGAGAGTGCTGGTAACGATACAATAAATTCAACAGGCAATACAGTAGATGCAGCTTTATCTGAAAACGATACAATTGATGCAAATACTTCTACTATAGTGAAAATTCCGGACATGGATATAAAGCCAAAAATAAGCTACGTGCTGTCGCGTCCTTATGCGGTTACACTTATGCAGAACGTAGCTGCAGACCCTCAGATAAGCTCACAGATGGACATAAGCATCTATCTTGGCACATCCTATGCAGACCTGGGTTTTGACCTGAGCGATCAGGATCTGGTTGTTCTGAGAAACCTCGATGCCTATGTTGTGGACACTATCGCACCAACAGTAAATGAAGCGAAAACAAACGGTGCACACGTTGTCTCAATAGGAGAGACCCTGGAAGCCTATGGACTTCATAACGTAAATATATCAGACCCGGAATACTTCGATATCAACCTGTATCAGACATACTCATCTCAGGAAAATTTCAAAGGACTCACGACTTTCCTGGGAGTTAAGTTCTTCGGTTTGAACTATAGTATCACAGCACCTGTGGAAAGACCTGTCTACGGCATCTATCATCCTCTTGCGCCCCAAATATATGGAAATCTTACTGATTACCTTGATTGGTATAGTTCAACAGGAACATATGATGCAGACAGACCTACCATTGCGATAGTAACTACCAGTTACATAAGAGTGGAAAGGGATATGCCCCTGCTTGACCCACTTGTTGAGGATATAGAAGGAAAAGGATACAACGCAATTGTAACAACTTATGCCTACAAGGATGATAAGTCCCTGAGCTACCTTATGAAGGACAACAGATCCATTGCAGATGCTGCTATTGTGATCTCACGTGGGTCACGCCTTCATTATTCTGATAACGAACATGGAATTTCCGACCTGCAGACACTTAACATAACTGTCCTGAACGGTGCCCGCCTGTTCTCAGGAGTCAGTGTGGAAGAATGGGAGAACAGTGTTCATGGTGTGCCACCTGCCCAGCAGTATCAGGTAGCCTACGCAGAACTTGACGGGATCATCGAACCAATTGTAATCAGCGGAAAAGCCATAGATGAAGCAACTGGAATCGAATATAACCAGCCAATTGATTATCAGATAGACTGGCTCGTCGACAGAACAATAGCCTGGGCTGAACTACACCAGAAATCAAATTCAGAGAAGAAAGTGGTCATACCATATTATAACCCGGAAGGTGGTAAAGCAGACATGGGTGCGGATATTGATTACTATCTTGACGCACAGGCAAGTCTGGCAAACATTCTTGAAGCTATGCAAGAGAGAGGTTATGACGTTGGCAGTGAACCACTTCCAAATTCCAGCGAACTTGCAGGTATGATGATGGAAAGCGGGCACAATATTGGTAGCTGGGCTCCCGGAGAACTGACCGAATGTGTTGAAAATGGCAGCACAATACTCATACCTGAATCCCAGTACATGGAATGGTTCGAAGAACTCCCACAGGATAAAATTGATGAAATGACAGCAATGTGGGGTGAAGCACCTGGAAATATCATGGTCTATGAGAATTCCACAGACAAATATCTGGTCATACCTGTGCTCGAATTTGGAAATGTTCTTCTTGCACCTGACCCACAACACGGATGGTCCTCAAGTGAAAAAGCAATGTATAACAATGCTTCATATCCGCCAACACATCAGTGTTTTGCTTTTTACAAGTACATGTCAAGGGAATACGAAGCTGATGCATTGTTCACCATATTCTCAAGCGTTGAGCTGATGCCCGGTAAAGAATGCGGTCTTTCCGCAAAGGACTGGGGAGCACTCTTACTTGAAGATATGCCACATATCCACGTACTTCCAATGGACGCAGAAGGTGTCTTTGACAGAAGAAGAGCAAATATGCTCATCATTGATTTCATGACACCGACAATAGTGCCGGCAGGTCTTTATGGCGACCTTGCAAACCTCCAGCAGGAGATCACATTATTCAAACAGGCAACAGACAGCGCGGTGAAAGAGAGTTACAGGGAGAGCATCATAAACCAGACAAGAAACCTGAGCCTTGACAATGACCTCAGTGTTGACCTGGACCCAATTTCAGGTGATGCAGACCTTACAGATACTTTCATTGATGAACTCTCGGATTATCTCTATGAACTGAAGACTGCCTACATGCCGTATGGATCTCACATACTTGGTGAGGTTCCTGAAGGCGAAAGTCTCATCATGCTCATAAAAGGGATGCTTGGAGACGAATATGTAGATCATGTGGAAACACTTGGTGGAAACGAGGAAATTTCAATCTTACTATTGAATGAAACAATACTGAACGGAAGCACCCCTTACGATGCGCAATTAAAGGTACTTGGTCAGAACTCCACAGAACTTGGAAGTGATCTGGATCTGGCTCTTGAATATATGGGAAGGATACAGGACTGTGAATGTGAGATTACTAAGATACTCGATGCACTTGATGGTACGTATATCACACCGGGACCATCCGGTGACCCTATCAGGAACCCTGATGCATTGCCAACAGGCAGGAATCTCTACACATTTGATGACCGCCTTATACCTACAAAAGCAGCATGGGATGTTGGTTCACAACTTGCAGACGATATGCTTGTATTGAAACTTGAAGAAGATGGTCAATATCCTGAAAAGATAGCTTTCCTGCTATGGTCTGTGGAAACCACAAGAAACCAGGGTGTCATGGAATCCGAGATATTCAAACTTCTGGGAGTAGAACCCTATTATGACAGCAAGAACAGAGTAAAAGGGTTCACACTAATCGATTCCGAGGAACTTGGCAGATCAAGGGTAGACGTGATGGTGTTAACCTCAGGTCTTTACCGTGATGTGTATCCAAGCAAGATAGAACTCATAGATGAAGCTATCAGAATGGCAGCAAGAGCTGACAATGATACATATCCCAACTATGTCAGACTACATTCCAATGAAACATATCAGGGTCTCATAGATGAAGGATACAATGAATCAGTGGCATACAACCTATCAGTTTCAAAGATATTCTGCCCTCCACCCGGCGGATATACACCGGGAATCCAGGAAGCCATAAGCAGTGATACATGGGAAGATTCAGACGAGATAGCCGACCTCTACATTGACAGGATGGGATACATCTATGGTCAGGAAATATGGGGAGAGCATTACTCAAGCGTATTGAAGAAAAACCTTGCAGATGTTGATACTGCAGTGTTTAGCAGAACATCGAATCTTTACGGTGTGCTTGACCACAATATGGTAGCCGCTTATTTCGGTGGTTTGAGCATGTCAGTTGAAAGAATCAGCGGCTCTGCACCTGACATGTATATCAACGATCTCAGCAGCTCTGCAGATATTGAAACCCTAAGTGAGTTCCTTAACAAGGACTTACGCTCACGTTACCTTAATCCAAACTGGATAGAAGGAATGATGGGTAACGGTTTTGACGGTACAAGATATATGGATTCAGTCTTTGAAGTCCTGCGTGTGTTTGATGTAACAGACCCATCTCTTGTTACTGATGACATGTGGAATGAGATGTATGATGTCTACGTCGAGGACAAATATGACCTTGGTGTAAACGATTACCTTGAAACTACAAATCCATATGCTTCTCAGTCAATGAAGGCTACATTAATGGAGTCCATTCGCACGGGCTATTGGAACCCATCAGATGAAGTTACCCAAAAAATCGTGAAGGAATACGTTGAATCGGTTAACGAAAATGATGTTACCTGCTGCCACCATACCTGCGGCAATCCATTGCTGGATAAGTTCATACAAGAGAATATGGATGCAGCAGACATTAGTCAGCAAGATCAGGAAGACTACAAGAAAAAAATGTACGATGCAACCCTGAGAGAAGTGATTCAGACACCACAAACTGAACAAGAAGAAACGGTTAGCAGACAAAGTAGCAGTTCAGCTGGAACGGATTTGAAAATCGTTGAAGCCAGTTCAGGTTCAGGGTCGACCAACCAGACAACTGCGACTGATTCCGGAGCAGGGATGGATGCTGACACACCTGTACAGGATGTACAACGATCTACACCGGATGATTACGTAGAAGGTTATGAAATGACAAAGGAAAGTGTCACGAATACCGAAAGCTCAAGCGGTTTCTCAGTAACAGGTTCGGAGCTGGCAGCTTCTATACTTGTGCTTGCCGGAGTAGGAGCTATGTATGTAGGATTCTGGAGAAGGAGGAAATTATGAAGTGTTTTTGACGCTTTTGATGAAAAAGCGTCTTTCCTTTTTTTTATAGAATTGTGTCAACATGTATTAAAATAAATAGTAAAAATATACTTTTTTTCATATATTCACTGTGTTTTATATAGGTGCTTGACCGAATATATATACTAGTTAAGATACTTCTAATTCTATATCTCAGCACAAAAACAGGAAATTGGCTTATGAATCTAAAAAAAATCATATTCATCTGCATTATTATGATCCTGCTTTCTTCTATGACCGTTGCGGCAAATGATGACAATCAAATCCTTTTGAAATCATCCTGTTTAGATACAGACATCGTATCAACACAAAAAGAAAACTTTCGGGATGAACCAAAAACAATTCCAATGTCCGGATTAATTGAATGCTCTGATAAATACTATATAGTACAATTTGAAGGACCAATTATTCAGGAATGGAAAGATGAGATTCAAACTATAGGAGTTGAATTTTTTGATTATATTCCAAACAATGCTTTTGTGCTCAGGATGAATGAAACTGAAAGGCGTCTTGTTGACTCACTTGAATTTATACGTTGGACAGGGGAATATCTGCCGGAATATAAGTGCACATCCGATATAGTAACCATTCCTGATAAGAATATAACATCAGACTCCGAGAACATAATTGATCTGGTAGTGTTTGTTTTTGACCCGGATGAAATTTCAAGAATAGAATTGGATATCTTAGCAATCGACGGATTAGTATTTGAAAGATCAGATACTATCCTGGGAATACGGATAGAAACAAAGAATATTGAGAAGCTTTCTTTCATCGATGGGATAAGCTGGATAGAGCAATACGAAGATCCTTTCTTATCAAACGATGTTGCAACAAGTATAATCAATGTTGACACGGTACAAAACACATTGGATCTGAAAGGATTTGGTCAAATTGTCGCAGTTTGTGATACAGGACTTGACACCGGAGTGAATGACGACTCAATACACGCTGATATTAGAGGCAGAATCCTTAGTATCACTGATCTCTCAGGTGATGGAGCCGCAGATATCAGTGGCCACGGCACTCACGTGGCAGGCTCTGTTCTTGGAAACGGAGCAATGTCAAGTGGACAATATGCAGGCATGGCACCCGAAGCTTCACTTATATTCCAGGCTGTCGAAACAAATGACGGAGCACTTTCCGGAATACCGGTCAATCTTTATAGTATCTTCCAGCCTGCATATGATGCAGGGGCAAGGATACATACTAACAGTTGGGGAGTTAATGCCAGTGGAGTATATAATTTCCGTTCATACTACGTAGATCATTTTGCATGGAATAACCCTGATATGTTGATACTCTTCTCTTCCGGCAATGAAGGGAAAGACCTTGACTCGGATGGACTGGTCGACCCTGATTCGCTGAATTCGCCCGGAACTGCAAAGAACTGTATAACTGTCGGAGCATCTGAAAATGACAGGGGAGAAACATTTTCAATCGGCTGGTATTCAACATGGGGCACACGCTGGCCATCTTTGTTCGATGAAGATCCACTAAAAAATGACTATATGGCTGACGATAGCAATGGAATTGCTGCTTTCAGCAGCAGAGGACCAACAGATGACGGAAGGATCAAACCCGACATAGTTGCCCCCGGTACATTTATAATTTCTACAAGGTCAAGTCGAGCCACCTGGTATGATTGGGGTGTTGTTCAGGAGAATCCAAGTTATGCATATTTAGGCGGATCAAGTATGTCCACACCAATTGTTGCAGGCTCTGCAGCTCTTGTCAGGGAGTACTATACCGAAATAGAAAAAGTGACAGATCCAAGTGCTTCATTGATGAAAGCAACTTTGCTTAATGGCGCATACGATATGACACCAGGACAATATGGCGAAGGAACTACACAGGATATCGACGGCAGACCTGACTACTCACAAGGATGGGGACGTCTTGATGTCGATAACTCAATACTGGCAGAATACCCGGAAGTAATAGCATATTTCGATTATATTCCGATAAATAGTACTTCTGATTCATGGGACCACACATACGACTATGCAAAAAGTGGCCAAGAAATAAAAGCAACGCTTGTATGGACTGATTTTCCAGGAACACCTGCCACATCAAAAGCACTTGTAAACGATTTGGATCTGACGATAACAGGCCCATCGGGAACATATTACGGCAACGATGGCCCGGACCACACAAACAACGTTGAAGGAATTGAAATCGAAAACGTTGTTGAAGGCGACCATACAATTGAAGTTGAAGCATATAATTTACCCAAGGCCCCACAAAACTTTGCACTGGTATGCGCCTTTACCTGCGATAATAATGAGTACCCTGCAAATGGATCATATGCAGAGAACAGTACAACTGAAGTATCAGCCGATATCGTGCACCCTGGAGGCGTGGACCAGGATTCTATAGATTTAGAAATAAACGGTGTCCATGTGGCTTTCAATACTTCCACTATACAGGACGGATATAGAATATGGCACAATACACCTATTCCTTACGCAAGTGGAGAAAATAATGCATTTATCACAGCCCTGACAGATAGTGGTCAACAATTTTCCTACACTTGGACGTTCAATATCAGACCTGAGATAAGCAACTTCAAGTTTGAAGGACTTGAACCGATAGTTGAAGGACTTGTAGATGAAGAAGCAAAGACGGTAACTCTTTCAGTGCCTTATGGAACCGATATAAACGCACTGGTTCCAACAATAGCACATACCGGAGTAAGCATTGCGCCAAATACGGGAATTGCACAAGATTTCACTAATCCAGTAACATATACTGTAACGGCAGAAGATGCCAGCACACAACAATATACAGTTACGGTGAATATAGCTCCAAACACAGCTAAAGAAATAACAAGTTTTGATTTTGAAGGATTAAATCCGGAAGTAGTAGGGCTAGTGGACGAAACAACAAAAACAGTAACTCTCACAGTACCTTATGGAACCGATGTTAACGCCCTGATTCCAACAATAATACATACCGGAGTAAGCATATCGCCAAATACGGGAATTGCACAAGATTTCACGAATCCGGTAACGTATACTGTAACGGCAGAAGATGCCAGCACACAACAATATACAGTTACGGTGAATATAGCTCCAAACACAGCCAAAGAAATAACAAGTTTTGATTTTGAAGGATTAAATCCGGAAGTAGTAGGGCTAGTGGACGAAGCAACAAAAACAGTAACTCTCACAGTACCTTATGGAACCGATGTTAACGCCCTGATTCCAACAATAATACATACCGGAGTAAGCATTGCACCAAATACAGGAATTGCACAAGATTTCACGAATCCGGTAACGTATACTGTAACGGCAGAAGATGCCAGCACACAACAATATACAGTTACGGTGAATATAGCTCCAAACACAGCCAAAGAAATAACAAGTTTTGATTTTGAAGGATTAAATCCGGAAGTAGTAGGGCTAGTGGACGAAACAACAAAAACAGTAACTCTCACAGTACCTTATGGAACCGATATAAACGCACTGGTTCCAACAATAGCACATACCGGAGTAAGCATTGCACCAAATACAGGAATTGCACAAGATTTCACGAATCCGGTAACGTATACTGTAACGGCAGAAGATGCCAGCACACAACAATATACAGTTACGGTGAATATAGCTCCAAACACAGCCAAAGAAATAACAAGTTTTGATTTTGAAGGATCAAATCCGGAAGTAGTAGGGCTAGTGGACGAAGCAACAAAAACAGTAACTCTCACAGTGCCTTATGGAACCGATGTAAACGCAATGGTTCCAACAATAATACATACCGGAGTAAGCATTGCGCCAAATACGGGAATTGCACAAGATTTCACGAATCCGGTAACGTATACTGTAACGGCAGAAGATGCCAGCACACAACAATATACAGTTACGGTGAATATAGCTCCAAACACAGCCAAAGAAATAACAAGTTTTGATTTTGAAGGATTAAATCCGGAAGTAGTAGGGCTAGTGGACGAAGCAACAAAAACAGTAACTCTCACAGTGCCTTATGGAACCGATGTAAACGCAATGGTTCCAACAATAGCACATACTGGAGTAAGCATTGCGCCAAATACGGGAACTGCACAGGATTTCACTAATCCGGTAACGTATACTGTAACTGCAGAAGATGCCAGCACACAACAATATACAATTTCAGTGAATATAGCTCCAAACACAGCTAAAGAAATAACAAGTTTCAAGTTTGAGGATCTTGCCGTTGATGGAGTGATCAATGAGGATATAAAAACCGTAGTTTTGACAGTGCCTTACGGAACAGATGTAACCTCACTGACACCAACAATCGTGTACAAGGGAGCTAGCATTGATCCTGACACTGGAATGCCAAAAAACTGTACTGAGCCAGTAACATATACAGTTACAGCAGAAGATGGGACCTATCAGGAATATACGGTGACAGTGAAAATCGCGGCAAGTTCAGATAAAGCAATAACAAGTTTCAACTTTGCAGAGCTTGACCCGACAGTCATAGGGACAATCGATGAAGAAGCGAAGACCGTTAAATTAACAGTTCCTTATGGAACAAACGTAACGGCCCTTATACCATCTATAACATACATAGGATCAAATATATCGCCTGATACCGGAGAAGCACAGAACTTTACAAGCCTGATGAATTACACAGTAACAGATGCAAATGGCATCACTCAAAACTATACGGTGAGTGTGACAATTGCAGCAAATGTAGAGACCACACCAACCGTAACACCAACAAGTAGCGGTGGAGGCGGCGGAGGTGGCGGAGGTGGCACTACCGGAGAGGAATATGAGAATATTGAACTCAAGGATGTCAGTTCCATGTTTGTAAGAAAAGATATGTCAGTGAAATTTGAGTTCAGAAATGAAAGCAATGACATTCTGTACGTTGCGTATAAATCACTGAAAAATTCAGGGACCATCTCTGTTACGATAGAAAGTCTGAAAGACAGATCGACCTTTGCTGAAGCATCACCAACCGGAATAATCTACAAGAACATTAACATATGGGTCGGAAAAACAGGATATGCAACTCCGAATAATATTGATGAACCTATAATTGGTTTTAGAGTGAACAATAATTGGATAAAGGACAATGACATCGATCCAAATAGCATTGTTCTTAACCGATATGATGATAGTTGGAGCCAGCTTTCAACTGTTCAGACAAATTCAGATGATGACTACCACTACTTCGAAGCAAGTACACCGGGCTTTTCACCTTTTGCAATAACTGGTGAATCTCTGGGAAGTGAAGAAAAGCTAAATGATGTATCTGAAAACTTATCTTCAATCCAAGATGATATCTCATCTGAACCCAATGGTTCAGAAGCAAATGAACCTCAGCCGGAAAATCCACTTAGTGCTCTGTCTGCTTTAGTCACTTGCCTGATAATATCTTTTGTCTGCTTCCTTATACGGAATCAGTAATTTTTTAATTGTGTTTGTACGAACCAGGTATAAAAGATGCATTAACATACCACTTTTTATTGAACAGCACTTATAAATATATTTGAAATAATATACATGCATTCAGAATGTAACTGGTGGATGCTGGCTCATGCATACAAAAAACAAAATACTGATAATACTCATCCTACTAATATCAATCACCGCTTTGACTGCCTCTGGAAGCACAAGCAATATGGAGGAAGCTCCTAATAGCCTCATCCTGCTGAAAGCCGGGTACGTTAATACGGATATGATCACAGAACTTGGAAATCAAACATATGAACAGTCTCCCATGGTTCAGTCTGCCCAATCCATTGGATATTCTGAAAAATACTATATTGTGCAATTCACCGGACCAGTACAAGATATATGGAAACAGAATATAACTTCAATCGGAGCTTCTGCTTACAATTACATCCCGAACAATGCATTTGTTTTCAGGATGAATGAAGAGGTAAAAAGTCAAGTATATTTAATGGATCATGTAAAATGGATAGGAGAGTACAGACCATCTTACAAATATGAACCTGAACTAATATCCAATGAAGATGAAAACACATACAACATATTACTTTTCTCTTCAGCAGATAAAGAAAGAATAAACTATGAAATCCAATCACTTGGCGGAAACATCCTTTCAAATTCAGGTAATGTATTAAAAGTACAAATCTCAGCAGATAAACTTGATGATATAGCTGCCATAAACGGAATAAGCTGGATTGAAGAATACGTCCAGCCAAGAGCTACAAATGATATTGCCACAGGCATTATCACCGTGGATACCACGCACAATACATATGGGTTGAACGGTAGCGGACAAATTGTTGCTGTGTGCGACAGCGGACTTGACACAGGTGTGGATGATAACTCGATGCATGCGGACATTCGGGGAAGAATACTTAGCATCACTGATCTCTCAAATGACGGAAGTTCTGCAGACCAAATGGGTCATGGAACCCATGTAGCAGGTTCAATACTTGGAAACGGATCACTTTCAGGAGGACAGTACAGTGGAATGGCGCCTGAGGCTAAACTGGTATTCCAAGCAGTGGGCAATGATAGTGATTATTTCTATCTGCCAGGTGATCTTAGTGAAGTATTCCAACCAGCATACAACCTTGGAGCAAGAATACACACCAATAGCTGGGGAGTAACCTCATCTGGAGAATATACAATTCAATCACACCAGGTAGACCAATTCATGTGGGAACATCCTGATATGCTAATCCTTTTCGCAACAGGCAACGCAGGTGAAGATTCTGATTCAAACGGAGTTATCGATAATGATTCAATTGGGTCACCAGGAACTGCAAAGAACTGCCTTACTGTTGGTGCATCAGAAAATGAAAGAGGAGATCGTTTTGGTGTAACACCTTATTTAAATTGGGGGAGCGGGTCATGGCTTGAATTTTATCCGGCAAATCCTATCAAAGATGATTACATGTCCAGCAATAGCAAAGGTCTGGCTGCATTCAGTAGCCATGGACCGACGGATGACGGCAGGATCAAGCCAGATATAGTTGCACCGGGAACATATATTGCTTCCACAAGATCAAGTCTGGCAAGCACATCAGGGTGGGGAATCATTGATGAAAACTACCTATATATGGGTGGCACAAGCATGTCTGCACCTATTGTTGCAGGATCTGCTGCTATTCTCAGGGAGTACTATACTCAAGTTGAAAACCTTAGCAGCCCCAGCGCTGCATTGATAAAGGCAACATTGATCAATGGAGCATATAACATGACTCCGGGGCAATACGGGACTGGAGATTATCAGGAGATATCAGGCAGACCTGACTATGCGCAGGGATGGGGACGTGTTGATATTGAGAATTCGATCTATCCACAATATCCAAAAACAATCAAATACTTTGATAATCCAAGTCCTTTGAGCTTCAATGAATCATGGAATGTGAGCTATAATGTCCTCTGCACATCTGAAGCGCTCAGAGTTACGCTCGTCTGGACAGATTATCCCGGAGATGCTGCTGTAGTCCCACAGCTTGTGAACAACCTTGATCTGGTAGTTGTTGGCCCTGATGACACATATTATGGGAATGGGGCTCCGGACACAGTGAACAATGTAGAAGATGTTGAATTACCGGAACCGGTTGTCGGCACATATACCATCATGATAAATGGTACAAACGTCCCACAAGGGCCACAGAATTTCTCACTCGTGGTTTCATATGGTTATGATGGTACCGATATGTATCCCGAACATGACTCATGCACAACTAACAGCACAACTGCTGTTTATATGAACCTTACACATGCCGACGGAATTGATTCCGGTACCATAAATATGACAATCGACGGTTCAAATGTGATACACTCTCTTGATAGCATCACTGGTGGATACAAAGTAGAGAATCTGCCGGCACAGCCATACTCAGAAGGTTATCACAACGTATCTGTCAGTGCATTGACAAATCTAAGTGAAGAAATAAGTTATGGATGGAGATTTTACGTCAGTGTTGAAGATAATATAATAAATATACAGGGACTTGCAGAAAATTCCGTAATACATGAAGATGAATTTGATATAAATGTAACTAGCAACAAATTATGTGACTTCTGGTACAATGTTAATAATGGAACTAATTCCACAAATGAAACCGGATTCTCATTCAATACCACCCTGAACCTAAATGAAGGCACTCATAATCTAACGGTCTTTGCTGAAGATATCGCAGGATACACAAATTCGACTACTGTGAATTTTACTGTGTTCACAAGCCAGCCAGTAATAGATACACCTGTGTCTGGAACAATATACTACTTCCCGAATAACAGTTTTGCAATGAACGGAACTGGCGGCATAGCAACAAACGTTTCAGTCTACGTGAACGAAGCAATGACAAACTGGTCATATCCGGTTTCAAACGAACTGTTCAACCTAAGCAACATTCCTCTTTCTAACGGAACAAACACCATCAATATCACTTCTATCTACAACAATTCAGTGAACGACTATTTCAGTTCTAATAGCACCATATGCCTAAGCCTTGGGGAGACATTCAACACAGAAGGTAATGATGAAGTTACACTTGCAGTTCCCGGTATGGAAAGCAATGTAAATCATCCGGCACTTAGCTTCAATGTTACCGGCACATCTGCCAATCCGGGAAATGTGTCTGCTGCAGTCACAAAGGGCGAAGAACCTGGAAATGGATCAATTCTTACAGGCCCGGCAATTGACATCAGGGTGCTGAATGAATCAAATGTGAACTATTCACATCAGTTCGGAAGAAACGTTTCCCTTACACTTGGATATGATCAAAGTCTTGTAAATGATACCGATAAACTTGTTGTCGCATGGTATGACAATGAGGAGGAGATCTGGACCCCATTCAGAAGTACGGTGAACACCTCTGCACACACAGTTACCGCAAATATTACTCACCTGAGTATTTATGCTCCACTTGAGGATAGTACCGCACCTATCATCAGTAATCTTGCTAGTTACGGTAGCACTACATCCATAACTCTCACATGGGAAGCATCAAATGACACGGACTACGTGGAACTATGGAAAGATGAGGCTTTCCTTGCAAACTATTCAACTTCACCGATTAAGGACACAGGTCTGTCTTCCGGTACAAGCTATAATTATAGTCTTAAACCATTCGACTTTGTAGGTAACTCTGGAAACTGGTCCAATACTACCGTAACAACATCCACACCGGTTACTGCCACATCAGCTTCCTCCAGCGGAGGTGGAGGAGGAGGAGGCGGTGGGGGCTCCACAGGCGAAGATGTTGAGAACATCGTATTCAAAGATGTGCTTTCAGTGTATGCCGGAATGGATGACATCGTAGACTTTGATTTTGATGATGATAAGAACGATATTGACTATATACGCTATGACTCACTGAAAAATGCTGGAAAAATAAGTACTACCATTGAAATATTGAAGAGCAAATCCACATTTGCAGATAAACCTGTATCAGGATTAGTATACAAAAATATGAATATCTGGGTGGGTAAGACAGGTTATGCCACAGAGAGTAACATCAAAAACCCGGTTATTGGGTTCAGGGTCAGTAAAGAATGGATAGATAACAATGACATTGATCCAGCCACCATAGCACTGAACAGGTACAATGGAGATGTCTGGGAAATACTTAGTACAAAACAAAATGACCCTGAAGATGACTATCTTTACTTTGAAGCAAACACTCCGGGATTCTCACCTTTTGCAATTACTGCAGAAGAAACACTGGAAAACAATATCGAAGAAGTTGTAATGACTGACATGGAAAAAGAAGATATTACAGATACAACTACATCCCCAACAGAAGAAAATGAAAATGATAGTACTAGAGATATTCCTGCTATGTCAGGTCTTGTAACAGTATTGATACTATCAATTGTCTGTGTACTTGTCAGTAAACAGCAAAATTAATATTCAACTGCATACCATTTAGCGCTGGAGAAATCAAGTTGAAAGGAACAGTGCTTGGTATCGAGGGTACCGCATGGAATCTCAGTGCTGCAATCGTTAATGAAAAAGATGTTATTGCAGAAGTATCTGATATGTATCGGCCCCCCAGTGGAGGAATTCATCCCAGGGAAGCTGCCCAGCATCATGCAAAGTATGCTTCTTATGTAGTAAAGGGAGTGCTGGAAGAAGCAAAGAAAAATGGAGTGGATGCTTCACAGATAGATGCTATATCTTTTTCCCAGGGACCTGGACTTGGCGCATGCCTGCGCACCGTGGCAACTGCCGCCAGGATGCTTTCAATAAGTCTGGATATACCCCTTGTTGGTGTAAATCACTGTCTTGCCCATGTAGAAGTAGGCCGCTGGAAAACTCCTGCAACTGATCCTGTAACCCTCTATGTCAGTGGTGCCAACTCGCAGGTACTGGCTTACAGGATGGGAAAATACAGGGTATTCGGAGAAACACTGGATATTGGTCTTGGAAATGCCTTTGATAAGTTTGCAAGAAGTGCCGGACTTGGACACCCTGGCGGGCCACAGATAGAGCAGTTTGCAAAGAAAGCATCAAAATATATCTCTCTTCCTTATGTAGTGAAGGGAATGGACCTCTCTTTTTCAGGATTATCCACGGCTGCAACAGATGCCCTTAAAGTTAATTCCATGGAAGATGTGTGTTATTCATTCCAGGAAACTGCCTTTGCAATGGTTGTGGAGGTTACAGAACGTGCCCTTGCACACACTGGAAAGAACGAAGTCCTTCTGGCAGGTGGAGTGGGAGCTAATATGAGACTGCGGGAAATGCTGGATATAATGTGCACAGAAAGAGGAGCTTCTTTCTATGTACCGGAAAAAAGGTTCATGGGAGATAATGGTGCTATGATAGCATATCTTGGACTTTTGATGTATGATTCAGGAAATGTAATTGATATCGAGAATTCACATGTGAATCCTAATTTCCGGCCCGATAGTGTGGATGTTACATGGCTCCCGAAAGACTTTGCAGGCGGGATTTGAACATGTATTTGACAAGTGGTGCTGAAGCAACCGTAAAACTGGAAGATGGAGTGCTCATCAAGGAGAGAGTGCCAAAAAACTATCGTCTGAAAGAGCTTGATGAAAGGATAAGAAAGGAAAGAACAAAAGCCGAGGCAAGACTGCTATCCGAAGCCAGGAGAGCTGGCGTGCCCACACCCATCATCTATGACATCGAAAATTCCACCATCAAAATGCAGTATCTCGATGGAACTGCGATAAAACATGTGATCGATGAGAATATAAGTGAACAAATTGGACATCTTGTTTCTGAATTACATATGGCAGGCATTATTCACGGAGACCTAACAACATCCAACCTGATAGTTTTCAACGACCGGATATATATGATAGATTTTGGACTCTCATTTAATGACAGTAGCATCGAGGCACGTGGTGTGGATGTACATGTTCTGTTCCAGACATTTGAGAGCACACACCGTGACCATGAGAAACTAATCGAGTCATTCTGCAGGGGCTACAGAAAAGAATTCAGGCAGGCAGATGAAGTGCTTGATAGAGTAAAAGAGATTGAAAAGCGAGGAAGATATGCGTAAAATAGTATTTGTTACAGGTAATAAGGGTAAGTTCAGAGAAGTAAAGGACATACTTGCGGCAAGGGGATTTGAAGTCATACAGAACACGGATGGCTATCCTGAACTCCAGGAAGATGATCTGGAGCCTATTGCTGCATACGGTGCAAAATGGGCATCGGGTAAATTAAGACTACCTGTGATGGTGGATGATTCAGGATTATTCATAAAAGTGCTCAATGGCTTTCCCGGACCGTACTCAGCATTTGTCGAAAAGAACCTTGGAAACCAAAAAGTCCTTAAAATAATGGAGGATGAAACTGAAAGAGCAGCAATGTTCAAATCGGTTATCGGATACTGTGAACCCGATGGTGAACCACTCACGTTTACAGGAATAGTTGAAGGAAACATCGCTTTTGAAGAACTGGGAACCGGGGGGTTCGGATATGACCCTATATTCGATTACAATGGAAAGACCTTCGGAGAACTTGGAGACGAGTTCAAGAATACTGTTTCACATCGCAGAAGAGCACTTGATAAGTTCTTAGAATGGCTGAAATGATATAGAAGGAGAAAATAAAAAGTGTTGGGGGTTAAAGGAACTACATTTTTCAGGGATACACGTGGTGCGGACACCATCCCTCTTAAAATGGTGTTTTATCTTGCAGTTACAGCCATTGTAATATTCCTTGTAGCTTTTTCATGGAATAATCTGTCTCCAATCTATTCAGGGGCAAAGGACAGCAAGCAGATCAATGACGCTGCACTTGAGCTCTTGTCTATACAAAACGGATATTCAAGGACCCTTCAGGAACATAATAGCCCACAGGGATCCACGTGCACTATCAAATTGTCAATGCCTGATGTAGATTATCTGGCATTTGGAGTTGACCCGGACCCGGATATGAATAACAACCTTACTGATACTCACTGGATCCAGGAAAACAATACAATTATCTGCCAGTACAAAAACGGCGTCAAGAACAGATATGATATTGAGGCTAATGTGGTCGATTTCAGAAAAGGAAAGCTGGATAATAAAGGAAAGTGGGCTCTTGATGATAACCAGAATAAAAGTGAAAATATGGGAGTTGTAATTGAAGGACCCATATCAGGAAAATTCGATTTTGAACTTGTACTGGCAGATAAGAAATATACACTTTCACATTTTTGAGTTGAACTTCAATATCCCAGCAATATATATTTATTATCAAAGTAAGCACCTGGTGTTGTAAAGTCGAATACTACAAGAGCTCCAGCTTCTGGTCTCACCTGGAAAGCGACTTCTGTTCTTGGGGGAAGACCATTGTACCCTTCATCTTCTGCCTGGAAAACCTTGCGTATATCGACTACTATTTCCATGATATCCCCGGTCCTCAACACCGGTTGTGTAGCTTTGAACACTGTTTGATCACGGGAGCGTATAGGAATTACTGAAAAATACTCAGACGTAGCTTTATGTACTTCATAGCTGGAATCAGCAGAATCATACCTTACATTGGCAACATGTGTTCCATCTGAGAGATAGATTATTAATTGTGACAGATCAACATCTTCACTACCCGGTCCAAGAGATACAGAAATATGTAACTTTACAATCTCACCATACTCGAATGTATCATTTGCAACTATTATACCAGTGGTGGTGGTGATACCATCATCTATAGTAAAATTGTAAGTCGTGTCCTTTAAAAAACGATATTCGAAGTGCGAGCCATCGGCAACAGAATCATTTTCTCCATCCACCGATATATCAAAAGCTCCTGAAGAAGACAACCATTCAACCATTTGGCCTTTATAAACCGTTAAATTAGTATCAGAAACCACACCATCTGTGACCGTTACCGTAGTATATGTTGCACGCTCACCTTCCACACGGTCAATTCTCATGTTAGAAGCAACCTCACGTGTTATTTCCTGACCGGTCTGTGATGCTTTCTGCTGCAATACACCAGAAGTCTTTATTAAAAGAGCTGATGCTACTGCAGCCACAAGTACCATTGATATGAAGATGATAAGAGTACCTATACCTACTTGTGCACGGTCATCCCTGTGCATCAAATGCTTCTGATTTGCTTTCGTGCAATCCCTCATGAAACGTTTTAGCAATCGTGTAACGGAATTATATTATTAGACCTACTATATTAATACTGTTATTTAATCTTATTGTGCCGTTAATATAAATATGTGGATATTTATATTCAAATAAGTTGCTATATATCGGATTATAAAATATATCGTATTTAAAGTAACCTATGAACATTTTACTAGACAAATAATTATAAAAAACAAGTCTTATCCATTAGAATTGCACGTGCTGGCGCACCATCACACCCAATTAGTTTCAAAGGGAGACAGATGAAAAAATAAAGGCCAGCTCTTACTTTAGATAAGTGCAAATACTCAACAATACTCAATCCATTGCGCAAAAAAAGATTATGGTTTGGCAAGGAAGGATCTGAATCAACAGAAAGAGTATCCACACCAACTACAGTAAATCCATGCTCCATTATCCATTCACCGGCAGTTGCCGCAAGCATACGTCCTGAACAAGGAGATTTGCAAGAAGCAGAATGATTTTCTGTTTTTATCAGAAGAACAGACACATCCTCTTCGTTTGCATATTGTACAAAAAGCTTTTCCAGTTCATCCTCTTTAATGCAGCCATCACCAGAAGATAAGTCAAGCAGAACAGCTTTCCCCATAAAAGATTCAGGTGTAAGTTCATCAACGCTCTTCCCATCAACGAATATATGAGAGGGTGCATCCACATGAGTGCCGGTATGTGTCCCAATACTCATTCTGGATACCACAAAACCATCATTTTTTATTGATGAGACTCTTTCAATAAGTGGTTTTGGATCTCCCTCGTATACTGGAGTATCTGGAGAGATACCAGTAGTTATGTCTATTGCCTTGAAAGACATTTTAAAAAATGCGGGAGGACATTTCACTCCAGAAAACGAAGAGAGTTCTCAAGTACAGCCTGTGCCTGCTTTTCATTCAAACCTGCGCCCATGGCAACTTTTAAAGCAAATTCTTTTGTAATGAGATTATCGGGACTGTGAGCATCCGTATCAACTACAAGAGTGGCACCGGCTTCCATACCAATCCTTGCAACATGACCATTCGTCCTGTTGTGCCCGTTACGGGCAGTTATCTCAAGGCACACATCATTATCAAGAGCAGTTTCAGCTTCTTCAATAGTAATAAAACCAGGATGTGCAAGTATATCGACATCTGCAAGTTCAACTGAAGCAGCATTAGTACCTGGCATAACAGGTTCATTTATAGTTTCACCATGAACCACAACGATATCAGCGCCCAGTTCTTTTGCCATCCTTGCAAGAGGAGCTATCTTCCGTGGTGGAACATGAGTAATTTCCACACCTACTTTAACCTGAATATCAAGCTCATCTTCAAGGTACTTGGCCTTACTTACATTTTTCAGAACATGTTCAACATTGGTGAAATCTGCGTGGTCAGTGATACCAATAGCCCTGTATCCATGAACTACAGCCCGTCGTACAAGTTCACTAGGGATTAGCTCACCATCACTGAAAATAGTATGAGTGTGCATATCTATCATAAAAATACCTCATTAATTATGAGAATGGATTCTTCTATGTTCTGAAATTACATAAAGTCATTCATAGGAAAGCAAAAATAGTATAATGTTTTACATGCAATGCTTAAAAGTATAAATATTCATATAACTATGACTTTCTGATAAGGAAGGATGAAAAATTGACAGGAATTAGAAGATTGGTTCTGGATGTGCTTAAACCCCATCATCCATCAATTGTTGAATTGTCTACGACACTAAGTATACTTCCAGGAGTACATGGCGTGAACCTCAGTCTTTATGAAGTAGACCAACAAACAGAAACGGTCAAGATCACCGTTGAGGGGGAAAACCTGGATTATGAAGAAATAAAACAGTCCATAGAGAATCTCGGCGCGGTTATCCACAGCATAGATGAGATAGCTGCCGGAAAGAGGCTTGTGGAAGAAGTTGAGACACTACAGGAGAGATAAAGGCACAATGTCACTGTCCTCTTTATGACAGGACATCTTTTTTTTGTTTTCATTTTTCTCAAAGGCTGTTATTGGCCTTTGCAATATTACGAAAGACACCCTCATGCTCTATGGGAAAAAGGCCAACGTTGAACACATTCAGTGCCTTGTAATAAGCATTTATAGCCATTTCAACATTGCTTTCTTTATCACCTATTTCAGACATTGAAAAATATGCATTTCCAAGGTTGTTCTGAACAGTAGCATACTCTAAAGGACGATTTTCCATTGTATATATTTCAAGGGCATTATTAAAAGCAATTATAGCACTGTCCAGGTTCTTTTTTTTATCGCTGGATTCTGACATTTCAACATAGAGATTACCAAGATTATTCTGAATTCCTGCATACTCCAAAGGATATGTATCTATCCTGAAAACCCTCAGTGATTCGTCATATGCAGCGAGGGCATTTTGGTGGTAGAGAGTATTACCCGTTGCTGTGCCAGCTTTACGCCAGGCATTTCCAAGATCGTTATGTATGGAAGCAAAATAAATTGGGTCCACAGCTATAGAATAATAATCAAGTGCTTCGTTGTAATGAATGACAGAATTGTTTACATTACTTTCAACATCCTGAAAATCAGACAATTTCAAATATGCTTCACCCATGCCATACTGCACCTTGGCACGCTGAGCAGGATATTTATCATTTACAACAAATTTCAAAGAAGAATTATATGAGGAGATACTATTCTGCAAATGATATGAAGCATTTGTATTGTCTACTAAAGCCATTTCTTGATATGTAATCCCAAGATAATAGAAAGTCATTCCGTATTCAAGAGGAAACTCACGAGATTCAATTGTTTCAAATACTGATCTGTAAAGGTCCAATGCCCGATCATAGTTACCCTCTTCCCGCATTGTTGATGCTTTTTCCCAGGAGGAATCTATCCTATATGCTGCCGTTTGTTTTTGTACATAGTCACCAAAGAGACCATGGCTTAGTACAAGACCCACAATAATGGCAAGAAATACAAACAAATATTTTGAATGACTTTTGGGGGTGGGGATTTTAGTATTCATATGATCATAATCGGCATATTTTGCAACATATTTTAACAAAAAGAAGAAGGTGCTTTTTAATAAAGCAACACATGTACAATTGGAAAACCAGTATAAAAAGCAGACGCATTTTCAAATGAATATGCAATTCTGATCTAACTGGTTTAATATGACTATTAGTCCAAATTCCCAATTACTTCTGCAAAGGCAAAGTTCGGCTTTACATCCTGGATCTTTATCCTTACACGGTCCCCAAGCTCAACACCTTTGACAAAAACTACAAAATTGTCTATTAGAACCGCACCATCACCACTTGAGCCAAGTTCTTTGATCTCAACTTCAAACTCATTACCACGCCTGACAGGTGAAGTGAGGAACTTTTTCCCAATTACGTAGATCTCAGCACTCTGAGATCGTGAAGCTTTGGGAGAATAAGAGCGTGTATAAGTGAAATTGTCCTTTACCTCTTCAAGAAACTCATTGAACATATCCCCCTGGAAGACCTTTACAACAAAATGCCCCCCTGGCTTGAGTATCTTCTTTGCGCATCCAAGAGCAGACCGGGTGAGATCAATGGACCTTGCATGATCATAACTCCAGTTACCACTAAGATTTGGCGCAGCATCGCATATCACAACATCTGCTCCTGCCTGTCCGACAAGTCCCAGGATCTTTTCAATTGTTCGGTCGGCAGTGATGTCACCAACGATAGTCTCAACATCTTCAATTGGGGAAATCTTCCTGAGATCAACACCAACTACCCGTCCACCTGATAGTTCCTTTGCGACTTCAAGCCAGCCTCCGGGTGCTGCACCCAGATCCACAATCGTATCATCTTCTTTTATGATCTTGTGTTTTCCGTTAATCTGAAAAAGCTTGTAAGATGCCCTTGAACGATAACCTTCGTCCTTAGCTTTCCAGTAATACTTGTCGCGTCTGTCTCTTGCCATATGAATACCTGATACTACCTAAAAGTCAAATACCTTGTGCCGACTTCAGAGATTCGATCCTGTTACTGAGTTCCTGGATCTCAGCCCCAATGCCGGACATATCACCTGGAAGCCAGAAACTGTAATCATAAAACTGGTTCAGTATGTCACTATACCTATGTTCAAGGTTTTCCAAATCTTTCGGATGAAATTTACCCTTATTGACAGAATCTATTTTGCCTTCAAGATTTTTAATCCTTTTATGCAGATTTTTGCTGAATCTGCTGGCCACCCTGCTAAAGTCAACTTCCCTCCTTTCCATTACAAGTATATCAATGACCTCGCTCAGATCGAAAGGGACTTCCGGAAAGGCGTTTGGTCCCGATATATAATAGGAAAGGTCATCCTCATCCAGACCTTCAACCTCTTCCCAGGAAACAACAGCAATAAGATGTTCTTTTTCAGCCTCTTCACAAATGTTTTTTATCGAAGGCAAAGTCAATGGAACACTGCCCCTAAGTAAATATAATTCCTTTGTAACTGAATAAATTTCCCCTATCGACAGAGCACCAAGAGCATCGATTATTCCACAGAGTTCTTCTTTGCTTATCATATCAACCGGCCTCATCAGAACCTATATCTGCGATATATCAATATCTGCTTTAGGATATCTGAAACGTTATTCTTTTCTATGCGAATGTCAGAAGAAGACAATACCTGTTCAATATCCAGTTGAGCATCCATCGTAATTTCCCTTGCAAGCTGTGGGTCACCTGCTAAAATGAGATAGTCGATACTATCTTCGAATTCTTCAAGCAAACCTTTTAAGGAGCCTTTGACCTTGTCAATATGATGTGCAATATCCTCATCTCTTAGGCGCTCAAACCTTCTCTGACTGAAACCTCCTTTTGCATGCTTGGCCTTGACACTGCTTTTTATCACCTGAAACGACTCAAACTCCACACGGTCAAATGATAGACCGACAAATGACTCACCTGCATGCGCCACTAGGACGCACATACTTGCATCCTCATTTAGAGATTCCACGAAAGGAGTTGTGTCAAAATGGTCCCCGGTGTTCCAGCAAGACCTCTTCAGAGGCAAAGGAGGAACAATTAGTTCATTTATCATGTGGTCAGGAGAATAGAAAAGTACAAAACCTGTTGATGAGGCTATCTTCTCGATCAACACAAGAGTTTCATTGTCAATCCTTTCAATCAGGTTTTCATGGTCCTTTATGTTATTCAGTTGTTCCCCGGCAGCAACATAGACCGTTAGTAGTGATTCTGTAGGGTACTTTACAGATGAAATGGACGATATAAACTCTTCAGTTCGTTGCTTACTGAACTGGTCAACATGGGTAAAAGATAATTCCCCGGGAGTATCAGTCCTTTGTTTTTCAAGTTCGTGTTCCAGAGTAAGAAGTTTTACCTCTATAGATTTTAGTCCCTCTTCAGCTTCCTGTTTTGCTGCAATGGCTTTCTTTTCGGATGCCGCACTTTTTTCATGTCGTATATTAGCAGTCTTCACATCCAGCTCAAGCTCGAGTATGTGTGACTGAAGCCTGTTTATCTCAGTTTCCAGTTCTTCTTTACCTGAATATTTCTTGAAGATATAATTGATATTATTAAGAACCCTGTCTTTTTCGACCATCTACCTGCAATAAAAACGTCCTGTATAAAAAATCTGTCTATATGAAATGATATAATCAAAACATAAACTACATTCAAATGAATAAAATGCTAAAAAAGGAAAATTAAAAAAGAATATCAGGCATCCATCACAAGACGGAAACCTATTGAAGAGTCACCATCGCGAGGATCCTGTTTCTTTCTGTATGCCGTGTAGAGTGCATTTTCCTTGCTTGAGAAACTGCCTCCTCTTGCAATCCTCATGGAACTTGCTCCTTTCTCAACAGCACTCCCATCTTCGCTTGCGCCAGAATAACCATCCACCCAGCTATCCTGAACATATTCCCAGACATTGCCGTGGACATCATAAAGTCCCCATGGATTTGGGAGTTTTTCACCTACATTGTGGGTTTTTTCATATGAGTTCTCCTGATACCATGCATAGTCTCCCAGGAAAGGACCGTCATCCTCATCTATTTCACCAAATGAATAGAGAGTTGTAGTACCTGCTGCTGCTGCATATTCCCATTCTGCTTCAGTTGGGAGCCTGTACTTTGTAGTACCCTCCATCTCATTGAGTTTGTCAATGAATTCCTGAACCTCATTCCACGAAACACTTTCAACAGGCTGGTCTTCACCTTGAAACTCTGAAGGATTGCTGCCCATTACTGCTGCCCACTGCGCCTGAGTTACCTCATATTTCCCAATGTAAAAATCATTTGCAAGCCTTACTTCATGAATTGGCTGTGAGTATGCATACTTGGATGTACCCATGTCAAAGCTTCCGGCTTCAATTAACTGGAATTCGGCATCAAAAGAGCTTGTTGATGATCCTGATGCTCCGCGGTCTTCACTATCGCTACCACTATCATCTGAACATCCTGTTACAGATATTGCAAGCAGGAGCACTGCTAAAATTGTAATTATTTGTTTCGTACCTATCCGCATAATAAGTCCTCTTTGAGAGATTTTTCAGACACTATAATATTAATAGATATCTATTTGATACTTGTTGGTACAGTAGAAATATACAAATATAGATAAAACATATTGATGAAATTGTGATTATTCGATGAAAAAAATAACAAGTATTTTGATCACTGTTTTACTTATAACAACCATGGGAATAGGTTGCGTTGAATCGACTGAAGAAACAGCGGTTGAATCCGGCGATATAACCATCGGAGCACTTTTGCCACTTACAGGCAACCTCGCCTCGATCGGTGAAGCAAGCCAGGCAGCGCTTGAAGTGTCAAGCAAGGACGTTAACGACTATTTCTCAGGACTTGGCTCAGAAACAAGCGTGGAAGTAATTGTAAAAGATACTGAGAGTGAACCGGAGAAAGCTCTGGAACAGCTCAAGGAACTTGAAGAGATGGGAATTAAGATCGTAATTGGTCCACAGGCAAGCAATGAGGCAGAAGCGGTCCTGGAATATGCAACCGAGAATGGCATGATCCTTCTGAGTACTGCATCAACGGCTCCAGCTTTAGCAATTCCTGAAGACAATCTGTTCAGACTCGTACCTGACGACACCAAACAGGGACTGGGCATCGCTACACTAATGAAAGAAGAAGGAATTAGTGTTGTAATCCCAATGTACAGGAATGACGTATGGGGCAACGGACTCTCTGATGAAGTAAAAATTAGTTTTGAAACTCTTGGCGGTACAGTACTGGAAGGCGTTACATATGAAATTGATAATGAAGACCTTTCCGCAGAAGTAGAATCACTTAATGAGAAAGTAACAGCAGCCACTTCAGAATACGATGCCGGCTCTGTAGCAGTACTCCTTTGCTCTCATGGAGAGGCAACCGAGATATTTACTCTGGCCCAGGACTATCCAGCTCTGTCAACTGTCAACTGGTATGGAAGTGACGGAATAGCACTTAACAGTGAACTTGTCAACAATGATGATGCAGCCAGCTTTGCTGTAGCAACCAATCTCATGGCACCAATATACGGAAGTGATGGAAGGAACATTAAATATCAGGAAATTGGATCCAGAATTGAAGAAGAGATTGGAAGACTTCCTGATACTTACGCATACGCTACATATGACGCCCTCTGGATACTTACATTTGTAGACCTTGATTCAAACCCTGAAGATGAGGAAAGTGTAAAACTGGCAATGGATACACTCGCTGAATTACACTATGGTGTCACAGGATGGGCAAAACTCGATGAGGACGGGGACAGAGAACACTGGAACTACGACATATGGACCGTGACTGAAGAAGATGGAAGTTACCAGTGGGAGCTTGCTGCAAGATACTTCTGTCATTTAGGCTTAGAGTTATTGTAAATCAAGAATAGAAAAACAATATTTATTGAATAAATGTGGTGTACTCACACCACATATTTACTTTTTTGTTTTTGTTACATTCTTTTTCTGTTGCGTATTCTGTTATGAGAACTACTCAAAATACTCGAACGCATCGATTATGTCCAGATAGACACCATCAAAGTCCGCATCCAGTATCATATCAAGATACGCACCCTCATCCCCATAGATGAGAGTCTGCCACTCTTCATCCCAGTAGCGCACCTTATAGTTGTCTTCCCAGTCAGGGTTCTCTGTTCCAAGCCACTCAGGCGATCCTATACGCCATGAATCATCCCAGTAGTAGCGATAGCTTTCAGACTCACCGATACTCATGTAGGCGATTACAATACGTGAACCACCGTTGGATTTTGTTTTCAGAGAAGTAACATCGTCTGCTTCCAGGGGAATATCATAATAGAACAGGTCGATGAGAATTATATCGTAGTCCGTTTCCTGCAAGGTTTCCAGAAACTCTTCCTTGCTGTCAAATGTTTCAGGATTGATCATGTACAGGAAATTCTTCGCATCATCAAGCGAAATAACATCATCTGCATTTACATTGAAAGGCTTCACCGGATAATCCGGGATTGTATCAAGCCCCCTGCTCTCAGCAGCGAAGGAAATGTAATCCCTGTCGGCATTCTCACGAGAGGAAGCATCGACATACGATTCATTCCAGCAATAATCAGTTACAAGAACCACCACACCGTTGTCCCTGGCAATATCAAGCAATGATTCCATGTATTCAGTATCTTCCTCGTTTGTTGCCACGTTATCGTCATCATAGCCAAAGAAGAGGTCTTCCCTGCCAACTCCATCTATGGCTGCAATGTAATCCTGTACAACTGGGTCATCAGGATGTCCACCTGACGTGAGTAGTTCCTGACCATTCTGCGGGATTATTATGAAATCCGGGTTCTTTTGTTTTGAGTAAGTGCTGATGCCGATGACAAAATCACGCATTTGCTGGCGGTAGTCTTGATCTGAAACGGAACTATCGATAGGAGCATCAGATTTAGTATCCAGACATCCTGACGGCAGGAGTATCAATGTAACGAGAAAAATAGCTGCAAGTAATTTTAGGTCCATATATGGATAGTATGGCAAGAACAAAATAAATGTTAGTCTTCACCCGCATCATAATCAGGATTCATCCATGCCATAGGAATATCCGCCTCAAATCCACCGTCCTTTCTGCGAACCTTATTCTTGAATCTACCTTCCTCGACAAAACCAAGTGATCTGTAAAGTTTTCTGGCAGCATGGTTGCTCTCTTTGCTTATCAGTTCGATTCTGAGGACGTCAGGGTGTTCTGCCCTTACTTTATCGAGCATGGTAGTGAAAAGCGTCCTACCAATACCTTTATTCTGAAAGGATGGATGCACGGCAATTGTCAGGTGCTCGAATACATGAGAGAACACACTTAAAGATGAACGATATGTGTGTATCTCGGCAATTATACGGTCGCTCTCAGTATCATCGACCACGAGGATGATGCCATCTGCAAGACTGTTTATGAGGAACTTTTCTATGTATCCCTCTGTGACCTCGTGGGGTTCACGGATAATACCGCCGGAGCGCGAGACTACCTCACGGTAGAGAGTGAGGAGTTTGTGTTTATCTGCGAGCGTTGCGGAGCGAGGAATTAATGGAGAAGTCAATGTAAAGTCACCTTTTATTCAATCTGTAAACCTAATATTGTCCTAGTATATTATAGTGATATAATAAATGGCTTAAAATGCACTAAAAACTGCGAACTATTTTATCCACCTTACTTAAATACTAAAAATCCAGTTATTTAATCAAAAAAGGACATAATATGCTTCAAATTCCAAACGAACATCCAACACTCTGGATAAAATCCACAAAATCCCAGTCACTTCAGGGAAAGACCATCGTGCTTGCAGTCACTGGCAGCATCGCTGCTGTAAGAACAGTGGAACTTGCCCGGGAATTCATACGCAGAGGTGCTGATGTCCATGCAGTCGTGAGCGAGGCTGCCGGGTGGATAATCAACCCAATGGCCCTGCATTACGCAACCGGAAATGAGGTCATCACCGCAATCACCGGGAAAGTGGAACATGTGGAGTTCTTTGGCAACCTTGGCAGGGCAGATCTGTTGCTTGTGGCACCTGCAACAGCCAACACGATCGGGAAGATAGCAGCAGGAATAGATGACACACCCGTAACAACGTTTGCTACCACAGCCATCGGAGCAGGTAAACCTGTAATGATAGTACCTGCCATGCATGAAGATATGTACAATCATCCGGCAGTTGTGAAAAACATAGAGAATATCAAGGACTGGGGAATCAGCTTCATCGGACCCAGGATTGAGGAAGGCATAGCCAAGATAGCTAGGAATGATGATATAGTTCTTGAGGTTGAGAGAGAGATCGGGCAAAGGACACTTTGCGGGAAGAGGATACTCATCACAAGCGGGTCTACTGCAGAACCTATCGACCCAATACGCATCCTGACCAATAGGGCATCAGGGAAGACTGGTGTTGAGCTGGCACTTGAAGCTTACCGCAGGGGTGCTGATGTAACTATTGTGCATAGAAACAAGCTTGAAATCTGCGGCATCAATGAGATATATGCTGAAACTGCGGCGCAGATGACAGATTCAGTGCTGGATGAACTTGGAAAGGGCTATGATGTGCTTATAAGTTCTGCTGCCATTGCAGATTATACAATAGATGCCATTGGGAAGAAGATCAAATCAGGCGGCGAGTTTAACCTCTCCATGAAACCTACACGTAAACTAATAAAAGAAGCAAGGAATGCTCATCCGGAAATACGTATCGTTGGTTTCAAGGCGGAAGCCGGGATCGATAAAGATGAACTGCTTTCAAGGGCAAAACAAACACTTGACAGCTCCGGACTTGACATGATAGTTGCAAATGAGGTCAGTGAGAAGGGCATGGGAACAGAGGACAACTGTGTATACATCATCCACGCGGATTATAATATAGGTACAAACAACATCACAGGTTCCAAGAGCATGATAGCATGTGTACTGATGGATGATATCACAGAAATGCTTGCATTAAAGGAAGAACATTAAATGCCCTGTGAAGAAATATCCAGCGCAACGGCTTTTGCACCGGGTCATATTACCGGCTTTTTTGAGATACACGACCACACGAATCCCATAATGAAAGGATCCACAGGGTGTGGAATTGTACTTGATGCAGGAATTAAGACTACTGTATCATGTACTGATGAAGTGGAAAAAACCGAGATCATACTTAACGACAAAAATACCAGTGGGGACACGATACGCACTGTAATTAAAATGCTCACCGACAGACCGGTTAAAGTGGAATGTCAGGCAGACATACCCATAGAATGCGGACTCGGAGCATCTGGTGCCGGTGCCCTTGGTACAGCATACGCATTGAACCATGCACTCTCGCTTGATTTGACCGCAAACAAACTAAATGAGATAGCACATGTTGCTGAAGTAAAGAACAGTAGCGGGTTAGGGGATGTGGCTGCCCAGTCCCTTGGAGGAGTCGTTATGAGAACCTCACCCGGAGCACCTGATATTGCCACTCATGACCAGATATCATCTCCTGATTATAATATATACTGTCTGGTGCTCGGTAAATTATCAACTGGTTCAGTACTTGGCAACAGGCAGCAGGTTGAAAAGATCAATTCTGCCGGTAGAGAATCTATGAAACAACTCATGAAGAAGCCAACAATTGAGAAGTTCATGCATTGTTCCAGAGACTTTGCCATTGGAACAGGACTTGCAGACGAAAAGATAATAGAGATAATTGAAGCCGTTCAATCTGTAGGCGGACTGGCCTCGCAGGCAATGCTTGGTAATACAGTGTTTGCGCTCGGAACTAATAATAAGAGCTGCCCCAATGAGAATATTACCGAGGTACTTACTGATTTTGGAGACGTTTTGAATTATCGGATAAAACCTTCGGGTATCAGAATGATGTGAGCAAAAGCCTATTTAATATACGCATAATAATGTAGTGAAACGTTTTTTAAGGAAGTTCAAGGAGAAGTGAAAGACCATGGTCGTAGAAGATGAATGGGATCCTAAACCAAAAGGGATGCCAGATATACCGAAGGAAATACCCCAGATATTCACTAAGATATTCCGTTCAGTCGCAATCGTTTTCGTAATATTGATAATATTTTCAATACTATTCGGTTCAATTTTTGTTTCAGTTGGTGCCGGAGAAGTAGGTGTGAAATTCAACCAGTTCGGTGGTGTTGAAGGAGATGAACTTGGCGAAGGATTGCATATCGTACCGCCATGGATCAGTGTTACCAAATACTCGGTCAGAAGTGAAACATACACCATGAGCGGAAAGACAGGCGAAGGTCAGATAGTAGGAGATGACCAGATCACAGCTCTTACATTGGAAGGACTTACCCTGGGACTGGATATCACTGTAAGGTACAGGTTGATGTCTGATGAGGTAAGTACCGTTCACCAGACTCTTGGAACTAACTACGCGGAAAAAATAGTTCGCCCCACAATAAAATCATCCATACGTGAAGTAGTATCCACCAAAACAGCCTTGCAGGTATATGGCGAGGAAAGACAACTTGTAGCAGGAGAAATGCTGAACAATATCGACAAAGCTTTGGGAAACGATGGTATCATCGTGGAAGAAGTGCTTGTAAGGAATGTTGTATTGCCAACAAGGGTTGCTGAAGCAATCGAGGCAAAACTTCAGGCTGACCAGGACGCCCAGAGGATGATATTCGTAAAACAAAAAGAACAGCTGGAAGCAGAAAGGAAGATAATTGAAGCCAACGGTATTGCAAATGCGACCATAGCAAAAGCATACGGTGAAGCTGAAGCACTTGGAATAATTAATGAAGAGCTGGCAAAGAATCCTAACCTTATAAACTACAAGTACATAGAAATGTTGCAGGGCCAGGAAATACAGACAATGCTTGTTCCCACGGACCAGGGAATAATACTGGACGCCAGTAAATGAACACAAGGAGAAAACAGACTGAATGACAGAAATTCCCAGAGACCACCCCCGATATGACTCTCTCATCACAAGAGAAAAGATAGTTGAAGGGGTCAATATGGGCATTACCAGCAAGCAAGGACTGGTTGCCCAGGGGCGTGGTGAAGCCTTTGACTACATAATCGGAGAGAAGACGATCGAATCAGCAGCAATTGCCGAAAGAGCGGCAGTTGCACACATACTCCTTGCAGAGAACCCAATAATATCTGTGAACGGCAACACTGCAGCCCTTGTACCTGACCTGATGGTATCACTTGCTGATGCTACAGGTGCAAGACTGGAAGTAAACCTTTTCCACAGAAGCGATGCAAGAGTGCACAAGATCACTGAGCATCTAAAGGCACATGGTGCGGGTGTGGTCCTTGGCGGGAAAGGTGACAAGAGACTTGACCTTTCACATGATAGAGCCATTGTTGATGATGAAGGCATTTTCAGTGCAGATGTTGTGCTGGTACCCCTTGAGGATGGAGACCGCTGCCAGAAACTAGTGGAAATGGGAAAGACCGTTATTGCAATAGACCTCAATCCTCTTTCCAGAACCTCTCTTACATCTACGGTCACAATTGTTGACAATGTCACCAGAGCACTCAACAATATGGTCCAGTTCACAGAGGATATGAAAGGCGGAAGCAAGGACTCACTTCAAGCTGTTATTGATGCCTATGATAATGACAGAGTCTTATCAGATGCCCTTTATTCCATGCAGGAACACCTGAAAAACAAAGCCGAAGAGAAGGGAATTACATGGACATAATAGAGACAACACGCAAGTTTGTTTCTGCGGTGCTTGCAGATGAGCCAAGTACACATGACATGTCACATATTGAACGTGTTGAAAACACCTGTGTAAAACTACACGAAAAAGAAGGTGGAGATATTCAGGTCCTGCGTCTTGCAGCCCTTCTTCATGATGTAGGGATCGTAAGAGAGCACAAAGAAGGTGGAAATCACGCAGAATACAGTGCGGAAATTGCGCGTGAATTCCTAAATGATAACGGAGCAGAGGCAGAACTTATAGACCATGTAACATCATGCATACTCACCCACCGTTTCAGCCGTGGAATGAAGGCGCAGACCATTGAGGCTAAGATACTTCAGGATGCTGACAGAATAGATGCACTGGGAGCCGTTGGCATTTTTCGCTCCCTTGTATCAATGGGAGCTTTACGAGCATTGAAACAGACCATCGGGACTGTGAAGGAAACTTCTATGAATGCTTACACTGAAGACCCCTTCGATGGGTTTTATGATTATATGGAAAGGAAGCCTTTCAAAATACCGGAAAGGCTCAATACAAAAACCGCAAAAATAATCGCAGAGCAGAGACTTGCAATTATGCGGATGTATCTGGAAGAACTAAAGGAAGAAACATCAGGAGATATATAATGGCTGATACGATCATCAAGAATGCTTATATTCTCACAATGGACCCCTCTGTAGGAGATATAGAGAACGGAGTAGTTGTCATTGAGAATGGAACGATTAAAGAGATAGGAACCTCCACGCAGTGCAGTGCCGAAAAGATTATCGATGCAAAAGGTTCAGTCCTTATGCCAGGACTCATTAATACGCATTGTCACGCAGGGATGACCATTTTTAGAGGATATGCTGATGACATGCAACTGCAGGACTGGCTTGAGAACCACATATGGCCTGCTGAAGCACAGCTTACGGACGAGGACATTTATGCAGGCACAAGATTGGCATGTCTGGAAATGATTCGCTCAGGAACCATTGCTTTTGCCGACATGTACATCCATGAGAACAGGGTTGCTCAGGCTGTTGATGAAGCAGGCATTCGAGCTGCACTTTCCTATGGCATGATAGATTTTGGTGACAAAGAAAAGGCAGATAAAGAATTAAAAGAGGGCATGGAGTTTGTCAAAGCATGGAATGGAAAAGCTGATGGCAGAATAGACACCATGTACGGACCTCATGCACCCAATACGTGTTCCAGGGACTTTCTGATAAGAGTTAAAGAGCAGGCGGTCAAGGATAACGTAAAGATACATATCCATGTACTTGAAACCGAAGCAGAGCTCAATTATATGAAAGAGAACTTTGGCATGTGCTCCATACACTTCCTCAAGGATATCGATTTCTGGGGACCGGATGTAATTGCTGCCCATGGCGTATGGCTTTCAGACGGCGATATTAAGATACTTGCAGAATATGGTGTCAATATTTCCCATAACCCGGTCAGCAATATGAAACTAGCATCCGGAATTTGCCCGGTTTCCAAACTTCTGAATGAAGGCGCGAACGTCTGCCTTGGAACTGACGGATGCGCTTCCAACAACAACCTTGACATGTTCGAGGAAATGAGAACAGCAGCTCTTTTGCAAAAAGTCAGTGCAATGGACCCCACAGTACTTCCTGCACGCACAGTACTCGAGATGGCAACCCTCAACGGTGCAAAGGCACTTGGAATCAACAGCGGGATGTTGAAGAAAGGGTACAATGCCGACATGATCTTAGTTGATATGAATAAGGCACATCTGACACCTGTCTACGACGTTGCATCACACCTTGTGTACGCTGCCAGCGGAAAGGACGTGAAGACGACTATCGTGAATGGCAAGCTCCTTATGGAAGATGGAAAAGTCATCTCAATGAATGAACAGGAAGTAATAGACATTGCAATTCAGAAGTCAGAAGAGCTTATATCAAAGATTGGTAATTAATACATATTTATTTTATATTTATGAAATTGGAGAATTTAGATGAGCGATAATGAAATGATAGAATCAGGCAATATGAAGATTGACTGGGTTCTCAACCATATGCCTGTTCTCAATATAATCAGGGAACAGTTCGAAAAAGAAAAGCCACTTGCAGGTCACAGGGTCGGTATGGCCTTACACGTTGAGGCTAAGACAGCTGCACTGGTCGAAACCCTGGCCATGGGCGGAGCCGAAGTAGCTATTGCAGGTTGTAATCCATTAAGCACACAGGACGATGTTTCTTTTGCACTTCATGAGAAGAAGAACATCCAGTGCTTTGCAAGATATGACTGCTGCACCGAGGAATACTATGAAGCTATTGACAATGTTCTTGACTTCAAGCCCGATATCACCATAGATGACGGTGCAGACCTTATTTTCAAGCTTCACACAGAGCGCACTGACCTTTTGCCAATGATACTTGGTGGTTGTGAGGAAACAACAACAGGTATTCACAGGCTCAAAGCTATGGAACGTGATGGTGCACTGAAGATGCCAGTTATCGCAGTGAACGATGCAATGACAAAGTATCTCTTCGACAACCGCTATGGTACCGGCCAGTCAGCATGGGACGGAATCATGAGAACAACGAACCTTCTTGTAGCAGGTAAGAACGTTGTCATTGGTGGCTACGGCTGGTGTGGTAAGGGTGCTGCAATGCGCGCAAGCGGCCTTGGTGCAAACGTAATCGTCACAGAGATAGACCCAATAAGGGCACTTGAAGCACGTATGGATGGCAATCAGGTCATGCCAATGAAAGAGGCTGCAAAGATAGGCGATATATTCCTCACAACCACAGGTAACAGGGACATACTGAAAAGGGAAGACTTTGAGGTCATCAAAGACGGTGCTATACTTGCAAATGCAGGCCACTTCAACGTAGAGATCAACCTGGAAGACCTTAAGGCCATGGCAGGCTCTGTAAAGACTGTAAGGAATAACATTAAGGAATACACTCTCAAAGACAGGCGTGTCTACGTGCTTGCAGACGGAAGGCTTGTGAACCTTGCAGCAGGTGACGGACATCCCGCAGAGGTTATGGATATGAGCTTTGCAAACCAGGCACTTTGTGTAAGACATATCGCAGAGAACAAACTGGCAAATGGAGTGCATCCGGTACCCCTTGAACTGGACATAGGAGTTGCGGAAATGAAACTCATGTCCATGGACATCAGCATTGATAAACTGTCAGATGAACAGACAGCATACATGGGTGGCTGGGAATCCGGGACATAACCCGGCCATTTTTTAAAATAAACTGTTAATTGGTGCTAAACCGAAGATACCTTCTGTTTTTAGGGAGATACAAAATAGCCACAGGAGCATAACCAGGACTACTTTGTAAAAAGTAAAAACAATCATATATAAACATTCTTGTTTTGATTTAAATTAAAATTACATTAATAAAAAACATATAAGTATCAGTAAATCGTTATAGGCAATTGTAGCTCGAACGCATGAGAGAGCACAAAACTATATATACAATAAGTGCTTCTATCACCCGCTACACCGAAGTCGATGAACGTGAAGCAGCCTCAGCAAATCCACCCAACATATTGGGCTCGTAGCTCAGTCAGGCAGAGCGTCTGGCTTTTAACCAGACGGCCTAGGGTTCAAATCCCTACGAGCCCGCCATCAATTTTGCACATGAGTGTTCACGTTCACATTTTTGAGGGAGGAGTAATATATTGAGAAAATTTAGCCTGCTTGACCACCAGTCAATCCCGAAACATGAGATTATGTCGGAAGATGAACTTAAATCTGTTTTAAAACACTATGCTATTGAGAAGGAGCAGTTGCCAAAAATAAAGGTTGTTGATCCGGTCATACAGGAAGTAGGGGCACAGGTTGGAGAGGTAGTTAAAATCACCCGCAACAGCCAGACTGCTGGCGAAGCATTCTATTACAGACTTGTTATCGCTTGAAGAAGCGAATCTTACATTAATCATTTGACATGGGCTTTTTTACCATTTTACGATAATATAAACCACATAAAGAAGGTGCTATCATAGCGTTAACCAAAGGACAGATCCCACGTTCGTTTTTCACGAAAGATAAGATCGTACAGCATCACATCGATTCATATAACAAATTTGTGGAGACAGGTCTGCAAAAGATCATCGATGAGCAGAAGATCATAGAAACCGACCTTGAAGACACCTACATAAAGCTGGGCGCTATCCGCGTGGAGAACCCGGTAGTGAAGGAAGCGGACGGGGCAATTGAGAACCTATATCCTAACGAAGCCAGACTAAGGAACCTATCATATTCAGCACCACTCTACCTGCAGATGAGTGTTGTTGAGAACGATGAGGAGAAGGAACCACAGGAAGCAAAGATCGGCCAGCTCCCTGTTATGATCAAATCCAAAATCGGCAACCTTACTGAGCTCAGTGAAGAAGAGATGGTGAAATACGGCGAAGATCCACTCGACCCGGGAGGATACTTTATCGTCAACGGAACCGAGCGAGTGGTCATGACCCTGGAGGACCTTGCCCCGAACAAGATACTCACTGAATTTGGTGAAAGATACGGAGATACCATCGAAGTTTCAAAGGTATTCTCACAAAGAAGAGGATACAGGGCACTTGTTGTCGTAGAAAGAGGTAGGAAATCACTTCTGGAAGTATCATTCCCTTCAATTTCAGGACGTATTAACTTTATCACCCTTATGAGGGCACTTGGTGTGGAGACTGACGAAGAACTCGTAAAAGCAGTATCCACCGACCCCGAAATAATGAAGTTCATGTTTGAGAACCTTGAAGAAGCAGAGGTTGACAATATAGAAGATGCAATGGAAAAGATCGGTTCAAGGGTTGCATCAGGACAGGCAAGAGACTACCAGATCAAGCGTGCCAACTACGTAATTGACAGATATCTTTTGCCACACCTTGGAAACGAACCAACAGACAGGGCTCCAAAAGCAAACTTCCTTGGAAGAATGGCAGAATCATGCTTTGAACTTGCACTTGGAAGACGTAATCCAGATGATAAGGACCACTACTCCAACAAGAGACTCAAACTCACAGGTGACCTTATGGAAGACTTGTTCAGAGTTGCCTTCAACAGGCTCTCAAGAGACGTCAAATATCAGCTTGAAAGAGCAAACATGAGAAACCGTGAGCTCAATGTGGTCACGCTTGTAAGAGCAGATGTACTCACTGACAGACTGCAGCACCCACTTGCAACAGGAAACTGGGTTGGCGGCAGAACTGGTGTATCACAGCTGCTTGACAGGACAGATTATATCTCAACACTTTCTCACCTGCGGCGTGTAATTTCCCCACTTTCAAGAGCCCAGCCTCACTTTGAGGCCCGTGACCTTCACCCAACACAATGGGGCAGGCTTTGTCCTTCAGAAACCCCGGAAGGTCCGAACTGTGGCCTTGTGAAGAACTTTGCACAAATGGTGGAACTTTCAACCGGTACTGAAGATAACAAGAAAATAAAGAACATACTCTATGACCTTGGTGTTGTAAAGACAGTTCTTAACTCATCAATAAAAGCACTCCCGGAATATGATGAAGAACTCGATGATTACCTGGAGGAGCTGGAAGTAAAACCCGTAGTAGAAGAAGAGGAAAAGCCAGAACCTATCGGGTACACGAACTATTCAGATTCATTAGACGATGGCACAGGAGGACTTCTCGATGAATGAAGCTAAAGTTTTCCTTAACGGAGAACTCATAGGAACCCATACAGACCCTGCAGAACTGATTGAAAATATCAGAGATCAGCGTGGGCAAGGAAATGTTTCAGACCAGCTCAATGTCACATATTATGAAGATATTCATGAGGTAATAATCAATACAGATATGGGTCGTGCAAGAAGGCCACTCATTGTTGTGAAAAATGGTGAAGCCCTTGTGACAGAAGAAGAAGAAGGACTTCTTGCAGAAGGCAAGATGTCCTACGACGAAATGAAAAAGGCTGGAAAGATAGAGTACATTGATTCAGCAGAAGAAGAAAATGCATTCATTGCGCTTTACAGGGACCACATTACAAAAGACCACTCCCATATGGAGATCAACCCCGGACTTATGTTAGGTATCTGCACAGGAATGGTACCTTACCCGGAGCACAATGCATCCCCACGTAACACAATGGGTGCAGCAATGGTAAAGCAGTGTATAGGAGTATCAACATCCAACACCAAGCTCAGACCAGACACACGTGCACATCTTCTACATTACCCACAAAAAGCAATGGTCAGGACACAGACCTGCGAATCAATTCACTTCGATGACAGACCTGCAGGACAGAACTTCGTTGTAGCTGTCATGTCCTATGAAGGACACAACATTGAAGATGCCCTGGTATTTAACAAAGGCTCCATTGAAAGAGGACTTGGAAGAAGTCACTTCCTCAGGACATTTGAAGGTGAAGAAAGACGCTACCCCGGTGGACAGGAAGACAAATTCGAAATACCTGACTCCGAGTTCAGAGGCGCCCGTAGTCCCGAATCATATGCGAATCTCGACATTGACGGTCTTGTGAACCCTGAGACAATTGTCGGTCCAAATGATGTTTTGATCGGAAAGACAAGTCCGCCACGTTTCCTTGAAGAACAGTCCGATTTCGGCATCACCGTTGAGCAGCGCAGAGAAAGTGCTATCACAATGCGTTCTAACGAAAAAGGTGTTGTTGACACAGTCATTCTTACAGAATCAATAAACGGAACCCGCCTTGCAAAGGTAAAGATAAGGGACCAGAGAATTCCTGAGATCGGTGACAAGTTCGCATCAAGACACGGACAGAAAGGAGTTATTGGACTGATAGTGCCTTTTGCCGACATGCCATTTACAGAGCATGGCCTTGTACCGGACCTTGTAATCAACCCACATGCTATCCCTTCACGTATGACGGTCGGTCACGTGCTTGAGATGATCGGGGGCAAGGTCGGATCAATGGAAGGAAGAAGAATCAATGCAACCTCATTCTCCGGTGAGAATGAAGATGACCTGCGCGCAGCACTGAAAGATCAAGGATTTTCACACACCGGTAAAGAAGTATTCTCTGATGGTGTAACTGGCAAGAAGATACAGGCAGATGTGTTCGTTGGAGTTATCCTTTACCAGAAACTGCACCACATGGTAGCATCAAAGATGCACGCCAGGTCACGTGGACCAGTGCAGGTGCTTACAAGACAGCCAACAGAAGGTCGTGCCCGTGAAGGAGGTCTGCGTTTCGGAGAAATGGAGCGTGATGTGCTAATTGGACACGGTGCAGCAATGACCCTGAAAGAAAGACTGCTCGATGAATCCGACAAGGTAACAGAGCTTGTCTGCGGACACTGCGGAATGATTGCAACATTCGACAGGAAGAGAAACATCAGATACTGCGCAAATTGTGGTGCTGAAACTGATATCCACCCGGTAGACATGAGTTACGCATTCAAACTGCTGCTTGACGAAATCAAATCCCTTGGTGTGGCTCCAAGACTGCAACTTGAGGATGCTGTATAAGGGGTGAAATTAAAATGAACGATATTCCATCTATTCCAAAAAGAGTCGGTGCCATTAAATTCGGTCTGATATCTCCTCGCGAAGTGAGAAAGATGAGTGTGACCGCCATCATAACTGCAGACACATATGACGATGACGGATACCCAATAGACATGGGTCTTATGGACCTGCGTCTTGGAGTTATTGACCCTGGTTTAAAGTGTAAGACCTGCGGAAGCCGTGCAGGAGAATGCCCAGGGCACTTCGGACACATCGACCTAGTTGCACCGGTCATACATGTGGGCTTCAACAAGACCATACGAAAGGCATTACGCTCCATCTGCCGCAATTGTGGCAGACTTCTACTTACTGCCGAAAAGAAAAATGATTTCCTTGCACAACTGGAAACTTCAAAGGAAATGGGACACCTTCCGGACAATATTATCAATGAGGTCTTCAAGGAAGCACGAAAATCAAAGAGCTGCCCATACTGCTCAACAGAACAGCTTGAGATCAAGTTCGAAAAGCCCAGTGATTATGTAGAAGACGGACACAAGCTGACACCAACGGAAATACGTGACCGCTTTGAGAATGTACCTGATGAGGATGTAAAAGTCCTTGGAATGGACCCTGAAAGCGCAAGACCCGAATGGATGATCCTCACGGTTCTGCCAGTCCCACCAGTAACAGTAAGGCCTTCTATCACTCTGGAATCCGGCCAGCGCAGTGAAGATGACCTGACCCACAAGCTTGTGGACATCATCAGGATCAACCAGAGGTTCCAGGAGAACAGGGATGCTGGTGCACCACAACTTATTATAGAGGACCTGTGGGAATTGCTTCAGTACCATGTTACAACATTCTTTGATAATGAAGTATCAGGCGTACCACCTGCAAGACACAGATCAGGAAGACCACTGAAGACACTTACCCAGCGTCTTAAGGGTAAGGAAGGAAGGTTCAGAGGAAGTCTGTCAGGTAAGCGTGTGAACTTCTCAGCCCGTACTGTAGTATCCCCGGACCCTAACCTTAGTATTAACGAAGTGGGAGTTCCTTTTGCAATTGCAAGACAGATGACAATACCTGAAAGGGTAACAACAAGGAACCTTGAACTACTGCGTATGTATGTGCAGCGTGGCAGCTCGGTGCACCCCGGTGCAAACTACGCTATACGCGATGACGGAAGGCGTATAAGAGTATCAGAGATCAACAAGGAAGAGCTTGCAGAGAAGATAGAGGTCGGATGGACAGTCGAAAGACAGCTTATGGATGGGGATATTGTTCTCTTTAACAGACAGCCTTCCCTTCACAAGATGAGTATCATGGCTCACAGGGTCAAGGTACTTCCAAACAAGACATTCAGGCTTAACCCTGCAGTATGCGCGCCATACAACGCTGACTTTGACGGCGATGAAATGAACATGCACGTTCTCCAGACCGAAGAATCCAGGGCAGAAGCCAGCATTCTAATGCAAGTACAGGAGAATATCCTGTCCCCTCGTTTCGGCGGACCTATCATCGGCGGTATACACGACCACATCTCCGGATTGTTCCTGCTCACAAGGAACGAGAACGCCATCACCAAGAATGCAGCTCTTGAACTACTCAGGAAATCAGACATTAGAGTCCTTCCCGAACCTGCAAGTTACGCTGAAAACGGAGAACCACTATGGAACGGAAAACAGATCTTCAGTCAGATCCTGCCAAAGGGACTCTATCTGGAGTTCCCCGCACAGGCCTGTTTCAAGTGCGAGACCTGCAAAAAGAAGGATTGCGAATATAATGCCTATGTTGTCATAGAAGATGGGGAAATGCTTCAGGGCACTATTGATGAACAGGCTATTGGTGCTTTTAAAGGCAAAATCCTTGATAAAGTTGTGAAAGAATACAGCCCTGAAGCAGGTGCCAAGTTCGTAGATGACTTTACAAGACTCGCCATTCGCGGTGTGATGAAGACAGGACTCAGTTTTGGTATTAGTGACGAAGATATACCCAAGACTGCAAAATTGCAGATCAATAATCTCCTTAAAGAAGCTGAAGACAAAGTAAGAGCACTAATTGAAGCTTATGAAGCAAAAGAGCTGGAACCTTTGCCAGGACGTACACTCAAAGAAACCATCGAAATGAAGATCATGCAAGAACTTGGTAAGGCCAGAGATCAGACCGGTAACATTGCAGGTCAGCAGCTTGGTCTTGAAAACTCTGCTGTGTTGATGGCAAAGTCTGGTGCAAGAGGTTCAATGCTTAACCTTACCCAGATGGCTGCCTGTGTCGGACAACAGGCGGTTCGTGGTGAAAGGATAAGAAGAGGCTATGCAGGAAGGACACTCCCACACTTTGACAAAGGTGACCTTGGTGCAGATGCTCACGGATTCGTCAAAGCAAGTTACAAGAGCGGGCTTAATCCGACAGAATATTTCTTCCACGCAATTGGTGGTCGTGAAGGTCTTGTGGACACTGCTGTCCGTACTTCCCAATCAGGTTACCTGCAAAGAAGACTTGTAAACGCGTTGCAGGATCTTGAGGTCCAGTATGACGGTTCAGTACGTGAGACACGTGGTGTGGTCGTACAATTCAAGTACGGAGAAGATGGTATTGATTCCACAAAGAGTGACTACAGCAAACCTGAGGCAATCCACAGAATTGTCAGAATGGTCACCGGGAAAGAGGTGAACTAAATGACGATCAGTGAAGCTACTATTGATTCAATGATGTCTCAGCTTGACCTACCTAAGAACATCATGGAGACATTAAGAGATGATGTGATGAAAGTAGGTGTCACAAAGAAAGAGCTGGAAGATATCATCGAGCGTGTGAAAGACAGCTACGAATATGCGTGTGTGGAACCCTGTGAAGCAGTGGGTGTTGTATCAGCACAATCCATTGGTGAACCAGGCACACAGATGACCATGCGTACTTTCCACTACGCTGGTGTCGCTGAAATTAACGTTACGCTAGGTCTGCCACGTCTCATTGAGATCGTTGATGCAAGGAAACAACCAAGCACACCAATGATGACCATCGCACTGGAAGAAGAATATGCAACTGACAGGGACAAGGCACGTAAGCTTGCGTGGGAAATTGAGGCAACTCATATAGAACATCTTGCAGACATCACTACAGACCTTGCAAATATGCACCTTATCATTGATCTGCATGAGAAAACATTGATACACAGAGCACTAAATGCAACTGATATTGCAGAAAGTCTTCATGAAGAACTTGGTGTCATGGTCAATGTATCAGACAGTATTGCAAATCAGGTAATAGTAACTCCAAGCGCACCCTCATACCGTGAACTTCTCCAGCTGGCAAAGAACATCCATTCTATAACACTAAAGGGTATTGAAGGAATTAAAAGAGTCGTCATCAGAAAAGATGGGGACGAATATACACTTTATACCGAAGGTTCACAGCTTAAGGAAGTACTTCAGATAGAAGGAATAGATGCTACAAGGACATATACCAACAACATCGGAGAGATATACGAGGTGTTTGGTATCGAAGCTGCAAGAAATGCTATCATAAAAGAAGCTACTGACACACTTGCAGAGCAGGGTCTTACTGTTGATATCAGACACATAATGCTTGTATCTGACATCATGTGTTGTGATGGAGAAGTTAAACAGATCGGAAGACATGGAATTTCAGGAGAGAAAGCCAGTGTATTTGCACGTGCCGCTTTTGAAGTTACTGTAACCCATCTGCTTGATGCCGGTATGCGTGGAGATCGCGATGAGCTCAATGGTGTTACCGAGAATATTATAGTAGGACAGCCTATAAAACTGGGCACAGGAGATGTTCATCTTGTCACAAGATGAACTTCCAATATTATAATACAAAGAGCAACCAGAAAGTAGATATACGGAATCACTTATTAATACAAATCTCAAACTGACATTATAAATGAGTTGATATAAATGGATATTAACATTGACAAAGCACTGATCAAAGTGATCAGAACCGGAAAGGTGATAATTGGATCTAACAGGACTATCGATGCTGCCATGAACAATGAAGCAAAAATGGTCATACTTGCCACAAACTGCCCTGCAGATGTAAGAGCCAAGATAGAAAGCCTAGATGTACCGATACTAAACTACTCTGGCACAGGAACAGAACTTGGACCTGCCTGCGGAAAACCATTTATCATTGCTGCAATGGCTATCATTGACAACGGTGAATCTGATATTCTGGCAGCTGCTGCTTAAAGGAGTTGCAATATTTGGGCGAGATCAAGTTATCTACTGAAAACATCCGATATATCGCACTATTTGAAAATGTCACAGGTGCAGCGGTTAAAGATTGCATTATCGATGACGATAGAATAATATATGTGATAAACACAGGCGACATGGGTGCTGCTATTGGAAGAAACGGAGACCACATTAACCGCGTGAAGAAAACAGTGGATAAACTTATCGATCTTGTCGAATACTCGGACGAACCTGCTACATTCATAAAGAATGCATTCGGTCCGGTATCGGTCAAATCGGTGAACATCACAAACAGGAACAATAAGCGATTGGCTTATGTAGAAGTATCTAATAAAGACAAGGGTCTTGCCATAGGACGAAATGGGAAAAACATTGAAAAGGTAAAACTTGTCGCTAAGAGACATCATGATATAGATGATGTCATCCTGCAGTGATAATCCAAATAATATCATACTCATCAAAGACATAGATTGGAGGACATAATTATGCCAAATGGAAAATATGCAGCTCATACACTTCAGCGCATGCGAAAGGATGCAAGATGGAAAGATTCACGCTATAACAGGCGTACACTCGGACTTGACGTTAAAGCAGACCCTCTTGGAGGCGCACCTCAGGGAAGAGGCATTGTGCTTGAGAAAGTAGGAATCGAGGCTAAACAGCCAAACTCAGCTATTAGGAAATGTGTTAGAATACAGTTGATCAAGAACGGACGTCAGGTATCAGCATTCTGCCCTGGTGACGGTGCTATCAACTTTATCGACGAGCACGATGAAGTTACAGTAGAAAGAATAGGTGGCCGTATGGGTGGTGCAATGGGTGATATTCCCGGAGTACGCTTTAAGGTCACTGCTGTTAACAATGTATCCTTAAGAGAAATGGTCATTGGCCGAAAAGAGAAACCAAGGAGATAATTAAATGTACAAGTTATTTGAAAAATGGGATCTCACTGAAGTAGAGGTCACTGACCAGGGAATTAAAAGGTATGTGAACCTCGATCCGGTGATAATCCCTCACTCAAACGGAAAGCATGCAAGACAGCAGTTCAACAAATCAGACATCTGTATCGTTGAGCGTCTTGTTAACAACGTTATGCGCAATGAGCAGAACACCGGAAAGAAGCAGAACGCAATGAGAGTTGTTTCTGAAGCGTTAGATATCATAAACTCAAGGACCAAGAAGAACCCTGTACAGGTTCTGGTAGAGGCTATCTCTAACGCCGGACCAAGGGAAGAAGTGGTCAGACTTAAGTACGGCGGAATATCCGTACCAAAGGCAGTAGATACTGCTCCACAGAGACGTGTTGACAGTGCACTCAGATACATTACAATGGGTGCAAACAAGGCTTCTTTCAAATCCAAGAGAAGTGCAGCAGATTGCCTTGCAGCAGAAATAGTTGCAGCTTCAAACCGTGATGCAAAATGCTTCTCAATCAACAAGAAGGATGGAAAAGAAAGAGTTGCGAAGGCAGCACGTTAATGCAAATCCTGCCACTTAGTAAATAAGAATAAGGTAATTAATATGGCTAGAAATGATAAAATGGTTGACCGTGTTGCAGCGCTCATGGGTGAACCAAAGATGATACGTAACATCGGTATTGTTGCGCACATTGATCACGGAAAGACAACTTTGTCAGATAACCTTCTTGCAGGCGCAGGCATGCTCTCAAAAGAGCTTGCCGGTAACGCTTGCTGGACTGACTCTGATGAAGAAGAACAGGAAAGAGGTATTACAATTGATTCAGCAAATGTTTCAATGGTCCACGAGTACGAGGACGAGGAATATCTCATTAACCTTATTGACACGCCAGGTCACGTAGACTTTGGTGGAGATGTTACACGTGCAATGCGCGCAGTAGATGGTGCTGTAGTGGTTATTGACGCTGTAGAAGGTACAATGCCACAGACAGAGACTGTTCTTAGACAGGCATTGAAGGAACATGTAAAGCCAGTTCTGTTCATCAACAAAGTTGACCGTCTCATCAATGAGTTGCAGGTCGACGGACAGGAAATGCAGATCAGACTCGGCAAACTTATCGATCACGTTAACAAGCTCATCAAAGGTATGAACGAAGAGCGCTACAAGGCAGGATGGAAAGTTGACGCAGCAGAAGGTACTGTTGCTTTCGGTTCAGCATTGTACAACTGGGCTATCAGTGTACCAATGATGCAGAAGACTGGAGTCACATTCCAGCAGATATATGATTACAATAAAGCAGATGATCCTGAAAAAATAAGAGAACTTGCAGATAAGTGTCCACTCCATGAAGTTCTGAACGATATGGTAATCAGGTTCCTCCCGTCCCCTCTTGAGGCTCAGGAAGGAAGGGTTAACGCTATCTGGCACGGTGACAAGGAATCCAAGATCGGCAAGTCAATGATCAATGCAGATCCTGAAGGTGAACTTGCTTTCATGGTAACAGATATTACCATGGACCCACATGCAGGCGAAGTCGCAACCGGAAGGTTGTTCAGTGGGTCACTCAAACGTGGAATGGAAGCTTACGTATCCGGCGCATCAAGAAAGAACAGAATTCAGCAGGTCGGTGTTTTCATGGGTCCAAAGAGACTTGAAGTGGAGAACATACCTGCAGGAAACATTGCAGCTGTAACCGGACTTAAAGATGCTATCGTCGGTTCAACAGTAACCACCCTTGAAGGCATGGAGCCTTTCGAGAGTATCACTCACGCAAGTGAACCTGTAGTTACCGTTGCAGTAGAAGCTAAGCACATGAAGGACCTTCCAAAGCTTGTAGAAGTATTGAGACAGGTTGCAAAGGAAGACCCAACACTTAAGATCACACTTGACGAAGAAACCGGTGAGCACTTAATGGCGGGTATGGGAGAACTTCACCTTGAGGTCATTGCGCACAGAATTGAGCGTGACAAGGGTGTAGAGATCACAACAACACCGCCTATTGTAGTTTACCGTGAGACCATTCGTGGCAGCGCTGGACCAGTAGAAGGTAAATCACCAAACAGGCACAACAGGTTCTATATTGTAGTCGAGCCACTTGAGGAAGGAGTTAGAGACCTTATCAAGGCTGGCGAGATATCAATGCGTATGCCTGAAGTTGAGCGTAGAGAGAAACTCATGGCAGCAGGACTTAGCAAAGATGAAGCTAAGGGTATTGCTGACATCTTTGAGAGCAATGTTTACATTGATGTCACAAAGGGTATCCAGCACCTCAATGAAACCATGGAACTCATCCTTGAAGGATTCCAGGAAGTAATGAAGGCAGGACCTCTCTCAAGAGAACCATGCATGGGTGTAAAGGTAAAGCTCGTTGATGCAAAGTTACACGAGGATGCAGTCCACAGAGGACCTGCACAGGTAATACCAGCATCAAGACAAGGTATCCAGGCAGCAATGCTAATGGCAGATGATACACTTCTTGAACCGTACCAGAAAGTATTCATACAGGTTCCACAGGACAACATGGGTGGCGCAACCAAGGAGATTCAGGGACGTCGTGGTACGATCATTGATATGGGCTCAGAAGGCGACATGACCATCATCGAATCAAGAGCACCAGTATCCGAACTGTTCGGATTTGCAGGAGATATCAGATCAGCAACCGAAGGTCGCGCAATGTGGAGTACTGAGTTTGCAGGATTTGACACACTTCCAACAAACCTGACCGCAGAAATCGTAACTGGCATAAGAGAAAGAAAGGGACTCAAGAAGGACCTACCACAAGCATCTGACTACATGAGTATGTAATTGCGGAAATTTGCAGCTTTTTGCTGCAAAAATCCTATTTTGTCAGAAAGGTTTAAACGTAAAAAGACCTATTATGGCAAATCAAACTGATATATTATAATTGAATTAAATAAAGGAGATATGAAAATGGCAGCTGACAAACCACACATGAACTTGGCAGTTATTGGTCACATTGACCACGGCAAGTCAACCCTTGTCGGAAGATTAATGTTCGAAACAGGAGCAGTACCTGCTCACCTTATCGAGAAGTACAAGGCAGAAGCAAAAGAAAAGGGTAAAGAATCATTCGCATTCGCATGGGTCATGGACTCACTTAAGGAAGAGCGTGAAAGAGGTATCACAATCGATATCGCTCACAAGAGATTCGACACCGACAAGTACTACTTTACAATTGTGGACTGCCCAGGCCACCGTGACTTTGTGAAGAACATGATCACCGGTGCATCCCAGGCTGACGCAGCTATCCTTGTAGTCGCCGCACCTGATGGTGTAATGGACCAGACAAAAGAGCATGTGTTCCTTTCAAGAACCCTTGGTATTAACCAGCTTATCATTGCTGTAAACAAGATGGATGCATCAAAGTACAGCGAAGAGAGATACAATGAGGTCAAGGAACAAGTAAGCCAGCTCCTCGGTATGGTAGGATTCAAGGCATCAGAGATTCCATTCATTCCAACCTCTGCATTCGAGGGTGACAACATATCAGGTCCAAGCGCAAACACACCATGGTACAAGGGTCCATCTATCCTTGAATCACTTGACCTCCTTGTTGAACCAGAAAAGCCAGACACACTCCCACTCAGAATTCCTGTACAGGATGCATACACCATCTCCGGTATCGGAACCGTACCAGTAGGTAGGGTCGAGACAGGTATCATGAAGAAGGGACAGACAGTAACCTTTAACCCAAGCGGCGTTAGCGGTGAAGTCAAGTCAATCGAAATGCACCATGAAGAGCATGATCAGGCTGGACCTGGAGACAACATCGGATGGAACGTACGTGGTGTAGGTAAGAACGATGTACGCAGAGGAGATGTCTGCGGACCGTCAGACAAGCCACCTTCAGTAGCAGACGAGTTTACAGGACAGATCGTAGTCCTTCAACACCCATCCGCTATCACAGCAGGATACACACCAGTATTCCACTGCCACACAACCCAGACCGCATGTACTCTTATGTCCATTGACAAGAAGCTTGATCCAAAGACAGGCCAGGTCAAGGAAGAGAATGCAACCTTCATTAAGGCTGGAGACGCAGCAATTGTCACCATCAAGCCAACAAGACCAATGGTGATCGAACCAGTAAAGGAAATTCCACAGCTCGGTAGATTCGCTATCCGTGATATGGGTATGACCATTGCTGCTGGCATGTGCATGAGTGTTAAACTGAAAGAGTAAGACACTCAACTTTTTCCTTTTTTAGGAGATAAACATGTCACAGAAAGCAAGAATAAGATTATCAGGAATCAGTCCTGTAAACCTCGATGGTGTTTGCGATCAGGTAAAAGCTATTGCAGACAGAACCGGAGTAAGTATTGCAGGACCAGTTCCACTGCCAACTAAAAAGATGGTAGTACCTGTCCGTAAAAGTCCAAGTGGTGACGGAACTGCTACATGGGATCACTGGGAAATGCGTGTACACAAGAGACTCATTGATATTGCAGCAGATGAGCGTGCACTCAGACAGCTTATGCGCATCCAGGTTCCTAAGGATATTAACATTGAGATAGTACTTCAGAACTAAACTATAGTTATTGCTAGCAATAACTATAACCTTTAAGTTACAGATAACATCTGTAACCTTCCACTTCTCATCTTTCAACGACACTGAAGAGTGTCTTCTATGAAAGATATTCAGACAAGACTGCTGAAAATACTCTTTTTTGATAAGTTCTTCCATTTGCTTAAATACTACTGGAGAAAAGTATCAGTACCGTAGTAAATTATATCTAAGACAATAACTCATAAAAATATGGGGTATTATATAATGAAACAGAATGTATTGATACTAGGAGCAGGTTATGCCGGATCGGTAGTAGCTAACATATTAGCCAGAGAATTCAGGAATAAGATTGCCAGAGATGAACTGGAAATAACTATTCTTGATAAAAATGATACAAACATAAATCAGGGTGGCTTTACCTTCATCCCTTTTGAACTTTATACCCCTGAAGATATCACAAGGCCCCGTAAAAAACTCATCAGTCCCAGAGTAAAGGCTTTTTTTGGAGCAGACGGGGAAGTGACAGCTGTTGACCTTCAAAATAAGGAAGTAACTGTCAAAAGTGATAAAAGATATACCTATGACTACCTGGTCATTTCAATTGGGTGCAGAGCCGATGTAGATTCTGTACCCGGGCTTGTGGATGACCTGAACACTTTCTACACATCCATGGAAGATGCATTCAAGGTGAGAGACCTTGTTAAAAATATAAATGGTGGAAAGGTTGTTGTATCTGTAGCCTCAATGCCAGTACCCTGCCCGGGAGCACCGGTAAAATTCACATTTATGCTGGACAGCTACCTGCGTAATATCAAAAAGAATAGGGATGATGTCCAGTTAACCCTAGTCTGGCCCATGGAACCAATTGGACCACCTGAATTCAATAAATTCGTGACATCCCAATTCGATGAAAAAGGTGTTGAAGTTATAAGGGATTTCCAGCTTGCTAATGTTGATGCAGGCAATAAGGAACTCACATCAAAAAGCGGAGACAAAGTGAACTACGACCTCTTGATCACGGTTCCTCCACATAGGGCACCGGATGTCCTTATAGAATCCGGCCTTGCAGACGATAAGGGCTGGCTCTCTGCGGACAAAGCAACACTACAGTACCGTGGTCCCGCAGGCAATCATGACAATGTATATGTTCTTGGTGATCTCGGACCTGCTGATATCCTCAAAACTGGAATCGGAGCGCACTACCAGGCTATTGCCGTTAGCCAGAACCTGAAGAATGATATCTGTGGAAACGGCATTAAAACTCCCTATGAAGGAGAGACTGGATGTCCTCTTGTTACCGAACTGGAAACACCATCCACACCAGGACTAGGCTACATTGCAACATGGAAATATGCAAAGCCTCCTGAAACATTTTCAACCACAAAAATGGGGTGGTTCCTGTATCGCATGTATTACCACATACATTGGGATATCAGTGTAAAAGGATTGTTCTGAGGAGGATATAATATGAGCGACAAAAATATTGCGAACCAGATATCAGGTATTGATATAAGACCGGGCGATGTAGAAGCTATTCTGGACCTTGTCAGAACAGTAAGAATACTACAGGATTACATCAACGATCAAACAGCCCACGGAATTGCAGACCTCACATCAACGGTGTTAAAACTCACAAACGCAATCATGAGCACCGACCTGATTGGAGTGATGGAAACCGCAGTTCAGGATCCAGAACTCGATAAAGCCCTTCTTGAACCACCAAAGGTAGGAATAGGAGGATTGTTGAAACAGATGCAGGATGAAGACTTCCAGAAAGGGATGGGAGTAATGTTAACGCTGGTTAAAGCTATAGGAAGGGCAACAGAAGATTAAAAAAATCTACCTTGTGGGTATTATCTTTTTTCCCTTTTATTTTCCTTTTTTATGATCTGACGCAGCATCTAACTCAATTATAAATTTTGCACCTGACAGTTTGTTGTCCTCAACACGTATAGAACCACCGTACCGTTCAACTGTCCTTTTAGCTATATACAATCCAAATCCGGTTTTCCCGGTTTTTCCATACTTGTACCCCTCATCAAAAATTCTGGATTTTACTTTATTAGGAATTCCAATACCGTTATCAGCAATTGAAATTTCACAGATGCCATTTTGCTTCAATATTTCAATATCGACCTTACTGGCATTACCATGAATAATGGCATTACCGACGATATTATCGAAAACTGAAGCCAGAGCTTTGTCTGCCATGATCAGACAATCTCCTGTGACGTTAAATTGTGCTTCATGAATGCTTACAATACTATCTACCAGATTTTTAACATTCAAAAGTTCAAGCTGCTCATCAACAACTGAGACCTTATCAATTTCCTTTACATTTTTTATCAGGGAAGCACTTTTTTGCGAAGCTTTTCTGATCATGGAAAGGAATTTTTTATCGCCATTCTCCTCAAGCAAGTCCAAAGCTCCCATGATGATCTGAAGGTCATTAGCAATGTCGTGCCTCAAAATACGATTTGTAGTACGGAGCATTTCAGTAAGTTTCACCTGCTCTTCCTTTGACCTGAATACTTCGTGATAGCGTCTTATATTGGATATTGCAAGCCCTGAAGCCTTTGCAAGATCAAATGCAACACTTAGATACTCATCCAGATTTTCTGGAAAAGCAACACCATGCACCTCGATAATACCAAAGAGAGTATCTGCTATTAAAACTTTTATTGCGAAACCATCTTCCGTATCGAACACAACATAGCTTTCATCAGAATCTTTCAATTTCATTATGACATCTAGTTTGGTTTCAGAGGACTTGCAGTACTGAACCTCCATCCGATCGTCATAAAAAGAGTGATAAACAACGTTTTTCGGAGCGAACATTGTACTGAATAATTTACAAATAGATTTGATTTCAACAGATTCATCTGTAATGTCAGCAATTGTTTTGATAAAATCGATAGACATTGCATATGAAGCCGCTTTTCTCTGGCATACTTTCAACTGTTTTTGCTTCTTCTCAATGCTCCATCGAAGTATCAGGTTATCAAAGAGCACTCTGAAGTATCCCATCCCTAAATTTAATATTTTGAACGGGATATCTACAAAGTTGGAAAATTCCTCTGCCCTTACAGCAAGATCAGAATGAATACCTGTATCCAGAATCAAAATAGATGAATATAATTCGGAAAATGGGGGTGCTGAATTATTGTCATACATACCAATAGACCGCAGATTATTCTGCCAGTCTTCCAGCCATCCAGGAACTACAATAAAAGAACCTTCAGCTTCATACTCCTGCAAAACCGCACTCTCAGCAAATAAGTCATAGATATGCTCTGTATTATGAATTTTAACAGAGCCAGAGTACTCTTCCGGAATGCAAACTTCTGGACATGATGTGTCACACAGAAGCAGTATATCATTATCGCATTTTTGCTCTCTGATGATACCAAGGATTATTTCAGACTTCGGGGTATCCTGAAAAGACTTAAAAAAGGCGCATTTTATCCCTTCATATTGGACATCACTGCTAAGGATATATTCAATCTCATGCCGAATGTATTCAGGTGCAACAACGTAATGATCATAAAACATATTATTCTACTCCGGGTACTGACCCCATTTTTTCACGGAATCGGAAATATTCATGATAACTTCTGAAGGAACAAGATAAGGTATTTCCCCATGGTTATCAGAAAGAATATAGCCGCCACCGTTTGCTGCCTTTTCAATTGCTTCCTTCACATGGCATTCGGTTTCCTGAACAGTCCAATGTCTCATCTCAAGTCCATTCAGGTTACCCAGCACTGATATTTTTCCATTGCATGTATTTTTTATTTCTCCAAGGTCTTCCAGTACGCTTGTGCAAATAATAGAAGTCCCTGTTTTTGCAATATCACTTATTATGGGAAGACATCTTCCTGAAGCCATATGAGTTGCAACAGGTGCGTTAATTCTGGAGATTACACTTTTGGCAACCTTAAATCCTGTTTTCCTGTAGAGTTCAGGCGGAATGATAGTTGAGGACGACACAGGATCAAAATAACAGATCGCAGTTGCTCCTGACTCTATCTGGGCATTTGCCCATTCAATACAGAATTCTTCATTGATGCGCATAAGTTCTTCAAACTTGTCAGGTTCCTCGTATATCATATCAAGGAAATGATGAAACCCCATTTGCATACCTGGCAATGCAAAGGGAGACATAACTACTCCAATTATAGGGATATCCTCACCTGCATGTTTCTTGATGAGTTCTGTGGTCTTCAAAACTTTATTTAATTGTGGTGATTCAAAAACATCAGGTGCTTCCAGCGATCCTATATCCCCTACGTTTGAGATTATTGGCTTACCAGCGTTAGGAGGGGCATCAGAATAGAAAATAGAATTCCTTCCCCATGCTTCAAGTTCAAGAGACGCGTAGTAAAAAGAGTAGTAACAATCATGACCGTATTTCTGCTGCATCTTTATCTGGGCCTGTGAAACCATTTCAGGCCTTGAGAAATATTCCTCTATGGATACATTGAATTCTTTAGCTCCCTGTGTTGTAAGTAAGTTGAAGAATGGAACCCTGTCAGCTTCTTCATAATTAAGAGCTGTCAGGACTCTTTCCATAGGAGTCATTGCTTCACTTTTCATTGCGATAACCCCAGAACATCATATATCTTATTAACAGACTCCGTGGCATCAATTGCCATAGCATCGGCACCAACTTCTTTCCAAAGATCACGGTCAAACAAAAAAGGTGCACCACCCACTATTATCTTTGCTTTGATACCTTCGTGGTCAAAGATATGTCTGAGCTTTTTGATATTAAGGGCAATATTAAGCATTAGTGTCGAAACCATCAGGACCTCGATACCATCTTCTTTGACCTTTCTGGCAACCTTTTCAGGCCCCATATCACCATAATCATGCATATTGAATCCATTGGCCTTAAGGAATGAAGAAACGATACGTTTTCCAAGCATATGTTCATCCCCAAGAGTTGTAATACCTATTATTGGCATGTTCTTCCTGTCAGGACTCGCGGCAGGCAGTATAGATTCCATTATTTCCTCACAGATCTTGCTCGCCATATACTCCTGTGATAATGCAATCTCACCGCTTTCCCAGAGAGCCCCTATTTTTTCAAGAGTCGGTGCAATAAGCTCATGGATAAGCTCAAAAGCATTGTCGCCGGTAAATTCTTTTTTTACGATGTTGGCTGCTGCAATTCTGTTCAGGGAAAGAAGGGCATTTTCTAGGCCCAGAACATTCACACTACTAATACGCACACCACCTGACTCATTAATAGGGAATATGCGACTTAATTATATAAAGTTGTTATTAAAAAATATAAAAAGGGTTGCTGAGTTTAGCGGCATTGTTTTGTTAATGTGTCATTTTCAATAAAGTATGCCCTCGTTTTTTAGTAGTGTCGGGAAACAATGGGAAAAAGTATATAAGAATAAACACAATTCTCAATTGTGAATTGATGCCACATATGGCGAATTCAAACTAATAAAGATAGCAAACAGGATATTTGTTCATGACTTACATCGAAAAAATGACTCTTGATGTAGAATCACTCAAAGAGAAGATACTGCAACTCAAAAAAGAAAAAAATGCAGTTATACTTGCCCATAATTACCAGCTCGGAGAAGTGCAGGATATAGCTGACTTTATAGGCGACTCCCTGGAACTTGCCAGAAAAGCAGCTAACCTGGATGCAGATGTAATTGTATTTTGTGGAGTTGACTTCATGGCAGAGACAGCCGCCATCCTTTCACCTGAAAAGAAAGTGCTTCTGCCCGCTGCAGATGCAAACTGCCCAATGGCTGAAATGATAAATGCAGGGGAACTCCGTGTCCTTAAGGAAAGGTTCCCGGAGGCTGCGGTGGTCTGCTATGTTAACACCACAGCAGAAGTGAAAGCAGAGAGCGATATATGCTGTACATCCTCAAATGCCGTAAAAGTGGTTGAATCACTTGATGCGGACAAGGTGATATTCGTACCTGACAGGAATCTGGGAAGTTACGTAGCCAGGTTCACCGATAAAGAGATCATGCCCTGGGAAGGATTCTGTTTTGTACATGACAGGATAACACCTGAAGATGTAAAGAAAGCACGTGAACTTCACCCCGATGCAGAAGTCCTTGTTCACCCGGAGTGCAGGGCTGAGGTCGTTGGCATAGCAGACCAGGTATTCTCAACATCCGGTATGATAAAACATGTCTGCAAGAGTGACAAAAGACAATTCATTATCGGTACTGAAGTAGGGATACTTCACAGGATGAAAAAAGACTGCCCGGAAAAATCATGTTATCCCCTATCACCACAAGCCATATGCATTACTATGAAAAGAACAGACCTTGGAAAAGTGTACAGGTCACTTGAAAGTCTCACACCAAGGGTAACAGTGCCTGAAGATGTTGCGGACAGGGCACGTCTGGCAATTCAGAGGATGCTTGATATTTAGATTTTAGCAAAAATGTTAACTTTGGAATTTTAGGAATTATGGGCTTCCCCGGGAATCCAGCGATCACCGGCATTTCCTATTTCCTTTTTCCATATAGGGACACTTTCCTTTATCCTTTCAAGGACATACTCACACGCATCAAACGCCTCCTTTCGGTGCCCTGCACCTACGACTATCAGGAGGATATTCTCGCCCACATGTAAATCCCCGATGCGGTGAATGACATCCACACTCTCAATGTCAAACTTTCCAAAGGCTTCATCGCGTATGGTTTCAAGCTCCCTTATTGCAACTTCTTCGTAAACTTCAAACTGGAGCATATCAATACCATCATCCCTCACAGTCCCAAGAAAAGTTACCAGAGCACCCATTTTACTGGTTCTTGCCTGTGAGAGCATTGAATTTACATCAAAATCATCATGTGTAATTTTAATCATATGATCACTCCTATGACTTGTTGGTTTTACCACATACACTGCAATCAGGTCTTCTGGATACCTTCAGAGTTTCCATCTCCGAATGAAGACCATTCCAGATTAGAAGCCTGTTTGTCAGAAGGCTGCCAGTACCTACCAGATACTTGATTACCTCATTGACCTGTATCATAGCGATTATACCAGGGGTCACGCCAACAACCGGAAACACTTCGGTTGGCGGAGGTGAAGGAAAAACACAGTTAAAGCATGCACTTTCCCCGGGGATGATAGACATGGCCTGTCCGTCAAAACCACTTATTGCCCCATGAATAAGTGGAATACCTTTTTCGTGGGCGACCTGATTGAGAAGATAACGGACATGGTAATTATCCATGGCATCAACTATGATGTCCGCGTCTCCTACAAGCTCCCTGATATTTGATTCATCTATTGTCAGATGAAATGTTTCCACATCAATGTGAGGATTGGCTTCCTGTAGCTTGTTTCCAACAGATGATACCTTTGCTCTGCCGACGTCTGTTTCCCAATGCAATACCTGCCGGTTAAGATTGCTTAGTTCCACGGAATCGCGGTCTGCAATTCTCAGGTTCCCCACGCCTGCAACTGCAAGATAAAGTGCAATTGGACATCCAAGTCCTCCTGCACCTGCAATGAAAACCTTTGCATCTTTTAAGCGCTTCTGGCCATCCTCACCAAAAAGCATTATCTGCCTGTTGTAACGTTCAAGCTCTTCCTTGCTTAACATGATACACATTCCTCAAATCTAATAATAAAGGAGAAGGAAATCAGAGATTACCCTTGTTGACCTTTATTTCATACTTTTCTGCAATTTCCTGAAGTGAGTCTGCAAGATAGTTTACCTTTTCCCATGAAAGACCATAGGTACTTAGCTTCCATGCACGAGTTGCACCAGCAAATTCTCCCACTATTCCTTTCTTTGAGAGTTCATCGGAGAAGAAGAAACCTCTTCTTTTGTGGCTGTTTGCAACAACATCAAAGCTTCCGGTAGTGTCAACCTTTGAAAGTGCGTGCTTTCGGGGGTACTCAGATAATACTGTACTTCCTTCTATTTCAAGCAACTTATCCATGAGGAAATTAGATTTCTTCACTTCCTCTTCCCAGTTCTGTGTACGTTCCTTAACAGCGGGGAAAGAAGCTATCATTGCCATCAAAGTTGAACCCATGAGGGTACATCCAAGCATCTCGACCTCTTTCACCCCGAATTTGCGATTGGTCAGGTCACCTGTCATCTGGGTTGTCCTGAATACTACATCAGCCCATTCATCGGTAGTTGCAAGGACACCTGATGGTGCAGGGGATGCCATACTCTTGTGACCGGAGCCGACTATGAAGTCTGCACCGATTCTTTTTCCATCCACGGGCATCACACCTACTGTGTACGCTCCATTGTAAAGGTAGGGAATATCATACTGCCAGGCAATTTTTCCAATTCCTCTGACATCATGCTCATTGGCAAGCTGATAGTCGAAATGGTCCATCATGATAAGTGCTGGAACCTTTCCAGTCTCAGCAGTAACCTCCTCGATCTTATCTGCTACCGCATCGCCTGTTATGATATTATCCTCATTGAGAGGAACTTCCTTAACAACACCACCTGCCCCTTCAACCGCAAGGAACTCAGTGTAGTGTGCCAGCGAAGAGACAATAACAGGATCACCGGGTTTCACAATACTGGAAGTAACTGCCTGAAATCCCCTTCTTGCTCCCGGCACTACACGGGCTGTACCCATGTTAAGGAAAGCTGCAAGCTCCTGATGGAAGTCAGCAATTGGCGGCTTGGATATCTTGTCAAGTCTGAAGGGCTTACGGCAACTGTCACAGGTAGAGTATCCGTCCCCATATGCAATGAGTGCCTTGCGAGCCTCGGGGGTTAGTCTTCCTGCTGCCTGTATGGGTTGGATGTTTACGTATTCTTCCTCACGGCTTCGAATACCCAGTGTCCCACCGATCTTAGTGACCTCAGGAACGCCGGTTCCAGCTTCCAGATCGTCTATTACCGACCTGATATGCCGTATCTGATCGTTGAACCCATCCATGTCTGCAGGACCAGTTGAACCTGGTAAGGACTGGCGCAGCGTCTCACGGATGTCTTCAAGGGCAAATAGCGCTTCAAATGTTTTCTGTGCTCTGATATCCATAGGAATACCTCTTGACGCATCCTGACTGTCAATGAATAAATGTCACCGTTCGACTAAATACGTCATTAATATCATGAATTTTAAATTAATTCACGATTGTGAATTGATAGTTAACAATTGTGAATATATAAAACTATTGCATAAATGAAAAGTCCAAACTAAGAAGAGAAAAGACTTTTAAGACTTAGACCTTATTCACAATTGTGAGTAAGCTCCATTAAAAATAATCAATTTAAATCAAGAGGAAATCAATATCATGAAATTACCCTGTCAGATGATTGTCTGGGATGTTCTACCAGCCATCAGAGCAGCAATTGCAGAAGAACTTGTTAACTGCGGACTTTCTCAGCAGGAAGTCGCCAGAGAGCTGGACATGGCACCTTCGGCCGTCTCGCAATACCTTTCCAAGAAAAGAGGTTACCGCATAGTATTTGATGAAAATGTCAAAGAATCCATACGCATTCTTGCTGATGATATGAAAGAGAATCGCGTTGATGACCTTGCAGATAGAATCTGCAGTATTTGCCGGCAATTGCGTGAAGATGACCAGCAATGCAAATGAATTAGTAAGATTCTTCGCTACTTGTGATGCTTACCCGGATGATCTTAAATGCTAAACGTAAAGAGGATAAGAAACGATTTTCCAATCCTTGCGGACATTTCCTATATGGATAATGCAGCAACCAGCCTTTCCCCTGAACAGGTAATCAGTTCCACAAACGATTTTGAAAGACACTATCGCGCCAATGTTGGAAGAGGAGTGCATCGTCTTACAAATGTAGCCTCACAGAGATATTGGCACGCGCACGAAAAAATTGCCAGATTCATTGACGGGGAACATGGTACAATCGTTCTTACTAAAAACACAACAGAAGCCATCAATATGGTTGCCTGTGGGACAAAGTGGAATAAAGGAGACAACGTGGTCACCACTATCCTTGAACATCACTCTAATTTTCTTCCGTGGATGCGTTTGCATAATAGAGGCGTAGATATTTCAGTAGTAAGAGCGGACCTTTATGGTTCATTTAGCATTGGAGACTTTGAAGCCACCATTAATGAGAACACAAAAATTGTTGCAGTTACCCATGCTTCAAATGTACTTGGAAACCTGCTGCCAATGAAAGAGATATCCGCCATCTGTAAGGATTACGGAGCGAAACTGCTTATAGACGGAGCGCAATCCGTCCCACACATCCCTGTCAATGTGAAAGAACTAGGCTGTGATTATCTCTGCTTTTCAGGTCATAAGATGCTAGGACCCACCGGTACAGGAATACTGTGGATGAAAGAGCCAGATATTCAGCCACTTATGCTTGGTGGCGGTATGATAGGAAGAGTATCGTCCAATGATTACACTCTTGCTGAAGATTATCAGAAGTATGAAGCGGGAACCCCCAATATATCGGGCATGATAGGACTTGCACGAGCTGTTGATTATCTTGAAGATATCGGAATGCAGAATGTAAGAGAACATGAGGAATACCTGACGAAAAAACTGCTTGAAGGACTTCAAGATATCAGTGATGTAACTGTTTACGGACCTGAAGCCAACCACGAAAGAATAGGAGTAGTATCCTTCAATATCGAAGGAATGCACCCTCATGAAGTAGCACATATCCTTGATGAAGGAGCAGCCATAATGGCCAGGTCAGGAGAACATTGCTGTCAGCCCCTGATGGAGTATCTGGGACTGGAGAATGGCACTGTAAGGGCAAGCCTCTACCTGTACAACACCGAAGAAGAAGTTGACCTTCTGATAGCTACAATGGAAGAAATGACAAGGAGATTATGAATGTACAGGGAAGTCGATTGCATAAAAGGAGATGATGATTCCTTTGAACTGGAAATGCATCCAGTTATAGAAGAGATGCCACTTGCTGTTACAGTGAATGGGAGGCATGCCCTTACAGCAATGATAAGTCCTGACCTGCTCCGGGAATTCATCCTTGGTTTTCTTTTCACGGAAGGCATAATCAAGGACATATACGAGGTCGAGTCCATAAGGATAGAAGACAGTAATGCCAGTGTACTGTCGAAAAATCCTTTCAAGATACTTGCATCAAAGAAAACAGTCCTCAGTGGTTGTGGGGGATCGATGTCTTATCTTGATATTGTCAAGCTTCCTGAAATAAATTCAAGCCTTCGCCTTGATTCTGAAACTATACGTGATTCTGTGAAAGAAGCTCTTGATTCAAAGCTTCACGTACTTACAGGAGGTATACATGTAGTCGGACTGTACAATGCCAGCGGAAAAGTGTGCGTTGTTGAGGACATAGGCAGGCACAATGCGCTTGACAAGATAATTGGATATGCACTTGAGAACGACATCGACCTATCCAGCACATACATCATCTGTTCCGGCAGGATATCATCGGAAATGGTGAGAAAATGTCTGACTGCAAATATACCTGTTGTCGTTTCAAGAGGAGCAACTACTACACTTGCCATAGATATAGCAAAATCCCGTGGTCTTACCATTGTAGGTTTTGTGCGGAGCAAAAAAATGAATGTTTACTCATGGGGAAACAGAATAACAGATATACCTTCTCCAGTTTCCGAATCTCTGGTGGATGCAGCACAGAACAAAACAGAATAAAATATCCCTCGGTCAGCCACCGAATACAACCTGCATTATACGAATATCATCACAGTTATTGAGTACAGTATCCACAGGAATGATATGCCCATCCCTTGACACAAGCACTTCTCCCTGGCTGATCTTCAGCCCACGCAGCAACTCTTCAACAGTAATTGGTCCTAAATTCATTTCTCCGGTTTTACCGGATGGTAATTTTACTTTCATGGTTCTGCCTGAATAAGTGATAATAATAAAATGAGGAATTTAGACTTTCAGATTAGTACGTTTTTTAGCAGGAGTCATGATAACTCCTGCAATAAAGGTCGAGAAGACCACAACCCAAGGCCCGGATTCAAGCTGTGATGAATGGTTCCGGAACCTTGGAGAACGTTTTTCTTCACAATTGTGAATATGTATTATAAGCACCTGTAATATTTAAGACTTTTGTTCGTGAGAGTACAAACTGTTATTACGAGCATATTCTTATAAAAGGGAAAAGAAAAAGATAACAAAACTCATAAACCGGCAATATAATTCTGTTTTCGCGGGTAGAAATACCATTTCTCACATCATATTTCTTACATAGTCAGACAAAAAAAACTTCGTAATAAATTACTTATTCACACATTTGAAATAAGACACTGTTTATGCATTTATTGCCTTTATTCTGGTTACCCCAAGTTTGTTTACTTCTTTTTTCATTAGAACCACTGCCACAATAAATCCAAGGAAATCAGATACCGGGAATGATAGCCATATACCTGTCACACCCATGAACAATGGCAGTACCAGTAAAAGAGGTGGCAGGAAAAACACCTGCCTTGAAAGTGTAACTATCAATGCTTGTTTTGATTTACCCATAGACTGGAGCAGGGCCGTAGCCACTACCTGACTTCCTATGAAAGGCATCATGAGGAAGCTTATTTTTATTGCCGGTACTCCCATAGCTAACAGCTCAGAATCATTACTGAAAACCCTGAATATCTGCTCTGGAATAAGGAAGACAACAATGACACTAATTATGCATATGCCAAATGCAATGTAATTTGAAAGTGAGACCGCTTCCCTGACCCTCCCAAAATCATTAGCACCGTAATTGAAACCGAATATGGGCAGTATTCCATGCTTGATACCTATAAGTGGCATCAGGAAAATCATGAACACTTTGATAATAATACCAAATACAGCTATAGCCACATCCCCTCCATACACAAGGAGACTCTGGTTCAAAAGAATAAAGACCAGACTTTCCACTGAATTGAAAATGAATTCGGACATGCCTATGCCTATAGTTTCCTGGGAAATGGCAAGATCCGGTGTCATATATTCCGGTTTAAACGCCACCATGTTAATGTTGCCCCTATAATAGTGAATTATCATCACACAGCCAATAATCTGAGATATGACTGTTGCAACTGCAGCCCCTATAATTCCCATGTTGAACTCAAAGATAAAGATCGGGTCTAGTATTATATTCACAACACTTGAGACTAGCATGACAGACATCGCAAACTTTGCATGGCCCTCTGCTCTTATGGCGTTGCTCATGGCTGCAGAAAAAGCAAAAAATATGGTTCCTATGAGAATATACTTCGTATAATCCCTTGCAAAGGGTAGTACACTCTCAGAAGCACCAAATAACCTTAACATTGGATCAATGAATAATAATCCCAAGACTGTAAAGATCACACTTGCTATAATTACCAGAGTGACCATATTAGCCAGAGTTCTCTCAGCCTTGTCTGAATCACCCATTCCCAGAGCTCTCGAGATGACAGACGCACCTCCAATGCCTATTCCCATGGCTATTGCCATCATAAGCATCTGTATAGGAAACGCAACAGAGATTCCCGCTATTCCAAGAGCACTGTCAGCGCCCAGTCCCCTGCCCACAAATATGGTGTCCACGAGATTATAGAATGCCTGTACAAGCAATCCTATAATTGCAGGTGTTGAAAGCTTGAAGATGAGTTTCCTTATACTCTCGGTTGCAAGCATATCGTATCTTTCGTGTTTCATACAATGGACATCCTGATGGGGAGGTGGGTAAGAGCACCTTGAATGAGTTTGCCGTATTTAATCATTTGCAAACTCTAAGCAAACAAAGGACATTAAACTTGGCACCCCAATCAATATTAAAATCAAATTTTAAACCAACATCCTATACAACACTATATTTATCTCCAATGAGAAACATGCAAATCCTTATACTCAAATAATGGACCTGTAGTGTAGTGGATATCACTTTAGCCTCCGGAGCTTAGAACCCGGGTTCGATTCCCGGCAGGTTCGTCAACATTTTTGCTATTGAGATTCTTTTTATCTTTATATAAGAATTGAGCCACCTCTCATCTTTATATACATACAGAACCAAATTATTTCATCAATAATTGAGGTGGGAGTTATGAAAACATTAGTAACATATATGTCACAGACAGGGAATACAAAAAAACTGGCAGAAGCAATTTTTACTGAAATTGCTGGTGAAAAGGATATAAAAGACATTAAGGATGCAAGCAATTTTGAAGGCTATGATCTTGTATTTGTAGGATTTCCGGTAATTCAATTCACAATTCCACCGAATATTTCCAAATTTGTTTCAGAGAATGTGGATGATAAGAACATAGCATTCTTCATGACCCATGGTGTTCCTGATGGATTTGAAGCCATTAAATCATGGACAGGATCAATAAAGGATATAGCAGCCAGTGGTAATTTACTTGGTACATTTGAATGTCAGGGTGAGATTGCACAGAACGTTCTTGATATGCTCGAAAAGTCCGATGATCCTGAAATGAAGGCCTTTGCCAAGTTGGGTCCTGGCGCAAAAGGACAGCCTGATGAAGCCCATGTTCAGAAAGTAAAGGACTTTGCAAAGGAAATTCAGTCAAAGGTCCAGTAAAGAGTTACTAATGGTTGTATCCGGGCTAAAGCAAAACTGAATACTACTGCTTAACATCTGATCAGCCAATTCCAAAGTAAATATTAAAAAATGAAAGGCAATAGAAGCCTTTTATTCTCTTTTTTTTAAGAAATTGTGTAACAGTATAGGCTCCCCGGAGATTATCCACCTATTATAGTTATTATAATAACAACCGACATAATGTCCACAACATTCTTTTAATATTATAATAATATTGGATTATATATTCATACAAACGTCGGAAAAGCAACGGTGTTCAAAATGATTTCAAAAAAGTTACACATAGTCAGATATTCAATGATATTGCTGATCTTCATATCATGCATTGGAATCGTATCTGCAGCGACAATCACCGTTGGGGACAGCGGAAAGGACCATACCACAATAAGCGCTGCAGTTTCTAATGCAAGTTCAGGCGATATTATCCTTGTAAGTGATGGAACTTACACTGAGAATGTAGTTGTCAACAAGGCTGTCACCATTATCTCAGAAAATGGTGCTGCAAGCACGCTAGTTCAGTCAACTGGCAGCCATATTATTAGTATAAGCTCTGATAATGTTACCATTAGTGGATTCAACATAACCTGTACTGTACCCAGCACCCACGCCGGCATATATGTTTCATCTGCTTCGAATTGTAACATTTCAGATAATAAATTGAATGGAAATTGTTATGGTATTTATCTTGCTTCTTCAAGTAACAATACTTTAAGCAACAATAATGCCAATAACAATGAGTATGGTATTTATCTGGAAGGTTCAAGTAATTATAATACTTTGACCAGCAATAATGTCAGTTCAAACACGGATTACGGTATTTATCTTGATCATTCAAGTAACAATACTTTGACCAGCAACATTGCCAGTGACAATAGGTACGGTATTAATCTTGGTTCTTCAAGTAACAACACTTTGATCAGCAATAATGCCAGTTCAAACACTGGTTACGGTATTTCTCTTTCTTATGCTAGTAACAACACTTTGACCAGCAATAATGCCAGTTCAAACACTATTATTGGTATTTATCTTTCTTCTGCTAGTAACAACACTTTGACCAGCAATAATGCAAATTCAAACACGCCTCATGGTATTTATCTTGATTCTTCAAGTAACAATACTTTGACCGGCAATAATGCCAGTTCAAACAATTATTATGGTATTTGTCTTGATTCTTCAAGTAACAATACTTTGACCAGCAATAATGCCAACAACAATGAGTATGGTATTTATCTTGATGATTCAAATAACAATACTTTGACTAATAATTTGATGTCATCAAATAGTTATAATTTTGGAATTTCTATTTCATATCTAGAAGATTTCCTGCATGATATAAACGAGAGCAATTTGGTTGATGGCAAACCACTGTATTATTGGACTAATCGCTCAAATGAAGAAGTACCTTCAGATGCAGGAGCTGTATATGTGATTAACTCAACAAATATCACTGTAAAGGACATTGAATTAGCTAATGTAGATGCTGGTATTCTGTTTGCGTATACTAACAATTCAACAATACAGAACGTCACCGTATCAAAAGGCTATACTAGTGTTCTGTTTGCGTATACTAACAATTCAACAATACAGAACGTCACCGTATCAGAAGGCTTTATTGGTGTTCAACTGGTATTTTCAAGCTATAACATTCTTGATGCTATCACTGCTAATAATACTGCTTGCGGTATCTATCTTGACTATTCCAGTTACAATGCTTTGACCAGCAATAATGCCAATAACAATGAGTATGGGATTTATCTTCTTGATAGCAGTAACAATACTTTAAGCAATAATAGTGTAATAAATAACTCTATCTATGACTTCAACTCCGAGTCGACATCATCTGCTAACATAATAGAGAATCTGGTACTGACAAACAACTTCACAGAGATATCGTTTATTAGCGACCCTGGTACTATAGTAAAAGGACTTGAAACTGTTGCAGCAACAGTTTCTGGCAAAATTAGCATGAACCATTATGTGACTATTGTCAATTCAAGTGCATCACCTATGAACTTCACATTTCACTATAATGATTCCGGGCTGAGTACTACTGATGAATCTTCTGTGGCGTTGTACAGGCTAAATGGCAGCGAATGGCTTGCAGTTTCTGGAACTTCACTCAACACAACCGGTAATTATGTTTCTGCCAATCTCACAGAATTCGGTACATTCGGAATCTTTACAGGTGGTGATATTTCCATTTCCTCAAGTTCATCCAGTTCCAGCTCAAGTGGTGGTTCTGTAGCTTCAAGAGTAATCTCACAGGGAACTGTCGAACAGTTATCTTTAGGTGAGGATGGAGAGATAATGGGTGATACTGTTATTAAATCATCAGACACAAAAGCGACATTAACACTGTACAAAGGAACTGTGGCTCTTGATTCCTTTGACGAACTTGTGAATAAAGTTATGATCACCGTTCCGGCATCTCTGCCGGCAGACGTTCCTGCAGATATGGCTTATTCAGGTCTTTACTATGAATTCGGGCCATCAGGAACCACTGTAAATAAAGATGTCATGGTCACCATCGATTTCGATCCGGTAGAATTTGAAGGTAGAAGTCCGATCATCTATACTTACACTTCTGAAGATGGATGGGTAGCCCTGGAAACAACAGTTGACTGGGAAAATGGCAGAGCAACAACAATGACACGTTACTTTTCGACCTGTGCATTATTTGGAGCCGATGTGGAAGAAGTAGAGGAGAATGTGGTGGAAACAGTGGCATTAGATTCCTCGCCAGTTACATGTGTAGAAACACCGGTTGAGGATGATACAGGTTTAGGTTACCTCAATTGGATTGCAGGTGTCGGAATTGTTCTGATGCTTGGAATCGTCCTTGTAAGAAAACAAAAGAGTGGTGGAGGGCTTTAAGCCTTCCAATTCTTTTTTTTAAATATCAATTACGCCCCTTCACTTTTATTGAATAAGAGATTTCAACAGAGCCCATAAATTGATAATTGAAATGGGGTATTTTTCTGTACTAATTTGAATGTTGTACATAATCATAACGATTAAGTATATATCAATGCATTATTTATCTTAATCTAGTAATAATTGATAGAACTGGAATACATCAAAAAATACGTAGAAGATGCTAATGAAAAATAACTCAAATCCTTTTGCTTTCTTGGCCAGAAGTTACAGGGACAGTAAGTAGAATTCATTAGAGATCTGCTATTTTATTTTTTGATTATATCCATGTTATATTTAATGCACAGATATTTCAGAACCAATGCATTCGGAGGGTGAAAATGACTGTATTAAGCATATTAGGTTGCAAAATGCTTCAGGATGAAGTTGTATGGCTTTTGAGCAATGATTCCAGAATTTCAAAAGTAATGATTGTGGAAAGTGAAAATATTTCTGAATTCATTGGGAAACTTGATGAGCAACATACATCTTATGAAATTCTACAACTTGAAACTATCTCAAATATCCTTAAGGATGAAGATAAGGATGAACTAACTGTTGTCGTTAACTTCCTTGAACTTCAACTTCATGTAGTGCCAAAAAAACTAAAATCTGGTGTTTATGAAACCATAGAAAAAATGACACCATTTTCCAGTGGGATCCTCCTATTTTATGGCCTCTGCGGTAACGTTCTGGGTAATGTAGAAGAAGATTTCTGTCTGGAAAAAGATGGTTGTGTCGTGAGAATACTCAGAGACGATGAAAGAATTGTTGATGACTGCATAGGGGCAACTGTCGGGGGTGGTGCAAACTACTTGAAATTACTGAAAGAAAACAGTAAAGAGCCTGCATTCTATTTCACACCCATGTATGTCAATTCATGGAAAGAATTCAATATTTCAGGCTATGATTATAATACAAACCCTGAAAAAGCAGTGAAGATGGACAAAATGATCAATGACCTGGCAGGATACTCAAGAGTTGCAAAGGTCAATACCGGTCTTACATATGTGAAGGATTTTGATGAGAAAATAGAAGAATATGCAAAAATATTTGGATACAGTATTTTTGAGATAGATGGCAATCAGGAAATATTCGAGAAATGTTATGCTTCAATAAAAAATGAAATAACCGGCGAAGATTCAGTGAACGGATGTAGCTGATTTTTCTTTTTTATCAGGTTGATAAAAACCCATTTTTTGCAATGTTTCGATCTGTTCATCGAAACGTGTTTCAGCTCGTCCTAAACAATTGGCACATTGATCAGATCCTGCCGCAATTTGCTTGAGCTTATCGAAATTGTTTTTTAAATGTAAAATATTATCCTTTGATAATTCTCCTTCTTTTGCATAATTGGCTAAACCTTCAAAATGAGCAATAAAATTTGGTTCACATCCACTGATGTCACCAGAATTTGAGGGGACGAATTGATGGAATGGGTAGACAAGTCACTGTACATTCAGAAGAAAAGTAAATGACTTTTTAGACAACAAAATAACAACTGTGTTTAGTCATTTTTCTGTACAAAGGCAACTTCAGTACATAATTATAACGCTTAAGTATATATTCATACACTCCATGTTATTATTTGCGCCCATTCACGAAAATAGATAGAAACTAATGGAGGAGCTTAAATATGAAAATACTAGGAATATCAGGAAGCCCAAGACCAGAATCACGTTCAGATTCTATTAAAATGGTACAGAAAGTCCTTGAGAACACAGGATGTGAATATGAACTTATTTCATTACAGGGTAAGAAAATCAATGGCTGTATCGCATGTATGGCATGCGTTCATGATAATGTATGCAAAGTAAATGATGACATGAAAACCTTGCGTGATAAAATTGTTGAAGCTGATGCATATGTTTTGAGTGGTGTCAACTACTACAATACGTTGAATGCATTGATGCACTCTTTCATGGAAAGATGGTACCAATTCAGGCACCGTGAAGCTGATATCCTCTGGGGAAAGCTTGCAGTTACTGTCAGTCTTGGGGGTTTTAATCCTGCACCACCTGCTGAGCTTCTAAATACAATGTGCTTAACCAACTTGATTAAGGTTACAGATACTATTGAAGGAATAGGTGCTTTTGGCTGTTGTTATTGCGGATATGGTGAAACCTGCAAGGTAGGAGGGCACTATAACAAATATGGACCTGACGTTCCAATCACTCCGGAAACCATTCCTGATGTTACAAAGGATGAAGCAGTCATGCTTGCAGCTGAGCAGGCAGGTAAAAAGCTCGGTGAACAACTGCGTTCTGCTGATTATAGCCGTGAGAAAACAACTCAAGAGCTTATGCAAGCTATGTTGTCCATGGAAGGCTATGAGTAATCATCGTAGTTTATAGATTTATATGAAATGTTTATTGGAGGAATATTATGAAAGTTATAGGAGTTTCTGGCTCACCATCACCAAACAGTAACACTGACAGGGCCGTTAAAGCAGTACTTGAATCAACTGGAATGGAAACGGAATTCATTAAACTTAGTAATTACAAATTTGAACCATGCCGTGCCTGTTTGAAATGTGCTACTACCAATGTATGTATTCTTAAGGACGATGCAACCGAACTGGCACAAAAAATAAAGGATGCCGATGCACTTGTTGTTGGTGGTTATTCTCCGTATAGCTCACTGGATGGACGGACAAAATCTTTCCTTGAACGTCTCTATTGCCTGCGTCATCAAAAAGGTCTTATGAGAGGTAAAATCGGGGGCATAGTCATCACATCCGCAGTCCCGCAACAGGAACCATACCCTCCGGTAGCAGATGTGGGAGTTGCTGTTGTAAAATCATACATGCAGGGAGAAGGAATGAATGTTGTCGGTGATGTGAAGATATTCGGCACGGCAACTTGTGCGAAATGTGGCTATGGCAATGAGTGTGAGCTCAGCGGAATTAAAGGGATCTTTGGTCCTGATGCTACAGTTGAAGGTGTTGGATGTCCACGTTTCGAGGACCAGCCTGAAACGTTGAAGGCAGCACAGGAACTGGGTGAAAATATCGCACAGGAACTCAGGAAAGATTCAGACGAATGAGGGGATCTGGCATAGTCCGAATGAAAAGAAAAGAAAAGAAAGTAAGATTTGACTTATTACAAAGGCTGTGACAGTGACAATAATTTAACAGGATTAATATAAGGAGTGAGTTCGAATATGTCTAAAATAACCATTGAGCAGGCCATTAAGGACATCAGGGCCGGGCGTATGGTCATTCTTGTGGATGATGAAGATCGAGAGAATGAAGGGGATTTGACCATGGCAGCAGAGGCGGTGACCCCTGAAGCTATTAATTTTATGGCCAGGTATGGTCGCGGTCTGATCTGCCTTTCCATGACCGGTGAAACGGCTGACCGGTTGGGCCTCCCCATGATGGTGGAGAAAAACACCTCTTCCTTTGAGACCGGATTTACCGTTTCAATTGAAGCAAAGAAAGGAGTGACCACCGGCATTTCTGCTGCAGACAGGGCCACCACCATTCAGACTGCCATTGCCGATGCTGCAACTGCGGACGACCTTGTTCGGCCTGGCCACATTTTTCCTCTGAGGGCCAGGGATAATGGTGTCATGGTTCGTGTGGGCCAGACAGAAGGCTCTGTGGATCTGGCACATCTTGCCGGATGCAAGCCTGCCGGTGTCATCTGTGAGATAATGGATGATGACGGTACCATGGCCAGAATGCCCTCCCTGGAAAAATTCAGCGAAAAACATGGCATCGGTATCTGTACAGTGGCGAATCTTGTGAAGTATCGACTGAAGACAGAATCTTTTGTCAGAAAAGCAGCCGAAACTGTTATTCCCACGAAATATGGCGGTGAGTTTCGAATGATCGCCTATGAAAATGACCTGGATAACCTTACCCACATAGCAATGGTCAAAGGTGAAGTCGATCCTGAAAAGGACATCCTCGTAAGAGTTCATTCAGAATGTATGACAGGAGATATTTTCGGCTCCATGAGATGTGACTGCGACGACCAACTCCATAAAGCCATGGCCATGGTGGAGAAAGAGGGAAGTGGTGTTATTATTTATCTCAGACAGGAAGGCCGAGGGATTGGCTTGGTCAATAAACTCAAGGCCTACGAACTCCAGCGCCGGGGATACGACACGGTTGATGCCAATCTTGAGTTGGGATTTGATGCCGATATGAGGGATTATGGTGTCGGAGCCCAGATTCTTACAGATCTGGGAGTTCGAAAAATGCGTCTGATGACCAACAATCCAACAAAGATAATGGGTCTTGAAGAATATGGATTAAGTGTGGTGGAACGGGTGCCTATTGAAATAATGCCCAATTCGCTTAATAATGATTATCTCAATTGTAAGCAATTGAAAATGGGACATCTTTTAAAAAGGGATAGCCAATTGTTAATTTGTGATCAATGATTGGCCCGCTTTTCTTTTTCAATCAAGTTATTGGCATGCTTTTAAAATAAATTATAGAGTCAAATAGCTAAAATGGGCAAGATAATTTTGAAGACTCTGTGAACTAATGAGGGAAGTTCCCGTTTCAGTCACCATTAATTGATATTTGCCACTGGAGTGTTAGCTGTCAACGATTATTGGGGAGAAAGTATTTTACAAACTTGAATAGGTTATTTTTCTGTACTCAGACGACATCAGTACATAATCATAACGCTTAAGTATATATTCCTATACTGCAAATCATTAATTGCGATTATTTACGGAAATGACAGGAACCATTGGAGGAACATTAAATATGAAAACATTAGTAACATATTTTTCACAGACAGGAAACACAAAGAAAATAGCTGAAGCAATTTATGACGAGATTACCGGTGAAAAGGACATTCAGGAGATCAAGGACGTAAGCAATCTTGAAGACTATGATCTTATATTCGTGGGATCTCCAGTAATGGAATTTAACATACCTAAGAAAGTTACAAATTTCATTTCAAATAATGTGGCTGGTAAAAACATAGCATTCTTCATGACCCATGCTGTTCCAGAAGGATTCGAGGCCATTAAATCATGGACTGGCTCCATCGAGGATTTTGCAGCTAGTGGAAATTTCCTTGGTACATTTGAATGTCAGGGAGAACTCGCACAGCCTGTTTATGACATGTTGATTGGATCCGATGACCCGGAAATGAAAGGATTTGCTGAAATGAGTTTATCTGGAAAAGGACAGCCTGACGAAATTCATGTACAGATGGCAAAGGAGTTTGCAAAAGAGATTCAGGCAAAAGTCCAGTGACCTATTTTCCTATTTTTCTTTTTTGATCTCAATTTTGTATACTATTCCCAATATCCAATGCTTTTACAAGATCTAGCAGTGAATTAAGGAGATTATGTCCTTTCAGACTGATATGATATTCACCTCGCTCTTCACGCTGGTGTATCAATCCTTTGCTTTGCAATTTATCCAGATAGACAGAAGATTTCCACCACGAAGTTTTGTGAGTTTTGAAAGTGCAGTAAATGATTTGCCCTCATCATACAATGCTTTCATGATTTGAACTCTTGCAGCGCAGTTCAATGCATCCCCTACCAGACTGGAGATCTCTTTTTCCGGAATGTCCTGCACTTGCATCTGCTCGTCGTTATCAGAATGGTAGAAGCCCATTTTTTGCAATGTTTCGATCTGTTCTTCGAAACATATTTCAGCTCGTTTAACCTATGTCTGCAGAAAGCTATTAAAATTAAAGCAGAGAGAAATTCAAATTCCCGATTCAAAAATGAAAATGCGACTCTAAAAGAGATTATAGAGTCTAATATCTAAATATAGCCTTACTATCTTTGCAATGGATAGACATTTCAGTTTTGTAATTTCTTGATACCCGGACACTAATCCATTTAAAACAGTGCGTAACTCCCCTCAAAGCTGTATTTGCAAAAATACACAACAATAAGGATTGAGGGAACAGGGGAAGAAATATCATATGAGTGTGTCAAGTAACTTATTTGGAATCTGTTGTAGGGAGTGCTAAAATGGCCGATAAAGCAAAGGAAATATCTTGTCCAATCTGCGGAAAAACAGGAGTTCCTGTTGAAAATTTGACAGTAGAACAAATGGTGAAAGAAGAGTTTGTGGATGAGTTGAATGATGATGATCACTGGCTTTGCATGAGTGAGGAATGTGAAGTTGCATACTACACCGATTCAGGTAGAAAATTCAATACAGAAGACATAAAAGTACCTATCTGGTTCAAGAAAGACGCTGATCCTAAGTACGCATGCTATTGCAACAACATAACTGAAGAACAGGTAATTGATGCAGTGGTCAATCAGGGCCTTGGCAACATGAGAGATATCATTGTTTCGATCAACGGAAAAGCCAGAATACGATGCAAGGCCAAAAATCCTACCGGAAAACGCTGTACTAAGGTCTTCAATGAAGCAATAAAAAAAGGTATGGATATCAAGAACAAAGGAGAACGGACATGAAAATAGCCGTCAGATACTATACCAGATCAGGAAACACAAAAAAAATTGCAGATGAGATTGCGGAAGCAGTTGGAGTAGAGGCGCTGCCAGTCACTCAGCCAATTACTGAGAATCTGGATATTCTTTTTCTGGGAAGTTCAGTTTATGCATCAGGAGTTGCAGCCGATGTTAAAAAATTCATAGCTTCAATTGACTGCTCTATTGGAATGCTTGTTAATTTCAGTACTTCTGCATCGTCTAAATCTACATACGAACGAGTAAAAAAGCTTGCAGATGACAAAGAGATCAAAATATCCGATAAAGAATACCATTGTCTGGGTTCTTATGGCCAGAGGAATAAAGGCAAGCCAGACGAGGAAGATATTCAAAATGCTGCTATCTTTGCAAAAGAGATCGTGCAATCATGATCAACTAAAAATTATCCAATAACAATATGACAAAATCACTTTCCATTCAGCAAGCCAGAAAACTGGTGTTGCTCTCACAGAGACTGCCTCCAACAAAACAAACCGGTGGTGCAATTACCGCCACGCTGTCAGCTATTGAACATCTTGGTTATGTCCAGATAGACACGATCTCGGCCGTCCAGCGTGCACACCATCATACCCTATGGAATCGCAACCCTCGCTACGACCTTTCTCACATCGATCAACTGCTTGCTGACAAAAAAATCTTTGAATACTGGTCTCATGCTGCCGCTTACCTGCCCATGTATGATTACCGCTACACCTTACCTCGCAAACAGGCCATTGCAAACGGGGATCTGAATCACTGGTATGAGCGTGATGAGAAGCTGATGAGATCGATGCTCAAACGTATTGCTGATGAAGGGCCATTGATGGCTAAAGACTTTGAACATACTGGTGAAAAAATCGGCGAATGGACGATAAAACCCACTAAAATCGCCTTAGAATATCTGTTTATGCAGGGCGACCTCATGGTCCCTGGCCGGGTTAATTTTCACAAGGTTTATGACCTCACCGAACGGGTATTGCCTGAGGATATAGACACTTCCATGCCCACTCCAGAGGAATATGCTCGTTTTCTGATCACACGATATCTGCAATCAAATGGACTGGGGCAGGCTACCGAAATAACATATTTACTGAAAAACACCAAATCGCTTGTTTCTCTTACCTTACAGGAAATGGTTTCAAGTGGGGAGTTGCTACAGATTAGTGTCGGTGATACTAGCTATTATGCGTTACCAGCTTCACTTGAACTGTTGAGTAAAACGCTGGCTCGCAGTAAACTTAAAATTCTATCACCATTTGATAATCTGCTCATCCAGCGCAAGCGCATGCAGACATTGTTTGGCTTTGACTATCAGGTCGAATGCTATGTCCCTAAAGCTAAACGTCAATACGGCTATTTCTCTTTACCCATTTTATGGGATGGAAAACTGGTTGCACGCATGGACTGCAAAGCCGATAGAAAAGAATCATTGTTGCATATTCATCATCTTGCACTGGAACCCTGGCTTGTAAAAACTGAAGCTTTTTCCATTGCCCTGTATAAAGAACTTGTATCCTTCATGCAGTTTAATAACTGTAGTAATCTTCAATTACACAGAACCTCCCCTGCTGAATTTAAACCAATACTGGAAACTGCAATCAACAGCTTGATGAAATGATTTTTTGGTATTAAGGCGACTATCGTTGTCCAGGCTAAAATGGGAGCAAACACCTGTCTACTAAGGTATTTCTATTCATGATGACCAAGTCCTGTTTTAGTTCCTGAATTTGGAATAATGTTTAATTACAAGATGCCATTCATTTGAACATTTGCTATCCAAATAATGAACATCATCTATTCTACGAATCATCACACAATGCAAAAATAAATAAAAATATTTAATGGTGTAGCTACACCATTAAACTTTGAATGATGTTTTTATTGTTGTTCTCTTTTCAGAATCAGACCCATCAGTGATACCAGGCCAATTGCCATGAATATGCTGAAGCCAGGTGTTTTATCAACAGGTTCAGATTCAGAATCAGGTTCAACTTCAGTTTCAATTGGCGTTTCTGCAGAAGCACCAATGCCCATGAACCCAAGATAGTTAGTATCGAATTTGATGGTCTTTGCTTCCATATCCAGTACTGAATCTTCTATTTCATTCCACTGTTCGGTTTCACGATCATATGAGAATGCTTTGAGAGTAAACTCATTTACCTGTCCGAAAGGAACACGGTGCTGGTCACCAATGAAATACGCTCCTGAAAGATCTTCACTGGTATATGATATGGTAACACTGGCTGGAACCTCAAGCACTTCTATTACAGGATTCGTGTATACATCTACACCAACTATTATTGCATCAGTTCCCTCTGGTAGATTTGTTGGATCAGGTGTGGACATGTGTGACAGTGGTCGAATGAACACATTTGCAGTTTCATAGAGTGATCCTTCCCTGAAACTGATCTTTGTATTCCTAAATTCTATATTACCACCTGCTGGTGCTATGGTGCCGTTACCAGTGCTTGCTTTTCGAATAATGGTTCCATTCTTGGATTCATTTTTATCGCTAGCTGAAAGTGTAGCATTGTGATTCCCCGGACTTACAGGATCTTCCAGATTACCCGTATCTGTTCCATCATTGGTATGCCTCATTCGCAACACATGGCCAAACTCATGCATAGCTACCACAACAGGATCAAGACTATTGTTTCCGGTTATGTTCCAACCGGATGGTGCTTTTCCATTCCACAGTTCATCAGAAAGGTTTGTGTCGAATACTATTGACAGGTTGGATATACGGCCATTGGCATCCCTTGAATTAAAATCAGTTGCATGAGCACCACCTGAATTCTCCGATGCAGGTATGTCTTTCAATATGATGGTCACCTGACATGGAACTGTGGCACTTTCAGTTAGCTTCCATCCTGTTTCTGCATCATTCCAGTTCTTTGCTGCATCTCTTGTCCAGTTCTTCCATTGGTCTGTCACGTTTGAATCAAAGCAATAGTGAACCTCTGTTTTATACTGGCTTTTGTTGTCTACTGTGACATTATGCCAGTCCCAGCTGTCATCAAATTCAGCACTAACAGGTAATGACATCACGATTAACCCCAATAGTACAAGTACTACGTATTTCATTTTCATGTACAAATATCTCCTTTGAGTTAAATACCGGGTTTTGCATAGCAAACGCTGTTTCTGAGTAAGCAAACCCGCCCCATATTGAACATGAATAATAGCAATTTAAGTTATGTGGTCAACTTAGAAAATACTATGAAAAAGACTGTATGCTGATATCATCTACTTTACGAGTCATCATACCATAAAATGTACGATATGTTTATACACTTTTAAAGAAGAGACCCGACAGGTTCGTAAAAATTTTGGTGATTCCATGAGTCAAAAGCATTCTACAAAAGGAAAAAGAAAAACACCTGAAAAACAGAAAGTTAACATCAAAATGTTGCCACTTGTTCTGGGAGTACTACTTATGATAGCAGGTGTCATCGGAATAATTAGCAGTTCTGATGATCAGGCTAAGTGGTCTGTTTCCGACGAAGGTATTCTTTCTTACTCACAAATAGAAGATGGACAATACACTGTAGGCGAGGTTACAACAACAGACCACAATGACTCTGTTAAAGAGGTCACATTCAAAAGCAGGGACTCTGATATTGAAGGACTGATAAGGATACCTGAGTCAGGTACAAGTGTACCCGGTGTTGTGGTCCTTCCCGGAGCTGGTATATCCAAAGAACGACAAACTGCTGTTCCTGGGTTGCTCTCTGAATTGGGATATGCCTCCATAACCATTGACCAGAGGAATCTTGGTGGGATAGACCCGCAGACAGACCTTGAACTTTTCATAGATGGCGAGGAGCCAGTGGAATATATGATGATACATGATTCATTGGTGGCTGCAAATGTCCTTGGAGACCAGCCGGAAGTCAATGGCGAAAATATTGCAATGCTTGGACTTAGTAACGGTGGAAGGTTTGCCATAATCGCAACTGCGATCAACCCTGAAATAAAGGGTGTTCTGGCTATCAGTACAAGCGGATATGATACCGATACTATTCTTGTTGATGAAAACACAGACAAGGACGCATATCTGTTCTACAGGTCTATAGACCCTGACAATTATCTGGATAAAATTACACAACGCAGGTTTGTCATGTTCCACTCCATCAACGACAGCATTATACCATATGAACTGGCACAACGCAGTTTTAACAAATCACCGGAACCAAAGGCATTCTACAGCATTAATGGCAGTGGCCACGGATACAGCACACTTATGGACCCGGGAATTGAAACGGAACTTGAACTCATATTCCTATAGCTTCAACCAGTTTAGAAAATAAAAATGGGAAATAATTTCCCATCTATCCACTTAGTTATTTATTTGTTTATTTTACAACAATGGTACCTTTTATTGCAGCATTGTTTGCCACACTGAATGTGTAAATACCAGGCTCCTCAAAGGTGTAAGTGAATATCTTACCGTAATAGATAGTCTGGTCATCCCACAATCCATCGTCACTTACAAGCACAACAGGAAACTTGGGTCTCTGTAGATTTCTCCAGGTAACAGTTTCTCCGGCATCAATTTCTATTGAACCGGGAGTAGCTATTCGAATAAGAAGAAACTCATTGGTGTGATCTACAATCTGCTCACGCTCCATTGAACGGACAGGTTCGCCTGCCTCATCTCCCATCATCACTTCTGGACCTGGTGCCATCATAGCACCATTGGCAGGAGTATCAACTACCGATGTCATTCCCTTTTCTATAACCACAACAGTTCCTGTTATTGCTGGCTTATCCTGAGCTTGGAATGTGTATGTGCCGGTTTCTTCAAAAGTGTAAGAGAATGCCTTACCATAGTAGATGGTCTGGTCATCCCAAAGTCCCTCATCACTCATAAGCACGACAGGAAACTTGGGTCTCTGTAAATTTTTCCATGTGACGGTCTCTCCTACATAGACTTCCAGTGCCGTTGGTGTTGCTACACGAACAATAAGGAAGTCATGTCCATGCGCCATTGCCTGTTCCCGCTCAGGTCCCATCGGACTGACCATCCCCGTCCTATCCCTCATCACGGCTTCCGGGCCAGGTACCATCATACTCTCCTCTTCAGAAGTGTCGATAACAGATGACATTCTTTTTTCATTAACCACAACTGTTCCGCTTATTGCAGGATTGTCCATTGCGCTGAATGTGTAAGTACCAGGCTCTTCAAATGTGTAGGAGAATATCTTACCGTAATAGATAGTATGATCATCCCACAGTCCTTCGTCACTTATAAGCACAATCGGAAATTTGGGTCTCTGCAGATTCCTCCAGGTTACCGTATCACCCACTGAGATCTCAATCGATTCAGGAGTGGCAACCTTGATCATCAAAACCTCATGTTTTTGTGAACTTGTTTCCACAGATTTAACAGATAGGTCCGTGACACTCACATAAGGACCATCAGCAGCCGATGACACTGCTACTAACAAAGTAGATGCTGTTATGAATACAGCTATAACTAATGCCATTGTTCTAATGTATTTCATAAGAAGATTCCTCCCTGAGTTCCCCTCCTCATATATATTTTGTACTCGATTCCATATAGCCAAAACCATAAGGATATGACAAATGATGAATGAATATTCCAATGCTTTTAGAAAAGTAGAAAGCTAGAAGAATATGAAACATTTTTCCAATGATTATATATGCATTTAAAAGCAAAGTAGAATGGGGTTTTATGCAGTCTTCTTTACTTGACACGTTATTCCTTTCTGAAAAAAGAAAGGAATTGTTACTGTTCCTGAAAGACGGTACAAAAAAATCGGATGACATAAAGGCAGCTTTTGATTTCCCCTGGAAGTCTATGATACCACAGATAAAGAGACTTGTCGAATGGGATCTGATAACCTACAATAAAGGTAGTTGTAACCTTACTATCATGGGCGATATCGTTGTCGAGAATATGGAACACTTCATGGGTACCCTGAAAACTCATGAGCAATACAGGAGCTACTGGTTGGAACACGACACTAGTCCTATACCAAAAGAGTTACTCTATAGAATAGGTGAACTTGGGCATTGTGAAATTAGTGAACCAACCCTCCCGAATATATTTGAACAACAGGAAGAGGTGCTAAAAAGGATAGATGGTTCACAAAGAATTATGGCTTTTGTTTCTGTATATCATCCTGCACAACTTATTATATTTTCTGAATTCATGGAAAATGGGACAAAACTTGATCTGATAATGACGGAAGAAGTCTACAAAACCATCAAGGGAGAGATACAACCAAACATCAGCATTCTTCAGAATGGGAATTCAATTTTCACATCGTTGAAAAAGGAATATGAGAAAGAGATGGAGAATCTTTTCAAAGACCAAAAGTCGAGAATATTTATTTACAGAGACAGTATGAAACCTCCATGCATCATTGTAACTGACAGATTTCTCTCACTGGCACTTCTTGACAATGAAGGGAGATATGATAATTCAAGTATCATAAGTTCCGAGTCTTCAGCAGTCTTGTGGGGAGAGAGACTTTTCAGCCATTATAGAGATAGGTCGGATAGACTGCCAGAAAAGGAAAGAGGTTCAATTAAAATGTAAGAGGATGGACTGAATACAGTCATCCAAAAAAGTGGGATATTTAATCTTTCAGATGTTACCGTTTTACCGTATACGTATGAAAGCCTGACCGCATGATGAATAAAAGCCCTGTTCTTCTTTTTGTAGACCAGATGTCTCATCTGCCATTGGAATTTGCAAGCGCACACCAGTATCATTTTTCTGTTTAGATCGCATTTCTGTAACCATAATTCACCCTCATTGCTCAAAGTATTCATTTTTTTAATACTTTTCATAGTATACTAATAATTATATATAAACTTTCTTTAGTTAGAACTCATGTTAAACGAATATAAGATATATGAACGCTGCATTATTTTAGATAGATAAAATACCACAATGTTTCAGAGACAGGATGAAGGCATGAAAGACAAAAAGATCAAAGGTGTCATTTTTGATATGGATAATACACTTTTTGATTTTGTGAAAGCTAAAATAGCTGCCTGCACAGCCATTGTAGAGCACATTGGTACAGGTGACCCTCATGAACTCTTAGCTTATTTTCGAAGAGGTAAATATGGCTTTGAGGACATTGAAAACATAAGCGATTATCTTGTTGAATACAAAGTATACACTCAAGAGAGATTTTATGAATGCTGTACGATATACGAGAGAGAAAAGATTAGCACCATTGAACTTTATCCTGATGTAAAAAGAACAATGATCGAACTGAAAAGCATGGAGCTGAATATAGGTATACTAACAGATGCCGACAACATAAATGCAAGTAAGAGACTTAGAAAAGTTGGTTTGTGCGGATGTTTCGATTCACTTTTCACCTTTGATCAGACAGGATGGAAGAAACCTTCACATAAACCTTTCATGTATGCATTAGATTCAATGGGACTTAACGCTCATGAGACACTGTTTGTGGGAGACAGTCTCAGGCGGGACATTGAGCCTTCAAAACAGATTGGAATGCTGGCTGTCCACGCAATATACGGCGACTGTAATCCTTCAGTCGATAGCCAGCTTGTAGAAGAAATACCAGACCATGTGATCAATAAGTTCAGGGATCTGCTAACTATAATTCAAAATGGGAACAAGTATCAATATGACAGAATATGATGTTGTTGTCGTCGGAGCCGGACCCATTGGCTCTACGGCTGCAAGATATGCCGCAATGCATGGCGCACGAACGCTGATGGTTGAAGACCATTCATTTATAGGAAGCCCCGTTGGATGCACAGGACTCCTGAGTACCCGGGCAGTCAGTGAATGTGACATAAAGCCATCGGATGATTTTGTACTTAATTCTGTAAGAGGTGCCTTTGTGCATCCAATGACCGGATCATGCCTCCCTATCGATGGCAAAAAGACGAAGGCATACGTTGTTTCCAGAAAGATATTCGACCGGCGCTTAGCTGCAATGACACTGGGGGAAAATGTGGACCTCTGGCTGAACTCAAAGGTGAATGCTATCGAAAAAGCGGACGGGAAACAAAAGGTATCCATAATCAGAAATGGGCAGCCTGAAACCATAAAAGCAAATGTGGTAATTGGTGCAGATGGTGTTCGCAGCAAGGTTGCAAAGATGGCCGGACTTGGAAATGTAATTAAAGTATTGCCAGGGATACAGGCAGAAGTGCCTTATCGCTCAGATGACACGGATTTTGTAGAATTATTCGTAGGCTCACAGGCACCTGGTTTCTTTGCGTGGGCGGTTCCTGTGAACGAGAACATATCCCGCATAGGAATGGCAATAGACCCCGGACACAGGAATGCTACAGTGGCAAAGCAGCTGCTTGATAAATTGCTGACAAATAACTCACACATTGCCTCAAGATATGGCGGTGGAAAACTTGACCTTGTGATGGGCGGAATACCACTTGGACCACTTGAGAAGACATATTCAGACGGAGTAATTGTTGTAGGAGATGCCGCAGGCCAGGTCAAACCCACATCAGGCGGCGGAATATATACGGGTGCGGTCTGTGCGAAGATAGCAGGAGAAATCGCTGCCAGAGCTGTTATTGAAGAAAATAATTCAGCGAATTACCTTTCAGAATATGACAGGAGATGGCGGGCTAAAATTGGGAAGGAGCTTGCCATGGGAATGAGGATACATCGGTTCATCGGCGGTCTTGAAGACAGTGAACTCGATGGACTTATAGGCTCGATGAACAATCCAGCTATACTTGACACAATTACGCGCTATGGAGATATGGACCATCCATCAATACTCATAAAGAAAATGTTGCACCCTTCAAAGTCAGTGCATATGTTAAAGGTCTTCAGAGCATTTGCAAAAGCTGTTCTTTGAATGAAAAGTGCTCAGCCTAATAGATGCTTACACCCTTTACAGAATCGAGTTTGAGCAATTCTTCTACGATGCTGCCTGGAACCTTGGTATCTGTGATGATAGTGAGCTTTGGTTCGGTGACGAAAAAAGGATCATCTGATACTGCTTGCCTGATACTGATGTTGTGCTGTGATATAACTGTGGATACCTCAGAGATTATACCTTTGTGAGAAGCATCATCCGGTGATATTATAACGACACCCTGTCCCATCAGGGGTGCCACATCACGAAGGAAGGGTATGGATCTGACATTCTGGAAGATCTTCTTTAGCAGTTCGTCGGAAAGTATTACCTCAGTAGTTGAATCCACAACACGCCGGTCAACACCTGCTTCCCTGGCAAGCTGTGTATGAGCTATCTCTATTGCACCAGAGGTAACCTTACCATCATCATTGACCTGAAAACCACGTTCAAAAAGAATCTTTAATACCTTTTGCTGGGCGGGGTATTTTTCGAACTTACTGAGTAATGTGCTCCACATATTAATCATGTAATCATTTAAATTATAAAGATTTACGGTTAAGTTAATGTGGTTCAGACTAATCAAATGTACAAAAATTATGAAAGAAAAGACATTTTAAGTATAAGGTCGTTTATGACAGTCTACAATTCATCTTTCAATAAAGATAATAATCCGGAGTAAAATCACTTTCTTATGTGATTTTGGAATATTGATATTAACTCATTTCTACAATTGATCATAAACTCCGGGATCTTTACGATTTACACCAAAGGAGGTATTTAATGAAAATATACAAGGATTATGAAGACCTTCCAAAAATAAAATTGCCACTTGGGCAAGAGGTTTCTATCAGCGACAGCACAATCAGGGACGGGGCACAGATGCCTGGTATTGTGATGAAGAGCCAGCAGAAATTTCAGATATACAATTACTTGCACGATATAGGAATTGAGAAGCTTGAGACATTCGTTTACAACGACAGGGACCGAAAAGCTATCAAGCTCATGATGGATCAGGGATATGAATTTCCGGAAATCACCGGATGGGCACGTGCAAACCCTGCTGATATAGACATGGTCCTCAACATTGACGGCATAGAAGAAACCGGCATCCTCATGTCAGTTTCTGATCCGCATATCTTCGATAAGATGGGGCTTCCTACCCGTGAGGCAGCAGAAGAAAAATACCTCAATACGCTTCAGTACGCAGTGGACCATGGTCTTCGCACAAGGGCACATATTGAGGATATGACCCGTGCAGACAATTATGATTTCACCTTCCCCCTAATTAAGAAGATAATGGACATTGACCCGGATTGTACCATACGCATATGTGATACTATCGGATTTGGCGTACCATTTGTTGATGTTGACGAACCATTCGGAATACCGACCATCGTGAAACACCTCAAAGATGAACTCAATGTCAAGAATATTGAGACACACTGCCATGATGATTTTGGTCTGGCTGTTGCTAACTCCATCTCAGGGTACTGGCACGGTGCCAACTGGTCAAACGTAACTTTCCTGGGAATCGGAGAAAGAGCAGGTAATGCGGAAATGGAAAAGCTCCTGCTGTTCCTTGCAAGGCGTATAGAAGGATTTGACAAATATAACCTTGAATCCCTTGTCGAGTTTGCAAAATTCATGGAAAGGGAGATTGGTATTCGCATCCCAAGAAACAAGTCTGTTATCGGGAAAAATGTATTTGCCCACGAATCAGGCATTCACTCTGCAGGTGTCATCAAGAACCCATTCACATACGAACCCTATCCTCCTGAGATCGTTGGTGGGAAGAGGATATTCCTCATAGGTGATTCATCTGGTATCGAGGTTCTGAGATACAAGGTTCAGGAAACACTGAACGAACTAATGGATGTACAGATAGAGATCGGTAAAGATGACAAGCGTCTGCGTGCTATCCAGACAGACATTCAGAAGCTCTATAATGATGAGAAAAGAGTTTCCTGCATATCTGACGAAGAGATCATGGCTTACGTGAAGAAGTATTTCATGTTCAACTCCATAGTAAGTAAGGATATGCACCGCAACGACGAAGATGATGAGAACGGTGACAATGAGGTTGAAACTGACAACCTTGGTAATACGAAAGCTCGTATGCATGACATTATAGACTAAGACAAAATCAGACAAGCAAACTATTGTGTTTGTAACTTATAGATATGGTGGAGATTTCCACCATACAATTATTTCGCTATGAAAAAAGATATTACTTGGTTCCTTCAGGATCCTTTATCTCAATTATATCCGCTACGGGAGCATTCTTTTTTACGGATTCAATTCCATGCATACAAGCAGCTTTGCTCGAATATGCCTGACCTGTTGCGATTACTTCTCCGTTTGGAGCTTTTAGCCTGAATCTGTATTTTCCAATCTTGTCTGTGAACACTTCAAATTTTGGCATTTTATCACTTTCTCCTTTAATTCAAAATTGGGAAAATATACACTAACAATATTCTCCCCCAATAAACATTATAAGTGTCTATTAAAAAAGTTTGTGATTTTATGCACTAGTTGAATGGACATTCCAAAGTTGTTGCATGCAACACAAAACGTGAAAATAGATAATGAAATAAAAAGAAAATAAAGGAGATGAAGATTCATCCGGCATCGAAGTATTGAGATATAATAACGAGAAAAGAGTTCCGGCATAAAGACATTAGAATTGAATACATTGATTCTTCAAAGTTCCGAAAGCACCTATTGAACATCACTGCATTTCAAATATTATTGAAACCGTCACCTTTAAATATAGATTAATTAATTATATATTATCGGTTTTGTAAGAATACTCCAATACCGCGCTGATGAGTTTCATGAGATATTAAATTTGGTAAAAATGAAATGCTCGAACTTGATTCGAATCCCACGGATACCATTGTCCAGAAACATCATTTGGATTGAGACTTGCTTGGACAGCTATGGAAAAGCTTGGTGAATTAACAACAAACAGAGGATATTAAAATGATCGACGTAAATGAGTATCTTGAAACAGGATTTACTTTTCATGGCCACAGGTGTCCTGCTATGCCGCTTGGAATGAGAATTGGGGCTGCTGCTATGAATGTACTCGGGGTTGACAGATCGAAAGATAAAGAGCTCCATCTGATCGCAGAGACAGGAAACGATCATGCAGCTGGGTGTTTTGTTGATGGCCTTATGGCTATTACAGGATGTACTTATGGAAAAAGCAATATTGAGAAGACCTACTATGGCAAAATGGCCTTTACACTCATCGATACCATAAATCAAAAGGCAGTCAGAGCATATATAAAGCCTGAATTCTTTGGAAACATGCTGAAATCTCCGTTTGTCGAACAGAGGAAAATAGGTGTACCACCACAGAACATTGATGCTGATATTGCTGAGCCATTGATTAACAAAATACTAAGCATACCTGAAGAAAACTTCTTGTTTATTGGCCCTGTTTTCGATTATCATTTTGAAAAGAAAAAAGGTGTTTTTGATACAGCATTGTGCGAGGGATGCGGTGAACGTACATTTGCTAATAAATTGCAGGATGTTAATGGTAAAATGCTTTGCAAACCCTGTGCTGACAAATAAGTAGTCGATAAACTAGAGCATTTGACGAGAGGTGCAATTGCACCAACTATTTTTACATAATATACTGCTACAAAGTCTGGAATTGGTCATATGGATGTTATTTTAATTGCTGTTATCATCTTTTTCTTAGCTGTTATATTTTCAATGCTTGGCCTGGGTGGATCCTTGGTATATGTGCCTTTATTTTACTGGCTTGGCATTGATATGCTCATAGCAATACCTACAGCATTGCTTCTCAATGGTATAACTGCCAGCTCAGCAGCGATCACATATTACAGAAAAAAAATGATAGACTTGCAAGTGGCAGCTCCTTTTGTAATAGCTTCTACCATAGGAGCACCTGTTGGTGCTTACTTTACCAAGTTCATCTCCATTGAAACATTGTTGTGGATACTCAGCACTGTGTTGGTTTTTGCCGGAATACGCATGCTATTCTCCGGGAAAAAAAATGTAGAGGCTCAAATTTCAGCCATCTCTACTGATAAAAGAAAGAGTTTTACCATTGGTATTTCTCTCGGTTTTGCAATTGGTGTTATTGCAGGACTTCTTGGAATTGGTGGTGGCGTATTCATAGTCCCTATTTTAATAGCACTTGGTTATGAGGTAAAACGTGCTTCTGCAACATCGGCTTTCATCGTATTGTTCTCTTCTTTCTCAGGGTTCTTTGGTCATCTGAGCACAGGACATCTGGACATAACTCTCATGATCTATACAGCTCTAGCTGCATTTGTTGGAGGACAGGTAGGTTCTCATCTAATGCACAGCAAAATGAAATAAGAAACAATCAAACAGATGTTTGGTGTGGTTTTGTGGATAATGGCGTTCAAAATCGCTTATGGATTGATATGATTTTGTGTAGATAGCACAAATTAAAAACTAAAAAAGCCCCGGCCGAAACCAGGGCTTTCCTTTTGTTTCCAGAATATAATTAAATAGAATCGATAATCCCATTCAAAGTCGCACTAGGTCTCATGGCCTGGGATTTCAACTCCTCATCTGGAGCGTAGTATCCTTTGATTTCCACAGATTTGCCCTGAGCTTCTAACAACTCATTGGCAATCCTCTCTTCATTTTCCATCAGAGCTTTAGCTACAGGTTCAAAGATCGCTTTTAATTCGCTATCGTTCTCCTGATCAGCCAGAGACTGAGCCCAATACATTGCCAGATAAAAATGAGATCCTCTGGTATCTATCTCACTGACTTTTCGGGAAGGTGATTTTCTGTTTTCCAGAACCAGCTCTGTCGCTTTATCCAATGTTTCTGCTAAAACCAGAGCTTTAGGATTATCAAAACTGTTGCCCAGATGCTCCAAAGAAGCAGTTAAGGCCAGGAATTCTCCTACAGAGTCCCAACGCAGGTGACCTTCCGATTCAAATTGCTGTACGTGTTTGGGTGCCGAACCGCCGGCACCTGTCTCGAAAAGTCCACCGCCATTCATTAGGGGAACGATCGATAGCATTTTCGCACTGGTTCCCAGTTCCAAAATGGGAAAGAGGTCTGTCAGATAGTCTCTCAAAACATTTCCAGTCACAGAGATCGTATCTTTGCCCTCTTTAATTCTCTCCAATGAAAACCTGGTCGCTTCAACGGGAGCTTTGATCAATAGTTCCAGGCCATCAGTATCATGATCTTTCAAGTATTTGTTCACTTTTTTAATGAGCTGTGAGTCGTGAGCTCTTTTCTCATCGAGCCAGAAGACTGCAGGATTACCTGTTGCTTTGGCTCGTTTAACGGCCAGCTTTATCCAGTCCTGAACGGGTGCGTCTTTCACCTGACACATGCGGAAGATATCTCCTTCCTCTACCGGCTGTTCAATGAGTACATTATTGTTGTCATCGATAACTTGAACTTTTCCTGTACCAGTCATCTCAAAGGTCTTGTCATGTGAGCCATATTCTTCAGCTTTTTGCGCCATAAGCCCCACGTTGGAAACGCTTCCCATTTTTGATGGATCAAAGGCACCGTGTTTTTGACAGAACTCAATAGTTTCCTGATACACTCCCGAATAAGCGCGGTCTGGAATTATGGCTTTCATATCTTTCAGTTTCCCGTCTGGTCCCCACATGCAGCCTGATGAACGGATTGCTGCAGGCATGGAAGCATCGACGATAACATCGCTGGGAACATGGAGATTGGTAATTCCCTTATCGGAGTTAACCATAGCCAATGCCGGTCTCCTGGCATACACAGCTTTTATATCTGCTTTGATCTCACCCTTTTTATCTTCAGGCAGATCCTGGATCTTTGTATAGAGATCCCCCAGTCCGTTGTTGGGATCTACACCCAATTCTGAAAGCAGATCACCATATTTATCAAATATATCTTTAAAGAAGACCTTTACCACATGACCGAAGATAATAGGGTCGGAAACTTTCATCATTGTCGCTTTCAAATGAACGGAGAATAAGACATCTTGAGCGTTAGCATCTTCTATCTGTTCAGCCAGAAATGCCTGAAGCGCTTTTTTGTTCATAACAGCTGCATCAATGATCTCTCCGGTCTGAAGAGGGGCTTTGTCTTTTAGTAATGTTTTATTACCAGCGTCATCTGTAAAGAAAATCCTGTAATTGGTAGCCTCTTCGATTTCAACAGATTTCTCACTGCCGTAAAAATCTCCGCCGGTCATGCTGGATACATGGGATCTGGAATCGGACTTCCATTCTCCCATGGAATGGGGATGGTTTTTCGCATAATTTTTTACAGCTTTAGGAGCTCTGCGGTCAGAATTCCCTTCTCTAAGTACTGGGTTAACAGCACTGCCCTTGACAATATCGAATTTCGCTTTGATCGCCTTTTCTTCATCATTAGAAGGATCTTCGGGATAATCAGGCAGATCATACCCTTTAGCCTGGAGTTCTGCGACTGTTGCTTTTATCTGGGGAACTGAAGCGCTGATATTGGGTAGTTTGATAATGTTAGCTTCCGGAGTTAAGACCATCTCTCCCAATTCGGAAAGTGCATCGGAAATCTTCTGGTTCTCTGTCAGCCTTTCGGGAAACTGGGCAATGATTCTTGCCGCCAGGGAGATATCCTTCGTTTCCATAGTGATTCCGGCGTTTTTCACATAAGCCTGTACAATAGGCAGGAGCGAACTGGTTGCCAAAGCCGGAGCTTCATCGGTTTTCGTATAAATGATTGTCGATTTTTGTGCCATGGTGATCCTTTTCTCTGTAAATTTATATTGCTCAAAATCAATACGTTTTTTAACAGATTGTAATTTGACAGACAAGGTCAGGGCCGACTCCATCGCCCTTGATCACTGCTGCTGATTTTGTCATATTTCAATCTTCTGATAATTTAATATTATAAAATGGAAGCTAAGTACAAATTGCTTTATTGATGACGGCATCATATATATGTCATACCTAGAATGTGAACCAAATCTATGCGCTCGTCGTCACGGAAGAAGTAGCTGGTGGCAGTGCCGTTGTCCACTTCGTAGAACTGGTTGACGTAGTAGCTGAACTCACCGACAGAGTTCTGTTTCTTGACGCTCTGGCCGTTGGCGTCGTACCAGTATTTCTCACAGGAAACCTAAAGCATAACTAAATATACATGCAAATGCATAATTCTATGTAAATGGTGAGAGTCATGAAAAGATTTACTATCTCTATTCCGGATGATCTTAAACACGAAATGGATTCTTTGCCGGATATCAACTGGGCTCAGGTTGCAAAGGAAAGTATCCAAAAAAAGATCCATTTGCTCGACGAATTTGAAAGTTTTGAAAGGAGCCATGATCAATAATGTCCACGTTGACGATCCCGATAGATGACGAACTCTATAATAGGGTACAGGCTTTTTCATGGGTAAAATGGTCCAAGGTCGCACAGGACGGTATAAGGAAAAGAAAGATACTTGAGATCTATATCCGGGACAAGACGATCTCCGAGGAAGACGCTGAGTTCTGTGAGATGATCGACTGGCACCCTGTTGATGAATTGCCGATAAAGCAGGAGATTATCGGGAAATTAAAGGCGACGGATAAGAGCTCGTATGAAGCTGTCGAGGACATATCTGATATCTTCAAATAAATGATCCGGTGATCGGTGTGACCTATTCCCTTTTTATTTCACCGGAATGCAGGAAAGATATCAGGAAGCTGACAAGGAAGAATCTCCATCTGCAGAACATACTTGAAAAGAAGATCAAGGACATCCTTGATAATCCAACCCGATTCAAACCGTTACGTAATGAACTTGCTGGCTACTACAGGGTGCATATCATGACCAGCTTTGTCCTTATTTTCACCGTGGATACGGAGGAAAGGACAGTTTCGCTCGTACATTTTTCCCATCATGATGATGCATATAAAAGGTGATTGTTCTTTCACCTGCTGCGTAGAGAGATTTAAGAATCTCTTCAAAGAAGACAACAGAAGCATAAATTACTGCAATCAACGAGTGAGAGATGGATATGGGCAGAAGGTTGCTTGGTGTTTTACCGGCCCTGCGGGCCGGTCTTTGTGCGACGACAAATATGTGCCCACATTATCCAGAGCCTCTGTTGCACTGAATAGTATCAATTGCCTTTGCTAATCAAAAAATCATCCTTTTCTAATATATTCAAAGCAATGGCGAGACATTCGTCACTTTTTGGTTTAAAAATGTCTTCTCCAAAATTCACGACGAATATTTTGTATATTTTTGTTGCTAGTTCTTGCTCATCTATTTCTCCTTTAATTTTCATTTCTTTGATAAATTCACAAATTGAAACTGATTCTTTATTGTACTCATCTTTTGGAGCATGAGGAAACAATCCTATTGGATCCCAAGTTTCAACCATTTCACTAGAAACTCCTCTTTCTTTCATTCTCTCAGCACCGTGCAACGTAGTTTTACTCCAATAAACTTTCAGGCCCGGATTCTTGACATAAGTGCCCAGTTTTCCAAAGTCATGCCCATACTCCATAAAGTAATTAGATGTATGGAGAGAGTCACCTAAATTATCTCCTTTCTTGGCATCTGCTGTCTTGTCCAATAGCTTGAACAAATCACCAACATTGTCTGCATGAGTCACACCTTCCTCAACGGCCATAACTGCAACTCTACCGCCTGTTGCAACTGGCAAAGCTAAGCATACAACATCGACAGCAAGACCAATATAGGTCCACTTATCAGCATTACCAGTACAGATGTCATTCAGGTCCATCGCAAGGAAAGCAAGGTCCAGTCCAGTCTCAACATAATGCCCACTCGGATCAACATACCTCACCTGATTATTCAACGTATAAGCATACCTATTCAGCGCCTGCGGATAATACACATCTTGCAGCATCGTATCAGGCTGCACGAATACCCTGTACTCAGGCGAGTAATACCTCGCGTAGTACATCAGTTCAGTGTCTGCATCGTTCTCCTGACCTGTGAAACCGTACTTTTCCAGACCGCCGGACTGCACCTGTCCGTATGGTAGTACTCGGTGCGCTCGACGTCGCGGAAGAGAGAAGATTCATCTATTTAAAATTATTTTGCTGAAACATAATTGAAAATTGGTTTTTTCCAGAGTCCTACACGACTCATTTTGAATTTGCATACCCTGTGCTCTTTGCCAAATTGAGTAACCTTAAAATTGTGACGGAAAAAATAAAGGTAAAACCAAGTAAAACAACTACAAGAAAGATGGCTCTTTCTAAAGACACATCTGTGTAGAACAACATAACAGAAGCAATGGATATAATGATAATCTGCCCAAGCAAAGAAAGCAAACTGAGCCTGACATACTTGTGCTTTAAGAACATTCCTAGATTCATCAGGATATATTGAAATTGAAGCCATTTATAGATAATTGCCCTATAATTTTGATTTGCGATACAGTATCATTTTACATAATGGTAACATATATCCATATATGACACCAAAATTTCCTATCACCGACGAGCACATGCACATAGACCTGCGGGCAAAGGGACTAAAAGCGGTCAAGGAGTTCCAGAATAATGGTGGAACACACATTTTTCTTGTCATGAAACCGAGCTGGACCCTTGGGATCAAAGTTACAAAACCTGAAGACCACATCGCTGTCTTTGAGGAAACTGTTGACATTTCCCGCCAGATAAATGAAACCGGCGTTACCTCATTCCCCGTACTTGGAGTTCATCCGGCAGAGATTTCGAAGCTCATTGAATATATGGACCTTGAAAAAGCTGTTGAGACCATGAAAGGCGGACTGGACATTGCAGCTGGCTATGTGGACAAAGGACTTGCTGTGGGACTTAAGAGCGGACGGCCGCATTACCCGGTAAGCCCGGAAGTGTGGGACGCTTCTAATGAGGTCATGGAATATGCATTCACACTTGCAGCAGATCATGACTGTGCTGTTCAGCTTCATACTGAGACTGTGGAAGAGCCGGAACTGATCGACATAACGCAGCGTGCCAAGAAAACTGGCGTCAAACTTCACAAGGTGGTAAAGCACTATGCTCCGCCACTTGTCGATGTTTGTGAAAAGCTTGGAATATTTCCCGGCGTGCTTGCAGGCAAAGGTGCCATTGAGGAAGCACTTGAGCAGGGTACCCGGTTCATGATGGAAACGGATTATATTGACGACCCGGAAAGACCAGGAGCAGTCCTAGGACCAAAAACAATACCCAGAAGAACATTGAAGCTTGCAGAACAGTTCGGAGAAGAACCTTTCTGGAAGATCCATAAGGAAAATCCGGAAAAGGTCTACGAAGTTGATATTGAGCTTTAGAAGCGCTCAATAAGGATCATATAGATATCCATTACATTGGTGCCTGTGGGGCCTGTTGTGATCAGGTCGCCTGTTTCCTTAAAGTAGACATAGGAATTGTTATCGTAAAGCTCACGCCTTGCATCCATCTGCACATTCTTACCCCGCTGGACAGTGTCACCGTCAGCAAAGGCACCTGCATGGTCTGTGGTACCATCACTGCCATCTGTACCTGCAGCAAGGAAAAGGACACCTTCAAGGTCTACGACCTCTATGCCAAATGAAAGAGCCATTTCCTGACATCTTCCACCTGCTCCTTTTCCCTTCATGGTAACTGTGGTTTCACCACCGGCAAGAATACATGCAGGAAGTGGCAAAGGAGTCCCTCTCAACCTTTCCTCCCTGGCAATCGCAGCAAATACCTTGGCTACCTCCTTTGCTTCACCAATGATCGATGAAGTAAGAATAGTGGTATTGTAGCCAAGTTCAGATGCTTTCTTTTCTGCTTCCTGAAGGGCAAGGGCGTTATTGCCTACCAGATAATGAGAGGCACTTTCAAAAACATGAGCCCCAAATGATGGAGTCTCATCTACCACACCTTCAAGACCGTCCTCAAGCAAGCCGCTTACAGCAGGTGATAATTTGAGATCATACCTTTGCACTATCTCATAGAACTCGTCAAACGTGGAAGTGTCGGGAACCGTGGGACCTGACGCAATAACATCCAGCGGATCCCCCACAACATCAGAAAGAATGAGACTCACAGACTGTGAAGGATAAGCCATTTTGGCAAGTCCGCCACCTTTTATGGAACAGAGATGCTTTCGTATTGTGTTAAGCTCATCAATCGTAGCACCTGCACGGATGAGACCATTAGTAAGCTTTACAATATCAGTGATGGATATTCCTTTGCGTGGAAGTGTAATTAGTGCAGAACCACCACCTGAAATAAGGAAAAATATAAGGTCTTTCTCACCTGTGTGCTCAAGAAAATCATGGATGGTTTTACCGGCAGCAACACTAGTACCATCAGGTATCGGATGGCTTGCTTCATAAACTTTCATCTTTGTAAGGGAATCAACAAAACCATATTTAGTGATAGCAACACCACCTGTCAGGTAGTCTCCGAGGATGTCTTCAATAGCCTTTGACATAGAGATTGCAGCTTTCCCAAAGGCAATGGCATATATGTTATCGTAAAGTGAAAGGTCATAGGAACTATCGTTAATGATAACGGTCTCACTTTCTTTGTTCATAGCCCTGTAGATACAGGCAGATGGATCTACTGCAGAAATTGCTTCTGATAATATAGAGTAAGCATCGTTTCTCATTTTTTCAGCCATATGACATCATCCATGTTTAAAACATAACCAAAATATCATCAGTTCAGGAAGGACTGTACATTCCAATAAGTTCACCATAGGCAATAACGTGACCATCTATGGCATCCTCTACAAGAGCTCTACCAGAACCACTTTCAATCTCCAGCTTCGAATCAAGTGCGTAGAATTTGAAAAAATACCTGTGGGTACCTGAAGGAGGACATGGACCGGTGTATGACACCTTATTTGCATTATTTACCCCTTCTATACCAGGAATACTGTCTTCAGCAATTATCGTTTGATATATATCCCAGACAACCCAGTGTGTAAAGGTTCCTGAGGGTGCATCAGGGTCATCCATGATCAACAAAAGAGATTCGACATCCTCTGAAAGACCAGCAACTTCCAGCGGAGGATTGATGTTTTCCCCGTCACATGTATATTTCTCAGGAATAAAAGTTCCATTTTCAAAAGCAGAACTGGATATGATCAATTCACCCACAGGGACATGGTTAGAAACTATTTCCTGTGGCACTGAAGAATCGTTCTTTGATCTGTTAACATCGTATAGGTCAGGGAGCTCATCCGGCTCTTCATCCGTTGGTTCAACACAACCTGAAAATGTTAGAACGGATAATATTAGCAATATAATTACAGATGTTGCTCTTAAACGATGATAACATATGATAATATCACGAAAATATTGATATGAATTGTTGACCCCTAACATATTTCCCACAAGTGATACACTAATTGCAGCCTATTTATTGTTTGTGGACTAAAAAAAGTGCTAGAAATAGTTAATTCGAGACGCACGAACCACTGTTTTGGAGGTTACATAAAAATTTATTCCTCAGGAATTATGATCCATGCAAGTATATAGAGAAAAAGACCTGAACCATACATGAATATAGCAACTGCCCACAGGAGTCTTATTATCACCGGATCGATACCAAGATGATTTCCAAGACCGCCGCAAACACCTGCAATCATTCTATCTGTTCTGGAACGCGTTAATCTATTGTTCATATTTACCTCATAATTGATCTTACAGTTCACAAACCTTACAATTTGTTCCGCTACATTCAGGATTATCAAACTGCCATTTGAGACCCCATTTTTTAATGCTCTGTAATATAGATAAAAACTCCTCACCACTCTCTGTAAGTGAGTATTCAGACTTGATAGGGAACACTGAATCATCAACCTTCTTATCAACAAGGCCATGCTGTTCCAGTTCTTTCAATCTTGTAGAAAGAGTCTTTGGGGTCACGTCCTGTAATTTGTTTTTCAGCTCATTGAAACGTTTTTGCTTATTTTCCCCCTTGTATAACTCGTGCATAATACATAAAGACCATTTTTTGCCGACAATATCGACCGTTTTGTATATAGTACAATCTTTCATAGTATCTAATAAGAAACCACCCAATATATAAGTGAGTATCCATAATATACCTAGTATCCAGAAGATTATTTTGGAAGAAGGAGTGACCAATATGGCAAAAGATCTACTTGAAAAGGGAGCAATTCTACAGCGAGACCAGGAAACATACGCAATAGCACCACATTTACCTGGTGGAATTGTTTCGGCTGAACATCTTGGAAAGATAGCAGATGTTGCAAAAAAGTACGGAGCTGCAACATTAAAAGTAACTTCATCACAGAGAGTAGCTATCGTAGGATTGAAAGAAGAGGATATCGATAAAGCCTGGGAAGACCTTGGAATAAAGCCAGGTGCAGCAATCGGACTTTGTGTCAGGAGTGTAAAGATATGCCCCGGTACGACGTTCTGTAAGCGTGGACAACAGGATGCTGTAAGTCTTGGATTAAAACTTGATGAGAAATATCATGGAATGGAACTTCCATGCAAATTCAAAATGGCTGTTTCCGGATGTATGAACTCATGCTCAGAACCTGCTATCAAAGATATTGGTGTCATGGGTGCCCCAAAAGGCTACACTGTCATGGTCGGCGGAAATGCAGCTATCAAACCAAGAATCGCTGATGTCATCGCAGATGAATTAAATGAGGATGAAGTACTTGCACTTGTAGACAAGATAATCAGCTTCACTAAAGCCAATGGATCAAAACACCGTCTTAGCAGAGTAATTGATGAGATGGGAATTGACAAATTCAAGGAAGAGATAGGCTTATAATCGGAAGTATTTTTCAAAGGGGAATTTTCCCCAGATTTTCTTTTATTTTAAAATTAATTCTTTAAAAACGGAGTTGTTATTATCGAAGATGTTAAACCGGTCACTAAAATTGCAGTAATAAGATGCGATATAGTTTCGGAAGCATGCCCGGGTGTCGGTTGCTTTATGGCATTTAATAAAAAGAGCATGCACTTTAGTGATTATGACGAAAATACAGAAATGGTTGCCTTCTTCACATGCGGAGGATGCTCCGGTCGCAGAATATATCGCCTGTTGAAATCGTTGAAAAAACGAGGAGTAGATGCTATCCACTTAAGTTCCTGTATGCAAATGGAAAACTACCCGAAATGCCCACACATCGATGAGATCAAGAGAACGGTTGAAAATGCAGGAATTAAACTTGTAGAAGGAACGCATCACTAACACATGGAGAGAAAAACATGACCAGTAGAATGATAGTAAAGATAGATGAAGATAAATGTACCGGATGTGGAAAATGTGTATCCCCCTGTGCTGAAGGAGCTATTCAGATCATTAACGGAAAGGCAAAGGTCGTTTCAGAGGAACTCTGTGACGGCATGGGATTCTGCATAGGAGTTTGTCCTGAAGGTGCTATTACCATCGAGAAAAGAGAAGCAATTCCCTTTGACCTGAGGAAAGCCGAATCACAACCAAAGAAGACTGATGTTTCTATCCAGTGTTTCAGTTGCGGTTGCGGTGAGAAGAACAATTACCTGATGCCTGTAAGACACAATATGGAAAGTCTCTGGGTTTGTACAAGATGTCTTCCAAAACTTATCCATGGATGAGAGAATGGTAATTGAGATCGAGCTTAGCAAAGAAGCAGACTACCTCTGCGACTATACTTTCAATTTTTACTGGCACGACAAAAGTCTTGATCCCGACTCACTGATACCACATCAGAATGGTACTGAACTGACTTACAGGGACCTTGTCAATGAACTTAAGTCAGGTGGCGAGGTCCATATCAAAGGTAATGTATCAAAGAACTTTGCCTACAGTCTGGGTGCAGACCTTGGTCATTTCGGAGGAAGCGGAGAAGCTGAAAATACCGGCATGATATTCATTCAGGGAGATGTGGGTCCTGAAGCTGGTATGGGTATGATTGCCGGAGTCCTGTATATCAAAGGCAATATCGAATACCCAATCGGAAACATAGTGGAACTTGAATCCGACGTTCCAGATTACAGAAAATTCCGCTCGATCACAGATATTCTCTGCAACGGAATTGAAGAAGACAGACTCATAGATAATGACTATAGTGATAATGGAAGGATACTGACCCTTAAAGATGGAATTCCCAGAGGCACTGTTGCTGCAAGATGTCCGTGTAAATCAAAGGTGATAATCGAAGGTGATGCCTACAACGGAACAGGTATGCTGGCAAAAAAAGCTACTGTGATCGTTAATGGTAATGCGGGCATGAACACAGGTTCACACCTTAACGGAGGAACTGTTGTGGTCCATGGAGACGTTGGAGAATTTGCAGGTGCTTATATGAAAGATGGGAAACTCGTGTTCCAGAGTGCTAAAGGTTTCATTGGTGCTGCAATGGAAGGTGGCTCCATCTATTCAAAAAGTAAGGCAAAGACAAGTCCCCCTGCTGCAAAGTCCAGAATGAAAGGAGAGGATAGCGCACTCATAAGAGAGCTAATGAATGCTGGAAGGGTTGAGTCAATGCTCTATAACAAGTACGAACCAGAGAAAGAAAAAGAAAAATTTGTGGAAGTCCACATGCGTGACGGGTCAATAGTTATGCGTAAGATCGAATGACCTCACGCCTTATTCAGCATTACCCAGAAAACAGAACCTTTGCCCTGTGGATTATCTTCTACACCAACAGTACCCTTGTGAATATCGACTATCCTTTTTACAATAGCAAGACCAAGACCAGTTCCTTTTATTCCTTTTTTGTCAGCCCTTTTGAATCTCTCAAAAATATATGGCTTCACTTCATCTGGAATCCCATCTCCTTCATCGATTACCATTATTTTCCAACTATTGTTAACATCAACAATTTCTAATTTGACCGTACTGCCCGATGGACCATATTTAAGAGCATTGGATATCAGATTGGAAAAGACATCCTCCATTACATCGTTTATTCTGCAAGGATACGTACCTTCGATATCGAAGTCAAGCACAACATCTTTGTTTGTGAATTCTGAGGAAAAACTGTCTGCAACCTGCAACAATAAGAAACCTACATCCTTTGTTTCAAATTCCATCTCTTCATATGATTCAAGTTTGGCAAGTTTGGCAGCAGAACCTATCATCGAGATCAAATGATCGGTGTGTTCGTTTATCAATTTGAGTTTTTCTTTTTTCTGCGAATCGGTTTCTTCAGTGTACAAAACATCACTGAAACCCTTGATAATACTTGCCGGATTTAACAGGTCATGCCTCATGATATCGGTAAAAAGGTCCTTCAGTTTATTTGAAGTCTCAAGCTTTGATTTTTTTACCTTTTCCAACGTTAAACGTGAATGTACCTCTATAATTATGAATAACATCAAAATGAGGACCAAAATATACCAGTGTTGCACCAGTACATCCATAAGAGATACCACACCATAATCAACGTAAGGCCCCATCCTGAGCTCTCGCATAAGTTCATCAATAGAACTATAATCTGCTGGAACGGACCATCCATTTGAAGCAAGGGCAATAGCAGGTGTACTATTTGGAGCAATCCTCAAAAGAGCAATAGAAACCTCTTTGGAAATATTATCAGGTGTAGAGCTTGTCTTTGCAAATGCCCAGTCGGGGTAAATATCTGTACTTGCCAGGAAAGGATAATCATCATATTCCTTTTGATCCAGGACTTTGACATCTTCAATATTGATCTTGCCTTCAAGAAGCATTTTTTCAAGAGTACCTGCCCTTACCGTACCGGCATCCACATCACCGTTGACAATTGCAAAAACAACATTGTCATGCGTATGGCCATATTTTAGTTCGCCAAGGTCTTTTCTGTAGTCAATTCCATTGCGCTGCAATTCTCCCATTGCAGCCAGAAATCCTCCAAAAGAAAATTCACTTACTGCCATGAAAGATCTTCCTTTCAGGTCCTGTACAGAATTAATATCATCTCTGCTAGCATTGGCAATGATCACCCCCCCAAGACCTGAGTATGGAGAGTTGTTCCATACAGGATGGAAAGTTGCTATCCTGCTGGCTCCATAACTGCGCTCCATTTCCACATAAAGCATGGGATTTGCATAGAAGAAATCAACATCATCATTGCTTACAGTAAGGACAAAATCATCATAATCCAAAGGTACAATTTCAAAACTTGAATTCGGAATGTTAAGTGACAGGTAATTCGCAGTTGGAGTCCATAACTCCATTGAATTTTCCTTGTCTCCATAAACAGAAAGAACACCAATCCTGTAAGAGTTGGGTTCACAATTTATCACGGGAACAAGAATTGCATTGATGATGAGTAAAAGCAATATCATCCTGACAAATGAACCCGATAGTTCCTTATTTATTAAGACTCCCCCGAGAAGATCCAAATGCGCCTATGATAGTGAACATATTTATGGATATTGGAATGTTCTTTTGGCTTAAATAAAATAATGTCAATTATTTTACCTCAATGAACTTCAAAAGATTTGTGCCACCTGGCTTTCCATGACCTGACACCTGTCCCTGGGTAAGAATTACCATATCTCCCGAATCCACAATACTTGCTTTATTCAGAGCATCCATGACTGTTTCCTCCCAATCATCCACTTTCTGACGGGTAAGCACGGGATACACTGCGTATTGTATTGCAAGTTGTTCACATGTCAGAGGATAGCGGCTAAAAGCAAGTATCCAGATATCTGGCCTGAATCTTGAAATATGCCGGGGAGTCTTCCCGGAAACCGTAGGAGTAATAACATAACGTACAGACAGACTGCGAAGTGCATCATTTACCTGTATGGATATCATATCCTCCACACTCATATTCATTTTCTGGATAGCCTTTTTCATCATTTCAAGGCCTATTGTCGTATGATCTCTCCATTTTTCCGTGGACCTGGCGATCCTTGCCATCATCCTCACTGTTTCAACAGGATATTTTCCTACAGCAGTTTCCGCAGAAAGCATGATTGCATCTGTCCCATCTATTATCGCATTTGCCACATCTGTGGCTTCAGCCCTTGTAGGCCGGATATTGCCCGTCATTGATTCAAGCATCTGTGTTGCTGTTATTACCGGAGTGCTCATTAGGTTAGCCTTATGGATGATATCCTTTTGCACGATAGGAACGTCCTGTATTGGAATTTCAACGCCAAGATCTCCACGGGCTATCATAATGGCATTGCTCACTCTGATGATAGAGTCTATATTCTCTACAGCTTTTTCCCTTTCGATCTTTGAAACGATGAATATATCCTTGCCCTTACTTTCTGCATAGTTTCGAACCTCAATGACATCCTCTTTTGATTCTATGAAAGAAAGACAGAATATGCTCAAGCCTTCCTCAAGTCCAAAATCAATAATCTCCAAATCCCTTCCGGTTATGGGATTGATAAATAATCTGGAACCTGGTAAATTAATACCTTTTTTAGAGAAAAGAGGACCACCAACAACGACTTCACAATAGATATCTTCGCCTTCAATGTGTGTGCAATCAAGCTGAATGAAACCATCGTTCAAATAAATAGGACTACCGGGAGTCACACTATCTGTAATCTGTTTGTACTGAACAGGAATCAGTGAATCCTTTCCAAGAACTTCACGTGAAGTAAGAACAACCTGTTGGCCTCTTTCCAGTATCATTGGCTCATTCTGGATGACGCCTACCCTTATCTTTGGACCTGGAAGGTCTGCCATTATAGCCACTACTCTATTGAGTTCTTTGGCAATCGCCCGTATTCTTTTGATAATAGTACGATGGTCATCCATATCGCCATGAGAAAAATTCAAGCGGGCGACATTCATTCCCTGAATGATAAGTTCCCGGAGTACTTCCTCTGAAGAAGAGGCCGGGCCAATAGTGCATACGATCTTTGTTTTATGATCAGGCAAATCCATACTTGTTCCCACCTTTGAAGATAAACAGCAATTTATTCCGTATTCCTTTATGGAACTGATTGAATTAAGGCTTATTCAGAAGTATTCAAGTCACTATATATATGATACATCGTTAAAAAATGTTAAGAATAAGAGAATCCAATACACAAATGGGGTTTACTATGACAAATTCGATGTATGAATTAACTGAGCAGCAAAAGAAAGAACTGACCCAGATCTTTGGAAGAGGAGTCAATTTCAAAGATAAAGAAAGACACTTTTACACACATGATGTAGGAGCATTGCCATCACTTGTGAAAAAAATAGTAGGCAAAACAAAGCCTGCTGCAATTGTTAAGGTCAAGGATGAAAAAAAGGTTATTGAACTTGTTAATTTTGCACGAAAATACAAGATCCCGATCGTACCAAGAGCAGGAGCTTCATCAGGATATGGTGGTATCATTCCTACGAAGGGAGGAATTATTGCCGACGTAACCCCAATGAGGGAAATTATCGATATTGACAAAGAGAATCTCAAGGTGACCGTAGGCGCAGGTGCAATATGGTATGACCTTGAGTCAAAACTCAATGAGGAGGGGCTGGCCGTACGGGCAGTTCCATCAAGCGCACTTTCTGCAACTGTAGGTGGATGGCTTGCACAGAATGGTGTTGGTTATGGAAGTTATGAATACGGCTGGTCACAGGATACCATGGAATCTGCAAAGGTTGTCCTGGCAAATGGTGAAATAAAAGAATTCTCAGGCGATGAACTTGGAAAGATAATCGGTACTATGGGAACTACCGGGATAATCACGCAGGTTACTCTGAAATTGAGAAAATTCGAAAAGACCGCTGCAATCTCTGCAGGATTCCCCGATGCCTCCAGCATGAAGGAAGCGATCAGGAAAGTAGAGGAGAAGAATATACCTATATGGGCCATCTCGTTCTTGAATCCACAATGGGCTGACATGAAGAATAACGCCCCTTATAAAACACATTACGGAGAAACTGTTGATGAACACAGGCCGGAACTTCCACATTCCTACATATGTAATTTCGCCTATCCCGAGTCAAGGGATGTCAATGGCCTTGAAGATTTAATAAAGGAATCTGGCGGAGAGATACTGCCAGACGAAATTGCCGAGCATGAAACACAGGAATGGTTCAGATCCATGAAAGTAAAGAGACTTGGGCCGTCATTTATTCCTGCTGAAGTTGTGGTACCAGTTGACAAAATCGACACCATATTCAAGGAAATTGATAAGAAGATAGGACTTCCTGTACTGGTTGAGGGAATGGTGACCAAAGGAAAAGAAACCATAATGCTTTGTTTCATCCCTCACTCGGAAAGATCCTTCAAGTACAACCTTGCTTTCCCACTTGCCCTTAGCATTGTGAAGATAGCTGAGGAGAACGGTGGAAGGATATATGCATCAGGTCTCTATTTTGCGCAACAGGCAGATAAGGTCTACAAAAAGCGCCTGCCTCTTATTGAAGAGTTTAAAAAACAGACTGATCCCGATGACATAATGAACCCTGAGACATTGACAGGAAAAACAATGCTGAAGACCGGGCTTTCCTTTGCAAAAACCTTCGAACCTATGGCTCGTATGGTAGGCAATATGTCAGGTGTTGGTAAGCAGGAATTCAAGGATGAGAAGAAAATACCAGGCGACATCATTTCCCATGCTTACACCTGTGCACAGTGTGGATACTGTGTGAATGAGTGTGACCAATACTACGGACGTGGCTGGGAATCACAATCACCTCGTGGAAAATGGTTTTTCATTAAGGAATATCTTGCCGGAAAGATGGAGCTTGATCAGGAGCAGGTAGATACTTTCCTTGCCTGTACCACCTGTGAGATGTGTGATTACTACTGCCAGCTTGACCTTCCAATTGAGCGTTCATGGATGACACTTAGAGAGAACTTTGTCCAGAAGAGAGGCATGATGACCATACCTCCGTTTGAGATTATGGCGCAGAGTCTTGATAAGGAGAGGAACATCTGGGCAAACTACAGAGTAGACAGGGATAAGTGGCTGCCTGATGACATCAGAGCAAAGATCAAAGACAAGGCGGATATCGCATACTTTGCAGGGTGTACCGCATCCTTTGTGGAAAAGGACGTAGCGATAGGTACTGTTCGTTTGCTTGATGAAGCAGGTATCGATTTCGCATATCTTGGTGATAAGGAATCGTGTTGTGGAATTCCGATGCTCGTTGCCGGAAAGTGGGATGTGTTCGAAAGAATCCTGAAAATGAACATTGCCAACATGCAGAAAATAGGTGCAAAGACAGTTGTTACGTCATGTCCTGCCTGTCTGCTTATGTGGAGAACTATCTATCCACAGTGGGCCGAGAAACTTGGAATGGAATTTGACATCGAAGCAAAGCACTATTCAGAAGTGCTCATGGATAAGCTGGATGTGCTGAAGCCAAAGTTTAAGGTGCCGATCAACAAGACTATTGCATGGCATGATTCATGCCACCTGGGAAGAGCTGGTGCAGGTGTCTATGAACCTCCAAGAGAGTTACTAAAAGCGATTCCGGGAGTGAAGTTCAAAGAGATGGAGCACAACCGTGAAGAAGCTCTCTGCTGCGGTTCTGTTGTAACACTTATCGATGAGCCGAAAGTGGCTAGCAAGATTGGAAATGTCCGTTTGCAGGAGGCTGTTGACCAGGATGCTGACATTATGGCTGCACTCTGTCCGTGCTGCCTTGTTCAGTTCAGGGTTGCTGCAAGGGATAATAATGTTGATGTGAAGATCGAGGACCTTGGAGCACTCGCAGCCCGCAGTCTTGGATATGACCTACCGGATACGACAAACGACGCTCTTGTTGCGTGGGCGACCTTCGAGAAGATGATAGAACTGATGGAACCGGAGAACATGACCGAAATGATGGTGGAACTACTGCCTGATATGATCGGCGCAATGCCTTCATACATGCAGGCTATGATGAAAACGGTGAAGTACGTGCCGGGTATGGATGTGCTCATGAAACCCATGATGCCAGTAATGATGCCGATGCTCATGCCGTCTTTGATGCCGAAGGTTATGCCAAAGATGCTCAAGGCTGTTGAAAAGAGAGTGCCTATGCCGGATTATATGAAAGAACAGATGCCTGATCTCATGCCGGATGCAATGGGTAATCTTTTGCCTAACATGCTTCCTCAGATCATACCCCTACTGACACCGGAGATGATAGCTTATATCAAGGCAAACTGAAAGAAAGAATAAATTATTTCTTCCACTGATTGGCCCTTTTGTTGTCCTCAGCAAGAAGGGCTGTTTCCTCTATTCTTTTCTTTCTTGTCTTTTCAGTTCTTGCAAGTGCTATCCACGAGAGTATATTTTTCCTGACACCATCCGGGAAATTCTGGTAATTTTCCCTGGAGTGCTCATATTTATCGAATTGATTTCCAAGATCTTCAGGAATTATCAGGTTTTCGGCATCTTTTAGTATATCCCATGAACCATACATCTTTGCCGCTTCCACAAGTTCCAGTGCGTAGTCCGTCATCCTGTTCTCATCTATTAATTTTTTAACTCTTTCTTTATTGGTTCTGGTCCATACGCTTTTTGGATTTCTGGGTGAGAACCATTGCATGCTTCTTTCATCATCAAGTTTTCGGACCTTACTATCTATCCAACCAAAGCTAAGAGCTTCCTCTACAGCGTCCTCGTACTCAATACGCGGCTTACCCGTGTGTTTTTTGTACGTGACCAACCAGACACCATTGCTTTTCTTGTAATTGGCTTTGAGCCAATTGTGCCATTCATCCATCTTTAAAGGGTGTAACCTTCCCTTATCAGAATTCATAAAAATATCTCACAGACCTAGAACAATTATCTTCATATGAACATTTCCAGATGCATGATATAAATATCGGGGAATTTTAGGCGCTCATCACCTGAGTTGAAATGAGACGCTTACGTTGTTACCAACTTCAATATCCTCTTTTTTTCTCACTTTTGCATTCAATGCAATGAAATGAGTTCCGTCCCCCATGGGTAAAAGTGATGTATCCCACGAACTGCTTCCAACACTTGCTCTGATGGGTATAAGGCCTCTTTGAGCCCTGTGGAGTAGTTTTTCTGTGATTCCAATTGGAACTCTCACATATACCCATCCTCCTTTTTGAGGAAATAGCTCAGCCTTCCCCTCAATTTCAAAGATAGCCATAATAAGAAATTGTCATTGAGATATTTAAGTGGAACAGGACTTCGTTCTGTAGAAACCGTGCATAAACTGACTGAGATCAAACACTAAAATTAAGTAACAGATATCCTGCAATCGATTTTTATTTGTTTATTCATTTTTCACATTGCTTTATTGTTCTGTTGTTTTATTTCTCCTTTCCAGCAAACGTTAAGTCTAAATAGTTATGCATTATTATGCATAACATGGTACGTCCGAGAAAAAGGAGAATGGTAAACTTCGAACATGATATAAGGCACTTTAGGCCATCAGATTCCTGCATTGAAAGTATGAACGAAGTGAACATTACTATTGATGAACTGGAATCATTACGATTAAGTTATCTTGAAAATATGAAACAGGATGATGCGGCTCAGAAGATGGAAGTACATCAGTCAACTTTTCAAAGGACGCTACGCAGAACACTGGAGAAAATATCAGACGCTCTGGTTAATGGAAAATCAATACGAGTAGAAGGAGGAAATTATACAATGCCAGGAAAGGATGGAACAGGACCAAGAGGACAAGGATCGGTCGGTGGGCAAGGAAGAGGTCAAAGAGGACAGGGACAAAAGCGTGGACAAAGAGGAAACCGCAACGGCAATGTACCGGTATCGACCATACCAGCAGGACAATGTAAATGTCCTGGCTGTGGTTACGAACAAGCCCATCAACCAGGAACCCCTTGTGCCCAGAACAATTGCCCTGAATGTGGAAAGGCCATGATCAGGAAATGATCTGAATGAAAACAAGGATCGTCTACGGACCAATTCTTTCAAGGCGACTTGGAAGGTCACTTGGAATAGATATAATCAGAAAAGGTGAGTTCAAGAAGAACTGTAATTTCGACTGTGTCTACTGTCAGCTTGGACATGTGGATCATAAGATCTCAGACCCTTTGGAAGTTACAGGTCTTGTGAGAACTGAAGAAGTAATTGACGCCATAACTAATTATCACAAAAAAGTAGATGACCTTGATTACATTACATTTTCAGGGACATGTGAACCTACATTGAATCTGGAAATTGGTGATATGATCGATGAGATCAGAAAGATCAGTGATGTTCCCATTTGCGTTATAACGAATTCATCACTTGTGACCAGGGAGGATGTCAGAAACAATCTGTCAAAAGCAGATATTGTGGTTGCTACATTGGTCTCAGGAAACGAAGATACTTTCCAGTCCATCAACAGACCTGCAAAGGGAATTGAAGTTCAGGATATCATCGAAGGACTCAAAGAATTACAGAAAATGAAAGGGGCAAAACTCGCCATAGAAGTTATGCTACTTGACTCAAATAATGGATACCTTACAAATTCAAGCGATCAAGAGGTCAATAAACTCATCGAAGTTCTCAGATCCATCGATCCGGATGAGATCGAGCTACTGACCACAAGCCGACCTCCTGCTGAAGATTTTATCATCCCGGTAACGGAAAAAAGACTCAAGGAAATCGCACAGAAGTTTGATGAAGAACTGGGCAGGGAAAGGATCAAACTCGTACTTAAAGGCCTGAAAAGAAAAAGATCCAACATCAAACATGAAAACCTTACAAATGAAGTATATGACCTCATACTTAGAAGACCATGTACATTTAATCAAACAATACAATCTCTTGATATTGATAAAAATAATCTGCTGCCAATAATTGAAACTCTTCTCAGTGAGAAAAAGATAATAGAAATTGGCTCTGGAAAAGACTGTTATTATAGAGCAACATAAGTGTATTTTCTGGAAAAGTATGACACTGCTTTAAAGTGGTGTCAATATCTATTTTCATCTCAACATATTCCCCTAAAATGTGATAACAATATTTTTAAATGTCTATTGCCTTGAAGCAAGACATGAATTTACAAAACTTGTTAAAACTAACAAGAGAAAAAATATACAGTTTTGCTATTTTGCTAGTTGGTTTAAGTTTACCAAAAGTTGCTAATTTCTTTCTTACGGTTTTTGTCACAGGAACTTTTGGAACAGAAAAATATGTCGAATATTTAGCGTTTAGAACTAACAATGTCCCATTTATCCTAACTACGATTGTAGTTTATTGTGCATGGGTTTATTTGTTGGTTGCCATTATTGTAAATATTTGTAAAAAAACACCTGTGTAAATTCCGATTAGTCGGCATAATAGGAAAAAATCTTCCTTCACCTTTGCAGGCTTGCAATAAAACCAAGATTGCTTTTAAAAAAATGGCTTTTTTCAAAATACCGTTGGAAGTTTTCCTTTATTTGACAGTTTAGGACTTCCGGTTAATTTTATAACGCAATTGTTATATTTTTAAATAAGAAATGATTCAAAATGAAGCTTTTCAATGCAATATTAGTTGGACTTGCAGTGATATTTTTCGTAGTCGTACTAGTCTACTATATTTAAAAACATAATAATACATTATATTATTTTTTATATTGCTTCCTTTTCTTGGCATTCTCTGTGTCTTCATTCATTTTGGCAATTTCTTTATCTGTCCAATCATATTCATAGCTAAGTGTATCTTTAAAGAATAAATACACAAGATAAAATATCATAAGTATAAAAACACCAAGAAATGCATCTGCATAACCCATATGGCCTTTCATGCCTGCATACAACGCACCCAATCCCGTAAATGACATTAAACTACTTACTATGGATAGTTGTGTTCTTGTATTCATTTAACAATACTCCAATATGAATTAAATAATAACCAATTGTTAAAAGTTTAAACGGTGGATTTCATATTCATAGTACAGAATCTTCGTTATTTCCTTCATTTGGACGATTGGGAATGGCTTGGGTTAGTTAGGCATGCAATTTTTAAGAAACCCTCCTGAAAATATATGAATTAGCTGTTTTTGTGTAACCTAATCCTTTTCCAAGTTTCTCAAGATATTCTTTTGTAACTTCAATATTCTTTTTTGGAATGAAATAAGATTCAAGGTTCTTATTTGTGATGTGATACTTGCCGCCCTTTACATAAACAACTGCAATAAATTCATAATCAGCATCGATAAATGCCATTCCAGCATCTCCATGGCTGTTATTTGCAAGCAGAATCCCATTTATTTTCAGATATCTTTTACATGCTTGTGAAATAAAACCAGCATACTGTGAGATCAGTAGGTCGAAGCTCTTTTCATTAAGGTCAAGTGAGTGCGAATAATCTGCTGATATAAAGTGGAATACAGCATCTGAACTATACGTCTTTTTTTTTGCAATTAAGTCAGCAACTAAATTATTTTGTTCAAAAAACTTCTTTGATCTTAGATCAGTATCCACATATACAACTTCAGAAAAGAAAAAAGAAGGTGTTATATGGACAAAACTTCCTGGATAGAGAGCATTATGAATACTGAATTTAGCTTTCAGTGCTTCAAATAAATCCGCCCTCTCAAAACTATTCTCAACAAAATATTGTATGTAGAGTTCCTGTACATTATCTTTTTTCAAGATATCCCACCCATTTTGATTTTTTTATTGCATAAATAGTATAACAGAAATTTTGTTGTTCCAGTTTATCAGTATTCTCCTTTCATGTGCATTCAAACTTTACATCGATTATGTCAGACCTTCCTTTATTATGGGAAACAGGAAGTAAAAAAACTCCACATACGTCAGTCGCACATCTTGCAACTCTTAATTATCCATTCAATAACAGAGTTCGGGATAAAGAAAAATATCAGAAGCATGTAGAAAAAATAGAGGATAAAAGGCTCGTTTGCCTTTTATTTACACATTATTTCGGAATCTGCTTGTCAGGAGTGACACCGTAGTATTCCGTTCTGGCTTTGCCCCACGGACAACCTTTTTCACCACATATCTTAAGTTCTATGTTCTGCAATGCTTTGCACAGGCTGTTACCTGCACGTGCACCTTTGCAGATGATGCAGTACTTCTCACAGAATACTGGTGCTTTCTTTTGATCTGCCATGATAGTTTCTCCTTATTATACAAATTCAGGATAGGAGAAATACTTACTGTACCTTTGCCTGTACTTCCTTTGCAAACTCCTTAGCTTTCTGTACACGGGACTCATCAGGCTGTCCTTTTGTGGACGGACCCATCTCACCGAATGCTTTCATCTGCGGGTCGTCTGCCTTGAGCAACATGTCGATAACTGGCTGTGCAAGCTCACCCTGACATTCAAATGTACCAAGGACATTTGCACCTGCTGCTGTCTGTGAAGCAGAACCTGTCCATGAGTGGATGGCCTCAAATCCTTCCGGCACAGCATGGGTCATGAATACACCAAGGTTCTTGCCTGATGTTTTCTCTGATAAGAATGTCTTTACTTTTGCTGGAATATCGAATTGCATTATAGGGAATCCTACAAATGCAAGGTCATATCCTTCAAGGCTTGCGACAGCATCTATTGGTTTGATCTCCTTTTCCCCTTCAAGTTCACCATAAATTGCTTCTGCGATTCTTTTTGTGTTTCCGGTCTGGGTAAAGTATGTAACAAGTGTTTTCATGTGGATACCTCTGTTTCTTTGATAAGTAGTGTATCTCCTATATATTTATATAGATAAGCGTTAGAAAAATGTAGTTAGTTGGGATAGATACATAAAAATGACCTTCGTGAGGATTTTTATTGGAGGAGTTTCAGATTGATAGCTTCTTCGATATTTTGCAATGTCAAAAAACCGCACCCAACATTTTGCCCCAAAAAATAATTATTACTTTCACCCGACTTACCATGAGTTTTTATTGTACAGGTCACATAAAATAATCTGAAGTTAAAAGTGGGTGTTAAGTGTGGAAATTATAAACGAAGCAAAGATAACAGATTTAGAAGAAAGAACCGTAGCATACGTTTCATTTGTTGGCAACTATATAGGTAATGTCGAGGTATTTGAAGAACTATTCACTAAACTTTGTGGCTGGGCTGGAGCGAAGCAATTGATGGGACCAGATACTCTTTTTTTGTCAGCATATTATGATGATCCTGGAGTTACACCCCCAGAGGAGCTTAAACTGGATGTGTGCATGACCATTAGCGACGATGTTGAAGTTGAGGGAGAGGTCAAAAAACAAAAACTTCCCGGGGGAAAATACGTTGTAATGCGTGCAGAACTGACAGGAACTGAAGAATATGGCCCTGCCTGGGAAAAGATCGTTGAATGGCTGATACAAAATAACCTTGAAATTGACATGTCCCGGGCAAGCTACGAAATATATTTGAATTCACCTGAAGAGCATCCGGAAAGTCATCATATTCTTGATATTTGTATGCCGGTCAAGTGAATCTGACCCATGGGTATTTTGAAAGATAAAATTATCTCTATTTTAGCTTGAGCTTTGCCAGGTTAAATTCAGTATATTATGAGTTGGGTGTTATTTATTTCCTTTATTTAAGGGAAACTCGAAAATCCCAATTTAATTTATTTTTATTTACAGGTGAAAAACCACATCTTACCATCGCTTCTTTAAACTGCTTATTTGTGATAAAGAAACCATCTGATGATTCTTCAAAAAGAAGTTTAAGAGCATAACTTGTGTAATTTTTATCTGGTTTTTTTTGCGGGAGTATATTTAACAGTATCCAATTATCCATGGCTTTTTTTTGAATTTCAGGTAATTCGTAGTCACTCATTTTATTCACTCCGATTTTTCATAATTTGTCAGTAGGGTATAACTGAGCTGTATCTTGATTTCCTTTACCTGACAGTCCAGGTTATTAATATAAATCGCGATAACTTATATTGTTCCATTAATTTAAGCAACGATGCACAAAAAGAAGTGACTATTCGAACGGATATAGTAATAGTTATATTTTTAGTCCTGATTTGCGCTCATTTTGCTGTGAAGTATGCACTAAATGAATAAATTACTTCTTTTATTATGGGAAAACTAGACAAAAAAGACACACAAAAATACTTTCACCCCGCTCACATCACTCATATATAGCCAAACTCCCAATTAACAATCTAATGACAGAATTCGAGAAAAAAGTAAAGATCATGACCCTGATCCGTAGCATACAAAAAAGGGATTCATCAAGCCGAGATGAAGCAAAAAGGCAAACTCATTTTTAAACTCACGCAGTTCACCGTAAACTATACCTATTAATCACTTCATGAGAATATATAATGTCTTTAAGCAGCATCAGGATAAAAGGTGCTAAAGAGCACAATCTTAAGAATATTGACCTTACCCTGCCACGTGATAAGCTTATCGTCATCACCGGGCTTAGTGGTTCAGGTAAATCATCACTTGCTTTTGATACTATTTACGCCGAGGGACAGCGCAGGTATGTGGAGTCCCTCTCAGCTTATGCCAGGCAGTTTCTGGGGCTAATGGAAAAACCGGATGTCGAGTACATCGAAGGACTGTCCCCTGCCATATCCATAGAGCAGAAGACCACAAGCAAGAATCCACGCTCAACAGTGGGTACTGTAACTGAAATTTATGATTACCTCAGGCTGCTCTTTGCCCGCATAGGCATAAGGCACTGCCCCAACTGTGGGCGCATAATCGAGACACAGAGCGTTGACCAGATAGTTGACAGCATAATGAACCTGCGAGAAGGGACGAAAATACATGTGCTTGCCCCGCTTGTGAGAGAAAGGAAGGGAGAGTACAAGAAACTCCTTATCGACCTGCGCACCGAGGGTTTTACACGTGTGCGTGTGGACGGCGAAGTTCACTTACTGGAAGATGCCGAGAATATAGAACTTGGTCGTTATTTTAAACATAATATTGACATCGTTGTGGACAGGCTCGTGATCAAGAAAGGAATTGATGAAAGACTGTCCGACTCCGTGGAAACAGCACTTGAAAAAAGTGGAGGAACGCTTACAGTTCAGGTCATAGATGGTGAAGAGCTGACGTTCAGCGAAAAACTTGCATGTAGCGAATGTGGAATCGGTTTTGAGGAAATGGAACCTGCAGCGTTCTCATTCAACAGCCCGCAGGGTGCATGTCCACAGTGTCATGGACTTGGAACTTCAATGGAGTTCAACCCTGACCTGATAGTTCCCGATAAGACACTGACACTCAACGAAGGTGCAGTAGAACCCTGGTACAGCAAGAAGGCTGACGGATATTACATGCAATCACTCCAGTCACTGGCAAACCAAAAGGGATTTTCAATGGATGTTCCCTTCGAGGAACTAAAACCTGAGATAAAGGATATTATCTTTAACGGAAGTGATGAACTGATTCCCTTTGTGCATGTGGGGAAGAATGGCGGAATGTGGAAGCATAAAGGACGCTTCAAAGGAGTTATCGCAAACCTTTCCAGAATATACGAAGGCACGGAATCCGAAAACAGTAAGGATAGAATGCGCAGATACATCAGCACAAAACCATGTTTGACCTGTCATGGCAAGAGGCTCAAACCAGTCACTATTGCGGTTACAATTGATGGGAAGAACATCATCGATACAACAGAAATGGCTGTTGAAGAAGCACTGGATTTCTTCAAGGAACTTGAAACAAAGCTCAACGACAGGGAATATACCATCGCTCGCCTCATACTCAAAGAGATCAAGGCAAGACTCGGTTTCCTGGTCGATGTAGGACTGGATTACCTGACACTAAGCAGATCAGCAGCCACCCTTTCAGGAGGGGAAGCACAACGTATCAGGCTTGCAACACAAATAGGTTCCAGCCTTATGGGTGTGCTCTACATTCTTGATGAACCAAGTATTGGCCTTCACCAGAGGGACAATCTCAGGCTCATTACAACATTGAAACATCTTAGGGATATAGGAAATACTGTACTTGTGGTCGAACACGATGAGGAAACCATAACCAGTGCAGACTATGTTGTTGACATGGGACCGGGAGCAGGCATACACGGTGGAGATATAGTTGCTGAAGGAACCCCAAAAGAGATAATGAAGAACAAGAGTTCCACAACCGGAAAATACCTGAGTGGAAAAGTGAAAATAGACGTTCCGGAAGACAGAAGAGAACCCACCGGAACCATGGTTCTTCGGGGTGCAAGCCAGAACAATCTCAAAAGCATCGATGTGGAATTCCCCCTGGGAATCCTTATCTGTGTCACTGGAGTTTCCGGGTCGGGAAAGAGTACGCTAATCAATGAAACACTTAACAAAGTGCTTGCAAAAAATCTCAACCGGGCAAGAGACATACCGGGCAAATATAGTTCCATAGATGGACTTGAAAATGTGGACAAGGTCATAACCATAGACCAGTCACCCATCGGACGCACACCCCGGTCTAACCCTGCAACTTACACTAATCTTTTTACGCCCATACGGGAACTCTTTGCCCAGACAAAGATGGCACGTGCCAGGGGCTATAAACCAGGAAGGTTCAGTTTCAATGTCCGTGGTGGCAGGTGTGAAGCATGTTCCGGTGACGGGATAATAACGATTGAGATGCACTTTTTACCTGATGTGTATGTTCCATGTGAAGTATGCCATGGCAAACGTTACAATAGAGAAACACTGGAAGTAACTTACAAGGACAAAAACATTGCCGAAGTTCTTGATATGACAGTTGAGGAGGCCTTTGAGTTCTTTGAGAACGTGCCAAAGATCAGCAAAAAACTCCAGACGCTCAACGATGTAGGTCTGGGATACATAAAACTGGGACAGTCGTCTACCACACTCTCAGGTGGAGAAGCACAGAGAGTAAAACTTGCAACTGAACTGAGCAAGCGCTCCACCGGCAAAACCGTTCATATACTTGACGAACCGACAACTGGCCTTCATTTTGACGATGTTAAAAAGCTCCTTGAAGTCCTGCAAAGACTTGTGGATGCAGGTAATACTGTAATTGTCATCGAACACAACCTCGATGTGATTAAAACTGCAGACTGGTTAATAGATCTTGGACCTGAAGGTGGAGACCGTGGCGGAGAAATCATTGCACAGGGAACTCCGGAAGAAGTAGCAAAAAGTGATGTTTCCTACACAGGGATGTTTTTGAAGAAAATGTTGGATTAAAGTATTTATACCATCCAACACACTCTTTTTTCATTCCTGTTGCATAAAATGTATAGACAGACATTACAATTTATATATATACACACAGTCAGACAAGTGAGGTTTGTTTTACAAATAGTTACAGCGAGGTTTATATATTATTTACAGATATTGTATCAAGTGCAAAGACCCGCTTAGCACAGCAAAACCAGAAATCATTGATCATCAAAAAACATGTACCTCAATTACTACTCACTACCCTTATTTGCCCTGGTGTTTATTCTGTGTGCACTGATATTCTATATTCAAAGGCATAAAGATTCAACTGGCACCACCAGTTTTTCATTTCTGCTGTTGTCTATTATGATCTACACATTTTTTTATGCATTAGAGATATCTTCGACATCATTGGATTCTGCTTTAATCTTCTATAAACTTGAATATATTGGAATTCCTTTCATACCTGCTTTTTTACTTATGTTTATAATAAAATACACAGGAAAAAATCAATGGGTAACCACAAAGTCAATCGTTGCAACCTTTGCAGTTCCATTGGTAACTATGTTCCTGGTGTTCACTACCGGAAAACACACTCTTTATCACAAAGGAATATTCCTTAACTCTGAAACAATATTCCCTTCCCTGACATTTGAGCCAGGTATATGGTATTGGGTCCAGGAATTTTACAGCGTCCTCTGTATCATTTTAAGCATACTCCTTCTGTTGAACATGCGGACAGAAGTCATACCAGCTTTTCGAAAACAGGTATCAATAGTAATGATTGGAACGCTAATACCTTTTTTAGTATTATTGCTTTATCTTGCCAGAATATTCCCGTCTGGTCTTGATGCAATTCCATTTTCTCTTGCATTTTGTGGTATAATAATTTATTTTGGCCTGACACACTATAAATTATTAGATATAGCTCCTCTTGCACGTAGTCTGCTTTTTGAAAAAATGCCTGACGGAGTAATTGTTCTTGATGAAATGCAAAGAATAGTTGATTGTAACCAGTCTGCGACAAAATACCTGGAACTTACATCAGATCATATTGGAAAAACAGTATTTGAAGCACTTGTTTCATGGCCAGAACTTATTACTAACAAACAGAATGCAGTTGAAAGAAATAACCTTGAAGTAAAAAAGAGCGTTGGTGGAGAAAACATCTGGTTTAATATTGATTTTTTGCCACTTTCCAGTGAAAATAAAAATGCACTGGGACAAATGATAATACTTCGAAATATTACAGAAAGTAAAAAAGCGCAGGAAACATTGCTTGAAACTAACCGGAATCTTGAAGAGGCCACGATCCGTGCAAAACATATGACTGAACAGGCAGAAATGGCAAACCGTGCAAAAAGTGAATTCATTGCCAACATGAGCCATGAAATTCGGACGCCTCTTAATGGAGTGATGGGGTTTTCTGATCTGCTGATGCAAACAGAACTTACTGAATCACAATTATATTACATTCAAACAGTGCATACATCAGCAAATACATTGCTTGATCTGGTAAATGATGTATTAAATTTTTCAAAAATAGAAGCTGGAAAACTGGAACTTAATCCAGAAAGAACACAACTCATGGAGTTGCTTAAGCAAATTGCAGATATTGTTAATTATAAAGTCCATGAGAAAGATCTTGAACTTAAACTGAACATAGCAGCAAACATACCAGAATATATCATTGTTGATGATCTGAGATTGAGGCAGATATTAATTAATCTCTTAAGTAATGCTATTAAATTCACTGAAACAGGTGAAATTGAACTGAAAGTGGAACCCTCTATTCTTCATGACAAAACGCATGAAATTGGACTAACATTTTCAGTGAAAGATACAGGAATTGGAATCGCAAAAGAGAACAGAAGCAGGATATTTGATTCATTTTCACAGGGAGATGGTTCCATAAGCCGCAGGTATGGCGGGACAGGTCTTGGACTGACGATATCAAGCAGGCTTCTTGATATGATGGGATCTAAACTTGAACTTGAAAGTGAAGTTGGAAAAGGAAGCGCTTTTTATTTTACTGTCATTTTGCCTGTCGATTAAGGACAAATAGTTATCGCAAACATCTCCACTAATAGCTTTCACAAGTGGATTTAATGATAATGAAAACTAAGACAACGTTGTTATTTAATTGGTCTGATTAGACAGAGAACAATTCGTTATGAAATCGTTTCCTGTGTCCTGGAAAAAGTAAAATATAAAATAGAATTATCAAAATAGAATTGCGAAAAAAAGAGGAAATTAGTTCCTCTTCAGTTTTGCAACTACCATTTCAACCTGCTCCACAGCAGTACCAATGTACTTATCCGGATCTACCAGATTGCTTATGTCCTCTTCACTCAGGTAATTTGCAACGTTAGGGTTTGCCAGCAGGACGTCCTTGAAATACTTGCCGGATTCATGAGCTTCCATTGCACTGGAGCGGACAAGCTCGTGAGCTTCCTGGCGACCAACGCCACGCATTGCAAGTTCTATCATTACAGCCTCACCCATATTCATTCCCTTAAGAAGGTCGAGGTTGCGGCGGATGTTCTCCGGATAGAACCTTAAGTTCTCGATCACGCCGATTGCGAGTTTTATGATATGATCTGTAAGCACACATGCTTCTGGGAAAACAATCCTTTCGCATGAAGAGTTGGTCAGGTCCCTTTCATCCCAGAGTGTGTTGTTCTGGAGTTCAGGTTCGACCATGGCACGCACGATCCTTGCAAGACCACATATCTGTTCTGACTTGATGGGGTTGCGTTTGTGTGGCATTGTGGAAGAGCCAACCTGCTTTTTCCTGAAACTTTCCTCGACTTCTGCAATCTCGCTTCTCTGCAGGGAGCGTATTTCCACGGCTACTTTGTCAAGGGTTGTTACGGTGTTTGCCATCCACATGACAAATTCAGCATGGCGATCTCTCTGGATGATCTGGTTTGAAACATCAACTGAACCAATCTCAAGGTACTGCATTACCTTTTTCTGAATCTCAATTCCGTCTTTTCCAAATGCAGCCTGAGTACCTACTGCACCAGTCATCTGACCGACTATAAGTCGTGGCTTGAGTTGTTCAAGGCGCTCTATGTGTCTTGCAACCTCGGATGCCCATATGGCAAACCTCAATCCATAGGTTGTTGGAACACCGATCTGTCCGTGTGTTCTTCCTGCACATACCAGGTTCTTGTGCGTATCTGCCTGAAGGAGAAGTACATCAAGAAGAATGTGGATCTTGTCTTCAAGGATCTTCACAGCATCCTTTAACTGAAGACCTGTTGCAGTATCAAGCATATCATTTGATGTGGCACCGAAGTGCACCCATTTATCTGCATCTTCCTCACATTTTTCAGACATGGCGATAACTACTGCCATCATATCGTGGTGAATCTCGTCTTCAATCTCTTTCACCCTTTCAAGTTCCACAGAACCAATACTGGCCTCTATAATATCTGCAGCTTCTTTTGGGATAAGTCCAATATCTGCTTCAGCTCTTGCAAGTGCAGCTTCAGCTTTCATGACCTTCTCAAGACGGTTTGCCTCGCTCCAGACAAATTTCATTTCATCTGTTCCGTAACGGTATTCTATAGGGTGGATTGCCATTTATTAAATCTCCATGATATTGATATATATCTTTCAATTAACGATATGATTCTGGTATAGTAAATCTACCAATAAATAGGCTTTGTATGGTTAAAAGAAGGAAAATGATAGCAATGCCGTAACATGCAATCGACTTACTCTTTTATGAGATCAACAGTTTTTGAAAAAATGAATGAAAACGAAAATAATCAATTCTTTTCATCCTTGAAACCAATTTCAATGTGAGAGCCATCACAAAATGGCTTGTTCTTTGATGAACCACATCTGCAAAGTGCCATAGCAGGTTGTGTATCCAGATCCTCTCCTTTTGAGTTAACTAATGTGTTCACATTTTTGACGATATACGGCCCATCTTTACTGACTTCAATAGATGTTTCTTCTTTTGTACTCATATTTAAACCCCAGTAAACATCGTATTTTCTGGATAAATACTTACCTAATAAATAAAAAAAGAATATTGTCCATAATGTCAAAACAGAATATTTAAATAATAGTACATAGGAAAAGGGAAGAATATTGCAGACATCCTATTTACAATATATAAATATAGGTGGAACTATGGAACAAATAATTGATCATAATTCAAAAAAACAGGTGATGTAATTGGTACTTGACACCGGAGATACAGCCTTTATTATCATCTGTACCGCCATGGTCATGCTTATGACCCCGGGAGTAGGACTCTTTTACGGCGGAATGGTGCGTAGTAAGAACATTATTTCTATGATAGCCATGTCTTTCGTGGCCTTTGCCATTGTAAGTATACAATGGGTTACAATCGGTTACACCCTTTCCTTTGGACCCGATATATCAGGATTCATAGGCGGCTTAGACCATTTATTCCTAGCAGGCGTTGGAATGGACGGCGACGGAATCCCTGATATGCTATTTATGGTATTCCAGCTGGTTTTCGCAGGAATCACATTGGCAATCCTTACATCAGGAGTTGCAGAACGTATCAAACTGAGCTCTTTTATTGTTCTCGGATTACTCTGGACAACCCTGGTCTATGACCCGCTTGCTCACTGGGCATGGGGAGGCGGCTGGGCCGGAGAGTTAGGTGCACTTGACTTTGCAGGTGGTACCGTAGTACACATCAGTTCAGGATTTGGTGCACTTGCACTTGCACTTGTCATTGGCAACCGTGCAGGATTTGGCAAATACAGCATGGAGGCAGAGAACATCACAACAACTCTCCTTGGTGGTTCACTCCTGTGGTTCGGATGGTTTGCATTCAATGCAGGAAGTGCACTTGCAGCAGATGGACTTGCAGTCAATGCTCTTGTCGTAACCAACATCTCTGCAGCAGCCGGGGCACTTACATGGATGGCAGCATCGTGGATAAAGGGTAAGCCAAGTTCCCTGGGTCTTATCAGTGGAGCCGTTGCAGGTCTTGTAGCCATCACACCAGCTTCCGGTTTTGTCGGACCTATGGCTGCCATCATAATCGGCGGATTTGCCGGAATTCTCTGTTACGGAGCACTTCTCTTCCGTGTACGCAGGGGACTTGACGAAAGTCTTGATGCATGGGCAATTCATGGAATGGGAGGCTTATGGGGAGCACTTGCAACAGGAATATTTGCAAGCGCAGCCATCGGTGGAGTTGACGGACTTATCTACGGAAATACACATCAGTTCCTTGTACAACTGCTTGATGCTTCCGCTGCTATTATATACGCATTCGCAATGACCTACATACTTGCCATAATTGTTGACAAGGTAATGGGACTTCGTGTGACAGAAGAGGAAGAATATGTTGGACTTGATATATCCCAGCATGGGGAATCTACTACAGCCTGAGGTGATATGAATGAAGAGAATAAAAGCAATTATTCGCCCAGAGATGCTGGAAGATGTAAAGGCAGCACTGGAAGAGAAAGGTTACTTTGCCATGACAGTATACCAGGTTAAAGGACGTGGAGCACAGAAAGGTATCTGCCTCCAGTACAGAGGAACACAGATCAAAGTAGATATGATCCCTAAGACCGAAATAGAGATGGTCGTTGGTGATGAAGATGTAAGACCTATCATCGAAATCATAAGAACAAGTGCAAGAACCGGTAAATTCGGTGACGGAAAAATTTTCGTATCCCCGATAGAGCTGGTAGCTGCAATCAGAAATGATGACGAGATAGTATCTGAATGATATGAGGCAATTCCTCATATCTTCTTTTTTCACACCTTTTTTGTACTATATATTTAACAATATCACTATATTTTACATAGATTAATTATATATCTCCAGCTTTCAATGTGAAAACATCTTATGCTAATGAAGGTGGGAATATAGGGAATATAGCAGATTTGCACACCCATACATGCTATTCTGACGGAGACCTTTTGCCAGAAGAAGTGGTGAAGCTGTCGAAAATTAAAGGATTGAAAGCTTTAAGCATTACAGACCACGACACAGTTGATGGGCTGGGCTATGCAAGGAGAGAATGTGAAAAACAAAATGTGATGTTCATTCCAGGCATTGAGTTTACCGCAGAAACTGAATACTCAGGTATAGAGGTCCACATACTTGGATACAATATAAATCCAGAGGATTATGAATTGCTTAAAATGACAGACCATGCAAAAGAGAATGCAAAGGATTACTGCCAAAAAGTCTGTTCAGCACTGGAATCATATGACTGGGAAATAGATTACTCCTTAATAGGTAATACTAAAGGAATAATCACAAAGCACGATATTACGCTTTCAGTGGTCAACAAGAATATGAGTAACTATGATTTCCATAACAACTGGCTATCCGACACATCACCTGTGAATATAATAATGCAGAAATTCCCTGCCAAAAAAGTAATCAGGACCATACACCGGGCAGGAGGGAAAGCTGTTTGTGCACACATATTAAGAACACTGGAACAGACAAATGATCTGCCACTTTTGCCGTACATGTCAGAATCACTCATAAGATGCGGATTGGATGGATTCGAGGTTTTCTATGCAAAAAGCAGCAAAAAAAAGGTCCATATGATGTATGACCTATGTTCAAAACAGGGACTTTTGATGACAGGTGGATCGGACTTCCACGGAATTGGAAGAATCGGGCGGTGCCAATTAGGGGAATACAATACATATTCAAAGTTCAAAGTGAGGGAACTACTCGAACAACTTTGCAATAATAGTAATAATTATGTCAGACAGAAAGTTATGGCATGAACTCTTTTTGATTTACCAGGCATAAGGCTTATCGTACATACCATTCCAACGGGACAACTATTTCGTCGCCTTTTTTCTTTGAACCAAAAAGAGGAATCTCAAATTTTGCATCCTCAAGAAGAGTAACTGAAAGACCACAGCTCCCACCCCTTGGAATGCATTGAATTACTTTTGCGTTTAAAGTGAGCTCTTCACCCTCATTGCCCCAGGAAGGAACTTTGATAGTGATAATACTACCAATATTATCAGGTAAACGATTTTCAAACTGAGAGATTTTCCTGTAGTCCAGTTCAAAACCGGTTCCTTTAAGGTTGTTCTCAACATCCCGGCAGTTCAGGTCAAGCGCAACTGAAATATCCTCCAGAGAATACCCGGATTCATAGAGGAATTTAGTAGAACCTTTTTTCAAATGGTCAAGGTCCGAGTATTTAACTGGACGGGTTTCACACAATTGTCGCATCGATTCTAATTTACTCTTACCATTGACCTCTTTGTCCAAAAAAAAACCTCCTTAAATGAACTTGTTCTAATTATAGATATAAAGTCCTTTTAGTTTGCTTTTCCTCTTATATTGCTTTCAAACCAGTCAAGTATTGCAAACATCAGATCAGAAGATGACCTTATCAGATCATCCCTCCCACGTATCTCATTTTCTGATTGTACAAACCTGCCTATCACAAGATCAGAACTACAGTTTTCTATCAGGCTGTTTACACAATCTTCATCAACCTCTGGATGGAACTGCACTGCAAGCACATTGTCTCCGTAAATAAAACCTTGCTCAGGGCATGCTTCACTTTCAAACAGGCATTTTGCTCCCCTTGGAAGACTGAAGGTATCACCATGCCACTGGAAAGCAATAATTTCCTCAGAAATATGAAACAGATCGTCATCTGCCTGAAATGCTTCAAGTGAGCGAACTTTGTGCCATCCAATTTCCTTAAGTGAGTTTTGTGACACTTTACCCCCCAATAGTTCTGCTATCATCTGAGCTCCAAAACATATACCATAGACGGCTTTACCAGATTTGATAGCAGTTTTAACAAATTTCTTTTCCTCCTTTAACCATGGATATTCTTCTTCCTGATAGACACTCATCAAACCTCCCATTATTATGAGCAGATCGAATTCATGTAACTGTGGAAAAACAGAGTTTTCGTATGGTTTAGTCACAAATATAGAATGACCTTTATCCGAGGCCCATTCCTTGATGTTACCGAGGGTTTCAAATTCCAGATGTACCAGGCAATTGATTTTCATAATTATTCTATCTCGAATGGATTTTTCAAATTCTGTTAGTGTATAGTGCGAATAGTATGGGAACTTATGAATAAGCAAGAACAGATTAGTATTTTGCTATTAAGAAATCGATGTGTTGCGCAAATGAACACAGTTGTATAGGATTATTTACATATTATTATTAATAGATTAATATTTACTATAAAAATATTTGAAAATTGTGGAAGGATAACATGAGATACAAAATAAACTCGAAGAGCAGTTACAAATAAAGAATGATTACATTGATTCAACATTATCTCTTCACAGGACAAGGTAAATAGTAATTTAGGAGTTGCAAGAGCCGCTTTTTATTCAAAAGGGACTCCAAAGATAGTTGATGAACAAATGGTACTTGGAGAAGACTATGTTATTAGTGACAATTTTGAAATCGTTGATAACATCAAAAACATGGTTGGCGGAAAAGCTACTGTATTCCAGGTGCAAAACGAAGAAGCTGTAATGATATCCACTAATGTAATAACTGACGAAGGAACCAGAGAAGTTGGCACTACTGTATCCCAACCAGTATATGATGCAGTTATCAATAAAGGAGAAAACTTCTATGGAAGAGCATGGGTTGTCAATGCATGGTACATGACTGCATATGAACCCATTGAAGATAATGCAGGAAATATCATCCATATAAGAGTCATTAGCTGCCGGAACACAGGAAGTTTCCGCTGCTGTTGAAGAACAAACATCATCCATGACAGAGTTCACAGAATCTTCCAGGGAACTGTCTGAACTTGCAGATGGACTGAAATCAAAGCTGGATAAATTCAAATTTGAAAGTGAATAAAGGGTTCAATGAGCCCTCACTTTCATCTTATTTTTATTCTTTTTCATAATCAAGTGTGCATTTGAATTCTTTTTCAGAGCTGGTTATCAGGTAATATGTTGCTGCCAGTGCAAGAATAAGTACTCCCATGCCTGCAAGGAACAAGGGCTCTGTGCTTTTAATATCAATTATTATCACTTTTCTTATGATTACAGTGACTCCTACAAGAATGATAACATCCACGTTCATTGATGATTCCGTGATTATCATTTTTACAGTTTCCAGTAACTCTATACCGATTATAACAAGGAAGAAAAGACCGAATACATCCAGTATCTGATCCACACCAATTAACAAAATAGGAGGCGTCATCAGATCTTTGATGACTATCCATCCAATTTCCAATGTAGCACTAAGGATAACAAATGCCATCATCACAATAATGGTCTTTATGACCAATGTCTGGAACCTGTTTATGTATTTGATTACCACATTATTCACCAATAAAAGAGCTTAATTCAGGACTAAGCACTTACCCATAGTATTCAAAATCATTGCTTAGTTTAGTAATACCCAATGAAGTACTTTTTCTTTTACTGTGAATACTTTTAAAGAAAATATACAGAAAAACATATATTTCACAGTAAACATATGAGTAAGTGGCAGACAAATCTGACCAGTCTATATACGTAGGGGGAACAAAGATTGGTAGTAAACATAAAATTACATGTTTTCATTATTTTTATTCTTGTTCTGACATTAGTATTTCCAAATATAATACCACAAGAACAATCACTTCATGAAGCTTTTGAAAATATAACTAGTATAACTAATGAAGCTGTAGAAACTAGCCCTGAACAGGAACCTTTGATGTCAATAGTGGATGACATATCTGTTGAAGATGAAAGATCAGGGTGGTGGAAACATGACGGACACAGTATTGTAAGTTATGCATCTTCAGAAAATGAACTGAATATAATGAGTTTAAATGATTCAAACGAAGAATCTGATGAGGGAACCGAAAGTGACGAAGGTTCGGAAAACGATGGAGAATCAAACGAAGGATCCGAAGGTGATGAAAGTTCAGAAAACGATGGAGAATCGAACGAGGGAACCGAAGGTGATGGAGGTTCAGAAAACGATGGAGAATCAAACGAAGGATCCGAAGGTGATGAAGGTTCAGAAAATGATGGAGAATCAAACGAAGGATCCGAAGGTGATGAAGGTTCAGAAAATGATGGAGAACCAGACGAGGGAACCGAAGATGGGGAAGAGACAGATGAGGATACCGGAGATAGCACTCAGGAAATACCTGAATTCTCAGCCATATTGCTTCCTTTCATGATCGCACTTTGCATAGCAATGTTCTTCAGGAAATAGATATTATTTCCTTAGTAGCCGTGAAGAATATATCACAGGGATCTTTAACAATTTATTCCTGCCAATGGCAGATATATAGGCCTTTGAACCTGCCACATGGGCAGTATCAAGATTCCCCGGCTCAAAAAGAAGGATGAATGCACCTATGATTATGAGGAAGCATCCCTGAATAGTATTCATAAATATAGGTTCGTGAAGGAACAGGAACCCGAAAAGAATACCACTCACAGGTTCGAGCAATGCAAGCACACTTACCGTCTGTGCTCTTATTTTTGCAGCACTATTAAGGTAGAGCACTGAAGCAAACGCTGTTGTTACCAGTCCAAATAGAACAAGAGTACGCAGATTCATAAAAAGTACATCTGCCGGTACTTTGCTACCAAAAGGTAACAGGATCAGCAAGCTGATAAAAGTTGACCAGAACAACTGAGTGATGCCTGAATATTCATCTTTGAGATAACTAACAGTCATAATCGTGCCACTATAAGAAATGCCAGACAGGACACCAAGACTAATACCTATCAAAATGTGAGAATCATGCCCTAATGCGTTGCTTCCTGGTAATATAACAATTAGAATACCAGTTATTGAGATTATTAGGGAAAACATGCCACGTTTTGTAATCTTCTCTTTTAAGAAAAGAGGAGACAATAATGTAACGTATACAGGTGCTGTGTAAAGCAACAGGACTGCAATCGAAATACCCACATACTTTATAGAACTGAAGTAAGTATAAAGCGTAAGAACATTGAAAATTGCAATTAAGAGAATATATCGCTTTTTTTTATTCAAATATAGCATATTATTCTTTTTAGTTATAATACAATAGGCTAATAATAGTATGAATCCAAAAATAAGCCTGTAAAATATAACAGAGCTTGTTTGCATGTCATAGATATGTTTTATAAAGATTCCACTAGCTCCGAATATAGTACAAGAGATTATAAGTTCTAAATAAGAGTATTTACTAGTTTTAATAGATATCATAAGGATTATGCAGAAACAATTCTATAATATATAAGCAAATCTGAAATAAAAAATCATTAACAAATCATATTGCTAAATATAAGATAATAACCTGTAAAATACCCAATTACTAAAAAAGGAAGTAATTGAAAAAATAATGAATCATCCTAATTCAAAACTGGTTACACCAAAAATGTTGTTAATTGGAAGCATAGGAATATTTTTGAATACATCCTGCCAGTTTCAAAAACTCTGGACATACCATGAGATCGTGCGATATCCAAAGCATGGGTATTAGGTTCAGGAAGATCGAAGAACACAGGTGTTTCACCAACTGTAACCAGAAGATCGTTGAATATATTTCCTGCAATCCCAGGGGTTGACGCAAATAACGGACCTATTTTCGACCCAGTAAAACATGGCCTCATAACACCATATCCCATAATTGTACCAGAATCATCAAGTTTTGCAAATGCACTGCACCCTTCATGGGAAATCCAGGCACGTAGGAAATTCTCACGACGCGAAGGAAAGTGCAGGCTATCATAATCTAGCAAAGCATCAAATGGAACGTCTGAAACCGGAACTAGCCCCTCTGGATATGTTCCTCCTCCAATGCCTTCGAACCTTATGTTACGATCGGTAAAAGTGAAACCAGACCTCTGCTGATATATCTCCTGCATTTCCATAACCCCGTCACCGCCAATGTTCCTTTTGCCTGCGTGAGACATTGCTTCTGTAAAAATCCTGCTTCTATAACCATGATTCCCGTATTCTGGCTTCACAATATAGAAGCCTTCAAATGCAAACTTGTCATCATAAACAACATTTGACATACAGCAGATTGGCACTCCATCAAGATCACCTATAAAAAAACCGGAAGGATCGGTAGCATAAAAGCACCCAGCATCATTTATTCCAGGATTTCATCCTTCTTCGTCTGCCCACCTAATGGCAATATCAACATCCGAACGCTTCATAGTACGGATCTGAAAAGCCTCGCTTTCACCCATGGCACAACACCTGTAATGGTATAAAAATACAACAACAGATAAGGTTTGGCAAGGTCTATATGTAGAAGATACTGAAAATAATTTCAAAAAACAGTTTATGACAAAATTAGAACTGAATATTCAGTAAGAAAAAACTGAAATAGTTTTCCTGCAAAAGCAGGAAAACATATTATTGACAATAACCCCATTGACAATAATGTTGACAATAACCCCGGAGCCCTTCCGATACTTTCGGAACGACTGCCCCTAATCCGCTCATACTCCACTTCCCACTAAAGTCCCACTTTAACTCGCTCATACTCCTTTGCTTCATCCTTCCGATATTTTGGAAAGGTGGGCACTTTTCGTTTTTAGATGCCTAGAGGGGGAAGGCATCGTACCCACAATTCCATGCAATCCAATTCCGTTTTTAACCGGAGGAAATTGGGATGAATTCCATATCGTACCACCGTATGGTGCATTTCATCTGAGGCAATCTCTGTCTGGCAGATTTTGCCACAATTCATACTACATTATACTACTATATTAATATATCTACACTTGGATATATAATGAGTATCATTATGATGAGGTGATTTCCGAACCTAAAATCGATAACAATCGATGGAACATTAGTTTATTCCGAGCAAAAGTACTCGCCTTTAAGAGCAAATTTACGATATATGAAACACTCTGAACACAGACACCCTTTTTTCTGTGTGCCAGCATATGCACCTTTAGAACAAAACATAAAGACACCATTTCCAGGATATGATGGGCACGTCGGACAATTACATCCTTTGGAATGATGATAGGATGTACATATACCGAAATATTTACCATGCTCCTTTGATGAACATGCCTCTTCACCTGTCGTAATAACACCCCACTAATATATGAAAATAAAAAATCAATGCAAAGAAACTAAAGAAGAAAAGCTCAGCCGAGCTTTTCCTGAAGATATTTCTTAAACCCAGAATAATCCGTGCTAAGATGATCCATATACTCCTGCTTCCCTTCCACCTCTTTCAGGCTTTGTGGAAGTTCAGGCTCAACTCCTGTTTCATTCTTTACATGTTCAGGGAACTTAGCAGGATCTGCTGTTTCCAGAGTGACAGCAAGCGTATTATCACCTGTTTGGGATCTGAATTCAAGCAGGCCTTTTACACCGACTGCACCATGCGGCTCGATCAGTATGCCATATTCCTCATATATCTTTTTTATTGTAGCTTTGGTCTCTCCGTCCGTAACAGAACCAGAGTAGACATCATTCCTGAGCTTTTCCATGTCAGGCTCTTTGCTGATATCCCCAGTCTCATCCATCTCCCCGCCATAGATGGCGATAAGTCTCGCAAGATTACTGGGGTGACCTACATTCATTGCATTAGACAGACAGTTCTTTGATGGGACTATCTTCTCGTAGGCACCAGTACTCAGGAACTGTGGCACTTCATCATTCTCATTCACAGAAGCAATTATCTTCTTTACAGGTATGCCCATTGTCCTTGCCAGAATACAGCCCATCATGTTACCAAAGTTACCTGATGGAATGGAAAAGATAATCTCTTCAGGGTATTCCCTGAGTCTTGCATAAGCATAGATATAGTAGATCGATTGAGGAACCAGACGACCGATGTTTATGGAGTTGGCTGACGAAAGGTTAAGATGTTTAAGTTCCTCATCTGCAAATGCCTGCTTCACCATTGCCTGACAGTCATCGAACTTACCGTCGATCGAGATGGCGGTAATGTTTCCATTAAGAGTGGTCATCTGCTTGCGCTGGCGATCAGAAACCTCATCTGTTGGGAAAAGCACAATGACCTTTATATTGTCAAGACCATAGAATGCGTGTGCTACAGCGCTGCCGGTATCACCAGAAGTTGCTGTAAGGATTGTCAGACTTTTGTTTTCCTTGCTAAGATAGTATTGCATGAGCCTTGCCATTATGCGAGCTGCGAAGTCCTTGAAGGATGCAGTTGGTCCCCTGTCAAGTCTCATGATGTATGTCTGCTTGTCAACTTCCTCGAGAGGAACTTCATAGTTGTAAGCATCATAGGTGATGGCTTTCAGTGATTTGTCATCTACCTCGCCTTCAAGAACCTTGCTCAGCACCCTGTATGCAATTTCAGGATACGGCACATCCTTGAAGGAGTCTATCTCTTCTTTTGAGAAGGTCGGAAGGCTTTTTGGCATGTAAAGCCCTCTGTCCGGTGCAAGCCCAGTTATGAGGGCCTCCTGAAAGCTTACTTCCGGTGCTTTAAGATTTGTGCTATAGAGTTTCATTTTGATCAGGAATTCAGTTGATGTGTATTATTATTAGTACAAAGTAAATTATGACCTTTAAAGGATAAATAAGTATGAATACCTTGCCATTCATCCGCGGTCAGATATTCAATCCATAATTAAAACAAGTAACAATGTTTCTAAATAATGTTCCCAATGTTATTTGCCTCATTATACACTAATATTATTAGTAGTAGCATTATTGCACTTGATTGCCAGAATGTCAATAAATGAAATCAAGTTGCTTAGTTAAGAAATCAAAAGGTGGGGGTTTAATGTCGATAGTTGTCGTTTCAGATGTACATCTTGGTATGAAAGAAGCAAATACAGATAAATTTGTAGAATTCCTGGATTTTTTAAAGACCAAAAATGTTGAGCATTTAGTTCTCCTGGGGGATATCATAGACATATGGAGAAGGGACTTCACAAAGGCAGTCATTGAGTGTTCGGAAGCATTGACACTTTTAAATAGTATGAAAGATCGAACCAAAGTTCATTACATTGTTGGCAATCATGACTATTATATGCTACGCCTTAGCGAACTTTTAGGTGAAAACTTTCCTTTTGAAATTAAAAAATCGACTGTAATTAAAAGTAAAAAACAGGACTTCTTCTTTTTTCATGGATATCAACTGGAAGTGCTGTGTAACCCATACTACAAATCGATGAAAACATACGAAACCTTCAGTGAACACATGTGCCTGGCTGGAGATGATACAGGAAATGCTGCCGATAAACTATGGAAAAGTATCCAATCGCACAGCTCTCTGTGGGACAGTTTGAAAAAATTCCCAGAAAACCCACGTGCTGCGCTTAAATCAATGATGCAGCCACCTGAAATAAGGATCAGAAACTCCCATAAACATAATGTTATTGAACCAATCGAAGAACTTGCAGGCGCAAAGACCAGACATTTCCTGTTAAGCATACGTCCGCAACAGTATTTGATATACGGCCATACCCACCACCCATACGTTAAAAAGGAAAATAAAGTGGCAAATACAGGAAGCTGGGGTTTTGGCGAGGAAAAGAAATTGGATTATATTGAGATCATTGATGATGAAGTGAACTTAAAGGAATTTGTATAACAAGCCGAAAAATTCCTATAATGACTAACCACTTTTCCTTATTTCCCGACTTAATAACCAGATTTCCCCATTATTCTGAATGGATCCTCTTCAGTAAACATGCCATCTTAAAGCAAGATTTCACTTTTATAGTAAAAAAGTTAGATTTTGTCACCTAAAAAATGATTAAGTATAAGTACTATTGTACCCGTACATCCTTTGCATTCGTGATATACAAACATTTAACGTTTAGAGAGGATGTGTAGTGCATAGAAAAACCGTTGATTAATGTAATGTTTGCCTCTGAGAAGAGAAAGAATATGCTCTTGTTATTACAGGATGGTCCAAAAGAAATGAAGATTATCCTAAAGTCATTAAAAACAACGAGGACAGCATTACTTCCACAGGCTAAAATTTTAAAAAATCACTACCTTATTACTCAATCGGACGATATTTACGAATTGACGACCATGGGTAAAATTGTAGTTGATGAAACGCAACCTTTTCTGGATATTATTGATTCTCTTGATCAGAACGAGGAATATCTGGCATCCCATAACATAGATTGTATCCCCAATCATCTTTTGAAAAGAATAAGCGATATCAAAGATTGCGAAATAATAGAACCTAGTTTATTGAATATATATGAAGTTAACAAGATCTTTTCTAAAATGGCTAATGAATCAAACTCATTGTTCTTTGTGGTTACGTTTATGCACCCGGATTTCCCTGCAATCATGTCAGAATACGCAAAAAGAAAAATAAACGTCTCAATGATACTCAATAAGGAGTTGTTTGAAAAGCATAAAGACGAATTGCATGATGAATTTGAGCACTTTCTTAACTGCGAGAGCATCAAATATTATGTCTGCCAAAAAGACATAGAACTTTTGTCACTATCAATAAGTGACCAACGCTTTGTTTTGAGATTATTGTCTATAAATAATGAATTCAGTAACAAACAATTATACTCCCATAATCCTAAAGCACATCAATGGAGTAAGGATCTTTTCAATCATTACTTGAAAGATTCAACGGAAATAACTGAAATATAAAATCTTTTTTGATTTGTATTTGCTACTGCATTCTTATGATAATAGTTGACACCTAGTCCTATTTCCAGCCCTGTACACTTCGGTTATGCGTGTACTCACGAACATTCTTCTAACCAACATTGATTAGCCTGGTTTTCACACTTTCTTGTTTATAAAAAAATATTTTAGAGAAAAATAAATAAATAAATAAATAAATAAATAATAGAAAGTAGCTGATATATACATATATACACGTGAAAACTTTCGATAGCTATATCTATCAATGGCGATTTGTTAGGAACGTCATATGAATCTATGTTATTTTTGGTTGCATTAGACGGATAATTGTATTTACTGGCAGGATGTGCAGTGCATGAAAAAAACGTTGATCGATGTAATGTTTGCATCTGAAAAAAGAAAAAATATGCTTTTATTGTTGCATGAAGGTCCCCAGGAAATGGAGACTATTCTTAAATCAATGAAAACAACAAGATCAGCATTGCTTCCACAAGCCAAAATATTAAAAGAACACTCCCTTGTTACTCAATCCGGAGATGTTTATGAATTAACTACTATAGGAAAACTAGTAGTTGATGAAACGAAGCCTTTGCTGGAAACTATTGATACTTTTGAAAAGACTAAAGGCTACCTTGCATCCCACAAAACAAATTTCATTCCCCCTCAACTATTAAGAAGAATAAATGAAATTAAGGATTGTAAAATAATAGAACCCAGTTTGGTCAATACATACGAGATCAACAAGGATTTCATCGAAAAGGCTAATGAATCGAGTTCATTGTCGTTCATATTTACTTTCGTACAACCACAATTCTACCAAATACTCTCAGAATTTGTAGAAAAAAATAAAGATGTTCATGTAATAATTACCGAAGAATTATTTGAAAAACTCAAAGAAGATTGGCATGAGGAATTCAAAGAGTTAATTGACGGTGGTAAGATCAAATTTCACATTTACCAGAAACATATAGAACTGTTATCCTTGTCAGTAAGCAAGCATTGCTTTGTTTTAAGGTTGCTTTCCAAAACGAATGAATTTAGTAACAAGCAATTATCCTGTTGCAACCCAAAAGCAGACAAATGGAGTAAAGACCTTTTCGAGTATTACTTGAAGGATTCAACGGCAATAACTAAAATATAAAATGAATTTTTGTAATATTTCATTACTTTAAAAGAAGTTCGTGGTGCGGGAGATGCGATTCGAACGCATGAACTCCTACGAGACTAGGCTCTGAACCTAGCGCCTTTGGCCAGGCTGGGCAACTCCCGCATTGTGAATGTTGGTTAGTAGTGCTTTTTCTAATTAAACTTTGTGTTCGGAAAATAGGATTTAAGGAAACTGGTGACTGCTTACACCATCAGTTTCATTAAAAGTGCTTTCTGGGCATGCAGGCGGTTCTCAGCCTGATCGAAAACGACAGAGTGAGGTCCATCCATGACCTCTGCACTTATCTCCTCACCACGGTGCGCAGGAAGACAATGCATCACTATAACATCTGTTTTCGCCTGCTCTACCAATTCAGTGTTTATCTGGTACGGAGCAAGGTCTGCAAGACGTTTTTCACGTTCATCTTCATCACCCATGGACACCCAGACATCTGCATAGAGAATATCAGCATCTTTTGCAGCCTCGTTTGGGTCGTTGGTAATAGTAATGTTCCCACCAAGCTCTCTTGCAAGTTCCACAATGTCCTCATCAGGTTCATATCCGGGAGGACATGCGACAACAGCCTCCATTTCCATGAGAGCACAGCCGATAATAGCGGAATTACACACATTGTTCCCATCGCCAACCCATGCATATTTAAGGTCAGAGAGTTTGTTCTTGTACTCGCGGATAGTGAGCAGGTCGGCAAGTATCTGGCATGGATGCTCCTTATCCGAAAGTGCATTAATAACCGGAATTGAGGAGTGTTCTGCCAGCTGTTTAACCGTCTCATGACTGTAAACTCTTGCAATGATACCGTAGAGATATCTTGAGAGCACCTCAGAGGTGTCCGCAACCGTTTCACCACGACCAAGCTGCATATCCCTGGCATTCAGATATAGTGCATGTCCGCCAAGGTCACACATAGCGACCTCGAATGAAACACGGGTACGTGTAGATGATTTCTCAAATATCATACCAAGGCTCTTGTTCTTCATAAGATCAGTGACCTTGCCGCGTAAGCGTTTTTCCTTAAGGTCTTCTGCCATATCGAGTAGCTCAATTATCTCATCATGAGTCAGATCAGCCATGGAAATAAGATGTTTCATACTATCAACCCTCACTAAATAACTAATAATAAATTACTTCCCACGTATTTGGTTCATGTGGTCAATACGCCTCTGGATAAGAGCAGCTTTACCGATGTCACTTCTGTAATGAAGATCACCGGAAAGATTCTCCAGGGCATTCTGGGCTATCTTTTCAGCATTTTCAATTGAGTCTGCAACACCTACAACAGCAACAGACCTTGATCCGGTAGTGTAGACTTTTCCAGCCTTCTCGTAAACACTGGAATAGAAAATAATGGCACCGCCAATGTCCCCGACAACTACTTCCCTATCCTTTGTCGGCTTGTCAGGGTAGCCTGCAGGAACAGCATACTTACAAACTGTTGCCTTCTTACTAAACTTAACATCCACCTTGTCAAGTGTACCGCTTGCCATTGCAGCAAGCACATCCACATAATCGGTTTCAAGCAAAGGCAACACATTCATTGCCTCAGGATCTCCGAAACGTGCATTGAACTCAATTACCCTGGGACCATCCTTTGTGATCATGAACTGGCCGTACAGTGTACCCTTGTACTTCTGCCCGGTTTCCTTGTAGAGCGCCTTTACAGTATCCACCATTATCTGCTTTGAACTTTCAACATCTTCAGCAGTAAGGAAAGGAAGGATCTCACCTGGTGCATTGTAAGAGCCCATACCACCTGTATTAGGTCCAAGGTCATTCTCAAATGCCCTCTTATGATCCTGTACTGTTGGCATGAAAGCAAGGTTCTTTCCATCTACAAAAGCCTGCAGGGTGAATTCCTCGCCAACGAGGTTCTCCTCAACAACGACGCTTCCCTGGTCAAGCAAACTTGCAGCGTATGCTTTTGCTGCTTCAACGTCAGGTAACTGATCCCCCATTACCTTGACACCTTTGCCACCGGTAAGACCTGATGGTTTGATAGCAACATTTCCGAGTTTGTCGATAAAAGCATCCATAGCATCCTTGTCAGTGAATACATCAAATACAGGGCAGCCATCAATACTGTTATTCCTCATAAAATTGCGTGCCCACGCTTTGTCAAACTCAAGCTGTGCAACTTTCTGCTTTGGACTGGCAACACTGATACCCGCATCCTCAAGAGCATCTGCAAGACCAACTGCAAGTGGTGCTTCCGGACCAACTACAACGAGCTCAATATTCTTTGATAGTGCAAATTCGACGACTTTCTCAACATCTGTTTCTTTCTCAAGGAGGAAATCCTCACATAGTGAAGCAATGCCCGGGTTCTTCTTTGACATCACCACATAGATGGACGGATCTTTCCTGCTTCGTGCTATTGCTGCTACGATAGCGTGCTCCCTTCCGCCGCCACCAACTACTAGTACATTCATATATCAAACCTCATCATCAGAAAATTATTATTAATGATATGCAGATAAGCTGGAACTTAACTCAATATCTGTTATTATTTCCTATTTTGTTAGGAATCAGAATATCAAAGAGTTCTAATTCCTGAAATAAATAACTTGTCTTTATTTTAAAGTATAAAATCAAAGAAGGTCATTTGCCCTAACAAGAGGAACAAGCTTCACACCTATGTCACTCAGGTTCTTCTCTGCCCCTGAATCTCGATCAACAACAGTTATGACCCTTTCCACGATGCCACCTGCTTCACGGATCGCCACAATAGCATCCTTTACAGAGCCACCACTTGTAGTTACATCCTCAAGAAGCAAAATCTTCGAACCTTGTTTGAACTCACCGACGAAGCGTCCACCTGTGCCATAATCTTTTGCAGATTTACGAATTAGTATAAGCGGGAGCTCTGCTTCAAGAGAAACGGCCGTAGCAAGAGGAACACCACCAAGCACGACACCACCAACAGCATCGAGCTCCAGTCCTTTTATAACATGTGCTGCATCCTTTGCTATCACTTTAAGCGTAGCAGGGTCCGTACTTGCCTTCTTTATGTCAATATAATATGTACTCTTCTTCCCTGAAGCGAGTGTGAAATCACCAAACTTAACTGCGCCACATGCTTTCAGAGCATCTATCAATGCATGTTTACCATTCCCATCAGACATTCGATCACCTAATAATTTTATTTTTAAAACGCTCACCAGGGCTCATTCTTGACCCCGATGAAATATCCTATGATATTCGTACTCAGGTGCAGAACAGGAGTCAGCACCAGCAGCACAATGATTACTGGAATTGTGAAATTGGATATGAACCAGCCAGGAGACACGACATATGTAAGCATCCATGCTCCAAAGACAAAATCAAGTTGGTCGATACCCGGCAGTGGAGCACCTCTCTTAAGCCCAAGCCTTCTTTTGAAGAAACTCATGAACATATCCCCAAATAGTGAACCAAATGCCAGTGTAAATATGACTATTACCGCACTAGCGCTTAAACCATTTCCTGCAAACGATGGTAGCTCAACTGAGAACAGTGTTGTACTCTTAGAAAGATAATACATCTGGAGCAGACCCACCACCATTCCGAAGAATATACCTGTAAGAAGGCCACGATATGTTTTTCCATCTCCAAGTATACGCCGCCCATCAGCCATTTTTTTGCCCCCGTCAATTGGCTTTCCGCCACCAAGGACAGCTGCCATGGGATTTGGAATATAAGCAGGAAGCATCAGCCACACAGCAGTTATTAGCACCTCTATCGTAATTATCAACTCTCATTTGTTGTTCTGTTCTGATATGCAACATCGTTATTTAATATATCGAAGCACAACAGATAAAATAGCTCTAATTATAAATATGTTGTACACATAGGATTTGCCAGCAAGATGAAAAACAAAATACCCTACCCGACAACAAGTAACACTATGCTTGCAGCTGTTGTCACTTTTCTTTTACTGGCAACAATCATAACAATGGGGATGTTAACACCCCTTATAGCAAAACTCACAACCGGAGTCGAGCTTGGTCTTGAACCCGCATACTTCAACAATAGAACTGCAATACCAGTTGCTATCCTGGTTCTGGTCCTGAGCACAGGCATGCTCGTAGGTTATGCTGATCGCAAGTACATCATCCCAATTGTAGGATTTTCTGCTGCCCTTTCGATGCTTTTTGCAGTGATATCACCTTTTGGGAATACACCCCTGGATATTGCTCTGCCCATCCTTATCGTTGCACTGTTAGCAACCTTCTATAGGATTATCAGGATATTCAGCTTCAATAAAAAAACCCCTTCAGCAGCAAAGATAAGGAAACTCAGTGCACACGCGATCCATGTAGGCATCATACTGATCCTGCTTGGAATTGTCCTCAGCTCAAACATGAAAATAGAGGGGTCCGCTGTTCTTGGCACAGGCCAGACCGGCTCATTTGAAGGACAACATTACCAGCTAAAGATCAACAACATGGATTCATACTACACCGGTGAGGCCTTTCGTACCTATCCGGCCTCATCCTATACTACAAAAGTCGGTTTTGACATTTACAAAAATGGAGAGTATTTCAAAAGCGGAGAGGTCAACTACATCACAGATTTCAAGTGGGGGCAGACCTATACGACTACCTACATAAACCGCGGCCCCACAGAAGAACTGTTCATAGCTCCAAGGGCTATTGATGAGTCGGGCGGGGAGATCGACCTCTACATGCGAACCGTACCATTCATCAACTGCCTCTGGGGAGGTATCTACCTGATGGTAATAGGTATGATTGCACTGCTGGTAACAGACCGAAAGAATGCTCTCAACTCAGGCAGCTCTGGAATGAGCAATAAAACAAATGAAAAAAGATATGACCGTATGCTCGAAGAGGAAGTAGAGAAACGAAAAGCCAGGAGAGCAAAGGGAAAGAGGTGATGATTTGAACTTAGGCATGATCCTCATATGGCTGGCCTTCATCTGTGGATGGGGAGCCACATTCTATTCAATTAGTTATTACACAGCATCGCAGCACAAGACAAAGATGCACTGGAATAAGCTGGAAATGTTGTGTACAGCATGTATTACGCTCTCGGCACTTATACTGATAATACAACTGCTTATTGTCAATGCTTCCTATGAGTATGTATTCAATCATTCCAGCACCGATCTTTCGTGGTTCTATCGGATATCAGCCTTCTGGGCTGGGCAGGAAGGTTCTCTTCTACTCTGGACATGGGCAACACTCGTGATGCTTCTGCTGCTCCGTTACACAGGACACACAAAGGAGCTTGTTGAAACAAAGATGATGGACCTCACAAGAATGATATCCATGATAGTTGTATCCGTGTTCTTGCTATTACTTGTAATTGATAACCCATTCTCTGCGTATCAGATACTCCCTTCCGGTACTGTTGAAGCGACTAACTGGAACCCGTTCGCTGTACTCTATGATGTTCCCTACGGACAGGGAATGAACCCGCTTTTGCGTAATCCCTGGATGGCTGTGCACCCGCCAGTACTCTTCCTTGGGTATGCGGCTTTCACCATACCATTCGCAGCCGCCATTTCCAACCTCATCACAAAAGACAGTCGCTGGACACTGGTAGCAAGGGACTGGATGAGAATTGCCTGGCTTTTCCTCACATTTGGAATAGGACTTGGAGGGTTCTGGGCATACGAAGTACTCGGATGGGGAGCATGGTACTGGACATGGGACCCTGTGGAAACATCTTCACTCATACCCTGGATAACTGCCACAGCATACCTGCATGCACAGACACGCACAAAACATGGAGAATACGGATTCCTGGCACCGCTGCTTGCAGTAGTCTCATTCCTGCTGGTGATATTCGCAACCTTTGTAACAAGGAGTGGAATATGGGCATCAGTACACTCATGGCAGGATTTCACAACAGAAAGTCTTGTAATTGCCATATTCCTTGTGATACTCACAGGAAGCAGTGTATTCCTGCTAGCGAAAAGATATCTGGAAGAAGAAAGTGATCAGAAAGAGACAGGATTAGAACCTACATGATCCCCGATATTTTCATTAAATAATAGATTATCTCATGAATTCAGGGATAATCATCTGCCGGTTGCAAGGAAACATTAAAACAGCAGTATGAGGGTCGAGCCTTCAATTTAAGGGTCAGTCATCAATGAATGATTCTGTCTTCAGTTTCCCATTCTCTTCAATTAGGATCTCGATCTTTCTTTCAGCTTTTGAAAGCTTTTGATTGCACACACGGGCAAGTTTCATACCACGTTCAAATATCCCAAGACTCTCATCAAGGGTCAACTGACCCTTTTCAAGTTTCTCTACAAGGGACTCCAGTTCTTCCAGAGAGCTTTCAAAACTCATTTCATCCTGGTCTTCAGGCTCATTCTTCTTTTCCTTCATAAACTCAACTCCTCTTCTCACCAATGCTTCGCTCTTCTGACTTGATACCTGTCACCCTGCACTTCAGGGTACCATCGATTAACCTGATATCCAGACATTCTTCAGGACTTACATCACCAGTACTTCTTACAACACTGTGGTCACTACTTCGAAGAGCGATGCTGTAACCACGTTCCAGCGTATTCAGAGGACTCACTGCGTTAAGCCGACCGGCAACTCCGGAAAGAGATGATGTCTTTGATTCTATTATTTTCCTAAGACCGAACTCCATACGAGAGCTGAGTTCATCAACCCTTTGCATATCACGTCGCAGTATTTCAGCAAACCTTTCATGATCTATCCTGGAGGAAAGGTAATCCACCTGCTTTCTATTGCCGGATATGAAATGTATTGCAGCCTGTTGCATACGTGATATCAGGGAAAGCACATGTGTTTTAAGGTCTGACTTTTCAGGAACTGCAATCTCTGCTGCAGCCGAGGGGGTTGGTGCCCTTACGTCAGCAACAAAGTCAGCAATGGTATAGTCGGTTTCATGACCCACTGCTGAGATTATCGGAACTTCTGAGTCAAATATAGCCCGTGCAACTATTTCCTCATTAAAGGACCACAGGTCTTCCAGCGAACCACCACCCCTGCCAGCAATGATAACATCAACATCGGTCCTGTTGAGATGCTCAATGGACCTGACAATGCTTTCAGCTGAGCTCTCTCCCTGTACTATTGCAGGACTTAGCAATATATCTACAGGAAACCTGCGTTTAAGCACATGGATAATATCGTGGATTGCAGCGCCCGTAGGCGATGTAATAACACCCACTTTCGAAGGGAAGCGAGGAATCTTTTTCTTGTGAACCACTTCGAACAGACCCTCTTCCTGTAGTCGGTTACGAAGTTGTTCGTACGCCTTGTATAGCTCACCGATCCCATCAGGGCGCATATCCAGTACCCTCAACTGATACTGACCACGTACAGTATATACATCCACTGTTCCAAAAACCAGAACTTTCATGGATGACTCCGGTTCGAACTTGAGGGTACGATTGGTCATCCTGAAGCTCACACAACTTATCTGAGCACCCTTATCCTTCAGAGTAAAATAATAGTGACCGGAACTATGTTTCGTCAGGTTAGATATCTCACCCCGCACCCATACCTGCCCTAGCTGCGGATCCTGCGCAAGAACCTGTTTGATGTATTCATTCAATTGTGAAACTGTGTATATACCCATGTAGAATCTCCGGTCTCTAAAACAAATTATGCTCCGGGAATATAAAGTCCAGAGGAAAGTTATGTGAAAGTATTATATTAACGCTTGTTGCTGGTTGACCGGAAAATGAATACAACTGCCTAAAAAATAAGAGTGTAAAAAATTAAATTGTTGGAAAATGATTTCGAAAACTTTTAATAGATTATTCTATTTCTTAAAAAAACTTAGTTGGTGGGATAAAAACGTGATATTTGAAAAAATAAAAACAGACCTCATATTGAAAAACGATACTGATCATATTACACAATACCAACAAATGCAACTGGTACTTTCTGAACGAATACCTGTTAATGATCTGCCGGATGATAACAAAAAGGTCAACAAAATCTTAAGCAAATTCCGGTCAGGCGTCTCCTTACTCGCAGGGAAAAAGGAAAATGACGGTAACGGCTGCCCCTACAGGTCAAAAGTTTCAAAAAACAGCAAAACCATAACAATTGACTGCAATGAATGCGACCATGGATCCACATTTGAAGACGAACAATGCAGAAAGAACATATTCAATATCCTCCGGAAAGAACCTGTCGCAGGAAGACTCACTCTTTCAAAACTCTATGAAAGGGACTATGAAGGAAAGTCCCTTGCAACAATATACCTTATGTCAGGCTTGAAAGACAAGCTGATATCTTATAAAAATTCAAAATTCGTACCTGAAACATGTGAGAGTAATGCGCAGTGCCGAAAAGAGCACGCAAGCATAATGAACATGATACTTGAATCATCAGGAACTGATCCGCTTAAAACCTGTTACATAATTGATAAGCTAATTGAATACAACAAAGCAAAAGACCCGTTGTCCAATATACGGGACGAATGCGTGTTATGCAGGAGGAATTTCATAGAGATCCTCTGTGAAATGAACTCCGTTTCAAAAAGAATAACAAGGGGAATTGGCTCTGACAACTGCAGAGAATGCACAGGAGAATTCGGTGCACAATACAGAGTTGAGTATGAAAAACACCTAAGGTCCTACGTAAGGCCTCCTTTTTCCACATCCAGGATCTACACAGAACCACCGGACAATACAATATTCCAGGAATGTTACGACATCAGTTATCAGGATGAGAGACAACTGCCTGTGAACATATACCAGCTAGCGGACCGTCCTGAGAAAATGTACATCATCAACCCAATGGAATACTCCCTTGAAGAAAAGGAACTCAAACTGATAGAGAGAGTAAGGAAGAAGATGATAATGCACAGGCCTGTGGACTTGCAGTTTGCCGACCCGGCTAGCTCAAGGGAATACTTCCGCAGGCTCAGCAAACAGCTCTTGCTCGAAGAGAAGGATGTTGACGATATAATCTGCAACCCTGCAAAGATGAATATCTGCAGTGACCTGCTTACGAAATATACTACCGGACTCGGGATACTTGAAGACCTGCTTTCAGATGAACGTGTCACTGATGTCTATGTAAATGCACCGGCAGACCGAAATCCGGTTCATGTGGTTCTGGACGGCGAGGAATGTGTAACTAACATCTATCTCTCCCAGGAAGATATGGAATCCATGGTCTCAAGACTTCGTTCCATTAGCGGACGTCCTTTTGGAGAAGCAACTCCTGTACTTGAGATGTTCCTCAGGGACTATGGAGTACGTGTTTCGGTCATTGGTGACCCACTTAGTGCAAAAGGGATCGCTTATGCATTCAGGAAACATGCAAAAGACCCATGGACACTCCCAAAACTCATCAATAACGGTTCCATCTCAGCACTTACCGCAGGCCTTCTCAGTTTTATCATGGACGGACAGGCTTCTGTCCTTGTTGCAGGGGGTGTCGGAGCCGGAAAGACCTCACTCATGTGTGCCTTGCTAATGGAAATGCCACAAAAATACCGCATGATAACCATTGAAGATACCCCTGAGATACCTGTTGAACAGTTTCAGGAAATGGGCTGGAAAGTCCAGGGGCTTAACTCGCAATCTGCCATAATGAAGTACGGCGTTGAGATAGAGCCAACTGTAGCACTACGGGCATCCCTGAGACTTGGTAGCTCATCCCTCATTATGGGAGAAGTAAGGGGACCAGAGGTAGCCGCCCTGTATGAAGCCATGCAGGTAGGTGCCACCGGGAACTCAGTAATAGGAACCATACACGGCTCATCCACAGATGCAGTCTACGAAAGAATAGTAAATACACTTGGAGTTCCACCTGCATCCTTCAAGGCAACTGATGCCGTCATTGTCTGCGCCAATACCAGAATAGCAGGAAGTATGACAATGAAACGACGGGTCATGCAGGTTGCTGAGGTCAACGAGAAATGGGAAGATAATCCAGGCAAGGTTTTCTCGGATATACTTACCTACAGTGCTTTAGATGACCATCTCAAACCATCTGACATAATGGACAGGGGGCAATCCGCACTTATCGGCAAGATTGCAGACAAATGGGGTATTTCCATGGATGAGGCTTCCCTCAACATACGCATGCGAGCCCAAATAAAATCCAGGATTGCAGAGTACGGCAAAGAAGACCACCGTCTGCTTGAAGCAAGGAACGTGGCCATTGCAAACAACATGTTCTGGTTGCTGATGGATAGGGAGATCACAGAACCTGACGGCACTGATTATCAAAGAGTCTATGAGCGCTGGCTGGACTGGTTCAATGATTTTGCCGGGAAAACTGAAGAACACGCTGCAATCACAGGTGAAGGACAGCAAACTGTAGGGCAAATTGAACACTATATCTGCGCAGGTGATCAGGCTGTACAATGAAAACTGGTATTACCATAGCTGCAAGTTCACTTCTGCAAACTTCAGATGGCTTGTAAAGGATTTCGATGTTTTTCGCCAGAGGTCAGATAATGCTACCAGTGAGAGCTACCGCAATGCCATGGTATACACAGGATTGGGACTCGAAGCTCATGAGACCGTGCTTCTTTCCTATGTGACTGCTGCTTTTGCATTGATAGGAATACTTATTTTTGACTTTTTCCTTTTCAGGGTCACTAACTTTGAAACATCTACCCTTATGGCCGTTGTTTTGCTGAGCCTGCTATTTCCACTGGCAGTGCTACTCTACATGAGCGAGTACATCAAGATACATGCAAAATGGATGAAAGTAAGCTCGCTTGGCGATATGCCTGAGATAATCAGCTACATTGTGATGTCAATGAAACTGGTGCCAAATATGGAGGTAGCCATTCGTTTTGCAGCCAGCAACTCCAGCAGGCCTCTTGCAAAGGACCTGAAAAAGATGATATGGAACCTGCATGTGAGAGAATACAGAGGAATTGATGATGCTATACTGGAATTTTCCAATCTCTGGGGAAAGGACAGCGAGTATTTCAAAAGGGCATTGCATCTCATCAAAAGTTCCACAAGTGAGCCAGATGAGGCACAGAGAGTTATCACACTTAACCGGTCACTTGATCTGGTGCTTGAAAGTACACGTAACCTAATGGATAGTTTTGCTTCTAAACTGAAGACACCTACATACGTGCTTTACTCCATATTCATCCTGATACCACTTGCGCTTGTAGCCCTGATGCCTGCGATAACCGTGGTGGGCATACGCTTTGGAATTGGAACTCTGGTTATTGTATATGATGTGGTCCTACCCTTGCTAACCTTCGCATATGCAGAATACATACTGATGCAACGACCTGCTGCATTCATTCCGCAGGACATACCTAAAAGCCACCCGGAACTCGTTGATATAAAAAATAGAAAAAGATACGCTCTTCTGCTTTCCTCAACGATAGGTATTGTAATATCTTTACTTGGATACATTTTGATCTACAGGGGAAATCCCTGGAACATAGTATCAACAGCAACCCTGGATGGAATTATTCCACCCACGCTTTTCATAATCTGGGGTATTGTGTTTGCGGTTTCCGTTTACCTGAATATTAGCTATGCACCCTACAAAAAGATACGAGATGAAATACGCAGAATGGAAAATGAGTTCTCAGATGCCCTGTTTGTCCTTGGCAGGAGGATATCAGAAGGCAGGTCTGCCGAAGAAGCATTTATTCACACAGCAGCTACAATGCGTGGTTCAGACATAGCAACTGCCTTTGAAAGGATATCGTTGAACCTGATGAACATGCGAACAGATATCCATTCCGCAATATTCGACGAGGATTTTGGAGCATTCAAGGACATCTATTCAGAGAGGATCAAGACCACAATGATGCTGTTCATTGAAAGTGCCCACAAGAGTCATGTGGTAGCAGGTGTTGCTATTGTCAAGCTTGCAGACCACCTCAAGGAACTTCAGGATGTGGAACTGAACATAAAACAGTCACTCTATGATATGACCTCAACCATGCGTACGACTGCTGCGGTCTTTGCACCCCTTATAGCAGGAGTTACCATTGCCCTTTCCGAAGTGATAGCAAAGATCCTCCAGAACATATCAGACAGCATAAACCGTCTGCCTGAAAATGCATTCCCAGGTCCTGCTCAAATATCCCCTGAGAACCTGAACCAGTCCATACCTTCTGATCTTTTCATGTTCGCCATTGGAATATATATCATATTCATAACGGTCATACTAATTCGTTTTTCAGGCACTATTGAGTATGGAGGAGATAAGGCACAACTGCGATACGAGATAGGGCAGATCCTGCCAGTTACCATAATAGTCTTCACCGTTTCAACCATATTTTCAAGGGTTATTTTTGGAGGAATGATATGAGGAGTAACTGCCGCAAGATTAAAGGTTCCATAATGCCTTTTTTATAGAGGTGTATCCTATGAAAAAATCAATTGGAGCAAAATCCTTAGCCTACCCAACACCTGCATGGGTCGTTGGAAGCTATGACATGTTTGGAAATGCAAATGCAATGACTGCGGCCTGGGGAGGAATCTGCTGCTCAGAACCACCGTGCATTAGCGTATCCATGCGCAAGGCCACTTACACTTATGCCAATATAATGGAAAAAGAAGCTTTCACCGTAAACATTCCTTCTGAGAAATACGTGAAGGAAACAGATTACTTTGGCATGGCAAGCGGAAAAGATGTGGACAAGTTCGAAAAGATGGGACTTACAGCTGTAAAGAGCGAGCTCGTGTATGCACCCTACGTAGAAGAATTCCCCATTGTCCTTGAATGTAAACTGGTGCAGAGCTTTGAGCTGGGACTTCACACACAATTCATAGGGGAGATCGTGGACATAAAAGCAGATGATTCAGTATTGGATGAAAAAGGAAATCCTGAAATCCAAAAAATAAAACCGATAATCTACTCACCTGAAAGGAATTACTACGGTATTGGCAAGTTACTCGGCAAGGCATTTTCCATCGGAATGGAAGAATAATTGCGAAACTATGGAATGGCACGTTTCATTCCATATATACCAATGCCTTGTTCGGACATATTTTTACGCATTTCATACAGAGGTCACACTTATCGTGATCCACGTTGGTAAAACCATTGATCCTGTAAAGTGCTCCATTGGGACAAATGTTCTCACACCTCCCACATTTCCTGCATCCAATGGATACAATAAAGCCTTCACGCTCTTCCATCAGAATTAATTATTGCTTGGATTCTAAATAAGAGTTAGGATATGAGGGTATAAAAATAACCTTATATACCTGCAGGTTATAGGAAGCCTGAATGAGTAAACTTATCCCGGGAGAATCAGGTTCATTCTCTTCTTTTCTATCAGATGGATGCAAGCTCTGCCAGCAAGGAGCAAAGATGGTCCTTTTTGTAACAGGAGTATGCCCGAAAGATTGTTTTTATTGCCCTGTATCGGACGAGAGGCGTACTGACGATACTTATGCCAATGAAAGGAAGGTCCATTCTGACCAGGATGTCCTTGAAGAAGCGAGACAGATGGATGCACTCGGGACAGGGATTACCGGAGGGGAGCCTCTTTTAAAAATGGACAGAGTTATCCATTATATTGAACTCCTGAAAAAAGAGTTCGGCTCTAAACATCATATACACATGTATACATCCATTGCCCCTGACAGGGAAATGCTAAATGAGCTATCTCAGGCAGGCCTGGATGAGATAAGGTTCCATCCCCCTGTGGAGCTGTGGGGCAAGATGGATGACACCAGCTACGCCGATTCAATAAACTTTGCAAAAGAACTGGGAATGGAAGCAGGAATAGAGATACCCTCTATTGAAGGTGCTGACAAATTATCACTTTTTACAGAGAGGGTCGGATGCTTCCTTAATCTAAATGAACTGGAGTTCTCCGACACAAATACTGATGCAATGAAAGCAAAAGGTTATACGCTCAGAGATGATGTATCAAATGCAGTTATTGGTTCTGAGGAATATGCAACTGAAGTCGCCCAAAATTGTGAAATGATACATTTCTGTTCATCAAGTTACAAAGATGCGGTTCAGCTTCGAAAAAGGCTTATACGCATTGCCGAGAACACCGCAAGGCCCTTTGATGAGATAAGTGAGGATGGCACTATATATTATGGGCATATTGAATGTGTTACAAGTGATGAACTTAAAATTGTAAATAATGAACTATTGCAGATGGAAGTACCTCATGAAATGATGGAAACCGCTGCAGATGGAATTGATATTGCCTGGTGGATACTGGAAGATGTTGCAGAATCGATCAGGACCCCGATAAGAAAATTGTACATTCTTGAAAGATATCCTCTTAAAGATGGACTAATTGTTGAGAAGATACCCTTGTAAAAGCTAAAATATATAAGGGAGAATGATATAGATGGTACAATTCCCATATCCAATAAGGATTTTAAGGCTATTTCAAATAAATAGTTTTATAAGATAAAATAACATATTGAAGAAAGAGGTGTTTGTACTGGAAACGATTGAAGAGCGAGTAAGAGAAAGGCTAATAAAATATCTTAGTCGCGATGATACTGGTATACGAAAAGTAGTACTGAAATTGTTCCTTAATGGTGGTAAGTTCACTACAGGTGACGTGTACGAGCATCTTCATAATACGGATTTTGATGTGAGTTACAGAGGCGTATCCGCTATGGTTGGTCTCATGAATACAAGACTGGGAATCCTGAGTATCGATGTTACCGGAGACCACAATATATACCTGCTAAAGGAAGATTACAGGGATATTGTACGAACCGTCCTCGATAATTACTAACATAAACTCTCTACTTTTCCATTTTGAAAGATTTCAAGCTAAAAACGTAATTAAATCTCAGTTAAAACACGGGAGTGTCACTCATACTAAGAAGTATACCCCGAATAGTATACAAAGGATATGAACGCCTGCTTACGCAGGAAGTTCAAAATGAAGATGTCCCACGACACGTAGCCATTATTATGGACGGGAACCGTAGGTATGCGCGTAAGCTCGGCCAGATCAGTTCTTTCGGACACAGCCGGGGAGCAGAGGTTACTGAAAATGTAATGGAATGGGCCTGTGAAATAGGAGTGGAACACCTGACCATCTACGCTTTTTCAACTGAGAATTTTAACAGGTCTGACGATGAGAAGGATAAACTCTTTGACCTTATCAGGATCAAATTCGATGAGATAGTCGTCGACGAAAGAACGCATGAAAGAAAGATGAGAGTTTATGCCATTGGAGATATCGAGAAATTACCTGAGTCGCTCCGCGATTCCATCAAGAATGTTGAACTTGTAACATCAGTATATGATAAATTCAATCTCAATGTTGCAATAGCATACGGCGGCAGACAGGAAATTGTTCAGGCAGTACAGGAAATCGCTACTAAGGTCCAGACCGGTGAACTGGAACCTGAAGATATTAATGAAGACACAATATCTAACCATCTTTATCCATCAAGCGGCTCAGCACTGCCTGATGTGGACCTGGTCATACGCACAGGCGGGGATGAACGAGTATCCAATTTCCTCCCATGGCAGGCTAATGGAAGCGAATGTGCAGCATACTTCTGCGCACCATTCTGGCCGGAGTTCCGTAAGATAGATTTCCTTCGCTCCATACGCGTCTATCAGGCTCGTGTGAGAGAGAGACACCAGCATACAACTACCCGTGCCGCACACTTTTTAAAAGCCCTTGGAAAGGCTGAAATTGAAGAAGTAAGGCATCATTCTAAAGTCAAGAACTAAAGTGTCTTTTGCCTGTTCTTTCTTATAAGTATGCTGTCTGATCGGAATAAGGTGTTGATCGAAACCGGGAGCTGTACCCCCGGGTTAAAATGTTCAGGAGCTAAAAGATTACTGAAGATGTTCAGGATTGAATGAATAAGAAGATTGCTCACAAGAAGCAATCTGTTATGCGGAATATAACTTTCAATTCAGAACAGTTCGTCCACACATTCCTTGAAATCACGATAAGTGCGGGTATCTGTGATATTCTGGGGACCTGTAGCAAATGCTTCCAGCATTGAGCGATAGTACCATTGCTGTTCTTCCCTAGGTGCATTGAACTTGTCCCAGAACCCTTCTCCTTCAATCCTTATATCACTGATAAGGTCTCTGATATTGGCAAGTTTGTCTGCACATGAGAGGAGTTTTATCTCGCTGTTTGCCCTACCCATCTTTCTGATGGTGTATTCCTTTCGTTCTTTCCAGTTTTGTGTCTTATCGCCAGTCACAGGCTGTCTTAACTCTTCAGGTTCGGTGACAGCGTCCACGTAATCAGCAACTGACTGGCCATATTTACTTAATATTGTTGCAATATCAACGTCAGTATCTTCAACGATATCATGTAGCAATCCTGCTATAACAAGTTCGTACGATGCATTTTCTTTGAGAAGGATGGATGCTACATCCATTGGATGTGATATATATGGAGTACCTGACTTCCTTATACCGCTCTTGTGTTCATTAATGGTGAACGCAAATACATCAGCAAGTTCCGGCAGGCCTTTTCCCTTTTCTTTATCGAATTTTTCCTGGAGATCATCTAACTGAATCCTGTAGTTTGACAGCCTCACATGTTCGTAAACAGTTAATTCGCCATCTATTTCAGTCATTATCATTCTGTAAGGATCACTTAGCCAGATTCTCCGGGAAGGTTCCTCGGACAGGAAATCCAGATAGCTGAATAGTTCGGGTGTTTCTATAGGTTCGGAAACACTGAGCGTATGAATGGTAACTCCATTTCCTTTTTTTTCAGTGCTGGTGGAATGCTGGCTGATAAGCTCTCGTATTTTCATGATGATAACTCCGTAATTAATGTGGAAATCTTAAATATTAACTTTACAGGTCTTTGCCTATATGCTTTGCAGTTATTAGTATATCGCCTTATCAAGAATGTTCAGAAAAGTAAACACCTGCAACTACAAAAACTGCCCCTGTTATTACATAGATATTTGGTAAATTACCAATTATTGCGCTATCTCCTATAATCGCTACAAATGGAATCAGGTAGAGAGCAGTAGTCGAGGTAGATGATCCTGCAAGATGTATAGCTTTGTTCCAGTAGAAAAATCCTAATGCTGAACAGAACGCACCAAGATAAATGAGAGCAGCGAGAATTATCAGAAAGTCATTTTGAGTGAATGAACCTATCTTTAGGGTCTGTGCTTCATAGAATACAAATGGAAGGAGAAAGACCATACCTGCTAATGTGAGATCCCGGGAAACAATAAGTAAGTTCCTTGAACTCATACGCTCTATGATCAAGGTATAAAATATCCATGAAAAGACCGATCCAAACATAAGGAAATCCCCCAGAGGATTCAGGTTAAGATTGTATTTTCCATTCAGTATAAGCAGACCTACTCCAAAAAGAGCAATAAATGCACCAAAATATTTTTTCGGATTTGAGAGCTTCTTTCTGAGTACATCAACTGTCATAATAAAGAAAACAGGTATTGTAGACCCGATCAGCGATGAATTGGTAGCTGTTGTGAATGTAAGTGCCACATTTTCAAACATGTAGTAACAGGTGATACCAAGAAAACCTGCAAGTACGACATACCAAACCTCATTTTGGGCATAATTTTCCCGTTCCCTGGAAATAGCTAACAGGAGAATGGCCGCAATCAGGAAACGAGCAAATGCAATGATTGCAGGATCGAGGTAATCAAGCAACACTTTTGTGGCAACGAAGGAAAAACCCCACATTACAGCAACTATCAGTAAGTAAAGTATTCCTTTTTTTCGATCATCCATTTTTCTTCATCTTCATGAATAGTAATATTAGAATTGCATTTGAGATGTTTGCACCTATATAGTTGTTTTGTAATATGCATCCATACAACTTCCAGCAAATTTGAATGATGTAAGAGATGGAACGAAGGAAGAAAAGAAAGGAATTCAGAAACATTTGATACAGAGGAAGGATTTTGACATTAAAGGATCACAGAGAAAATGTCTTAATGACATTCCCTCAATATTCCAGTGATTTCTATTATTAGTATCTATTTCTCTATATTTTATTTACTCTGAATGTATCTTCTTCAGTAACCATGCCATGTTGGAGGCGAGATTACCCATGGTTTGCATACCTTCAGCGTCATCTGCGACATCCCCGGGATTCAGACCGATACCAAGGTTCCAGTAAGTTGAACCCACGGTGAACATATTGGTGATGCCGAACAGTTGATTGATGGAATTATAGGCACGTACTGCACCTGCCCTGCGAACTGCTACCACAGCAGCGCCAGCCTTCCTTGAAAAGAAACTATCGTTTGCAAGCGATACGAAACCTGCACGGTCTATGAGTGCTTTGGTCTCGGTGTTGACATCTGCAAAGTAAGTTGGCGAACCAATCACAATACCGTCAGCTTCCTTCATTTTTGCAATGCATTCATTGATGCCGTCGTCATCAAAAACACATTTGCTGTTCTTATTCTCAAAGCACTTCATACATGCTGTACATCCATGTATCTTCTTTCCACCAATGTTAATGGTTTCAGTCTCAATCCCTTCTGCTTCGAGTTTGGATGTGAGTTCTTTCAGCATGATTGCTGTGTTTCCTTCTTTACGTGGGCTTCCGTTTATTGCGACTACTTTCATTTGCATACCTTCATTGTTTAAACAATACAGATCTAATGGATTGTCTTATATGATTCAAAACACACTTAATGTACATATACCCCATACAGACCTACCACATAGTCACTAACAAAAAGTATACTGTCGTGAGATCATGAAGGTTTTGCTGAAATTTGCTAAAACCTATGGCCTCAAATTTTATTAAAGAATGCTAATTTAAGACTGGAAACAAATTTGTATTGTCAACAATCTTTTGACGCACATATTTCATCAAAGAATAGACGGTGTGAAGTTAATCACACCTTGTCCAACCACATGCGGAACAACTTCTACATCCATCAATGCGCCTTATCTCTTCACCACATTCAGGACAAACACCCTTCAATGGTGTCTGTATTTTAATTGGTTCCTGGGCACTCCCTGGTTTTTTGATTGCTTTTTCGGGTTTACCGGCAACCGAATCATTGGTCAGTGATCTGATATAATTAGCCACGATCGAAGGACAGGACTTACCATCAGTATCACGGCCTTTACATGCATCACACTGGATCTTGCTCCAATGATGCGTAAGGCTTTTGATATTTGCTCTTCCCTGCAATGCAAGTGATACAGTGATCGCAAGTGCAGCAGAATGAGCTTTACAACCACCGCCGACAGTGGTCATGAACAGCTCCCAAAGGATTGCATCATTACCATCACCTATTGGATTCTCGAAGGATTTGCAATATAATTCACCACATCCGGTTCTGAACTTTGTCCTTCTACCGTTTACAGTTTCCTTTGGATGTAAGTCGATCTCTGTATTGTAATCCAACCTGAAGAGATTCACCCTCTGAAGAAGTTCACACTTCTCTTCAGGAGATAAACCTTCCATTGCAAAAGAGAGTGTATCAGGATTCATGATATCGATCTGAGTAGGAGCGATATCTTCTTCAATATCAGCTTCTTCAAAATCAGTATCTCCGCATATTTCAAGGAGCTTTACATCGTCCTCGTCTGACTCTTTTGCAGCAACTATCACCTGGTCGTCCCTGGAGCCATCACGATAGACTGTGAGACCCTTACAGCCGAGTTTCCAGGCCATCATATATAAGTCCCCAATTTGCTCAGATTTAGCATCATATGGGAGATTTATGGTCTTTGAGACGGCATTGTCAACATGCTTCTGGACCGTAGCTTGCATTTTCACATGATCCTCAGGTGAAATATCGAAAGCTGTGATGAAGTATTCCTTCACGTGGTCCGGAACTCCATCCAGATCTCGCATCTTCAGAGATGGAGTTGTCCTGAGTATTTCCATCAGTCCTTCAGAATAGAACCCTTCTTCCTTTGCCACCTTCTCAAAGAGTGGATGGACTTGAATGAATTCGCTATCAACGATCTTCCTCTTATACACAAAATTGAAGTTAGGCTCAATTCCAAATGATACACCAGCAAACGTTGCAAGTGTACCTGTAGGTGCAATCGTTGTGATCTGACAATTTCTTGGTGTCGTCTGTGATGGAAAGCTTTCTTGCTGGAACTCAGGGAAGGTACCGAATTCACGGCCAAGCATATTTGATGTAGCCCAGCCTGCATCATCAATGAACTGCATGACCTTTCCAACCATTTCACGACCTTCATCACTGTCATAAGGTAATTTCATGTACAACAGCATATCTGCAAGTCCCATGACACCTAATCCAATTGGTCTGGTCTTGTGTGCCATATCATGGATCCCAGGTAATGGGAAATGGTTCACATCGATGACCTTATCAAGGAATGTGACTGCAATTTCAGTGATCTTCTTGAGGCGGTCAAAGTCAATTACATAGCGTCCATCTTCCGTAGGCGTCAGCATATTGACCAGGTTTATTGAACCGAGATTACATACACCGAATGGAATGAAATAGAACTCACCACACGGATTCGATGATTTGATCGCACCGAGATGAGGAACAGGATTAGTGGAATTTACCGCATCGATGAATATCATTCCGGGTTCCCCGGATTCCCAGGCATTCTCGCATATGATATCAAATATCTCACGGGCATCCGTAAGAACCACTTCATTATTATGGGGATTAACCAGTTCAAAATCATTACCATTCTCAACAGCATCCATGAAAACGTCAGACACGGCAACGGATAAATTGAAATTTGTCATCGTCTTGTCATTCTTCTTACAAAGGATGAAGTCAAGAATATCCGGATGGTCCACACGAAGAGTACCCATATTTGCGCCACGTCTCATACCGCCCTGTTTGACCTCTTCTGTAGTTGCATTGATGATCTTCATCCAACTAAGAGGTCCGGATGCAACACCATTTGTTGAGGATACCGGGGAGCCTTTTGGTCTGGTTGAAGAGAAGTCAAAACCTGTCCCCCCACCGCTTTTATGAACAATAGCAGTGTTTTTAACGGTCTCCATTATTTCGATCATATCATCTTCAACAGGTAATATGAAACATGCAGAAAGCTGTTGCCTGTCACCTTCTTTACCTGCATTTGCCAATGTAGGGGAATTTGGCAAGAAATCAAGGTTGTACATTACATCAAAGAAGTCATCTGCTAATTCTTTGTCACCATTTGATATTACAGATGCGACTCTTTCACATAGTCCACTCCAATCCTCACCCTCATGGTAATACCTTTTACCGAGGATATCTTCAGCAATGGGGCTAAGTGTTTTGTGTTCCGTTGTTATTCCCATAGTTTCACCTTATATTATTAAACGAAAAAGTTCATCATTTGTACTTTAACAATCACTCTTCAGCTTTGTAGATATCCTTAATATTCAGACTCAAATGTAAACTCACAATTATGCTAAAAGTACCATATGTTGGATAGAGTTACCAGTTTCAGCATTATAGGTACTTGTTTGAATAGGTTTTCTACGTAGCATTAAATATAAGTCACCATTCAAATGATGGCAGACCTATAATTTCTATTTCTATCCTTCAATCCCTGCTTTTTTGCCACGTTTCCAATTGAACATTTCCTTTGATCATTCACTACCCTAAATTGAACTGGACAGGAAATTTCTTCATCTGGTTTCATGGGTTTTTATCATTGGACTATTCACACCACTTCAAGTACCTGTCGACTAACTTGTTCAATGAAAGTGTAAACATTTAACCTAACGTTGTTAATTTCATTTAGCTCACACTTGATCATTACTCGAAAAAAGTTAAACGGACAAAGTAAGAGAACATGAGGATTGTGGAGAATTTATTATCTATTTAAGATTGCAAAAAATTGAATTATCAAATGTAATGTTTTATTCCTCCTGCCCAAGCGTACACTGTCTTCCCAGATATTCACTACCCCAGTCACAAAGTGCTTCAAGTATAGGAGTAACGGTCTTACCAAATTCTGTTAAAGAATATTCGACCTTCGGAGGAATCTCCGGATACATCCTCCGGTTTACAAGGCCATCCTCTTCGAGCTCCCTTAGCTGTTTTGTCAGCATTCTTGGAGAAACACCATGGAGGTTCTGCTGTAGTTTATTATAGCGTATGATCTCAAGTTCTTTTAGTTGCCAGAGGATCAAAGGTTTCCATTTTCCTCCGATAACATCAAGTGTCGCTTCCACAGGGCAATGATATTCTTTGTTATTCCTTATGTTGATCAGTTTTTCGTCGTTTCCCATAATCTCACTCGAGTATACTTTTTGTTAGTGACTATATATTAAGTCTGTATAAATCATATGTGCATTAAGTGTATCTTGATATTATATAAGGCAATTCATTGAATTTATATGATTTAAAGCCAGGAAGATATTAACATGAATTCACAATAACTCCCTCCTTTTGTGGATTAAAATCCGGGACTCGGTATCTTCAATTAAGCGCTGACAACTTTCAATAGAACAGGATGCTTAGTTGTTGTTAATTATAGTTTATACGGCAACACTTTGGATTAAAAACCTGCAATCTAGATCACTGGTTTCTCACTGTAAACAATATCCTTAAATACCTGTTTTTGCTTTATTGTTGTTGTGACAACAGTTGTCTCTACAACTGTAAGATATAAAGGTGCAACATATGAAAGATATACCCCTCGGAGCATTCATTGCAATAACCTATCGAAGTAATTTTGTAAAAATAAACAACAAAATGAAAGAACTCGGTCTTTCTGCAGGTCAATTTTTCGTACTTCATGTCCTTTCTCATGAACAGGGTTTAACTCAGGATGCACTTGCATGGAATCTTCTCATTGATAAAGGAAGCATTGCCAGGGCAGTCAACGTCCTTGAAGAAAAAGGCTATGTCAAACGTATCACAGATGAGAATAATCGCCGTGCTGTACGTCTTTATTTCACAGATCAAGGAAAAGAGCTCATCCCTAAAATTCTCATAATTGACCGGGAACTGGAAGAAGGTACATTGTCACTACTCACAGAAGAAGAGAAGGCGCAGGCAAGGGTACTACTCTGCAAAATGGCACAGGGTAGCTATGAATCTGCCTATGAGAATGATGAGAAACGGAAGGAATTCCCACTGAAAAAGCAGTAACAAAAAAGTAGAAATAAAGTTCAGATTAAAGATAGGAGATTTAATACATGAAAAATCAGGCTACAAACAACCCTATTTCAGGCAATGGATTAGCATTACCTATCCTGCTGGCTGCTTCTATGATCACTCTTATGGGAGGGGCAGCAGTTGCACCTGCACTTCCGAAGATGGCTCAATATTTCAGCAATATAGAGAATGCTGAATACCTCCTGGCATTTATGATAACCCTGCCCTCTCTTGCAATCGCTTTGAGTTCTCCATTCATGGGAATTATTGCAGATAAATACGGAAAAAAGAAATTACTCATATTTTCCCTTCTGCTTTTCAGTCTCTCAGGGGTTACCGGAGCTTATTTTGAATCACTTGAATCTATTCTTGTGGGACGGTTTGTTCTTGGGATAGCGATCGCAGGAATAATGATCTGTGCAACCGCATTGATCACTGATTATTATGCCGATCCTGCTAAAAGACAGAAGATTTATGGAATGCAAGCTGCAGCCATGGGTTTTGGTGGTTTGATACTAGAAACCGGAGGTGGAGGACTTGCTGAATTTAGCTGGCGTTATCCATTCTTTATCTATTTGATCGCTTTGCCGATAATGTTCGGTGCATTTTCCTTACTGGAACCTGCAAAACATCAAACACAGCTAAATAAAAATGAAACCACAAACACAAAAAGTGAATTGAAGATAGGAGCTATAGCCTTTGTCTATCTTTTAATGTTCATTACAATAACACTTATGTTTACCGTACCTTCAAAAGGACCATTCCTCTTTTTTGAAAGTGGTATTACTTCCAGTCTCATAACAGGTGTTCTTCTCGGTCTCATGGGAATGGCCAGTATGGGAGCTGCTCTTTGTCAGGTTAAAATATCAAAATATCTGGATGAACTGATGCGCTGTGCTTTAGGTATTGGGTCTACAGGCCTTGGTTTATTCTTAATGGCAAATGGCAGTATGGCCACTATTGTTGCAGGCGTTGTCTTTGTCGGAATAGGAATGGGCGTTAGCCAACCTACTTTGACCCATTGGATCGGTCTGCTTTCACCTCAGCACCTGCGTGGAAGGATCTTTGGTGGACTTACTTCAATAATATTCATCGCTCAATTCGTATCTCCAATACTCATGCAACCTTTACTTGAAAACGGTCTGTCACTTGCCAGCGCGTTTAAATATCTTGGCATAGCAGGACTTGCTATTGGAGTTATTGTAGTTGCAGGAAGGATAGTAATAGGACAGAGCAAAAATATTACTATGGGATTGGATACAAGTGTTGCCCATTTAGAAAATGCGGTTTACGATGAGGATGACTAATCCTCATTTTACTTTCCCATCTCCGTCTCTTATTTTTTCAATATTGTAATACGTTCTAGTATAATTACACTTAAGCTCAGGCACCTTATTTTTATTGCTTCCTTTTTGTAACAAATCCACGATTTCTTATTCCCATCAATATATTTAAATACCAGATCGCATATTGTTGACAAATCAACAGTTGACATGTCAACTAATTGTATGGAGAATAAAATGGACGATATACCCATCGGAGCATTAATTTCAATGACCTATCGCAGTAACTACGTGCGAGTAAACAACAAAATGAAAGAACTTGGGCTTGCTGGTGGTCAGTTCTCTGTGCTCATGGTGCTTTCACACAATCAAGGCGTTACACAGGACACACTTTCCTGGATGCTTCTCTTAGATAAAGGAAGTATTGCCCGTACAGTCAGGGTCCTTGAAGAGAAGGGATTTATTAAGCGCATTCCCGATGAAAATGACCGTCGTGCTGTCCAGATTTATCTCACGGAAAAAGGAGAGCAGATCATCCCGGAAATTCTCAAAATTGACAGGGAACTGGAAGAAACTACTTTTTCAGGCTTCACAAATGAAGAAAAATCACAGGCAAAAGCACATTTTCTCAGAATAGCACAGAACAGTTACGAAGCTGCTTATGATAAAAATGACAAGAAATGGAAGGAATGCCCACTGAAAAGCTGCGACAAAGTATCAAATGTAGTATTGAAGGGAACTGAAAAAGAACTGGAAGAGGATTGATAATCATGGATAATAAAAACATGGATCTTGGGAATGATAAGATCTCAACTATTTTCTGGAAATATGCCATTCCCTCAATAGCTTCAATGCTGATCATGGCAGCTTATTTTGTGGCTGATGGTATCATTGTTGCCAGAGGAGTTGGCAGTACCGCCCTGGCTGCTGTAAACCTGTCCATACCACTGATGATGGGAACAAACGCAGTTATCCTGGCACTTTCCCTGGGTGCATCAATAATTATTTCTATCCTGCTGGCCCAGAAGAAATACAAAGATGCCAGCAACGTTTTTTCAGTGGTATTTGTCACAACCACTGTAATCGCAATTATATTTTCAGCAACTGGTCTTTATTTCCTTGATGAACTATCCTATGCAATAGGAGCCACTGAAGAGATCCACGGAATGGTGCAGACATACCTTTCAGTTATCCTGTATTTCATTATCTTCTTCTGCTTGCAGATCACACTATCAAATGCTATAAGGAACGATGGGAACCCGAACCTTGCACTGCTCAGTACCCTTGGTGGAAGTTTACTGAACATACCTCTTGATGCTTTCTTTGTCTTCGTGCTTCACTGGGGACTCTTCGGAGCAGCAATAGCAACCGGGATGTCACAACTTATAGGTGCAGCAGTCCTGTTCACTCACTTCCTTCGAAAACAGGGACATCTGCGTTTTGTAGTGCCTCATTTCGATCTGCGGATCATGAAAAGGATAGTACACAATGCTTTTCCACTATTCATTGAAACCATTTCAATATCAATCTTCTTTACCACTATGAACATCCTGGCTGCTAAATACTACGGAACTACCGGAGTAGCTGCTTTTGCAATAGTAGGCGCTGTTTCAATGATATCAGCAATGTTCTTTGTCGGGATAGCACAAACAAATCAGCCTTTGATAAGTTATAATTACGGTCATGGAAAACATAGCAGAATACATGATATTGTAAAATATTCACTGAAAACAACAACTGTACTCAGTATTGCAGCAGTCACCATAGTTGCAATATTCAGCGAACAGCTGGTTGGCCTGTATGTAAATGTATCTGCAGAACCCGAGCTTGTTTCATTGACAAGCCTCGCACTCAGGATCTATGCTGTCGGTTACATATTTACAGCAATAAACATGGCACTGGTAAAATATTTCCAATCCACAGAAGACCGCAGATCATCTTTACTAATAACATCCCTGAGATCTTTTGTTCTTCTTATCCCTGCTGCATTGATAGTTCCAAAAATATTTGGAGGAATAGGAATCTGGATGGTGATACCCTCTGTGGAATTATTCATTGCCGTTCTATCCGGTTTTATTTACTGGAGATCATTTTCTGCAAAAAATATGGAGGTTATCAAAACCCCACATTACGATCTTGATGAATCAAGAAAGTAGAGAAAAAATGAAATTAATTTTTTGGTACACAATCTTGATGAATATATCAGGATTGTGCAATTCATTTTATTAATTGATTCTACTAAGCTAGAATCTAATATAAATTATGAAATAGGAATTGTAGATGTTTTCTACTAAGAAATATAATAATGTGAGATAAGTGTTGAACTCGCAACATCAGGAATCATGCCATTTCTTACTCCATTCTGCCATTGAACGCAAAACACCTGCCAAGTCACTACCTTTTTCCGTAAGATGATATTCAACCTTGACTGGTGTTGTAGATACAACTTTTTTCTCGATTACTTCGTAAGTGACCAGATCTTTGAGTTTAGATGAGAGAGTTTTTGAGCTTATAGGCTTCAGGGAATTTAGCAGAGCGTTGAACCTCATTGGCCCACCTGACAAGTAAAACTCCCTTATCAATAGTATGCCCCACTTGCTCCCTATCAATGTAACTGTTTTTTCAATGGGACATGGTATATCCCTTAAATCTTCTGGATATTGAAACATTTCAGATTACCTCCAGGTAACTTGATTTCTGCAGTGAAAGTTTTGGGTTATATAGTTTACTTTCATTACTAGATTTACTTAATAAAGTGGTGAAACCAATGAGAAACAGAGTTATAATGATATTAGTATTTTGTGCAATTTTGCTGTCAGGTTGTGTTGACAATCCTAATCAGGAAAATGCTGCTGAATCGCTTGAAGCAAGAAACGAAGAAATACAAATTGATGATGTAAACAAGATAACTGAAACAGAAGAGTATACCGGAGCTATCTACGTCAATGAGGTCAATGGAGCAACTATCCATACATACGTGAGTTACACCGGAGATGCATCAAACCTGATCGAAACCAACGATGCTTTGATCCTTTTAGATGCGCAGTCAACCCATTCATCTTCAGTAGAACTTACAAATTACATCGGAACACTGAATAAGCCTCTGAAACAGGTTTTAGTTCCCTCACATGGACTGGGACTTGCATACTATGAAGGAACACCCGCAAGCGCAAGTGAGCAAATGAACTCTTTCATGGAGAGCGGTGGAGCAGAGGTTTTTGTAGACATATTCAAAGGTGTATTTGGAGAAGATCTGGATGACCGAATAGTTCTCATTAATTCCACCCTGAAAGAAGGCGAGAACACGATCGAAGGAGTTAAATTCACTATGAATACCCACGAGAATGATTTCCCTCCTGTAAGTGATCTTGAGTTTACGCAATACAATGTACTCTTCACCCACCTCACTGCAGATGATACACATATGCTGGTTAATAGCAGAGATCAAATCAATGAGCTGAAGGATTACTGGACAAATGCACAAAGCAAGAATTATGAACTCATTCTCTCATCCCACCTGATGCCTGTGGATGCCAGAGCAATAGAATTCCAGCTTCAATATCTGGACGTTCTGGAAAATGCTTCACAAAGTGCGAGTCAGGAAGAGTTCATGGAAGCAATGCAAACTGCTTACCCTGATGCAGGGATGCAGCAATTCCTTGGAATGACTGCCAATAATTTCTACGCTCAGTAAGGAATATATATCAAGTATCAAAGATAAGTTTTCATGAAGAACTTATCCTATTCAATTTTAACAATAAATATTATGATGTGATGAAATGGAAGATCCACTGGAATTTTTGAGAAATATTAAATCCGTATCTATTGCAACTGTTAACAATAAATATTATGATGTGATGAAATGGAAGATCCACTGGAATTTTTGAGAAATATTAAATCCGTATCTATTGCAACTGTTAACAACAACGTACCGGAAGTTCGGATAGTTGATGTAATGCTGCATGAGGATGATAAGTTATACTTTTTGACGGCAAGGGGAAAACCATACTACAAGCAATTAAAAGCTAATCCCGAAATATCCATTGTCGTCATGGATGAGAATTATATCACTGTAAGAGTTAAGGGGAAAATAGAGTTTGTTGATAGAAGTTTCCTAGATAAGATGTTTGATGCGAATCCGGTTATGAATCACATATATCCGAGAGATACAAGGGAAATTCTGGAAGCATTTTGCCTCCCAAAAGGTGTCGGTGAGGTTTTTGACCTCTCTACAAATACCCCAACGCGTGAAAGATTCGCATTTGGAGGAGAAACTCCGATCGAGCCGGGATACAGAGTCAATGACAATTGTATTGCCTGTGGCATGTGCAAGGATTCGTGTCCCACCGGAGCTATGACTGAAGGTGATGTTTACAGCATAGATAGTGCACTTTGTCTTGAATGTGGCAATTGCTATGAAAAATGTCCTAACGATGCAATCGAAGAACCCCTTGAATTTTAAATTTCAGACCGGAAAGGAGTGGGGATAATGGAACAAAATTTAGAACAAAACAAGAATAATGCAATTGCATTCTACAAGATGGCTTATGAAGGAAATCCCAGAAAGGCAACTGAACTATACGTAGGCAAAGAATACATTCAGCACAATCCATTGGTGGATGATGGAACTGAAGCATTCATCGAATATTTTGAAAGGATGCACGCTGACTACCCCGAGAAAAGCATCGAGTTTGTCAGAGCCGTAGCAGAAGGCAATCTGGTTGCCCTGCACACACATCAAATATGGCCAGATAACGAAGAATATGTTACAATAGACTTTTTCAGATTTGACGATAATGGGAAAATAGTCGAGCACTGGGACAGCATACAAATGATCCCCGAAGAATCTGCGAATGATAACGACATGTTCTAAGATACGGGTGGATGTTGATTGGGTTTTTTTAGAAAAGGAAAACTATTGGTTTTAGTGAGTCTGCTTATTTAGTTAAAAGGCAGGTTCTGAGGATGTTAAGCAGACGATATTGAGCATATCTTATACTGAGTGGAAGAAAATGGGATTCTCAAAAGGCACATTGCATTATATGAAAAAAATGATGAAGCGGATAAGCCTTTTACTTTAAACTCTCATGTTAGAGCAAGATTGGAGATGTGGGAGTGTTGAATTTTTAACAATTATTAGATGCGCATAACTATTTATTTTAACAGAATCTTAATTATTATGAAAAATTTATGATTCTTTCATCAATATAACATATTTGTATTTAGAGGTAAAATTGAAAAACTTAATCAAACCATGTATCACTAAAAGTGATAAAGATTATAACAATAACATAGTAGCTTTATACAATCGATTAAGTTTAGTTGTGATAATATGTGCTACATTAGTTGCATTGTTTTTACTAATAACTGCCATTTCATATAGAGATATAATTATTGATTTTTTATCATTTTTTGAACAAGCAGATGTTATAAAAGTATATTTAAAAACTCAGTATGATTCTTTTTCATTAGAAAACATTGCTTCAATAACTGCGGGACTTTTTTTGTACTTTTACTTTTTTGAATATATTAAAAAATCGAATATTTATTCATTTTTAGATTCAACAAAAGAAAGCAAATACTTTCAATTTTTGTTTTCGCTCTTTGCATTCTTCAATTACACATTAGTCATATTTATTGTACTTTATTTGATTTTTGTAAAAAAGTCATATCTTGAAACTTTTGTTTTAGTTAGTTTATGGATAATTACAAAGTATATATTTATTGATCTTCTTCTTATCTACAAAAATATATTGTTCAATTATAATTCACTAATACAATTCAACTCAAAACAAAAATATTATACAAATTTGAAAATAAGAAAAGCATGCCAAGATATTATAAATGATGGTGGAATAAATTTTGAATTAAAAGATTTTATAACAAAAAATAAAAATCAAATTTCTGATTACACAATGAAATTTATAATTTCATTCGTTTTCAGTCGCAAAAATCTATTATTGAAATCGGTGCTTTTTATTAGCATATTTACAGGCATACTAACTATAGTTTTTGAATTTAATATTTTATCTATAATTTATTTACAATTACATTTCATATTGTGGTATTTTGTTTTGAGTGCCACTTTTGGAGTACCAACTACATTACAAAATATCCACTTAATAAATGGGGAGAATATTTCTAATGTGTATATAGTTGAAAAATCCCCAAGTGGACATACTATAACTTTAGATTCACAAAACCGTACAAAAAAAGTGATGAACTCTTCTATACTTTTCATCGAAAACAAAACAAACTAGTTGTTCATTGTGTCTACAAACACATACCCTTCTCGGAAGTATAAAAAGTATTCTTGAAAATATAGCGTACACTTTTTTCGCCTTGTATATATCCCAAAATACTAATGCGACAGGTTTAATTCGAGCACTATAGACCTTAGGAAAACAAACATAACACCCCTATAACCTAGCTGAGTAAAAACCTCATAAAAAATATAACAAAAATACCAGCACAAACCGAAAAAGTAGCCACTGATCAAACAATTAACATAAAAAGAGTTTGGTGCGGGAGGTGTGATTCGAACACACGAACTCCTACGAGACTAGGCCCTCAACCTAGCGCCTTTGGCCTGGCTGGGCAACCCCCGCATAAGATTTGCTGATGGAATTGTCGATTTAAATGGAAGAACATTCACTGAAGATATACTGTTAAAGAGTTTGGTGCGGGAGGTGTGATTCGAACACACGAACTCCTACGAGACTAGGCCCTCAACCTAGCGCCTTTGGCCTGGCTGGGCAACCCCCGCATCATGAAGGACATACTATAAAGATAAGGAGAGAAAATCTCCTAAACCAATTCAGAGAGACTCTAAAATCTGCCCCAACTGGCTGGCTTTCTTTTTAATAGTTGTTCCTGCATTTATAATTAACTGTTGAACTGTGTATGAACCATCAGATTCCATAGTGAAAATGAAAGATCTTTCATCTTCGGACACAGTAATGGCATCAATTTCACAAGCTAATTCACATTGTTTACAGAGTATGCATTTCAGATTATCGTCGCCAGTTATTTCTGCACCGTTTGGACCAAGATGAATAATGTCTTTTGGACATTCACTCACACATGCGCCACATTCGTCACAGTTCTCGAACTTAACGACTGGCATATTCTTGTAGCCACATGCCACACCAGCCTGCCATTTTGCATGATCGTAGCCATAGCCCATATGGGCGATCGCTTCAAGCACCACTTTCTGACCTTCCTTCAGATCAATGATAGGAATGTTTTGATCAGCAGCCTGAACTGTTTCATCAGATGACACAAGGTCACCTGAATATACCATTTTCGGACCTTCTGCACTGAGAGTCAGAGATACCTTGCATGCAGGGCATTCTGAACCGCAGGTACACTCTTCAACAGGTACGAACTCCCCAATGTCTGTTGTCAAAGGAATAAGGCCAAGCCTTAAAGCTAATTGTTCGTCAAAGAGGACTGAAGTATTGTTGTAAATGTTTACATCATCTATAGCAAGAGTTGGTACATCAGAGAGCGATGCTCTCCTTATACCGTTAGCAAGAGCTGCACTTGCATCAGACAATATAAACTTTGCAGACCTCTCAGACAGCTCAAGTATGTCTACTTCCATTGTCATGAGTTCATATCCATTTATTGTTTTATACCCTTCTTCCGCCCTTTGGACGTGTACCGTCGTGAGGGACAGGAGTTACATCTTGTATTCTACCGATCTTGATACCAGCTCTGGCAAATGCCCTTATAGCAGCCTGTGCTCCCGGACCAGGGCTTCTCTGTTTGTTTCCACCAGGTGCACGCACCTTGATATGGACGCCTTCAATACCCTTGTCTCTAAGAGTATCTGCAAGCTGGGAAGCCATCTGCATAGCAGTATATGGTGAGCTTTCATCACGAGCTGCCTTTACAACCATTCCACCAGATGATTTGGCGATAGTTTCAGCGCCAGTGATATCAGTAACGGTAATGATGGTGTTATTGAATGAGCATTTTATGTGTGCTACACCCCAGATTCCATTTGCTACCATAACTTACTCCTCCTTTCCTACAACTGCTGAAGCAATCTGTGCTGGCCTTTCAGGATGTGATTCGCCAGTAAGTGGTGAATTGCCATAGTAGTCGATATTCATCTCTTCAGTATGAGAGATAAGCATGCCAGGAATCGTTACCTTCTGACCACCTATTGCAATGTGACCGTGTGTAATGAACTGCCTTGCCTGTCTAGGAGTTCTTGCAAGACCAAGCCTGTATACCTGAGTCTGCAACCTGCGCTCCAGAATCGTTTCAGTTTCAAGTGCAAGAATATCATCAATATTTGCATCAGCTGAAAGGATTGAATATCTCCTGAGTCTTGCGAGGATCTGGTCTGATTCAGTCTTAAGATGACCTGCAAGTTCTGTTTCCGCAGATTCTGCGAGAATTCTACGAGCATCTCCTCTGTATCTTCTAAGAATACTGACTGCCTTCCAAAGTTCCTTCTTGTTACGGAGACCGTATTTTTTAAGGAGTTCTACTTCAGTAGCCATCCTGGCTGCCTGCCAAGGATGTTGTGGAGTATCGTAACTCTTTCTTTTTTTACCTGGATATCCCATGAGATCACCTTATTTACTTCTTCTTGCTTACGCCAATGGTTGAGCCACGTCTTCCTGTGGACTTTGTTCTCTGACCTCTGACCTTAAGACCTCTTTCGTGCCTCAGACCACGGTATGCTCTGACCTTCTTCAAGTTGTTTATGTCTTCTCTAAAGGTCATCATTATGTCCTGGCCCAAATGGTGTTTGTTTTCACCAGAAAGTGGGTCTGCACATCTGTTAAGCATCCAGGTTGGGATGTTCTTTTCGAAATCAGCGATAGCTGCATCGAGCTTTGCAACGTCTTCATCAGGAAGATAACCGATAATTCCTTTCGGATTAACTCCTGTGCTTTCGACTATAATCTTTGAGGTTCTAAGCCCAATACCGCGAATACCTGTCAGCGCATACATTACAGGCTGACTACCCTGAAGGTCAGTATTCATGATACGGACTAAATGTCTTATTTCTTCATCTGCCATTATTTTTTCCTCCTTAGGGACGCAAAGCGTCCTGTAGCCTCGAAACAAAGTTTCGACACACCCTGTAAAGGGCTAGGCAATTCTAAAGATTAATAGAATAATTTACCAGCATATACTATTTTTTTATTTGCACAATCCATGCAACAGAAAATAGCAATACAAGTGAACTCATCCTATAGACTAATTACATAAATACTTTCCTGTGAATTGAATTCAAAGACCATACATCAAAATCCCGCATCATGCCCTGAGATCAATGCAAATGCCTTTTTCGAGTAATTGTTTATAAAAAGACAAAACCACCATTCATGGTCAAAGCCTTCGTACTTTTACCTCTGTATAAATAGCAATTATTTGAAAATCTCGCCAAGTCCCTTTTCCAGATCTTTGAGCATTTCTTTTTCCACATAATCAGCTATTTTTTTAGTTGTCGCTTTAGATGGATGCACCTGATCCAAACTAGCGCCACAAAGAGGACATATTATGCATTCACCAAGCACCAGACCCTCATCAACGATATTGGAAAATACCACATTGATTTCGCTCTCACACTCGGGACATGTCACTAACGCGCTTCCATCGTCCTTTACATCCATATTTGATTTCAGATTGAATACTTTTTGATCATCCATCGTATCACCTTGTTCACACACCCAGAAAAGAGTTTCTCAGGCTATTCCATCCATATTGTTGTGACTCAATTGATATAGCTACTTGAAAAAATCTTTGCAAATTTAGTCCATTGCAAAACATAAATTGAATAAAAATAATTACACCTTTTCTTTTTAGAATGACGTGTATCGCAAAGTCATTGCCAAGCATTAGTGAGCTTTGGCTGCAATTGTACAAGACCCATAAATCGCACCTCGATCAATCCACACATATTTGGAATGAAACTTAGATCATAGTAATTAAAAATCAAAAAAGAATTATGGCGCCGAGAGGGGGATTCGAACTCCCGAGGGGCTATGCCCCACAAGCTTTCCAGGCTTGCGCCCTACCGCTAGACTATCTCGGCACATGTGGTTATTTTGGCTTGCTGTGCCAACCTTGCGGATAAGAGCCAGCATCCATTATTACTCTTTCGGTCGTAGCCACGATTCCATGCTCATTTTCAAGCATTTCCCCAGTATCCATAAGTGCAGTACATAATGCCACCGCCTCCCCTTTTAAAGTGAAAAGACAAATATCATCACCTTTGTTGATATTTTTGTCAAGGCTTGATATACCAGGTGCTGCAATTGCCGCACCTCGACATACTGCGTCCACTGCACTATCGCGAATGATAACTTTAGGAAGATGCGCTAAACCTTCCTCCATAGGTCTGATAACCTGCCGTAAGAATGATTCATCACCATCTTCCTGCAAGAAAACATAAGCATCTTTCAATTCATGGAGGGTTACCAACGTATCCTCCCTGAAAGGACCAGTCTTTGTCCTGCGAAGTTCCTGCATATGAGCACCACAGCCCAATGCAACACCAATGTCATGACATAACTTACGCATATAAGTACCAGCCTCACAGCCAACCCTCATGAGTACTGATTTCTCTCTTACATCAAGAACCTCAAGATAGTAGATCTTCCTCACACGGACCGCACGCTTAACAGCAGAGATGATTGGTGGCATCTGAAATATAGGTCCTGTAAATTGTTTACAAACTCTAAGGACCTTCCTCTCAGGGACATCTTCATGTAAAGTCATCAGGCAGATGTACTCCTTACCCGATAAACGAAGAGCAGCAACTGTCTTAGTAGCTTTGCCGAGCATAATCGGAAGTACACCGGTCACAATAGGATCAAGTGAACCGGAATGTCCGGCTTTTTTTAGCTCAAGGATATCCTTGACCCAGGCTGTAACTTCATGACTTGTAGGACCTACTGGCTTGTCAAGATTGACAACACCCATCTCAATGTGCTGCCTGATAGGTCGGTCGTAAGGAGAACAGCCATAGAAAGGACTGGTTTTCGCTTCTGCCTTAAGCACTAATTCACGTTTATATTCCGAAGGTAAGATACCAGAATTCATATAACCCGCCAAATATCAGAAATAAGAATTATTGTCGATCGCACAAGAAATAATATCGGTTATCTGAAATTGATCCCACTTCTCAGAATCAATCACTATATCATAAACCGAAAGATCGTTAATATCAATATCATAGATTGCTTTATACCGGATAGACTCTGACGCCTCACGTTCAATTGTTTCGCTGAGCTTGTCTTCAAAAGAACCATTTTCCCTTGCGACAATCCTCCCTACACGAACATCAACTGACGCCTTTATCCAGATCTTCATGGCCTTTTCAGCCATGTGACCTGCAAGTCTTCCTTCAAGAATAATATTATCACGAGTATTAGCGATTTCCTTCTGACGTTCATCGATCTTAAGATCAATACTATCATCGGATTCAGCCAGCTCGCCAAACTCTGCCAGAGTCATATCGTACTCTTTTGCAAGAGATCGAAAAACCTCCCCTGCAGAGATCATCTCAATATCATATTTTACAGAAAGTAACCGGGATACAGTGGTAGTACCACTTCCCGGAAGACCACTAATAGTCAGTAACACTTTATACTCCACCAACATCCAGAGCCTTTCTGATCAACTGACTTACAGCCAGCGAGGCAATGAAGTACCAGAATATCCAGTACTGGAAAGGACCCAATATCGTATCAGTCAATATTTGTTGTCCCCAGAAAGGAAATACAAAAGATGCGGCATCATGACTGCTGATGTAATAATAAGCCCACATGAACAATGGCAGGGATATTATACTGATGTATGCCATTGGCTTGAACTGTTGCTTTGACATCTCCATTTGATCCTGCATCATCTTTGAGCGCTCTTCTTCCATCTTCTTCATAAGAGCAGTGTTGTTGGAAAGCTGGGCTTCCCTAAACTCTTTCTGGAATACCTTCATCTTTTCCTGAGTATTACGCATCAAATCCCAGTCAATTGTATATTTCTGAATGAGTGATGCATAAAGCGCAGTAATAGATGCCATAATGAATAAGACAATATGGAAATTACTTGCTCCCAGAAGTGTCACTACCGGATCCATGACAATACTTACAGATTTTCCAAGAGAATCTCTGAAATCCTGTCCAAGTATCATAATCCCCAGCATCAGGGAGATACCAAATGCCAGCAAAAATTTATCCAGCTGTTTCTTGAATGTTTCTGTAACCAAGGGATAGCCTCTTTTGACTTGGGTTTATTTGTATTGGTCCATAATCTTACAGATGTCAGCAAGAACAGAATCAACTAATCCTGCGCCATCCACATTAACAAGAAGCCCGGCATTGTCATAATAGTCGATCAAAGGTTTAGTTTTATCATTGTAAACAGCAAGCCTCTGACGTATGACCTCTTCCTTGTCGTCATCTCTCTGGTAGAGTTCACTACCACATTCATTGCAAATGCCTTCCTTTTTTGGAGGATTGAACATTACATGGTAGCTTTCACCACAGGTGCAACTGCGACGTCCACTGAGCCTTTTTACAAGTTCCTCATCGCTTACTTCCATATTGATAACAGCATCAAGAGGCTTGTTTATCTCATTGAGTATTCCTGTAAGCGCATCTGCCTGTGGAATGGTTCGTGGATAACCATCAAGAAGGTAACCAGTTTCACAGTCAGGCTCTATTAACCTGTTTCTGATGAGTCCTATAAGGACCTCATCAGGGACAAGTTCGCCCTTATCCATGTATTCTTTTGCCTTGATACCAAGCTCAGTTCCATCCCGGACATTTGCCCTGAGGATGTCCCCTGTTGATATATGGGGAATAGTGTAATGTTTAGACAATTCTTTTGCCTGGGTGCCTTTGCCAGCACCCGGTGGGCCAAATAATGCAATATTCATAATCAACACCTCATTCCTGTCCGAAGAAGGACCTTACCATTGGATGCATCTCCATCATCTGTTCGGACGCTATATCCTCATACAAACGGTATACAATACTTACGGTAAGCAGAAGACCAGTACCGCCTGCACCTCCAAGAGTACCAAGCAGACTTGCAACAAGCGTAAGAGCACCTATGAAAGCACCACCTATGATAGTTACTTTAGGGATGTACCTTAGCATTACCTTTTCAATACTTCCAACGTTCCTTCTGAAACCTGGGATCTGCATACCGGAATTAAATATCTTTTTTGCTGTTGGTTTTGCGCCCATTCCTGTTGTTTCTATCCAGAACAGAGCAAAGATGATACCACCTACGATCAGGAAGAAAGCATCTACAAACACATGCAACCCAATCTGCCAGATAGCAGGCACAGGTGCACCATAGCTTGTAAACGTTTCCCTGACAAGTGAAGGTATCCAGTCATACGGACTGTGGATGGGAGCCAGATAATACATAAGACCATTTATAGGCTTTGAACCACTGAATTCTCCAAGGAAGGTGATGCCCCTTCCACTCAACAGGAGACCAATCATCTGAATATTAGCCTGCAATGCCCTTACAAGGATCATTGGCAGAACTGAAGCATATATGAGTTTAACAGGGAACTTGCCCCTTGCACCCCTCACAGCACTATGTGCCAGAGGTATCTCAATGCGCGTACTTTCTACATAGACAACAAGCAGGAAGATGAGTATGGTACTTACAAGTGCAAGTATACCACCGCTTACCAGCATGAACATTATACCATCACCTGAGAAGAGGAAATCTGCTTCCACATTCTGCAGTATGTATAACCATTTAGGGAAGAATCCAGTAGGCAATCCACTTGAATCGGATGTCCAGTTAAACAAACCGGTCACAATCTGCTGGGAAACACCGGCCACAATAAAAAGACCGACACCTGAACCAATGCCCCACTTGGAAACGACCTCATCCATAAAGAGTACCAGTGTACCGCCTATGCATATCTGTATGAAGATGATAAATGTAATTACTCCGGCACTTACTCCTAAAGTTGCTGCAAGAGCCTGGTCCGGCTGAATGTAACCACCAACTATTTGCGGCAAAGCCTCAAGTACTATCATTACAAAGACCATGAACTTCTGTGCGCCCTGGAAGAACGCCTGGTCTGATGGATCGGACATGTCGAGCTTAATGACATCAGCACCAACCAATAGCTGAAGGACAATGGATGCGGTGACAATAGGACCGATACCCAGCAGCATCAGAGAACCCGAAGCTCCGGCAAAAAATGCTCTATAGGATTCGAAAAGATCTATCGAATCCGCTGACAATCCAAATAGCGGTACATTTGCAAGCGCAAAATAGAGAACAAGAATTCCAAGCGTCCACATAAGTTTGTTCTTGAAATGAACATGCCCCTCCGGACTTGCAACCGCAGGCAATTTATTAAAAATTGGTTCCAAATTATCCTTAAGACTCATTAATTCCACCCTTTGAATGGAAAAATCCATGCAATTATTAGGTTATAAAGTACACCTTAATAGATTTTAACATTAATAAATGTGCACCCTTTAATTACACAAAATATAAAATAAAATAAATAGGTAATGCCAAATGGCATTACTCAGCTATTTCAGTGCAAGATCCACCTGCACTTTCGATCTTTTCCTTTGCACTTGCAGAGAATTCAGCCGCAGTGATGGAAAACTTCTTTGACACCTTGCCGGTACCAAGTACCTTGTCTATATCAAGAACCGCAAGGTCAATGACATATGCGCCATCCTGAAGTTCGGCAAAACCGTCTTCAACAAGCTGATCTGCAAGTTCATCAAGCTCCCCTACATTCACGATAGAAGCATCGTTCAGCATTTTTAATGGGCGTGTAAATCCTCTCTGGTGTCCACGGCGATATCCGAGCTGAAGTGCACGAGTAGCATGGTGTTTATTCTCACCACATCTGCCTCTTCCACCACGGTTACCGGCACCACGTCTGTTCTTGGTGGTTCCGCCACCACAGGTGCGTGATCCTCTGAATTTTTTTGTGTTGGTCTTTTTAGACATGGAATTACCTCATTTTCTTCAGTAATTTGTTTATGTCCTCACCATGGTTACCCAGTACACCGCCCTGCTGAACTGTCCTTTTCATACCAGCATGGCCTTTCCTTGGTGGGTGAAGCCTGAATACCGGTTTGAGCTTAGGAACATCTTTCAGTGTTGCGTTGTCATCACAGATAGCCTGTGCAAGAGACTTGATTGAATCATAGTCTGTGTTTTCAGCTACATATTCATCAGTGATCTTTACATCACCCTCAAGTCTGCCACGGTTTGTGATCATCTCTTCAAGAGTAGCGGCATCAATGACACCGTATGCCACATAGTCCTTTACTTTTTGGATCATTCCTGCATTGTGAGGATTATCATTAAGGAGGACACAGTGGTTCACCTTGTGTAAGCGAAGCATCTTAAGGGTATCCTTGATGGTACCTCTTACGTTTACATCTCCACGTACTCTAACCAAAGCGTACATTTTAAGCCTCCTTCTTCTCCACATTCGCAGGAACTCTTACAGTACCTGCATTCTGCAATGCTGTGAATGTTGCCTTTGCGAAGTTCAGGGTTGTCCTTGTAGTACCTTCGGTCCTTGTCCAGACATCTTTGATACCTGCCTTCTCAAGCACTTTTCTTGCAGTATCTCCTGCAGCAAGACCAAGTCCTCTTGGCGCTGGTTTTAGTTCAACAACGACACTGCCGACCTTTCCACGTACCTCTGAAGGTACAGTGTGTTCAAGTCCACATCCGCATTCCCATGAACCGCATCCACGCTTTACCTTAATTATATTGATCTTAGCGTTGCTGATAGCTTTTCTGATTGCAGGTCCGACCTGGACGTCCTTTGCCTGTCCAAGACCGACAAAACCGTTTCCATTCCCAACAATAACAGTTGCTCTGAACTTTACACGACGTCCAGAGTCAGTCATCCTCTGGACCATGTTGATATCAAGAACCTCATCCTCAAGATCAGGTAACAGAATATCGATTATATTGGATTCCCTAATAGGAAGACCTGACTCGATAGCCTCATCCATGGAAGTGATTTGCCCTTCCTGAACGAGCTTTCCAAGCCTTGTCTGTGGAACCCATGCCTCTTCATATTGATATGCCATATAATCACCTAGTTGAAGTCAGCAGAGATCTTTTCCTTAACTGTATCGAACAGTTCAGGCAGATTTGAGCCTTCAATGTACTCTGCTACATGTTCTCCTCTTACTCTCTCATCTGAAGGAAGAACAGATGAGTCGTGAGGAATCTCGAATCCTGAATCTACAATACCTTTCAAGGTTGCATATACACGTGATCCGGAAGATGATGCCTGGAGTCCTATATCAAGAACGCCGTAATCATATCCCTTGCCCTGTGCCCTATAACCGAATAACAGACCGGTAAGGTACGCAGCTGTTGTGTTTCCAGTAGATGCCTCGTATCCATACTTTTTAAGTTCTGTTGAAATTGCAGATGAAAGGGTAACGTCCCCTTCAGGTTTAGGAGCTACAAGCTGGATCTGCATGTGCCTTGAACTCTTGCGTACTACCACACGGTCTTCCTTTGAAAGAAGTAACCTGAGTCTCTGGTGGTAATCAGTACGCCCTTCTCTTCGTCGTCTGAATGCGACTTTATATCTGGGTCCTGTTGCCATGATTATTCCTCGTGCTTTATTAGCTTCTCTGACTCAAGGTGTGCCTTAAGGTGCGCTACACTGCGGTATTCTCCACCTTTTGCCTTACGGTAAACTTTACAGTAAGTAGACCTGTCCAATGAACCATCTTCACGCATTTGTTTAAGTTCCTTCCTCAAAGCACGGATCTTTTTCATCCATTGCTCTTTGCGAGGATTACGTGCGCCCTTCTTACCTTTCCTCTTACCGTGTCCTTTTCGATGACCATACTTACGTTTGACATCTCTTATTCTTGCACGACCGCGGCTTACACCCTTGACTGGTATAGCTTTAACACTGCCAGCCTCTATGAGCTCACGTATGTCAGCCCTTGTAATAGCCACTGCGATTTCTGCTGATGCTTCAGGGTCTAGCCAGACCCTGTGAACGCCACAACCTAATACCTGAGAAGCTATTCTCTTCTGGTTTGTAAGATCTGTCATCTTACTCACCTCTTGTTGGGTTGAGGACCTTAATAGAAAGCTCTGCAGCTTTTGCCTCAATGATTGCCTTCTTTCTTCCGCCAACCTTTCCAGATATCCTGATAGCTTCCTCAGCTGCATTCACAGCATCAAGTTGTCCAACTGTGACTACGAAAACTTCTGCATATCCGGATGGGTGTAGACCTTTTACAGCAGCTGGGCTTCCATAGCCTACCTGAGCAAGAGCGCCTTTTGCTTTGATGTGTTTGCGCTGTTTACCCTGAAGACCTCTTGGACGTCTCCAGTTAGAATCCAGACGTTTGTACTTGTGACTGTCTGTCCTCTTGAAATCAGGTTTTTTGTGCTTCTGGACTTTCCTTACCTTAAAAAGGCGTTTAATTTTATCATCCATTCAAATCACCTACACTATCTTCTCCACTGTATATATTCCGTCCTGGAATACACGCGGGTCGAATCTCTTGATTCGGGTTGCCTGCTCGATATTGGCTGCTGTCTGGCCTACATCTTCCTTGTTGACACCGGTAACGATTACCTCGTCTGCTGTGGTCTTCACCTTGGACTCGCCAAGAATATTTGCAGACCGTGCTTTTTTCTCTCCAAGGAAATTGCTGATCATTAGCTGTTTTCCTTCAACCTTGAGTTGCATAGGAAAGTGAGCGTAAACGACCTTCATGCGATATTCAAATCCATCAGCGACACCTTTCATCATATTTGCAACATGTGATGCAAATGTTCCGACCATTGCCTTCTGGGTCTTCTTTGTGACTGATGAGTCTACAATAACCTCAGAACCTACAACCTCGATCTTGATGCCTGGGTACCAGAAAGTCCTTTCGTTTTTGCCTTTTGGTCCTGATGTTGTCAGGAGCTGGCCCACGAACGTAACAGTCACACCGTCAGGGATAGGGATTATTTTCTTTATTTCTTTTGCCATGTGACATCACATCCATCAGTACACATATGCAAGTAACTGTCCACCAACATTATTCTCACGAGCTTCGTACTGAGATATTACACCATTTGAGGTTGTCAATATCAATGTTCCAAAGTTCTTTGCAGGAAGAAACTGCTTTTCCCATCTTTCGAAGTCTGCAGCCCCCACTGAATAACGTGGTTTGATAGCACCACACTTGTTGATCCTACCAATAAGTTCTACCTTGTAAATTCCCGCCTTACCGTCTTCGACGAATTCAAATTCACCGACATAGCCACGGTCCTGCATAACTTTCAGGACAGTGCCGATAAGTTTTGATGCGGGTCTAATGACACAGGAATCTTTACCAATTGCCTCTGCATTCTTTATCATAGACAAAGCGTCAGCAAGCGGATCTAATAATACCATTTCTTTCACCTCACGTATACTTTTCAAATCCCATATCGTGGGCAACCTCACGGAAACAGTGTCTGCAAAGATAAATATCGTATTTTCTTACAAGACCTTGTTTTCTTCCGCATCTCTTGCATTCATTTGCCCCTCTTCCAAAGCTCTTAGTGGTTTGAACCATTTATATTACCTCCACGGAGTATGCGTCTTTGAAGAAAGCAACTGTATCCTCTTTTGTGATCCTGTGAGATGTAGGGATTTTCCTTTTAACTATCCTTCTTTTGTTGATCCTGTAACCACGACGGTTGACAATTACATTAACATCCATACCAAAGATACCGATGTTAGGATCATATCTCATGCCCGGGAAATCGGTGTGTTCCTCAATACCAAAGGCAACATTCCCATACTTATCGAATTGGGATGATCTGAGCTTGCTCTCTACAATATCAAGTGCTATTTTAAGAAAGTTTTCTGCACGGTCGGCCCTGAGAGTAACCTTACAGCCAATTGGCTCGCTCTTCTTAATACCAAATGCTGGAAGAGTTCTTTTTGAATAGGTCCTGACAACAGACTGTCCGGTAATTTCACTGAGGATACCTTCAGCGTCCACGAGGTGCTGGCCACTTTCACCGACACCCATATGAACAACAACCTTCTCCACAATAGGTGTTCTCATTGGATTACTCAACTACCTCACCACCTAGTTTTATCTCAGGTTCTTTCTCGCCTATGATGACAACGAATTCTTCGATCGTCTCAAACTCATAGTCCCCGGATATTGAAACTGTGTTGTGCTTGGAACTTCTTACTGTGTTGATATCTTTAATAGTACCAATTTCACCAGTATGCTTTCCACCAACGATCATAGCAAGATTACCAACCTCGTATTTAATATGCTTGACAATATCCTTGTCAGGCAGGGAGAGGATGAGTGAATCCTTTGGCTTGTAGTCATTGGAGCCCAGGAGGTTTGTACCGTCATTGAGGTTAAGCTGCACAGCTCCACCTTTTACAATAGTCTTGCCGTTGATCCTGCAAAGCTTGTTTACATTGGAATCTGCCAGCTTATGAACTTCAAGTCTTCCCTTGCGATCCAGCAACATACGGTATGCTGCATCTTCGAGAGGAATTGAGATTACATCTAAAAGACCTACAGGGAATCTGAGATCCTTTCTGACAACACCATCAACGAGCACACTACCTTCGGAAAGAATGCGCTTTGCTTCTGCACGGGTGTCTACAACACCCAGCATATCCCTCAGGACTACACCCAGAGGCATGCTCTGCTGCTTGTTATGTGGACCCGGTCTTGTTGATGTGACCCATTTATTGGATTTCTTTGATACCTGCCAGCTGTTAGGGACAGATATTCTTTTCTGATGTTTGCCCACAAAATCACCTGTTATTAATAATTTCTTCTCTGTGTTTGTCCTTCATTTCAAGGGTTGTGATCATCACGTTTGAAGGGTAAACAGGTCTTGCAACCTCTGTTCCATCTGCTTTTGAAACTGTTATACCTTCTACAATGATCGTTCCGTGCTTCAGGGAAATTGCTTCCACTATTCCGGAAGTTCCTGCATGGTCCCCACGCATTAACTTTACAGTATCACCAACAATCACATTGGCTGTGCGACGACTGTATTTGTCACGGAGATCCTTTGAAAGAAGAGCACCCATATATTTCTGTTTGATGTGCAGAGGAGCAGTATATCTTGCTTTTCTCTGTTTTCTTGGTTGATTTGATACCATATTTCACACCTCACACAACAATAGATGCTGTTGTACCTATCTTAGGGAACCTTTCTGCTGCTTCTCTTGCAACAGGACCTTTTATGTCAGTTCCTTTTGGGATACCATCTGCGTCAACAATGACAACTGCATTATCTTCAAAGGAAACCCTCAGACCGTCTGGTCGGTGAAGTTCCTGTTTCTGGCGTATGATTACTGCAAGGAGGATCTGCTTACGCATTTCCGGTGTTCCTTTCTTCACGGAAACTACGCACATGTTACCAACACCTGCTCGAGGATGTCTGTTCTTAACACCTCTGTAGCCCTTTACGGATATAATCTCAACTACACGTGCACCAGTATTGTCCACGCAGTCGATCTTAGCACCAGCGTTAAGTGCACGGGGAACTGTGGATCTAATTCCTCTCATTCCTGTGCCTCCGCTTTAATGACCACATACGACTTTGTCTTGCTAAGAGGCCTGCATTCTGCCACTGTCACAACGTCCCCTACTTTTGCATCAACGCAAGGTGGATTGTGTGCGTGAATCTTAGATTGCCTCTTTTCATATCTCTGATATTTCTTAATGAGAATCTCATGTTTACGCTGGATGACCACTGTCTTGTCCATTTTATCGCTAACAACAGTCCCTACTAGGACCTGCCCACGAACTGGAAGTGCTCCATGGAATGGACAATTTACATCATCACATTCCTCAGTGGGAGCTGGGACATCCAATCCAATATCTTTAACCATGATTATTACCTCATGTGTATTTTTCTTATATTCTTTGTTCTGTTCTCAGGTTGTGAGAGCAGAAGGTTTCCATTCACTTTAACATACCTCTGGGCATGCTTACCGGATAATTGGGCAGGTATCTGAAACACAAAGGAAGTACCGTTTTTCTGAATCATTTTCTCAGTTCCTTTTGTTGTTTGAACAATTATCATGTTCTTTGTTTCGTCAACCACTTTGCCACTTATATCTTTCAAGATCGGATTAGTTGCTTCTACTATTGTCACTTGTAATCCGATCAGTTCATGGAATACCAGTTTCGAAGGAGTGATCTCCAAATCAGATCTCCTTCATTTCCCGCTGGATGGTCTTTATTCTGGCAACGGTTCTCCTTAGCTCGCCAATCCTGCCTGGATTGTCAGGAGCTCCGCCAGCAGATGAAAGAGCACGCTCGCGAATGAGTTCATCCCTCATTTTGTCGAGTTCGTCCATCCTTTCTTCCGGGGACATATCCCTTATCTCGTTCAAGCGGAGAATTGCCATTATTTCTCCTCCTTGTGGACACGTGAGACTGGATGCCAGTAGTCATAGCCATCATGCTTATGCTGCCATACATCATCAACCAGCCTTCGTTCTGCCTCGGGATTTTCTTCAGGGATTGAATCATCAGATTCAGATGCTTCATCTACACAGGATTCTTCTTCAACTTTCTCAGCTGAAGCTTCTTCAGTGACTCCTGTTTCCGTGACTTCTGCAACTTCTACTACTTCCTCCTCGTCTGCAACCTCGCCTTCTGATTCCTTGTCTACGAGTTCTGCGATGTCAGCCTTTGCAGCTTCCGGTGCAACAGCTTCGACCACATCAGCCTCTACGACTTCTTTAATATCAAAAGCGTCAGGTAATACTGCACCTGGAGGGATGATCCTAACTTTACAACCAAGGGTTCCCAGCTTTTTGACAGCTGTTGCGAAACCCTCGTCAACTATATCTTCAGCAGGTTTTCCGGCATGTTTGATGTATCCATCAACGAGTTTTTCAACCCTTGACCTTGAACCTGTTAATTTACCTGAAATTACGATTTCACAGCCCAGTGCACCGGAGTTCATAATAGCTCTAAGAGTATTATGACCGGCTTTTCTGAAATACCAGCCTCTTTCAATTGAAGAAGCAAGGCGTGAAGCCATCATCTGGGCATTGAGCTCTGGTCTTTTAACTTCCTGAGCATCTATCTGGGGGTTGTCCATATCGTACATCCTGTCGATGTCACGTGTAAGTTTACGGATGACCTTACCAGCTTTACCAATGACCATACCTGGCTTTTCAGCATATACAGTGATTTGGGTACCCATCGGAGTACGATTGATCTCCATCCCACCGTAGCCTGCTTTGCTGAGCTGTTTTAAAAAATATTCGTTCATGGAGGCTTTTACATAACCTTCCCGAACGAACTTCTTTTCTATTGCCATTAAAGCACCTCATTCAAAATAATCTCGACATTCACAGTTTCTGTGTTCTTGGGGCTGCCACGTCCACGTGCCCTTGGTCTCATTCCGTGAATGACACGTCCACGCTTTGCAGAAATATGTGCAATATACATATGCTCCGGGTCAAGTCCCTTGTATTCAGCATTGCTGTTGGCGTTCTCCAAGATCTTCAGGAAAGCCTCAGCGACCTTTACAGGGTATCTACCGTTTGCCATTGGACCTTTTCTGTGTCCTGAACCATCGCCGTGCCTTTTAAAAGGAACTGCCTGTTTCATTATTACAACTTCTTCAAGGTATCTTTTGGCTACAGTGGTACGCATACCTTTGATCGCCTTACCAAGTTCTCGTGACTTTTTCGGGGAGATGTGAAGTTCAGCACCCATAGCTTTTGAGCTTACTTTTGGGTCTAATTCCATAGAATATCCAATTCTTGCCATGATCTCACCTTACTTAAGTGGCACGAACTTACTTGAACGGGTTGCTCCTACACCAGCGCTTCCGTGGGAAACCTTTGGACGGGTTGGTGAGAACTCTCCGAATCTGTGTCCGATCATTTCAGGCTGTATTTCAAAAGCCACAAATGATTTGCCGTTATACACTTCTACATTTTTGCCGACCATTTCAGGGAATATAATGATGTCCCTGTAATGGGTTCTCAGATTATCCTTGCCATCCCTGAGCTGTTGAACTACGCTCTTCCTGCCATCTGTGTAGCCCCTCTTAAGAGTACGGCGTTCACGTGCAGGTAACATCTCAGCAAATTCATCATTGCTAATGGCCTGGAGTTCTGTTACTGTTTTACCACGGTAGGTGTATTCACCTTTTCGTTTTGGTAATCTTGATGATAATTTCTTTGCCATGTAATAACCTCCGGTTAACGCTTTCCGGTCCTGCGTGCTGCAATCTGACCTACCTTACGTCCTGGAGGCGCATTCCTTCCAACCGTTGTTGGCTTACCAGGATGCTTACGGTTACCTCCACCATATGGGTGGTCAATAGCGTTCATAGCAACACCTGATACACGAGGATATTTTGCAGCTCTTGTCTTCATCTTGTGGTACTTTTTACCTGCCTTAAGGAAAGGCCTGTCAACCCTACCGCCACCTGCAACGATACCTATTGTTGCACGGCATTTAGGATTTAACCACTTCATCTCACCTGATGGCAATTGAACAACGGTCTTACCCTTATCGTGGGATACAACAGTTGCATAGGCACCAGATGCACGTGCGAACTGTCCACCATCATTTGGTTTGGACTCAATGTTGCAGACCGGGATACCTTCTGGGATCTCTGCAAGAGGCAGGATGTTACCAGGTTTTATCTCAGCTGATATTCCACATGCTATCTGTTCGCCCAAAGAAATACCTTCAGGTGCAATGATCAGGCGTTCTTCACCAGTGTCAAAGGAAACCCTGACAATAGGTGCTGAACGAGCCGGATCGTGTGTAATTTCAATAACTGTACCATAAACTGTGCCTTCTTCATCGACACGTGGGTGTTTAAGTGCAGCTTTGTACTTGTGTGACGGAGCCCTGTAAGTAGGAGATCCACGACCTCTGTTCTGTGATATAAGTCTCTTAGTCATGTATATTCACCTCACATCAAGCCAATTCTAGTCGCTATCTCATGGGCAGCTTCTGTGCCTTCGAAAGTAACGATAGCTTTCTTCAGACCTTTCATTGTGCTCATTGTACAGACAGATGCAACAGGGAACCCGTACATCTTCATTACATCAGCCTTGATCTGATTCTTGTTTGCGCGGGTATCAACAATGAACTGAAGTTTATTGTCTTCCAGCAGCATCATCGCTTTTTCAGTGATAAACGGATACTTGATGACATTCATTCGAACATTCCCCCAAGAGAGGACATTGCAGACTCGGTCCAGACTACTAATCTACCTGCATGTGTTCCTGGTGCAAGGAGCTCAGCATTCAATGCATCAACAGATACAACATCCACGCCTGAAAGGTTTCTTGCAGATCTCATCAATGGACTGTCACATGTTGCAACAATGAGGAGACTCTTCTTGTTCTTGTATCTCCTCCCACGGATCTTACCCTTTCCTGCACGGATATTTCTTCCATCCTTTGCACGGATCACGTCGTCGTAAACACCTGCATTCTGCAGGAAGCTTATAACATCCTTTGTCTTTTCAACGTTTTCAAGTTCATCTGCAGCGACCAATGGAAGCTGTGCATCGAACCTGTGCCCACGGCCTTTTACGAGTTCTGCATCGGTTGTTGCAGCGATTGCAGAGCGTATGGCCATACGCCTTTCTTTCTTGTTGACCTTTTCAGTTTTGTCCGCTTCAGGCTTTGGAGGATGTGCTCTCCTACCACCTACAGCCTGAGGAACTCTTGCTGCACGGCTACCATTGACAATTCTTGGGATCTGAGCAGCGCCTCTGCCTGAGCCCCATGATTTTGCGGAGGTATCCATACCAGAGTACATCCTAGGACCATATGGCTGATACCTGTTTGCCTGAGCTGCAAGAACTGCTCTTTTGATAAGATCAGGTCTGTATGCTTCATCGAATACTTCAGGAAGGTCTATGTCTCCCTTAGCATTTCCTGATAAATCTATAATTTTTGCTGTAACCATTCAGTTCACCCCTGCTTGGACTGTGTACTTACGTGAACGATCTGTGGTTCACTCGTAGCAGGTACTTTTGACCTCATTGGATCTCTAAGCCTTACAAGCCTCTTTGAAGGTCCAGGAATACTTCCTTTAATGAGGACATATTCACCACGGATAAGACCGTAGTTGATGAAACCACCTGTTGGAGTAATCTCTTCCCCATCGGTACCTACCTTCAGGATACGCTTGTTGTATTCAGTTCTCTGGTGGTAACCCATCTGTCCCATCTGTGGCACTGTCCATCTGACAACTGCTGGATGCCATGGACCAAGCGTACCGACCTGTCTGAGACTTCCCTGACGTGAGTGCTTGTTCTTCATCAGGTTGATACCCCATCTCTTTACAGGACCCTGGGTACCTTTACCGGTTGTGATAGCTGCCACGTCTACAAATGTACCTTCATCAAAAACATCACTGAGCTTTATCTCTGAGCCGAGTAGGGACTTTGCATATTCGAACTTTGCCTTTACATCAGACCCACTGACTGCGGTCTCCATTATGTCAGCGTTCTTTTTAGGAACACCTGTCAGTTTCTTTGGTAAAGTGTAAGTTATCACTTTGATGTCCGTAACATCGCCTTCATCGATCATGCCCTCGATCTTTGCAAGAGCAGATTCTGTATTGGATGTCTTTGGCAATGCAATTGTCTTTCCAAGACTCTCATCAAGGTCTGCTGCCCAGGCTTCGGAAAGTGCTTTGTCACCATACGTAGAGCTTGTGTAGGCACGGACTGCAGCAACACGAACAGCAGGAGTTTCTACAACAGTTACAGGAACTGAGATCTCCATACCTTCTGTGAGGCTGTATTTTACGTCATCTACCATTACCACATGAGTCATACCCACTTTGTAACCTGCAAAATCCTGAAGCTTTGGTTCTCCAGCAGCTTGTGGCCATGAGTTAAACCTTGGTATGTGGCTTTTTGCTCTTACGCGTGGACTGAAAGCGAGTGATCCTCGTTTTGGTCTGTGTCCTTTTGCCATTATTATTCTCCTAATTTAACATTTTCTTCTTGAGGGTCAATACAATTTTGCAAGACCCATTACGCGAGAAAGTCAGGCAGGAACCACTAATGAATAAGAAGTAGATGTAATGTCAGCGGACTCCACGTACTCACATGGTACGCATTCAACACTAACTCTTACGCCCTTCCAGTCATCAACGGACCTTAGTATGCCCATGGGCATTACTGAGTGGTCATCTCGAAAAGATTTAAACACTTCAGTATTTTATCACATTTTGTGTAAGCGGGCATTCTCGAAGAGGCCCAGTTATACTTCATGTTAAATCCGACTTTTTCGCACTGTAATCTTAATTCAGTCAAATAACCATATTTCAATGGAATCTAACGTGCGCCTTTAAACGGACATATTGTATATAAACCCTTTGCAAGCAAATGGACGAAAATAAAACAGTATAGAGTATCAGAGCACCATAATCCAAATGCAAATGAAAAGCATAGGACTGCATTATAATAATACACTACACCACAACTACAAACTACAATATAATACTACCCAATAAAATCAAAAAACGCATGAAAGTTAAGAAGATTATTAAAAGTAGAAAACGGATATATACAGAAAGTCTCCTGACAAATTTTGGGAAATAGACAAAGATCAATCACATAGATAATAATTAAGGGAGTAAAAAAGTGGAAATTAAAAAAGCCGTGATACCTGTAGCAGGGCTGGGAACCAGGTTCTTGCCGGCAACAAAGTCCATGCCAAAGGAAATGCTGCCAATCATCGATAAACCAGTGATCCATCACGTGGTTGAGGAAGCTATCGCCTCGGGGATCGATGACATCATATTCATAACCGGAAGAAGTAAAAGATCCATAGAGGACTACTTTGATGATTCCCCAGAACTCGAAAGCCACCTCCGGCAAAAGAACAATGAAAAACTTTTGAAGATCGTGCAGGATATTTCTTCAATGGTGGATATCCACTACATCAGACAAAAAGAGCCAAGAGGTCTGGGAGATGCAATCCTCACGGCAAAGAAACACATAAATGATGAACCTTTTGCTGTATTGCTTGGTGATGATATCATAGTGAACGAGAAACCATGCACAAAACAGTTGATCGATAACTTCCAGAAATACGGCCGTTCAACAATAGCAGTGGAAGAAGTCCCCTTTGAAAAGACAGGCAGTTACGGCATCATTAAAGGTAAGGTATTGGATGACTCACTATATGTACTTGAAGACATTGTGGAAAAACCAAAGCCTGAAGATGCCCCTTCCAATATAGGCGCCATTGGAAGGTATGTATTTACACCGGAGATATTGGACTGCATCAAAGAAACGACCGCTGGAGTAGGTAACGAGATACAACTTACAGATGGTATACGTCTTTTGAAGGAAGAACAGAAGATATACGCATACAAATTCACAGGTAAAAGATACGACACCGGTGACAAGGTTGAATACGTTAAAGCCATCATCGATTTCGCCCTCAACAACGAAGAAATGAGAGAGCAAATAAAACAACACATCACAGATATAGATCTGTGATCCTATTTCCCACTTATTAGATTACTTCATTGCAAAATGAAGCAATTAATTATCCAGAGCTGCGCTTCACAACTTTCCTGACAGTTCTGCCCCTGAAATTAACCCCCCCAACAAGCTGGACACCGGGCTTTCCCTTTATTGCATCTGCATAGTCACCATTGAAAGTGGCTATTATACTCTTGTTTGCAACAACCTCTACGCGTCCACCCACACCAACAAGGGCTTTTAGAATACCTTCTACCTGAGAAGGGGTTGCATTATCAGCAACCCTTATGATATGTGTTTCCACAGACATGAAACTTAGTTCCTGGAAATGGACTTCCTGACTGACGCTATTCTGGCGGCCTGCCTGTCAGATAGCACCGCCCTGACATCATTCGCAGCCCCTGTGACAGCAGGTTTTGCAGCAATACCGGAAACCGCAGCGAACTCTACCTTAGAAGTGGCTACTACAATATCAATTGCAGTTCCGATGTCTGCATGCTCCCCGGCAGTTACTGATTGGCTGAGAACCTTACCGGCATTCAAAGCATCAGTTTGTTCCGTCACCTTTCCGGAACGAAGCTTAACAGCTTCCAATGCTTTTTGAGCAGAAGCCAGATTCATACCTACAATATTTGGCACTTCAACTGAAGTGATCTTTGATATAACCAGATCCACAGCATCCCCCGCTTTTGCAACCGAACTGCCAGATGGTATCTGAGAGAGTACTGTCGCCTGTTCAAGAGAACTGTCCTTTTCAATGACATCACCCTGTACAAAACCAGCAGCCTTTATTATAGATACTGCCAGGTCCATATCCAGCCCTACAACATCAGGCACATCAATATAATCAGAGAATATGCGTTCTTTAGATGATGAATTTATAGTGAATTCGACCTCGCTCAGGTTGTCTGCAGGAATCACATCGTCTGCCTTTGGAAGCTGGAAACGTAGTTCATCGTCCTTCACAGCTATATTTGTCCTGAGCTTGATGTTCATGGAACTTACGTTATAGTCCACCCTTGAGGACTCCGAACTCATAGACTCATCCATTTGCACAAGGGAATCACGAAAAGCCTTAACGAGGTTTGCAGAAGATAATTCAGGTCTTGTACGCGAAAGTTGTTCCAGTTTCCTATCACTTTCAGCTTTTTCTTTTAGTATTTCCTGAACCCTGCTGTCAAGGATAGCATAATCCTGTTTCAACACCAGGTTTTCTTTTTTTAACTGTTCGATTGAATCTGTTTTAGTCATCAGCTCTTTCTCTACAGCCTCAAATTCAGACTCAACAGCCACGATGTTCTTCTGGAGCAGAGTATAACTCTGTTTTTTTGATGCAGCAGTGGTTGACTTATTTAAACGTTCAATATTCTGCCTTAGTTCCTTAATATCGCTCATTCCACCCCTCCACTCATTACTCTTCCACTATCCTTGAAGAAGAAGGAACTGATACTATTTTTGCCTTAAGAACGCTTGAGCCCTCTACATCATATGAGTTTAGTGATTTGTAAGAAGCATTCAAAGGTGCTGCATTAAGGACCCGTTTATATCCACGTATACGGTTCTTTGAATCTCGTTCTTCCTCATATTTCATGGACAGGGCCATTTTAAGTTCGATATCAACTTCAGGTATGTGATACCAGGTAGCTTCAAGATCGAACTCCTGAAGCGCTTCATCAGTTGAAAGTTCTATTTGTGTATCAATGGAATTACGGTCAAGTGCCCTTTGTGTCTGTGCAATGGATTTTCCCATCTCACTTAATATGGTTGAAAGCGGACTGACAAGAACCTCTTCAATACTTTCGCTACTATTGGATGGCAAAGTATAATCTCCTTCAATGTTCTGTTAAAAATAAATTGTCAATGCAGATATCACTGCATTGATCCAAATATACCTGCCTTACTCTGAGGAACTCTCTTTGACCCTGACGGTCGGGATAGCTCTCTCTGGTGGTGGCACTGGTTTCAGCGTTGTACGCAGAAGACTGGTACCTGATTCACTGAAGGTATACTTTGACTTATATGTTGCATCATAGGTCGATGTGTATGCAACATTGGTTGTGTTCTCGTAGCTTACCTTAGCTTTGCCAAATAGAAGACCTGCAAGACCACCGGACTTGTAGCTTCCACTTATTTTGGACTCGTTGGTGAACTTGAACTCCCTACCATATTTCCTTTCTGTTGAATACTCCTTCTTCATTGAGATAGTCATTTTGACCTCAATGACAGATTCGGTGAATTCATAGAAACGAGGTTCAAGACCATATGTAAGTAAGGACATGGGTTGATCATTTGTAACCACGTCTGTAGCAGTTACGTTCCCATCCTCATCTACAGTTTCCTCTATATAGAGAATTACACTCCCAGCTTCCAGCTCAGTCTCTGCAAGGGCCTGTGCAACATTAATCGAATTAATGTCCAGAGCAGTTTGTCCCTCTGCAATAGCAAAAGCCATTTCTTTTATCATGTCCCCAAATGGAACATCTAATAGTTTTTGACCAACAGATGCCATTAAATCCCTCCAAATTTTTTATACAATATATAATGGAACAGTATACCATATAGACTTTGCTAAAAATATTAACATTATTATAAAAATATAATTCTTAATTTTTGACTTCGGAACAAATAGAAATATGCAAAAAACAAAAATAAATTTACAAATAAAGCATGAGTAGAAATATGAGATCCAATAAAGACCTAAAAAAGAAAATGAAGACAGGATAATCTTAGATTATCCCTGTGTTATGGACCTGCCCATCTCAAAAGCCCTGACATTGATATCAATTGTCTTCTGTGGGACAAGCTCCCTGACGCATCCCATAATAGTTTCAACAGATATTGGAAGGTAATTTGAAACTGCACCCACCATGACAACATTCATGGACTGGGGATGTCCTGCCTCTTTTGCAAGTTCGGTTGCATTGAAGGCTTTTACTTTGTGACTCTGTTTAAGTTTTTCAATGATAGCATCAACATCCGGATAGCTGCAAAGCCCTGAGGTCACAGTGACCGGAAGAATTGGATCGGTGTTCACTATGATGACCCCATCATCAGAAAGGAATTCAAGATACCTGAGTGCCTCACTTGGCTCTAGTGCAAGCAATACGTCGGCCCCCTTCATAGGGATCATTGAACCGAGCTCACAGTCAATCCTTATATGATTGACAACTGAACCGCCACGTTGTGCCATTCCATGAGTCTCAGCTGCACGGACTGACATATCTTCCTTTACAGCTGCCTTGCCAATGATATCAGATGCAAGGATAGTTCCCTGTCCACCTACACCGGCGATGACAAGATCGAATTTAGAAATTCCTTCTGCACTCATTTCTTCACCTCCGAGATGGCATCGAACTTACAAAGAGTGGCGCACACTCCACAGCCTGTGCACATTGAATTGATAGATGCCTTTTTGGTATTTGCGTCAAACTCAATTGCAGGACAGCCCAGGTTCACACAAAGTCTGCATCCAACACACGCATCCGCATCGATAGTGAACGGTTTTCTGCGAAGACCTGAACGTTTTGCATCGATGACACAAAGCTGTCTTGTGATCACAACGGATGTTCCTTTGTAGTCCTTTGCTCTTTTGAAGACCTCTTCCGTCTGCTTAAGGTCATAAGGATCGACGGTTTCTACAAACTCAGCACCAAGCCCTTTACATAATGCTTCGATTGAAACCTGAACTGTAGGCTCACCGGTTGCTAGCTTACCCATTCCGGGATTTGGCTGATGACCGGTCATTGCGGTTATTCGGTTATCTACTATAGTTACTGTGATGTCCGCTTTATTATAGATAGCATTGAGAAGACCATTCATTCCCGTATGGAAGAATGTTGAGTCCCCGATTGAGCAGCAGATAGGTCTCTTCTCTCCTGCCTGATACATTCCGCTTGCCACGGTTATACTACCACCCATACAGAGTGTGGTGTCTACTGTACCGCTCTGGATACCCAGTGTGTAGCAGCCGATGTCACTTGGGAAGATAGCATTCTTGCCATAGACCTTTTTCATGACATGGAAAGTTGCCCTGTGGGAGCATCCCGGGCACATGACAGGAGGACGCATGGGCAGATCTATCCTACATGCATCATAGTCGAAATCTTCTGTGACTTCAGAAGGAACAGCCGACGTTTCAAGTCCGAGAACATCGGCAAGAACATCGGCACAGATGTCGGTGTTAAGCTCGAATATCCTTGGAACAGGGCCCTGCATCTTGCCAATAATTTCCGCACTGGAACCGGTTTCCTGTGCAATTATCCGGACCTGTTCTTCAACCACTGGCTCCATTTCTTCGAAAATAATTATACGCTCAGAGTTCTCCATGAGAGTGCGTATCTTGTTCTCAGGAACAGGATATGTTCCAATCTTGAGGAATGATGCATCCACACCCTGTTTGATGATGGCTTCCTTTGCATAGACTGAAGCGATTCCTGATGCTATGATACCGACCTTGGCACCCTCACATAGTTCAAGTGAATTCCATGGTGAGTCTTCAAGCTCAGTCAGGATGTCATTTTGTAATTCAAGCAAATGAACGTGCTGTACCCGAGCATTCTTAGGAACCATGACCCATCTTTCGAGTTCTTTCTGGAAGTCTGCTGTGGGTTTTGTCTCGTTCACAGGTCCAAGCTCCACATCGGATTTGCCGTGCGAGATACGTGTTGTTGGTCTGAATATTACAGGCATCTGAACCTTGTTAGAGAAGTCAAACGCATATGACATCATATCCTTGGCTTCCTGTGGTGTGGCAGGATCCAGACATGGAATTAATGAGAATTGTGAATATCTGCGGGTGTCCTGTTCGTTCTGCGATGAGTGACATGATGGATCATCCGCAACGATGATTACCATACTACCTTTGACACCTGTGTATGCAAGAGTCATCAACGGGTCTGCTGCTACGTTAAGTCCCACGTGCTTCATGGTGACAACTGAACGCACTCCAGCCATTGCAGCACCTGCTGCCACTTCAAGTGCAACCTTCTCATTGACCGACCACTCTACATAAAAATCTCTTTCCAACATTGCTGCCAGAGTACCGATGATCTCAGATGACGGTGTCCCAGGATACCCGGATATGACCTGCCCGCCTCCTTCAACGATACCGCGTGCAATTGCAACGTTTCCCAGCATGTACTCGCGTGTGCTCATGATATTCTCCTGCCAATCCATACTTAATGATTATTGATAAAGATATCTAAGAAGATGTTACGTGTTAACATGGGTCAATACATCTTGATTTGTACAATGTCTCAGCAATCACCAAAACAAAAGGTATTTTAATTTATTTTGAAATGAAAGGGCTTTTATATCCGTTCCACCTATTAAAGCATGAAACTATTTTTACAATAGTACCACCCCCCAAACCCCACAAGAACACCGGTGATTTTAACCGGTGTTCATTCTTTTTGTCAGAAAGTATACTGTTTAGATACGAATAGATGTAATCAAAATTAATTTGCATTAAACATAAATCTGTTTTTCTTAGAACTTGACTTTGCATCCTAAGTAAAGAATCCTTTACTTAAAATATTGAACCACGCCATCAGAATCGACAAATATAAAACCAAAGAACTATGTGCAATATCAATATAAATTATATAATACTTATATCACTCTTTTAAAAAACCCAAGGTGGTTTATTTTATGGTTCTGGAAATTGAAGAAAAGGTCATTGAGGCAAAGAAGGCATCCATTATCCTTGCAAGTGTCAACACGGATACAAAGAATGCTGCTCTTGAAGCAATGGCACAGGCGCTTGACGATAATCGCGATAAGATACTTGAAGCAAACCGGAAGGATGTTGAGACTGCAGAGAAGCTTAAGAGGAAGGGAGAACTTACCCAGGCTCTTGTGGACAGGCTCAAGGTAAGCGACAGCAAGATCAGCGGAATGATAGACGGCATTCATGATGTTATCAATCTTGATGACCCTGTGGGTGAGACCATTGATGCACTTGAACTTGATAAGGGACTCGAACTCTATAAAGTCAGTTCCCCTATCGGACTTATCGGAGTAATATTCGAAGCACGTCCTGATGTAGTACCACAGGTCATGGCGCTATGCCTTAAAAGCGGCAATGCCACCATATTCAAAGGTGGAAGCGAGGCACTCAATTCCAATCGTGTTATCTTCGACCTCTTAAACGAAGCAGCAGAATCCGTAAAAGGAATGACAACAGGCGCATTCCAGCTAATGGAAACAAGGGAAGAGGTCAACGACATCCTCAGTATGGATGCATACATAGACCTTCTAATTCCAAGAGGTTCCAATGCATTTGTGAAATACATGCAGGATAACACAAAGATACCAGTTCTCGGACATGCAGACGGTATCTGTCACGTATACGTCGATGATGAGGCAGACCTTGGAAAAGCATACAACGTCTGTTTTGATTCCAAAGTCCAGTACCCTGCTGTCTGTAATGCGATGGAAACGCTGCTCATCAATGAGAATATAGCCGAAAAGTTCCTTCCGAAAATGGCACGGATGTACGACGAAGCAGGCGTAGAGATGCGCTGTGATGATGGATCATTCAAGATACTCGAGCAGATAGACTTCCTTAAAAGCATAGTGAGAGCCACTGAAGACGACTGGAGAACAGAGTACAACGATCTTACACTCTCCATAAAGATAGTCACCTCAATGGAAGACGCCATCGAGCACATCAACCATTATGGATCCCATCACACTGATGCGATCATAACATGCAACAATCTCAAAAAGAAGAGCTTCACCGACCTGGTCGATTCATCGAGTGTCATGCTAAATGCATCCACAAGATTTGCAGACGGCTTCAGATATGGAAAAGGTGCAGAAGTAGGCATCAGTACCAACAAGATACACGCACGTGGTCCGGTGGGAATGGAAGGACTGCTCATCTACAAGTACATACTTGTAGGCAATGGAGATATGGTCGCAGATTATGCAGGGCCTGAAGCGAAGAAATTCACACACCGCAGGCTCAACAAGACAGCATCAAATGCCATTTCCAGGTAATAAGAAACAGAATAAACGTACAGATATCAATAAAGCAGGAAGGAAAACAGGAGCAACACTTTTGATCGACAGGAAAGAGCTCTTCAATGATGTGAACAAGATCGTCATTAAAGTAGGCACATCATCCATCAATACCGAAAACGGCAAGCTTAACCGTCAATTTATGGAGAGCATGGCGCAACAGATAGCTGAACTGCACGAAATGGGGAAAAAGGTCATCCTGGTAAGTTCAGGTGCAATCGGTATTGGGATAGATATACTGGATTTTGACAGCAGGCCAAAGGAAATACCGGTCAGGCAGGCATGTGCTGCTGTAGGTCAGGGTTTACTAATGCAGGAATGGGGAAATTCCTTCGCAAAACACAACCTCAAAGTAGCACAAATTCTCCTTACCTACGAATCATTCTCCAACAGGCTGACATATCTTAACCTCAGGAACAGCATATCCACCCTGCTTAGCTATGGTGTCATACCGATCATCAATGAAAATGACAGCACATGTGTTAACGAGATCGAAGCAACATTCGGTGACAATGACAAACTTTCTGCGATGGTTGCCAGCAAGATGGAAGCCGACCTCCTTATAATCCTCTCCGACATAGACGGCCTCTATAATAAAAATCCCAAACGCAACAACGATGCGAAACTCCTGAGTCTTGTAGAAGCTATCACGCCTGAAATAGAAAGCTATGGAGGTAATCCCACAAGCATGAAAGGTGTTGGCGGAATGAGAACCAAGATCGAAGCCGCAAAGATATGCCACATGTCAGGATGTTATATGATAATCGCCAATAGCGGTGTTGATAGTATTATCACAAAAGTACTTGATGGAGGAGACATTGGAACACTGTTCCTCGCAAACCAGGAAGTTCAAAAGAACCGGATACGCTGGATACTACTCTCAAAAGCATGTGGTTCCATTGAAGTGGATGCCGGTGCTAAGGACGCCGTACTAAACAGCATGAGCCTGCTACCTTCAGGAGTTATTAGTATACATAATGACTTTGACAGAGGAGAGATAGTTGAGATCGTCTGTGAAGGAAAGGTATTTGCAAAAGGCATCACAGACTACACATCCGATGAATTGGAACAGGTCAAAGGCAAGCACACAGATATGCTAGCTGATATCCTTGGTTACAAAAACTACAACCACGTCATAAAGAAAGAGAATATAGGGATTTGCTGAATCTATTTACTAGTTCTGCTCATTTTTTCATCAATATGCATTAATCTTTAATAATTAATTCACTACATACATATTTCAAATTGAGATCTAAAATGATTTTGGAAAAACAGGTACTTGACAGGATAAAACCCAGTCCTGAAGAAAAAGAGAAGTTACAGGAAGTAGCTTCCGAACTGCTATCAAATGTAAGTACTGTTGCAAAACATCTGGGAATAAAGAATATCACTCCTAAACTTGTTGGCTCTGCTGCCAGAAACACCTGGATATCTGGCACACATGATCTTGATATTTTTATCGCATTCCCGGAAAGTACCAGTCGGGAAGAGCTGGAAACTAACGGACTCCTCATTGCCAGGGAAGTCGCAAAAGATGGAAAGAACATTGAGGAACGCTATGCAGAACATCCTTACCTCAACATGAATTACAGAGGTTTCGATGTTGACCTGGTACCCTGTTTTGCCGTTGATTCCGCCTCCAAAATCAAGTCTGCTGTTGACAGAACACCTTTTCATAATGAGTTCATCAAGATGAGCATCCCCGGTCGCGAAGACGATGTACTGGTAATGAAGCAGTTTATGAAAGGAACCGGAACCTATGGTTCCGAACTTCGGACACAGGGATTCTCAGGTTATCTCACGGAGCTCCTGATAGTACACTACGGTTCATTCCGCAACGTAATACGAAACGCATGTAACTGGAAACCGGGACTCACCATCGACATGCTGGAACATGGAACAGTCAAACACGCAGACCCTCTTGTTGTCATAGACCCCACCGACCCGAAAAGAAATGTGGCTGCTGCACTTTCACTTAATCAGTTTGCACAGTTCATAGAAGTCTGCAGGCTATACGCAGAAGGACCTTCGGAAGATTTCTTCTTCCCGAAAGAAAAAATCCCCATGAAGGAAAACGAGATCATCGATATGATGAACTCAAGGGGAAGCTCCTTTATTGCTATTGTCTTCAAAGCTCCAGACCTTGTTGATGACATACTGTACCCTCAACTGGGTAAAATGGAGCACTCTGTCCGCGCATTGCTCGAAGAATATGATTTTCAGGTATTGAATTCGGGCTACTGGGCAAAAGAGGACGCAATTATCCTTTTGGAACTTATCTCATCTGAACTTCCCAATGTTAAAAAACATAGGGGACCACCTGTATGGGTAAATGAACATGCACGAGGATTCAAGGAAAAATATCAGGATTCGGATGAACTATTCGCACTTTACATAGAGGATGGATTCTACGTTGCCGATATCAGACGAAAGTTCTCAACTGCAAAGCATCTCTTCGCTGAGAGAATGAAAAACTGTTCACTTGGGAAACACATTGGAGAAGCAGTGACTGAAGGGTTCACAATTATTGAAGGCAGCGAGATAGCAAAAATAAAAGAATCTGAATTCCGTATATTCCTGAGAAAATGGGAACAGAAAAAGTAATTGTATTTACCTGGTTTTTCTTTACGCTCAGAGCCCTTCAAGCCTTTTCTGATAGAAGAAATACTGCTGTGCATAGCCACAGTATTGTCCAAAATACATACGACCCCAGTTGCCAATCTTACTTTTCGTAGGGTTTCCGTTGAAGAAATCATGATGACCGTAGATAACCTTCACTACTTTTTCAACATGGGTGTCTACCGGAAAAGCCTCCATTTTATCAAACGCAAAAAGTAGGATGCAGTCGGCCACTTTCTCCCCTATTCCTTCCAAGAACATCAGTCTCTGTTTTGCTTCGTTGTAATCCACCTCAAAAATATCCCCCAGAACCAGATTCCCATCCTCTACATGTTTTGCAGCCTTGATCAGACGTCCTGACCTGAAACCAAGCTTGCAGCTACGAAGGTCACCATCACATGCATGAACAAGAGAATGTGGCTTCGGAAAACTGTAATAGCCCTCCTCGATCCCTTCCCCGTAATTATTGCACATCATGGAAATTCCCCTCTTAATGTTAGGAATACTCCAGGCGGTTGCAAGCATATAAGATATGAGACATTCCCATGGATCCTGCCTGATAAGACGAAGTCCCCTGTATTTTCTTATGGCCTCATCCATGAACTCATCCTTATTGACCTCTTGCAGGATGGCATCGAGGTCATCGTCAAAACGGAAATAATTCTCAAAGTAACTTTTTGGCACCTTTGAATCCACCAGAACCTCGCCGCTTTTACTGTCCTGCTGCAAGCGTGCAAGATGACCATTTACAACCCCGGTCCACCAGCCATCGATAAAGTCCCACCGGAATACCTGACCACAATCAAGAGTGTAGTTCAGGTTGAAGTTCTCAGAGAAAAGAGTATACATATCAGGAATTGAGTTCCAGCTCCCTTAAAAAAATGGCGGCTGAGATAGTATCCCCAAGTCCCACGGTTGACACTGGCTCATCACAAATACGGGTTGGGACTATGGCCACCAGATGAGACATGTGTATTCCACATGTATTGCTGCACTTCCACTCTTCTTCCATGTGTTTTGCAAGTTTGGAAGATGCTGCTTTTCCAAATTCACTTTCCGGTATCTCAGATGCTATCCTGAGTAGTTCCTCCCTATGGACAAGCTTCCCGGAACATGCAAAAGCAGCAGCACATCCGGCTCCAAAATCCATTGCCTTGATTGTATTTTCAGGGTTGTCGTCTGTCCTGCACGATACTGAGAGTACGAACTCTCTTGTGTGAACAAGCATCCTGCAAAGTCCGAAATCACTGCAAAGTTTTATTGATGATTCCGCAATTGCCACCGAATCCATTGCAAGTATCGGTTTTGGGTCCATTCCATTGATACTGGCAAGCATGGCAAGTTCATCTTCATTCATTCCTATGCGGTCAACTATGGGAGATAGAACGGAGAAAGCGTAAGATGCTATTTTTTCGGACGAGAAATGACCGAATTCTACATGGATATGCAGATCTTTTCTAGCTTCTTTCCAGCTTTGAAGTTGCTTTAGGGAGATATCCAGTTTTGACCTGTAATCGTTCTTTGCAGAGCCATCTTCCTCTTCCTGTAACATGTGAAAACCGGAAATAATAGCTCCATCCATCTCTTCTGCATGTTCAAGAGAGTAATCCCTGAAATGTTCATCAAGATGAAGCTGGAAGTTTAAGGGATCGTAGGTTGCTATGAACCGGTTTTCCCTTGGAACTGAAATTTGCTCATCTGAAAACGTAACAATATCTCCTTTTTTGAAGTCAAGTACAAAGTGAATGAGTTCAGGCCTGTTATTCTCAACTGGCAGGATATTTCCTATTTCCCTGCTACTGTATAGCTTTCCATCATATGGAAGGAAGATGCCCTTCTGAGAAAAAAAGGATGCCTGCAACTTTGAGAGACTGGCAACATTCGGCACCACTTTTGAAGCACCAAGTTCTGAGAGAACATTGGACATTATACCCATATTGCCGCCCATCCTCATTAAGGAACCATCGAGAAAAGTATTTTTGAGCCATTCAAAAACATCCTTGTCGTGAATAAGCCATTCGGCACCTGTACCATCACGCATACACAGGAGCAGGCCTGCAAAGAAGTCAGACTTTGATGATATGGAACCAGGAGGATTTGCTAATTTATCCTGAAAATCATCCTGAAAATCATCCTGAAACTTGTCCTGAAATTCTGCATTCCTTTCAAGCATTCGGGAAAGTTCCTGACCATCAATGTGACTGATGGAATCTATATTTGCATTGTAGGCGCAGAGAATATTCATCGTCTACTCCTTTATCTGGCATTTATTGATCTTAGACATTTTTGCAAGCATGGCAATAAAAGCACCTGCTGATATAGCATCACCTATACCCACTGTTGCAACAGGGTCCTTAACAACTTTGGATGGGACAATAATAAGACCATGACTACTACTGCTTATACAACCATCCTCGAAGTCTTTAGCAGTACAGATGCCCCTTCTCACAAGATATTTTTCAAGTTCTATAAGGTCATCATATCCATCAGCATAGACGGGTACTTCCAGACCAACGGAAATATCATCAATACTTTTAATGGAGCCCAGGCTTGCCTGTGTTGCTGCAACTGTTGAAGCGAAAAGCAAGGCCTGCCTGTGAGAATCAGCATCCAGAGGATGGTCCTTTGCTACCACACAGATATAATATCCCAGTGAGTGAATATGCACCCTCTGCAACTCAAGTTCCTTGAGAAGCCTTACTGCACCTTCGTAAAGGGAAACAATACTGTTCTCACCTTTATTGATCACAGAATATGCCAGTTCCTCATATCCAAGTACGTTAAGTGCATTTGCAACTTCCACAGTATCAAGACCAAGTGAAGTTACATGCTTTTTCACGATGTCAGTAAGCAGGGCTTTACGGATGACCTTGTTCTGTATGGATGTGAATTCCACATGTATGCGCATCTGGGAATTGCATCCTTTAAGGCGCTCTATGACACTGACAGCTCTCTGAACATAATCAAGATATGTTGTACCATCCTCATATTCCTCCTTGATCATCTGGTAACCGGCAAGTATTGCACCGTCTATGTCTTCCCTGATGTCTGAAAGTTGATCGTACATCTCAGGACTCATGTCTATACGTATCCATTTAGGCCGGGATGATATTATCAACCGATTGTCCCTTGGAACGACATAGTTTTCACCTGCACAACTGAACTTCATGCCTTTGGAGAATTCAAGTATCCAGTTGATCTTGGGTTTTTGCTCAGGGTCATATGCTTCTTTTGGATGTTTCAGAACTAGTTTCCCGTTCTCCATAACAGGATGCCACAGGTTAGGAGAATCCACAAAGTACTCAGCCTGCTCCCTTGCAAGCCATGGCACATAGCTGATGACATTCTTCACGCCAAGTGTTACCAGAAGATTGGATATGATACCAGCCTGTCCGCCCATGCGTGCAGAATCAAAAACAAGATTGTCCATCAACCATTCATGAATATCAGTAGTATAAGTAGGAACTTCAGCCGCCTTCCCATCCCGCATGGATATGATAAGGCGGGCCATAAAATCCACAGGATCTTTTATCTCACGAGGATATTCCACTATCCTTTCATGTATCTTTTCGCATCCCACTATTCCAATAAGCTTTTTTATGTCAGCTTCCCTGATATGTTTCATGGCATCAACATTACTGTTATAAGCCACGAATACGCCCTGCACATTTCCAAGCTGCCCTTTTACATTAGAGACTGCTTCTAAATACCGTTTCTCCCAATCGGCAATGTCCATTATCTCACCCAATGAATACAAATTATGTTTAGAGAGTATTTATATGTGATTGGTGAGGCGGCAATAACTTATTGGTACCCAATTTGTTATGATACGCAGATAAAACCACATTGTATAGAAAAAGTAGAATCAAAAAAATAGGGATGACTAAAGAATTAATCATACCAAAAATCAAGTCGTATACTCAGCATTGATCCTGACATAATCATACGTCAGGTCACAACCCCACGCAGTGGCAGTCTTATCACCCATGCCAAGGTCGGTTATAATGAATATCTCATCCTTGTCCATGATGGACTTTAGCTGGGAGAGGGTTTCCTCATCATTCCTGACTATCTTACCGTCTTTAACCAGTTCAACGACTTCGGTTCCGGCTGAGAATGAAAGGGAAATCTTTGTCTGGTCCATATCTGCACCTGAATAGCCGGCTGCTACTACAACACGTCCCCAATTTGGGTCCTGACCGAAGATGGCGGACTTGACCAGAGGGGAGCGGACTATGGACTTGGCTACAAGACGGGCATCCTTTTCTGTGGCTGCACCAGTGACCTTGGATTCTATGAGTTTTGTGGCACCTTCGCCGTCGATAGCTATTATTTTAGCAAGCTCGGTCAGTACAAGATCAAGACCTGCCTGGAAATCAGAGGTTTCCGGAGCGATACCGGACTGGCCTGTGGCTGTTACAAGTACCATATCATTGGTACTCGTGTCACCATCCACAACTACCATATTGAAACTCTTGTCAACAGAACTTGTTAGGCATGAATGTAAATCTTCTGAAGAAATGTCTGCATCGGTGTACACAAAAGCAAGCATGGTACCCATATTAGGTTCTATCATACCTGAGCCCTTGGCGATTCCTGCTATGCGGATGCCTGAATCCATCTCAATGGCAACTTCCTTTGGGACAGTGTCAGTTGTCATGATAGCACGTGCCGCACTCATACTTGCATCTCCATCCTCGCCCATGGAATCGAGTGTTTTATCCAGATGAGTGGTTATCCAGCCGGTGTCAAGCTTGTGTCCCACGACACCTGTGGAAGCTACAGCTACCAGTTCCTCATCAACTCCAAGTTTGGATGCAAGCGAGGACGCCATGATCCTTGCATCAGCAAGACCCTGTACACCTGTGAAAGCGTTTGCATTACCACTGTTTGCTATTACCGCAGAGAGCTTTCCGGTTTTAGAGAGGTTCTCCCTTGTAAGCACCAGCGGAGCTGCAATGACCTTGTTCCTTGTGTAGACTCCGGCAGCGTTTCCTTCTGCCTGTATGATTGCCAGTCCCATCTTTCCGGGCTTGATGCCACCGGCGCGCACGCCCTTTACTGCACAAATACCGCCTTCAATGAATTTCATAATATTCCTTCTTACAATATCCCATATTACAATTGTCCAAGACCGTCAATGATGTCGCCACGTGTGACGATACCTACAAGCTGTTCATCCTCATCCACAACTGGAAGACGGTTTATCTTGTGTTTGGTAATGATAGTGGAGGCTTCCTGTATCGAATCTTCCGGACTGACCGTGTAGACGTGTTTTGTCATGATATCTTCAATTGGCTTTGAACCTACATCATCGAGCATGTTCTTGGTTTCTTCCCAATTTAGCAGCTCGCGGATAGGAACCTCAATAACCTCGAAAGGACTTGGCAACCAGAGTCCCCCATGTTCCGGGACTTCCAGCAGTTTCAGTATATCGCCTTCTGAAACGATACCTACTACCTTGCCCTCATCCGCTACCGGCAGACCACTGATGCTTTCCTGCTTCAGGAGTTGCGCCACATCTCTTATCGCATCATCTGGAGCACAGGTAACAACGTCCGGGTTCATTACATCTTTTACTTTCATGATTATACCTTACTTTACTATAATATTTCAGGATTTGCACCTTAAGGGAAGGTTGCAGCATTCCAGAGTCCGGCGGTCTCGTCAAAACCACACATGAGGTTCATGTTCTGTATAGCCTGTCCCGATGCACCTTTCACAAGATTGTCAATAGCTGAGACAACAACTACACGGTTGTTATTTTCATCAACTTCAAATCCGATATCACAGAAATTGGAGCCGCGAACCGCACCAAGAGTTGGGATTCCCTTGATGACACGCACAAATGGTTTGTCAGCATACATACCCTCGTACAGCGACCTCACATCATCCAGCGTGAGTTTTTCCTTTGTGAAAATATGGGCTGTGGTGAGGATTCCCCTGCATGATGGAACCACATGAGGTGTGAAACTGATGTTCGTCAGGGAATTGTCCAGACGATTGAGCTCCTGCACGAATTCAGAAACATGCCTGTGGGTTGTCAGCTTGTACGCCTGCACATTCTCAGCCATGTTCGGATAGTGTGATGTCTGCGAAGGCTCAATTCCAGCACCTGTGATGCCTGACTTTGAGTCGAACACAACGGAACTGACAAGTCCTGCCTTTGCCAGCGGAGCAGCACCCAGTATCGCACCTGTAGGGAAACATCCCGGGTTTGCGATGAATGTCTGTTCAGCAACCTCTGGATGGAGCTCCGGCAGACCGAACACAGCTTCCATGGGACTCTTATGCTCAAGATTATAGACGGATTCGAACACATCTGTCTTGAGCCTGTAGTCCGCACTCAGATCTATGACCTTTGTCTTCCCATCAATAAGCTTAGGCACTATATTCATTGCAGTACCATGTGGCACAGCCACAAAAACCACATCACACTGCGATCTTACCTCTTCAGGACTGAGGTTCTGGAACTTAAGGTCCAGAAATCCCCTCAGATGTGGGTGCGTTTCACTAACATCCGTTCCTGCAAGTTTCCTTGAAGTAGCTACCGTAATATTGACCTCGGGATGGTTCAGGAGCAAGCGCATAAGCTCCCCGCCAGTGTATCCCGATGCACCGATTATTCCTGCATTTATCATAATTCTCACTGTAAAGTTATTATCAAATATAGGATGGAGAAGTGATTGTAGGGGTATAATGGTTGCGCTTTGGTTGTGAGGAGAAGAATGAAAAATACAGTGTGTATAGAATGACCCTAGTTAAGAATATTAATTTGAATAAATCTTAACCATTAAGCAAAATTATATGCTTATCAACATAAACAGGACTATTCCCACTACAAATAAGAGTCCGATAATTTTGAATACTATCTTCATACTTGAATTGAAATCTTTTTTAAACTGCTTTTTAATACTGCGGATACTTTCACGCCTATAATCCATAAAAACCTAATATCAAATATTGTATCACCTCTATATAAAGAATTTACAGGGCTGGTGAAAGTATTATAAAAAATCCCATCCAGCTAACAATTCTAAAAAATATCAAAAAAGACGGTCAACTGAACCATCCTTCTGAATACAGTATGCTCACTCATTAAAAACCAAAAAACTGTGATACTTTCAGGACCACATTTGCAACTGTGTATTTGACAGTACTTACAAGACCTACTGGCTCGATGACTATTTCTCCATTGTCCTTTGCAGCAATGAACTCAGCCAGCGGATCTGAAGACCTTATAACGCTTCTTACTGTAGCTTCATTTGCACCTACGATCATGGTTGCATCGAACTCTTCGTCTTCATCAACCTCTTCAAATGTAGTGATGTAACCGTCTTCTGTAATTGCTTTTATATATACCTCATCTCCATCGTCAGTGACGATCGCCAGTTCGATAACCTCATTTCCCAGGAGGGATTTTAGGTAAGAAGGCAGGTATTCGGCATTCGCATTGTATTCATCGACCTTAATGTTTAGGTCATCAACTATATCTGCACTGGCAACTGGCATCATTATCGCCAGCAACAGCATCAATATGATTAGTATTTTTTTCATCCACGCTCTCTCCATTTCGATTTTATTACTTTATTATAAGAAACTCCCTAATCATATATATGTTATAATTCTAGTTATGCTTTTTCACACTGCAGAAAAGAATGGTCAACTGAACCACCCTCTTGTCCTCATACATACTTTCACAAGCATGAGCATAACAGGCACTTCAATAAGAACCCCCACAACAGTTGCAAGGGCAGCACCAGATGAAAGACCAAAGAGTATCGTAGATGTGGCAATGGCAACCTCGAAATGGTTCGATGCACCGATCATTGCAGAAGGAGCTGCATCCTGATAGCTCAGTTTCAGCAGCTTTGCAAGAATATACCCCAGCGTGAAGATGAACACCGTCTGAATAAAAAGCGGCACAGCTATCCACAGAATTGTCAGTGGTTGTGACAGTATTGTTTCTCCCTTGAAACTAAATAGCAGTATAAGTGTAACAAGAAGGGCTGTTATCGTCACAGGTGTCAGCAGGTGGACAAAGCTCGTATTGAACCATTCCTCACCCTTCTTATGGATGATCAGTTTTCTGGAAACATACCCCGCAGCCAGTGGAAGTGCCACGTATATCCCTATGGACAGAGCCAGCGCCTGCCAGGGTACAGGAAGCCTTCCCACACCCAGCAGGAAACCTCCCAGGGGACCATAAAGAAACAGCATAGCAAGAGAATTTATCGCAACCATCACAAGAGTATGGCAGTCATTCCCACGAGCCAGATATCCCCACACAAGTACCATTGCAGTACATGGAGCTATTCCCAGAAGGATACAACCCGCAAGGTAGCTTCTCCACAATGGGACCTCCAGCATCTTGATACCATCCTGAAGAACAACGGTTCCTTCACCATAACTCGCACCTACAGGAAGATCAAGTCCGAAAGGCATCTTCACAAGGTCTGTTGCTTCCGGACCAATGAATCCGAGAAACAGTGTGCCCAAAAAGAAAAGCGATATCAGGTACATTGTAAACGGCTTGATAGCCCAGTTAATGAAAAGTGTAAGCCCCACTGGCTTCATACTCTTACCAGCCTTGAGAACTTCACCAAAATCGATCTTCACCATGATAGGATACATCATGAAGAACAGGCAGATAGCTATTGGAATCGAAACAACCGGTGCTTCATTCACATATATTGACAGGCTGTCAAGATAGAGTGCAACTTCCGGTGCAAACCTCCCAAGCAGAATTCCCCCAATGATACAGAGAATTACCCACACCGGAAGGTACTTTTCAAAGAAGGCAAGGCCTTGCGGCTCTTTAGTGATACATGCTTTTGTAGCCATAGAACTGATCCCCACAAATGTTCTTTCCCCGAGAACTTAAACAGATACGGAACAGACATTAAACCTCAAATACTTGTTCTGAACATCCATTTTTCAAATATATTTGAAATGTTGGGCTGTAAATATATAAGAATTATGCTCACAGCAAATAAGAAAGTAGCATTATTTCCCAAATGTCAGGGAGACCCATTTCCTTATCTCATCCCTGACCCGCCGGAAGACTATGAGCTGTTCCTCCTCAGAACCCACGGCTTCAGCAGGATCCTCGAAACTTTTGTGAATTAATCTCTCTGCTTTTGGAAATCTGGATGGAAGGTCCGAATCAGCTACTTCAGGCATATTGCAGATAGGACATGCCTGTTTAGCCCGGTCGCAGACCGTAACAAGAATATCAAATACAGTACCCTGATATTCCTGAGATGCTTTGGAGCGCTGACTGGAAATATCGATTCCTATTTCCTGCATGACAAACACAGCACGGGAATCAACATTTGTTGCCTCTATGCCAGCGCTGTAAGCTTCGTATATATCACCATAAATATCCCTCAGAAATCCTTCGGCCATCTGAGACCTGGCTGAATTATGGTAACACAGGAAGAGAATCTTCTCCTGTGTACCCGTACTATTTTCCATCTTATTATTAGTACCCATGATCACATCTCGAAAAGAATGTTGATTATCAGATTTTAGGAACTGGTTATTTCTTCAACAAATTTTTCCACACTTTCCCTTATGGAGTTCCTTAGAGTCCGCGCTTTCTCCAATTTTTCTTCTTCAGTACCTGTAAAGGATTCTGGGTCAGAGTAAGGCCAGTTCAACTGCACAAATGGTTTGGGAAATAAAGGACATTCTTCCTCATGTGCTCTGTCACATACCGTTATGACATACTTGAATAATCTTCCTTCTTTAAAAAGATCCCATGCTGATTGAGTTTTCTTTCCACTGAGATCAAAACCATCCTCCTCCATAACCTTTTGAACTAAAGGATTCAGGCTTGTAAGTTTATACCCGGCACTTTCAACTTCAAACCTGTCCCCACCAATCTTTTTCAAGTATGCTTCGGCTATCTGACTTCTTCCACTGTTATGAACACATACAAAAAGGACCTTTATCTTATTGTCACTGGATGCCATATAACCTATTTTCTACATGCAGCAATGATAAAGTTAATCTATATAGATTATATAATATCATAGATTGCTGTTTGCACCTTCATAGTAACAGGCAAAAAACTCAAAAGCAATTCACTGAAATGCCACGTATCCCACAACAATAAAACCAATTACTGCACAATCATTATATCAATTGTTCAAATGAAGGATTATGGAAAAATGTTTTTCAAAAAGAGATAAAATCTGTAGCCGATGACTATATCTAAAACCAACGCAGAGGCAAACACTAACTCTAGATAGTCCATAATCAACCCCATATAATTAGATTAGTACTATAAATATAAACAATGTATAAATATATTTGCTATGAATATATAGCATTGTGCCAATATTCACAATTAAAAGGAAAAAACTAAGAGAAAATTGTGAAAGAAGAAGCCATCCAGATTTAAAAACGATGAGCTTCCTGCATACTGGATGGAAAAACTATTCCCTTAAAGGTATTTCTATGCCTATTCACCTTGTGGATGGCCTATCAAAGAAGATATTCTTCCCCTTAACGCTCAAAGGAATCGCCATTGCAACATCCGCATCTATCATATCAAAGTAACATGCAGCAGCACCAGCTGAGTACAGCACCCTGTTGTCGATGCACAGGTCCTTTGCTTTTGACACCGCAGACCCCACAGCAATACCAAGATCCATGTATTTTATCATGCAATGTGGACCTGTGAATTCTACCTTGACCTCCTTCTGTTCAAGCATTTCCTTACATGTCTTAAATCCACATGCACCGCAGTTAAGTGAGCTAACACCGGAGGACTTCAGACCGATAAGGATCAGTGAATCAGCATCCCTGATATTCTTGGCATCACGTATCAGGAATTTCATTTCCTTAATCTCACTAAGTTCTTCCATTTTATCTGCAAGTTGCATCCTGTCAGCTTCATTCAGAAGGAAGGTCACTATGTCATCGACACCTTTGCCCTTGGGAGCGGTCCTTGCAGCTACAAGGATTGTGTTTGCAAGCGATTCAATTATCTCAAGTTCAGGATTTTGTTTCATAAGAAAAGAAAACGTTTCAATGATATTTATTCATTGAGATGAAAATAGCAATACAGGACAGGAACAATTATTCCTGCCTGATAACTATGCAGATTAGATATCCAGAGTTATCAAATTTGGTTCATCATGGATCTGGAAACTGATCTTTTCAAAAGAAATACTTTCCTTTTTCAGATTTGACTGTATGCATTCATCCACAATTTCCGCAAGTTCTTCCTTTGGAACCTTTGTCACAGCACTGAGGAACTTCAGATGTTCTTCTCCATCACCCTTCTCATCAAGTATCTCAACAACCGGCTCACCTTCAGAGGATGTAAGGCTGCCCTTGACAAGGCCCTCAGTGAATTTGAAGCTGAACTTCACATGCCCTATGAAATCAGGATTAATCTGTTTTACTTTATCCCTGATATCCATTAAAAGATGGACCAGTATTGTTGTAACCTTATCAGTGTGCATAGTTTCCGAAGTGATGGAATATTCACCTGCGTATGCTCCAACACCTGAAACTTCCATGGAGTTCAGATCTTCGCGCTCCTGTCGCATCTCGCTTTCCCCTGTCAGCAGGTCCATGAACCTCTCGAATTTATCATCTGCGTTCTTCGCAGAGAATTCAACAACAATTACATCAGGGTTTATTCCAAGAACCATCTGCGTAGAAGTTGCAATGGCCTCACTGTCCACAAGGTCGATCTTGTTGATGCAAACTATCTCAGATTCCTTTATCTGGCTCTCAATGAACCTTGGTACCTGTTTCCATTCAACACCAAATCTGCTTGCATCAACAATTGAGACCACCGGAGCAAATGAAACCTCACCCAGATCCATTAGTTCTATATGCTCCTTTATCTGAAGAGGGAAAGCGATTCCCGTCGGTTCGATAATAACGACATCCGGCTCGTAATCCTCAATGAGGGTCTGCAGGGTGAGCTCCATACTGATCTTAAGGGAACAGCAAATACAACCACTGGTCAGCTCTTTTGTAACAAGGCCACTACTTGATATCGTTTCACCGTCTACCCCAACATCACCAACCTCATTGACAATTATAGCTATTTTGTGCCCTTTATAAATCAAATGTTTAGCAAGATTTCGCAGAGTAGTTGTTTTCCCGCTTCCAAGAAAACCACCTATGATTATCACTTTCATTTTTTCACCATCATTAGTAGATTATAGAATACAAAACATAGAATAAACTTGTTAGTAGAATGTATTGCAGTTAGATAATATCAAAGTTACCTGCTTAAAGGTCTTACAAAATAAATATTCATTGACAGAAAATTAGAATGATGACTTACTGCTGTAACGGAAGACGAATATGGATGGTCGTTCCTTTTCCATCCTCACTTGTAACGTGTATATCACCGTTGTGATCTTCAATGATCTTCTTGCAAATGTACAAACCGAGTCCTGTACCTCCATATCTTCTCCTCACTGAGGAATCAACCTGATAGAAGCGTTCGAAAAGATTAGAAATCTTGTCTTCAGGAATACCAATACCTGTGTCCTCCACTTCCAAATACAGAGAATCAGCTGATGCGTGTGCTGAGATAGTAATTTTACCATCCTGTGGCGTGAATTTTATAGCATTGTCTACCAAATTGACAAAGACATCCATCATCTTATCATGATCAGCAGTTATGACCGGCAGGTTATCCGAAATGTCCCTTATAAGTTTGATATTTTTTCCCTCAGCCTGAAGTGCAAGATCCTGTATAGAATTATCAATAACATCCGTTATATTTACGTTCTCAAACGAATAATGTAGCTTTCCAGACTGTGCCCTGCTAAGATACAGCAGGGAATCCACTAGCCTGCGCAGACGCTCTGAGTTCCTTATTACAGTATCAACCGCTTTTTTCTGTTGCTCATTCACAGAGCCCAGCGTCTGGTCTGCTATCAACTGGCTGTATCCCTGGATTGAAGTAAGTGGTGTTTTAAACTCATGGCTTACATTAGACAGAAAATCATCCTTCATCCTGTCAAGGGATTTCAGTTCTTCATTAGCCTTTGAAAGCTCAGTATTTGCCTTTGAGAGTTCAGCATTGACCCGGGACAACTCACCAGCATATTCCCGCAGCGTATCCTCGGCTCGTTTGCGTTGTATGAGCCTCCACATACCTTCCATGAACAAGGTCAGTTGCCTTGCATCGGATTTATTATATTCTTCCTGTTTGTTAGCAACGCCTGCAGTACCTACCACCTTCTTGCCATCAAAAATAGGGATGCCCATATAACGACTGAGTTTGTTATGACCCTCTGGGTAACCACGTTTTAATGGATTGGGAGCATCAAAATCATTGGTAATTATAGCTTTTTTCTGCCTTATGGGTTCGCCCCACAGACCCATGCTCTCAAGAGGATACTCAAGCTTCATTTCTTTGACCTTACAATCCTTCATGATATTCTTTGACCAGGAATACACAATAAGAACAGTACCTTCATCGTTGAGAAAAGCAAGATAACCCATCTTGCTCTGGGTAAGCCTGACCCCTTCTGCCTGAACATAATCAGCAATATCCTTAAGAGAAGTATCAGTCAGCTGGTTGATCTTCAAGAGGGCTTCAAGTCTTGATTCATCAAGACGTAATGCCTCCTCGGCTTTTTTGCGTACAGAAATATCTCCAAAGATACCGATACCTCCAAGGAAAGTACCATCATCAGCAACATTCGGACTGTAATCAGCCTTTAGATAGACATCTTTTCCACTGATGACCGTATGATATTTTCCTTCAAAATGACCCGTCTTCCTGGAGAGAGCTTCATCAATAGCCTTTTTCATCATCTTGTCAGTGATCTGTGTGACCATGTTGAAACCGATTATCTCGTCCTTATTCTCCAGACCTATTATCTCCAGGAACTTATCATTGCAGTGAGTCACAATACCCCGGGCATTGAAGTTGAATATCCCAAGCGGAGAGTTCTCGAAAATGAGACGATACTTCTTCTCAGCCTCAACTATAGCCTTTTCAGCCTTTTTACGCTCAGAGATGTCCTGTAATGCTCCGGTTACTTTTGCGACTTTACCATCTATTATTATTGGATTTCCAATTGTTCTAACCCATTTGTGCGTATCTTTAGCTGTGACCAATTCCAGTTCAAGATCGTAAGGTTCGCCTTTTTGTATAGCATCATGTACAGCCTTTTCAATAAGTTCTCTTGAGCCCGGAGGGTAGAAGCTTAATCCCAATTCCATATCTGTAGGTGTTGAAGGATCTAATTCGTGAATCCTTGCAATCTCAGGTGTCCATGTTCCCTTGCCAGTTGATGCATCAAATTCCCAGCCTCCTACTTTAGCGACCCTGCTGACCTCATTGAGAAGAGCTTCACTTTTAAGCAGTTTTTCTTCAGCGCGTTTGCGCTCAGTGATATCCTGAAAAACACCAACAACAATATTCTTTTCGACCTGATAAGCATTGATGTTGAAGTGTCTTTTTAACTCTTCAGAATATATTTCAACCTCTTCAGGAATCCCACTAAGTGCTACATTTCTATGTAGATCAAGAAAAGTATTTTCCCTTTTTTCAATACCAGGGTACACTTCAGTTACACGCTTTCCCATTACATCTTCGGCTTTTAATCCGCTATGTTTCTCAAAAGCATCATTTACTTCCAGAAAAACAAAATCGACTGGAATTCCATTTTCATCCGTGATCATTTCCGAGATCACTACACCACTCATATTGTTCTCAAAGATCAGGCGGTATTTATTTTCAGCTTCAAGGGCGGCTTCCTCGGCATTCTTACGTTCGGAGATATCTTCAAAGATACCGATTCCACCCAGGAATGTGCCATCTTCCGCTATGTTTGGACTGTAATCAGCCTTTATGCTGATCGTGACATCGGTTGTGACCGTGTGGTAGTCACCTTCAAAGTGGCCCACCTTCCTTGCAAAAACATCAGAAACGGCTTTTTTCATCCCCTCATCTACAATGGAAGCAACAAGATTGAAGCCGATAACATCCTCTTTACTTTCAAGCTTCATTATTTCCAGGAACTTTTTATTACAGTGAGTGAGGATACCCTTTTCGTTGAAGTGGAATATACCCACAGGCGAAGATTCGAAGATCATATGATATTTCTCTTCGGCTTCAAGGACAGCTTCCTCGGCTTTTTTTCTGTCCGTGATGTCGATTATTATACCCTGGTAATATGCAGGCTTGCCTGCTTCATCCCTTATGAGATACGATCTCTCAGTAACCCACCTTATTTCCCCGAATTTTGTTAGCAAACGATACTCTTTTGAAAAGAACATCTTACCCTGAACTTCAAGCTGGGAAACATCCGTTCGGACATAATCCAGATCATCCGGATGAACTATGTCGCCATATTTGATTTTACCGGATATCAGATCTCCAGAACTGTAACCAAACTGAGAGATATTCTCGGAAACAAAAACCACTGGCCAATCATCTTCAGCAATCCAGAGGAAAGCGACAACCGGACTTTTTCTGTAAATATCCTCCAGCTTTTTAATAGATTTGAACTTATCCCGCAGGGCCTTATGATCTATCTTTTGTTCCACAAGTTTGCCAATGGTACCGAGCATACCTCCATAATTTCCTTCATCATCCGTTAGTGGAAGCAGAAAACCACTATGATAAATGAACTGGCCGTCTGGTTTGATAAAAGGAAAAATATCATAGCTCCTTGAGTGAAGGGTTTCCTTTGCCATCTGGAAAATATCGATAAAAACGGGCTCATCTTTACCTGCATGAGGAGGTATGAAACTTACCAACTTTTTCCCGAACACATCACCTTTTGACAGGCCGGAAATAGATTCCATGCCTTTATTGAAGTAGACGATATTATCATACTTATCCACAGCCCAGACACCAGTCCAGACATTCTCAAGCATGTCATCGGGGAAGTGAGTCTCTTTCAGGATTGTCTTGCATGATGAAGAGCTTTGAAGCAGAGTCCACTTACCATTCTTATTTATGACCGTGCCATCGTGCATGCCTATGATTTCAATTATCTCTGATCGATTACGTGCTTCAAGTAAAAAAGCGAACAAACCAACAATGCCTTTCGTTTTGATAAGTTCCATAGCCTTTTTTTCGTATTCAATGAACTGTTGCCAGGCATCTTCCCCGACAATTGTGAACTTATCGACTATCCTGAGACCATCGTACCCTTCAGCTATTGCAATATCGTAGATTTCCTGCCATTTATTAAGGTCATATTCCGAAACCGCACCTTCACCTGCAATATAGCACTCGTTACAGGAAGTTAGCATTAACTGGCCGTTTTCAAGATACTTATCTACGTCAACGCCAGCGCCTTTTAGCAAATTCTTTGCGCTATCAGCGTCAAGCTGACCTGAAACTCCCCACAGGCAACATTCATTGTTCATGAAACCTGCATCTAAGAAAGATGCCACTACGTCAATAAACTCTTCACTGTTCTCATACAGCAGGGAAAAATAACTCCCCGGTGTCATGTCCTCTATAAAATCAATATCCGAATTGATGGTTTCTGTGCCGATAATATAACCCCTGCATGACAACTATTAGTGATTAATGGTTTTAGAACTACAATAAATAAGAGTATTCAACTCTTATATTTAGTTAATTATTTCTAATAACCTGAGAAGTTCTTAGCCTGCATAATATATCCTGTATATCTTTCCTGCGTTATCATCGCTGACAAATAACGACCCATCGTCAGATACTATCACATCAACCGGTCTACCACTGATGGTTGCAGCCCCAAGCCATCCTGTTGCAAAATCAGTGACCTCCTTGGTGTCCATGTCAATACTAACTACCTTGTACCCGGTAGGTTCCTGTCGATTCCAGGACCCGTGGAAACAAACAAAAAGGTCGCCCTGATACTCTTCAGGGAAACTGTCACCATCATAGAATGTAAGTCCCAGTGGAGCTGAATGTGCCTGCAGATTCACAAAGCTCGGAATATTTTCTGTTTCATTACAGAGATTGCTGACGTATTCACTGTTGTTGAAATCAGTGTCGTAGATATTCTTACCATAACAATCTGGCCAACCATAATCACCGCCTTCTTTTATGAGATTTATCTCATCTGGAGGCAGGTCATCTCCAAGCCAGTCCCTTCCGTTCTCAGTGGCATATAATTCCCCGGTCAGCGGATGAAATGCCATTCCCACTGAATTGCGAAGTCCCTTTGCAAATACTGATAAATTACTGCCATCAAGCTCGCTTTTTGATATTGCAGCTCTCAAATCATCGGATTCGTAACAAGCATTGCATGAAGAACCTACACTCAGATAGAGTTCACCATCATGGATATTTACAGTTCTTGTATAATGACCACCTGTGGGAAGGTTATCAATTATAATTTCCAGACTTTCTTCATCAGCAACAAGGTCACCGTCATCATCCCTTACCCTGATGACCCTGCTCTCCTGTGCTATGTAGAACCAACCGTCATTGTAGTCAATTCCATGAGGATGATCAAGGTCTGATATGAACACATCAACTTCATCAGCAACATTGTCAGTATCATGATCCGGAAGTGAAGCTATAAGGCCCTTGTTTGGTATGGACACGAAAAGCAGACCATCCTTTATCATCATCATGCGTGGACCAGGAGATGGCCCACCAAATGATAGCAGGGTGCTACCCAGATCATCGGCATATACATCAATGGCAAACCCCGGTGGCAACGTTATGTCTTCAACTCCTGAACCTGTCATTGTAGGTCGCACACCGAGATAGTTAGCCGAAAATATCACGATGAGTATTGTCACTATGAAAATAACAGCTATCCACCACACCCTCTGACCTGATAATAATTGCGACATAGGCAACCCTTGTTAATTGTTGGAGCTGGAAGAATAAAAGGATATGGGGATTTGCAGCGACGTAATTGAAATTATCGATTATGGCCCTGAATAAATACAATTCTCATTTTAACCATTCTACATTATTACATATGCCTGTATTACTCTAAGAAAAATTGCTTCAATTTTTATTTTACATTAATTATCAAATATTATTTTACGCCAGCATATATAAATAACATAAGAGAACAAAAAGAAACAGAAGTATGGTAAAATAATTTTAACTTGATACAAATCTTAACCCCCTTTAAAGCATTTAAAATCCGACCATAAAAGTAAATCTTTACTCAGACAGAGTCTGAGAATTAAAGGTGAACTTCGAGTGATTTTATGAAAAATAATTCCTGCTTCCAAAAAAGACCAAATGCTAAAATTGATGATATCGAAGATATTAAGCTTGTTGATGTCATCGACTTTTCAGAAATAGGGTCATTGATGGATGATTTTTATCGATTGACCAACATTAGTGCTGGCATCGTAGATCTTAATGGGAATATATTAGTCGCTGCCGGTTGGCAGGATATCTGTACTAAGTTTCATAGAGCTAATCCCGAAACCTGCAAAAATTGCATCGAAAGCGACATTGAACTATCAAAGGAAATGACCCCCGGATCATTCAAATATTACCATTGTAAGAATAATATGTGGGACATCGCAACACCTATCGTAGTTGAAGGATTACATATAGGCAACCTTTTTCTGGGACAATTCTTCTTTGACGATGAAGAAATACCATATGAAACATTCAGGCTTCAGGCACAAAAATATGGTTTCGATGAAGAAGAATACATCGCTGCACTGGAGAAAGTACCGCGCTGGGATAAAGAAACGGTCAATACGGTGATATCGTTCTATTCTAAACTGACAAATCTGATATCAATAGTAAGTTATAGCAACATCAAACTTACCAGGACCCTTGAAGAGAGAGAAATAACTATTCAATTACTTAATCTTTTTAGTAAATGTAACGACTTGTCTGAACTTATCCCCTTAGTGACCGAATTGCTGAAAGAATGGTCTGGCTGCGAAGCTGTTGGAATCAGGATAAGAGAAGGCAATGATTATCCATATCATCAGACAATAGGCTTCCCTGAAACTTTTGTGTATTCTGAAAATTCACTTTGCACAAAAGATATCAACGGACAGATAATAAGGGATAAACTTGGCAATCCTGTTCTTGAATGCATGTGTGGAAATATTATTAATGGACGTTTTAACCCGATGATGCCATTCTTTACCGACAAAGGCAGTTTCTGGACAAATTCGACCACCGAGCTACTAAAAAGTACGAACGAATCAGATAGACTGACACGTACACGTAACCGCTGCAATGGAGAAGGTTATGAGTCCATTGCCCTGATACCTCTTAGAAGTCATGGAGAGAACTTTGGACTTATACAGTTCAATGATTCGAGGAAAGGAGTATTCACTGAGGAAAAAATAACTTTTTGGGAAAGTCTGGCAGACAATATCGCACTGGCACTGGCACAGTTACAGACAAATAAGAAGTTACAAGAAAGCGAGAGCAGAATCAAAAGTATCTTCAAAGCAGCACCTATAGGCATAGGTGTTGTAACTGATCGAATAATCTCACACGCTAATAAACATGTATGTGAAATGTCAGGATATAGTTCTGAAGAACTTGTTGGAAAAAGTTCCCGAATATTATACCCTACTCAGGAAGAGTATGATTATGTAGGGAAGGTTAAATACGGACTTATAAGTGAAAGCGGCACTGGCACTGTGGAAACTCGCTGGAAAAGAAAAGATGGTAGCATAATAAATATACTCTTATCGTCAGCACCCATAGATAATTCAGACCTATCAAATTGTGTGACTTTCACTTCACTGGACATAACCGAACGCAAAAAAGCAGAAGAAGCATTACTGTACTCAAAGGTCGTTTCGGATGATAATAACCGTATTAAGAGCGAATTCATGAAAACTGTATCCCATGAACTCAGAACACCTCTGACATCAGTTATCGGATTTTCGGATATTTTACTGGAACAGGATTCTGAAGGGCTAAATGATGCACAAAGAAGCTACGTCGAATACATTCATAATAGCGGAAAAGATCTACTGGGGCTAATAAATAAAATACTTGATTTTTCAAAATATGAAATTGAAGATCTGGATGCAATTAGCTATAAAGAAATTTCATTGAACAAACTTATTAATGAAATCATGATGTTGATGTACCAAAAAGCTGCAAACAAGAATATTAACATTATATTAAAAAGAAAAGAGTCAATCGAGAAATTCTATGCTGATGAAGACAAGTTGACTCAGATACTACATAATCTTCTGGACAATGCTGTTAAGTTCACAAACAACGGGGGTTCAGTGACTATTGAGACAAAAAAACGTAATCATATGCTTCAAGTCTCTGTAACTGACACTGGAATTGGAATTGAGAATGAGAATATAGAAAATATATTCAAACCCTTTGTACAAATTGACGGCTCTATCACCCGAAAATATAGTGGTGCAGGAATAAGTCTGGCACTGACAAAGAAATTCTTAGATCTTCATGGTGGCAGCATCTGGGTCAGCAGTGAACCTGGAAAAGGGAGTATTTTTACTTTTGAGATACCTATCAATGCAAAAGACTACTAAAGGATCCCATTTTCATTGGATAATATAATAATAACAAATCATATTGCTTCTTTAACTGCATTTCTATTTAGATTATTTTCACCCTGCTTACAACACTATTATTAACCAGATTGACAATATACATTTCTCTTAATTAAAGGACGAGAAAATAATGGATGAAAAAAAACAGATATACTTAGCAGGGCCACTTTTTTCACAGGCAGAGAGGGATTTCAATATACTGCTAAGGGACAGGCTGGTGGAAATGGGGTTCGCTGTATTCCTTCCTCAGGAGGATGGGAACGACACGCAGTTCAGCCGCATGGAAGATCGGCAGAGAATTATTTTTGAAAATGATGTCCGTGGAATAGATGGATCTGACATCGTGGTGGCAGTACTGGATGGTGGCAGTGACGTAGACTCAGGAACTGCATGGGAAATGGGATATGCCTATGCAAAAGGGATGCCGGTCCTTGGTCTAAAAACCGATTTCAGGACCTTCGGAGATGAAGGCGTTATTAATCTCATGATGGGAGTATCGGTTGATGCACTTGAGAGGGATATTGAAGGAATCCTCAAAGTGCTTGAAAACTATCTTTAAATTGAAAAGGAATTTAAAATTTATTCGAACCTTATTTACTTGAACACATTTTATCGTTGAAATCTTTTTCAACGATCGCCCCATTAGGCTCTGTTTCAGAGAATATCTGTCCTTCAAAAGAATACACTTCTGCACCCGTCACCCATGCATCATGTGGAAGACCGGCTTTCATGCATGTGTGATTCAGGAACTCGATCTCATCAAAGTCATTTTCCGGTGCCACCTGTGGCAAAAGCAAACCCTGCCTGTAACCGCTTTTGACTATAAGCCCATGTCGTCCTACCTTAATAGAAAATGGAAGGTCCTTTGGCGGGACATCGACAAGTTCAGGTTTGGTGAGAATGGTCACCTCAACCGCAATACTGCTCATTTCATTAACACGCACCGCAGGGAAGCGAGGGTCCCGCAGAGCCGCGGAAAGAGCGGAGTCTGTGATAGCGTACCTGAGTGGAGAATCAGCATAAGGATGACCGATACAACCTCGCAGATCTCCATTTACCGTCAGAGTCACAAAGACCCCCCTTACCTCATTGAATATTTCAGGAAGCTGGATCTCCGAGCCATCCATCATCTCGCCGGTCCTCAAATAAGTTTCAATCGCATCCCTTGCAAGCTGAACAGCCGCCTGACCTTCGGTGTTTGAAAGTAATTTTACCCCTTCACTCATACTAAAACTCCTGTTACTCTTAACAGGAAATTATTACCTTATCTGTTAAGTCTGTATCGTGTGGCCGCGATCTTCAGAGCCTCTATTCCCGCCAGAGCATCGCCTGCGAGGTAGTCGATACATGCGCCACCACCTGTGCTCAAGTGTGAGAAATCATCTTCATAACCAAGATTTCTTATCTCTGCGGAGATATGTCCGCCACCTGCAATAGAGTACTCGGAATTTATTGCTGCCTTGATTATCTCATGCGTACCAAGAGCAAAAGGCTCAATCTCAGACAGACCGGCAGGACCATTGAGAACAACGGTTTTTGCATTCTTGATCTCTTCTGAAAAAGCAACTATAGTCTCGAGACCAATATCATTTATTGGCAAATTATTATCCGGCAGTTCACTCACATTAGCCTCAACGCGTTTGCCACCATCATTAAAAGCAACATCTATTGGATAACCAATCTTCCCATTGAATTTATCAAGAACCTGTTTTGCCCTTGCTATCTGGTCCGTATATCCCTGTGACTCAATGAAATCCAGATTCACCTGGCCGATATCCACACCTGCGGCCGCAAGCATGACATTGGCAACAACCCCAGTAACAAGCACACGGTCAGCACCACCATTGAGAAGTACATTTTCCGCAACTTTCAGGGAGTCATCGACCTTCGCGCCACCAAGCACAAAGATACATGGTCGTTCACCACCTTTGATACCCCTGTCAAGAGAGTTTATTTCTTTCTCCATCACCCTACCGGCACCTGTTGGTAAACTTTCAGTAAAGCCCATGATCGAAAGATGGCTTCTGTGAGAAACTGCAAATGCATCATTAAGAAAAATATCAATGAGTGGAGAGAGTTTACGTACCATGTGAGTGGTTGCATGATCACTGGCAGGCCTTTGCATACTTTCTTCAGAGTAGAACCTTACATTCTCAAGTAATATAACATCGCCTTTTTCCATCGATGAAATAGAAGACCTCGCATAAGTGCCAAAGATATCGTCAATATACTTTACCTCTTTCCCGAGATATTGAGACATGCGTACAGAATGAGGTTTCATGGTAGTGAAATCCATTTTTCCTGCTCTACTCTGATGAGCCAATAGCACAACCTTTGCATCTTCAAGATCTTTTATAGTAGGTATATGACTCTTTATCCTCATGTCATCGAGAATATGTCCTTCGGTGTCCATCGGAGTGTTCAAATCCACCCTCACAAGTATGGTTTTACCGTCCACATCAAAATCATCAATAGTAAGATAGTCCCTGGTAGTCAAAATTCCATCACCGCTTCTTTTAACCTGAATGACCATTGATCAATATAGAATTATTAGTAAGAATATAAATGACGTTTGTAGTTTAATTTTTTGTCTAAATGAACTAATCTTATTATACCTTTTCCATAAGGATACAAAAGCCAAAAACTAATATCTGTTGCTTCCTATTCCACAGTGGTGATCATATGAAGATACTTGGAATATCAGGAAGCCCTAAAGCTGGCCAGAATAACGATACATTAATTAATAAAGTGCTGGACATCGCAAGTGAAAGAGGTTTTGAAACTGATTCAGTATTTATTTCCTCATCCAAAATTGCCCCCTGCACTGCATGTGGAGTCTGCGCCAAAGGCGAAAGATGCGTTATTGATGATGATATGCAGCCCGTTTATGACAAACTTCTCGAGGCTGATGCGATCGTAGTATCATCACCTGTTTACTTTGGAACAATGACAGCACAGCTAAAAGCTCTTTGTGACAGGAGTGTCGTACACAGGAGACAGGGATTCAAGCTCAGCAACAAACTGGGTGCTGCCATGGCGATCGGTGGCTCAAGGAACGGCGGGCAGGAGAAGACCATCCAGACAATACATGAATGGATGCACATACACGGAATGATAGTGATAGGCGATGGCGGACATTTTGGAGGCATACTCAAAAAGCCAGCTGCTGAAGATGAAGAAGGCATGAAGACCGCAGTTGACACTATCAACAAAGTCTGTGATGTTCTTGAAATGATGAAGAAATGAATTATTCTTCACATTTTTAGTCTCTTTTTTAGGGTCTTAGCACCCTTTCTTTTTCTTTGATTTACATACCCACATGACAAACCATATAAACAAATTGATATAATTGTATTACAGGAATATTTTTCCGTTACGTGGGTGCTATCATGGGAGAAAACACAGACCAATCTCAAAAAAACATAACCGGATTCAAACCACCGGAAGATTTTGCCAGAAATGCAATCGTCAACGACCCTGAAATATACAGGAAGGCTGAAGAAGATCCGGAAAGTTTCTGGGAAGAGAATGCCAATGGCATTGAATGGTACCGGAAATGGAACAAAGTACTGGAATGGGAACCACCTCATTCAAAATGGTTTCTCGGGGGCAAAATAAACGCATGTTACAACTGTCTTGATGTGAATCTGAAGCAACGTGCCGATAAGACCGCCATAATATGGGAAGGTGAAAGCGGAGATATCCGTAAATACACTTACAAGGAACTACTGAAAGAGGTTTCCCGTTTTGCAAATGTCCTTAAAGATATGGGAGTCAGCAAAGGAGATATTGTAACCATATATCTTCCGATGATACCTGAAGTTGTTATTGCTATGCTTGCATGTGCACGTATAGGAGCACCCCATAGTGTGGTCTTTGCTGCCTTTTCAGGAGAATCACTTGCCACGCGAATCGGGAATGCAAACAGCAAAGTCCTCATAACCTGTGACGGATACTCGCGCAGGGGAAAGACAGTCGAACAAAAGAACAAGGTTGACGATGGTATCCGCTCCTGCGGACTTCTGGACAAGGTCATTGTTGTCAAGCACCAGGGGAACGACGTTTCCATGAAAGAAGGAAGAGATATCTGGTGGCATGATGTAATGAAAGGCTCCGATAGTTCATGCGAACCCGAGGTAATGGACTCAGAGGATATGCTTTTTTTGATGTACACCAGCGGTACCACAGGCAAACCAAAAGGAATTGTGCATACAACTGGTGGTTACATGGTTGCAACCCATACTACCACAAAATTCGTTTTTGACCTTAAAGAAGATGACATATACTGGTGTACCGCTGATTGCGGATGGATAACAGGACATTCCTATCTGGTCTACGGACCACTGTCAAATGGAACAACCCTTGTAATGTATGAAGGTGCCCCGGATTATCCTGATAAGGACAGATACTGGGACATGATCGAGAGACATAAGATAACTATCCTTTACACCGCACCCACGGCCATTAGAACATTTATGAAATGGGGAGAATCCTGGCCGCAAATGCACGACATATCCACGCTAAGACTTATCGGTTCTGTAGGTGAACCCATCAATCCAGGTGCATGGCTGTGGTATCATGAGAACATAGGAATGGGTAAATGTCCTGTACTCGATACCTGGTGGCAGACAGAGACCGGAATGATAATGATATCCTCCCTGCCGGGAATAACAACTACAAAACCTGGAAGTGCCACAATGCCTCTGCCCGGAATCAAAGCGGCAGTTCTGGATGAGGACGGCAATGAAGTACCTGCAGGTCAGAATGGCTATCTTGCAGTCCTGAAACCCTGGCCCAGCATGGTCCGCACAGTATTGGGAAACGAGAAACGATTCATTGAGACCTATTGGAGCAAGTGGGACAATAAAACCTACTTCGCAGGTGATGGTGCCAAGAGAGACGAAGATGGTTATTTCTGGATAATAGGGCGTGTAGATGACGTTATCAAAGTATCAGGCCATCGCATAGGAAGTGCCGAATTTGAAAGTATACTCGTATCACATCCTTCAGTTGCAGAAGCCGGTGTTGTAGGAAAGGAAGATGAACTTCGAGGTGAAGTGATATACTGTTACGTTACTCTCAAATCAGGCATAGAGGAAAGTGATGAGCTTAAAAAAGAACTCACAGCCTATGTTGCAAAGAACATCGGACCCTTTGCACGCCCAAAACAGATAATGTTCTCAGATGACCTTCCCAAAACCAGAAGTGGAAAGATCATGAGAAGAGTGCTCAAAGCAATTGCAAATGAAAAGGATCCGGGAGACGTTACTACTCTGCAGGATCCTGCTGTTGTGGAAACGCTAAAAGAGAAAACAAAGATGTTGAAATAATCTCAAAACAGGAGAACAGGAGATTTAACTATCTCCTTCATTTTTTATAGTTATCATTTAAGTTCAATGCCTATACTCTCTGCGATTGCAGGGATATCGAGATGATTTTTCAGAAGCTCAACTATTCTTTCCAGCTTGACCTGTTGTTTTATATGAGCATGTCCTATGAGGTGCTCCATTCTCTCAATGGTATTCATAGTATCACCACGTACAAGGATAACAGGTATCTCTGCTTCCTCAGCGCTTGCAAGAACCGCACCACTTGGGCGCATATTGCCTGTAAGTATCAGACACTTAACTCTTGATTCAATGGCAGCCATATGCAGATCTGCCCTGTCACCACCTGTAATGACTGCGCTGTTAGGCTGACGCCTGAAGTACTTAATAGCAGAGCCAACTTCCATTGCACCCACCAGATAGTGCTCCACAAGCTGGTCCAGTCTGTCCGGTGCCACAAGAACCTCAGCATGAAGGTCCTCAACTATCTCAGATATAGATACCGAACGCAGGGTATCATCTTCATGAATGGTACCAAATACCCTTATGCCTTTTTTCTCAAGGAATGGAACCACAAGTTCAGACACTCTGTCTTCCATGTTGCTGGGAACTTCATTGAGTACCAGACCAGTGAGCATATCATCATCCCCGATGATGCGCATATCGCACAATATACGGTCTACTGCAGAAATTGAATCAAAACGTGTTACAAGAAGCATCTTCATACCCAGTTTAGAGGCAATCTCAGGGTCTGAAAGGCCATACATAGAACCTCCACCAATGCCCCCGGTGCCCTCTACAAGTACAATATCCCTATCCTTTGATATTACCGAGTAAGCCTCCATAAGTTTTTCGTTCAGGTCTTTTTCCACACCCTTCAGAGCGTCATCAATGAGGCTATCAGTCAAATGAATAGGAGTTATGTACTTAGCCGGATCATCGATCCCAAGTAATTTTTTGATGCCTTCTGAATCTTCATCTGTGAGGGAACCCTGTACATCTATCAGGAGATTCCCCACAGGTTTCATATAGCCGACTTTCAGACCACTATCCTGGAAGATCTTCCCCAATCCCATACATATAGAACTCTTACCCGAGAACTCTTCTGATGAACTAATCAATATTGAAACCATACTATCGTCTCCTTAAACTCTTAACTATCCAGGGTGAACCTGATATCCATTGCAACACACCCTTCACCTTCGGGCATAACCATTAAAGGATTAATTTCAAACTCCAGTATTTCCGGAAAATCCGTGACCAATTGCGAAACCTTTAGCAAGGTCTGAATTATCGAATCAATGTCTGATGATGCCTCACCCCTCACCCCCGCTATGAGTGGGTAGGTCTTAATAGAAGATACCATGTGTTTTGCCTCTGTAACTGTTATAGGGGCAACTGCAAACGAAACGTCTTTCAGGAACTCGACATACGTGCCGCCAAGACCGAACATTAACAATGGACCAAACTGTGGGTCCCTATCCATGCCTATGATTACCTCTTTTCCTCCATTTATCATCTGTTGGAGCTGCACACCCGTAACAATGGCATCCGGCATGTAGTGCCTCACATCGGACATCATGGAATTGTACGCACGCTCTATATCATCCGCATGTTCAAGGTTCAGGCGGATACCTCCGACATCAGTTTTATGTGAAATGTCAGGAGACAGTATTTTCATGACAACCGGATAACCCATATCTTCTGCCGCTTTTATGGCTTCAGGAAGTGTTTTTGCAATTTTGGATTCCACGACTGGAATGTCATATGCTTTGAGTATATCCATAGACTCAAGACCATGTGTCCTTCTCTTTTGTGATGATACACCGTCTATGAACGAGCGGGCAAATGTTGTGTCAGAATCCTGTATTGCCGGTTGTTCCTGTTTACGAGTCCTTATGGTATGGTAGTTACAGAGAGCATTCATACTAGCAACTGCTCTTTCAGAAGAAGAGTAATTTGGAATTCCATACCTTGTGAGGACTTCCTCACCGGCAGCTATTCGACTGCCACCTGCAAAATTGCACAATATTGGCTTCTTTGATTTCTTTATTTTCTCTGCTACCTTTTCAGCAATACCCGGTACATCTGTCATTGCCTGTGGAGACACCAGGACAATTATACCATTTACATTGATGTCTTCCAGAACAGTATCAAGAGCATGTTCATATAGATCAGCACCTGCATCCCCAAGGACATCCACCGGGTCATAGAAGTTAGCTGCGGGAGGCATTTTTTCCCGTAATTTTTCAACTGTAGCTTCTTCAAAGGAAGCTATTGAAAGCCCTGCATTGTAACACGCATCAGCAGTGAGGATACCCAGACCGCCTGCATTAGTTATTATGGCTATGTTCCTACCCTCTGGCAACGGGCAGCCTGAGAATGCGCGGCTGTAGTCAAGCATCTCTTCCAGCGAGTCGGCACGGATGACACCACCCTGTTTAAAAGCTGCATTATAGGCAGCATCCGAGCCTGCCAACGTACCCGTGTGTGAGGATACTGCCCGGGAACCAACTGAAGTTCTTCCGGACTTGACAATGATAATTGGTTTTGAGCGGGATACACGTTGTGCAATTTGTATGAACTGCGGACCGTCTTTGACACCCTCAAGGTAAGCTGCAATAACCGCTGTTGAAGGGTCATTTTCAAACAACTGCAAGAAATCATTCTCTGCCAGAACCGCCTTGTTACCAAGACTTATGAACTTTGAAAAACCAACACCTAGCCTCTCGGCCCAGTCAAGTGTTACAGTACATATTGCACCGGATTGAGACATCATTGCGATGTTTCCTTCATAAGCCATGTTGGCTGCAAAGGAAGCATTAAGACCTGAAGCAGTATCTATAATACCCAGACAGTTAGGACCAATCATTTTCATGCCATACTGGTCACAAATAGATATGCACTCACGTTCAAGACGTGCACCTTCAACACCGGCTTCTTTAAAGCCTGCAGAAATAATAATTATGTTTTCTATTCCAGCCTTGCCACATTCCTCAACAGAAGTCGGCACCACCCTTGCAGGAACAACAATCACAGCAAGATCTGCTTTTAGGTCATTCGGAACATTCATTATATTATGATAACATGGTATCCCAAGTATCTCATCAACGTTGGGATTTATTGGTATGATCTTAAGATCACTGCTCTGCATCAGGTTTTCAAGTACGGCTCTTCCGACCTTTCCTTTTGTTCTGGAAGCACCTATTACAGCTACAATATTAGGATTGAACATTTTTTCCAGCATGATTTCTCCCTGAAATATTCCCTTTTAATTAATACAGTTCAATAATAGATAAAACTAAGGGGAAATAGAAAAATAAGGAAAGTTCAAACTTTTACAATTGTTTACTGTTTTTGCCTTTCCTTTATCTCAGCAATCGTCTTTTCATATATTGCCTTGTAATCTGCTGTCTTCATTTCAGTCAGTTTACCAGATAGAACTGCATAATCATTGTGCATTGATTCTGAACTTAACTTATGCTTCATCCACTCTGCAGCATTTATAATGCCTGTCGAAAAAGAATGGAGGGCTTCGTAATATCTGGAAAGTACCACTGATTCGTTCCTTGATCTGTAACCAATTGCAGAACCAATTGCAAGAATTCCAATGATACCTATGAAGAATATGCCAGTGTTCACAGGGCTCACTGGATCATGTTCCAATGCTGTGTTCAATGCCTCTGACTCGGATCTTGATGTTATTGAATTCTGAGTTGATTCACTTCCATAGCTATATTTGACATTTTGAGCCGTACTCTCCAGAGCCGTGCTCCTCAAAACAGGGCTATTGCCTGTACTCACAATAGAGAATGGAGAGAATCCCGGAGTTTGGGCTTTGTAATAATAATAATTGACATCTGTTCCTATTCTTGAAGTTGTGAGTTCTTTCCAGGAACCAGACGAATACCTGCATAGCTTTATAGCCGAAGGATCGGCATTATTATCAGTAATCCATTTTTTCTCGACCCTGAAGCTGATCTCTGCCGAGGACATATAACCACCGGAATTGAACTTGGCATCTCCGAGCCATATATTGATATGGCGATATACATCTCCTTGGGGATTACTGCTAACAAGACTTGACCTATCATATAGTATCTCAATTATTGCTTTTACCTGACCGGCTGCCTTTAGTGAATTGAACTTCACATACTCAAGATCATTCTCTGCATTTGGGAACTCAAATACTATTTCCGCTCCCTGAGTTACATATTTCATACCATAATCCTTGTATGCGACATTATCATAATCTTCTGCACCGCTTGCAGAACCACCACCACCAGAACCGCCACTACTGTCTGATGTTGAAAAACCACTGAGATCTGTCGTGGAATCTCTATTAACATTATACACGCTTATGGACACAGCCTTTGAAGCATTCAGTTTTCCATCTGTAACCCAGAATTCTACAGAATATGTACCTGACTGAGTATAATCAGGTCTCCAGTGGAATTGTCTTGTAGAAACGTCAAAGGATGCACCTGCAGGCAATCCACTGGCCGAATAAGTCAATTGATCATTATCCACATCCGTTGCATTTACATAAAAGTTCAGGGTTGCATTTTCATAAAGAGAGAAAGGACCAAAGTTTTCTATTTCAGGTGGAATGTTAGTCTGATACACTTCCACGTGAACTGTTGTAGTGTCTGTCAGATCACCGTCTGTAACATTGAAGTCAATATAATGGTCACCACTATCAAAATACCCAGGAGTCCATGAATATATATTGCCTGTGACCGTACCATTTTCAGCAGCACATGAGAAAAATACCCAATCATCATCCGGGTCCCTTGCACTAAGATTTATCTTTAGAATTTCGGTTTCGTTCACAGTATGGATTGGAATATAATCGAAAACAGGTGCACGATTGACGTTTGCTACGTTTATAATAACAGTTTCAACCGAGGTATATATTTTATCAGACACACTGAATTCTACTGTATAACTTCCAGCCTGATCGTATGTAGGAGTCCAGCTGAATTCACCAGTGGTTTTGCCAAAGCTTGCACCGGTTGGAAGTCCAGAATCCGAATATGTTAGTTTATCGCCATCCACATCTGAAGCATTAAGAACAAAACTAATGAACTCATTTTCCGTTGCCTGCTGGGTTTCCATATGCATTATTACTGGTGGGATATTTGTATTGCCAACTGCAATGGTTGCGGTCTTCGAATCTGAAAGTTGACCATCAGAGACCGTAAATTGAATTTCATGGAAACCACTCTCGTTTATTCCCGGAACCCATGTGAAAGTATTACCAGATAGAGTACCATAATTCACATCCTTTGAGAATGTCAGTTCATCACCATCAATATCAATGGCTTGCAGAACAATCGTCACTGTTTCAAGCTCATTGACCAGTGTATCAGAGATCGAATAGAGAACAGGCGCAGAGTTGGTGTTTCCAACATCAATGTGAACTGTTTTGCTGACATCGAACTCCCCGTCACTTACTGTGAAAGTGATATGATAACTACCTTCATCCTCATAGCCCGGGGTCCATGAAAAAATACCATTATGCAAAGTACCAAACTCGACATCCTTTGAGTATACAAGGATGTCACCATCAGGATCTGAATCATTCAAATTGATGATCAAATTACTGTTCTCTGCTATTTGTACACTTTCTGGAGGATTGAGGGATGGTGCACGATTGATGTTGTTTACAATTACCTCCACGTTTTCCGTGTCTTCTACCAATCCATCAGAAACTACAAATTGAATATGATGATTGCCAGCCTGCTCATAGGTAGGAGTCCATGTGAATATACCCGTGGATCCATCGATATGTGCCCCTGAAGGCAAGGAAGTAGCAGAATAGTATAGAGTATCAGCATCGTCGTCTTCTGCATCCAGGGTAAAGGTCAAAAATGAATTTTCATCTGTGGATTGGTCACCTATAACAGCTAGTCTTGGAGGAAGGTTAACATGCAGAACAGTTATGCTAATTGTTTCGGAATCTGAGAGGGAATCATCATTTACTGTGAAAGTGACATTATATTCACCAGAGTCATCATAACCTGGAGTCCAGACGAATTTATGATCAGTTGAATTGAAGCTTGCTCCAGGGGGAAGATCACCTACTGAATAAACAAGGGAATCAGCATCAGGATCACTGGCACTTACGGTGAAATGCAACTCTGTGTTTTCGCTGATAGTTTTATCGCCAATATTAGAAAGGACAGGAGCACGATTAACAGAGCCAACACTGATAGATATGGTTTCGGAATCGGAAAGGAAACCATCACTCACAGTGAAAGTTACATTATAAGTGCCAGATTCTTCAAAATCAGGAGTCCAGGTAAAGACATGAGTGTTAACATTAAAGTATGCATCCGATGGAAGACCAGTGGCAGAGTAGAATAATTGGTTTGAATCTGCATCTGAGCCTGATACAGTGAAAAAGAGTTCTGAACCTTCACTGACAGCCTTATTCCCAATTGAATCTATTACAGGAGCTCTGTTTACATCATTTACAGTAACGATTATAGTTTCAGAATCAGAAAGGGAACCATCGCTAACTGTGAAAGTGAAACTATAGATGCCCGATTCTTCGAAATCAGGTTTCCAAAGGAATTGACCTGTATTGGTATTGAAAGTTGCACCTGAATCAGAAGGAATGTTTGCCACAGAATATATCAAAGTATCAGAATCAGGATCAATGGCTGATACTGAAAAATTCAATTCCAGATTCTCATCGACCTGTTTATTTCCAATCATGTTCAATTCAGGAGCCCTATTCACAGAACCAACACTTAAAGTAATGGTCTCCGAGTCGGAAAGGGAACCATCGCTAACTGTAAAGCTTACACTATAAGTTCCGGAATCATCATAATCAGGAGTCCAGCTGAATAAACGGGAACCTTCATTGAAACTGGCTCCTGAGGGAAGATCTACTACTGAGTACGTCAAAGAATCTAAATCAGGGTCAGTACCGAGTATTGTAAAACTGAGTTTAAAGCCTTCAGCTATAGACTTGTTGCCTATTTCACCCAGGACAGGGGCACGGTTAATGTCATTAACAGTTATAGAGATGGTTTCTGAATCAGAAAGTAAGCCATCGCTAACAATAAAAGTTATACTGTATGTACCTGAATCATCAAAATCAGGAGTCCAGGCAAATTCATGGGTATCCACATCAAAGTTAGAACCGGATGGTAAGCCTGTAGCTGAATAGGTCAGTGAATCTAAATCAGGGTCATTGGCGAAAATTGGGAAACTAAGTTCTGAACCTTCGGAAACAGACATATCCGCAATAGTATCAAGTTCAGGAGCACGGTTCACAGAACCAACACTGACGGAGATTGTCTCGGAATCAAGGAGGGAACCATCACTGACAGTAAAAGTAATACTATATGCACCCGAATCATCAAAATCAGGGGTCCAAGTAAATTCATGGGTGTTCACATCAAAATTTGAACCTGGTGGAAGACCAGTGGCAGAATAACTCAATCGATCAGAATCAAGATCATTAGCCGAAATTGTGAAACGTAGCTCAGAGGCTTCAGCAACTGCTTTGTTGCCTATGGCATTGAGGACAGGAGCACGATTTACATTGTCAACTGTTATGGAGATAGTCTCAGAATCAGATTCAACACCATCGTTTACAGTGAAAATAACACTATACGTACCTGAATCGTCAAAATCAGGAATCCATACAAATTCATGGGTAATCGCATTGAAATTGGAACCAGATGGCAATCCTGTAGCGGAGTAAACAAGAGCCGTTTGGTCCGGGTCAGTTCCAGATATTTGCAAACGCAACTCTGAACCTTCATCAACTGTTTTATCGCCAATATTAGAAAGGACAGGAGCACGATTTACATTGTTCACTATTATCGTTACGAGCTCCGTATCTGTGAATATACTATCTGTCACTTCAAAAATAACATTATAGGTTCCTTCCTGATCGTATGAAGGTATCCAGAAGAACTCACGTGTAGCAGGGTTGAATGATGAACCTGCAGGAAGTCCTGAGGCAGAATAACCAAGTGTATCACCTGAATCTGCATCTGATGCACTTATAGTGAAAGAAAGAGTTTGGTCCTCATTTATTGTTTTACCACCAATCAAATCAAGGACAGGTGGAACATTTGTATTTCCAACAGCTATCCTTACCGTCTCTGTGTATGAAAGATCACCATCAGAAACGCTGAAATCAACATCATATAACCCGCTTTCATCATAGCCTGGTGTCCAGCTGAATACATTACCTGACAATGTACCAAATGCAACATTCTTGCTGAAAGAAAGGGAATCTCCATCATCATCTATAGCGTTGATAATAATAACCAATTCCTCATTTTCAGCTACTAGCTGGTCAGGTATCGATTCTATAAATGGTGCACGATTTACATCGTTAACAGTAATGATGATGGTTTCATAATCAGAAAGGGAACCATCGCTGACTGCAAAAGTGACACTGTAGATACCTGAATCATCATAAGTGGGAGTCCATGAAAACTCACGCGTGTCCACATTAAAACTTGCACCCGATGGAAGATTATTGACAGAATATGTAAGTGCATCAGAATCAAGATCATTTCCGGAAATAGTGAAACTAAGATCAGAGCCCTCATCTACAACCCTGTCACCGATTGAAGAAAGGACAGGAATACGATTTACATTATCAACAGTAATGGTGATAGTCTCGGAATCAGAAAGAGAACCATCACTAACTGTAAAAGTGACGCTATAGATGCCGGAATCATCATAAGCTGGTGTCCAGGAAAACTCATGCGTGTTCACATCAAAAATTGCACCTTGTGGAAGACCAGTAGAATAACATGAAAGTTCATCTGAATCAAGATCATTTCCGGAAATAGTGAAACTAAGAGTAGAGCCCTCATCTATAATCTTGTCACCAATTGAGGAAAGGACAGGAGCTCTGTTCACATCATTTACGGTGATGATGATAGTTTCAGAATCGGAAAGAGAACCATCACTAACTGTGAAAGTGAAACTATAGATACCCGACTCTTCGTAATCAGGTATCCAACTGAATTCATGTGTATTGGTATCAAAAGTTACACCTGACCCCTGTGATATGTTTGTCGCAGAATATACCAAAGTATCATAATCAGGATCAATGGCTGAAACTGAAAAAGTCAATTCCGAGTTTTCATCGACCTGTTTATTACCAATTGTATTCAGTTCAGGAGCCCTGTTTACAGAACCAACACTTATGGACAGAGTTTCGGAATCGGAAAGGAAGCCATCATTGACTATAAAGGTTACACTATAAATTCCGGAGTCATCAAAATCAGGGGTCCAGCTAAATTCCAGGGAGTTTTCATCGAAAATCGCGCCTGATGGAAGACCGGTGACAGAATATTCAAGCGTATCTGAATCAGGATCAGTGGCTGAAATAGTGAAACTAAGAGCAGAGCCTTCATCTACAACCTTGTCACCAATGGAAGAAAACACAGGAGCACGATTTACATTATCAACAGTAATATTGATAGTCTCAGAATCAGAGAGGGAACTATCACTAACTGTGAAAGTGACACTATAGATGCCGGAATCATCATAGTCAGGAGTCCAGGTGAACTCACCAGTGTCAACATCAAGAGTTGCACCCGTTGGAAGATCAGCGACTGAATATTCAAGTGTATCTGAATCTGGATCAATGGCTGAAATAGTGAAACTAAGTTCAGAGCCTTCATCTATGATCTTATCACCAATAAGGAGAAGTTCAGGAGCACGATTTACATTATCAACACTAATATTGATAGTCTCAGAATCAGAGAGGGAACTATCACTAACTGTGAAAGTGACACTATAGATGCCGGAATCATCATAGTCAGGAGTCCAGGTGAACTCACCAGTGTCAACATCAAGAGTTGCACCCGTTGGAAGATCTGCGGCTGAATATTCAAGTGCATCTGAATCAATATCGGTGCCGAAAATAGTGAAACTAAGAGCAGAGCCCTCATCTACAACCCTGTCACCGATTGAAGAAAGGACAGGAGCATGGTTGGAATCAATTACAGTAATAGTAATTATCTCGGAATCAAAATCATTACCATCGCTTACACTAAACTCCACATCAAAAATACCTGAAGATGTAGGAGTCCAACTGAAAATATTATCTGAAAGAGTACCAAAACTGGCATCTGTAGAATAGACAATACTATCACCATCAAGATCAGTGGCAGAGAGAGAGATTGTCAACTCACTGTTCTCACTGACAGAACGGTCACCAATTGAAGAAAGTATAGGAGCACGATTTACATCCTCGACAGTAATAGTAATGGACTCTGAATCTGAAAGGTTGTTAGACGATGCAGTAAATACCACCGGATAGGTACCTCCATCATTGAAGTCGGTTATCCATAGAAAATCACCGGTATTAGCATCAAGGGACGAATCATCAGGCAATGAAGACGCAGAATAGGTAACAATATCACCATCCGGGTCATTGGCATTTATATTGAAAGAAAGGACCGCATTTTCATTTACAAACTTATTACCAATTGCTTCAAACTCCGGTGCTTGGTCCGTAATGACTTCATTTACAGTGATATTGGCATATGTGAAATTAGTGGCAAATCCATCTGATACTGAAAAATTTACAACATGTCTTCCAGCATCAACTGTTGTTGGTGTCCAGGTAAATAGTCCTGTTGTAAAATTAAGGACATATCCAGCAGGGAGACCTTCAACATCATAATTTAGAACAGTATCATCTGCATCGGTTGCGGGAACCACAAAAGAGAACTCAGACCCTACATTAATAACTTTATCAGCAATATCGCCAATCTGTGGAGGGTGGTTGATCCTTACTGAACCATTGGACACGAACTGTGCAGGGAAAGATAATGTATCATTTTCAAGAGAAACATTTCGTAGTATGATATTGTAGTAACCACTTTTGATAGCTCTGAATAAAATGTCAGCAATATGGGTAGGGTCTTCTGTAGTGATATCTACAGATTCCAGGGTCATGTTGGCAAAACCCGTGGAATTGTTAAGATAATGTGTCAACTGTGAACCTGATAACGAATCATTTGCAACAATATCATCAATTATCAAAGAAGAGTTATCAAAAACAATGTCAATAGACATTGATCGTATATTTGTAGCATTGTCTATAAATAATGGCAACGTAAACGAAGTTCCAGGATTTACAACAGTGCTCCCAAGTGATACAGATTCGTTGGAATATGCACTGGCAATTACAGGCAACACTACCATTAGTAAAACTATACCCGTCAAGAGAAAACGTATTTTTTCATATTTTTTATTTCCATGTGGAAACATGCTTTACCCCCATAAAGCATTTTTAGAAGGAAGCACAGCTGCCTCCTGATAGATGTGACTATTAAGTGTACTAACCTAATAAAAGGAAGCACCACCACTGCTAATAAGAGTTATATCTAATAGTTAATAAAATTTTTTAATCACATTCATATAATAATAATTTGCTGAGAAAAATACTACCTGATCACAAAACAGCATAAAACACGTGACCAGACAACGAAAATATAGTTATAACTTAATTAGTCTATTATTTTTTTATTCGCCTGTACCTCTTGCCATCAGGATTTGCAATTTGCAGATATAATCTTTCATAGTGAGATCTGTATTTAACACCCACAGCAGCAACAGCAACTATCGATCCGACCAATATTAGGAACATCAGTGATCGTTTGTTATCCTGGGAAGCATCCCCTTCTTCATCCAGAATGATATCATCGCCAATTGACATTTTAGCTTGTTCATTGGAAGGAGAACTATTTTCGATCATAACAATTTTGGAATTCTCCGGCATAATAATAGCAAATGGTGAAAAGCCAGGTGATCTGGCTTTGTAATAAAAATAATCCTCATCTTCATCTATTTCTGATGTTTCTAAGGAATTCCACATACCGTCTGAATAACGATATAGTTTTACCAATTTAGAATCATAATCGTTGGAAATGACCCATGATCTTTCAACCTTGAACTTGATAACTACATTAGAGATCATGTCAGATGGGAACTTTGAATCTCCAACCCATATATTCAGATTCTTGTAAACTTCACCAGCAGGAGATTTTTTTACCAGTGTAGAAGTTTCTTTTAATATTTCCACCACTGCTTTGGTTTGACCCCCGTTGAGTCTGGATACAAAACCAACGGACATAATGCTATTTGCAGGTTCATCAAATTCGAATAAAGATTCCATATCTTTATTCACATACTTGATCTTGTAATCTTTTAGATCAATATTCTCAAATTCTTCACCGGTGTTCATGGATCCACCACCACCGCCTCCGCCACCAGAACTGGAAGCAGAGCTTGTGGAACTTGTAGATGAAGAAGGTTCTGTTACAGTTATTGAAACTGTTTCATAATCATCAGCATCGCCATCGTTTACATGGAAACTTACTGAATACGTTCCTTGTTGATCACTGGAAGGGGTCCAAGTAAAATAGCCCGTCGAACCATCAAAATTTGAACCTGAAGGAAGATTAAGTGCAGAGTATGTAAAAATATTATTTACATCAATATCCTCAACATCTAATGAAAAGTTCAATGTATCCCCCTCAGACACTTCCAGAGGAAACATCTGATTGATCTGTGGTGGCATATTTACATCATTGACCGTAATAGTTGCTGTTGTACTATTGGTCAAACTGCCGTCAGACACTGTGAACAATATATCGTGTAATCCGGAATCAGAATAACCCGGAGTGCATATGAACGTATTACCTCGTACAATTCCAAGGCTGCTGTTCGTTGAGAATGTAAGAGTATCACCATCTGAGTCAATTGCTGTTAAAGCAATATTAAGAACACTGTTTTCATCTTGGGTATAATTATTTACGGGGTTGATTACTGGAGCTTGATTTACATCAGAAACCACAATGTCCACTACTTCATATTCTGCATAGCTGTCATCTGAAACCCTGAATTCCACTTTATAGTTACCAGCCTGTGAATATGAAGGAATCCAGGAAAATTTAACTGAAGAACCATTCATTGTTAGAATTGCACCTGATGGAAAATCATTTGGATACGAAAAACTAAGTGTGTCATTATCAGAAGCTTCTATCTCAAATGCTAGCTCTGAATTTTCTTCTACATATTGGGTTTCCATAGCTTTTAGGACAGGGACTGAATTGGAATCACCAACCACTATCTTTGCAATCTTTGTTTTTGAAGTTAAACCATCGGTAATAGTGAATGTCTGGGAGAAAGCACCCGGAGAATCAGTATTTACCCACTGGAACAAACCTGTATTTGAATCCAGAGATGCACCAGCAAGCAAATCACTTGCATTAGAATAGATAAGAGCGTCACCATCCGGATCATAAGCATTCAATTGTATAGTAACCGTTTCATTCTGAAGAACAGAAGTATCACCAATGGAATAGAATGTAGGTTCCCTGTTTACATTTGAAACATTTATCATTGCAGTTTGAGTTACTGAAGAAAAACCATCGTTTACTGTGAAAACAATAGTATGTTCACCCTCATCATCGTAATTAGGAGTCCAGGTAAAAACGTTATTCTGGAGATTTCCAAATGTTACATCCTTTGAAAAAACAAGTAAGTCGCCATCCGGGTCAGATGCATTAAGTATCACTTTAACCTGAGAATTTTCATCTACTGTAGTGTCAGGAATGGGAGAAAATATCGATAAACGATTTGCATTATTTACAGTTATAGCGATATATTCTGAATCAATATGACTACCATCAGATACTACAAACTGGATAAGATAACTGCCTGACTGATCATAGTTTGGAATCCATTCAAACACCCCTGTAGAATTATTAAGACTTGAACCTGATGGCAAATTTATTGCAGAGAATATCAACGAATCATAATCCTGATCATTTGCAGACAAAGTGAAAGATAATAAGCTGTTCTCATTAATAGATCGATCACCTAGAACTTCCATAACAGGAGCATTAGTTGCAACAGCTGTAGCCACAATTTGTAAATTTAGCACTAAGACCACAAAAAATAACACACATGCTAAACCTGGGTATATTCCTAACCTTTTGTGAACCTTCCTGTTTCCAACTAGGTCTTTTGATCCATGCTCTGCGAAACGAAAAATAAAATCCCCTCCATAATCGTTTTTATCTTATGTTTCTCATGTGATAAATCTAATTGATTATGACTTGATTATTATATATTACACCCATTAACAATAGTCCTTTTTGTTAAAAACTACAATAACAACAGATCACACAATTACTGTGCAATCAGCTGATCCGGTTTGTCCATTTAAATGTTATTGATTCCGTCTGTAGCGTTTACCATCATGATTCCCTATTTGCTTACGCAATTTGTCATAGTAACCCCTGTTCCTGTAACCGAATACTCCGATAATCATTAGACCTGGAGGTACAAGTACAAGTATAATCAGAAATACTGATCTGCTTTCCTGGGACGCCCCTGTTGTAGACTCAACTGAACCAGAATCATCGGTTGAAGTTGACATAAATGTAGATTCATCATCTGTAGAAACAGGTGTAACGTCCTCAGAAATGTATGCGCCCGTGGTCATTGGCTTTATGCTTGAAATAGCAAATGAGGAGAATCCGGGAGTTGTTGAAGTGAAATAGAAATAAGAATCATCATCATCTTTTATTTCAGTAGGCAACTGCTCCCAGCTGTCATCTGAATATCTGCAAAGTGTGATCGTTGAAACATCGACTTCATTATCATCGAGCCATTTCTTATCCACTTTAAACTCTACCTTTGCATTATTAATAGTAGCTTCAGTGAGTTTTTTGTCATCGAGCAGTATATTCATATTCTTGTAAACCTGACCCGGTGCTCTGGAATCTACCTGTGAGGAAGTATCCTTCAACACTTCAACAACTGATTTAACCTGTCCGGCATTAAGAACTGAGGTTATACTCACTGAAACAATACTGTTGTTCTTACCATAGAAAGCAAAAACTGTATCAGTATCTTTTACAACTGATTTGAGGACATAATCCTTAAAATCGATGTTCTCAAACTCTTCACCCGTACCTGCGGAACCGCCGCCGCCTCCACCGCCTCCACCTGAACTGGAAATAGTTGAACTACTTGAAGAAGTAGCACTTACTGTAATATCAACTGTTTCAGTGACATTGAGTTCATTGTCACTTACCTTGAATATCACAGAATATGTCCCTGCGTCACCAACTGAAGGAGTCCAACTGAAAACACCTGTCAACTCATCCAGTACTGAATTTTCAGGTAAATTTTGAGCTGAGTAGGCAAGAACATCTCCATCCACATCAGTTGCAATGAGATTGAACTCAAGTTTGTGTGCTTCCTCAACACTTTTACTACCTATCGAAGATAACTCAGGAGGAGCATTTGTATCACTGACAATTACAGTTACAACTGCGAAATCACTAAGTTCGCCATCTGTAGCTGTGAAATTTATGTTATAGGTGCCGTTCGAAGTCTGGTTTGCAGTGTATCCAGGTGTCCAGATGAACTCATTGCCACTTATTGAACCAAATGAGACATTGGAAAGGAATGTTAGCGAATCTTCATTATCAGGATCTATACAATTGAGTATGATAGTCAATTCCTCACCCTCATTTGCATTGTAAACAGGCATTTGCCCAAATGAAGGAGGTCTGTTGACATTGATTACTTCAATCGTCATTTGTTCCAGATCTTCAAAGACACCATCGTATGCACGGAAAGTAATGGTATAGATACCACTTTGTTCGTAATCTGGTGTCCAGGAAAACTCACCTGTGGTCGGATCTAAGGTTGCACCAAATGGAAGGTCTGATGCAGTATACTCAATTGGGTCATAATCAGGAGATGATGCATTCAGGGTAAAGTCAAGAGTTTCAGACTCATTGACCAACTGATTATCAATAGGTTCAAGCACAGGCATAAGGTTTGTATTACCCACCCCAATTGTAACGATGTCGTAATCCCACATAGAACCGTCTGTAACACTAAATTCTATTTGATGGAAACCTTTATCGTCATAATCAGGAGTCCAGCTGAAAACATTGCCCGAAATATTTCCATATGGTACGTCCTTGAAATAAGCAAGAGCATCGCCATCAGGATCGTTTGCATTTAGAACCAACGAAAATGGAATACCCTCTTCTGTTATTTCATCAGAAAGTGAAGTGAAAACAGGTGCTCTGTTGGTGTTTGCAACCACGATCGTAACAATTGCCGAATCTACCAAGTAACCATCAGATACTGTAAATTCAACGTAATGTGTTCCTGAATCAGTGAAATTAGGAATCCATGTGAACGTATCGTCTGAGATGGCACCAAATGATACATTGTCAAAGTATGTGAGAAAATCATCATCTGGATCAAATGCGCTGATATCAAGAATCAATGTATCGTTCTCTGCAACGTTCACAGTTTCAAATTCAGGGAATTCTGGTGCCCTGTTAGTCTTCTCAACTGTGATCTCAGCATATGTGACATCTTCATCACTGCCATCAGATACAGCAAATCGGACTGTATAATAGCCTTCATCATCATAACCTGGCGTCCATGAAAAAGCTCCTGTAGTTGAGTTCAAGCTTGCCGTTGCAGGAATATCATCCATAGTATAACTAAGGGCATCATTATCTTGATCACTGGCAGATAGACTGAATTCAAGAGTTTCACCTTCTTTTACACTATTGCTTCCTACATCAATAAGCACAGGCTCACGATTCACATTGTTGACCTTAATAGTGATGGCTTTTTCATCATAGGACTTACCATCGGAAACAGTGAAATTGACATCATAGGTACCTGAATTATCATATGTTGGAATCCAGGTAAAGACATTGTCATCCATGGAACCAAATGCAGCATCTGTGAAATATTTAAGAGTATCATTGTCAGCATCTGTTGCTGAAAGATTAATTGTCAGCATACTGTTTTCCATGACAGACCTATCACCAATATTAGCAAGTACCGGTGGGCGGTTGACATTGAGAACTGTTATGGTTATGACCTCATGATCGACATCAATTCCATCACTTACGTTGAATTCTACATCATAAATATTGGAATCATCATACGTTGGAGTCCAGCTGAAAACTTTGCCATTAAGAGTACCGAAACCGGCATTGCTTGAATATGTAAGAGTATCACCATCAATGTCGGTTGCATTCAGAGTGATTTTGAGGGTTTCAGATTCGTTCACGACCCTCTCACCAATAAAATCAAGGACAGGGGCATTATTAGGAATTACAACATCAAGAACTGTGATAGTAATGGTTTCTGAATCAATAGTAGTACCATCGGAAACAGTGAATTTAACAGTATGAGATCCTATGTCATCAGAATTGGGAATCCAGTTGAACACATTGTCATTAAGAGTACCAAAACTGGCATTGCTGAAGTATGTAAGAGTATCACCATCAATGTCAGTTGCATTAAGAGTGATTGTCAGGGTTTCAGATTCATTTAGGATTCTGTCACCGATTAAATCAAGGACAGGGGCATTGTTCGGAACAATAACATCAAGAACGGTAATGGTTATGGTTTCCGAATCAGTAGCATTACCATCAGATACTGTGAAATTGATAGTATGAGTTCCTACATCATCGGAATCAGGAATCCAGCTGAACACACCGGTTACTTCATCCAGAAATGCATTATCAGGTAAGTTCTGACCTAAGTATGCCAGACTATCTCCATCCATATCAGTTGCAACAAGGTTAATCTCAAGTTCTTGTTCTGCCTCAACACTTCTACTACCTATAAAAGATAACTCAGGAGGCGCATTTGTATCACTGACAACTACAGTTACAACTGCGAAATCACTAAGCTCACCATCTGTAGCTGTGAAGTTTATGTTGTAGATACCATTTGAAGTCTGGTTTGCAGTGTATCCCGGAGTCCAGCTGAACTTATCACCGGATATCAATCCATAAGATGTGTTTGAGGAGAATGTAAGCAAATCCTCAGTGTCTGGATCCATACAATTGAGTGTGATTGTTAATTCCTCATCTTCGTTGACATAGTGCACTGGCATCTGTCCAAATGAAGGAGGTCTGTTGACATTGATTACTTCAATCGTCATTTGTTCCAGATCCTCAAAGACACCATCGTATGCACGGAAAGTAATGGTATAGATACCACTTTGTTCGTAATCTGGTGTCCAGGAAAACTCACCTGTGGTCGGATCTAAGGTTGCACCAGAAGGAAGGTCTGATGCAGTATACTCAATTGGGTCATAATCAGGAGATGATGCATTCAGGATAAAGTCAAGAGTTTCGGATTCATTGACCAACTGATTATCAATAGGTTCAAGCACAGGCATAAGGTTTGTACTACCCACCCCAATTGTAACGATGTCGTAATCCCACATAGAACCGTCTGTAACACTAAATTCTATTTGATGGAAACCTTTATCGTCATAATCAGGAGTCCAGGTAAAAACATTGCCCGAAATATTTCCATATGGTACGTCCTTGAAATAAGCAAGAGTATCGCCATCAGGATCGTTTGCAGTTAGAACCAGCGAAAATGGAATACCTTCTTCTGTTATTTCATCAGAAAGTGAAGTGAAAACAGGTGCTCTGTTGGTGTTTGACACTGTAACAGTGATTATTTCTGAATCAATCCCATTACCATCAGATACAGAGAAATTAATAGAATAAGTTCCAGAATCATCAAATCCTGGAGTCCAAGTGAAAGCATTTCCAGTAAGAGTACCAAAACTGGCATTACTAGAATATGTTAGAGTATCACCATCAATATCAGTTGCATCCAAGATGAGTATCAGGGTTTCTGATTCATTTACATCCTGATTGCCTATAGCTCCTAGTACTGGAGCTGAATTGACATTTATGGTTCCATTTATAATAGTATCAGGAACTGATGAAGTATTGGCACTGAGAATTTCTACATCTTGCAACACCAGGGAAGACCTCCCACTTACAGATGTTGTAAAGACGAGATCCAGCAATGGAATGTCGGCCACAGTTGTTGTGTTGTTCAATTGCCTCAATTGGATATGAGCTGTTCCGGGTGTTCCTTCAACATAATCTGCAACATGTCCCAAGACAGCACTGTGGTTCTCTAAAACACTGTCAATAGACATAATACTCGGATCATACACCAGAGTCAAGTTAATGCCTGTTACATTCTCGCAATTTGCTATAGAAATCACTACGTGTGCATTGTCACCGGGATTTACTTTTTCAGAACTTATGGCAACTATACCACCCGATGCTGCACTAGCTAATATTATAGGATTGAATGTCGAAAGAATAATAGATATCGACAATAATATCCTTAAATAATTCAATACACCGTTTTGTTTAATGTTTTTTATTAAAGGATGCATACTCTCACCCTTGACAATAATCAGCGATCTGCTTCCGAATATAGTCAATTTTTTTGAGCTGCATACACTCTTGTATACAACTACTAATGATTGCTTTTTCAGACATACAGTACTACTACTGATGCCCCCAAATTACTCCACAGTCATCAATTATACAACAATATATTATATAATTATTTAATATCGATGAATTTATAAATTCATAATAATTGTTTTGCGATATAAACGAGAAAGAATCTAAATGTGAAATATATATGCACATGCAATTCAAAAAATATATCTATCATGCCTATGTAAAACCTGCCACCCAGTAATAGAGATGAAAATTCTTGGATGGAAAAACAGCTTTCAAAGACCTTAAACAAAATTTGTTGCAATGGTTACATACAGAATCACTGATATCCAATTCCCTTGCACTTGTTGTAGGTGTTCTCACAGGCCTTGCCATCGTATTTTATGACAGTTTACTGGAAATGAGCCATAATTCATTTCACGGAATACTTCCTGAATCTCACGGCTATTTCATAATTCTCTTGCCTGCCCTTGGCGGACTAATCGTTGGTATAATAGTTCATCTTTTCATACATACCAGGCGCTATGACATTGAAGAGGTCATTGAGGCAACCGCCCTTCATGGCGGCAGAATGTCAGTAAGAAATGCATTCCTGGAAGTTCTTGCATCTATCGTATCTATCGGTTCTGGTGGGTCTGTTGGAAAAGAAGCACCCGTGGTTCTTGCAGGTTCAGGTGTAGGGTCACTGGTTTCGCAGATACTCAAGATCAATGGTAACCGGGTGAAGATACTGATAGGATGCGGAGCTTCAGGTGGAATTGCCGCTGCCTACAATGCACCTCTTGCAGGAGTCGTCTTCGCCGTAGAGGTAATACTTGGTGAACTTGAAGCGAGTTCATTTATACCCATTGTCATCTCCGCAGTCTTTGCAACACTGGTTTCAAGTGTGATATTTGGTGTTAGAACAATAGAAGTATCATCATATCAACTTGTGAATCCCTTCTTTGAATCCATCCTTTATCTGTTCCTTGGGGTGCTGGCCGGAGTCATATCGGCGATTTTAATGCGTGCCCTTTTTGGAACACACAAATTCTTTGATTCGCTGAGCATACATCCGGCGATAAAACCTGCAATTGGTGGGCTTTTTGTAGGATTGATAGGATTCTTTTACCCCCAGGTATTCGGTGTAGGGTACAATGTCATCACAGATGCCCTTAACAATGGACTGGCACTGAACCTCATGCTGGCACTCATTGTTCTCAAGATCATCGCATTCTCTTTCACAATGGGATCAGGCGGATCAGGCGGGTCCATCGTACCTTCACTTTTTGTAGGTGCAATGCTTGGTGGAGCTTACGGTTCCATCGTTCACGGGATATTCCCAATGCTCACAGCAGAATCAGGTGCATATGCTCTTGCAGGCATGGGAGCCGTATTCGCGGGAACAAGCAGGGCACCCCTTGCATCTATTCTCATTCTTTTTGAACTTACACGTGATTACAATATGATACTTCCAATAATGCTTGCATGTGTAGTCAGCAATGTAGTTTCAAGTTCCATTAACTCCGAATCCATATTCACGGAAGGATTACATAGACGTGGCTTCACCATCAGGAAAGGCAGGGAAGTCGACATCATGGAATCCTTGCTGGTTACAAATGCAATGAAACACAACGTTCAGACAGTATCGGAGAACAAGAAAGTCGGAGCATTGATCTCTCTCATGCAATCAAGTCGGCACGCAGGATTTCCGGTGCTTGATTCAAACGGGAATCTATCTGGTGTAGTTACGCTTAAAGATGTCAGGGACAAAGTGGGCCATGACGAACTTAATAAGACGATCAATGAGATATGCAGTAAGGACGTTGAAGTGGCATATCCGGAGGAAACTTTGAATACAGTATTAAAACGCCTTGCTGCAAAAGATATTGGAAGGCTTCCAGTTGTCTTAAAAACAGACAGGACAAAACTGCTTGGAATAATAACCCGCAGTGATATCGTCAAATTATACGATAAGAAGATACTTGATAAAGTACAGAGACTACAAAAAGAAGGACCTTAACCTGAATAAAAAACATAATCTGTAAAAATACCGGTTAAACTTAAACCTAAACTTAAATTACAATCCTTCCCAGGAAATACCCCGGAGTTGCATCATATATTTGCACACGGCAGGTAATTCCCGGTTCGAGGGCACATTCCGGAATGACCACCGGTTTATACGTGTCAGTACGTGCCATCATACCTTTCTGTTTTGCAGGCTTTGAAAGGAAAACATCGACTTCCCTGCCAATCATACAATCCCTTGATCCAAGTTTAACAGACTCACAAACACCATGCAACTCATTTGACCTGTTAACGATTATACGTGAATCGAGCTTTCGCATTTCCCATGCTTTGGTATGCGGTCTTGGAGTGAAACGGGAGATATTTACCTTTTCCGGTTTATACTCTTTCACCCAGTCAACTGTTTTTTTGAAATCTTCATCATTTTCACCAGGATAACCCACGATGATATCCGTAAAAATGGTCATGTCAGGAAATCTTGACCTGAACTTATCAACAATTGCATTCGCCTCTGATATCGAATGATACCGATTCATGTTCTTCAAAACATTATCTGATGCGGATTGTATCGGAAGGTGAAGAAATTTATATATTTTCTCATCTTCAAAAGAGTCAAGCAGATCATCAAGAATTGGTGTCACAGAAAAAGGGTTCATCATTCCAACCCTTATCTTGAACTGGCCAGGTATCCTGCACACCATATCCAGCAGTTGAGGAAGCAAGACCTCTTTGTCAGTTCCATACTGACCGTTATCCTGTGATGTAAGCCATATCTCCCTGCACCCCTCATTAACAGCCTTTCTTATATCAGCAACTAATTCATCAGGTTCAAATGAACGCAGGTTACCACGTGCTATTGTCACTATACAATATGCACATGCATAATTGCATCCCTGAGACAGCTGGCAAATATGGATATTGGAATTAAAGCGCATTCTTGGAACACTCTGGAAACCTTCGGGTTCCGGAAGAAAAACCTTTACACTTCCATTTACCGAATTAAGGGAATCAAGCATCTGACCCACCCGGGATATAGAATTCACACCTAATATATGGGCATCGGGATTTTGGTGCAGAATATCGTCAAGCTGAACTTCCGGCATACAGCCGGAAACTATGACCTTTATGCCTTTTTCACCGAATTCCCGAATCTTATAAAGTATCTTCTGCTCGGTCGTATACTTCACAGTACATGTATTGATAACAACTACATCGGCATCTTTCTCAGGGACAAGTTCATGCCCACTATCCCTGATGCTTGCCTTCATTATCTCGGCCGATGCCTGACTTGCAGAACAGCCGTAAGTTGAGATATGTACTTTCATTTTAGAGATGACTAACATTTATACAAATCGCAGAGGAGTTTTCTCTGTATCATGGATATAGATCGTATCTGAAAATTTGACAACCCCCGAACTACCCATAGTAATACTGTGAACCCTTGAGTCACCGTCCCCGAAAAGATTAACACCCCGAAGCATTAATCCTGGTGTTACACCTGTAGCAGAGAAGATTATATCTTTACCAGGTGCCAGTTTTTCTGTATCCAGCACATCATTGATGTTATCTTCTGTGATTCCCATTTTCTCAAGTCTTGGCATTTTTTCAGCCTTTTCTTTTGCAATTTCCTCGGGCGAACCACCATTAGCTACAGTAGGAAGAACAAGCCTTGCAAGAATCTTGCCACCAAGTATCTTTATAGCAGCTGCCGTAAGCACTGCCTCTCCTGAACCACCGGAACCAAGGACCATATGAACACCGGAACCACGAATAGCGGTTGCAACCCCGGGCATCAGATCGCCATCTGTAATCAGGTTCACTCTTGCACCAGTTTCCCTTATCTCCTTTATTTTGTCCTTGTGCCTGTCCCTTTCAAGAATAACAACCACAAGCTCATCCACATTTCTGTTAAGGGCCTTTGCAACTATCTGAAGGTTCTGGAGCACTGGTGCATCAAGGTCTATTTTTTCATCCGGATGCGTTTTCTCATATTTTACTACTTCCGAGCCGACCACGATCTTGTCCATATAAATGTCCGGACCGTGGAATAGTCCACCCCTTTCAGCCATAGCCATGACAGATATGGCACCTGGAGTTCCGTTTGCTGCCAGGTTGGTCCCTTCCAGAGGATCCACAGCAATATCAACTTCCAGTTCACCTTTTCCGGTTCCTACTTCTTCACCGATAAAAAGCATGGGGGCTTCATCACGCTCTCCTTCACCGATCTTGATCATGCCTTTCATGTCAAGACAGTTCAGCATTCTGCGCATTGATTCCACAGAAACCTGGTCTGCATAATTCTTATCGCCACGGCCCATCTGATAAGAAGCTGCTATTGCTGCTGCTTCTGTAACATGTAATAATCTGGGCAAAAGGGAACACTCGATTGGTCCCGCACACTTTATCATCTCTTCAGCGGTTTTAGGATGAGGCATAATTATCATTTCCTGAATTGTTTTTTTGATTATAAAGAATTTAATGACACATGTATTAATGGTTTCTATATTAGAGTTTCGCGGGGATGACATATCAATGCTCAGACTATTTCAAAATATCAACCAAGGCTACCCTTTCCATAACAAGGGACTGAAGCATCTCTTCACCTGCGGCCCATATTTCTTCCTCTGTTATCAAAAACTGTTCGATCAAAGCCGCCCTTTTGGAACTGGCATAATTCATCACAGGTGCTTCTTCAATGAGAGCATTTAATGTCCGAACAGATAGTTCAACATCTTCGTTTTCACCAAGCACAACAAATGCCACATTCATCTGTCCTTCATGAACACCCATGGAAAATGCTTCACCAATCTGTTTTTTGCCTGAAGCATACCTCATTATTTCAATTCCCAGATCATGTGCCATACAACAATTGTTCTCTTTAGCACGCAAAGCTTTTTGGACAGAAAAAAGAAGGTGTTTTTCACCTGCTATTTTGCCAGCATCCATTGCCTGAATTATAGTGTTGTAATTTGAAGATATAGACTTTATTGCTTTCAGAAAATCAGGCACATTGTCTATGTAAATTGACCCACCTGTCATCTTAAATTCCATGTACCAAGATACGGGAGTCCTTGAGAATAAGTATAACGGTCAGACATTATATGCTCAATTGTTCAACTGGATAACTTTATCAACACATAAATCAAAGAATAAATAGGAATATGAGGCAACATGAGTAAACTAAGTAATGTGCAACAAAGCAAATACTATAAGTGCTACAACTGTGGGTTTGCCAGAGAAGTTGTTATTCCTTGCAATGACTGCGAAGAAGGAGACGTGAAGTGTCCTTTTTGCGGTGAAAAGATGGCAAGAAGATGGGAATGACAAAACTTTAAAATTAACAAATGGGAGATTGGTGCAAATGCATAAACTGTATGATATGCAACCAGGGGAACGTTATTTCTGTGAGACATGCGGTTTTGAGATGGAAATCATCGACCGTGGCGATACATCCTGTGATGATATAGCCGTATGCCCTTGTTGTAGTAAAAACTTAAAATTAAGAGATTGAAACATACTCTTAGAATGTGTTATTTTCCCATTACAGAACTACTTGGGAAAACAATATTATGAAAGCTCATTTTCAACAAAAATTATGTTTTCATTTAAATCGATGTTTTGATAGACTTCTTTTGACCTTCCATCATACATCATATTGAAATAGTAATTAGTAGGGAGCAACTCTTTGCTGACAGTTCCGTTCACAGTGGAACCGAAATCATACCAGCTACCTGAATAGTAGTTTACAACACCAGTATCAACATGAAAACCATCCACATCAACAAATTCAACTGTCGTGTTAACGGTCTGGAAATGCACGACAGGATCAACGGAAATATCCTGATACGTTTGAACGGATGCGTGACCATAACTAAGGTCGAAATAGTAAGTAGTAGGAAGCAGCTCTTTGCTCACACTACCATTAACAGTAGAACCAAAGTCATACCAGGTACCTGAATGATATCGGACGGTATCGGAATCAAGTGGAGAACCAGTACTGTCAACAAACTCAACAGTTGTGTTAACGGTCTGGAAATGCACGACAGGATCAACGGAAATATCCTGATACGTTTGAACGGATGCGTGACCATAACTAAGGTCGAAATAGTAAGCAGCAGGAAGCAGCTCTTTGCTCACACTACCATTAACAGTAGAACCAAAGTCATACCAGGTACCTGAATGATATCGGACGGTATCGGAATCAAGTGGTGAGCCAGTACTGTCAACAAACTCAACAGTTGTGTTAACGGTCTGGAAATGCACGACAGGATCAACGGAAATATCCTGATACGTTTGAACGGATGCGTGACCATAAGTTAGGTCGAAATAGTAAGCAGCAGGAAGCAGTTCCTTGATAACTGTACCGTTTACAGTAGAACCGAAATCATACCATCCACCTGAATGATATCGGACGGTATCGGAATCAAGTGGTGAACCAGTACTGTCAACAAACTCAACAGTTGTGTTAACGGTCTGGAAATGCACGATGGGATCAACGGAAATATCCTGATACGTTTGAACGGATGCGTGACCATAAGTTAGGTCGAAATAGTAAGCAGCAGGAAGCAGTTCCTTGATAACTGTACCGTTTACAGTAGAACCGAAATCATACCATCCACCTGAATAATAACGAACATTGTCAGAATCAAGTGGTGAGCCAGTACTGTCAACAAACTCAACTGTCGTGTTAACGGTCTGGAAATGCACGATGGGATCAACGGAAACATCCTGATACGTTTGAACGGATGCGTGACCATAAGTTAGGTCGAAATAGTAAGCAGCAGGAAGCAGTTCCTTGATAACTGTACCGTTCACAGTGGAACCGAAACCATGCCATCCACCTGAATAATAACGAACATTGTCAGAATCAAGTGGAGAAACAGTACTGTCAACAAACTCAACTGTCGTGTTAACGGTCTGGAAATTCACGATAGGATCAACGGAAACATCCTGATACGTTTGAACGGATGCGTGACCATAAGTTAGGTCGAAATAGTAAGCAGCAGGAAGCAGTTCCTTGATAACTGTACCGTTCACAGTGGAACCGAAACCATGCCATCCACCTGAATAATAACGAACATTGTCAGAATCAAGTGGTGAGCCAGTACTGTCAACAAACTCAACAGTTGTGTTAACGGTCTGGAAATGCACAACAGGGTCAACGGAAATATCCTGATACGTTTGAACGGATGCGTGACCATAAGTTAGGTCGAAATAGTAGCAGCAGGAAGCAGTTCCTTGATAACTGTACCGTTTACAGTAGAACCGAAACCATGCCATCCATCTGAATAATAACGAACATTGTCAGAATCAAGTGGTGAGCCAGTACTGTCAACAAACTCAATTGTTGTGTTAATTGTCTGGAAAATTACAGCCCGCTCTGAAGAAAGATCCTGATACTTCGTTAATGAGCTGTTTGCATATTTCATGCGGAAAGTGTAACTTTTCATGACCAGATTGGTAGTAACATATCCTTCTGTACCAGTAGTTCCAAGAGATTTCCATTCTCCATCATAGTACTCCACAAGACCACCCGATAATGGGATGTCATTGCTGCTTACCAGATAGATAAATGTACGGTCATCTGCCTCTGATCCGACTTCTGAAACTACTTTATCAGAGTCAATAACCGGATTTATAACAGGAGCTAATTCAGATGCTGTTTCTAAGCGAGGGAGCAAATCAATTTCGACTGCACTTTGGGCAAGCATCTCACCATCCAACATGAGTTTTACCATAGTTGTGTATGAACATGCCTCACCCGAGTAAAATGAATGAGAAATCATTATTCCAGACTCAATGTCCTCTGTAATGACCAGATCACTGCCATCACCAAAGTCCCAAAATACTTGAAGACCTGGATTTTCCCATTTATCCTTATCGCATTCAATGTTTAATATGAAAGGAACTACTGTTTGCTCACCCCCACCAGTTGTAAAGTTGCCATTCTCGAGTGAGAGTGAAAAAGTGAATTCAATGTCTTCCTGATAGTGAATATCTTTTTTATCTGCGGAAGTTGAAAAGATTTCTGATTCGGAATAGTTCTGGGAGATAGAAGCAAATCTATCTTCATTGTTGAATGAAGAAAACTTTTCTCCACTGACTTTCACAGAGTTACCATTCATATCTACTGAATAAAACGCCCCGGTAAATATAATAAAAGCCAGAAGAACACTAGTAAATACCAAAACTGCAGATGCAAGTAGTTTTTCTTTTCCAGCCATAAAGATCAGCTCATTCTTCGCGATATATGTTCTTTCAAAGAACATTACAGACGTATTCACATAGAATGTGTTACATGTATATAAATAATACTATACAAAAAAATAATATTAAAACACCATAACCAACACCATACGAAGTATAATAATAAAATTATAACTGTGCACCATACACACAAATAATGACTTTCGGATACATTTTTGGAAAACAGAACACAGAAAAACTAAGGCAAATCCGTATCCTTTATTAAGGTTGTTATTTATTAAACCCAATATAATCAAAGAAATGATCCAAATTGCATGATGTTGAAGGTTTTCAAGTACTGTTTAGAACATTTACCTAACATTAGGTACCGTTTCACAAAGAGTACGCAAGGTTAATATTCAGATTTGATCAATAGACTTTGGGAAAATAATGACGATTTAGTCCAGCGTTAAAAGGTGCGAGCAATGGAAGAAGAATATAATGCACAGAAAATAGAGAACAAATGGCAAAGCCGTTGGAATGAAAGCAGGATATTCGAGCCTGAACCTGATGAAAGGGAAAAATACTTCATAACTATCCCGTACCCATACTTGAACGGAAATTTACACGCCGGACACACAAGAACATTCACTATCGGAGATGTCATAGCCAGGCACAAAAGAATGCTTGGATATAATGTACTCTACCCAATGGGATTCCACGTTACAGGAACACCTATTGTAGGACTTGCAGAACTTATTGCAAACAAGGATCCACAGACAATGGATGTCTATTCCCGTCTTCACAGGATACCTGATGACATACTGGAAAACCTCACAACTCCTGAAAAAATAGTGGAGTATTTCAGTGTGGAAGCGGAAAAAGCAATGCGTTCAATTGGTTATTCAATTGACTGGAGACGCAAGTTCACAACCACCGATGAAACGTACAAGAAATTCATCGAATGGCAATTCAATCTCCTTCATGAAAAAGGAATGATCGTAAAAGGTGCACATCCTGTAAAATGGTGCCCTAATGATGATAATCCTGTAGAGGATCATGACATACTTCACGGAGAGGAAGCTACCATCGTAGACTTCACCCTGATGAAATTCAGATATGATGGCATGGTACTTCCATGTGCAACTCTCAGGCCTGAGACTATTTTTGGCGTTACCAACCTCTGGGTGAACCCGGACATAGAACATGTAAAACTTAAGGTCACAAAAGATGAACGTGAAGAGATATGGGTAGTAAGCCAGGAAGCTTACAGAAAGCTCACCTTTACCGACAGGACCATTGAGTTCATAGAGAACGTACCTGGCAAAGACCTCATAGGCATCAAAGTGACAAATCCACTATCTGGAAATGAAGTAATAACACTACCAGCATCTTTTGTTAAAGCAGAAAATGGCAGCGGCATCGTTATGAGCGTGCCTGCCCACGCACCTTATGATTACCTGGCACTCAAAGATCTTTATGACAAGGACCTGTCTGAATACGGAATTACAGAGAATCTAAGGGACATCAAACTCATTTCACTTATCCAGGCCAAGGAATTTGGGGAATATCCGGCAGTAGAAGCGGTTGAACAATTTGGTGTAAAGGACCAAAAAGACCCTAAGGCCGAAGAAGCCACAAAGATGGTGTATCGTCGTGAGTTCCATGGTGGTGTTCTGAAAGAGAACACCGGAAAGTACGCTGGTGTAGCAGTTTCCAAAATAAAGGACATACTTACAAGAGACCTTATTGAACAAGGTATAGGAGAGGTGTTCTATGAATTCAGTGAACCTGTTGTATGTCGCTGTGGAACCCCATGTGTTGTCAATATGGTCAAAGGACAATGGTTCCTCAATTATTCTAACCCACAGTGGAAAGACAAGGTCTACAAATGTATTAAGGGAATGGACATCATCCCAGAGGAAATAAGAGTTGAGTTCAACAACAAGGTAGACTGGCTTAAAGACAAAGCATGCGCCAGGAAAAAAGGACTTGGTACCAGACTTCCATTCGATACGAACTGGCTTATTGAATCTCTTGGAGATTCAACCATTTACATGTCATACTACATAACGAACAAATTCTTTGCACAGGGAATCGATGTAGACCAGCTGACCCCTGCACTCTTTGACTATGTACTGCTTGGCAAAGGATCCGTACAGCAAGCAGCAGTTGACACCGGACTTACGGAAGTGATCATTGCAAACATCAAGTCTGATTTTGACTACTGGTATCCTGTGGACCTGAGATCTTCAGGAAAAGACCTTGTGCCAAATCACCTCTTGTTCTTCCTGTTCCACCATGTTGCAATATTTGATGAAGACAGATGGCCACGCGCTCTTGCAGTGAATGGATTTGTGTCCCTCGAAGGGCAGAAGATGAGTAAATCCAAGGGCCCGATACTTACACTTAGAGAAGCCGTTGACACCTATGGTGCTGATGTTTCACGTATGTACATTCTTTCAAGCGCAGAACAAACCCAGGATGCCGACTGGAGAGATGACGGAGTAAAAAGCTCAAGAAAGCAGGTGGAAAGGTTCTACAAACTTGCAAATGAAATAATAGATTCAGGTGCAACATCCGGCATTGATGATGATCTCAAACTCATTGACCGCTGGATGCTCAGCAGGCTCCAGCAGTGTGTCAGAGAAACAAACAATGACATGACATCAATTCGCACAAGAAGTGCGCTCCAAAATTCATTTTTCCTCCTCTACAACGATGTGAAATGGTACCAGAGAAGAGGGGGGACAGCGCTTCTCTACGATGTGCTCGATGTATGGGTACGCCTGATGGCTCCTTTCACACCCCACATATGCGAAGAAATATGGACCAATATGGGCCATGGTGATGGTGACTTTGTATCCCAGGCAGCATATCCGATATTCTGCCCAAGGTTCATAGACAACGATGCCGAACTTGCGGAAGAACTGATGTGTAGCACGCTTTCTGATATTGAGGAGATCATTAAGGTCACAAAGATAAAACCTAAGATGATAGCTCTTTACACTGCACCTGATTGGAAAGTTAAAACTTTCAAGATGGCGCTTGAAATGAAGAACAATGACGAGCTCAACCCGGGAAAGCTCATAAAGACATTGATGTCTGATCCCGAGAACCGAAGACATGGAAAGGAGATACCAAAATATGTCCAGAAGCTCGTACCGGATATTTCCAGTATGAAGACTGAAAGGTTCGAGATGCTTCTTGGAATGCGCCTTGACGAGATGACAGTCCTTCAAGAGAACACGGGCTGTATTTCAAACGAGATCGGTTGTCCGATACAGGTTTATACGGCTGATGAACCGGAGTATGACCCGGAAAATAAATCAAGGTTTGCAGCTCCCCTCAGACCTGCCATCTATCTTGAATAAATGAATTTGTGGTTGCTGGCACCTGAAAGCCAGTTTTTACTTTTTTCTATAATGGCAAAGAAGGAATATAGCCTGCCATGATGACCTTTTTTATGATAATTTCAATGCCATCCCAGGCAATTCAAATATCAGCTACACATTTGTGATGGCCGATGATTACATGGAAGTCTTTGAACTGGTTCAGAGTAGAAAAACTGATGCAGGGATAATCGCAAAATCCTATGCAAAAGAGCATGAAGCACAGTATGATGTGGAAAATATACCTTTCGTCATAGCCCCTAATGACATGGTTTTTGCATTGTCTAATAATTCAGATAATGAAATTGCCAGGACGATAGACGAAAATATTCTCCAGATGGTAGTTGAAGACGGAATCGTATATTACGCTTCATCGGAAACAAGCGAATTGAACCTGACCACATGGGAAAGTCCTTCATGGCTGAAATTATCTGTTAGTATTGGCGGTGGATTTCTTTTATTGTTTGTAATATTGAGCCTGACCCTGCGTAACAAAGTGGACGAGAAAAACACAGAACTTAATTCAAAGAACAGGGAACTGGAAGTAGAGATCAGGGAGAGGAAAATAGCAGAGGAAAAGTTGAAACAATACTCCCTTGAGTTGAAACACTCAAAAGAGCTCAAAGATCCCTTCACAGACATACTCAGGCACGACCTTATAAACCCTGCCACCGTCATCAAAGGCTATGTTGAACACCTCATAGAAGTGAAGAACGAAAGTCAGAAAGAAGATGCTTTGAAGGCAATTGAAAGAAATAACAAAAAACTCATAGGCCTTATTGAGAATGCTGCAAATCTAGCCAAGATCGAGAACATGGATGAACTTGATTTTGAAACTGTGGATTTGAAAGAGATCATTGAAGAAATAATGGATAAACTCAAACCAAAGATGGACTATAAGGACATGAAAGTGATTTTCAATCCGACAGGTGAGTATCCAGCAGATGTTTATACGACTATAGAGGATGTTTTTTCAAACCTTATAGGGAATTCCACAAAATACAGTCCTTCAGGAAGTACGATCACAATAAATATTGATGATCTTGAGGATTTATGGAAAATATCCATAACATATGAAGGTGAGGGAATATCTAATAAAGATAAACCCCATATTTTTGACAGGTTCAAAAGGGCACACAAAGTAAATGTAAAAGGCTCAGGTCTTGGACTTGCCATAGTCAAACGTATAATAGAACTGCATGAAGGAAGCGTGGGAATTGAGGATGGACCTGATGGAAAAGGAACAAAATTCAATGTGCTCCTGAAAAAAGCAATTATCGAGAAAAGATAATTAGTACCTCAATAGATGTCTGGGCGCCTGTCTTCCAGTACAGGGATCATTTCCCTTACTTTCTGAGCTGTTTCAAATTCAATGTCATCCAAAATCACACACTCCATGTCATATGCTTCTGTTTTCACATCACCCAGAGCGTCGATTATTATGGAACCTCCAAAGAAAGAGGAATCCGGGTCATTCCCTACCCTATTGCATGCAATGTGAGGTATCTGGTTCTCAATTGAACGGGCTATTGCAAGTGACTTCCATATATGCCCCCGCGGTGAAGGAAACTCGGCAATGGTAACAAGTAGGTCAGAGCCTTCAAGAACAAGTTTCCTGGCAACTTCAGGAAATCGTATTTCATAACATATCTGAAGACCAACTGTAATCTCCCGTTTAACCAGTCTGACGGGATGAATTTCACTTCCTGATGAAAAATACTGTTTTTCCCTTTTGAAAGGATGTGTTTTACGATACTTTCCTGCGATTTCTCCATCTTCAATGCACAAACCCAGATTATAATAATTAAAATCATCTTCAGCATCTTTCTTTTCTATTAAGGAAAAAATAAGGACGCATTGATGTTTTCTTGAGAACTCGCACATTTTCCGTACAGTTTCACCGTTCTCTGGCTCAGCAGAGTTATCCATATCCTCATAACAGAAACCTGTTGAAAACACTTCAGGAAATATCAGAATATCGGCGCCTTTTGTCAGAGCTTCTCGTGCCATGAAAAAAGCTTTTGAAATGTTTGCTTCTTTTTCGCAATGGAGTACATCCATCTGTATACAGGCCACTTTTACAGTATTCATAAAAAACAAAACCTTTTCAACCTATTTTATGAATCAATGTATTATTTGTTATTAAGCACCAAAGAGGATAGTTTATCCAAAATCCGTAATGGAAGTGGATTTTGTTTTAGGAATAAGGCCACCCAGGTCAACAGAACTCCTTACTATTTTGAAAAGTATACAATTGGAATTCTTTACGATTTCCTCAGTCACATTTTTAATTTCATAAGCAGGCTCCCCTAAGGGAATTTTAATTTTTGTGATGCCTGCAGCATATTCCTTTGGATTTTTGTCCGTCGGACTGATAGCACAGTTTACTGAAGCAATATAATCAGTCAGGCTTTTTCCACTCAAGCCCATTCTAATGAACTCTTCCTTAAATACAGGCCTGTCAAGTGTTCTTGATAAAACATAAGTTGCAACAGGAATCATCAAAAATGGTTCAATATGTTTTATCTGTTCGGCAATGAGGGAATATATATCCTCATTGTCACTTTGTTCGGTTTCCACAATGCTATAAACTTTAGAAGGAGGAATCTCAACTTCATTCAATATATTGAGATCCTTCAGAGCCCGCAGGTAGCCAGTCATTACAAGACGGTGCTCATCCATTCCCCTGTCTTTCAGTTCACGTGTAACACCACTGATAGATAGCTGTCTGCCTTTAAGAATTTCGTTGACGAATAGATAAATAGTATCAGACATATTAACTGCACCATAATTGATAACAAACCTGATATATTTAGCGGTACTTCCCAAATAAAATTTACAATCACCATATATACAGGTAGATTTAAAAGCAATAGTGACGTTATAAGAGTCCCTCATAGTCTGATGGAAACTATATCACTAATGACTTATCATGATATTAATCCGGTAAATAAAAATGTGTCCCCCTGTTAGCATGAAATGAACATGTGGAAGTATTTATTTGACTCATCTGTAAGCCATTAATATCACGAACACATATACCATATGGCTAAAGTTGATATACTTCCACCTTTTGTGATACCTTTAGGAGGACGTTCATTATGTACTGTAGATGAAGCTGTTTCCTAAGGCAAAATTGCAAAAGAGAATACAGGTATTTGTGGATGCTACCATAGCATTTACAATTGTGACCCAGACGTTGCATGAGAAAATAAGAACCAGCCACATAAAAAATCTTCTTTCAACAGGAAGAAAAGGCTGATATCTATTTCGAAACTTTATGAAATCACAACACATTTATTAGGTTAAACCTCAATATAATAGGTACTAAAATAGACAATAGGTAGTCAGTGACTACCCACATGAACAAGTGAAGAAGTTCAAATGTGGCTATTTATACCAGATCCGTTGACATAGACGAGGTAATCAAATGAGTAAACGAACAAGAATTATTAATGACCCCTCCGAACTCGTACCTCTGCTTCAGGTTTTTGGATCCCAGAGACACAAAAAAGTATTTGATTCACTTCTGAACCTATGGATGACTAAGGAAGAACTTGAGGAGCTTTTAGGTACCGATGTTACTAAAAGCATCAATATTCTCAAGAAAAGCGGTTTGATAGAAAGCCAGTGGCATATGCCGGAACCTGGCAAGACCCCTGAAAAGGAATACCGTTCATCCTATTCTAAAGTCCAGACAAATTTCCAATGCTCTTTCGAAGACATGAGTGACATTATTATGCTCACTTTTATGCCCTATGAAGAAGTGAAGGATGCCATTGAAGAACTTGAGAAGTTAGTTGAACAGGGAAACGATTCTATGAGCAGTCTTACAAGAGCATTGAGCAAGAGTCCGTTATACATTCGAGCGGTTGCCCGCAGGTCTGATAAACTCACGGTCATGGGACAAAGACTCAAGGTACTTCAGGGCGGAGAAGCAGAATGATAGAACTTCTTCATAGCAAAAGTGGCATCACCAAATTCCAGATACTTATAGAAGTAGCTGCACATCAACCTAATGTACGACAGAAGGAAATTGCTGAAAAAATAGGAGTTACACCTCAGGCAGTATCCGAATACATCAAAGAACTCGTCGCAGAAGGTTTAGTCTATTCTGAAGGGAGAGTTCGCTACAGAATTACAAAAGTAGGTGTTGAATGGGTACTTGAAAATGCTGCAGACATGAAGAGATATGCACGCTACGTAATGAGCGATATAATAAGCCATGTATCTACCTGGACTGCAATTGCCGAGGAAGACCTTGAAAAAGGAAAAGAGGTCTACCTTAAAATGGATAATGGTTTACTTTATGTGAGTACAACTGGTGTGACTAACGCAACAGGAACAACAATTTCAAGTGCAAAGAAAGGTGACGATGTAGGTGTTACTGACCTAATGGGCCTTATTGATCTTGAGAATGCAAGCATTACAATTTGCAAGATACCAAGAGTTGAGCGGGGTGGATCACATAATGTTGATCTAGAGCGTTTAAGGTCCCTTGCTAAATCCAAATCATATATTGCAACAGTGGGGGTTGAGTCACTTATATCCCTGAGAAGAATCGGCCTTGAACCCCACGTAATGTTCGGGGCAAAAGAATCGGTCATTGAAGCCGCATATCATGGCGTATCTTCACTTGTGCTTGCCATTGATGAAGAAGTACCAACCATTCTGAGCAGGCTTGAAGCTGAAGATCTCGAATATGAACTTGTCGACCTTAGTATACAATGACCGGATGAAGATGATCTTATGAGAATTATACTGATATCGGACACGCATTTAGAAACTGACAGTATTCCTGCGTATCTATCTGATGTTTTCAACCAGTATGACATGATAGTCCATGCTGGAGATTTTGATTCATTATCTTTTTTCAAAGCACTCAATGCTACAGGGAAACTAAAAGCAGTGCATGGAAATTCCGACGAACCTGCCGTAAAAGAACTCCTCCCGGAAAAACTCGTCTTTGAAGTAGAAGGAATTAAGATAGGAGTTATTCATGAAGCTGCGCTTTCTATTGTCGATTACACTGCAACAAGATATATGGCTCTTGAAATGGGAGTAGATGTTCTTGTATTCGGACATCTCCACAGACCAATTATTGAAAAAAGTGATGTTCTCATTGTTTGTCCGGGATCACCTACAAAACCGAGGATGTCTGATCCATGTGCAGTTGAACTGAAAATTAAAAATGGCTCAATAGAAACAAAGATTATACCGATAACAGGCCAATCCTGTGGATATATTGACTTTTCCCGCAAACTTGGCGAGGACAGCAAGTAATCCAGTTAATTCTGACCGTTTAAGGTTTCTGTTTTAAACATTACACCCGTGCCTTTCAATGTCATCTGGATCTTATCAGTAAATAGAAGGATCTCATCCAGATCAACATTGTTGCCCCAGTCATAAACATAGTCATAATTCCCCTGAACTTGTTTGAAACCAAGAGACATAAGACTCCTGTTCACTTCTGAAGGCCTTGAACCGTTGCTGTTAAACCAGAGTACCAGGTAAGTTTTCATACGACACCCACAGAATTTACAACGCTTGGGTCACATATGGTACTTTTGGTCAGGCAAAAAAGAAAAGGGCAAAATATGCCCTGAAAATGACATCAATAACTTTCTTTTAAAGATTGCAACGCCTGCACAACCATTGAAGAATAATGCCTGACATCAGGATTATAGTATTCTTTTGCCCGCTGTGCATTGGCAGATGTGCCATCAAGAACCTTGAGCCTATCAAGAGTGCATTTTCCGGTTTCTAATACCCACATATCACGAGTCTGGCCATCCACTATATAGAGTGACTCAGGACGCACAGAAGTAAGCACATCACCTTCACCTGTAGTATAAGTACTGGGCTTACCAACAACAGCAACGAAAGCAGGAGTCTCACATTCGGCAAGTACCTGAGCAGCTTCCGGCTGGTATTGACCTGCATATATCAGAAAAGAGCCGGTTGGGTCTGTAACACGACCACGCCAATATTCTGAATCCGTACCAATATCTTCTTTCTCAATTAGCGTACCGATAATAAATATACGGTTAACCTTCGCACCGGTCGGTGTCAGAAGATACTGTGGAGCATATTGGTCATCCCCATCCTTGAAACTTAGATTGGACTCTCTGAACTCCTGAGCAAATATCCTCCTGGCAACTTCCCTTGTATAACCAGACATTCAGATCACCTCTGCTGCAGCTATTAATTCATCCAGTTCAGACTGCTCCAATGAGAACACAGGAGTAATGGACTCTGCAAGAAGATATCTTTCGATCCTTGATCCGCTTACATTGTAGTATTTACCCACTAGTAATTTTTTCATTTGCTCAAGGACAACTCCCTGATCAAGAGCATCTGCAGCAAGGGCAATTGCATTTTCAAGCGTCATATCAGTAATCTCTTCGACCAGATCCCTTTTGAGTATAGTATCCTGTATGGAAGCACCATCATCCATAACAGCCTTAATGCGAAGATCATAGACGCCATCCACCTTACCGTGCTCCATGCAGGCTCCCTTTGTTAATGCACGGTTGCACTCCGGACACCTTTTTATGAGACCTGAACCTGACTGTATGTCCACCATGGCACCTTTGAAATCAACAGTAGTAGTCCCCACTTCGATATCTTCATCAAGGGACTCGATGGAGCTGCTCTTATTAACGTTCAACTGGAATTTCCCATTCCACTCATTTACAACTACGTTCCTGAACATGTAGCTTTTATCTTCTTCAACAAGAGGTGCTGCAGCACTCCCCCACAGTGTGAATTTGATGGTCCCTGTCTCATCCCCTATAAGACCGACTTGCGATATTGATTCATGAGTGTTGTCCCATAGCTGGACAATCCTTCCCCGGACATTGACCCACTTCCCATCTTCTGTTATGTCAGAAATATTAACCGTTGGTGACTCTGTCTGGCCGGTGTAAAACTCGCCCCTATTAATATTGTATGATTTTAAAAAGTAGTTAACAACGCTTCTGCGTGCTTCTTCCTTTGGAACCTTGAACTTAGTTATCATTTTGTCAAGGCGTTCTTCAATGTCCCCAATAGGGATCTCCACTCCAAGTTCATGGAACCTGGCACTAATTTCCTGTGCTAATTGTTTCATAGTTAAATCCTCAAGCCTCTTGTTTGTTTCTTCTTGAGAGGCAATTTATCTGTATGCTTCAACCCTATATAATTGAGTTGTGAGCAAGGTGAAAGTAATATATAAATAAAAAAAGAAGATGTGTGAAAACTATCGAACTCACTTATGCAGGAGATCTACAACTTCCTGTGCAGCACCATCTTCACCAATTACAGTAACAAGATCATCATACTCCAGGACAAGGTTGCCATTTGCAATATAAGACTTATCACCCCTCCTGATCATCAGCAACAGGCTGCCCTCAGGAAGTGATAACTCCTTTATGGCTTTGCCTGCTACCTTGGGATTTGAGACCCTTGCCTCAAGTATCTCTCCTTCCTCCCCGACTTCACACATGGAAAACATAGAGGGTTTTCCGACCATGTTATCCAGAACAAGAGCTGTGGTCATCTGAGGACTCATTGAACGTATAGAGAGATCCCAGAATGCATGCAGATTCTCAACATTGTTGACCCTTGCAACTACCTGGTCTTCCTTCAGGTTAAACTTACTCTTTGCTATCTGAGATACCAGAAGATTCGTATTGTCCTGGTCAGTGGTGGCAACTATGTACTTGGCCTTTTCTATTCCTGCTGCCTTAAGAACATTAATGTCCTCGGCATCACCGTGAATCACACGTATACCCTGTTTTAGCAGCCGCTGGCATCTGGCCTCGGAACTGTCCACTACAACTACATTCTCGCCTCGCTTTTCAAATCTCTCGGCCAGGATCTTCCCGACCTCTCCGCCTCCGATAATAAGGATTTCCATAGGTATAACTCCTAAAAGATTGGCTACTCTTCTTGCTAAAGTGCCGGTTGTTATGACTGTAATGATAACGGTCAGAAATACCAGTCCAACCAGCATCTGACCACCCAGTATATTGAAAGAATCCAGTTTAATGGCAAAATAGGTTGCAATGGATGCTGGTACAACACCTCTTGGACCAATGAATGAAATAAACAATTTCTCATTCCTTTTAAGACGAGAGTTTACCGTTGAACCAAATACAGCCAGAGGACGTACCAAAACGATCAATAACAAGACAACTATGATCCCGTTTAGCCCAATACCGATTATATCCTCGAATTTGAGCATGGCTGCAAGAAGTATAAAAATTATAGACAGCATTAACATCACAAGATCTGATTTGAATTCTTTTAGAGCCTGTTTGTGAGGAATACTGGAGGTACCAGTAACGATCCCAAAAACTGCAACTGCAAGAATACCAGACTCATTGCCTAATAACTCAGACGCAACATAAGTGGTTATTACCATCGTTAAAGTAAATAGTCTGGCAGTCTGGTCAGTCACAAGGGAACCGCTTGAAAGAAAACGTTTCAGGATATGACCACTGGCCATACCCAGGGCAATACCTATAACAAGTCTCTGGAGTATGAAAAGAACGGCATTGAATCCAGTTAGCTGCGAAACTATCCACTCGAACATAAATGCTGCAAGGATGACGCTGGCTGCGTCATTAAAAACACCTTCTATTTCAAGAATCTTACTAACTTTGTGATTCACATGTATGTTTCGCACAAGTGGTGTGATAACAGTAGGACCGGTTGCGGCTACCAGAGCTCCGAAAAGTGCTGCAAGCTTCAAGGGAACAGCTAACATAAAATATGTCACAAGCGTCGCACCGGCGAATGTGATCAGTACACCAATTGTCGTGAGCTTTAAAGCAGTCTTCTGTATAGGTCTGATACTCTTAACATCAATGTGAAGACCACCATCAAAAACAATCACTGCAACTGACAGGGATACAATGGCAGTAAGCCCATCACCGAACATACGCGGATCTATAAAATTCAGCACTTCTGGCCCAACAAGTATCCCTTCCAGTAGGAGGAACATAATAACAGGCACTTTAAAGTGTTTGCTAAGTGTCTGGGCAATCATGCTCATAAAAAGCACAGAAACCACAATTTCCAGAAGATGTATCGAATCCACAGCTATACTCCTTTGGTATAAAAAATAATGTTCACATAATTTTAATATAAGCTCTATGTATTTTAGTAATCCCATGGCATTATAGATATAAAACCCTAATGCAGGGAATAAAACATAATTATGGAAAAAAATGATGCAGTATTATAATAACATAACAATTCACCATACATAAAAGAGTATTTTTCAAGAGAATTAATTCAACATTAAAACTTCCCCTTGTAATCACACAATAATTAAAATAGAAAAACATGATTAAGGATAGGTAGGAAACAAAACGCTTATTAAACAATATTTTAAACTCGAGTGATTAAAATGGTCTTAATAAAAGAAGAAGACGTAAAAGTTCCATTAGATGTGCCGCAGGAAGCACGTGAGACATACATTAAGAATTACATGGAGATTACCCGAAACACTGGCAGATTGATGCTTTTCGCAGGTGATCAGAAAGTCGAACATCTTAATGATGATTTTTTTGGAGAAGGCATACCCTCGGACGACAATGACCCTGAGCACCTTTTCAGAATAGCTGCAAACTCAAATATCGGAGTCTTTGCTACACAGATGGGTCTTATCGCCAGGTATGGAATGGACTATGCTGACATACCATATCTTGTTAAAGTCAACTCCAAATCCCATCTTGTGAAAACAAAGCAGGATGACCCATTCAGTAACCAGTGGTATGATATGGAGCAGGTGGCCCAGTTCCGCGATAATAGTGGCCTTAAGATCATGGGAATCGGATACACCATATACCTTGGGAGTGCCTATGAAGCTGATATGTTCCAGCAAGCTGCACAAATGATATATGAGGCACACAAGTATGGAATGATAACGGTACTCTGGATATATCCAAGAGGAGAAGCTGTACAAAATGAAAAGGACCCACATCTCATTGCAGGTGCCACAGGTGTAGGAGCATGCCTTAATGCAGACTTTGTGAAGGTGAACTATCCAAAAGCTGAAGGAATGAAAACCGAAGAAGCATTCAAAGAAGCAGTCCTTGCAGCAGGAAGGACAAAGGTTGTTTGCGCAGGTGGTTCCAGTGATGATCCGCAAGCTTTCCTTAAGAAACTCCATACACAGATACATGTCAGTGGTGCAGAGGGTAATGCAACAGGAAGGAATATACACCAGAGACCACTGGATGAAGCTCTCAGGTTATGTAACGCCATCTATGCAATCACTATTGAGAATGCCTCTGTTGAAGATGCATTCAAGATATACAAAGGCGAATAATTTGTATTTAGAAGGTGCATTGGTTTGATAATGCACCCTTTCCTTTTTGATTTCACTTATCTTTTTTGATTTTAATTGAATTCACAGTTACCTGACAGGTTATCCGGAAGTCTAAAAATAATGTGTTGTGATGATAAATTAATAATAACCAGAATCAAAAGGCAGGTTTCGAACTGATAAAAAAAGAAGATTTCAGGTGCTTGCAAGAACAAACACCATATTAATCATCATTTACATGAGCAATCAAAATCGAATCCCAATAGAAAAGTACCGGTTCCATGGAGATTGTCAAGTCCCATCTTTTCCTTGAGGTACTCATCACTTGGAGGAGAAGGAGATGCTAGCACTGCATTACAAACCTTATCCACACATTCCACTTCTTCACATGGCTTAGGCGGCAATACAACTATCAATGGATTGTTCTTGGCATCCATTTTTTTGAGTACACTTGTGTCATATATAACAATGTTACCAATAACAAGTTTATCCTTGCAGGTTTTCATTTCCTCAAGTTTTGCCTCATCATCAAGGTCCTGACCCACAACACATTCATTGTGCATTAGAATAACATTAGGGCCTTCGGGCCAGTTGAAATCCATATTCGTAGTAAAAGCAAAGATAACGTCATTCTTCAGAACTGTTTTTACACCTTTATTATCGCCCCGGCCAAGCCCCATCAGAGTCATCTCATCAGCTTTTTTCTCAAGCTCCCTGATAATTTCCCGATCATCTTCATTAAGCAGAAGCGTATTTCCTACACCCTTCATACTGATGATACTGTTTTTTACATTTTCTATTATCTCATCATGTTCCATGAATTAACCTTCTTTGATAAAATGTACATTTAATGTGTTGAATTACTTATCAGGTCTAATATTTTTGCATATTTAAGTATGTCGCATACAAAAACACATTCGAAATCAAATCAACCCATTCAATGTATAACTTTGAAAAAGCCTGCCTTTGGCTCATATATGTGCCCTTTTGATAACAAGGATTTCAACGTTGAATCAGCAATTTTCTCAGGAACACCTTTGGAACCTGCTTTTTCAATATAGTTCAAATAATCAAAACCACTTCCATCATCTATGCTTTCAAGAAGAGATTGGATCACATGTTCGTAATCAGGCTCTTTCTCCTGCTGTCCAGATGACTTCTTAATGGTGCAAAGTGCTTGTTTGATAACATTTTTTAAGGAATCATAGTATTCCTTATCCTTGTGATAATAATCTAGTGAAAGACACATACCACTTGCAAGTGTCTGAGGAATATTACATGCCGACATCCTGTCAGCAATCTTTTCGCCTCCAACTCCTGAAGAGAAGAATCTGTCAAATGCATCCAGACGATCAAGAGTCATTTCCGCAGTGTCTGCTATCCACCTGTCACGCACTGACTCATCTACATAATTGATCTCCTCCGGACGCAAGGAAACATAAACAGAGCCATCTCCTGGCTCGTATGAACGAACCTTGCCAAGAACCATTACATACGAAGGCACGCTTACAGTTGAAAGGAAGAGTGAAGCTTCAGGCTGGTAACTACCTGCGTAGACTGTAAAAGCACCGGTTGGATCAGATATACGTGCCCTCCATATTTCTTTTTCACTGCCGGCCTGATCTGATAGCCTGTCCACTTCTGTGACCACACCCACCACAAAAACCCTGTTAACTTTCAGTCCTGTAGGACTTATGATAAAATTTGGAGAATAAATATCCTGATTTCCAGATGAAGAGGAATTTGAATTAGAATACAAATTAAAACGGGAATCATTGAATTCCTTGGCAAACATCCTGTGTGCCACTTCTCGCTCAATCATTGATCATCACATCCACTGCCAATCTTTTCCAGAAGTTGAACTACACGATCCTGAAGGTCATCATCCGTAACCCAGACTGATTTGGCAACAAGTGACACTCCAAATTCGTTCTTTGAAGAATTACCCCGGGCTGTGACACATTTACCAGTCAATACTTTTCTCATATCTGTAAATACAGCATCATTGGAAATTGAACCCTGTGCCATAGTTTCCACATCATGCATGCTTTTTCCATAAATTGCCTCGGAGAGTTCACGGTTAAGCATCAAATGAACAGCTCCCGTACCATCATCAAGAATTGCCTTAATGCGCATATCCACCATGCATTCCACTTCACCATGTGAACGACAGACAGATTTTTGCGTAACACGGTTGCATACAGGACATCTTTCGATAAGACCAGAACCTGGCCTGATGGAAATGAGATTCCCCCTGACAGTTACATCGAAAATACCCTCTTTTTCAAGAATCTGTTGGATAGCTACGGGAGAATTGGCTTTATTTACAGATTCCATTGTAAATGGCAGATCATCTGAAGACTTCACCAGTTCAATAGAAGTGGTCTCACTGAAATTGATGGATGGCAACCCCCTGAATATCCTTACAGCAGCGCCTTCAAAACGAATATAGTCACCAATATCAAGTTTTCCCAACGAAACCCAAGCTGTAAATGGAAGCTTTGCACTGTCATCTGCAATGACGCCTTCTACTACAGTTACTTCCTGGCCTTTAAGCATTATTTCCCTGTGATACATCTCAACAATGAGAACCACAGAACTTGCAAGCACATCTGCAGGAACTATCTCAGCAAGTTTCTTGATATTGGAATGGGATATCAGCTCAATATCAGGGAGGTCACTATCCTGCAAATGTGTAATTGCAGACCTTTTTCCAAAATACAGTTCCGGACGGTTATTCCACAGCCGGGTGTATGCATTTTTGATCATAATAGCATCCCCGGACCGTAAAGACATATCATCCCAACATGTAAAAGAACATATACCAGTCCCATCGCCCAGAGTTCCTGAAAATATTGTTTTCTGCTCACCCTGTATAGATACTGTTTTTTCAATAATATCAAGAATACGACCTTTGATCTCAATTCCATTCAACCCAGGAGAAAGATCTTTTACTTTTACAGAATTAGAAGAAACGGATACATATTTGGTTTTCAGGATTCTTTTCGCCTCATCAAGAGGAACACGGTATTTAAGGAGTTTTTCCAGTTCCTTGCTGATCTCCTCTTTGCTTATATTTCCAAGCGCCATGGTTAATTCGTCTATGTGTGGCGCAATTTTCTCGTCCATATGGAGTCTCCATTGTTCAAAGTAATTAATATTCTATTTCCTGATTGGCAATAAAGATAACCTTATCACAAAAGCATTTGAGCTTGCGATCAAATACTGGAAATGTTTAAGGATTATCAGACAGCATAGTTTAAATGGGATAATGTTAGAAGCCTTAAAGAGCAAATATTATGCCTGAATTCAAATAAAATGGGGAGTATGGAAAAATGCCAAAACTTGCAATCGTATACCTTAGCACACAAGGAAGCACAAAAATGATGGCCGAAGCCATTGCAAAAGGTGCACGTGAAAAACATGTGGATGTCGACATCGATAACTTCTATGAGTGGGATCCTGCAGACATAAGCAATTATGATGCTATTTGTATTGGTTCTTCAACATTCTATTATACTATGCTGGACCCAATTGCCAAATTCATAGACAATATCATAGAAACAGGCATCGATGGAAAAATCGGCGCTGCATTTGGTTCTTACGGCTGGAGCGGAGAAGCACCTGTTCAAATCGCTGAGAGACTAAGAAAGGCGGGAGTAGATGTTATAGACCCGGTACTAAGAATTCAGTATGTTCCAAATGAAAAAGACCTCTCAGAGTGTGTAAGACTTGGGAAGGACCTTGCAAAAAAGATGAAAAAGAAATGATTTTAAAAATCAAATGCAAGGAAAATAACCTCTATTCAGCCAAAACCGATTCATCACATATTGAAAATCTATTAATAAACTATTTATAGTTTATTTTGCTAATTAAGTGATGAAATTGAATTAGATTTAAAATACAAGACACATATGAGGATATTTATGACAATAATACCATTTGCACCTATTGAGAGAGTTATAAGAAATGCAGGAGCACAAAGAGTTAGTGAATCAGCCGGTATGGAGCTAACTGAGATTCTGGAAGAATTTGGACTTGAAATATCCAGAGAAGCTATCAAGCTCGCTGAGCATGCTGGCAGAAAAACTGTGAAAGCTGAGGATATCAAACTCGCAAAAGAGATGTTGGGTAAATAAATACCCATTTATTTTTCCTTTCAAATTTCTATGATGTGCTAAAAGAATCATATTAGGTCTAAAAGACCTATTCCGGTCAGTGTGACAACACTGACTATAATCCCGGCTATAAGCACACCTGCAAGTATTGCAAGTATTGCATGCCTGAATTTGATTCCGAAAACAAAGGCCGCCGCGCATCCGGTCCATGCACCTGTAACAGGTAATGGGATTGCTACAAATATCGTCAGCGCAAGAGTACCATATTTTTCAAATCTCTCTGAGTGGTTACGCTGAGTTCTTGTAAATAACCAGGAGAAAAATTTATCAAATATTCGATACCTTCGGAGATAGTTCGAAACCGGGTCCAGATACAGAAGCAACGGAACCACAGGTACCATATTACCCAGCACTGCAAAAAAGTAGGCAGTAACCGGATTCATATTATATATACCCAAAGCAATGGGTATGGCTCCCCTTAACTCAAACACAGGCAGGGCACCGATTATAACCGTTGCAAACCAGTGAGGTACCGAAGAAAGCAACTCCAGTACCAGTACTTCAAGGCTCACTGAGATTCCTTCCCAGATAGTGCAAAGTGCGCCAGCAGGGATTCAAGCTGTATTCTCTCATTTGCCCCTTCTGTTAGCCGGAAGTCGATCTCACCGATGACATCTATAAGTTCGACCATTCTTTTTTCAGGGATATCAATCTCAAACATGGCTCTGTATATCTGTCCGACCACGTCCTCACCTGAAAGACCCTGCTCAAGCAGAAGAACATCAAGATGTTTCCTGGCAGCACTGAAATTACCTTCCAGAGCAGTTTCAATAAGTTCTCGTACTTGCTCCGGACGGGCTGTTGCAGTGATCTTGTATATTGCATCCTTATGGATAGTATCTTCAACAAGGGCTGCAGCCTGAAGGGCATTTATCGCTTTTCTCATGTCACCCTGAGCAATGTATTTGATGGCATCCACACCATCGTCTGCGATATCCAGACCTTCATTCTGTGCCACAAAGCGAACGCGTTCAGCAACAGCATCATCAGAGAGAGGACGGAACCTGTAAACAGCACATCTGGACTGGATCGGTTCGATTATCTTGGATGAATAATTACATGAAAGAATGAAACGACAGTTATTGGTGTAGCGTTCCATGGTACGCCGCAGAGCTGACTGGGCATCTGAGGTCAGGGCATCAGCTTCATCGAGGAAAATGACTTTGAAATCTGCACCTCCGATAGGTGTTGTTTTTGCAAAATTCTTGATCTTTGTCCTGACAACATCAATCCCTCGTTCATCGGAAGCATTGAGTTCTGTGAAGTTCTCACGCCATGAATCTCCAAAAAGCTCACGTGCAATGGATACTGAAGTTGCCGTCTTCCCAACTCCCGGAGGACCTGAGAAAAGAAGATGTGGAAGGTTTCTCGTTTTTATGTACGATTTAAGCCTTTCTACAGCCTCTTTCTGGCCAACCACGTCATCGAGCTTAAAGGGCCTATACTTTTCAATCCATATCTCTTCTTTAATTTCAAACCCTCCGCATAAAAATATACATTCCTGCAATAATAGGAAGATGTAGTTTTTTAAGTTTTCGTAAATAAAAAAGATACAGGATTTAATGCCAGATAAGGCATTTCCTGTATGAATTCACTGATTGACCAGCTTGTAAGCGTAGGTACCCACAACAGGAACCTTGAACAAAATGCCCCTGTATGCGATTACCACAAATATCAATATCAAAAACAGTGCACCGAATCCAAGGAAATCTGCGATAATCCAGCCAACATATGGAACCCATCCCACTATGAATATCAATAATGAAAGTGGGAGGAATATAAGTAATGACTGCATTGCATGGAACCTGACGAATTTGTTGTCCGGTTCTATCAACAGGAAGATTATTCCTGAGATCCAGAATCCCAGATAACTAAGTGCTGCTACAATATTCTCATCCAGGCCTATCTTTGTTTTATATGTCATATGATCACCTGATAGCAATTGTATTCTGTGGACATTTTTCCACACATATTCCACATGCTGTACATTTTTCCTGATCGATCACCGCAAGGAAATTAGTTACCGTTATAGCCTCTTCCGGACAGTTCTTCTCACATATCTTGCATCCGATACAACCCACGGTACAGGATGCTTTTACAGCCTTGCCTTTATCGTGTGACATGCAAAGTACGTGAACCTGTTCAGATTCCCTGGCAAACTCAAGAATGTCATTTGGACACGAAGCAATACATAGTCCACAGCTTGTACACAGGTTCTTGTTCACATGAGGCAAACGGTCGTCACCAATGGAAAGAGCGTCAAACGGACATGCACGCACGCAGGTTCCCCTGCCCATACATCCATAATTACAGCCTTTTTCCCCATCTGAGAGCAACATGACAGCCTTACAATCCTCAAAGCCCACGTAATCGAACCGATCAACACAATTAAGACCGCCGTTACACTTGACAAAAGGATACTGTTCTTCACCTTCTGAGACTTCCTGACCGAGTATACCGCCTATTTCCTTGGCAACATCAAAGCCACCAACCGGACAACCATTGATAGACGCACCTTCATTGACCACACGCTCTGCAAAGTCAGCACAGCCTGCATAACCACAGGCACCACAGTTAGCCCCAGGGAGAACTTCCACGATCTCATCAACAAGTGGATTTGTCTCTACCTTGAACTTCTTTGATGCAACAATGAGCATAACACCAACGGCCAGTCCAAGACCTCCAAGGATGGCTGCAGCCTGTACAAGTAAAGTAACTAAATCACTCATATAGGAATCACCCAGAAGTAATTAACAAAAGCCATCGAAAGCATCGTTGCAATAAAGAATGCCTGTGGAAGTCCCCTGATAGATGAAGGGACATTCACAAAGGTCGAACGCTCTCTGATGGCAGCCATCATCAACATCACAATAGTATATCCAAGACCTGCAGCAATCCCAAAAACAACACTCTGAATGAAGTTGTATTCTGAGTTCACGTTCAACAGTACTACTCCCAAAACTGCACAGTTGGTTGTTATCAACGGCAGATAAATACCAAGTGAGCGGTAAAGTGATGGAATGTTCTTCCTTACAACGAACTCCACCAATTGTACAAGTGCTGCTATTACAACAATGAAACTTATAAGGTCAAGGAATTCCATCTTCGTCGGCACAAGGATGTATGTGTAGATCATATACGATACAGTGGATGCCAATGCCATAACGAAGACAACGGCTCCCGACATTCCTGCAGCACTCTTAACATCCTTGGTAACGCCCACAAAGGAACAGAGTCCAAGGAACTGGATAAGCAGGAAGTTCTTAATGAAGATACCATCCATAAAGATGGCAAATAATGCTTTTTCCACCATTTTAACCACCTTTTGCTCTCTTCTTTTCTTTCTGATAATTCACAATACCCATAAGTGCTCCTATTGTAAGGAAAGCACCCGGAGGCAATATCATTGTGGTCACTGAAGGATTGATAGGCAGGGTGATCAGAGTGAAATCAAATGTTACTATCTGTCCCGTACCAAGAAGTTCCCTTATACCACCAATGAGCATCAGTACCAACAGGAAACCTGTAGAGATACCGAGACCATCTATGAAAGAATAGAACACATTATTCTTGTTAGCGTATGCCTCAGCACGTCCGATGATGATACAGTTCACCACGATCAACGGTATGAACACACCTAACGCCGCGTACATGGGCGGGAAATACGCCTGCATTATCATTTTTACAATGGACACGAAAGTCGCTATAATGATAATGAATATTGGAAGTCTTACAGCCGATGGAATCTGTTTCCTCAGGGCTGAAACGAAAATGTTCGAACAAACCAGTACAAATGCAGTACCTGCGGACATACCAATCGCATTTTCGACTGATGTGGTCACTGCCAACGTAGGACAGAGGCCCAGAACAAGTCCGAAGATCGGGTTGTCTCGTGTAATACCACGAATATATTCACTTAAAGGATCCATAATATCACTCCTCTGCCTCTTCTATTTCAATTATCTTGGAATTCAGTGCGTCTATGACAGCCTGGGAGGATATCGTTGCACCAGTAATAGAATCAATCGCTCCCCCTGAATTGGAAAGGCTTAGTGAAGCTACTGGTATATCGACGAACTGTACTCTGAAATCATCGTCTATTATCTTTGCACCCAGACCAGGCGTCTCTTCGTGGCTCAGGACATCCATTCCACGAACTGTTGCAAATGAGTTATCGACGCCACCTGCTATAACCAATGGACCTTGAGCACCTGCCTGCTGCTTGAAGAAAGCATAACCGATTATGTTGCCAGAAGAATCCTTTGCGCGATAGTAAAGCACAACACGATTACCCTCATCATCAACCAGATCACCTTCAACAGCTTCGAAGTTGTTGTTGGCTTCTGGAATAAGTTCACCTAAGATGGCCGTTCGGGCAGTTTCCTCGTTGATCTTAAGCTGTGCACTTGTAGGAACATAAGTGATACCTAACAATAAAGCGGCTACAACTGATATGAGGACAAGTTTGCCTATAACTACCATTGTTTCTTTATTTTCACTCATTCCTCATCACCTCGAATTTCAGTGATGCAGGAATCTTATCCATGACGCGCCTGTATAGCCTCTCCGGCAGAGATTTGGTTCCAAAGGATGCAGGCATTGTATTGACCTCTATGTAAGAACCAACACAATTTGCAAGGAAGATGCCGTATAGTACTCCGTCAACATAGTTGCTGAAGTAACCGTAAATGAAAACAAGAACCCCACATGTTATACCATATACAATACGTCCATTCTTGGTAACGGGTGAAGTTGGTGTATCTGTTGCAAGGAAAAGAATTCCAAAGAAAACTATTCCTATCATCGCATATGGCAATTCAGGACTTATATCAAGGTAAACAAAAAGCTGGGACATGTACATCAATGGATTCAGCACGCCTTCATGAACCAGAGCGGCAACGCCTGAAATGAATTGCAGGGTTTGTGGCAAGAATACCATTGTTGCAAAAAATCCAAGGGGAACTCTCCAGTCAAGATATCTCTTATAGATAAGGTATACGCCACCTATCAACAATATAGGAGAAACATCCACCATCAAGCCTGCACCGTGCTCAAGTATAAGATCAGAGAATTGGCCTGTATGAGGGATGGATAAAGGTATCATCTCAGAGGACCATGCACTTCTTATAAACACCCAGGCCACAAGAACTGGATTAAATATATAAGAGCCAATTCCGCCAAAAACATGTTTTCCAACTGCTATTGCAAAAAAACCACCAACAACTGCTATCCATAAAGGAGCTTCAGGTGGAATCAGAAGTGCAAGCATAAGTCCCGTGAGAGCTGCATGTCCGTCAGCGATCGTTACTTTCTGCTTGAATAACGTCTGAATACCAAATTCAGTTGCTACCGCCGCCAATACACACGCAATGATAATCCCGAGTGCAGGAATACCAAAGAAATATATCGCTGCGAAACATAAGGGGAGCAGAGCGATTATTTTACTTATATTCAATGTCTTAAAATCTAATCTTGTTTTCTTATGAGGAGGAGCTGAAATCGTATATGCCATTTTTACTCGCCTCCGCAGCCACAGCCAAGTTTCAGATTGGATGATTCCTTTGAAGGTAAGTCTTCATAGGCCATCTCAATTGCATCCTTTGAGTACCTGATAAGCTGCAGTATGTGTATCTTTGATGGGCAGACTGCCGCACAGTCACCACATTCGATACAATTCTGAATATGCATTTGCCTGCATTCATCAAAACGACCCTGAGTTGCCATGACAGCAAGACGACTTGGAATAAGTTCAACCGGACAGACATCCACACAACGTGCACAATGAATGCACGCTATCGAGTCGTCCCGGATGATCTCTTCAGGTTTCTGCAGGGATATTCTTGTAGTTCCTTTTGTCACCGGAACCTGGTCAGTGTACTGGGCTACACCAGTCCTGACACCGTTGGCGATTATCTTCCCGATATCACCGGTAAAACCACATGCTTCAATAACATCCTTGAATGGAGTTCCTATCTTTACAAGAATATATTCCATGTGATTTGAAACACCTTCAAGAGAAACAACTGTGTCGTAGAAAGGCTTGCCTTCATGAACAGCATCGTAAAGAGCCTTTGCAGACTTGATACCACAAACCGCAACTCCTACATCTGTTGGGTCGCAACCTACCTTAACCTGTCTTCCGGTTACATTATAAGTAAAGAAATTCAGGATCTTTTTGCCGTAAATACGTTTCTGGGATAAGACAACAATGTCAGAGTCCTGTTCATTGAAATAGTACCCTATCTTACGGCCACCTACAAGGGGAGCCACTCTAAGCTTTTTCTTATAGACTTCAATACCTTCAAAGGCATCAATGGACTCATTATCATCAGTCCTTAATATAATAGCTCCCTTTTTGGCACCGGCTGCTTTCATGAGCAACTTGAGGGCATCCATTACCTGAGATGCATATTCCTTGGGAGTCCCAAATGTGCCACCAATCCATTCGGATGATGTCGCATTTATAAGTACTATATCGATATTCTTGCCAGTTGGTTTAAGGACAGTATGAGTAGGCATTCCGTAATGCTCCACAATACCAGATTCCTTTATGAGTTCTGCAAGTTTTTCAGGCGATAGATCCTTGCTAGGAGAGAATGCAACTGTCTCATTGCTGTCTTCCGGCTGGATGATAACACTCATTGCCTTGTTGCCATCAGGATGTGCAGCCTCTTCAATAGCAATGACCTCACCACAGACACTTGAGTGAACTGCAGATGAGTGATATTCCTCACTCTCACCTATTTTCTGTCCAATAAGAACCCTGTCACCTTTTTTCACAAGGGGTTCACAGACAGCACCCCTGTGCTGTCTGAGTGGAATTATTATTTTTTCGGGTAATTTATCCAATGTTTTGATTTCCACATTACCAGCTCCTTAGAATGCAGGCTCCCTTTCTACTTCAGTAGGCTTTGCACCTGGAATTGTCACACCAATTGTCTTAGCTGAGAAATCTGTTGGTGGATCAGTCTCTGCCGGATCACTATCATAACCCAATGATTTCCAGTTGATCACAGGCACAAGGTCATGACATTCTGAACAATCCTTCATAGTATCTCCAAAGTGAACATTCTGAAGTGTATCTGAAGCTGATACTCCATGGCAATCTGCGCATTCAAGCGGTTCAGCAAGACCTACACTGGAACTAACAATGTTGTGGCTTACCTGGTAATACATCTCCACATGCCTGAGAACTGCGTTTGGATAATCCGGATTACCATCCATGTCCCCGTCATATGACCGGAGCTCATCTTCGGTAATAGCACCATCATTATCCCCATCTGCATTGAGTACATCTGCAGGAGCTATCGGATTACCAACTGAAGAACTGTTATCAGGGTCTGCGAGTACATTCGAATCAATTCCTTCATCCCACCATATACCAGTGATGATATTGAATGGTTTAAGCACAGATTCCTCTTTACGATCCTGTCCCGTTGGTAAAAGGTCATAGTAAACTCCCTCTGACCATCCAAGTGTTGGCGCAAACTCAGAATCATATACGACATCTTCACGAACACCGTTTGCCCAGCTGAACTCCTTTATAACAGGGGTGCCGGTAACATCGCTGCCCGGGAGTGAAGGTATGTGACATGATTCACAGCTTAGGAACTCAAGATGAGCGTCAGCCATTCCACCATGGGATATACCTTCATGACAACCTGATGAATCACAGTCCTTTACACCTGCTTCTGTTTCCATATGTGGTGATTCGGAAGCGAACAGGTATTCACGACTGCCTATCTGGTGTTCCTCTGTTTCATGGCATTCCTGACAATCAACAGCATCATGAACATCATAAGAAGCTGAATCTTCAAGGGTCCATGCAACAGCAGTAGTTGCGACATCACCTGTGTGACAATTGCTTCCACAGAGTGCCTTGCCGGGAGCGCCATTAACCTCGTCATGTACTTCAGTTACAAGTGGAAGAGGTGCCAGAACATCAAGAACGTAGCTTGCCACATAAAGTGGTTCTTTCTGCAATTCTGCCCTTGATTCTTCAATTGCAGCTTCGTTAGCGTTTTCGAAATCACCTGATGATATCCTTTCTGCACGTGCCTCAAAGTCGTATCCACCAACCTGTTCATGACAGATCATACAATCAATATCTACCCCGTAGTCTGCCATGTAGCCGCCACCTGGGTGAACCATTCCATATGTTACGGCCATGGAATCATCATCAATACTATCGGCATCAACACCGTATTCCATGATTGATGACCATTTTTTCAAATCCTGTTCCACGTGGTATGATTCGGAAACTTGCTCGTACATACCTACATGACAACCACTGCATGAACTGTCAGACCATTTCTGCTCGGTCATATAATGTGTAGACATAGCTTCATTGCCACTGTAGCCAATAAAAGCATACACACCAGATGCAGCGAACATCACAACGAGGATACCTATAAGAATAACATTTAATTTAGCCATGCTTGCCTCGTCCTCAGTCCTCTGCAACTTCTTCAAGTTGTCTGATGACAACTATAATGTCGTTTCTCAAAAGCTGCTCATTTGTTATTTTCATGTCATTTGAGACGAATTTACTGATCTCATACGACTTGCGCACTACGCGTATATTAAAGTCAAAGACTTTATCAAGAAGACCTTTTTGCGGAGTTATTCCTAAAAAGTCCACATCCATGTGATTACCAAGTACATTAGCTTTAAGTTCAATTTTATCAAGAGGTGAACCTGGTTTAACATAAATTGTGTGGTGTTTCACAAAACCAAAGTGCTTCTCGATACCTCTCCAACCGTATTCTTCCATTAACTGATGAAGGGCGACAACAAGATATTTGTCCTTGCTTGAACTGGTTCCCGTACCTGATCCTGTGCTGGGATTGCTCATTCTATTACTTCCTTCGGATGAATATAATAACTAAAACAGAAGGAAACACGTTTCCTCCTTAAATGCGGTACATAAGTTTAATATTAATTATCTCTTTTCATACAGCATGAGGTATAAAACTGTTGCCGTTGTACTGATAGCGATTTTCACAGTATTATTCATGATAGATTATGTCGCGAACAATGATAACGACATCACCGTTGAACAAGAAAGCTACTCAGAAACCAGAAGCCTGATGGACACTACAGTCACCATATCAGTCCTAGCTTCCAACGAAACATATGCTTCAGAAGCTATTAGACATAGTTTTGACAAAATAGAGTATGTTGACAGGGTCATGAACAACTATGACATCAATAGCGAACTCAGCATACTTAATGAGGAAGGATTTGTGAATAATGCAGATACGGAACTTGTCTATGTGGTTGACAGGTCCAAATACTACTCCCAAATGAGTAAAGGGGCTTTTGACATATCCATACAACCTGTTCTTGACCTGTGGGCAAGCAAGTACAGCCATGGTGGGACTTACGAAGATCCAACACCTGCAGAGATCGATGAAACACTTGTACTAGTAAATTCTTCTGCCATAGTGATAGACGAGAACAACATTCTCCTTGGTAATGATATGAAAATCACACTTGGAGGAGTTGCAAAGGGATATGCTGTAGACCTGGCAATAGAATCACTGATTAACGATGGCATAAGTTCAGGTTTTGTCAATGCAGGTGGTGACGGCAGATATATCGGCAGCAAGCCTGATGGAAGTTCGTGGAGAGTAGGATTGCAGAATCCGGAAAAGAACGAAGATTCAGTGACAATTATGAATATTAAAGATATGGCTGTTGCTACAAGCGGCAACTACGAGCGCTATTTCAATGATACAGCAAGGGTTTCACATATAGCAGACCCTCGAACAGGACATACATCGCAGAAGCTCATTAGTGCAACTGTCATAGCCAGTTCTGCAATGGATGCTGATGCATTCGCTACTGCGGTTTTCATCCTTGGGGAAAAAGATGGCATGGATATGGTCGAAAATCTCGATGGCATAGAGTGCCTGCTCATAACTACGGATAAAAGAATCGTACGTTCCAGTGATTTTTCCAGTTATGAGAACAATTAAAGAATAATTAAGGGAGTAAACTTATTTCAGGCTGACCTCGTGCAAGGTCTCATATACAGGACCATGTGGAGTCAGCGTACTTTTTTTCAGTTTTACCGTATCAACCTCCATTGTCCCAAGATATACGTCTGCCAATCCCTCAAGCAAGTCCAGAAACTCTCCTTTTTTCTTTTTTGGCAGGTACTTTACCCTGGCAAGTGTTGCGTGAGCACTGAAACGATGAGGACTATTTTCAAACTCAAAGGAAGAAAGTGAGCTGTTTACCAATTCAGATAGCTTATCAAAATCGCCATTGCAACCCAACCATATGACCTTGGCGAAATTTGGCTTTGGGAATACGCCAAGTCCTCCGACCTGTGCTTCAAAAGGTTCACACTTTACTAGATCAAGAGCATTTGAAATCTCTGCGATCTTATCATCGGAAATGTCGCCTAAAAATTTCAGGGTAATATGTACTATATGTGGATCTACAAATTTGAATTTGAAATCATCGAATTTTGACTGTATTTCAGCAATTTTATTGTGCAACTCTTCAGGGAGATCTACCGCAACAAAAGTTCTCACCAAACCTATCACCAATTATCATTTATATTGGGGAAATAAATTAATATCGCTACTGAACAGGTTCTATTTATAAAGTAAGAATGTATAATATATTACGATCTAGTAGTCATATCTTTGATATAAACAGAGGGGAAAAATTGGACAGTACAGAAGTAGTTGTCAACGCTGCTATAAGACTCGCAGAAGAACTGAAATCTACTGCTATTATAATATCGGGAGATATTAATTTAGAAAAACCAGAGACCTCCATACCTGTTTATTTCACAACCCGCAAACAAAAAACAGTAATAGACCACCTTGTGGCAAGCAGCAAAACGAGAGAAGACCGATCAAAGGTAATTTTGGATAAGATCAACCAGCAGGCTTCCGGAAAAACAGAACATGTGGAAAACATTTCAGCTATTGAGTTCATGATGGAAGAAGTTGAAGCTGGTACTGTGATAGGGATAGTAGAAAATAAAGATTCATACGCCATCGTAGTTCACAATATTGCTGACAACCACCTAGTTAAAATTTTCAGAGAATGTGAAGAAAGGATATCATCTGAATTACTACGTGCAGTACTAAAAGTGGCTTTTGACATATCCAACACCGGACGAGAAGGAAAACAGGTAGGCACAGCGTTTATAGTAGGCGATGTTGAAGAAGTTATGATGCGCTCACATCAAATGATCCTGAATCCATATGCAGGACAGAGTGAAGAAGACAAAAATGTTCTGGATAAGATGAACTGGGAATCTATTAAAGAATTCGCCCAACTTGACGGTGTTTTTGTTATATCGGAAGAGGGAAAGATAGAGGCTGCAGGCAGATATCTGGATGTGGATGCAAGAGATATATCTGTTGAAAAAGGCCTTGGTGGACGACATGTATCGGCTGCAGCAATCACAAGAGATACGGTATCCATCGCCATAACAGTATCAGAATCAGGCGGTGTTGTTCACATATATATGGATGGAAAAGAACTTTTACACATAGAATCTGCAGAAAGAGCTATTCGTATTCAATGATAATAAAAAACATATAAAAAAAGAGGTGATCGGCCAGAATGCCGATCCAATGAATTTTATCTTTACTTTTATTCTCTTCCCTATTCTAGACTTAGAATAGAGGGAGTTTTATCAACTTGCTGCCAACTTCATCCATGACCAGAGAGATGCCGAGGTACAATGATGAGAGACCAAGCAAGAGGGTTACTATTGCTGCGACTGGCAATATTGCGACGCCAAAGTTAACGAGTGCAAGGGTGAAGAATGTAAGGTCCAGGAACACGAAAACTATTGTTATAAGCTTTACACCGATTGCCAGTGTGACAAATGTAAGCAGTGTTGCGATGATTCCCCAGAACAAAAGGTACCATGCAAGTGAGGTTGCAAATGTTGCATCCACTGCCATGACATTACCAAACAGACCAACGCTTGTTACGATCAGTATGTATGCATATGAGAACCACCAGAGTGCAAATGCTGTGAATGCGGTTGCACCAAAGGTGTCGCCTTTCTTCCAGAGTTCAATACCTGCGAACAACTGCGCAAATCCACCAAGTGTGATTGCCATTGCAATAACCATTGTGGCATCAGAGTACATACCCATGTTTAAAAGTCCTGCAAATGTAGCTGCGAAACCAAGACCAAGGAATCCTAATGGTGCTGGGCTTGCAGTTGTGTCTTTAATTGTTACTTCTCCTTCCATAGTTTATCACTTCCCTAATATAATTAATATATAATTATTAAACAATATTAACATCGTTATAATTGCTTATTGCTGGCCTCAAAATAAAATGCCAGAAAAACTATTTCCATCAAATTTAATGAATATCGTAACTGCTTGCTACCTCCATCAAGTGTTACCATTTTCACCTCCAGATAAGGACTTTAAAATAGAAGTATATAGCATTTTTGATTATTACAAAAAAGGATAATACCAATAATGGCTTTATTGTTAATTAAAACCTTTTTTAAAGCTTGAAAAATTGTATAGAGAAGTATTAAGCATTATTTACGGTTAAAACACTAAAAAAAACCTAGTATATGTTAATAATTTATTACAGTTGAAATATATATAGATAAACTGTATGTGTTGTGCGTGTTGTGTACAACACATACACAATCATTCCGAAAAGCTTATAAGCATGAGTGGACAATAATTTTGCTTTCGTAAAACATAAATAAGACATCAGACCCAACTAATTGTGCCGGTCGATCATATCTTAAAACGCAGAAGTGCAGCAATTCCACCAAGTGCAAGTAATTTTTGACCGGGTTCAAAGATTGTACTGAAAACAACAATTTTTCCCTGATTGTTCTCAACGTCCCTTAAAAAGGAGTCTATACCACCTTTTTCACGTTCTATCCTCAACATCTCGTCTGCCACAAGAAGGGTGCCAATTGACCCGTAATCCAGAGCCATTTTCACCTCTTCAAGGCCATAAGCAACTTTACCATCAGTTGATATTTCCTTAAGCAACTCATCCATTAGACGAGATTCACGGGCTATACGTGACTCCTCCATTATCCTGTCAACTGCCCCACGCCTCAAAACTTCCTGAAAACCGGACATGCCTATTGAAGAGACATCTTCGGTAATGACCCTTGAGGCCAGTTCAGGCTCTTTGGAAGCTATGTATTTCATGAAATCCTCTTTTGTAAACCCAGGCCCTGCAACAACAATTGCTTCAGATTCCGATGCTGCATGAATAAGCTGCCCGGTAATTTCCTGGAAAAAGACTTCTCTTAAGGTACCTTCTCCCTTCCCTGATGATTGGCTTATATGAGAATATGTCTCTATGCCATAGTGGCGTACAAGACCGATATCCGCGTCACCTTCTTCAATAGCTACAATTACAACCTTAGGACGTTTTGAACTCGCCTCTGCTTCATCAATACGTTCAAGCTGGTCTTTTTTCCATGTTTTTGTGATAGAAATATCAAGACCTTCCTCTACATTAAAAGTATGATAATGACCCGCATCCATTCCATGCTCAATGGGACCGTGTACTCTCAACCTGTTTGAAAACTTATGAAACTCAAGTTCTTCAACCCTGACACCAAGTCTCACTGTCTTTTTTTCAACTTTTTCCGGCCGAAGTTTATCAGCAACCCCATCAGCCTTCCTTTTGGTCAGAGCAAAGATAAGGTCACCTTTCTCTATAATATACTTCAGGTGCCACAGGTCATCCAATGTTTCAGGAACCAGTGTTATCTCACCCTCTCTACCTCTTAACATTCTTTTTTTGACCCTAATTGTAACACCCTCTGATATATTCCATGTATCGTCCCAAATAACCCCATTATTGCCCTTTGAGATCAGATTCCCCCGGAGGAAGCATCTTTGCGATCTTATCAGGAGAAGCTATTTGCTTTACAAAATTGGTTTCTTTCAATTTATCAACGTATATTTTGTATATCTTTTTCGCTACATCATTCTGATTGAACTTACCCTGAACAACTTCAACGATATGTTCCCCATGCTTACTGACAGCAGACAACGGACCGCCTATAACCCTAGTATTGCCTTTAAGCTGAAGTGCTACAGCGGCACCCACCTGTATGTCCCGGAAATAATTTCGCTCACCTCGAATAACGAACGAACCTTTCTTAAGATACTCACCGGATTCCGGTGTTTTTGACACCTGCTCAGGTTTTACCCAATAGCAGTCACCACTGAACTGACCGGATTTCCATACACTCGAATATGATACCACGAACTGTGCAGTTTCATTCAAAGTTTGCTCCGGCACATCTTCACCCTGTGTCTTGATAACTGTAATAGGGGCACCCGGAACCTGTGTATGGAATACGAGATCCCTCTTTTCCATGTACTTCTTTACGATCTCCTCATTACTGTCTGCATCCCTGCCGGCAATCACAAGGAAACCATCCGAGGACATGAACCACCTGTACCGCTCATACCAGTATTTCTTTGTGTTGACCTTCCGTTTATTGGACACTTTCTTTTCCCTTTTCTGCATTGCGAGTTTTGTATCCTCTATTGCTTTTAAGGCTCCCTCTCTTTTCCTTGTGAGCTTCTTGGCCCTATCATAGTAGACCTGTGCATTCTGTGGAACAGTCAATTTAAGATCGATCGTGGCATTTATACCATCAAGATCGAGGACGATGTTTCCGGCTGCAGAGTCAATATTCGAGATCCATTTTGAAGCTGGCACCGTGTCCTTTGCTTTTTTGAGTATGGACTTGATATCAGCCCATGAATAGCCATTTGCACGAGCTTGCTTGAGAATACCTACAACCTCTTCTATTTCGACATAATGAGCATAGACCTTTTCTGCTATCTGGGTCTGCTTATCAGAATCCTCGCCGAATTTCTTGATAGCATCCTGTTGTTTCTGGAGCCTGCGTGCATAAATATCAACTTTTTCCTTTTTGACCGCAGTTACCTGCTCCTGCACGGATTCTGCAGACATCTTTCCGAAGAACGCATCGAGTGCCCCATTAAATGTGGGAAAGAACTCTTTTTCGTAATCCCTGTAAATATCCAGTTCAAAAGGAAGCACATCAAATGCCTGCATTTCCCCTTTAACTTCTTTTTTGACCATGCACGGATTCAAAGTTCCTGACAGAAGAGGGGAGAACATATCCTTTAATGCAGAAATGATAGCCGTAATACCATCTGAACCTATATCCTTTGCAGATTCAGCCTTGTTGATACCGGACCTTGCACATACCTCTTCAGCAAGAACACCACCCAGATTAAATCTTGTGGCAATGGTCCTTACAACATCCGCATCAGATTGGGAGAATGCTGTTTCAAGATCCTCAACTCCAGCCTCCACAGGGCTTATCTGTGCTTCCGGGTACTGGTAAACCTCACCACTGCGTATCCTCCTTCCCTTGAACGTCACAGGTTTCATTGGCAAAATTATCTTTCTTTCTGAATCCAGAAGAACGATGTTTCCGGGAGAAAATAATTCGACAACAAGTATGGTATCCACACCACCACGTACAACACCTATCTCCAGTATCCGGTCAAAATCATACTGTTTGACAAAAGTGATACGTCCTGCCATTATGTGTTTCCTGAGCATCATGGGGAATGACTGAGGAAGCTTTGGACTGGGGCGCAGGTGCTGGCTCATATGGGCACGTTTTCCTGCCTCAATAACAAGATTGTCCCTGCCTTTATTGTAAATAAAAAGGTTTATCCTTATCTCATCAGCCGCCGGCTGGTATATTTTGGCTATTTTTGCATCTATAATAGATGTCTCACCAGAGCTAAGCTCAAGTGCAAGAGTAGCCACATCAGCACTTGTCATTTCCTTCTTCATGCGGGGACTATTACGTAGATGGTGACTATAAGGTTTATGACGCATTAAATAGATTTAATAGCAAACCATGATTCTCAGCGAGGAGACACAGGCATCAGATGAATGAGAGTACAAGACGATTTTTAGTATCTGCATTCCAGAATTACTATTCCCAGGCAGACATAAGACTTCCACCAGAATTCACATCAAGGGAATGGGGATTCATCGAATTTACCAGCGGTCAGGATACTTTCATGAAAAGACACCGTGCCTTTGGATCAGAGGGTGAACTACATGATTACCTCAGAGGCATAGGTCCGGCACATGCATATTATTCCGTGGCATACTACGAATACCCTGGTGCCCCGAAGATGAAAGAGAAGAACTGGCAAAAAGCAGACCTTATATTCGATATTGATTCAGACCATCTGCCCGGTGACATAAACTCGTATGCCGACATGCTTGAAAAAGGAAAGAGAGAGACATTGAAACTGCTTGAGTTCCTCATGGGAGATTTTGGATTTAGCGAAAATGAAGTGCATGCCGTGTTTTCAGGAGGAAGAGGGTACCACTTCCACATCAGCGAAGAATCTGTACTTTCACTGGGAAGTGCAGAGAGAAGAGAAATTGTTGATTATGTCAGTTCCAAGGGTCTCAATCTGGAAAGGATATTCTCCAAAAGAGAGATTATAGGGGATGCAGGCACTGAATCTGCTAAAATGGCAGTGCTTCCTTCCGAGGATGAAGGAGGATGGGGCGGAAGGATCAACCGCTACCTTATATCGTATTTATCATCCCTGGCCAAAAACGAGAATGCTATAGAGATACTTACAGGATTCGATGGAATAGGTGAAGTAAACGCAGAGAAATTAGTAATGGTTTTTCAGGATGAAGCACGAGTAGCATTATTAAGAAAGGGCAAGATGGATGCACTTGGAGGAATTAGGAAAGAGATTCTGGAAACGATTGTGAAGCAAGGTGTTTTCCAGATGGCTGCATGTGTTGACGAGCCAGTAACAGCAGATATTAAACGTCTGATACGTCTTCCAGGGTCACTACACGGGAAATCAGGGATGAAGGTCACAGCTCTTAAAATAGAGGAACTTCAGGAATTCGAGCCATTAAATGATGCAATCGTGTTCAGTGACAAGTCGGTAAAAATAAAAGTGATTAAACCGTTTGCTGTGCAAATGAAAGGAAAGGACCTCATGGTCGAGGAAGGTATACAGGACGTACCGGAGTATGCCGCAGTATATCTTATGTGTAGAGGTGTAGCTGAATATGGATCACACTGAACTTAAAAACGTGCTCAGGGAAGAAAGTAGTTCAGCACTTAAGTCACTACACCCGGGCTTTTTCCCTGACGTGGAAAAATACTTGAAGGAGCTTGAAGAAGAGATACGCAGTGTAAACAACCCACGCTCTGTTGAGTCAAAGATGCTTGATACTGAATTGCAGAGCGCGATCACAGACATAGAAGTAATATTTATACGCCGCATCAGGAAAATAATAACCAGTGCCACAACAAATGCATTTTCCAGCAAGTCCCCTTCCCAGGATATGAGCAAACTACTTCCTGAAGAGAGAAAAGTATACGATGCTGTGCTTTCAGCGATCAATACGGCACGTAAGGAACTGATCGAACCGATACTCGATCCTCAGTCGATCAAGAGCAAAGTGAAGACAAGCTCAGAAAAAGATAATATCGATTCGCAGGGAATGGAAGAGGTGCAAACCGACCGGCATGACGATGAACAGCAGGTCGCTACAATTCCAAAGAACGACCGAAGCAATAATGAGGAAATAGGCAAAAGTAATATAAATAAGGAATTCGTTGTTGTGCGAATACTGGAGGACCTGCCTACTTTCAAGGCTATGGATAATCGCAATTACACATTACATGCCGAAGACGTTATCGTGTTACCTGCCCTGAATGTAAAAGGGCTGATAAAACGTAATGTGGCACAAATTATCATATAAAAAATATCTAACTTATCAAGGTGAAGATAATGAAGATTCCAAAGAGATTCAGAACACATTGCCCTTCCTGCAAAAAGCACACAGAGCATGTTGCAGAAAGAGTAAAGAAGGGAAAAGCATCATCATTGACGCACATCGAGAGACAGAAGAAACGCCAGACCGGAATTGGAAACAGTGGTAAATTCTCAAAGGTGCCTGGTGGAGACAAGCCAACAAAGAGAGTATGGCTCAGATACAGATGCTCAGAATGTAATAAAGCACATCAGAGACCATGCTTCAGAGCAAAGAAATTCGATTTTGCGGAGTGATTTAGAATGAACCAACCAAAGAGCAGATTCTTACGCGTAAAATGCAATGATTGTGAGAACGAGCAGGTAATATTCGGCAGTGCAAGCCGCAAGGTAACATGCCTTGTATGCGGAAGGACACTCGCAGAACCTACCGGCGGAAAGTCAACGATCACAACACACATACTCGAAGTACTCGAGTAGATAAAAGTGATTTATAATGGATGAGAACATTTGGCCCGAAAGCGGGGATTTTGTCGTTTGCACGGTAACAAACGTTACGGACTTTGGTGCATACACTTCCCTTGAAGAATTCAGTGGAAAGGAAGGATTTATCCACATATCGGAGATCAAGGCCGGATGGGTCAAATATGTAAGAGACTATGTACGTGAAGGTCAGAAAGTAGTCTGCAAAGTATTGAATGTAGACCCTTCCCGACGCCACATTGACCTGTCCCTCAAAGATGTTAATGAGCACCAGAAACGTGCAAAGATACAGGACTGGAAGAACGAACAGAAGGCATTCAAGTGGCTTCAGTTCGTTGCTGAAGAAACAGGCACCAGTGAAGATGAGATGGACAAGTTAAAGCTCAACTTGCTGGAAAGTTTTGGAAGTCTTTATTCCGTGTTTGAAGAAGCAGCCATTAATGCAGAGGATGCTTTTAACGAAGTAAAGATGAAGAAGAAGCTTGTTGCAAGCATCGTCACTGTCGCCCAGAGCAACATCAAATTGCCTTTTGTGGATATCGCAGGATTTGTAGACCTCAATTGCTATCTCCCTGATGGAATCGATATCATCAAACTGGCCTTAGATGCCGGAAATGAAAATGATGAGGAAGGAGTCAGAGTTGATATCAGTTATACAGGTGCTCCAAGATATCGCATAAAAGTGATAGCTCCTGACTATAAGAAAGCAGAAGCAGTATTGAAGAAGTCTGCAACAGCAGCCATCAGCACTATTGAAAAGCTTGGTGGAAAAGGCGAATTCCACAGACACAATGATACTGTAAAGGCGTGAGATACCATTGGGACAAAAGATCTTCAGATGTCAGAAATGTGGCAGATATACCCTTGAAACTATTTGCCATAAATGTGGTTTGAAAGCTGTTAGACCACAACCTGCAAGATTTTCCCCAAAAGATCCTTATGGTAAGTATCGTAGATTAGCGAGAAAAGAGGGATATCTATGCAGGAAATTGAAGTAATTCGTATCAAAGAAGACGTTCAGCTAAATAACCCGGTATTTATCGTAGGACTTCCCGGAGTCGGCCATGTTGGTAAACTTGTTGCTGAGCACCTGGTAGAAGAACTCAACGCAGAAAAGATACTGGAAATCTATTCCCAACATTTTCCACCTCAGGTCCTTGTTGATGAGAACAGTGAGACCCACCTGGTCAATAATGAGATGTATGTATGCAAGACAGAAAAGCATGATATTCTCGCACTTATAGGGGATCACCAGAGTTCTTCCACAGAGGGACACTACAAGCTCTGTACACTTTACCTTGATATTGCCCGTGAGTTTGGAGTACAGAGAATATACACACTTGGAGGATTCCCCACCGGACAACTGACCTATTCAGAAGAGGTACTCGGTGCAGTAAACAACCTGGAAATGATCGAAGAACTCAAAGAGTACGGAGTGAATTTCAAGGAAAACGAACCTGGTGGAGGAATTGTTGGTGCTTCCGGACTTTTGCTTGGCATGAGCAAATTAGAAAAAATAGATGCAGCATGCCTTATGGGACTCACTTCCGGTTATCTTGTTGATCCGAAAAGTGCGCAGTCACTGCTAAAGGTAATCTGCAAGATATTCGAGCTCAACATTGATGTGGGACCTCTTGAAGAGCGTGCCAAGGAAATGGAAAAGATCGTTGCAAGGCTTAAGGAAGTGGAACAGCAACAGAAAGGAATGCCAGAAATGAGCGCTGTTCAGGATGATGACCTCAGATATATTGGCTAAAATAGAATGTTGATCAATGCCGACCTTCATCTTCATTCCAAATATTCGATGGCTTGTTCGAATAAAATGGAACTGCCAGTAATGGCAGAAGAAGCGGCGAAAAAAGGTGTAGACCTGGTTGCAACCGGGGACTGCACACATCCCGAATGGTTAAAGGCCATCAAAAAAGCATCAATTGATGATGAGACTATAACCATCGGAAAAACTAATTTTATAATAACTACCGAAGTGGAAGACAGCAGTCGCGTACACCACTTACTTATTTTACCATCGATCTCAAAAGCTGAAGAGCTTGCGGAGAGACTAAGCCGGCACTGTAACCTTAAAGCTGACGGAAGACCCACTGTCAGGCTAAATGGACGCGATATTGCCGAAATTGCAAAAGACATAGATGCAATGGTAGGTCCATGCCATGCATTCACGCCATGGACAGCATTGTATGCATACCATGATTCACTCAAAAGCTGTTACGGAGATATGACAGACTATATTTCATTCCTTGAACTTGGTCTTAGCGCAGACAGCGACTATGCAGACAGGATAGAAGAACTTCACAGGCTGACCTTCCTTTCAAACTCAGATGCACACTCCCCCTGGTCCAACAAACTGGCACGGGAATTCAACCAGATCAACGTCCCTGAGGTATCCTTTGAAGGACTGCGAAAAGCGATCATGAGAGAAGATGGCTATGGAGTAACATATAATGTTGGATTCTACCCACAGGAAGGTAAATACAATGAATCCGCATGTATCAAATGCTTTACACATTACAGCTTTGAAGAATGTCTGGAAAACAATTGGAAATGCAGCAAATGTAACGGGCTTGTCAAAAAAGGTGTAAAGGACAGGGTAAACGAGCTTGCAAATTTCGATGAGCCAAAACATCCCCCACACAGACCACCTTATATTCACTTGATGCCTCTGTCAGAGATAATAATGACAGCCCTTGGCCATGCAAGCATAAACACCAAAGGTGTCCAGACTATCTGGAACAGCCTGATGGAAAGGTATGATGACGAGCTGAACGTTCTCCTGAATGCCGAAATAAGTGAAATGGATTTTCTGGATAAACGTGTTGCAAACGCAATACTTGCCTTCAGGGAAAAGAAACTGATAATCCACCCCGGTGGCGGCGGCCAGTACGGTCGCATAGAGATCCCGCAGGAATTAGAGGAAACATACCCTGCTCCCCACAAAAAGAACCAGAGTTCACTTTTTGATTTCTAAACATTACCTCGTTACCTTTTTAAGAGATTAAGACCTTCAAATCCAAAGTGCCGAGGTGGCAGAGCGGACTAATCCAGAGGCAAATGCCTCTGGAGTCCATACGCGACCGGCTCGAGACCGGTTTCTCCGGGAGGAGTGCTTGGGTTCAAATCCCAACCTCGGCGTAAAAATACAGTTTCATGCCTAACACTTTCAATGAGCAAATTGAATATCCTGAGTGAATGGTTTGGGAATGATCTTAACCACATACAATGTCAGGCATATACAGAACACTCGCTGTGCATGATGCTGCATGTTGTAAATGAACTCTTTTTTTGTCACAGTAAATGCTGATACTAGCTTTTGCTTTACTTGTGCAAACCTGATTTCTGGATGTGGATTTCTGAGGAGGGAATAGATTCGGCACATTCGGAATCTTTACAGACATTGTAAGTTCCAGTTCCTCCAGTCCCTCTGTATCTTCCAATCCCAGTACCAGTTCCAGCAGTGGCTCTGTAGCTACAAGGGTAAGGTCACAGGGAACTACAACCGATATGCCTACAAATGAAGATGGAGAAGTAACCGTTGACATCGTTGCAAAGTCCTCAGACACAAAAACAACCCTGGCACTGTACAAAGGAACAGTAGGTACTGACCCTTCAGGCAATCCGGTGAATAAGATCATAGTAACCGTGCCTGCATCCCTTCCGACAGATACTCCTGAAGAGGTCATCGAATCAGGACTTTATTATGACTTTGGACCATCGGGAACCTCCTTCAATAAGGAAGTCCTGATAACCATCGATTTCGATCCTGAAGAGTTCGAGGGCAAAGCTCCAACGATCTATACTTACACAGCTGAAGGTGGATGGGAAGCCCTGGAAACAACTATTGACTGGGAAAATGGCGTAGCAACCGCAAAGATAAGCCACTTTTCAATGTATGCATTGTTTGGAAATGATGCAGAAGAAGTGGAAGATATTGCGGTGGAAACACCGGTAGTAAATACTGACTCTCCTGTTGAGGTCGAAACAACAACAACAGAAGATGATGGTAATTCCGGCTATTTCTATTGGTTCACAGGTATTGGATTTGTTCTGGTGCTTGGAATAGTTGTTATAAGGAACAAGAAGGGGAATGGGGGGCTTTAAGCCTTCCAATTTATCCTTGCATATTCATGAGTTTACCCAAAAGTTGAAGAGCATTTAAATTAAATGTGATATACAAATATTTAGGGTGGTAAACACTAAAGTGATTTTGAGAGGCTCTTAAATAAATAAACACATATTTCATGATTATTCACAGCCGCATAAATATTTATATATCAACCCCCTGAAATAAGTATTAGGGAATTTTATTACATGGAGGCATTTTCTAAAGGCTGGAAAAATCACATCAAATCTAAAAAAGGCATTAAATTGTTAGTTGGTTTCATTGAGCTGCAAACACTCCATATTTAAGTTATCGTCTTTCTGTGCAGGAGTTTAAGACAATTCAGGGATTTATTCATATGAGTGGTCGTGCAGTTAGCTACATCATTCCGAGCGTAACTATCATTAGCAATAAAGCAAAGTGACGCAATATAATAATATATAGCAATATAATAATAGATAACAATATAATAATAGATAACAATATAATGTGGTGTTAATTAAAAAAATGAAAACAAAAGACAATAGCCCAAAAACAAAGCCTGATAATAACGATTATCAGAAGGAAATAAGGGAACTGAAAGAAAAAACAAATGAACTGGGTGCCAGATTAAAGGCGGCCGAATCTAAAGCTAAAGAAGTTGAAGAATTCTACACTGAAAGACTCAACAACCTCAATGATGTGCTTTTTTCAGTTGACACCGAGGGTTATTTCACATATATTAACCCGGCAATCAAAAATATAACCGGCTATGACATAAAAGAAGTTCTGGGAACTCATTTTACAAAGCATGTGCATCCTGACGATATTCGCGGACTGCTTGAAGATATAGAAAAAACAGTATCCGGAGAACATAAACCATATATGTTCAGAATAGTCAAAAAAGATGGCTCAATAAGTTACGTACATACAACATCCCGCCCCATAATCAAAAATGGAGATTTCATAGGCATTAACGGGCTTATGGTCGATATAGCCAGACTGAAACAGATAGAGTTCAAACTCAAAGAAGAAAGAGACAGGGCACAAAAGTATCTTGACATTGTCGGAGTTATCATCTTTGCCATGGACAGGGAAGGTAAGATCAAACTAATTAACAAAAAAGGCGGGGAACTGTTTGGGTGTTCCGAATTAGAACTTATTTCAAAGAACTGGTTTGATTTATCAGTGCCTGATAACTTAAAGGAAAAAGCTAAAAGTGACTATTCAAAACTGATGGACGGAAAAATAAAACTTCGCCCTTATTTTGAGGCTCCCAGCCAAATAAAAGATGAAATAAAGATCTTTGCCTGGCATAATATTCTTCTAAAAGATGACGATGGGAATATTACAGGTGTACTGGCATCAGGAGAAGATATCACTGACCGAAGAAATGCTGAGGAAGCACTTGTTTTTGCTAAATTGATATCAGATAATGCACATCGTACTAAAAGACAATTCCTTGCCAATGTCAGCCATGAACTAAGGACACCCCTAAACCTTATAATCGGATATTCTGACCTGCTTTACGAAGAGTATGCCGGGCCCATAAGTGAAGGGCAGAAACAATACCTCGGCGTTATCAAACAAAGCGGTAACCGCTTGCTCCTTCTAGTCAACTCCATGATAGAACTATCTGCTGTTGAAGAAGGAGACAAGGAACTTGAAGTAAAAGAGTTTTCTATTCCTGCGATAATCGAAGATGTAAAGAACTCAACATTGCCAATGGCAAAAAAGAAGAAAATAAACCTGGAATTCAAGCTTGAAGAAGATATAAAGACCATAAATGCTGATGAAAATAAAATAAAAACAGTTCTTTATAACCTTATAAGCAACGCAATAAAGTTTACACCCGAATCTGGAGATATCAAAGTTAGTGTGTCAAAGGATGAGCAAATGTTAAAGGCCTCTATTAAAGACACAGGTATTGGTATGGAAAGATCAGATATGGATAAATTATTCCAGCCATTCTCACAAATTGATTCCTCACTCACTCGTAAATTTGAAGGAGTAGGCATTGGACTCATAATTGTTAAAGAATTCGTGGAAATGCATGGTGGAAGCATTCAGGTTGAAAGCGAGATAAACAAGGGAAGTAATTTTACTTTTATGATTCCGATGTCCCGGGAAGAACATTAGATCGTCTTTTATCAGATGTCCTTTTACTTAACTGCAGTTCCATAAGCAAGTAACTCGGCTGCACGCCCATTGTAGTTACGATCATCCATGCCCTCATCATTATTGTTTTTTCAATGTGAAAACAAAAACACTTCCTTTACCTAATTCACTCCGTACCGTTATTGTTCCGCTCTGGCCCTCTATAATGCCTTTGACAATTGACAGGCCAAGGCCAGTTCCTCCAACCTTACGAGTGGACGTACTGTCGATCTGGTAAAATTTATCGAATATCCTTTCAAGCTCCTCAGGAGCAATCCCAATTCCGTTGTCACTTACGGTTATTTTTACACTGTCATCAGCATCATCAACATCTATTGTGACTATACTATCATTATTACTGAATTTTACAGCGTTGTTCAAAAGATTCACAAATACCTGAACAAGTTTATCCTTATCAGTATTAATCAGAGAAAGATCATCAGGAACATTCACTAAGATACTCATGTCTTTCTCCCTGATGATAGTGTCAAGCACCTCAAGAGAAACGTTTATAGCATCCTTGATATCAACCAGTTCCCTATGGAATTTCATGCGGTTGGATTCAATTCGGGAAACATCGAGAAGGTCATCAACCATCCGGGATTGACGGTCAATGTTCCTTATGATAATATCAAGCATCTGACGCCTTAGAGAAACGTCACAAGTACCATCCTCCCGCAGGAATTCACTTGATGTTCTCATGGCAGTTAGTGGAGTCTTAAGCTCATGGGAAACAATTGAGAGGAATTCAGTCTTTAACCTGTCAAGCTCCTTGAGTTTTTTGTTTGCTGTTCTTAGAGAATCATTTGACTCCTTGAGTTCCTGGGTCTTGTCATCGACCTCCTTTTCAAGACTTTTGCTCCAGTTGAAGAAAATAATAACAATGAACGAGCTCACAAAAATAATAAATAGAACTGAAACAGCAACCACAATGAACAATTTAAGGTAAACCGACACGATGAGCCTGTCAACTTCAGAGGAAGGACTGGTGAGCGCCAGTGACCATTTCTGATTGTACCAGTTAATAGGAGAATATGATACGAGTCTTTCCTCAACTAAACTATGATTGTCCATAACGAGATACTTACCACTTCCATCCGTTCCATTAACCTGTTTTGAAATGATATCAAGCAATCCCGAAGAATCCGAACCTAAAAGTTCAGCATAGCTGGTACCTCTTTCATATTTCCCAGACTCATCATAGAGCAATCTTCCCCGGTCATCAAGAAGGTATGCATAACTCGATGAATTGGACTCTACCACATAGCGGCTCTTAAGGTCAGCTTCCCTTATAATAGCAATGAAGGCGCCTCTAAACTCATCCCCTTCATATACAGGAACCCAGATAAAAGAACCATAGTTGCCTTCCATAAGCTTTAAAGGTTCTGTGATGTAGACATCCCTGGTAGCCTTTATGCGTTCAAAGGCACGGTTCTGGTCATCCTCATAAAGATTTAAACCAATGGGTACATGTTCTTCAGGATAGCCTGAAACGATTGTCCCGTCCTCAGAGACATATTCCACCACATAGAACATTCCTGCAACATCATAGACACTCTTAAGGTCCGATGCAAAATTGTCTGGCGGAACACCAGTATCTTTCTTTGCGATAACCTCTAGTAGCAAAACCTTCTCATTGAGGGATCTTTCTATGCTATCAGATATCTGACGGGTTAATAGCAGTTGCTGGTTCTGGTATTGTTCTTCGACTACAGACCGTACCTCCATATTTGTCTTCATCCAGAGGAAGACTATGGAACTTATCAAAAGCAGGACTACAGCAGCAAAAAGAATTAGATTCCATCTGCTTTTTTGGTTCCACATGTATCAATTGGAAATTATTAAATGTCCTGATTTCTCCTCAGGATCATTTTTATACGTGCTTTCAATTCTTTCAGGTTGAACGGCTTGGTCACATAATCATCAGCACCAAGTTCAATTCCTTCAACCTTGTCATCAACTTCTCCGCGTGCAGTGAGCATAATGACAGGAATGTGATTATATGTTACATCGGATTTTAGTTGCCTGCATACTTCAAAACCATCAATTCCGGGAATCATAAGATCAAGCAATATAACGTCGGGTATTTCAGAATGTACCTTTTCTATAGCCTCATACCCGTCTTTTGCCTCTACAATGTTATATCCTTCAGCTTCTAATGCTACTTTCAGGGCCAACAGAGCATCCATCTCATCATCAACTATGAGGACCTTTTGCCGTATATCCGACATGGTTTTTAGCGTATCCTCAACAAGCGACCTGGAAACTGATAATTTATCTGAGATTTCCCCGCTAGTTATCCCAGGGTTCTCTTCCAGAAGTGAAAGAATCTTCTCATTAATGTTTTCTGAATGCATGATAATTCTACCTGAAACAAGCTCATAAAATATAGAAGAATGATATTATTAAAACCTTTCTAAATATGAAAGAGTTTCTGTTTTTGTAAACAACTTGTCCGATAAAAGAAAATCTTATAAGCCATAACGGAATACTTAGATAAGATATAAATGGATGCGCTGGAAGAGATTTTTGGAAAAACGGCCCAGATGACAGTTCTGAAGAACCTTATTGCACACAAGGAAGAATCAACATATCTTTCAGGGATTGCAGACGAGACAGGATTGTCACACTCCAGCGTTGCAAGGGTAATAACACCACTCATCAAGAGTCACATTGTTATCGAAAAACCCCTTGGCAAGCAGATAAGGACATTCAGGTTGAATCTTGATCATGAAAAAACAAAACTTATACTTGAATTTTATAGCAACCTCAACAAGATAAAAGATTAAGAGTCCGTTTCTTCGACCAAATAGACATCTTCCTGTTTTTCAGAGTTACTTAACATCTTTTTAGCAAAGCTTCCTGCAATATGTGCCAGCAGATTCAGCACATGCATGGATGCCAGCCCTACAAATATACCTGAAACAGAAACAAGAATAGATTCCTGTAAGCTACTGGCAAAGCTCTCACCTACCAGGTAAAGAATTGGGTTGATCAACATACCTAATGTCAAAGATACCAAGAATGCCATAACTACAAGCGAAAATATTCCCAGCGGGAACTTCACTAACAGGAATAAGAGAGCCTTCCAGGTAACCGGACTCTTCACCCTGTATAAAGCCCTGCCAAGAATACTTTTTTCATTCACCGGTTTCAACGACATGGAAGGGATATCAATACCCAATAACCATATTGCCATCTGGCGCTCAAATGATGCGATCTCCCACCATGCAAGAAAAACAAGCACTAGCACAGGAATGCCTATCCAGACAAGTAAAAGCCCGAAACCCAGTGACAGACCGGTAACCAGAAATACGAAATAAGCAGTGCCCAGTGGGAATGAGAATAGCAGATATAGAATATTCATGTAGGTCTGCTTCTTATAAGCAACCATCACAAATTCCCGAAGAGCAGTCTCTATTTCAGCCATTTGTTCGCCTCGTTTTTTATTATTTACAGGTGCTTTCCATTCCTTAAAGTTCTCTGATATTATCTAATTATTCCTATTAACTGAAATTTATTTGCCATACTCATCAATACGTTTTGGTCTTCTGACAAAGAAGTACACAAGGGCACCCAGAAGATGTGTGAAGATAATAACAATTATCCATATCAGTTTATCATTTCCTTCTGATGGTTCTTTGGTGGCACAATCAATAAGCATCCATAACCAGAACACAGTGCCAAGTATTCCTATTCCGAAGAAAGAGAAAAAAAGGATGAATGGAATTGAAAACGCAAGCATATCAAACATTTTATATTCTCCTACATTTTTTTGTTATTTTAATTGATAGTTACTCTAGTTACTTCGATCATTCGTGTCGAAGAGCCTCTACGGGATTCATCCGGGCAGCTTTATTAGCAGGATATACACCTGCAAGCAAACCAACTACCAACGACACAAGCATACCTATCAGTATCATGTCCACAGGAAATACGTAAGGAAGTCCCATTGCATTGTCTGCAAGGTAGGCACCGGCCACACCGAGACCAATCCCCAGTATGCCGCCAAGCAGCCCCACAACAATGGATTCCACCATGAAAAGGGATAGTATCTCATAGTTCTTGTATCCGAGGGACTTCATAATACCTATCTCACCTGTCCTTTCAGTAACTGTAACCAGCATAATATTCATTATCCCGATGGAACCCACTATAAGGGATATCAATGCAACTGACGTGAGCAGTGAACTCAGAGCAGAGGATAACTGGTCAACCTCTTCAAGAATCTCACCCTGATCCATTAGGGAATACGGTTTGGCATCTTCATTGTCCAGATCCCTGAAAGGAACACCAAGATCCCTGGCAAGTCTCTTATCAAGCTCATTGGTGACATCCCCTATTGACTCCAGGCTCGTGGCTGCTGCAAAGAATCCCCAATAATAATCCTGATCCATAATCTCATTCATAGTTGAAATAGGAATGAAGATCCTTTCATCCGGCTCTATACCACTTTGCACGAATGTTGTTTCAGGGCTATCTACGATACCTTTGACCTTGAACTGTTTTGTAACGATCTCCCCATCAGGTCTTGTAAAGGTCAGTTCGATGGTGTTCTTGTCAGATATCTTGCGGTCGAACTTATCATACGCGACATCATGGCCAATAACTGCCACATACTTGTCCTTGTCATCGATGAATGTTCCACTTTCCATCTGGATATTGCCTACTTCCTCATAATCCTCAGAAACACCCTGAACAGTAATCTGCCGCATGGTGGAAATGTACTTTACCTGAGCTACTTCCTGACTCAAAGGAGATACACCCACGATACCCGGCGTATTCTTCACAAGCTCCATTTCATCATCATGGAACAAGTTTGAGGTCTTGCCTTCAATTATAATGAAATTGTTCCCTACAGAACCTATCTCTTCGGTAAAGTACTGGTTGAAACTGGCTCCCAGTGATACATTGGCAATGACAGCAGCCACACCTATAACAATACCAAGTGTTGTCAATGCAGATCTAAGTTTTGAACTGCTTATACTCGCTATTGCCATCCTGAAGGAATGTTTCAGACTCAGCATGATGTTCACCTTAGTTGTTCTGCTTCCTGCGCTTCATGAATATAACTGCAGGAATTCCAAGCAATACTGCAAGTCCGATACCTGCCGTTGCAATGTGTCCATTATTTCCTTCCTCTTCATTTATGAGTTTAAGTTCACGGACAGCAACTTCGGTATTATGCTCATTTATGCCGTTCCTGTAATCAACCGTGATAGTGACCGGAACAGATGATTCCTGAATGTCGGCTTTTGCATCCACCTCTATGGTGAAGAGTTCATCGGAATCCATTGAACCGACAAAGTATTCCTCCGGAGAGAAATCGACTCCATCTGCAATCAATTTCACGCTTACGGAACTAAGGGTATTAGGATGCATATTGGCAACGTCGAATTCAAGAGTACCCTCACCATTTACAAGTTCCATTGGTTTTGAAGGTATAACCTTTACAGATGCGGAATCAACCTTTACAGGAATTCTCCAGTTATTGTTGTAGGTATGGGAATTGCCCACCATAGCGAAATCCAGATAGTAGGTACCATCCTTTGCATCATCTGTCAGCTCAATATTGTAACTTAGAGTAATGGAATCACCCGGACCAATTACGCCGGAACCTACATAGCTGTCACTTGTTACATCGATACCTTCGACACCTTTGAGAGTACCCGATTGGACACGTGCGTTGGTATCATAGTCCACATCATCAATGGTCACTGAACTTTCAGTTGCCGTGTTTGCGAGAGTGAAGCTTACAGTGCCAACATCCCCCGGCATAAAAACAACCGGATCACAGGATATCTCTGTAAGCTCTATAGTTCCCTTGCTATCAAATGTGCTTGAGCCAACGTTTAGATCAAAGGAAGATTTGTACCATGAACCACCTTTGTATACCTGATAATAGACATCCACCGTGCCGGTGCCTACCTTTGCATTCTCGTCCACATAAAGGCGATATTCATGGACTGCTGCATCCTCAGGAGAGAGTATACCTATAAATTCCACTGCATTGTTCTGCGAATCAAGTGAAAATGGGTATTCAGGCTCCATCTTCAAGGAAACTGCATCTGCACGGCCATAGCCGATATTCTCTATTTTTACACTCACATCAACATATTCCCCGATCTGAGCAGGGAATGGATCATACTCAATTATATTGACTTTCATCGTAGCAGCAGAAGCTGCTGAAACAGGTGCTATGAAAGAAGTACTCAACATAGCGACACAAATTAAAATGTAAAATGTTTTCTGGATAACATTATTAACTTTCATTCTAAACCACCCTCAATTATTTCCGATATAGCCATCTCTGATGTAGACCACCCTGTCTACATACTGTTCCATTTCAGGATCATGCGTGATCATCACTATAGTACACCCTTTTTTGTGAAGGTCTGAAAATATATTCATGATCTCTGCACTTGTCTTTGAATCCAGGTTTCCGGTAGGTTCATCAGCAAGTATGAGCGAAGGATCATTTACTAGTGACCGGGCAATGGCAACTCTCTGCCTTTGCCCCCCTGATAATTCCGGAGGCCTGTGCCCCATACGATCATCAAGACCTACGAGTTTTAGCAGGTCTTTGCCTCGCCGGACTGTGTCCACTCCTTTCTTTGAATTGGAATACGTGGGCAGCATTACATTCTCGTAGGCACTCAGGCGTGGGATGAGATTAAAATTCTGGAAAACGAAACCGATCTCAAAACCCCGAAGCTCTGCAAGTTCGTTATCGGAAATGGAACTGATATCCTTGCCCATGAGTACGACCTTACCCCCGGTAGGCCTGTCAAGACAGCCTATCATATTCATCAGGGTACTTTTTCCCGATCCGGACGGACCCATGATAGCAACGAATTCTCCTTTTCTGATACACAGGTCTATCCCATGCAGGATAGGTACTTCCATATCACCAAGGAAATAACTCTTTTTCAGGTCCGAGATATTAATGACATTCATATCATCGGAAGCATCATTGTGATCAACCATTTATACACACCTCTATTTGCACCAACTTGACTATTTATCGTCAAGTCGTACTATGTGAAGCAAATATTTAAACCTTACTATTTATCGACAAGTGTGTTTATCAAAATACCTTTGATTATAAACAACTAAAAAGAGATTTAAAAACTCAGCGCACGATCATCCGTGCCTAAGAGCTTCCACTGGATCAAGATTGGCAGCTTTGTTAGCAGGATATACACCAGCCACCAGCCCGACAAGCACAGATACAAAGAAGCCCAGGAATATAAGATAGAATGGAAATACAGGAGGGATATTCAAAGACACCTCTACAATATAAGATCCAACCAGACCCAGAAGTGTTCCAAGTATACCCCCGATCACCCCAACTATGATCGATTCTACAATGAAGAGTACAAGAATGCCAGACCTCGTAAAGCCCAATGATTTCAACAGACCTATCTCCCGGGTCCTTTCAGTAACAGTAACAAGCATGATGTTCATTATGCCTATGGACCCGACAATAAGAGCCACAACCGCTACAAGGGTTATCAGTATGGTCAGTGAATCTGAAAGAGCGTCCAATTGCTCTATTATCTCAGCCTGGTTGAAAATGCGGTAAGGTTTTGCATCATCGTTATCCAGGTCCCTTGAGGATACACCCAATGACCTTGCCAGACGTTTGTCAACTTCATCAGAGACATCCCTTACAGATTCGGCACTTCCGGTATTCGCGGAAAAACCTCCATAGTCAGTGACATTAAGCATCTCGTTCAATGTCGCTATAGGGACGTATATAGTAGCATCACGATCAGGACCACCTGTTACGAAGGTATTATCCTCGCTTTCAAGTATGCCTTTTACCCGGAATTTGCGGGTCACACTCGTCCCATCCTGACGTTTGATAGTTATATCTATATAATTCTTGATGGAGACATCCTTTTCAAATTTATCCTCTGCAACATCTTTACCAAGAACCGCTACAAATTTGTCTTTATCTGTGAAGAAATTACCCTCTTCCACCAGCAGATTGGATATATACTGGGCATCTTCAGACACACCCTGTACATCAACCTGCCTCGTAGCTGATCGGTATGTTACTGCTGCAGTTTGCTGATTAAATGGAGAAACTCCATCTATACCCGGAGTATTTCGAATGAGTTCCAGTTCACTGTCATAGAAAATATTAACATCCTGACTGTATATGATTATAAAATTAGAACCAAGAGAACCAAGCTCATCTGTAAAATACTGGTTAAAGCTTGCACCAAGGGAAACATTTGCCACAACCGCAGCAACACCTATTATGATACCAAGAGCTGTAAGGGTTGAGCGCAGTTTTGCACTGCTTATACTTCCAAGGGCAATTGTGAATGCATGCCTTAGACCGATCATGGTCACTCCTTCCTCAAAGCTTCAACCGGATCCATACGTGCAGCCTTCCTCGCCGGATAAACACCTGCCACAAGTCCTACTAGAAGAGAAACAAAAAAACCGAGGAAAATAAGACTTAAAGGAAATATGTTTGGGAGGTCAAGAAAACTATTTGCTATCGTAGCTGCCCCCATTCCAAGAGCAGTACCAAATATCCCACCTATGAGACCTACTATCATTGATTCTATTATGAAGAGGGAAAGAACGTCCTTTTCACTGAATCCAAGAGATTTCAACAGGCCTATCTCCCGGGTCCTTTCCGCAACAGTCACAAGCATAATGTTCATTATCCCAATTGAACCCACTAATAGTGAAATAAGAGCAACAGATGTCAGGAGCGATGTAAGGGCTGAAGAAAGTTGATTGGTCTGCTCCAGGATCTCTATCTGGTCAAAGACAACATAGGGTTTTGCATCATCATTGTCCAGGTCCCTGCCTGGAACTCCCAAGCTGCGTGCAAGACGTCTGTCTATCTCATCACCTGTTTCCCTGACGATCTCCAGACTCTGGGCCTTTACGAAAAAACCTCCGTAATCATCCCTGTCGAGTATCTCATTCATCGTGTCTATTGGGATGAAGACACGAATTTCCGACTCCACTCCTGTTTGTGCAAAAGTTGTTTCAGGGTCCTGAATTACCCCTTTGACAATGAAGGATTGGGTAACAACACCACCATCCTCCTTTCGGAATGTGATATCGATGGGGTTCTTGACAGATATATTCTTATCGAACTTCTCATAGGCGACATCCGCACCTATTACTGCGACATAACGGTCCTTGTCTGTGAGAAATGTGCCCGAATCCAGATTGAAGTTCGCCACTTCATCGTAGTCCTCCGTAACTCCCTGGATATCGATCTGTCTTGAAACAGACATGTAAGTAACCTTCGCCATCTGTTGGTTTATGGGAGATACGCCATCTACCCCTGGAGTGGTACGGATAATTTCCAGCTCTTTATCAAAGAATACATCAATGTTCTGGCTGTAAATTACAATAAAATTAGAGCCCACCGCTCCTATCTCGTCATTAAAATACTGATTGAAACTGGCTCCCAGCGAAACATTAGCTATCACTGCTGCTACACCTATGATAATTCCAAGGGTAGTGAGAGCAGATCTTAGTTTGGAACTGCCGATGCTACCCAGTGAGATCCTTATAGCCTGAGCCAGACTTAACATACAAAGTGCATCCTAAATTACTGTTTTTCCGCCCTGCGTTTGTAAAGGATGTAAGCACCTGCACCCACAACGATCAGTAGGAGCACTACTATGTAGATACCCGAACCACTGTCGTTTTCAACTATATCATGTTTCAATTGACGAGTATCGATCTGTTGAGTATGTTCATTCAGACCATTCCTGAAATCTGCATTAATGACAAGATCAGCAGGGAACGACAGGTCTTCTGACACAGCTTTTGCGTTGAGCTCAATGGTAAAGAGTTCATCAGGGTCCATGGAACCTATGAAATACTCTGCAGGGGAAAACTCAACACCTTCGGCTTCCAGTTGAACACTAACAGATGAGAGCATATTCGGATGGATGTTCGCAACATCGAATTCGAGTACACCTTCGCCATTCTCAAGCACCAGTGGCTTTGAAGGAATGACCCTTACAGATGAAGAATCCACCTTTACAGGAATCCTCCAGTTGTTATTGTATGAATGTGAGCTGCCAACAATGGAAAAATCGAGATAGTACGTTCCATCTGGAGTGCCTTCATCGACTTCCACGTTGTATGTCAGGTCCACTGATTCACCCGGACCGATGACACCATTTCCATAATAAGTATCTGTGGTGACTTTGATTCCTTCAACACCATCAAGAGATGCAGATTGTATTCTTGCGTTAGTATCATACTGTTCTCCGTCAATGGTTATGGAGTAATCAGTAGCACTGTTCTGAAGCGTGAAAGAAATTGTACCTTCATCACCAGGCATGAAAACCTCAGGTTCTTTCACAGGTTCCCCTGAAAGCTGTATGGTTCCCTTGCTGTCGAAACTGTCAGAACCGACCCTTATCTCGAACTCTTTCTTGAACCAAGTACCACTGTTATCTTCCTGATACCATACTTCAAAGGTACCGGTGCCCTGTTTTGCTGCTGTGTCCGTAAAGAGCCTGAATTCTTCAACAGCAGCATTATCAGGAGTGAGTATTCCTACATTAACCTGTGAATTTGCGCTGCTGTCTATGGAAAACGGATAATCGGGAACCATTCTTATGGAGAGCCCTTCTGCCTTTGCATATCCCAGATTCTCCACTTTGACCCATACACTCACGTATTCCCCTATCTCTGCAGGGATCGGGTCGTACTTAAGGATACTTACCCTAAGGTCAGCACCATCAGCAGCAGATGCGTTCAAGGGCATCATAAGTGATACAATTAATACTATTAATATAATGAAAAGCGGTTTCTTTTTCCCAAACATAACCTATCCTCCGTTTTCCTCAATTATTACCAATAACTCCGTCTTTCAGATAAACGACCCTGTCTGCATATTCTGCAAGGTCAGGGTCGTGTGTTATCATAACTATTGTTCTTCCTTTTTTATGCAGGTCAGAGAATATCCCCATTACCTCTTCACCGGTCTTTGAATCCAGATTACCTGTAGGCTCGTCTGCAAGAATGAGGGAGGGATCATTAATTAGTGCTCTTGCTATTGCGATCCTCTGCTGCTGTCCCCCTGACATTTCAGACGGTTTATAGTTAATGCGATCCGTAAGCCCGACGATTTCAACAAGTTCCTTTGCCTTTTTTCTTGCGTCAATACCTGCTTTTTTATTCGCATAGGTTGGAAGTTCAACATTTTGAAGAGTTGTAAGTCGTGGAACGAGGTTGAAATTCTGAAAAACGAAACCTATCTCAAGGCCTCGTAGTTTTGCAAGTTCAGGGTCTGATAGCGTGTTCACATCCTTCCCCATGACAACTACCTTGCCACAATTCGGCCTGTCCAGACAACCTATCATATTCATCAATGTGCTTTTGCCGGAGCCAGAAGGACCCATTATAGCAACGAACTCACCCTGCTTGACACTAAGATCTATACTTTTGAGTATGGGTACATCCATATCCCCCACATGGTAACTCTTACAAAGGTCGACAAGTTCAATTACGGGAACATCATCCCCTATCTCTGGACTATTGTTAGTATCCCCAACCATAATTAATTCCCCGATTAAACGCTCTTTTACAACAAGCACGCAATATTGATAGCAATACCTAATTTATCAATGTAAACTATCTCTGGCGTGAACTTATAAAAAGGTTATTTACAGACTTGTATTTTCATCGTATCTGCAGGCCTCTTAATTCTGAAAAATGCTTTTTTGATTAAAATAATAAACTATAAATATTCCAAGGTACATGAAGTACTTGACGAAATATCGACAAATTCGATTATTTACAAAATGACTTGTAGATTGGCATTTTGATAGGATGTGGAAGGAATGTTGGAAGTACTAACAAACCCGAACGGGTTTTTCAAGAATAAAATAAATGAAGATATCGAGTGGAAAAATCCGCTTATGATCATAGGCTTATTGGCAGTTATCGGAGCTATAAGTGCTTATATATCAGTGATGAAAGTAATGGAATTCCTGCCAGATGAAGCGGCAGCTTTTGCCGGTGTTGGAGCTGTATTTGGAGTTATAGGGGCTATAATTGGCAGCTTTTTCATGTGGCTATTATACAGTGCAGTGTTCTATATAATATCGTTATTATTCCATGGTGAAGGAAATTTCAAAAGAGTGATGGAATTCGTTTCCTACGGACTAATACCTAGCATAGCTGGTTCCATAATAAGTCTGTACTTCACTAATAAAGTCTTTTCAAACATTGATTTTACCATGACTGACCCGCAGTTGTTACAGGAAGCAATATTATCAGACCCCTCAATGAGAATTGCAGGGATACTCGGAGTCATCTTTTTGCTATGGAGTGCTAATATCTGGATATTCGGACTCATGTACTCAAGAAATCTGAGTCTTAAGAATGCAGCAATGACTGTAGGAATTCCGGTATTGATATATGTACTTTACACATTATTAAACCTAAAACTCCTTGGTGTATGATAGTGAAGAATATGGTAAAAATAATTGTTGTGGCTATGATACTTCTGGCCACTTTTTCATTTACAGGGTCTGCAACTACAGAGATCAGGCCTACACTGACCCTTGATTACGAGATCGAACCAGAGGTATTCATGCCTGGTGACATGGGAACTATCACAGTCACCCTTGAGAATATGGCAACCGGAGAGATATACGTTGAAGAGGATGAAGAGACACTGGACATGAATGCGTACATTGCCAGTGCTAGTCTTGATGGCAACAGCGGTCTGGAGATACTGGATAAGAGTTATACCGATGTCGGGCTTCTTGGTCCGGGAGACACGCTGAAACTCACATTCAACATCAAAGTCAAGGACAATTCTTCAACCGGAGTTCATTTTGTGGACCTTATAATAGTGGGTGGCAGCAATATGTACGACCTTAACTACCGCATACCTGTGAAAGTAGATGACAGGAACGCTAAGGTGATACTTTCCAATTTCCCCTCCACCCTGATGAATGAGGTTTCCACCGTAAGCGTTGATGTGGTTAACAGAAGACCAAACGACATCACAAGTGTCATTGTAACACCGCATGCAGAAGGTATGACATTCAGTCCGTCGGATTACTTTGTGGGCAGCATCCGGGAAGGAAACAAGTCAACTGCCACATTCACCCTGAACACAATGTCCAGTGAGGAAGGATACAGTGAAGTCTCATTTTCAGCCTCCTATTTCAATGGAGATAACCTCCATAGCTCCGACACGGCATCTAAGGATGTCAGGATAATAAAACAATCTCCGCTTGTGTTCACCGGTATCGAGATCGAGAAGGCAAGTAACAAATATACTATTTCAGGCGACCTGAACAACTTTGGCATTACGGATGCAAAGAATGTGATGGTATCGATAGATGATATTGATGGTGTGGAACCTGTACAACCCTATGCCAATTATTTCATCGGTACTCTGGAAGCAGATGACTTCAGCAGCTTTGACCTCAGTGCCCGGGTAACGTCAGGAAATATTTCTGCGATACCGGTACTCATCGAATTCAGGGACCCGGACAATGCTTACACTGCTATTTCCCAGGAAATATCAATGGAATCAGGAAACAGCTATTCAAACAGTGAGGATGAAGGAAGCTCACTGGGAACCTGGTTGATTGCAGGACTGATTGCCATTGGTATTGTAGCTGTTATAGGATACTCATGGAAAAAACGCAGGGATGAAGAAAAAGAAGCAGAAAGGGAAGGGGAAGAGAACGACGAGATTCCCGATGAGGACGAACTCATTGAATGAATGGTGCTTACATGCAACATCCCATAGTACGACTGCAAGATGTAACCCGTATATATACTCTTGGAAAGAACAAGATATATGCCCTTAACGGAGTGAGCTTTTCAATTGAGAAAGGTGACTTTGTTACCATTATGGGATCATCCGGTTCCGGTAAAAGTACTCTTTTGAATATGATCGGCTGCCTTGACCTCCCCACATCAGGCAAGGTGAAGGTCAATAATGTAGATCTCTCAAAACTGGATGATGACGGTCTTACAGCTATCCGCAGGAACAATATAGGTTTTATTTTCCAGCAATTCAACCTCATACCTACCCTCACAGCCTTAGAGAATGTTGAGATTCCCATGATATTCAATGGGGCATCCACTGAGAAGAGAAGGAAAAAAGCTCTTGAGGCACTAAAAAAGGCGGACCTACCACTGGAATTTGCAGATCACAAACCCAATGAGATGTCCGGCGGGCAGCAACAAAGGGTCGCAATTGCAAGGGCGCTGGCAAATGATCCGCCAATCCTGCTTGCAGATGAGCCTACAGGAAACCTGGATACTAAGACCGGCCACAATATAATGGAGCTGTTAAAGGAACTTAATGGTGCAGGAACGACTGTTATCGTAGTCACGCACGACCCTAAACTGGAAGAATATTCCCACACAACCATAAATATACAGGATGGGGAGGTTCTGAAATGAAAATAAAACTCCCAAACGTTCTTAAAAATAACATGTATGCCGAGCTGGCAAAAAGGAACCTCAAGAGGCAGTCAGTGCGTACGATACTCGCGGCTATCGGCATCATAATAGGAGTAATTGCAATATCCTCCATGGGAATCCTGGGTAACAGCCTGAAACTCTCGGTCACTGATTCTTTTGCTGATATCGGGGACAAACTCATTGTTTCCCCTGCACCTGGAGAAGAATATATTACTGACAAGCAGGTAAACCAACTGCAAAAAGTAGGGAATATTGAAAGTATAATACCAATGTCATCCAGCGGGGAACTTATCGAGTATAAGAACGGAGGAGGCACAGTTCAGTCATTTGTTGCGGTTTACAATATTGAAAGGGATGAACTTGAAAAACTGGTAGAACTGGAAGAGGGTCGTTATTTCAAACCAGGATCTACAGATTGTGTTGTTGGTTCAAGTGTTGCCAGTAACCTGGAACTTAGCCCCGGACAGAAGATAGAGATAGATGATTCAAAGTTAAGAGTTGTCGGCATACTCAAAGAAAGAGGACTTGGATTCGACATCAATACGGATAGCGGTGTTTTCACATCACCGGAAATGTACGATAAATTGTACCCGGACGATGATGAGGGATATGACCAGGTCATTGTAATTGTTAAAGATATAAATGAAATTGATGCTGTTTCAGATGAAATTGAAGAACGTCTCAATAAGAAGGATGAACTTGTCACAGTTTTTGCCACAAATGTAATAACTGAAAGCCTTGATGATGTTTTCAGGTCCATTTCACTTTTCCTCATGGGCATAGGTTCAATATCACTGCTTGTAGCAGGTGTAAGCATACTCAACGTTATGCTCATGTCAACCATGGAGCGCACAAAAGAGATAGGCATCATGAAAGCAGTGGGCGCTTCAAGGAAAGACATACTGAAGATGTTCCTGCTTGAAGCATTGTTCCTTGGAGTACTTGCCAGCACAGCAGGAGCAATACTCACCATCGGTGGCAGCTATCTTGTAATGCTACTGGTTGTGAAGGACACTTCATACCTGTTCACATTTTCCAGCATGTTATACGTAATGGAAGGTTTCTTCTTCGGTATTGCAACAAGCCTTGTAGGCGGCATGTACCCTGCATTGAAGGCTTCAAGAATGAAGCCACTGGACGCATTGAGATATGAATAATGCACACATCCAGGTGTGCATCCATAATTTCACGTTCGGATGATAATACCATTTTCAAGCTCCCAAAAAGCAAGTTCACACAAGACATTAATTGTGCCCATAGATTGCTATAAATAGTATCAAAAAGAACTTTATTTAAATACAGGAGCCACTATATGAGATCTGCTTTTTTGTCCCTGACAGCTATCCTACTGATAATCACCCTTACAAGCCCTTCTTTTGCAATTGATTGTACATCAGACACCTACGATATTAACATCATCGACATCTACTCGGATCTTGAGACATGTGACTTAACATTACACAGTTCAGAACAGATCAGCGGACTGGAACTTGAAGTCTACATGGAACATGAAGGCAGCATACTGGACAGGGAAACTTTCACCATAGACAGCATCTCACCCGGCTCAGATATAATTAAAGCATTTGAGTGGAACACCGACAATAAAGGTGATGGAAAATACACTGTTAAGAGCATTGTCTCAAAAGATGGATGCGCCATTCATGAGAATACATATAATTTTGTTAACGGAAGGCAGACAATACCAAGGATAACAGTTGATGACCTGGTACCTAACTCACAGGGATTCAGTGTAATGATAACACCTCTAAAAGCTGTTCTCGTTGATGTCGAATACATGCTTATGGATGGCTCGGATGTGATCTATTCAGGCACTGAGAAAAAAATATCCGTACACACACAACCAATGGAAGTGAGTAAGGACTGGAACGTGCTGCTTGAGAACAATAAGGATTACATCGGAAGGATCAAGGTCAAAATGTACTCACCTTCTGTGAGTTATATTGCCCTCACCGAGGAATTCATGGCAGCAGATGATGTTTTCATCAGTGACACATACGAGGATGATATTGGAGCCAGCGCAACCATTGAAGGCATATCGCAGGTACCTTTTACAGGGTCAGTGAGATTCACAGTTTCAAAGCAGGAAGATAATGGTAAAACTGTAATTGAATCCGTTACAAAGAAATCACCTGTACTTCTCAATGATGACGACGAAACTGTTGAGACAATATGGGAAGAACGCCTAAGCACCGGAGTATATTCACTTGTAATTGAGGTCATTGGTAACGACGGAGACATACTCGACATAGAGGAAAGTATTATCGAATCTGATTACGAGCCTGCAACTGAGCAGGTCAACACAACTACCCAAGATACAGAACAATCTCCCGGATTCATGTTACCTGTTACTCTGACAAGCATTGTAATTACTGCAGCAGTATTCAGGCGAGAACAACATTGAAGGTTGTGACCGATGCGATATGAATTATTCATTGCACTGCGCCATATAAAAGCAAGAAAAAGACAGACAATCCTCTCAGTTGCAGCCATCGGGATAGCAGTTATGATCCTGATGGTATCCCAATCATTCATGGCAGGATTTACTCAGGAACTTTACAGTAAGACGGTCAATAACCTGCCTCATGTTGTAGTTTCACCTGAAGACGGAGAGGACTACATCTATCTCTACAAGAACATTGTCGAAAAGATAAATGGTATCGATGGTGTTGTTGCCTCCTCGCCATACCTAATAGGAGAGGCTTCTTTCAAATTCAAGGACAACACAAAGAACGCTGCCATGAAGGGAATAATTCCATCGCAGGAAGATGCGGTTGCCCATACAAAAAAAGATATTATAAAAGGGAACTTCGATGAACTCACATATTCCGATAAGAGTATCATTATCGGAGACACCTTTGCAGAAGATATGGAGCTGGACATTGGAGACAGCGTGGAAGTATCATTCCCCAATGCAAAACCGGTTTCATTGAGAGTTATAGCCATCTATGATACCGGAACGTCACTGGATGAAAGCCTGACATATATTTCACTTAAGGCAGCACAGGATTTTTACGACATTCAGGATGTTATAAACGGCATATCTCTGAGGTTGGAAGATTTCAACAGAGACAGGGAAATAGCACAGATAATCGAAGATAATGGTTACAATGCTGACGGATGGACTGTGAACAACCCGGAAATATTGAGAACCATTGCTATTGAAACCGTATCTAACAATGTGACACTGGGATTCATTCTCCTTATAGCCTCTTTTGGAGTTGTAAGCACATTGAACATGGTCGTAATGGGAAAAGTGAAAGAGATAGGAATATTGCTGGCAATGGGTGCCACAAAATCCAATATCAGATTCATATTCCTGGTTGAAAGCGGAATACTTGGCCTTGCAGGAGCGGTTTTTGGAACAGCGGCAGGAGTTGCACTGGCACTATCGATTGGAAGTTATCCACTTCCCGAAGGTATATACGGCCTGGACTCCATACCAGTGGTTGTAAGGATCAAGGATGTACTTACGATAATCACAATTGTATTTTTGCTGAACCTCATAGCAGGTATCTATCCCGCACAACGGGCGGCCAGTCTTGATCCGGTTGAAGCTATATCCACAAGATGAATGAAACAAATGTTGTTCATATCAAGGTCATTTTTCCGGTTTACCGTTGTACCAGATGATTCCCTTGAATCTGCAAACTGACATCTTTTTTTTGAGAATAAGATAGTACATTATTTTGAATGTCGCATAGAGATGAAAATAAAAGTAGAACACTGGTTTTGAGAAGAAACCTTCTACGTAGATGATCTCTTTGTTATCCTCAAGAGAATCATCAATGAAATTGACAACACCATCTGTATGCTCCACTTCAAAAACTGCACCCTGTTGCATTCGGGGACCTATCACCATCACATCTTTTTCCATACCATCGTCAGCAATACTCCCTTCAATAAAACCATAGTTGAATATTGTCGGTATAGGTGACAGGAATTCTTTGACGAACTGTGATCCTTTTTTATTATATTTAAAAAAACTGTATTTCGGCGTCTCGATCACAATCCTCATGCAACGTTATTGGCACGCTTTATAAAAAAACATAGGGGATGCGAACGGGCAAAGGGGGTGGGTTGAATGCACATGTATGGTGGTATTGGAGTGCTTTGGATTGTTACTAAGTAAAAACCCGTTCGCAATTACACAAACGGCTTTTTTGAATATATACCTTTCGCATGTGCACGAACAAACTCCCATTCTTTAGTTAGAAAGACAAAAACAATCATGCACTTTCAATGGCTTCCACTGGATCAAGTGCAGCCGCACGCCTTGCAGGATAGACGCCTGCAACTATGTTGATGATAAAGGAAAATACAATTGCATAAGCATAGTTCATAATATCGGTCTTAAGCGGAAGGGTTGTCAAACCAAAGTACATCTCCTGGGGAAGATCGATCTGATATGAGGATAATGCAGTTGAGCCTAAATAACCCATCAAGCATCCAAGCAATACACCCATTGTGCCCAGTATGAGCGACTCAAGAAGGAATATCATTGTGATATTTCTCTTGGAAGCACCCATTGCAATTAACATCCCAATCTCACTTTTCTTGTCCATGACAACTGTAAAAAGAGTATTAGCAATACCAAAACCTGCTATCATGTATATCAAACCATAGTATATCCAGACGATCAATACCTGCGTATTGAGCAGGTCAAGGATCTCTTTGTTAGCCTCTATCCAGCTTAAAGCATCAAGCCCTGTATCCTGTTCGATAGAAGTCCCAATTACATCCGCCTGAAAAGGATCGACCACCCTTATATTGATCTTGCTTGCGACACCATTCTCATCAAAAAAATCCAGGGCGGAGTCAAAGCGAATGTAAGCAACGCTTTCGTCATTCGGTGTTCCACTGTGAAATATACCAATTACCTTGTAGGACGAAGCTCCAAAACCTGGCATGACAATATCAACATTTTGTCCTGTGACAACTTCAAGATCATCTGCGAGCTTGTCACCAATAACGATACCGTTGTTGCTCCGACTAAGAGTAAAGAGGTCACCTGAGACAATGTCATCGGATATGCGCATAACAGCATCTTCTGCAATTGGATCGATCCCATTGAGATTGATTCCTTCTGCATTATCCCTGTAGCTTATGGCAGCCTGTCCAATGAACACAGGTGACACCGCTTCAATACCATCCATAACGGCTATCTGCTCAGAGTAATAATTGTAGAAATGAACATAATCCTCTTTCTGATCTGCTGAGCTCACAACAATATGCGGAGAATTCTCCACGGTGGTGGATATCAGCTCTTCAGTGAACCCGGTCATCATGGACATAAGAACAACAATAACTGCAATAGCCAGAGCTACCGCAAACACTGCAAAGAAAGTAAGACGCTTGCGTGCACTTATGTGCCTCAGGGCTATCCTAAGTTCATACATGAATCGGCTACCTGTGTGGAAGAGATTTGACTGTTACAATATAACTATTCCGTGAATATACAAAAGAATAACCCGGCAGATAGTTCTGTAGGTAAACAGGCGTTGTACAAATCCTCCTCTAGTTGGCGATAAAAGTGATGGTATCAAGGTGTCAGAGAAATACCACTCCACGCCTCCAGCTGTTTGCTTGGTGTCGCGAAAGAAGTATCTGGTGATAGTGTAAGCACATGAAACTCTATTATTCTGAATTGTGGAATACTGGAATTCACAAATCCGGATAATCCATATATAGTATACTACACTATACTATAGTATATGGCTACCGCTACAACTATAAAAATTGACCCCGGGCTGAAGGATAACCTTGATAAGTTGAAGTTATTCCCCAGGGAAACATATAATGAAGTGGTTTCCCGCCTTGTGGATATGGCATATGACCAGGAGCCGCTGAGCGATGAGACGATCAACAGGATCGAAGAAGCACTGGAAGACTTCAAACGTGGTAGATATTACACTCAGGAAGAAGTAGAGGCTGAACTGGGGCTTCGGTAATGTACTCAATCCTCTATTCGCCTGCTGCGTTGAAAGACCTTAAAAATCTCCCCATAGATATTGCGCAAAAAGTGGTTAAATCTATCAAAGGCATTGGTGACAATCCAAAGGTGCATGTTAAAAAACTCAAAGGATCTCCGAAGTCTCCACTTTATTCATTAAGAGTGGGTGAATATCGTGTTATCATGAGTATTGAAGGCGAAAAGCTGGTTATATTTGTTATTGAAGTAGGGTATAGGAGCAAGATATATCGAAAGTATTGAGTGGAAAATAGCTTTGTATAAAAACTACCGCAATATCGGCCGTATGTCCACTCGGATCAGTATACTTCACCGGATTGTCCAGCGCATGAGCGTGCCTGTTCAACGCCTGCAAATTGTATATGCCCATTGGGGAGTTCTCCTAACTCCGTTCAAGCCCATCATGCAATAATTAGATGAAGCAGTAGTGATGCTTTTGAAATATGCCATACTTTCAAATCCCCATCACTAATTATTGATGTGAAAGTGCAAGCTCCACAGCAATAAATGAGTATATGCCAGCCTTGATCCAGTTTATATGTTTACCCATATTCGGCCTTTCCATAATTTTGATGCCAATAAAACCTGCAAAGAACGATACAATGAAGAAGACCACCAGAGCCTGGACAAGGAATACAGCCCCAAGGAAGATCATCTGTGTTGGAACACTTCCAGCATTTGCATTCACGAACTGGGGCAGGAATGCCAGGAAGAATAAGGAAACTTTGGGATTCAGCAGGTTCATGAAGATGCCTCTTTTGTAAAGGAGGGAATGATCGGTCTCTTTTACACTCTCCATAGAGGTAAAGCCACCTTCTTCGCGAATTGCTTTGTAAGCAAGGTACAGAAGATAGATCGCTCCTGCATATTTCAGTATTGAAAAAGCAACTGCAGAACTGTACAATATTGCAGAAACACCCAATGCTGCTGCCGTTGTGTGGAACAACAACCCGGTACACAGACCTGATGCAGTTGACATTCCGGCTGTCTTTCCCTGGGATATGCTCATCGTAAGAACAAAAATGATATCAGGACCAGGTAACAGAGTGAGAGCTACCGAGGCTGCGATGAAGTAGAGGAGTTGTGTTGGTTCTATCAATTATTCACCCTTTTTCCGGGAAAATCAGGAATATAACATTAAATTTCTGATGATTGCATATATGAAGACAGAATTCTATAAATAAATCTTCCTATTATGAACTATCCAGATACAACAATATCCGCGGAGGAGTTTTTATCAAAATACAGATACCTTATGGAAAAGAATTTGTTGACCTTGATGTGGAAATTCCTCATGAGGTCATTGCACCTAACCATGTCGAAGTTGGAGATGAATCTGACATTATCACTGAGTCTTTGAATGAACCTGTTGGAATGGACTCACTTGAGGATTTCATGAAAAACAGTGATAAGCTCCTGATACTTGTAAACGATGCAACCAGACCGACACCAACAGCGAAGGTGCTTGCTGAGATGCGTGATGCTCTCAGGAACCACAATGATGTAAGGTTTCTTGTTGCAACCGGCGCACACAGGGGACCAACAGAAGATGAGTTCAGGTATATCTTCGGGGAAATATATGATGAGTTCAAGGACAGGATATTCGTCCACGATGCACGCAGGGATGAGGATATGGAATACCTTGGTGTTTCAACCAACGGCACTGAGATGTATCTCAACAAGATGGTGAATGAAAGCAAGAACATCATTGTGATCGGAAGTGTGGAACCTCACTATTTTGCAGGTTACACCGGAGGAAGAAAAGCATTCCTTCCAGGTGTTGCAGCATACAAAACAATCGAGATGAACCACAAACATGCACTCTCAGATGCTGCACAACCCCTTGCCATCAAGGGAAATCCTGTTGCAGAGGACATGGAAGATGCAATGAAAGTACTAAAGGACCTGAACGTATTCTCCATACAGACCGTCCTGACAGCAGACCACGGATTGTACGCCATGATCTCAGGCGATCTTTTTGAGTCATTCGATATTGCAGTTGAAAAAGCAAATGAAGTATTCTGTTCAAAATGCACCCGCAAAGGAAACATCGTACTTACCGCTGCACCTTATCCAATGGATATCGACCTCTACCAGTCCCAGAAAGCGCTTGAGAACGGAAAACTTGCGCTGGAGGAAGGAGGGGTCATCATCCTGGTATCCAAATGCAGGGATGGTGTAGGAGATGACACGTTCCTGAACCTGCTCTGCTCTGCAAATACATGTGAAGATGTAATGTGCAAGATAGATGAAGGATACAAACTGGGATACCATAAAGCAGCCAAGATGGCACAGATAGGTGTCTATGCAGAAATGTGGGCAATATCAGACCTGCACCATGATACGATTAAAATGGCAAAGCTGGAGCCATGCATGGATATACAGAAAACCTTAGACAGAGCCATATCAAAAGTAAAAGAACAGGGAAAGGAACCTTATGCGGTAATCCTTCCGCAGGGAAGCCTGACCGTTCCATTGCTCGAATGAAAACGAAATATAAATTTGAGTGAAAATAAAAAGAATTTAGCAAATTAAAGCTGATTTCAGCTTTAAATTTGCATGTAACGTGCTGCTTCACCCAGGTCTTCTTCAATTCTGAGAAGCTGGTTGTATTTTCCAGTACGCTCACTTCTTGCAGGTGCTCCGGTTTTGATGAGGTCGGCACCAATTGCTACTGAAATATCAGCAATTGTTGTGTCCTCGGTCTCTGCGGAACGGTGGCTCACTACAACACTGTATCCATTGCGGTTTGCCATGTTAGCTGCATCGAATGACTCAGACAAGGAGCCTATCTGATTCACTTTCAAAAGCAGTGAATTTGCGGCACCCATTTCCACACCTCTTGCCAGACGTTCAACGTTTGTCACAAAAAGGTCATCACCTACGATGAAAGTATCCCATGCATCATTTGTTAAGGATGCGAAGTCTTCAAATGACTCCTCATGGAATGGGTCCTCAATAAGTATGATAGGATATGTTTCTATAAGCTCAAGGTAATAGTCAACGAGTTCAGCAGGTTTTAGCATTTTCCCGTCAATGGAATAATTAGTTCCATCGAAGAACTCTGATGCTGCTGCATCAAGACCAATGCTTATCTCAGATTCCGTATATCCTGCTTCTTCAATTGCGCTCACAAGAGCATCAAGGGCATCAGCAGTCATTTCAATGGATGGTGCATAACCACCTTCATAGCCTACATTTGTTGCTGAAGCACCGTACTTTGATTCAAGTATCTTGGCAAGTGCATGATATGTTTCAGTACCCATACGCAGAGCTTCAGAATAAGATTCTGCACCTTTTGGCTGAATCATGAATTCCTGAATGGAAAGATCGTTACCTGCGTGTTTTCCACCGTTAAGCACGTTCATTGTCGGAACAGGAAGTGTATAGGCATTAATTCCACCAAGGTAGCGGTAAAGTGGCATGTTCATGGAATCAGCTGCTGCTCTGGCAACTGCCATGGAAACACCAAGAATAGAGTTTGCACCAAGTTCCATCTTGTTCTCAGTACCATCCAATGCCAGCATCAGACCATCGATCTCACGCTGCTTTCTGACGTCCATGCCCAATATTTCGGCTTCTATGGTCGTGTTCACATTGTCAATTGCATCAAGAACACCTTTTCCCCTGTAACGGTCTTCTTTGTCGCGCAACTCAAGTGCTTCATTGCTTCCTGTAGATGCACCGGAAGGAACACTAGCCCTGCCAAATCCACATGAAGTATAGACATCTACTTCAACTGTAGGGTTTCCTCGGGAGTCCAGAATCTCACGTGCATGAATCTTTCTTATTTTGTAATTGCTGTCATCATCAATATACGGCATCCTATTCCACCTTTGTCTTATTATAACACCTACTTTGCAATTACCGTATATATTGTTACCGTTCATTTCTTTTATTCAAATAAATTAGTTAAATTAAATTAAACCGCAATTATATATACATAAATTATATAAACTTAAAAGTATTATTAGTAACGAATGAAAACTGGAGATATTGACCTTTTAGATGGGAAAGGTTATGAAATAATCGAACTTTTGCAAGGTCTGGAGGTACCCAGAACCGAAGCAATATCTATTGCCTGCCTGGTATGCGCAGATGAATTGACATCCCAGAACATTGAACAGGCATCAGGGTTAAGACAACCGGAAGTAAGTATCGCTATGCGTCCATTGAGGGAAAGAGGATGGATAGATGAAAGGAACGAAAAAAAGAATACAGACAAAGGAAGACCTGTAAAATATTACAAACTTGTTGTGCCATTTGAAGATATTGTGAAGACATTTGAGTCTAAAGCCCTTAAAAGGAATCTGGAAATGATCGATGCCCTCGAGCAACTCAAGGGACTTAGTAATAATGGTTAATTGGGTTTATTATTCATCCGAAAATGTTACAGGGGCAAAACCTCTTTTCGGATCAAATACCCTGTTAGCTGATATTCCTGATATTTCCATGATAAATATCTCTACAACCATGAATACTTCACTTTCTCTCCGCAAGCAACCTGTTTTAACAGATTCACCCCTTCCTGCAGCTGCATGAAGGTGTATCTTTGGCTTGCCATCCTCCCGGAATATATTGCCAATACCTATTAGCTCATGGGCATCACTGAATTTTGCCCATTGTGGATCAGGAGGAACATCATTTGTCTTGGGACCTACAACAAGGCTTGCTTCTTTTACAGCCCCAAGCATCATGAACATCGCAGACCTGATATCTTCTGTGACAGCCAGACCTTCAAGTTCGCAGAGAATATCGTCCCCCTGGTCCAGACGAACTGTAAATACCCTTCCGATGTTTCCTATTTTATATTCCATGAATTCACCTTTCTACTGAACCTCCCGATATCCTACCATCAACGATCCTGATGATACGATCGGTCTTTTTGGACATTTCTTCATCATGAGTAACAAGAATAAAGGTCTGTCCCCTGTCACGATTGAGTTTTCGCAGCAGGTCATAGATCATGTCGCTTGCCTTCGTATCAAGATTACCGGTAGGTTCATCGCCTATAACTATACCGGGATCGTTAGCAAGAGCGCGGGCAATGGCAACTCTCTGGGCCTGGCCACCTGAGAGCTGACTTGGGCGGTGTTCCATACGATCACCCAGACCAACCTCTTCAAGTAAAGCAGAAGCTTTCCTTTTTGCATCTTTGTTTTTCATTCCACCTATCAAAAGAGGCATCATAACATTCTCAAGAGCATTGAAATCAGGCATTAGATGATGATACTGGAAAATAAAACCTAATACTTCATTACGTACTTTGGACCTCTCTTTTTCTGACATCTCGGTAATTACCCTTCCATCTATGGAGATCCTACCGGAAGTCGGAGTATCAAGGATACCTATCATGTGCAAAAGAGTACTTTTTCCAGACCCGGATGGACCAATAATAGAAAGGAACTCACCTCTTTTGATATCAAGATCCACGTCATCAAGAGCATGAACTTCAACCCCATTCACGTATATCTTGGAAAGTCCACGTATCTGAATAATATCTGACCTGTTATCATCAGCCAAAATAAAAACCTCTGGTACGTTTATTGAGGTTTAGACTATTTCAATGTATTTAATTTATGAGAGTGGATGGCAAAGACATATCTGTCCTATGAATTGTAAAAAATAGATATGAAAGGAAAGTCAAAATAAAAAATAACGGAAAAAGGATTTCAATAAGATGGATCCATTCCGTCTATCTGTGAAAATGCACGGTCAACTTCTTTTTCGTTGGCAACACGGTCCTTCTTTGCACGTTCATACTTGATGGCATCCACAGCTACCGCATAAAGGTTCTCAAGTTCGGATGCGGATTCAAGAGTCAGAACTGCGAGTACTTGCGGCAGTTCGCCATCCCGGACAATAATACCTTTGAAAACGTGACCTACAGAACTTGATAACTGATCAATTTCAGTGGATATCTCATCAATGCTCAGGCGCTCCCGATCGCCCCTTATAATAACCATAGCCCTGCTGGCTTCTTCGTAGACATCACTAGAGAACAGTAAACCAGATGGAGAAAGAGCTTTCTGAATAGCGGTCCTCACAGGCACATCCGTATCTGCTTCATAGAAACCTATTGTCGCAAGCCCTGCACCACCACTCATGACAGTCTTGAAGTCACCAAGGTCAGTGACCATCATCATTTCACTGTCAAGGGCATCTAGCAGGAAAAGGAGGCGTCTGGCCACCATATCATTGATACCGTTGTAAGCGGATTCAACATTGCCACCCATTTGTTTAAGGAACTGGTTGTCAGCAAGTATAATTCCATCTGCTCCACTTTCACGAATATCTCTTAAGCAAAAAGCGGCATTTTGAAGATAAAGCGTGCCCTCTTCCCTGAAAGGAAGTACCACTACGGCGTAAACCGGAAAATCATGCTTTTCCTTTAGTTCCTCTACAAGCATGGGGGTAAATGAAGAACCGGTCCCACCTGATGCGGATGTTATAACAAAACATACATCGAAGTTGCCTCTTTCCTCTATCTGCCTCATTATATGGGTCTTGTTATCCTCAAAAACATGTTTACCCACATTTCGGTTGGCTCCAACGCCATGCAAATGAGGAATATGTATCCTGTCCTTTGCTTTTGTGAACTTCATCTCCTTGAGATCATTCACTGCAGTATTGATAGCAATTGTTTGCACATTGCTTTTGTATTTTTGTTGGGACAAGTATTTGCCAAAGCGGCTTTTTTTACCAAAAGCCTCTCTGTTGATCGCATCCAATATGCGGTTTCCGCATTGGCCGTTCCCAACGATGAGTATGTTGAGCAATTAATTCCTCCAGATGATAATATAATTATAATCAGATAAATCTTGTGATTGTTTTCCTTTAATTGTAAATCTATAGATCAGAACTTATATTGTTTGTGCCTGTACAATATCCAGCCGACTATAGCTCCAATTATAACTAAAGGTATTGCATATACATATATAGGCTGCTCGAAGAGATGATCATATTTACCTTTTGTAACAAATATCTTGTTTGTCACTGATTCCGAGCTGACCTGCTGCAGTTGCGCATCAACGCCATTACTGAAAAGGTAACTGTTCTGAATAGTGATAGTATAAGTACCTACTTCTGCAGCCTTTAAAATAAAAGAGAATTCTTTTTCCTGCTGAACACCGAAAGATTCAATGTATATTGTTGGAACACCTGAGATCGTCTCAATTCCTTGGCCACCTTCAAATTCCAGACCTTCAGGAACCTGAATATTCACTGTCACACCTGTTGCCGAAGTATCCCCTGTATTTTTGATCTTAATGGTACCATGGATTCCAGCATTCCTATTAACTGTGTATTTATCAAGGGTTGTTGTGAATTCAAGATCAGCATTCACAATATCCTCAGTTGCCCCCACTGTGATCACAGGGGAATTTGATGAAGCTTGTGGGAAATCCAATCCGGCTGTGTTTGAAAAACTGGCGGTAGTAGGTTCTAAAGTATAGGTACCGGATTCAGTTGCTTTCAACTGATAAACAAATATGGTTTTGGATTCACCCACTTCAACTGACGTGGATCCGGTCTGGCTTACAAAAGATTCATATAACAAGAATTTTGCCTGCTGAGGATCCTGGAAGATAACGTCTGTTGCCTCATCGTCACCAACATTTTCAACATTCACGGTTACACGTACAAGGTCACCTACGTTGAGTTGAGATGTATCAACTGCCTTTGTGATCTTAAGTTCAGGAGTACCTGAATAAACAGCATACTTGTAGCCACCATCAACAATACCATTTTCATAGACTTCGCCAATGTTATAGTCGCTAAGGATTATGGAAACCCTGACTACAGGAAGAGTACCACTGCTGACTGATACAAGCGTGACTTCTATTGTAGAGTCGTCCTCAAAGTCAAATTCATAAGAGTCATCCTCATTTACAAGGAAATCATCAACCTTGTTCCCATTATTGTACACGTAGAATGAGGCGGAATCTGCACTTGGAAATGCATCTGTAACATCGATGACAAAATTGTTTATCTGGTACCCATCACCCATTGTAATGGTACCATTATACAACTCTACCGCTGCGGAGGCATTTCCAGCCGTTGCCAGACAGAAAAGAACCATACACAGAGAAATAACAAAGAATCGGGTGAATCGAACCATATTTTCCTCAGGAAGTCAGAATTTGATTTTGTTTTTCAGTAAAATACGCTGTTTTTGATATAAATCTTATGATTATAATCGTTTTTAAAATTTGCGTGAGAACAAGCATTTATCGATATATGTTTCGCAAATCGCTCATATAGTGAATTCAAGACTGACATCTATCCATCTAGCCTGATGAACAAGAGAACCCATGGATATTACATCGACTCCTGTCTTTGCATACTCTTCCAGATTATCCATGCTGATACCACCAGAAACCTCTATTAGAATGTGTTCAGGAATCGATGATCTTTTCAGCGTTTCCACAGTATCAATGACCGAAGCGGGACCCATATTGTCAAGCATTATAATATCAGCCCCTGCTCTTGCGGCCGTCAGGGCATCTGCAACAGACTCAACCTCAACCTCTATTTTCTGTGTGAAACCTGCCTTTTCCTTAGCAGATAACAAAGCAGCTTCCACACCCATCATTTTCACGTGGTTGTCCTTTATCATTATAGTATCTGAAAGGTTGAATCTGTGAGGGTCACCACCACCTGCTATCACTGCCATTTTTTCATATTTGCGAAGTCCCGGTGTCGTCTTCCTTGTGCATGCGATCCTTACATCCGAATACGTGCGTGCTATGTCTATGCATCTTCTTGTATTCGTTGCTACTCCACAAAGATGACCAAGGAAGTTAAGGACGAGTCTTTCTGCCCTAAGGATAGAAAGAGAACTCCCACTTAAGGAAAATATTGTATCACCTTTAGAGAGACTGTCACCGTCCAAGTGGTTTGTAGCATAACCTACCCCCAAATAATCAAAGAAAGAACGTGCAACATCAAGTCCTGCCAGTGTACAGTCCTCTTTCGTGAAAATAACAGCCTCCACGTGCCTTTCGGGAACAAGCTTACAGGAATTATCATTGTAACCCAGATCCTCTTCAAGGAAACTCTCTATTTCATGTGTGAACATCATGTTACCTATACGTATGTACAGTAAAGTGATTTATATTCTTTCAGCATATAAGCAAAACCTACTTAACTAATCAATATAAGCAGTAATCAACAAATCTACTTAATAGGCTCAATTTTCAGGGATAAATAATGCTCAAGATAGGACTTATTGGCTGTGGAACAATCGGAACCAGCATATGCAAAGCCATTGATGATGGCATCATTGAAGCAGAGCTTTTTGCTATTTATGACAGGAATGTGGATGATGTGGAAAGACTTTTGTCCACTCTGAAAAGATCCAAAGCTCAGGTAATAGAACCTGCTGCAATGATAAAACAGATAGACCTTCTTGTGGAATGTGCTTCACAGGAAGCTGTCTATGAGGTAATACCAGTAGCCTTACACGCACATTGTGATGTTATGATAATGAGTGTAGGTGCTTTTGCAGACGAGAAACTACGTAAGACCATAAAGGAACTTGCAAAAGATAACAACTGCAAGGTGTATCTCCCCTCTGGAGCTATTGTCGGGCTTGACGGACTCAAATCTGCTTCAACCGGGGAAATATACTCAGTCACACTCACGACCCAAAAACCGCCAAGAGGACTTGCGGGCGCTCCTTATGTTATCAGGAACAAGATCGATCTGGACAAGATCAACGGGAAAACTGTTCTTTTTGAAGGGACTGCCAGTGAAGCTGTAAAAGCCTTCCCTGCAAATGTCAATGTTGCTGCAACCCTAAGCATTGCAGGTATTGGTTTTGAAAAAACCAAGGTAAGAATAGTAGCAAATCCGGCACTGATACGCAACATACACGAGATATCCGTTGAAGGTGCGTTCGGAGAGTTTACAACACGGGTCGAGAATGTCCCGTCTCCCACAAACCCAAAGAGCAGCTATCTTGCATCCCTCTCTGCCATAGCTACCCTTAAAAAAATATCCAATCCGTTCCAGACTGGAACGTAAACTGGAAATTACAGTAATCTATTTCCAATATATTCATTAAATTGATTTTTGGACAGAATTGTCACTTACAAAAGGTTATGATCTAATGCAGGACACTCAACATATCATTGAAAAGATACAGGAGTTAAAAAAAGAACGTAATGCTGTCATCCTTGCGCACAACTATGAGAGAGGAGAGATACAGGACATTGCAGACTTTACAGGAGATTCATTGGGACTGAGCAGACAGGCAATGGAAAAGGAAGCTGAAGTCATAGTGTTTTGTGGAGTACATTTTATGGCTGAAAGTGCAGCCATCCTGAGTCCTGAAAAAACTGTGCTCCTGCCGGAAAAATATGCAGGTTGTCCTATGGCATCAATGATAACTGCCGATGCATTACGCGAGGAAAAAAAGAAATATCCTGATGCTGCAGTCGTGTGTTACGTAAACTCAACAGCCGATGTGAAAGCAGAGAGTGACATCTGCTGTACTTCAGCAAATGCAGTTGAAGTCGTCAATTCCCTTGAAGAAAATGAGATATTGTTCGTCCCTGACAAGAATCTTGCAGACTATGTTTCCAGGTACAGCACAAAAAAGATAATCCCCTGGGAAGGATACTGCCCCACACATAACCAGATACTTGTTACAGATGTCATCAAGGCTAAGGAAAATCATCCAGGTGCCGAAGTACTTGCACACCCGGAATGTCGCAGGGATGTAATCGATATATCAGACAAGGTATTCAGCACCACCGGAATGGTTGAGTATGCCAAGAACTCAGGAAATGAGTTTATCATTGCTACCGAAAACGGAATCCTTCACAAACTAAAAAAAGACAATCCAGGAAAGAGATTCTATGATGTCTCTGAGTTTGCTGTCTGTCCGGAGATGAAAGCCATTGATCTTGGCTCATTGCTAAGCTCACTTGAAAAGATGCAACATGTGATTACTGTTCCTGAAAATATCAGGGTCAAAGCCAGAATAGCACTTGACCGGATGCTTGAAGTGAAACGAAACAGGTAACCTATAGCATGCAAGCACACCTGAAATTGATGCGTTCGGGCAATTGCCTCATGGCAGCCATTGCCGCCATTGTTGGAATTTTTATAGCCTACAACATCGTTGTAGCCAATAATCCATATTACATTCAATTCCCGATACTTGATGCAACAAAAGTATTCCTTGTAGTCTTTCTGATAACTGGTGCAGGTAATTCCATCAATGACTATTTTGATGTTGAGATTGACAGGATAAATAAACCTGAAAGACCAATACCTTCCGGAAACATCGGTCTTAAGAACGCCTTATATTTCTCACTGGCACTCTTTGCAATTGGTACTCTTCTGGCAACATCCATAAACCTGATATGTGGCTCTATTGCCCTCATTAACTCTCTTTTACTCATATATTATGCAAGTAGCTTGAAACGCACAGCACTCTTGGGAAACATTTCTGTTGGATACCTTACAGGTTCCACATTCCTCTTTGGTGGTGCGGCGTTCTTTGAAAAAGGAGGAATCAACGGAATATTTGTGCTTTTCCTGCTGGCAACCCTGGCAACCATAGCCCGCGAAATAGTAAAAGATATAGAAGATATTGAAGGCGACAGTAAAGACGGAGCTCGCACACTCCCAATAATCATCGGAGCAAAAAAGGCAGCATATCTGGCATCATTGATAGGTTTTGTTGCAGTATTAGCAAGCCCGCTGCCTTACCTGCAGTCACTCATGAGCATACGCTACCTGTTAATAGTTGCTTTAGCTGACATGCTCTTTATCGTTGCTGTTTATCAGATACTTGGGAAGAATGATCCGGCAAAGTCATCAAAAATGTTCAAGATGGCAATGGCCTTTGCACTCATATCTTTCATAGCCGGTACCTGATATCAATATATAGTTATCATACCCCTGGCAAGCTGCATACAGAAATCCTGAATGTGTTCGAGTTCAAAATCAATGACTTCCTCAACTTCTGCTTTTACAGAATCCACTGACCCTCTTTCCATAATGATCTGGGCTGCCGCCACCTTTGGAGTATCGATAGGAACACCGATGTCACTCAGCAGCCATACGTATGCCTCTTTCACATCAGGCACATTTTCCACAATTCTTCCGGCAATATGATGAGACAGGACATTGTATATTTTGCCCACGTGACTCACCGGATTCTTTCCTGCTGCTGCTTCACTACTGACCGGACGGTTCAGGGGTATTATACCATTCACACGATTACCACGACCAACCTGACCGCAGTCGGCATCTTCAGCTGATGTGCCTGTAACACTTGTATAGATCCCATCCATACCACGACCGTCAATATCGAGATTATTGAACGAGACAGATGTGTTCATATGAACACCTTTATCCTCCATATAAGAAACCAGATATCCATTCATAACTCCAAAAAGGTCTTTCTTCATATTGAAATAATGTTGCTCGGAATCAACAAAAGAGTCGATAAGTGGCATAGCAACCGTTATGTCAAATTTAGTACCCCGTCTTATACCCATGACCTTTACATCTTCCCCGGATTCGGGATATTCCTCCTTGAACTGGGCAGAGTTCAGATGCTTTTCCATATCCAGTACTGCCTGTTCAGTGAAAGAAAGAGGAGCGTAGCCTACTGCAGCCGATGTGTCATTGGAACCAAGTATACCTTTTTGTCTCCTGAAGATGTCCGTAAGTTCTGCAGAACCGGGCTTGAGTTCTACCTGATATTCCACAAAATCCGGCTGCACAAAACGTAACTTCTCATCAAACCATCTTCTTGCAGTATCCACTGCGATATTGGCAACATCGACCTCTGTACCTTCTACCTTGAAAGTTGCACGGTCGCCAATAACAAGACGCATGGGTTCAACTACAATACCCCCACCAAAGATTCCAGCAGTCTCTCCGGCGACAAGCAGGCATTTATCTGTATTATGATGTAAGATCGTATCAAACTTCTCAAGGTATTCATTACATAAATTAACAGATATCTGATCCATGATAGCATCGCAGATACTGTCAGGATGACCTAGTCCCTTTCTTTCAACGATCTCAAGGTTTTGTTCAGGAGCACTTGCTGCCCTGAATTTCTCTACGGTTATATTTCTCAGTTTTACCCCTCCCAAGGATTACTGACCACTATCGGCAGTTAGTATATGCAATTTTAATTAGAATGGCATTGAATTAATAACTACTCATTTTCAGAAGGAACTATTCCGGATGATTCTACATGCTTCAGATATTCCTGCAATATCATTGGGAACGTACTTGCAGGTACAAACCTGACACCAAGTTCCTCAGCCCATTTCTGTATTCCAAAATCACTGGCAACAACAGCAGCATCAAGCTCTTTTGCAAGTATAAGAACATCGATATCAGGAGCACTGTCAAGAATACCATAACGAAGAGCTGAACGGTATTTGTTCCTGAATTTACCGATGTGCCCGCCAATTACTCTTTTTTCGATATCGAAACTAATATCCTTTTTAGTCTCTGCTTTAGTATCGGTTAACAGACACTCAGTAGATGCATCCCAGATAGTTTCCTCAGCAATGACCATCCCCTTGTTGATACGTTCACGCATGTATGATACATACTCATGGAATACCTTGGACGGAATCGGCACATTATATCTATCAGGAGCCTTCTTCACAAGCCATGTATCTATCTTTGCGATAACATCGTCATCACAATCGTTGTTCTGAGCAAACTCACGTAGTTCCTTGTAAACCGATGGGAATGGAACATAACAACTAATACCAAGATTTAATCTGGAACTGGCTATAAGCTCCAGTACCTCCCTCATTCCCCCACATACACCATCCTCTCCAAGCTTCTCCCTTGTCTGTAAATCGGTCAATGCAGTAGTGTCCAGAACAAAACGTTGCCTTAGAATACAATCCCTCCATCATGAATAATTATATAATGATGGTGTTACTCGGGTTAAAGTATTTTTGGTAGTATTTTGGTGTAGTTCATGTTGCCAATTGTGTCGTGAACAGACAAACAATCTATTTTTGAGTATAAATATAAAAAATTATTAATAGAAATTATATATATCTTTGAAGATATAAACCAAATTATACATTCACCAATAAAGGAAACACCATGACCAATATACTTGTTGTAGAAGACAATTCCATGAATATGGAACTTGTTACATACCTCCTTGAAGCTAACGGAATAAACACCACACAAGCTTTCAATGGTCTTGAAGCACTTGAAAAAGTACATGAAAAATCTTTTGATCTGATACTTCTGGATATTCAGCTACCAGGAATAGACGGAATTGAAGTTTTGAGGAGAATGAAAGATGAACTAAAATTAACAGATCTATCTGTTGTAGCTCTAACGGCACACGCCATGAAAGGAGATGAGAAACACTTCATCGAAGCAGGATGTATCGGCTATATCTCCAAACCCATCGATGTCGCACAATTCATGGAACAAATAAATGCTTTTTTGGGAAATTGAAGGTGCAATGAATGAAAATACGCAATAAAACACTAGCTATAATCGGAATAGCCTTCACAATCCTATTCATATGCCTCATAGGAGCAACAGAATACATAATAGGCAACAATTCTGACGAATTAGAAATAAATCAGATAAACAAGGATGTGGAAAGGGCAAGTTTTGCATTTGAAACAGAGCTTCTATTCATAGAAGCTGTTGCTTCCGATTGGGCACTGTGGGATGACTCATACTATTTTGTGCAGGGGGAATATGATGGATATGTTGATTCAAATCTGGACGCGGAGACTTTGGCAAATCTAGGGCTGAACATGGTTCTCTTCTATGATGTTTCCAATCAGCCATATTATGTAACGGGAGCAGATATTGAAACCTATGAGGAGATAGAAATATCCGATACATTTATCGAATATATATCGTCGCAGGAAATATTGTTCTCCCACCCTACTGTATATGATAGTGTATTAGGAATCATGAACTCTCCCCAAGGACCATTACTCATTGCATCCAACCCCATCACTACGAGTACAAGGGAAGGAAAAATAGCAGGCTCCTTTATAGCTGCCAGATATCTGGATGATTCATTCATAGAGATGCTGGAAGAGAAAACGATTCTTGACATTGATATAGTACCTGTTGACCCAAAAGAAAGCACATCAGAAAAGGACTCATCAGAACTCCTGGCTTCCGGAACTGAAAACACAGAGATAAAATTCCTGAGCGAAAGTTCAGCACTTGGAACCAGATTCCTGACAGACATTAACGGAGAAAACATAATGTCCCTTAATGTGGAAATTCCCAGGACTATACACAAACAGTCAATCATGGCAAGAGAATACCTGTTTGTTATGATTATTTGTCTTGGTCTATTCTTCGGATTGTTGACTAGTTTGGCAATGGAGAGAACGGTACTCTCACCAATATCATTGCTGAACACCAATCTTACAACCATCACAAAAAGTGGATCACTCACCTCCCGTCTGAAAGTCACAGGAAATGATGAGCTTGCAGGACTTGCAGGAAGCATCAACTATATGGTAGAATCCCTGGAAGAAAAAGGCAATATCCTTGAAACACTGGACATACTGGAATCAAGCCTTGAATCCATAGATACAGGAATAATGGTCGTGGACAGGAATTCACGAATAATAATGAATTCAAAATTCATCGATATGTGGGATTTGAGTGTTGATACCCTGCAACAGAACAATGTAACAGAGATTCTAAAACACGTAGTTTCAATCTCAAAAAACGATGATGGAAATACCGAGAATATAGAAAAGTTACAAACTGTTTACAACCAGGAAACTACAAATCTAAATCTCAAAAACAGACTAACCTATGAATGGCATTCAGGCCCATTACTACACAATGGGAACGAAATAGGAGCAGTTTATTCTGTCAATGATATTACAGACAGGGTAAGGGTCCGCCTAATGGAACATGAAAGTAAACAAAGAATGGAAACCGTCATTTCCAATATTATCTCCGGAATTCTTGTAATCGATGCAAATACCCACAAGATAATCGATTCAAATCCTGCATCTGAATCTATGATAGGCCTTCCTAAAGAAAAAATAATTGGCAACATATGCCATGAATTTATATGCCCTGCTGAAAATGGGAATTGTCCCATCACCGACAATGGATCAACATGCGACAGGGCAGAGCGTATATTGATAGACAGGTCGGGAAACAAAGTACCCATACTAAAATCAGTGGTTGCAGCTGACTTTTCCGGAAGAGAAGTCCTCATTGAGAGTTTTGTAGACCTAACCAAAATAAAGGAAGCAGAACAAAGCCTTATAGAAGCCAAGCTTGCTGCAGAGTCTGCAAACCGTTCCAAGAGCGATTTTCTTGCAACCATGAGCCATGAATTGCGCACTCCACTCAACTCAATCATTGGGTTCTCTGATCTCATCATCGGTGGTAGTGTTGGAGATGTGAGTGACATGCAGAAAAAATTCCTTGGAAATATATCCACAAGTGGAAAGCACCTACTGTCCCTAATAAACAATGTGCTGGATATTTCCAAGATCGAGGCTGGAAAGATGGAAATTGACTTGGAACTGTTCCCTCTTGATGAAACACTGACTGAAGTTAAGCAACTGATAGAACCTCTAACAAATAAAAAAGACCTTAGTATAGAATTCCATATCGATGGAAAACTCACTCATATGTATGCTGACAAGACCAGATTCAAACAGATAATGTTCAATCTTATAAGCAATGCCATCAAGTTCACTCCAGAAGGTGGAAAAATAGACATCTGTGCAAGTATAAAGGAGAATAAGGCACTCTTTGCTGTAAAAGATACTGGTATAGGAATATCTGATGAGAACAAGAGTCAGTTGTTCCAGCCATTCACACAAGTCGATTCTGCTACAAACCGTCACTATGAAGGAACAGGACTTGGACTTTCCCTTGTGAAAAAGTTCCTGGAATTGCATAAAGGAAATATCTGGCTCGAAAGTACACCTGGAGAAGGATCAACTTTCATATTTGAACTACCTCTGAAAGAAAATACTAATCTTACTGACACAGAAGAAGTAGACATGAACCAAAATGGAACTTTGCTAGCCCTGCCCAGAATAACCGAACCTGATATGTCAAATGGAAACGAGCCGTTGATACTTGTAGTGGAAGACGATGATGCTTCAAGGGAACTGTTGGAATATACTCTGGTTCATGAAGGATATCGTGTGGCATCGGCACCCAGTGGAAAAGAAGCACTCGAGTTTGCAAAAGTCATGGACCCCTTTGCCATAACCCTCGACATAATGATGCCGGGAATGGATGGATGGGATGTACTCAAATATTTGAAGCAGGAAAAAGGTACTCGGGATATCCCAGTTGTCATCACATCAATGGTCGATGAGAAAAAGACTGGCATTGTTTGGGGAGCTGCAGAATACTTTATCAAACCCGTGGAAAAAGAAGTACTACTTTCCACAATGGACAAATTGAAAGAAAAAGTTTCAAAACCCTCCCTCAAGGTGTTGGTTGTAGATGATGAAATTAGTATGGTGGAACTGATATATGAGATGTTGAACGGGAAAGAATTCGATGTACTTACTGCTTACGGGGGTCAGGAAGCTATCGATATTGCCCTGAAAGATGATCCAGACGTGATAGTCCTTGACCTTATGATGCCAGTTATCAGTGGCTTTGATGTCATACATACCCTAAAGAACAAAGAACAGACCATTGACATCCCAATTATAATATGTAGCGCAAAGGATCTGGAAAAGAATGAGAAAATCGAACTGAAAAGCGATGTAGCACATATATTTCAAAAGGGTATGTTCAGCAAAGAAAGTCTCGTAGACTGTATCAGAAACTCAAGGAAGAACAACTGAACTCAAAGACATTATAACGACAAATAGAGAACAAGGGAAAGAGAATATAAAAGTCCCTTTTGTTTTTATTTTTTTATTTTTCAATTAAAATTACGTTGAACCCATTTTGTTGATGCTGCTTATCCAATTAAATGATGGATAAGTAGAGCATCGCATATTTACTGATACGCCCTTTCATCCTCACTTGTACTTTTCTCATCCTCATTTGCTGCATATCTGGCAAATGATTCAGCCGCCTGCTCGTAGAAACTCATGGCGCTGCGAGATGTAGTCGGTTTTACTCTTTTTTTGGCTTTGAGGAAATGATTGGATGTGATTTTCAGACCGGCGGCTTTTTTCATAGCTTCTTCCTGGCTAAGACCGGGAGTTATTACCTCACGCAGAGCCAGCATTGAAGCTTCACGGGAGATGGACTCGATGTCAGCACCGACATAACCCTCAGTGATATCGGCAAGCTCATGGATATCAACATCATCCTCAAGGGGTTTATCTTCAAGATGGATGTTGAATATCTTTTCACGACTCTGTTTGTCAGGAGGACGCACATAGATGAGGCGGTCGAATCTTCCCGGACGCAGCAGAGCAGGGTCCACGATATCTGGCCGGTTGGTGGCAGCGACTATTACAACGTCCTTCAATTCCTCCACTCCGTCTATCTCGGTGAGTATCTGGCTCACCACACGCTCGGTTGCATGTGCATCCACACTGGACCCACGTTCTGATGCCATTGAATCTATCTCATCGAAGAAAATTATGGTCGGAGCCGCCTGCTTGGCTTTACGGAAGGTCTCACGAACCGCACGCTCAGACTCTCCAACATAACGGCTGAGAAGTTCGGGACCCTTGATACTGATAAAATTTGCCTCGCTCTCGGTTGCCACAGCTTTTGCAAGCATGGTCTTACCGGTGCCGGGAGGACCAAACAACATTATACCACGTGGTGGCTTTGTGCTCACCGTATCGAACAGATCGGGATACTTCAGGGGCCACTCAACAGCCTCTATCAACTCCTGCTTAGCTCCCTCAAGACCGCCGATGTCTTCCCAGCTTACGTGGGGCACTTCTACGAAAACCTCCCTCATGGCAGAAGGTTCTATATTCTTCAGTGCCTCATCGAAATCTTTTTTGGACACTTCCAGCTTTTCCATGAATTCCGGCGGGATCTCATCCTCAACATCATCTATTTTCAGTTCTGGGAGAAGACGCCTCAAGGCATGCATTGCAGCTTCCTTACACAGGGAAGATAGGTCTGCACCCACAAAACCGTGAGTAACTGCAGCTATTTCCTTTAACTCCAGTCCTTTTTCCAGAGGCATGCCCCTTGTGTGTACATAAAGGACCTGCAATCTTCCACTTGAATCAGGAATACCCACCTCAATTTCCCTGTCAAACCTGCCGCCACGGCGCAGTGCTTCATCAATTGAATTCGGGCGGTTGGTGGCAGCGATAACTATTACTTTGCCTCTTGAAGCAAGACCATCCATCAGGGACAGCAACTGGGCAACTATCCTGCGTTCCATCTCCCCTACGACCTCATCACGTTTGGGAGCTATTGAATCAACTTCATCTATGAAAATAATAGTTGGAGCATTACGCTGCGCCTCTTCGAATATCTCACGCAGCTTCTGCTCACTTTCACCATAATACTTTGATACGATCTCAGGCCCGCTGACGGATACGAAATTAGCATCTGTTTCACTTGCAACTGCCCTTGCGATCATGGTCTTACCAGTTCCCGGAGGACCGAACAAGAGAACACCTTTGGGAGGATCGACTCCCAGTTTATTGAACAATTCCGGATGCTTGAGTGGAAGCTCTATCATCTCACGCACAAGTCCCAGTTCCCTCTGGAGACCCCCAATGTCCTCATAGGTCACCTGACCGGCTGTACTCTCTGCAATAGCTGCCTTCTCCCTGAGTTGTATCTGGGTGCTCCTTGTCACAACCACAGGACCTGAAGGTTTGCTGGAAAGCACCACAAAAGAAATCGGATTGTTCACCGTCTCAACACGGATGTTCTGTCCCTTTACAACAGGACGCCCTTCCAGTATCCTAAGAATGAAGCGAGCACCCCCGACAAGATGTGTTTCCCGTGTTGGAGCCAGAGTAACAGACTCTGCTTCCACTACCTGAACCTTTCTCAGGGTCACCTTGTCATCGATACCTACTTTTGCATTGTTCCTGAGGTTACCATCGATCCTCACAAGCTCCTTGCCTGCATCCTCAAGATAACCCGGCCAGACTATCGCATAGCATTTTTCCTTGCTCTTTATCTCAATGATATCGCCACTGATGGCGCCTATCTGCTGCATGAGGGGCTTATCGAGCCTGGCAATTCCCCTTCCTGCATCACGAGGATATGCCTGACCAACGCTGACGGTAGTCTCTTCAGTCATGGCCTGTCACCTTATGGTTTACTGTAATTGTGAGGTCGATGGTCGTCATTAATAATATATTCAGCAGAGGTTAGATTTAACGTTTCTGGGGTTTTAGGTTGTGGAATGTATAATTTGTGGAAATCAAATTATCAGAGATTTTCTGAAAATGTACCAAGTCTAAGAAAACGAGCACTTTACAAAAAGCAGGTTATATCCCTACCTATAACCCATAATAAAGGAAGTGAAGAGGAAGTAGGGTTTATACAAAGCCGAAAAACTATATATGTATATCAATGCTACTTACTATTGGGGTAATTTGGGCGAGTGTGGGGCAAATGATAAGTCATGATAGAATATTTGATATAGTAATCCGTTCAGTCACTTTTTCTATTCTTTATATACTGCTAATAGCGCTAATTGTGGGAGTGCTAAAAATTTTTGCGAGTATTGGCTTAGTCCTATTTGAGGTTATTGACGGCAATTTTATTCATATAGATTTTATTGATATAGTAGTTAGTGTTCTCACAGTTTTTGTTCTTATTGATCTTTTCAAGACTTTTGTTGATTATCGTGAACATGAAAGAATCAGACTTACATATATAACCGATGCTACGATTTTACTAGTCATGCGTGAAATCACAGCTGAGATTTATGCCCACAAAATTGAATATGAATTTATTTTAAGTATATCAGTATTGCTGCTATCATTAGGTGTAATAAGGGTAATAGCTACCAAATATTCGTAATCGTGTGAATGAGTCTCTATTTGACGGAGGGCAATAAGTGATTTTTGTCAAAACAAGCATTTCAGTTTATGTTACGAATTTCACCATAAATGGATACAAAATATCTGGTAAACCTGTTCATGATGCGGTAAAGGTAAAGTATTTTGGGATGCAGCCACAATGTAATCTTAGGAGATGAGAATAATGCATACTGTTTACATAAAAACATTAGAAAATTCACGCATAAATGTAGATCATATAAATAGAATATGGAGTGAAATGAACCAAATAATGATCATGACCTCTGATTCCTCTGTAGAAACAATCTTTTGTGGAAACACTGATTATGTAGATAATAAAATAGACACAGCACTTTCTCGAATAGACGAAGCAAAAAGAAAATCTGAAAACATTGCAGATCTCGTTATACTAGATTTGCCTAAACTTATTAGTTAAAGATAATGTATCTTGTTTTCTTATCCTTCAACCTAAACCGCCAAGTAAAGGAAATGCTTCCAACAGTATTCCTAAAAGCCTATTTTTCTATTTAAATAAACTCTGTTTTTTCGTTACCCATAACTGGTGAAGGAAGATTATTTCCTATTACATTGACTAATCGGAAAAATTTGCTCGGACATTTGTAAAACGCCCCTGTTTTGTTTCAGGCATAAATCGCAGTCCATGCAATTGCAACCCATCGGCCATCTATCCTGTAACAATAACAAGGCTGAGCGTAAAGAGGATGTCAAAAATATAAATCAAAAACAGAATTAAAAAAGAAGTAACCGAAGTTACATCTCGTTCTTCAACTTCTCAACAAGCTCTGCCCTGATACCGTCATTACGGTCGCCGCCACATACCATGCCACGAACACCTATGATGTCAGGCTGGATGCGCTTGAGTACAGGGATATCATCAAAAACAAGGGAACCGGCAATTGCTGACATAAGACCTACGTCACGAATAGCAGCCGTGAAAACAGTGAGTGCTTCCTCATCCATGAACTCGAATGTTGAACGGCCGTCCTTGACCCCTGTGTCCACCATTACCACGTCAACGCCTGCTTTTGCACCGACGGCAGGAAGCAGTTGTGGATTGATTGAATTGATACGCTCATAGTCAGAATAACCTGATGCGACTACCTTTTTCTCAGGGTCAAAGTCCTTTACCGCCTTTGTGATCTTGGTAAGCATTTCAAGAGCTTGTTCCTCGGTTTGTACATCATACAGACCGACCTTAATGTAATCTGCACCTGCAACTGCGGCACCAAGTGCTGCAAGAGATGCGGTACCCGGTTTGAAATTAAAGTCACCGATTGTTGCGCTTATAGGCTTTTCCGACCTTATGGATTCCTTTACCGCACTTATTATCCATGGGAAATTTGCGCCAAGTGAACCTTCTTTTGGATTCTTTACGTCAACAATGTCAGCACCGCCTTCGTGTGATGCGATGGCCTCTTCCGGATTGATAGGACTTATTAGTAATTTCATATTATAACCTCTTTTTTTATAGCATGACAGGTGTATCAATTATATATGTTTCGTATCATTTTCGTTCTTGATATATTCAACCGGACCGTAGTCCATGCGCAAGGCGGGAATCGTAGTGAATACAAACCCATACATTTCTCCAGCCGCATATGCAACACATCCAATGCCGTTAAGATAGTCGATGCAGTAAAACCAGCAGAAGTATACATAGCAGACCTCAACCTGCTCGAAAAGATCGGCAAGAGGGAAAAGAACTTCGACATCATAAAGGCCATTTCGGAGAATGCAAAGGTAATGCTGGACCCTGGTATCACATCTGTTTCTGAAACAGAGGATGTCATGGAAATTGCACAATCCGTAATACTGGGAACTGAGACTGCATCCCTTGACACCATAAAACAGGTTAGTTCCTTGTACCCGGGAAGAGTCAATGTCAGCATTGACAAGAAAAATGGCAAGATACTCACAAACGACCCATCTATGCCCGATGACCCTTTCAGGATAGTAGAGCTACTGAATGACTATGACCTGGATAACATAATAATCCTGGACCTTGACAGGGTCGGTACATCAACTGGTGTGGATTCACAATTTTTAAGTAAGATCGTATCTATCTCAGACCATAATGTGCTTCTTGGTGGCGGAGTCCGCAACGTGGAAGACATTGAGATACTGGAAGAGATAGGACTACAAGGCGCACTTGTTGCAACTGCACTACACAACGGTTCCATCCCTCTTCATGAAATTCAGAAATAACATACTATAATTATATAGCAAAATTATCATTTATTGTATAACATAATTATCATTTATCGGTGAAATCATGGCAGACAAGGAAGACAATGTAGAAATCGGCGAGAACTATGGAGAGATCAAGATGGGAGCCGGCTGGTTCCTGACCATTACCCTCGCATCAAGTGAAAGATTCGAAAACGAATACATAGAGATCGCAAAGGAAAGAGGCGGACAGAAAAAAGCACGTTTCAACCTGAATCCTAAATATACCCGCACACTTGGAGAGGCTCTTATCAAGTTCGCCGACGAGAACGGCCTACAATAATCCTTTTTTTTACTTTTTTAACTGCTGTAACCTTCCCTAAAGTATCACTACTGATTAGTCCCTACCAGAGATAATATAGCATCCAGGACATCTTTTTCTATCAGTTCGACCGGCCTGTCAGTGTTGATCACAACAAACCTTTCAGGATTATCTGCTGCAAGACGCAGGTAGTTCGCCCTTACTTCCTCAAGGAAACCTATCTTTTCGAACTTGGTCTGAGCACCACGGTTGCCACATCTCTCAACTGCGATCTTCGGATCAATATCAAACAGTATAGTCATGTCAGGGTCTATTGTCCAGCCCCCGTGAATATCCTGTATCCATTGCATAGGATTGGCGAACCTGTCCTTCAGGGTCACCGCCTGGTAAGCATAACGGCTCCCTGAATAACGATCAGAGATCACATTCTTTCCACTTTCCAGAGCAGGGAGCAGAAGCTTAGAGATATGCTCCGCGTGGTCTGCGGTGAAAAGCAAAAGCTCTGCAAGGTTATCCGTATCAGAATGTATAGCACGGTTCACAGCCTCACCTATCCAGCCGGTGGTGGGTTCTCTTGTGAAAACAAACTCTGAGAATCTGGAATTTGAATTCAGCAGACTTGTTATCGTCGATTTACCAGAACCATCTATACCTTCCAGAGTGATGAGTTTACCTTTCATGAGCATCAACAATGAAAGCAAAGGAATACTATTTAGAGTATTTGTTCCACAGAAATGTCTGTTTCATTTATGTCCTTGAAACGTCCTCACTGACGCACTGTGGGCATTTCACCGGAAACATATCAGGATTTTCCATAAAAACGAATTCGCATGTATTGCATCTGAAGTATACTTTATTAGGGTCGTAGTCGTCCATAATTAGTCCTCAAATAAGTATGACTTATAATGATAAATATAGTAATCGGTTGTATAAATATAAAACAAATGTATCCGGCAAAACTATATGCAAAGGAAAAGAACCCTGAAAAGGATATTAAATGACAAGAATTGGAGTAATCACCAGGGGAAAGTACGGGAACCGTCTGATAGATACCATTAGCTCAAAAACTGAAATGGAAGTAGTTCATACTTTTGTACCGCAGATGCTGCCTGACTTCATCGATGAGCCAGACGAATTCCTGGAAGGACTCAATATAGACAGCTCCGTGTTCGATTCGAACATTGTTATCACCTATTCACTTCATCCTGACCTCACCGTAGCAATAGCACATAAGGCAGGAAAAGCCGGTGTTAAAGCCCTGATAGTACCAGGGGGAGCATCAAAGGCACCTGTAGTGGAGCTTGAAGGTATAGCAAAACAATATGGCATGCTCATTGAAGTTGAGGATATATGCTGCACCCTTCAGGAAAAACCGGAAACAAAAGAACTTTGTTCGCACCTGTCAAGTCCTGTTCTTGATATTAATGTCGATAAAGGTATAATAGAATCCGTAGAAGTATTATGTGGGGCACCATGTGGAAGCACGTGGCACATGGCAAAGGAACTTGTGGGAATGAAGGTCGAAGAAGCACCTGCCAGAGCCGGACTGCTCATACAACAATACCCATGCAGGGCCGTCAGGGGAAATATGGGCGGCATCCATGAATCCGGGGAGATTCATAAAAAGGCCGTCGAAGATGCGATCAGGAAGAAAAAAGAAAACTGAGCATATAAATGGGGAAATATGGACAATATCCAGATAGCTGAAAGGTTCAACCAGATGGCGAAACTTCTGGAATTCAAGGGAGAGAATCCGTTCAAGACCAGAGCATATACAACTGCCGCAAGGACCATAAAAAGACTTGATGAAGAACTGGCATCATTATACAAGAATGGAAAAATTGACACCGTACCAGGAGTCGGTGAAGCACTTAAAGGCAAAATAGTAGAAATGCTGGAAACGGGTTCGTTCGATGCCTATGAGCGAACAGTGAAAGAAGTGCCAAATGGAATCATGGACATTATGAATATTCCCGGTATCGGTCCGAAAATGGCAAGGCAGTTCTACGAAAAACTTGGAATCACATCAATTGATGAGCTAAGCAAGGCTGCCAGGGAACACAGGATACGGAGACTTCCAAGGATGGGGGAAAAACAGGAAGATAAGATCCTCAGGTCCATCGTCCGGCTTCAACAGGACAAAGACCATGGGAGACACCAAATTGCGGCCGTCACAGACATCGCAAATGAAATTACGGAGGAGTTGACCTTAAGCCCGTATATCGAAAAGGTAGCCGTAGCAGGTAGTTTGCGAAGAAAGAAAGATACTGTGGGAGATATTGACCTTATAGCAGTTTCAGATTATCCGGAAAAGACACTTCGAGCCTTTGTAAATCTGAGTAAGGTCGAAGAGGTACTGGAATCAGGAACTTCTAAAGGTGCTGTCATGTATCCCGGGAACCTGCGTGTGGACCTGAGAGTTGTAGATAAAAATTCTTTTGGCTCAATGTTGCAGCACTTCACGGGCTCAAAGGAACATAATATCCACCTTCGGAAAATCGCACTCTCTAAAGGATACAGCCTGAACGAGTATGGAATTACAAACGAGATCAGTGGCAAGCTCGCACCTTGCAGCAACGAAAAAGACCTATATGATTTTCTGGGGCTGGAATATATAGCCCCTGAACTCAGGGAGAATCTGGGAGAGATAGAAGCAAGCCTCATAGGAAAGCTCCCCCACCTGATAGAAAGAAAAAACATTAAAGGTGATCTTCACGTCCATTCCAACTGGAGTGACGGTGTAAACACAATAGAAGAACTTGCAAATGCGGCCATTCAGCTAGGATATGAGTACATTGCAATCACAGACCACTCACATTCCACAGGTATTGCTAACGGGTTATCTGAAAAAAAATTGCTTGAACATATCGAAGAGATAGAGGACCTCAATAAGAGATTCGAAGACATCAGGATACTTTCAGGCACAGAATGTGACATTAAAGCAGACGGAAAGCTGGATTATAGTAATGACATCCTTGAAAAACTGGACATTGTAATTGTGGCTGTACACGCAGGACTGGAACAGGACATGAGCAAGATGACCAGAAGGATAGTTACAGCCCTTGAGAATGAACATGTGGACATACTTGCCCATCCCACCGGCCGAAAATTTGGAAAACGACCTGCATATGATGTTGATATGGATAAAATATTAACAGTGGCAAAAGACAACGACAAAGTGCTTGAGCTAAATTCATCGCCCTGGAGACTTGACCTGAATGACACCAATGCAAGAAAAGCAAAGGATTATGGTGTTAAGATTGCCATCAACACGGACACACATGCAATTGACCATTTTAACAATATATCATTTGGAATAGATGTCGCAAGAAGGGGTTGGCTAGAACCGGAAGATGTTATCAATACCATGAATATAAAGCAACTATGTTCCAGACTTGGTATTCCAAAAAAATGATAATAAAATAAGATTCCAAGACTTAAGATTATAGATATATTTCACCATAAGGAAATAATTGATATTCTTGTTGCTTCCTTTCAGGAAAAAACAAAAAATATAAATTCCTCTTCTGTAAATTTAATTTTGATAAATACAAAAAAGAGGTAGAATTGCTGAAGAATTAACAATTTAATAGACGGTGTTTTAGGTATTTTGTGCTTTGATGGTAGTTAAACACATCATAAATGGAAAATTATGAGGTGCAATTTTGAAAAATATGAAAACTAACAGGCATGACAGATCTGTAAAAAAACATGAGATCGATTTCCAGAAAGAAATGAAAAGGCAACAAAAAAGAAGAACATGATAATATCGCTTTTTTGGATTACTTTTTAATGAAAATATTAGCTGGCAGGATTATCCTGCCAATTCCTATTATCATTTGTTCTGCAATTTAATACGCTGACCAAGTATGCATTTTCCTCCTCTGTGGCCGCCCAGCGGATTAAAGGTGGTTCCCAGGGAATTCATACACCTTGCCATAACAGCGGCACCACGCGCAAGGCCATCGTCCACGAATACAACATGTTCATCGATCTTGTGATTGATACCAAGTTCATGAAGGTACTTCAGTATGAGTTTTGGCTTGTTACCGGTTATGCCCGCCCTTCCAGTGACACCTATTGCAGTATCCTCAAAGACAAGGCCCTCGTCCTGTGCCACCTTGACAAGACGCTGAACTACACGCCCCATGACCTCATCGATGACGGCAAACAGGAATTTTATATTGTGTTTTTCATATATCTCAGCACCAAGCGCTGCCAGTTTATCCATATCAGAACCATTGTCACCAATATCACAGCCAATTAGTACTACATTTATAGCATCTGCGGCCTCTGAATTTACAGGAACACTTCCGTATCGGTTACGGCCTTTGGGTACTTTCTCTATAATAATATAGTTCAGTATCTTCTCTGCATATTCATGAATGGCTTTGCCCTTCAGTCTAAGAGTAATCCCATCAAGTGACTTGTCACCAGAAATATCAAGTGCGGTACCTTTTTTGGAATCAACCTCGCCAGTTCCTTTGATAATCGCGTCAGGAATCGCACCGGCGTAACCACAGAAGTTTCCGATGGTTTTCGCATAAGGAAGATCTGGGCTGATTATCCTGCCGTCAAGTGTGGTACCAAAGTCCATGGAAATACATGGATTGCGGAAATCCACATCCACCCATTTTGCCCCTTCCTTAATTCCTGCTGTTGCAAGTTCTCCTTCCATTTCATTGGCAACTATTTCAACACCTGTTGCACCAGTAGGAGGGGTCACACTTGCCACTGCACCATCGAATATCACTTTTTCAAGTTTGGAGTATTTCTGGAACCTGTCAGGGAGATTGGAAATTGACATTGGAGGAGTCATTCTGTTTGGCGGTACTCCTGCCATTAAACATCCATCTGCCAGTGCCTTGATAAACTCACCGACTTCATCAGGAGAATCGAAACCTGCGACAACACCTGTTGACCTGACAACAAAGTGAACATCTGTTTTAATGTCAAGGTTTGCCTCTTTCACAGCTCCAAGAAGTGTATTCTTCACCAATTCACTAACTGATTCCCTTGTCAGCTCGACACCGTTCAATGTCTTTCCAAATACTTCTTCCCCGGGTTTTGGGAGGCGGACATCCCTTGTCATACTAACTGTTTTTTTGACAAGCCTTGTCTTACCGTCTTCCAGATTGGTTGCGGTGAGAATACATTTTGTAGTGGTATTACCTACTTCTACAGATGCTACAATAAAATATGATTTGGATTTGTCTTTAAGGTCAAGTAAGCGAACTGAAGGACTTTCTGCAATTCTGGGTTTATATGCCATTTATTTCCCTCACATATAGGGTTGAAGTTTCTGGATGATATTCTGTTTGGGTACAGCACCAATTAACTTATCGACATATTTTCCTTCTTTGAAGATAAGCATTGCAGGAATACTGGTTATTCCAAATTTTACTGCTGTCATTTTTTCCTCATCTACGTTCAACTTGCCAATGACTAATTTTCCCTGCATTTCGGTTGCCAATTCATCGAGAACAGGAGAGATCGTACGGCAAGGACCGCACCAAGGCGCCCAGCAATCCACCAATACCAAAGGATACTTTGATACGAATTCATCAAATATTGCATCCGCAATTGTCACAGGACTTGAAGGACACTGTTTTTTCTCCAGAGATTCTTTTAAGTCCTGCATCCTTTTTTGTCTGATAGATTCTAATTCATCCATTGAATTCACCTTTTTGATTAGTAGTATTATTTACAAATATTTAACTGTGAACATGATTTGATATAGACGTTGGATTTCTTCGTAGTATCTGTTATTAACACATTTAATTGTTTGTATGGTTGTGTAATTACTCCACAATACCACCTTCTACAAGGAAATCCGGGAAAAAGGGATAAACATCAAAACAATAGATTAACATGGATAAAAATGACAAAATGGACACTTGAGAATATACTCAGAATCGACCCGCAAGAGTTTGAAGTACTTCTCTCAAGACTTTTTTCGAACATGGGATACAAGACAGAACTTACCCAATACTCCAGAGACAGAGGAATTGATATTGTTATTAGGATAGAGAACTTCGGACTCGCTCACAAATGGCTTGTTCAGGCGAAGAGATATTCAGAATCCGTAGGCGTAAAGGAAGTAAGAGAATACAGCAGTCTGAGATATCGTGATCGTGTTGATGGCGTGATAATTGCTGCAACCTCTTCATTCACTAAAGAAGCAATGGAAGAAGCAGCGGAGCATAACCTTAAACTAATAGATGGAAACCTGCTTGTGGAAATGCTCAACCACTATTTACCTAACCAGTACACAGAAATTGCAGACAATTCTGGGAAAAATACTGATAAACTGCCAGAGAAAATAGGCAATGGAGCTATTCTGAAAAGAGGAGAGAAAGTTCTTGCAAATGAAGTAGTAACGATGGCAAATGAAAAGTTCACTATTATTCTGACAAACAAGAATGTGTTCCTCAAAAAAGAAAGTTCCAGCTTCTTTTCAAAAAGTTCAAACATTGAAGAACGCATTGAAATAAAGGACATTTTAGGATTGCATAACGAACCAAACAGATCCATATTAATAACAGGAACTAAAAAACTCAAAATGTATCCTATTAACTCCAGAAAACTTCCTGAGCTGGTAAATATATTCGAAACCCTTCGCCCGGAATACCTGAGGGGTGAACACCTGAAGCTCTCATCAAGAAACGGAACACAACTTACAATACTCACAAATAAGCGTCTAATTGTTTCTGAGATTTCAGGAGAGATGCAGAGGGAGATTCCAAACAAGAAGATCGTTGGTGTTGAACTGAAAGGTGGTTTCCTGAAAAAGGATCAGTTGCTTGTGTTGGAAGATTCCGGCGTTGTAGTAAAACATTATTTTGATGTCAATGAACCTGCAAAATGGAAAGAAATGATAGAACAATGCGTCAGAACATATTAAATTTTTAATAATACATCACATGTATGAAATCTATATAAGAGATACATCAAATAATTACTAACGGGGAGTCACAAAATAATGGTTACAGAAACGATTAAAATTGAAGGTATGATGTGTGGACATTGCCAGGCAAACGTGGAAAAATCCATTGGTGCAATTGCAGGGGTCAGTGAAGTAAAAGTCGACCTTGAAGCGAAGCATGCGACAGTTACCTTTGATGATTCTGTTGCAAAACTTGATGCCATTAAGGCAGCAGTAGCAGACGCAGGTTATACTGTTGTAGCCTGAAATCTCGAAAATATAACCATTTTCTTTTACTTTTTCCAGCAACATGAAAGCAGATATCAAAGTCTTTGGCATGACATGCATGCATTGCCACAAGCGTGTGAATGATGCAATATCAGATCTTAAAGGTGTGAATTCTGTTGAGGTCAGCCTTGAAAACGAGATGGCATCTGTTGATTTCGATATAGAGACCATTGCCCTTGAGGATATTAAAAAAGCCGTTACTGACGCAGGCTATGAAATTGGTGAAGATGCCTGTCAGGTTCCTGATGAAGGAGAGGCTATATGTCCAATTATAATTGATGACACGGAACCGGAAGAAAGCAAAGCAGAGCCAGGAACTGTTAAGGAAATTGTCTTCAAGGTCTCAGGGATGCAATGCTCTGCCTGCGCACAGAACATCGAAAAAAACCTGAATAAACAGGAAGGAGTGATATCTGCTTCTGTGAACTTGCCCATGGAAAGGGCATCTGTTAGTTACGACCCTGCGCTCATCACCCCTGTCGATATGGAAAATGCGATCGATGACATAGGCTATCATGTTGTTAAGGATAAGCTCGTGCTTGAAGTAGGTGGGATGAAGTGTGCCGCCTGTTCCCAAAACGTTGAAAAAGTCCTCAAGAGACTGAAAAGTGTAAGTTCTGCAAGTGTTAATATTACCACAGGACGAGCACAGGTAGAATATAATTCCTCACTTTTATCAGTTGATGAGATTCGAAAAGCTGTTGAAGGAATCGGATATTCAGCAGCCCTCCCTGCCGACAGGAAAGAAGCAGAGGACAGGGAAAGGAAGGAAAGGGAACATGAGATAAAACAGCAGAAGAACAACCTGCTTATTTCCGTTGCAATTTTAATCCCTATAATGCTTGGAAATATGAAAATGATGTTTCCGGGTCCTTTTGGTTTTGTGCCAGCCCTGTTCTCTGACAGGAATCTGTTGTTTCTGCTGGCAACCATTGTTATGGTATTCCCGGGAAGACAATTCTTTGTTGGCACCTACCGTGGCCTGAAACATGGTGTCACTGACATGAACCTGCTGATTGCCACCGGTACAGGAGCAGCTTATGTCATCAGTATTGCAGCAAGTTATCTGGATCTTGGCCCTGGCTACGAACATGTGTATTACGACACAGCAGTGATGCTTATCACTTTCATCGTTTTTGGAAGATATCTGGAGGCAAGGGCAAAGGGCAGGACATCCGAGTCCATTAAGAAACTCATCGGCCTGCAGGCAAAGACAGCACGCATCATCGTTGCCGGTGAAGAGAAGGAAATACCTGTGGAAGATGTACAGGTTGATGACATCGTCTTTGTAAGACCCGGGGAAAAAGTACCTGTTGATGGTGTTGTCGTCGAGGGCTCGTCTGCCATGGACGAATCGATGATCACAGGAGAAAGCATACCTGTGGAAAAGAGCGTTGCTGACATGGTCATCGGTTCCACACTGAATAAATCAGGAGCACTGAAATTCAAGGCCACCAACGTTGGTGCTGACACCGCCCTTGCGAGGATAATAGAACTTGTGGAAAATGCCCAGAACTCCAAGGCACCTATACAGCGTATAGCCGATGTTGTTGCCGGGCATTTCATTCTTGTAGTTCACATTATCGCACTGGCAGCGTTCTTCTTCTGGTACTTCATCGGCTATGAGACATTCAACGTTGCAGTACACTCAGGAATAGCAAGTCCGTTCCTGTTCTCTTTGCTTATTTCCATTACGGTGCTTGTGATTTCGTGCCCCTGTGCAGTTGGACTTGCAACACCTGCCGCAATCATGGTTGGCACCGGCAAGGGTGCAGAGAACGGAATTCTGATAAAGGGCGGTGAAGCCCTCGAGAGAACACTTAAGATAGACACTATCGTGTTCGATAAGACAGGAACCCTCACAAAAGGTAAGCCCGAACTTACCGATATTGTGCTGACTGCTGGCCATGGCAATGATGAGGTACTTACTCTTGCAGCAAGTGCGGAGAAAGGCTCAGAGCATCCACTTGGAGAAGCAATTGTGAAGGCTGCCGAGGAGAAGAAACTGGATATCAGGAATGTGGAGAAGTTCAACTCAATTGCAGGACATGGTGTTGAAGCTACTATCGATGGTAACAGGGTACTGCTTGGAACCCGCAAGCTCATGGAAGACAATGATGTTGATATTTCCTCGTTAAGTGAGAATATGGAACGTCTTGAAACAGAAGGCAAGACTGCAATGATAGTTGCAAAAGAAGGCCAGACAATTGGAATTGTCGCTGTTGCGGATACACTCAAGGAAAACTCAAAAGAAGCTGTGGAAAAGCTGCAAAAGATGGATATCGAGGTTGTGATGCTCACCGGAGACAACCGCAGGACTGCAGATGCCATTGCGGCCCAGCTTGGAATTAACAGAGTGCTATCAGAAGTGCTTCCTGGAGACAAAGCATCGGAGATCAAGAAACTCCAGGATGAAGGCAGGATCGTCGCAATGGTTGGAGACGGTATCAATGATGCACCTGCACTCACACAATCCGACATTGGCATTGCAATGGGAGCAGGAACGGATGTTGCAATGGAATCCGCACAGATAGTCCTGATAAAGAATGACCTCAGGGACGTATTGGCCTCTATAAGATTGAGCCGCCTTACAATGAACAAGATCAAGCAGAACCTCTTCTGGGCATTTGGTTACAACAGTATTGGCATACCGCTTGCAGCAGGAGTACTGTATCCATTCATAACAAAAATAGTCATCAGCCCAGAACTTGCAGCGGCTTTCATGGCAATGAGCTCTGTTTCGGTCACAACTAATTCCCTGCTCATGAAGAGAAGCAGGATAAAATAAGGAGATGGTCACATGGATAATGTTTCAGGGAAGAATACAGGAAAATACTCACTCATCGCGAGCGTAGCTTCTTCACTTTTACTTGTCATCATCTTTACAGGATTTTCACTTTTGGTTAATAGCTCCAGAACCGTTCCACTGTACAGCCAGGTGGACATCATTGCAGGCATGGTCTTTGTGTTCATCCTGAGTATGATAGTAGCGGCTTCGGTGTGGCCGGGAGTAATTGAGAAATATTTAGAATAACAATATATTCTATAAAAGCAAGAAAATGCACACTTTTCTAAAAACTTTAAGTTGGTGATTTAATGATACTTAATACTAAAATGATGCCAGAAGCAGAAGTTAGTCTTAATCTTGCACTATATCTTATTCTAAATGATTTTGTTACATCGAATGTAATGGTAGCCATCGATGGGGCACAGGTTAAAACAGGCAATAACATTCACTTTCCAATTGAAGAATTTATGGCAAAAAACAACTGCAAAATAATCGAAAAACAAAATGATTGGAGAGGAACTTACAAAATAAAAAATGCTGCATATAATATTGAAGTCCATTCTTCCCCAGGAAAAGGAGATGTTGTTGCAAAACTAATTAATGGTGTTGATTTGCGCGTTGAAAGCAAAAAAGGCCCTCTAACAAATAGTAAAAGTTCTAAAGAATATCCATTGATGAGAGAAGCAATTGGTCAACTTATGACTATTGGAGAATATAATGCCAACGATAAATTAGCGATTGCAATTCCAAATTCACCAAAATTCAAAAGCCTTTCTGAAACATGGAAAAAGGCACCCCTTATTCAAAAAAATAATCTTTGTTTTTTATTAGTTAATCGAAATGGAAATGTAGAGGGAATTGAAGAAATATTGTATTAAGAATCCTACAACCACCCCGCTAGAAATAATTTAATTTCATTCCATATCCAGATGCGGATTGATATCGCACCCTGTGCATGGCAGGCACATAGTATCAAAAGTATCTGCACGCAGGCCATACTCATCCAGTATTTCCCTCAGGAAGCGGTTGAGATGCAATAACCTTTCAGCAGATGGCCTTTCTATTGTAACCTCACCTTCGCGTAACGGGTGTCTGGCGGCTGCCCTGAGAATTGGAACAACACCTATTGACACCAGTTCTTCAATACCTTTCTCGGCAGACTCATCTGTTTCCCCCAGACCAATGATGAAATTAGAGCAGACTTTATTCTTTCCGAATATCTCAACGCCTTCCCTTAGTGCATCAAGTAAGTGTCCAAGGTCCTGATCGGGACAGACTACGGCGTAGATATCCCTGTCCATGGTCTCAACGTTGTATTTGAGTTCGTCAGCACCGGCATCCTTAAGCCTGCGTGTGCAGCCCTCAGTAGGATATACGGAAACACCGATTGGAACATTATATATTTCTCTGAGCTTGCGAATAAGTTCCTCAGCCCTGTCAACTTCTTTTTCTGCGGAGATCTCGACACCTGATGTAATGGAAATTGCCTTCATCCTGCCGGTACTGTCGGCATCTGCAATCATCTTCAGCATCTCATCCATTGTCTTGACCTTACCACCCAGCTTTGGAACCGGACAGAACTTACAATCATAAATGCATTTTTCACACATTGTTATGAAAGCCTGATCCGGGCAATGAATGAGTTCTTCTTCAATGCTGCCTCTTGCGATCTCAACATCGTCCTTTCTTATCACAAGGTCCCCATTTTCCATTTCTGCAGTTAATGGAGATTCTTTTTTAACAGCGAGACGCACACGATGTCCACCTGAATTGAAGAAGAATGCCACATTCCCGGCTCCAGGACCGGCTGTGGGGATGGTCAGGTGGTGGATGAGGGCAGGATCCATATTTACGGAACCTACTGAGATGAGTTGTGCTTTGGTTTCTGCGTTCATGAATTCTCCATTATAATGAAAGTGTGACCATTTTTAGCAATATACTTACATAGCCTATTTTTGCCTGGAATACTTTATTGTTTCCCCAAAATGATCCATACCACACCGGTCGATGACATCTCCTAGCCGTTCACCTTCAAGTGCATTCTGGCGATAATAGTCAATGGTCCTTTCAAGGACATCAAATACAACTTCCTCTTTGTCCGTCCTGAGAAACTGGTCACCCATGCGTGGCCTTTTACCTACTTTGCCACCAACGAAAATCGTGAACCCTTTCGTCTTTGTTTGCATAGCATCTTTCAGGCATGCTGCAATGCATAAACCACATGTGATACATTTATGCATATCAAGATACAGGCTACCATTTTCTATTTTTATGGCAGAAATCCCACATGCTTTTTCACATTGCCTGCACATGACACAATTGTCTTCAATGAAGACCGGTTCTTCAAAACCCATGATACCGAAATCGTTTTCCTGAACTTTCAGGCAGGATGATGGGCAACCTGTTACTGCAATTTTGAACTTATAAGGAACTGGTTTTGCAAAGTACATCTCATCAATTTTGTCGCATATTGCCTGACAGTCAATTAGACCACGTTTACATACACTGTCTCCCTGGCATGCTACGACTGCTCTTATCTTTTTTCCAGAAGCTCCCGGACTTATTCCCGCAGAAGCCATTTGCTTACTGGCACCATCTGTGTTATCAAGATGAACGAACGGTATCTCCATGCCCTGACGGGAGGTCACGTGTACATAGCCCTTACCGTATCTGTCGGCAGCATTGGCCACTGCCCTTAGATAGTCGGATGTCAGATTGCCACCTGCAGCATGCAAGCGCATGGAGAAGTAATCATCCTGCTTTTGGGAAAGAAAACCTTTTTCCTTCAGCAGATTTTTGTCTGTATTTCTTTTTACCATTTAGGTCACTTTCTGTTTCCAGTTATATGGAATTTATTTGAAACACCCATCAAGAGTGATGGAATAGATTGACGATTTAGTAATAGATAAATAGCATAAAAACATTTTGGAATGTCCCCATAATACATAGAAGTATCATTAATAATCATGATGCTGCGAACCATCATGATTATATTATTCAAATTTTGTTTTATACCATAAGAACAATATAATGCATCCTAAAAGGACATCCGTGATCCTGGGAGATTAAGATGCCGATCGATCCTATATGTAAGAAAATTGTCCCCGAGGACACTTCGTGTAATACAGAATACGGAGGAAAAACGTATCATTTTTGTTCAGATTGGTGCCAGGTTAAATTCGAGCACCTCGAAAAAAGTGTTATCCGAATGAAAAGATCCATTCCTGAAAAAGAGCGCATATCTTTTGGGAAACTCAGGAAAGATATAATCAAGCCGGGAATCTGTACTTTATGTGGAGCCTGTTCAGCTACATGCGAGTCCATAGCTATCAAGAACGATCAGCCTACTCTTGTTGACAAGTGTACGGCATGTGGTGTTTGCTATAACCAGTGTCCACGGACCATAACCACTGAAGAGGGACTTATCGGAAAACTACGCAATGCTTACAGTGCACGTTCAGCACTTCCTGATATTAAAGGACAGGATGGCGGAGTTGTGACTTCCATGCTTGCTTATGCACTTGATGAAGGACTCATCGACTGTGCTATCGTCACCAAAAGGTCAGAAGAAGAGCCTTGGAAACCCGTACCTATGATCGCACGGACATGTGAGGAATTGCTGGATTCATCCGGTAGTATGTACAGCCACAGCATGACGCTGAGTGCGTTAATGAGTGCCATAAAACAGGGCTGGAGAAGTATTGCTTTTGTGGGTCCAAGTTGTAATATCGATGCTGTCACCAAGATGCAAAAAAGCCCATACGGGTTTTTGAATCTCTTCATGAGAGCAAATATACTTAAAATGGGACTGTTCTGCATGGATACCTTCTATTATGAGGGAATCAAGGAATTCGTGGAAAGTAAAAACATTCGACTGGAAGATATTGAATCCATGAAGATACGTAAAGGCCAGTTCGAATTCCATACTCCTGAAGAGCTAAAGGTCTACCCGCTCCATGAAATGGATATGTACAGGAGCAGCTCATGCAAATTTTGTACGGATATGGCTTCTGAAAATGCCGATATTTCTTTTGGAGGCGTTGGTACACCACAGGGATGGACCACAGTTCTTGCCCGCTCCGGCCTGGGATATGAGTTATACAATGAAGCTGTCGATAGTGGCTACATAGACTCACACCTGCTTGAAGAAAAAGAAATGAAAGGTGCTCTTAACCTTGCGAAGATGAAGAAGATCCAGATGTATTCACTCAACCGCAGGCAGAATCTTTGAGAGCATAAAGCAAGATCATGTATGAGACAGATTTTGTTAATAAACAGATAATGAACTAAAATTCTTGTTATTGGAATTACCTATTAAAAATTACTTTTGTTATTGAATATTGTAATGAGTTAATGTTATAAAGTATCAAAAAAAGTTTTATTTGATAGAACTACGGGGCTTGATGTTATGGGTGAAAAAATAAAAGATCAAAAGATACTTGAAGAAATACTGTTGGAAGCGCAATATCTGAGATTGGCACTTTGCAATGATGACAGACCTTACATCGTACCAATGTCATTCGGATACAAAAATGATGCAGTTTATTTACACAGCTCCAGAAAAGGTACTAAAATTGATTTGATACGAAAAAACAAGAATGTTTGTTTTGAAGTAGATGATTTTTATCAAACCCTCCCATCAGATGAGCCCTGCTCATATTACATGAAGTATCGAAGCATTGTTGGATACGGAACAGCAACAATCCTGGGAAAGAAAGAGGAAATTAAAGATGGTCTTCAAATCATAATTGACCACTTCCACAATAAAGAATATAGTATTGATGACCTGAATCTTAATGGAGTAGCTGTTATTCGTATTGATGTGGAGGATATGCATGGCAGACAATATGGAATGGACTCTGAGTAATCATATCTGAATGACTATTGGGAAGTAATTTTTGATGAAATACGGGCTTGGAATAGATGCAGGCGGCACATACACCGATGCCGTCATCCTGAGCGAAGTTGACGGCAGGATAGTGGAGAGTACAAAATCGCCAACTACATATCCAGATCCACTCACTGGAATCCAGAATGCACTTGACTTACTGAATCCCTCTTACCTGAAAAATGTATCAAAAGTATCTATTTCCACAACCCTTGCAACAAATTCCCTTCTTGAGAACACTGTTTCAGAACAATCCGGGTATAATGTTGCACTTATAATGATAGGTGCCATAGACATTGACAAAAAATCAGATGTCTCTTATTACATTAATGTGAGAGGCGGACATAACCCAAATGGGTTTGAATGCCAGTCATTAGACACCGCGGGAATCAGAGATTATGTTCTTGAAGTAAAAGACAAAGTCTCTGCTTTTGCTATATCCTCTTGTTTTAGTGTCCGCAATCCAGATCACGAACTCAAAGCTAAAGAGATATGTGAGGAAATTACGGGCTTACCTGTGGTTTGCGGACATGAGCTTTCACAGTCACTGGGTTCTTACGAAAGAGGAATAACCGCTTATCTGAATGCTCAATTAGTTCCTATTACGACACAGTTCATGAATACAATTGTCTCAGAGATAAAAAGGCGTGGAATTGAGGCAAGAATTACAATGCTCAAGTGTGACGGTTCTGTTGTAGACATCAAGGAAGCCCTCAGGCATCCGATAGAATCAGTGTTTACAGGACCTGCTGCCAGCCTTGTTGGCGCATCCTATCTAGCTGGAATCAGCAATTGTATTGCAATTGACGTTGGTGGAACCAGTACTGACGTTGCAAAAATAACTGATGGGGTACCTGAAGTAACGGATGAAGGAGCCGTTGTTGGAGGCTGGCACACAAAAGTAAAAGCCATACGCATGGAAACCTCAGCCATGGGAGGCGACAGCCATGTATGGATCAAGAACGGAAAATTAAACATTGGACCACGCAAGGTGATTCCGCTTTGTGTCGCTGCAACAAAGTGGCCAATTGTCAAGGAAAAACTGAAAGGAAGAAATATCCTTTCAAAAATGCAGTTAACAGAAAACATACAGCAAACCAAATTTTTTATTCGGACAGGCAACAAGCCCGGCAGGTTGAGCAAGACGGAAAAAGAATTATATGACTGTATAGGTGATGAGCCTGCTTCTATTAAGGAAATTTTCACTACCGATATACCTTCTTCTGTGTTTCTGGACATCTTAATAAAGAAAGATCTTATACAGGCAATAGGGTTCACTCCAACAGATGCCTTACATGTTCTGGGAGATTACACTGAATGGGATGGCGAAGCTTGCATAATTGCGGCTGAATTACTGGGTGGAATGACTTCTTCAGATGGACTGCAGTTTTGTAAAGATGTTAAGAATCAATTCACACAAAACATGGCTGTCTATGTCATGGCATACCTCTTGAAAGATATCGATCATGCAGATATCAAAAAAATAATTGAGAACAGGGATGAATACATCACAAAGTTCAAGATCGCAACGCCGGTGGTTTTACTGGGTGCCCCGGTCCAGGCTTACGTTGATGATATCAGGGATATGATCGATACGGAAATCATCTTGCCAGAATATGCAGAAGTCGGAAATGCTGTCGGTGCGCTTGTGGGTAAAATGACAAAAAGGATTGAAATACTCATTCGTAAGATATACGAAGGTAACAAGCCTGTCATAATGATGTTTTTCCCGGAAGGAAGAAAACGATTCAATAGTTACTCCTCTGCTCTTGAGGAAGCAGATGTTGTGGGAAGACGGCTCATAACGGACTACCTGAACGGTTCCAGCCTTCCAATCCAGGAATTAAATATAGAAGTTATAAGACAGGATGTCAAAGCCATTGAAGAAGATAGATCCCCAATGGAGATCAAACTTGTTTTCATAGGTGTGGGAACAGTCGATAATTGACGCAAAACCCTACTTTTTTAAGCATCTTAAGCCAATGTTCTATTATGACCCCCTATGATTACGTCCACGGTTACTCCGAAAGAGAATCAGTCCGCCTCTGTGACCAGGCAAATACACTGGAAGAGCTCCTGCACAGCGATACAAAATACCCGCCAAACAGCAAAGTGCTTGAAGCCGGATGCGGCATTGGTGCACAGACGGTAATCCTCTCAAAAAATAGCCCTCAGGCACAGATAACATCTATAGACATATCCGAGGACTCCCTGAACAAAGCCAAAGAACGTGCCGCCAAAGAGGGAGTCAAGAATGTAGAGTTCCGCGTGGAAAGTATTTTTCACCTCCCCTTTGAGGATGAGAGCTTCGACCACATTTTCGTCTGCTTTGTGCTCGAACACCTAAATGAACCGGTTCGGGCTCTTGCAAACCTGCGCAGAGTACTCCGCAAAGGCGGCACCATCACGGTCATCGAAGGAGACCACGGCTCATGTTTCTTCCACCCCGAAACAGAGGACGCAGTAAAAGCCTGGAACAGCCTTGTTGAAGTTCAGGCAAGACTTGACGGAAATTCACTCATCGGCAGGCAGATCTATCCGCTTATCAAAAAAGCAGGCTTCACTGACATTGCAGTCTCACCCCGCATGGCCTACAGCGATTCCAGTAGACCGCACATGGAAGAAGGTTTTGTGAGAAAGACCATCATTCCTATGGTTGAAGGTATCAGGGAAAGTGCGATTGAGATGGGAATTATTGATGCGGAGACTTTTGACAGGGGAATTGAGGATCTGCACAGGACGGCAGAGGAGTACGGGACTTTTAATTATATGTTCTTTAAGGGTGTGGGGAGGAAATAAATAATAGATAAGTTTTCCTATATTATGATGCATTTCTAAGTACATTATTTAAAAATGATTTCTTTCGCTATTTATCCATAACTCCTCGAATTTATCATGGAGTTCTTTTGACATCGAGGTATCGTATATTTTGACCATTCCAAGTATTTTGTCCAAATAGACAGGGTCATTGATTTCCAATATAACCAGTTGTTTGTCAATTAATACAAATTTATGCGGAGTATCCAGATATCTTATCTCCAGATATTTGGAAATTTTTTGAGACATCATATCATTTTCCGCAGATTCGTGCAATTGCTTTAGTGATGTCGATAAAACTGGATTTGGATCGATTATTCTGATTCTTATTCCTTTCTCTACAAGAGGTAAAAGGCTTTCTTTGAACATTGAAGAAAACATATCTTTAAATTGTTCAGATTCCATTGATTTGATCCTTCTTGGAACACTAATACATAGTTCTGTTTTTGCCCCATGAAAAACCTGCTTGAACAATTTCATGACTTCATCAGTTCCCATTGCAGCTGACCAAAAATATTTCTCCTCTTTAATCTGACATTTATAGTGAGACAGTTTATCCTCAAGATCATCTATCGTCGCCCGAAATGTATGTAGTTCCCTATTGACTTCATTTTCTTTTCGAAGATAAAAATCATCAAATGCAATCTTTGCATCCACTGCCCTGTATTTCTTAGGTCTTGAATGCTGGACTTCAATAAACCCCATATTTTCTAGGTTTTCCAGAACAGCATAGACCTTACCCATGGGTATCTTTGATATTTTAGATAATTCTGCAGCGGCTATAAACCCTTCTTTCAATATAGTCAGATATGCAGTAGCTTCATATTTATTAAGACCTAGATTTCTTAGTAACTGTTCACTTTCCATCATTTAACACTTCCATGGTTTATTATAGAGTGAAATCCCTAAATATAAACAACTCATATGTTGTTTATATAAATTATGTGAGCATGGGACCTACTCAGAACCTACCCGTCTTTTATATAAAAATAAAAAAAACTAATAATAAATTAATGACAGATATATTAAGAGAAGGTGTTCTCAAATTAATAGAAGGTGTCCTCAATGAGACTAAATATACAAAATATCAGTGTATTCATGATAATTCTATTGTTGATAGGAATTAGTACCTCAATGACCTGTTCTGCAGCTGTCAATGGCGTTGAAATAAACACTATGGAAGTAACACCCCAGCCAGCAGAGCCAGGAAATGATGTAACTCTTAAAATAAGGGTCACCAACCAGGGTGTGGAAAGCATAGAGGACTTTTCACTGAAAATAGATGTGACCTACCCTTTTTACCTGAAAAGCGAAAGTAAGAATTTCGAGAACAAGAGAATATTAAACATTGGATCATCGGTGGATAACACCTATTATTTGACCATTGACCCAAATGCAACTTCTGGAATCTATCCGGTGAAGTTCGATGTTCACGTCAATGATGTGATCCTGAACCCATCTGATAACAATGTCTATATACAGATCATAGGTAAACCTGACCTCACGGTAAAAGCCGATGCTATTGACAAAATATCTCCGGGAGATACATTCCCATTGCAGCTATCGGTGAGTAATATTGGTACCGGAATGGCGAATAATATAAAGATCAGTTCTGAATCTGAGAGTATTCTGATGCTTGGTTCTAACGTTGAACTGATCAACAGGATAATGCCGGCAGAAACATCACAGGTTAAGTTCGATCTTATTATAAGGAATGATCTAGAACCCGATGCATACCAGTTTCCTGTTAAGCTCAAATACATTGATGAGATGGGAACTAACTACACGTTGACCTACAACATCGGTCTCAACATACTGAATAATGCGGAGGTTGGTATCCAGAGTATAAAGATAACTCCAACTCAGGTCACACCTCTGGATGAGGTCCATATTGTGGGTATCATCGAGAATACAGGGAACGGCGATGCAAAGCAGGTTGTTGTGGACCTGATAACTGAAGATGGGGAACATAAGTCCTTTATAGGACAGCTTAAAACCGATGACGATGCACCATTTTATTTTGATATTAAGCCCGGATCTGCAGGTAAGAAGAACTTCAACCTCACCATCTCCTATACCGATGATTTTGGTTCACATGAAGTTGAGCAGACAATACCGCTTCAGGTCAGCAGACCAAAAACCAACGTAGCCTTGGCCATTGCACTTATAATTATCATTGCCCTGCCCGTGGCTTATTTCATCATCAGGAAGAGGCGGAATGAGAATGGACAAAAATGACCTTAAAGTAATGATTTTTCTGGCATACAAGAATCTTACCAAAAGCAAAATCACCTTCATGGTCATTGTTGCTGTAATGGCAATGAGTTTTCTTTCCATTACTTTTTTTGCATCGATCATTGATGGTCTTGGATACGAATTTGAAGAAGGGATGATAAGAGGACAGACCGGACACCTCATGATCGAACCCCAAGAAGATGAACTGTATATTTCCAATTCAAAAGACCTTGTGAAAGACATCAGAAGGATTCCGGAGGTTGCTGGTGTTGCGCGAAGACTGGATGCCAGCGCAGTGGCAAGGCATGAAAATATAGAAATAGGAAACCCAGTTCTTTTTATAGAGCCTGAAAATGAGAAAGATGTCTCAGATTACTGGAACAGTGTCCTTGTAGGAGAGTATCTTTCAAAAAAAGACACTGATGAACTGATAATAGGCGCGGATCTGGTAGAGTCCTATGCAGAAGAAGATGACACTCAAAAAAGGTTTGGTGTGGATGTTGGCGATAAGATCACATTAAGTTTTAGCAACGGATTTGTAAAAGAGTATAGAATAAAAGGCATATATAAAACAGGATCACGTTTTGTGGATGACAAGATAATAATCAATTTTGATCAGTATCAGACCATATTCGGGTCCACAGATGATATTGCATCTAACATCATAATAGCACTCCCGGAAAGAGGCGTTGAAGAATTATATACAAGGGACCTGATCGACCTTGGTGTTAGTGATCAGATCAATAAATGGCAGACAAAGATGGGAGCTGTGAACCAGTTTGTGGGAAGTCTTCAGATAACGAACCAGATAACCGGTACTATAGGACTGCTTACTGCTTTTGCAACGATATATATCATCATATTCATCAATGTCACAAATAAAAGAAAACAGATAGGTATACTCAAAGCTGTAGGTATCAAAAAAGAGATAATCCTGGGATCATATGTCCTCCAGTCACTAGCCTATGGCATTACAGGGGTTATAATTGGAAATCTGGTAATGCAAGTATTACTGTTGCTTCTATCAATTCATCCACTGAGCATGCCCATTGGGCCTGTGGTCCCTATATTGACAAATGAGAGGCTTCTGACCACCAGTGCCACGCTTATAATGGCATCCATAGTAGCCGGGTTTTTCCCGTCCCGAAAAGCTGCAGATGAGAACATACTGGATGCGATATTTGGAGGATGAACATGGAAAGAACGATCATCAGAACAGAGAATCTTGAAAGGGTCTATATTTCAGGTGCAGTTAAAACGTACGCTCTTGTGGACATCAGTCTTGAGATAAAAGAAAGTGAGTTTGTTGCCATCATGGGAAAAAGTGGAAGCGGAAAAAGCACATTGTTGCACCAGTTAGGACTTCTGGATAAGCCTACTAAGGGAAGTATAAACATAGATGGACATGATGTCATCAATATTTCTGAAAAGGAGAGGACAAGATTTCGGCTTGATGAACTGGGTTATGTTTTCCAGTCATATAATTTGATACCTGAACTGACTGCCATAGAGAACGTATATATCACGCCCATGGCAAGGAATTTGAAAAAAGAGGAATATGAGAACGTGGCAGAAGAGATCCTTACGGCTGTGGGACTTGGAGACCGTATGCATCATTACCCATCTGAACTTTCCGGGGGACAACAGCAGAGAGTGTCCATTGCAAGGGCACTGGTAAATAAGCCAAAGATACTTTTTGCAGATGAACCCACAGCAAATCTTGATTCTGCATCCTCGGAAGATGTTATCAATCTGTTCCGAAAATTCAACCAGGAGATAGGCCAGACCATAGTAATGGTAACCCATGAGCTCGAGGAAGGAGAGAAGGCAGACAGGATCATCTGGGTCAAGGATGGATTACTTGATCCGGGAAAACAGTAGAGTATTTGGCAACAAAAAGCCTTGATTAAAAATATATGGGTTTCATGCAACCACAATATAATGGATTTTTTATAATATACAAAGTGCGTGGGATTAAGAACACCAATTTTCATCTCAATATTTCTTCCCCACAATCACAAATCCATTCACCCGTTTCCCAGTCCTTGTCACAAACTCATCATTCTTGAAATACTCCACCTCAAACCCGTTCTCGATCAGCAAAAAAACAAGCTCCTTCTCAGTAAAATGATGAGCAATATAAGCAAGCTCCCCGGTCTTCTCATCATAAGCAATAATCGAACCCTCCTCTTTTGTCACGGCCAAGTCATTGATGTACCGCTCACGATAGAGCTTCGAATGCCAGGTCTGTCCGAAATCAGCGATATAGAGGTGGCCATGTGGTTTCAGCACCCTGCACGCTTCCCGGATTATTCTGGCACGGTCATCTTTTGAGACTACAGTGGTCAGGAATGCCTGCATTACTGCAATATCGAAACTTGCATTAGCAAAGGGGAGAGTTGTGGCATTGCCTTTGACAAATAATGGGATTTGCGGGCAATTCTGTGATTTAGAAGAGGACTTTGCCATACTCAGAACTTCAGTGTTGACGTCAACACCGGTTAGCGAATAGCCATGCAATGCCAAGGGAATACTTACTTTTCCGTTGGCACAACCGATGTCAAGGATACGGCAGGCAGGAGATGTATATTTGTAGATTATCGGGTCAAGCTCAATTGTTGTCGGGATGTTCTTGCCCTCTATTTTTGACCATGAAGATGAGTGGCTTTCCATTAGACAGACTCCGTAATAGTTAGCTCCTTAACTCATTATAATTGACCTGAAAACTATTTGAATGTCTGGTACAGAAAATAACAACCTACCTTGAAACAAACGTTTTATTATGTTAACAGTGAGAAGTATATAACATGACCAGACTCGATGAAATTTGCATCTCCAGAACAAGATGCATTATCTATACTATTCTCCTGTTTATCCTTGCAGGTATTCTTGAGATTGGAGGCGGATATCTTATATGGCTCTGGATACGGGAGAACAAAGATATGAGCTTTGCACTTCTCGGGGCTGTAACTTTGTTCCTTTACGGCATCGTTCCGACCTTTCAACCCTCGCATTTCCACAGGATATACGCCACATACGGAGGCATATTTGTGGTAATGTCACTGCTTTGGGGATGGGTGTTTGACAAAATACCACCGGATACCTATGACATCATAGGCTGTTCTGTCATCCTCGTTGGCGTGGGAATCATTTACTACTGGCCCAGGGAAGGTGAAGAATAATGAACGAAGGACTGGTTTCATTTACACTGGTATCCCTCGGACTCTTCTTCTTGGCCGCCCTCTTTGAGATCGGCGGAGGATATCTCGTATGGTTATGGTTGAGGGAAAAGAAAGGCATATGGATAGGACTACTTGGAGGACTTGTACTTGCAGTCTACGGAATCATACCCACTTTTCAGCCCGCACATTTCGGAAGGGTATATGCTGCGTACGGCGGAATATTCATAGTCTCCTCACTTATCTGGGGGAAGTTCGTGGATAGGACAGAGGCGGACAGATATGAGATAATTGGCGCTCTGATAGCACTTATAGGCGTATTCATCATGTTTTACATTCCGAGGTAAGCTTTGGACTGCTCAAACATTCTAAGGCAACCTACCAGTAAGGACTAAAACTGCAAGTCACTGGAAAGAGAGATACTAACTGGTACAAATATAGATCATTGGCAATAACTACGAGACAAATATTAATTTTCTGGATCAGGGCCAGACGGTTTCTTCTGACCCAGTGTCCGCTCAGCCTCACATCTGCACTCCTTCATAATAGGTTCAGGAATTAGTTTCATTGCCAGCAGGAAGCCCAGGGGAATGAGGATAATATCATCAACTTGACCAATAATGGGAATGAAATCAGGGATCAGATCGATAGGGCTTAGAGCATAAATAGCAACACCACCTGCAAGTACTCTGGTGTACAAAGGCAGATCAGGTCTTTTGCTTGCCAAAGAAAGAGTCTTTGTATGTAGCTGCACCTTGTAGAACTTATTCTTCAATAAAGTCTTAGCTGCTATTTTTACAATACCCATCTGATAGAACCTCAGGAAAATGAACTTATTAATGACTATGTTGTTTGCTCATATATTTTTAGCGACATACTTCCAATAAATTAGTATGACAAAAACACAGAGAAAAATAAAGTTATAGTTCACAAGCATATGTGTGACCATTCTATCGTAAACTTGTTTTTGTCTTAAGGCCAACTAGTAAAACACCCTATAATATCTAAATGGAATTGGTGTTAGTTCGTATTCAACATCCCATAGGCAATTATCTGATCATTCCAGGTATCTACAAACTAAACCATGTAAGCTTCAAATGCAGAATTGAAAAATAAAAAATAAAAAAAAGGAATGATCAGATCATTTTTCTTGGTTGCTTGTGCTCAGGAAGTGCAGGTAAAGGCATTGTATTGATAAGAATCGGACTCTCTACCTCCTTTGCACGTTCAAGCAGAAGTTCTTTGCCTTTTTGGCTCACTGCAAACAAGGGGACAGCAGTTCCAACCTGTGCAAGAGGCTTGATAACATCTCTTATAGGCTTTGATGCACAACCTGTGATGATATCAACATAATTAATGAGTTCAAGTGCATCTTCTCTGCTAAGACCGGTGGTATGCGCACCTATTATTGTAAGGTCCAGCTCAAGTCCGGCTTCCATTTCACGAAGTTTCTTTGCAGTATTTGGGTCAACTGCAGAAACTGCAATTCTCCTGTAACCAAGCTGAGATGCCTTCTCCACACCAGCTACCGGGTCGATAATTGCAGAAGATGGGTCAAGGATAACTCCTCCTCGCTCAGTGATCCCATTGATAATTCCATCAATAGGCTCGGTCTCTACAAGTCCTGACATTCTGGCGCCCATTCCCTGAACAAGGGTTGGGTTATTGGTGATAACGGTTCCTGCCCCTTCACAAACGGTTACTGTTGTATCAAGAAGGTCCCTTCGAAGACCGCTCATCATAATCTCTGATGCCCCAAATCCAACAAATACCTCATGCTCCAGTATCCTATTATCCGTGAACATCCCAAAATCCTTGATGCGAAATTCCATGTTTTCCCTGACCGCATCTTTTGTTACTTTTTTTATTCCACGCATTTTGTCAAATAAAGGACACCAATCTATCTGAGGCTCCCCTACTTCTACTACTTTACCATCTTCTACAACAACTCTTGTCTTTCCTAAAAGTTCCATTACATGAGGCATATTCTTCACCATTAAATATTATATATTATGTGATTTTTGAAGTTATAATTCAATTAGCATCATCCAGCATGTCGGATGCGTTCATGTGCATTATTTCAATCAATTTCAAAATCTCTTTTCTCTGATCAACGTCAAATTTGGATAAAAGGTTCTCTTCCCATTTAGTAAATATCCTAATCATTTCAGGTTCGATTGCCTTTCCTTTCTCCGTCAGAAAAATAAGATATGAACGCCTGTCGTTTTCGTCGATCTGCCTTAGAACATAACCATCATCGACTAATTTTTTTATCGTTCTTGTGATTGTGGTCTTATCCACTTTTATCGTCTGTGCGAGTAATCCCTGAGTAATACCATCCATCTTGAAAAGGGGCATCAAAATACGGAGTTGTGCGCCTCCAAAACCGTAAGGTTCCAGTTCTTTATCGTAGTATCTACGAGCATATCTGTCAAGATATGAAATGTGTTTTCCAACGAATTCAGTATACACAGCCGTATGCTCCTTTTAATAGATTATTTAAACTTTGATAGTTGTATGTGCAACTTAAAATAGTTGTAGATAAAACCATAATGATATAGCTAACGATGAAGCCAGAAATCCATTAACTTAAGAAAAAACCACTCTGTAGAATCCTCAAACAATTAAACTACACAATTTGACATATCTGCCAGGATTGTGTCTGAATATCAAGCATTTTATGGTTTCAATGATTACGTGCGTTAACGGTCAAATAAATCTAAAATCAGTTTCTTTAACCAACATTTTTAATATAATCATTTGCTTTTCTAACACTTAAATATCTATACATATTACTCTATTTCAAATTCGAGGAACTTACGATGATCACTAAAGAAGAAGTAGAACACGTAGGCTGGCTCGCACGTATCGAGATCGATGAAAAGGAATCCGATGCTTACGCGCAGAAGCTCAACTCCGTGCTGGACTATTTCGGACAGCTCGACGAGGTTGATACCGAAGATGTGCCACCTACATACCATGTTGCAGACATTATGAACGTATTCAGGGAAGATGTTGTCAAGCCATCCATGTCACAGGAAGACGTGCTTGCAAACACAGAGAACAAGCAGGAAGGCAATTTCAAAGCCCCAAGGATCATGTGAGGTGTGCAAATGACAGCATGGACTGATATTTCAAGCATAAAGCAAAGAATTGCGGACTCTTGCGCCGAAGAGGTCACAGCAGCCTACATAGAGACCATCGGCAAGAGTAAGATCAACGGATTCACAACCCTCTGGGACGAGGCGATTAACACAGCCCGTGAAATTGACTCAAACGGCCACGAAGGACCTCTGGCAGGAGTTCCCATCGCCATCAAGGAGAACATATCCACAAAAGGACTCTCCACAACCTGTTCATCTAAGATACTGGAGGGATATGTACCACCATATGATGCACATGTCATTGAGAGATTGAAGGAAGCAGGTGCAGTAATTCTCGGAAAGACCAACATGGACGAGTTTGCCATGGGAACTTCCACCGAATCAAGCTGTTACGGACCCACATTCAACCCATGGGACCTTGAAAGAGTACCCGGCGGATCATCAGGCGGCAGCGCTGCTGTTGTAGCAGCAGGAGAAGCACCCATATCTCTTGGATCAGACACAGGCGGGTCGGTCAGATGTCCGGCAGCATACTGTGGCGTAGTGGGACTCAAACCAACCTACGGATGTATCTCAAGATACGGACTCATCTCTTACGCAAACTCACTGGAGCAAATTGGTCCTCTGGCAACAAATGTAGCAGACATTGCAACAATTATGGACGTTGTCGCAGGATACGACCACAGGGATAGCACATCCATCAACAGGGAAAACACATACAGCGATGCCTTGAAGGACGATGTAAAAGGAATGAAAATAGGCGTACCTGATGAGTACTTCGGTGAGGGCATCGACAAGGATGTCGAGAAATCTGTATGGGATGCTATCAGCAAATTCGAGGATATGGGAGCTACTTACGAAAAGGTGTCCATGCCACACACAAAATACGCACTTGCATCTTATTATATCATAGCCATGAGCGAAGCCTCATCCAACCTTGCACGTTTTGACGGAACCAGATTCGGACACCGTGCAGATGGAGAGAACTGGCATGTTATGGCATCAAAGACCCGTGCAGAAGGTTTCGGAACTGAGGTCAAACGCAGGGTATTACTTGGAACCTACGCACTTTCAGCAGGTTACCATGATAAGTACTATCTTAAAGCACTCAAGGTAAGGACCCTTGTGAAGCAGGACTTTGATAAGGCTCTTGCAAACGTTGATGTGCTTATGGCACCAACCATGCCGGCACCAGCATTCAAGATCGGTGAGAAGATCGAGGACCCACTTTCACTCTACCTATCAGATGTCAACACAGTACCAATGAACCTTGCAGGTGTGCCATCTATCTCAGTGCCATGTGGATTTGCAGGTGACATGCCTGTTGGACTGCAGATAATAGGCAAGCATTTCGATGAGAATACTATCATCAAGGCAGCCTATAGTTTCGAGCAGAATACCAATCACCACACCAGAAGACCACCGGAGGTGGCATAATGGTTTACGAGAACCCTGACGGAGTAAGAATTGGTCTTGAGGTCCACGTCCAGCTGAACAAGCTCAACACAAAGCTGTTCTGTGGCTGTTCCACAAAATACCACGACTCCGAACCTAACACCCACGTATGTCCTGTATGCCTTGGACTTCCAGGTTCATTGCCGGTCATCAACGAGAAAGCAGTCGAGTACGCCATGAAGATAGGTCTTGCACTGAACTGCAGTATCGTTGAGCAGACCCAATTCCACAGGAAGAACTACTACTACCCGGACCTTCCAAAAGGCTTCCAGACCACCCAGTATGATTTCCCGATAGCAGGCGAAGGAAAGATAGTGATTGAGGGAGAGGATGGAGAACGTGTCATCGGAATAACACGTGCTCACATGGAAGAAGACCCTGGAAGACTCCAGCACATGGGAAGCATCGACAAGTCCAAAGGCACACTCATTAACTACAACCGTTCAGGAATGACACTTATCGAGATTGTCAGCGAACCTGATATGAGAAGCCCAAAGGAAGCAAGACGCTATCTGGACAAACTCAGGAGCATACTTGATTACCTTGACGTTTTCGACGGCGACCTTGAGGGAGCAATGAGAGTTGATGCCAATGTTTCGGTGTTCATGGGCGAGCGTGTTGAGGTCAAGAATATCTCGTCCTTCAAAGGCGCAGAGAGGGCACTGCTCTACGAGATAATGAGGCAGAAGAACCATATCAGACGTGGTGGCGAGATCACACTGGAAACCAGACACTTCGATGAAGCCAGAGGTGTGACACTTTCCATGCGTACCAAGGAAACAGAGAATGATTACCGTTACTTCCCTGAGCCTGACCTTGTACCACTCAGAGTTGCAGATAGAGTGCCGGAAGTGCTCGAAACATTGCCGGAACTTCCTGATGCAAAGAGAGAGCGTTTCGTAAAGGAATACGGCATTATCGATATGCATGCAAGGGCGCTCACAACCGAAATAAAGGTGGCAGACTTCTACGAAGCTGTGGCAGCAAAGGTAGACCCAAAAGCAGCAGCAGTATGGGTTGCAGATGTCCTGAAGGGCGAGCTCAACTACCGTGATCTTAGCATCGATGCATTCTCAGTGGAAGATATTGTTGCCATCATTGAACTGGTTACCAGTGACAAGATCACCGAGCAGAGTGGTGTAGAGATTATCCGTACTGTAAGGGATAACGGAGGCAAACCACAGGACATTGTAAAAGAGAAAGGACTTCTCAAGGTGGCAGACGATATTGTTGCAACAGCCGTTGGAGAAGCAATTGCCGAGAACCCTGAAGCTGTAACAGATTTCCATGCAGGCAAGGAGAAGTCAATGAACTTCCTTGTTGGTAAGGTAATGCAAAAGACAAAAGGTCGTGCTGACGCCCGTGAAGCAAGAGAGAAACTCATTGCGAAATTAAATGAGTAATCCTTTAAGGTAGGAAGGGGCATTTAGCCCCATTCCCTAAATTTTCATAATTTAGTCTGTTATTTTCCTGAAACTGTTTTAAGTTAACTTTGTTTTCGTTTCAGAGATGCTGTGATTATCTTAGCGAGCTTAAGTTTAAACTTGCCCGGTAAAAACATAATTACAGGTGATGTTCATCCACATTCGCAAGGAACGCTTCTCCACGTGGAGTGACAATGTAGGTGTTCTCGCCATCTTTTTCAATGTAGAGAGTATCCACGAGCATGTCAAGATTCAGCTTTGCCTGTACATTATTAAGGTCGAACTTGGCCTTGACCTCATCAAAGGTCATTTTTCCTTCACCCATGGCTTCAAGCATGTGTCTGCGGACAGGGTTCTGCATGGCCTTCAGACCAGCCCTGTGATCCTCTGTGGGATTCTCCTTTAGCTTGCCCTCTTTCTTTGCTTTCTCATACCATTCCTGTCTTCTTTGCTCCAGATCATCATTTGTCATATCAATCATTCATTATTAATGATTATACTTATTATATAGTTTATCCTGTGGAAAGAAGAATTAGCATGAATATTTATACCATAGAAGACAGTGACAGGATAACTCAATAGGATACGAAATAGAGCATGGATTTGCCAAAACAATTATATGTTTTGAGCATCATGTAAGCAGCCTATTATTCTAATAATACATATTACAATCATTTAGGTGAAAATAATGGCAAGATTCCCAGAAGCTGAACATAGGATATTGATAAAGAAGATCTGTATGGATTGCAATGCCCGCAATGCAGTACGTGCAACAAGATGCAGGAAATGCGGAAGCAAAGACCTGCGTATGAAATCCAAGGAAACGAGAGGCTGATCTTTCTCATGCAAGTGGAAGAGTACCTCAACAAGATCGCAGAAAGCGAAGGTACAGTTCACTTGACACTTATCGATCCGGCATCACAGACTCCAGAAGAGGCTGCAGAGATCGCATATGCTGCAACCCTCGGAGGAACAGATGCTATTATGATCGGTGGTTCCACAGGAGCCGGAGGAGTGGTACTGGATCAGACACTCCTTAAGATAAAAGAGAAAACAGACAAACCTACCATCCTGTTCCCAGGCAACGCGGCAGGTGTCAGCATGTATGCTGATGCTATCTTTTTCATGAGCCTGCTGAATTCCCGTGACATTAATTTTGTCACGACAAACCAGGCAATGGGAGCACCGCTTGTTTACAAGAGTGGGATTGAGCCCATCTCCATGGCTTACTTGATAGTAGAGCCAGGGGGAACGGTTGGTTGGGTCGGCGATGCCAGACTAATACCAAAACATAAGCCAGAACTTGCAGTTGCTTATGCACTTGCAGGAAAATACCTTGGCATGCACTACACTTATCTGGAAGCAGGCTCTGGTGCTGATGCGCCCGTGACCCCGGAAATGATAGGGGCAGTAAAACATACCCTCGGTGACAATAAATTGATAGTTGGTGGCGGAATACGAGACGGTGAGACTGCAAAGTTATGCGCGCTTGCAGGAGCTGACATGATAGTAACAGGGACTATCCTTGAAGAGAGTTCAAATGTTACTGCAAAGATAAAAGAACTTGTTTCAGCTATTAAGAAGTAACTAAAGGGCTTTACTTTTTCTTTATATATTCTTCAGACCTGAACTATCCAAGGAGTTTTAACGATGCTTGAAGTATGCAATATCTCAAAAGATTATGAATTCAATAACGAAAAGAAAAGAATTCTGGATAACATCTGTTTCAATGTTGCAGACGGAGAGATTCTTGGAATTACCGGAAAGAGCGGTAGCGGTAAAACCACCATTTTAAAGATACTAAGGGGAATAGAAGATTTTGATTCCGGTCATTTTGAACTCGATGAACAAAGGATCGAGCCAAATGCAGATAAACAAAAACTTAAATTCCTTACAAATAACAGCGCAATACACCTTCAACGTAATTTCGGACTCTGGAGCGGACCCGCAATTGAAAATATCATCCGCAGACTGAATGCTCTTACAGGAGGACACGAAGGCGTACCTGAGCCTGATGCGCACAACTATGATGAACTGCAAGAAGAAGCCATGTATTACATGCGCCTTGTAGGACTTGAAAATAAGGCACAGCATTCTACCAATTTATTAAGCGGCGGGGAGAAGCAAAGGCTCATACTTGCACGCCAGCTTGCAGCAAAACCACGCATACTACTTCTGGATGAACCTGTGACCATGACAGGTCCCGATACAAAACAAGACATGCTTGACCTCATAAAGGACATCAAGACAGAACTCAACATTCCTATTATTGTTGTTTCACACCTTCCTGAAGTCCACCTCTACCTTGCAGACAGGGTTGCGTACCTGGAAGAAGGAAAGATAGTAGATGTCGGAGAACCTGAAAATGTGCTGAAGCATTTCCTCAAAGATATCGAAGAACAAGTTCCACTCCCGGAAAGAAAGGATGAAGGTCCAATAATAAAGGTTACAGGACTCTCAAACCGTTATTTTATTTTAAGGGTGGGAGAAGTGCTAAAGTTTGAAGACCTCTCACTTGATATTAACAAAGGAGATATTACTGCATTCATCGGACCTTCCGGCGCAGGAAAAACAACGCTCCTGAAAATGATAGAAGGGCTCAGGATCCCAAAAGAAGGAAATATCAGTTATCTGCATGATGGAAACTGGATGAATATCATAGATTTCACAACGCAGCGCATTGACCTGCGAAGGAAGATGAGCATCATGCACCAGGAGTTCACACTCTCACCACACTCCACCATCAGGGACCAGATGGCATTCAAACTGCGTCTTAAAGGTGAAAGATCACTATTATATGCCAGGGAGAGAGCCGCAGAGCTAGGCATATCAGATGAAGCACTTGACACACTTTACAGGCTCACTGAAGTCAATGAAGATGAGAAAGACAAGGCCCTTAGGGAAATGAACATGACCATCGACATATACTCCAAGCTTTTCCCCCTGGTAACAAAAGAAGATGTTGACAAACATGCAGTAGACGTATTTGAAGCTCTTAATCTTCCACTTTCAGTACTCGACAAAACCCCCTACCAGATAAGTGGCGGAGAACATGTAAGAGCATATATCGCACTGGCACTTGTATCTCACCCGGAAATATTAATGTTAGATGAGCCTTTCGGCGACCTTGACCCGATCACCCTCAGAGATGTTACTAACTCTCTGAAGAGAATAAATCAGAAATTTGGCACAAGCATTGTATTTGTAAGCCATCACATGGACTTTGTGAGGGAAGCTGCACACAGGGCGATCCTCATTGATAATGCAAAGATAATCATGGACGGGAAGCCGGATGATGTATGCAGCAAGCTCATAGAGATGAGTCATGCGAAGTACCTTGAACATGATATCGACGAATTGTTGGAGAACTAAAGGTTTTATTTTATTTTTCTTTTTTTGTATTTTATTTTTTACTTAAATGGATTTGAAATATTGCATTCATGTTAAACCCTGTATCAATACTGATACATTCAGAATAAGACTTTTATTGTAACACACGATAATTAATTAGTGGAGGTTTAAAATGAAAGACTTTTCAGATATCACAGAAATCATGAAAAAGGCTGGCCTTTTTGGAATCGGTTTGTGGGCATTGACAGAGGAGAAGATACAGGACATTGCCGACGACCTTATCGAAAACGGGGAGATCAAAAAAGAAGAGGGTAAGAAATTCGTCCGCGAAGTAGTTGATGAACAAAAGAAGCAGAAAGAAGACCTCGAGAAAAAGATCTCAACCAAGGTTCAGGAAACCATCAACAAGGCAGACGTTGCAACAAAAGATGAAGTAAGGGAACTCAAAGATATCATTCAAAAACTTGATGAGAAACTTGACAAGCTCACTGCTTCAGATGACGAAGAGAAGGATGTTTAACAATATACAGGAGGAGTAGCCTTTAGCAAGAGCAAAAACCTCTTTTTGCTTTTTTCAAAGATAATTTATTCTTTGATCTATGACCAAACTGAGGAGAATCCGGATGCACCATTAGATGAATGGAGCATTTTTCCCGATACACCACGCACAGGCGACATGTTGGACATAGAAGGGAAAACAAATCCCGGTGAAACTATAGGAATGACAGTTTCATTCACAATATACACCCCTGTAATTGATAGAGGGTATAAATACGTATTCGAAAATATCAGAATACCAGGAGGCAGTAACAGTTTTCAAGTAAGGTCACAAAAGGTAGAGGACCTTAATTTTATCGTCCATATGTTCGTAGACTTTAAGCGTAGCTTTGATGCTGCGAACGGAATCGCTGAATTCTTTGAAAAGAATGTTCCAGCCGGGAACTATGAAATTGTTGTAGAAGGAATGGCAATGGATGGTGAAAAAGAAGTAAAGATAGATTTTGTAGCTACCCAGACCGTCAAAGCCGATTCAGAAGGGAAATTTAATCATAAATATGACACAAGTGCACTGCCTGACGGAGATTTCACTGTGAAGATAGGAGACTGTGAAAAAATAATCACATTAATGCCTGCTACTTAAAGTCAAAAAATAAAATGTAAGGGGATTACAATCCCTTTGCAATCATAAGTTTTATGAAATCAGTAGATTCCATTACGGGTACACTGTCTATCATACAGATGTCGGACCATGGAATATTGAATTCAGCATATGCCTCTGAACTTTCAGCCTCATAGAGAATGAAGTACCTTCCTCCATTAAGATCGACCCACTGGTTGATAATGTTAATACCTGCCGGGGGTTTTAATTTCTTGAAATGTTCAATTACCTGTTCACTATCATGGGGATCCCATGAGCTTATATCAAAAAATAACATTCTTTCTCACTCCTTACTATCTCTTTTCAGACAAATTGCCAGATACTTTCTGACTACTATCAATTTAGAAGAATAAATTATATAACAGTTTCTCTAAAATTTAAAAGATAAGTATCGGCGATAATTTAATAATAAGGCCAGTCATAAACAATAATACATCCAAACAAAAAAATCAAAGTCAAAGGAAGATAATGAGAAACCGGAAGATCCACAGATATTCAATGATCAAAAGATATGGTAAGATCGTTGATGCCCTCGTGAAATACGAGTTTGGATTCATTGCTGACAGAATGGGAATAGGCAACATTAGACCTTTAAGATCAAGGATCAAAAAGCAGGAAAAGGTACTAAAAAACACCGATTCCAGACCCAAAAATGCCAGAATGATGCTTGAAGAACTAGGACCCACCTACATAAAGCTTGGTCAGATACTTAGCATGCGTCAGGACTTGATACCTCCTGACTACGCAAGGGAGTTTTCCAAACTTCAGGATGACATACAGCCCTTTGGGATTGAAGAAGTTGAAAAAATTATCAAGGAAGAACTGGGCTCTGACATCAAGGATCTTTATGAGTCTTTTGAAGAAATACCCATAGCAGCAGCTTCAATTGGCCAGGTTCATCGTGCAAAATTAAAGAGTGGGGATGATGTAGTTGTTAAGGTTCAAAGACCCGGAATAAGGAAGATCATAGACGCAGACCTTGACATAATTTACAGTATTGCAGCTTTTACAGAAGAACACCTGCCAGAAGCAAAGTTATATCGGCCGGTGGAAATTGTTGAAGAGTTTGAACGTTCGATCAAAGCAGAACTGGATTATACCCAGGAAGGCAGGAATGCCGAACACTTTGCTCACAACTTCCAGGAAGATCCACGCATATACATCCCTAAGGTCTATTGGGATTGTACCAGTATGAAAATTCTGACCCTGGAGTACATCGACGGGGTCAAAAGTAGCTCCTTTGAAGAGCTTGCCAAAATGGAAGTGGACAGGAAAGAGATAGCAATAGACGTACTGAAAGCATTCATGAAACAGGTTTATGATGACGGGTTCTTCCATGCAGACCTTCACCCCGGAAACGTTTTCATAATGAGAGATGGCAGGATAGCACTCCTGGACTTTGGAATGGCAGGATTCCTTTCCCATGATATGCGCAATCTACTCATCGATGAACTTATTGCAATCACCAGAGGTGACACAGCATTATATATTGAACTTTTAAGGGATCTTGGGTCGATAGGAGATAAAGTGGATATAGCATCGCTTAAGATAGACATTGATAACCTGTTGTACAAATACTATGGAAGGTCCCTGAGCCAGCTCAATACTGCACTGATACTGGAAGAAATGATCAATGTCCTGAGAAAATACCAGGTCAGAGTTCCTGCAAATGTTGCACTACTATCAAAAGGTGCTATGACCATAGAAGGGTTCAGTAGCATAATGGACCCCGAGATTAACCTGACAATTGTAGCAGAGCCTTTTGCAAAGAAGGCAATAAAGGATCGTATTCGTCTTACCAACATTGCAGGTACCGCTTATAGAGATATTAGCAACTGGTCCCGTGTTCTTCATCGGGCTCCTATGAAGATATCCCACATACTCGATATCGCTGAAAGAGGTTACCTCAAACTACGCTTTGAACCTCAGGGTTTTGACAGGGTAGTTGCTGAGATAGACGCTGCAAGTAATCGTCTTTCCTTTAGCCTTATAATTTCAGCCATAATCGTAGGTTCTTCCTTGATAATACAAACAGGAATGGAGCCACATATATGGGGAGTTCCACTGCTAGGGGTCATCGGTTTCTTGATGGCAGGATTTTTGGGAATGTGGCTCGTAATATATATTCTTCGAACCGGAAGGATATAAATTGAGCAGTACATATTAAATAGACATAGAATATAACTAATACTTCGACTTCGTTGACAATAGGCACCAACGACCATTTTCGGTGAAAAAATGACAGATCCAAACGTTGAGAGAAAGCTTGTCGAAATAATGCGCATTATTAATGAAAGTGACAAGCCAGTAGGTGCGCGCCTTATAGCTGACGAGCTTCACAATCGTGGCTATGCTATAGGGGAAAGAGCCGTAAGATATCATTTACGCATACTGGATGAAAGAGGGTTCACTAAGAAACACGGATACATCGGGCGCACTATAACCGAACGTGGCAAGAAGGAACTCAGTGATGCACTCATAAGTGACAGGTTTGGTTTTGTTATTACCAAGATCGAAGAGCTGATGTATAAAGCAAACTACAATTTGGAATCTGGCAAAGGAAACGTTATTGTCAATATAACGAACATTGACAAAGACGATTACGATAATGCCACAGACATTATAAGATATGCAATGGATAATGGTGCAACCATCAGCCCCAGAGTAAGTATAATTGAAGAGGACACTGACCTTGATATTTACGTACCTGATGGAAAAGTTGCCGTTGCCACTGTATGCAGTATCACTTTCGATGGTTTACTTTTGAATAACGGGGTTCCTGTAGTCCCTGTTTATGGCGGCCTTATGCAAATGGAAGACTATAACGCAACTGGTTTTCTGGACCTCATTTCATATAGCGGAACATCCATTGATCCCATTAAGATCTTCCTCAGGCGTAAAGCAACTTCCATACTTGAAGCTATTGATACAGGCAATGGAAAGATGCTTGCAAACGTGCGTCAGATACCTACATCTGCAGCCCAGAGAGCAGCAGAGATCATGGAAATGGCAAAAAAAGATGATATCAGCGGCCATATTACAATAGGTGACCCAGACGAAGATGTTCTTTATGCACCTATAGAAAGAGGAAAGGTCGGTATCCCCGTAATGGTAGGAATTAATTCTGTTGCTGCTGTTGAAGAAGCTGGGATCAATGTTGATACACATCCGGTTTCAACTGTGATGGAATATAGCAAGATGAAGAAACTTTGAGGAACTGGTCCAGCTCTGCAGAAGATAATTATTGTTTTCTACTTTTTTTATTATTCGATATTGAGAAATTGCCCTTTCCAAATTTATTGAAGAGGATTTTATAAGCATACGCATCCATTGATTCTTCACTTTCCATTGAGAGAGATCTGGAAATTGCTTACCTTCGTTATAGCAATATATTGCCTATTTCTATGCCAGAAGTGAAGATCTACTCATGCTTCTCAGGTATTGAATTGTTAAAACATAAATCTTATGAGTATATCAGCTATATACAAGCTAAGAGAACACATACCATTAATTTGTGATTTTGTAAATTTTTTTATAACTTGGCCTATATTAAGCCCTTACCCCAGTACGCCACAAAATATGAAGAATGCATGCGAAAAGAAGGAACATTTTTAATATTGCTGGAAATGAAAAATATCCAATGTGGGGGAATTTATGATTTTCTAGCCTAGTTTAGGCTCTAAATAAGCATAACTTCTGTTATAAATCATGAATTTTAATAAATAAAAAAAGTAAGTGACACAAGTAAATAGCAAAATTTAAATACTATTAACTCTACACATAGCATCCGTCTTCCTATTAAAATGAAACAAAGGTGTTACTTATGTATGGAATATCACAGAAACTCAATTCAAAGATGATCTGGCAGGCTTTACTGCTAATGAGCGTCATATTTATGTTATTTATAGTTCCGGCATCTGCAGGAACAGTAGAAGAAAACAGTGAATCAATAGCAAATCTTGAAACCGCACTCACATTTATGTGGCTGCTCATTGCAGGTGCAATAGTGTTCCTGATGCATGCCGGTTTCTCACTTGTTGAGATCGGTCTGACAAGAACCAAGAACACAGCCAACATTCTCATGAAGAACTTCATGACAATCTGTCTTGGTGTAGTTGTATACTGGGCAGTCGGTTGGGGAATCATGTACGGTGCTGATTTTGCAGGACTTATTGGTATTGACCAGTTCTTCCTCATTGGTGCTGACAATGCACTATGGAACAGCTGGTGGTTCCAGATGGTCTTCGCAGCAACCGGCGCAACAATTGTTTCCGGTGCAATGGCTGAGAGGACTGACTTCAAGGCATATCTTGTTTACACAGTACTTATGGTAGCACTCATCTATCCAGTATACGGACACTGGGTATGGAGTGGTTCAGGAATACTTACAACCGGATTTATCGTTGATGCAATTGGTGTAGCTCACCATGACTTTGCAGGATGTGGTGTAGTACACTCAATTGGTGGATACTCAGCTCTTGCAGGTGTACTTGTAGTTGGTGCAAGGATAGGCAAGTTCAAGAACGGAAAGGCAATGGCAATTCCAGGTCACAGTCTTCCACTCGCATTCCTCGGTACCCTTATACTGGCATTCGGTTGGGTAGGATTTAACGGTGGTAGTACCCTTGATGCAATGGACCCATTCGTAAACCTTGTAATCGTTAACACATTCCTGGCAGCTGCTGCAGGAACGATCATAGTAATGATCATAACTTGGATGAAGACAGGAAAGCCAGACCCATCCCTTACAGCAAACGGAATGCTTGCAGGGCTTGTGGCAATCACTGCACCTTGTGGCTCAGTTAGTAACCTGGGTGCAATCATAATCGGTCTCATCGGTGGTATTGTAGTATACGCAGGTGTAATGTTCAATGAGAACGTACTCAAGGTCGATGACCCTGTAGGTGCAATCGCAGTACATGGATATACAGGTAGCTGGGGACTTATCGCAGTGGGTCTCTTCGCACTGGGACCAGGTGAAGGTTCAATACTCGAAGGTGCAGCATACACTGCAGAGACAGCAGGTCTCTTCTACGGTGGTGGAATAGGACTCCTTCTTATCCAGCTAGTTGGTGTAGTTCTAAGCATAGTATGGGCATTCGGTATCTCATACATAATCTTCAAGATACTCGATGTAATTATCGGACTTCGCGTATCAGAAGAACACGAGATTGCAGGACTTGATGTAGTAGAACACGGTATCAGCGCATACCCAGAGTTCCTTATTGCAAAGGAGTGATTTAAATGATGAAGATAGAAGCAATCATAAGACCTACAAAGATCCACGAAGTCAAGGATGCACTGGATGAAGCAGGATACGAAAGTATCACTGTGACAGATGTAAAAGGCCGTGGTAAGCAGAAGGGCGTAATGCAGCAGTGGAGAGGACGCAAGTACTGTGTCGATCTGCTGCCAAAGATAAAGATGGAAATTGTCGTCAAAGATGAAGATGTTGACAAGGTTGTTGACATTATTATAAAGACCGCAGAAACCGGTTCTATTGGAGACGGTAAGATCTTTATCTATCCTGTGGCCAAGATCATCAGGATCCGTACAGGAGAAACAGATGGAGAAGCACTTTAAGTGCTTTCTTCCTCTTTTATTTTTAAAAACATATTTACATAAATTACACGACAATCAAAGTGAGCCCCGGGAATTCAATATACCTATTGTACAGGATTCTGCAAGTCCAATTGTCATAATTTATTAGTAAACTTCCATAGTTTTTCGGGGCTCTTCCCTAACTACATTTTTGCATTACTTTTTTTAGTACTTACATTCTCATCTGGTCTCGACAGATAATATTTATATTGAATGTACGCCTAAACTTTGCCAAGATCATTTCATATTTTTATAGCTTTATCAGCAACTTCCGATAAACAGCAGAATATCGAACGTATAGGAAATATGAGCGAAAATCAAACTCCAGAGCAGGAAGCCAGAGACAAGATAGACATAAAACTGAATGATTCTGGCTGGGTAGTACAAAAAAGAGAGAAGATAGACTGGAGTGCTTCCCACGGAATTGCGGTGCGTGAATACTGGACTGATGTGGGTCCGGCTGATTATGTCCTTTTTGTTAACAAGATACCTGTTGGGATTATTGAAGCAAAAAAGAAGGAAGAGGGACATAAACTGACAGTTGTGGAGGAGCAATCCGCAGAATATGCTTCCAGCAAGTTAAAATATCTGGATAATGGCCAGCTTCCTTTTGTTTATGAGAGTAATGGAGAACTCACAAGGTTCACGGATTATCGTGACCCTAAACCAAGATCAAAGTCTGTGTTCTCATTTCATCGGCCTGAAACATTCAGGGACTGGCTCAAAAAAGAGCCTTTAAGAGAAAGGCTTCTTTTGATACCGGAATTACGAGTTGAAAATTTGCGTGATTGCCAGATAATGGCAATTAATAATCTTGAAACTTCATTTAAGGAGAATCGTCCTAAAGCTTTGATCCAGATGGCCACTGGTTCCGGAAAAACCTATACTGCTATTACTTTCATTTACCGCTTGCTAAAATACGCAGATGCCAACAAGATACTGTTCCTTGTTGATACCAGAAACCTTGGTGAGCAGGCGGAGCAGGAATTCATGGCTTACATGCCAAATGATGATAACCGCAAATTCACTGAGTTGTACAATGTTCAGCGGCTGCGTTCCAATTATATATCTTCGGACAGCCAGGTATGCATTTCCACTATCCAACGTCTGTATTCCATTCTTAAGGATGAGGAGTTGGATGAAGAGTCAGAAACTGAGAATCCTGCTGAGAAGAAATGGCAGCCAAAGGAGCCACTTCCTGTTGTATATAATGAGAAGATCCCAATTGAAGAGTTTGATTTTGTGGTTGTTGATGAGTGTCACCGTTCTATCTACAACCTGTGGCAGCAGGTAATTGATTATTTCGATTCGTTCCTGATAGGTCTGACAGCGACCCCGGATAAACGTACTTTTGGTTTTTTTGATGAGAATGTGGTAAGTGAGTACGGCCATGAGGAAGCGGTGGCAGATGGTGTGAATGTTGGTTATGATGTGTACACTATTGAGACTGAGATCACAAAAGAAGGAGCAAAGATCAACGCAAAGGAGTTTGTGGACAAGAGGGAGAAACTTACCCGCAGGAAGCGCTGGGAACAACTCGATGAAGAGTACACATATACTGGCAAGAAGCTTGACAGGGATGTTGTTAATCCAAGCCAGATAAGAAATGTCATACGCACTTTCAGGGACAAACTGCCGGAGATATTCCCGGGAAGAGAAGAAGTTCCAAAGACGCTGATCTTTGCCAAGACAGACAGCCATGCAGATGATATTATACAGACAGTACGGAAAGAGTTCGGAGAAGGTAACGCTTTTTGTAAAAAAGTCACCTACAAAAATGAAGAAGACCCGAAGTCTGTGCTGTCACAGTTCCGTAATGATTACAATCCAAGAATTGCTGTGACAGTGGATATGATAGCTACCGGCACGGATGTTAAGCCGCTGGAATGCCTGCTGTTTATGAGAGATGTGAAAAGCCGGAACTATTTTGAGCAGATGAAAGGACGTGGGACCAGAGTCATGGGTTATGATGACCTGAAGAAAGTCACGCCTTCGGCAGTTTCGGCGAAGACTCATTTTGTGGTTGTGGACGCTGTGGGTGTCACTAAGTCCATGAAGACTGACAGCAGACCACTTGAGCGTAAGAAGGGGATCGCCTTGAAAGACCTGTTGGCAGCGGTTACTTTTGGCGCTCAGGATGAAGACCTTTACATTTCACTAGGGAACAGGCTGTCGAGGTTGAACAAGCAGATCACTGATGATGAAAGGGCTACTTTTGCTGAAAAAGCCGGTGGAAAAGAAATAAGCGGGGCAATCCGGGACTTGTTCAGAGCATATAATCCTGATATTATAGATGCCATGGCTTCCGGTATAAAACAGCAGCAACCCCAGATATCTCAAGAGAAAGCACAGAAACAGGCACAACAGGAATTAATAGATGTTGCGAGGTCAACATTTAACGGAAGGCTGAACGATTATATCGAGAATGTACGCAGGGTACACGAGCAGATCATTGATACAGTGAATACTGATACTGTTCTCAGGGCTGAGTGGGATAAGGAAGCTGTTGCAAAAGCTGATGAGCTGGTAAGCGACTTCAAAGTCTATCTGGAAGCTAACAAGGATGAGATCACAGCATTGCGTATCTTCTACAACCAACCCTACCAGCGCAGGGATGTGACCTTCGCAATGATAAAAGAGCTGCTGGAAAAGCTGAAGATAGAAAAACCCCACTTTGCACCTCTGAGAGTCTGGCAGGCATACGAGCAACTGGAGAAGGTCAACGGCAATTCTCCCAAAAGCGAGCTTACAGCTCTGGTCTCCCTTATCCGCAGGGTGACGGAGATAGACCCGGTTCTTACCGCCTATGACCAGACAGTGAACCGTAATTTCCAGGATTGGGTTTTCAGCAAACAGGCCGGAACCCTGAAGTTCAATGAAGACCAGATGAACTGGCTGCGCATGATAAAGGATTACGTGACCAACAGTTTCCATCTGGAAATAGATGACCTCGATTACACTCCCTTTGATGCAATGGGCGGTCGTGGAAAGATGTACCAGCTCTTTGGCGATGAGATGAACGTGATTATCGGCGAATTGAATGAGGCACTGGCGGCTTGATGATGGATGAGTGGATAGAGAGTATTGTTGCGGCTGGTGAGGGATACCATATTGAGTTCAAGGAGAGTCTTGATAAGTCGTTTGTTGAGGAGGTTTGCGCTTTTGCTAATTCCAATGGCGGAAAGGTATTTCTTGGCATTTCTGATAAGGGGATCATCAAAGGTGTTCAGACCGATAATAGTTTCAGATCAAGGGTGCAGGACTCCCTGAGACAGTTGCAGCCACAGCTTGATGTTAAGATCGAAGTGCATGACAATTTTATTGTTGCTGATGTGCCGGAGGGGAGCGAGAAGCCTTATGCCTGTTCCAGAGGGTTCTTTCTTCGAAACGGGGCAAATTCCCAGAAACTGAACCGCAATGAGATCATCGCTTTTTTCCAGAAGGAAGGTCGCATCCGTTTTGAAGAACTGCGAAACGGGAAGGCAGATTTTGAGAATGACTTTGATGAGAGGGCATTTCGTAATTTCCTGAAACTTGCAGGCATTACTAATTCAATTGACAGGATGTCTTTGCTGCGGAATCTGGATTGCATTACTGATGATGGAAAACTAAATAATGCCGGAGTTCTGTTCTTTGCAAAGGATATTGATTTCCTGCTAAATCATGCTATTGTTGTCTGTGTCCTGTATAAAGGAACAAAAAAAGTGCATATCCTTGATAAGAAGGATTTCAAGGAAAATATTGTTGAGAACATCGACAATGCCATCCTTTTTGTTAAAAGACATACCAACGTGGAATACAGAATTGAGAAGATCCAACGGGAAGAGATCCCGGATATTCCCGATATAGCTCTAAGAGAAGCCATCATAAATGCAGTATGCCACCGAGATTATTTTGACAGAGGTTCCAATGTGCTTATAGAGGTCTTTGACGACAGGGTTGAGATCTCAAACCCCGGTGGCCTGCCAAGCGGCCTTAAGCCCTCTGATTTCGGCAACCTGAGCGTTGCCCGCAATCCCCTTATTGCATCCCTGCTGCACAGGATAGACTATATTGAAAAGGTCGGCACCGGCATAAGCCGTATCAAGCAGGCTGTAGATGAGAACGAGAAGACTTCGGTTGAGTTTTCATACGATGGTCGTTTTTCCGTGATTTTCCGAAAACTTGACATAAGTTCGGAGATGGAGTTGGGAGAAAAGTTGGGTGACGGTTGGGAGAAAAATTCGGAGAAAAGTTCGGAGAAAATCCTTGAAGCAATTAAAGAAAATCCCACTATTACCCGTGAAGAACTTAGTCAGATTGCAGACTTGTCTATACGGGGAGTGGAATGGAACCTTGCTAAATTGAAGGATGAAGGAAAAATCAAGCGTATTGGATCGAGAAAAAGCGGGCATTGGGAAATAATAGATAAGTCCTAAAATAAATATATCAACGCTTGGTTTTAAGATTGCTGTGGTATAAACTGTGGTATAAACTGTGGTATAAACTGTGGTATAAACTGTGGTATAAACTGTGGAGAAAATCCAAAAATAAAAGACTTTTGCAACGAATAACACCAAATAAGTGTGAAAATTTAAAATTAATTAATGTAGAATTAAATGATGAATTGGCGGCTTAAAAATGGAATTACCCGATAGTTGGATTAAAGTCGTTTCAAGTGAAATATTAGATATTAGAGATGGAACTCACGATACTCCAAAATATGTTGATGATGAAATATATCCTTTAGTAACATCCAAAAATCTAAAAAATGGAGATTTAGACTTAAAAAATGTAAAATACATTTCTAAAGAAGATTTTTTACAAATTTCACTGAGATCAAAGGTTGATATTGGCGATATTCTATTTGCAATGATTGGCACTATTGGCAATCCTGTCTTAGTAAAAGCCGAGCCAAAATATGCAATCAAAAATATTGGTTTATTTAAAAATCCTAAAAAATTAATCAGTTCTGAATTGTTTAAGTATTACCTAGATTCATTCACTTTTTATTCACAAATTGAAGAAAAACAGTTTTTAAAGGGAACTACACAAAAATTCATACCACTTGGGCATTTGAGGAAAATAGAAATCCCGCTCCCACCACTCCCCGAACAACGCGCCATAGTCTCCAAGATCGAGCTGCTCTTCAGCGAACTTGACAACGGCATCGCCAATCTCAAACTGGCACAGGAGCAGCTCAAAGTTTACAGGCAGTCGGTGCTGAAGAAAGCGTTTGAAGGAGAGCTTACGAAGAAGTGGAGAGAAAAGCAGCAGGATTTGCATGGTGCTGATGAGCTGCTGGTTGAGATTAGCAGGGAAAAAGAAGAAGCTGCCAAGGCTACCGGCAAAAAATTAAAAACTGTAAAACCCCTCAATGAGACTGAATTAAAAGATTTGTCAAGCCTGCCGACTGATTGGAGATGGACAAAAATTGAAGAACTCGGGGAAGTAACAGGTGGCCTGACAAAGAATTCAAAAAGAAATAAAATATCTACAAAACTGCCTTACCTTAGAGTCGCTAATGTCTATTCCAATGAATTACGTTTAGATGACATCAAATTCATCGGTATTGAAGAACAAGAAATCCCGCGAGTAATATTAAAAGAAGGAGATCTTTTAGTCGTCGAAGGAAATGGAAGTTCTAGTCAAATCGGTAGAGTTGCCATCTGGAATGGAAAAATATCTCCATGCGTACATCAAAACCATCTCATAAAAGTTAGATTCCAAATTGTGGATATCGGCAAATTTATACTTTTTTGGCTAATTTCATTTGAAGGTAGAAAACAGATTACTAGAGTTGCAAGCTCCACGTCAGGCCTTTACACATTAAATATTTCAAAAGTATCCTCTTTACCTATTCCAGTCCCACCTCTCCCCGAACAACAAGCCATCATCAGCGAAATCGAAACACGCCTTTCAGTCTGCGATAAAGTAGAACAGGATATCGCGGAGAATCTGGAGAAAGCCGAGGCTCTTAGGCAGAGTATTTTGAAAAAGGCGTTTGAGGGGAAACTGCTCAATGAGAGGGAGTTGGAGGAAGTTAGGAAGGCGGATGACTGGGAGCCGGCTGAGGTTTTGTTGGAGAGGGTGAGGGCTGAGAGAGCAGAAAGTGGGAAGAGGTGAGGAAAAAATGGGATTAGAAAGGTTGAAAAGACTACTCAAAGAGCAGGAAGGCATCCGTCTGGAATTTAAGGAAGCACGCACAGCCTTGCCGGGTAATTTATTCGAGACAATTTGTGCTATGCTCAATCGTGATGGTGGGGACATCATTCTTGGAGCAGATGACACTGGCAACATTACCGGGGTCGAGCATAACAAAATTGAGTCCATTGTGACCAATCTGGTCAACCTGTCAAACAATCCTCAAAAACTCAATCCACCATTCATACTATTCCCACAAACCTATGAAATAGAGGGAAAATGGCTGATCCATATCCAAGTTCCTGCCAGCTCACAAGTGCATAAGACCGGCAGTACTGTATTCAATCGTAGCAATGATGGGGATTTTAAAGTCACACAGCCACAACAAATTGCAGAGATACACAACCGCAAAGCTGCCCATTACACTGAAGGAATAATTTATCCTGCATTGCATTTTGAAGATTTCAAAGCTGACCTCTTCCCTAAAATTAAAAACCTCATCCGAAGCCACAACGACAACCACCCGTGGCTGGCACTGACAGATAAGCAAATGCTGGAAAAGGCAGGTCTTTGGAAGCGAGACCTTAAAACAGCACAGGAAGGTTACACTCTTGCAGCAGCTTTGCTACTTGGCAAAGATGAAGTTATCCAGCAAATACTTCCATACTTTAAAATTGATGCACTAGCCCGTGTGGAGGATATTTATCGTTACGATGATCGAGAATACATTCAAACAAACCTAATAGAAGCCTATGAACAACTAATGACATTCATCGGCAAACACTTACCCGATAAATTTTATATGCAAGGCGATCAGCGAGTAAGCCTTCGAAATAAAATATTCAGGGAAATAGTTGCAAATCTGATTGTCCACAGAGAGTATATGAATGCTTACCCATGCACATTTATAATCTATGCAGACAGGGTTGAAACCGAAAACGCAAACAACCCACATGGAGAAGGACCGATCGATCCTGATAGGTTTGCCCCATTTCCTAAAAATCCAGCAATCGTAAAATTCTTCATGCAGCTTGGAAGAGTAGATGAATTGGGTTCTGGTGTTTTAAACGTAAATCGATTTATCAAGGAATATGCAGATGGTGGCAGCCCACAGTTTATTGAAGAAGATGTATTCAAGACCATCATTCCTCTTGCTGAAGAGTCAATTGAGGGAGCAATTGAGGGAGCAATTGAGGGAGCAATTGAAGGAACAATTGAGGGAGCAACCCGACATGTGAAAGACAAACTCACTATACTTTTGCAAGTGATTGCAGAAAATGAAGGTGAAAAAGTTCCTGACTATGCAGCCATAACCAAACTGTCGGTTAGCAGTGTTGAAAGATACATTAAGCAATTAAAGAATGCTGATCTGATAGATTTCAGAGGGAGATCAACATTGACCGGGGGTTATTACCTGACAGATGAAATGAAGAAAAAGTTAAAAGGAAAAACTCAGGGACAAAAAACATGACCGAGAACACATCATCCATCGTATCCAAAGTGTGGAGCTTTTGTAATGTACTGCGTGACGGAGGGGTGAGCTATGGAGATTACCTTGAGCAGTTGACATTCCTCATATTCCTGAAAATGGCAGAGGAATACAGGAAGCCGCCGTATAGCAGGGATATTGACATCCCGCAGGAATATACATGGGATGTATTAAAGCAGAAGCGTGGCGCTGAGCTGGACATACATTACAGGAACCTATTGGATGAGCTTGCCAGAAAACCGGGGATGCTCGGACAGATATTCCTCAAGGCGCAGAACAAGATAAGCGACCCTGCCATGCTGTACAAGGTCATTGATATGATCGACAAGGAAAGCTGGGTCATGATGGGCGTTGACACCAAGGGCGAAATATACGAAGGACTTTTGCAGAAGAACGCAGAGGACACAAAAAGCGGAGCTGGTCAGTACTTCACTCCCCGACCGCTCATCAAGATCATGGTTGAATGTCTGCGACCACAGCCCATGAAAACCATAGGCGACCCCTGCTGTGGTACTGGCGGGTTCTTCCTGGCTGCTTATGATTTTCTCACATCACGATCAAATGAGCAACTTGACCGGGAGCAGAGTAGGTTCTTGAAGAACGATACCTTTGGTGGCAACGAAATAGTAGCCGGAACCCGACGGCTGGCCCTCATGAACCTCTTCCTGCACAACATCGGAGAGATTGACGGACAGCCCATGATATCCAACTCCGATGCACTAATAGCCGATTCCGGTGAACGGTTCGATTACATCCTCACCAATCCTCCTTTCGGTAAAAAGAGCAGCATGACCTTCACTAATGAAGAAGGTGGCCTGGAAAAAGAAGACCTCACCTACAATCGCCAGGACTTCTGGGTCACTACCAGCAACAAACAGCTAAACTTCGTGCAGCACATCCACACCATTCTCAAAACCGGTGGTCAGGCAGCTGTGGTATTACCGGATAACGTCCTCTTTGAAGGAGGAGCCGGGGAAACTGTGCGCAAAAAGCTCATGGAAACTACCGAACTTCACACCATACTTCGTTTGCCAACCGGCATATTCTACGCCAACGGAGTGAAGGCTAACGTGTTATTCTTTGAAGCAAAACCCGCCTCTAAAAATCCATGGACAAAGGAAGTCTGGATATACGACTACCGCACCAACGTACATCACACACTGAAAAAGAACCCCCTGAAATACTCAGACCTTGAGGAATTCATACGGTGTTACAATCCTGAAGACCGGCACAATCGCAGCGAAACATGGAATGAGGAGAATTCCGATGGCCGATTCCGCAGGTTCAGTTATGAGGAAATAGTGGCAAGGGACAAAACCAACCTTGATATTTTCTGGCTCAAGGACAAGAGCCTTGCAGACCTTGACAACCTTCCTGATCCTGACATACTTGCAAACGAGATAATAGAGAACATCGAAGCCTCACTTGAGAGTTTCAGGGAAGTAATGGACATTGTGAATGGGAACGTAAGCAGTGATCTGGTATATTGCAAAGACATTCGTTCCAACACAAAATAACACATATATAATATAGTATAATAAATATAATAAAAGATATCTTTGAATCCGAAAAATAAAATGTTGATCGTTGATGATGAGCGAATCAACGTAGCACTCCTTACATCGTATCTTTCTGAGACTTACGACATAGTTTCAGTCTCAAATGGTGAGGAAGCACTTAAAATAGTGAAAACTTAAAATCCAGGCCTTGTACTGCTCGATATAGTTATGCTCGGAATGGACGGATTTGACGTATGCAAAATAATCAAGCAGGACTATAAACTTGATTTTATACCTATAATAATGCTCACGGCTCTGACGTCCAGGGATGATCACCAGAAAGGAATTGAAGTTGGTGCGGATGACTTCCTGAAAAAACCTGCTGACAAATTTGAACTGAATGAAAAGATCAGAGCCCTTCTGCGCATCAAAGAGCAGCATGATTCGCACCTCATCGACCGCAACAAAGCATACGAATATCTCGGTTATGTTGGAGTATTGATAGCTGTTCTTGACAAAGATCACAAACTCATCCATATTAACAAAAAAGGTGCTGATATTCTTGGCTATAAAAGAGAGAATATTATTAATAGAGATTGGCTGGACCTTTTTGTTGCGGAAACTTATGTAGAGCCTGTGAAAAGCAAATATGACAATCTTCTGAACAAAGGAAAATCCAATAGTAAGGATGCTGAGATGGCTGTGTTGAGGAGATAAACTAGTGTGATGTTGTCAACGTTCAACTCATTTCGTGCTTTGGAATAACAGGTATTTACAGCCAGATGCTTATGTTCTAAGGTCCCAACCTGTTTTTCGAATACACTATTTAGTTCATAAAAACTGATACATAGATTTAAATATTAATACCTAAGTAGTTACTTTCCGAATACAAATATTTAAAGACATGGCTTAAAAACATAAATTTAAGGAGGCTCATCATGCAAAAACCAAACAACCATATATTTATTTGCGCAAGCACAAGACTGAACGGCAAAGTCCAGGGCGCATGCAAGAACAAAGATTCACATGACCTGGTAGCAATGTTTAACGAAGCAATAATGGATAGAGATCTGGAAGGTGAAGTGATGGTTACTTCGACCGGATGTGTGGGTCTCTGCGAAAAAGGACCAATAGTAATGATCTATCCTCAGCAGACATGGTATGGAGAGGTAGCTGAAGATGATATCGATGACATACTTGATGCAATTGAGGAAGGTGCAGTTGTGGACAGATTGTGCATATAAATCGATGGAATACGAGACTATAAAGCGATTTGTTCAATATTATTGAATAAATCCCTTTTTATAGAGCTGTAGAAACCCTCATTTGAATAGTACCTTTTTGATCTGGTTTCTTCACCATATTTTCTTTTGGAACATAAAAATTGTTAATATCAGATCTCTATTATGATACAATTTTTATCAACTGCTTCTGCCATTATCCTACAATATACCATCAAATCATGGATTTAACGGAGTTTATCTTCTGAATTTAATATTTAAGTCGGTTTTTCACATATCCAAATTTATAAGAATTAAAATTTTGCCTTGACCAAGAAATCACAATGAATACTTGAAAGGTTGTCTTTTCCGGATATATAAATATTTACCTAAAGCGGACGAAAATTTCCTTTTTTAGCTGAAAACGGACATAGTTAGCATACATTTGTATTTTATGCATAATGTAGAGATCACATACCCTATAGACAGCGTTTTTAACAAATAAATTAGAAAATCATACTTACCATAACAAATAGTTTTAAATATAGTAACATAGTACATAGGATTCCGTTGTATGATACAAATCAAAGCAGCTCCAATAACACAAATTCATACAACAAATCCAATAGAAAAACACATCAAAAAGTATAGAAGGAAAAGACCATGCGACAAGTAGCAATATACGGAAAGGGCGGAATCGGCAAGTCAACGACCACACAGAATTTGACAGGTGCACTCGCCACTATGGGAAAAAATATACTGTTGGTAGGATGCGACCCAAAGGCAGACTCAACAAGAATGCTCCTTGGAGGTCTTAACCAAAAGACAGTGCTTGACACATTAAGAAGCGAAGGCGACGAATCCGTTGAACTCGATAAGCTCATTCAACCAGGATTTGGAGACATAAAGTGTGTCGAGTCTGGCGGACCTGAACCCGGCGTAGGGTGTGCAGGAAGAGGAATCATCACATCAATAAACCTGCTGGAAAACCTTGGTGCATACGAAGAAGATCTGGATTACGTATTCTATGATGTACTCGGTGATGTAGTATGTGGAGGTTTCGCAATGCCTATTCGTGAAGGAAAGGCAAAGGAGATCTACATTGTTGCCAGTGGTGAACTCATGGCAATCTATGCAGCAAACAACATCTGCAAGGGTATCCAGAAGTATGCAAAGGGCGGAGCACGTCTTGGTGGTATAATCTGCAACAGCAGAAATGTAGATGGAGAACGCGAACTCCTTGAAGCATTTGCAGAAAGGCTGGGAAGCAAGCTCATCCACTTTGTACCAAGAGACAATATTGTCCAGCGTGCTGAGATAAACAGGAAGGTAGTTATCGAATTTGACCCGGATTGTGGTCAGGCACAGGAATATATGACACTAGCCAACAACATCGAAAATAATGACCTGTTCGTTATCCCAAAGCCAATGGAAATGGAAGACCTGGAAGAAATGATGGTCGAATTCGGAATTGTTGAACTTTGAGGTGAAAAAAATGCAAATGGTTCGTGCAATTGTCAGGCCTAACAAGGTATCTGACATCGTTGAAGAACTTGAGAAGGGTGGCTACGTTTCCCTTACCAAGACCGATGTATACGGAAGAGGAAAGCAGAGAGGTATACACACAGCTGAAGTGCAATTTGACGAACTTCCAAAGACAATGCTCATGATGGTAATTGAAGATGATGAGAAGTCAAAAGTTCTGGATATAATCAAGAGTTCAGCTCACACAGGAAAGTATGGAGACGGAAAGATCTTCGTAAATCCAGTTGAAAACGCTTACACAATACGCACCGGCGAAAGTGGACTTTAAACCCGAAGGGGAATGTTAAATGAAGGAAATAACGGCAATCATTCGTATGAACAAGGTGCACAAGACCCTAGATGCACTTTCAGAGTGCGGATACCCATCTTTCACCGTGGAAAAGGTAATGGGCAGAGGAAAGCAAAAGGGATTATGCTATGAATTTGACCCACCACTTCCTGAGCAGGAAGGAGTTTCAGCAAAGAACTGTATCCCATTCATTCCAAAGCGCCTGTTTACCATAGTTGTCGACGATAAGGCAGCAGACAGGGTAGTCCAGAGGATAATCAACATCAACCAGACAGGACATGCAGGGGATGGAAAGATCTTCGTAACAGACATACCTGAATCCTTCAGGATAAGGACAGGAGAAGAAGGCAATATCACTGTAGAGAGGGAAGAACAATGAGCTCAGAAATTGAACATTCACAGGGTGTCATTGATGAGATGATGAAGATCTACCCTGAGAAGGTCGCAAAGGACAGGAGGAAGCACTTAACTGTCAAAGATTCATGTTCCGAAGAAAATCACATCGAAGCTAATGCCAAGACCATTCCAGGCATAATGACAAACCGTGGTTGTGCCTATGCCGGTGGTAAGGGTGTGGTAATGGGACCTATCAAGGATATGGTTCACATCACACACGGACCAATTGGCTGTGGCTATTACACCTGGGGAACCAGGAGAAACATGGCCAAGGCGGAAGATGGTGGTGACAACTTCCTTCAATACTGTTTCTCAACCGACATGAAAGAAACAGATATTGTATTCGGTGGTGAGAAGAAACTCAAGGCAGCTATCGATGACGTTGTGAGGATCTTCAAGCCAGGTGCAATATCGATCTGTGCAACATGCCCTGTAGGACTTATTGGCGATGATATAGAAGCAGTTGCTGCAGAAGCAGAGGAAGAACATGGTGTAAAGATAATGTCCCTTCGTTGTGAAGGTTACAGAGGTGTAAGCCAGTCAGCAGGACATCACATTGCAAGTAACGTGATCATGGAGCATATCGTTGGTACCGAGGAACTGGAGAATCCAACACCATTTGACATCAACATCTTTGGTGAATACAATATTGGTGGTGACCTATGGGAGATCAAGCCACTCTTTGAAAAGATCGGATACCGCATAGTTTCAAGCTTCACAGGAGACGGCTCGTACCATAATCTTGCAAAGGCACACCAGGCCAAACTCAGTGTCCTTCTTTGTCACAGGTCAGTGAACTACACTAACCGCATGATGGAAGAAAAGTACGGAGTACCATGGTTAAAGGTCAATTACATAGGCATCGAAGGTACAAAGAAGTCATTCAGAAAGATGGCACAATTCTTCGATGACCCTGAAATTACAAGAAAGACAGAAGAGATCATTGAAGAAGAGATGGCAAAGATCCAGCCTGAACTTGAAAAGTACAGAAACAAGCTTCAGGGCAAGACAGCTTTCATTTACTCCGGAGGATCCAGATCACACCACTACCAGAATCTCTTTGAAGATCTTGGTATGAAGGTTCTGGTTGCAGGATACCAGTTTGCTCACCGTGATGACTACGAAGGAAGACAGATACTTGATGGTTTGAAGGAAAAAGCATCCAGTGGAATGCTTGAAGATCTACACTATGAGATGGAGGAAGGATTTGAACCTGCCATCAGTGAAGAACGCATGAAGGAACTCAAGGAAAAGCTTGGTCTGATGTCCTATGACGGAATGATGCCGGAAATGAAGGATGGTACGATCGCTGTGGATGACCTCAACCACTACGAGACTGAATTCCTCATCAAGGAACTCAAGCCAGACCTGTTCTGTTCAGGTATCAAGGACAAGTACATGGCACAAAAGATGGGAATTCCATCCAGGCAGATCCACTCCTACGACTACAGCGGACGTTACACCGGTTTCACAGGTGTACTCAACTTCGCAAGAGATATCGATATGGCAGTGAACAACCCAAGCTGGAAGCTCTTAAAGACCCCATGGAAGGCAGAGTAAAGGAGGAAGAAAAATGTTAGATTATACACCAAAGGAAGAAGTCCAGAGAGATGCACTGGTCGTTAACCCTGCCAAGATATGCCAGCCTATTGGTGCATCATACGCTGCAATGGGTATACACAACTGTATGCCCCACAGCCATGGATCACAGGGATGTCTCTCATACCTGAGAATGTGTCTTACAAGACACTTCAGGGAACAAACTGTAGGAACTACCAGTAGTTTCTATGAAGGAACCGCCGTTTTCGGTGGTGCATCCAATCTCAAGAAGTCACTGGCCAACATTGAGGCAGTATACACACCGGAAGTTGTTGCAATTCACACAACATGTCTTTCAGAGACAATTGGTGATGACGTTAACCAGATAATAGAAGATGTACAGATGGAAGAACTTATCGACCCATCCATCAAACTATGTGCTGCATCAACCCCAAGTTATGTGGGTTCCCACGTAACAGGCTATGACAACATGGTAAAGTCATTCGTTACAACCTTTGCCACGAAGACAAAGCCAAATGGTAAGCTCAACCTGATCCCGGGTTTTGTGGACCCTGGTGACATACGCGAGATGAAGAGAATACTCTCCATCATGAACATACCAACTATCGTATTCCCTGACCAGACAGATGTGTTCGATGCAGGAATTACCGGAGATGGTGGACTCTTTGCGAAGGGCGGTACACCAATAGGTGATGTTGAGGACAGTGCAAACTCAATAGGAACAATTGCGCTCTGCGGCATGGCAGGAGGCGCAGCAGCAAACGTATTCAAGAACAAGTTCAAGATGCCAGTACAGATAGGACCTGTACCAATAGGTGTTCGTTACACTGACAGGTTCATCATGAAGGCAGCAGAACTTGCAAGCGTCCCAATCCCACCGGAACTGGAACATGAGAGACAAAGAGTCGTTGACATGATGACAGATGCTCACCCGCACTTCTACGGAAAGAAAGTAGCCATATTCGGTGACTGCGACATAATAGAAGGTCTGACAAGCCTGGTACTTGAAATGGGAATGGAACCAACTGTAGTCCTTTCAGGTTCTGTAAGCAAGAAATTCGAGGAAAGAGTTTCAGAAATGATACATCCAATGTACCCTGACTCACATATCCTCACCGGAGCAGACCTATTCACACTCCACCAGATCATAAAGAACGAGCCTGTAGACATGCTGATCGGTAACACCTATGGAAAGCACATAGCACTTGCTGAAGATATTCCATTGATCAGAGTCGGATTCCCAATCATGGACAGGGCAAACTTACATTACTTCCCTGTCATGGGATATGCAGGAGCAGCTCGAATGATCGAGTGGATCGGAAACACTTTCCTGGACATTAAGGATAAGACAATTCCTGAAGAAGAACTTGAGGTCGTTCAATAAAACGACCTACCTAATTTATTAGCGGAGTGAGAACATGCCAGACATTACAAGCGTGGTTAACACGCTGGATGAAAGACAACCATACATAACCCTAAAGCAGGCAAAGAAGAGCAGCGAACTAGCATGCGACAATACATCCATCGCGGGTTCAATGAGCCAGAGAGCCTGTGTTTATTCAGGAGCTCGCGTGGCATTGAATCCTGTGACCGATGCTGTACACCTTGTACACGGTCCAATTGGATGCGCAAGTTACACCTGGGATATCAGGGGTAGCCTGTCAAGTGATAAGGAAACGTTCCGTACCAGTTTCTCAACTGATATGAAGGAACTTGACGTAGTATTCGGCGGCGAGAAAAAACTTTCAAAGAGTATCGACGAGATTGTCGAGTTATACAAACCCCCGGTCATCTTTGTCTATTCAACCTGTATTGTCGGTATAATCGGAGATGACCTTGAAGCGATTTGCAAGGAAGCAACCGAGCGAGTAGGCATTCCTGTAATACCTGTACAATCAGAAGGTTTCAAGGGAACAAAGTCTGATGGGTATAAGGCAGCGTGCAATGCACTTATGCAGATCATCGGAACAAAGGAACCTGAAATAACCTCAGAATACAGGATCAACATCTTTGGCGATTACAATGTGGCAGGAGATGTATGGCTGGTAAAGCCCCTCTTTGAAAAGATGGGAATACAGGTCATTACTTCCATGACAGGAGATGCAACAGTAGATACCATCTCAAAGTCACACGGAGCCCATTTGAATTTAGTGCAGTGTTCAGGTTCCATGACATACCTTGCAAAGTGGATGAAGAAGGAATATGGAATTCCCTTCAAGAAGGTTAGTTATTTTGGAATCGAGGATATTGCAATTGCACTTAGAACAACAGCTGAGTTCTTTGGTTCTGAAGAAATGATGAGAATCGCTGAAGAGATCATCGAAAAGGAAACAGAGAGAATAATGCCTGAAATTCAGGCAATCAGAAAAAGGGTTCAGGGAAAGACCGCGGCAATATACATGGGCGGCGCTGCCAAGGCACTTACACTCATTAAGGGCTTCCGGGAACTTGGAATGGAAGTCGTTATAATAGGTACTCAGACTGGAAAGCGGGATGATTACAAGCAGATCAGTTATCAGGTGAAGGATGGAACAGTCATTGTAGATGACGCAAACCCGCTGGAACTTGCCGACCTTCTTGTTAACCAAAAAGCAGACCTCATGGTTGCAGGTGTCAAGGAAAGATTCCTGGCTTACAAGCTTGGTGTCTCTTTCTGTGATTTCAACCATGACAGGGTCATTGAATTTGAGGGATATGACGGGTTCCTGAACTTTGCAAGAGAGCTGGATATTTCCATTAACAGCCCAGTGTGGAAGTATGTTGGAAGCAAGCTAGGGAATTCGAATTCAGGAAGCACGAGAATGAAGGATGTCATCAAGTCTACTGAACAAAGCAAATCGGAATCAAATAAGGTAGTAGGGGAGAGAAGCAATATGCACGAGATCAACACAATTACAGTACAGGAGTCTGTGGCATGAGCGAGCGTAACTACACAACTGTCAACCCCTGTATAATGTGCCAACCTATTGGCAGTGTGATGGCATTTAAGGGAATAGAAGATTCAATGGTGCTACTGCACGGCTCACAGGGTTGCAGTACATACATGAGACTGCACCTTGCACATCATTTCAGGGAACCAGTGGATATAGGTTCAAGCTCACTTAGTGAGAAGGGCGCAGTCTACGGTGGAAGCGAAAATCTGAAGAAGGCACTTAAGAATATAATATCACGCTATGATCCGAAGGTTATCGGTGTTTCAACCACATGTCTTGCCGAAACAATAGGAGATGATATTTCCCGCATAATCAGTGAGTTCAGGGAAGAGGAAAACATTGGTGATGAAAGGATAATCATTCCGGTACCAACACCCAGCTATGAAGAAAGTCACAACAGTGGATATATCAAGGCTGTTGAGGCTATTGTCAAGACCTTCACACTGGAAGACTCAAAGAAGGAAATATTCAATAATAAGCTCAATGTTGTGCTTTCAGAGAACATCTCACCTGAAGATACAAGGGAAATGAAGCATATTTTCACCAGTATCGTAGGACAGAATTCATTTATACTCCTGCCTGATATCTCAGAGACATTTGATGCACCCATGACAGGAGACCTTCGCAAGATACCTCTGGGAGGAACAACACACTCTGATATTGCAGACATGAAGAACAGTGCGGCAAGCATCGGACTGGGAATTACAAACGATAACAGAGCAGTAAATTATCTTGAACAGACCTTTGACATCCCTGCACAAAACCTGCCACTACCGATAGGACTTGAATACACTGACAGGGTACTGAATGAGTTATCTAATATATCCGGGATGGAGACCCCTGATGAGTTCCAGAAGGAAAGAGGCAGACTTATCGATGCCATGGTAGATGCCCATAAGTATGTGTATGGCACTAAGGTTGCAATTTATGGAGACCCGAACAACGTGCTTGGAATGTTATCCCTTGCACTTGAAAATGGTATGCACCCAATACTTGTAGTTGCTTCCAGCAAGTCACCAAGATTTGCAGAACATGCTATGGAAAGGGTTGACCAGGTAAAGCCAGATTGCGATGTTACGATCCTTGAAGATGTGGACTTTGATACTTTCAATGATGCTGTTAGAAAGGCAAGACCCCAGATGCTTATTGGAAACTCCAATGGAAAGTACATTGCAAAGGATATGAACATCCCGCTGATAAGATTCGGGTTCCCAATACATGACAGGGTCGGTGCCCAAAGATTATTGACAATTGGATACAAGGGAGCAATGCGCATGCTTGACAGGATAACCAATACTATCCTGGAAGTTCAGGATACTGAACTAGCTGCGAAATGGTCTGAACCGGAAAGCTACGTTCCGCTCGGCGAGAATTCATTTCATTCCGCAGAAGCGTGAAGACAATACCAAAAACGTGTAATTAAAAACGAATATTATGCAGGATTTAAGAAAAGTAACATTATCCTGCATTAACTTTTTTATTCACTATCTCCATTCTGATTTTTTAAGATTGAAACTGACCTAAAGAGGAGCCATGACATCAAGCTCCTGATCATAGTCATAAACATTGATAGTATTGTGTATTATTACAGGAGAGTTCATTCCCTGAACTTTCATCTGTATGTCGATGTAAGTCTCAATGGAGATAATATAATAAGTATCTTCATCAATGAGATATCTCACGTAATAATCACGTAACTGCTCAGTTCCCTGGAGGTCCAGACCTACCTTGTCAGCCTCCTTCATCAATGCTGTCTGGTCAGGAATTGCTGTGAGCACTATGCCTCTGTCGGTCCTTTCCATACTGAGGTTCGTGGACTCTTCAAGAAGGAACTCATTCCTTGATAACTGGTCATTGCTTTCCCAAGTGGCATCATCCAGATTTCTGGATTCCCATGTACCATTGTCCTCTCTTATGTATGCTTTCTCATCAACAACTATCATATCTATGGACCTTTCAGGTGAGTAAAATATGATATCCATCTCCTGGTCACCATAACCAACATAACCACTTCCGTTCAAAGGAGATATTGTCTCTCCGAGGAGTGTGATCTCATTGCTCACGTTGAACTGGTAGGACCCAATATCCTCTGAGACATGTATAACTCTTCCTGCAAGATCATATGGATCATTTATCTCTCTGTGCTCTGCATAATAATAAATACTGGACAATATTAATATGGAAATAATAATTAGAGCAGCATAAAGCTGCTTGCTACTACCCCCTTTTTCTGCTGCTGACAATCAGATCACCTTTGTGTACATAGATTAGATTCCCCTTATTCTCTTCTTCGCAGAACTACAATACAAGCCAGCAGTGCTACTATGCTAATGGTGAGTATCCAGAATGAAGCAGATGAACCTGATGTTTCCTCATCAGCAGGGAAACTTCCTTTTTCTTCCTCTTCCTCTAACGATATCGGTGTATCTGTCTGAGTACCCACTGTTCCTTCGCTTGCTACTTCTGATCCAAGAGGTGTATCATCTTTCGAATCAATAATACCATCATTGTCAGTATCTGCGTTGAAAGGATCAGTGCCTATCCTTCTCTCTACAAAATCGAACAGACCATCACGATCAGAATCAAGTGGACTGTCATCATCACTGTCATCTTCTGATACAAAGGACTCAACTCTTACTTCTCCGCAAAGTCCGTAAGTGCTGAAGTGAGATACGTTAGCCCACATGTAACCTTCATATTCATTACCATCAACGATATCGTTCTCGGTGTTTATTCCAAGTTCATAGACCCAGTCCATATCAGTACTCATCTTTTCCCACTGGCTACTGGTCTCGTTGTACCAGACCATTGAAAGTATGGATTCATCGACGTCACCAACATCGTTGCCATCAAGGTCTCCTGTCCTGTCAAGATCACGACCAGTGTAATAGATCACGATCAAGGCACGCTGGATATTGTTGACAGTTCCGTTCATGACATTATCACTGACATTGATATCAAGATACTTGACACCAAGATCTTCCGGGGATAATCCGAAGCTGAGGTTATGAGGAAGCTCGTTCTCATCGTGCCGGACCAGTTCTATTGAAGGTCTGACCGGTTCTTTAAGTTCGACCATCACATAAAGTCCTAGATCGCTGATAGAATCTGCCTTGAACTGACTTACTGTTGTCAGGTACTCCAGATCAGAACCTGTCTTGAACAGTTCAAGGACCTTATAATGGTCATTTGCATATGGATGTGAGAGCATTACTACCGTCTGGTTATCTGACCAGACATCATATTCCACACCGAAACGTTCATAGACCGATCTTTGCATTTCTGAAAGCTTGTCCGGAGCTACAGAAGCAAGTATGTTCATAGTGATATTGCCTGCTGTAGTATCGTCCGTTCCAGGCCTTCCAACGAGCAGGATATTCTCTTTATCAGAGTATTTTCCGATATCATCTGGCTGGAATACAGTCACATTAGTATACTTCTCAAGATTCTCTATAAGCTCTAGGGTATCCTCGTCCTCATCATAGCTTGCCCATATCCTTTCAACATTTGATGCAAATGTATATGGATCCTCGGAATCATTCAGACCATTTCCATCCGTATCACCGTTATTAGGGTCCGTACCGTTGATCAGCTCGAACAGATCAGAAAGGCCATCTCCATCTGTATCATTACTTCTTGGATCGGTCATGTTACTTATTTCCTGACCATCAAGAATACCATCACCATCAGTATCATTGAGGTACATGCTGGTATTATAGAAGATCTCATAACCATCAAGCAGGCCGTCACCATCAATATCAGGATTACATGCATGATCATTCTCCCAACTAAATTCCTCACCATCTGGTATAAGGTCATCATCGGAATCAGCATCTGTCATACTTGTACAGGTCTCCTCCTCCTCACTATCAGTGAGCCCGTCACCATCGGTATCATTGTTGTTTGGGTCTGTACCATAATTAAATTCATCCATATCGTTTAACCAATCACCATCGGTATCCCTCATTAATGGATCAGAGCCAAATATTATCTCAGTGTTGTCATCCAGATGATCTCCGTCAGTATCACAATCAAGAATATCTGTTCCCAGATTGATCTCCACAAGGTCACTCAAGCCATCATCATCTGAATCAGTGTCCCGTGGATTGGATGAATTACTGTACTCTGCAAAGTCGCTCAGACCATCATAGTCAGTGTCTTTATTAAGAGGTTCACTGTCAACACGAACTGTGTAAGTACCCGATTCATTGGTAAATGTCACATCCCATCCGGCAGTTTCAATGACATCCATCAGGACGTCGCTATCCGTATCGGTAATGTTGGTCGGTGACATCGGGTTAAGATTGCTCAGATATTCCGCCTCATCTCCAAGGCCATCCCTGTCACTATCAGGTGACAAAGGATCCGAGTAGACCGTCATATTAAATGTACTGCCACCGTAGTTGAAACTGATCTGCCATCCACTGATCTCCAAATAGTCTGACATGTTATCGTTGTCAGTATCGTAGTCTGACATGTTCGTGCCATAGATGAGTTCCATCCTGTCATTCAGGCCATCTCCATCCTTGTCGGATCTAGCAGGGTCAGAATATATAGTATTTAGCTCAAAATTATCACTCAAGCCATCACCGTCTGCATCCCATGCACTTGGGTATGGATCATCATCATTGGCAAGACCATCTTGATCATAGTCCAGTGCAGAGAGTTGACCCCATCGTACAAGACCATCTAAACTATTAGGAAGTATATCAAAGTAGATAGGGTCCATTACACTGTAAGTTGAGTCTGTTTCTTCCACTGTAGTATACTTATAACCATTCCAGAAATCCCATTCTATCTTACGGTCAGTATATATTATTTTATAATCTGCTGTGAAGTATAGTCTTAGAGGGAAATTTATATAGGCAGTATCTGGTTCGATCCATGCAACAGCCTCATAGGTAGTGTTCTGTTGATCAGGATAGAAACTTTGTACTGATACGGTATTAGTGTAATCGCCATAGTCTGCTTGCCACCAAGCAAATGGTGTTTGTTCGTCCCCCCAGCGACTGTTCTTGTAGTGAGGAACTATATAGCTGTCCTGAACATTCTGCCAGGTACCAGAAGATGTTCGTGTTATTGTTCCGTCAATATAACTCCTGAAAATTATCTGGTCGCCCAGGTCCAATCCATTGCTTTCATTATCCCTGAGATCAAGTGATGTATTAATCATACCCAATGAGCACTCTGTGTTTGGGTACGTTTGATGGAATTTACCAACAAGCCATGAGATGAAATCAGAGAAACCTATTCCAAATAGTCCGAGGATAAAATCGGTCAGACCTATAAGTCCCATAATGATTCCTCCTACAAGTGCAATTATCCATCCTACTGTAGGTATTGCTGCACATGCCAGAAGAAGCACACCGATAGCAAGCATGACAGAAGCATATAGGATCATTATCGTAGCATAAACAGTACCCTGGAAAGTTCCGGTGTTCGACCAGCCCTCGCTCATTGCTATATTGAAAAAACCCCATAATGCAAAGCCAACGTCAAAGACAAATCCTGCGACCATGGTGATCATGCCGATCACACCAAGTACTTTACCAAAACCATTCAGGCCCTTGGCAATGCTACCAACCACCCCAAGGGTTTTGTTCAGTGACTGGCTGGTGGTCAGCAGTATTCCTAAGAACCCTTTTACTGTTTCCAGTACATATTTGGTGGCAAAGAAGGCCCGGTAAGCTATTTCTGTTGTATTTGCAACAAGGTCCATGAAAGCAAAGCTTACAAAAATAATATTTCCTGCCCAGGACTGAATATCATCGAGAATTTCCATTGCCAATGGATATTCAAAGGACAGAAGTGTTCCACCTATCTTTGTGACCTTTGATTCACCTACAGACCATACGAGTGACAAAGCCATGACAGATTGAAGGGAGTCTGCATTTATACTCACTGCATTACCCCAGTCCTCAAGTTCACCGAGCATGGATTCTGAACCTACCCGGGAATTATCTGTGGTATTGTACCAGTTTGTCTGCAGTGTCTTTAAAGAGATCACGGGTTCACTGCTCATATCTATTGAAAGGTCATTGCCCATAATGTATGAACCTGAGCCCATATCAGAAAGGTCAGATATTGTGAAATCATTCTGGATCGCAGAGATCACAGGAAGTATGCGGTCATCAGGAAGTGAATCCAGGGCACCCGGAGTCATTTCAGTGGTAAGCGCCTGTAATCCGATATCTTGATGTTCAAAACTATCAATATCAGAAGATATGGTAATATTGTGATCAGCAAGTTCCACCGGCATATCCTGTACGGTGGACTGATTATTTCTTAAGAATGAGTATGCCATCATGAAATTAGTGCCAATGCTCTGATTGATGTTATCTGTATAGAAAATACCAATATCGCTTCCATAGCTCTCCTCTACACTTAAACCTGTAAGAGTAAAATCTTCCCTGTATGTTATGAGGGTCGTGGATTCTGTACTGATTGTATTATTAGTTTCGTCCAGACTATCTGTTTTTGCCTGAACAAGCCACAAAAGACTCGCATTTATGTTGATATCAGTATTACTGGACTCCGGATAGAACATTTTTCCTGCAAGTGCAGTTTCTCCACCTATACCATTTACCTGGAACAGTGGAACATATACTCTCTCACCGGAAATACCAAGACCATAATCATCAACATCTAACTGGTCTGGAACCTGATCCATTGTAAGTTCAAGAAGTGGCACGATCGTCAGATCCTCTGTCGAGCCATCGAGATCCTGCATGGTGCTTTTATTATCAAAAGGCCAGTCTAATTTCTGATAGGCAAGTCTGACATGGCTGGAAGTTTGCGGAACAAGCTGGAAATCAATGTAAACCGGATTTCCATTGGTTGAAATATCAAAATTGAAATAATCGTAACTGGTTGAACGTGCAAAAGGTGATGAGTCTACGTTGTCCTCTACACCGTCATCATCGTTATCAAAATCCCAGATGTTAGAGACACCATCTGAGTCAATATCAAGAGATAGAACATCTGTAACTTCAAAATTATCAGAAAGGCCATCATAATTAGAATCCATTTCAAGAGGATCGGAAAGGTAAAGTACAGATTCATTATAATCATCGAGCTGGTCATGATCAGAATCAATGTTACTGATATTCGTTCCAAGTATCGATTCAACGGCATCAGGTAATCCATCGCCGTCCGTATCGGTTGGATCGCTCGTAACAGAAATAAGTTCCAGGACATTTACCCCATTAGCTGCGGGAGTTTGCATTTTTATATGGGAGACCATCGAAAGTGCTGTGACGGTATCCTGAGAAATATAAGTCTCATTTTCATCGTTGAACAGATCTTCATTGCTGGCCGCAACAGCAGGATAGAATTGAGCTCCTAGTAATACTATAGCTACAAGTACCTGGAATAATATTTTTTTCTTTATGGTGACACCTTCTTAATATTAGAAGGAAGTTCCCCATATATAAATATATATATTTATTTTATTTTGAAATAAAAAAATACAAAGGCGTATTTAGTACACCCACACGACCTCAGGTTCTTTTTTAGCATCTTCACCTGGTTCTTTTACTGCATACCCCAAAACAATAGGTGCAATTACCCTGAAATCAGGAGTTATGCCCAATTCCTCCAGCAATTCAGGATTATCCTGAATGAAACATCCAGTCCCTATCCAGCAACTACCAATTCCCATGGAATGTGCTGCAAGCATCATATTCTCGGCACACAGGGAACAATCATAGTCTGTCGTGAAACCTGCATTGTTACCAAGAACGATTACAAGGGCTGGTGCATCATAGAAGATACTGAAATCTTCTTTTGCAAGTTCTTTTTTAAACTTTACGGCAGCATCATTGGTCGCTTCTGCTAATTGTGTCAGAAGGCGTGGTTTACAATGATCTGACATTCTCATCATCATTTCACGATTCTTAACCACGACAAAGAACCATGGCTGGCTGTCGAAGCCGGAAGGTGCATGAACACCCGCATCAATTATCGTCTTGATGTCTTCATCACTTACTTCCTTATCAGTATATTCACGGATACTCCTCCGTGTCTTTATATTTTCAATTACGCTATTTTTCTCCACTCCCATTAGAACCACTCCTATTTTTTTGATTCAAGGAACTCTTTCAGCGATATTTGCATCAGTTTATCCGGGTCTTCAACATCCTTGTGGACATAAAGACCGCACCAACAGCGTTTCATCGCATCATAGTGTTCCCTGTGAAAAGGTATACATGGACAGACAAGCTTCATATCATGCGCTCTTTCACCTGTAAGCCCCTGACATGGACAGAACGGACTGCCTTTTTCTTTTTCGATGTTAACTTCCTGCTCAAGTAAGAAATCAACCAGTTCAGTGTCAGGACTTATTTTGTATCCCAGAGGATCCACAACCTTCGAGAACATTATCCTGAGTTTCTCCTTACGCTTTTCGTTATCCATCTTTGATCACAACTTGAGTAATTTTGAGTACTTGGCCGGATTGTATCCCACTACAACATCCTCATCGACCTTCACAAATGGAAAAGACATTTCTGAACCATGGGCAAGACAATCCTCCTTGATAGCCTTTTTTGTATCATCGTCTGCCTTGTCATAATCAATATACTCAAAGGGAATATCCTGTTCCCTGAAAAATTTCTTTGCCCTCATACACCAGGGGCAGGTACTTAGTGTATACATAACTACTTTCTTCACTTGCTTGCACCTCCCATATTTACAAAAACACTGCCATCCATTCGCTTTGTTTCATAGATAGGCACCTTGATCTCTTTTGCATCAAGGAACTCGCCACTTCGAATATCAAATCTCCAGTCATGGCACGGACATTTTAATATGTACTGTTCCAAAGTACCTTTTGACAGCGGACATTCCATATGAGGACACTTATTGGATATTGCAAAAAACAGACCATCTTTTCTGATAAGAAGTACTTTATCATCTTCAATTAATAATGCCTTTTTCTCATCATCAGCAAGTTCATCTTCCTTTATTGCAAATACCCATTTACTTTCCTGATTCATAGATACATTCCTGTTACATATCATGTTAAAACGGCTATCTTGCCATCCTTTACCTGTGTATCGTACACGTTAACCTTTATCTTATCAGATGCTACGTATGCTCCGGTGCGAATGTCAAAAATCCAGCTGTGACATGGACATTTTAGAGAATAGTCCTGCAGGGTACCACCCTCAAGATGACAGTTCATGTGTGGACATCTGTTCTCAAGAGCAAACAGTTCCCCACCTTTACGGATAAGGAGCAATTGTTTGTCCCCGACATCCAGGGATTTCATTTCACCTTCTTTCACTTCATCAGCATTTGCAACTATTACCCACGAAGTCATTTCAGACCACCTTATGTAACGAACAGTTCAAAGAAGGACAAGTATTTCTCCATCTTCTACCTTGTTCTCGTAGAATTCAAGAGCTTCATCCTTGTCTCCAAGATATTTGCCAGACCTTATGTCATATTCCCAGCCATGGCACGGGCACTTCAGAATAAACTCATCTCTGAAAGTTCCTTTAGAAAGACGACATCCCATATGTTTGCACTTACCGAAAAGTGAATAGATAACTCCATTTTTCCTTATAAGAAGCAAAGGTGTTCCCTTAACCCTGACAAACTCCATATTGCCCTCATTCAAATCACTATCATTAAGTGCAAAAAACCAGGATTTTTCCGACATGCGTATCTCCCATAAATATCAGGGATTCAAAAATATAAATAGTTGTCGTGAAACAATAATAAACAGATTAAGACGAGGTATTATTTACTTTCTGTTGAAAGTAATAACAACGCTATGTACAACCATGTAAATATAAAGGATATCAGCAGTAAAAAATCAAGAATAACTGGAAGGCATAGCGCCCCAGTTATCCGGTGCATCTCCAGTTCCTGAATCTACATCAATGGAGTATTCATTGTTGTAATAGTACCACACTTCAATGATTGAATAATCCTCATCAAGGAAATAATCGAATTCTATATCCTCGTAGTCATCCGGATAAATTACTTTTTCCTCATCATCGTCATAGTATGGACCAACTGTAGCATCCACAGGGAACCATTCGTTATCTTCGTAAACTTCTACCCATGCATGGCCGCCAGAACTTCCATCAAAGTTAACCAGTCCTACAGCTACTCTTACGTCACTCTCGTCAAATTCACCAGAACCTATAAGCAACGATGCAAAGGTGTTGGCCTGGTCTTCACAGTCACTTACGATCTCACCCGGAACAGGATTAGAATCGTAGTACGGTGTCTCTTCAAGGAACTCGGTTGGAGTTAACCATTCTTCCTGCTGACCGTTCAGGATGCTGTCGGACACCCATATCCATGAAACTGCTGTCTCATATATCTCGTCTTCATCATCAAGGTCCTCATCTTCAATATAGTCCTGAACAGCATCTGCATACGGAGTTACATATTTCTGGAATTCTGAGACATCCATTTCTGTGTATGTGTCATCCTGCAGGGATTTCCTGAGTTCTTCCCTATCTGTCATTTCCTGCTGCATTTTTGGAACCGATTCCATGCGAACATTCTGAGAAGGCATGTTTGAAGGAGCAGTGATCATTTCACCCTGTGACCTTGTGTTCTGCATATCCTGAGGAGACTGAGGGGTTTGCATGTTCTGTGCGTTCTGCATCTGGTATTGACTTGAACCTGATCTCTGACCCATATTAGAAGTAAAGAACTGCTGGCTGGTCATGTACATCTGCTGAACTTTAGCCTTCATATGACCTGAAACACCATCCTCTATGGTAACAGAGGATGAGGAGAGAGTTACATCGTTATTTTCATCGGCCACCGCATAGACCGAGAACATTAGTATAAGTGCCACAAATGTTGACAGTATCAGTTTCTTCATATACTTCACCTTATTTCCATACGATACTCTGTTTGAGTTTATTTTCACAAATATACAACTTACTCGCTTGTTCCTGAATATAGCAACGGGATCATATGAAGCATTAAAGCCCCATATGAAACCCGTCAATTCCTTTCAGGAGAGGAATTTTGTTTATCTTTATTTTTTCAGACTTATTCGTATCTCAGTGCATCCACCGGCTTCATCTTTGATGCATTGTATGCAGGAATTACACCTGAGAGTACTCCTATAACTACTGCGATGGAAATTCCCATCAGCATAAGATCAGGAGCAATCGCCGTACCCATAGACGAGCGCATCATGCTTATTCCAAGATATGGCAATAGAGATGACAATCCAAGACTCAGCACAATACCAAGCACACCACCTACAAAGCCCACAAGCGCAGAGTTAAACAGGAAGATCATGAGAATATCACTGTTCTTAGCTCCTATGGCTTTCATGGTACCGATCTCCTTGGTCTTTTCAAGCACAGATGTGAACATGGTGTTTGCGATTCCCACGGAACCTACTACAAGTGACACACCTGCTATGGCTCCCAGGAACAATGTCATTGATTCCATCATCTCACTGGCAGATTCTGCCATTGACAATGAATCAGATACAGTGAAATCCCTGTCGTCCTCATCGGCTATGTGCCTGGAGATCATAAGTTTCTCTTCTATTTCATCCACAACAGTCTCTACATTATCGGCATCATCTGCTAATACAACTATACTATCATAGACTTCATCCTCTGCATCATCAATGATCTCTACTGCTGCATCTATCGGCATGATGATAGAATTATCACTTTCGCCATCTTCCAGTACACCTACAACTCTGAAGGATTTATCTTCAATCACAAGCACACGGTTGATGGCTACTTCTTCATCGAACATCTCATGGGCTATCTTGTAACCTATGACCACAGCATTGTTGTCAGTGGTTTCCAGCAACCTGCCGGATTCCAGGTCATACGTCACGGTGTACTGCCAGACCTGCGGATCTACTCCCTGTACGGAAAGATCGGCAGTTTCACCCATGAAGTAGACTTCCAGATCACTGCCGGATATCTTGCCATAGATGTAATCGATGTTCTCTACCAGTTTTATTGCCATGATATCCTTGTCAGTCAGTTCTGCATCATCAGAGGAGGAGGAACTGTCCCCACCACCTCCCGGTGGACCACCTCCCATTGCTGACTGAGCCTTGGTATAACCTGGTGTGACCGATATTGATGTGAGATCCATATCAGCAAACCTTTCTTCCATATCTGCTTCCATGCTGTCACTGAGTGCCATGATGGTTACAACCGATCCTACACCGATGACGATACCTATTATTGTGAGCCAGCTTCTGATCTTACTGTGAACCAGAATATTCATAGCAAGCTTTAGATAGGTACTTCGTCTCATTTCTTTTCCTTCTTCAATATCTTTCCTTTAAGATTTTTAAGTTCAACACTCAGAGGTTCATAAGTACCTGCCTTTTGCATCTTCTTCTTCCTGTAATTGAATCCTACAACTACTATTGCCAGAATTGCAGCACCGTAGAGGTAGTAGCTGTTAGTTGATGAACTCTGCCCGGGCCTGCTGCCAGGAGTCATGCCTCCTGCCATGGTACCACCTGTCAGTTCTTCTACCTGGACTGCTTTATCTACTGAATGCCTCTGACCAGCAGAGTCGGTGTATTCGATAGTCACAAGAAGCTCACTATTTGATTCCATTTCTTCCTGCATGGCTGCCATGTTTTCTCCACTCATTTCCGAAGAATCCGGACGTGCCTGAGCTGTACCGGACGAATCTTCTTCATCCATTGAAGGCATTGAACTGGTCTGGCTGATTGAGAACGATGTTATCGTGTAGTCACCTTTCTCGAGGTTACCGACAATTGTGGAAGTGCTTCCTGTAGCCTGGAAATTATCCTGGTCAGGTATTGATACCTTCACAGAGTAAGCCTCATTGTTACCTACATTTGCAAGGGACAGGGAAACCTCTCCTTCATCACTCTCGGAGTAACTCAGGTCAAAGTCAGTGCTTCCTCCGACGAACAATCCCGCTTTAGTTTCAATTGTGGAAGTGTTAGAGTCGTAATCCTCAAATTCCAGGGTAATATCAAGCTGGTAAAGACCAGGATCCGCATCCACATCGGCCATTACGGAATATACTACCGTGATGGATTCGTCCACATCAAGATTACTTATGTATTTGGTGTTGGAGGAATATACCGGCAGGACCACACCTGTGGATTCTTCCCATGAGACTTCCATATTCTGGAGTGCAGATGATCCTGTGTTGGTTATGACAAACTCCAGGGGTTCCACAGTTGCAACATCAATGCTTGATTCGCTGATCGTAACTATCTGTGCATATTCTTTGCCCCGTACTTCAACTTCAAGAGTTGTAACGGACCTTGAATCAGATTCACTGTCGCTTACGGTTACATCTACATCATAAGTACCGTCTGAAACATCGGAATCCACCTTTAGTTTGAATTTTATAAATGATGCGTCTTCCTCATCCTGACGGGCTTCCAGGAAAGAAATTGTCTTGGTCAGGGATTCCCCGTCCACCTGTGAAAACGGATATTCTGAATCCACACTGACTTTTACATTAGATAGGTCATTGCTTCCCTCGTTCTGGAGACTTAATGTCAGTTCTACTGTTTCACCTGGTCTTGCAGGGTACGGACTCTGGGTCAAAAGATCCACCGCCACGCCTGATATATCGGCATTCAAATCTGCTGCAACAGTACTTATTGGCAGAATCAATATTAACATCAATAACAAAACTTTTCTCATTTAAATCACATCGCTTCACTGTTTTTAATCTCTATTCTGTCAACCATTCCATCTTTGATATGGACCACACGATCTGCATATTTTGCAAGATCCGGGTCGTGAGTAATCATTATAATCGTCTTGCCTTCGTTTTTGTGAAGGTTGCTTAAAAATTCAAGAATGTAATTTCCTGTTTCGCTGTCCAGATTTCCCGTTGGTTCATCTGCAAGGATCACCTTGGGATCAACTGCGAGAGACCTTGCAATTGCAACTCTCTGCCTTTGTCCTCCTGATAACTGGGAGGGAAGATTGTACTTTTTATCAGAGAGAGTGACGATCTCAAGGAGGTCTTCTGCTCTCTTCCATGTAAAATCAGGATCCTCTTCCTGGAATTCAAGAGGAAGCATGACATTTTCAATTGTGTTTAATGTTGGTATCAAATTAAATTGCTGGAAAATGAAACCGATGAGCTGCCCTCTTATCTGGGCAAGCTCGGACTCTGGCATCTTTGAGATATCTTTATTATTTAACTCTACAATTCCCTTACTTGGAATATCCAGGCATCCCAGAAGATTCATCATTGTACTCTTGCCGCTTCCACTGGGTCCAAGTATGACGACAAACTCGCCATGCAGGATCTCCAGATCGACACTTTTCAGTGCCGCAAATTCTACCTCTCCCATCTTGTATATCTTCCACACATCAGTAAGACGCATGAGAGTTTCGCGATCGTTGCCTGAAGACTTGTTTATCACATTCGTTTCATCAATGACATTCTTAACAGCCTCAGTATAATCACCTGAAGACTTGTTCTCCAAATTAGCTCTATCAATGAGATTCTTAGCAGTCTCAATATAATCGTCCGAAGGCTTGTTTTTCACATTCGTAAAATTCCCGTCCATAATTTACCTCAATGCGTGGTACTTTAATTTAAATATAAATATAAAGTATATAATTAGTATTTAATACATGTGCCTGTGTGCCTAATGAACAGGGAATGTATTAATCAATCTTCCCTTATCGGAGATATTTTCAGCAAACGATCAATTTGTCCAATATCCAGTTTCCTGTACAGAGAGGAAATGACATGTTCAGAAACATTTGTCCAATTCTGGCTTGAACGATCAGCGTTCCATCCATTGAATTTTTGCTGTGTACTATTATTGTTCTTCATTCATCCTCCAATTTCGGATAAGAGACATCTACCGGATAGGGGCAGACATCCCTTAAACGAAGGGGTGGTTGGTTGTTGGTATGTCGGTGACACCTGGTTGGATGTGGTTGGGGGGTTGATGTCACCGAATTGAATTGTGCCCGTTAGAGCAATAGCACTGACAGGCAATTCCCTAATTCGTATTTTTAAATAAAAGCATGCTTATTTCAAAAAGATTTAAAAATAACTACATTTGATTAATAAAGCTTTATAAACAATTTAATAGTGAAAAAACAGTTTATAATAAAAATAAAAGCTTATTTAATCTATTATAGCACTTAAAAATAGCTAAAAAGTGCTGAAAACTAATATTTAACAAAAAATATAGATTGCCTTATCAAAAATGATTAGTATGCAGAAATACCCAAATAAAAATAACAAAAAACATTCATTTACTAATCCAATAAGGAAAAATGCATCAGCACACCTTTCTCAAAATTTTAGATCTTGTATGTTTTTTCAGCTTCGATGCCAAGTTCTATGATTAATGAGTGATTTAAAAGTTATTAAAAGCAAATTGATACTTCATTTAGATTTAAAACAAATAATTGGCATTATAATAAATCATTGATGAAATTGTATGAGATGCCTTCCAGAAGGAGATGGCAACTAACAAAATGCCTGTAATCAAATGACACAATATATTGACATAACAAAGTATGGAAAAATAGAGGGTGCAGAAATCCTGCTAATCACAACTTGAATTCTGCAATTTTATGCTCTGTAGAAATCCTACCATGCCATGATTATCTTGAGTGAAAACGAAGGGTCCGGCAAAGCCAGTGCTTTCCCAGAAGATGAAACAAGATTTCCCGATTTGGATATAGAATGGGATGAGTGACACCGTCATCCTGAGACAATAGTGTCTCTACTCCCAATTCAAAGCATCAGGTTAGATACTACGTACCAGACAGGCATATTTTATAATATCGTTCGCCTCCCTTCGGCCAGCGTCTGTTGATGAAACTGCCGTTTAACTTTCTTCTGCTGTGGGTGTAGTTTCATATTCTATAATAAAACCATAAGCTTTCCCGCCTGATTTCTCAAGACCATAAGTTCCATGTTCTTCTGAATAATCTCCCCAGGTTGAAACCGGAGCATTCATTTCACCAAAACCCAGAACTCTCTGACCATAAATTGAATCTCCTGAATCATTTGGTTGTGTATTATCTCTTGGATCCTGATCAATAATTCCGTCATCTAAATTAGCTGCCCAATTGGTATACTCCCAGGCCTCACCGCTAAGCCAGTTCCAGTCCTGATCAGGATTTTCAGTAACTAAAATTTGATAACCGCCCAGGTGTGGACCGATCATAATTTCATAATGATTCATTTGATTTTCATCCCCATTCCATTCAGGGAATGGCCAAAAATATTTCTCATCAGAAACAAGTCCAAAGGCAAATTCATTTTCTGCTTCACTTGTAATTGAAACTAAATAACCACCAGCTTCTTCAGCCAGATATGCAGCTTGATACCAGTTCAAATTTCCAGTTGGAACATATATAGCTTCATAGTAGTGGGTATTTCCATCATCATTTTCAAAAGATTGAATTTCTTCTCTCTGATAACTGACATCTGAAGGTAACTCATCCCAGGTAAAGAACTCTGTATCAGTTGATAATTCAAATTCAACTCCATTAATTACTTTTATTTGAATCTCTCCCAATCCTTCATCACTTTCTAACACTTCATCATCTGACGCACACCCTGCAAATGCTACAAGAGAAAGTGAAACCAGAAGTACTAATGAAATAAATTTTAATTTATTTTTATTCATATTATATACCTTGAAATTAATTCTAAAAAAGATAATGTGGTTTATAGATCGAACTTTGGGTTGATCTGCTGGTGGCCCACCAGCGCAACAAAGGCAATTATCAATAAATTGTTCTTCATATTATCCCTCAATCGCCTTATCTACGATTCTGTTATTGATTTAAATGATTCTTTTGTACTTTTTTACTACAAGTTGAGTAAAAATATTAATAAAAAATCTGAAAATAAAAGAATGAGGATTTATATTCCTCATTCTCAATTCAAAGTGTCGAATCAGACATCCCGCACCAGACGGACATAGTTATAATATCGTTCGCCGCCTTCGCCCAGCGCTCCACCTTCATATTTGGTATCGAACCGTGCAGCACCGGCACCATGCGAATCACTGCCGCTGGCATCGGGTGCAGTGCCAAAGGCAACATACCAGGCGTAGTAGTATTCCAAGCTGTTACCACCGAAGTAAGCACTGGTACTAGTCCAGAAGTATCCGTAATCCGTGTCGTATTCCGTTGTTCCTGCAGGAAGCTCGGTGATGTCGAAGTAGTCTGTGTCAATAGCAGGACCAAGATCCTCCTCATCATCCGCACTTGGGGATGAGCTATAATCAACGATGCTCTGAAGCTCTTTCACATTGGGCAGACGCCAGTCATCGTAGCCGGCAAGTGTAGAATCCTCAGCATATTCAAGAGCATCTTCCCAGTCCATTCCAGTGCCACTGTCTGCCTGTTGCCACATCAGACCTGTGGCTTCATCAGTGACCGTGCCGTCTCCATTTGCCTCGAAGTCATTAAGACCATATGAATCGCCTCTAACTGCACGCACATACTTAGCCATCGGACCGTTAACTGTTGCAGGATATGCCTTGATATGTCCCGTTCCGTGATTCACTCCAAAAGCTGCATCAGATCGACCTTCCACAGTTGTGCCAACGTAATAGTTAGCAGACCAATATTGTTCATCTTTGCTCACACGTGAACCTGAACCTACCAGCTCAAAATAATCCGTATTTATGTAAGGCCATCCTTCTGAGAAGTCATTAAGGGAATACAATTCCTTCATAGTAGGCATGCGCCATTCATCATAACCACCCAGTTCCAGGGATTCACAGTATTCATTTGCTTCTTCCCAGTTCAAGGTGGCATCTATCGGAATCTGCTGCCACATCAGTCCTGTAATATCATCCGTTATTGTGCCGTCACCGTTGTCAGTATAACTGGCTTGCAGGCCGTCAGATTGAGCATCTTGACCATAGAACGCCTCTCCTTCTTCAGGGCAGTCTATTTCGTTTCCGTCAGCATCATAACATGCAGTCTGGCTGGTGTCAACAATCGGGTATGTCAGGCCGGTAGTGACCTGTTGCATTGATGTCGATTCGGCATCATCTGCATCTGTCTGTTCTGTGCAGCCGGAAAGCGAGATGGCAAGGACCATCATCGCAACAAGAGCGATTTTTAATAAATTTTTCTTCATATTATTCCTCTGTTATATGATTATATTTCAGTTTCAAAATTGATTACAGCATATCAAATTTATTCTATTTTACTTTTCTTTTTCTTTAGCCATGATTACTTTCTGATAAAAAACCAGATATAAGAGTAATGTTGATAAACCTAAGATCAAAAAGATAATTTGCATCTCTAACTCATAGCTTGCTGAATTAAATAATAGTTCTAATAATGATGCGGTAAAAGTGATTTCCATAAGATATTTGACACTCAGATGATGATTCTTGAAATAAGCCATAAGTACCTTGTATGCTTTTACTAGAATCACAATTGTTGCAACTACTTCCAACCACATAATTGCTTGACTATGAAAATTTATAATTTCTCCTGAATAAAACATACGGAGTATCTCACGAGAAAAAATCACCACCCCAATTGTTGAATGTAAAAACATAAACAATATTAGCACTACTGTCGGAATCAAGACTGCATAAGAAACAACCTTATCTAATAATTCTTCAACTCTTTGCTCTTCCATCTTCAATTACCTACTAATAAAATATAAAAATTAAGGCCCTCATGCAGTAATCTTTTCAATTGAACCCCATGTTTTATTCGCATCTCCCATTGAACCTGAAAAGTGCATGATTTTGAATCAGAGACTTCCGGCGGAGAGTAGAAAATAAATATTTAAACTCTATGAGGAGATTGTAAAATTATGGCTGCCTCTCTGAAGGGGCAGCCATCATACCTTATAGATCAATTTTAGGATTGACCTGCTGGCGGTCCTCCGGCAGAAGTTCCTAAAGCTTCCATGAGAACTTCTTCAGTAACACCAAGTTCAGCTGCTGCAGCTGCGAAATCAGGAGGAGTCTGTCCAGGCTCACCTAATGCTGCTACCAGTTCGTCCTCAGTTATGCCTAATTCTGCGGCTGCAGCTGTGAGATCAGGCATTTCCTGTTGCTCTCCGGGACCACCGGATTGTTCATCATCCGGGGCACTTCGATCATCGGGACCACTACCTCTATTACTCATACCTGTGTCACCATCCTCGAATACAACAACCCGATCGGTATCGATGACACTTGGATCTCCATCCGGTGTTTCGACGACATCACCGCCGCGTACCAGGCGCACATAGTTGCCCGAGTCATCGGAAACGTCTACCGATTTTCTGTCAAAACAAATCGAGCCTGCACCATGCAAGTCGTAGCCGTCCGGGTCTGCGTTGTAGCCGGAAGCAAGGAACCAGGCAAAAACGGTGCCGCCATCGATATCGTCGCCATCACCTTCTATCGGATTGGACGTACTTGACCAGTAAAATGGATAATCGACCTGCTCGGCTATCACATCACCAGTCTCAGAATCATAAACTACATTTGTGATCTCTGTCAAGTCGAATACGCTTGTATCTATGGCCGGAAATGAGCCGGAGTAATCCGCAATACTCTGCAATTCTTTGATATTGGGCAGACGCCAATCATCGTAGCCAGCATAGGTGGAGTCTTCAGCATAGGCCAGGGCATCTTCCCAGCTCATTGCCTCACCACTGTCTTCCTGAGACCACATCAGACCGGTTGCTTCATCAGTAACAGTGCCGTCACCGTTGTCAACAAAATCATTGATGCCGTAGGATGTATCGCCACGAACAGCACGCACGAATCGATTACCGCTCATCGCTTTGATGTGTCCGGTCCAGTCGTTGACAATAAATGCGGGATCGCCTTGAACCTGCTCGTTCTGATACTCACTTTCGACCAGGTAGAGATTACTTGTCCATGAATGATGCTGAGCAAGATCAGAACCATCACCTACCAGGTAAAAGTAGTTGGTATCGATCCATGGCCAACCTTGTGAATAGTCCCTGAGAGACCACAGTTCTTTCACCGTAGGCAGGCGCCAGTCGTCATAGCCACCCAGTTCCAGGGATTCGCAATATTCATTCGCATCTTCCCAGCTCATGGATGAGTCTGAAAGATCCTGCGCCCAGACCAGACCGGTCACGTCGTCGGTGACAGTACCGTCGCCGTTGTCGGTGTAGCTGGGAGTGATTCCTGTGTATTGTGCATCCTGTCCATAAAATGCATCACCTTCGGCAGGACATTCAATGCGTTCGCTATTGTCGTAGCAGGTACCCTGGTTTGTATCCACAATTGGATATGTCAGGCCAGTTATAGATGTTGATCCAGTATCTGCTGTATCCGTCTGCTCCGCGCAACCGGAAAGCGAGATGGTAATGACCATCAGCGCAACAAAAACAATTTTCAATAAATTATTTTTCATGTTATTCCTCTGGGATTTAATTGATTAATATTGATTATTAAAAATAATAGAATGATCTCAGGTTTCTCTTCATGTCAATTATAAGTCCACATACATTTGGTTCTTCGATTTCGAATAAGAGACCCTGCGGAAAGGATAAAATAAATATTTAAACTTTTTTGATGGGATTGTGAAGTTATGACTGCCTCTCTAAAGGGGCAGTCATCCACGTTTTATAGAGTTAGCTTAGGGTTGATCTGTTGGCGGCCCACCTGCAGAAGCTCCTAAAGCTTCCATAAGTGCTTCTTCAGTAACACCAAGTTCGGCTGCTGCGGCTGCGAAATCAGGGGCGCCCTGGTCAGGGTCTCCTAATGCCGCTTCCAGTTCTTCTCCGGTTACGCCTAATTCAGTGGCTGCAGCTGCAAAATCAGGCATCTCCTGTTGCTCCCCTGGACCACCGGGTTGACCATCTACCTCTTCATCATTTCTGACTGCATTTTCTTCAGAATCCATTTCTGGTTCAGGACGATCATCATTTTCTACTGGCAATTCTGATGTTGAATCAGCGGTTGTTTCCTGCTGAGATATGGATTCAGTATCTTCTGCACCTGTCTGCTCCGTGCAACCGGAAAGCGAGATGGCAAGGACCATCAGCGCAACAAGAGCTATTTTTAATAAATTATTCTTCATGTTATCTTCCTTTTGTATAAATAGTTCATTATATTTTTAAATGATTGAATGTTGAATACATCATTTTGAACGATAAACCTACCCCATAATTTGCAGCACCACCGAACAGAGTAATCTGCGGATAGGTACAGACACCTCTTAACAATTGGTGGTTGGTTTTATGGTGGCACCTGGTGATTGGAGATCAATTTGAATGGTAATGTTCAGGTGCCACCATTATGGGGGATTGAATACTTCAGCAATCATTTGCTGGACAAATCCTAATTTGAGATTTCTAATATAAGCATACTTATCCCAAAAGATGGAAAATAGTCCGAATTTAGAAATGAAACTTTATAGTGCATTTAATAACACATATATATTCCATAATTGCCTTTAAAACTTATTAACAGACTATTTGGGTTTTAATTAATATTAAAATAAATAAAAATGGGTTTTTAATTTGTCATCAGAATGAGGTTTATGGGACAACTCTACCATACGATAGTGATGGCCCTCATTCTCAATTCAAAGTATCGGGTTAAATATCCCGTACCAGACGCACATAGTTATCAATTCTTACGGCATCACCCTGCGGGCCGTTGCCTTCTGGATAATCTGATGCTTCACCTGCTTTGGGATCGCTCTTCTGTGCTCCTGCGCCGTGCACATCCTGCCATTCATCTTCCATATATCCCATCGACCTGCCAAAAGCTACATAGGATGCAGCACCGCCGTTTTCGTTCGATGATGCATGTGTTGTTCCACTCCAGAAGTACGGATAATCTGTCTCACCAGCTTCGTTTGTAATCGCTGTGCATTCAAATACCGGATCGATTGCGGCAGATTCTGAGGTGTCAGGTGAACGTGAGTAGTCAACAATGCTCTGGAGCTCTTTTACATTCGGAAGGCGCCAGTCACTATAACCAAGATAGGTTTCATCATTCTTTGTCTGAACCCATGCGAGCGCCTCTTCCCAGTTCATGCTAGTCCCACTGTCTGACTGTGACCAGACAAGACCTGTTGCCCCATCGGTAATTGTACCGTCACCGTTGTCTGAAAAGTTGTTTATACCGTAATCCGGATTGCCCCTGACACAGGTGACAAAGAATGTTTTATCACTGTTGAACAGGGTCAGACCATAGCCCTTTATTCTGCCATCGGCAAAATTCACACCGAATAGTAAGCTGTCCTCATATACATACAGTGTTTCTGATGCGTACTGCGAGTCAATGATGCGCTCGCCCGCATCTGTATCTCCATATGCGAAACTAAAATAATCTGTGTCGATAAATGGAATCAGGTCTGAGGTGTCAGTCCCTTCGCTGGGATCAGTACCACTGAATCTTATTAATGAATATTGTTCCTTGATGGTCGGGAGGCGCCAGTCGCTGTATCCCCCATAGTTTTCCGCATTAAGCTCGTCCACAAATTCCTGTGCCTCGGACAATGTGAGTTTATCTTCTGCAAGGATTTCACCGTCACCATTGGTATCCGGAGATTGCTGCCACGTCAATCTGGTGACTTCATCATAGACTGTAAGTCCGTCACTGCTGATTGCGTAGGACGGTTGGTTACCAGAATACTGTGCATCCTGTCCATAGAACGCTTCGTCTTCCTCCGGGCAAGTGATCTCGGTGCTAGTGTCGTAGCACATCATCTGGCCGGTATCAACTATTGGGTATGTTAGACCAGTAGTGGTGGTCTGTTGTGTAGATGTTGATTCAACATCTTCTGTATCCGCCTCTTGCGTAGATAACGGTTCAGTATCTTCCGCATCTGCCTGCTCCGTGCAACCGGAAAATGAGATAGCGATAAGCATCATCGCAACAAGAATAAATTTTAATGTATTTTTCCTCATATTATTCCTCTATTATATGTTTTGCAATTTTGATAATTAGTTCTCGTGGTTTCATATCACTTTTTTGCTACAATTAAAATATTAAATGATATTAATATTAGAATTTTAAAAAATTGATGATACGTGAAAAGAAAATGATTGAGATTTAATAATCCTGATTTAAAACATGATTTTACGTAATAGATTCACCAGCATCGAATAGAGGCATCTGTAGATAGATACAAATGCCTCTTAACGATTGGTGATTGATTCTAGATGACACCTGTAAGAGGTTGGATAGGTTGGTGGTATTCAGGTGTCACTGCTGAAAATGGTGGTACGTTTCAGCAATCACTTGCTTGACAAATTCCCAATTGTTTATTTCTAATAAAAGGATACTTATAGAAAATAGATTCAAAAAAGACAATACATTATAATGAAGCTTTTTTGCACAATTAAAATGAAATAAAATTGGTAAATCAACCTTAAATACTTATCAGACACCAAATTATATTTTATTTCATCAAATAAACAAGATACCGGGTTCCAGAAATAACTATGTAAATACCACTTAAAAGTGAAATACATCTGGAAATCGTATGGTTGCTATAAAAGGAAAATATCAATTGTCTTTCTCATCTACCAGAAAGAGGACATTTCCACGTCCCTTCTTAAATTTCTGGATCCTGCCCCTCTTTTCAAGGTCAAGGAGCATGAGACTGACCTTGCCTTCAGAGTACTTAAGACGCTTACGCATATCCTTTTGAGTCATTCTTCCACCCTGTGATGTGAGAATATCAAGGATCTCCTGAAGATCTGCAGGCACCGGTTCATCAGAAGGAAGGGGAACCGATTCTTCTTTTGTTTTTCCCAGAGGGATATTAACAGGTTCATTAACAACAGGTTCATCAACTGTTTCACTTACTGTTGTGCCAGCATCTTCTTCCGGCATCAATCCCTGTTCTTCTTCCACCTTTCCCCCAGTTACTTTTTCTGTAAGCACCGGAGTTACATGCAAAGATTCTTCTGTTTTTACTTTCTTTGATGGAAGAGACTTTTGTGGTTTCCGTTTGATCTGGTATACCAGAACAAGCAGAAGAATAATAACAACAAACACAGCTCCAACCAGAATTGAATTGCTCCGAGCCGTCGCTTCCGCACTACTTACAGTCTCTTCACTGGAGCTGGAATATGAGGGCAAAAGCAGAAGATCTAAAACATAGCTTCCCTCATCTGAAACTATGATCGTGTCTTCAGCAGAGTAGGTAAGTCGATCATCTTCGTAATAGCTTGCAGTAATGTGATAAGTACCATTTGGTAATTCAAAGGAATAGACACCATACTTGGCCACCATTGACTGCGAAGGGGTCGAATTTACTTCGATTATTGCATTGTCAAGAGGCTCAAATGTGCTCCATTCATAGGCCACGCCATGTACAGTTGCAATACTTGAAGCTGCAGTAACGCCTGATAACAGCAAGATCATGGCAATACAAACGATACAGGATATTACTCTCATGTCACACAACCCGGTTTTTGTATCAGTCACGCTCAAACATTTGCTTTTCCCAGAGATTTTCTTCTCTGTCGGGTGTACCATTTTCAAAATAATATGTACCGTTACCAATCAGCTCGGCTTCACCGACACCAGTTGCAAGCAGGCTTATTTTTTCAGCCATTATCGCAACGGAGAAATCTGTGCCTGACAAGGACACATTGCCTTCTACCTCTACATATGAAACCGTTCTATATGGTTTAATGTACCCTGTAATTGTTTCTCTTTCCGGAAGAACTTCCTGATTGTAGTCTTTTTCAGAATCAATTAACATATCACCTGCAAAATCAATCACAGAGAATTTACCCCCGGAAACGAAAAAACTTGTATCGAAGTCCCCGGACAAGATCACAATACCACTGCCTTCAGCTACCAGATTAGTATTATCATATATTTTCACAGGACCAGGAAGATATTCTTTCATCTTAGCGAATATGGATTTAAGTTCTGAATTTGCACGAATGATACTTCCTCTTGATAGTTTTAAATATTTTTCTTCATCTGATTTTACGGAAGAAGTTTCAGCCTCAGCAAGATACATCTGGGCTTCGGATACAAGAGTAGCATATTTACCAGTCATCTGTTCCAGTTCCTGAACATCATTGCCTTCTTTTTTCAGACGCATGGTTGCGTTATTAAGATTGATGACAATAGCCTCTGCCTTCTCAATATTGTCTTTGAGAACAAATTTTTCATCAACCGGAAAAGAAGGTGGAGGCAGGTGGATGAGTAACCTTTCCCCTGTTTGTAGCTCTTTTACATCAAAAGGAGGAGTGAACAATAGATCATACTGCTCATGCCTTTCATCAGGATATTGTTGCATATCACCCGAATCCACAATGCCTGAAACAACAACAAGAAGCATTAGAAATATCAATAGTATCAGAGGCATCTTTTTCATTGACGATCACATCTTTGGGAATACAAGCAACAAATCACTATATCCTGTTTCAGGACAGATAATTGATATTAAAGTGTTTTAAGCATAGTCTTCATTTAATATATTGCACACATATTTAAATGCATGCTCTTGTTATAGGTAATGGAAAAGAAAACATTATTACAACCTTTCGATTTACTTAAATGATTTTAACCTTGGAATAATCTGATTTTGCTGAAAAATATAATGATGCAAATTCAGGTTGCAAAACATGTAGCCTTAAGTTCACATTTCCACAATTAGCAATATCTCAATCAATACTGAATATAGGAGATACCCATATACCTTCCTGTTCCATGCTGTTAGTATCCAGATAATAGGTCCCTTTACCACATAATTCAGAATCCCCTACGCCCTTTGCAAAAATACTTACATTGTCACCCATAATGACCAAAGTAAGTGCTGAACCGGACAGAGACACATTGCCCTCTACATCCTTATATGAGAACATCATTTGTGGAGGTTTGGGATCATTGTATTGAATTGCTTTTTCTGCGATTATTTCAGGGCTATACATACCTTCTGTATCAATATCCAGATCTCCTGCTAGGTCAACTACTGAAAAATTACCCATATGCAAACTAAATTCAATATCAAGATCACCTGACAAAATGACTATCCCACTGCCCTGAATGGTCAGTTTATCATTTTCGGATAGACTGGTTGGCTTTGGAAGATATGTTTGCATCTTATCGAAAATATCCTTTAGCTGCGAATTTGCAAGAATAATCTTATCTTTTGACAAACTGAGGTATTTCTGCCTATCTAAAGATGATGAAGAAGCATCAGCCTTTTCAAGATTGTTTTTTGCCTCGGACACTAACAAACCGTAATTATCAACCATTTCTTCAAGTTCCTGAACATCATTTCCTTTTTCTTTCAACTCAAGAATTGCACCTTCCAGCCGTCCTACCATTTCATCAGATTTTTTGATATTATCTGCAAAAATAATATTTTCATCTCTTGGAGCTTTCCTATTGCCAGATTCAAAGAAAAATCCTTCATCTGATAATTCATTGCTGATAAAAGCAGGATGTGTGGACAATTGATCATGATTCTCCTCACGAACATCAGAGAAACTGCTGGATTCAACAAAACCAGATATCAATACAATGAATATGAGGAACATTATCATGGCAATTGGCATCTTTTTCATTGAATATCACACCTCACTCAAATGTTCCCATGTAATTCCATTTATTACTATGAATGAACTTATTAAAATAAATCTTAACGTTTTTTTCATATGCACAGAAAAGAGAGATTTAAATATAAACATACTTTAGCTGGGAGATATGTTTTGAAATAAACAAAGTAATTTATTAGCTTTTAAAACTTTATGAAGCTTTTTAAGGATATGGAACACCAAATAATACTCTAATAATAATATAAAAAGCTAAATTACTTATTATAAGAGTTTTTTGAGGATTTAAGTGCACAATTAGAAGTCTAAGAATAGCGCTGTTTTTAACCAAATTCAACAAATTGAACATAAAGTTTCCGTAGATGACAACCTGGATGGTTTTGTCCTGTGAATTTTTGTTTGATAAGCGGGTGGATCAGACAATCCAATTTAATGATAATTTAGAATAAATTCCAGATTGACCACTTATTTTGCTTTGTAACTATTCTGGCAGTTTACTAGCGAAATCATAGAATTATAAGTGAAACTTGGTTTGCAGGATACTGAAAACTTCATGGCATAGAATCATTACAAAGATATAAAATTACTCATTTAAGCTTTTAGAAGATTGCAAAGCTAGATAAACCTTTATTAAAGCTTTATTTTTAGTATTAAAGTTATTATTCAACTTTTTTTGCCAAGTATGCTTATATTTAAGTCTGATAATCTTGGAAATGTCAGAAAAGCACTGCTAATGACATGGCACTGAATCTGACAAACAGAAAGAATGGAGAAAAAAGAATGAAACATAAATTAATGAAAACATTGGCCTGTCTTTCATTAGTACTTATGGTGTTTAGTGCTATGGCACCTGGCGCCTTTGCTGATGAAACAGGGACAGCAAGTGATGCAGATAAATTCAGCGAACATAATAAAATTAAGGATGGTCAGCGTGGCGGTCCGGGAATGGACAGAGGAGAAGCTGGAGAAGCAATGGAATTTGACAGTGATAAAGAAGAACTTGAATTCGTTGTTGAAAAGACAACTGAATCTATTAACAACAGGATCGAAAGACTGAACGAAATGCTTGAGAACATTGATGAGATCGACAATGAAGATATCACCGAGGAATCAATTGAAGAGCAGACCACAGAACTTGAAGCACTTCTGGAAGACATTGAAGATACAGAAACACTGGACGACTTCAAGGCAATAATGGAAGAAGCACGTGACTCCATGATGGAAAACAGACCTGAAAAGGGCGAGAGACCAGCCATGGAAATGATGGAAAACAAGCCAGAGAAGGGCGAGAGACCAGCCATGGAAGAGATGGAATTCGAGTCAGATAAAGAGGAAATGGATTTCATTGTAGAAAAAGCAACTGAACATATTAACAACAATATCGCAAGACTGAATGGAATGCTCGAGAACATCGATGAGATCGATAACGAGAACATAACCGAAGAATCAATTGAAGAGCAGACCACAGAACTTGAAGCACTCCTGGAAGACATTGAAGATGCAGAAACACTGGATGATCTCAAGGAGATAATGGAAGAATCCAGGGAAACCAACTCTCAACCACATGGACAGGGAGAAGCACAGAGAGAAGGACACGAACCAATGGCCCATGCTCACGGACTAAGTGAAGAGGTAACTGAAGAGTAAGAACAAAGGAACAATTTGTAAAATAGTCATTACCACCAAGCCATGAGATAGGATATCCCTATCTCATAAATTTTAATTGATTACTAAGAATTTAAGGAGTTTTATCATGAAAAGAAAACTAACAATATCATTTGCTCTGCTAATGGTGCTATTTGGCACTGTAATTCCGGGAGTTTACGCTATGGACGATAACGGGAACAGGGAAATGCCGGAAATGGACGCTGCACAAATGCAAGAAATGACACTTGAGATGTTGGAGAACAGTATAGATTCACTGACAGAACTTCAGTCAGAACTTGAAGACGAAGACCTTCTGGATTCTGTGGACAGCCTTCTGGAAGAAATGGAAACAATAAAAATAGAACTTGAAGCTACAGATGATGAAGAAGAGATAGCATCCATAATGGAAGAGTTCAGAACTTCAATGGAAGATGTTCCTGATGAGATACGAGAGGCTCTCATACAGGATAGTTCAATGGGAGAAAAAGGAAACATGAAGGAAGGCGACAGGAACATGCAGGCTCAGGAAGGTGAAGGTCCGGAAAACGGAGTTATGGAAAAAGAAACTGCGATGAATGACGAAGACTCAACAGACAGACCTGTTAGTGATGAAACACCTGCGGATAAGCCTGACAATGATGATGCAAGTGAAAAAAGCAGTTCAATCACCACATCAGATAAAAACACCGGACTGCTCAACAGCCTTATTAACGCTATAAAGTCATTATTCTGATACAATAACCATTATCTAATTATTGGTTTGCCTGAAACCATTCTAATATTATCCTGATATCATCCTTTCAGGTAAATCATTTTTAATTACCCGACTTTTTTTGGCGGTAGCAAATAAATACAGCTAGCGCTATAATACAAAGGATTTATTATATATACCATGATAATGATTAACACAGTCAAATGATCCCTATATGAGGATACCAAAAACGTTAACAAATAATAAAATATGATTACATTCCCGACCAAAGCAGGAGAAACTTCATGAAGATCGCAATACTTGGAGGCACAGGCAAAATAGGCAAAGGCTTTGCGCTTCGTTGGGGCCAGAAACACGAAATAATCATAGGCTCCAGGGAAATAGAAAAAGCCGAAACTGTCGCTGCAGAATACAATGAAGTACTTGGCAAGTTAGGCCACACTGCACGCATAACAGGTACTGATAACAAAACAGCTGCCGAAAATGCAGAACTGATTGTTGTAGCCATCAGGTACAATCAGCTTAGCCCTGTCATGGAACTGATACGCCCAGTCATAGAGAACAAAATAATTGTCAGTGTAGTCGTTCCAATGGAAAAGAACATGTGCTACATTGATTCCGGTTCTGAACACCTGACAGTTCCTATAAATAGCGATGAATTCAACACCGAATACTTCTGTTTTTCAATGCCTGAAGCCGGAAGCGCTGCCCAGGAAATACAAATGATGCTACCTGATAGTACAGACCTTGTGGCTGCTTTCCATACTGTACCTGCAAAGAAACTGGCAGACCTTGAGATGGAACTTGACTATGACATCGGTGTTTGCGGAAATTCCATGCATTCTAAAAATATAGTATTCGACCTTGTGAGAGATATATCCAACATGAGACCTCTTGACATTGGGCCACTTGAAACTGCAGGAATGATCGAATCCCTCACACCTTTATTGATCAATGTTGCAGCAAGGAATGAAATGAAGGATATCAGTCTGAAATTTGTTTGAACTTTGTAATTGCATTCTTACTTTTTTTATTTTTTTGTTGTTTTTGAACTTTATACATCATTTTCATGGCAATCTATAATTGCATGGAGTTAGATAACCAGAAATAATTTTGCATTGCATGTGCAGAATATAGAGGAAGAATAGCAGGCGATTTAATGATAATTGAAAATAAGGAAGACGTTATCAAAGCCATCGAGACTAACAACGTAAAGTTCATACGTTTGCAGTTTACGGATATACAGGGAGTAGTCAAGGATGTTGAGATCCCTGTGACACAGATCGAAAAGGCTTTGACCATAGGAATATCCTTTGATGGATCATCCATAGAAGGTTTTGTAAGGATCGATGAATCGGACATGGTGTTAAAACCAGATATCAAAACCTTTGCTATCCTCCCCTGGAGCAAGGATAAAGGTGTGGTTGCAAGATTTATATGTGATATTCACCTGCCAAACGGAGAACAGTTCGAAGCTGACCCTCGTTACGTCCTTAAAAAGGTCATGAAGGAAGCTGAAGATATGGGATATACCCTGAACGTGGGCCCTGAACTGGAGTTTTTCCTTTTCGAAAAGAAGGATGGAAAGGCAACTACAATACCCCATGATTACGGAAGGTATTTTGAATTTGCACCTACAGACCTTGCTGAAGACATCAGAAGGGATATAGTCCTTACTCTCACTGAACTCAACTTCGACATAGAAGCATCACATCACGAGGTCGCTTTTGGACAACACGAAATTGATTTCAAATATGGTAATGCACTGACAACAGCTGACAACGTAATGACATTCAAATATGTCACAAGAACCATTGCAAAACTGCACGGTCTCCATGCAACTTTCATGCCAAAACCTATTGCTGTTGAGAATGGATCAGGCATGCATGTGAATCTTTCACTTTCCCAGGGAGAAGAGAACGCATTTTATGACCCTAAAGGTGAAATGGAAATCAGTGATACCTCAAAGCAATTCATTGCAGGTGTCCTGAAACACGTCAAAGCCATAACCTGCATTGCAAACCCACTTGTAAACTCATACAAGCGACTTATTCCAGGATATGAAGCACCGGTGTATATCACATGGTCAGGCGCAAACCGAAGCTCACTCATACGCATACCTTCTGCCAGAGGAAAGGGCACAAGGGTAGAGCTCAGAAGTCCGGACCCATCATGTAACCCATACCTGACGTTTGCAGCTATACTTGCTGCCGGCCTGGACGGGATAAAGAATAATATGAGTCCGGGAAATATGATGGAAAACAATGTATTTGACCTGACAATGCAGGAGCTTGCAGAGGGAGGAATTGAAACACTTCCATCGACTATTAATGAAAGTGCCAACTATCTTGAAAGCGATGAAGTCCTTAAAGAAGCTCTTGGAGAACACGTCCACAATAATATACTGAGAATCGCAAGGGCAGAGTGGGATGCATACAGGACACAGGTCCACGACTGGGAAATACAGCGTTACCTGAATACTATCTGAAGCATGGATCAGGCATATTATATTAAGGAAACAAGAAAAGCAGATTATCTGCAAGTCAAAAGATTCATTGAACTTGTAGATAATGATTTTTACCCTCCCCTGAGTAAAAGGGGAGGTGGCATTCCTGAAAGAGTAGACGGTGATCTGGACACGCGTGAAGCAAATTTCCTTGTTGCCAGATTAAAAGAAAGTGATCCGCATGATACCCTTAAAGGATTTGTAGGAATGGTGGGTTGCACAAGGAACTGGAAGAGTGACGACAGCGCTTACATCAATTTTCTTGCAACACACCCAAACCACAGAAACCATGGAATTAGCAAAGCTCTCTGCCTGAAACTGGAAGATGTTCTGGCGAAAGAGGGTATCAAAAAGATATATCTTTGCACCTGGTCAAGCAATCCAGCTGCGATGAAATTCTATGATAAACTTGGATATTGTGCATATTCAGTCATTCTCAATGACAGGGGAAAGGGAATAGATACAATATATTACAAGAAGAAAATCTAGTATCACATTATCCAAAACAATAATATACGATAAGATTCTCGATAAGATTGTCTTTTCCTTAAAATTTGCTATCATTGCGTGAAGCTTTGTAGGATATTTCATCCTCAAAGATTTTGACCGCATTGATTGAAAAAAGACAGGACACGAGTGCCTATTGCATGGTTAGGAAGAATAGAGGAAGTGGTAGGCACCGTGTCCATAAACGTGATATTTCGTTTTTTGGTTACTCCTCTGGCATTCGTTCAAGCTTCTTTGTAGAGAGCTTTTCAACCAATTCCAGATTTACATCATTTGTAAGTGAAAGTTTACCATTTCTTACTGCACTGTCAACAAACTGTTTTCCAACAGGGTCGCGTATTATCAGGGTCGTGTATCCCTTTGCGCTCCCAATGGAACCTGCTGATACGTCTGCATCCACAGCTGTGAGATCTGTGCATATATGACATCCCGGACGTACACAATCCTCTACATCTTTCAATGGGATGATCGTCATGTTCCCGTCCTTCAGTGTGATCTCAAGCTTACCTTTTACATCAAAGTGTATGATGTCAAGAGGATCGATATGGCGTTCTGCAATAAGTTTATCCTGTACAAGTTTCTCGTAGTCGAAAGTTTCCGTACAGAAAAGTCCCACTACAAGACGGATGTTCTTTCTGAACGGACGCAGAAGGTCAAGCTCACTTGTTCGCATCTGTTTCATTGCCTGGGTGACACATGGAACACCTACAACTGCGATGTTGGTGAACTTGCGTGTCATGACAGCTTCCTTAAGTGAGGCCACAAGAGGAACCCACCAATTGTAACGGCTTCCTGCCTGGTGAACAAGCACTTCGGAAGAAGTGATCACAGCAGATGATGGCCTGAGTGTCCAGGGGTCTTCTACAACGGTAACCACTGCATCGATCATGCCCTCATCAAGGGCATTGGTAAGTATTGCTGTCACAGCACCACCACTCTGCTTTCTTGGAACATTCATATCTGCTTTTGCAGTTACGATCTCAATGTACTCTCCAAGAACCTCAGACGATGGTTTTTCATTTCGCGGGCATACTTCATAGCATGCACCACAGGGAACACCGTCATCTACATCCTTACAGTAGCCACTGTTGAGAGGATGAGTGGAGTCTTCACCTAATTCAAAGTAAATAGCATCTGCCGGACATACAGCTACGCATGCACCACATGCTGCGCATTTTCCTGTATCCCAGACATCTGCCTTAAGATCAAGATAATTTTTACCTGCCATTATGATCACTCCCATGTATATTTACCTGCAAATGGTCTGGCGCTTGCAGGGATTATTCTTGAATAGTTCGTATCCAGGAACTGGGACGAATCTATGTCAAACCTTTCACAGAAATCTTCTATCACAGGACTTAATCTTGTCAGGTCGTCTTCGGTAAATTCAACTTTCTTGGCTCCGACACCAAGTAGTTTATCGTCTACATCACCACGGATGACGATTTCCCCACCGTGAATACCACTACCGATACCACGATCCTGTATTCCCGGTTCATGACCAATGCCAAGAACAAGGATAAGACCACCAGCCATGTATTCTCCAAGGAAAGCATGAGATGTGCCACCGATAGCAAGTATAGGACGCTTACCCTCATACTCTTTCATGTGAATACCACCACGGTAGCCAATGTTGCCTTTTACAAAGACCTTTCCGCCACGCATGCTGTGTGCAACTGCATCTCCGGCACTTCCATGGATGATCAGTGATCCCTGATCCATTGTGTTTCCAGGAGCATGCTCTGCATTACCGAATATTTCACATTCGGGACCACTCATAAACATTCCAAGGTCTCCGCCGGGAACACCATTGATGATGATCTTTGCATCGCCCCTTACTCCATTTCCTATGAAACGCTGCCCCAGAACATTGTTGAGCACAATTTCCTTTACGCCGGAAGCCACTGCTTCGCGAATCATCCTGTTCAATGGGGAGTAGTGCATACCCTTTACATCTATTACTAAAGGATCCACTTCACTCAGGCCCCCACAGATTCTATTTTGAGAACGTCAAGCAGACCCTGGTCAAGCATGTAACCACGCAGACGTTCACGGTTTCCACGAAGACTCTCGATGCTGTTAAGACCTGCTGCACCCATGAGCTCACTTATTTCAAGTGTCCAGGCTTTGATAAGGTTTGCAACATGTTCTGCACCGACCTCAGGATCGATACGGTCAACTAATTCCTGTTTCTGGGTTGCAATACCCCATGGACAAAGACCGCGGTAACAGTTTCCACATACACGGCATCCTAATGCTATGAGTGAAGCTGTTCCGATATAAACTGCGTCAGCACCGAGTGCAATAGACTTTGTAATGTCAGCACTGTTGCGGATACCACCACTTGCTATCAGTGAAACTTCATTCCTGATGCCCTGATCGTTCAGTTTCTCATCTACTGCGGCAATTGCGGCCTCAATAGGAATACCAACATTGTCCCTGAACACCTTTGGTGCAGCACCGGTACCTCCTTTGAAACCATCAATTACAACGGCATCTGCATCTGATCTTGCCACACCTGCAGCGATTGCTGCTACATTATGTACGGCAGCGATCTTCACAAAGACAGGCTTCTCCCAGTTAGTAGCCTCTTTAAGACTGCGCACAAGCTGAGCAAGATCTTCTATACTGTAAATATCATGATGAGGAGCTGGACTGATCGCATCTGAACCCAGTGGGATCATACGGGTACAGGATACATCTGCACATACTTTCTCTCCAGGAAGGTGACCTCCAATACCAGGTTTTGCACCCTGGCCAACCTTGATCTCAATGGCTGCACCACGTTCCAGATAATCAATGTCGACACCGAAACGTCCTGATGCGATCTGGACTATTGTGTGATCCTGATATGGATAAATCGCCTCGTGCATCCCTCCTTCACCGGTACCCATGAAAGTTCCGGTTTCTGCCACTGCCTTTGCAAGACTGAGCTGTGCATTCAGGCTGATGGCACCGTAACTCATGTGCCCTATCATTATAGGGGTGTCAAGTTTGAGATTTGGAGCAAGCTTTGTTGTGAGATCGATGTCACCATTGTTCTTTGTAAATTCAAGTTTTGCAGGCTTCTTTCCAATGTATGTCCTGAGCTCCATTGGTTCTCTCAGAGGATCTATACTTGGATTGGTGACCTGGCATGCATCCAGTACCAGCCTGTCAAATATAATAGGATAATCACGTGCATTGCCCATTCCGGCAAGGATAATCTTTCCGCTACGTGCCTGATTTATAACATCTTCACGTGCCTCTGCGGTCCATAGAGGGTGACTGCGATAATCAACTGGTTTTTCCTGGAGATTAATGGCATCTCTGGGACACATGGAGATACAGCGATGGCATGCAGTACATTTGCGTGAATCTATGAGGATCTTGTCATCTTCGATCCTGTAAACGCCATAAGAACAATTATCAACACAACGCATACATTTCATGCACTGGTCACGATCAATACTGATCTTGTACTTTAGGGGAACACTTCCAAGGCTCATACTGTAACCCTCCCTATAACCGGTTCGCCTGCCCTTGGCATATATATTGATTCCACATCAGGATCCATCGTGCGTATGGCTGCCTCTTCGCTTGATATGTAGAGACGGGAACCATTCTCTCCTACAACTAGAGGACGCAGCTTTATCCTGTCTGTAAAGCCTACGATACCATCCTTTGTAGCAACAACTATTGCAAAAGGACCATTCATAAGTGCTGGTCCATATGTAAGGCGCAATGTGCGCAGGAATTCTTCCTGTTTTTCCGGCATATCATCGATCTCATCCCAGAATGGAGGAGCAAGTGCCGTAACAACAGTTTCGGATGGAAGCCCGTGTCTTCTTCCAAGAAGATCGAACAGATAAGCTACTACTTCTGTGTCAGTTAACATGGTACACTGGTACCCATTACTTTCCACATAACGACGGTTAGTGCCGTAAGAAGTTATCTCACCGTTATGGACAACTGACCAGTCAAGCAAATTGAAAGGATGAGCTCCTCCCCACCATCCGGAAGTATTTGTTGGATAGCGGTTGTGTGCAAGCCAGATGTAACCCTTATAGTCTTCAATTCTGAAAAAGTTGGCTACATCCTCAGGCCATCCGGAAGCTTTGAATACTCCCAGGTTTTTGCCGGATGAAAATACCAGAGCACCTTCAACACCTGAATTGATGGTCATCACAAGACGCTTGACATTATCATCGTCTGGGTCCGTTGTGCCCACCATAAGATCAGTATAAGGTTTGAAGAAATATCTCCAGGAGATATGTTCCTTTTTGAGACCCGGTTGTTCATATGTTGGGATCTCTTCCTGGTGAACGATTCTGCCCCACTTTTGCAGTATCTTATCCACCATGGTTTTTGGTTCTAACAAATTATCAAAAAATACGTGGACAGCGTAGCAATCTGCATAATCAGGATATATGCCATAAGCTACATATCCTGCGCCTTCTCCACTTCCTCTTTCATCCATCAGACTCAGGGCTTCCTTTATGCTGGAGCCGTCCATTCTGGACATTGTCCGATCGATTACGCCTATAATTCCGCACATGTTGATCACTATGAGTATTTAATCTTGGGACTTTGTGTTAGTATTTACCTGATATGAATTTAACCATGCAAAAATCCATAGAGGATACAATAAAAAGTCCGGTGTTGCGTGAACAACTTCTATTCACGTTTTAACAGCAACAAAAAATGCTGCTGACTTAAGATATGTTATAAATTATGATTTGAAATTAAAGTGAAAGTAAGGGGAATTCCCCTTACAGTATGCTAAGGTATGTGTCAAGTTCCCACTGGTGGACCTGTGCCTTGTATTCATCCCACTGAGCATTCTTTGCTTCGAGATAGTTTTCGAATACGTGGTCACCAAGAACTTCCTTTACAAATGAACTTCCAGCCATAAGGTCAATAGCTTCCTTCAAGTCGCCTGGCAGAGATGCAATGCCTTGTGCTGCCCTGTCCTCTTCGGTAAGCTTGAATATGTTGACATTTGTTGGTGCTGGTGCTTCCATTTCCTTCTCGATTCCGTCGAGACCTGCGCCAAGCATTGCTGCAAATGCAAGGTATGGGTTACATGCAGGGTCAGGACATCTGAGTTCTACCCTTGTACCAATGCCTCTTGACGCTGGAATCCTGATAAGGGAACTGCGGTTTGATGCAGACCATGTGCAGTAGATAGGTGCCTCATATCCAGGTACGAGTCTCTTGTATGAGTTTACAGTTGAGTTTGTGATTGCTGCGAACTCACGGACGTGTGCAAGGAGACCTGCGATGTACTGCTTTGCAGTTATTGAAAGCTGGTCAGGAGTGTCTGCATCGTAGAATGCGTTCTTTCCGTCTGTCATGAGTGACTGGTTGGAGTGCATACCGGAACCATTTACACCGAAGAGTGGTTTTGGCATGAATGTTGCATAATAACCCATGTGTGCTGCAATGGATTTTACAACATACTTGAATGTCACAATATTGTCACATGTGTTCAGTACATCACCGAATCTGAAGTTAATTTCGTGCTGTGATGGAGCGACTTCGTGATGTGATGCCTCAATTTTGAAGCCCATGTCTTCAAGAGCAAAGTCAATAGCTCTTCTTACATCCTGTGCCTTATCAAGAGGAGCGAAATCAAAGTATCCTCCCTTGTCTGTGAGGTTTGTTGTTGGATGACCTTTCTCATCAAGTTCGAAAAGGAAGAACTCAAGTTCAGGACCTGTGTTCATTGTGAAGCCCATTTTCTCTGCTTTTGCAACTGCCTGCTTCAGAACATATCTTGGATCACCCTCGAAAGGTTTTCCGTTTGGTCTGTATACATCGCCAATTATACGAGCAACTGCACCTTCCTTTGGTCTCCATGGGAGTATTCTGAAGGTAGTTGGATCTGGCATAAGAATCATATCGGACTCTTCGATCCTTGTGAATCCTTCGATTGATGAACCATCGAACATTACACCGTTCTCAAATGCACCTTCGAGATCTTCTGAAGGTATTGCCCAGCTTTTGATCATACCGAGGGTATCGGTGAATTGGGTTCTTATGAATTTAACATCGTTCTCGGTTACAGCCTGTAACACGTCTTCCTTCGTTACTAGATTTCCATTTACCATTTTGACTACTCCTCTCTATTCACTAAGGGGTGTAAGTAACCCATTACCTATCCCCTGCTATATATAACTTTGTATATTTGAGAGAATAAAACTGACTACTTGCTAAATAAAAACAAAACATGACAATAATTAAAACTTGCCACTAAAATGATACAAAACAACGAAAAACAGGATTCTGAAAAATAGATTCATATTTTTTGGATTTTTTATAAAATTGATGATACATAAGAATGTTATTCTCTACAAAAACTTAAAACAAAGGAAAAAGGATGTCTATGCCTAAGGTTGCCGCAACCTTACAAGAGATACTTGCGGAAGGTTTATCATTCTTGCAAAAATACTGATTTTAAGATAAGCGAGATTAGACATGACAGGCGAAAAGGTGATTAAAACAGGAATTTTGGACGAACTGAAAAATGCGTCCATTGATGCATCCAAGTGCATGCAATGCGGTGTCTGCAGTGCCAGCTGCCCCTCCGGAAGACATACATCCCTGAATATAAGAAAACTTGTGAAAATAGCAAGCAAGACAACTGATATCCTCAGCAGTGAAGAACTCTGGATGTGCACCACATGTTACAATTGTCAGGAAAGATGCCCTCGGAATATAGATATTGTAGATATATTACTAGACATCAGAGCTATTTCCGTACATCAGGGATTCATACATCCCGAGCACAGAGTGGTCTGCGAAATGTTGCTCGAATACGGACATGCAGTACCCATTAATGAAAAGAACAGGAAAAAGAGAGTGAATCTCGGACTGGAAGAACTTCCCGAGACCGTGCACAAGTATGAAAATGGACTTGAAGAAGTGAAGACCCTGCTTGCATCCTGTGGTTTTGGAAAACTTATAGAACATACTGAAAGTGGAGCAACGGAAGATAAAACATGAAAGGATTATCACTCTTTTTAGGATGTCTTGTACCCAATCGCTACCCAGGAATCGAACTGGCAACAAAACTATGTCTTGCAAAGCTTGACATTGACTGTACAGATCTGCCCGGTGCCTCCTGCTGTCCGGCTCCCGGAGTGTTCCGATCATTTGACAGGACAACATGGCTGACGCTTGCAAGCCGCAATATAGTACTGTCAGAACAAATGGAAAGAGACATGCTTACCATCTGCAACGGATGCTTCAGTACCCTTGCAGACGCAAATCACAGTATAAAAGAAGATGCTTCTGCAATAAAAGAAGTGAACGAACATCTGGAGAAGATCGGAAAGGAAGTAAAAGGCAACATTGACGTCCGGCACATTATAGAATTCCTGTATGAAGAATACGGACCTGAAAAGATTGCTTCTTATGTTGAAAGACAACTGGACATCAGGGTCGCAGTACATTATGGATGCCACCTCATCAAACCCACAAAGGACAGAGGACTGGGTAATTTTGAAAGACCAACATTCTTTGACGAGCTGGTAACTGCACTTGGTGCAACAAGTGTCGAATACCCGGACAAGATGGCATGCTGCGGAGCTGGAGGAGGAGTGCGTTCCTCAATGAAGGACAGTTCAGTGAAAATGACAGAAGCAAAACTTTCCAGAATAAAAGAAGCAGAAGTGGATTGCATAGTAAACTCGTGTCCTTTCTGCCATATGCAACTTGATGAAGGACAATCTGATATCAAAGAGCAAATGGAAATAGAGTACGAGATCCCTGTGCTGCACTACACGCAACTACTCGGACTTGCGTTGGGATTCCCTGCGGAAATGCTTGGAATTGATACAAATATCGAGAAGAACAAGAAATTTATGGATTTACTGGACGCAGGAATGGAACCTTAAAAGCATTCTTCACATTTTGTGGAAATATATATACCGGAAATGTATTTCACCAATAACTTTAAGATATTGGATGTTATTACGTGAGTAGCACAACATGAGCGTGTGGCCTAGTCAGGATATGGCGGCAGCCTCCTAAGCTGCAAGCCGGGGGTTCAAATCCCTTCACGCTCGTTATTTCTCTTTTTAACAATTAACGGAGATTGACAATTGATAATAAGAAAGGCTACTGTCAATGATATACCAGGCATCAAGAGCATCATCGATATTTATGCCAAGCAGGAAATGATGCTTCCCCGTTCATTGAGTGAACTGTATGAATTCACACGTAGTTTCTGCGTTTGCGAAATAGATAACGAAATAATAGGTTGTTGCGCCCTTCAGGTAAGCTGGGAAGACATGGCAGAAATAATGTCCTTTGCAGTCAGATCAGAATACAGAGATCAGGGAATTGGTACAAAACTGGTTACTGCCAGCCTTGAAGAAACGAAAGAACTTGGCATCAACAGTGTATTTACGCTGACCTATGCGGTTCCTTTTTTTGAAAAACAAGGATTTAAGAAGATAGACAAGCAACAGCTTCCACACAAAATATGGAGCGGATGTATAAAGTGTCCAAAATTCCCTAATTGTGATGAAATCGCAATGCTTAAAAAAGTCTGAGCACCTGCGCAAAATAATAGTTACAGGGGCTTTTCAAAATACACAACCCCATTCTCTTCTTTTGCTACAATAAAACCGTGTCTTAGATAGATAGATATCGCCCTCTCAAGCGAAGAATCTGTTTTCAATTTTACAACTGAATAATTCTGTTTTGCAAAATTCATTGCAGCCATGAATAAAGCCAGACCAAGGCCTTTTCCACGGCATTCCTTCTTTACGTAGAACCTTTTTATTTCACATGTACCAGAACCCATGTCCCTGACAGCAGATGTTCCGACTACCTCACCATTATGCAAGGATATGAAAAAAGCACCGTTTTTTCGGATGTAATTGCCTTCAATGTCATCCAGATCAATATCTTTTAGTACATCATATTCAAACCCTTCTTCAGAGAGGACACCAAGAACAAATGCTTTTGTTTTTGAAGAAAGCTCCGGTGAGAATGATATTATAGTCATTCCAGATATGCTCCGGAATTTTTCAAGAAATCGAGTGCTATAGAAGATAGCAACTCAACACCGGTGATCAATACATCCTCATCTATGTCAAAACTGGCTGAATGATTCCCCTCCATCATTCCTTTTTCCAGATTTCTTGTACCTATGATAGCATACATACCCGGGACTTTCTGCAGATAGCAGGCAAAATCCTCTGCACCAAATATCGCTTCCGCATGAGTGTTCACATTGTTGAATTTGTTTTTCAACAATTTGGAAGCAGTATCTGTGAAAACAGGATCATTGAAAAGAACCGGATATCCATGCAGAACATTAAGTTCATAGGAAGGAACTCCTCCAATATCCTCCATTGAATAGGAAGCCATAAGGCAGTCAAGGATATGAGACATGGTTTGTTCTATGACCTCAGTATCATGGTCATCAAAGGTCCTGAAACTGCCCACAAGTTCAAGCTCATCAGGTGACCTGTTGAACTGCTCCCCACCACTGATAGTGCCAAAACCAAGCACATATTCAGAAGAAGGCACCTTTTGGGATATATGAGGATTCAATGAGGATACGAATTCTGAAGCGACCTGTATTGGATCAATACAAAGATCAGGTGTTGAATGGTGACCACCTTTTCCGAATATATTCACAGTGAAACGGTTGGAACTCGCCATGAAAGAACCCGCGCGTATGTTAATGTCGCCGACATCAACATCTCCGAATATATGAAGTCCAATAATAGCATCCACACCTTCAAGACCACCTTCTTCTATGACCCTCACCGCACCACCAGGAGGGACTTCTTCAGCAGGCTGGAAGACGAACCTGACAATACCGGAAATGTCCTTACTGTTCTCTTTAATGAGCCTGGCAACACCAAGGACAATGGCCATATGCCCATCATGACCACACGCATGCATTACCCCAGGATTCTGTGATATATAGTCCCCATTGAACTTCGTCAGGACCTCATGTGCTGCAAGTGCATCAATGTCTGAACGAATAGCTATGCAAGGACCTGGAGCCCTGCCCCTTACTTCCGCAAGCACACCTGTGTCAGCGATCTTCCTGCAATCGATCCCAAGTCCTTCCAGAATTGACATTATCCTGGCCTGTGTTTCATATTCATGAAAACTGAGTTCCGGATTTCTGTGGAACTCCCGGCGGATATGCCGCACCCATTCTTCAAAGGATTCCAAATTATTTCACCTTGCAGAAACTATTAAAACAAATATTTGATACCTGAATTATGTCAGCACTATTTTTATGTTAAAAGGCATTTTACCTGTACAAATAACTGCCGGAAAACTACCGGAAAATTACCAGGAAGACTAAAGATGATAAAAACAAGACTCAGGGATTTCCTTGTTACAAAAGATGATTGGATATTTGCAGTTTCTGATTATTTTCACCCACATGGAGTCAGGTCAACAATGAGATACGTGCCTGATGAGAACGGTGAGCGCGAGCTCAACGGTAAACGCTACAAAAAGTATGATTTCGACGTAGCTTTTGATTTCATGCGTCAGAACCGTCCTGAATGGGTAGAGGATGTTCATGTAGTACCTGAAGAACAGATCAAAAAGGTGCTACCCCCAAACAGCGTCATCGAAAAACTGTATGATTCTGACAAAAGAGTTGCCGTGGTTGTGGACACCCTTGAAGAAGCAGGCATTAGCAGAGATATGATGGGAGTTACCGGTTCACTTTTGCCAGGACTTCAGAATGAAGGCTCAGATATAGATTTTGTAGTATACGGTGCACAGTGGTTCATTGCAAGGGACGCAATAGCAAAAGCGAAGTCAGAAAGTGGGCCTATTGAAGATATTGACGAGACAATGTGGAAGAAGATATACAACAAACGCATCCCTGAGATATCATTTGAGGAATTCATCGCCCATGAGAAAAGAAAGGGCAACCGTGGAATGGTTGACGGTACATATTTCGACCTTCTTTTTGTCCGTGACTGGGAACAGATAAAAGAGCCGACACAAAGAGGAGAAGATATCGGTACCATGAAAATAGAAGCAAAGGTCACAAATGCAGACCTTGCCTTTGACAGCCCCTCAGTCTACAAGGTAGAGCATGATGAGGTAGACCATGTGCTTTCGTATACGCACACCTATGCAGGACAGGCTCTTGAAGGAGAGATCATTGAAGCACAGGGTGTTGTAGAGCAGGTCGGCGACATTAAAAGACTGGTTGTAGGAACTTCCAGAGAACCAAAAGGTGAATGGATACGCTCACTCACATTACTTAAAAAAGAAGGTCTTATTTAACATTTTTTAAAAATAGACATCTGGCGGATTAACCTCCGCCAGTCACCTGTTCAATGTCAGCAGTAACGTCATCTACACTAGAATAATTGTCCAGATAAGATTTAGCATCTTTAACAGAAACACGTTCTATTTTTTCTTTTATAATCTCGCTTGCATCTGCAAGAACAAGTGTTTCCGGCTTATAGTAAAGACCTGTTGTATCCATCAATACCCAGATACCGTCCTCATCTTCCTTAATATCCAGAACCCTGCCTACAGTACCAGTGTTTATGTACCTTACCACAGAGTCAATTACAATTGGATTTCCATCAATGTCCAAAACTTCGATATTTTCAGATTCAGTCATAACGCAACTCCTGTAATTTACTTAGTGTATATGTATTGACACGGGTAGTTTAAAAATTTAAGCATCCTGAGCTATCTCAAGACGCAGGTCACCAATCTTTGCAACCCTTTCGGCAAAAGCATTGTGTCTGTGTATGCTTTCTTCATTGATCTGCTTGATAGTTACAATTGCCTCATTAGGCAAATGTTCAAAGGCCTTGACAACATTCTTTGCCATAGTCCTTACGCAGTCTTCCACAAATTTAGGATTATTATGAGCTGTCTGCACAACCATTGCTTCGTCAGAGCGCTTCAGAAGTTCGAATACGCTGGAGCTCATAGAACCTTCGATGATCTCAATGATATTTTCAAGCGACACATAAACATCGCCTTCTACTTCTATAGAGATTATACCACGACCACGCTGGTTGTGAGTGGCCATTGGAACCCTGTGGAGGAATTCTGCGATATGCTGCCCATCCACACCAATATTCTCCAGTTCCTTCCTGGCATTATCTCTCATGATCTCCTGAGCACATGGGCATGCGGTCATTCCAACAACCTCTGCACCAATGAGCTTCTTGACTGCCATCTGAGTGACATCATCACGCATGGCAAGTGCTTCAGCAAATATCTCTACAACTTCCTGGCATTCCATTTTGGTAGCAGGAGACTCTCTCTTAACCACGTACTCACTCTTCAGAAGAACTTCAGCACGAGTAGCATATTCATGTCGGGTCAGGAGACTTTGGGCAACATCACTGCACAGCTGCTCGATCTCATAAACAGGCATGTTGACTGCTTTTTCGAGTACTTCGTCAACTGCCTCGAAATTACGAGAAAGGTTGGCACCCTTCAAGTGAGAAGGAAGATCTACGAAGATATCAAAAGTACATATCAGGATAATAGGACGCTTGTCGCTTCTCTTGATCTGAACTAGTTTTTTAACATTAGTAACACCGACACGAGTCAGGTTAATAGGTATCTGCGGCTTATCAGCCTGTATATCTGGGAGTTTTACAACCGGGAGTTCCATTATTATGACCTCTGAAATCAAAAGATGGCAAACCACCTTATAATGATGGATAGTAATTATATCATGCTCAAGGGACTCATTACATGTAAAGGTTGTGTTAAGAGCACACGACTAAAAGAAAACAAATTGGATACAGAAGAAAATACAAAGTACAAAACAAGCAACTGCGACCGTACCAACATGAGATACATAGCTAATTACAAAATCAAGTACACTTGACATGTTGCGGCATGCTGCTCTCTAATGAACGGTAACCGGGCATAAATATTATAAAAATAAGGCCATATTGACAGATAATAAATGTTCAAAATTGTGGCCAATGTGCTAAAACAAGAACAAAAGACAACATTAAAAGAAAAATATATATACTGCATATACCAAATACGGTTAGCAGTGGTAATCGCATAATGATTACGAGGTGACATCATGTCTGAAACAAGAAATTTTGTGTTAAGAGACAAGAAAGGAAATGAACATGGGGTATTCACCGGAAAACAGCCAAGACAGGCTGCTTTGAAGGTTGCAAACAGAGGAAAAGGAAGCAAAAAGAAGCCAGAAGACATCAGGCTTCGTGAGCGCGGAACAAAGAAAGTCCACGTGTTCAAAGGCTGGAAAGAAATGGTCGACGCACCAAAGAACAAGCCAGACTGGATGCCTGACAAGATCAACAAGCCATTTGTTAAGAAGGTCGGTATTGAAAAGCTTGAGAAAGTCTGAATTCCATAAGGGACCCATTTCATGGGTCTTTTTGTTTTAAAAAGCTTTTTTTACATATCTGCTCCCTGTGGCAGAAGTAACTTTTAAACCATTTGATCATATTAGTAATAAGCTCCGGAGTTATAGCTATGCAGATGCCGGACTTATAAAAAATCATAGCAGGTATAATATAATGACACTTAATCGAGAGAATGTACTGATCGAAGCATTGCCATACATTAGGGACTTCCATGATTCGGTAATGGTTATCAAAGTTGGTGGCCATGCAATGGTCAATCCAGAGGTAATGAGTGATATCATACAGGATGTCGTCCTTCTGAGATTTGTAGGGATACATCCCATCATAGTCCACGGCGGTGGCCCGGAAATCTCTGAAAAGATGAAACGCATGGGCAAAGAATCCCAGTTTGTAGGTGGCCTGCGAGTCACAGATGACGAAACACTAGAGATTGCGCGCATGGTCCTTGTGGGCAACATCAACACAGAGATCGTAGCACTCATCGGAAAACACGGTGCCAAGGGGATCGGACTTTCCGGAAAAGACGGAAAGATGATCATAGCAAAGAAAAAACCATTCCAGAAGGTCATGATCGAGAACGTTGAACATGAAGTAGACCTCGGATGGGTAGGAGATACGGAAATAATCAACCCGGAACTGCTTAACATCCTTATCCGTGAAGACTATATACCCGTCATATCACCAATTGCCATGGACATCAGCGGCAAAGCACTTAACATAAATGCAGATACAGTCGCCGGTGACATTGCAGCTGCCATGAAGGCTAAGAAGCTCATTCTGATGACCGATGTGCCAGGATTACTGAAAGATCTTAATGACAGAAGCTCACGCATATCAAGGGTTGCCATTGATGAAATCGATGACATGATCGACAGTGGGCTGATCTCAGGCGGGATGATACCAAAGATGAGAAGTGCCGCAGGTTCAGTAACAAGCGGAGTTGAAAAAATCCATATAATAGATGGAAGCATTTCCCATTCAGTACTGCTTGAACTATTCACAGACACCGGAATAGGTACAATGGTCTACAAAAAGGAAGATGAGTGAGAACTCATCTTAATTAATTTCAATCTGTTATCGGACTGCCAAATGTGTGGTCGTCGAGTTCTAAGACCTGCTCCCATAGATCTTTACAGTCACATGAGAGATGCTCAAAGCATGAAAGATCCTGCGTGAGTGAGAAAAGCCTGATTGCATCTGCAACGGCATGACTGCATTCCCTGCAGTTGCGCGGACCTCTTTTTGAACCTGCACCCACTGGGTCGGATGTGATAATCATATCCGGGAACTCTTCCTTTGTTCTTTTCAATATCTCGACAATACTCCATAACCAGGGAGGACGATACTGCTTCCTTTCCCAGAGATATTCCACATATGTGCCACGCTGGACATTACAGAGATTGATGGAAAACGTATCAGAATACTGTGCAGCATCACGTACGGTCTTTACAATATCCTCCAATGCATCTTTCTCCGACAAGAATAGCGGCTTAAGCATTAGATAGGATTTAACTGTTGCACCATTTGCTCTTGCCACAGTGGCAGCATCGGTGAAGTTCTTGAAAGTAAAACCTTTGTTAATGGATTGTTTGCGAATGGTATCTGAACTTGTCTCAAGACCCGTTGCAACTTCAAAATCCGTGTTTTTGAGAATACTTACACAATCTTTCACACTTTCCTCAGTTATAAACTCAGGACGTGTTTCAGCCAGCACTTTTACGATCCTTTCATCTGCATCAAGCTCGGCAAGCATCTTGTGCCGTACCTCAAGAGGTATCTCTTTTGTATCAAGGAAACTGCCCGAAGTGAATATCTTGACCATGAACTTATCAAAGTCTGAAGCTTTCCTCATTGCCCGGGAAAGCTGAGCCATCAAGTCATCATCAGAGGGAACGGTCTGTGCACTGTCATAGACATAGCCGCACATGGTGCATCCTCCTGCCTTGCCCCACCAGCACCCTGATGTCTTGAAAATTATAGTGATGGTGTCTATCTGCCCGGTGCTAAGAACATCCTTCCCGGTCCATGCTGCAGCAGGCTCATTGGAAGGAGAGGGTTTTATCCTCTGACGGTTACGAATATCAAGGACTGCTTTATTAAGTGACATTTGCCTGAACTCTTATATAAATCAATTATTCACTCGAATTCTATTGTAGCAGGTGGTTTTGGAGTAATATCATACAGGACCCTGGCAACAGATGGTATCTGTGCAGTAATCCTTGATTCGATCTTCCTGAGAACTTCCCATGGAAGCTCCATTGCTTCTGCGGTCATGCCATCCCTTGAACCTACTGCCCTTATAGCAACGATCCAGCCGTGAACTCTCACGTCACCCTTGACACCTGTACCCTTGCCAACAATCGCGGCAAAGGTTTGCCATGGATGGAACTGCTCTACAAGTTCTTCCTCAACAATTGCGTTGGCTTCTCTTACAGCCTCTACAAGTTCCTCTGTGACCTTGCCAACGATCCTTACTGAAAGACCAGGGCCCGGGAAAGGCATCCTTTCGGAAATCTCATCAGGAAGTTCCAGTGCACGGGCAACCTCGCGGACCTCATCCTTGTACAGATCATCTATTGGTTCTACAATTGCCTTAAAATCCATAACAGAAGGAAGACCGCCTACGTTATGGTGTGATTTTATTCCACCTTCTGATTCGATCCTGTCAGGGTAGATGGTTCCCTGTATAAGATATTCAGCCTTCAGTAATTTTGCTTCATCTTCAAAAACACGTATGAAAGCCTCACCGACTGCCTTACGTTTTTCTTCAGGGTCCTCGATACCGGCAAGTGCCGAAAGGAAACGGTCTTTTGCATCCACTACCTCAAGGTTCATGTCAGAAAAAATTTCCTTGATCCTCTCAGTCTCGCCTTTTCGCATCAGGCCTGTATCTATGTATATAGGTGTCAGCTTATCGCCAATTGCACGGTGTGCAAGGATAGCACAAACGGAACTGTCCACACCGCCTGAAAGTGCTATGATGGCAGGACCATCGATCTGCTGCTGAATCTTTTCTATTGCCTTAGGAATGAATTTGTCTACTTTTACCATGAATGAGAACTCCAAAAATGGGATTTACCCTGAAATAGTATTTCGTACATATTAATGCTCTCCCGAACATAAGAGACTTACCAGAGAGAAAAAACAAAAATCCACCAAACACTTTCACCCTGCTTAGCAGACAATTAAATACACCGGTTACGTATATGCAGGAAAACAAGTATGGTCTAAAAATGCATAAGACTCTCCAGAAGTACTTTGGATATTCTGATTTTCGTCCTCTTCAGGAAGACATAATTAACGATGTCCTCAATGACAAGGACACTTTTGTACTTATGCCGACAGGCGGAGGCAAGTCACTTTGTTACCAGCTTCCTGCTCTGCTCAAAGATGGCATTACAGTAGTTGTTTCACCCCTTATTTCCCTCATGAAGGATCAGGTCGACAGCCTCACGGAAAGCGGAGTAGATGCAGCATACCTTAACAGTACTCTGAAACCTGCAGAATCCAGGAGAATATATGAGGAACTCAAAAGGGGAGAGATAAAGATACTGTATGTGGCACCTGAAAGGCTGACCATGTCGAGTACTATCACGCTTCTAAAGAGCCTGAATGTAAGTCTTTTTGCAATTGATGAAAGTCATTGTATCTCCGAATGGGGACATGATTTCAGGCCGGAATACCGCAAACTCAATTTTCTTAAGAAAAAGTTCCCCGAAGTACCCATCATTGCACTTACCGCAACAGCCACTCCTAAAGTGAGGGAAGATACAATAAATCAGCTTGGCATCAGCCACGGCAAAACATATGTTGCAAGTTTTGACCGTGCAAACCTTTTCTACCGGGTCAGAGCAAAGAAGGACACATATGATAATTTACTCAAATACCTGAGAAAGAAGAGAGGAGAAAGCGGTATAATCTACTGCCAGAGCCGAAAGACAGTTGACACCCTTACTAAAAAACTCAGGAAAGACGGATTCAATGCCCTCTCATACCATGCGGGACTTAAAGACAGCCAACGAGAAACGAATCAGGAGATGTTCATAAAGGACAGGGTCAACATCATCGTCGCCACCATTGCCTTTGGAATGGGAATCGACAAACCCAATGTCCGTTTTGTTATTCACTATGATCTTCCAAAGAATCTCGAGAGCTATTATCAAGAAACCGGCCGAGGAGGCAGGGACGGACTTGAATGCGAATGTGTACTTTTTTTCAGCCGGGGTGACAGGTTCAAGATCGAATATTTCATCAAACAGAAAGACAAGAAGGAAGAGAGAGACATTGCCCTTAAGCAACTCAGCGAAATGGTGGATTACTGTGAAAGCAACATCTGCCGCAGAAAAGTGTTGCTCAAGTATTTCGGAGAAGAAACTATAGAAGACAATTGTGGGAAATGCGATGTATGTCTGCAACCACGCATAGAGGTTGACGGAACAAATGATGCAAAGCTGCTTATAAATTGTATAAAGGAACTTGACCAGAGATTTGGCATGAACCATGTCATTGATGTACTTACAGGTAGCAGGGCAAAAAAGATCACAGACAAGAAACACCAGCTTCTCAAGAATTTTGGTCAGGGCGATATGTATCCTAAAGCTGACTGGATGGATATGGCCCGGGACATGGTACGTCAAGATGTCATCAAAGTGGAAGGTGCACGTTACCCACTTCTTAAACTTAACAGGAAGAGTGAGGAAGTCCTGTCCGGCAAAAGAATGGTGACCTTTACACGAAAAGTAGACGAAGAGGAGCAGGCCGATTATGAACCAGTGACACGGTCTCTTGAAAAAGAAGAAATATCTGAACGGTCACCTTCTGTGTTACACAGGAAGGTAAGTAACGATCCTGACAAAGACCTTTTTGAGAAACTTAAAGAATTGCGCATATCCATGGCTCAAATGCAGGATGTGCCACCATATATCATATTTGCCGATACAAGTCTTCGCCAAATGGCCACTAAAAAACCTGAAAATAATGAAGAGCTGTTGAAGATCACAGGTGTCGGCGAGTATAAACTCAAGAAATACGGAAAGTTCTTCTTGAAAGAGATTGCAAAACACCGAGATGAATTGGAAGGAAATAAGCAGGCTGAACATGAACTGAAAATTTTGGAAAATGAAGTGCAAAAGAAAACCGTAAAACCTGTATCAACTGCACCTCCGGCAAGTTCAAAACCGAAACTTGAAAAGGAACTTCTGGTAAGGACAATGAATGCCCTTGAAGAAGATGTTGTCAAAATGATAAAAGACAAATTAGGAGGCGTTTTTTCCGAGGAAGAAATAAGAAATATGTATCAATCCCTTATAAAGGAAAATGATACAAACTAACGTACAAGTCCAATTATTCGCAGGTATCCAACAAATGTCTTTTTGGGCGAACCCTGGAATCACCTGGGTGAATTGGACCAACTTTAGCCACTTTTACATCATCCTTTTTCTGCTTTTTCTCTTCAGGGGTTTTTTCTTCTATATAACCCACCTCCAATTATAGATTAGATTTTGGAATATTAAAAGTTAATTAAAACAAAAAAGACAGTTCACATCATCATGAACTGCATTGTAAGATAAAATATAAGGTCCCCAAAAACCACTGCAGTTATAAAACCTGCAGTTATAGGAATCATGAATGGGAGCCCGGGGGTTATCCACACACCCTCCTTTACTTTGCCTTCCTTACGGTAACTTTTCAGTTCAGATATAACATCAGAACTAAGTTCAGTACCTGATCTGGAAAATTTGAATTCAATACCATCCTTTGTCTTGCCATATGACTCGATCATACGGAAGTGTCCTTTTTCCAGCTTCGATATAGGCATGATGTAACCGATGAACATATAGAAAGGGCGCTTCAGTGATTCTGATGGATTTTTAATCAGGTTGTACAGGAAAAGCCCTATTGGAACTATTATTGTGAGTATTATAGAGTTGCCAAATACACTAAATGCAAACAAATTGATAAGCGGAATCCCATCAAGCGGAAGTGAAGTCGAACCTATCGTAATTACCGGGAACGTAGGGATTATCAGCGAAATTACCATCAACACCTTTGCATCCGCCCCGCCAAAAGCACCAAACTGGAAAAGCATGTATACAAAAGCAAAGATGAATATGAAAGAAAGGATGTTGCGTATAAGGTATGGAAGACCATATGTCATGAGATCATACATTATGAAGATGAATCCAACACCGAACATCATGACCCATACTTCATTGGCTACACGGCGGGTTTTGATATCAGCGTAACAGGCATACAGTAAAAAAGGCATGCATGCAAGAACTTTGAGTATTTCCATCATTTCAGTATTTCTCCCATTTCTTAAGTTTCATGACCTCTGACAGGGTCGAACCCCTGCGAATCTCCTCAGAAAGACGTTGTTCAGTTTTCTCGACTTCTTTTGCACGCCTGGCAATCTCATAAGCACGTTCCTTTGGAATTACCACTACGCCGTTATCATCTCCAATGATATAATCGCCAGGACTGACGGACTGGTTACCACAGACTATCTCAGAATTTATCTCACCAAATCCTTTTGGCTCACCTGCATTGGGAACGTTGCTGCTTGCAAAGACAGGCAGCCCTATTTTACGGATCTCATCTATATCCCTCACCGCCCCATCAACGACGACACCAGCTATGCCTTTGTTAAGACAGCTCAGGGTTGCCAGGCCACCCCAGGGCGCAATATTCCTGCTGCCATTGTAAATGACAATTACATCCCCTTTTTTTGCCTCATCTATAGCCTCAACTGCCTTGGCCCAGTCACCTTTAAAAGTCTGTACTGTTACCGCAGTACCTATCATTTTTTTTCCGGGCAACATAGGAAATATATCCTGCATGGCTCCTTTGCGGTGCATGGCATCGGAAATGTTTGGAGTAGAAACACCTTCCAGTATCTTTCGAATCTCCTCTTCCGGAGAGCTTTTCAATATTGGTGCTGCAGAAGGAGAATCCACACTTTGCCGGATAGCCTTTGCTGAAGCGATCACATTAGATGAACGGACAATGTTCCCGCCAACTATCACAATGTTCGCACCAGCAACAACGGCTTCAGAGCACGATGATGCATCAAGACCACCTGCTACTGCAACGGGGATACTCACCTGTTCCACGACTTCTTTCATTATAGCAAGTGAATCCTGACCTTTCATCTGCTGGTCTATGCCAGCATGCACATTAATGTAATCAACACCCATTTTTTCCATTTCGATGCTGCGGGAAACAGGGTCATTAGCAGATATCAGGTCTGCCATTATCTTAGCACCATACTTCTTTGCGGCACGTATCGCTTCCTGGATTGTAGAATCATCAGCGCTTGCAAGCACAACCACAATATCAGCACCCGCTTTAGCACCCATTTCAACTTCCATTGAACCGGTATCTGCTATTTTCATATCTGCGATGATTGTCCTGTCGGGAAAGTGTTTCCTGAGCTCCCTTATGGCATCCATTCCCTCGCTTTTTATGAGAGGGGTCCCGACCTCTATCCAGTCAGCACCTCCCTCAAGGGATTCTTTTGCTATCTGTATTGCTCTGTCCGTTTCTAAAAGGTCAAGAGCGACCTGAATGATTGGTTTGATATGATCACCTTTGGAAATACTTACACTACCAAAATACTTGAAAACCTATAAATTTAATCACGCAAAAATGGTATATTGTGAAATAATAGGGGGAAAAATGACTGAAAACGAAGAAATATCAGATAAGGAACGACAAAAATTACTGAACAGACTTCACAAATGTCTTTTTTGGGTAGGAGAAAAGATACCAAACAAAGTATGCATCGAAGGAAAAGATGTAAATCTTCATGAAGTTGTCTGGGAAATCGTTAATAAAGCCAAACTGGAAGAGGCTGACCTGGAAAATATAGAGAGCTTTCTGGATCTCTTAAGTGACAAAGAAAAAGAATACGAGAACTGTCTTGAACATGAGCGTCTGAGCCGTGATGAGGCTAAAGAACTCTTTGACCGGGCTGCAGGCGTTATGCGAGCTATTATGGACCTCAAGGAACTGACAATCTCCTCCAAGAGAAAAGTCATTTTCAAAAACAGGCACATATGCAACGATGTGAATACAGATGATTGGAATTCATTGACAGAAGATATAATAGAAAAATGAATGCTGGATATCAGGCAACTATTATATCCCATGTAATGCCTTTAGTAGTCAATGAAATTCAAGGAACAACATATCATTTCCATGAGGGAATTCTCAAGGGAAATGATCGATCATATCCTCAATGCCGCTGAAAAGATGGAGCCCATTGCGCATGGGAAACAGAAATCAGATCTTCTTGCCGGAAAAGTTCTTGCAGTCCTCTTTTTTGAACCTAGTACAAGGACGAGAATGTCCTTTGAAACTGCAATGCTAAGACTGGGCGGAGACGTGCTTAATTTGGGCTCCGTGGATGCAAGTTCCATAGCTAAGGGAGAAACACTTGCAGACACCGTGAGAGTTGTTGATGGATACGTCGATGCTATTGTGTTGCGTCACCCAAAAGAAGGGGCAGCGCAACTGGCATCTGAGTTTTCAAGAGTACCCATTCTTAATGCAGGAGACGGTGCAGGACATCATCCAACACAAACATTGCTTGACCTTTATACCATTAAACGTGAAAGTCACCTTGAAGGAATAAAAATTGCACTTGCAGGTGACCTGAAATATGGAAGGACAGTTCACTCCCTATGCTATGCGCTATCCCATTACGGTGCCAATATAACATTGATATCACCAAAAGAACTGAGTATGCCAGAAGAGATAATCAGTGACATCATAGCTCGAGGTGCAAAGATCGTTGAAACGGATTCCATTGAGGATGCCATCAATGATGTTGATGTGCTTTATATGACACGTATTCAGAAGGAAAGATTCCCGGACCCGGCTGAGTACCAGAAGGTTGCCAACAGACTGAAAATCACAATGGAAACATTGAAAGATGTGAAACCGGAATTGAAGATCATGCATCCTCTTCCAAGAGTTAATGAGATAGACACCGGAATTGACGATACACCTCACGCTTGTTACTTTAAACAGGCATTCTACGGAGTGCCTGTAAGAATGGCACTTTTAGGACTGGCACTGGGGGCAATAGAATGACTGAAATCGAAACAGAACTGAGAGTACGCAGGATAGAGAATGGGACTGTAATAGACCATATAACTGCAGGTAAAGCCTTAATTGTGCTTAAAATACTCGGTCTTCCGGATTCATCTCAGGGAGTTGTGAGTGTCCTGATAAATTCCCATGGAATATACGGAAAAAAAGATGTTGTAAAGATAGAGAACCGTGAACTTAAGGCTGAAGAGGTCGACAGGATAGCTCTTATTGCACCCAATGCAACGATCAACATCATACGTAATTTCAATGTAACACGTAAGAACAAGGTGCATATCCCCTCTTTTGTAGAAGGTGTTGTGGGATGTATAAACCCTAATTGTATTTCAAACAGCAACGAACCAATCACGTCTAAATTCAAAGTAGCTAATGAAGACACAGGCCTGAAACTCAGATGCTTTTATTGTGGCAGAGTGATATCAGAGAATATTGCAGAGAATCTACTCTAAGACAAGTTAAAAAATAAAAAGAAGAAACGTTTGGAGGTAGTAACCATGGCATTAAAATACACACGTTACATTTCCAATTATATATTTACACATATATAATATGGTTGGCCATTGTTCATGACCTATTGTTTGGTTTTGTGTGCACAGAAAAAGATAAATGTGCCATAAATGAACATGAACAAATCAAAAAAAAGGTTTTGCCATTAAAGGCCAAGAATATCCCGCATAGTATAAAGCCCGGGTTCAGCATTGCCGATCCATGCAGCTGCTTTTACTGCACCACCTGCAAATGACTGCCTTGAATGAGCTTGGTGTTTTATCTCAATTCTTTCACCGTCACCGGCAAAGAGAACTGTGTGGTCTCCTGCAATATCCCCACCACGAACAGCATGTATACCTATTTCTTTTCCGCGGGGAGCAAGGCCTTCACGACCATAGACATAGTCCTTGCCACCCAGAGCTTCACTGATAACTTCAGCAGCGCCTTTTGCAGTACCACTTGGAGCATCTTTCTTCTGGTTGTGGTGGGCTTCTATGATCTCAATGTCCGTATCAGGAAGATATTTTGCAGCTTCACTGAGGATCCTGAAAAATACGTTTACACCAACTGAGTAATTAGGTGAGATTATTCCTGCAACATTATTTTCTACAATTGAATCTTCAATTATTTTTTTCTGTTCAGGGGTAAAACCGGTCGTACCTATGACAAGGCTTACACCGGATGCTGCCGCCCTTGGGGCATTGACAACTGTAGCATTTGCAATTGTAAAATCAATAAGTACCTTTGTACCGGTTTCCTTTAGAACGGATTCCATGTCACTTACATCAGATATCGGTACACTCAAAGTTCCAATCTGGGCTACCTCACCAACATCCTTACCAATGTTCATAAGGTCAAATGCGGCTGTTAAGCAGAGATCTTCAGACCTGAGTATATTGTCAATGATGAGCCTACCCATCCGTCCTGAAGCACCTGTGACTCCAACATTTATCATGCAATACACCCCATGCTGCGGAGAACATTTTCAAGTTCAACACTGTTCTCTTCACTAAGAGGTGCAAGAGGAAGCCTCATTGTCCCGCTTGACAGACCGAGAAGTTCTACGGCACGCTTCACAGGAATTGGATTAGTCTCCGTGAATAATTCACGGATCAAGGGTGCCATCTCAAAGTGAAACTTTCTCGCTGTTTCAAGATCACCGGCGTTTACTGCATCGTAAAGCTTGACCATCATTTCAGGAACGATGTTGGCAACAACAGATATTACACCTGCTCCGCCCATTGCAAGTATTGGGAATGTGAGCCCGTCCTCTCCTGAGAGAACGACAAAATCCTCATCCACTGTCTGTTCAAGTATCTGAGATACTTTTACAAGATCGCCACTTGCCTCTTTTACAGCAACGATGTTATCTACTTTTGAAAGCTCGATAATGACTTCCAAAGGCATGTCCTGTCCTGTCCTGGAAGGTACGTTATATAATACAATAGGGAGATCTGCAGATTCCGCTATTTTCTTAAAATGAGCTATAAGCCCTGCATTATTAGGCTTAACGTAATATGGGGATATGATAAGAGCGCCATCAGCTCCTGCATCCGCCGCGTGTTTAGTGAGTTCGACTGCTTCAAGGGTGTTGTTAGAACCGGTACCTGCCATGACAGGAACCTTTGAACAATCAACACAAAGATTGATCAGTTCTTTATGCTCCCCGGTTGACAGGGTAGCAGATTCTCCAGTCGTGCCGCTGACAACAACTCCGGAAACGCCGCCTTCTTCAACATGATTGACAATATTTCTGAAACTTTCCGCATCAATGTTATTGTCATTTGTGAATGGCGTTACAAGAGCAGGCAAAACTCCTTCGAACATGGGAATATCCCTTCACCAGAAACGTTACTGTGGTGGCTTGTATGTCATCTTTCTTGTCACATATCCAGCTACACGGTTTCTGATAACCTTGCTCTCGATGGTTGTGTACTTTGTAACAAGGAGCTTGTTCTGATCGAAGTCTGTTGTAAACACATCACTATGGTTTGTAGCTAAGCGAATTGCAATTCTCTTAATGTTAGTCTGTCTAATATTTCCCATGATAATTCTCCATTATTAATATGAAATCCTATTTAAGATGAAACTCTATAATAGTAACTTGTATCGGGTTATAATAAATACCCTTACATTTATACCTTTTGGATTACTGGAACTGCACCAGAGGACTTTATTATATATCTGTCTTTCCCAGAAGGCGATCAATTGCCTTTGCTTCTTTGAAAACTGGCTCCCTTGAACCTTTTTGATTGAAGAAAAGGGCAATGAGCACTACCAAAAGTCCAAGGTTTGGATTATAAAAAGATAACAGTACGCCAAGCATAACGAGAGCTGATGCAAATATACCTTTCATAGCACCCTTACGATAAGAGTCAAGCCGGGTTCTTTTATATATGCGAACATCCCGCAAAGTAAGGAAGAGAACAACGACATAAGCCAGAATTGCTATATATGTATACATGTTTGCACCCAATATCTGTTCAAGGTCTTTGATATTATATCAGGATTCCGTAGGAGATGAATTTTGAAGAAAGGAAACAGATGCATAATTTAATTAAATCCATGAATATAATAGGTGTTGAATGAAAAACTCATCCCGGGAACGAATAACACTGCATCTGGACATGGATAGTTTTTTCTCATCCGTGGAAGTCAGAGAAAGACCCGAACTTAGAGGCTTGCCGGTAGTTGTGGGTTCTGACCCAAAAGGCGGCAGTGGCAGAGGAGTTGTAAGCACATGCTCCTACGAGGCAAGGGAATTTGGCATACATTCCGGAATGCCCATATCAAAAGCATACAGACTATGCCCTGATGCTGTTTACCTCAAGGTGAATATGAAGCTTTACAAGGATGCTTCGGAAAACATCATGGACACCATACGTATTTTCGCAGACAGGTTCCAGCAGGTAAGTGTGGATGAGGCTTACATCGACATTGGAGATTCGATAAATGATTATGAGTCTGCAATACTGCTTGCAGAAAAGATAAAAAGCGAGGTCAATCGCTTGCAGGGACTTACATGCTCCATCGGGGTCGCACCCAACAAGGTCATTGCGAAAATAGCATCTGATTTCAATAAACCCGACGGACTTACCATTGTGAGACCTGAGGATGTGCAAAATTTCCTGTTCCCCCTGAACATATCTAAAATACCGGGAATTGGAAAGAAGACACAGCCCATACTTCAGGAAATGGGGATCGAGAAAGTGGGACAACTTGCAACATGCGATGTCCAGCTTTTGATAGCAAAATTCGGAAAGTTTGGGGTTCTGATGCATCAACTTGCAAATGGCATAGATATGCGCGAAGTGAAAGAACGCGACGTAGTAAAATCAATAAGTACCGAGGATACTTTTGACGAAGACATATATGACCCTCTGGAAATTAAGAGATCCTTTAGCGAGCTTTCAGAGAAGGTGCATGCATCACTTATCAAAAAACATTTTAGGTTTAGGACAGTGACAATTAAAGTACGATTTGAAGATTTCAGGACATATACAAGGGCAAAGACATTGAATGCGGCCACTACGGATAAAGATGCTATCAGAAAAACAGCCCTTAGCCTTATGGAAGAGTTCCTTGGAAAAGGAAGATTCAGGCTGCTTGGCGTGGGAGTCACAAAACTTGAAAAACTTGATGAGAGACAGACATTTCTGAGTGATTTTCTGTAATATCTTTTTTTGACCAGTCTCGGCAGATATAAGTAATCAGGCCGCTCATGAATAAATGGGAGTAGATTCAGACGTTTGAATAGTAAATATTCGAAGAACTGGCCAATCCACAGTTAAAGAAGTGATGAAAAGGGAGTGGAATATTGATATCAAAAGTACCCATAGACATTGGAAAAATGAAGAAGGAAGACATTAACAAAGAAATACTCAGAGCCGCACTGATAGCTGAATTAGATGCAATCAACCTTTACGAGCAGATGGCAGATATGACCGAGAACGACGAAGTAAGAAGAGTTCTGCTTGATGTTGCAAAGGAAGAAAAGACCCACATCGGCGAGTTCCAGACACTCCTGCTAAGGATGGACGAGGAGCAGGTCGAGGAACTTGAAGCCGGCAGAGAAGAAGTAGATGAAGAGTTGCACAAATAACTCATGGAGATGATAGTTTGTTCTCAGAAATTCCAATTGATATTGAAAAAGTAAGTAAAGAAGACCTTGACAAGGAGATCATGAGAGTTGCCATCATCGCGGAGTTCGATGCAATAAACATGTATGAACAAATGGCAAACCTTACCGAAGACAAGGACCTCAAGATAATCCTGCTTGACATAGCCAGAGAAGAAAAAGTACATGCAGCCATGTTCCAGACAGTCCTCATGGAAGTGGACAGTGAATTTTTGCAGGTCATGGTAGACTATTCACTGACAAAGAAATGAGTTATTGATGTTTGTCGGGATAACCGGCATTACATACTTTTTTTTCATTGAGATACTGGAGAGAGTGGTGTCCGTTTCCTGTTGATGACCGGCAAGCCCATTGGAGAGTCTGTCGCATGTTGTGGGAAGTAGTCATGAATGCACAGGAGGAATTACAGCAGGCTTTTGATGATTACAGGAACGGGACTTTCATCAAGAATCTAAAATGATGAAAGTAGCGAATATGTAAAAGAGCAGATATTTCAAAGACCATTGTTATTAATTAATTTACAAATTCCGAAGGTGCAAAAGTTATGACACCCTCAATACTTGATCTGAAAATTTATTCTGGTGAACAGTTATACATTTTTTGCAAACTGAGAGTCTCATTACAACGTACACTTATAACTTGAATTTTGGAACTGTGGTCAAATATTTAATATTTTGAGTAATAATTATCATATAGTTGGAAGTGACTTTCGATATGAATGTAAAGGTGAATAAATTAACATTTATTTTTTTAATCATTGCATTGATAATAGGTCTATGTTCTGGTTGTCTCAGTACCAATGAAGATTCGCAAATAGATTCTCTTATCCAGACTCTGAGAGATGAAAATGAGAGTGTTCGAATGAACGCAACGGAATCACTTGGTGAAATGGGAGAGCCGGCAGTCCAACCCCTTATTCGAGTAGTGAGGAATGAAAATGAGGATACGGATCTTCGAAGGTATGCATTATATGCCCTCGGTTTGACGGAAGATGAAAAAGCAGTATATTTTCTGATTAAGATATTAGCGGATGAAAATGAGAAAACGGAACTCCGGATATCAGCAGGATCCGCCCTTATTAAAGCCGGCGATGTGGCGGTGGATCCACTTGTTCAAGTAATACTGAACAAAAATAGATATCCATCCGCCAAAGGCGGTGCGATAGATATTCTTGGCACGATCGGAGATGAAAGAGCAGTAGAACCCCTTATTCAATTGTTGAAGGATAAAAATGAAAACGAGGATATTCGAAGGATTGCAGCGACTGCCCTTGGAGAAATTGGAGATGAGAGGGCAACAGAACCACTTGTTCAGGTAATGACTGATAAAAGTGATAATGAGCATGTGCGGGAAAGTGCAGCAAGAGCTCTTGGCGGAATTAAAGTAACGGCGGTAGAACCACTTATTCAAGTGATGACTGATGAAACTGAAAACAAGTACATTCGAAGATTTGCAGCGTATTCTCTTGCCGATACTGGAGATGAAAGGGCACTTGAGTCGCTTATACAGATGTTAGATGATGAGGAGATTAAAATTGACGCTGTGGACTCCCTTGCTAAAATGGGAAATGAAAGAGCAGTGGAGCCCCTTATTGAATCGTTGGATGATGAAAACCCTTTCATTAGAAGGCATGCTTCCCTGGCTCTTGGTGAGATAGGGGATGAGAAGGCAGTTCAACCCCTTATCCAAATGCTCAGTGACGATATATGGGAAGTTAGAAGGGATGCATCACAGGCTCTTGCCAACATGGGTGAACCGGCAGTTCAACCTCTCATAAAGGCACTAGGGGATGAGAATGAGTTGACCAGAAAGGCCGCAGCGGACTCACTTAGTGAAATTGGAGACGAAAGAGCAGTAGAACCCCTCATACAGTTGTTGAATGACGAGAATGACAACGTTATAAAAGCTGCAGCACAGGCACTTGGCAACATTAAGGACCCAAGAGCGATAGAACCTCTTATCCAGGCGTTGAAAGACAAGAATCCGGAATTTAGAAGAATCGTATCTGAATCACTTGCAAAAATGGGAGAAACTGCATTAGAACCACTCATGCTGGCACTGGAAAACGAGGATAAGAATATAAAAAGAGGTGCAGTACTTGCCCTTGGAAGCACAGGAAATGAAAAAGCAGTAGAACCACTTATATTACTATTAAACGACGAAAGTGAAAATCTTCGAAAGAATGCGGCAGAGAGTCTTGGCAATATTGGCGATCAAAGAGCAGTGGAACCACTTATACAATTACAGAGTGATGACGATAAAAGTGTACAGATCAGAGCTATTTACGCCCTTGGCAATATTGGAGGGAAAAGGTCCGTCAATTGTCTAATTCAGATATTGGACAATAAAACAAAGGATATCGAAATTAGAATATCAGCAGCGGAAGCTTTGGGATTTGCAGGAGATGAGAGAGCAATAGAATCACTAGATCAAGCTCGATCTGAAGAAGATATGCATCTTAGACGCTTCGCAAATAAAGCATTGATTTCTATTGAAATGAAGAATATGCCATCAATTAACAAAGCATAATGGAGCTAAAAATTGAAGAACAAAAACAAAATCCCCACAATCACCGGCTGATGCACCAGATAGATCAACAGCGACTTTTTCCCCAGATACCCCAGCAAGCTCACAACAGCATTTCCTTCGCATTCACACATTCTGAAGCTCCTCTGATAATCAGGATACAGGCTGTTCCCTGTAAAAACTCCCAGCAACACAACACCAAACCATGGAATCAGTGGGAAGTAGTCAAGAGTATAGAAACCGTAGGGTTTGATGCCAAGCCAGAGCAGCCAGGGGAAATCTGCATAGGCAGTTTCCATGAAGATTCCTGCAAACAGGATTATAATACCTGCAATTAGACTGAAATTTTTGTATTTTAGAAAAGGATATGCAAGGATAATAGAAACACCGATTAGGTGCAGTATTCCAAAATATATTGTTCCACGTGCAAGGAAAACAGCTGTGACAACTGTAATTACAAGACCCCATGCAAAGACACCTGCACCTCTTTTGAGAAAATGAGAGAACTGGTTCTGTGTGCCGTGTAAGGATAATGCGCGGGAATAACTTAGGGTTAGGGAAACGCCCACAAGGAAAATGAATAGGATTGCGGCACTGCGCCCGATTATCAGGAGAAGACCGGAATGCATATCCAATTCGTAGATCCCGAGAAAATCCAGGTCAAAAAAGAAATGATAGATAACCATCAGAAAGATGGCTATTCCGCGGAAAGCATCAACTTCAAAGAATCGTTTTTTCTGAATCTTATCCATTGTCTGTCCCTGAAATAAAAAGATCACTTTTTCTTCTTTTTCTTATCTTTATTATCCTTGAAAACAGAGCCGAGGTGTAATGCATATGCTCCGTCCTCTTTAATAGCCATGACAATTTCCTTGCGGTCAAGCAGGGAATCGAGGTTCAGCTCATACGAACCCGGACCAAGGATACGCACAGATTCAACACGCTCGCCTTCCTCTTCAGTGACACTGGTATCCTTCTTTTCGATACCCAGAATGTCATCGATCTCCCGGACAATAGGCTCAGATTCTTTGTCATCTGTTTTTTCAGAGGAGGTTTCATCAATAACATTGTGCACTTCCTCGTTTTCAGATTCTTCGGCACTTTTAGTAGCTGACTTCTCAAGCTCAGCCTCACTCACGTAAAGGAACTTGTTCCATCCACAATTGGGGCATCCGCTCAATATTACTGAAGCACCGTCGATAAAGATAGATTCACATCTTGTGCACTTATGAGGCATTGGTCCACCGACTTAAATAAGTATCATGATATATTAAAACACTTGCGACAAGCATGTAATAGACAGCAGGCTCATCACTCTTTAAGGTATTTGCCGATCAGAGGATCGAGTCGTCTTTTGGTGTCATGAGGGATCATGGAAGGAACAGTAGTAATGGCACCTGCCAATGCATCCTTACACATACAATGCTGCTCAAGGCTTAGTTTATCCAGAGATTCAACAATTATATCCTTTACGGCAGCCTCGTTCTTCATGGCATTCTCAATGATAGCTTCGATGGTCACATCTTCCTCATGCCAGACATCATAATCTGTTACTGTGGCTATCATAGAATAGCATATCTCAGCCTCACGGGCAAGTTTTGCCTCAGGAATAGCCGTCATACCGATTATATCAAAACCAAGTGATTGATACACACGGGATTCCGCACGGGTTGAGAACTGTGGACCTTCCATACAAACGTATGTACCGCCTTCCTTAACTGCATAGCCTTTGGACGTGGCAACATCTACTATGGCCTTTGAAGCTTCAGGACAGAACGGATCGGCAAATCCCATGTGTACAACAATTCCATCTTCAAAGAAAGTGGATGGTCTGGATCTTGTACGGTCATAAATCTGGTTTGGGATCACTATGTCCAGAGGCTTGAATTCTTCCCGCAGGCTTCCAACTGCAGATGCTGCGATTATGCGTTTCACACCGAGTTTTTTAAGTGCGAATATGTTGGCCCGGGAATTCAGTTCAGAAGGGGATATCCTGTGCCCCACGCCATGTCTTGGGAGGAAACAAACAGCCTTGCCACCATGCTCACCGATGGTGATCGAATCAGAAGGTTTCCCAAAAGGAGTATCAATATCTACTTCACGCACATTGTCCAGCAGATTTGCGTCGTATATGCCGCTTCCACCTATTATTGCAATATCAGCTTTTTCTTGCATTTTATCCCTCATGTTTTTCAGACAAGTTTCCAGTATTGTTTTCCATCCTCACTCACGGAACTTACAATTCCCCGGCGGTGCATCTCGTCCATGATCTCAGGAAGCCTGCCAGGCTGAGCTATCTCGAATGCGAATGAACCCAGTGAATGATACATATACAGACCGTGCCTGATAGCAGAAACATCCCACATACTGCGGTCCTCTTTTTTCATGAGTGTTGTAATGAGGTCGATCATGTCTTCAATGAAATTCCACGGGAAAACAACCCATGCCCATTCCTCAAGACGTTCACCACAATAGTCAGGGTCATGTGCGGAGGAATCAAGATATTGGAGAGTTGCAGTCCTTATTTCTTTTGGGTTCTGCTGCATAACATATTCGACCGAGCTTATCATGCTTTTACCCGTGTCGGCAATATCGTCGACAATGAGTATGTTCTTTCCTGCAACAGCATTGTCAGCAAGCGGGTATTTGATCATTGGTTCGTCACCGGCAAGTGCAGTACCGAGGTAGTGCTCTATCTTAAGACTTGTAAGGTCATCAAGACCCAGGAAATCACATAATACACGACCTGCAAACCATCCACCCCTTGCAAGGGCAATTATCATATCGGGTTCATAGCCTGATGCTTTCACATCATTTGCAACTTCCCTGCAAAGGTCGTAAATGTAATCCCAGTTTGTAACAACACATTTGAATTTATCCGGTAACGCCATTTATATTCTCTCCGAGACACTATATTTAAAAAGATAAGATATATATTTTTTCAATATTGAAAATGTTGCTATACGAAACATGTATATACGATGTAGATGTTGAAAGAGGAGTACCCTTCCAAAATAAACATCAATCTCCAAAGCGGGGTGGGGTAGCCAGGAGATCCCGACGGGCTCATAACCCGTAGACCGATAGTTCGAATCTATCCCCCGCTACTTTACTAATATTACAATTTTGATTTAATATCAATTAGTGTGTTAGAGACGTATTTTGGAAATATACATATATACCATGCAGACATAGGAAGATTACCCTTCCAGATTAAAAACAACCCTCGAAGCGGGGTGGGGTAGCCAGGAGATCCCGACGGGCTCATAACCCGTAGACCGATAGTTCGAATCTATCCCCCGCTACTTTTCTAACTTGTGTTTATGTTCCTGAGTTCAAAATATCGACATTGTTGCTGCTACTCAAATAGCAACCTTATTAATGATTCATGAACTACGTTTTTCAATTAATCGAAGAGGATATGAATGGAACTGTATATTATTATGTTCGGGCTTGCTGCAGCACTTTGCTGGGGAACCGCAGATTTTAGCGGCGGTTTTGCCACAAAACGCAGTGGTGTACTAACAGTTGCCATCATTTCCCAGACAACCGGAATAATAATTCTTATTGCAACAGCACTTGCTTTTTCCGAAAGCATACCCTCTGCAACGGATATGCTATGGGGCGCATCCGCAGGACTTGCAGGAGGAATGGGTGTTCTTGCACTGTACCAGGCATTATCCGTTGAGAAAATGGGAATTGTAGCGCCTGTAACGGCTGTCATGAGTGCCCTTATTCCCGTATCATTCGGAATGGTTACAGAGGGACTGCCTGCCACAAGACAGCTTATAGGTTTTCTTTGTGCACTCATCGGCGTATGGCTTATATCCAGAGATCATGAGAGTTCGAAAATAGAACTGCAAAAACTCAAACTGCCGTTCCTGGCAGGCGCTGGATTCGGCCTGTTCATGATTCTTATTGACCAGGTTCAGGCGGAGGGAATATTCTGGCCTCTTGTGGGAGCTAGGATGGCAACTATTCCAACATTCATAATTGTTGCTTATTTCATGAAGCAGACAAAAGTACCCGGCATCAAGTACCTTCCAATTATCCTGCTTGCAGGCATCCTTGATACAGGAGGAAATGTATTCTACGTACTTGCAGCAAAGACAGGAAGAATCGACATTGCTGCAATCCTTACTTCAATGTACCCTGCAGTAACTGTGCTTCTTGCATGGATACTTCTGAAAGAGAAACTTGTATACAGACAATGTGCAGGGATTTTCTTTACAATGATAGCTGTTGTGCTGATAGCATAATGGAAAGGACGAACGCATTGTTTAGAAAGGCCATAATCTGGAAAACATAGTGAAAATAATATTCCCACTAGGATTAAATATGAACTGCCCGTTTAATAGAAGAAAAGAGAGAACTAAAAAGGATGATCCTTAAATGGTAATGGATAAACTCGGGAATTCCCTGCAGGATGCCCTTAAAAAACTTGTAAAATCAGGACGTATCGACGAACGAACCGTAAATGAGGTCGTCAAGGATATCCAGAGAGCACTGCTTCAGTCTGATGTTAATGTCAAGCTGGTCATGCAAATGTCAAAGCATATCAAAGAGCGTGCCCTGAAAGAAGAAGTCCCCTCTGGCATGAGTCCAAGGGAACATGTAATAAGGATAGTCTACCAGGAACTTATCAGTATAATAGGGAAGAGCACTGACATTCCCCTCAAACCCCAGACCATAATGATGATTGGTTTGCAGGGTAGCGGAAAAACTACAACAACTTCAAAACTCGCACGCTATTTCCAGAGAAAAGGACTAAAACCGGCAGTTGTTTGTGCCGACACATTCAGGCCAGGCGCGTACCAGCAACTCGAGACACTCTGTACCAAGCTCAACGTGGCGTTCTATGGTGAAGAAGGCAATCCGGATGCAGTTGGCATTGTGAAGAGAGGGCTCGAAGAGCTTCATAAAAATGACGTGCTTATAGTTGACACAGCAGGCCGCCACTCACTTGAAAGTGACCTCATCACTGAGATGGAAGAAATACACGCTACGGCCAAACCGGATTATAAACTGCTGGTACTTGACGGTGCTATCGGCCAACAGGCAAGCGAGCAGGCACGTGCATTCAATGATTCGATCGGGATATCAGGCGTGGTGATCTCCAAACTTGACGGTACCGCAAAAGGTGGTGGTGCGCTTTCAGCAGTATCCGAAACAAATTCATCTATCGCTTTTATTGGTGTAGGAGAAACACCGGATGACCTTGAAAGGTTTGAGCCTGACAGGTTCATTTCAAGACTTCTTGGAATGGGTGACATAAAAAGTCTTATCGAAAAGGCAGAGGAAGCCCTTGGAGAAGAAGACTTTGACATGGAAGCAATGCTTCGTGGCAGGTTCACACTCAAGGACATGTACAAACAGCTTGAGAGCCTGAACAAGATGGGACCCATGAAACAGGTCATGCAGATGTTGCCTCTTGGAGGACTTGGTGCCAAGATACCTGAAGATGCATATCAGGTAACGGGAGATAAACTCGGACGTTACAGAGTTCTTATGGATTCGATGACGGAAGAAGAAATGCTTAACCCCAGGGTTATCGGAAGTGCCCGCATCAAGAGAATTGCAAGAGGCTCAGGGAGTGCTCCAGAGGATGTAAGGGAACTTCTGAAATATCACAAGATGATGCAAACCGCCATGAAAGGATTCCGTGGTGGAAAATTCAATATGCAAAAAATGATGAAGAAAATGGGAATGTGAGAACTAATACTTCTCACATAGAAGAATGCGAGACTTAATAAGTCTCACATACCTCAAAGAAATTCATCAAAAGCTGTTCTCCTTTTTCCGTGTGTGCCACTTCAGGGTGCCACTGCACACCAAACAGAGGCCTTTCTACATGCCTCATTGCTTCACACTCACATATATTCGACCTTGCAAGTTGTTTGAAATCCTCAGGCATCCTGAGAACCTCATCAGCATGTGATGCCCAAACTGAGGTCTTTGGACCCAGGCCTGTAAGGAGCTCATCCTCATCAATGACCTCAATCTCAATATCTGCATAGCCACCTGTTGGGCCCGAACCTACCTCACCACCAAATGTTTTTGCGATGACCTGGTGACCAAGACAGATGCCAAGTATTGGAAGGTCAATACTTTCAACATATTCAGAGCACATGCCAGCTCTGTCCAGTGAAGGACCACCACTTAATATAAGTCCATCCGGCTCTTCATCAAGAATATCCTCAATCGAGGTTGTGTTGGCAACTATCTTTGTATCCATGTCCAGGTCCCTTACTGCACGATGGATAAGATGGCAGAACTGCCCGTAGTTATTGATTACAAGGATCTTTAATTCTCTCATAGATTGTTTCCTGGATTTATTTGTATTAATAGATGTGCGTCAATATTGCCATAATAGTAATTAACCATATAAGAGGGTTTCACAGACATAATGCCGTTATAATATTTTGTGTTCAAAAGATACTACATAAAAACATTACCATACATACTAATGAATAATGTTAAGTAAAAGTACAAAGTAAACTAAGCAAGGGAGAGGTAATTTCATGTAAACGTGGAGCATGAATGTTATCTTTACTACCATAGCAATACTTAAATGAGGCACCACATTGGAAAGTAAACCCACAGGAATACCAGGATTTGATGAGATACTTGGCGGAGGCATAATTGGTCCTTCGACAATATTGATAGCAGGTAACCCGGGTAGTGGACGGACTGTACTTGGAATCCAGAGTTTGTGTGAAGCGGCAAGGAACGGAGAAAATGTACTGTATATATGCATGACTTCTAAATCAGAGAGTTCCGTAAGAGAAGCCATTTCCAACTATGATTTTTACGTAGAGTCATTGACCATACATACATTCAACGCCAGTTCCGTTGAAAGGGACCCACTTACCATGCTGGTTGAGCTTGGTAACATCGTAGCATCCCTTAAACCAGACAGGATATTGATAGACCCTGTAACCCCCATAGGATTTGGCTTTCCTGAAGCTGAACGAAGAAGATTCATGTATTCCCTAATGTCCGCAATTGGAGAATGGGATGCCATTGTGTATCTGACTGGAACAATGTCACAGTCTGATGTGTGCAGATCAGTAATTAGTGATGTGGTTGAAGGAATAGTATTCCTTTCACAGGATATCGAAAGAAGAGGAAGTAACCGTAAGATAAAGATCATAAAAATGAACCTTCCCAATTACATAGAAGGGGAACACACTTTTGATATTTCAAACGACGGAATCAGCATATACCCCAGAATAAGCACCCAGGCCACCGAGCAACTATCACCGGAAACGAGGGTTGATACAGGCATTCCCGGATTCAATGAATTGATCAGTGGGGGGTTCTTTGAACTATCATCTACGTTGATAGCAGGAAATACAGGCACAGGGAAAACATTATTCGGACTTTGTTTTATAGTTCAGGGTGCCAAGAATGGAGAACCCGGAATAATAAGTACCTTTGAAGATACACCTGCAGAATTACGCCGCTATGCTTCAAGTCTTGGACTTGAACTTGAAGAATTAGAACAGAAAGAACTGGTCAAAATTATTTATACGCCTCCCCCAGAGATCAATGCCTGTAAGCATACAATAAAACTCAAGAGTACTATTGAAAAGATGGGAGCAAAAAGAATACTTCTGGATGACATCTCCGGATTTGATTATGTCTTTAGTGACCCGGTTACCAAAAGGGAACATATCGCCAACATGATAAGGATGTTTAAGGATATGGAGCTCACATCCATGCTCATCAGTGGTAACAGGGCAGCTGGAAACAATGTACTTACAAGTGAAATACCAGTCTCCTCACTTGTGGATGTGCTGATACTTCTAAAACACGTAGAGATTGAGAAGGAGATCAGGAAAACAATGTCAATTATGAAGATGCATGGCAGTGACCATGAAAAACATCTCATTGGATATACCATCAATTCTGACGGAATACAGATCGGCAAGTTCCTTAAAGATTTGTAACCTTTTTAAACTATTTTATTACTCAGCCCTACAAAAACATTTAAATAACACATCGTGCTACTATGTCACATAGTAACAGGGATATTATAAATATACCAACGTACAACTAGCTACATTGAAGTACATCATTATACAATAACAGAGGGTGAAAGCAAATGACAGACATCGGGAAGAAAATTCGCATAGAAAGGATCATGCACAGAGAAAGCAGGAACATGGTAATAATTCCCATGGACCATGGATTATCAGATGGACCCATAAAAGGTCTGATAAATGTGGCAGATTCCATAAATAAAGTTGCAGACGGTGGAGCGGATGCAATACTCATGCAAAAAGGAATCGTAACCCATGGACACAGAGGATATGGACATGATGTTGGGCTCATCGTCCACATGAGTGCTTCTACGAGCATCGCACGTGATCCAAATAACAAAGTACAGGTCTGTTCTGTGGAAGAGGTCATGAAAATGGGAGCTGACGCAGTATCAATACATGTGAATGTGGGGTCAGAGACCGAAGCAGACCAGCTGCAAAAACTTGGAAGTGTAGCTGAAGAGTGTAACTACTGGGGAATGCCACTTCTCGCAATGATGTACCCACGTGGAAAAGACATCGTCAACCCTCACGACTCTGAGCTGGTAGCACATGTTGCAAGGGTTGGTGCTGAGCTTGGTGCAGATGTTGTAAAAACCTTGTACACAGGAGATATCGATACTTTCAAGGACGTAGTCCAGGGTTGTCCCGTACCCGTGGTAATTGCAGGTGGACCAAAGACAAACACAGACAAGGAATTCCTTGAAATGATCCAGGGTGCCATGGAAGGCGGTGCAAGAGGTGTTGCAATAGGAAGAAATGTATTCCAGCATGAGAATCCTACAAAAATTACAAAAGCCATAACAGAGATAGTGCACCATAAAAAGTCAGTTGAAGAAGCACTGGAAAAACTGAAATAAAGACAAATTAGTTTCTGTGCTTGCGGATGTGCTCATATGAATAATAAGATAATCTGGATAAAAGCCGACGAAGGCAACTGGGATGAACGCAAGGCTGTAATTACCACCGGAATGGAATCCGGCGTTGATGCCATACTGGTCGATGCTGTCGATGTTGAAAAAGTGAAAGAGCTTGGAAATGTCAAGGTAGCTGCCTTTGCCTCTAATGAGGTCGAAAGAGCAGAAATAATCGTAGTCGGAAAGGGCGGAGAAGGAGACGGAACAAAACCATTGCCACCTGACTACGGCGGATCCCTTGACATCACAACTGCCCTTCGCTTGAAAGAAAAGGGTGTTAAGGTTGCAGGATACGTCATCATCCAGAACAAGAACTACGAGAACTTTGCAGCAGAAATGGGAAACATCTGCGATTATCTCATTACCATAGGTACTGACTGGCAGGTCATTCCACTGGAAAACCTCATTGCAGGGTTACAGAAAAAGGATGTAAAACTCATATCAGGAGTTCAGACCTCAGATGAAGCAAAGCTTGCTTTCGAGACAATGGAACACGGCACAGACGGAGTAATGCTTGACACAAGAGACCTGAGCCAGATAAAGAAGACTGCAGATATTGCTGAAAGTGCCGGCGTCAATAACCTTGAGATCAAAACAGCTGTTGTTACAAATGTAGAATCCATAGGAATGGGTGACAGAGTTTGTGTGGACACCTGCAATTTGATGGTCAGAGGCGAAGGAATGCTTGTGGGTTCACAGGCAAACGGCATGTTCCTTGTGCACTCAGAATCAGAGGAAAGCCCGTACGTTGCATCCCGCCCATTCAGGGTCAATGCCGGTGCTGTACATGCTTACATCAAAGTAGGTGAAAAGACCCGCTACCTTTCCGAGCTTAAGGCAGGAGATCAAGTAACCATAGTTGATGGTGACGGAAAGCAGAGAACAGGAGTTGTCGGCAGAGTAAAGATAGAAAGAAGGCCACTCATCCTCGTTGAAGCTGATCTCAATGGAAAAATTATCAAGAATATCCTGCAAAACGCAGAAACAATTAAACTTGTCACAAAGGACAAAGAACCCGTAGCTGTGACCGATATAAAGGTTGGGGATGAGATACTTGTCCACTCAGAGGACATAGGCCGCCACTTCGGAATGAAGATAGAAGAGACCATTATCGAGAAATAAGTAAGGAGTTGTCGCTGATGGTAAAAATAGGCACTTTTGATCTTGATAAAAGACCTGCAATCGTTTCCGTGATAGACGATGATCCGGCAGAGAGTGCAAAAGCTGCAAACTGGCTGGGTGCCAATGTGCTGGAATTGAGACTGGACCTTCTCAATTTTTCAGACATTGAAGAGGCGAAGAAAACCATTGAGAGGATCAAAGTTAACACCAACCTCCCGTGTATTGCAACCAACAGATTACAATCTGATGGTGGTAAGTGGGAAGGCAGCGAGGATGAAAGAATTTCAGTATTAACAAATATTCTTCCTTTTGTAGAAGCCATTGATATAGAGCTCAGTTCAAATGCAGACCAGCGCAGCAAACTCATCGATGCAGCAAAGGCGGCTGGAGTAACAGTTATCGTTTCAGCTCATGATTTCAACGCCACCCCTTCTGTTGAAGAAATGAAGAAGATACTCACCAGTGCCCATGATGCAGGTGCCGATATTGCAAAACTGGCAGTAATGGCACAATCAAAACAGGATGTACTTGGCGTGCTTCAGGCAACCACAGACATGGACAAACCAGTATGCACTATTGCAATGGGTGAAGTTGGAAAACACAGCCGCATAGTTGCACCATGTTACGGATCACGCCTGACATACGGTGCAATAGCAAAAGCTGTGGCTCCCGGACAGATTAAGATACATGAACTTAAATCAGCCCTGGAGATTCTTTTTTGAGAACTGTTTTCGGAGTATTTGGAGATCCAATAGCACATTCACGGTCTCCGAATATGCATAATGCAGCTTTCGCAGAACTTGGCATGGAGTGTACCTACCATGCTTTCAAAGTTAGTCCTGGTAACCTGAAGGATGCCCTTCTTGGAGCTAAAGCCATGGGTTTTGGTGGTGTGAACCTCACAGTCCCATTGAAACAGGAAGCATTGAGCATAGTTGATGCCGACCCGCTGGCAAAGAGCATAGGTGCTGTCAATACAGTTGATTTCAAAAATGGAATGAAAGGCTACAATACCGATGGTCTTGGAGCAAAACGTACCCTTGAGGAAAAAGATGTGAGAGTAGATGGTTCCAAAGTGCTTATAGTAGGTGCGGGTGGTGCTGCACGTGCAATAGCGTTCCAGTTTGCGAAGGACGGAGCAAATATCACCATTGCCAACAGGACAGAAAAGAAGGCTATTGACCTTGCAACGGATGTATCGGCAGTTGGTCCCGCCAACGGATGTGGGCTTGATAAATTGAAGGGACTTATCAATGACACCGATATTCTTGTTAATTGCACAACCCAGGGAATGCACCCCAATACTGAAGGAAGCATAGCAACGGCAGAGGACATGCACCCTGAACTTGCCGTATTTGATATTGTTTACAACCCGCTGGAAACCAGGCTTTTGAGAGAAGCAAATAAAGCAGGTGCAAAGGCAGTCACCGGAGAAATGATGCTTGTCTACCAGGGTGCAGAGGCATTCAGGATATGGACAGGTGTTGAGCCGCCGATCGACGTTATGAAAAGAGCAGTACTGGAGGGGCTCTGAATTTGAAAGTCCTTATTATAGGCGGTACTGGAGAGATGGGACAGTGGTTCACCCCTTTTTTTAAGAACCACGGTTACGAAGTTGTTGTCTGGGGCAGCAGTGGAAAAGTTGAGATAGCAGAGCGAATGGAAGTCGAATTTGCAAAGGACCTTGATACTGCCATTAGTACAAGTGACATCGTAATCGTCACTGTGCCTATCAATATCACTGAAAAGGTAATTAGTGAGACTGCACCAAAAATGAAGGATGGCAGTCTGCTTATGGATTTCACATCCCTTAAAGCAGGACCAACTGAAGCCATGAAGAAATACGCACCGGAAGGTGTGGAGATACTTGGCACACACCCCATGTTCGGGCCATCCATACCAAGCCTGCATGGCCAGATATTCATACTAACACCAATCGAGGGACGATGCGATAAATGGTTCCCTGTGATGAGGTCACTTTTTGAAGATAACGGTGCACATATCGAAGTAATAAGTCCGGCTGAGCATGACAGGTTCGTGTCCGTTGTGCAGGGACTGACACACTTTGCATACATCACCATCGGTACGACCTTTGAAAGACTTGATTTCAGTGTGAATGAATCAAGGCGTTTTATGAGTCCTGTGTATGACATCATGCTTGATTTCGTAGGCAGGATACTGGGACAGAACCCATACCTCTATGCATACATCCAGATGGAGAACCCGGAAGTCCTCAAAGTACATGATGCGTTCATGCAGCAATGCAGTGAGATGTCATCCATTGTCAGAGAAAAGGATGTTGAAGCATTCACGACTAAAATGAGAGATGCTGCCATTCATTTCGGAGATACGGCATCGGCACTGCGTCGTTCTGATAAGCTCATAAACTCAAAGATAGCTGAGTTCGATGAACTGATAGATTCCATTGGTATGGAAAGAGGACTCAAGCATATATATTCCAATATTGTCCACATTGGAATAGTAAAAAAGGTTACTCCGAGAGGTGTAGTCCTCTTTGTGGGTAACAGGTTAGTACCCCTTAAAATGGAGAATGTACGCCTCCTTTCCGCAGAGGAACTTAAAGCATGGAAAAATAAGATTTTGATGCATCACACAAGAGATATCTCAGTACTTATCCCTCAAGGCTCGAAACCGGAAGCGATTTGCAATGTAATTGCCTGCAATGACAATATTATCTCCGTCAGGAAGATCGATACGTACACAGGAGTAGAAGGAACGGACAGGACCAGTGTAACTTACCGCATCAATATAACCGGAGATTCCGATGCAGCAAGAGTGAACGACGAGATCGTAGAGCAGCTGTGTGGCATAGGCTGTAAACTCAGAACCTGATGTCCATTATAGTTGAATTCACAATCAATTGGTCACACTGTTCTGACAATTTATCAGGGTAAACGTTATCAGGCATCTGAACCTACACCAAGTAAGTGATAATGTGAAAGGTTCATCCCCAAGCCCCCAACAATATAACCTGATCTATAAGATAGGTGTCTTTTTTACCGCTGCTTTTGGACTGTACCTGGGAATCTCGGGACTTTACCTCATTATAGTTGACGGGAACTTCTTAGCTGGCATACCACTCTTCATTGCCGCAATACTGATAGCACCCCCGCCAATAGGCATATACAGAATGGTGAAAGATAAGTTCAATGTAGACCTTTCAATGGCCTTACGGATGATAATTGCAACCCTGATGCTGTTCGTTGCATGGTTGAATCTGCGCTGAAAAATAAGTAAGAAAAAATAATCAGACCTTGCTTACAAGGTCTTCAAGTGCAGCTTTAGGGTCTGCAGCTTTTACAATACCTGATGCCAGCAGAACACCGACAGAACCAAGTTCAAGAGCTGCTGCAAGGTCTTCCCCTTTTGAGATACCTGCGCCACAGAGAACCTCTACTGCCGGGTTGATTCTCTTTACTGCTTCAACAGAACCCGTTACAACTCCAGGGTCTGCTTTTGATACAGGGATACCGGAACCGATGAGCTCAGGTGGTTCCACTGCAACATAATCAGGACCTAGAGCTGCTGCTGCCGCTGATGTCGCAATGTTGTTGGTACAGACTATTGTCTTAAGACCTGCACCCTTTGCGGTTGTGATGGATGCATCGATGTTTGCAAGTGTAAGGCGGCATTCGGAGTGGTTGATGAGAGTTCCAACTGCACCGGCATCTTTGATCGACTGGACAAATGCGCTTCCTGTAAAGCTGCCTGCTCCAACAGGGTCAAGACTCTGGGAATAGACCGGCAGGTCAACCTGTGACGCAACACGGTAGATATCACAGAATTGAGGTGCGACACCGATCTCGATGCCTGAATCGTCTGCAACTTCCATACATGCCTGTGCAACCTTTACGGCGCCTTCACCTGTGCCCTCAAGATATGTCTTAAGGTTCAGGACTATTAGTGTAGAACTCAAATCAAATCTCTCCAATATGAATATCAGTATACGTATTATGTATGCAGCAATATAGATGTAACTCCAACTATAAATATAAGAGTGGAAAGAAGATTATAAAGAACCAAGAATCTAAGAAAAAAAGAAGATAAGAGTGTGGAAATCCCACACGCTTAGAAATCAGTCATTACTCTGAACTGGTCGATCTCAGGGTTGTTAAGACCTTCAATGAATTTCTCTGCGACCTGCCTTACATCCTTTGCGTTGGTGATTGCTCTTCCAACTACAAGAACGTCAGCACCTGCTGAAAGTGCATCAGGCATTGTGTCAATACGTACGCCACCAGCTACTGCCACCAGAAGTTTTGGTGAAAGCGCCTTGATGTCTTCGATGCTTCCCCATGCATGTGCAGAGGTCTCTACATCGATACCACGGTGCAGTTCAACTACATCTGGCAGAACATCAAGCTGTTTGAGTACAGCTACAGGGTCATCGCAGTTGAGTGTGTCCATAACAGCATAGATACCTGTCTTGTGAGCTTCCTCGATTACCTTGTTAAGGGTTGGTATTGGCGCAAGTGCGGAAACAACAATAGCATCTGCGGTTGCGTCTGCGACCATACGAGCCTCGAGGTTACCTGTGTCGAGGGTCTTAAGGTCAGCAACTATGAATGCATCCGGACGGACCTCTCTGAGCTTGCCGATAACATCTGTACCATAGCGTTTGATAAGAGGTGTACCAGCTTCGAGAATAACGTGGTCGCTCTTTGGGATCTGCTTGACGATATCCAGAATTACAGGAAGGTTAGGGTTGTCAAGTGCAACCTGAAGATATGGCGGGTTCCAGAGTCTGGATACCTTGAATCCCATGATAGCGTGACCCATTCTGTCCTTCTCCTTGAGTACTGTGTCAACGTCAGGGAAGCCATCTACTGCGCGCTTTACAGCGAGTTTTGCTGCTCCGTAGTTGTATCTGTAGATCTTGTTGTAGTCAGTTGCTTCAGGGTGGATGAACACACTTGCGACAACAACTATGTCTTCAATGTCCATGTCACCGAATGCTCCCTCTTCAAGAGCATCTGCAACAGCTTTGGATACAGCAGCCTGTGCAGGACCGAAGATCTGTGCAGCCTGATCCATGTTCTTTACTGTGACTTTAGGGACGATAAGTGTTGCTGGCTTTGCAGGAAGGTTTGGACGAATTACTGAAAGCAGAGGTGTGTGACCTACTGACAACTGTGTAAAACCATTTGCGAATGCCTGGCCCACTGGACCGTCTTTATTGCCGACCATAACGTCAACATGTGCGAGTTCTGGTGCCTCGCCAATTAATGCTTCTCCGATTAGTAACATGATTCTCACTCTTATATACTAAATAAATATTAGTTCGTTCATTAGTTAATTAATGCTAGTGCAAGTATGAAATTTATCAGTTCTCGTGCAAAACCAGTGCTTTTTATATTAGAGTTACGGCATAAAACACAAGATTTGTGCTTTATATAGTATATACCGATAAATAGTTTGTTGAAACTATCTTTTTTAGTTTGAAAAGTATCAGATGATCTTGGGACAGATATCATCCATAATACATTCTTCACATTTCGGGCCCACTGGCCGGCATACATTCTGACCGAACAACACCATAAGCCCATTTATGTCCTTCCAGTCCTGTTTTGATATTACCTTTTCAAGCTCTTTTTCCGTTTCATCCGGCTCGGAAGTTTCAACCAGACCCAGGCGATTGGATATCCTGTGCACATGAGTATCTACTGCTATGACATCCTGTTCGAAACCATATCCAAGCACACAATTAGCAGTCTTTCTACCCACTCCGGGTAGTTTAAGGAGCTCATCCATACTGTCAGGCACAACCCCGGCATAATCCTGTAAAATGATGCGGGAAATTTCGATGATGCGCTGGGCTTTCACCCTGTAGAAACCCACATTTCTGATTAGTTCCTGTATCTCATCAACATCTGCCCCTGCCATTTCCCGGACGGTGCCAAAGACACTGAAAAGTTTCTGGCTTGTGGGAATCGTAACATCGTCACGGGTGCGCTGGGACAACACAGTAGATATCAAAAGATAAAAAGGATCCCTGTTAATGTGAAAATATCCGCCCGGATACAGTTCTTTGAGACGTGAGACTACATCTTCGACATACATAAAAAGATGGAAAACCCCAGCATATAAAATACTTTGTGAATAGTGCTTTCAAAAAGAGTGAAATGCAAACAAGTAGTATTTTCAGTGTAAAATATGCACTGCTAAGTTTTGCTTGTACATTGATTTTTGCTTTTAGAGTAGGAAGGGAAAGATACGTGGACAGTTGTTCCTGCACCTTCATCACTTTCGATCCATATTTTACCACCATGTATCTCTGCTATTGTTTTACTGACGTATAGCCCTAATCCGCTCCCGCCATACTTCCTTGACATGGAACTATCTATCTGGTAAAAACGTTTGAAAATATTGGATGCCTCATGCTTAGGTATGCCTATTCCGGAATCTTTGATCATTATACGAACATCGTCTTCTTCCTTAAACGCACGAATAAGAACCTTTGAGCCATTGGAGCTGAATTTTACGGCATTATCAATTATGGATCTGAAAAGATAAGGCATGTACTCTACATCCCCTTTTATTAAAGGCAGATCCTCTTCAAGATCAAGAAGAAGTATCATATCCTTATCCTGGGATCTGAATGAAAAATATTCAACCACTTTCTTCAAGCTGTCCTCTATCCTGATGGGGTCCAGTCTGTAATCTACCTTACCTGATTTGACAATGCTCATGTATATTAGTGAGTCCATCAGGAAACTCAAGTGATCATATTTATCAAGGACCGTTTTCATGGCATTTTTCTGCTTAGGGTTAAGTGGTCCCATAACTTCGTCATAGACAAGCTCACTATAGCCCTTTATAGAAATAAGAGGAGTCTTGAGTTCATGACTTAAATTGGAAAGGAATTCATTTTTCATCCTCTCAAGAGATTTAAGTTCCTCATTTTTTTGAGATAATTCCTCAGTATACAAACTGATTTCCTCATAAGCTTTTTTGCGCTCAGAAATATCACGGGTCACCCCAAGGAAGAACTGGAAATTACCATCGTCATCACAAACAGGGTTTGCAACTGCTTCAGTCCACACGCGAGATCCGTTCTTGTGAAATTGTTCTACTTCAAAAATCTCTGAATATTGGCCTTCGCCAGCCTTTAATTTCCCATAGAAACTGTTAATTGCATCAACTACTTTGTTCTTGTGTTCCGGAGGGAAGATATCATCAAATGTCTGGTTGATAACTTCTTCAGGCGTATATCCTCGCAATTTGAAAACAGACGGACTGACATATGTGAATTTACCTTCGGGACTCAGAGTCCATATTACATCATTTGCATTTTCAGCAAGAAGGCGGAACTTTTGTTCACTTTCTTTTAAGATCTTTTCTGTATGTTTACGTTCGCTTATATCCCTTAAGTTGCTCAAAAGAGCATTTGATCCATTATATTCAATTACCCTTACACCCATTTCAACAGGAACACGGCTGCTGTCTTTTTTCAAATATGTGAGCTCGAATCTATCATATTTATTTTTAATTACTGCTGCCACCTTTTCATCACAGGTTCCCTGATGTTCCTTGGCTACAAGATCATGCCTTGTCATCATCAGCAATTCTTCAATTTTATAACCAAGCATATCAGATGCAACTAAATTTGCATCGATAACATTGCAATCAAAGTCAAAAATAATAATTGCGTCTGCAGCGTTTTCAAACAGCACCCGGAATTTTTCTTCAGATGTTTTTAATTTCATTGAAGCCAGCCGCTCCTCCGTCACATCTGAACCGGAACTGAGTATTCCTGAAATGTTCCCGTCCTGATCTCTAAAAGGTGAATTGTTCCAATGGATTATCCTTTTTCCTTTATTCTTTGTGAGGATACTATTTTCGAACACCTTTGCTTCATCGACATTACCTTTTATTATACTGTTAAAAGCTGAGAGTACAGCATCTTTTTCATCAGGAGGTACAAACATTTCTACCCAATTTTTGCCAATCAGATCTGATTCTTCGCACCCTACAACCTGACAGCATTTATTGTTGGCAAGTTGTACAGTACCATCCATGTTAAAAGCAATAATCATACAACCTGCAGTATCAAGATAATTTTGTGCCCTGTCCCTTTCGAAACTAAGTTCATCATATAGCTGCTTGTTCTTTAACAGGCTCCGTGCCCTTGTAAGAACCTCAACCCTGTCAATGGGTTTAACGAGAAATTCGTCTGCACCAGCCTCAAGTCCCTTGATCCTGTCATCCTTCGATGACAGGGCAGTTACCATAATGACTGGAATAAAACGTGTTGCATCAGAAGTCTTTATCCTGCGACACACTTCATATCCATTCATACCTGGCATCATTATGTCGAGCAGCACAAGATCAATATGTTCTGATCCAATGATATCAAGAGCTTCTGAACCACTATAAGCTGCCCGTACAATATAATCCCTTGAAAGAAAAACTTCTAAAAGCTTAACGTTAAGAGGATCATCATCAACGACCAATATGGTATATTCGAATTTTTTGTCCATACTACTGTAAACCTTGGCGGTGTTATGATAAAATATAAGTTGAGATTATAGATATTCAGTAATTGTTAACACGATAATGTGGTTTAAGGAAATGTTCAATTGTTGCATATTATTCTTATATACTTGTTAATATATAAATACCATTCACTGGATTTTCGATTTTCTTAAAATACCAAAAGATAAGGAACTAAAAATGATAGAATCTCTTTCAGTATCAATAGAAGAACATGCATTTTTTGGACTGTTCATAACAAGCTTTCTTGCTTCCACAATCTTACCACTTGGATCTGAAGCACTTGTCGTGTTACTTATCAGCAAGGGTTTTGATACCCTGTCAGTCATAATGGTAGCTTCAATAGGTAACTATCTTGGAGCGTGTACCACATATTACATAGGACTAAGGGGACGAATGGACATAATAGAGAGATTCTTTTCGATATCCAAAAAACAACTTGAAAAAGCAGACCAACTTTTTGCAAAATACGGAACCTTCCTGCTTCTTTTAACGTGGTTGCCATTGATAGGAGATGCTATTGCAGCGACTGGTGGACTATTAAAACTTGATTTTAAGTCATTTTCAATTTACGTGTTCATAGGAAAAATGGCAAGATACGCAGCACTGGCATATATTACATTGACGACGCTGGCAAGTGTCCAGTGAAACATATATTTCATGATCAAAATATTTAAAACAATAAAAGATGAAGGAAAAAGTGTTTATAGTGATCATGTTCATATATTTGCATATATATTTTACAAATTATAGTAAACACTTTAAACGGGATTAAAATGGCACAATTAGACCTTGATGAAAAATCAATGAAGAAAACTGCTTTGCTCATACCTGTTGCAGTGATTCTTGGAACTCTATTGGCAATCATAGCGCATAAGACATTACAATCTACAACAGCGTTGCTCACTATTTTTATAGGAACCATCATTGTAGCTCTTGCCACTTACGCCCTGGTAAAAAAAAAGAGTTGATATTGGAATAACAAAAAAATTAACGATAACTTTATAGACAGGGAACATAATGTATCTAAGTCTGGGCTCGTGGTCTAGCTGGTTATGACGTTGCCTTCACACGGCAGAGGTCGGGTGTTCGAATCTCCCCGGGCCCATCATAATTCTATTCACTTAAATTTCGCAATGAAGAGCTTTGTTTTTGTGATTTAGAGCTGACTACCAAGGATTCATTTTTACTGTCAGTGAGGTGTTGAGCGAAGCGAATCACCTCGTTTCGCGCTCCAGATGCGTAATCTGGAGTATGCAGAAGCATGATCTGGCTTCCTTAGCCCATATGATTTTTCTGATAACGATTTTAAATTATTCTATTTTCATATATCATGCAGAGACATTGAACCTGATCCTTTACTTTTTCTCACACAATTTCAAATCTAAAAGCAATGTAAATTCAACAACATGCAATATATTTTTTATTTAGTAAAAAGTCTAATATTATTATATATATATACAGCCATAATAATTATGAAATAACTACCCAGGTTTCCATTCACAAACTTCCAAACAAAAAAAGAGATGTTGGCGATGACAAAAAATGAATATCTGCTACGAAATGCATTCAAGCATTTCATTAATTCAAATGTTGAAGCAACAACATGTATTGACACCTGGCCATGCCAGAAAAAACAGAATCATGCATGTGAGGTAATGCTATGAAATATGCAATCCTATTAATCCTGCTTTTGAATATATTTGTAGTATCAGCGTGTGCTGCTCCGGTTTCCGAGTTTACTTCCAATGTGACTTTCGGATCATTCCCACTTGCTGTTTCTTTCACTGATCTTTCTGCCAACAGTCCCACCGGATGGGCATGGTACTTTGGTGACGAGGATATGTCCGGTTCATGGACCGAGATGAATTCCAGTGCCGGTTGGTCTGGAAGATCATATCATAGCAGTGTTGCACTACCTGATGGTAGCATTGTGTTAATGGGAGGCTATGCTGCATCTAACGATGTGTGGCGTTCTGTAGACAACGGATCTACCTGGACTGAGATGAATTCCAGTGCTGGCTGGTCTGCAAGATATGCGCATAGCAGTGTTGCACTTCCTGATGGAAGTATTGTATTAATGGGCGGGATTGATGCTTCTTTCAATTACAAGAACGATGTATGGCGTTCCACTGATAATGGTGCTACATGGACTGAGATGAATTCCAGCGCCGACTGGTCTGCAAGAGAAAGCTTTAGAAGTGTTGCACTTCCTGATGGAAGTATTGTTCTGATGGGAGGCTATGATGGTTCATCTAAGAACGATGTATGGCGCTCTGTAGACAACGGATCTACATGGACTGAGATGAATTCCAGTGCTGGCTGGTCTGCAAGATATGCGCATAGCAGTGTTGCACTTCCTGATGGTAGTATTGTGTTAATGGGCGGTATTGATGCTTCTTTCAATTACAAGAACGATGTATGGCGTTCCACAGATAACGGTGCTACATGGACTGAGATGAATTCCAGCGCCGACTGGTCTGCAAGACACTCTCACACTAGTGTTGCACTTCCTGATGGTAGTATTGTGTTAATGGGCGGCCTTGATGGAAGTCTAAAGAACGATGTATGGCATTCCACAGATAACGGTGCTACATGGACTGAGATGAATTCCAGCGCCGACTGGTCTGCAAGACACTGCCTTAGTAGTGTTGCACTTCCTGATGGCAATATCATAATAATGGGCGGCTTGTTTAAAAACGATGTATGGCGCATCAACACAGCCGGATCCAATGGACAGAACCCAACGCATACGTATACTCAGGAAGGAACGTATAAGGTAACTTTGAATGCATTCAATGCCGCTGGAAGCAATGCCAACACCAAAGCTTCTTACATCACAGCTCCTGTTGCTCCGGTTGCCAATTTCACAGCTGATGTAACTTCAGGAACAGCACCTTTGAGTGTTTCTTTCAATGACACTTCCACCAATTCTCCAACTTCATGGTTGTGGGATTTCGGTGACGGAGCTACTTCCACAGTTCAAAACGCAACGCACACATATACAACTGCAGGCACTTATAACGTCAGTTTAACTGCGACAAATGTCGGAGGAAATAATACTAGCATGCAGATAGAACGCATCACTGTGAATCCCGGCAGTTCTGAAAGCTCCAGTCCCAGTAGCTCAGGAACCCGTGTATCAGTCAGTCAGGGTCAGGACCCTGAGATAGTTACGGCTACAGTTTCATCTATAATGCATGTCACCGGTGGATCAGGAGTTAACTATGAATTCTCTGACAGAGACACTCCAGTTGTTAGTATAAGCTTTGATGCAAAGAACGATGAAGGTCTGGTTGTTTCCAAAGTTCAGGTTCTGTCAGAATCGCCTAAAGGCATACCTTCCCCTTCAGGCACTTACTATCAGTTGATGAGCATAGATGTAGGAAATGAAGGTACAATCTCAACAGAAAATGCTGACAATGTTCTCATCCGTTTCAAAGTGAGCAGGGAATGGATAGAAGATAACGACATTGATGTATCCACCATACGCATGACAATGTATCATGGCGAGCAGTGGCAGGATCTTCCAACCACTCAGGTAATTGATGATGGTGAGATAATCTACTTCATCGCTGAAACCCCCGGCTTCTCAATATTCTCCATTGTAGGAGACGAGATGGCCGAGACAGACAATGAAGACGAACCCGTGGTGACAGAAGAAACGGTTGAGATTGAAACAGAAGAGCTGGTTGCAGAACAAACTCCTGGCTTTGGTTCATTCTCTGCAACCGGTGTACTGCTGTCAGCATTTGTCTTTTACAGAAGGAAGGATTAATAGTGATCCTTCTAACCTTCTTTTTTTTGGTTTTCTGAAGTCACTCGGATTTTACACCAATTTATTATCAAAGAAAGAACTCAGAGGGCTTTGATAATTCTGTTTTGTTTGTTCAGATATTTCTCTGAGATGCAACCATTCATAGAATGCAACCTTAGAAGTATTCCAAAAATCATTGAGGCATCTATCCTGTATAAGATCAGTAGTAGTTCCAAATGTTTGACTCGGCATTCCGAAAGAAGAAATTGTTGCATTTTCGACATCATGAAGCTTCACACGGCAGAGGTAGGGTGTTCGAATCTCCCCGGGCCCATCATGCTTATTTTGTGATTCTAAAAGTGCTGAAAGCTGCTTCTCTACAATCCCATGAAACTGAGATTTAATCTGATTCTGACCTTAATCCTTATAAACCTTGCATTAGCAGGCTGTATTGAAATAGAAAGTGAAAACATACAGCATGAACCTTCAATATACAACAAAAGTACAAATTGCAATGTTAGTAATTTTTCAATTGTTGATTCACCGGTAAACTATGTTTCTGTCAATGGTGTTGAGATAGGGTATCGGGAATTAGGATCAGGGGAACCCCTGTTGATGATCATGCCATTTGCCACGAAAATGGATATGTGTAATACTTCTTTTGTAAAACAGCTATCCAGTAGCTACAGAGTTATCCTCTTTGATAACCGGGGAATGGGATATTCATCTGACAATAACGAACCGCTCTCAATATCACTATTATTCAACGATACTGCATGCCTGATGGATACACCCGGACTGGATTCTGCATATATATTCGGCTCATCCATGGGATCGGTAATTGCTCAGGAATTGGCTCTTGCCCACCCTGATAAAGTGAACCGTCTGATCCTTTCATCAACAACCCATAGCCTTGATGCCACAGAGGCAACGATTCTGAAGAACAAACTTCAATACTGTTCTACAGACCCTGATACAGACCTCATTCTCAGAAAGTATGCGCAAGTAAATCTGAAGTGGAATGGCACATATGAGTGTCTGCCTGAAATTCAAAATAAAGTCCTGCTTCTACCAGCCAACGAGGATGTGCTTACCACACCAGACATTTCCATCAAAATGGCAGAAAAAAATTCCTGATACAAAACTTGTCCTATTTGATGGGGGAGGCTATTTGGGGGAGCAGTACCTGACTGAAGAATATGCAAACGAAATACTGTTGTTTCTGGCATCAGAATAGTCAGATAAAATAAGGATCTTAATATGTTATCCTGATTCCTGCGTTGACCCTAGCGGAATCGAAAAAACAAACATGCTCCCCTTACCAACCTCACTCTCAACCCATATCCTGCCATCATGAAGCTCAACAAATTTCTTAACAAGAGCAAGGCCAAGACCCGTTCCAGAATGTTCATGTGTGAGATACGAATTTAATTGCCTGAAAGGCTGGAAGAGTTTTTCAACATCCTCTTCAGAAATACCAATTCCTGTGTCCTTTACACTGACCTGAACCATGTCCCCTGCACATCGTGCATTTATCGTCACTGAACCTTTGTTAGAAGTGAATTTAATAGCATTGCTTACAAGGTTATACAGTATCTGTTTGAACTTTGTTTTGTCGGCACTGATTCTTTCAAGTTGTTGATCAACCTCAACATCCACCTGAATATTCTTTTTCATGGCAAGAGGATTTATTAGTGATTTTACCTCGTCAATAGCACCAGAAACGGAGAAAAGTTCATACATAAACTCCATTTTTCCAGCTTCTACTTTTGAGAGGTCAAGTATGTCATTTATAAGCTTGAGTAAATGTTTGCCAGCCTGAGAAATATGAGTTACATACTGTGTTTGCCTGCCATTCAGACTGCCAAAGGTTTCATCGAGCAATATATCTGAAAAACCTATAACTGATGTTAATGGAGTTCTTAGTTCATGGCTCATGTTGGCCATGAATTCATCCTTACTTTGGTTTGCAGCCTCGGCAATGATCTTGGCATGTAGCAGCGCGTCTTCCGCTAGCTTACGCTCAGTAATATCCTCAATAGTTCCTATGACCGCATTTTTTTCAGCATAGTACTCTGCAACAGAATGAACATCACGTATAGCACCATCTATTACTCTTTTTACCTTAAACTGAACGTTGTATGGCACCTGATATCTAATGAGATTTTTTAGAGCATCATCCAGCATTGGTCGATAATCAGGCAACGGTACTTTTTGTACTTCAAAAATTGTGAAATTTTTTTCATCCAGCCCATATATCCTGAGAGCTTCCTCAGAAGTAGCAACTTTACCGGAATTCAGATCAATCACCCAACTTCCAATATGCCCTATTTTTTGCGCAGTTCGCAGTTGCATTTCCCTGGTTTTTAGCTCCTCTTCCGCCAGCTTACGCTCAGTAATGTCATGGATAACAGAATACAATAGATTTTGTGAATTTACCATGACCGGGCTGCTGTATACTTCAACATCACGGATTTCCCCGTTTGCGAGCATGTGCTTGAAAATGAAGTAATTTCTCTTTTCGTTTACAGCAACTTTCATCTCGGCCTGCACTTTTTCCAGGGACATGGTATTAATATCATGGATGTTCATGCGCGTGAGTTCTTCCAGTGACCAACCATAGTATTCACACGCTGCAATATTAGCGTCAATTATATCTGAACTTTCAGGGTCGATCAACAACATGACTGCCTTATTATATTTAAATAAAGACCTGTAAGTATTCCCTTTATCCAATAAGAATTTATCAGTATGGTTAAGAGCAGTAATGTCCTTTAAAATAAAGATGAAAGACGGCTCGGGACATTCTATATATGTAGCGCTTACTTCCAGATCAAGAAGTTGGCCATCTTTTGTATGATGACTAATCTCAAAGTGACCTTTGCTTCTTTCTATGACATCAGGGAAATCATCAATAAGAGCATGCGCGGAAACACCTGCATCAAGGTCTTTCAACATCATCCCAAGAAGTTCATCTTTCGTATACCCACTAAGATGACAGTATGCATCATTTGCCTCCAGTATTTGCCCACTGGCAGATATACGCAAATAAGCATCAAATACAGATACTTTTGAATTCATGATTATCTTATTTGGAACATATGCATATTTTTCATTATCTGACGCTTATTTTCCATTTGAAACACTCAATTTCATAATGATATGCGATTTTGACAAAATAATACCCAATAAAGCCAAAATGACAATAGAGACAATTAAAGCAATTATGAATACCTATATAAGGATTTTTAAGATTTTCATTTTATGTAAGAATAATGGCATGCCATAGTAAATTAAATATGCTTTTGTGGAACAGATGTGAATCTAATAAAACAAACGACATAATGAAATATAGAGATATGTCTAAGAATATAGTCATTGAGTGTGAAAAAATAGCAAGCTACACACAAAATACAATCAGTTAAAACAATAAGGTCATATTTATTTAAAAAACAGAGAGGATTAAAGATTAATCCTCTAAACTAAAATGCCACGGACAATCGTCTTCGGCCTTGTTCTGAATTAAAGCCTTGTACTGAATTTCCGGCATAAATTCCTCTTTGTAATGAGGAAGGTCTGCACTTGCATATTTAGGGAAGACAAGAGAAACTTCCTTCTGATAGGTGGCTCCATCCGGGCTCAAACTCACACGGAACAGAATCTCAGGCCTGTTCCCATTTTTAACAAGATCCGTACTACTCATATCATTCACTCCTTTCAATTAAAATTCATTCTATTTTATGAACATGTTTTCGAATCTAACTCTCTGACATACATCAGGGATGAAAGATCACGAAAACATATCCAAACTCACCATATAACACATAAACAATAACAAATATAAACTAATTGGTTTACAATAATATGCTTTATAGCTAACTTAAGTTTACATCGATCAGCATCTTGGTCCAAAAAAATATATCATATCAAACAAACCTACCTCCATGACCCTTCTATCTAAAAATGAGCTCAGAGCCATGATCAGCAGTGAGATACCACTTGTTGAGAAAATGACAGACATTGAGACACAGCTTCAACCAAACAGCGTAGAACTCACACTCAAGAACATAGAAACATACACCGGAGCAGGAGCTGTGGATTTTGACAACAGTGAAAGAGAAACACCTTCAACAGAACCAATGGATTTTGATGAAAATGGATGGGCACACCTTGCACAAGGCACATACAAGATCACATTCAACGAAATAGTGAACATTCCCCTTGATCTTGCAGCTATCGCAAGGCCAAGGTCTACCCTACTCAGGTGCGGAGCCAATATTGGAACGGCGGTATGGGATTCAGGATACAGAGGCAGAAGCGAATCGATGCTCGTAGTACATAATCCACATGGTTTCAAGCTTAAAAGGAATGCCAGGGTAATGCAACTGTTATTCTTTAACCTTCATAGCGAACTTACGGAAGGATATTGTGGTAAATACCAGCATGAGAACCTGTGACATTGTCCCCAGGTTCACGTTAGAATTATCTATAATTAAAGCAATCACCCAAGCATGAGTGAAATTGGCAAATCTGTCAGGATGGAAAGGATATTCGACCGCAATACAGGTAATACCATAATAATTCCCTTGGACCACGGTGTTGGCGCCGGGCCTATCAGAGGTATAATTGATCTGCCTACCACTGTTAACAAAGTTGCAGATGGCGGAGCAAATGCAGTTCTGGGACACATGGGCCTCCCTAAACACGGACATCGAGGATACGGGAAGGACATAGGACTTATTATACACTTGTCAGCATCAACATCCCTTGGACCGGACCCAAATCATAAGGTCATTGTCACAACGATCGAAGAGGCCATTAAAGTAGGAGCTGACGCAGTGTCCATCCACGTGAACGTAGGTGCCGAGGATGAAGCAGAAATGCTCCAGGACATGGGATTTGTTGCCCGTCAGTGCGATGACTGGGGAATCCCATTGCTAGCTATGATGTACCCAAGAGGTGCAAAAGTAACTTCCGAACACGATGTAGAGTACGTCAAACATGCAGCCAGAATCGGGGCAGAGCTTGGAGCTGACATCGTAAAGACAAATTATACAGGTGACATAGACTCATTCAAGGAAGTTGTCAATGGTTGTCCTGTACCAGTGGTCATTGCAGGTGGTCCAAGAATGGATACTGAAAAAGAGCTTCTTGAAATGGTATATGACTCACTCCAAGCTGGAGGAAAGGGCGTTGCTATAGGCAGGAACGTGTTCCAGTCAGATAACCCTACAAAGCTTGTAGCAGATATTTCAAAAATTGCACACAAAGGAATGACAGTAGAAGAAGCACTCGAATAAGAGTGAACTTTTATTTTTAATATTCCAGTGGAAACAAAGGGGTTTTGTTTGTTTCCCACCTATACCTTTTTTTTACATCAGTATTATAAAAATCCATAGCCAGCCTAGTATGATCAAGAAATCACCACAGATAAAGAACAGAAACTACGTCTAAATTACAGGATAAAAATAATACAAAAGGATAGGAAGAGCAAGGTCAGTGTTGAAATGACCAATTGAATCATATAAGATGGTGGTACGATATGATATGATTTGATTATATTCGACCTTGCTCAATCATAAAATGTATGAACATGCATATAATATTAATGAACCTAGTTTGGAGATATTACGACATGATTCTACTATTTATGAGCATCATGTTTTCAAAGTACTTTCGTTACTATTAAATGCAATGGGCATATCGAGAGATTCATAATAATCATTTACAATTTAGAGGATATTCTATGGACAAATACGAGCAGGTAATAGAACTGGCAAAACGTCGGGGATTTTTATGGAACTCTTTTGAACTTTATGGCGGAACCGCTGGATTTTACGATTACGGGCCCCTTGGAAGTACCCTAAAACGGAGAATCGAACAGATATGGAGAGACACATATGTGGTCCAGGAAGGGTACATGGAGATCGAGGCACCAACTATTGGAATAGAAGAAGTATTCGTTGCATCCGGCCATGTTGGAGGATTTTCAGATCCACTCTGTGAGTGTAAAAACTGTGGCGAGGCTTTCAGGGCAGACCATCTTGTGGACAAGATAGTAGCTGTTGCAGATGCACTCAGTAACGAGGAACTTGACAGAGTTATCAGGGAAAACAACATAAGATGCCCTGAATGTGAAGGCGAACTTGGTGAACCATATGAATTCAACCTAATGTTCAAGACAGACATAGGCCCAGGCTCCGGTAGACAGGGATACATGCGTCCTGAAACTGCACAGGGAATGTTCGTCGATTTCCTGAGACTTGCACGTTTTTACCGTGAAAAACTCCCATTCGGTGCAACCCAGATTGGAAAATCATACCGTAATGAGATATCACCAAGACAGGGAGTCATCAGACTTCGAGAATTCACCCAGGCAGAAGCTGAGATATTCATTGACCCTAATGAGAAGAGACATTCCAACTTTAGCAGGTTTGCTGATACCGTGGTCAATCTCTATTCAGATGAAGCACAGGACAAGGGTGCAGTAGAGAAGATGACACTTGGTGAAGCTGTTGAGAATAGTATCATTGCACACGAATTCCTTGCTTATCAGATAGGACTTACCAATCATTTCCTTCAGCGCATAGGTGTTGCAGGTGACAAACTGAGATTCAGACAGCACAAGAAAGATGAGATGGCTCACTATGCTATTGACTGCTGGGATGCAGAGATCGAGACCGACAGATTCGGATGGGTCGAAGTTGTCGGAATAGCAGACAGGACAGATTTTGACCTGAAGGCACATGCAGCAGTCAGCAAGACCGAACTTTCCATTTACAGAGAATATAGCGAACCTAAAATGGTTACCCAATTCGTAATCAAACCCAATATGGGCAAACTTGGACCACTCTTTAAAGGCAAGGCAAAAGCTGTGGCTGATGCATTGAAGGCTCTGGGCCAGGAAGAGCTGGAACAGGACAACATCATAGTCATGGTTGACGGTGAAGAATTCACAGTTCCAAAAGATATCGTTGATTTTGCAGAAGAAACTGTAAAGATCAGCGGAGAGAACATCATCCCACACGTTATAGAACCTTCCTACGGCATTGACAGGATATTCTACTCTACAATGGAGCATGCTTTTGAAGAGGAGATGGTTGCCGGCAAAGAAGATTCCGAAGAAGAGGCAAGGATAGTGATGAGACTAAAGAAAGAGGTAGCTCCAGTACAGGTAGCCATCCTTCCACTCCTTACAAGAGAAGAACTCATCAATCCGGCAAAGGGCATTGAAGTACAGTTAAAACAGAAAGGACTGCTCGTATCATATGATGATTCCGGAACCATCGGAAGACGTTACAGGAGAAACGATGAGATAGGTACGCCGTATTCTATCACCATCGACTACGATACACTTGAAGACAACACTGTGACCATAAGGGACAGGGACAGCATGAAACAGGTGCGTGCCCCAATTGAAGGAATAGCAGACCTTGTCTATGAAATGATTTACATGAACCGGGATTTTGAGAGTGCCGGAAAGGCACTCTGAATACTTTCACCTTGCTTAGCTCAAGTTTAAAAGTGTAAAGAGTGTATATATGGCAAACCCAGAGCCATAAATATGCCAGAATATATCAAACATCCTTTGATCAAAGCAGATGCCGTAGAGCAGCGACTGTATCAGCTTGACCTGGCAGGCAAGGCACTTGACACGTCCACACTGGTCGTACTTCCCACAGGCCTTGGCAAAACGATCATATCCCTGCTTGTAATGGCCTCCCGGCTTGAGAAATACGGCGGCAAAGTAATCGTGCTTTCACCTACAAAACCACTTGTTGAGCAGCATGCTTCTTTTTTCAAAAATGTTTTCAAACTTCCGGAAGAAGAGATTCTGACATTCACAGGCAGTGTGGGCCCAGCCAAAAGGGCAGACATGTGGAAAAAAGGAAAGGTTATCATTTCCACACCCCAGGTGATAGAAAATGACATACTGACAAAGAGAATAAGCCTTGATGACGTCACCCACATCACTTTTGATGAAGCTCACAGAGCCGTTGGCAATTACGCTTATACATACATCGCTGAAAAGTACTTTGAAACCGCAAAGAATCCCCTGTGCCTTGGAATTACGGCAAGTCCCGGAAGCAAAGATGAAAAGATAGCCGAGGTATGCGAGTCATTACATGTGGAATCAGTTGCTGTCAAAACAGAATCAGATAAAGATGTACTACCATACATACATAAAAAAGAGATAGAATGGAAACGCATCAACCTGCCCGATGGCATGAAAGACATAAAGGATCTGCTTAACAAAGTGCTTGAGGACAGGTTCAAAAAACTCACTGAGCATGGATACCCAATATACAACCAGAAATATGTCTCAAAAAAAGACCTTCTGGGTCTACAGGCAAAACTTCAGGGAGAATTAAGAGGCCTTCCCGATTCTTCTGTCTACGGAGCAATATCAATACTCGCAGAGATCATGAAAGTGAACCATGCAGTCGAGATAGTAGAGACACAGGGCCTCGAATCACTGCGAATGTACATGGAAAGACTTGAAAATGAGGCTTACTCAAAAAGTGGTAGCAAGGCATCCAAACGTCTCGCTGAGGACCTTTACATCAGACAGGTAGCGCACCGGGTGAAAGACTGTGACCTTGAGCACCCCAAACTTGAGTATGTGAAGAGAATAGTTGTTGAAGAACTTGAGAACAAGCCACATTCCAGGGTGATAGTCTTCGCGAACTACCGCGACACTGCTGAGATGATCACAAATGAGCTCGCAGAGGTAGAAGGAATTCGTCCTGTGAGGTTTGTGGGTCAGGCATCGAAATACAAAGATAAAGGCCTGACACAGAAGCAACAGGTAGAGATTATCGAACAGTTCAAGGCAGGAGATTATAACGTCCTTGTGGCAACTTCTGTTGCCGAGGAAGGACTTGACATCCCATCCACAGATCTTGTCCTTTTTTACGAACCCATCCCTTCAGAGATAAGAAGCATCCAGAGGAAAGGCAGGACCGGAAGAAAGCACGAAGGACGTGTTGTCGTGCTGGTCACAAAGGGAACCCGAGATGAGGCATATTACTGGAGCAGCCTTTCCAGAGAAAAGAAGATGCAAAGCAATATGAAACAACTTCAGGAAGCTATGCCTGCAAGGAAAAATAATTCAATTACAAAGGAATTTGCAACTGACATACCTGATGAGGAACAGAAGACACTGTTCGAGTATGATGGTGAAAACAAGAACATCAGAATAATCGTTGACCAGAGAGAGATACGCAGTTCAGTTGCCCGCAACCTTGACAGAAATGGTACTGAAATAATCGTTAAAACCCTTGAAGTCGGAGATTACATCCTTAGCGACCGCATAGCTGTTGAAAGGAAGGAGTCACAGGATTTTGTCAGTTCGCTCATAGATAAAAAACTCTTCGAGCAAATTGCGAATCTCTCCAGAGCGTATGAAAAACCAGTGCTTATCGTTGAAGGCGAAAGCCTGTTCAACTGCAGAGGAATAAATCCCAATGCAATTCATGGAACATTGGCCTCAATATCCCTTGATTTCGGTGTTTCTTTATTCTACACCAGAGATGCAGAAGACACCGCAGCCCTCCTGTTACAGATAGCAAAACGTGAACAAGTAGATGAAAAAAGAGAAGTGAATATGCACGGGAAGAAATCTGCACTCATGTTGCCGCAACAACAGGAATATGTTATCTCATCGATATCAGACATTGGACCAAAGGCTGCGCGCAATCTGCTACAACATTTCAGCTCAGTAGAGAATATTATGAAAGCAGATTATGAAGAATTATTAAAAGTAGATAATATCGGACCAAAGACCGCAGCCAAGATCAGAGAGATAGTTAGTAGCGAATATAAAAGATAAAAAAATAAAGAAATGATCAATTTGATCTTATATCCACATTATAATAAGCCACGCATTTTGGCCACTGTATCCATACAACGGCCGATCATGTCAAGATAATCAGTGATTTTCCTGACATCTTTTTCATCCTGCATCTCACTTGCCAGAGATATCATCTTTTTAATCATCAGGGACTCAAGTTCAGGAACAGATAGCTGTACCGGAGCAACGGCATTCACCGGTTTTTCTTCCTGCACATTTGGACATGGAGATTGGTCAGAGATTGCCGCAACTGGAGTTTCCTTTTCTTTTATAGAAGATGGGGCAGTCATTGGAGATGAAGAGGTATCTGCAGTTGGAGGTGCTTGCATGCCCCTGCGTGGGTCACGAATATCCTCACAAACCGGACAAAGGACACGCCCCTGATAACGGAAGAGAGGAGCACCACAATTATCACACTGTTGGGCCAGCATTGTACCGCCAATTTCAAGCATCTTAGATATTTTCACTACATTATCATCATTAGTATTTGACATTTTATCTCCTCGTTTTTCAAAACATATATAGCAATGAAAGTCTTTTTATAGAATATAATTATTTAGGAGTTAATTAAGCAATCTTATTTTGATTTCAAGGTTATCAAGGTGATCCTACATGTCAAATTTTGAACAAGTTATTGATGAGTGCAAGCAGAAATTAGAGTATATCGCAAACGATAATTCAGTACCAAGGAATATAAGACGTTCTGCAAATGAAATTCTGGATACATTAAGCAAAAAGGATGAACCTCTCTTTTTGAGAACATCATCCAGCATATCCATTCTTGAAGACATAAGCAACGACCCTAACATCCCGGTCCATACAAGGACGCTCATATGGGATGTTGCAAGCCAGCTCGAGACCATACCGGTCGACGAGTAGGCAAGTACAGGAAGTAATAATTATTATTTCCTTTTTTAATCTTTTTTGTTTCTTACCTTCATTATAACACTTGCAGTAATCTATTTTGCATACATAATTGTCCGTTTTCACGCAAGCTTTCGAAAAAGTGTTTATACAAGGCTGCGAATGAACTAAAGGATTGTAATGATCAATAAAATTGCCAGCAGGATCAAGGACAATTTCGAGGAAAAAGATAAAGCAAGAGAGAGTACTTTATCGATTTCCAGAGATGTCGTGCGCAATTGCAGGACTGCAATGTACAGCATACATAACAAGGATTTCGAAAAAGCCAGCTCACTTATTAAAAAGGCTGCAGAGATGCTTGGTAAAATAGACACTTTGCTCCAAAATTATCCTGACATATATTTTGCCGGATTTCTGGAACATGCACAACAGGAATTTGTAGAATGTACGATAGTTTACGGAATTCTCAACAAGGATGAGGAGAATAAAGCCACATCCGGACCTGAAGAACTCGATGTAAGCGATGTGGCATACCTGAACGGACTTGGGGATGTGAGCGGGGAACTCAGAAGACATATACTTGACCTTATTAGAAAAGGAACTCCAGAAGATGGAGAATCCCACCTTCAGCTGATGGAAGATATCCATAATTGTCTTATGATGTTTGATTATCCGGATGCTATGACACATGGACTTCGCCACAAAACGGATACGACAAGATCCATTATAGAAAGAACCCGGGGAGACCTTACAAACGCGATACGCCAGCAAAAACTGGAAAAAGCTATGAAGGACTTTGAAAATCGGATAAATTAAATTCATATTATTACTTTTACGAGGAAAATACATGAAATTCAATCCTGATGATATCAAGAAAGCAGCAAGCGAAGATTTTGACGCTGCGTGGAACACGGGGAAGGATTATATCAGTGAAACAAAACTGAATGATCAGTACCCACACATGACCCTCAAATACGGCAAACCGCACCCAGTATATGACACAATATCAAAACTTCGTGATGCGTACATGAGAATGGGATTTGAGGAAATGATGAACCCACTCATAGTAGATGAGAGAGAGGTTCACAAGCAATTCAGCCATGAGGCACTTGCTGTTCTTGACAGGTGCTTCTACCTTTCAGGACTTCCACGCCCCAATGTGGGAATATCCGACGAACGTATCAGTAGTATCAGGCAAATTCTTGGTGATATCGATGATGAAGCCATTGAAACCATAAGGAAGATACTTCACGCATACAAGAAAGGAGATGTGGAAGGAGACGACCTTGTTCCTGAGATCGCTGCCGGAATCAGTGTTTCTGATTCACTGATTGTTGAGATGATAGACCAGGTATTTCCCGAGTTCAAGGAACTCATACCCCAGGCAACAAAGAAGACACTTAGAAGTCACATGACATCAGGATGGTTCATCAGTCTTGCATCTGTCATCGAACGCGCAAATCCACCATTCAATTTCTTCTCCATTGACCGTTGTTTCAGGAGAGAGCAAGCAGAAGATGCAGCACGTCTCATGACATACTACTCTGCATCCTGCGTCATAATGGATGAGAACGTAACCATAGACCATGGTAAAGCAGTTGCACAAGGTCTGTTATCTCAATTTGGTTTTGAAAAGTTCATGTTCAGACCTGACGAAAAGCGCAGCAAATACTATGTACCTGACACACAGATAGAGGTCTTTGCCTATCATCCTAATCTGGTGGGTTCTAACACAAAATACTCCGATGGATGGATAGAGATAGCAACCTTTGGTATTTACTCGCCTACAGCCCTTTCACAGTACAATATACCCTGTCCTGTGATGAACCTCGGCCTTGGAGTTGAAAGACTGGCAATGATCCTCCACGATGCGACTGACATCCGTTCACTTACTTACCCACAGATAACGCAATACTCTGAATGGAAGATGACCGATAATGAGCTTGCAAGGACGACATATGTGGAGAATGTCCCTGAAACTGCCCAGGGCAAAGATATCGTAAAAGCAATTGTAGCGGTTTGTGAGGAATATGCGGCAACTCCAAGCCCATGTGAATTCCCTGCATGGGAAGGAACCATCAACGGAAAGACAGTAAAAGTGTCTGTCATCGAACCTGAGGAAGAGACAAAGCTCTGCGGACCTGCTGTGTTCAACGAAGTCGTTGCCTATGAGAGTGACATTCTGGGAGTACCTGACAACAAGAAATGGAGAAAGGTACTTGAGAACCACTCCGCAAGAACAGGTGTCAGGTTCCTGGACGCATTTGCCTGCCAGGCTGCAAAGGATATCGAGGATGCCGTTACAAATGGTGAGAGTGAAGTTGAAACAAGGGTAAGGATAGTCAAGGTCCCTTCAGAGATCAACATTCGTCTTGAGCCTCTTGCACAGCGTTTCATTACCAGCAACAAAAAGAAGATAGACATTAGAGGACCTGTTTTTACAACCGTAAGAACAACTATTGAGTAGAGTGAACTGAGTGAAATATTCGATGCTGGTGTCTGAATGAACTCATGTAAATTCCCCAATATCGAATCACTTATGGACAATGGAGAGCCGGTGTGCATTACACTATCCGACGAGGATGCTGACACATCGGACCTTCTTTACTGCGAACTTATCCACAAAGCAAGACATGGAGAAGCATCCCTCATAAGTCATCAACGTTGCAGACCTGGGGATTACGTACTTGGGATCAGCGAGAACAGCCCTGCAGACTACTATTTGAAGTCAGGCAGATACAAAGATACTGAAGCCGCTGAAAAAGCAGCAAGCAATCTTCCCAGAATAAAAAAAGGATTTAAATCTTTAAGAATTGAGCCTTTGAAAGAGAACAAAGGAAAATTCGATGTACTTTTACTTTACTTAAAACCGGAAAAGGCCATGAGGATAATACAGGCATATGCATATAATTATGGAGAAGGCATAACATCAAGATCCATCGGTGCTGCATCCATATGCGGAGATTGCACAGCAAGACCACTTCACGAGGGAATTGGTATTTCTTATGGCTGCAAAGGTTCCAGAAAACATAGCATCTACGCTAATGAAGAAGTACCTTTAGGCATCGGCTGGGATTTAGTAAAAACAATAGAAGAGGGATTAAAAAATATCCCTGCAACATTTGAATGAGTTTTTGTCTTATCTGGCATTGTAAAGCGGAATCTCTTCCGCATCGACCTTTGTGGTTTCACCTATTCTGTTGTTCAGAACTTTACGCACACGTGCAATGCACTTTGGGTCAAGCTGCAACCTTAGGCATGTAGTCTCACGTTCTTCATAGTAAAGTTCATTGCTCTGTGTTATTCGATGAGTTGATATCTGATGTTTGACCAATTTCGCAATTATCCCCATACTTCCGCCTGTGACATCTTCGGGACTTGTGTGAGTAAGTAATAACATATCCCCTACACTTGAATGCAGAGCAGCCATGAAATTATACGGGTTTCTTATTTCAATAGTCAGAAGCCTGTTTTGCCTTAGATCAGATATAACACGCTCAGATATTCCCGTTAAAGCAACATATTCCATATCATCACCCGTACATAGGGAACTCTTTTCTTGGTCCGGCAGGCTGTTCAGTTGTTCTTACATCCTCAGCGAGCCGTTGCATTTCTATTTCTATCTTCTCAGCCTGTTCGATGAGACCTTCGGTGTCTATCTTGAAATCATATAGAAGATTCAATACATCAATTACCACTGCTGCAGCCCTTGGATCGGGATTCTGACTCATGGTTGAACCAAGGAGACTTATTGCGGGCATTTTGCTTACAAAGCATTCCCCCATAATACTGCCTGATATGCCGGAAATTGTACCCATCTGGAAAAGCTCCACTTTGTCCTTTATCCTTTCAAGCATTTCAAGGGTGGTCGCGGCACCAAAGACCTTGTGGTCTTCGCTCATGGTTGCAATACCTGCCAGAGAGATGATTTCCTTAACATTGATAGACTGTGCCCACTCAAGAAGCGCCTTGCTTATATCATAGGCTACCACCGGATTGATAGGTATGTCTGAGACGATCATGACCATGTTGTGTTCTACACTTTCGTATATCCTCACAGGCATATTTATAAGTCCTTCATAAAGAACCGCGATTGGCGGGAAATGTCTTGAATCAATGGACCCCATATATTCCATTTTCAATTCATCGATAATCTGCTGGCTTGCAATATTGCCTACAAGACCAATGCCCGGAAAACCCTCGATCAAAATCGGGTTTTCTGATTTTATATCTGCGGTTATGATCTTTACATTGTTATTATCATAATCTGTTACTGCCAAACTATCACCTTTCAAAAATATGACTTACTAAACTCCCTTATATTAATATAACAGCCAGCTTATAGATAAGAGCATCGTTTGCCGACATGAATAAATCTGTATTGTGATGGTAAGAACCGATTTCTTTACTGCAGTTATAGTGTTTTTCGCTTAGCATATTACGCAGTTGACCCTACAACCCATGTAATGACTGAACAGTCACTCAATATGTTTAAATACTATTATATGTAATGACTGATTAGTCAATTTGGTTAACTCGAACAATCATATGCATAAACAAAAGGTGAAAAAATGAACGATATAGTCGAAAAAGACGGTATCACAATGGAAATGAATGGAATGATCAGAGTAAAATCAATTGAATACTAATTATAAATTAAGGGGTTTGCATTATGACTAAGAATAAAAGATTTGGAAAGGAGGGCTGGACACCAGAGCGACTCGGTTCCCTCGCAGGCAAAACATATGTCATCACCGGTACAACTACCGGTACAGGATTTGAGGCAACGCGTGTGTTCCTGTCCAAAGGGGCAAAAGTGGTGATGCTGAATCGTAACGGAAATAAATCCGCTGCAGCCATTGCGAAACTGAAACAGGAATTTGGTAGTAATGTTGACGTAACGTTCATTCACATGGATCTGTCAATGCTGGATTCAGTACGAAAAGCGGCAGCAGAAGTATTAGAAAAGGTTCCCCATATCGACGCGCTTATTTGCAATGCCGCTATCGCCCAGCTGGCTAAACGGGAGTTCACCATAGACGGCTTTGAATGTCATTTTGGTGTAAACCATTACGGTCATTTCCTCCTGTGTGGATTACTCTTTGATCGAGTTGAAGAATCGAGAGGACGTATCGTGGTTGTGGGTAGTGCGGCGTATAAACTAGGCTTGAAGAAAATTCAGTTTGAAGATATCAATCTTGATAAAAATTACACTCCCTGGGATGCCTATGCTCATAGCAAACTAGCTGAGATGATGTCCGCCTATGAGTTGCAGCGCCGGGTGCAGGCTGCAGGCAAGAGTGTACAGGTTCAGGTTTGCCACCCAGGTGCGTCACGAACGGATCTGATCAAGGGTGAAAATGTCAGCCTATTCATGAAAATCCTTTGGAATCTATTCTTCTCTCCTATTGTCGCACAACCTGCAGAAAATGGTTCCTGGCCTGAAGTTATGTGTGCAACAGAAGATGGATTGGAGTTTCAAAAACTCTATGGTCCTACAAAAAGAGGAGAAACGGTTGGTCCGGTAGACGAATGTACGATTGCGGAGCTTGTACTGGATCAGGAAGTGGCAGCCAAACTCTGGACACTCTCTGAAGAAAATACCTCCTTTAGCTGGTCAGTGTAATTCGACATGAGAAGAAAGGTGATAAAAAATGAAAATACTCTATTTTACAGCAACTGGTAATAGTCTATATATTGCAAAATCAATTGGTGGAGAATTGTATTCTATACCCCAGATGGTTAAAGAGGGAATCTATGACTTTACTGACGAAAAAATAGGCATTGTATTCCCTCTCCATGCATGGGGAGTGCCTTCTTATGTGGTAGATTTTCTGAAAAAAGCGACCTTTAACTGTGACTATCTCTTTGCTGTCACAACCTATGGCATATACTCTGGTGCAGTGGCGAAGCATTTAACGGACATTGGCAATGAGGCAGGGTTCACTTTCGATTATATCAATAAAATCAAGATGGTGGACAACTATGTACCTACCTGCGATATGAAGAAACAGATTGAAAAGGAGCCTAAAAAGCAGATTGAAAAACATTTGGCAGCGGTCAGATCAGATATTGAAGCTTGTAAAAAATGGATCTTGAAAGAATCGTTCCTACATAAAGCGTCATTCAACTATATGGCCAGAAGAGGTAGCAAACCTTTCAATGAAAAGAGGTTAAAAGTTCACGTCTATGGTGAAGGGATTGAAAATTATATCTCTGTAGAAGATACTTGTACGCAATGTGGGATCTGTGCTCGCGTATGCCCGGTAGATAACATAGAGATGAACCAGGAAAATGGAAAGATATCTTTAAGTGATCGCTGTTTCATGTGTTTCGCATGTGTACATCATTGTCCTTCAAATGCTATTCATATTAAAGGGGAAGTTAGTGGAAATAGATTTAGAAATAGTCATATCAAGTTACAGGAAATTATTGAGGCTAATAAATAGAATTGTAATATCAGTTTATCGCACAAGCTGCTGAAAAGGGCTCTGGGTGTTTTCTGAACAAAAAACATCCCTGAGCTGATCGCTGTAGTTTCACTAGAAAAGAGATATACTATGCAGAATACTAAGAAAATACATTACGAGCTTGAGCATTTCTATCCTAATGTTGACAGGCAAAAATTCTGGGATCTATTTGTCGACCATGAGGCCTGGTCAAACTCGGAATTCTTACCAGGGGAAATTACAATCATCAAACCCGGTAAAGACCATCCTCAAGGAGCAGGCGCTGTTCGATCCGTGGTAACGGGATCAATGAATATCATAGAGGATATTGTAGGTTTTCATCCGCCGGAGTGTTTTAGTTATGTAACCCATAATGGCAGCATGCCAGTGAATGATTTTGGTGGCGAATTGTTCTTTGAAGAGCAGAAAGACGGGCTGCTCGTAAGGTATAAAGGCAGCTTTAATCCCAAATACTTTGGTACTGGTTGGATTTTTAAATATTTTTTGCGCTCGGCACAGAAATCAGTTTTTCAAAAGCTTGGAAAAGCGTATAAAGCTTACTATGATGTTTAGCACACAGTCAATGAGCTTATCTAATTAGCTCCTAAATCCCTTCATTCTAATTAGACAATTATTTTCAATAAAATATCCCAAATGAATTTCTTTTCATAACCCTATTTTGCACTTCTGTACTCTTTTTGAATGACACAAAAACAATCTGTAAACTGAAAACAAAATAACCATCCTCCGAAGGCGGCACATTCCAATATTTCTGCACAGAATACATTTTTAAAAATGATTGGAGTCATGTTGGTACATTTCTGAGTACGATGAAATTATTTATTCCATTTTTTGGGAAAACGCCGGCTTCGCCGGGCCCTTCGGGATAATTTAAGTTATTCATGTGATGGCAGAATTTCTACAGAGCCCAAAAACCAAGTCTGCTTTTTTCAGGGATAAAAGTAACTCACATTTAAATATAATAAAATATATTATTTTTAATATTAATATTGGCAAAGACGGCAAATATGCTACAGAGAACCAAAACCCATTGCAAATCTTATGGCAAGGGCCATAGACTTGATGGAAAGACCTACAAGGACTTGATGAAATGGCAACATATAGCGCATACGGAGGCCTTTACAGAGGCAAGGACGAAAAGAATTTCACATACTCTTCAGGACCATTCCTTAAATTAAAGGCGGACTCGAACAAGATCACAATAAAAGGAATACTGACACGAGTAGAGCTCAGGAAGGAGAACGTCGTTGTCATCAGCAGGCATAAAAAGACCAGGCGGGATGATGATGGCGGCGTACAGACACACGTCGGTTTTCTGATAGAACACAACAATGTGAAAGAGAAAGCTTACATCGCATTCATACCATCCTTCGGGAAGAAGATATTCAATAACCTGAGAGATCTTGGGTACAATGTTGTTGATTAAGTAGGGTAGATCGGGGGCATATTTTTACTTTTTATTGATGTTCTTCACACGCATCAATTCCATATCATAATCATTGATCTTCCTGCTGCATGAAAAAAAGCAAATATCCACGTTGTTCAGGATATTTGCTTATACTTGAATCCAAAAATCTCAGACATCCTTGTTCGCCAGGAACATCTTTGCCATCCCGATCCTTTCTTCAAGGTCAGGTCCCTCAAAATCCTCTACCACGGATTCGAGAAGAGTTGGGATATCAAGATGCTGAGGACATTTGTCTACACATTCCCCACACTGTATACATTGGGATGCAAATGAAGGTTCATCGCCTGTCATTAGACCGCTCATCCCTGATGCATATATGAACTTTGCCATGTCTGCATCGTCAAACATGTGCAGATTGTTATAAAGTTCAAAACAGTAAGGAATATTCACACCTTCCGGGCAGGGCATACAATAAGCACAACCAGTACAGCCAGCTTTCATAAGCTCACGGTACTTCTTCTCGGATCTCTTGACAAGCTCAAGCTCGGTTTCGGTAAGAGAATCTGCGAGAGCTTCCCCTGCGATCTTCAGGTTCTCCTCCACATGTTCTTCCTCGTTCATACCCGAAAGTACAACCGTAACTTCGGGATGGTTCCAGACCCAGCGAAGTCCCCATTCTGCAGCTGTTCTCTTAACAGGAGCCTCGTTCCATATTTCCTCTACAGCAGCCGGAACTTTACCTGCAAGACTTCCTCCACGCAGAGGTTCCATGATGATAACTCCAATGTCTTTTGAGGCTGCATACTCCAGTCCTTTGGTTCCTGCCTGGTTCTTTTCATCCAGGAAGTTGTACTGTATCTGGCAGAAGTCCCAATCATAGGCATCCACGATTCGGTTAAAGTCCTCAGGTGCACCGTGGTAGGAAAAACCGGCATTGATTATGCGGCCATCAGATTTTGCTTTGTCAAGGAATTCAAGGACTCCCAGTGGTTCCACTTTATCCCATAATTCACCTTGCAGAGCGTGAACGAGGTAGTAATCGATGTGATCGGTGTTGAGTTTCTCAAGCTGTGCGTTCAGGAACTTGTCCATGTCCTCAAGACTGTCGATCATCCAGGTAGGGAGTTTTGTTGCAAGCTTTACTTTTTCCCTGTAACCATCGGAAAGTGCACGACCGATGAATGGCTCGCTCTGCCCCATATGGTATGGCCAGGCGGTATCCACATAATTCACACCCTGGTCAATAGCGTAGCGAATCTGTTTTGTAGCTCTTTCCTCATCGATGCTTCCATCTTCATTCATAGGAAGACGCATAGCCCCGAATCCAAGTATTGAGAGCTCGTCACCGTTCTTTGGCATTGTTCTGTATAACATTCCCATTCTCCTTGTATCTCTTATTCTAATGAAAATTGATAGTATTAATTTGATTGACTGGTCACTTATAGTACATTCAAAAAATTATATATTTGCCATGCCCTTCCATAACATCCGGAATCCATCCTCGATGATCTCATCCATATTTTCCTGAAAACCTGTATTCAGAATAAGCTCAACCACTGCCCTGCTGGATTGGTAAAATATCGCCATGCTCAGTTCCATTGAGTAAGCTTTATCTTTTCCGAAAATATTCTCCACCAGATCAAGCATGAATTCATTTTCCTTCATGGTTTCTTCACGGGTGAACTTTGTGATATAAGGGGAAGAACTGAACTGTGCTACAAAAAGAAACTCTTCAGGTTTGTTTACACCACATCTGATGAAACTCACCCATAGTTGCTTTATCTGTTCCTCAGAAGATGCTTCAGGATCAAGTCCTCCTTTTACACAGGTGCTCAACCTGCTTTTAACCTCAAAATAGAGGCTGTTTATAAGCTCCTCCTTGGTGGCGAAGTAGTTGAAAAGACTACCTGTGGATACACCTGCCTCCTTTGAGATAAGTGCGGTGGACGTACCGTGAAAACCTCTTTCTGTAAAGAGTTTCAGGGCGGCATTCATTATTGCGGTTTTCTTATCCTTGACCTGATTATTCATGTTTTTACTCTCGTGGTTATAGTGACTAATCAGTCATCAGTGTTATTGATATAAAAACTTTGCTAAAAAGAGATGAAAAACCAAGACAAATGAATCTATACAAGGAACACATAAACCAGACAGCTACTGTGTTATTTTTTAAAAATGTTTGATTAAGTTCCCATTAGAGAACTATCATTTTATTTTGCATAGGACGTACCTATAAGATTTTTGAGTGCCTTATTTTACGAAGATGCTCGTATTTTGCTCTTTACTTCTACATCAACCTGATAACAAAAAAATAATCACAGATTTTTTGTGATGAGATCCACAAAATCAACAAATCTGTGCCCATCCTTGTTCGAGAAGTGCTCAAATATCGCTGCATCGTCTTTTATTTCTCCAAGTGTCCTTTTCAATGTTGCCACATATTCCAAATTAGTAGCATCTGAATTTACAAATATTATCTCGGATTCTGCTATTTGATTAATTACGATATTCGGGATGAGTTCGGCCTTACTTTCCAGATTCCTTACATCAAATACGTGGACCATTGGTGCAATGGACATGCCAGGGAATTTGAGATTAGATACACCTGTCTTTATTTCAGTTGGCAACGCATTGAAAGGTATCTCGAGAATTATAGAATCAAATGCGTCCTCTTCGTAAATTTTCTGCAACTCATTCGTCAGATCGAAAATAAAACTACAGGGGACACAACTGCTGAGTATTTCCTTTACAACCACTTCTGGATTTGTCTTGACCGGTTTTCCCGTCTTCTTCCCCAGATGGTCAGTGATCACGACAACGACTTTTTTATCTATTGAACTGATCTCATTCCCGACAGAAAAGAGTGTATTCTTCTTTTCTATTCCAGTGAAGCCGCTTATCATTATTATTTGCATTTAATCTCCCCACAATTGAATTTGGATACATGGTTTATAAGATTATCACAGGACAAAGATAAATCATCTTGTTATGCTAACCGGATCAATCATTCCATTCTCGTAGTTCATTGTGATTTCAACGAAGACCTTTTACTAGTTTGACAGTGTTCTCTCTTTTCTGAATATAATGTCTACTCTTTCAACCAAATTTTTCATCTTTTTGCCGGGGTAATCTATTTGGCAGTTCGTGCATTTTCATGGCACATGCTACTATTTCACCCATTTTTGACTTAAAATCAGTGTATTTACGGTATCAAAACTTCCGGAGATGGAATAAAATGTTTTCTCCCTGAAAGCTTGTAAGCTTGGAAAGGACAGAACTTATCTTAAGTTTTAAATTTCTACACGGTTGTTGTCAATTGTTTCACTGTCAACAGAATCTTGCTTGATAAGAGCTGCATTCTTCTGCAGCATATCTGTGAAAAATAGCCTTCGTTAATCAAGTCTTTCACATTTCCTGAACACAAACAGCTAGTAAAAATAATCTGAAGTGGCATAAACAAATTCAAACTATGAATTATTCAGGAAACTCACTAAATCAGTGAAAAAATCCACCACAAACATTCTTATGACATAAAATCAAGAAAATAAGCAATTCCACTGCAATTGTAAATTGCCGCTTTGCTCCGTAAACATCATTAAGAGTGGAACATTAGTTTATTCAAAAACCTGAGATTCAATTCAGAGGCGATAATATGGAAAAGACAATCACATACTTTGACGATGTTGGAAAAGCAAACACAGAAGAAGTAATGAAATTATCTGCAAAAAGAGCAGCAGAGCTTGGAATCAAGCACGTCGTGCTTTCAAGTACAAGCGGGGAGACTGCACTCATAGCTGCAGAGGCATTCAAGGACTTGGACGTAAAAATCATTGCCATAACCCACCAGTATGGACTTAAGGAAAGCGGCAAGTGGGAAGTTGATGAGGACAAACTTGAGAAACTAAACGAACTTGGCGTTGTAATGACCACACAATCCCATATGTTCTCAGGTGTTGAGCGTGCGATCTCAAAGCGCATAGGTGGTGCCAGCCGTGCAGATGTGATATCTGACACATTACGCGCTGTTTTTGGAAAGGGTTTCAAGGTAGCTATTGAATGCGCAATGATGGCAGCAGACTCAGGCCACATACCGGTATCTCTGGATACAGAGATAATAGCCATCGGGGGAACAAGATGGGGTGCTGATGTCTCTGTTGTTGTCAGACCTGCACATTCATTTGACTTCTTCAGCCTTCAGGTAAGAGAAATAATAGCAATGCCAAGGGCAAAAGAAGAGCCAAAGTAACTATAATATTTTTTGATTTTTAGTGGGAACTAATTCCCATCGTCTTTTTTTGTAGCACTATTATCTTTGTCATCGATCTCATTCTTCAATTTAGCTTTGCTTGCTTCTTTATTCATGTACAATGTAGATTTAATGAAATAGGCCGTTAAAAGAACGAAGATAACAAAAGCTGCTGCAGCAATTAAGATAACAGTAAGAGCATCCATAAAAAAGAGAAAAGAAGTACCTTAAAGGTACTTACTGTGGCTTCTCATAGAGAGCTGTCTTGGTCATCAGGTGGCCCTTCTTAGCGTGTGGCTGCCTGAATACACTGTCGTTTGATTTTTCGATCTCTCTTGCATCGATTGCCAGCTGAGCTGCTGCGCGCATCATCTCATGACCTGCTGCTGTTGTGAGAGTGACCTGCTCGATCTCCTTCATCATGAAGCATGCTGGGAAGTTGATCTTTGCGACCATATCAGCCATGTGAAGAGCTGCGAGAGCCTTTGCCTTTGCGTATGGGTTGTTAAATCCTGCTCTTGCGATACATTTCTCTGGCTTTGCGAGAATGTGTGGAAGTTCGAGTGCCTTACCTTCGTCTGCCTGTGCGGCAACTTTGTCGAGCTCTTCCTGAATAAGCCTTACAACACCACATGTTGAAAGTACTTTCATTGCATCTGAATTAAATGAAGCCATCTCTACAGCGTCAAGGAATTCGGTCTTTGCGCCGATGAGTGGATCAACGGTCATGATAATATAACCAAAGCCTGCTTCCTCAAGTGCTGCACGGTCGTCCTTCTTTGTTGGACCGTCTGAGATAATGATGCATGGAACGTCCTTGTATATCTCACGAGCTGCTGTTGGACCTGGTGCGCTTGAGTTGGGGCTGATCATTACGTAGAAATCAGCATCGAATTTTTTGAGTTCTTCTGTTGCTGCTGCTTCGTCTTTGCCCATTTTAGGACCGGTTCCGAAAGAACGGATAGTAATTCCTTCTCTTGCTGCGATCTCATCCTGAACGAGGTCTATTACCTGGCTCATTCCTAAGTTACCTAGTTTAATAAATCCAATCTTTGCCATGTAAAATCACAGTAGTGCAATGGGCAGTGTAGCATATATTAGTTTTGGAATGGAACTAATGGAATGCATCATCCTGAAAAAATGATTATTCATATAGTGATTCTGCCCGAAAACCTTAAAAGCAATGTAGCGTATTTCAGAATAATCTCGGCACTTAAATACTGTTTCAATGCGGGATTGAAATTCCAGGTTTGATGAAGTGAGTCGTACCAGCAATAATTCTCATAGGATAAAGTTAGTAGTTTTTGATATGGACAGCACCCTTATTGATGCTGAGACCATTGACGAACTCGCACATGCGGCAGGAGTGGGAGACGAAGTCGCTTCCATAACAGAAAAAGCAATGCGTGGAGAACTTGATTTTTCCCATGCACTTTTTGAGAGAGTAAGACTACTAAAAGGACTTTCGCTCAATAATGCTCATGATGCGCTTGACAAAATGCCTTTCATGCCCGGTGCGAAAATACTCGTTGATTACCTGAAATCCCAAGGATATAAAACTGCAATGATATCCGGTGGATTTACCATAGCTGCAGAGCGTGTTGGTAAAACACTTGGAATGGATCATGTCGTTTCAAATGAACTACTGGTAGACGAAGGATGTCTGACAGGAGAGGTAAAGGGACCCCTTACAGGACAATGTTCCAAGGAACATGTTCTTGAAGAAATTTCCCGGAAATATGGAGTAGAACCTGAAAATTGTATAGTGGTTGGTGACGGCGCCAATGACATATGCATATTTAAAAGAGCAAAATATGCCATAGCTTTTAATTCCAAACCAATCCTCCATGAGCATGCTGATATTGTCATAACAGAAAAGAACCTTGAAGCAGTTATACCGGTAATCCAATTACTGGAATCGGAAAAAGGCCAAGTATCGTGCATTAGAGATGCATGAAATGCCAGCTCTTTTGCTGGATCGGGAGGATACATAAGAAATGATAAAAGAACTGAACGACAAGAAGACTGAGCTTAGAACCCAGTCCGAAGAATATAAAGAGAAACGTAACGGGCTTAACGCAGAGGCAAGCACACTTGCATCAAAGCGAAATGAGCTGAACAAAAAGACCAAGGACCTTATCAACGAAGCACAGGAATACAAGGTACTCCGTGACGAGAACAACGAGAAGGTAAAGGAAAACAAAGTACTCCGCGATGAGGTCAACAACAAGGCAAACGAAGTATTTGCTAAGATAGACCAGATACGCAATGAGAACAACCTTGGCGGCCCTTCGATCAAAGATATCCGCAAGGAAATCGACAGGCTCGAGTTTGCACAGCAGACAGAAGTCCTCACAACCAACAAGGAAAGAGAACTGGTCAACAAGATCACTGAACTCCAGAAGCAGTATGTTGTAAAGAAACAGCAACTTGAAGGAAATGAAGAACTCAAGACACTGTTGACAGAAGCACAGGAGATCAGGGACGAAGCTTCAAATCATCACGCTACACTTTCAGAGTATGCACAGAAGGCACAGGAATATCATGACAAGATGATCACTACCTTCAAAGAAGCCGACAAGATTCGCGCAGAATCTGATGCTGCTCACAAAGAATTCGTTCAATTCCAGGAAAAAGCTGACGAACAGCACAAGCTCTTCATTGCAGCACAGAAAGAGATCCGCGATATAGACAAGGAACTCCGCAAGATGAAGAAAGGAGATTTCGATGGAAAGAGAGAAGCTGCCAGAGCAGATGCACGCAAGGATGCAGAAGACATCTTTGATAAGTTCAAGTCTGGTGAGAAGCTTACCATGGAAAACCTTATGGCACTCCAGAGATCTGGCTTCCTGAAATAATCAAACTTAAGAGGGTGAACTTCACCCTCGTTCAACTGTTTTTTATTGAAAAATGTTTTTTTAATAAATTATTGCTCTAGTCCAAGGTGGACTTTTCTAAACTCAGAATCCCTCATAAGACAGGGACCTGAAGTGAAAACAGGGTCTTTGTATATCTTTTTCCATATCGATGCTAAAGATTCATCGTGAATATTACCATATGGTTTCGGCATACATGCACACGGAAGTACATCGCCTTCAGGAGTTACATGAAGCCATTTCCTGCCTGCAAAACATCCCATTTTTCTTATGATCTGAGGAATAGGGAAAACGCGTGGTCCTTCAGCGTAAGATGTACGTTCTACAAAATCATCGAACTTTTTCAGGCCTTCGGGTGAAAGGACTTCATTCCCATGGTCCAGCCACCTTCCAGTAGGAACTATCTCATAGAAAGAGAGTTCATGCACACCCAGCTCTTTTGCAAGCTCATAAAAATCGTCAAGCTCATCAACATTTCTTGGCGAAAGAACAACATACATGCCAACTAAAAGACCGGCATCCAGACCGTTCTTTATGGCATTTACGGCATCATTGAATACACCAGGCCTTCCACGCATAAAATCATGTCCTTCTTCGTTTGCACTGTCAAAACTCACGCTTAGCATGGAAAGACCAGCATCCTTAAGGCTTGATGCACGCTGCGGAGTCATCCCCACACCAGATGTGAACAGACCCGCAATTGCGCGTGAACTATCTACATAGCTGATGAGCTCTTCAAGACCGTCATATAACAAAGGCTCGCCACCATCGAATATAATGAGAGTGGTGCCCATATTCTGAGTCTGGTCGATGATACTCTTAACAACATCAGGACTGAGCCTTGCTTTGTTTTTAGTATCCGGGAGAGCACAGTGAATGCATCTGTTTGGACACTCTTCTGTAATTGAGATAGTGATCTGTTCCGGAATGAATTTGCCCCTCATTGCACTCATCTGGCTTGAAACAAGCCGGTCAAATGCCTTGCTGGGTATAGGAGGCATCCAGGTGGAGTATATTAACTGATCATTTTCCACTTTTGAGGGTTTTGTATCCTCAAATATCTCCATCATCTCTGAAACATAAGAACCCATTATGGATGAAGCAATGCCGGAGGTCTTCATTTTCACCCGATCATTCTCTATCTGGGCATATACTTTGAAAAATGGATTTTTGTAAAAGTAATATTTGTTCTTCATAGTTCACTTCGTCCTGAAGATAGCCCTGTACGAAAGTATTGAAGAGGGATTGTTTTTCAGTATCATCTTTGACACCTGCAATGCCTGATTAAAAGGACTACCTCCAAGTACCTTCAAGTCCTCTCCTTCAAAGACCTTCATCATTTCGTCGATCTCCTTGTCGGTCATTTTCCTGAGAGTCTCCATGGCAAATCTTCCAAGGTAGTACTCTGTCCTGTATTCAGCATTCCATTTTCTTCTGTATTCAGAAAGGAAGCTCTTTGAAGTATCGCCTTTTGCAATTGCATCAGCTGCAACATCACCGCACATCTGCCCTGCATGCATACCATACCCGATGCCCGACTGGGCAGCAGAACCACCCACCACCATTACACCATCAGTGACTATATCACCGGGAATTGCAACAATTGGGTCACCACCTACAGATTTGCTGATTATCTTTACTTCATCAAGACCCTTTAATTCCTTGAACTTTGCAAGCCAGTCATCAAAGAAATCAGAGACATCACGTCCGTGCCTTCGGACATACATTCCAAGGGTCGCCCTGTTACCACCACATGGTGAATAGGTGGATTTCCACCCAGGAGCATGATTACCAACATAGTATTCGAACAGGTCTGGTTCACCAATGCCTTCTGCTTCGATCTCTGCTTCAAGGGACCAGGCTATGTCCTGTGGATATTTGATAGGTTTCATTCCAAGAAGGGCACTTATCCGTGAGTTTATCCCATCTGAAACAATAACGAGTTTGCACTTGATCTTACCCTTTGATGTGCTTACTACAAATCCCCCATCAGCCCTTAGAACATTAAGTACCTCAATTCCGAAGCGAACATCTGCACCTGCTTCCTCAGCCTGATGAATGTAGAATTCATCGAATTTCTTACGGTCAAGGAAGTAAGCATCACCTTCAAAGATGACATTCTTACCAGAAGGTGATATTATGTAGGCACCTTTCAGGTTTTTGATGACATAACTCTGGTCTACTTCTTCACCTGTGCGGTCAAACATTCCTTTGAAAAATGTGTTTGCCGGATGAGGAGGTACACCTACTGCTTCCTTTTTATCGAGAAGGATAACTTTACAGCCTTTGGCTGATGCATTCCTTGCTGCCATGACTCCGGCAGGGGAAGCCCCTATTACAATGATATCTGCATCCATTTTGAACCTCTGGAACAACTAATTATTACCATAATATACCGGAATATGCCGGAACAAGTATGCAAAGTATTACATCAAGTATAAGAGAACCAAACATGATACCCCTGTATCTGGAGCCCTGGAGAAACAGCCTGCCTCCACGCTCTTGTGTAGGGTTCTTAATAAAATCAAATGACTGTGTGAGCATCCACCCACCTGCAAGCAGTGCGCCTGCAAAATATATAGGTCCGATCTTTGCTGTAAGTCCGATGGCAATTGACGCTATGACACCTACAACCCACATTAGAGTTACGAACTTTGAGGTTGCAGGAACACCAAAAGTAACCGGAAATGTCGGAGCACCCCGGGCCCTGTCGCCCTCTACATCCCTGGCAACACCAGAAAGAGTGAAACCCCAATCGGTGAAACACATCATCAAGCCAAGGAATATAGCAGGAAGAGGGAGTATGGATCCATAATCGGGGCTCTTTAGAATACCGGCTGGATCAAACGCCAGCCAGATACCTATAGGCACGAGCCCGTAAGCTATCCCCACAGGCACAAAACTAAGAAATGTCATTCTTTTTGCAAGTTTTGAGTATACACTTATAGTAACGACTGCTATCACCAAAACCACAAATGATTCAGGATTCAGGTAGAGGGCTGCTATGCTTGCAATTAAGAACAGCACACCTGCATACTTCATAGCTTGCTTACGGCTGAGTTTATTAGATACAAGAGGACGATTCGGAAGGTTGATCGTGTCTATATCAACATCACAACAATCATTGTACACATAGGAACTTGTGATTGCGGCATAACCTCCTATAACAGCTATAATAAAGAGCATTAGTTCCGGAAACGCACCTGTTGCAAGATAAGAAGCAAGTAAAGCACTTGCAGCAGGGAGGGCAAAATCCATGTCCGCTATTTCCGGCCTTAACATTTCAAGATAAGGATTTCGTGTTTTAGAGCCTGAAGTCGAAACCAAGTATATCATCACCAATAGATTATAGGTTCTAATCTTCGGTATTGTATATTAGTATTAGGGTAGTGTGGATTAAAAAATAGGATTGTGCTTAAGAGGAAAAATGGCAAATATCTGAATATCCACAGCATAAATTAAAGATATTCAGATGTGTTCTCAAAATAGAGATTACTCACTCTTCGGAGGAACAATTGTAAAGTTATCAAATTCTGCAAGTTTCTCCACCAGAGGATGATCGAACCTGTCATTCATAAGGAAAGTGAAGGTTGCCTTAGGGTTCAGTTCCACAAGCTTGATGGTATTCTGATAGGCAGTTTCAAGTGATTCATAGTCAGGGGTCCTTACAACTTCTGCGTTAAGCGGATAGACCTCTGCAAGCTCCTGCGGATAAGAACCGAATGGTGGTTTGAACATCATGACATTGTCATAGTCACTGTCCTTCTTTGTTGGGTATGCCCTTATGAGCACAGAACCTTCTATGGTAAGTCTTTCAAGCTGCTTGCCAAAACGCAGAACTTCAGGACGCCTGGCAGACTCCGGACCACAGTAGAATAGTGTGGATTTGGTTGAAGGGTCACATTCTTCCAGCCACGAGGAATAAGTGTACATCTGCTTAAGTGCTTCAAGCATTCTTGGATGAGCCCTGCACCTCTGCTCCACAAGTTCAAGGAGGTTGCCTTCCCATATGGCTTGCTTGACCTCGCGTACCTCTTCAAAAGTTACGTAAAGATTGTGTCTTGCAAGAAGTTCAGTACAGTTGTGAGCCTTTTTCAGGTCTTCCGCGCTGTGAGCTATACATACAGGACATGAACATGGCAGATACTTGAGCTGGTCTACATGATAGGTTCCTCTGGAAGTGATGTAACGCCTGTCCTTTGCATACAGGGCATACGCTGCTGAATCAAACAGGTCACATCCAAGAGCAACAGCAAGTGCGAACATCATCGGATGTCCTGCACCAAACAGGTGGACAGGTGCTGTTGGGTCAAGTCCTTTCTTGGCTGAAGCAATTACATCAACAAGATCAGAATAACGGTAAGATTCCATCAGCGGGACCACAGCTCCAAATGGATAGACATCAAAGCCTACTTCTGAAAGTTCCCGGGCACACTCTTCACGGAGATCCTTGTAAATAGCACCCTGCACCGGACCTGCCAGGAGCATATCACCTTTTACGAGTTCCCTTGCCTCCTTGAGACGCTGTATTGTGATATCCATATCTTCCTTTGCCTTTTCATAAGACACATCAGGGTGTGTGGGAATATCCAGAGGAACGCCAATGTCAGTTCCGATCTTCTGCTGGAAATCGATTATCATCTCATTTGTGACCTCGACCTCACCATAAACTGACAACTGAAATGAGCCGGAGTCGGTCATTAGAGGACCATCAAAGTCAAGCAATGCGTGCAAACCGTCTTTCAATGCTTTTTCCCTTAATTCGTCCTTACGGTAAATGATGTATGAATTCGTGATAAGTATCTCAGCACCGAACTCCCTCATTTCAGAGGGTTTTACTGTCTGGATATTAGGATTGATAACAGGCATTACAGTAGGGGTTTCAACCACTCCGTGTGGAGTTGTGAGCTTACCGATACGCCCTGCTGCATCCTTATGGATAATATCAAATTTTGATGACATGAGCTTTTAGATGATAGTTAAGATATATTTAAGCTTCCTTTCAAGAGCTTAAACTATGAATAGACATTTCCAAAATGAATAGAAGTCTCCGGGATATTCCATGATATAATTTATAATGCAGCAACCATCATTATATATTATGTACGAACTGCACACGCCTGTTAATCACAAAGCTGTAGTTAAGTACATCGGATATTATCTAATAGCTTTTACATTTGTATTGGTTGTTCCAACAATTGCTGCGCTGATACTTGGAAATGTAGCAGCGGCCATCGACTATGGAAGCACTGCTGTTGCGGTGTTCATCATAGGCTCTATGATATATCGAGCTCTTCCGGACTATGAGCTTGAAACAAAGGAAGCGCTCATCATCGTTGCACTGGTTTTCCCAATATCTGCACTCCTTAGTGCAATCCCAATGTCACTTACAACAGGAATGCCTTTTATCGATGCTTATTTTGAAAGTGTGTCAGCTGTTACGACAACAGGGCTGAGCGTTGCACCGGCAGATGTCGGACCAGTGTTCCTTTTTGCACGTTCCTGGGGGCAGTGGGTAGGAGGGATAGGAATAATACTTGTGGTGCTCTCAGTCCTGATAAGACCGGGAACTACTGCATCAAGGATATACAAGGCAAACTATGGAGATATGAAGATAAAACCAACTGTTATATCCACTACCAGAACACTTGGAAAAGTCTACATCATAATAACATTAATCTCCATGCTGCTGCTTCTGATGAGTGGTATGTCTCTATTCGATTCTATATGCCATGCTTTCTGTTGTGTATCTACAGGCGGATTCTCAACACGTGCTGAAAGTATAGGAGCATATCAGGGAAGCCTGATACCCACTGCAATAAGTATATCGTGCCTTCTGGGAGCAGTCAGTTTTGTACTTTACCCACATCTGTTCAAGAAACCTGAAAAGTTTTTCAGGAACCTGGAACTTAAATATTTTCTGAGCCTGGCAGCCATAGGAGCAATATTATTTGCTTTTACGCTTTCAAGAAACAATATTGATTACAAGCCTATTCAGGACAATCTTTTCCATATAATCTCAGCTCTCACTACTGCAGGATTTTCTACAATAGACCTTTCCATTATATCTGATGCTTCAAGAGCCGTGTTGATATTTATGATGTGGATAGGAGGTAATATGGGATCTACAGCAGGCGGTATTAAAGTATTCAGAATACTGTTGCTCATTAAAGTGGGCCATAATGTATTGTTGCGATTGTTCCTCCCAAGAGAGACCATTACACCGATAAAGATAGAGGACCACATTATAGAGAGTGATGAGATATACAATCTTGTGACCTTTATGCTGCTTTACACATTAATACTGGTTGCATCATCTTTCGTTTTTATGACCTATGGAGTTGACACTAACAGTTCTGTTTTTGAAGTATCAAGTGCCTTAAGTACTGTGGGGCTTTCCGCAGGAGTGACAAGTGCTGCAATGCCTGTGGGTCTTAAGTTAGTACTGATAATTGACATGTTATTTGGAAGGATAGAGATAATACCATTGATATTGCTTTTCATGCCTGGAACATGGATCAAAAGAAAAAGAACCAATAGAAGGAATGTGAAAATATGAGAGTAATTGTAGTCGGGGCCGGTTCACTTGGAATAAATCTCACGAAGAATATGATCCAGCAGGGTAAAGAGGTCATACTGATAGAGAAAGATGAATCAGTAGCCAAAGAACTGGCAGAGACCCTGGATTGTACGGTCATAAATGCCGAAGGCACAAGACCGGATATCCTTGAAAAAGCCGATCTAGTCAATGCAGATGCAATTGTTGCCTGCACGAGCAACGATCAGAATAACATCCTCATAGGGTTAATAGCCAGAGATGCAAAAGTTGAAAAAGTAATCCTCATGATAGATGACAAACAATTCATGGATGTTGCAAATAAGCTTGGTTTCTATTATATGATCAACCCATCCAGCATCTCTTCCAGATATATATCGGATGTTCTTAGAGGAATAAATACGATCGAACTCAGCAACCTGGTCCGCTATGATGTGCGTTTTATGGGCGTCATGGCTACAGATAAAATAATTGATATGAAAATGTCTGAGATCTCGTTGCCTGATGGGAGTGCATTCATTGGTGTATATCGTAAAGATGAATTCATTCTCGCAGAAAAAGATCCAAAATTACATGAAAAGGATGAACTGATTCTCGTCACCAGAGCGGATCAGATTCAAAATATAAATGAAGTATTGGGCAGAAATATGAAAGAATAGAAAGTGTGAGATGTTTAGAGCATGTCATAACTTTCTTAATTATAGAGTAATCCTTCCAGTTGTAACAACGTCTAGTTATCTGAAACGTTCATTAAAGCCGCAAGTTCTAGGCCTTCACTACCAATGTCAGATAGCTGTTTGAACACCTCTGCTCTTGAGATGTATTTTTCTGTTCTTGTTTCGTCCGGTCGTTCTATTTTTATGGTGATCTCTTCCTTATTATAACCCTTATCGATACATTCTTTGATCAAATCACCATAGTCTGCAGCGATTATTTTGAGACAATCGAATACCATGTTGCCATCTATTGCATCTTTTCCATCTATGAGCACGCGTGTGAGCACACGGGATTGAACAGCTACAGAAAAATACTGTTTCATTTTTTTCACCAGGAGTTGAATTTCTTCCTCTTCGAGGGATTCTGCTAGTACCTCATCAATAGTTATGTCATGATCATTGTGGAATATCATAAAGGTGTTCTCATCAGCTATTATCTTGAATACATGATCAGAGTCATCATCTTTGAGAACTGCTTCGATGTGCTCATCCCCATCATATTCCATTGATACGATATAATGGTCAGACAGGTCTATTTTTTTCACCTTATCTTCACGATGCAGTAAACCACCTGGTACCCACACCGGTAGCATTAATTTTTTATAAATATCGTCTATTTTAAGTTCTTTGCTATTGAACTTTAGTTCAAACCAATACTCCATGTTTTCAGCAGAACAAATCTGCTTACCGCTGATAATCTCATTTTCTTGTAAAAATGAATAGGTATCTATCGAATTATAGATAGATTCTTCAAAAAATGGATTAAGAAGAGATATTATCTTAGAGTTAAGTTGATCTAGTTCAAAATCAGCAGTTTTCACATTCTCTTCGAGTTGCTTGCCTAAATCAATTCGTTTTTTGGAAGAAACGGAGACCATTGCTGCACTAATTTCATCCTTCATGTCTGTGATACCCAAAGATTCAATATTTGTAGCCAGATTCTGAACTGCCGCTGCAATACCTGTTTCAAATTCGTCTATACCCTTAATTTGAGACTCAGTTGAAATGGTGTTCTTTTTCTTTTTTTCATTAAGTAGCCGTGCTGCTTTTTCAATAGGAATTGTTTCCTGCGATAATTTGATGAAATCCTGCAGGTCTTTAATAAAATCTCGCTGCACTGGCAATTCTGTTGAATCCTGAAATGTATATTTCATTCAATAAACCCCGTCCTAGTATGTTGTTTACGAATAAATACTATTGTAATAAAAAGCTACAACCTGAATCATTTGAAAATACGAAAAATAAGGAAAGCATATTCAGCCAATGTCAGAATCAATAAGAATTATCGTCACAAGCATGCATACTCAAAACAATATTAGTTTAGATAACAAAAATCAATAATACCATAAAAAAAAATAGATTAGTTCAAGTTAAAATCATTGTAGAAAAAGAAAGCTAATAGTTAGTGTTGAGTGAGTTGGCAGCGATCCAGAGTTCCCGAAGACTCTCATACTTCAGTACAGTAAGGAACGCTGGCAGGCTTATCTTCTGTGTTCGGGATGGGTACAGGAATTGCCCCGCCGCTATGGCCGCCAATCTCTCTCATGATGAATTGTAAATGGTAAAGCCAAGGTCCGGATTCGAACCGGAATGGAATCGCTCTGCAGGCGATTGCGTAGCCGCTCCGCCACCTTGGCAATGAGCGATTCATGATTGAATCCATTGAATTTATACTTTACCATAAGATTGCGTATATTAAACATGCACATATCAGATTTCGCCTGGACAAAGCAAGACGGACAGGCACGGATGATTAGTAGCCGCGGACTGAACACCTCGTTGCCTTGGTGCGTACATCCCGACCCTATCAAACCGGTCTTGTACCGGAATCCTTAACGTAGTCTCTTTTCAAGTCAGATTTCGAGCTTAGATGCATTCAGCTCTTATTCCTTAGCGCGTAGCTGCTCAGCAATGCCCTGTCGGACAACTGATACACCAGTGGCGCCGCTACTCTGTTCCTCTCGTACTAAAAGTAGCTTACCCTCAGACTACAGACACCTCTAGTAGATAGTAACCGACCTGTCTCACGACGGTCTAAACCCAGCTCACGATCTCCTTTAATAGGCGAACAACCTCACCCTTGGCCGCTGCTGCACGGCCAGGATGGAAAGAACCGACATCGAAGTAGCAAGCTGCCGGGTCGATATGTGCTCTTGCCGGCAACAACTCAATTATCCCCGGGGTAACTTTTCTGTCATTTTTGACTCGCACCAAGCGAGTACAAAAGTTCGCTAGAACCGACTTTCGTCTCGTCATCCACTACTGTGCTGAATAACGTCAGGCTGACTTATGCTCTTGCACTCTTCAGTGGGTTTCCGACCCACTTGAGTCAACCTTTGTGCGCCCTTGATATCTTTTCAAGGGCGTCCCGCCCCAGGCAAACTGCCCACCTATCGGGGTCCTCCTCTCGGAGTTAGGGTCGTAATTTCAGAAGGGTAGTGTCCCAATGGCGACTCCACCAATGCTGGCGCACCGGTTTCGACGTCTCCTACCTACACTGTACATCCAAAATCACAACCCAACGACAGGCTGCAGTAAAGCTCCACGGGGTCTTCACTTCCCCCTAGAGGTCTCTAGACTGTGCACTAGAAAGTAAGCTTCACCGGACTCTGGCTAGGGACAGTAGAGCTCTCATTGATCCATTCATGCAAGTCGCCAATTAAGCGACAAGGTACTACGCTACCTTAAGAGGGTCATAGTTACCCCCGCTGTTTACAGGCCCTTCGATCCGTTGAACCGGAGTTTCAGGTACCTGCACTGAGCAGGATTCAGAGATCGTACTAGCCCTTACGGGTTTGCGATCTCCTATGTTGATATTAGACAGTTAGAGCTCTCTTGTCACTGCGACCTGCTGTCTTCACAGCAGGCACTCCTTCTCCCGAAGTTACGGAGCTAATTTGCCGAATTCCCTTAGCCAAATTGTATCCGACACGCCTTAGCCTTTTCAGCTAGGGGCACCTGTGTCAGTTCTCGGTACGGACCCATGACTTCCTTTTCACGGGTTCCCGGGTGCAGCTGACTTTCGCCATAACACATTCGCCCGCTTCTCGCCATTACGGCTCTCCACGGGATTCGGTGCTTAGACGGCGCGACGGCGCCGCTCAGCCTGCCCAAAAACGTCAGTTTATTGTCATGAGGTACAGGAATATTAACCTGTTTCCCTTTCGGCGTACTCGAATTACGGTACGTCTTAGGACCGACTAACCCTCGGCTGACGATCATTGCCGAGGAAACCTAGCCCCTTCGGCGGATAGGATTCTCACCTATCTATGCTGTTACTATTACCAGGATTTTCGTTTCCGCACGGTCCACAGGACTTCACAGCCCTGCTTCTGCCCGAACGCAACGCCTTCCTACGAGATTACCTTTCGGTACTCCGTGGTATCGGTGGTCGACTTGAGCCCCGTCCATTTTCGGGGCCCCAAACCTCGACTGGTGGGCTGTTACGCACTCTTTAAAGGATAGCTGCTTCTAAGCTAACCTTCCAGCTGTCTAGGGCTTAGGACGCCCTTTAGTATTAACACTTAGTCGACACTTGGGGACCTTAACCACGGGCTGGGTTTTCTCCCTTACGGACTACAGGCTTACCCCAGTAGTCCGGACTCCAACTTTCTTAGACGACGGTGAGTTTGGAGTTTGACAAACGGCTGAGGGATTTCTCCCCCGGGACCATCAATCAGTGCTCTACTTCACCGACTATCTCCAGTTAGGTCATGCTACGACATGTTTCGGAAGGAACCAGCTGATGCCGGGTTAGATTAGCCTTTCACTCCGAGACGCAGGTCACACGAATGATTTGCAGATCAATACCGCTTGCGGTCCTCCACGTAGCTTTCGCCACGCTTCAACCTGCCCACGCCTAGATCACCCGGCTTCGGGTCGTACCCTAATGACTCCACGCACTTGTATACGCCGCGCCTCACCTTACGGTTGCGCGCATGTTGCTTTCGCTTCGGCTTCCTATGTAAAAAGTTAGCCATTGCCATTTGAATACACTCCCTGGCCCGTTCTTCAAAACGTAAGATATAACATTGGCAATAATGCCCGTACTGCAGCCTCGCGGCTGTTTCCTTCGCATTAAAGATCCTTTAACGCTATATCGCTCCATCACCTTCAGGTTTCAGGCACTTTTAACCTCCCTTCTTGGGGTACTTTTCAGTTTTCGGTCACCCTACTAGTTCACTATCGGTCTCAAGAAGTATTTAGTTTTGGAAGTTGGTGCCTCCCAAATTCACGCGAGAATTCCAACTCACGCTACTCAGGCTATAATCCAGGTCCTTTGATCGTTATCTACGTGACTATCACACTCTATGGTCTAACGTTCCAGAAAAATTCGATTCCGATCAAGTGGGATCTTTAGAAAAAGCCTACAACACCACATCTCCCGCACGTTACCGGCGGGATTCAGTTTGAACTGTACCGTGTTCATTCGCCATTACTAACGGCATCTCTTCGATTTCTTTTCCTGCCCCTACTAAGATGCTTCAATTCGGGGCGTTCCCGATCATTGTTGATCAACACACAAAATGTGTTAGGAAGACCCATTAGGAAATCCCAGGTTCATAGGCTCCATGCACCTACCCTGGGCTTATCGCAGCTTGGCACGTCCCTCATCAGCTCTTGAGCCGAGCCATCCACCTGAAGGCATAATTACCAGAGTCCATCTCACTTTGTCCAGTGAGCGTCTGATATATGCATGCATATACACGATCTCATTGCAGCTGTCGTTGCTTCAGCCACTTCATCCTTCCCCGAAGAAATTACTCTTCAGGTGCACTAATAATGGACTTGTTGGGATTCGAACCCAAGGCCTCCGCCTTGCAAAGGCGGCGATCTTCCAACTGATCTACAAGCCCCTCTTGGACCCCTTTTACAGTGAATCCATGTAATTTTTCTCGGATCTGACAGTTTTTCGATTTCTGACCGGTTAGTGGTGATGGACTTTGTGTCCATCTTGCTTAGGAGGTGATCCAGCCGCAGATTCCCCTACGGCTACCTTGTTACGACTTAACCCCCCTTGCGAAATTTAGGTTCGAACACGGCACAAGGTCCGTGCCCTCACCCATACCTCACTCGGGTGGTTTGACGGGCGGTGTGTGCAAGGAGCAGGGACGTATTCACCGCGCTATATTGAAACGCGATTACTACGGATTCCAGCTTCATGAGGGCGAGTTACAGCCCTCAATTCGAACTAAGGCCGGGTTTATGAGATTACCAACCCTTTTCAGGGTAGGGACCCATTGTCCCGGTCATTGTAGCCCGCGTGTAGCCCTGGAGATTCGGGGCATACTGACCTACCGTAGCCCGCACCTTCCTCTGGTTTAGCACCAGCGGTCCCCACAGAGTACCCATCATCCCGAAGGATATGCTGGCAACAGTGGGCACGGGTCTCGCTCGTTGCCTGACTTAACAGGATGCTTCACAGTACGAACTGACGACGGCCATGCACCTCCTCTCAGCGATTCAGGTAAGACCTTCAGCCTGACCTACATATTGCTGTCGCCCCAGGTGAGTTTTCCGGCGTTGAGTCCAATTAAACCGCAGGCTCCACCCGTTGTAGTGCTCCCCCGCCAATTCCTTTAAGTTTCAGCCTTGCGGCCGTACTTCCCAGGTGGCTCGCTTCACGGCTTCCCTGCGGCACCTGAAACGGTCGCACCGTCCCAGACACCTAGCGAGCATCGTTTACGGCTGGGACTACCCGGGTATCTAATCCGGTTCGTGCCCCCAGCTTTCGTCCCTCACCGTCGGACCCGTTCTGGTAAGACGCCTTCGCCACTGGTGGTCCCACAAGGATTACAAGATTTCACTCCTACCCCTGTAGTACCTCTTACCTCTCCCGGTCCCAAGTCTGACAGTATCCCCCGGAAGCCTAACAGTTGAGCTGTCAGATTTCCCGGAAGACTGATCAAACCGGCTACGGACCCTTTAGACCCAATAATAGTGGTCACCACTCGGGCCGCCGGTGTTACCGCGGCGGCTGGCACCGGTCTTGCCCGGCCCTTGCTAACACATGCTATTTACACATGTGGACAGCCAACATAAGATGCTGGCACTCAGTGTCCCCTTATCGCGGTTTCCCGCATTGTAAAGTTTTCGCGCCTGCTGCGCCCCGTAGGGCCTGGATTCATGTCTCAGAATCCATCTCCGGGCTCTTGCTCTCACAACCCGTACCCGTCGTCGGCTAGTAGGTACACTACACCCACTACAACCTGATAGGCCGCAGATTCATCCTAAGGCGCCGGAACTTTGAGCCAAAGATCATTCCAGATTCAATGGCTTATCAGGAATTATCACCAGTTTCCCGGAGTTATGCCTGACCTTAGGGCAGATTATCCACGTGTTACTGAGCAGTACGCCATGTTCACGAAGAACATTTGACTCGCATGGCTTAGTCGCACACTGATAGCAGTGACCTCTGGCAGGATCAACCAGAATTGTTGATCTCACACAAAAGTTTAATGCATTTTGGAAGTCATTTAAGGAATTTTTAGGAAAGAACTCTCACTAGAGAATTTCTTTACTTTGCACATTAGTTGATTAATTCCTTATATGGTAGTATATTATACACTACCGGCCAGAATTAATCGAACTGCCAAATCCAACGTCAGACAAGAAAGAACTCTTGCCTCCACTTAATAAAAGGCGGTGATTGTAAGTGTTTTCGCGCATTCACGCGGACTCCTTCAAAGGATACCATCATATATATACCTTTCGAACCATGAGATTCGAAGGCAAAGAAGGAACCTTTGATGAATATATGATTATCCACCACCCACTCGGATTACAACATTATATTTTAATCGTATATGGGGTTAACGGTAGATGTAATTTCACACCGATCAAACAGACAGCTTACCTAAGCAAGTATCCACCCGCATCGGAGGGATTTCATAGATACACACCATAAGATATAAACGTAACGTATTTAATTAATTTTGTTTTTATTTAAACTACTAGCTCACCAATTTGAAAGTATAAACCAAAACACAAGCAGAGATACGCAAACTTTAACAATATAAGTGACATAGCAGTACTCTATTATATAAAAAGAACAAGGTGTCTGCCTGCACCCAAAATAAGAAGGACGATGCTATAATATATCCACCTACAGGTAAAATCTAGGGACTTTAAAGAATACCTGAAAGGATAAACAGGAAACATGAAAAAAGAAGTAACCAAAAAAGTGAAGCGTATAGACACAGATGTCGACAAACTACGCATGAAGCGCAAGGACACAGATACGCTCAAAGTAACAGACAATGTATTTGATGATCCCACCCTGAAAACTCTTTACACCTTATCTAATAAAGGAATAATCAGGGCTCTGGGCGGCCCTATTAGCACTGGAAAAGAGGCAAATGTATTCCTTGCAGAAGGAGAAGAAAAAAACGTTGCAATTAAAATTTATAGAATATCATCAAGCACTTTCAACTCAATGGAAGACTACATTTTAGGAGACCCACGTTTCAGGAACGTGAGACATTCCAAACGTGACATTATTTTTGCATGGACAAAAAAAGAGCAAAGAAATCTCATACGTGCTAAAGAAGCAGGCATTCGAGTCCCCGAACCAATAATTGCTGAACGTAATGTCCTCGTAATGGAATTTATGGGAAAAGACGAAAAACCATACCCTCAGCTAAAAGACGTCCGTCTTGAAAAAGAAATGGCAAGGACAATATTTGATTCAATCGTACATTACATAGACCTCCTGTACAACGAAGCAAATCTTGTGCATGGAGACCTGAGCGAATACAACATATTAATAATTCCAGAAACAGGCGAAACTGTGTTCATAGATATGGGACAATCAGTAACCAGTGAACACCCCCGTTCAAGAGAATTCCTGTTAAGAGACATAGAGAACATCATACGCTACTTTAAAAAATACAGCATCGATGAAGATTCACAACAATTATATTCATCGATCCGGAACAAAGAATAAAAAATACGAATTATTGATTTATAATTATCAAAGGTAGATTTATATGACACACATTAAAATTCCTAAAGAGCGAGTTGGCGCCATAATTGGACCAAAAGGCCGCGTCAAGCAGATAATAGAAAGCAAATCAACAGCTAAACTGGACATAGACAGTGATAGCGGAGTTGTAGAGATTATCCCCGGAGATGATCCAGTTGGCGCAATGAAAGCTGCAGACGTAGTCAACGCCATTGCCAGAGGCTTCAATCCGGACAAGACATTTACAATGTTCGATGATGACATGCTAATGCTCGAAGTGATTGACATTTCAAAACATGCAAATACACAAAAAGACCTGCTTCGCCTCAAAGGAAGGATAATAGGAAAAGGCGGAAAGACAAGGGAAATAACTGAGAGACTGATAGGCATAAAGATGTCGGTCTATGGAAAGACCGTAAGTGTAATCGGAACACCCGAACAGAACCAAATAGCAAGAACATCCATTGAAATGCTCATAGAAGGAGCAAACCATGGAAGCGTATACAGCTATCTTGAGAAAAAGAGACAGGATTTGATTCAGTCCCAGCTTGACTCCTACTAAGAGATATGACACAGTAGTATGTCTCCCAGAAAATATTAATACTTCTTAATCATAATTTATTAGAGGCACACAGATGAGAGGATATACTAATAGTTCCGAAATAAGAACCTATGCAGCGTTCATGCTAATATTGCTCCCTACGGCAGCACTTTGCTACAAAGGACAGCTATCTATCGGAACTATTGGCTCTACACCACTTATTATACTTATTTTCACAATGATCAGTGGATCTGTAATAGAGATACCAATAACAACAATACGCTCTAAAAAACCGGAGCAGCTTTTCAAATACGCACCTATTCTTGAAGATATTTACTCGGTCCCAATAGTGAAAGAACTAAGCATTGGAAAACAGAGAGTTTTTGATACAACACTAACCATAAACGTAGGAGGGGCAATTGTACCAGCCCTTGCATCAATATACCTGTTGCTAACGCAACCTAACAACACAGCTCTTGAAATTATGCTCATTGTGCTAGTTTCAGTTATCCTGCTATCAGGACCAATAGCCGGAGTTGGAACAATAATACCCGAATACATCGGGCTAATAGCACTCCCATTTGCACTCATAATCGCACCGGAAAATGCAGCATCAATAACATTCATTGCAGGAGTTGGAGGCATAATTATTGGCAATATAATATCAGTTGTTACGTTCAATAAAGAAAAAACAGGTAGTGCTTTTATAAGCATTGGAGGAGTCGGGGCTTTCAAACCCATATACATTACAACAATAATTGCCAGTTTGATATCATATTTCATCTATTGACATGCCCAGCCTCTCTGCCCGACGCTTTTCAATTCTATCCTGTAAGACCTTAGAAGGGATATTAAGAGCTCTGTATTTAGCTATGCCATTGTTTGTAAAGCGGAATGGCTGAGGAGTATGATCCACACGAGTTGCCCTCATTTTCTGAACTGCCATTACAGGCATAGGAGTCGTGTCAATATCATTTGTCTGAATGAAGTCAAGGAAGATGACACCATCACCCAGAAAATCAAAATCATCATATTGTTTTGTTTCAATACCATAAGCCTTTTCAGTTACAAGAATCGCAGTGGTCATATTCTTTTTAAGCAATCTGTGAAGACCACGCCATGAAGTAGAGGTCCTAAAATCACCGGGCGCAGTAAGGACATTCATAGAATCAAAAACTACCCGATCAGGTTTATGCGAATCAAGTATTTCCATCATTTCTTCAGAAGTAAGCATAGATATCCCGAATATCTCAAGATAACCATCATCAATATACTTGCCAACATCCCATCCAAATCGTGCAAAATGTTGGACAAGCTGTTGTGCCCTTTCTTCGAATGAAAAGAAAATACACCTTTCACCGTTTTTGGCGCCTTCCATTAAATACTGCATGGACAGAGTAGTCTTACCAGTGCCAGGAGGACCAGTTATAACTACAGAAAATCCTTTAGGAAAGCCCCCCTCCAGAAAATCATCCATCCCAGGGACACCAGTAGTCACCCTTTTGATCAAACGATCGATATTCTGAGTATCAAGCTTTGCTTTGAAACGTGTAGAATCAAGATTAAGAAGTGCTTTTTCAAGTACTACATTTTTTGCGCCAAGTTCCTTCTCATATCTCTCAAGGACTTTTATTGCATCTGCGCTCAATGTAGTATGGATTGGGAATTTGGTTTTCATCACACCACCATATGCACATAATACGCCATTATATATTTAAAGTGTTATGGTAATGTGAACATACATAAATTATTATGAACACATCAGTCTGAGATAAAACCTTCACCAGGAAGGAAATTTCCGCGGCCTCTTGATGCTATTAACTCCCCATCCCATACCACCTCACCTCGCGCTATCGTGAATTCTGGGAAAATACCATCCATACCTTCATAGGGCGTCCATCCAGCTTTACTATGAAGATCATCACCTTTTATTTCAGTGACATTCCCCGGGTCAACTACTATAATATCAGCATCAGAGCCTTCGGCAAAAACGCCCTTAGAATATCGATCAAGACCGAATATCCTTGCAGGATTCCTGCTGGTCACTTCTATCATGCGCCCCAGAGGAATAAGGTTCCTTTTGACCGCAACAAGCATCAGAGGCATTAATGTTTCAACGCCCGGGACACCAGAAGGAGCAGTTTTGATATCCTGATCCTTTTCAGCTTCTGTGTGCGGCGCATGGTCAGAAGCCACTACATCTATAGTGCCATCATTAAGAGAATTCAGAAGCATTTTGACACTCCTGCGGTCCCTGAGAGGAGGATTCATCCTGCCAAATGAGCCCAGTCTTTCCCAATCCTTAGTTGAAAGGAACAGGTGATGCGGCGCAGCTTCACTTGTAATAGTAGGAGATATACCACTTTTAGTAGCAAAATATCGTTCTTTGCGCAAAAGTCCAGTGGATTCAAAAGCACTTATGTGACAAAAATGAGCCTTAGCACCATTCTTCTTAATCAACTGTATAGCTTTTTCAACAGCAAAAGCCTCACAGTGATTAGGGCGCGCCCTTGAGTGAGAGTCGGGCGACATGTCATTTTTCAGGAAAGCCTCACATTCAAGCCTTATCTTATCATCTTCAGCATGAATACAGGCAAGTGCATCAAGCTGCTTAAGTACAGCCAGTGCTTCATCAAGACATTTCTCATCTATATTCAAAGCGCCTGTGGATTCGGCCATAAATATTTCTCCAAAGGCACTTGCCCCAAGCTCCCAAAGCTCAGGAAGTTTTTCAATGTTACCCGTAACTCCCCCATAAATACCGAAATCCACAACTGAATTACGATTTGCAATCTTCAGTTTTTCCTTGAAAGATTTTCTGTCGATGGTCGGAGGAATGGTATTTGGGTGATCAATAACCGTCGTTATTCCACCTGCTGCTGCCGAACACGAACCAGTGTACCAGTCTTCTTTTTCAGTCAGGCCAGGGTCCCTGAAATGAACATGGACATCTATCCCCGCAGGTAATGTCAATGAACCTTTTGCATCAATTGTCTGGTTCAACCTCTGGGCATCTATCTTTTTAGATATTTGAATGATCTTGCCATCTTCAATCAGGACTTCGGCTGGCTGAAGATAATTATTGAAAAATACTTTTGTGTTCTTGATCAGAATATCAGGCATAGTGTCCTATATCCTATTGGAAGTATATGCCCTTTATGATAGTAACCAACAAGACAAATTAGTGACAGTAATATATAGATATATAGCGACTATATATACATACCATTCAAACATAGATTCTGTATGCATATATATTGTACAGACATAACCCTTATGTATCGATTTTGTTATGATTCACTGACAAGTTAAATTAACGAAATGGTGAACTAGAATATGATATCTGGAAAATTATTAAAGAACATTACAATTTGTTCTATGGTACTGTTAATTATTGCAACTGCATTCATTGGAATCGGTTGTGTCGACCAGGAAGAAACAAGCGCAGGCGAAACAGAGGATGTTGCATCAGAACCTGCAAGTATGATCATAAAGGGTTCAGACACTGTGCTCCCACTTTCCCAGGCAGAAGCTGAAGAATTCATGTACGCTAACCCCGACACAAGTATCACAGTTATCGGTGGTGGCTCTGGAGTAGGAATTGCTGCACTTATCGATGGTGAGATAGAGGTTGCAATGGCTTCAAGACAGATCAAGGACTCCGAGATGGAAAATGCACAGGCAAATGGAATTAACCCTGTAGAACATGTTATTGCATGGGATGGAATCGCAGTCGTAGTAAACCCTGAGAATCCAGTAACAGAACTCACATTCGAACAGCTCAAGAGCATTTATGACGGAAGTGTAAGCAACTGGGCAGACGTAGGTGGTGAGGATCTTGCAATCACAGTAATCACACGTGACAGCAGTTCAGGAACCTACGGATACTTCCAGGAAGAAGTACTTCTTGATGAAGAATATCGTCAGGATGCACTTGTACAGCCAGCTACCGGTGCGATCGTACAGGAAGTTGCACAGAACACAGGAGCCATAGGATACATCGGCTACGCATACCTTGATGAAAGTGTCGCAGCACTCGCACTTGATGGTGGAGAAGGTTTTGTAGAAGCTACCCCTGAGAACATTATGAGCGGTGACTACCCACTTGCAAGACCACTTCACTACTACACTAACGGTGAACCAGCAGGACTTGCAAAGGAATACCTTGACTACGTATTAAGTTCCACAGGACAGGACATAGTTTCTGATGTTGGATACTTCCCGGTGAATTAAAATCATCCGGTATCAGAGGAATAGATGTCGAATAGATACCTTAAGGAAAAGGGCATTGAGTCATTGCTCTTTGCATCAGGAGCGGTGGCAGTAGTTGCCCTTTTCCTCCTTTGTATATTTTTATTCCGCGATGGATTACTCCTATTTGAAGAATATCCATTCAGTAGTTTTTTAACTGATACAAAGTGGTTCCCTACATCAGATCCCGAACATTTCGGGCTTTTACCACTATTTTTGGGATCCCTGATAGTAACTGTAGGAGCAATACTATTTTCAGTACCACTGGGAATAGCAGCAGCAATATACATATCAGAACTTGCTAACCCGAAAGTTGCCAGTTTTTTAAAACCAATTACCGAAATACTTGCAGGCATACCATCTGTGGTTTATGGATTCTTTGGCCTTGTAGTACTGGTCCCTGTTGTCCAGAAAACACTGCAAATACCAACCGGACAAACAGCCCTGACCGGATCTATAATGCTTGGAATAATGGCATTACCCACAATAATATCCATATCAGAAGATGCCATCAGCTCAGTTCCAAGAGCAATAAAAGAAGGATCACTTGCGCTTGGATCCACAAAATGGCAGACAATATACAAAGTAACAGTACCTGCAGCGCTTTCAGGAATATCAGCAGCTGTCATGCTTGGAATTGGAAGAGCTATCGGCGAAACAATGACAGTGATGATGGTAACAGGAAATTCAGCCGTAATCCCGGGATTCCCCTCTGGACTGTTTGCACCTGTTAGAACCATGACAGCTACCATTGCACTGGAAATGGGAGAAGTGCCCCAGGGAAGTGATCACTTTCATGCACTTTTTGCAATCGGTTCTGTACTTTTCATAACTACATTCATAATCAACATCATAGCCAACTACATAAAAAGGAGATATAGGTTCGACCTGTGATAACCATGTTCTCCAATGCAAAACTCAATGAAAAAATAGCCTTTACGCTATTAAAAATCGCAACTGGAATGGTTGTTGCATTTGTACTGGTAATCCTGTATTATATCATATCCAATGGATACAGTGCCCTCAGTTTCGAATTTATAACCAGCATGCCCAAAAACAGAATGACAGAGGGCGGCATTTACCCGGCAATAGTAGGAACCATGTACCTGATAGCAGGTTCAATGGCAGTTGCCCTGCCACTAGGAATGCTAGCTGCCATTTATCTTACAGAGTACGCAAAGCCCGGAAAAACCACATGGGCAATTGAAATGGCAATCAGTAACCTTGCAGGAACACCTTCTGTAGTCTTCGGGCTGTTTGGTCTTGCAATGTTTGTGAAATATCTGGACCTTGGAGCCTCCATACTTTCTGCCTCTTTAACACTCGCACTGTTGATCCTGCCCGTAATAATAAGAGCAAGTCAGGAAGCCCTCCTGACCGTTCCCAAAGAATATAGGGAAGCTTCACTTGCGCTTGGGGTCACTAAGTGGGAAACCATCAGAAGAGTAGTTCTGCCTGCTGCAATTCCCGGAATGATAACCGGTGCAATACTTAGTATTGGAAGAGTTGCAGGAGAAACTGCACCAATATTGCTTACAGGAGCAGCCTACTTCCTCCCAAGACTGCCAAATTCTGTGTATTCACAATTCATGGCATTACCATACCATCTGTATGTACTTGCTACCTCAGGCACAAGCATTGCGCAGACAAGACCAATACAATACGGCACAGCACTCATACTGCTTATAATCGTACTTTGTGTGAACGTTGTTGCAGTAAGTCTAAGATCACACTACAGGAAAAAATTACAGAGATAATTCCAGTCAACTCCCAATTTTACATAAAGATCAAAGAGGATAATACATGCCAGAAACTTACGAAAACGGTACAGAAATAGAGGTCAAAGACCTTAACCTCTGGTACGGAGATAACCATGCTCTCCACGACATATCAATAGATATTCCAAAAAATAGCGTCACTGCATTTATTGGCCCATCAGGATGTGGAAAATCCACATTCCTAAGGTGTCTGAACAGGATGAACGATCTAATTCCAACTTGCCGTATAGAAGGCCAGGTAAACATTAGTGATGAGGACATATATACTAAAGAAATGGATGTCGTTGACCTCAGAAAAAGAGTAGGCATGGTATTCCAGAAACCAAATCCATTTCCAATGTCCATTTTCGATAATATTGCATACGGTCCTCGTATCCATGGAATGGATAAAAAGAAGATGGGAAAAATTGTGGAGAATGCACTTGAATCAGGTGCACTTTTTGATGAAGTATCTGACAGGTTGAATGTTTCAGCGCTGGACCTAAGTGGTGGTCAGCAACAGAGATTATGCATTGCAAGAACACTCGCAGTAAAACCTGAGGTCATACTTTTTGATGAACCGTGCAGCGCACTGGACCCCATATCCACCAGTAAAATTGAAGATCTTATATTAGAGCTTAAAAAAGAGTATACAATTGTTATTGTAACACATAATATGCAACAAGCTGCCAGGATATCTGACTATACAGCATTCTTCCTGCTGGGCGATCTTATAGAATTCGGAAAGACAAACCAAATATTTGAAAATCCACAGATGAAAGAAACGGAAGATTATATCACCGGCAGATTCGGGTGAACTAAAATGACACGCACATTGTTTCAGCAAAACCTAGAAAGCCTTAAAGGATACATCAGTAAAATGGGAGAACTATCCCATGAAGCACTCGTTAATTCAGTACAAGCCCTTAGTACACATGATTTGGAACTTGGAGAAAAGGTCATTCAAGGCGACGAAATAATTGATGAGTACGAATTAAAGATTGAAAAATGTGTCACACAATTGATCTCACGCCAGAATCCAACAGCAGGAGATATGAGACTTGTGATTTCCTGCTTCAAAATAGCAATCGATCTCGAAAGAATGAGTGACCTTGCTGTGGATATTGCCAGCATTACCAAGTGCATAAAACAAGAAAACACAGAACCATTAGACAATATATTAAAAATGGCTGAACTGTGTGATGAAATATTGAAACAGACACTCAAAGCATTTGAGATACTTGATAAAGAACTGGCACGTGCAACTGCCTTAAAAGATGACGAGATTGACAAGCTATTTTATGGAACACAGACAAAACTCATTGAAATGATGCGTGAAGACAAAGCAATGATCAGCAATGCATCTTACCTTCTACTGATACTCCGCTACCTTGAAAGATTCGGAGATCACGCATGTAATATATGTGAAAGTATTTTCTATATTACGGAAGGTCAGAGAGTAGATCTCAATTAAGTTCAGAGCAAATTGTAGATAGCACTCATAAAAGTCCGGCAGGAAATAGAGACCTGCTATCTACAATAAACGACCATTTTACTTTCTTTTTTATAAAAATATGGGAAAGAATCCCAAACATTCTGGAATTAAACTTCCTTTAAATTAATACTGTTTATGGCATTTGCCATATAACCATCAGCTCGTTTCATAAATGCCCCTGAAGAGTAAATCCAGATACTCACAAATAATATTGTTGCGTGAATATTAATATGGAAAATGATATATACAAAGCAAATAAATAAACTATATATACCTATATATGACTAAATAAAATAAATATGGCAGACCAATGCAAATCAAAATAATAAGAAAGATTCAGGTGAAAAAATGACACGTACAAAATATCATGAAACACTCGATGTTTTAAAAAATGACGTAACAAATATGGGCAATCTCGCACATGCTGCCATAAATAACTCCATTATATCTTTGAAAGAACTAGACATTGATCTTGCAGAAAGCGTTATTGAAGGAGATCAGGAAATTGACGATTATGAAATGAAAATCGAGAAAGCCATTTCCCAGATCATAGCACTTCAAAGTCCTACTGCAGGAGACATGAGACTGGTTACATCATGCCTTAAAATAGCAATTGACATCGAAAGGATGAGTGATCTCGCAGTAAATATCGCAAAGATAACTGAGGAAATCGAAGGAGAACATGTCAAGCCTCTTGTAGACATACCAAAAATGGCAGAATCCGCCAATATCATGCTTGAGCAGGCAATGAAAGCTTTTGCAAATAATGATATGGAACTGGCAGAGTCAACTGCAAAAAGAGATGATGAGATCGATAGAACATTCTATGCAATAGAAAAAGATTTAATTGAGATGATGATAAAAGATGACAGCATAATAACCAATGCATCGCACCTTCTGTTCGTACTCCGCTATATTGAAAGGATAGGTGACCACGCCTGCAACATTTGTGAAAGTGTGGTATATAGCGCATCTGGAAAAAGATTAGATCTGAATTAAAAGTCGAACAGAGAACTCTGGGACTTTTTATCTTCAGATAAATTCGGAGCTTGTGCCTCCACTTCTTTTTTGTTAATACGCTTGATAGAAGAATCTTGAGGTTTTTCTGAAAAATCGAACAGGCCTTTTTGCTTGGAATCATAGTCAAGGTTTGCCATATCGACACCAAATACACCAAGTATCCGCTCCACCGGAGGCAGTAGCTGCTTCTTTATGTAGTAGTCCACATCAATAGGAATATTGTTCTCCCTGACGTATTCAGGATCCTCAGCACGATCCACAAACAGACCCTTTCCTGCCACAATTACAAATGGTATTCGTTCCCCCACAGGAGGAGGAGAGCCAGTCCTGCGCTCAATTTTTTCTGCAACTGTCAGATGAGGCTGTTTGTTCTTATAGCTCGTAGCTTTTTTAGAGAACATACGAGTCATGGTCAGGTCTTCGATAATATCAGAATCATTCTTTACATCGATATTTCTCACACCATCAACAACACTACGCACATGATGTACAGCACCATCTATATTGCCTTCCTTAAGGACCATTTCAAGAACTTTGTTCAATGTCTTCGAAGTAAGACCGCACCAGTCCCTGCGAACTGTTTCCATTCCCTTGACCTTTATGCCATCTTTCCATTCATCACCAGAGCGTTCAAACACCCATATAGCATAACGTTTCTTAGCGATGAACAATGCACGTTTTGCAATTGATTCAAACTCGAGCTCCATGGGGTCTGGAAGTGAAGCAGAAACTGTTGCTGCAATCCTGCTACCTACAAGCCCGGCATCATCAAGAGAGACTTCCGTTTTAGAGCTGCACTGAACAAATACACTGTCAGTATCACCATAAACCACTGAAAGGGATACAATATTATCATCGTTGTTGATGGAAGAGAGCTCTTCAGTGAAATATGCAGAGCCATCCCTCAGTATAACCTTACTGATAGTGCCATTGATTAGGGCACGAGTATTGAGAATGTTATTCCTTCCAAAGCTTGTTACAGCATTTGCAAGAGCGAGGCTGTATAATCGTGCCCTTGTATAACCAGAATAACCATAAAAACTGTTGAGCAATATCTTCAAAGCAAGCTGAGTGGCATCAAGAACACGATATTCCGAATCATTTGATGCATTTTTCATCTTCACCTTGGTCTCTACTCTTTGCTGCAGTAATCTTTCAAGAATGGAAGGCATTATGCCTTTTGAGACTTCGGCGGACACAAACTCTCCACCAGAAGGAGGTTTTACAGTTTCCCCATCCGGCCGGTCATGCTCCACAACTGTGGTATAACAGAGATTATGCGCCATCATAATAGTTGGATAAAGTGATTTGTAATCGAGAATTACAACGTTTTCAAGAAGACCGCGTTTTGGCTCAAGGACTGCACCACCTTTGAGACCTTCACTGCTGCGATTTCTCAGGAAAACAAGGTCATCATTCGGTTTTGGAGGGATTACCCTATCCTGCTTACCATATTCCCTTAGAAGCAAGTTATCCACCATAGATGTCTGTCCGCCATCCACTACCTCCTGAACTAAAGAACCACTTACCTGAGCTATAGCAATGTGCTTATCAAGAAGTTGAAGCTTCAGTAGCAGTTCCATGGCAAGCTCAGAATCCCTGCGTGCATAATCTATGAATTTAAGCACTTTTTCCCCGGAGTCATTCCAGTATTCTTCCATCTCAGATGGTGCCACATCGAGTTTCTCTTTATCAAGAAGCTCCTTAGCGACGTTCCTTAGAGTGTAGCGTTTAAGGCTGTACTGGCTCCGTATCAATGGAAGCGTATCCACCACAACTCTCCCGGGAATAGAGACCATGGTACGATTGCCTATCTTACGATAATTGAGGATTCTCCCATCACGACCAACAGTTGATCTTACATTGTCACCTGAACCCGCAAGCATAGTCACCCTGTCTGCAATGTAAGGAATATCGAATCCATTGATATTGTAGCCAGATATAACATCGGCATCGTATTGCTGAAATATCTCAAAAAAGCGATTCAACATTAAAGTTTCCGAATCGAAGCATTCAACGTCATCACTTACGCCTTCAACCTTTTTTGCAACCAGAACAATAGTATCATTACCCTTGAATGCAGGGCTGAATGACATGCTTACCATTATCACAGGAGAGGATTCCGGAACAGGCATGGAACCCCCTATAGGAAGGCACTCAATATCAAATGCCAGATACTTAAGAGGAGCAATTGATAGTTTTTCTATTTCCTCAATTGAAGAAGCAGTGAAAACTGAATCACAGTATATTTTATCGTTGGAAAAAGGACTCTCAGAAACCGATTCTGCTGTAACCCAGCCCATCCCATGCAAGTCCCGATCTATTAGAAAACGATTTCTGAAAAGTATATCGGTCTCATATACCTCTTTTACACCTGGAAGTGTAAGTACATCATCACGTATTTCAGGAACATTGCGTGGTTCCATTGTAGTTACCCTAAGCATGGGTTTTTTAGAGACCTGGAATCCAATTGGTTCGAACTTAGGGATAATATCTACCTTTTTGATCACGTCGAACCGTTCTTTAAGCATAGTGGAGAGTTTATCGAGCTCCCCTTCAGCATTGATATAGAAGTACGGTTTAAATCCGGGTACAAAACAGCAGACGCTTTTACCGTCTTCGGCTCTTCCGAAAAGACGTATCACAGGACCGCTTTCATGTCCTATGTAATCAGCATCCAGTATCTGGAAGTTCATGAACTACCTTACAGGTTTGCAGCATATATGCTTTGCGTTGAAATCTAAAAAGATAAAAAAGTTGAATGCCCGGAGCGTGACTCGAACACGCGACCTCCAGATATCTCAGGAGATTTTGGACGCACGGAATTTTATTCCCTATGAGTCTGGCGCCCCAACCAACTAGGCTACCCGGGCAGTGCAGCATGTAAAAGGACAAAGTCATATTAAAGCATATCGATTGAAAGAGCCAACTGTTCACAGAAATATCAAAAAAATGGCACGGGTTAATATCCCGTTGCTTCAGCCAACTCACTCAGAACAACATAATCATCTGTTGCGCCACCTACAACAAAGACAAACCTGTCATTGCTCCAGATGTAAGTGTATCGAGGAATATTGGCCTTATCAATTGTAACATATTCAAGTATTCTTTCAGTAGAATGACCATTGATGGATTCTTCTGTAAAGCGTGATCCTGAAGACAATTCTCTGAACCCTGCCTTGTACTGAACTATAAACTCTTCAGCTGAAGACGAGCTGTTCATTTCTATAACATCTATATAGATATCTGTGGAATTCAGATACATATAAAGACCTTCGGAACCAGCTTCGATGCCTTCTACTGAAACATATTCCTCTTCCACCTTTTCAGCAGACAGGTCACGGGAACCAAGGAACTCGTAGTTTTCGGGCAGATCATCAACAGGCATAAGACTCTGGCTACTGGTATCCTCTGAGATAGTATTTGAGACAATATCAGAATCTACAGGAATTTCTTCAACAACCTCATCCGTGCAACCGGAGATTGATAACATTAAAATACTGATTATTAGAACCAAAAAGACTTTTTTAAGCATGGTTACACCTCTTTAAAAAAACCAATCATAAAAAAAAGGTTAAAAGAAGGGATTAACCCTTCTTCAGTTTAGATTTTAGTTTCTTCTAACAAGGTATGCTACTGCGAGAAGACCAGCTACTGCGAAGATTGCTTCAAATCCTGGAGCCTGATCAGCAGGTACTTCAGTTTCTTCTTCTTCTTCTTCGTCTTCTACAGGCATCTCTTCTTCTTCAACAGGGGTTTCTTCTACTTCTTCACCCTCTTCGACTTCTTCTTCCTCTACAGGCATTTCGATTTCATCGTCATCGCCTGCTTCGGCATCATCTACTACAGGACCTTCACCGATTGTTCTCTCGACGAATGGATAGTATCTGAGTGTTGTTGAGTCTGCGGTCTTGAGCATGATGCCTTCTGCAAGATCGATTTCCTTGTCTGCGGACAATGAAATTGAACCGGAGTTGAACATTGAGATGGTGCTGGATACAGCATTGACTTCAAGTTCTCCGAATTCATCAGATGATTCGATCTCAAGAATGTTGTCGTAGTCAAGGAGCCAGAGACCTTCGACAACAGCGAGGCTGTCTACCTGACCCTGGAATACATCGGTAATGAGTACTCTGAAGACAAGTACATCATCCTGGTCTCCAACATCTACATCGTAGTCCCAGGTTGCTTCGCCGCTAGTTACATCGATAACTTCATCCTCTACGAATTCTCCGTCCTTGGAGAGCTCCATCCAGACCTTGTCACCTTCTACATCGATCTGCTTTGCAGTAAGCTCATAGCCTTCTGCGAGTTCGAGTGCGGAACCGGTTCTGAGTGTGTACTTGTCATCTGTGTCGAGCAGAAGTTTTACAAGTTCACCTGCATCAAGATCATCTGTTGCAACATATTCCTGTGCAAAGAGTCCGATGATTGGGAAGGTGTCGTTGTTGGTGCTTACATCCTCATCAGCGAAGTCTCCTGTGTATGCTGTCTGTACAATAGTTGTGTTGTACCAGAGAGATTCATCAGCAACTGTTTTGCCGCTTACTGGGATATAAAGTGATTCTGAACTTTCATCGTCATCAAGATCATACCAGAAACCTGCAAATTCGTTTGCTGTCCATGTAGTTGTGCCTGTTGTTGCGATGTTACCTCTGATCTCGTATGTTCCTGCGCCGGTGTATTCCTTTACAAGAGCAAATCTAAGGTCACTGTCATCTGCTGTCTTGAGCATCATTCCTTCTGCAAGGTCGATCTCTTTGTCAGCTGAAAGTGTAAGTGTACCGGAGTTGAACATGGAGATTACGTCAGATACTGCATCGACTTCAAGTTCTCCGAATTCATCAGAAGATTCAACTTCAAGAATGTTCTCATAGTCTACAAGCCAGAGACCTTCGACAACAGCGAGGCTGTCTACCTGACCCTGGAATACGTCTGTAATGAGTACTCTGAAGACAATTACATCATCCTGGTCTCCGACATCTACATCGTAGTCCCAGGTTGCGTCGCCAGCAGTTACATCGATAACTTCATCCTCAACGAATTCCCCGTCCTTGGAGAGTTCCATCCAGACCTTGTCACCTTCTACATCGATCTGCTTTGCAGTAAGCTCATAGCCTTCTGCGAGTTCGAGTGCGGAGCCAGTTCTGAGTGTGTACTTGTCATCTGTGTCGAGCAGAAGCTTTACAAGCTCACCTGCATCATCATCATCTGTAGGCACATATTTGTCTGCAAAGAGTCCAATAAGTGGGAATGTGTCGTTGTCGGTGGTTACAGCCTCATCAGCAAAAGCACCTGAGTAGTCAGACTGGACTATTGTTGCGTAGTACCAGAGACCTTTCTCATCGATTGCATTTCCGCTTACAAAAGCAGAGTCGTTTACGATTGTGAGATTTTCACTTGCAAGGTTGTCATCAATGTCATACCAGAAACCTGCAAAGTTTGTAGTGTCGATTAATATGTCTCCACTCTCTTGAGTGAATATGTCAGCAAAGTCTGTACCGTTGAAAACTTCACTGCGCACTTCAACAGTTGCATCTACAGCACTTGCAGGCACGATTAATGCTGCAAGAGCAATAAGAGCAACTAATGCGATAGTTGTAAATCTTTTCATTATTTTCCTCCGTATTTATTCTATGATATAAGAGTGAGAATCAGAAATAAAGCGTATTATCGCCATATTAGCTTCAGACAAAGAAACAAACACAAAGATTCGTTCATTGCCGAAGGAGACTTCATCACCCTCCTAATCCCGTCATATTGGATTACAAGTGTTCTATTAAACGATTGCCGTATTAAATCTTTTGTGGTCCAATATGAAACAATTATCGCATTGCATTGGCAAACATCGATGCAATTGACGGTAAATGTCGAAGTTGTCAGACAAAATATGGAGAAAAGACGAAGAACACACAACTAATGTTCACAGATTGCCATATAGTTTTTTAAGAAAGAAAGCTATATTCACGGCCACTACAATAATCATAATTCAACATATTTATATATATGATAACATAAAATGAACATAAAATAAAAGTAATATATGTATAAGCTTTTCAATTCACTTTATCACGCAATTATCACAAGGAGCGAAATAATAAGATGTACGATGGCGCAGTTTCTGAAGAAATATCAATGGAAGATGAGGCAAATCGTGTCAAAACGGGCATACCAGGGTTCGATGAGTTATGCGGCGGAGGACTTATCAGGGACAGGACATACCTTATATCAGGCACATCAGGTGCTGGTAAAACTAATTTTTCTATACAATTCATCTACAATGGAATTACCAAATATGGCGAGAACGGGATAATCGTTGCAACTGAAGAAAGACCGGAACAAATTCGGGAGAACGTTCTCAAATTAGGCTGGGACCTGCAAGCACTTGAAGACGAGAATAAACTTGTCATCATCGACGCCTGTTCCACGAAGATAGGCATACCCTCACAAGAAAAGTACGTGGATGTACGACCATTTGAAATAAGGTCCATGATGGACCAGATCATAGCCACCCAGGAGGAAATAAATGCCAAACGTGCACTTATTGATTCAACGACATCTGTTAGTTTCTACCTCCAGGATCCGGCAAAAATAAGGATTGAACTCCTAAAACTCAGCACGACACTTGAAGTCATTGGCCTGACATCGATGATGACATGTGAACTTATAGATGAATCAAAACCATCCAGGTTCGGAGTTGAGAATTTTGTCACAGATGGTACTATAGTACTCTACTACAAAAGACATGAGAACGTAAGAATGAGAAGTATGGAGATATACAAAATGAGAGGGTCGGACCACAGTAAGAAGATCCACCCCTATGATATAACCCCTAGTGGATTTGTAATCCATCCACACGAGGAAGTATATTCAATGTTCTAAATATCCGGATACGTTTCTTCATGGCCGCATTCCACACATTTATAAATTACAAGTGTGCGGCCAAAATGGTCATGCCTTTTAAGCACAGGATATCTCCAACGATTCAGTTTTCCTTCACAAAGCGGACATCTGTAGTTCATATTGTTCACCAACAGTTAATTATATAAAAGTATATATTAAATTAACGAATAGAAAAATGATCAAAACAATAGAACCAAAATCAGAAAGAAGATAGAATGGACGAGCTAAAAAGTATATCATGTGGCATCAAAGGGCTTGATGAAATATTAGGTGGAATGATGTCACCCTCCACAATCCTGGTAGCAGGGACAGCAGGAGTAGGCAAAACGATCATGTCACTACAGATGCTTTCAAATGCTTCCAGAAAAGGAGAGAAAGCACTCTATATACCTATTACAACGGAAAGTGCTGAAAAACTGAAGATGTACAATTCAACACTTGATTTTTTTGACAACTCCTTTGAAGTACATCCAATGAACAGGCAACTTGCGGAAAAAGATCCTCTAACAACTTTGATCGAGATTGGAAACATAATAGAATCAGTTAAACCTGACAGACTGGTAATTGACCCTATTACTCCACTTGGTTTTGGATTTATCGAACAGGAAAAAAGAAGATTTTTCTATACACTTGACTCCATGCTACAGGAAAGAAATATGCTCACATTCCTTGTTGGAGAACTTTTAAAGTCAGAATTACATAATTCCGTAGTCAGCCACCTCTCAGACGGTATTATTTACCTTACAAGAAAGGACAGTAACTCCAGAGCGGACCATCGAATGGAATTCATCAAAATGAGAGGCCTTGATCCAGGAATACGCTCAGAGATAACTTCCCGTAAATACCTGTATAACATCAATTCAACAGGTTTTGCCGTGTACCCACACCTGAAACCGGAAAGAAAGGTAGCGTTGGATGATACCAGGATTGAAACGGGGATACCCGGACTGGATGGTATGTTCGATGGAGGACTTTTAAAATACAACAGCCTCCTTGTAGCCGGAACCCCTGGAACCGGAAAGAAAATATTCGGATTGCAGTTCATATTGCAGGGGCTTAAAAACAACGAACCGGGAATAGTAGTTACGTTCGAAGACACACCGCACCAGATGATACTTGATGCTAAAAGAATGGGCTGGAACCTGAAAAAATATATTGATGACGGACTTTTGTATTTTATTTGCAACAATCCAAGTGATATATACCCCGGAGAACATGCTGCAAACATAAAAGAAAATGTTGAAACGAATAATATTAGCAGGGTATTCTTTGACGGAACCAATCACCTTGAATTGTCAATGCCCGATAGCTTAGAACTTAGAGGCTACCTTTATTCAATGACAAGTTACCTGAAAAGCCGGAACATTACATCTTTATTTGCAACAGATACTGCACCCTCGGAATGTCCAGGTAATGAGAAGATAGATGCGGCATCCATCATGGATTCAGTGCTCGTTTTGCATAATTCCCGAGCAAGGGATCGAAGATATATGTGTGTCACCAAATCAAGAGGTACAAAACACAAACGATCAATAAAAGAATATGCAATTACAGAAAGCGGGATAAAACTCAGAACTGACACTTTAATTTAAAAAAAAATAATTAGATATTATGGACTTTGCGCTCCAAAGTTTCCCCCAGTTCAGTAAGCTTATATACATCGCACTCTTGCTCGATTAACTCTTTATCAATGAGCTCTTCTACGATCTTATCGACGGAAGGACGAGCTATATGCATATTCTTTGCCAATTTGCCAGCATCCAGCTGATGCTTGGAACCCAACAAAGCAAGTAATTTCTGACGATTTTTGTTACCAGTTACAAATCCTATTAATTCTTCCATATCCATCCTCCTATACATTATTGAGTTGCATGATATAATTACTTTTACATAATTTATCACTCTTGCAAACATAAACATTTTTTACCACATGCCAGTACAAAGGATACTTTTATTACATGTAATGCATATGTAAGGGTGGCAGGCTAGTCTGGGTAGGCCGGCGTTACCTGTAACCCGAAATCGCCGATATGCGGGAGACGAAGCCTGAAGAAGATGTTTGGACCATTTTCAAACCTGTGATTTCAACTGAGAAACCCCGTCCTGCTTGGATGACGTTGGTATATGTGCTTGTTGGAGAACTTGTTCGTATACCTTAACCGTGAGAACCAGTCCAGGCCCGGAAGGGAGCAGACCAACCGCAGACAATTATCGCTTGGAGGGTTGCGGGGTGGAGAAGAGATTGCAGATCACCTGAAAGTGGAAAAAATAGCGACTTTGGGCGTGCCTGTCACTTGATCCTAGAAAGCGTTAAATACCAGAATTGCGTTTAGGAACGAACACTGACTGTGACGAGATAGCCAAGCCCGGTATGGCGCAGGATTGCTAATCCTGTGATGCTTTGCGTCTCGGGGGTTCGAATCCCCCTCTCGTCGTACTTTTTTTTAGCAATTATAAATGTACCCATATTGATAAAGAAACTAATAATACAAAGGGCAAAGAGCATAATAATGTCTGAAAAAACTATTATCCCGGTATTAAATATTCAGGAATCCGATAACCAAAGTGAGAGTGCATGCACATCCTGCGGAGCTGGAGGCTGCTGCGGTGGTTTTGGCATAAAGGCAGGTTCTGAGAAAGACGTTGTTTTCAGGAACATATTCATGTATATGACAATGGGAATCATAATATTCACCGTTGCATACCTGACAATGAAGGTTATGACCCTGATCAACGGATAATCATTTTGATTTTATACATTTAAAGGGATATCTTTTTACCCCGCCGCATTTAAGGCATGTGATAATAATAGTGCCATCTTTAAGGCGGCGTCTTGAATTTTGACCCGTTACAAGCAGTGAACCACATTGCTTGCAGAAATTACGTTTAAGTTCTGCAGGAATGCTTACACGATGACGCATCCCTATTTTTCTTGCTAGCGAAACATAACGTTCGCTCTTTTCAGGGTTTACGCAAAGCTCATTTTTAGCGAGTTCAAAGAGATACTGAATACGCTCTTGTGCAACATTTTTGGATATTGCTTTGTTTTTCTTTCTTGATCTTGCCATTTTACGACACCTGCCCAGAAATCAAAGAATCAATACTTTTGTAGAAGGGGACTTTTGTGTGACCATATCTATGAATTCATCAGGGCTTGAGCCATCAAAAACATCCGGATCATAAACCATTGGCACCACATTCTTCGGAGAAAGCAGTGATAATGCATTAGCCGCCTTAACTTCATCCATAACATCATGACCACTAATTGGCAAAAATGCAATATCAGGACTAGTTTGTTCCATTTCTGGAACCGCACATGTATGTCCTGCATGATATATCTTCAAACCTGCGAATACAAAGAAGTAGCCAACGCCATCCCCGGAAGAACTGCTTCCATCACAGGATTCATATGCAGGGACAACCTCGATGTCCACACCCTTAATATTTAGTTCCCCGACAAGGGAATCGCCCCCAATGACCCTTCTTGCATCCCCCCTGAACTGTAAACTCATTTTCTCAGGAATTAAAGTGGTGCAGTCGAATTTACGGACGTTACGAATAGATTCCGGATCACAATGCCCGAAGTGTTCATGCGTGATAAGGAGTAAATCTGCCATATCTTCTTCAGGAACTCTCGCGGATATATTAGTCGGATCTATGTAAACAACCATATCATTCCCTTTTATCATAAAACCAGAGTTACCCAACCATTTGATTAAAACGCCATCAATTATTATACTATTCAAAATATCACACCTCAAATTAGTAAGCTAATACCTGAAATCTCATTTCTAAATACCAGATGACAACATAATAGGCATTAAAACTACTGAAAGAAACAAGAATACAAAGACAGGAAAAAGTAGTAGATATATAGAGGAATGGGAAAATGGAAAGTACACCAGAAAATCAGATGATGAGAACATGACAGATAAAAAGATCAATATACTTTGCTCAATTGTAGACAGAGCCAGCCAGAATATAAAGGAGCATTTGCTTCTGAACGAACAATGGAAACAAGTCGATGAACTCCCTGATAATTGGGAAAATCTTGAATCCGTATATGAAAATCCAAATTATAGAATCATAGATATTAAAGAACATCATATCTATCAGGATAGAATCGATGAAAAAATGAAATCTTTTGGGTTTGAGACCGACTTAATAATAGTAGCCTCAAAGCATAAGAGCAACGATGGAAGGTCAGTACTTACAGCGCATTTCACAGGAAACCCAAATGATGCAGATTTCGGAGGGAGGCCACGGGAACTGTCAATTCCTGCACCTCAAATTATGCGATCCATACTAAATAACATGGAACAAATGGCAAAAAGCACACATTATTCTATCAACATGGAGTCAACCCATCATGGTCCAACTGATATAAGAACGCCAATGGTATACGCAGAGATCGGCAGCGCAGAAGAACAATGGGCAGACCCTGTTGCAGGAGATATTGCCGCAAAAGCCATACTAAAAGCACGCCCCGAAGAAGTACCTGTTGCCATTGGCCTTGGAGGAGGACACTATGCTTCAAGACAAACAGAGCTCATACTGGAAACAGAAGTAACATTCGGACATAATTTTCCAGATTACCAATTACCCTATGTAGACAAAAATATGCTTTTGCAAGCCTATGAAAAATCAAAAGCAAATTTCGTTTATTTTGACAGGAAATCAATGAGTTCCAAGGAAAGAGAAAGACTTTACGAAATCGTAGAAGAACTTGGATACATACACCTAAGAGAAAGTGAAATCAGAGAAATAAAAAGGACTCCATGGAAACTTTTCATTAAGATTAAAAAAGTGTGCGATGAATTATGCCCGGAAGGAAAAATGAAGATCAATGGGCCCTCCAGAGAAGCATTTGAAAACATATATGTATCCATCGAAAATGAGGAGGATGTAGAACTAGCCACATGTATGATCAATGAAGGACTTCTCAAGGAAAGCATGAATGCCGACAGGGATAAAACAATATTTGCGTTTGATCAATATGCCCCCATATATATTGAGAGGAAGAACGGGACGATATCAAATTACATACTGGGAATAGGCGAAGATACTAAAACTGCTATGCAGAACGTCACAAATGAATGCATTAAAATACTAAAAGAGCATTATGAAATTAAATATATTCTTGATGAGAATATACTATACATAATAAGTAATAAATTCGATCCAAAAGCAGCAAAAGAATTTGGTATCTCTCCAGGACCACTGATGGGAGAACTGGCAAAAGGGAAATCTATTGTTGTGGAAGGAAGGACGATCGAGCCAGAAATGGTACACAAAAGGAAAATTAAGAAGATCCTACTGTCCAATTAGATGTAAATGATCATACCTGTAATCCAATATACGATTTTCATTTGAGGGAGAAAAAGAATGAGATCCATAGTAGAAGAGGCACTGGCAAGATCTGAACAGGAAGCACGCGTTCGCAGTTCAGACACTAACCCAATGCAAAAAGACATAGATGCAGAATTAGAGGAGATGTTACGCCAATTACACACCAATATAAAAGTAATTGGTTGTGGCGGTGGCGGTTCAAATAGTGCACAAAGAATGGTAGAAGAAGGAATAAAGGGTGCAGAATTCATTGCTGTAAATACAGACGCACAACACCTCCTGACCATAAGAACAGACCAGAAGATCCTCATTGGCAAGAAAAAGACAAGAGGTCTTGGAGCAGGCAGTCTTCCTCAGATAGGAGAAGATGCAGCTCTTGAAAGTGTGGATGAGATTGCTGCAGTAGTCAGTGGTAGCGATATGGTATTCATTACATGCGGTCTTGGCGGAGGAACCGGGACTGGTTCAGCCCCAATTGTAGCCGAAGCTGCAAGAGATGCAGGAGCACTTACCATTGCAGTGGTGACTTTGCCATTCAGCGTCGAAGGACAGGTAAGAAGAACAAATGCAGAAGCAGGTCTTGAAAGATTAAGAGAGGTAGCGGATACCGTTATAGTCGTTCCAAATGACAAGCTTCTCGAAGTAGTTCCAAGACTTCCACTGGCGGCAGCTTTTAAAGTATCAGATGAAGTTCTGATGCGAGCAGTTAAAGGAATAACCGAGCTCATCACAAAACCAGGACTTGTAAACCTTGACTTTGCAGATGTAAGAACTGTCATGCAGAATGGTGGTGTTGCCATGATAGGCCTTGGAGAAGCAGAGGGTGAACTAAAGGCTGTTGAATCCGTACAGAAGGCACTTCGTAGTCCACTTCTGGACGTAGACATATCAGGAGCAACATCCGCACTTGTCAATGTGATCGGAGGGCCTGACATGACAATTGCCGAAGCAGAGAGTGTTGTACAGGAAGTATATAGCAGAATTGATCCGGAAGCAAGGCTCATATGGGGAGCACAGGTCAATGACGAACTCGAGCATACCGTGCGCACCATGATTGTTGTGACAGGTGTCAAATCCCCCCAGATATATGGACACGGTGGAGCTAAAACAGTAACGAGAAAATACGGAATCGATTTCGTAAAATAGAATTCTTTTTTTTAACAAATGCCTTTTGATCGGATTACATATTAGTACAATCCAATCGAAAGGTATTTTATTAAAGACGTAGTGTAAATGGCGCTACATATAGCAGACAATAAGTTCTGATATAGTTAACATGAAATATACACAGGCATATTATCGATCATAACCGGTTGTGAAGAACTTTGGCAGAAGATTCATTTGATCTAAGTAAAATCAATAGCACTAGCATAAACCAATCCTTGAAAACATATTTAAGGGTCCTCAAACTTACAAAGAAACCATCCAGAGAGGAATTTCTAACCATAGCTAAGGTTGCTGGGCTTGGAATTCTTGCAATTGGGGTTGTCGGGTTCCTTATATATGTGTTATTGGTAGAGATGCCGCAATGGGTGTAATCATGACCACTGAGTCTGTGATATTCGTAGTAAAGACAACTGCGAATCAGGAACGTTCGGTCGCAAATATGATAACACAGGTTGCAAGGAAAGAACACCTGGACATCAGAGCAATCCTTGCCCCTGATGAACTGAAAGGATATGTGCTTATAGAGGGAACTAACCCTGGAGATGTCGAGCAGGCCATACAGACTGTACCCCATGCCAGGGCATTAGTAAAAGGACAATCCTCTATAGAAGAAATATCACATTTCCTTACACCAAAACCAACGGTGACCGGAATATCAGAAGGTGCGATAATCGAGATCACGTCAGGCCCATTCAAGGGTGAAAAAGCTCGCGTGAAGAGGGTCGACGAAGGTCATGAGGAAATAACTGTAGAGTTGTTCGATGCAGTTGTACCGATACCTATAACTATTCGCGGAGATACTGTAAGAGTCCTCAGGAAAGATGAAGAAAGAAATTCCTGATATTAATATTTATTCAATTCAATGGTGATATTCAAATGGCAAATGTTGTTGAAGCATTGGTCCCAGGAGGAAAAGCAAACCCAGGACCTCCACTTGGTCCAGCCTTGGGTCCTCTTGGAATTAACATAAAAGACGTGATCGACAAGATCAACGAGAAGACAAAAGATTACAATGGGATGCAAGTCCCTGTAAAAGTAATAGTTGCAGACGATAAGAGTTTTGAGATAGAAGTCGGAACTCCGCCAACGTCAGCACTTATACTCCAGGAAGTCGGAATCCAAAAAGGATCAGGAGAACCAAACACAGTGATCGTAGGAGATCTTACGATTCCCCAGGCAGCAAAAGTTGCTCGCATGAAAAAGGATGATATCCTTTCATACGACTTGAAAGCTGCTGTGAAAGAAGTGCTTGGATCCTGCGTCCCAATGGGAATTACAGCTGAAGGTATGCCTCCAAAGGAATGCCAGAAAGCTATCGACGATGGGAAATATGACGATGTGCTGGCACAGGAAGCATGGTAAATTCCATGCTTTAACCAATAAGTTTAAAATAAATATATAATATTGGTGTGCCCACTATCAGAGAAAGAGTAAAGATCCCTAAGATCTAAGACTCTAAACACAGCCGTAGTAGACCGAAGCGGTCCTGCCTGAACATTATGTTCGACACTACGGGAGGTAAAGAATGGCAGATGAAAGCGTAATAGAAGCTATAGAAAAGTTATTAGCGGAGTCACCTGAGAGAAAATTCTCAGAAAGTATTGATTTGGCTATAAACTTAAAGAATCTGGACATGAGTCAGCCTAAAAACCGTGTTGATGAAGAAATATTACTTCCACACGGTCTTGGAAAAGACCTTAAGATCGCAGTCTTTGCGAAAGGTGAGGTTGGACTCCAGGCTAAAGAAGCTGGCGCAGAATATGTCTTTTCCGAAGAAGAACTCGCTGAGATCGGAGGAGACAAATCACGTGCAAGAACACTTGCAAACGAATGTGATTTTTTCGTTGCAGAAGTCCAGTACATGGCACAGATCGGTAAAAATCTTGGTGCAATTTTAGGTCCAAGAGGAAAGATGCCAACTCCATTGCCACCAGGAAAGAACGTGGCAGATCTTATCAACAGTGCAAGAAGCTCAATAAGAGTAAGATCAAAGGATAAGCTCACATTCCACGTATCTGTTGGCCGCAGGGACATGGAAATCCAGAAACTAGCAGGTAACATTGAAACAGTTCTTTCAAGAGTTGAACATTCACTCGAAAAAGGCAAGCATAATATTAAAGCTATTTATGTTACATCCACAATGGGTAAATCAGTGAGGGTGCTATAATGGAAGAAGACCACCATACAAGCCACATCCCACAGTGGAAGAAAGATGAAGTTGAGGAAATAAAGAAACTCATCAAACAATACCCGATATTTGGTGTCGTAGGTATTGGAGGAATTCCTGCAAAGCAACTTCAAAAAATGAGAAGGGACCTTAAAGACAGTGCTGTTTTGAAAGTCTCCAGGAACACCCTGATCAGAAGAGCACTCGAAGAGTCCGGTGAAGTAAAGGAAATGGATCAGTACGTTGATGTACAGACCGCCCTCATATTTACCGAACAGAACCCTTTCAAGTTATACAAATCACTTGAAAAGAGCAAAAGCCCTTCCCCTATCAAAGCAGGTGCAATTGCACCACGCGATATCATCGTCGAAAAGGGACCAACATCATTCCCACCTGGCCCAATCCTTGGAGAGATGCAGGCTGCAGGAATACCTGCGGCGATCGACAAGGGTTCAGTTGTAATAAAAGAAACAAAAACCGTTGCAAAGGAAGGAGAAGCAGTTTCTCAGAAACTTGCATCAATGCTTACAAGACTTGAGATCTACCCAACGGAAGTAGGCCTTGACTTGAGGGCAGTTCTTGAAAACGGTTTGTCTTTTACACCAGATGTACTGGCTATTGACGAAGATAAATACTTCTCAGATATCGTGCTGGCAACACAGCAGGCATTCAACATGTCAGTGTTCGCAGCATACCCAACTTCAGACAACATAAAGACACTCATTGCAAAGGCAGCAACAGAGTCACGCAACCTCGGTGTCAATGCAGTTGTTCTGGAACCAGGAGTAATCGACGCATTGCTTGGAAAAGCGCAGTCACAAATGCTTTCAGTTGCATCAGCAGCTTCTGCTAATAATGAAGAAGCAATGGATGATGAACTGAAGGAAGCACTTGGTGCAGCCGCATCAGCAGCAGTAGTCACAACAGCACCTGAAGAGGAAGTTGTTGAAGAGAAGGAAGAGGAAGAAGAAGAGGCAGCAGAAGAGGACGGCATGGCCGGTCTTGGAGCACTTTTCGGATGATCAGGATTTACAAACTACAATATTTACATTTGATAAAATAAAAGGTGATATTACATGGAATACATATATGCAGCACTTTTACTGTTTAAAGCAGGTAAAGACGTAACAGAAGAAGCAGTTACTGCCGTACTTCAGGCAGCAGGCGTAGAAGTCAATGATGCACGTGCAAAAGCACTTGTCGCAGCTCTGGATGGCGTAGACATCGAAGAAGCAATGGCAACCGCAGCAGTCGCAGCAGCACCAGCAGCAAGTGCAGCACCAGCAGCAGCAGCAGCTCCTGCAGAAGAAGAAGCTCCTGCAGAAGAAGAAGCAGAAGAAGCAGAAGAGAGCGGCATGGCCGGTCTTGGAGCACTTTTCGGATAAATATAGATATTGTCCGCCACCTAGGCGGACACACCTTCTTTTTTAATCAGCTTTTTTGAAAAGCTGGCACTTAACATAAGATTTTAAGTAAACCTCTTTTTCAAGAAGAAGCTTGTTATCCCCACAAATATCAGGGTAATGATTATTCCAGCTATCAGCATTTTCCTTGAACATAAAAAAAGGAAGCATCATTACAGTATCCACCCCAACAAGCGGTTTTGCGCAATCCACAATTGCAAAATGGGCATTGTTCTTCAATACACGAGATACTTCCTTGATTGCACCCTTACGTACATCAGCAGTAGTTTCACAAAAAGCCACTGAAGTCACAACGATGTCAAATACTTCGTTTGTAAATGGCAGCATATCCATAGAACCTTTATAGAGATTCAGAGGTACACCTGCGTTCTCCGCTTTATCAATTGCATACCCTAACTGCACACTGGAAAGATCCAGACCATGCACTTCTATATCCCCATCCATAAGCTGTGAGATTGCAATACCCACGGACTCCGTCCCACACCCTAGATCAAGTACAGAAATTCCCTTCTTCAGAGGAAGAGCAGATGCTACCTGCTCATAATAAGAGTGTCCAAAACCAAGAATTGTAGCAAAAAAATCGTAGTGTTTTCCCCCAAAGAACCAACCGAAATTATTTCCTTTTTTATGATTGATCTCCAAACCCCCCGGTTTAAGACATTAGTAGATTCAGCATACTTATTTTACGAAAATGGCTGTCAATAATAATTTTTTAATTAACAAATTACCATTAAACGCATTCTAAGACCTCTTCAGGAACATCACCCCGAAGAGAAAGATTGCACTGGTGAAACCTAAAACACCCATCGTTGGCAGATAACCTTCACCATTTACAGCCAGATATGAAGACGATATAAGGATAGACAGCAGGAAAACGTACTTCGTGATAGAATCTATGGTCCTGTACTTTCTTATATCATCTGTCTTCTTTTCAAACCTTTCTATCCGGTAACCCCTGATAGTTTCAATAACATCATTTACACCCTCAGGAAGATTCTTCACTATCTCCAGATACCTGTCTCCTTCAAGTTGTAAGTATTCGAATGCCTCGAAAGGTGAATAACGCTTGATCAAAACCCTGGTGATAACTGGTTTTGCATTTTCAAGCAGATTGAATCTGGGATCGAGTTCAAGACAGTTAGCCTCTATAAGAATCAAGGCCCTTTCAAGCGTTGAGAACTCACTTGGAAGAGACAAATTATAGTTCAATGCCAGAGTCGCGTAATTATCACTCTGTCTTTCACCGGCCGAGTAGTTCTGTTTTGATATTATATCATCAAGGTCTATCTTAAAGCGACGGACATCGATGTCTTCCTTATTGATACCGGTTATTTTCAAAAATGACTCGAAAACAACATCAACCCTTTTCTTGTAAATGCCATAGAAAAGATTCAGCATGTTACGACGCAATGCATCATCGATATTACCTACTGCTCCAAAGTCTATGTAGGCAATACCATCTTCCTGAATTATTATATTGGAACTATGAGGATCGGCATGGTAGAAACCATCAAGGTAGACCTGTTTCAGATAACTGGTACTAATTATCTTTGCATACCACATTTTCTTATCGGCAGATACCTCTGAAAGCTTTCTGATGGTGACACCTTCCATGTAATCCATGACCAGAACATTCTCACTGGAATAATCATCATAGACATTCGGGACATGCACCTCTTTTACATCTGCAAAGTTCTCCTGGAAACGTTTGATGTTCCTTGCTTCATTGCTAAGGTCAAGCTCACGATTCAGCAGGTCCCTGAATTCATAAAGGAACGCATCTATATCGAAATTACTCCCAAGACCAATGGCCTTTACGATAATAGATTTCAGGTCATTGAGTATAGCAAGGTCAAGGTTGATAGTGTCTATCAGATTTGGTCTCGTTATCTTTACAGCAACTTTCTTTCCGTCAAGCACAGCTTCATAGACCTGGGCAATTGAAGCACATGCCAGTGGTTCGGTGTTGAATTCATCGAATATCTCAAGTATATCGAAGTCTGATTTTTCAAGACCTTCAGATGATTCATTCTCCCCAATACTACAGCTGAACCCTTCGAATGCCACTTTCATCACATCAAATTCTAGTGGATTAACATTGTCCTGAAGGTTTCCAAGCTCCTCAATATAGATGCCAGGAACGATATCCGGTCTTTTGCTCAATATCTGTCCGAGTTTTATGAATGTAGGTCCGAGCTCTTCCAGGGCTTTCCTGAGTTTCACTGCTTTTTCCCTGTTTTTAATATCCACACCGCAAGGAGTTCTCCTGTTAGAAACATAATATTTATTGACCTCACTGTATAGAAGACTGAATAGGTTATACTTTGAAAATACCCTGAAAATAGTAATGTATCTGTGGATTTTCCTGAACATCAGTACTATGTTTGTCCTGTTAGTAGATATAGATTGGTGTCATTCTAATAATTCTTCTTTTCATGTAGTAGCAAGATGATTTATTATTCCAAAAAATCAACAAATCCCGTGAAATAAAAAAATATGCAAGTTTGGTAACACTAAACAAGTATTTATAACAGGATTCTTATGTAGAATGAAAACTTTCCCTGTCAAAAACAGGCTTTTTGGCCGGTTGTAAAATCAGCGTGTGACTATAATGACTGAAAAACCTATCGTCCAGCTAAAAGGAGTATCCTATTTCTACGCAAGCAGCAAGACAAAAGCTCTTAATGACATTGATCTTGATATTTATCCCGGAAAAAAGATAGCCATCCTTGGAGCAAACGGAGCAGGCAAATCAACAATTTTCAAACATCTCAATGGCATACTCAAGCCTACATCCGGTGAGGTGCTTGTGAAAGGAGAGCCCATTTCGAAGAAAAACATTAGAAGCGTCCGTCAGACTGTAGGAATCGTATTTCAGAACCCCGATGACCAGATACTTGCACCTACCATTGAGCAGGACGTGGCATTCGGCCCCATAAACATGGGACTTGACGAAGAAGAGGTTGAAAGAAGAGTAAAGAAAGCACTTGAACTTGTAAACCTTTCCGGGTTCGAAGAACGTTCACCACACCATCTCAGCGGAGGACAGAAAAAACTCGTCGCCATTGCAGGAGTACTGGCAATGCAGCCGGAAGTGGTCGTACTGGATGAGCCAACCGCCGGATTAGACCCTTTAAGCGCTGAGAATATAATGAAAATCATAGACGGCATGAATAAGAAATTCGGGATAACAGTCATCCTTTCAACCCATGACGTTGACATAGTTCCTCTTTTTGCAGATATCGTATACATCATGCACCACGGAAGAATAGAAGCCAGTGGTACTGCCAGGGAAATATTCAAAAACCATGAAGTACTCGAAAATGCGCACTTAAGGATGCCAAGAATAGCAGAAGTATTCGAACTATTGCAGGAATCCGGGCTGGACGCAGACATAAAGATAACACCCCGGGATGCCAGGGATGAGATCATACGACTGGTAGAAAATAATAACTAGAAAGGTCCACCCATGGAGATCACACTTACTGATATTGAAAGGGAAGCATACAAGGACAGTCCAGTCCACAGGCTTGATGGAAGAATAAAGATACTTGCAATCATTGCAATTATCGTTTTTGCAGTCAGCCTGCCGCGTATGGACGAAGCAAATTTCATGAAACTTGCGATTCTTGAGCTTTACCTGATCTTACTCATAGTAATTGCAAGACTTAATCCTTTGTATACTATTATGAGATTCCTTTCCATATTGCCTTTTGGACTTGCTATTGTAATTATACAGCCATTTGTAAGGCAGCCATTCATTGAAACATTTACAGTATATCCAATGGATCTGCCACTTGGAATTACCCTGACATATGAAGGGATATTTTTTGGTGCGATTCTCCTTGCAAAGTACATTGTTTGTATAACGTCCATTGTACTCATGTCCTCTACTATGAAAATGAATGATATGGTAAGTTCTGCAAGAAGGCTTGGAATGCCTGCGGAATTCACCCTGATCCTTTCAATGATGGTAAGGTACCTTTTCGTATTCTGGATAATACTCAAACGTATACGAGTTGCACAGAAAACACGTCTGTTCCACATATGGAACAAGAACGTGCCCCATAAATGGATCCTTGAGCAGGTCGCATACACCATAAGCTCACTTTTCATCCGCTCCTATGAACAGGGAGAGAGAACGTACATAAGCATGCTCTGCAGAGGATATTCCAGTGTAAACAAAGTATATGTACATAAGAAAAAGATAAAAACTACAGATGTTCTATTCCTTGTAATGACCATAGGAACATTATTACTGGCTTTTGTAGCCTGAAGAAAAAATCGGAAAAAAGGAAGAAGAATTTATTTTTTTGCAACTTTTCCAAGTGCAAAGCTGATTCCCAGCACAAGAAGAGTGCCTATCACAACAGCAAGCACTTCTCCCATTTTACCCTGACCTTCGATTGCATAGTCAGGCATTGGGGATTCTACAAAAGGTGCAGATTCTTCCATCTCTGAGAATGTTGCCTCATCAATAATATTTCCTGCAGCACTTTCCAGACCATCCGGATCAGGGGATGCTAAAAAGGGAGCAAGGACAGATATAAGCAAAGCAATTGCAATTCCTGCATAAAGGAATTTCATATTCAGACCTTTGCTGACACTCATATTCATACCCCCACCCCATTGGTGCCTGTAATGGACGAATCCAGTAGATCTGGTCTTGATTTTTCAATGGCCGTGATGACTATAGCAGTAATAAGACCTTCACCTACAAGCCCTATTATCAAGTGAAAAGTTCCCATTGCTGCAAGTCCTGCCACCAGAGGAAAAGTACCTGCAACAGAGAGTTGAACCGCACATACAATTGCAGACATAAACAATCCGAACCATGCACCGATAAAGGATGCACCTTTTATTCCTGCTTTATTCTTTAAAGCCACGAAAGTATAGTATCCCACAAACCCTGAAACAACTCCCATGTTCACGATATTTGCACCCATTGTTGTTATTCCACCGTCTCCAAAGACAAAACCCTGAACCAGCAGTACAAGTGTAAGTACCAGCACACCGGCCATGGGACTTCCAAATATAATGGCAACAAGGGTAGCTCCAACCATGTGACCGCTGGTTCCCATGCCTATTGGAATATTGAGTGCCTGTATGGCAAAAATTCCTGCAGCAAGCGCTGCCAGGATTGGTACTTTCATGTCATCAAGTTCTTTTCTTGCCCATTTCAGGGACATAAATATGAAAGGCAAAGCGATCACCCAGTAGATGAGCGCTTGTCCCATGGGTATAAACGAATCAGGTATATGCATTTTAAGTCCTCATAATGTTATAAATTGTGATATGAAAATTATTGAATTTCGTAACACTAATGGATACGTAATAAGAGCTATATATACTTAATGAACTAATATCCAGAAAAATAGTATTACACAACTATAGATCTACAAAACCAAGATATATAAAATAGAAAGTGATAAGGCAAGTAAAACGGATGATAACATCATGACCAAATACTCACCTCTTATTGCTGCAAAGGCTGTCTGGCAGATGCGGATAAGAAAACGTCCTTTCGTATTGTCCCACGCCATCAATTCCAGATGCAACATGAAATGCTCTTTTTGCGAATACTGGAAAACTGAAGGAGAAGAAATGAAACTTGAGGATATATTCAAGCTTCTTGAAGATGCGAGGGCTTTTGGAATACTTGTTTATAACGCATGGACAGTAGAGCCCCTGTTAAGAAAGGAACTGCCGGAAATATTGGCTCATGCAAAACAATTGGGAATGGTAACCTCACTCATTACTAATGGACTTTTACTTGAAAAAAGAGTCCATGAGCTGAAAGACCTTGATTACCTATCGGTATCCGTGGATGGGACTACAAGTTATAAGGAAATAAGAGGAGTAAACCTTGACAGGATCATGCCAGGAATTATAAAAGCAAAAAGTGTCATCAAAAACCCTCTTCTAATGAATTGTGTCATAAGTGGAAAGAATCTGGATGACATAGAAGAACTTATAACCATGGCAAAGGACCTGGATGTGAAGATATCATTTGAGCCTATGTATGAATTTGGAGGGATAGAAGATGGTACATGGGACGAGGTAGGAATAAGGGAGATGGACAAATATCGCAGGACAGTGGACAGGATAATGGAAATGAAAAAGGAGGGGTATCCGATTATCAATTCCTATACATATCTCAAGATGGTACGGGACCTGCGGACAGAATTTGTTTGCCATGCAAACGAGATAATACTTAATGTTACAGCTGACGGAAGCATTGAAAATTGCAGAGTTCATCACAGCCCCATCGGCCACATAAGCGAAGGTATTGGAAATGTATGGGAAAATACAAGAAAGCTCAGAAAAGATACTGCACGCAATTGCCAGAAATGTCTTTTTTTCGGATACGTTGAGAACAGCTTGATGTATAATTTCAATCTGGAAGTGGCACGACATTACGAGTGGATGTAACATTTGAATGAATTAAATTTACAAACAATCATTTTAATATAATAACACTACATATAATAATAGATAGGTGTTGTACCATGTCATGTAACAAGAACTGCAGGATATTTACAACTATTTCTTTATTAGTGTTGATTATCGTTTACTTCACAGGATTTACAAGTGCTGAAATAATTGTTGGGCTTTCACCTGCCCACATAATTGTTGATGAAAATGAGAATTTCACACTTGCAATGATCATAGAACCCGATGCCAAAGTCTCAGGTGCGGAGTTAGAAATCTCATATGATGTGTCACTTCTCAATATAACATCCATCACTGAAGGAGATTTTTTCAAGCAGGGAGGAAAGAATACAATATTCTCAAAAGGGAGTATTGATAATGAACTTGGAACTGTTACCGGCATATATTCCGTTGTAATGGGAGATGACATACTTCCTGAATCAGGAACTTTTTTGAACATCACCCTAACCTCAAAAGACAATTCCGGAATTGCAGCTATAGAGATAAATAACGTCATGATCACCAATTCTGCCGGAGACAAACTGAAAGTTAGTGTTGACAATGCAAAGGTGAACGTTGGTGATGTGAGAGTTGAGGATTCTACTGAAGAAACGGCTAAGAGTCAACAATCTGGACAGAACATGTTAATACCTCTTGTATGTGCAATAATGTGCCTCTATTTTATAAATAGAAAAGAAAAATAAATTCCGGGATAATGGAAGTTCACAGAGATCAGAGGCTTCCAATTAACCCTATCCTTATCTCATTCCCATTGTTCAAATGCAGTAATTTAGAAGCACTTCCCTGATTTACTGCAATCTCGAAAAATCCGTGACTTCCTGTAAGCGATAGAATCCTTCCTTTTGGCACCTCAGCATAGGTACTCAAAAATGGCATCTTTCGTCCCGAAATCGAGAGAATGGTTCCATGAGGTATATTCTTATGAATCTCTTCCCCCGGAATGTTAGTGACAATATTGCCAAATTTATCGACATATATCACTTTTGCCTCAATGAAATCCTTCTGTATCGCATAGCCTGAGAAATCAAGATCAACATATTCATCTGTTCTCTGAGCAATGTCCTGAAGGTCCATTCCTCGGGAGATATGTGCGGCCGCCGGAGCAAAAATATCCCTGCCGTGGAAAGTAGAAGAAACATCCCCCAGAACCCCTTGATTCTTAATTTCAAAGACCTCCATATCTCCAAGCAAAGATGCAGCAGGAATAAGAACACCATTGTCCGGACCTATAAAATAATGACCACCAGAACGTACAACTATAGCTTTTCTTTCAGTACCGACACCAGGGTCGATAACAGCAACATGAATGGTTCCAAGCGGGAAATGCCGGACAACGGAATACAGGGCAAATGCACCCGCCCTGATATCAACAGAGGGTATTGAGTGAGTAATATCAACTATTGTTACATCAGGATCTATACTGAGTATAACACCTTTCATGGATGCAGGATACAGAGATCCAAAGTCAGTTGTAAGCGTAATTACTGCCATAAGATTATTTTTGTAAGCTTAGATATAAATAGATACGCCGGAGATCCTGACCAAACTTTTTTTTATTTTTGAGAACTGCAGGTTGCTGTCAATTCCCATTATACAGGATTTTTGTATTGCCCATGATAGAAAACCAGCTCGAATCGAGCTCCTTTACCCGATATACCAGTCTCCCTGATACCAATGCCAGTTATAGACAGAATCTCTTTGGAAAGGAAAAGTCCGTATCCAGAGTTAGAATTACCTTTCTTGAACAATTTGCTCTTATCTTCAATACCAATACCGTCATCCTGGAATACAACCAAAAGGTGATCTTCTTCCTCCACAGTGGTGATGAGTAGATTACTGGCATTGCTGTGCTTGATGACATTGTTGGCTAGATTATAGAAAACTTTCCTTATCATTGGATCAGTGAAAATCAAATAATCCCTTACATCTATATGGAAATTCACCAATGCTTTATCCAGTGGGACCATAGCTTCACTCAGAACATCCTGAAGATTGACCCACTCAGGAGCTTGAATGCCAATCTCCTGATAATCTTTAGTAAACATAATATGCCTGTCAATAGACCTCACGCTCCCTTCCATCCTCTGCAACAGCATGAGCTCTTCAGGATCATATACCTGTTCCATAGCCAAATGCAGGTATCCTTCCAGGACCATTACCTGATTCATTATATCATGGCGTGTGATTGAGCTAAGTAGATTCAGTTTGTTGTTTGCCTGCTTGAGAGCTTCCGTCCTCTTCTCTTTCTCGGTTATATCTTCAACGACGCCGTCTATGAAAATGATGTTGCCTTTGGCATCGTACTGTGCAGAAAGAGTGAGCGAGCATAAGATGGTTGTTCCGTCCCTGGCCTTGAACATCAGCTTGCGGTCCTTTATCCTACCAGTCCGCCTCAACTCCCTCAGTAACTCAAAGCGGTCCTCTGGATGAAGATAGACATCTGTGGCAGATATATTCAAAAGATCTTTTTCATTATTGAAGCCCAGCATCTTACAAAAAGCTGGATTTGCCTGAACTATATGGCCGCTTTCCCATGGTTCACTCCTGATAATACCGATATTGACGTTCTCTATCAAAGTGCGATACTTATTCTCACTTTCCTGCAATGCATGCATGGCCAGATTCAGCTCACTTATCTGCTCCTTTAGTTGAGGATAATAACTCTTCCGATGAGATGTTTCACCTAATCCGATTATCTTCTTTCGAAGAAGATCCATTCTTATTTCGTTTTCAGAGCGCTTCATGGTAAAGTCTCTCTATGTCCTTTATCGTGACAGGACGAGGGTTGGTGGCCAGACAAGGATCCAGGAATGCATTCTCACTAAGACGCTTGATATCCTCCTCTTTTACCCCCATGTTTGATAGACCGGACTTTATCCCCAGCTGGTTAGCCATGTTTCGTAGTTCGTAGGCCAAGCCGTCAGGTCCACTATCCTTTGACGTCTTCTTTCCGGTCATAGCAGCCTCAAGATCTCTGTATTTTTCTGGTTCCCAGGAATAATTAAAGGCAACGACATGTTCCAGAAGCTGGGCATTGCTTTCACCGTGAGAAGAATCCAGATAACCTCCCAGACTATGCGCCATGGCATGCACTAAACCCAGGCTGGCGTTGGAAAATGCCAGACCTGCATACATGCTTCCAAGCATGACCTTGCCCCTGACAATGATATTTTCAGGATCACTATATGCTTTTGGCAGGTATTCCGCTAATAGTTTAGTAGCCTCTAAAGCAAACATATCGGTCATGGAAGAGGAGGCATTCGAAACATATGACTCAAAAGCATGACAAAGAGCATCCATGCCAGTCATTGCAGTCTGTTCGAGGCTCATGGTAATGGTTGTCTCAGGATCTACCAGTGCAAGGTCTGGCAACATGGTCTTACTGATTATGGCGAACTTGCGTTTCTTCTGTTCATCGGTAATTATAGCAAATTGAGACACATCGGCAGAGGAACCGGCTGTAGTAGGAATACATATGATTGGAGGAGCAGGCATAGCCACTTCATCCACCCCTTCCAACTCCAGAACGTTGCACCTGTTAGATACTACCGCACCTATCACCTTGCCACAGTCCATGGAACTACCACCGCCCACGACCACTATCAGATCACAATTTTTCTCCATATAAAGAGCCGCACCTCGCATGACCTCCGTAGATCGAGGATTTGGGGAAATTTTGTCATAGATCACAACATTTATGCCTATATCCCTCAGATTATCCGCTACTTCCCCGGTCCAGCCAGCTTTAAAGATGCCGGGGTCGCTTACCAAAAATACATTTTTGCCAGAAAGACTGAGAACATACTGGCCTATAAGATTTCGGGAGCCATCACCGAAAATAATCTCAGGTGCTAAGAATTTCCTAATTGGAAGTATTCCATTAGCTTTGTTGTCCACTTCTTTGGTATTTGCCCCGATCATGCTGACACATCTCCCTGCTTAAGTAATTTCCCGGCATTTCCCAGTGTGTCAGGAATCCTTTGTGCATGTCAAAAATATAATATCCCCGTAAAATACTGTGACATATAAGTATAAAAGTATTGTCTTGCCAAAGCTATGCTTTTTTAAAAATACAGTGTGGACATATTTTATTCTAAAAGAAAGAATCAAAGGTGATTAACACTACATAACAAATTAATTACCAAATTCAAGGGAGAGAAAAGTGGCTGTGAGAGCTTCAGAAAAATAAGGTTGATTATTAGAAGATATTCCAAATTATAAAAGAAAGCATACCACTTACAAATTATATGTAACACTTATATCAAAAAAGTAAAAAAATGAAAAAACGAAGTAATGCCAGAGGCATTACTTGCAAAGGTCGTAACTCTGGTTTACGATTTTAAGAGCGCAGAAATCACCGCACATTGTACATGCATCTTCGTCTGCTGATGCTCTCTCAGTTCTTACCTTTCTTGCGAGTTCTGGATCGAGTGCAAGCTTGAACTGTGCCTCCCAGTCAAGTTTTGCGCGTGCTCTACCCATTGCAAGATCAACATCACGAGTTTCTGGGAACTTGACAGTGTCACCAACGTGAGCTGCGATCTTTGATGTCTTGACACCTTCAATAACATCTTCAAGGTTTGGAAGTGCAAGGTGTTCTGCTGGTGTTACATAGCAAAGGAAGTCACAGCCTGCTGCTGCAGAAGCTGATGCACCGATAGCTGTTACGATGTGGTCACGACCGGCACCGATATCAGATACAAGAGGACCGAGCATATAGAATGGTTTTCCATCACTCATTGCTTTCATGAGCTTGACATTTGTTTCTACCTGGTCAAGTGGTACGTGACCTGGACCTTCTACGATAACCTGAAGATCGTATTCGTCATGTGCTTTCTGTGCACATTCAGAGTTGATGATGAGTTCCTGAACCTGTGCCCTGTCGGTTGCGTCGGCGATTGCACCTGCACGCATTCCGTTACCTGTTGAAAGGGTAACTTCGTGTTCCTTGAGGATCTCACAGAGATAATCAAAGTCCTGGTAAAGTGGGTTTTCCTTCTCATTGTGAAGCATCCATGTGCTCATGAATGCACCACCACGGGAACAGAGACCACCGTATCTACCGTGTGCCTTCAGTCTGTCAAGGACAATGTTGTTGACACCTGTGTGAATAGCCATAAAGTTTGTTCCGAGCTTTGCCTGCTCCTCGGTTGCATGCCAAAGGTCGTCCTCTGTCATGTGAACAATAGAACCATCTCTCCTTGATGCGGTAATGAATGCCTGGTAGAGTGGTACTGAACCAACTGAAAGGGAAATTGAATCACAGACCTGTTTCCTGATACCAAGGAAATCTCCACCGGTACCGAGCTCCATAAGTGTATCAGCACCTGCTGCCTCTGCTGCCTGTGCCTTTTTGATTTCCATATCGACATCAACGATATCTGATGATGCACCGATGGATGCATTGACCTTTGTCTTGAGTCCTTCACCGATACCACAGAGTTTGATGTCCCTGTATGGGGTCATAGGGATTACAATTCTACCTGAAGCAATTCCACGTCTGATGAATTCAGGGTCTTTGCCTTCTACTTCAGCAACGATCTTCATCTCTTCTGTGATCTTACCATTTTTTGCATCTGTTACTATTGTCATGATTTATACCTCAGAGTTTGATGTACCCTAGTAGAACCAAATCGTATATAATAGTTGTCGAAAAATTAACTTTCAATAAAATCAAGTTAACTTTATCACTATCTGAATTGCATTTAAATGTGCGTCAGCACTTAGCACAATAAATGGTTCAAAACACATACAATAGACATATCACTAACGATAAGCACATACTATGAGAAAATTCGTGTTAATTTAAAACAAATACAATTGTTTTGTTTTACACTTATTTTGATTTGTTTTTTGCTGCAAGAACAAGAGTTTATAGATCACGTACAAATTGAAAATATGAAATAAGAAAAACATAAACTAAACAACAATTATTTCTTTTTATCTTCACTCAGCATCCTAAGCATACGCATGTTTTCCCTGTGAAGAGTTACCACAAGGTCACTTAACATTCCAAAAACGAACATCTGGAAACCTGCAATAATAAGCAGAGTAGTAAGAATCGTCATTGGAATACGCGTAACTCCCTGGAACCACTCAATGACAACATAAGTACCGGCAAATACCCCGGAAAGAATAAAAATCCCACCAATTATGCCAAAATAGAACATCGGATTGTGAAGCTTTGCCATTTTATAAATGGTAGAACCAATCCTGAAACCATCTTTAAGAGGATTCAACTTGGTGGCACCCTCGGTGTGTCTTGCAAGGTAAGTAGTTGGAACTTCTAATATCCTCAGATCTTTCTTAACACTCTCGATAGTAATCTCAGATTCGATCTCAAATCCTAATTTTTTCAATTCAAATGATTTGATGGCCTTTTTATTAAAAGCCCTGTATCCAGTAAGAATATCTTCAAGCCATACTCCATATGCCAGCCCGAACATCTTGTTGATTATTTTGTTGCCGAATAGGTTGAGCCTGGTAAATGCCCCTTTCTCATAGTCCACTAATCTGTTGCCCATGACATGGTCAGCTTTCCCTTCAAGGATAGGGTCGAGTACCGTATGGACATCTTTTGCAAGATTGGTACCATCACCATCTGCCATAACGATGTATTCTTCATCTATAAGTTCAAAAGCCTGTTTTAGTGCCTGACCTTTACCCTTACCAGTTTGAATTACGACCCGGGCACCTTCAGCTTCTGAGATCTCACGTGTCCTGTCTTTGCTGTTACCATCTATAACAAGTATATTGTCAAAGCCTTCTAAGCGGAAATCTTTGATGACCTGGCCGATGGTAGCCTCTTCGTTGAGGGCAGGCAATAAAATACAGACGTTCTCGTTTGTCATTTTAAGAGAAAAAATAGGAGGTCTTAGAGCAGACCCATGCTGTCAAGCTGCTGCCTTACGACTTCAACACCCTGTTCACAATTCTCAGGAGATTTGCCACCGGTAACCACAAGCTTTCCAGAACTGAAAATAAGTACTACGACCTTAGGATCGTCTATGCGATAAACAAGACCCGGGAACTGTTCAGGTTCATATTCAATGTTCTCAAGACCAAGACCGATAGCAATAGCATTAAGATTTAGCACTGCCTTAAGATCTGCAGATGCTACAATATTCTGAACAGTGATTTCAGGGTCCTCTATGGTCTTTATTCCAATTCCATTGAGTTTTTTTGCCATGTTGCCTATGACAGTGTGAACATCAGCCACATTCTTTGCACCGGTACATACTACCTTGCCGGAAGTGAATACCAAAAATGCAGCTTTTGGGTCAGTTACACGGTAAACAAGACCAGGAAACTTCTGTTTGTTATATTCAGCACCCTCGAATTCAGCTTCTATCTTTATAAGATCAAATTCTTCTGCAAGCTTGGTAGATGCGACCACATTTTCAATTTTGATGTTATAATCTGACATAGTATAATCCTCATATTTAAAGCATTTAAAGCGGGTTGGTTATATTCAGCAATTCAATATATAAAGTTATACCCTTGTGTTTATATAAGTATTTAAAGAAAACATAAAAGTGACATTTTTGAAAGGTTTTTACAAGAAACTGCTTATTTTTAACTGTCCTCGAATTTTTTAAGTCCATCTATAACAGCATCATATTTGCTACAGACCCTTTCCAGCAAGCTGCCATCCATGGCTTTGTGAGTCGGCACAAGAATCTCGGCACCTTCTGAAACTTCAATACCATCTGTTGATGTTTCATAATCAGGAGCTATTATAATCCCGGTAGATGATACACCCAGGCGCAAGTCACCGACAATACGCGCAACCATCTCGGTTGCAGGCTGGACTTTCTTGCTTATAACAAGTGCCTTTGAAGTATAACGCTCTTTGAGGTCACTTATTGATTCAATACTTGATCTTGACCTCTCAGGGTCAGCCACATTCTCAAGGAGGTTGATAGAATCAATAATATCATCAAAAGTGGTCGAACTAACCTCAATTATTTCTCCGTCATAATATTTACTCACTTTTTCAAGGTAACCTTTGGAGATAATCAATTTATATACATCTTCAAGCTCATCCAACTCATCTTCTGTAGGATCATAGGCGTTGATAACCTTGTACTCTCTTATACCACACATTTCCATCAGGGACTCATACATAGGAGTAACGCCAATGAATCGCCTCCCAAGCCACTTGTTAAGACCACTCTGTCCGCTTTGAAGGCGGGAAAGTTCAACGATCTTCTTTTTAACAAGTTCGGGATCGTTAGATTCGAGACCGAAATAGTCAGCAAATAAAGAAGTGGTACGAAGGATCTTCGTCCTCCCATGCGGCACAGCCTCAACAAAACCCCTTTCCTTAAGTTCCCTTATGTGGTCATAAGCAGAATTTCCCCTCATATCCACAAGCTCTGACTGGATAAGTGGCTGATGATATGCTATCATGGAAAGTGTGCGCAACATGGGCGCACTCAATTCTTTTGGAGCAAGTGGTCTTACCACATCAGTATATTTTGGTTTGACCTGCATAACGTAGCGCTCACCAAGGTCAATTACCTCAATACCAGTTTCCCTGGAAGAATATTCCTTCACAAGATCAAGTGCGATAGGGATAACATGTTTCTTTGGCTTGCCTATCAGTTTTCCAAGGGTTGCCGCATCAAGTGCCCCTCCGGCAGCAAAAAGAGCTGCTTCCATAACTTCCCGGTCACTCATAACTGTAAACACACCCCTTAGACAGCCTCATAATTTGCCCTGGCTGGATAAACGTACAATTCACCGAAGAGTTCTTCCTGTGTCAACCAAATCTGCTTTTCAGTTGCAAGGAAAAGAAGCGAAACATATGTCATGATATTCTCAGACCTGTCATCGGTCATCAGGTCCGAAAGCTGGACAAACTCGTGTTCAGTAAATGATTCCTTTAACATTGCAGCCATATCCCTGACACGTCCCAGTATATCCTCTTCGTGAGCAATACCCAGGACATCATCTGTTGTCACCGCTGACCTTTCTTCAAGTTTGCGATAAACACTGCGGTCCTTCCTTCGCGTTTCAACCTTCTCTGCTTTGCGCAGCTCAACAATGAGCTCCTGGAGTGTGACCGGACGTGTGGCCCTGCGACGAATAGGCAGTTTTGGAACCGGATATTCATCAACCTCATAGAAATCCAGCTCATCATCCATCATCTCGAAGCAGTCATCTTCCTCATCCTCCTGAACGATCCCGGTGGATTTCATACGCAAAAGGATCGACGCGTAAAGAAGAGTCCTGCCAGAGATTCGAAGATCCATCATCTGCATCACTTCGATACGCTCAAGGAACATGTCAGTAACAGTGACAAGGTCGATATCCCACGGATTTATGGCACCATCCTTTGCGAGATTCATGAGAATCTCAACAGGTTCGCTGAGTACATCTTCCGAGAAATCAAGCAGAGAGTCATCAACACCAAGTCCCCTTAAAGTCTCGATGAACGCCGGATCAATAGTGCATGGTAACGAAACACCAGAAATCGGGACAATTTCGGCTGCCTGGACCATCTCCATGTCTTCTGCTATTTCGTTCAACGTAATTTCACACCCGTAATACTTGTAATGTTATTTTCCTGCATTGCAACTCCAATAGTCCGCTCAGCAGCCTCTATCATTGGTTTCCTGAGAGAGACAACAATAAATTGTGCATTGGCAACTGCTGTTTTAACTCGTTGTGCAACCTTTCCTGCATTGGCTCCGTCAAGGAACATATCAATTTCGTCGAATGCATAGAACGGGGCCGGCCTGTACTGCTGAATAGCGAATACAAAGGACAGGGCGGTAAGACTCTTTTCTCCACCGGACATGGCTTCCAGACGCTGCAGGGTCTTTTCCTTTGGTTGTGCTTTAAGTGTCATGCCACCTGAAAACGGATCTTCATAATTATCGAGAACCAGCTCACCGATACCATCGGAAAGCTCATGGAATATTTCCTTGAAAGGCGCATTAATACCTTCATAGGTTTCCATGAAAGTATCTTTTTTAAGCTGCTCATATTGCTTTATACGTTCAAGTATCTGTTCCCTTTCTGAGGACAGGGTGTCACGCCTTGTGACAAGGTCATCGAGTCTTGCCTCAACCTCATCATATTCATCTATTGCACGCATATTAACAGGCTCAAGACGTTCCATTGCTTTCTCAATAGAACCTATCCTTGTACGCACGGTTTCATAATTAGGAACTTCCTCTGTTTCCTCAATGCCACGTCTCTGGATCTCTTCCGCAAGTTCGACAACCTGTTCCTCAAGTGCATCCTTTGTGGCTTTCAGAGCCATCATATTCCGGTTTCCTTCATCAAATCTGAGCTTTATCTTCTCAAATTCCCTTTTCACAGAAGTATGTGCCTCATGTAGCTGAGCACGTTCCTGCTGCAGTTCCTTTAACTCCTCAGCAAGTTCAGTTTCACGCTTCTGTTTTTCCAGTAGAGAAGTCTCAAGTTCAGTGATCTTGCTTCTAAGGTCGGCCACACGTTGTTTGTGTGTAGCTTTCTTCTCGTCCATTGACTTGATAAGTTCCCTGTTCTCCTCTATCTTTGAAGATGCATAATCATGGTCAAGATTCAGGGCATTCAAAGTGGAATCAATGTCACGAACACGACCATCCAGGCGCCTGATCTCTCCATCAAGCTGTTCTGCCTGCCTGTTAAGTTCAGGAACTTCAGAACCTGCAAGTTTCTCATCCAGCACCTCGATGTCCGCCTCTAAAGACAGGACGAGTTCTTCCTTTTCCTGCTTCAGGGTAACAGTTCGCTCCATTTCATCCCTGAGCTCCTTGCGTGACTCTTCTATCTCGGCAAGTTCCTGAGCCTTTGCTTCAATGAGCTGGGAAAGACGTTCACTCCTTCCTGAGATCTCTTCAAGTTGCATCTGCTTCTTGGATATCTCCTTGTCATGTTCATGTATCTCTTGATTGACCTGAGATATATGCCCTTCCACCTGATCCAGTTTCTTGATGGCATTGCTGCGTCTTGAATCATATTCAGTGATTTTCTCAGCGATCTTCACTAGCTTATCTTTTTCAGAAGCAGCGAATGAAAGACCGGATTTCTGCTGCTGGGAACCGCCCACCATCGCACCGCTCTTTTCGATGACCTCGCCCTCAAGAGTTACCATCCGCAGGCCACCCATGAGCCGACGGGCATTTGTCAGCGTGTCCACGATGAGAGTGTCCCTGAAAACATACCAGAAAGCAGCTTCGAATTTATGATCGAAATCTATAAGGTCGATTGCATAACCTACCACACCTTCCCTGTCGGAAAGATTCTTGTAAGGCCTGCGTGACTCCATTTTATTCAATGGAAGGAATGTAGCCCTGCCACCTCTTCTTTGCTTAAGGAAAGATATCGCACGTGAAGCATCCTCATCGTTTTCGACAACAACTGCCTGCATGCGCCCACCAGCAGCAATACCCAGAGCATTGGAATATTTCTGATCGACACTGCCAAGTTCCGCTATGGTACCATATATACCAGGCAATCCATGGTGTTTCTTCTCATTCATCACCATGTCTACTGCTTTGGAATACCTGCTGTGGTCCTCTGCTGCGCGTACACGGACCTCTATTCTGGCATAATCATTTTCATATTTGCGAAGTTCATCTTCAATTTCCTTGACGATGACCTTTAACTGGGAACGGTTGAGTTCAAGGTCATCAATATCCTTTGTCAGGACATCGATCTTCTCATTGAGCTTCTCTATATCGTATCCAACGGAAAGTGTATCACTTCCAGAGGATTCTGATTTGGATTTCGCATCTGCGATCTCACTTTCGATATCCCGGACTTCCGCAGATTTTCTTCTCAGCGAGTCAAGTAAGCGGTCTTCCTGCCGCATCAGCTCATTTTTGTCGTTCTTAACGGTCTCAAGTTTGGACTTAAGAGTACTGAGTTCATCCCTTGTCTGGGCAAATTTTGAATCGACATCTGCGATCTTGCTCTGGAGGATCATGCGCTCGGTCTTGCGCTCGGACATCTCGGACAGGATGCTTTCTTTTCTCATGGACTCTTCTGAGATATTAGAGTCCAGCTCTTCAAGCTTACCTTTTATCTCATCAATTTCAACAAAGGTTTTCCTGCGTCTGGATTCGACATCTTCCATTTCCTTTTCAGAAAGCTCAATGGTGTCAACACACCTTGAAACTTCACCCCTGATGCCCTCTATATCCTTTTTTATCTGGATCTGCTCATCTTCACCCATTCTCTGGATGCTCAGGGTCATTTCCTCAAGATCCTGCTCAAGCTTTTCAACATTGAACTTTTTCGCATCAAGATCCATTTCCAGTTTACCAAGAACCTCATCCTTGGCCTGGATGTCATCAGCAACAGATAATAGCTCTACCTTAGCATCCTTTAGCTTTGCAAGCAGAACAAAGCCTTCGAATTTCATTTTCTCTTCCTTGAGAGACTGATACTTCAGGGCCTGATCACGCTCGGTCTTGAGCTTTTCAAGCTGCTGGCCGACCTCTTCAATGATTATATCGACTCTTTCTACCCTCTCGCGGACGATCTCAAGCTCACTAAGTGCCCTGTCCCTTTTACTGTCAAACTCAGCAACGCCAGCGATCTCATCGATGATCTTTCGTCTTTCGGTAGGAGTCATGTTGATGATACGCGTAACATCACCCTGCATCACAACATTGTAACCTTCAGGAGTAACACGGGCTTTTGCAAGATAATTGTGCACTTCCGTAAGACTAGCTGCCTTGCCATCGAAATAGAAATAACTGTAATAGCCGGAATCAGTTTCCCGTATCTTTCTTGTAATAGTAATCTCATCGGCATCATATGGCATTTCACGATCAGTATTATCAAAGCGTATCGTCACCTGTGCAAAATCAGGCTTTTTAGAACCTTCGCCGTTATAGATAAGATCAGTAAGTTTTTCAGCCCTCATGGTCCTGGAACTTGATAAGCCCAGCACAAAGAGGATACCATCTATGATATTAGATTTGCCACTGCCATTTGGACCGGAAATGGTGGTGAAACCATCAAAAAAAGGTATTTTTACCTTTTTCCCGAAGGATTTGAAGTTTATAAACTCAAGTTCCTTGATATGCACGCGATTCCTCTGTTTTTATAAAAAAGACTATTTTCTTCGTGTGACGATTACCACAGCATCTTCATCTTCGCGCGCCTCAATTGTCTCATATTTTGAAGATTCCTCCCCTTCTTCCTCGCATGCGGATTCGCCTTCTTCTGCAACAATATATTTGCATGAAGCCATATCCTGGCGTGAGTTCTTGTCGAGACGGACTTGGCGTTCATCATCGGTTTCTGCGATAATGTATTCAGACCGGTATTCAGGTTCAGGCATTTCAGGTCGTTTTACAGAAGGAACTTCCCTTACATTGAAACGCATGTTTGGAGATGAGGATGGCTGGACAGTTCCCGAAGAAGATTCCGACTCAGCAGACCTTATGGAAACCTTTGAATTGAATGGTTTTGCTGAAGGTGATGTTTCAGTTGGAGCTGAGGCGACAGAAGAGGGGATTGCTGAAGCGGAAGATACAGATTGTGGTTGTGACTGAGCCACTGAAGGTGCTACCGGCTTAGGTTCCGGCCTATATACCTTTGGACTTGATGCTTCCTTTACAGGCTCAACCGGAGATTTTTGCTCTACTTTATTTTCACGAGGAACGGGTTGTTCTTTCATGGAACGTATCATTGATTTTTGGTCAAGGAGTTCATCCATGACACCATTAAGATTACTGCTCAGAGCCTGAACCTTACGTTCAAGTTGCGCAATTCGGTTGTTGAAATCAAGATCGTTCTTAAGATCACTTCTAATCTCCCGGAGTATAGAATCACGGATATTGTTTTTGATTTCATCTAGTTCTGTTTCTTTTTCCTTGAGCTGCCGCTCAAGGCGTTCAATCACAAAATCCCTGTTTTCAGTATTCATGAAAAGCCTCGCAAATCCATTCAGTCCCTCATCGCAGTTATGCGACAATAATATGTTAATATATGAATAAAAGTATAATATACCTTATGGTCGCCAGATGTATTTATTTCAAGTATTAAATAATTATTTACTTTAACTTATCTGGCATATATAGCAGAATTATTTGTCACAGGGTCTTTTTCAACCGCAAATACATGATCAGCCGAATCAATCAGAGACTCATCATGAGAAACTATGAGAATTTGTGCCACACCTATATCCCGCATCATGTCTATGAGTTTTATTAGCTGGTGAACATGGCCCCTGTCAAGGAACACTGTGGGCTCGTCCATGATAAGAGGCGGAAGCCCGGCACCATCATGGGATGACGTACCAAGTGAGAGCAGGCGATATATTGCACAGCGAAGTACAAGATTGAATAAAGCACGTTCTCCGCCACTCAGAAGCTTGGGTTCAAGAGCTGTGCCATCTTTTTCAAACACAGTGAGATTGTAATCTGCGTCCAGCATTACATGAGAGTAAGCATTATTGGAATACATGAACGAGAATATTTCATTTATCAACCTGTCAAGTGTCTGTATATTGCTGGAACGCAGTTGCGCACGTATTCGCATGTACATGCTCTCAAGATTCTCGGCATCTGAATAAACAGCATTCAGATAAGCAGCCCGGTTCTTCAGCATATCCAGATTCCCCCTAAGGTCTGAAAGTCGGCTCCTGTCACTTTCAGCCATTCCTGCCTTCTTCATAACCTCGTCCTTTTCAAGCTTCAACTTATCAATTTTCAAGTTTATATTACCAAAGGCAAGACCATAGTCTCTGCTAAGAGAATCAAGTTCCTTTTTATTGAATTTTCCCATCTTCTCATCGATGTCTTTCAGGGAGTCTTTCTTTTCCCCCATCTGGCCTTCAAAAAGTGATATCATTTCCTGGATACTTTTTATTTTCTCATCCAACTGCTTTATTTCAGCATTAATCTTCTCAAACTCCCCCAGTATTTTCTGCATTTCCCGGGCAAGACCAAGACGTTCCAGGGACTTTGAATGCTCTTTTAAGGCTACTTCTTCTTCCTGCCTCAATCCCGCGACCTTTGTTTTTGTTACATCAAGGGTCTTTTCCAGTTCTCCCTTCATGGACAGTAACTCTTTTATTTTCAGTTCATCTTCCTTGAGGTTCAGATTATACTCTTCAATTCTCTTGTTGTCCCTGTCAATAGCCTCTTTCGCAGACTCGATGTTCCTGAGAACAACATCAATGTCAGATTTACAAGCACGAGCTGATTTTACCTTATCCACTCTTGCTTCAGCTTCTGCCTGTTTGACCTTAAGTTCGGATAATTCGGTTTCTAATTTTGTTATTGTTTCATTATCTGAAACTGTGGATTCCTCCACACATGAACCTTTGAGTTCCTGCCCACATGTTGGACACTTTCCAGCTGCCAGAAGTTGTTTTGATTTTTCGATCCTGCTTTTGAGTTCAGATATCTTCACCTTAAGTTCAGATTCCTTGCCATGGAACCTTTTTTGCTGGTCATTTACAAGGTCAAGAACCTCGTCGATATTTTCAAGTTTTTCAAGACTGAAACCCAGAGAAACTATTTTGGACAAAATATTCTTGTGTTTATCCTCAAGTCCTGCAATGCTAACTTTGTGTTTCTCGATCCCAGAATAAACGTCCTTTATTTTGGATTCAACATCTTTTGCCGCATCCTCAATGGACTTTATCTGTTTTTCCAAATCTTTCGCAGACTGAGCAATGCTAAGGAGATCTTTTTCTGAAACTGCTTTTTTGCTTTTCAGTTCACTCAAAGCGTCCCTTAAAGAACGTTCACCTTCATCCATCTGAGCAATCAGGGATTCGATATTTTTTGAGTCAGCCTTCAACTGAGACTCAATTTCGGAAACTCTGTACTGCCTGGATTCAAGAAGTTCCTTATGGGAACGAATGTCCTTTGAAAACGAATCAATGGATTGGAATGATCTTGATTTTCTGTCCATGAGCTCCTTTATCTGTTGCTCGACAGAATCCTTCCTGCCAGAGAGTTCACTCAGCTCAGATAGTTTTTTCGTGACCTCATCTATCAGGGAACGTGTACGGTCCCTCTTTTCATTGAACGAAACCATTTCAGAATCAATTTGTACGGACCTTGTCTTCAAAGCTGCCAGCCTGCCGCTTGGATCAGTGTCCTCAATGAGTTTGATTTCCGTGCCAAGCTCTTTGATACGTCTTTCATTATCACGTTGATGTCGCCCAACTCCGACCCTGGCACTTGAAGCTCGCTCCCGGTACTCTTCCAGTTTGCCTAGTTGCAGGAGATCATCTATCATTTTCTGGCGGTCCCTGGGTTTAGAGTTGATCAGGACATCGATTTCACCCTGACGTATGTAAACACAATTCCTGTAAGCTTCCTCATCCATATTCAGAAGAGATGTCACTGCTTCATAGGTCCGCGTTGCCTGGTCAAATATGATCTCCTCATCCTTCCTGAAAATAGATTTGGTATTGGAAGCACGTCCTTTTTCCGGGTCGTTCCTGAAAGACTGCTCTATAGAATAGTTATGCCCTCCCTGTTCGAACTCAAGTAATATTGATGCCTTTGAAGCACCCTTGGTGATAATATCGGAAAGCACGAAGTCCTTATCCAGTGTTTTGCTTCCAAAAAGTCCTGTAAAACATGCCTCCAGAAGACTGGATTTACCACTTCCGTTAACACCTGAGACCACCGTAACACCATTCTTGAACGAAAGGTCCAGTTCCTTATAGCTCCTGATATTCTCAACTTTTAATCGTTTTAACATCAAAGGTAATCACCCAGATTGTACTGGCGGGGTTTTACAGTTTCAGGCTCTGTTTTTTTAGCTTCAGCCTGCTTTTTATTACTATGCTGGGCATCACCCACTAATGCTGAATCCTCAGAAACGAGCATTTTTTCAGTAGCTCCTGTTTCCTCTGATTTTTTAACAGGTACTATATCGTTAGAATTATCAGAAACAGGCAGATATGCTTTTTCAGATACTTCGGACTTCTGAACCACATCTAATAAAGCATCATCCGATGTTTCCTTTTCGGATTCGGCCACTGTTTCACCTACATGACCATGTTCAGTCATCACAGAGTCGATTGCCACCATCGTCACATCATCAGAAAGAACATCGGAAGCGTTAACGGGAACAGGTTTCGTAAAATCTATTTTTTCAAGTAACTGCCCTAATTTAGACTCGGCCTCATCACCAACTTTTGTCTTCACTATAAGTGGGTCCCTTATTATATCATCAAGTAATAGACCGCCGGACGTAAGGTCCATTTTCTTGATCTCCTCTTTGACAACATCATCAGGGTCTGAGAAAGAGACTTTCAAAGAGGAATCTTCCAGTGTATCAACTCCACTGCGAAGATCTTTTATTCCCGGAACCAGTGCACCTCTTGACAGGAGGAACTTCTCTATTTCACTGAAGTCCAGCTTTACCCTGACATCACCTGATATTTCCACGAAGGCAACTTTTTCTTCAATGTTATGTTCCATTACTGCGGAAAATACATCCTCGTGAGCATTCGAATCTTCCGTGAGCTTGACAGGTATGAAAACGAATTCACGCGTCTTAATTGCGCGTTTACTTATCTCGATACCAGATTCCCCGATAGTTACTATATTGTAGGAGCGTGGTTCGCGTTCTGAGGTACTGTTCCTCTCGGTACTGCCACAGTAGGTGACCCATGCCTCATTGACTGTCGTTATTTCTTGCTTGTGGTTATCTCCAAGAAGTACTGCATGCACATCAAAAGGAATAGAGTCAATTACTTCTTTTATATCCCAGTCACCAAAGGCGAAGGGTTTTACGAGCTGGTGCATTACAAACAGGTTATACTTTGCTTCGGTTGCTTTGTCATCGAATATGGAAAAATCGAACAAAGGTATCTTTGTCTTTGGAACACTGTCGATACCGTATAAGGCAATCTCACCCAGCCTGTAAGGCTCTGTGCCAAGACGAATTACAAGACCAAGACTGCTGTAAAGGTCAAGCCACTGAGTACTCTGTTTGCTCTCATGATTACCAACGATCGCAAGCAATGGGATTCCTGCACTTTTCAGTTTTGAGAACAGACCCATGGCATCAAGAATATCATCAAGCGTGGGATTCCTGGAATCGAACAGGTCACCTGCATGCACTACAGCGTCCACGCCCATACTAATAGCATCATCCACCACATTGGAAAAAGCATTGAAAAAATCCTGCCGGCGCACATCACTGTGATACTGCCGGTATCCAAGATGTGTGTCCCCTGTGTGGACTATCCTTACCTCATTCATCAGGGATTATGATATGTATTTGCTGTTTTTAATTGTTTGGGGTATAAAGGCCAAAACAACAAAAGTAATACTGCACCATATGACACTATAAACGCAGTCCCCACAATAGAATAATTATATACTGAAAATATTAACAAATATTATTTTATAATATCAAACTCATATATCATTTAAATGGGCGACGAAAATGGACAAGTTGCAATAGACTTCCTACTCGGGATATCATTGGTCCTCTTTGCTATCAGTTTCACCATACAGTTCATTCCAGGTCTGTTCATGTCGGAATCAGCAGGAGAGAGTAGTTTAGACTACACAGCTTACCGCACCGCCACAATCCTTGTGGAAGATACAGGCTGGTGGGAGAACAGCACAAATAACGGAACGAACTGGGAATCAAACCCAGACAGTATACTGCGAATTGGGCTGGCTGCAGACGATGACTCAAGTTCAAAGCTCACTAACAGTCCCAATCTCATATCAAAGGACAAGATAGAACAATTCATGCTCGTAAATGAAAGTGATCTTGTAGATATGTTAGGAATGTATAAAAATGTCGAAGACACTCATTTTTCATATGGATACAATATATATGTTACGCAAAATGGTGCAAATCTTATTCTGAACAACACGACCATTGCCCGGGGAAAAGCATTACCTGATAATCTGGAAGTTGCAAGGATCACACGTGTCGTCCTTGTAGAAAAAGAAACCGTAGCTGCCATTTCCGGGGATGAACTGACAAGTGAATCATCCTCCGTGGGAACAATTAACGTGACAGGACCTTTTGAAGAGAATATAACTTTGCAGATAAGTGACCTCAACTTAAGCGGCATAAACTCTTCGCTGATGAGCGTAAAACTTGATGGAAATCCCTTAAATCAACCATCTGACTTCACTGTTTACAAGAAGGACGGATGGACAAAATCCCCACTTGCCGGAAACTTTAGCAGTGGAGATGTCATCTACCTGAACTTTGACCATGACCTTTTTAACGCAAGTATTGATTACAGACTTGATCTGGAATTTAGCAATGTAACATTCTCAAATCCCGGACCACCTTTTACCAACTACAATAATTTGAGCACTGCCCTTTACGAACCTGCATACCTTACGGTGGAGGTGTGGTAATGGATAATAAAGCACAGTTGCATACTCTGGAAGGTCTGGGTGCAGCAGTTCTTATCACGTTTTCTGTACTTACGATCACACAGGGCATTATGGTAATAACCCCTCAGAATGAACTGGCTTCAGCCGTTCAACTGGAACAAATGAGCTATGACTCACTGGCAACTCTTGACATAGCTCAGCATGCATCTGCCCAGTATAACCTGACAGAATGTATCGCAAGCTGGGATATGACGGAAGCCACATATCCGACTAATAATCTGAACAAACTCGACACCTCTCTTGCATATCTGTTGCCTGGTGTGTTATACAATGTAGATATTGCTTATTTTAAAGATGATAATCTGAATGTGAAGAAACTAATAGTAAATGGCCCACCTGGCAAAAATGCAGTCGCTGTACGACATTTCGTAACACTTACAAATCAAACTGTATACAATATGGGCGGTGGATGGAATCTGGACAACAACGAATTAAGAGTTGTTGAAGTGAGGATGACAGCATGGAAAGTCTAAGAAAAGATACAAAAGGACAATGGATAGCTCTTTCCGGGCTGGTGTTATCACTAATAATAATAGGTCTTGCAGCACTGGCCAACCAGGCAGCAATGGCAGGATACCACTCATCGAATGCTGCCCTTGAATTCCCAAAAGAGAACATCCGCGAGTTGAATTTGCATACAAGGGACAATGCAAAGATAATAAAGGAACTTTCTTTTGAGATCAACAAGACAAGCAATGAATCAATACCCGTAATATATAGACAACTGTTTGAGAACTACAGTACTCAGATTGAAATGCTATATGCTACGCACGGGGAAACTGTAGATGTATCACTGGTATCCATCAATTCCACCAACGGTACCTATGGAACTAATGATATTGACATTATTTTTGTAAATATCACATATAATGACGGAAGAACCCATTATGTATCAGAACCTGAGGTCATAGAGGTGGGTGCATGAGGCGGTTATTCAAAAACGAAGAAGGAGTTACACTTTTATTCGAGTATATACTGTTCTCTCTGATATGTATTGGCTTTTTCCTGACAATAACCCTCAACTCTAATGAGATCTTTGTCCAGAATTCAAATGATGCTTTAATGGAGGATGAAATGAGTGATGTGGGGAATATGATGAGTACAATGATAACCGATATGTACGTCATTCTTCCTGCCAATGGCTACATTGATACAGAATACAAAATACCGGATAAAGTAGGTAAAGAAACGTACACTATCAATGCCGATACCGCATATACGGACCAGATAATAGAAGTTATTTCCCAATCATCCGGTAAGAAAGTAAGAGTTACTATCGGCGGAATTGCTACGACAATGCCGATCAACGGCACTGTATCAAGCAGTTCCACAAACCACATGATCAGTTATGACTCAAGAAGATAGACGTAATGCAGCAGTTTCTGAAACTGTGGGATATATCCTGTTGTTTGGAGTTGTGGTCTTGTCGATGGGAGTTATCTATGCAATTGGATACCCTACATTGCAGTCTAATATAGATACAAATATATTTGAAAGTGCAGAACAAAATTTCATTGAACTCCAGAGTAGCATGGAAAGAGCGGCATTTGACCAGACACCTGTGAAGGTTCACAAAATGAAACTCCAAAGCTCTGCAATCTCTGTGAGCAATGAATCATCAATGACTATCACCTATGGCAGCAACCCACCATTGCTTGTTCCTACTGGAGAAATTGTGTTTGAAAAGGACAATAAGAAATTAGTTTATGAAATGGCAGGGGTTATCAAATCATATCCACGAAAATCCATGGTAATGATATCAGAACCTCCGATATATGTCAATACTATCAATAACGTCACAGTAACTACAATAGGACTTATTTCTGTAAACGGGGACACCAGTGTTTCAGGAAAGGGGATGGCTACACTTAACCTTAAACATAATTCAAGTTCCATGGACAAAACTTCTTCACCAACAAATGTAACTGTCCATATAAACAGCACTCATGCTTCAAAATGGCAAGAGTACCTTCAAGACATAGGTTTCTCGGTAACGAACAGCACATCATCAACCGTTTCTGCCAATATTAATGATACAATGCTGATCCTTAGCAGACATGTAGTGAACGTAGATATCTACTGAACCATTTAACGTAGATAGCTTCATTGATCGGGTTATCAATGAGTGCCACACCATTTTTATTTTTATCTTTTTTATTGCCATTGGTGAAAGAAAGGAAAAACAGGTGTATTGGAATGTTTCTATTCTGTTTCAGATCCATATTTAGCATTAGCTGTATGATTCGGTGTTATCCAAGGCTTCGGATTTATTTCCAGCAAAGCCCTACAACATCAAATAAGCAATATTGCAGCATAGCTGTCGCTAAATACCATAATCAAAAAACAGAAACAACAAAAAAGAAAATAAGATTCTTTGTGAAAAGTACAAAGAATCCAGTTTTAACTAAGGCTTATCATTCCCCTTGGCCTGATAATCAGCACGTCTTTGGCAACAAGAACATCACTTGCATTATTCACATTATACGCATATGCAGTAATGTAAGCTTTACCAGCAGCAACACTTGTGAAATTAACATTATCTGACCCTACAACAGTCACATTGATAGGATTCTCATAATCCCCGAAATATCCCATGCTACTAAAAAGGTGTACATAAGCAAAGCTGGAATTGCCCATTACATCCGTGAGTGTCAAACTGATATTTGCAGTGTTAGCTATGGGAAGGATAGTCCTATCTGGTTCCATGTCTAAATTTCCCAGTGCATAAGAAAGAACACCTGCGCCGCCACCGCCCAAACTTGCACTTCCACCACTTGGTATGTAGACTGTGATGTTCTCACCACTAAGATCAGTGTATGTTACTGTGGATGTTGGCATTATAAGAGGAACATAACCGGCACCATCAACCCGCATCTGGTACAATATACCCCATTTATCGCCAGGACCAAGATTTGGCAACTGCCACTCAAGAATAGACTTCCCACTGGATGTGGTGATAGTGGGTTCTGCATTTCCTGTAGGAGGTAACACTGGTGATTCAAATGCAGTAATATTGCCACTTGTGGCATTACTGCTTCCTGAAATATACGTTGCCTTTGCAACAGATAATGGAGTAATATAATTGTAAGGAACATGTATGTCCAGTACCGGGCCACCTGCTGAGAAATTGGTGAGCTGTGCAGCAATACCCCTGAAAATCTCCTTCAAAACACTGGAGTTAGGTGCGAAGTAGTATTCTCCACCTGTTATGTTTGCAATTTCCCCCAGCACAGGATCGACTTCAGACTCGTTGTTGCCAAAACCTACTGTGTATATCACGGTATCGTTATCTCTGGCTCTGTACGCTTCCTCCAGCAGGGAATGATATCCTGCATTATCGAGTCCATCCGTCATCAGGACTATTGTGGAATTACCATCTACAGAAGATAACTCATTGTTGGCAACGAACAAACCTTCATCTATTGCAGTCAACCCATCTGCTGTAATAGTGTCAATGGCATTTTCCAGATGTGAAAGGGAATCGTTATCAAAAGTTGATGTTGCACTTGCCGTCCATTCATTCCACGATACAGGAGTGCTTTTTGGAGAGTTATCCAAATCCTTGAATACCATATCAAAACACTCATAGTATCGTGTAGATGATGTCTCGACTTCAGTAACCAGGTCCCAGGAAGAACCATCCCATTTCTGGATATTAAGATCATTGTTCCCGTCAGATGTCATGAGGAAAATCTCATTTGAAGCCGTATTTGATGCCAGTTGCACCCAACGCGTATAGCCACTTCCCCCCAGGTTCGTTGCAGATGATTCTGAACTCCAGGAAGAACCATCCCATGTGCTGTACTTAGGAGTTGAACTGCTATCACCCCAGACCACCAGGCCTTCACCACTAGACGGTTCAAAGACAACATCAACAGACCTTCTGCTGTATTCATAGACATTAGTTTCAATTTCCTGAGGCGATGACCATGAAGAACCATCCCATGAGGTGACATGAATATCATAAGAATTATCCACTGATGCCAGAAGTATGTCATCGGAATTGGGGTCTGCTGCCATCTTTATCCAATAAACACGTGCATCAGGAGAATACAGACTGCTTGCAGAGCTCCATGAACTGCCGTCCCATATGCGATATCTTACATCACCTGTACCCATATCAGCCCATGCAACTATTGCTCTTCCGGTATTTTGTTCATATACAACATCATAGCACTGGTAACTTGTCGCTCTGGCATTGTTTGTTATAGAGATGAGATTACCCCATGAAGAACCATCCCATACCTGCGCACGTATGTCTCTTTCATCATCAAGGGTCACAAGAACCATTTCATCAGAATCAGGATTCGCTTCAAGTCTGACCCATCCAATGTCACCAGCTCCCGGATTGCTGCCATCCACCGCAGCACTGGAGCTCCAGGAAGAGCCATCCCATATACGATAGCGAGGAACACCATCATTTATGTTCTTATCCACATAAGCCACAACCGCATCACCAGAAATCTGTTCGTATTTTATGTCGAAACCTCTTCGACTATAGGAATCCAGATGACTTGTGAACTGGCTGGCACTACTCCACGACAAGCCATCCCATATCTGAACGTTTACATCATTATTACTGTCAGCCGTGCCCATAATTATCTCTGAGCTCAGAGGATTGGATTCAAGCACTACCTGGTAGGGGCTTCCGCCTACATAGTTCGCAGATTGTTCCACTGACCATTGAAGGCCGTCCCACGTCCTGAACTTAGGAGTTCCGCCACCTCCCCCACTATCATAATATGCAGTCATAATAGTATCCACCAAGGAAGTAGAGACATTGATGGTGAATTGGGAATCAGTGAGTGAATCAGTTCCTTTGACCATATCCAGATGATATGTTTCTCCTGCTGAAAGTAGATAAGAAACTTCACATGCACCTGTTCCATTCGAAGAGTCCAGAAGTTCTATACCACCATAAAGATGGGTATCGATAAGTGAGGAATCATCCCAGGAAACGTTGAAATTGTACAAACCATCAGATGGAGCAGTAAAATATCCTACCCATGTGCTGTTGTCCAGAATATAACTTGTCTGGTTATCACTCAAAACGACATCCTCAAAACTGTAAAGGGCAAGTCCTGCCTTATCACCCCGGCTTTCGTCAAAACTTGATATGAATGCATGAGAGGATAATTTAGTTGCACTTTTCTTGTCGATATATGTTGATATTGTGAAATCCTCAGTTACAGCACCTGTACCTGTTACATTTATCGTCCAATTGCCCATATCCACAGTATCATCGTCATCATCAGGGTAAAGGTAAGATAGAGGCTCTATCCAGATGTACTCGGAAGTGTTGCCATTTATGTAGTATCCGGTTGAGTCCTCACTAAGGCCGTAGATTTTTCCAGAAGGACTGATCAGTTGAAGAGAGAGATCAGAAGAACTGTTTTCCCAATCAAGTTGTACCTTAAGATCATTGAGGGTCTCATTTATAAGAATATTAGCTTCAAAAGAACCCGGTATTACCAAAGAATCCTGGAATGTATAGTCATACGGTGTAAATCCTTCCACACCATACTCAATGTCAGATATATCATAATCACTTAGTTCCTGAGCAATGGTACTATATATTTCACTTAGATCTGAACTATCCGGTGCGTTATAATATGTACCTCCGGTCTCTGATGCTATATGCCTCAAAAGGGATTCATCAAGATTACTTCCAAGGCCAATTGTGTAGATGGTGACTCCATTATCATTGGCATCATTTATGGCATTTTCACCATCCTGATCAGTACCTGAATTGGTTTTTCCATCGGTCAGGACAACCATTACTTTCCTGGCACCTGAGCGACCATTGTTTATAAGAAGATCATTTGCATCCCCCATACCTTCACCCATTGCAGTATAACCACCATCCACTAATGCATCAATGGCATTGTACACAGGAGTTTTGTTAGCGTATGAGTTCAACGAGGTCATGCCCAGATCTACGCTGCTTGAAGTAGCAAATGAAACCACACCTACCTCTGAATTGGATACGAGATTATCCACGAATTCCTTTGCAGCTTCTTTTGCATCGGCAATTGGAGTTCCGGACATACTTCCGGAACGATCCATCACAATAACTACATCAAGGGGAGTTCCCGCATAATAATCAGGGTCCATACTACCTGAGCGATCAAGAACTAACATGGCACTTGCAGCGGGCCTTGTAATTGGGAGTTCACCTTCTACGGATATTATTGTTGTGACGTTTACGATTGATCCCGAACTTACTGAAGAAGGACTTATTTGCAGAGATACGCTCATGAAAGGTTCGTCTTTGACGCTTACATTCGTTGACGTGGTGAAATTTCCACTTGTTGCCATGATAGTAGTATTTCCTGAAACGTTCCCAAGAAATGTACCATATATTCGCCCTTCAGAATCGGTTGTAGCATTGATAGGATCTGTGGAGTTTATTCCATCTACTGTAAGTGTTCCAACTGTTGTATTAGCGTTATTAAGAACAAAACTTATATTGGAAAGAGAATGACCCCATTCATCCAATGCAACGAGTGTGACTCCAGACTCATGATTTCCATTAAGACCCTGAGCCAGAACCGTATCCGGAACAGAGTAAAAGTCAATTATACTTAGAGGACCGGTTGTAAAATCAAGTGTAGTGTTGTTGATGAAGTCCGTGTATCCGGATTCGTTCCTGTAAGTGGCTGTTACAGAAAGAGATTCAATATAAGGTGTCGGACCCACAACAGCGTTTGCATAACCTTGGGTATTCAAAGGAATAAGTAATAAAGTACCACTATCTGTTGTAAATCTTATCTGCTCTTTTATGGAAGTGGCCGACGGCAATATTGGGTTTAAAAATTTATCAACTGGCCGGGCAGACAATGTATAGGTATCTATATTGTTAGCGATAGCATTTTCAGGAGAGTAGGTAAGAAAGAGATTATCCACCTCATCTGCAAGACCTGTTATTGAAATATTATGCTTCAATGAAGTGTTAATTACATTGATTCCCACAATATTTTCTCCCGCTCTTTTATCAGTTGTGAAAATATTGGATACTTTTCCATTTATATCGGTGAGTCCGCTGTAGACATTAATAGAAGCTGAATCATATGCGATTGGACTATTGTAAACTGTAGCTACTGGTGATGTTACATTGAACGTGACATTCACATTTTTTATCGGATTCTCATATGTGTCATAAATACTTACATACATGCTTGAGCTTGTGTTTACAGTATAATCATCATTGTAAACAACTCTCATCAAAGCAGGAGAGCCAGGTATGATCTCAACTTGCGTGACATTTGAAACTGAGCCAACAGAAGAGGTAATGGTGATATTACCCGCAACTGTCGAATTGAGACTCAAGACCGAACTATCGGACAGACCACTTGTATAAGATGTACTTGTGGTTGTCTTGTTAGCATCAAAATGTGTTACATTGGCAGAAGATATTGATAATGGAATATCATATATTGTGTTGCCTGACATGTCGTTTATAGTCACATTCAAACCAATTAGCTCAGTTGAATTGATATTTCCAAAAATATCAACCGGAGCAAAGGTTATGTTGGTTATATTGCCTGCAGTATTAACTGAATGGTCAATATCAATAAGGATAGAAGAAGCCTCCAGTGGCAGGAATGTGACGTCTGTTAGGTTGTAATCACCCCCCACACTCGCATTGATATGTGCTATTCCACTTGCAGTGGAATTGACACTCACTTCTGCGATTCCCGATGAATTGCTGTACGTGGAAGATGAACTAAGAACACCCATGTCTGTTGTGAAATTTACTTCAGTATTGTTCACAGGTGTACCGTTATTTGTGATCACTACGCTTATATTAGCCGTTTCCCCCGCTCCGCCCCGGACATCTGTCGTTAGATAATCCACGCTCAATGCCAGAGCTGACATCGAGAATATAAGAAAAATTATACATGTATACATACACTTTTTTAAGTATTCCATAAAAATACCCCTAAATTACCCTGTTTTGCACTATTATCAGCATGATATCGAAATAAGAATATTAACTATAATTATTAGATATTCATTAGAGTTATATAATTGATAATATAAGTTATTTCGCATACAATCCCCGTATGAGAATTTAAATTTCAAATGAAAGAGAGAAAATCGATAAGCTAAAAATAAAACATGAAGTGAATATATATCATCAGTATATTATTCATTTTAACAAACTATTTTTATATTACATATCACATATATAATACGATGATCGATGAAAAGGGCCAGATCGCAGTAGACTTTCTACTTGGAATATCATTATTCCTTATTGCGCTTATTTTTATTGTACAGTTTATTCCAGGTCTCTTCCTTTCAGGATCTGCCGGAGAGAGCAGTTTAGATTACACTGCATATCGCACGGCTGCAATCCTTACTGAGGATACAGGATGGTGGGCCAATAGCACATCCAGTGGAACTGGATGGGAAACACACCCTGACAATATAATGCGTATCGGACTTGCAGTCGATGACGAACCAGAATCAAAGCTTACCAATAGCCCAAATCTCTTATCAGAGGATAAGATCGATCGATTTATGGTTTTGAATGAAAGTACCATCATTGAAATGTTGGGCTTGTATAATAATGTCGATGACACTAAATTTTCCTACGGTTATAACATCTCAATTACACAAAATAATACACCCCTTGTCCTGAACAATAAATCTCTCACATTGGGTGAACCAACGCCCAATGACAGGGAAACTTCAAAAATTACCCGTATAGTATTGATAGAGATAGAAAAAGTAATTGATGTACAGTTTGAAGCAGATGAACTGACAATGAATCCATCAAAAGTTGAAGATCCTATATTGAACGTTGCAGGACCCTTGAACTGTGAAATGACAGTGCTGATCAACAATTTGAGCATAACCGGAGGCGACCCCAGTTTTAAGAGACTGATGCTGGACGGAGTACAACTCGACGAAGGTCCGGATTATATTTCTTATCAGCTGGTCAATGGGACCATGGTACCATTGGGATCCACAGGCAAGATCACCAGTAGCGATATCGTGGTCTTTGAACTGGAGCCGGGGATTTTCACCGACAACCGCACATACGAGCTGCTAATTGACTTTAAAGACATTACATTTTCAGTAGCAGGACCTCCGTATTTGGACTTTAACCAATACATTAGAACCCTTTTGGAGTATGAACCAGCATACCTTACAGTAGAGGTGTGGAATTGAACGATAAAGCACAGCTACATACCCTTGAGGGACTGGCTGCAGCAGTACTCATGACCATGACCGTGCTCATAATCACAAATAGTACTATGATAGTCACTCCGCAAAATGAGATGGCCATAGATGTCCAGTTAGAGCAAATGGGCTTTGATGCACTCACAGTTATTGACATAGTACCTAATTCATCAGCTCAGTCCAATACGACACCAATTCTTCATAACCTGACTGCCTGTATTGCAAGCTGGGATATGAATAATGCCACATATCCCGCAAACAATCTTGAAAATCTTGATGACAGTCTTTCATATTTATTGCCTGATACATTATACAATGTCGACCTTGCATACTTTGAGAACGGGAATCTGGAACAAAAAAGAGTGATCATCAAAGGGTCCCCCGGAAAAAACGCAGTCGTTGTACGACATTTTGTAACGCTTACAAACCAGACCGTATACAACATGGGCGGCGGATGGAATCTGGACAACGATGAGTTAAGAGTCGTTGAAGTGAGGATGACAGCATGGAAAGTTTAAGAAAAGATACAAAAGGACAATGGATAGCTCTTTCCGGACTTGTGTTATCACTAATAATCATAGGTCTTGCAGCACTTGCCAATCAGGCGGCAATGGCAGGGTACCACTCATCCAATGCTGCCCTTGAATTTCCGAAAGAGAACATACGCGAATTGAATTTGCATACAAGGGATAATGCAAAGATAATAAAGGACCTTTCTTTTGAGATAAACAAGACAAGTAATGAAACGATACCCGTAATATATGGACAACTGTTCGAAAACTACAGTAATCAGATTGAAATGCTATATGCCACACACGGAGAAACTGTAGATGTATCACTGGTATCCATCAATTCCACCAACGGTACGTATGGCATTAATGATATTGACATTATTTTTGTAAATATCACATATAATGACGGAAGAACTCACTATGTCTCAGAACCTGAGGTCATTGAGGTGGGAGAATGAAGCAGTTATTCAAAAATGAAGAGGGAGTATCAACTATATTTGAATATATATTGTTCACCCTGATGTGTATTGGTTTTTTTTCGATAATAACCCTCAATGCAGAGGACATATTCATAAATGACCCAAATGACGTTGTAATGAAAGATGAGATGACAGATATCGGAAACATGATGAGTACAATGATAACAGACATGTACCTCATTGTACCTCCTAATGGCTACATTGACACTGAATACAGAACACCTGTAAGAGCCGGCAGAGAACAGTACACCATCAATGCCGATATCGCATATACGGATCAGATAATAGAAGTTATCTCCCAAACATCTGGAAAGAAAGTAAGAGTTACGATCGGTGGAATTGCTACGACAATGCCGATCAACGGTACTGCATCAAGCAGTTCCACAAATCATATGATCAGCTATGACTCAAGAAGATAGAAGAGATGCAGCAGTTTCTGAAACACTGGGATATATCCTGCTGTTTGCAATTGTGACCTTATCAATGGGAGTGATCTATGCGATCGGATACCCTGCATTGCAATCAAGTATCGATACGAACATATTCGAAAGTGCAGAACAGAATTTTATTGTGCTTCAAAGCAATATGGATAGAGTGGCATTTGACCAGACACCTGTTAAGGTTCACAAAATGAAACTCCAAAGCTCTATGATCTCAGTGAGTAACGAGTCGTCGATGACCATTACTTATGATAGCAATCCACCATTGCCCATACCTAGCGGGAAGATAGAGTTTGAAAAGGATGGGAAGACAGTTGCTTATGAAATGGGAAGTGTCTTTAAAACTTACCCTTCAGGTTCCACATTAATGGTATCAAAACCCCCCATCTATACCAGCACCATAGATAACGTTAATACAACAACCATAGGAATCGTTTCAGTAAATGGGCATTCCAGTGTGTCGGGAAAAGGTATAGCCACACTTAACCTTCAGCATAATTCTAGTTCTATGGATATGACGTCATCACCAACGAATCTGACTGTCCAGATAAACAGTACACATGCTTCCAAATGGGGAGAATACCTTGAAGATGTAGGTTTTTCAGTAGCTAACACCACAAAATCATCAGTTACTGCCCATAAGAACGATACGATGGTGATACGTAGCGAACACGTGGTAGATGTAGATATTTCCTGAGGATGATCCGTTGATTCAACATTAATGGATCTCCACTTTTTCTTTCTTCTTTTTTTAGGTATTTGCAGGACTAAAGCAATTGAGTGATAATACAGATTTCTGGTTACAAGCATATCAAATGTTTGAAACTCATAATGAAAACACATGATATGATACTTGTCAGATCATCAGATTATGATACAATATTTTTAAAGAAGCAATCCTTCTATCTGGATTTATTCTTGCACTGTAAGCTAAGACATTATAGAAAATACTGACCCATGCAAGCTGAATACTTCTGCGGCAAATATACCGATCATTATGAGAAATAAGGATTTATTGACAGGAAGAGAGCCATCGGCATAAAAGAAAAAAAGAATATTTATCTAAAGAAAAGAAAATAATATGCTCCGAACAACGTCCGAAGCATCTGTTTTAGCTGATACTTATCATTCCTTTTGGTCTGAAATACACCGTATCAACGTCCACAACCATATTGCTTGAATTGTTTACATGGTACCCATATGAAGTAATGTAAGCTTTACCGGCAATTGCACTTGTGAAATTAATAGTTTCTGAACCAAAAACAGTTACATTGACTTGGTTCTCATAATTCCCGAAATAACCGACGTTACTATAAAGATACACATAGGCTATGGCAGGATTGCCTTCTGAGTCTTTTACTGTTAAACTGATATTAGTCGAATTATCAACCAGTATTATGTTCTCGTCAGGCTCAACATCCAGATGTTTCAGTGAATAGGAAGAGATATCTGCAAAACCTCCACTCACACTTGTACCTCCTGCACTGGGTACGTTAACTGAGATGATTTCAGAACTCAGATCTGTGTATGTTACTGAGGAACTTGATAGGATAACGGGAATATATCCCACACCTTCGACTCGCATCTGATACCATAGACCCCATTTATCGCCGGAGTCCATATTTGGTAAATACCATTTAAGTGTTTTTTTATCATTTGTTGTTGTAACAGTCGGCTCGGCATTGCCTGTTGAAGGTGACTTCGGTGTCTGGAATACAGTCGCATTTCCACGTGTAGCATTGCTGCTCCCTGAGACATAAGTGACCTTTGCAGCCGATAATGGTGTAATATAATTGTAAGGGACATCAATATTCATTGCAGTACCACTTGCCGAGAAATTTGTGATATCCGCGGCAATTCCCCGGAAGATATCCTTCAATACACTGGAATTAGGTGCAAAATAATATTCTCCACCTGTCATTATTGCAATTTCTTCCAGCATAGGATCTACTTCAGACTCGTCATTACCGAATCCTACTGTATAGATAATGGAATCGTTATCTTTTGCCTTATATGCTTCCTCCAGCAGGGAGTGGTAACCTGCGTTGTCCATACCATCTGACATGATGATTATTGTGGAGTTACCTTCCACTGAGGAAAGCTCATTATTAGCGAGCTCATTGTTGGCAACGAACAGACCTTCATCAATTGCAGTCAGCCCGTCTGCAGTCATCGTATCAATTACATTTTCAAGGTGACTGAGCGTATCATTTTCAAATGTTGAAGCAGCACTGGCTGTCCACTGGTTCCACTGAACAGGTGTATCCTCTACAATGTTTTCTTTATCATCCACCACCATGTCAAAACATTCGAACAGCTTTGTGGATGATGTTTCCATTTCATTGATATAGGTCCAGGAAGAGCCATCCCATTTCTGCAAAGTAATATCATGACTACCATCCGATGCCATAAGGAATATATCATCGGTTTCCGGCACCGTTGTTAGCTTCACCCAGCGCGTGTAACCGCTTCCAAGATGAATTGCTGAGGCCTCAGCACTCCACTTTGACCCATCCCACGTGCGATACTTTGGTATGTATGAGCTATCACCCCATACAACTATACCTTCACCACTGGACATTTCAAAGGCAACATCTATCGATCTTCTGTTAACTTCATAGACACCAGTTTCAACTTCAAGTAACTCTTCCCATTCAGAACCATCCCATACGGCTGCATGGACGTCTTTATGGTCATCCTGTGTGGCCACAAGTATTTCCCCGGAATTGGGATTGGCTGCCATTTTTATCCAATAGACGTGTTCATTAGAAGCATACAGGGTTTCTTCATCATCCCATTCTTCTTCATCGGCATCCCACATACAATATTTTACATAGCCAGACTGATCATACCATGAAACCATTGCCCTTCCTGGCTCTTCATCTTCTTCATCCTGCTCATAAACAACATCAAAACACTGGTAGCCGTCCTGACTTGCATTAGTTGCTAGTTCTACAAACTCGCCCCATGAGGAGCCATCCCATACACTTCCATGGATGTCTCCTGCACTATCAAGTGTCACAAGAACCATATCATTGGATCCCGGGTCTTCTGCAAGATGAATCCATTCAATACTACCATTTCCTGTGGGACTGAAGCCTTCGACTGCAGTAGCATTATTCCATGAAGAACCATCCCATACACTGTAAAGAGGAGTGGAATTGCTCACATTCATATCCATATAAACAACCACGGCATCTCCTGATGACTGTTCATACTTTATATCAAAACTTCTTGTGTAATAGTCCTGTGATACGTCAAAATACGGATCATTATCCAGGTTCTCAGAGAGCTCGTCCACATCACCCCAGGAAGAACCGTCCCACACCTGTGCATTCAGGTTCATGAAATCATTTGCACTGCACATAATTATCTCGGAGTTCATAGGATTGGATTCCAGTTTCAGGTAGTAAGGCCAGCCACCTACGTGGTTAGCACTTTGTTCAGCGGACCATGAATCACCCCCCTCCCATGTACGGAACTTAGGAGTGGAACCGTCTCCGCTGGCATCATAATATGCAGCCATGATTTTATCCAGTACAGTTGTTGAATCCTCTATTGTGAATTGTGTATCAGTGAAGGAATTGTCTCCTTTGACAATATCCAGATGATACGTATTCCCTGCCGTGAGTGTTTTGGAAATTTCGCATGAAGAAGTGCCACTTGACGAGGCTACAATGTCTGCACCATCATAAAGATTGATATCTATCAGTGAGCCATCGTTCCAGCCCACATCAAATGTGTAGTACCCGTCACTCTGCGCAGTGAAATAACCTACCCACGTACTATTGTCCAGAACATAACTTGTTTGAGTATTACTTAATTCCAGACCTTCAAAACTGTACAAGGCAAGTCCTGCTTTATCGCCCCTGCTTTCATCGAAGCTGGACATAAACGCATGAGAGGACAACTGAGTCGCACTCTTCTTGTCTATATATGTAGAGATGGTAAAATCCTCTGTACCTGTACCAAAACCTATAACTTCAACTGTCCAGTTACCCATTTCAACTGTATCAACATCATCATCAGGATAGACAGTGAACACAGGGCGAATCCAGATATACTCGGAAGTATTGCTTTCTACATAGTATCCCCGGCTGTCGTTGGTAATACTATATACATATCCGGAAGGACTCGTTAGCTGAAGATGAAGATTGTTGTCACTGTCTTCCCAATCAAGTTGGACCTTAAGGTCATTTATTGTTTCGTTGATCAGGAAAGTGTTATTGTAGGACTGGTCAATATTTGGCATATCCCATATCAAACTATAAGGATCACTATTAAGAGGGAAATACCCCATAAGTGAAGCTATCACATAATCATTCCAGATAACCTCTATGTTCCTTCCGGCATTACCATATTCACTCATGTTCAGATATAGCCGGTACTCCCAAAATGTTACATTGTTAGAACCAGGTTTTAATGAGCCACTCAGGTCGTATTCATAATCTGCCCACTGATTATTAACGCTTGAAACCATTGATTCAGGGACTAATGTAAAGTTATCCCCATTCAATTGTATAAGGCATTCTCCTGCTGTGGAACCACCATAATCCGACCCAGCGTCAAAAATATAATCCAGATCATATCCTTCGAATTGCAACAGAACATCATCGTCTATGAATTCATCCATTTCCAGAGAATCCCGGAATGTATAATCATACGGAGTGAAACCGTCCACGCCAAAATCGACATCTGTGGCGTCATAATCACTCAGTTCCTGGGCGATACTGGCGTATATTCCTTTTAGTTCGGAACTTGTTGGCGCGTTGTAATATTTGCCACCGGTTTCTGATGCTATATGCATTAACAATGATTCATCAAGGTTGTTTCCCAGACCTATTGTATAAATCATGATGTCATTTGCCAAGGCATCATCAATTGCAGTGTCACCTCTTTGATCTTCACCTGTATTGGTATTTCCGTCTGTTAAAACTATCATTGCTCTTTTAGCAATTGAACGACCATCGTCAATAAGCAGGTCATTTGCATCACTCATACCTTCACCCATTGCAGTTGCACCGCCATCCACCACACCATCAATTGAATTGTGTGCAAGGCTGATATTGTCGTATGAATTCAGATGAGTAAGACCCAGATCAGTAGAACTTGTATATGCAAATGAAACAAGACCTACCTCGGCGTTAGAAGTCAGATGATCTACAAAATCTTTTGCTGCCGTTTTTGCATCAGCTATTGGTGTTCCCGACATACTTCCAGAACGGTCCATTACAAGAACAACATCAAGAGGGCTACCGACATAATAATCCGGATCCATACTTCCTGAACGATCAAGGACGAGCATGGCACTTGCTGCAGGCCTTACGATTGGAAGTTCACCTTCTATAGAGATTACCGTTGTCACATTTACAAGAGAACCACTTTCTATTTTAGGAGGAGCTACAGAAATATTTATGCTCATGAATGGTTCAGCTTTAATACTAATATTAGTTAAGCTACTGAAATTACCACTTGTAGCTACAATACTTGTGTTCCCTGAAACATTGCCTGTAAAAACAGCATATATCCGGCCAGTTGAGTCAGTAGTGGCATTAATGTAGTCAATGGAGCTCTTACCAGCAATTCTCAATGTTCCTGTCGTTGTATTGGTATTATTAAGTGTTAAAGGGATAGACGATAGTGCGTGACCCCATTGGTCCAAAGCAACACAATTGATTGTTGAGTTATGATTGCCACTTTGAGTTTGATCCAGCACAGCATTTGGGACAGCATAAAAGTCGATAGAATGCAGTGAATCTGCGGTGAAATCCAGCACACTGCTATTTGTGAAGCCGGTATATCCGGATTCGTTTCTGTAAGTGGCGGTTACCGAAACAGACTCAACATATGGAGTCGGACCCAGTTTAATATCTGCATGACCCAGTGTGTTCAAGGGAACCAATACTGAACCAGTACTCGTTGAAAAACGGACCTGTTCCTTAATGCTGCTTGTAAGTGGCAATATTGGATTAAGGAACTGGTCTACAGGCCGGCCTGACAATGTGTAGTAGTCCATATTATTTGCGATTGCACTTTCCGGATTACTTATGAGGAAGAACTTGTCAATATTATCAGCAAGGCCGGTTATTGTGATGTTATGCTGCAGTGAGCTGTTAGCAACACCAATGGTGATTATGTTCTTACCTGAGCTCTTATCGGTTGTAAAAACATTACTGAATTGTCCATTAGCATCAGTTAACCCACTATAAGCATTTACATAAGCTGAATTATATGATATCGGACTGTTGTAATCGGTATTTTCAGGAGGAGTTACATTGAATGTGACATTTGCATTTTCGATATGGTTTGAATATCGATCATAAACAAAAACATTGACATTTGAACTGGTATTAACAGTATAATCATCGTCATATGAAATTCTCATTGAACCCGGGGACCCGGGAACTATCTGAAGGTGTGTGCTATTTGACGCCAGGCTAGCAGAAGAATCAATTGAAATATCTCCTGCAACTGTCGAGTTCAGATTCAATACAGCACAATTTGATGAGCCACTTGAGTATGATTCATTCGAATGAGTATTGTTCACATCTAAAAATACGACACTACCCACAGAAACAGACAGGTCAATATCGTGCACCTGAATGCCGAATTGATTATGAATAACTATGTTCAGGTTGATCGGGTCATTTGAATTGAGGTTTCCAAAAATATCTTCAGGATAGAATGTAATGTTAGTTACATTACCCGCAGTATTAACAGAATGGTTAGCCTGAACTATAAGAGAAGATGTTTCCAGTGGCAAGACCGTTACATTTGTGAGATTATAAGCGCTGCCTGTGCTTGCATTGATATGTGCTATTCCCGAGGCGGTGGAGTTAATAGATATTTCTGCAATACCTGAAGAATCAGAGTATTTAGAAGAGGAGCTAAGAGTTCCCATATCTGTTGTGAAATTCACCAGTGAATTATTCACAGGTGTCCCATTATCCGTAATCACTACACTTATATTGACAGGATCGCCAGCGTTGCTTTGGATGTTCTGTGTCAGAAATTCAACATCCAATGCCAAAGCGGATAATGAAAATATAAGAAATATCAAGAAAATATATAGAATATTTTTAAAGTGTCCCATAGAAATACCTCGGTGTTGCCCTTGTTAACCAACCATATAATTGAAAGATAAGTGCCTATCTAAATTATGACATATGTGTAATAGATATATACTTACCAATATAAAGTAGTTCTTATATTATAAAATAGTATAATTTGAGTATAATTAAACCCATGTTTACGAAAACCTTAAATCCGGCACACCCATTAACAAATCTCATTAAGGTGAAGTTCATGAAGAAAGCAATCATTGAAACCGATAAAGGAACCATTGTTCTGGAACTGTTCGAGAAGGATGCACCAAAGACCGTAGCAAACTTCGAGAAGCTAATCAAAGAAGGATTCTATGACGGACTCACATTCCACAGAGTAATCCCAAACTTTATGATCCAGGGTGGATGTCCATCAGGAACCGGCACAGGCGGCCCGGGTTATTCAATAAAGTGTGAAACAAAAAACAACCCACGCAAACACGGCAAAGGCGCACTTTCAATGGCACATGCCGGAAAAGATACAGGTGGAAGCCAGTTCTTCATCACACACTCACCACAGCCACACCTTGACGGCGTACACACTGTCTTTGGTCAGGTAATTGAAGGCATGGATGTCGTCAATAAGATCAAGGGAAAAGACGTAATGAAAAAACTCACAGTCGTCGAAGAATAACTCAACATTGACTTTTTTTGCAGCATCTTTGGTGCTGCATTTTCTGTTTTTAAGCATACCTTTTTAATTCTCCTGTATTCTCTATATATTATCAGAAGTGCATATGTCTAGTAGAATCACTCAGGTGCCTGCTAACTTAGAAACATTTTAATAGCAGAAGACGAAAGAAGAGCGTTATGTGCGGTTGAACATAACGAATGGAGAATCAGTCTTCACCATTAAAGTCCAACTGACCAAATATAGAAAGGTAATGATCATGGAACAAAACAAAAAACTGATCCTGGCTATTGCAGCTATACTGACAGTTGTACTCTTTGTAAGTGGATGTGCAGACAAGGATGTAGAGCAGGTAGAAGTTACAACGGTTACAATATCCGCTGCAGCAAGCCTCACCGAGGCTTTTAGTGATATCGAAGAACAATTTGAAAACGAGAATCCTACGATAGATTTAAATTTCAACTTTGCAGGGTCGGGAACTCTAAGAATGCAGATAGAAGGTGGTGCACCCATAGATGTGTTTGCATCCGCATCACAAAGCCACATGAACCTGCTAAGTGAGCAATCTTTGATAGAGGAAGATTCAAGGACAAATTTTGCAGAGAACACAGTAGTACTTATAGCCCCTATTGACAGTGAGCTCAATATTACCAACCCTGATGACCTGATGGATCCAGGAATTGAAACAATATGTATCGGAAATCCTGAAACCGCTCCTGTGGGCAAATATACAGTAGAAGCACTCAAAGAGAATGGACTATGGAATACACTTGAGACAAAGACCATACTTGCAGAGAATGTAAAGCAGGTGCTAGTATATGTTGAGAGGAGTGAAATTGATGCAGGATTTGTCTACAGGACGGATGCAATGACAGCAGAACCCGATACTATCGAGATTAAAGCAACGTTGCCTACAGTAACACCCATAAGTTACCCCATAGCTGTAGTTTCAACATCAGAACATAAAGAAGAAGCACAGAGATTTGTAGATTTTGTAATCTCAGATGAAGGTATATCAATTCTTGACTCATACGGATTTACTGCATAAAACGGAATAAAAGACAATGCTGGACGAGATTGGGTTTCCCCTTTTGATCACACTGAAAATAGCGATAATATCTACCCTTCTGGTAGCACTGATAGGCGTGGTCATATCCTATTTGCTCGCAAGACGTGATTTTAAGGGGAAATGGCTCGCAGATGTCATTGTCACTTTGCCCCTCGTACTTCCCCCTACAGTAACAGGATATCTTCTGGTCGTATTGCTGGGAAAGAACGGAATCTTTGGGGAAATATTGTACAACATCACAGGATGGAACATACTTTTCACATGGGAAGCGGCCGTCATTGCAGCTTTTATCGTATCGCTTCCACTTATGGTGAAAACAACTACTGCTGCCATTGAAGCGGTTGACAGGGAATATGAATACGCAGCATTTACCCTTGGAAGAAAGGAGATTGAAACAGCCTTTATGATAACACTTCCACTTGCCAAAAAAGGAATTCTGGCAGGCATTGTACTTAGTTTTGCAAGAGCTGTGGGAGAATTCGGTGCAACACTAATGGTTGCAGGAAATATCCCAGGTCGAACTAACACAATGTCTATTTCAATATACAGTGCATTCCAGGCAGGAAACGGTGAACTTGCCAATATGCTGGTGATCATACTTGTAACAATGTCCCTGCTATCTATGGCCATAACTGCAAAACTTGTAAACAGCTGGAAGATATGAGGTAGTATAATGGGCATCAAAGTGGATATCAGAAAACGGTATTACAGGAAAAAGAGTGATAAAAAGAAAGGCAAAGACCCTGTTTTCCTGCTTGATACAAAATTTGATGTCGCAAACGAACTGGTAGTACTTTTCGGACGTTCAGGTTCAGGAAAAACAACAACGCTCCAATGCATAGCCGGGCTTTTGGAACCAAATGGTGGAAAAGTAATTGTTAACGATAAGGTATATTTTGATTGCCACAAAAGGATCAATCTACCGGTACAGCAGCGAAGCCTCGGATACGTATTCCAGAACTATGCGCTGTTCCCACATATGGATGTGAGAAAGAACATCATTTACGGACTTAAAGGGTGGACTGAAGAAGATAAAAATAAAAGGGTCCGGGAAATGTTGCAACTGCTTCAAATAGATGATCTGGAAAACAATTATCCATTACAACTATCAGGAGGACAGAAACAAAGGGTAGCACTGGCACGAGCCCTTGCCCCAAAGCCCGATGTCCTGTTGCTTGACGAACCTTTTTCTGCACTGGACATGGTTGTTCGCATGAAACTTCGGGAGAAGATCAAGGAGATCCAGAGGGAACTTGGCATACCGATACTTTTTATCACCCATAACCATGTGGAAGCCTTCACCATTGCAGACAAAGTAGTTATTTTCCATGAAGGAAGAGTCCAGCAGATAGGAAGCCCGGAAGATGTATTCTACAAACCTAAAAACAAGCATGTTGCCGAACTTGTAGGATTATCGAACATCTTTGAGGATTCGCTTGCCTTAGATGAGGATGAAACGTCCGAAATACTGATACTTAAATGTGGAAACTTGCAGGTGATCGCAAATAAGCCGGATCGTAAAGTAACAGACAAGGTATCATGGGGAATCCGACCTGAGAACCTGCGTATATTACCCCTTACGGATGGTATGAACTCTGGAGAAAATACCTTTCATGCATGCGTAAGGAGTGTTGTGAACAAAGGATCAAGCAGGATTTTAGCCCTTGAGATCGAAGAACACAAGAAGCTACTGATCGCTGAGATAGCAAACCAGTTCTTTGAAGATATGGATCTTAAAACCGGTGACAAGTGTCTGGTCAGAATCGAAAAGAGCAGGATCGTCATTTTTTGACACCGTTGATTCAAATTCGCAAGTCCCTGGTTTCCATTAAATATCTGGCAACACGCACCTACTCATATATTGTTATTCTTGAATCTGCTATCTATATACTCAATGAGTTTACTTCCGGATATCTCGAGACTGGCTGCCGATGAGCGTACATAGAATTGTTCTTTGTTATCTTCTTTTAAGAAGACTGGCTTAACACTCGGTTCACAGTCCACCCTCAGCACGTATCTGCTACAAACTTTGACCAGTCCTGAACTGATATATGGAAGGAATTCGTTTCCAATGTTATGAGCCATAATATTAGAAAAATGCTGATTGAGTTTGTCATTGCTCTGGAAATTATCAGCTCCAATTCCCAGAATACCGCCATCATCTGAAACACCCACTAAAAGGCATCCTCCATCTGAATTCAGATATGCCACTATCGTTTTTGCGACTGCATGTTCAATACGTTTATCGGGTTTTGACGTGTGCAGATTGGTCCTGAGTGTAGACTTGAATTCTAAAGTGTTTCCCTCTCCATTGGAAATCAACTTTAATATTTCATCAGAAGGATCGATCTGTTCATGATCTTGTTTGAAGAAATAGGGATTCTTTTCAACGAATCTTGTAACCATCTTATCCAGCATATTCTTTTTATGATACCGAATGTACACGAACCCTGCTATGGCTATCAAAAATGATATAAGAAGATCGATAAACAAATTAGAGATCAGGTAAGGAGCTGTAAGTCCCATATCGTATCTCTGTGCATTAAATCCAAAAAGATGCATCAGTGCAAAGATAAATATTTCCATGACTGCTGCGATGGTAAATGAAAGACAGAATGAAAAAACTGCGATTATGGCAGGAGTCATAACTGTGTGTGACCTTTTCTCCCAGAACAGGAGATATACAACTGAAAAAGCGATTGCCCCTATAACTGCCGTAGACAGAGCATTCAATATGAACTCACCCCACCAATATTCCTGGATGAGCGGATTCATTATTTCGGGAAATACAGACAAATAGATGAATATCAATATCAATATCTCAAATAGTGAGGGAAAATAGAACTCCCATTTCCTTTTGATGATAGTTGGTAAAAAAGTCAATGTTAAGGCAAACAGACACAATGATAAATTAATCATATCGTCTCTCAGCAAAGCACTCATTCCTGCAACTACCAGCAGTGTTCTGAATATTACAAAAAAGTATAATCTTATCCTGTATATATTATCACGGTTTGGAAGACTTACGTCATCTAATTCTCTTTTTTTAACCATTGTGACCATCGGATACATTTTTCATATAACTTATTGCTTTAGGAGGATAATACGTGATTATTATAAACATATTGCTCTATTTTGGAAGAAGTTCTTTGTTGAGTGCTGTCGAAACATACTGTCCAAAAATAATATAAAGTTAGATTACATCACTTTATACCAGAGATGAAATTCATTGAAAGGCTTTTTGGAAAAAAGCAGGAAAAAGAAGAACCTCTGCCAGCTGTTTTTAAGTTCATGGAACTTGCAGGTATTGTGAGAGATGAGTCTAAAAAGCAGGGAGAAGAACTTCAACCTGTTGTAAAGGATAAATATGAAGGTATCAGACAGGCTCTCAGGGAACTGGAAAGTTTAAAGAAAGAACTACTAGCTGCTGAGCCTATTGAGGGTGCAAGTAAAAGAGGAGAAAAACTTGGAGACTCAAACAGGGACAATGTAGCCAATAACCTGAAGCTCATCGATGATAAGTTGAAAGTTCCCAGAGATACATCACCTGTAACTGCTTCTGAATTCTATACAGATTCAAAATCCACCCTGAAGACTGTTTTAGATAATACCCGTAAAAGCCTGATGTATATAAAGGCACTTTACCCCAGGGAACACCAGAAAATAAATCAGGGCCTTGCAGATCTTGAAGATTCGCTTGACGAACTCTATTCCTCGACTATGAAGGGAAACGAAAGGATAGGAGAACTACAGAATATTTATACGGAAGTGGAGACTGTTAGCAGGACCGGAAAAGAAATAGAAAATTGTACAAAAAAAGTGGTTGAACTGGATTCTAAGTACGAATCTGCAAAGGACAAACTTTCTGAGGATGACTCCAGACTTACTGAACTTGAGAATAGCAGCGAATTTGAAAGAGCAAAACAACTGGAAACTGAGATTCGACTCCTTGATACAAAGATAGCAGACCTAGGGTCCGATGCAAGAAGACTCTTCACACCACTTTCAAAGGCCATTTCCAGAATGGAAAAACAGGATGAGAATGAGAGATGTGTACTTTCCCCTGAGAACAGGGAAATACTCAAGGCCATTAAAGAAGAACCTGCATCTGCAATTGAACATGATCTTAATCCTTTTCTTTCACAACTCAAGAGCAGGGTTGAAAGTGGAGAACTTGGCCTGAAGGACCAGATGTGTGACAAAACCCTAAAGCAAATACAAGTGCTGGACGATAAAAAAATAATATCATCCCTTGTTGAACAAAGAAAAAAGCATCTTTCAGATAAAGAGAAACTGGAAGTGGAATTGAATGGTCTTAGTATCTATCAGCAAAAAGAAGAGATTGAAAAAGAGATTGAAAAACATCATATTCTAATAAGATCTGCGAACCATGACATTGACTTAGAAAGAAGACAACTTGAAGGCCTTAAAGAAGAAATGGAAAGAGTAAAGTCAGCGCTTCTTTCAGATGTAAGGCATGTTTTCGGGAAAGAGGCAATGATAGAATATGAGGATTAATTCCTGAGGCATAAAAAGGAAGAGAAGGATTAATAACATGGGACATGATGAAACAAATATCCACAGATTGAAGGAAGTCACTGAATTCGTTAAGACAAGTAAAAATGAAAAGAAGGAAGAAAAAAAGAAAGAGAAGAGGAATATTCTGGGGCTCAATGATTAAAGAAATCTATTATTTTATATAATTCTTTATATTTCTGTAAAATCTACTGCATAATTATAATCCTGATTCTTTTGTTATAGGGATTTAACTTTTGTTCCACAAATATGAGGCACAATATTCATAGAATAATCTACTTGAATGGATTAATAAATTATAAGAAAAAGGAAGTAATGCGAGGGCAACAGAGAAGACTATAATACCCTATCGCCCTCTTGACGTCTTAAATATTCCGATTGGCAAACATATGCGTTGCAGGGTATTTCCCTGAATTGATCCAATCGAAAGCCGAAACATAGTGTCGCAGTCTTTCAAACTTCGAACATTACATTCTCAGCAATACTTAGTATAAGACTCATAGAATAAGTTTTTTGCGGTCGGCTTGAATAATTCAGTAAAAACAGAAACGATTACAAAAATTGAGCGATCCCGGAGGGATTCGAACCCACGACCCTCGGGTTAGAAGCCCGATGCTATATCCTGGCTAAGCCACGGGACCGCTAATGATTGACTGGAGTCTGAAATAGGTTTTCTAGCATAAAAGCCTTTTGTAAGAACCGAAGCACATTCCTAAATTGCAAACAATGTGAATGTGAATACAAATATATAATAGTTTGACATCAGACACTATCAACTATTACAATGCTGAGGCTTTACACATGAGTGAACTATTGATTTATTACAACGGTGACTTTGTCCCGAAATCAGAAGCCACTACCTCCGTCTACGACCATGGTTTTCTGTACGGAGATGGTGTCTTTGAGGGAATAAGAGCTTACAACGGACGTGTCTTCAAGTTACGTGAGCATGTTGACAGGCTCTATGACTCCGCAAAGGCAATTGCTCTTAACATACCACTAACCAGAGAGGAAATGGAAGAGGCTATTCTGGAAACACTCCGGAAAAACGACCTTACAGATGCCTACATCAGACCTATCGTTTCAAGAGGTGTCGGTGACCTTGGACTGGATCCCAGAAAATGCCCAAAACCAAACATATACATCATATCCCAGGAATGGGGAGCGATGTACGGCGACCTTTACGAAGTTGGCCTGACCGGTATTACGGTTTCAGTCAGAAGAAATTCCTGCGATGCACTTTCACCAAACATCAAGTCCCTCAACTACCTGAACAACATCCTAGCAAAGATAGAGGCAAATGAGAAGGGCGGAGACGAGGCAATTTTCTTTGACCAGAACGGTTACCTCTCAGAAGGTTCCGGAGATAACATATTCATCATTAAGAAGGGAAAAGTTTACACCCCACCGACCATCAACAACCTCAAAGGCATAACACGGGCAACTGCAATCGAACTGCTTGCAGACATGGGAATTGAGACTCACGTTGAGAATCTGGGAATGTTCGACCTCTACACTGCTGATGAGATATTCGTCACAGGAACAGCAGCAGAGGCAGCACCTCTTGTAAAAGTAGATGGGCGTCCAATTGGTGATGGAAAACCAGGGCCAATCACAAAAAAGATGGTTGAAGCCTTTGACAGAGTCACAACAACCACAGGCACACCTATTTTTCCTTAAAATGAAGAGTTGACTCTTCATTATCTTTTCTTCTTTTTTATTTCTTCAAAACATTAATTAGGCATTAGTCCAGTAACTTATTATATTTAAATACTATTATAATTTAATTTCGAATAAATGAGGTTTTAGAATGGAACTAGAGGGAGAAAAAGAAAAAGTAATAATGGAGAACCTAAAGTACCTGAATGATTCAGTAATGGCGATCTTACTCCTGATGCCGGTTACTCTTGTAATCACCTTTGAAGCACTTGATGATACACCTAATCTGCAATTGATATCAATTGCAACATGGATCGTGTTTTTGATGGGGCTGTGGTATGTTGCTTCAAGAGTATTTACGCTCAACAAAACGCTTATAGGTTATCTCGACAAAAAGTAGACCGACCAGAATGGAACGCAAGGAATTCAGAGAACTAACATCCGTAGAGGATGCAAGGAAACTTATCGAACAGATCAGAGTCCAGCCAGAAATTATTACTTTAGCTATCGAAAAAGCTGTAGGACACATCATAGCAGAAGACATACCCTCAGGTGTGGATGTGCCTGCATTCAACCGTTCGATCAAGGACGGGTACGCCATCAGGGCAAAAGATACCTACCAGGCAAGTGAACCGGAACCCCGGAAATTGGGATTCATAGGGTCCATTCCGGCAGGTTGCACAGACAAGTTCTTTGTTGACGATGAAGAAGTGATAGAGATATCCACAGGCGCACCAATCCCCGATGGTGCAGATGCTGTGGTAATGGTGGAGAATACAAAGCAAACGGGAGATTCAGTCCTTATTTACCAGCCGGTGCATATCGGCGAGAACATCATGCGCGCAGGAAGCGACATCATGAAAGGTGAAAGGGTCCTGAGGAAGAATACACGCATTAGTTCCCGTGAGATCGGAGTACTTGCCTCCATAGGCATGAATGAAGTCCCTGCCAAGAGATTGCTTGTTGGCATCATTTCAACCGGAACAGAACTCATCAAACCGGGAGAGACACTGGAACTTAGCAAAATATATGATGCAAATTCCTATGCTATCGCAGCAGCAATTGAAGAATGCGGAGGAACTCCAAGAATATATGGCATTGTTCATGATGATGAAAAGCTGATGGAGGAAGCTCTGGAAAAAGCAATTGAAGAGTGTGATATTGTCCTTACGTCCGGGAGCACTTCTGCCGGTGCCGGCGATATAATGTACATGATCATTGAGGAAAAGGGTGAAACACTCACCCACGGAATTGCGATCAAACCCGGGAAACCTGTTGTTATCGGTATGATAAAGAATGTGCCAACCATCGGACTACCAGGAAACCCAACATCTGCACTCAGTATTTTCAATGAGTTCGTAGCGCCGATAATCTACAATTCACTTGGAATTAAGCCATCTTTTAAAACAAAGGTCACTGCGGTTATGGGAACCGGCATCCGCTCAGGCGGAAGAGAAGAACTGTTCCCTGTTGGTGTTGTGCGGGGCAAGGCGTACCCGGCAGACAAAACATCGGGAGCCATAACCACATTATCAGATGCTGACGGAACAATTGAGATCCGGGCGAATACTGAATATATCGAATCAGGATCTGAAGTAGAGGTTACCATGTTCGGTAACGTGAAAAGTCCTGACATAATGCTCGTTGGCGGGCAGTGCCCAGGCATAGACCTGCTTGAAGAGATTACCGGATTTGTATTCCGAACATTGAATATGGGCTCCAGTGCAGGATTTACAGCTATATCCAGTGGCACTACTGACATTGCATGTGTGAATATGGTGGACGCAGAGGGAAATTACAATTCATCAACCATATCAAAAATGAATCTTGAGAACATAGTTCTTGTCAAGGGATACAGACGTGAGCTGGGGCTTATATTCACCCCTGACAAGCATGTGTACGGACTTGAGGAAATAACCAACCTGCAACTCATTAACAGGAACAGGGGGTCCGGGACAAGAGCAATACTGGAAAGGGAACTTGGAACACTGGCAACAGCAAAAGGAATGACGAAGAGTGAACTTATCAAAGAGATAGAAGGTTACAATTCAGGTTCAAAGACCCATCGGTCTGTCTGCGATGCTGTAAAGAGTGGAAAAGCAGATGTTGGTTTTGGGATCAGGGCTGCGGCAGAAGAAGCCGGACTTGAGTTCATACCTGTTGCAGAGGATGAGTTTGATTTTGTGATACATAAGAACCTTCTGGACATTGAAGAGATACAGGCATTCCTTAATGCGCTGCGATCCGAAGAATTCTCTAAGAGACTTCCACAGGGAATGTATACGTATGAAATGACCGGCAGTATAATATCCTCCTTTTGACGTTAATCCAGTCTATAATAATCAGGAAAACCTTTTTTATTTTGACGTTATGGTAGGTTGCAAATGGGAATACATGAGGATATACAGGAAGTAGAAGAGGAGATCAAGAAGACTCCTTACAATAAGGCAACATCCCACCACATCGGTAAGCTGAAGGCGAAACTTGCACGTCTTCGCGATGAAGTTGTCAAGAAATCTGCCAAGTCTGGTGGTGGCGAAGGATACTCCGTGAGAAAGTCAGGAGATGCTACGGTCACGCTTGTAGGTTTCCCATCTGTGGGAAAATCCACTTTACTTAACAAGCTCACCGGTGCTAATTCAGAAGTCGGCGCCTATGAGTTCACGACCCTTGATGTAATTCCGGGTGTGCTTGAACATAATAATGCAACTATACAGATACTCGACGTGCCCGGACTGGTCAAAGGAGCAGCCAGCGGAAGAGGCCGTGGAAGGGAAGTTATCTCAGTTGTCAGAAACTGTGACCTTGTGGTCTTTATGCTGGACGTATTCCAGAATTACCACCATGGCGTCCTTACCCAGGAACTTTACGATGCAGGCATACGCCTGAACCAAAAAGCACCTGATGTTGTTATCAAGAGGCAGGATCGTGGTGGTGTCACTATTAGCAGCACTAAGGAGCTTGACCTTACAGAAGATCTTATCAAAGCAATACTTAACGAATATAAGATACACAATGCTCATGTGCTCATCAGGGATAAGATCGATGTTGACCAGTTGATAGATGTCATCATGGGCAACAGGGTGTACATACCCGCCGTTGTCGTTGTGAACAAGGTGGACATGGCAGACCAGTATGTTCTGAAGAAATGCAAGGATGAGTACCCTGAGGCAACATATATATCAGCTGACAAGGAAGAGAATCTTGAAGCTGTCAAAGACCTAATATACGAGGCACTTGACTTTATCCGGGTTTACCTGAAACCTCAGGGCGGACCCGCTGATATGGAAGAGCCCCTTATTGTACGTAAAGGAACTACTGTGGGAGATGTATGTGACCACTTGCACCGTGATTTCAGGAGAAAGTTCAGGTACTCCCAGATATGGGGCACATCCGCAAAGCACCCAGGACAGAGAGCAGGCCTTGAACACGTACTTGATGACAAGGACCTACTAACACTTATCATCGCAATGTGACAGCCAGACCGGCTGTCCTGCATAACAAATAAGTATTATTATGCGTTTATTCAGATACTCACTGTAGTCCCGTAGGGTAGTGGTCAATCCTTCCGGCCTTTGGAGCCGAAGACGCTGGTTCGAATCCGGCCGGGACTACTGAATTTTTTACATTATCCTGTTTTTGATGATGCTTTTCATAGAACTGTGTTGATGACTGAAGGAATATTTTAGCAAGATATTCCAGCGCAGGGGCAGATGAAGATGAAATATAAGTAAAAGGATAATTTACCTTTACTTATTTTTGTTAAGCCATATCCCCACTAATACTAAACAAAGCATTGCCTTTTCCACTTTTTTGCTTTCCTAAAGAATATATATGGAAATAAAGCTTTTCTAAAGCTTTTTTTCCAATTTAAAGTCATAATCAATCCTTCTTTTGTTAAGTATGCTTATATTAAACCGAATTATCAAGGATTTATCAGAAAGCACTGGCATATCTTGAGACAATACTCAAGCTTCAATGTAGCCTGACTCAAATGAGGATGGAAAAAATAAATGAAGTACAAATTGTTCAAAAATATGGCTTACATATCCTTAATAATCGAGCTAATTGGGCTGTATTGGCTGAAAAATACACTAATTGTATAAAGAAGAAAAAGGAGGGAAAGAATGGAACCAATTCGAAAGTTCAATCGGTTCGAATTAAAGTATCTGCTCACAATGGAGCAGACACGCGAGTTAAAAAATCAGATTGAGATGTACATGCTTCCTGATCCCCATACATGGGATACAGGAGACTATGTGATTTCAAGTCTGTACTATGACAGTCCAGATCTTCAATGCTATTGGGAAAAGATTGACGGGGTGAAATTCCGGAAAAAGCTCAGAGTTCGCATATATGAAACCGAAGAGAACATAACAGAAGATTCTATGGTATTTGTCGAGGTCAAACAGCGTTACGACAAAACAATACAGAAGCGCAGGATTGCAATACCTTTCAGGGATGCTATGACACTCTGCAACGAGCATCATTTTCCAGATGAGTATGACGGGAAGGATAGACCCGTCATGGAAGAGGTCCTCGGAATGATAGAGGAAAGAAACCTCCAGCCAACACTCATCACAAGTTATTTCAGACACGCCTATGTCGGAACGGATTATGATAACGGTCTAAGGATAACCTTTGACTCGAACATAAGATACAGGACCAATGACCTGGACCTGGCCTCCAAGAAACTTGGAAGATACATAGTATCGCCCGACAGAGTGATCCTTGAGATCAAAGCCAATGAGAAGGTACCTTACTGGCTTACAGAACTCATCGCTCAGAACAACTACAGACTCGTTAGAATTAGCAAATACTGTACAGGGCTGGATGTGGAAAGCGAGTTTCCCCGAAAAATAGAGGTTTACTAAATGGCAATAGATACAGAAGGTCTATTCAATTTTGAAGACCTGAGCGGGACCTTCACAGCCACTGACGTTGTTGTGGGTCTTGTTTTAGGTTTCATATTGTTAGCAGCCATCGGATGGCTGTACAAACGCACACACAGAGGAACATCTTACACCCAGAGTTACGTCCACACTCTCATTATGATGGGACTGGTCGTAGATATTATCATGCTTATAGTTGGTTCAAACATCGCACGAGCATTCTCACTTGTCGGTGCACTGTCCATCATACGTTTCAGGAATGCAGTAAAAGAAACCCGTGATGTTGGTTTCATATTCTTTGCAATGGCAATCGGTATGGCAATGGGTACAAGATTCTACCTGTTGGGAATCATAGCAACCGGAGTGATCGGTGCCCTGATATTCATCATGTATGAATTTGACTGGTTTGCAAGACCGGCCATGAGCCAGGTTCTGAAGATCCAGCTCGATAAAGATGTTGATTTTGAGGGAATGTTTGACAAAACATTCGTCAAACACACACAATCAGCAGACCTTATAGGAATAGATACCGTTCGTTCAGGAACAGTGACAGAACTCGTCTACAGTGTAATTCTCAAGAAAAACGCCAACAAGTATGAGTTCATCCAGAATATCAAAAGCCTGAATGGAAATCAGAAAGTATTCCTGATAACCGGTTACAACACCACAGACCTCTGAAACTGATACAGAGATGAGGAAGATGGACATAAGAATCAGGAGATACTACTGGGTCATCATACTCATAGTATTATCCATCTCCTCCACAGTCTATTTTTTCGGGGACACGGTAATGATCCCCTATACAACGGATTCAGGCTACGTTCAAAAGATTACCACCATCACAATAGACAATGATGTTGATCTTTTCGATGATAGCACAATCCATGAAATTACGATAGATATGGACTGGGAGGACTACGGATCGCTGATAGAAACGTATGAACAGACCGAAGAGAAAGAGTACTTCAGAACCGACATCAAAATTGATGGCATCACCATCGAGGACGTTGGAATACGCCTTAAAGGAAATATGGGACTTCAGACCACTTTCAAAGGCACTTCCCAGATAGATACAATGCAACTTCCATTCCTTGTCAAGTTCGATGAGTACGTTGACGGACAGAACTACCAGGGAATTTCCGAGATGTGCATCCGCATAGGAAGCAGTGATGCACTACTTGAGGAGCCACTTGCACTCTATTCACACAGCATCAGCGGTGCAGTGGTACCGGAATGGTCCTACGCAAGTGTAAAAGTCTCAGACCTTGACCCTGCTTATTATGTCATCTGTGAGAACATCAATGAGAATTATCTCATCAAATATTTCGATGACTATGACGGAGTACTCTACAAAGCCGGTAACTTCGTATCCCTTACTTACAAAGGTGATCTTCAGACAGATTACATGGATGACTTCGACCAGAAAACCCAGGTCAACGAGGCAGACTACGCATATCTCATCGAGTTCCTGAAATTTGTTAGCGAATCGAGCGATGAACAGTTCGAAGGACAACTTTCAGACTGGGTTGATGTTGATGCCCTTACCACCATGATGGCTGTTAACGACCTTGTTGAGAATTCAGACTCATTCTCAGGCATGAACAGCAATTACTACCTGTACTATAATCAGGACACTGAGAAATTCCTGATTCTGGCATGGGACATGAATCTTGCATTCGGTGCCATGATGGAACATGGAGACATGCAAAAAGGAGGAGCATTTGACAACATGGGAGACAGAGGAAACTTTACTGCTGCGGCTCCTGATGGAATGCAGCAAATGGACATGGAGAACATGACCAATTTCACACCACCTGAAGGTATCAACATGTCTGATCCTATGATGGAACGGGGTAATATGACCGAATTCACTCCACCAGACAGAGGGGAATTCCCTGCTGACATGGAAGAAATGATGCAGGAAAATGCAGGCGAAATGGATAATTTTGCTGCTCCTGCAGGGGGATTCGGAAACAGACCCAGACCTGACAGGATGGAGGATATGGGCGATATGCCCGATATGGCTGATGGAAACTTCCCCGGAGGTGTTGAAAGAGGCGAAATGAACAGCCGCAACAACGCTGAGAACACATTGAAAGATAGGTTCTTTGCAAACGAGAACTTCAGCGCACTTTATGAGGAACGTTATGAAGAGATTGCAAACGGAATCTACTGCAACGACCTGCTCCTTGAGAAACTGGACCTGATAGCAGAAACATTTACTGAATACAATTCAGGATATAAGCTTCTGGATCAGGAAAACTATGACTCCGAAATTGAGGATATGAGAAGCTATATTGAAGAGAAACAGGCAGAGAACTGCTAGGATTTATCCCTCTTCTCTTCCTTTTTTATTTCTGACTTTGATAGTTAAACATAGTTTTGCACTTTTGAATTTATTTGGTTTCCTTGTTATTTAAGATTCGGTAAAAGCAGTCACTATTCTGGACAATGATCCGAATTTTTATTGACTTGCAAAATCAGTAGGTATAAAATCCTTGAATCGTTTAAGTGCCTATCTAGATAAGATACATAACACTTAGCATTAGACTCTCTCATTCGACAAAATAGCCAGCTTTTAAAGTCATCTCGAACTTCATCATACAAGATATTTCTAGAGCAAAAAAGAGCGCATTGAGGCCTTTGGAGCTGAGGACGCTGGTTTGAATCTTGCCGGGACTACCAATTTCTTTTATTATATTCCTATTTTGAATTCGTTTTTTCAGGTTTGGCCTACCCACAGAACAATTTGGATAATAGATAGACATGCTACCAAATTAATATAGACCCGAAAGTTCCACCAATATGATTGCACCAATTTTACATGAACATTACAATTTTCATTCTTTAAAAAAACAGATCATTCAATTTAGAAAAAAGTTGGAGGTGTGAGGATGAATGCACTTGGAAATATTCTCTATGCAGAAGAAATGCTCAAACATGTCCCAGGTAATAATCAGATAGACTTGTTAATAGTAAATCATCCTCATAATTACAATTGTTCTGATGGCATATATATTTTTTGAATATTTGCCATTAAATCAAGTATATTTGTGTTATGTTTGTGGTTCTGATGATTTAAATTGCTTAACTATGGTGCAGGCATATAGTTAAACAACAGAATCAGAAACACTACTATGCCATGTAGTAATTACAAATATGATTGCCCTCCCATTTTATTCTGATCATGTGCAATACGCTGAAGTTATTCTATCCCCTCAAAACAATCAGGACAAATCCAAGCACATATTTTCATCAATGTTCAAGCAATACATTATAGTGAGTTGTTTAAGTTTTGCTTTTGAAGATTCTTAATCATGTTTTAAAATCAACAATTATCAAAACTATCATGAACACATGCGGAGTTGCTTATGGCAATGCAAGAAATGGCTTGTTTTTCCTTGAAGAAATAGAATAGCTCAAAATAATCAAAGCAGGAAAAGAGTCCATATTCCTATTCAATGGTTTGGATTGAAAATATCAACCACTTCAAACATCGAAACCTATCAATTTCCAATAAATTGATAGAACAGAACTAAAAGTCCTCCTGCACAGCAGATATAAAGCAAGACAGTAGAATACTATCATAAGAGGAATAGTACGATGCCAACAAAATGTGCTTTATCTGAAGAGCTGCCTGTTGATGAATATCTGATAACGGAAGAACCTTACTACGTACCTGTGGGTAATGAAGTCGAGATATTCACAGCCGCTTACAAGAACATGCTGCCGGTGAACCTGAAAGGGCCTACGGGTTGTGGGAAAACACGGTTCATGGAGTATATGGCTTACAAATTGCAACGTCCTCTGATAACAATTGCCTGTCATGAAGACCTCACTGCAACAGACCTTGTTGGACGTTTTCTGATAAAGGGAGACAACGTAGAATGGAGTGATGGACCTCTCACAAAAGCTGTGAAATGTGGAGCAATATGCTATCTTGATGAGGTGGTGGAAGCCAGGAAGGATACCATAGTAGTTATACATCCGCTCACTGATGACAGACGCATAATACCTATCGACAAGCTCGGAGTAATAGTCAAAGCGCCGGAAGAGTTCATGCTTTGTGTTTCGTACAACCCCGGTTACCAGAGTATTGTCAAGGACATGAAACAGAGTACAAGACAGAGATTCGTTGCAATTGATTTTGATTATCCACCTGCTGAGCTTGAAAAGCAGATCGTTGCGCATGAAAGTAAGGTAAATGAGAAGACCGCAGGTCTGCTCGTGGAAATTGGTAAGAGTATCAGGAACTTCAAACACCATGGACTCGAGGAGGGAGTGAGCACCCGTCTGTTGATATACGCAGGCAAGCTCATCCGCGAAGGTATCGAACCTAAAGAAGCCTGCAGGATAGCCATGGCAAAACCCATAACGGACAATCCCGATCTGCAGAGAAGCATTGATGAGATCATCGCTGCTATTATGGAGTGAATGAATACGTGGCAGAAGATATAGATATACAAAAGCATGCCACAACTGGAAAGATCAAAGAACTGATTGCTTCCTATTTTCCAAAACTTGAAAGTTCTGAAATTTCCAGATTAGCAGCAGGATTCAAAAACTTAGATGAGGAGGAGCTGGAAGTAGTTCTTCACGCAGGAAAAGGCGCACTCAAGCGTGGCATGAGAGTACTCATAGCTTACCTTGGAGCTGCACCACATGTTTACAAGTCCCTTGGAAAAAATGAATTTGAGAGCTGGCTCTCCCTTGCAAGAGAAATCTCAAAACTAAGTGTTTCCTGTTGTGAAGGATTCTTTGACTCATCGCTGGCAATCATAGAAAAAGGTGGCCTTGAACTTCTCAAAAACTGGACCACCGCAGGGATTTCCCTCTCTAAACAGAACAAATGGGTAGCAATCGCCTACTTTAAACATACCGGACAGGTAATTGTGTCCACACCGCCTGAAATGTTTCGGGAGCTTGTGGAAAAAGGAAGGAAACTTGGAGATATCAACGTAAAGGTTGCAGAAGCTTACTTTGAGCACCTTGTCCACCTACACTTATTACTCACAACGGAGAATTTTACTTTATTCTGCCATATCGCAGAGCGTATAATCAAGACCCACTGGCTCACTGCCATAGAACTCATAAACCTGATAGTAAAGGAGTTTCCAAAGGTCCAGCCACAAAGAAGAAGAGAACTTCTTGCTTCGATGGACCGCATGCTGCAATTTGGTGAAGTCCCTGCAATGACATTGTTGAGGAACGCAGGAACCATTATGGAAAAGGCTCATGGGGAAGAATTTGACTCCCTTATGAACATTGCAATTGACATTGCTGATACAGATAATAAAAGTGCTAAATCCTTTTTGAATACTATCCCACATTACCTTGGTAAACTGGAACTAAGTGAAGTAGAAGGGTGGAAAGATAAAGCCATATCCTCCTTTTCGAGCAACAAACAAACCCTCAGGGCTTTCATCGGGTCAAGTCTTGCACTTGGAAAACACCTTAGAGATACAGACAGGGATATAAGATCAATACTAATAAACAGAGGTATCCAGCTTGCAGATATCCAATCTGAATGCCTCGAAAGTTATTTTGAAAATGCTTCCGGGGCATACAAACTGCTAAGTAAAGAGATGTTTGAGGAATGGACAGGAACAGGAGAAGGAATCGCAATACAGAACCCTGATCTTGCCAGCAGTTATTTCAAAACATCAAGCCACGCATTGAGCAAAATACCCCCGCAACAGCATGAAGAAATATTCAGGATCGGGAATGATCTTCTTGCAAAAGAAGGGGCTCTTGCCAGTGCTTTCTTTGAGAATATTAGCTCTTTTGCTGATAGAACAAAGCCGGAGAATGCAGGTAAGTGGACAGAGATCGGACTGAAAGTATATGAAAAGGACAGGAAACTGGCATTGGATTACTTTTTCAATTCACCTTCTATACTTGAAAAACTTGACATGAACGATCTGGAAGATTGGACTCTAAAGGGACTGGAAGCTGCAAATGAGATAAAACCTGCTGGAAAAGCCTATTTTTCACTCGAATCAAAAAGCTCCAGAGAGCTGGTAGAAGAACTCACAGGTGCAATCGCCCTTAAGAAAGTGGCGAACGTGTTGAGATACTATGCCCTTGGCCTTTCAGGAACCAACTTCGTAATACGCTCCATGGCAACACTGCCACTTCAGGTAGATACACAGGGCATGAACCCTATCATAGCAGGCAATACAATCTACCTTGCCCCAAAAATGGGATTGTATGAGGATATTGAAGATAATTTCAAAATATACAAGTTGAGTGTGATGCATGAGGTTGGACACGTACGGTTCAGCTCGGTAGACATCCCTTTTGAAAAAGCTGCTGCAATGACAGAGAAGATAAAGAGGGAGTACTCAGTTGAAAATGAGGAAGATTCTTTTTCCCAGGACAGGGAAAATAACGACCACCCCGATATAATTGACATACTCTCACTTTTTCCGAACCAAACACTAGCTGCAACCATATTGGGAATACTGGAGGATGCACGTGTCGAGTATATGATAATGGACCATTTCAAAGGAGTACGTTCTGACCTTGAAGATGTGCGTCACAGGATGCTTGTGACAAGACCTGCACCAGAAGATAGACTTGATGAATTCATGGAAGCATTGTTGTGGATTTCCACCGGACATGAACCTGCTTTTAAGATCAGTGAACTTACCAGAGGAATCCTGAATAAGATCCGGAAAAAACTTGAAGAGAAAATATTCAGGAAAGATTCAGACACACCCTCATCCCTTGAGATTGCTTTAGACATCTATGACCTTCTTGACGAACACTTTGGCCCGCTTGGACAAATGGAATATAAAATGCTGAAGAACATCGGTTACAGAGGGATGGATATTGGTGCCACTTGTTCTGCTGACCCGATGATGACTAAATCCTGTGAGAATGTCATTAAGAATTTCATTCCTGAAACTGAGGCAGACCTGAGCGCCCAGGAAGAAAGACCGAAAGAGCAGGCTACCAAAAAACCCACGCATGCACTGGATAAGAATTGGAGAGTGCTTGGGAGTTACAAATACGATGAGTGGGACTCATCGATCAATGACTACAGGTCAGAGTGGAGCACGATAAATGAAATAGAACCTATAGGCGGTTCTACATCTTACTATGGCAAAGCAATTGAACGCTACGGGAATGAGATAGCACTCCTTAAACACACTTTCAGTTTGATGAAGCCTGAAGCTTTCCACCGGATGAAGCAGCAGAATGATGGAACCGAAATAGATATCGATGCTTTTACAGAATCACTTATCGCAAAGAGGTGCGGAATCAACCCAGATGAAGGAATGTATATCAGATGGGATAAGCATGAAAGGGATGTTGCAACTCTTTTCCTTGTGGATGTCAGTGCTTCAACACGAAAGATACTTGGAACTGATGGCCGAAGCATACTGGATGTTGAAAAAGACGCTCTTATAATCATGAGCCAGGCACTTGAGAGCATAGGGGACAAGTATGCGATCTACGCATTTTCCGGAAAAAGCCGCGAGGATGTTGAGTATTTCGTGATAAAGGAATTTGATGAACAGCTTTCAGACAATGTTGCACGCAGGATAGGTCTCCTGCAGCCTGAATCCAATACACGCCTTGGACCTGCGATCCGCCATTCCATAAAGAAACTGGAACAGGCTGGTGCAAGGACAAAGATGCTGGTGCTGCTCTCGGACGGTGAACCCTATGACAGGTCAAAGGGAGAGGATTCATATCAGGGCGACCTCGCGCAGGAAGATACAAGAGTTGCCATCAGTGAAGGAAAAAACCAAGGTATGCACTTCTTTTGCATAACTGTGGACAGGAATCCGGGAGACTACCTTGACAATATATTTTCCGATGTCGGATACACCATAATAGATGATGCGCTGATGCTACCGGAGACTCTTCCATTGTTGTATAAGAGACTGACAACGTAATAATTTATCAAAGGACAACTTATTTGGTAGTAAAAAAGAAAGGAAGAGTGAAATCAGAAGACAAGTGTCCAGCCAGATCGTACTTTCCTGCCGGCATACTTGACCTCATCCATCAATTCACCCTTATTATTATACAGGCTGATATGTCCCCCACTATTGGCGAGAATGACACCTTTTCCAGAGAGAAGTATACGCGTACCTGAGCCTGCACTGATGTCACCTTTTAGCAAGGATTTTCTTCCCGGGCCATCCTTAATGAACCAGCCATCAAGATCAATATCATCAGGAGAGGCATTGAACAAAGTTATGACCTCTTTGCCCACATCAATACCTTTGGGATCGACAAGTGCTGCAATAATCTTGACAGAGCCTGCAGAAACTGTGTTTTCAGGTTCTGTTCTGGATTCTTCACATGGTTCAGAAGAAGTGATCTTTTTCCCATCTGGCAAACAGTGACCAGTTGTCTCATCGGTATTGAAACACTGGGACTGGAATGCAAGGAAAATTGCTACCCACCTGTCTTCTTCCGTCAAATGTATGAGCAGACCTCCATCCTGATTAGGCGCATCATCGCCTGTCCACTTAGGAGAATTTCCCTGATTCATGTGGATATCATGGATACCACTGCCGGGTCTGAAACCAAAGAAACTATCAGAAAGAAATGATTCTGGTCCCCATCTTTCACCGAAGGCATATATCATGCTGCCGTTCATGCTGATGGCTTGCTTCACGTATTTCTGTATGAGGTCATTGAGATCATTGGAAGGACCGGGAATGTCACATTTCAGAGGCAACATCTTTGAAGTATCAAAGAGCCCGCCGCGAACGTAATCCAGACGTATGGCCCTTGAGGTATTATCAAGTCTTTTATACCCCATTCCAAGATTCTCAAGTTTTTCAGTTATTGGATGAGTGAAATTGTCATCTACAAAATACAGTAGCTCAGAAGGAGCAACTTTAGAACTGACATTGACAGCAATGCGATGCTCATGTTTACCATCATGCACTAGTACCTGATAATGAGATTGTTTACCTTTTCCACATTTGCAGTCCTTTGGCTTTCCTTTTAAAACCCCGTAGTTTTCAAGAGACATGATGAAACTTACTCGGCACCAGAATTAAAAGTTTTCTATTATGAACGGGAAATTGCAGGTGAAACGGATAATGACATACTTTGTCGTCACTTTTTGGTGACACCACATGCACTATCCACTGATAGGGCAGAAGTTGTTGGCGGCTAATGAAGTGCTGCTGAATAAGTTGCGATATATACCGGATGAGAAACAGGAGAAAATTGAAAATACAGATTCTGCGCATAAATAAAAATTGAGGGAAAATTTGTTTTTCAGTTCCCCCCTTACCGAATAAATCATTAAATGTTATTTGTATATAATGTCCTCTTCTTCGAGGAATCCATAATTTGTGAAGGTATCAGTTACTGTGATATTAACTTTTGCGTACGGTTGGCTTTCTTCATTTTCTTTGATAATGTTCTCTATGTTCTCCCATTTCTCTCCCGGCTCAAGGACAATTTCTTCATTATTATATGAAATCTGTACGGATCCTTCTTCGGAAACTGAAACAATCCCATAGTTGTATCCTTCGTAAGGCAGAGAATAAACCCCATAAGCCGCACTGGCGGCACCTGTTCCGGTAACACCTGAAAGTGAATCACCGTCTCCTGTTATCATTACAAGGGAGCTGTTTACATCAATAGATTCCCCGATTTTTATTATACGAAGATTGTGATTTTCTTCATCAAAGTAATAAGTTGGAAAATCAATCGCGAGCATTGGCCATGAATCTCCTTCTATGAATTCTCCATGTTCATTGATATGGTGATCAAGAAATAGAATTTTTTTGGATTCTGTAGCATCGTTCTCAGGATTTTCATCATCAGATATGCAGCCTGCAGCAAAGGTCAAGGAGACCATTAAAAAACAGATCAATAATAAGTTGACCATATGAAATCTTTTGTTTGGCATTTTATTTCACCTTAAAGGCTGAAACACATTAAAAAGATATAACCTTACCTTTAACTACAAATTAATTTGAAGCTTTCTGATATTGATTTTATATCAAGTATCTGACAGCATCAGGCAGAATATTTCCAAGAGAATTTTTCATTTGGTGTAGACTTCTTTTATTATGGGGGTTTCTCCATCTTCGTAAGTTTCAACGAAATATTCATCATCAGCCATATTATCAAAAACCGCAAAGAAACCATTAAATCATTTCCTGCCAAATCTTCATTGATAATATGGCAGAAGAAACAAAAAATGCAAAAGATGTGAAAGGATTCCAGCCAAGAGCCGTTGTCTATGCAAAGAAACTGGACGAGGATTTCTCAGAAGCTGTGGCAGGATTCTACAGTTCAGTATGGGACGAAAGGGAAGGAGGTCTTTCCAAGAAAAATAAGCATTTGATGGTATTCGCCATTGCCTGTTCCAACCAGAAAACAAGTAGTGCCGTAAAGATACTTCAGAGATTGAAAAAATACGGTGCAACTGCCCAGGAGATCAAGGACGTCATGATGTTGGTCGCATGGACCGGTGGAATACAAAACTTCACTAATTTCACACCTAAGATACTGGAAGAGATGGAAAGGCTGGAGTTCTGAACTCCACCTCACGCATCAGCTCAGAACGTAAAGTGGGATAAGAAAACGAATAAATACGTATATCTGAACCAGAAGGATCAAAGGCATTCCAATTTGAAAACTGGGATGTCTGGTTTTGTGACGGAAAAAGTACATCCCTACAATAGAACCGACACTGCCACCGGCAATCGCCCAGAGAAAAAGGGTTTTTTCAGGTATCCTGTATTTCTTTTTTTTTGCTTTTCTTTTATCTATCCCCATGAGGGAAAATGCCACTGCATTTACCAGCAATAAATACATAAAAAATATAAGGAATGTATCCATAGCTTTTATTTCATGATATGCCGTATAAATGTATCCCGGAAAGCAATTTCAGGATGAAATTAAGTGTTTGCCGGGAAATACAAATATGGAAATTTCTAATTTAAGACAATAGAATTGGGTGGTAAAATATGACAAAAAAATGGCTGATATTGATCACAATACTAATGCTTGCAGGCGTGTTTGTCAGCGGATGTGCTGACAATGCAGAAGACACAGTAATTGAAGAAGTGGAAGAAACAGAAAAAGTTGTTGAAGACACTGAGCCCATTATTGGTGATGCGCAGGACTTCGCTGTAAGGATGGAATACTATGGCATGATGAAACCCTCTGAGCTCGAAATAAACAGGGGCGACTCCATAGCATGGAGAAACTACAAACCACAGAACACCTATGTACTTGTCAGTGATGACGGCCTCTTTGAAGACCAGGAAATGGATTCCAACGACGTATATACCTACACGTTCATGGAAAGTGGCACCTACACATTCAGTGTAACAGATGTCCCGGACATGACACTCAGTGTTACGGTCAGATAAATTTGAGGCTTTTTGCCTCAAATCAATATTTAGTTAAATACACTTATTCCTCTTTTTCAAAATCAAGTGATATAGAATTCATACAGAACCGCTCACCTGTGGGTTTAGGTCCGTCATTAAAAACATGACCCAGATGGCTTCCACATCTACTGCAGAGGACTTCGGTTCTCTCCATGAAGAGGCTTTTATCTTTTTTGCGCATAACCTTCTCTTCTGATATCGGTTTGAAAAAGCTGGGCCATCCGGTTCCTGAATCGAACTTCGTGTCCGAAGTAAATAGCTCCTGCCCACATGCTGCGCACAGGTAGATACCTTTCTCCTTGTTCGCATAATACTTGCCGGTAAAAGGTGCCTCGGTGCCCTTTTGTCTCAACACAAGGAACTGGTCGTTCGTGAGTGTTTCTTTCCATTGCTCATCTGATTTCTTTATTGGTTCTTCCATTTCTAACTCCCTATGAAAAAGTGACCATATTACCATAAATAGATAACGTGATTGGTAGACAACTTGCAAATCCTAAAATATAGAATTAATATAAACAGGTAAATATAAATATTGTTTTGGAGAAATTTAATATTGTTGAACTAACAAATAAACATCTGGGTATAGTTCATCATTTTGGGTAAAATGAACGGGGTAATAGAATGTCGGATTTGATCACATACTACCAGGAGAACAGGCACTGTGCATTGAAGAGGATAAAGAACATGACCCTTTCTGCAAGATACAGAAAAGAATTGAATTGTTGGGTCAACAACTACCTTGATCCTTTTTCAGTTGCAAAAAGCATATCACTTGTGCGGAATGAAAGTTCAGACCCTTTTTCAAGAATACGCATTGAAGCTGAAAAAGACCTTGAGTTCACTTTGCTTACAGCAACTCACAAAGACAGGGACAATAGTGATATCATACTTTTTGAAAGCAACCTTTTGCTTCTGTTTAACCTTATGCTCAGGCATATCAGAACAGCATAATGTCAGGAAAGATTAAACACTTTAAATTAAACTGAAAAAGAGTGTTACAGACTCAATGGAAGAAAAGGATAAATATAACAATTCTGTCTATTAGTTCCATTCCCTTTTTCTGGGAAAGAAGGCTGATAATTGCACGAACGAAGTAGACTCTTAGCTGATGAAAGCATAGGTAAGCTCCTTTTCAAATTATCCGCGCCTGCCACCATAGGCATGTTAGTCACGGCTTTGTACAACGTGGTAGATACTGTTTTTGTAGGTCAGGCACTTGGAGAGAACAGCGTACAGGGCATCGCAGGAATTGCAGTTGCATTCCCTATAATGATGATAGTCATGGCTATTGCACTTGCAATTGGCATCGGTGGTGCTTCCATGATCTCGCGAAATATTGGTGAGAGGAATATTGAAAAGGCTGAAAATGTAATGGGAAACGTACTCTCTCTTGTACTGATAGCAAGTGCATTCATCTGTATACAGGGAAGCATATTCATCACACCCATACTGCAATTGTTCGGGGCTACGGACACCATTCTCCCATACGCCACAGAATATCTTAGAGTGATACTCTACGGGTCCATATTCTTCATGTTCGCACTGGCAATGAACAATATTGTGCGCGCAGAAGGGAATGCAAAAGTTGCAATGTACACCATGCTGGTATCTGCTCTTGTAAACATCATACTTGACCCGTTTTTCATCTTCGGATCCGGATACTTTGAATTCAATTTTCTTGCAGACAAACTAGGAATCATGATCGAGCCCATATACATGTATGGTTTTGGAATGGGAGTAAAAGGAGCAGCTATTGCAACTGTTATTTCTCAGACTACGGGAGCTATCTTCCTTGTATGGTATTTTGCCTCAGGCAATTCCAGCCTGCGATTCCATACTAAATATCTGATACCAAAATGGAATATTACCAAAGAAACGATTTCAATTGGAATGGGACCCCTTACAAGAAATGCATCAGGTAGTCTTGTCGTAATTGTTTTGAACAATATACTTCTGGCTTACGGCGGAGGAGATGTTGCCATAGCAGTTTTCGGTGTTATCAACCGCCTGTTCATGTTCACTTTCATGCCAATGTACGGGATCGTACAGGGATTACAGCCAATAGTAGGATTCAATTATGGTGCAAAGAACTTTACCCGGGTTATGGACTCTGTTAAGCTCTCGATGTTTGTTACAACCGCCATGGCAATTGTGGGTTTCATAGTGTTTCTGGCCTTTCCTGAACAGCTGTTCAGTATATTCACCACTGACCAGCAACTCATTTCATCGGGGAAATATGCGACACGCATAATAGTATTGGCACTTCCTCTTGTAGGCTTTCAGGTAGTTGGAACATCACTGTATCAGGCAATAGGAAAAGCACGCCCTTCGTTTTTATTAGCCATGAGCCGACAATTATTGTTCCTGATACCCCTTGTGATAATCCTGCCACGTTTTTTCCAGCTGACCGGTGTGTGGATGGCTTTCCCATTATCAGATGGCCTTGCGTTCTTACTTACCTTTGTAATGGTAATAAAAGAGTTCAAAATATTGACTATTATGGATGAGAATATAACCTCATCCTAAGCTCAGAATACAACGCATTTAAAAACTATCAGGACAATTCTCAACGCATGTCAAATGAGAAAGGACCTCTTTTACTGATGATACTGGATGGCTGGGGATATACAACTGAAGAGCAAGGCAATGCGGTTATGGCTGCAAGGACTCCCGTACTTGACTCATTATTAGATAAATATCCTTCCTGTCTAGTTGAAGTTTCAGGGGAAGGTGTGGGACTTCCTGAAGGCCAGATGGGGAACTCGGAAGTCGGCCACCTCAATATTGGTGCAGGGAGAATAGTTTACCAGGACCTCACACGCATCAATAAAGCCATAGAAGATGGTTCTTTTTTCAAAAACCAGGTATTTCTTGATGCCATAGAACATACAAAGAAAAATGATTCCGCATTACACCTTATGGGACTGTTCTCATACGGAGGCGTGCACAGCCATATGGACCACATGAGAGCTCTTGTGGAAATGGCAAAAAAAGAAGGACTTAGAGAAGTCTATATTCACGCATTCCTGGATGGAAGGGATGTGCCACCACAGACTGCGCTTGAGGACATGAAAGCCCATGAAGAGTTCTGCCACAGCACCGGCATAGCAAAGACTGCAACTGTTTGTGGCAGGTACTATGCAATGGACCGCGACAAACGCTGGGAACGTGTAGAACTGGCATACAACGCACTCACAAACGCAGAAGGAATATTTGCAAAGGATGCAGTATCAGCAGTCATTCAGGCTTATGAGAGAGGAGAGAATGATGAGTTTGTCAAGCCAACTGTCGTCACAGACAAAGAAGGAAAGCCCGTTGCAACAATAAAGGATAAAGATGCTGTTATTTTCTTCAATTTCCGCCCTGACAGGGCAAGACAGATGACATACGCGCTTGTCAACAAGGATTTTGATGGCTTTGAGAGAAAAGTAAAACCAGAACTACACTACGCATGCATGGCTGAATATGATGAGAAACTCGATGTTCCGATCGCATTCCCTCCTGAAAGTTATGAAAACACACTTGGGGAAGTCCTTAGCAAACATAACAAAAAACAGCTTCGAATAGCCGAAACAGAAAAGTACGCCCATGTGACCTTTTTCTTCAACGGTGGTGTGGAAAAGAAAAATGAGGGTGAGGACAGATGCCTTATACCGTCACCTGATGTTGCCACCTATGACCTTAAACCTGAAATGAGTGCTTATGAGGTCACCAACGAACTTGTGGATAAAATACTCAACGACAATTATGATGCCATAATCCTCAATTTTGCCAATATGGACATGGTCGGGCATACGGGAATCGTCGATGCAGCAATAAAAGCCATCGAGACAATTGATGAATGTGTAGGAAAGATCGTCGATGCAATTATGGAAAAAGACGGTGCTGCAATCATAACCGCTGATCATGGCAACGCTGAGAAGATGATAGATTACAACACAGGAAAGCCACATACTGCACATACATCCAACCCTGTAAGGTGCCTTCTGGTAAGCGCGGAGGAAGGAAGGAGATTACAGAACGGGAAACTTTCAGACATAGCTCCCACAATGCTGGATATACTTGGCATAGAGAAACCTGAACAGATGACAGGCGTCTCACTCATTAAGAAACAGGATTAACAGAACTAAAACCACTTATCAAGAGTGCTCTGGCCGCTTCCGGATGAAGCTTCGAGGCGTTCCAGAGCCTTTGTAACCCTGTCCTCTGAAAAATCATGCTCACCACAGAGGAAAGAGAGCACTGCTTCATTATCTGGTTTATTCCACTTTAAAGAATAATCATCGGTCACATCAGGAGATTTGAAGAACTCCTTGATATTATCAAGATCAGGAATCTCCAGATCTTTTACCTTCAGAACATTTTCAATGCTTTTATGCTCCCTGATAAGTTTGAGAGCTGTTTTGGGACCGACACCCTCAAGTCCCTCATTGTAGTCAGTACCCACGCAAAGAGCTATATCGATAAGCTGGGAATGATTTATTCCAAGCTCATCCAGGTTTTCCTTAAGGCTTATAGTTTCGGGTTTCACGTCAACGTAGATATTCTTCTTAGGCAGTTTCCTTTTACCGGATACGGTAAGGTTCCTGACAACCTGGGGAGAACCGAAAAGCAGGGAATCATAATCCTGTGATGCAATCTTATCCGCATCACCTTTCTTGACCATGTATGCAGCCTGTGCCTCACCCTCCGAGGGAGCATCCACAAATGGAATACCAATTGCATTCAGGAGTTTTTTGGAATCATCAACAATGGTAGCATCAACCTTTGAAGAGGCCTGAGCATACTTATATGCCTCTTCTGCAAGACCTTTTTCCTTTGCTTCTGCCCATTTAACCTTTGCATTCTCACGGGTTTCGGTGCGCTTCTGGATAGTAGAAGATTTCCACTCAGGCGGCTTGCCATCAAAAACAAAAACAGGTTTAACTCCAGCTTCAATAATATTTGTCATCCTGTAAAGGATGCCGGAAAGATGTGACGTGACGTTTCCCTGTGAATCCTTGAGGGGAGTGCCATCTCTCTGTCGTATGATACTTAAGAATTGGTAAAGTGTGTTAAAAGCGTCTATAGCCACTATGTCTAAAGAAAGGTCAGATACCTCGATCGTGCTCCTCTTAAGGAGATCCCCTATATCAACACCCATGTAAAATCAGAATTGAATCAGCAAAAGCCCTGATTCAGGCTTCGCCTGTTATAAGTCCATTGCATTCAAGCCTTACATCAATAACAGTATCGTCGTTTGCGTCTATTTTTCCTACTTTTAGGATGTTTCCCACCCTGTCAATCAAGTGTGTCTTAGTAACCCTCACCTGATGAAGGTCATTAAGATCTTTATTTTTGTGAATGATAACAAGACTGTGCTGATCATCGTCATTTTTGCTTAACTTTGACATCATGTTCTTAACAAGCTGCTCAAAGTCAGAGTAAATGAGGATCTCAGAACATTTCCCGGCTTTCTTTATAATACCTATTGGTTCTAAATTAATGCGCATGTACGCACCTCTTATAGATGGAAAATATTTCTCATCATTCTACTACAACCTAGTTAATATGGTTTTCGGAATATAGAGCGGTGGCTAAATATAATTATCACCTATATCTAGTCCTTTCCATGGAAGCCATTATGTCATCCATTCTGTAAATAACTTCATTAAGTCTGGTATCCAGGTTGTTTTCAACACTCTGCACATTTATCCTTAAAGAGCGCTCCTTTGCCTCAAGCATATTGTCGATCTTGCGAAGACGCATGTCAACCAATAAGATCATGCCAGCCAGCGCTCCCACCATAACCATGGCGGAAAGTATGATCAAGGCATTTGCCGGACTGTATTTAAACCTCCCGAGCCATTCATATGTTAATACGAATGAAGATACAACCATCACAACTGAGAATATTATTTCCCTGATTTCCATTCTGATCCCTCATAATAATATGTGCTTTTTTACTATTTATATTATTTAACTCTATTTTTTTAAAAGAGAATACCTTAAATACTGAATAACCATTTAGTATATTTAAATAATATTTGACTATTTATATATTTGGAGTTGCGGATTTGAGTTCTGAAAAGACAGTTTTAAAAGATTATGCACCAATGCTTGTAATGGCAGGCATCATACTGGTAGTACAGATTACAGCACTGCTTTTAGCCACGCCTATGAGTGCAAATGATATGCAGGCATTCGAGGACCCGGACTCAACTGCAAATAGCATCTATTACATAGGAGTTATCCTTGTATTTACATTACTACTATTGATGGCGATCAAAAGGAACATGGAATGGATAATACAACTCACTATACTGCTTGCAGTGGGAGCTACCATGTACTATGTATTCTACGCTTTGCTGTCCCTTGCAGATATATCAATAGTGACAAACAATATTGTATCCGGCCTGTTGGCAGCCGTACTTACAATACTGCTTTACAAGTTCCCAGAATGGTATGTTATCAACACCATCGGACTGATAATAGGGGCAGGAGCCAGCGCCATTTTTGGAATATCATTATCAATCCTTCCTGTGTTGGTGCTTCTGTCATTGCTTGCAATATATGATGCAATATCAGTTTACAAGACAAAACACATGGTAGACCTTGCAGAAGGAGTAATGGACCTCCGCCTGCCCATACTCTTCATTATCCCGAAACACCTGAAATACTCATTCATCGATGACTCGTTCAAAAAAGAAGAAGGTCAGGAGAGAGAAGCGTTCTTCATGGGACTTGGGGATGCCATAATGCCAACCATACTGGTAGTATCTGCAAACGTATTCCTGGCTCAGAAAGCAACACTGAACTACATAGGATTCATATCCTACCCTGCTCTTGGTGCAATGGTAGGAACAATTGTAGGATTTGTAGCACTGAGCATACTGGTAATGAAAGGAAAACCACAGGCAGGATTACCATTCCTCAACAGTGGTGTTATACTTGGATATATAGTAGGAGTACTGGCTTCTGGACCAGGAACACCCTTCTATTAATCCCTTTTTTTATTATTCTTCAGGAAGTTCAGAATTTATATTGCATATAGTACAGTTGGAATCAGGCATTTCTTTGCAGGATTCGTGGAACACTGAATCTACTGAACGCGTACCTTCGGCAAGTACAGCAGCTGTTGAAATGGTGCTCGCTATCAAAACGGAATCAAATATCTCTTCCTTAGAGACACCGAGTCTTTTAGCAACCCTGACGTGAGTCTTCATACAATGCTCACACCTCAAAGCAGAAGCCACAGCTATGCATATCAGCTCCACTGTTTTGGGATCCATACGCTTGAACTCACGCATGACATTATTCTCATAGATCATGCGTGATATGAAAAGTTCCGGCATATCCTTCATGAAGTTAATTATGTAAGGAATCTCACCGTAACGTTTCTCAACATCTTCCAGAATATCTTCGACTGCCTCTTCAGGCTCTTTGTCAAGAATTTCTTTTATCTTTTCCATATCCATAATAACCACATGAATAATATTTGTCAGGATACTAAGCAGTAAACCCTACCTCGGATTCACGTTTGATCTTGACCAGTATATAATTTTTCATCTTTGACAGGGTGATGGCAGCCATATCAGACAGTTTTACCCCCTCATCAAACTCGAGGTTCTCCACCTTTTCATGGAACTGTTCGTATGGAAGTTTAACACGCAGACCATCAAGCTGAAGAGTGATGGGAGCAGGCGAAAGTACATTGAATATCTCCGGTATCTGTTCATGGATCTCTTTCATTACCCTTGCAGGCAATACGGCAAGGGGATCTTTTGCGAGATCCTCACGCATCTTTTCCACCACTTCAATAACCTTCTCGTTCATACCATCAAGTGAATCAAGTTCACCACTTTTCCTCAGACGATGGGCAACCCTGCCAATACCTCCGACATACATGTCAGCATTTGCAATGTCTTCCGTCTTGAGGTCACGGGGTCCACCTGTAACTATCTTGGGAACGGTTACACCCTCAAGCAATTTAGGTTTCTTGTTCTTTATACAATCACTGAAAGTACCAAATGAAAATACGGCGAGATCATGTTCATTGATAAGCTTCCTTTCATAGTTGTCAGAAAGGGAAACCCTCCTACCCATACCTCTTGCAAGACCTAACATGTTCGTGTTAGCTCCACCCCTGCGCAGATATTCCGCAACGTCACAGGCAGAGTGAGGAAGATGATGGGAAGCAAGTGTAGGAGACACGACGGCAATCTCAGTACCAGTAAGTGGCGCACGGGTGAGCTCACCCAGAAGCTTTTTCCCAAGCTCTTCGATAAGATGTACATCATCCCTTGGTATCAGCATGACAAGTGTGACCTCTGTTGCTGCAGGGACTTTCTGGATAAGATAGCCACCAAGGTCCTCCAGAAGTTCAGTAATAAGAGAGTGTTTATGTACACCACCCTCGTAAATGTATGGCTCTAATATCGCTGCCATTAATTCTCCTCCATGAGTTCTGTGATCATCTGATTTGCTTCCTGTATCCATTCAGGTTTAAGGGCGTCCTCGCTTGCTACAAAAACGAACTTATGCTTGTCCATTGAATGATAACGCACCCTGAATCCTTCGGGAGTGGACCTTATAGCCATTTCAACCAGACGTGACTGCAGGGTCCTTCGGGGATCTGCAACTACCATATCTTTAAGGAACTCGATCTCAGCAGATGTGTCTTCAGCATTCATAATCAGTGTCTTTCTCTCGGGCTGGAAGACCTTTGAACGTCCATATCTTGCCCAGAGCAATTCAAGCAATTCTGGCAGATATTTTTCCTCAGTAAGAGAAATCCTTACCTCTTTTTTTGCCAGATTACCGGCATCAACACTACCAATGTCAGATACTTTTACAGTGGGCTGGCCACCTCTTAAAATAATGGCCATCTGATAAAGGGAGTCTTCCGGCCTTACAACAACCTTTATGCGTCCAATAGCACCTCCGAGCACCAGTTCTGTAATGATATCGGCGACTATGCTCTTGTATGCAACACCTTCTTCCGGGATCGGGGACTCTACAACGAAAGTCTCAAGAGCTTCCATAAGAATTACTCCTCCACGTATCCTGATGCCAGTAAAGCACTTCCAACAGCACCTATCAGGTGAGAGTTAGGAGGAACAAGAACATTGATCTTAAGCAACTCACCAAGAGCCTTTGGAACACCTTCGATAAGAGATGAACCGCCTACAAGAATCAATGGTTCCTTCACATCAACTTCCTGAAGCTGTTGTTCGAATATCTGCTCTACGACACTGTGACATGCAGCAGCAGCAACATCTTCAGGAGTTGCACCCTTTGCAAGGGAATTTACAAGTGACTGGATACCGAAAACTATACAGTAACTGTTCATGTCCACTTTTTGTTCCATTCCATTTACAGCAAGTGTACCAAGTTCAGTGATGTCAACACCGAGCCTTTTAGCAGTCATATCAAGGAAACGTCCTGATGCTCCTGCGCAGATACCACCCATGGTAAACATTCCGGGAATACCATCATCTACGGATATTGCCTTGTTGTCCATTCCACCAATATCAATAACTGTTGCATGACCTTTCTGAGAATCGGCAAGATAAACAGCACCCTTGGAGTTGACAGTTATCTCTTCCTGGATGAGTTGGGCATTGAAGTGCTCACCAATAAGAAAACGACCGTATCCGGTTGTACCTATGGCCTGGATGTCCTCCTGTTTGACACCTGCAGCTTCCAGTGCCTGGTTGAAAGCTTCCGTCGCACTGTCAATAACCTTTATAGTGGGCACCCATCCGGAGCCTATGATCTCGTTGTCCCTCATAACAACTGCCTTTGTGGTCGTAGAACCAGAGTCAATACCAGCGGTAAGTCCACTTTGCTTTTCCCTTGCAAGAAGGTGTCTGCGTCTTGCAATAGTCGTTAAAGCCTCCATACGGGTCAGCAGGGTTGCTGCAGTCGTACGCTCTGTAAATGAATAACTGATGACCGGAAGATCCGAGTGTTTGTTGATGTAGCGGCGAACTTCGTTTCGTACTATAGCAGCCTCAGCACACCTGAAACATGAAGTTATGAATACACCATCCACATCCGAAATACCTTCTACTATAGCCTTGGCCCTTGCCATCATAAGCCGAAGGTCAGGACTTGCAGCCTCCAGGCCAAAATCCTTTCCGATCGTGTCAAGGACATTGACATCTATCTCAGGGTATATCAGTTTGGCATTTACACTCGCTGCAACTGAATCAAGTTCCCCTTGAACACCTGCATATTCGGAACCACAGGACACAAGTGCCACCTTTACGAGGTCATCTTCAGTCATTCTGTTGCCTCCTCACTTTTGTCAGGCAATGACTTCAGGAACTCTGCGATCTTGTACACAAATTCCTGCCCATCGTCATCAGATTTAGGGAACTCCAGTTCAAGAATTGGCATCTCACGACTTCTTATTAGATATTTAGTAAGTTCATTGGTACGTGCACACCCCATGCAACCAAAGGCCATGGGCGATTCACCAACGATAATGCCTGCATCCGATTCTTCAATCATGGGTCCTACTATAGCCATTCTGCCCCTGACACCTGCAGGAACTTCTACAGCTGCGTACTTCAGACCATGTTTTGGTTCTTCTGCTGTTATGTTCAAAGGAGGGGAATCGACACCAACAGTTGATACCTTTTCCTTTATCTTTTCCATCATTGCAATCGGTGTGTGACCGAATCTCTGGACCAGGTCAGAAAGGATAAGACTGTTTGTAGGGTATATGATAATTTTTGCCATTGTATTGCCTCATAAGGTGGATTCGATTATATCCTGAAGATCTTTAGCTCCAAGTTTTTTCTTGTGTTCTGTCTCCTTGAGAGGAACATGTTTGTCATATTTATCAAGAGCATTTCCTATCATTGGAAGCATCATTGACTCTTCTTTCAGGAAATAGAAGCCAGGCCTTGCACCGCCACCACGGGACGCACGACAGCGTCTCTCATCTCCCGGAGGAAAACCTCTTTCTTTTACAAAGATATGATTCTTATCAAGGTCCACAACCTCTTTCACCACTTTCTCCACAGCATCCCTGGGACCTGTGACCATGGTGCCAAAACATGTTTCCTTTATGACAATATCAGTATTGGATTCATATATCTGCATAGCAGTATCAATTGGCAACACACTATCTGAACCTGTTACAACGAGTTTCGTTATGACATCTTCATTACCTTCAGCCATCCTCATTCCTCCTTGCTGCGTTCAAGGATATACATTACATCCCCGTCCTTGAAATGTTTTAGTTTATCAATTTCAAGTATCTTACCGATAATATTAGTGTTTGCAAACCTCTCCCCCGTCGGTCCGAAAAGATCATCATCTGTAGTTTTGACGCCTACCATACCGGCCCGCTTAGCAACCTGGTTTGTGACACCGATCTCACCTGAAAGGGTCTTTTTTGGGACGTTCTCGGGGAATATCTCCTTATATTTTTCAGCTGGCTTCTCAGCTTTGAAGATATAAGTATTCTCATATGTCATCATTATAGGGAGCACACCAACCGGATTATACTGAAGACCCACGGCGTGTCTGAAGAAGTCAAGCGTTTTTGGAGCAAGATCATCATAAAGCTCGATGGTCACAAGCTTTTCCGGATCAACACCCTGCACAGTTACCTCTGCGTTTTGCATGATCCCAATTGTTGTTGCAGGTGTTTGTTTAACAATAAACCCATCATCTTCCGTATAACCTTCCACGGTGATCCCAATTCCAAGAGAGACCATTTCCTCTTTAGCTTCCTTATTGGTCATTCCAAGCAACATTATTGGCTCAGGAATCGAGTCTATCATTATTTTCTGACCATTCTGTGCCATTCTTACAAATTCGATGCCCTTGGTAACATGACCGATTACAGAGTGCATAATAGAGGATGTGCGATCATCTGTGGAAATGTACAGCTTTCCTGCACCATATCCCACAGTCCTCACAAAAACAGACCCAGTTGACCGGGATTCGAAATTCTCGTAAGTCACCAGCTCACCCTGGAACCGATGATCGGATATAAAGGAACTTGATACAAAATCTATGTTGAAAGTACCATCCCTGGTTACAGCAAAAAAGAACTCTGCACCCTCAGGTGCCAAGGGGTCGATCTCAATTTCAACATATGTGAATATTTTAGAGCCACTCTCCAATTTAACCGAAAGGTCCGTGGTGCTGATGTGTTCACCTGCTTTCTCCCATTCGACAACAGGTTCTATTGACAATATTCTGTCGCCCTTGTTAAGGTCAGAAAGAACGTGTTTTCCGCTTATAAGTCTAGCAAATATACCATCCGCAGGAGCACCATATTCTGATGAGTGTTTGGTCTTGCTAATAATGATATGAGTATTTGCGGCATCGCCGCCACCTGCACCGAAAAGCAAAGTGAACCGCTCCATATCAGTACTACCACGGACAGGTTCCATGTCCGTACTAAATGGCCCAAATGCCAGAGCATCTTTGCTCGTCCAGCGAACAGGTATGTCAATAAAATCGTTAAAAATAGACACCCATCTTTTAGAAGAAAGAGAGGAAGTATCCTGAAGTTCTATCTTGAACTCCCCTTTGGATGTCTTCACAAGGTATTCAACAGAAATCTGTGACTTCAGGTCCTCTTTTTCAATAAGTATCCCAACTGCCGTCCCTTTCTTATATGGTGCGTTTGACACCTTGATGGCGTCTTCAAGATTTGAACTTTCTGGTAATTTTATTTCCTGTCCGTTGATCTCTACCGTTATTTCGCCACTCGTGCCAAACTCCTCCGTAATTTATTCAATATGTTATGGTTCTGGTGCAGCTGCTTCCATACGTTCTTCTTCAGTAAGTTCTGCAAGGACAACATCAGGCTTCCCTACATTAACGATCTTACCATTTCTCATTAGAGCTACACGATCACATACCTCTTCCAGGAAGTCCATATCATGTGAAACGATGACAAAAGTGTCACCCATCTTGTCACGTGCTTCCAGAATTGATTTTGTGACCTCTTTCTTTGTGAACGGGTCCATTGTCCCCGTCGGTTCATCCATAATAATGATCTTTGGCTCCTTCATCAATATCTGAGCCAAGGCAACCCTGTGACTTTCACCTTCACTAATCTCATTTGACATCTTTGATAATATAGATTTTGCCTTTTCATCTGTGAATCCGGTTGCTACCAGAGTATTGATCGCCTTTCTTACAGCAAGTTCGTAAGGAAGATCAATACCTATTGATTCTGTGAGATTGTCAATTATCGTCCTGTGAGTGTAAAGGCCATATTCCTGATGCAGTATACCCATGTACTTAACTGCACGTCCCCTGCATTCAGGACCTGGTTTTTTCATGTCGACCCACTCATCTCCGACACGTACCTGTATCTCACCACTTGTAGGCTGTACAATACCCATGAGGACTTCAGATGTAGTGGTCTTTCCTGCACCACTGGTACCTGCAAGGCCGAATATTTCCCCCTCTTTTACATCAAATGAGACATCATTCACAGCGTAAACAACACCTCTGGTCACTGATATATATTTCTTGACAAGATTATCGATCTTGATAAGTGGATCACCAACAACTACGTCACATTTCTTTTCTACAGAACAGACAAGTTGCATGAATTCTTTTGCGACCTCTGAAGGAGAACCTTCCTTTACAATTGCCCCATCCTCAAGAATAATAGCCTTATCAGCCAGATCCTCTACGACCTCTGACCAGTGTGAAGTAATGACCATTGTCATATTGTATTCTTTGACGGCTTTTGCAATCACATCATGCACTACATCTGCGGTCTTAGGATCAAGGGTGCCTGTTGGCTCATCAGCAATAAGAAGCATTGGGTCTCTTACAAGTTGGCGGGCAAGTACCACTCTCTGTTTCTCACCACCGCTTAGGTCACGTGCCACATGCATCATGCGATGTGAAAGCTGCACCTTTTCCAGAAGTTCTACAGCACGAGACATCGCGGTTTCACTATTGACACCTATTTCCGTGAGAGAGTTTATGACATTTACAATAACCTTGTCATCACCATAAAGTGCAAAGGTACGCTGAAGCATAATAGCGATTCTTTTGGTTATATCACGTCTTCCAGAATCATGGAGTGAAAGTTTTATGAAATCTGCTTCAAAAGGCTTGAGAGTATCCTTTCCACAGTCAGGACATTCGTTTCCAACCTTGCTCGGTGGTTCGATATATCCACATTTTTCACATCTTGCGAGATGGTAGATTACCTCTCCACTGATACCTTCATATTCTTCAGCACCACGCAGGACATGCATCAATACTGTTTTCCCTGAGCCACTTCTTCCAAGAATTCCAAGAACTTCTCCTTCATTAATGGTCAGATTTATATTTTTGAGAACTTTAACACCATCAAATTCAAGTGTCAGATTTTTGACTTCAATGAGTAATGCCATTTAATTACCTCCGCCCAGGGGTGCATAGGAGTCCTGTTACACTAATACTGATATGCATATCTACTCAAATTACTTAACGGTTTTGTAGATTGCATACAAAACTAGATCAATTGAAACCCATACAGACCTGTAACAAGTTTTTAGCGATATTTTTTAAAGAATTACTGTTGGATTATTGAACTCAATACATAAACATAACGCATCTATTTTGCACTGTTAACTTCTAAAAACCTGAAACAGATATTGATTTTATAATGTTACATTGCCACCCATGTTTTTTACAATGTCTACTACATCGATTATATTGCCTATGATAATATCCGCTGCATCCACAAGGACCTGCGGCCTTTCGTCTCCTTGTTGAAATGAGAGAATACCCACATCAGCTGCCTTTAAAGCAAGAATATCGTTCATTCCGTCCCCCACCATAACTACAAAATCATAGTCCATCTTAAGATTTTCAACAATTGTTTCTTTGTCGTACGTTGTGGCAACTGCAAAAACATCCCTCATGGGAATATCCAGAGATGAGGCAACCCCTTTGAGGTTCTGCGCATCGTCCCCCGAAGCGATGTAAATATCAGTTCCAAGTTCTTTTAATAGTTTGACTGCTACAGAAGTTTTGGAATACATCTGTCCACCTGTACTCAGAACATAAGGCACCAGGTTTTCCTGAGAATCCACAACAAGCCCTGCTGCAATATAAAATACATTTGGACAACGACCTTTTACAAGAGAGACCACATCATTAAGGTCACTTACCTTTGTTTGGTTCTCCTTTATTATACCGTAGACATCATCCAGCCTGAAAGGACTGCTTGAGCAACTTATGCCAAGGTCGATATCATATTTGTCAATAAAATCATGCAGCCCCATATCGGGATCGCACCGTCTGATATCATCAAAACATGCGCGTATGACGACAAGTGCCTGGTTGGCCTTCTCAGCCACAAGAAGTGTGGTCTGTATATCCTCAAGAATAGAACCGGTACTCATTTCCTTTGCGACACGATACATATGCAACAGTGTCCCGGCACTGTCAAAGACAACAGCAACACGTTTTTCCATAGATTCTGATTGTACTTATTAAATATACGTTTGCCTATAGACTCCCAGATAATGCAGCAAAAGTGCCAAATGACTAATATGCAAGCAACAACAATTTTCAGCATAACTGCCATGACAAAGATGAAACGGATAATAATTGTCCTGATAATATTTATTGCACTGGCCTTTCTCTCAGAGAGCTTTAACGATACGGACACAGAGATATTGATTATGAACCCGCAACCCTGGGATCACAGTCCGATCACCGTTTATATTGACGACAACGAGGTTCCTGAGCATTACAGCCCGAGTTACAGGACGGATGTAGAGAAGGCATTAGAATACTGGGAAAACGGTGGGAACGGACAGCTGGAGTACCAGCCTGTTTTTGAGATTGTTGATGTTGACAATGCAGACATACTGATAATGTGGGTAGAGAACCTTGAGAAAGATGCAGGGGTGGAGAATGGTGTTGCCGGGTTTACAAGACCATACGTAATGAATGGCAAGTTTGAGCGTGCTGATATCGTACTGGAAACCGGAAATTACAAAGGATATTCATGGGCGCAATACGGAGACAGCACCATGGAAGGCATAGCAACACATGAACTGGGCCACGCACTTGGACTTGGGCACAGTAATGATAGAAATGATATTATGTTCCCTACCTATGACATCAAGCAGGATGTGAACCCTCTGCTACTCCATTCTACATGGCCTCTGCTTCTGCTGATGATAATCATCGCCGTTCTTGTAGTATCATATCACGGAACCGGATGGCTTCACTACAAGAAAAAGAGAAAGGAGCTTGAAAAGGAAGTTTTCACCAATGAGGAAAATGAGAGATAAAACTGTATTCCAGGCAATATTGAGGTATTTTGGTGGCGAAAATATCGACTTCTCAGATTATGAGCTGGACCTCTGCGAACTTACGGAATTCCAGCGCAAGGTCCTGGAGGAAGTAAGAAAGATACCTTATGGCGAAACAGTAACCTATCAGGAACTAGCCTGCAGAATCGGAAACGAAGGCGCTGCCAGGGCTGTTGGCGGTGCAGTTGCCAAAAACCCATATCCTATAATCATACCATGTCACCGTGTAGTATCATCTTCAGGAATCGGTGGTTTTTGTGGAGATACCTGCGGCGAAAAGGTAGAACTGAAGAAGAAGATGCTGAAGATGGAAGCGGACTATAAAGAAAAAGAGAGTTAATATTAAGGTAGAGAAGAAAATAGCTTCAGGTGAAGAATATGTTTGGATGGACAGGAAGGACAGTAATCGTAGACCTGGGGGATAGCTCGGTCACAGAAACGAAGACGAAGAAATCGTATGCGGAACAGTTCATCGGTGGACGGGGACTTGGATGCAGGCTGATGGAAGAATTTGCAGATGCTGAACATGACCCTTTTAGCCCAGATAATCCCCTTATTTTCACTACCGGACCACTTACAGGGACTTCGACTCCCATGTCTGGACATTTCACTGTTACATGCAAATCTCCCCTTACATCCACAATCTTCAGCTCCAATGCAGGAGGGCACTTTGGCGCCGAGCTAAAGTTTGCAGGTATCGATGCCCTTGTAATAAAAGGAAAAGCTGAAAGGCCTGTTTATCTCAATATTTATGATGAGGAAGTTGAAATACTACCTGCCGAGCACCTCTGGGGAAAGAATACCGCAGAGACCACTGCATTGCTTGAAATGAAAGGTAAGGTTGCATGCATCGGAAAAGCAGGAGAGAAACTTGTCAGCATGTCAAATATCATCAATGACCGCATGTACTCCAGTGGACGTGGCGGGCATGGCGCCGTAGCAGGCTCAAAAAACCTCAAGGCAATAGTTGTAAAAGGAACCAACGTTGTCCAGATAGCAGAGCCTGAAGCCTTTGAAGAAGCTGTTGAAAAGACGAATAGATTACTTGTGGCAAATCCACCAGCTTCCAAAGGACTTCAAAAATATGGAAGCTCCGCATTTACTGATCTTTTTGACTACATGGGAGTTCTTCCAACACACAATTTCGGAGAAAAAAAGTTCTCCGGGGCAGAGAAACTCTCAGGCGAGCTCATCAACAAAAACTACAAAATACGTCAAGCACCCTGTTATGCATGTCCTGTGGGATGCAGGAGAACTTCAGAGGATGGGCGACCGGTCCCAGATTATGATTCCATCTGGGCTTTCGGACCGAATATCGGTAACGATGATATGGAACTTATAAGAGAAATGGACAGCCTCTGTTTTGATTACGGACTGGACCCGATTTCCTGTGGTGCATCAATTGCAGCATACATGGAAGTAAATCTATGGATGAAAATGGATGAAGTGAAAGGCCTCATACTGGAAATAGGAAATGGAAGACATGATGTATGCAAGGGCTCACAAGCATATCTGTGTTCTGTGGAAAAAGAGGAATACAGCACCTCAGTCAAAGGACTTGAACTTCCAGGATATGACCCCAGGGAAATGGCAGGCATGGCCATAGCCTATGCGACATCCAACACCGGAGGATCTCATCTTAGCGCTTTTATGGCAGCTCCCGAGATAATGGGAAAAACTGTGTTGCTTGACAGAAATTCATTTAACGGTAAAGCAGCTCTTGTGCAGCATTTCCAGAACCTCACTGCGGCAATTGACTCACTGGTTATGTGTCCTTTCTCCATGCTTGCAATTGGAGAGGTTGAACTTGCTACACTGCTCAGTCATGCTACCGGAAAAGAATATTCTGCAGAGGAAATGCTACTTGTTGGAGAGAGAATCTACAACCTTGAAAGACTGTTCAATTTAAAGGCAGGATTTTCCGCAAAGGATGACATCCTTCCTGAAAGGTTCTTTGCAAAGGACGGAATAGATCGGGAAGAATTTGAAGAATCAATCTCAGATTACTATCACTTCAGAGAATGGGATGATGCTGGCATACCGGAAGAGGAAAAACTGAGCGAACTTAACATTGTCAGAGGCAGATGACAAAAAAGAACAAAATAGGTTCATCTTTTTTACGTATTTGCCATTATTTCCCCCAATTTATGCAGAATCAAAGGTTAAGTTCATATATAGCATTAAGAATTATACCAATATACCGTTTAAGCTCATAAATTATTATTACAATTATGGAGGATCTTAAGTGAAAGTACAAGTTGAAGTTAAAGAACTTAAAGAGGGCAAGTACGTCATCGTTGACGATGAACCCTGTGTCATCAAAAGCATTACCAAGTCAAAGCCAGGAAAACACGGTTCAGCAAAAGCAAGAATCGATGTCATCGGACTTTTTGACAAACAAAAGAGATCAATTATTGGTCCTGTTTCCGATAAGACCTACGTTCCAATAGTAGAGAGAAAGAACGCACAGGTACTTTCCATTGCAGGTGATGTTGCACAACTCATGGACATGGGCGACTTCTCAACATTTGAGATGACAATCCCTGATGAGTATAAGGAAAGGATCCTTGAGGGTGAAGAAGTTTCTTACCTGACCGCAATGGGCAAAATGAAGTTCGATCTGAGATAATTATATCTCTGATCCTTTTTTCTTCTTTTCAATTATTACAGTCATGTTCTACAAACCTGATATGATGGATGCCCTGTCAGATTATGATTCTGCAAGGTATGTGATATTTGGTGTTCCTTTTGATGCTACTTCTTCATACAGGTCAGGAAGCCGCTGGGCTCCAGATGCCATGAGAAAAGCTTCGGCGAATTTTGAAACCTATAACGATCATTTTGACATTGATTTTGATGACCTGTTCATACATGATGCAGGAAATCTTGAGCCTTATTCATCCGTTGATGAGACACTCGAAGAACTCTACTTTGCTGTTAAGCCAATTGCAAAGGACAAAAAAATACCCATCATGCTTGGTGGCGAGCATTCACTTACATATCCATGCGTGAAGGCATGCGCAGAGGAAGCCGGAGAAGATATCGGTTTTGTTGTAATGGATGCACACTTCGACCTTAGGGAAGAGTACGGAGGCATCAAAAACAGCCACGCATGCGTTTCCAGACATGTACTGGATGATATCACAGACACTTATGTAACAATAGGAGTTCGCAGCGGACCAAAGGAAGAATGGGTATTTGCAAAAGAGAACGGTATCAAATACTATACTTCAGATGATGTAAGGGAAATGGGAATAAAACAGGTCATTTCTGAGGTTAAAGAATATCTCGGATGCAAAAAGATCTATCTTTCCCTTGACATGGATGCCCTTGACCCTGCATACGCGCCTGGTCTTGGAACTCCGGAACCGTTCGGACTCACTGACATCGATGTACGAGAGATAATACGTGCATTCGCACCTGCATCTATTGGTTTTGATGTTGTTGAGATAGCCCCTGAATACGATAACGGGATAAGCGCACTGCTTGGAACGAAACTTCTCAGGGAATTCATTGCAGCACATGCTGCAAGTGAGAGATAGAAGTAAAAACATCTTACATGCGTTTGATCATTTACTCTTTTTAGATTCCATTTCCCACATTTCAATGAAATTATCAAGCAGTTTGTCAAAGAAACTGGCTTTATATGTAATGATAAGCTCCGCAACTTTTTCAGTATCGACCACTTCAAAATGACTTTCCCTGCCACAAACGGTTTTCTGTACAATACCAGCAGCTACCAGTTTGTTAAGGTGCCACGAAACCGTGGAAGGAGAAAGCCCGATAACTGAAGATAGGTCCTTATTGTTCATGCCAGGTGCCTCCATAATGGTCACCAGAATATGGCTGCAAGCTTTTTTCCTCAAAAAAGACATGACTTTCCGGCCCTCACTATCCAGTTCTTTGTTTTTGACAAAATAACGTACAAATTGTTCATCTTTATGTGCTGAGATAAGGTTTTTCTTTTCCATGTAATGAAGATGATACTGCAGATTTCCAACTGCCATATCAAGATTTCTTTCAAGCTCACGCATATGAATTCCAGGCGAACTCTGGATAGTTTCGAATATCCTTTTTCGGGTCTCGAGCTCAAATTCCATTTCAACCCTGCTCTTTTGTCAGAATGGCAAAGAAGAACAACAGCAATACAATAAAATTCAGAATACTGCTCCAGATCTCAAAACTATCCCCCATTGACGGGAAAAATGACTCAGTTGAGTCCAGGAACCCCATTAGAAAATAAGCGAAAAATGCCGCAGCAACCATCAGCAATTTCCTTCTTCTTTCTCTCAGGTATGCAGCAAAAGATATTGAGAAGAGCGTCACTGCCAATATGCTTGATAGTAAAACTATCAAATTGTCAATTTCCATATAAGAATGTCACCTCCACATAAAATTAAAAAGAAAGACAATTGTCTTCCTTTTACTCAGTTCTTATCTCCACAAGTTCCAGCCTCTCATTGCCTTCTGTAACGGCTACTTCCAGAAGCAGTCCAACGCCGCTGGCATAGAACTTATTTTCCTCAACACCAGGTTCAAGAGGAGTCCATTCCTTTGTTTGCAGGCAGTTGTCAAATGAACCATATTCTACTGAAACTGATTCATCAAGACTCAACACTTCAGCCATATCCTCTGCCTCACCTTCATAGTATTCCTGCTGATAGACATCGCCAACCTTTGGGTCTGCTTTCATAAGTATACCAGGTTCTGCTCCGTCAACACCTGATTCCCAGGAACCTGCTGTGCTAGCTACCTCACCATCATCATACTCTTTTGAGTCTTCACCAAAATACCAGACATTTCCTTCGTTGTCGTTGGCATACCAATCAAGCGTGTCTTCAACAAGTTCACCATCCTCCCATTCACGTTCTCTTACAACAATAGTTGTGACACCCAGTATCTCCTTTGTCTGGTCAGTGACGGACATCTCTACCCTGATATCTTCTCCATCAGATTCACCTTCCAGGATGAAGGTTGTACCTACAGCCAATGGGAAATACGAATTGTCAACAGGATCTGTAAAATCTGCAGAGTTTATAACAGAATCTGATTCTGATTCAGTGCTTATCTCCACAAGTTCCAGACCTCCTGTCCCGCCTTTAACAATCTCCTCCTTGATAACGCCGATTCCAGGTGCATAGTACTTGTTTTCTTCTACACCAGGTTCCAGCGCAGTCCACTCTCTTGTCACCAGACAATTGTCGTAAGAACCATAACTCACTGAAACAGATTCAGTAGTTGAAAGTACTTCAGCCTGGTCTTCAGCTTCTCCCTTGTAGTATTCCTGATAGTAGATATCACCTATTTCCGGACTGGCTTGCATAACTATTCCTGGCTTGGCCCCATTGACACCTGCTTCCCATGAACCTGCTGTGCTAACTATTTCACCGTCTTCATAATCATTGGAATCTTCACCGAAATACCAGACATTTCCATCTTTGTCCTGCGCAAACCAGTCATATGTCTCTTCCACCAGTTCACCATTTTCCCACACCCTATCTTCTACAACAGTTGTAGTAACGCCCATGATCACTTTTTTCTGCGGGCTGACAAAAACCTCATTTCTTTCAGTGCCTTCCTCAGTCTCTCCTTCATATACAAAGGTTGTACCATGTTTCAGAGGTAGATACTGATTATCTATTTCTTCCACGAAGTTTGCAGGGTCTATTTCAGGATCATAAACATCTTCCAATCCTTCATCTGGTGTATCCTCGGAATACGAAGTATCAGTACACCCTGACACCATTACAAGTGCCACTCCCAGAAAAAGCACCACAATATTTCTAATCATCTTGCGTTTCATTTTATTCCTCCATTTTTCTCCGCCGGACAGACAAAAAGTTATCAAATTAAAAGTAGTGCTGGCTTATATTAACGATTCTGGTACAGGCCTCGAAGATTAATACAAAGTTCGAACAATCTAATAATGATAAAAAAATTGATAATCAGGATAAATTCAATGCGAATGAATTTATATTCGCAGTAATGGGACAACACTAAACAACATACTGTGCAGTTAATTATTTACATATTCCAGACAATGTCATCATTGAGAATATGAACGATGAAGTTGAAGTAGTATGCCCAGCATGCTCACCTAAAATTAGTGTGCCGCATGATGTTTTGAAATCCGGCCAGAATATGGTTGTCCAGTGCCAGGAATGTGGAAATGTCCATCCAACCAAATTTGAAAAACCAAAGACATTCAACATAAAAGTAATAATCAGTAAAGGCGATAGATCTTTTACACAAATGACCAAAATGACATCAGAAGAAGATGTTCACATTGATGATGAGATAATTGTCGATGACGGGGAATCTGATGAAGTATTCCCGGTCCTGATAACTGCCATCGAGTCAGGAGATAAAAGACTGGAAAAAGCAAATGCCGCAGAGATAAGTACGATATGGGGCAGGGCTATCGATGAAGTTGCTGTTAAGATTGCCATTCACCGGGGAAAAAGCACAGAAGCCCTTATAAAAAGAGTTCCCGGAGGATACGAATTCATTATCGGTAAAGAGGAAACCGTTGACAAGACTAAAGTGAGGATCAAGAAGATAAAAATAAGAGACAGTAGTCTTGAATCACGTACCGGCATAGCGGTTGAGGCAAAGTTCATTAAAAGGATATTTGCAGAAGAAATTGTGAGAAAGAACTGGGGAGAAGGAAGAACTGCATGGAGTATGAAAGGGAAAGGTCGCTCCTGGTAAAATCTCTCAAAAAACAAGGAATCAGTGAAAGAACTCTAAGAGCGATGAAGAAGGTACCAAGACATCATTTTGTACCTTCTATACATGTATCGCGTGCCTATGTTGACAGTCCATTGCCCATAGGACACGCACAGACAATATCAGCACCCCATATGGTTGCCATGATGTGTGACCTCCTTGAGCTTCAGGAAGGGCAGACAATACTTGAGATCGGTGCCGGCTCAGGTTACAATGCAGCAGTCATGGCGGAAATAATTGGCAAAAATGGGCAAGTCTATTCTATTGAGCGTCGTGAACCGCTAGCTAAGTTTGCAAATGATAATCTGGAAAGAGCCGGATATTCCAATGTGGAAGTTATACTTGCTGATGGTTCGCTGGGCTATCCCGAGCATGCACCCTATGATAGGATATGTGTAACTGCATCAGCACCTGAAACGCCAAAACCACTTTTAGAACAGCTAAACTCCGGCGGAATCATGGTCCTGCCTGAAGGTGATACTTTCCAAAATTTGTACCTTATCAGGAAATCCATGACTGGTGAGATCACAAAGGAAAACAGAGGTGGTGTGATATTCGTACCACTTGTTGGCGACCACGGTTACAATCTATTCACGAGCCATAGATAATTCATTTTTACCGCAAAAACATTTTTAATATTTTATGCGTATTTAGAAGAGCATATTTTATAATAATCCGATTATGGTATGAAAGAACAATGTCCTCAAAAAAAGAAAACTGGCAATTCTGGATAGACAGAGGTGGCACATTCACAGATATTGTTGCCCGGAAACCTGATGGACATTTGCTTGCTCATAAACTCCTGTCAACAGACCCGGAACACTATACAGATGCCGCAATGCATGGAATAAGGTTCATACTCGGGATAGGTCCAAAATCCAAGCTGCCAACGGAAATTATATCATCTATCAAGATGGGAACAACCGTTGGAACGAATGCATTGCTTGAGAGAAATGGAGAGCCTACTGCACTGGTTATCACAAAAGGTTTCAGGGATGCACTGAGAATTGGATACCAGAACAGACCTGATATCTTCGCTTTGAAGATAGAACTGCCGGAGCTGCTCTATGAAGAGGTCATCGAGATTAAGGAACGGTACAATGCATCCGGTGAAGAGCTGATCACCCTTGATACGGAGAACTCACGCAGTGAACTCGAGAGAATATACTCTCAGGGGATTCGTTCGATTGCCATTGTACTGATGCACGCATATCGTTACCCTGAACATGAATTGCAGCTTCGGGGAATTGCAGAGGATATTGGTTTTACTCAGATATCACTTTCACATGAAGTAAGCCCTCTTATGAAACTCATAAGCAGCGGAGAAACAACTGTTGTGGATGCTTACCTTTCCCCGGTGCTGCGAAGATACATCGATATGATAGCAAGCAGCCTCGAAGCCGGAGGAGATAATACAAAGCTCATGTTCATGCAGTCCAACGGCGGGCTGATAGAAGCTAATCAATTCAGGGGCAAGGACTGTATTCTTTCCGGACCTGCCGGTGGAATTGTAGGAGCTGTGGAAACGTCCGGTATGGCAGGTTTTGAGAAAGTGGTCACTTTCGATATGGGTGGAACTTCCACTGATGTAGCCCATTACAGCGGAGAATATGAGAGAAGTTTTGAAACTGAGATTGCCGGAATACACCTGCGTTCTCCAATGCTCTATATTCACACCGTAGCAGCCGGAGGAGGATCAATACTACATTTCGAAGCCGGAAGATTCACGGTCGGGCCGGATTCTGCAGGTTCTGAACCGGGACCTGCATGTTATCGCAAGGGAGGGCCACTTACAATTACCGATTGTAACCTGATGCTTGGCAAGATAGATCCGCAGCATTTTCCTCATGTATTCGGCCATAGCGCAGACATGTCACTTGACTCTGATGTTGTGAGAGAGAAATTTTCAGCCCTTGCAGAAGATGTCAGTGCATTCACAGGAGTGGAACACAGTGCTGAGCAGGTGGCTGAAGGTTTCCTGAAGATCGCCATTGAGAATATGGCAAACGCTATCAAGAAAATATCAATCCAGCGTGGGTATGACACAAAAGATTATGTCCTTTGCTGCTTTGGCGGAGCAGGTGCCCAGCATGCCTGTGGCGTTGCAGATGCGCTGAGTATTAAGAAAATACTGATACACCCATTTGCAGGAGTGCTTTCTGCATATGGAATGGGACTTGCAGACCAGCGTATTATGAAAGAGTATGCTGTAGAGAAAAAACTTGAAAGAAAACTTATAGCAGAACTCCGGGACATTGCTGCTGAGCTGGAAATGAGCGGCAAGGAAGAGATGCGGATGCAGGGTGTTGCAGAAGAAGACATCAGTGCGCTACATAAGATCCATGTCAAATACCGTGATGCTGGGACTTCAATTATTGTTGACCTTGTTGATGAAAAAGAGATTAAGACTTCTTTTGAGAATGAGCATAAGAGCCGTTTCGGCTTTATCATGGACAACAAGGAACTGGTCATAGAAGCGGTTTCCACAGAGATAATCGGGTCAGGGGAAACTATGCGTAAATCCACCACCAATGTTGCTGCAGAAAAGGGAGACATGCTGCCTGATATGACCATGTACACTTGCGGGAAACCACATACAACGCCTGTTTACAGAAGAGAAAAACTGGTGTCAGGAACAAAAGTCAAAGGGCCTGCTATCATCGTGGAAACGAATACCACTGTTGTGATCGAACCAGGCTGGGAAGCGGAGCTTACAGAGAACCAGGAACTAGTGCTTGAAAGAGTGAGTGCTCTGCCAAAGAGAGAGTCGATTGGTACTGAAGCTGATCCTGTGATGCTTGAGGTATTCAATAACAGATTCATGTCCATTGCACAGCAGATGGGGTACACACTCCAGAATACATCTTATTCTGTCAATATCAAAGAAAGGCTTGACTTTTCGTGTGCTCTTTTTGACAGTGAAGGAAATCTCATAGCCAACGCACCACATATACCTGTGCACCTCGGTTCCATGGGCGAGAGTGTCAAATCGATCATCAGGAAGTTCCCTGCTATGAAAGCAGGAGATGTTTTCATGCTCAACTCTCCATTTGAAGGCGGAACACATCTACCTGATATTACGGTTATTACACCTGTGTTTCATGAAAATAAGCTTGCATTCTTTGTGGCTTCAAGGGGGCATCATGCTGATATTGGCGGAGTGACTCCCGGATCCATACCTCCTGAAAGTAGGCACATAGAAAAGGAAGGGGTGCTCACCAATGGACAGAGAATCGTATCCAGTGGAAAATTCCTTGAAGATGAAGTGCAAAAATGGCTGGCTTCAGGCAAATATCCGGCACGCAATCCTTTCCAGAATATTGCAGACCTGAAGGCACAGGTAGCTGCTAATGAGAGAGGAGTAAGAGAACTGGAAAAGCTTGTGAAGCACTTTTCTATGGAAACGGTGCAGGCATACATGAGACATGTAATGGACAATGCCGAAGAATCTGTGAGAAGGGTTATCGAAGTACTGAAGGACGGGGAATTCTCACTTTCCTTTGATGATAGTACAGTTATACACGTGAAAGTGAGGATCAATCACAAGAAAAGAGCAGCATACATCGACTTTGCCGGAACTACCGCTCAACATCCGGGGAACCTGAACGCTCCGGTGGCTGTATGTAAGGCTGCGGTGCTTTATGTGTTCAGGTCACTGGTGGAGAAGGATATTCCACTCAATGAAGGATGTCTGCGCCCTCTTGAGATTAGCATTCCTGAGAAGAGCATACTGAACCCTGAATACCCTGCGGCTGTGGTGGCTGGAAATGTTGAGACCTCGCAATATATCGTTGATGCACTTTTCGGAGCACTTGGAGTGATGGCAGGATCACAGGGCACCATGAACAATTTTACTTTTGGAGATGAGCAGTTCCAGTACTATGAGACCATTTGCGGTGGGTCGGGAGCAGGAAATGGATTTGATGGCACTGATGCTGTGCAGACCCATATGACCAATTCCAGGATCACCGACCCGGAGGTGCTGGAATGGAGATTCCCCGTGCGGCTTGAGGAGTTCTCTGTCAGAGAAGGCAGTGGTGGTGAAGGAGAGTACAGTGGAGGGTGTGGAGTCATCCGGAAGATCCGCTTCCTCAGACCAATGAAGGCGGCCGTTATTTCAAGCCACAGGAAATTTCCTCCCTTGGGTTTGAATGGCGGAGAAAATGGGAAGGTCGGGCACAATTATGTTTTACGGGCAGGTGGAAGTGAAGATATGGATGGAGATATTGAGGAACTTGGAGGAAGAGCTCTTGTTGATATGAGAGAAAATGACCTGTTCGTTGTGGAGACCCCCGGAGCAGGCGGATTTGGTAAAAAAGAAAGAGTTAAGTAATGATACTGATAAAGCTGCTGTGCATCTTATAAACTAAAAATAAAGAAGGAAAAGGCCGCTGTCAATGAACTCTGAGAATAATGTAAAAAAAGTTACTGTGAAAGGGGTGTTCATGATAAACATCTTCGGGAAGACCGTTCCCGCCCTTATGCTTGAAGATGAAGATGGCCTCCTTATGCCAATACATATAGGCCAGTCAGAGGCACTCTCCATTAATTCAGTGATGAAGAATGAGACCATGCCAAGACCTATGACGCATGATCTTATTGTGTCCATGCTTGAAAGACTGGGTGCAGAGGTTGAGAGAGTACTTATCGATGAGAAGGTCGATAATATCTACTATGCCAGGATAACGTTGAAAAAGGACGGTATTAGCATGGAGTTTGATGCCAGGCCAAGTGATTGTATCGCTATTGCCCTTAGAAATGATGCAGTTATTCTGATAAACGAGGATGTTTTTAACGACGATTCCATCTCTAAGGAAAATTTCCAGGGTTCTAAGGCAATTACGGGATTTGTATAGTACTGCCGTACCCAAAAAAGTATATATTGTTAACAAGGACAATATGCTATGAGGCACCGGATATTTTATAATCCTTTTACGTTCATTTTTACGCTGATACTTACTTTGATCCTTGCTTTCAGTATTTCCGTGCTTTTCTTCGGTTTTGTAAGCAGTGCCTTTGCAAAGATAGGTTTCTCATGGGAAGATGCACTTATCCTACTTCTTGCCTCACTTATCGGAAGTAATATCAATATACCCCTGAGAACTATCGAGTCTAAGATCCCAATTGAGGACCAGAGATACATAAAGGTCTTTGGAGTCTCATATCGAGTCCCATTCAAGAAGACACACATTACAAGGACAACCGTAGCCATAAACGTAGGTGGAGCGCTCATTCCAACCATCGTCTCCCTCTACCTGTTAACCCTCTTCCCTGAGGCCGTTATCTACGCCCTCTACGCCACCATGTTCGTTGCCTTGATAACAAAAGCTGTTGCCAGGCCGGTCAGAGGTGTGGGCATCGTTTCCCCTGCACTACTTCCCCCGATTGCCGCAGCCCTAAGCTCCATTATCATCGTCTACACAACCCATGTCCAGCACGAACTCATCTTTGCCATAGCCTACACCAGCGGCACTCTGGGCACCCTGATAGGCGCCGACCTGCTGAACATGCGCGCAATCACCAAACTGGGAGCTCCTGTTGTAAGTATCGGAGGTGCAGGGACGTTTGATGGTGTGTTTTTGGCCGGGGTTATTGCGGTGTTGTTGGTTTGAGTGGGAAAAAAGCCTTTTTTGGTTTAAAATGGAAGATACTGCAAAAAATATATTTTCTCCCACGATTTTACTTTAGACTAAAAATCATCCATAGTTGATTTTAGATTTAAGAAGCCTCATCCCACCTACATTTAAACCAAACACATGCTCCCACAAGCTTCAACCTAAATATCAGAATCATTTAACAAAACATAAATACTTGTTAAATAATCTCACAAACAAGGCACGGTGACATGCATAAAATGCGTGGCTTTGGCAGGAACTCGCATACCAACCATATTCGCAGAGAGAGGGGCACGTGCATTTTAAATCACTTACCACATGGCGTGTAGTTTAGATAATTAATATGAAAATCGTTATTTTTTTGGTAATGAATATGCTCCAAAATAATATAACAACACCTATATAGGAGTTGATTATTGTGATTATTGAGGCGCTATGATTTGCACAACCCATTTTTAGATAGCTTTTAAATCCCACTCCCCACACTATCAGTGAATTCATGAAAGCGCCTCGATTCAAAATATTTATTCAGCGATCATGTTTTGCTGAGAGAACTACGTACCTTGTCGAATTTATTATATTTGTGAAACTATTCAGCATTCTCTCTTTTGATAATTACCATTCAATATGAGGACACAACAAGTATTAAATAAAAACTTGATATCTTCTTAGTAAATATACCATCCGCCAGCGAGCCTGGAGGATATAATAACCAAATTCAGTGAAAGGGAAAAAATCACACATGCTCACAAAAAGGATCATACCATGTCTTGATGTTACGCTTGATGAGGAAGGCGGAACCGTAGTTAAGGGAATAGAATTCGTAGACCTGAGAAAAGCAGGAGATCCTGTGGAACTCGCCAAGCAATATAATGAACAGGGTGCTGATGAACTTGTTTTTCTTGACATAACCGCCTCCCATGAGGGAAGAGGAACCATGGTCAAGGTTATCGAAAGGACTGCTGATGAAGTATTTATTCCACTGACCGTTGGAGGTGGGATCAACTCCATCGAAGACATACGCCAGATACTCAGGGCAGGTGCGGACAAGGTATCTATAAACACCGCCGCTATAAAGAATCCAGACCTGATCCAGGAAGCATCTGATATTTTCGGTGCTCAGTGCATCGTCACAGCCATCGACTGCAAGAGGAATACAAACGTTAAGGACCATCCAGACAAGACCATCCTCGAACTGGAAGACGGCACACAAGCATGGTATGAAGTGGTCATCTACGGAGGCAGGCAGCCAACCGGAATAGACGCTGTCCAGTGGGCTAAAAAGGTAGAGGAGCTCGGTGCAGGAGAGATATTGCTCACCAGCATGGACAGGGACGGAACCTATGACGGTTTTGACATCCCGATCACAAAAAGGCTTTCAGAGGACCTTGAGATACCGATCATTGCCTCCGGTGGCGTAGGCAACCCTGAGCACATGTACGAAGGTTTCACAAAAGGAAAAGCAGATGCAGCACTTGCAGCAAGCATATTCCACTTTGGCGAATACACTGTTAACGATACCAAGGAATATCTCAGGAAAAAGGAAATTCCTGTCAGGCTCTGAACTGTAATAAAATGGAGTGAAATCATGGAAATCTCAGAATTCCAGAAAAGAATGTACGATCTCTACGCCCATAACGACAGGAGAAGAGGGGCACCAGCAACCACCCTCTGGCTTGTGGAAGAGATCGGTGAACTTGCAGAAGCGATTCGCAGGGAGGACATGGATAACATAAGGGAAGAGCTTGCAGACTGTTTTGCGTGGATAGCCGCACTTGCAAACCTCTACGACATTGACCTTGAAGCTGCGTTTTTAGAGAAATACCCTGACAAGTGTCCTACATGCGGGAAGAATCCGTGCATCTGTACGGACTAAAGATTCCTCCCCCACATTAACATATACTAGTTAATTTACATATCGCAAAAGTAATTCATTATGTATAAATAGTATCCTTACTACTAATTAAGAAGGGGATAATATGATACATAGACATTCAAGCTATTTTTTCCTTATATTGCTTCTTATTTTATTCTCCGCAGCATCCACCGGATGCCTGCGGGATTTCGATGATGAAACGAGATTGATGATATCCGACATCGAAATATCTAAAGACAGTGTCAAAAGCACCCATGCCTGGTTCAATGTGACCACATACGTCGAAAACCGGGGAGCTGACAGCAACGGCAATTCAACCGTTATGCTCAAAGTATTCAACGAGCGGACTGGTTTGCTGGAACTGAAACAGGAAGAAGACATTGGGTCTCTGAAAGAGGGCGAAACCAAAATGGTAAGTCAAAAGATACGTCTTCCAAAAAGTGGCAGCTACCGTATCAGTGCAATTATCACTAGTGATGGGGAAATGGGATATGACAGATGGATGACGCTTTCCGGGCTGGAAAATCTGCCAACTGATATGCAGGAAACGGGCATGCGGATAGAAGGAATTGATTTCATAGCAAGGGAAACAAGTTCCAAAGGTGTTGTAATTGAAAATGACATCTACCTGAAGAATGAAGGTGTAGAAACCACAGAGGACTATCGCATACTTGTGAAAGCTAGAGAGATGGATGCACGGCTCATTGCAGACAAAAAGTGGATCAATTCAAGTGAAATTGAGCCTGAAAATACCATCATCAGAAGCGTCAATCTAACCGTACCGGACAACTACAATTACATTGTCGAGATCAGTATATGGGATGGTAACACCATAGTAAATACCGGAGAAGACTACGTTCAACTTAATCCTGAAAAGATAATAAACAGGGATCAGCAGGTCCAGAGTAAGGATATAGATACCACTGATTTTGTAGTTGAAGATGACTATGAATGGGAATATACAGAAGAAACTGCCGAGGAAGAAAGCCCTGGGTTTACAGCAATTTTTGCGGCAATAGCCCTCATCTCAGCACTATACATCGCAAGGAGGAAATTGCAATGAGCGAGGAAAAGGAGACTAAGAAAATAAAAGAAGAGAAGGCCATAGTAGCTCCGAAAGTGAACACAAAAGAAAAAAAGGACACAACTGTTGAGGACTATTTCAAAGGCGGTCTTTTCGTACTGTTGGGCATCATCATTGCTATTGCTGCATTGCAATTCTATTTCACAGTGGACAGCATAATTTACACATGGTTCAAGCATGAATATGTGCCCATAATCAAAGCTTTATACAACCTGACTGTGATTGTGGTCAGTTTGTACATCCTCAAAAATTATGTATTAAAGAGTAAGGAAAAGAAGTAATTTCTTTTCCCTTTTCAACTTTCTTTTTAACCCGCTTTTTTGGCTATCTTTTATATACTCTAAACTCATCTGAGCAAATATCATGCTTAGAACTCCTGAACTTTTAGCCCCTGCCGGAAATATGGAATCACTCATAGCTGCCGTAGAGAACGGTGCAGATGCAGTATATCTTGGAATCAAGGATTTCAGCGCCAGGGCATACGCAGGCAATTTCACCATAGAGGAATTCAAGGAGGCGCTTGACTTCGCCCACCTTCGAGGAGTTAAGGTCTACGTTACCATGAACACACTCATCAAGGATAGTGAGATGAAAATGGCTCTTCGACTCATGTACACCCTTGATGAATTGGGAACTGATGCCATCATTGTGCAGGACATGGGCTTATTGTCACTTGCCAGAGAAATGATTCCCACACTTCCGGTGCACGCAAGCACCCAGATGACCATCCACAGCACTGAAGGAGTCCTTTTACTGAAGGAAATGGGTGTCAAAAGAGCAGTCCTTGCAAGGGAACTCTCGCTTGAAGAGATAAAAACAATCAAATCAGAAACCGGAGTAGAAATTGAGGCTTTCGTACACGGGGCACTCTGTATCTGCTACTCAGGTCAGTGTCTCATGAGCAGTTTGATAGGAGGCAGGAGTGGCAACCGGGGATACTGCGCCCAACCATGCCGCAAACAATACAAATTACTGAATGACGGACTGGAAAAAAAAACAGAAGGGAAATATCTTCTAAGTCCAAAAGATCTAAACACATCAGAGTTGCTACCTGAACTTGTAAATTCAGGAATTGATTCCTTCAAAATAGAAGGCCGTATGAAACGCCCCGAATACGTTGCCGGGGTCGTAAGCATATACCGCCGCCTGATAGATAGATTTGCAACAGACCCGAACAATTACTTCGTAACTCAGGAAGAATCTGCACAACTTGAGCAACTCTTCAACAGAGAATTCACAACGGCTTATTTTGAAGGTGACCCTGCAGGTGACCTTATGAGTCGCCAAAGACCACACAACCAGGGTATCGTGGTTGGAAAAGTGAGGGGATACAACCAGAAACGCAGCAGTCTGTTGATAGAACTCACAGGAGAACTTGAATTAGGAGATGGAATTGGCTTTGAAGGTTATCGCGACTCAGGAACTATAATAAGAGGGATGTTTGTCGATAACGAGCCGGTAAAGAATGCAGGAAAGGGAGACATCATCTCCACTAATTTCGAAGATGAACTTAAGGCCGGAACAATCGTTTACAAAACACTGGATGATTCCTTGATGAAAGAACTACAGAATTCTTTCACCTCACCTTCACCAATACGCAAGATTCCCGTATCCATCGGTATGAAAGCACATGTCGGAGAGAAAATGGAACTCTCAGTTTCTGATGATGACAATAACATCTCAGAGATCATTTCCGATTATGTGGTTGAAAGGTCCCAGAAAAGGCCAACAACTGCAGAAGATGTGAAAAAACAACTTTCCAAAACAGGGAACACAGTTTTCGAGCCTGCGGATATCAATATAGACATCCCTGAGGATGCGTTCATACCGATAAGGGAACTAAACAACGCAAGGACTGAAGCAATATCAGAAATTGAGAAATTGAGGATAGAAAAATACAGAAGACCGCCACACATCAAGCCTCCCACAGATAGTGCTCCGACAGCAGAAGATGAAAAAGAAGAGAAGGAACCGGAGACCAGTGAAAAAAGAACACTGCTTTCTGTGAGTGTAAACAATTCCAAAGCCCTCAAATCTGCAATCAAGGGTGGAGCAGATATCGCATATCTTGATAGCGATGGAAAGATGCTTGAAAATGAAGAGTGGAGCTCGGCCATTGCTTTTGCTACAGAAAAAGAAGTACCATTATACATCCATACCCCTGTGATCGTAAAAGACGGAGAAATGGGAAAACTTACGGACAGGATAGAACTTGCAAAAAAGCTAGGTTTTGGTGGAATTGTAGTCGCAAATGCGGGAGTTTTCAGAATGATTTTGGAATCAGCAGCATCCGATATGAAAATTATCACTGACAGTTCCATGAATGTATTCAACCGCTATACCCTTGAATTTTTGACAGAGAAAGGCGCAGATACAGTAGTTCTTTCAGCGGAAATGAATCTCGGACAGATAACAAAGATAGCAAAATACGGCAATTGCGAATACATCGTACATGGCGGCATTCAGGTAATGGAATCCGAACATTGTCTTATAGGTGGCATACTGGGCGACAAGGATGATTGCGGTTCCCATTGTAAGAGGGGTAAATTCGAGTTAGTTGATGAGAAAGGTTATGAATTTTTGGTAAGAACGGATTCAGATTGCAGAACACATATCTATAACTCAAGGGAACTCTGCCTGCTGGAAGACGTACCTCACCTTATCAATGCAGGTCTTTCAAGGCTCAGAATAGATGCAAGGACCATGAAGGACGAACATGTGGAAAAAGCCACACGTGCCTATAGGGATGGAATCGATTCTCACTTCAGTAAAAACAAAAGGCAAGCATGGGAATCCAGTGACATCAGTGAATATCACACAAGAGGACATTACCACAGAGGAGTACTATGAACGTATTCCTTTCAGCATCAATCAGAGGGGGCAGGGATATGCTGTCCACTTATATTGAGATGTGTAACTATCTTCAAGAAAATGGACATGATGTACTTAGCTGGCATGTGGCTGACCCGGAACTTGAAAAAACAGAGTCACTGCTAACTGAGCAGGAGATATACATACGCGATATGGAGTTCCTTGAAAAAAGTCATTGTGTGATAGCAGAAGTCAGCACGCCTTCCATTGGCGTTGGTTATGAAATATCCAGCGCACTACACAGAGAACTTCCGGTCCTGTGTTTACACACACCTGATTCAAATGTTTCTGCGATGATACTTGGAGATAAAAGAATCATCACCAAAGAATATGATAGCATCAATTCCATGAAGGAAGAAATTGACAGTTTCCTTGATGCTTCCAGCAAATATTAATTTATTAGTAATCATTAAATACTTATCATCGTAATATAAAAGTGGTGATCATGGTAACTGAAATAATAATTCTTATCGTAGCTATTGTAGCTGCAATTCTTCTCTGGAAAGTGCTGAAGACTGTAAAGAACATGGTAATAAACACTATCATGGGACTTATAGTGCTCGTTGTCGCAAACCTGGCATTAGGGCTGGAAATTGCTTACGACTGGATAGTCATTCTGATCTGTGCAATTGCAGGCGTCGTAGGTGCATTACTGATAATTGCATTAAGCTATCTTGGAATTGCATTCTAAAAGCGGGCTATTGCCCTTATATGGTGGCGCCTGTGAGGTTTGCCACTGAATATTTTTTCTGAAATAATATCTTTCATTTCTATTATCTCAAATCCGCAGAGCAGAGATGAAAGTTCCTCTTTAGTAAAGTAATGGTATATGATACCGCTTTTTCTGCGGAATGTGTTTCTTTCGATCTCTTCACCACCATACCTCATATCCTCGGTCCCAAAAACCTCAATGACAAGAATAGACCTACTTTTCATTACTCTTCTTATCTCACTTATTGCCACCTTTCTTTCCTCTTCCAGCAGATGCTGGACGACACCAAGACACAGAACAGCATCAAAAGAGCTATCCAAAAAAGGAAGCGAGGTTATGCTCGACACAAGACATTCAGCCTGCAAATTCTCCTTGCTATTGCTCTTACTGATGTAAGAGCGAGCCCTGCTAACAGCAGTTGCTGACACATCAGTGCCCACGGACTTATATTTCCGGGATAGAGGAAGAAGGAACCTGCCATTTCCACAACCAATATCAAGCACACTGGAGGAAGGGGCTATCAACCCCTCAAGCATTGAGATAGACCTGGGACCACCCCAGGTCACATGTTTGTATTCTTCATCCCAGGCAAAGAAATGAGACTTTGAACTATTGCCTGGGAAAGAACTGTTTTCCATGATCAGGGTCTGTATGCTGCTGCATCCCTGAAGCGTTTGATAAGGAAATCCTTCTCAAGTGAGGAAAGGAACCAGCCAGCCTTTGGACCTGATGCCTGGTCGAGTACAGAGATGTATATTGCCTTGAAGAGTTCCTTAGGATTTACTTCCAATGACTCCGGACTTACGTCCATTGCAGCTGCGATCATTGTATTTAATTCAGAACCAGCTTCTTTTGAGGAATATACCAGGTTATGATAGTCCTCGCCTGTTAATTCTCCACTTTTTTCCAGTATGTCTGAAAATGAATTCAGGAAAGCTCTCTGGAAAGGAGTGAGATTTGCAGCATTTACAGAGATTCCTTCCTGTACACTGAACTTTGCATTGTCAGGAGCATACATCTCAAGCCAGTTTCCGACATTATCAGTGAGCTCACGTATGCACTTCTCATTTGAAGTATCATAGCCTGCTCTTTTGACAATGCCCATAATTTTGTCAAAATCACCTGCAGCAACCTGATATATCGTTGTCATATGCTTGAAGGGGATATCCGTATGGCAAATCCCCGCTGCGTGTGAGAGTTCTATCATCCTTTTATCGTATGATGTAGCCTTGTCACTTGAGTGCAGGCGCTCGAACTCATCCACAAGTGTGAGCAGTGGTAATGCCGGATCGAACCTGATATGCTTTTCGGGTTTTGTGCGGATGATAAGGTAACGAAGTACCTCAGGAGGAACTACCTTGAGCATATCTGAAATGGAAACAACAACACCGGTTGATGATGACATGGCACCTTTTTTACCTAACATGATCCATTCGTAGACTATCGGGTGTGGAGCCTCAGAACCGAATATATCTTTGACTATATCCTGCCCCGTATCATATGAACCGCCCCTTGATGCGTGATCTTTTCCGAAAGGCTCTACTGAAACCCCAAGTGCCTTCCATCTTGCTGGCCAGTCAACACGCCATGTTAACTTGCCGCCACCCTTCATAGGCACTGTTCCATTATGCCCACATGAACATTCATAATCCACAGTCTCTGCATCCAGGTCAAAACCTGTCACAACTGTCGTGTTGACCTTACCGCATTCAAGGCAAATTGGATTGAAAGGGTTCCAGGTCTCGACCGGAGTCTTTCCTGACCTTTTCTGAAGGATCGCTGAAATCTCATCCTTCTTTGCAAGGGCCTGCTTTATAGCTTCAACATAGACACCCTCTTTGTAGAGTTCATCTGCCCTGTAGACTTTCGGATGGATTCCCAGATGATCAAGAGCTTCAAGGAAAGGTTCAAGGAAGTGTTCCGAATAATTCTTGTGTTCACCGCATGGACATGGGATCTCCGAAAGAGGTTTTCCAACATGTTCTGCATAACTTTCATCCAGAAAAGGATAGACTTTTCTAAGTGGATCGTAGGTATCTGCAATATAAATGAACTCAGCCTCTGCACCTTTGTCAATAAGAGCCCTGTATGCTACATCTGCAGTTACGACCTCGCGCATGTTACCAATATGAATGTGACCTGAGGGAGTGATGCCTGTTGCAACAAGATGCTTTTTGCCTTTTGCCAGCACCTCGTCTGCTATAACATCTGCCCAATGTGTAATCTCTGCCATTATTTCACCGATCTATGAGTAAGAATATTGAATATTTAGCTGTTCGAAAGCCAGTATCCTTAGATGATCGTTACTATTATAATCTTTGCTAAAGGAGAAAATACAATCGGGATTCGAATAAGAGGTTTTTGTCCTCTTACGGACAGATGATGACCTCATACAAATGCAACTCGAAAGATATTAATAAACAAGTAGTATTCTGGTAAATATGACCCGTATCACCCAGAGCTTGCACAGGATGTCGATAAGCACTTCAGAGGATATCTTCAATATGAAAAATCAACGAGATCCTGAAACAAACGAGCTGTGGCCTTTTTTAGTTGTTCACGGAAACCATGCCACCATCAATAAAGAAGTGGTTGTATATGACGAGGAAGGCGTATATCAGGTATATACAAAAAATGTCATGTCAAAAAAAGAACTGAATGAATAAGAGTAGGAAATTCTACCAATATGTCTTGAAGTTCAAAAGTTCTTCGACCATATCCCATTCCTCACCGAAGAACTCGTAATCCTTTATAAGATTACCATTATAACTGATGTTATCAATGAAACCGTACCAGTAAACTATCATACCGATACCATAGTTTTCCTCATATTCCCTGAATTGTTTTTTAATGTAATAGGCATGTTCCTTTTCATCACCAAAAAGAGCTTTGCTTTCTATCCAGGAAACCTGTACACCATCGACCTCAAGTTCTTCATCCAGCAGAAAGTCAGGAGTTTTTGTGAAGCCCTCAGCCCTCAAGTCATTTTCTGATCTGTAAGTCAGTCCTTTTTCAGTGAGCCATGTCGCAAGAACAGATTCCCCCAGCTCTCCCTTTTCCGCATGCAGATCATGTGCCTTCGGGGAAAAGAAGTAATCGAATTCCATTGCTTCCAGAACTTCCTTTTTGAGGCGGCCATCCGGATAATCATCCAGGTTCCTTAGGAAACCTTTCTTTGGAATACCCATCTCCTTGAGCAGCATTGAAACCATAAGAGTCGCAGGTATATCATTTTTCTTTGCGATCTCTGATATACTATTGCCTTTTTTCCACTGTCTGTAATGCCAAGGGCCCTTGTTCTTAACCTTTGAGAAAATCCTCTTGACCTTTGTAACGATCTTCTGATTAAGTATGGAATGGATAGTACCAAGAGGCTGTTCAAACTGCTCAGCAACACTTTCTATGTCATTGACACTTTCCAGGCGGTCATATATCTTTTTATAGGTTTCAATATCCATTCTCATTCAGTTCCTTCAGAATGCATTCATCACATCGGTTCCTGCCACAATAGGCTTTCGAATACTCAACTATGAGAGCATGGTATTCCTTATAGATATCGATGTTTGTGGGAAGTTCTGTCTCAAACATCCGTTGTAGTCGCATATAATTACCTTCGATACCCATGCATTTCATCATACGAGTTGTATAGGCATCTATGACGAATTTTGGTTTATTGGCAGCATAGAGTATAATACAATCTGCGGTTTCATTTCCAATGCCTTTAAGGGACAATATAATCTTGCGAAGTTCCTCCACAGGCATGGAAAAAACATCCTCCATCCCCTGTTCTGCAAAAAAAGTTGCTATTTCCTTAAGACGAGAAGCCTTCTGCCGATAAAAACCGCAACATCTCACAAGCCCTTGCAACAATTCAATATCGGCATCTGCAAGAGCCTCTATTTCAAGAAGATTGTTTTCTTTCAGGCCAATGATAGCTTTTTCTACATTTGTCCATTTTGTCTGTTGGGTAAGCAAAGCACCAATAACAACCTCAAATGCCGTTTCTGCAGGCCACCAGTGTTGTGGCCCCAGTTCATCCAGAAGCAAATAGTAGATTCTGCAAAGTGTTCCATTTTCCATAATTATAAAGAAGAACTATTCCCAAAATTCTTTCTCATAGTTCTCAGGAAGATCCAGGTCCATCACCTCATCCAGAGACTTGATCTTCCTTTTATCTTTTTCCGTTTTCTCATCACTATGTCTTGATTCAATAACCGTAGTATCTTTGTTGTTGACAACCACTTCTTCCTGGCCCACAACAGAAACCGGTTTCATTTCAGGTTTCGCAACAATGGTTTCAACATTATCATATACGGGTCTTTCAAGATGTTTCCTTTCCGTTGCCTTACTATCACCAGGTTCCGGCCAGGCTCTGCTTTCGCGCTCTGGTTGTTTTCCAAGCCTTGTGCGTATACTTTCAGCATAGGTGTCTACCATTGGCATGGACTTTGAAAGCTGTTTATGAGTTGAACTATACCCGATCACGCATTGCTCGTCCCCTGTACGCCATTCGACTACGTAAAGGTGGCAGTCTTTCTTCTTACAGTGGGAAACTCCGTCCCTGGGACAAACATCGGGTAACGTCATGATCAAACCTCAATATAATAATGATTATATACTTCTTAAAGCATTGGCTATGAGAGGTGCGACACTTACACAACTCTGTGCCTTTTCTATTGTATCTGTTGCAATGATATCTTTTACCCCCGCATTGAATAAGCGCAACACAGCATTTCTTGCCAATACCGGATGGACACATGCAAGATAAACATCCTTTGCACCCTGGGATTTAAGCAATTTTATAGATTCTGCCATGGTGCCTCCTGTGGCTATCATATCATCAATGATAATGATATCTCTGTCCATTACATCGACATGCTTGGCCTTGATAGAAACGGTGTCACCTGAATGACGGACCTTTTCCAGATAATCAAACTCAAAACCAACGTCATCTGCGGTGTTTTCTGCAAGGCTTATTGCACCCTTGTCAGGTGATACTATCAGGGGATCGCTGAGATTCAGGGACCTGATATGGTAACCGATCAAACGGGATGCATCCAGGTCAAAAGCATCTGCATTGAAATAGTTCAGCACACTGGACTCATGGATATTCACAGTAAATATCCTGTCAGCGTTAATAGTCCTTGCAATTGCCCTTGCGGTTATGGGCTCACCTGTTTTGAATTTCTTATCCTGCCTTGCATATCCCATGTAGGGTATGACCACATTTATGACAGGTGAATCCTCGCAGGCGTCTATCAGCTGCAGTAATGCAACAAGATCAGAGTCCGTAGTCGTACTCTGGATAATGGTAACTTCATCCACATCTTCATCAAGTATGCGTGAGTACAATTCTCCGTCAGGAAATTTTGTAAAGTCACACACAGTAGGGTCGATATTCATCTCCCTTGCAACCCTTGATGAAAGAGCCTGGGATGCTGGTCCTCCTATGATTTTCAAATAATGTACCTCTTTAAGATTTGATTAATGGATAATTTGAATTCTTCCTAATGTACCACTATAATACATTAGTTTTGGTTCATTTTGACTTTATCAAGAACCTTGATATTTTGTATACCAGTGGATGGATAATTTCCGGTTTCGTCTTTTTCTGCAGACTTCACCATGTCCCATACCGTAAGCAAGGCAACTGAGACACCGGTAAGTGCTTCCATTTCAACGCCAGTCTTTCCCACAGAACGTACTTCTACTTTTGCACAAACGATATTATCATAAATTGAAAAATCCACATCCACCGAAGTTATTGGAATCTGATGACACATGGGAATAAGTTCAGGGGTTTTTTTAACCGCAAGAATTGAAGCCACTCGCGCAGTGGAAAGGACATTTCCTTTTTCAACAGTTCCTGTTCGTATTTTCTCCATGGTTGCGTCACTGAGAAATATCTCTCCGGAAGCTATTGCCTTCCTTACAATGACATCTTTGCTGCTGATGTCCACCATTACCGCACGGTCGTTTTCAATATGTGTGAATTTAGCTTCCAAGGAATCACCGTTATTTAGTCAATTCTGATGTTCTGTCTCTGCAGGTAATCCTCAATAGTACTATTTAGTTGTTCTTTCAGGTCAGTTGCCTCAGCAAGGCTGAGTTTAAGGATTTCCTCATCCTTTCCGTGATTTATAGCTATTCGTACCCACTTTCTTTCAATATCCACGTTTATTATCCTGTTGTCCTGCCCCATATCAAAACACCTCTCATATAACATCTGCTATCCGTTCAATTATATCTGTCGCAAGCAAACCAAATCCTTTTTCTTCAAAAGCAAGGTCTCCTGCGCTGCCACTTATGAATACCGCACATGATGCGGCATCCATTGCACTGTTAACTGCAAACAAAGCTCCGGTGATGCCAGTTAGTACATCCCCTGTACCGCCTACAGTCATCCCTGCGTTCCCTGTTCTGTTAAGCCGGGTGACTTGCCCGTCTGAAATTATGTCAACTTTGCCTTTTAGAACCACGGTGACTTCTTTTTCCCCGGCGAACTTATTTGCAATATTTTTCTTTTCATCAAAAGCGTGGGGAACTGCTATCCCCGACAAGCGGGAAAATTCCGCAGAATGCGGAGTCAGAATGAATTTACCCTCGCTTTTCACAGGCAAGTCCAGATCAAAAAGAGCATCAGCATCTACTACTGCCTTTTTGCAGAAAGTCAGGAGTTGTGCCACTGTTTCAAGGGTTCCTGCATCCCGGCCAATACCAGGCCCTATGACAGCGACATCATGTGATGCTATAAGACCATTCAGTAAAGGAAGATTTTCAGGGTTCAGCCTGTTACCGGAAAGAGGTACAACTATCAAGTTAGAAGAAAAGGAAGCAACAGTATCTGCAACGTTCTCAGGCACTGCTACTGTCACAATATCGGCACCTGTACGAAGCGCTGCCATGGCTGCAAGAGCCGGGGCTCCGTAGTAGGCACCGCCACCTATCACAAGAACACGGCCGGAATTCCCTTTATGAGAATGTTGTCCCCTGCGAGCAAGAGCCATCAGGTCACCGGGACCCACGTACTCCTCTGCATCCTTGCAAACACCAATAGGAACCGCTTTCACCACACCTGTGTACTTGCCACATCCAGGACGTTCCAGACCGGTCTTCATTCTGTGAAAAGTAATTGTCATATCGGCAAAAACGCTTTTTGTAATATCACCACCATCAGGGTCATACCCTGAAGGGGAATCTATAGAGATGATATACGAACCTGAAGAATTTATCAGATCAATAACAGTAGATTCCGGCTCTCTGGGAGTACCTTTTATCCCGGAACCCAAAACCCCGTCAACAATAATATCAGCATTATTCCATCCAGAATACTGCTCCAGCTCTTTTGAGTCGGTGATTTCTCTTAGTTCTTTTATACCACTGTATGTAAGAAGGGAAAAATTATGCACTGATTCTTCTGTCCTGATACGGGAAGAATGGCCCAGAAGTATTACCCTTACATTATAAGCATCATTTAGCGCAAGGTGTCTTGCAGCAACGAACGCATCACCTCCGTTGTTACCCCTTCCTGAAACAAAAAGAACTTCTCCTGAACTTATTCTGGAACTTATTTCCCGGGCAATTGCAGCACCTGCATTTTCCATCAATTGGAGCGGACTAAGACCAAGATATGCACAGTTAGAATCAATAGAACGCATTTTCAAAGAGTTGATAGAGAACATAGTTACCTATTTATTCCTTAGTTTGCATTCTATTTATCAGTTGATGTGTTATTTCTATAATTATATTCAAAATCGTTTTATGCTAATATAACTCTTATACGAAATGGAGGTCATTTTTATTAACAACGTTGCAAAGGAGATTAGCGCAACTGACAAAACAAAGATCAAACCCACATATCTCATATTGGGAAGTGGGAGTTTTGGTTTTGCATTAGCCAAGGAATTGAGGGAACTTGATAAAGAAATAATCATAGTGGACAAGGACTCCCAAAAAGTAGAGACACTTCGCGAAGAAGCCTACGAGGCTATTGTTGGTGACGTCGGCGATCCTGCACTTTTTGACATTATCAATACTAAGAACCTTGCAGGAATACTTATCCTTAGCTCTGACCCTAAAGCAAATGCTACGGCTCTTAAAAATATCAGGAACAAGGTTTCTCAGGATATTTACTGCGTAGTGAGGGCTCCTGATGTTATAAACATGCAGGAAATGGAAACTATGGGGGCAGACCTTGTCATTATGCCACCCAGAATGGTAGCAAAGTCTCTTTCAAGGTCACTTGAGCGTGCCGAAGCGATGCGAAGGGGTAATAAACTCACACAGTGGTTTGAGGCAAACAAAGGAAGGAAACTTGCAATTGTAGTCCATGATAATCCAGATCCTGATGCAATTTCCAGTGCCCTTGCGCTAAAGACGATTGCAACATCCTTCAATGTGCTTGCAGATATCATATACCATGGAGAGATAGGGCATCAGGAGAACAAGGCTTTTGTGAACCTCCTTGGAATCGATCTTTACAGGGCGGAAGATGTAGGATTCACAGGATATGAGAATTTAGCACTGGTCGACTGTTCAGTACCTGGTGCAAATAATTCCCTGCCACCTGAAACACATGTAAATATAATAATTGATCACCATCCAATCCCGGATGCTGAAATTGATGCGGAATTCATAGACATTCGTCCGAATGTTGGTGCTGCTGCGACTATACTGACAAAGTATCTGCAGGAACTCAACGTGGACATCAATAGTGATCTGGCAACTGCCCTGCTCTACGGTATAAGGACCGATACACTTGATTTTAAGAGAAACACAGATTCTGCCGATCTTTCGGCTGCTTCATATTTGTATCCCCTTTCTGACCACGACGTACTGGAACAGCTGGAACGTCCTTCCATGTCCATAGAAACACTGGACGTGCTTGGTGAAGCCATAAACAGACGTCAGGTCGTTGGAAGTTACCTGCTTTCCAACGTGGGAAGTATACGCAACAGGGATACATTACCACAGGCAGCAGACTATCTTCTTAACCTCGAAGGTATATCAACTTCCATTGTGTTTGGTGTCACTGAAGAAAAGATATACATTTCCGGACGCAGCAATGACATTAGGGTGAACCTTGGCGACATTATGAAACATGCATTCGGTGAAGATGCAGGAGGAGGACATGCAACTGCGGCAGCAGCACAAATTCCCCTGGGAGTGTTTAGCGCTGCAAAGGATCGTCAGACCCTTCTGAGGCTTGTAAATGAAGCAGTTGTAAAAAGATTCTTAGCAGCTGTTGGTGTAGAAGAGGCAGATGAATAAACTCTTCTAATCTTACTTTTTTGCATTAACAAATCCTTGATTTTGAGATAGCGGAAAATGAACATCAGATTCAGAGATATCCTCATCATGCAGCTGGAAGAAGAGTTGCAAACTGCAAAACAGATAGATACCGATGAACTTGCAGATGAGATCCACAATATAGGATTTGATTGCCTGATGTGTGGGAAATGCTGCCGCCGGGAACATGGAGATAACCGGGTTGCTGTTGTCCCTGCTGAGATCCGCAGCATACAAAAAGGCAGTAACATTGAATGGAATAAAATAGCAGAGCCATTAAACATAGAAGCGGACTCTGGAGAAGAAGAATACAGCTTTCAAAAAGAGTCCGGCATGATAGATGAAGATGGCAATATCCATACATTCGGATGGATGCTCCACAGGAAAAAAAACAGGGATTGCACCTTTATCCCGGATGAAAAAAAGGACAACCGATGTAGAATATATAAACAAAGGCCGCTCCTGTGCAGCACGTACCCTTTCTACATGGAAGGACTTGAACTCAAAACATCCGAATGTGATGGACTGGGAAGGGAAAGCACATGGCTGAAAAGTAAAGAAATTGCTGAGCAGGTGCTTAAAAGATACCTGTGTGAACTGCAGGACACTATCCTTACATATGAGAACTATAATGGGTTCACAAAAAGCGAAAACGGACAGATTATCGCAGAATCTAACATGAAGCAAGGCTACTTAAATTACGCCGTTCATAATAGTGAGGGAACCTGTAATATCACAAAAATGATTTGAATTTAAGCTTATCGATTGATTTATAATGAATAAACATTATGCAGGAATAAACATGTCCACTAACAATGAACCTATGACGATCTCTGAGAAGATCTTTTCAAAGGCTGCCGGTAAAACGGTAAAAGCCGGAGAATTCGTAATGGCAAATATAGACAGGGCAATGACCCACGACATCACAGGACCTCTCGCTGTAGAAGGATTCTACGATATAATGAGGGACAAGGAAGAAAAGAAAGTATGGGATCCAAGCAAGATAGTTATTCTTTTCGACCACCAGGTTCCTGCAGACTCACTTAATGCTGCAGCCAACCACACCATGCTCAGGAAATTTGCCAAAGAGCAGGGAATTATTAATTATGACGTTTTTGAAGGTGTCTGCCACCAGGTAATGCCTGAGAAGGGACACGTCAAACCCGGTGACCTTGTAGTAGGCTCTGACTCCCACACCTGTGCCTATGGTTCACTTGGTGCATTCTCAACTGGTATCGGTTCAACCGATATGGCAGCTGTGTTCGCATCAGGAAAACTCTGGTTCAAAGTTCCTGAGACGATCAGGTTCGAAGTCGAAGGAAAGCTTCCAAAGCACGTCTATTCCAAGGACGTTATCCTCCACCTCATAGGAGACGTAGGTGCAGAAGGTGCAAGATACAAAGCAGCAGAATATGCAGGATCAACCATCAGGTCAATGCCAATATCCGAACGTATGACCGTTTCCAACATGGCAATCGAAATGGGAGGAAAAGCAGGCATAATAGAAGCTGATGAGATTACCGAAAAATATCTCAGAGAACGCATACCTGACTATGAGTTCGATCCATACTGGGCATCCGATGAGGGAGCAGAATGCGAACTTCATAAGTACGATGTCAGCAACCTTGAGCCACAGGTAGCATGTCCTCACAATGTGGATAACGTTAAACCTGTAACAGAAGTTGAAGGCACAAAAGTAGATCAGGTATTCGTAGGATCCTGTACCAACGGACGTTTCGAAGATATTGAAATTGTTGCAAAGATGATGGGCGATGAGCCTGTTGCAAAGGGTGTAAGACTCCTTATCATCCCTGCATCAAGGACAGAATACATGAAAGTTCTCAGGGCAGGATACGTAGAACAATTCATGGAAGCAGGGGCAATGGTAGAATCCCCATGCTGTGGTCCATGTATGGGTGGTTCTTTCGGACTTCTCGGTGACGGAGAAGTTGGACTTGCAACATCCAACCGTAACTTCAAGGGACGAGAAGGAAGCCCACAATCCTTTGTATACCTGAGTTCACCTGCAACAGCAGCAGCGTCCGCACTCACCGGAGAGATAACAGATCCAAGGAAGATCTGATATCTTTTTATTTTCAATGAGAGACCACAAAAGATATATTACTCAAATTTATATGATAGTTTCAGACGTTGGAATAACCAACACTACCCCGTCATATTGTGTGTGGATTACAACCAACGTCACTAAGACTTTTTTTCAATATTTTTAACATTAATGGTGTCTTTGCACCATAAAGATGTAATATGATTACCATATATTTGAAAAGGATAAATTATGCCAGATACTGACCTCTCAATTTTTGACGAATTATATGGAATCATAAAAGACAGGAAAGAGAACCCTGTTGAGGATTCATACGTATGCTCCTTGCTCAACCACAGAAAAGGTATTGACAAAATACTGGAAAAAGTAGGAGAAGAATCAATTGAAACTATACTTGCTGTGAAAAGCGAAAAAAAAGAAGAGATCATATACGAATCATCAGATCTTCTTTTTCACCTCATGGTGATGTTTGTGGCAGAGGGAATAACTCTCGAAGAAATTGCCACCGAGCTTCAGAAAAGAAGAAAATAGTTTTAATAAACTATCAATTCGTGGAAGACATCCTTTTTGGACAGGACGCCTTTTGGCTCACCGTCGAACGAAACCAGTAAAAAACCGATATCGTGTTCGTCAAAAACCTTCACGGCATCATAAAGCGAGGTTTCTGAATCTACAGTTATAAGATTGCGGGTCATTATTTCCTTGACCTTAGCAGTCATTTTACCTTTTGCTACAGCATCGCCTATATCCGTAAAGGTGACAATACCAATTACTTCACCATTGTCAATTACAGGTGCCCCATGTATACTGTTATCTACAAGCAAGCGTGCAGTTTCCTGAATAGAGGCATTTCCGCTTATAGATATCATATTCAAACGGGCATAGTCCTTAACAGGCTTCTTTGGGAGAGAGATCATTTCATTTATAGAGAAGACAAGAGTGTTCTTTGTGTCATCCCTTCCCACTACCTCACCACGAACTATTAATTTGTTAACAGGTGTGGGACCAATCTGAAAAAGGTCACCCTGTTCAAATCCCTTGATGTTGCCAAGAACCTTGATCATACCGTGGCAAAGATCCGGGTGTCTTACTGTAGTGAAACTTATCTCAGCTACCGTTGCACCATCCACAAGGTTATCGTTCCTATAGATCGGCACTGCAGCCTCGTGATCCATTGCAGTGATACTTAAAGCTTCATAAGCATCGCCTGTTGCTTTGTAGCCCCCTTTGGGACCGGGAACCCCTTCAACAAGACCAAGAACTTTCAAAGATTGCATCTGATTCCGAACAGTGCCAGGGTTACGGCTAATAAGCTCTGCAATCTCTTCGCCTTTAACAGCACGGTCTTTTTCTCTTTGTAAATTAATCAATGCAATCAAAATATCTTTTTGTATGGGAGTCAGTTCCATAAAATCACCGGTCCATAAACTAAAATCTAGTTTATACATACTCAAAGAAGATATATAAAATATAGTATTACCCCCTAAGGATATAAGAACAGATTACACTTATAAGGAACAGGAATTTATATCTTAAAGTGATTTGAGCCAACGACAGGAAGGAATATGATTTTTGAAAAAATAAATACAGTCCCTACATCGGATGAATTGCTGGACAAATCGTTCAGAAGAGCCACTAGGGCAATGTCAGGAAAAACTATTACCGGAAGGAAGACCGCTCTTCAAGCGAACGAGTCTATGGTACTGACAGCTGCTAACATACTTACAGATAACCTAAAGAATATAGTCAGAAGATTCCCTACTTTTGAGAACCTGCCCCCATTCTATTATGAACTTGCAGATGTAATGGTAGGCGTCGATGACATGAGACAATCCCTTAGCAGGCTTGATTGGGCCAGTGCAAAGATACACGAGGTTGCAAGGGATCACGTAGGAAAAATGAGAAAGACCAGAGACCCCATGCCTGTTAGAAAACAGTGTTTTGGACGTCTTTCATCCATCATAAACTCAATCGATAAGGACCTGCTTTTCCTGAATGAGGCCAGGAACAAACTCCGAAAACTTCCTTCAGTACATGACGAGCCAACCATTGTGGTTGCAGGATACCCCAACATAGGTAAATCAAGTTTTGTCACAAAGGTCACAGGAGCAACGCCTGAGATAGCACCTTATCCATTTACCACCAAGGGTGTTTCGATCGGACATTTCTTTGTTGGAAATGACAGGTACCAGGTACTGGACACACCTGGTCTTCTTGACAGGCCAATGTCAGATCGTAATGAAATTGAATTGCAGGCAATAACTGCACTAAAGAACCTGGACGCTGTGGTTCTTTTTATCATTGATGCAAGTGAAACATGCGGATACGAGATCAAAGACCAGAAGCGTATGCTTGAAGAGGTCCGCAGTGAATTTAAATTACCGGTACTTGTTGTTGCGAACAAAGCGGATCTGCCACAATTCAGGGAACTTGATTATGTAGATATGAAAATGTCTACTGCAACAGATGAAGGTGTCAGTGAAGTAACCACAACCCTTATTGAGATGGTTAAAAAAGAGATCAAAGAGAAAGAGAGAAGAAAAGAAGCTAATGACAGATGACCAGTAAGGTCATCATCACAACACTTTTTTCATTATATCAAGCGCATTTTTTAGGTTGTCCATCGATGAAGCATATGAAAGGCGTATATGCCCTTCACCACGGTCACCAAATGCAGTTCCCGGAACAACAATAACACCATTGGACACCAATTTTGATGCTATTTCTCCGGATTTTGAACCATCGGGAACTTCTGGGAAAGCATAGAATGCACCTTTTGGAGAAGCACAGTTCAAACCAATTAAGTTCAGGCCTTCCACAAGCATGTCCCTGCGGGCTTTGAACTCATCACGCATGGCAAAAACAGAGTCCATTGGCCCTTCGATAGCCGCAAGTGCAGCTTTCTGTGCAATGGAATTCGCGCATGCCTGTACATATTGGTGAACCTTGACCATCTGTTCGGTATATTCTTTTCTCGCCGCAACATAACCAATTCTCCACCCGGTCATGGAAAATGTCTTGGATACCGCGTTTACCGTGATTACATTATCAGAGAACTGCGCAGGACTGGCATGCTCACCCTCATAAATGAAATGCTCGTAAACCTCGTCGGATATGATGGTGATTCCATAGTCATCTGCTATCTGAGCAAATGCTTTCATATCATCCTTACTTTGAACAGCACCGGTAGGATTTGCAGGAGAATTAATTATCATTGCCTTTGTCTTTGGAGTTATTTTCTCCACGACATCTTCAGGACTTATTGTGAGGTCATCTGCAAGAGGAAGGGCCACTACACGACCACCCATCAGGCTCACTAATGAGTTGTAGGAAACAAAACCAGGATTTGCCACCAATACCTCATCTCCCGGATCAACCAATGATGCAATTGCGATCTCAAGTGCCTCTGATGCACCTGAAGTAACAATGATCTCATCCGCAGAAGCGGCGAAACTATTCTCTTTTTGGAATTTGGAGCTTAAAGCCTGTCGAAGTTCAGGAATTCCCGGACCTGCCGTATAGCCCGTGAACCCTTCGTTAATAGCATCTATTGCAGCCTGCTTGATATGCTGCGGAGTGTCAAAATCAGGCTGTCCAAGACCAAGATTAATTGAATTCGGGCCTGCCCCCTCAAACATCTTCCTTATACCGGAGATGTCTATATCCAAAACCCTCTTTGCGAACTTCGATTCAGGCATAATTGTCCCTTCATTCAATATTAGTGTGCCTGGATTTAAGGTCCTCTTCAGAAGCACCTGTGATATAAATCAGCTCTGCGATAATAGCATCAAGGAACACGCTTGAGGATGTTTCAAAGGATGTCCCCAGTGGCGTAAGGTAGGTGTACTCACCACGCATGTGACGTTCAACATAGCCACCCACATCATCCTTATTCCTTCCAGGAAGAACAATTACAGTATCAGACAATTCGCCTAATTTGGAAGACTTATTGGAAGTAATTGTAACAAGTTTAGCGCCAATATCTTTAGCAACCTTTCCAAGATCTGAAACTGAACGTGTCTGTCCTGAACCGGAAATAGCGATTACTATATCTTCCTTACTTACAGCAGGGGTTGTAGTCTCACCCACTACATGTGATGCAAAACCAAGATGCATAAGCCTCATGGCAAATGCCCTTCCAACAAGACCGGAACGACCGGCGCCCATTACAAAGATGCGTCTTGCACCCGTTATGTCTACCAGCATTTGCCGGACAGAATCCTTGTCAAGCTTTTCAGCCACATTTTCAAGATGCTCAGCCATTAATAAAATAGAAGATGTTAAAAATTTACATTCGGATAAATGGATGTCTTTCATCGGATTTCCTCATAGGGTCAATCGAAAATTATAGTACCATTATGTTTTTCTTTTGCATCGTCCTTATAATTGATGCTTTTTAGCTTCCAGCCTTCGATGTTGCTTAATTCCCCATACAAACGCATGATGTCAGAGTCATCTCCGGTCCAGTAGCAGTCTAAGATAGTGTCCTTATCTTTAAGTTCTTCGGTAATGGAACCTGCAAGATGGAAAAGAGCTTTTTTGCTGGAAAAAGGAACATTAAAAGTCGTTCTGTATCCATGCTTTGATTTTGCATAGGACACAAGTACATATCCATGGCTCTCATATTCCGTGATCTCCTCAAAATCACAGATAAATTCCAGTTCGTGGACTGCTGAGTGATCAATGTTAGAAATACCCAGAAGTATCTGTCCGATCACAATATCCGGCACTTGCCTTCCAAACCATATGGATATTTTGCCGTATGTGCAGACTACATTCACATCATCCCTCCCCATCTCAAAGGAAGACAGGGAGAGATCAGGTGATATGAGGTTTTCTTGATTTTCTTTTTGTTCCATTTGCTTCACGCAAATTATTTGTTCGCGGAAATAAGAGCACTTATCATATTACGGTCCCTTCTAAGAGTCTTTAACTGATCGGCAGGTCCGATAACAGTGAGCCTTGACTTTAGGGTGTTCTTTTTAAGGATCTTACCTAAAAAAGAAGTATCCACTTCTGAAGGATAGCTTTCCATTTCTATACCTGAGAAGCCATCAGGTTCGATAAGGGTCATTGTCATCTCTATGAGGCTTGCTTCCTCTTCAGGACTCAGGCCTTTTTCAAGGACAAGTATCTTTCCGCTTTTCACTTCATCAATAATAAACCTGACCTTTTCAACCGGAGTCATTTCAGACAACCTGTGTTCTGATACAAGATCCATCTGGAAGCCCTGCATTGACATCACCCGAACCTCTTTGCAAGTTCTTCATAGAATGTGTCTATATTCTTTCCTTCCAGAGCTGAAATTGAGACCATCGGATGTTGAGGGAAAGCATCCCTTATAGTTGACGGGGAAGCCTCTGCAAGATCAACCTTGTTGGCAACTATAAGAAGTGGAAGGCTTCTTGCTTCCATGTTACCAATAACAGTTACATTTACCTGGGTAAATGGATCTTCCGTGGCATCCATGACAAGAATAACACCATCGAGGTTCTCAAGCCACTTTACAGCTTCGATAACTCCTTCTGTTGCCTCTTTTGCACGTCTTTTTGATTCGGCTTCATCCATTCCCTGTTCCATGAATTCATGGAAATCGATCTTTGTAGCAAGTCCGGGAGTGTCGATAATATCAAGGGCTATGGAACTCCCATTTGTCTTGATGGTCACACCTTCCCTACGCCTTGCACGCCTTGTTTCATGAGCAATGTGTGAAACAGAGCCCATGGCATCACCTGTCCAGTCCCTTACTATCCGGTTAGCAAGAGTGGTTTTCCCTGCATTTGGCGGTCCGTATATTCCTATTCGAGCATTTTGTTTTTTAAACATTCTCTTGAAAATGTCTGAAAAATTCTTTTTGAATTTTCTAATTACGCCCATTCATTCCCTCCGTAAAGTATCATTATATTAAATATTGGATAATTTTAGTAGTATAAACACTCATTAACATATATTTTTTATTATCCAAACCTGCAAATTGCTTATTAAAAGGTCATACATTCCGTGACATTGCGCAATTTATTGCAATTTCTGCAATGTTGGAACCGTAGTCACCTGTTCGATCAATACTATCAACCACTGTACCAAGAGCAACAACTGATCCATAGGAATTTATATTCAAAATAGCTTCATTGAGTTTATGGATCATTGGAGACATCTTACTAACTCGGTCTATTACCTGATTAGCGAGCTCAACATCGAAATTATATAGAGCATCTATTGCATCCCGGACTATCTGTCTTGACATCTCAGAAGTCAATTCTATCATTTCCATGATATCGTCAGGAATTGGGGCATCAAGGGTAGTTGTGATCTTTGCAATCTTACGTGCGTGATCCGCTATACGCTCAATTGGACCGGCTGCCATTCTAAGATCATGGTATTCATCTATAGAGGTTTCCGCTGCATCGGGCAACCTTGCCCCACGCAATATGGAACGGAACTGCTTTGCAATTAGCAGGAACAAACGATCTACATCATCATCCCTTTGATCAACATCCAAAGCAAGGTCCGCATCAAGGGTCTTAATAGCCTTTATTGCATCAATATGCATGGAATTCGAGATTAAGTACATCCTCCGAACACTCTTTTTTATGGAGATCTCATCGGGATTCAGAAGATCCTGGATTACTACCTTTTTTGCGGTTTCTTCTATAATTTCAGGGCCTATCAGTTTGTAACACATGCTGCGGATGACATTCTTCTGTTCGGCAAGTATCCTGTCAGCCTTTACTTCTATAATATCAGAACCTGCAAGGTACGCAGCTATCATGTCCCTTATAAGTGCATCACCCATTCTTCCTGTGACATCTATCTGAATCTTCCTTACGGGAGGAGTGTCATGTATCGGATCAAGGACTAATTTACCATCCGGTTGAGGTTGCAAAGTCACTCTGCTGCCCGTTTTAATTCCAACCTTATCTGCCCAGGTTTTTGGAAGCGATATTATGTAAGTTGAACCACCTGTCTGCTGAACTTTTCTGGTTTCTATTGAAATCCCTCATTTATGATTAAAGACATCTAAATATATAGACTATAAAGCTCATATATAGGTGTTTCCTTGGACGAGAAATATATAAATATTTACATTCAATTTATGGATATGCAAGAGATGAAAATCACCCACCGCGATACAAACCTGCTAAGAAAGATAATGCCATTTATATGTCTGACCATACCCTGGGAAATCTATTTTTACTCAACCGGGTGGGGAATTAAGTTCTCAGTATTTTACGCAAACTTTGACATTACATATGGAACACTTTTTGTTAGCATTTTCAAGCAGATGACATTGCTTTCTTATGGAGGATTCCTGCCGTCGATAAGAAGCCTGGCATGGATTGCAGGAGCAATTCTCTGTTTATTGCTGGCGGTCTACGAACTTTTGAAGGAAGAAATGAAAAAAGATTATGGAACCAGAACAACGGGTATTGCCCTCATTTCCTGTGGAATACTCACATTTGTCAGTTCTGTTGCAATATGGAATTCGGATTTCAAAACCTTGCCTGTGGCCCCTTTATTTTTTATAGCATTCGGATACCTGTTGATTCAGGCAGATAAAAGAGAAGAAAATACGGCATAAACCCATAAAGCAGTATTCATAAATGAATACTATACTTTTTTTGAATTACCATGCAGCTCTACATTTGCAAAAGAGGAAATGTATGAAGACATGCTATGTATTGCAACTGGTTTCCATTTGAGCTAAATACATGTTTTGTACCATATATAATTCAAGAATATAATTACTACTGGATGTATAATAGTAGTAGACAAAAATTATATATGGATAAATAATGATACGTAGACATAATTATAGAAGTCAGCAGAATCTCTAGCTCAAAATGCTGAAAATTAGATTGAAGGATACAGGCAAAAGAAAATCCTTTTTTGAACTAAGTGCCTGATTAGTTATATCTGTAGCATAATAGTAGTTCATTAGTATAACGTTATACTTAAAAAATAATATCAGATAGCCAGTGACTTTTAATGGTATGAGTTCGAATTGCACCATTAACTATCCAGGTCATTCAACAAAGAAACACGAATATAAGTACAGTGAACTCGGTAGCAGTCTGGCACCAACGATCAATCTCTTAAAAAGTTCGGTACTGGTTTCTTTTTCCGGAGCCCTCAGAATACACATAGCATTTCTTCTTATGCATATTAGCTCGGTTTTTTACAACTGTCTTGCAGGTGGACTTATCATTTATGCAGTCTACACCCTTGACCGAGCAATGGATGTAGAAGAAGATGCGGCCAATAGGCCTGAATTAAAAGGAGCGTCAAAGAAAACGGCCCTGATAGTTTCACTCATCTGTTTTTTAATAGGAGCTGCCATACTCAGCGCAAATGGATTGATCCTGATAGCTTTTCTTCCACTGGTAACCGGTTACCTCTATACCAAGGGCATTAAGATAGGAAAGTTCAATCTAAGACTCAAAGGTGGAATGGGGATGAAAAATCTTGTAGTGGGAATCACATGGGGAGCATTTATCGCAGGAATTGCAGGTATCTATGCTGCCAGCATCGTTGCACCACTAATAGTCTTCCTGTACTTTGGCATGAAACTGTTCATAAATTCTACAATATATGATTTTAAAGACGTAAAAGGAGATACACTAGCAGGAATAAAGACATTACCTGTAGTACTCGGAAAACAAAGAGCAAAGATACTTTTGTTCACTCTGCATTTGTTGGCTCACTCAATGCTGTTGATGTTTATAATAACAGAAATGATTGCTTTTGAACCAATAATACTGGGCTACAGCTTCATCATCGGATTATTATATATCAAAAACTTCGCAGAACAGGTCGAAGTAGAGACGAAAGAAAGGCTGACAAAGAGGCTATTCATGATAGACGGAGAATCGACCTCAATTGTCGGATTGAGAACCATTGTAAATGGTCTCATTGCCTGATCCATATCAAATAGAAGTGATCTGACGAGACATTCCTTTGTAATGATCGAAAAGGTCACTTCCCCATTTAAGAGATGATTGATCATAGCCAACCAGGTCATCCCGGGGATCGTATGTGTCAGGATTAAAGAAAAGGGACATTGAAAAGAAAACATCTGTAACTACAAACGCTACTTTGACATCAGCAACAACAAATAACTCCGTTTGAGAAGCATTCAAATAGTACTCAAGTTTCTCGCGATGTTCATCCCGAACCTTAGAAAACACCTTTTCAGTTAATATCAGAGATGTAGGCACATCCCTTTGAGCCATCCCCACTACAAAATCAGGGTATGTTGGAATGAATATGGATGATACACCTTTGAGGAAAGATGACTTTGAAATGTTTTCAGTGAAAGTCTTATGAGATTCATAGATATTCTCAATACTATCCGAGACCAGTTCACTGTTCTTCAGTTCCATGAGATTGTCGATCATGTTTTGTGGAATATCCCCAAGATAATGTTCTTTCCAAAATGATTCATTCTTTTCTATTGTCTCAATTATTTCCAGAAATGGCCTGAAGTGCTTGACCATAGCTAGGCCTATAGGAGTGATATGATAGTGTTTATCAACTTTCTCTATTAGATTGTATTTCACCATTTCTTTAATCCGAGGAGATATTTCGGGAGAAGTTACATTGAAATATTCCCTTATATCGGATAGCGTGCAAGGCTTTCCCTCAAGTAAGAACAAAATGTCTTTCCTCTTTTCTGAAAAGGTCAGTATACTTAGAAGCCCCTTTGATTTCACAATTACCACCTAAACTACCCATGAATTATGAACTTAATCAGACCATAGAGTAGAACCAATTTAATAATATAAAAATCACTTAATGGGTAATAAGTGTTTTCTAATCAGCAACGGACGATGAAAAATAATCTATCATACCTGTTAAATTTCAAAGACAGTCAACTAAACTTCACTTGATTTGTTTAGTCTGAGCAAAATAAAAAAGAAAGCACTTCAATGCAAGAAGTGCCTCATTCCGGTGAATACCATAGATACAGCCAATCTGTTAGCTGTTTCAATGACTTCCTTGTCCCTTATAGAACCACCCGGAGATAGAATATACTTAATTCCATGTTCAGCTGAATGTACTACACTGTCATCGAATGGGAAAAAAGCATCCGATGCCATAGCACATTTCGAAAAAACATCATTGCAGTATTCATCAAAAGAAACATCAGACATCTCCCGATCATATATGACCTGAAGGTTCTCACGGGCTTTTGTCACAGCAAGTTTTCTAATGGAATCAACCCTGTTCGGCTGCCCTGCACCCATTGAAAGCATCATGTAGCAACCGTCCTGATATTCATATCCAAGAGTTACTGCATTTGATTTTACACACTTGCATGCATGCATTGAAAATTCAGAAACCGCCCTCATATCCTCAGGATATTCAATATCTGTCACACATTCCCATTTATCATAGATACCTATATTTCGGGACTGTTTCAGTATACCACCGTTAACATACTTGTAGGTGTCATCCATACTGAAAGGTTCATTGAACTCAGGAAGCTCAAGGATACGAAGGTTAGCACTCTTATTCTTCAGATATTCGAGGGCATCATGTTCAAAACCGGGAGCAAGAATGATCTCAACAAATTTCCCGTTCAAAAATTCTGCTGACTGTAGATCAAAGACAGTGTCAGTACAGATAATACTTCCATAAGCAGATATAGGATCACCATCCCATGCTGCCTGAAGTGCCTGTAATAATGTATTGCCGGTGGCAAGTCCACAGGGGTTGTTGTGTTTTACAATTGTCACGACAGGTTTGGAAGAAGATATCTCTTTGACTGTCTGGAGGGCATTATCAGCATCTATGTAGTTGTTATAGGACAACTCTTTACCATGAAGCTGTTTTGCATTTGCAAGGGATGGGCCCTTGATGCCAGCCTCTTTATAGAATTTAGCTTCCTGATGCCAGTTCTCACCATATCTGAGCGTGACACCATCAGTAAAGTTCAGGCGCAGTACATCCTGACCAAGCAACTCCTTGCTAAGGTAAGTGTCAATTGTTGCATCATAATCTGCCGTATGCCTGAAAGCCTTCACAGCAAGAAGTTCTCTGTTTTGTTGAGAAATAACACCAGCAGAACGAATCTCCTTTAGTATATGACCATAATCCAACGGATCGCATACGACACTCACTGAACGATAGTTCTTGGCGGCCGAACGAAGCATGGCTGGCCCGCCAATATCAATATTTTCAATAGCTTCTTCAAGCAATACGCCTTCTTTCGAAACCGTGACCTCAAAAGGATAAAGGTTGACCACTACAAGGTCTATCATTTCTACATCTGTTTTTTGGGCCTCTCCCATATGATCATGATCATCCCTTATACAAAGGATGCCGCCATGAATCTTAGGATGAAGAGTCTTTACTCTGCCGCCCATCATTTCGGGAAAACCTGTTACATCCGATACATCCGTGACCTTAATATCTGCTTCACGAAGCATGCGGGCGGTTCCTCCGGTAGAAATAATCTGTATATCCAGTTTTTCGAGTCCACGAGCAAAATCTACAATTCCGGTTTTATCAGAAACGCTGAGCAGTGCTCTCTTTACCAAAAAATCACCGTATGCAATTGGGGAATCTACACTATAAGGCTTCTGGTCAGTATCAGGAATTGAATTTGACAACGGGGCAGACGTCGATGCATTTTCCACAATGTACACATCCTTCATTAATAATAGCAAGTCCTTTCTTCATTTTAATGGATCTGTGACTGCAATTACCCACGCAGACACCACAACCACTGCAAAGCAGGGCTCTTCTTACAGAGAGTTCCACTTTTTTCATCAGTTTCCTTGCATCTTTGTCAGAATCACTTCTCGCAGTAACACTACCTGAGGCAAATATCTGTGCACGGTCCTCTTCGAGAGTTACCATAGCCACTCCTTCCATGTAAGAAGCCTTTCCTACTGCCGCCAGCATTCCTGTGTGCTCAAGTCGTCCCAGGTCAACAGGACCGTCAAAACCACCCTCTGCAGATATTCCTCCCTGTTTACATGGACGATAACCGGAAGTTACGACAAAGTTCAGGCTATTTTCGTTACTGACTTTTGGAATGACATCTATTCCTTTTTTCTTTGCAATTTCCTTTAACTGAGGAGGAAGTTCTTTCCATCTCCAGAAACCATGTTTGACCCAGTCCTCTGACAGCCCCATGCGCTGGGCATAAGAGAGCAGGTAATCGTTCAGTCTCTTTTCCATATCAGGATGTGTTTCCTTAAGTCTCACAAGGTCAGCCAGTGAGCAGGAAGGACACAACCAGCACCCGATCCTATCAAAGCCATTCTCATACATTGGATTGTACAGAAGATCGTTCTTGAAGATATAAAGCCAGACATGCATTGCGGTCCAGCTCTGAATAGGAGCTGCAGCCACTTGATTTCCAACCCATGGGTTCTTCCAGACACGTTCACTTTTGGCTCTTGCACTGGATTCATATTTCCTCTGCCCTATGAAAGTGAGGCAACCATCATCATAATTTTCATTTATTATCTGGGTAATGGGTCCGAGTTTACATACCTTGCAGCACCAGCGAACCTCCACACTGGGAGGACCGAAACTGTCAACCGAATCCCAAAAAGCGTCGCCTGAGCTAATAATATTCAGAGTTTTTCCATAATGTTGCGTAACATCGTGGACATTTTTCACGGTTTCAGGGAACTCGATGCCGGTATCAGCAAAAAGAAGATCATAATCATCAAGACATTCACTAACAAGGTGAAGTACCGCAAGACTGTCCTTACCACCTGAATAGGATACAGTTGCCGGACGGTCCACAGAAGAAGCAACATTTTTGATGAATTTGTGGGACCGCTCGACAAAGTCATTCATGTAATTCTCATTTGCCCTTACAACGTCATCCCAGGCCTGTCCGCCAGGGGGAATAGGAATAGCTTTGGGCTCTTCCTTAGAGCGCACTTTAACGGCAACACCTTTGCCCCTTTCACGCATTTTTTCCCCGGTCATACGGGAACGTCCTGTACCAAGAACTTTTCCATCATGGGTCAGGACCACTACCTCACTCAATTCCTTGATAGATGGGTCTGCATCTTTAACTCCAGGGGCAAGTAAACTTGCACCGCCGAGGATAAATTTTTCAGCACCTTCATCGACAGACACCCAGCTTTTAAGGGTATTGTGATCAGTATTATCGAATATGCGACGCGCACCATTTAACCTCAGGAGCAGAACCCACTTCAAATGCTCGAGTTCAAAACGGATAGTTCCTATGACCTCACCGTCAACAATTACCTCATCCATACGGTCATCATATGGAGATTTATTCATGACCACTACTCGCTCATCAGCTATCAGTGGTGCATTGAACTGTTCAATTGAGAGTTTATTGATAAGGTCTATATCATACTGAAAAGCAGGCCGAATATCACCAGGAGGAGTTATTGTCACCTGCCCCGTAGCAGTACCACAGGAACATTTTTTCCCAAGAACAGGAACATTGCATGAAGGACACCAGTAAAGGAGCAATTCACCGAGATAAAGAGCTTTTGACATTGTGCAACCTCGAGATTGAAGTATTAAATACTTTTTGGCAATCAAATACTTAAAAGAATTTTGAAGCAAGAGATGATTTCACGTTACACATTTCAGAATAACTGCAATCATCACAAAGAGAGCTTTCTTTTTTATCAGGCATACTGCCCTCTTTTATCTTCCTTACACGTCCGATTGCCTTTAGAACCTGTCTGCGATCATTTGCATGGATGTTGACATTCCTGTAAAGACCTGACCTTGCATACAGAACAAAACCGGACTTGATAGTACCATCATGCATATCCTCAGCAAGCATTGCAAAAGATGTAAGGTGTAACCTGTCATTCGTCCACACACCATTTTCGGGGGCTTTACCTGTTTTAATGATCACCGGAACAAACGAACCCTCTATTTCTATCAATCTGTACGGAATACCGGTTACATTGAGCTTTTCAGAATGAAGGAACGGCTCTTCATCTGAATCTGAAAGATTCTCAGCCAGAGCTGATAATTCAGGATCTTTTGCCTGTGCAGATAAGTTTTGTTGTATCTCGCTAAAGTGTGTCCTTATGGTCTGCGATGCTCCATCGACAATTTCTGCTGTAACTTTCCCCATTTCATCCGGATAGATCAGGTTTATGTTGTCAATTACCTGCGTAAGCAAACTTTCGAGGTCTACAAATGATACATCGTCTTTTGACGAAGAACACTTCAGGATGGAAGGATATGACATGGCCATTTCCTTTAATATAAGGTGCTTCATATAGGATATCGTGGAAGGATATACCGGATTGTGGCCGCGGCATGAATAATATAATTTCCTTGCACAGGAAAAATAAACGGATAATTCAGAAATCGTTATTTTTGTTTTTGCACTTTTGAGAAACATATTTTTATATTATATATATAACATACTATAAATAAATAAATGTTTTCAGACAAAATGAATCGACAATAAACGAACTTGTATTCGTTAAATATATATGTTAATCTACCCTTAGGAATGTAAAGCATGAATGAAGACGAATCACATGGAATGGTTCGCCAGCGTCTTGCAGAAAAGATGGCAGGCGAGATAACATTATCTGAGAAACCTGGCGAGGCCTTGAAAAAATGGCGATTGAACTTTGAAATCGCACAGACCGACCTATCCGGTTATCTCAGTGTTTCACCTTCCGTCATTAGCGACTATGAAAGTGGCAGGAGGAAATCTCCAGGCACACTTATTGTGAGTAGAATAGTCGGAGCCCTTCTCGAAATAGATTCACAGAGAGGAGGACAGAAAATTCATGCTTACGAGGGGATACTTTTCGCAGATAAAACGTCAAAAGCCATTTACGCCACCTATGAATACACATTTCCCATGCAGGTTGCAAAACTTGCCAATATCATTCAGGCAGATATCGTTAACAAAGGAATCGAGAAACCATTGTATGGTTTTACCGTGGTTGACAGTAAAAAAGCTATTCTTGAACTTTCATCCCATGAGTTTCAGAAGCTCTATGGTTGGAGTACAGAGCGTGCAATGATATTCACCAAGGTCACAACCGGCAAGTCACCAATGGTAGCCATAAGGGTCACGAACCTGAAACCCGGTGCTGTTGTCATACATGGACTGCGTGGAAGTGAGGTTCATTTAATAGCGAAGAAAATGGCCGAAATTGACAGGATTCCCCTCCTTGCAACAACAATGGACATTGATGAGATGGTAGAAGCCCTGAAAAAGTATAGCTGATACCACAATGTCGAGTAAATATCATATTTGAACGGTGTTAAGATGAGTGTAGGGATAGTCTCATATGGTGCCTATGTACCAAAATATAGAATTAAGATCGAAGAAATCGCCCGTGTATGGGGAGACGATGCAGAAATACTCAGATCAGGACTGATGGTCAACGAAAAAGCCGTTCCTGATGTTGATGAGGATGCAGCTACAATTGCAGTGGAGGCTGCAAGAGCCGCAGTTTTAAGATCAGATATAGATGCGCAGAGAATAGGTGCAGTTTACACTGGTTCAGAAAGCCATCCTTATGCTGTCAAACCTACCAGTACTATAGTTGCAGAAGCAACCGGAGCAACACCAGTGCTTACTGCTGCTGATTTTGAATTTGCATGCAAGGCAGGGACCGCAGCAGTCCAGGCATGCATGGGACTTGTTTCCTCAGGGATGATAGACCTCGGGCTTGCCATTGGCACTGATGTTGCCCAGGGTGCCCCGGGAGATGCTCTTGAATATACTGCCGCAGCAGGTGGTGTTGCTTACGTTATCGGGAACAAGGAATCAGAGCTTGTGGCTGTTATCGAGGATACATATTCCTTTACAACTGACACTCCTGATTTCTGGAGACGTGAAGGCATGCCTTATCCTGAGCATGGAGGCAGATTCACAGGAGAACCAGGTTATTTCAAGCATGTTACAAACGCTGCAAAAGGACTTATGGCAAAAATAGATACAAAACCTGCTGATTATGATTATGCAGTATTCCACCAGCCAAACGGAAAATTCCCGACACGTGCAGCTAAAATGCTTGGATTCAGTAAGGAACAGATAAATCCCGGGCTTGTAGTTCCAAGACTTGGAAACACATACTCAGGCTCATGCATGATGGGAATTGCAGCAACTATTGACCAGGCTAAACCGGGAGACCGTATATTTGCAACCGCATTCGGATCAGGAGCTGGCGGAGATGCGTTCAGCATAACTGTAACTGACAGGATAGAAGAGATACGTGACAATGCACCTAAAGTGGAAGAACTTCTTGCAGACCCGATCTATATAGACTACGCCAAGTATGCCAAACATAAAGGAAAGATAAAGGTAGCATGAGGTGTGAAAAATGAGAGATGTAGCAATCATAGGTGTTAAGAACACAAAATTTGGCGAGCAGTGGGACCGCTCCTTCAGGGACCTTGTTGTTGAAGCAGGAGTTGGCGCTGTTGAGGATGCTGGCGTTGTCGGTGGAAAAATAGACTCAATGTTCGTTGGGAACATGAGTGGCGGACAATTTGTCGAACAGGAACACATCGGAGCACTTATCGCTGATTATTCAGGTCTTGCAAAGGATATACACGTCCCTTCAACACGTGTTGAGGCAGCCTGCGCTTCAGGTGGGCTTGCACTGAGGCAGGGTATCTATGCTGTGGCTTCAGGAATGGATGATATTGTTATCGCCGCCGGAGCCGAGAAGATGACAGATGTGCCATCAGCAAAAGCATCATCAGCCCTGGCAGCAGCAGCTGACAGAGAATGGGAAGGCATCATGGGAGCAACTTTCCCAGGATTGTACGCAATGATAGCAAAGATGCACATGCACAAATATGGAACCACAAGCGAACAATTAGCATCCGTGGCTGTGAAGAACCATCACAACGGACAGCACAACCCTATAGCTCAGTACAAGAGCCAGATCACTATTGAATCTGTCCTGAAATCCATAATGGTAGCAGATCCGCTTCATATATTCGATTGCTCACCTATTACCGATGGTGCATCTGCTGTGATACTTGCTCCAGCAGAGATAGCCCATGAGTTTACCGATACACCAATCTATGTGAAAGCGACCGCACAGGCATCTGATACCATTGCGCTGCATGACCGCAGGGACATAACAACTCTGGATGCGGCTGTAGCAGCCGGAAAAAGAGCATACCAGATGGCAAAGATGGAAGCAAAGGACATTGATCTTGCAGAGGTTCATGATTGTTTCACAATTGCGGAAATATGCGCTATTGAAGACCTTGGTTTTGCAAAGAAAGGTGAGGGTGGAATAATGGCACAGAACGGAGAGACTGAAATTGGTGCAAAGATACCCATTAACACTTCAGGCGGACTCAAATCCTGTGGACATCCCGTAGGGGCAACCGGTGTTAAACAGGCTATTGAGATTGTTCAGCAGCTTCGCGGTGAAGCTGGAAAGCGTCAGGTTGACGGAGCGGAGGTTGGAATGACCCACAATGTGGGAGGTTCCGGGGCAACTGCTGTTGTGCACATATTCTCGAGGGACAGGTGATCATCATGTCAGTACCAAGATTTTGGAGAAAACAGATAGCCAGGTACAATCTTGTAGGCACACACTGTCATAAATGTGATGAATATTTCTATCCACCACGCAACATGTGTCCTGCATGCAGACGTGAAGGTGAGATAGAAGACTTCAAATTCACAGGGAAAGGTGAGGTGGTAACATTTACTGTTATCCATACTGCTGCTGAAGGTTTTGAGAACCAGACACCTTATGTTCTGGGAATTATCAAACTGGAAGAAGGACCAAGCCTTACAAGCCAGATAATATGTGATCCTAAAGACGTGTCTATCGGCATGAAAGTAAGTCCAGTATTCAGGAAGCTGGGACAGGACGGCGAACAAGGTATGATATACTATGGTACCAAATTCGTTCCAGAACAATGTTAGAAATTGAAGTCAAAACCCGTGCCTACCACCAGCAGGTAAAAGAACTGCTGGCAGACATGGGTGCTAATTTTATAGGTGTCCAGCATCACTGCGACACCTACTTTAATGCCCCCCACAGGGATTTTGTAAACACAGATGAAGCACTGAGGATACGCTCCGTCGACGGAAGGTCTGTGTTGACCTATAAAGGCAAAAAACTGGACACCGTATCCAAAACACGTGAGGAATTCGAAACTGATGTGGACGGTGGAAATACCCGCAGCATTCTTCTGGCTCTTGGATTCTATGAGGCAGGCATGGTCAAAAAGACAAGGGAGATCTTCAAATTTGAAGGCATGACCATCTGTCTTGACAACGTAAGAAGTCTCGGCGAGTTTATTGAAGTCGAGATTACTGCTGATTCAGATATTGAAACTCATAGTAAACAGATATTCTCATTTTTGAATAAATTGGGTATTGGAGAAGAGGATTCCATCAGGACATCCTATCTTGAAATGGTGCTTTCAAAAAGAGAAGACAACTGATACACTCATTCTAGTATCATATTTTGAAGTCATACTATTTTTTGTTCACCGCTTATGGGAAGTTCAAAATAGAATGTTGAACCATTGCCCATTTCACTCTCCAACCAGACTTTTCCCCCGTGCATTTCCACGAACTTCTTTACCAGAAAGAGTCCAAGACCTGTTCCTCCATAAAAGCGATTATGTGAAGAATCCAATTGGGTGAAAGCCTGGAATATGCTATCATAATCTTCTTTGGCTATACCAGATCCATTATCCTTTACTGAGAACTGTGCCATATTATCACGTAATTCTACACTGACATCGATATTACCCCCTTCAGGTGTGAACTTAATAGCATTGCTTATCAGATTGTAAATAATCTGTTTGAATACCTGCCTGTCAGCGGTTATTACCGAAAGTTTACTATCATTATGTATGTTCAGTGAAAGATCTTTCTTTGCAGTAAGTGGCATGATAATATTCTTAATATCCTCAAGTACTTCTGAAACATTGAATATCTCGAGGTCCAATTCCACACCTTCTGATTCAATTTTCGATATATCAAGGATATTATTTATAATATCTAGCAAGCACTTTCCACTGGAGGAGATATTTTTGAGATAGGCATCCTGCTTTTCATTCAGGTCTCCTGTCATCCCTTCAAGCAAAATATCCGAGAAGCCTATGATAGAAGTCAGTGGTGTTCTCAACTCATGACTCATGATGGAAATAAATTCACTTTTTGTTCGACTGGCCACTTCAGCTGCCAGCTTTGCGTCCAGCAAGGCCTTTTCTGAACGTTTCCTTTCAGTAATATCACGTATAATGGCCTGAAAGATAACTTTTTCATTATCTATTAGAGAAGAACTTACATCGGCATCCACAACATACCCATTAGACAGTTCCAGTTTTGTTTCTGAACTGAAGGAACCTTCACGGAATGTTTCTTCCTGAATTTCCTGTGTACTGGGTGAATACCCTTCCAGAGATAAGGAAGAAAAATTATGTTCATGTAAAATAGATGATTCATATCCAAGCAATTCAGAAGCTTGTCCATTCGCATCAAGTATGTATCCATCTGAATCAAATATAAGAATGGCATCATTGGATTGTTCGAATAGAGAACGATACTTTCCTTCGTGTTCCTGGAGTGAGTCAAGCATGTAATTCACGTTATCAGCCATCCAGTTTAACCCATCATTGCCTTCCAGCTTGATCCTATAAGAAAGATCGCCACTTTTGCCTACATTCTCAAGACCGGAAACAAGGCTGCCTAATTTTGCACGCATAAATCTTGTTGCTATGAAGATATGCGCAATATAGGCAACAGAGCTGATAAGTAAAAATGCAAGAGCCAGATAGAACAGCATCTTCCCATCTACAGTAGTTGTTAATCCTCCAGTATTCACAGAAAGCATTTTTCCAGGCTTGCCCATAATATCATACAATAGTACCTGACCTGCCAGACCCTCATTATCGGATAAATCAAGGAATACAGGCCCTGCAAATGTGTCAATTATTGCCTCATCGAAAACAAGCTGATCAACATCTCTATCCACAAAACTAGCAGAAAATATAGAGTTACCATATATTGTTCCTATTGTATCCGGGTCTAACTCTCTGTAAGCTATCAAGATAGAAGTATATCCTTCAGTTTCATCCTCTGGTATAAAAGACTCCATAGCAAGTAAAAGTGTCCTATCAGGAAGAAAAATCATTCCTGAGATACCTGTTTCTTCCAGTAATCTAGAAATAATTTTTGGATGAGAATCAATATATGCTTCAATATTACTGCTCTCCCCGGATGACTCTGAATTAAAAACAAAAGATTTTGATGAAATGTCATATATGAGGACACCATCAATATCGTGAACAGAATCCGTTTCCAAATGTTTGATGATCGTATTATAGATATCTATGCCATTTGCATCCATACTAACTGATTCTGCATGTGAAGCCATGTAGGATGCACTTGAACTAAGAAAAGCCAGATCATCATTTATCGTGTGGAGTGCAAGATGAGTATTATCAAGAGTTTTTTCCTTTTCGAACTCAACAAAACTAGATGAAAAAATGACATAACTTGCCAATAACATTAAGATTATTGTCAGAAAAAAAGCAGCGCTATGCAAAATGCCATCTTTCTTAGCAAATTCTGTTTTTAAGGGCTTGGCCATATTTGCACCACCTGACAAAAAGATTTAATAGCTCATTTGAGACATCGTCCCTTAAGTAGTATGGAATCCAAATAATATATAATTATTGTAATATATAATATAGAAGATGACTACACTACAATGAGCTCTTTTTAATAAAAACAGAATGATACAGATACTTCATATTAGTATCTGCATAGCGAAAAAATTACATTATACAAGAACCAGTTCCCATATCCTTATCTGTTGTCAGCAGGGAAACTCTTTCTCCTGCATCTGCTGCAAGGAGCATTCCCCGTGATTCCACACCACAAAGCTTCACAGGTTTGAGATTGACAAGCACGTTAACTGTCTTACCAACCATCTCTTCAGGGTCATAGTGTTCCGCAAGACCTGCAACAACCTGTCTTGGCTCCTCATCACCGATATCAACCTGAAGACGCAGGAGTTTCTTTGATTTCTTGATCTTCTCAGCGGAAACTATCTTTCCAACCCTGATATCAAGCTTTGCAAAATCATCATATTCTATTTCATCTTTGAATTCCATTTTTTCTACTTCCTTAATGCCTGCTTCCTTTGCCATTGCTGCCTTTACACGCTTGGAGGATATCTTTTCCATCTCCTCTATCTTGTCATCCTCCAGCTTGGTGAACAGTATCTCAGGCTTTGCCAGTTTAGTTCCGCTTAGCACAGGAACGGTTGCTTCATCATAGGTAACTGTGTGTATATCTGAATCCATGCCAATCTGTTTCCAGGCAGTTTCCATGCTTCCCGGAGTCATAGGCTCGAACAGCAACACAAGTGCCTTGGCCAGCTGTATGCAGTTCTTGACAACTTTGCCACATGCATCCTTATCTTCTTTTATGAGTTTCCATGGCTCATTTGACTGGAAGTATGAATTACCATAAGATGCAAGGGCCATTGCAGTGTCAGCAGCTTTCTTGAACTCATAATCTGCATTCACCTTTGTAACCTCTTCTATGGTAGAAGTTATTTTCTCCATAACCTCAGGGTCGATATCTCCCTCAGGGATCTCTCCAAAGTTCTTGAAAGCAAAGAGCAGGTTCCTGTAGAGGAAATTACCAAATACTCCCACAAGCTCTGTGTTGATCTTGTCCTGGAATATCTTCCATGAGAAATTAACCTCTTTTGTGTGGGAGGTGTAACTTACAAGATAATACCTGAGAAGGTCCGGATGGAAACCATGATCAAGGTAATCTTCCTCAACCCAGACCACATAACCACGGCTCTTTGAGAAGGTCTTGTCTTGAATTTTCAACATACCCGATGCAACAACCGCAGATGGCTGGCTATAGTCAGCTCCTTTAAGCATTGCCGGCCAGAAGATACAGTGGTGGTAGATTATGTCTCCGCCAATGAAATGAATTATCGGACAATCGCCCTTCCAGAATTTTTCCCAGTCACCGCCAGTTGCTTCTGCCCACTGCTCTGTGAAAGCCATGTAACCGATAGGTGCATCCACCCAGACATAAACAACGAGGTCATCGTGACCGGGGAATCTGACACCCCATTCGAGGTTCCTTGTAATACACCAGTCCGTAAGCTCCTGTTTTATCCATCCCATGGCATAATTACGGGCATTAAGGGTTCCGCCAAGGTTTTCCAGGTGTTCCAGCAGGAAGTCCTTAAACTCGGAAAGTTTGAAGAAGAAGTGTTCCTGCTCCTTGTATTCTGCAGGGCCATTACAGATGGTACATACAGGTTCTTTGAGCTCTCCGGGCTCCAGATGTTTTCCACATCCCTGGTCACATTCATCACCACGTGCTTTCTCTCCACAGTGAGGACATGTCCCTGCGACATACCTGTCAGGCAGGAAGCGGTCACATTGAGGACAGTACGCGATCTCTATTACCTTAGGATAAACGTAATCTTTTTCAATGAGTTTCTCAACGATATTCAGCGTTCTGTCGTGATTTGTGTCATCATCAGTTGTCCCGAAAGCATCAAACATGACACCCATTTTCTTGAACACTTCATCGAAATGGACATGATATTTCTTTACAAGTTCCTTAGGCGTGGTTCCAAGTTCCTCAGCATTTACCACAATAGGAGTACCGTGGGTATCGGAACCGCAGACAAATGTTGTTTCCTGTGAGTTCTTTTTCAGTGATCTCACAAAGATATCTGCAGGAATGTATGTTCTAAGGTGCCCGACGTGCGCTTTCCCATTAGCATATGGAAGACCGCATGTAACAAGCACGGCTTTATCAGAAGGAATGTTTGACATTTATTAACTCCATTGGAAATTTATCAATAGCTCTGGTCTTGCATTGCGTGCAATTATAAAATATATTTCGCTCATACGGCATAAGGCAAGGTTTTTGAATGTTCACATACATTTGATAAACGGGATGGAATCCAGAGATGAACGGAGATAATTCAGATAGAAAAACAGAGGATGATGTCGAATATCATCGTTACCCGTATAGTTATGAAGAAGATAGAACGGATGACATCCAGAACAGCTTTGAATCTGATGACACAAAGTCAGAAGTGATAGAAACAGAAGAAACTCCTGTAACTAGCGAAGCTGCAGAGAAAACTGTAGAAGTTGATAATTACCAGACCACATCGGACAACATAACTAACGATGTTCCTGTTGCAGTACCAGTTGAAGGAAAGAAAGAGAAAACTGAGTATGAACAGGAAAAAACAGCAAGTGCAACAGCAACTCAAACAACAAATTATACCGAACCATCCCGGAAAGCTCCTGTTATTAAGAAGAAGAGCCGCAAATGGCAATACATTGCCATTGTTGCCGTTCTTGTATTCATAATTGGTGGGAGCTTTGCACTCATGTACCAGAGCTTTAACGGTGACCTCTACTCTTCAAATGACAAAGTAGCAGTAATCTACGTCCAGGGAACCCTCATTACCAGCAGCATACCAGGCGGACTTGGTTACGTGAGTTCTGAGGAGATTTCAGATAATATTAGAAGAGCCCTCAGGGATGATCATGTAAAAGCCATTGTCCTGAGAGTAAATAGTGGAGGAGGGTCCTCAACTGCAGGAGAAGAGGTCTATACCGAGGTCAAAAAAGCTAGTGATAGTGGAATACCTGTTATAATCTCAATGGGAGATGTGGCAGCAAGTGCAGCCTATCACCTGTCAGCACCTGCAGACCTTATAGTGGCTAACCCTTCAACCATGACCGGAAGCATAGGAACTATATGGACATTCCAGAACCTGTCTGCCTTCTATAATGAAGAAGGAGTTGAATTCTACATCGTAAAATCCGGAGAATTCAAAGATATGGGAGGAGCATGGAGAGGTCTTTCAGATGATGAAAAGGAATATGCCAACAAGGTTGTGGCAGAAGTTTACGGCAACTTTGTAAGGGATGTGGCAGAAGGCAGGGATATGAGTACCAGTGAAGTAAAAAGCCTTGCAGATGGCAGGATATACACTGGAAGAGAAGCAAAGAACCTGGGTCTTGTGGATGAATTCGGCAACCTTTATGATGCTATTGACATGGCAGCGGATATGGGAGATATCGACGGAGATCCAACTATCATTTACATGAACAAACCATCCATTTCAAGCCTGCTCTTTGGTTCAGAATCCGAAGCTACGGTCACTGCGGAAGAATTCCTCCGTTACTATGAAGAAAGTCCCTACGGTCAGATAAGCTGATATTGAATGCCCTTTACACCATTCCATCTGGGACCGGCCTTTTTGCTCGGGGAGCTTTTCGAGAAAAAGGTCAACCTTATTTCCATCCTTCTGGGAAGCATAGTTATCGATGTGAGAGCTGCCTATTGTCTCTTTACAGGTTGCATGCCCCTGCATGGACCACTTCATACTTTTTTAAGTGCAACAGTAATTGCGTTTCTACTTGCATGGCTTTTATTTTCACAAAGGCGATGGTTGCGAAAGATAACTGAGAAATTAAAGATAGAACAGACATATTATTTCATGTCCGTAATGACAGGGGCAATTATAGGAACATGGAGCCATGTGCTGTTTGACTCTTTCCTTTACACTGATATCAGACCACTGTGGCCTCTGGAAAGCAACCCTTTTCTTGGACTGGTAGACTCAGAAACAATGTATTTAATGTGCCTTCTCTCATTTCTGCCTGCAACAGGAATCTACTGCTACAGGTACTGGAAGAGGAAATGATTCCCGTTAACAGTGAAACAAAAAGTATAAGTTAGCCTGTGCTCAACTCATATTATAAAATATTAAAGTTGTATTGCTGGCGGGGGAGTTACAATATTCAGTAAAAGATATTATAGATTGTTTGCACTTGTAACAGTAGTCTTAATTTTATGTATTTCGAATCCGGCTCTTGGCCGGGACCAGGTTAGAACTGATAAACTGGACATACTTGCAGCAGAGATATCACCACAACCCGTAAGACCCGGACAGGAGCTGCTTGTTAAAGTGAGTGTGGCCAATTATGATGATACTACAGCCAGCAATGTCGTTCTTGAAGTCGAGAACCAGTTTCCCCTTATATTGAGATTCTCGGAGAAGGAATATGGTGTGAAAAGCATCTCCAACAACAGTTTCATAATTGACAGGATAAGCTCCAATGGGAATGTGGAGATCAACTATAACTTTCTCATCGATCCTGAAGCCAGGACAGGAACATACAATGTGACATTCAGGCTTTCTGACAGCAATGATGTGTTTGTTACAAAAACGATAACCATCAAAGTTGAAGGAACTCCGTCAATTACCCTGATGAACTCTTCTTTTTCACAATCCGGAATATCTCCCGGAGATACATTTTACCTGTATACCACAGTTGCAAGCGTTGGAAGTGGCAATGCCAAGAACATACGTATCACTCTACTGATAGATGATGTCCCGTCCCTTGTGGCTATGAAAGATAATACCGCATTTATCCACACCCTTGATGCAGGGGAAGAAGAGCAGATAACGTTTGAGCTAAGCCTTGGAAAGGACGCAGATATAACATCATACAACATACCCATCTCAGTAGCTGCAGTTGATGATACTGAAAATCTGAACATCAGTTCGGTAGAGACCATTGGTTTTGAGGCAAAAGGAAGGGCAATGATCGATATCGCAAACATAAAAAATGACCCTACTATGCCTGAAAAGGGTAAAGAGCTCACTCAGATGATAAGGATAGAGAATGTGGGGGAGGGAGAAGCAAGGTCAGTGAAAGTCAGCCTTGTGGAACTTGATATATCCGGAACCAGAGAGGCCTTTATCGGAAAACTTGATGCAAATGATGATGCTCCTGCTACGTTCTCCTTCATTCCCCGCAAAAGCGGTGATCAAAAGTACATTGCACTCATCGAATACGAAGATGATTTCGGGAACCACTCAATTGAACACGAATTGACCATGAGTGTAAAAGGTACATCACCATATCGTCTTTTGTTTGGGGCCATAGTGCTGATTTTGCTGATCTTTGGCGCCTTCAACCTCAGAAAGCATTTCAAAAAAGAGACAGAGCAATGAGGGGAACATGTTTGAGAGAACGAAAGTCTCATTTTTTCTGGCATCAAGGTCGATACTTAGAGGAAACAAAGGTATCACTTTCTTTACTATCATAGTCCTGACACTTGTGTATCTCCAGCTTGTATTCTTTTCAAGTATGATAGGCGGAGTGACGATGAAGTTCAATGATGTACTTGTGGACTACCAGACAGGGGACCTTGTTGTAGAACCCGGTCAGGATGAAATTTACATATCAAATGTTCATGCGCTTACAAAAAAGATAGAACACCTTCCTGAAGTGGTGGGTGTTTCCCCGCGTTTGCGACTCAAAAGTTCCATATCCTTCAAAGAAAAAGAGGTTGGTGCCACAGTTTACGGCATTGATGCAAACGAAGAGGAACTTGTCACCAAATTTCAATCGGCAATGGTTGAAGGGGAATTCATAAGCAAGCTGGACAGGGGAGAAATTGTACTTGGAAGAGAACTGTCAGGAGGATACGGCGCAGTAATGCAGAGCAGGTCCCTTGAAGACGTGTCCGTAGGTGACGTTGTTGCTGTCATCATAAACGGTCAGGCAAAGGAATTCAGGGTGAAGGGGATCTACAATACCTTGTTCTTCATGTCCGACTCCTCGGCTTTTGTGAACAAAGAAGACCTTGATGAAGCACTTGACGCTGAGAATAAGGCTCATGAAATTGTCATAAAGATAAAGGACGGAGCAGATGAGCAATCCGTAAGAGAAGAGATACTTTCCCTGGGAGTTCAGGAAGAAGTACGCACCTGGCAGGAATTTGCCGGCATCCTGAAAATAATCGAAGGCACACTTTCCATGATAAGGAACGTATTCACAGCAGTTGGTCTTATTGTAGCTTTTGTAATCATTTTTGTGGTCATCTTTGTCAACATCGTAAGCCAGAAACGACAAATCGGAGTCCAAAAAGCCATCGGTATAGAAGAGGAAGTGATTATTTCATCGTTCGTATTTCAGGCGATGTTCTACGCTTTTGTGGCAATGGCCATTGGATACAGCCTGATGCAGTTCATTTTCACACCTTATACTCAATCGCATCCCATCAGCGCACCAATTGGCAAGGTGAGTCTGGACCTCAGTAATACGGAAGCTGCCATCCGTGCAATGATGCTGTTCATGGCGGCTGTCATAGGTTCTTTGATCCCTTCCTACAGGATGACAAAAAGAAGTCTGCTTGATCTTATATGGGGTTCGAACTGATGATAGAGGCAAAAGATGTCACAAGAACCTTTCTCATGGGCAAGGTGGAAGTTAAGGCACTTCGAGGTATCAGTCTCAATATAAATAAGGGAGAATTTGTTGCCATAGTAGGCTCAAGCGGCAGCGGTAAGACCACACTGCTCAACCAACTCGGACTATTGGATACACCAACATCCGGGCAGGTTTTCATTGACTCGACCAATTCATCAGAGCTTACTGACAAACAAAAAATAAGATTCCGACTGGACAATCTGGGATACGTGTTCCAGGATTATGCGCTTATCCCTACTCTAACGGGTCTTGAGAATGTTTACCTGCCTCTAATGATGCAGGGATTGAAAGAGGAGGATTTTATGAAAAAAGCGACTGGTACATTTGAAGCAGTGGGACTTGCTGACAGAATGCATCATCTGCCATCAGAAATGAGTGGAGGACAGCAACAGAGAGTCTCTATTGCCAGAGCGCTTGTACATGAACCAAAGATACTTTTTGCCGACGAACCCTGTGCCAATCTTGACAGTGAAGCCTCCAGACAGATACTTGAACTGTTCAGCAGGTTCAATAAAGAAAAAAAGCAGACCATTGTGATGGTTACCCATGAGCAATGGCATCTTGATTATGTGGACAGGGTCATCAAATTAAAGGATGGGGTGATGGCTGATTGAATGAAGATCGTTGTTAACTTTTCACAGAAGTTTTCTGCATTGCTCATGCCTGAAACACGTCACAACATGGTCATTGACCATGCCCATAGCCTGCATGAAGGCATATATTATGGTTGGCCCCACAAAGTTGAATCCTCGTTTCTTCATATCCTTGCTTATCTTTTCGGACAACTCTGTTTTTGCAGGCAGCTCTTCCATTGATTTCCATGAATTTTGTATTGCTTTTCCGTCTTCCAAAAATTCCCGAAGGTAATTGTCAAATGAACCAAACTCATTTCTGACCTCAATGAATGACTGTGCATTGCGAACTGCGGAACGCACCTTCAATTTATTCCTGATGATGCCGCTGTCCTGTAAGAGTTCCTCTATCCTCTCTTCACCATAACCTGCAATTATCTCATAATCAAAATCATCAAAGGCTTTCCTGTAATTCTCCCTTCTTTTAAGGATCGTATCCCAGCTAAGTCCTGCCTGTGCTCCTTCAAGTACAAGGAATTCGAATAATTTACGGTCATCATGTTCAGGCACTCCCCACTCAGTGTCATGATACTCAATTTCAAGTTCATTGAGCCCAGCCCATTCACATCGTACTTTCATGAAAATAATTGTGTGACTGAGAATTATTAAATCTTCCCTATAAACTGAGAATGGTAATTTCCAGAAGATGATAATTATATAAGAAGAGCTCATAATTTGTATTGGGGGCAATTATATGCAAGGGGACGTGAAATACCTCATCACATCTTTTACAGGCTTAGTGGTTACACTGGCAATTATCTTTGCACTTGTAACGGTATCAAGCGCAGAAAATGGCGCAGAGATCATATACATATATTCTGCGGATACAACGGCAGAAACCTACGTATCGTTGCTTGAAGACAATGACTATAGGGTGAACATGATACCTTTAAGCAAGGTGGAGGGTACCGACCTTTCAGAGTACAATGTTATAATAGCAGGAACAGACACCACATGGAGTGACATTGATACCATAAATGCTGTCATTAAAAGCGGTCTACCGGTCATTGGGCTCGGAGAGGGAGGATATATCCTTTTCGGCCAGATTGGTCTTGTTTGCGGACACCCGAACGGGTGGCATGGCAGTGTAAACAGCATCTATGTAGTTGATGCTGCACATACTGTTTTCCAGGAACCGAATGCTATAAGGATTCCAAGAGATGGCATATTACAGCTGTACTCTTCTACGAAACACATTGGTATCTACATTCCTTCCACGGCGGAAGAATTATTGATGCTGGGCAGGGAACCAGATAATAAAGAACATTATCCTCTGCTGCTTGAAAATAACAGGTATTTGCTATGGGGTTTTACCGCTTCTCCTAAAAGCATGACAGATAACGGGAAAGCACTTTTTATCAACACTGTAGCTTATATGAGCGAACTTGGAACGCGATCTGAGAAGCTCACAGGAATACAAAAACCGGCAGTTGAAGAACTTTCTTTTAGAAACCTGGAACTCAATAGAGTGCAGGTGATAGAAAAACCAGCACGTGTAGCCACCCCAGTCAAGACTGTGGAAAAGAAGACCGGGGATATTTTTGACCTGGGTGATGGATATGTAATGCTCATAAGTGAGGTGAATGCAGCCGGAGAGGTCCACATACAGGTGGAACAGGATGGAGATGTCATTGAGGAAAAAGTATTGCTGAAGGATGAGTACTATCTGCTGCCCAAAGCCACAGGAGAGAACATACACATCGTGGTAGAGGACATCAATATGGGCACTATGCCAACAGATACACATGCCATAATGCTTGTCGTGCCATATCTGCTTCTGACAGTAGTATCACAGCCATCTGGAGCTGAAATATTCATTGATGGAGAAATGGTGGATTCCAGTCCCAGTGAAGAAATTGTCCTTACGGATTTCGAAGAGCATGAAATACAATTGAAACTTGAGGGATACCGTGTTCATGAGGAGACCATAAGATTCACACCGGGAGAAGAGGCCCAGATAGAGAAAGAAATACTGCTTATCAGTTCCGAGACAGAGGAAAGTGAACTCATAATATCCGAAGAAGAAGAGCTAATTGGAGAGAATTCACAACTCACCAGTTCCGGGATGGAGGAGGAAGAGCAGCTGATCGAGGAAGACAATGACCGGAAAAAAACAATAGCATCAACTGACATCGAGACTTCTGATGTTGCCAGCGATGCAGAGCCAAAGGAGGTGCCCGGGTTCCTGGCAGCCATCACTGTTGTGGCCGTGATCTGTGGATACAGCCTCATGAGGAAGAAAAAAAGACAGCTTTAACACGATATATATGTGGGCCAGGAATTTCTTTTGCAAATTTAGAGAAAATAGTCTTACTTACTCATTTGCAATAGCTCTGAGTGTATTCTCCGTGTATGTACTTATCTCTTCGGAGGTAAGGTTCCTGCATCTGACCTTCCATAACCTGCTATCAATATCGGCCCTGAGCCTGTTGATAGGATACCAATTCGCAATAATAGTGTACCTCTTTTCTGGCGTGGAAGGTACCTTTGACCGTATAATACCACTTTTTAAGGAAGAGGAGTTCACAGCTTTTCAGAGCCATCTGAAAACATGGCTTGGGGATGCAAGCGTTTTAAACCGTACGATCCTACTGTTAGTAATACCGTTCATGGCGCTGGAAATAATAAGATTCTGGCAATGGAGATATTCAGGTGGCGAGATACCTCTCTACTTTTCCCTTTTTGACCCGGGCAGCACCCTTGCTTTGCTGCTTGACGTGATAAACCACATCCTTGCATACCTTATGTACAGTATGCTGGCAATTATCGTGTGGTTCATGATCGGTCTTACAGACACCATTGCCTCACTTGGGAAAAAAAATGGCATTCTAACAGATGTTTTCCATGCTGACGGAATGGGCGGCCTCAAACCAGTACAACATTTCATGCTCATAGCCGTTAGTAATTATTTCATTATCATTGCTCTTGCGATGATAGCTTTCGTTTCACCCAGGTCCTTGGTGTCATACGAGACAATATTCCTGCTTATATTACTACTACTGGGAATACGACTATTCTTCATTACGATGAACACCACATGGTCACTGGTAAATAAAGGTGTAGGAACTGAGCTGGATAGAATCGATGACATGTACAGGATGAACTACGAAAAACTGCTTGAAATGGGCTCTAAAAAAGAATACGAATGGGAAGAGGAAGAACTCGAAAAGATACAGCTTGTCCTTGATCTGCTGGAGAAGGAAGAGAAAAAGATAAGAGATGTACACGATAATAATTCGAGCAAAAAAGCCATATATGCTTTTACGGGTTCGTTCCTGATACCCTCAATAACCCTACTGGAAGACCTGACAGGCATAACAGTAACCGATATGCTGGAAAAGGTAGTGGGACTTATCGGCACCAAAATGTAGATATTAAAATGAGAAAGGTGCCTCTACGAAACGCATTCACAGAATAGTTACAGGTAACCTGAATGAGAAGATATTTCGATCAGCACGCAAACGAATACGATGCCTGGTACGATAAGAACATGGCAATATTCAATTCGGAACTTTCTGCCATCATAAAAATACTTGCTAGTACGCAGTCGAACCCCAGAGGTATCGAGATAGGTGTGGGAACCGGAAGGTTCGCCAGCAAGTTGCATCTTGACTATGGATTGGATCCCTCGACTGGAATGCTTCAACTGGCTCGGCAGAGGAATATCAACTGTGTTAAGGCAGTGGCTGAAAAACTACCTTTCGGAGATGAAACTTTTGATATAGTCATTATGGTCACAGTAGTCTGCTTTTTGGATGATGTGCAGCAAGCTTTCAATGAAGCAACAAGAATACTGAGAGATGGTGGTGTGATCGTGCTTGGAATGATCGACCGGAACAGCCATCTTGGAAAAGCCTACGGAGAAAAAGAAAAGAACAAAACTTCTCACAAGACTATGAACTTCAGGACAGTGGATGAAACGCTTACATTCCTTCATGAAGCAGGAGTCAGTGAGTACGGCATCTGCCAGACACTTTTCAGGCCACTGGAAGAGATTACAGTTCCAGAGCCAGTAATAGAAGGCCATGGTGAAGGTGGCTTTGTGGTGATAGGAGCACACAAGTACCTGAAGAAAAAAAATGAATAAAGAAAATCATAAATAATTTAGATACTGAAATGAATATGTGTGCGGGGGAAAGAAATGAAGGAAATTGGCAAAGAGTTCATGGAAAAGACACAGTATAGGTATCTTGACAGGTCAGACCAGGCAATGGGGTATCCCCAGCCACCTCTTGAACTGGGAGCAAAGGATAACAACAGGCTCATAGACCTCCCGCAACCAAAAGAGATACATGTAAATGATATCGGCCTGAGACAAGCCATAGAGAAGAGAACAAGTATCAGAAATTACAGCTCTGAGCCACTTTTGATCGAAGAACTTTCATACCTGCTCTGGTGCACACAGGGAGTCAAGGAAGTTGTCCGTGATGTTGTCACTTTCAGGACAGTCCCCTCAGCAGGAGCAAGACATGCACTGGAAACCTATATTCTTGTAAATAATGTTCAGGGACTGGAAAAGGGTCTGTACAGGTTCCTTCCAATTGAACACAAACTTGTGGAAATTGACATGGGGAAGGATATCGCAGATAAGATAATGCGGGGATGTCTTGATCAGGCATTCGTTAAGACCAGTGCTGTTACATTTGTCTGGACAGCCGTGCCCTACAGGATAGAATGGAGATATGGACAGAGAGGATACAGGTATCTTCATCTGGATGCGGGACATGCCTGCCAGAACCTCTACCTGAGTGCAGAGTCTGTAGGATGTGGAGTTTGTGCTATTGCGGCATTCATTGACGAGGAAATAAATCCCGCACTTGGAATTGACGGGGAGAATGAGTTTGTCATATATGTTGCAACTGTGGGTAAAAAATGACAATATCTGAAAAAGAAAAAGGATTGGAAGAACTAATGCAGATGCCAGGATTTGGTAGGAAATCGGCTGAACAACTGTGGGAACTTGGGATACATTCGATCGCACAGCTCAAAGGTAAAGACCCAGAGTTGATGTATCTTAAATTTACTGAATTGAAAGGCAGGCATGTGGACAGATGTGTATTGTATGGTTTCAGGGAAGCTGTTTACTACGCATCTCATAAAAACCACGACCCGCAACTACTCAAATGGTGGAACTGGTCCGATAAGAATATGGAAAAAAGAAAGGGATGAACATTAACTCTCATTTTCAACAAGTTCAAGTCCCAGATAATCTTTAATTACAGTGAAAGCCATAGCTGGCGGGAAAGCTCCTACTTCAGTGATTATCAAGTCGATGTACTCAGCCGGAGTCACATCAAACGCAGGGTTGCTGACCTTTACATTGGGAAGCTCACTGAGGATCTCAGAATCTATTACTTCATCGCTGGACCTATCCTCAATTTCAACCATCTCACCAAGAAGGGTTCTGGGACTGAATTTGTATGTTTCTGCAGCAACTATCACGTTCTTACGTGCTTCCTGTGCTGCCATTGCAAGCTGGGAAGTTCCAATCTTGTTTATGAGTGCACCGTTAACAGAAATGGAATCGGCACCAACCACAACAAGATCCACTTCTTTCATTGTCAGCCTCACAGCTGAGTCCACTATAAGAGTTGTGGGAATGCCGTAATCGTTCAATTCCCTGATTGTGATGAAACCCTGCCTTCTGGGTCGGGATTCGGTTGCGATGACAGATATGTTCTTGCCCTGGTCAAAAGCTGTTTTGATAATAGAAATTGCTGCATGGGAATTGCAGTGTGTCATGATGACATCACCATCGTGGATGCGCTGAGCACCTATCTTTCCTATTTTACCCAGTGCTTCCTCTGCATTTTTGATGAATTTCTCTGCATTTTCCGATATTTCATCAATGGCATCGTAGACATTTGTAGAGCTGTATCTTTTTGTGAGAGCAACAGCATTGGGAAGGGATACAGCAGTTGGTCGGGTGTCCACAAGTGTCTTTGCTGCCTCTTCGAGCTTAAGATCGAATTCATTTAAAGGAAGGGATTTCAATGACATTGCATAGTCCCTGAGTGCAGCTGATGCTGCTACTGCAATCCTTCCAGCCCCCCTGATATCCATCGTCCTTATCTTCTCTGCGGTAGTGTACAAATCATCCATAATTATAAGTCGTATTTAAAGAATTTATATTTAGCCAGTCAATTAATATCAAAAAGCATTGACCGGAACAGATAATAAATAATCGGAACATTGGCCTTCTGGAGAATAGCTGAAATATGTACCAGCCGGATTTTTACTATAATGACAGAATGGTACGCCTGCTTGCAAGGATACAGGCAGCCAGGGAGATAATTCTCAATACCCACGTACCTCCTGCATGGGAAAGAAGGCTGCAGATCAACAACCTTTTCAGGCTCGCCTATCATGCAACCAGCCTTGATGAGAATGGACTTTCCATAAGACAGGTGACTAAACTTGTTAATGGACAGGATATATTCGGGGATGAAACGGATAAGAAACAGGTCCTTAATTTTCTGGAAATGAATGAGTATCTTCAGAACCTTCAAACCGAGGAAATATCCGAGAACATGATACTCAAACTTCATAAAATTGCTATGAAAGGGATTGTTCCGGAAGATGAGATCGGTCGCTACCGAACAGCCGCAGTTGAAGGATTTATGGAACCTGAAAGAGTAAGATATTGTATTAGGGACCTGATCGATTGGATCTACAGTGACGAGGCTGCCGAAATGTTGCCAGCGCTAAAGGCAGGGATAGTTCACTATGAACTTTATCGAATGCATCCTTTTGAAAAAGCCAGCATTACAATTGCCATGAGTATATCTTCCTATATTCTGGGAAAGAACTTCAAGGAAGCAAAAGAACTGTTCAACATTGAGGAATTCTTCAACCAGAGAAAAAAGGACTATTTTGAGAGCATCGAAGGCAGCAATGGAAACGAACCTGATATCAATGAATGGTTGGAGTACTATCTCTACGCTCTTGCATTAAAGGTCTCAAGGGTTGAGAATGCCGTACTTAACATAAACCGTGACCACGGGAATATAGGAAAATATCTTCAGATAGGATTGAAAGACAGACAGATCAAAGGAATAAAATTTGCACGTGAAATGGGAAAGATCACGAATAAAGAATACCAAAAACTTTGCGAACTGGGAGTTTCAACATCAAAACGGGATCTTCGGGAACTGGTAAATAAAAATATATTTGTGCAGGTTGGAAAAACCGGACGTGGGACCTATTATAAACTCAGGCACGACCACCTGGATGAGTTGATCTGATAAATGGATAAGCAATTGGAAATCAGGGAATTAATCCAGTCCGGAATCCCTGACAATATTCGTGTATATCCTGTTCATCAAACCATAGTATCCTGAAAGTTCCTTGTATATCTCCTCTGCCACATCTTCATGGTATGTGTGAGTTGTCATGTTCCTGTCATCGGTCATGTAAAGAGCCTTCATACTTTCGCCCTCATTTAGGAGATGCATTTTGAAAGCTTCACGAAAGCATGATTTAGGAGAATTGCACACTATACCCTCTCTTTCAATAAGATACTCCTTGACGAGTTTCCAGATCGCCTCAAAAGTGTACTCAAATCGCTGGATTGCAGCATCCCTGATTATGACGGAGTATGGCTCATCCATTATCTCCTGCAGAGTATCCAGAGCCCTTTTTGCAACTCTTGCTTTCATTTGCAATTTAGACTGTCTTTCCATACTTCACCCTCATCAAGCACTTTTTGTCTGAAATCTTCGGAAACTACGGACAGGTCTACCAAGTCCACTGTATAGGGAATGTTCATTTCCTCTAAGTCTGCTCTTAAGGCAGTTATCTTTTTTCTATCACACTTGCCAGATGGCAGAATGCCAATATCTATATCTGACGTGTAGTGGGCATTCCCTCTTGCTCTTGAACCAAAAAGAATTATCCTGACATCCTCGCCTTTAAAAGCCTGAACAACTGCTGCTTTCACTTTCCGGATGGATGCTTCAAAAACAGATGATGTAGATCTCATAATGCCCACCATTCCAATATTAATCAGCTCTGCCTTCAAGCAGAGCTTTTTGTACATGGTTTCGTAGATCATCAAGATTATTCTTGATTATATCCCAGACAATATCCATGTCAACTCCAAAATATTCGTGAATTATAATATTCCTTAAGCCTACAATTTTTTTCCACTGAATCTGGGGATACATCTCTCTTATTTCTATCGGAATATTACCTGCTGCTCCACCTATCACTTCAAGATTTCGTAAAACTGCATCGATTCTCATTTCATCTGTGGAAAAACTGTCATAGGATAAAGAATCAACATACTTTTTTATTTTATCAATGGCAACGAGCATGTCATCTAAAAACACATAATAGTCCTTAGGCATAAACAGCTCCCCTCATAATGTAATTCTTCAATCTGGGTTTAATAGCTGTTTCAATTACCAAATCAACATCTCTTCCAAAAAGCTCTTCAAGATAGAATTTTAATTCCATGAAATTATCAAATGTTTTTTTGCCTTCATCAAACTCTACAAGCACGTCTACATCGCTCTTATCCAGTGCTTCGCCTCTGGCAAATGAACCAAAAAGACCTATCCTCTTAACACCAAAACGCCCTTTGACAACGTTCTCATGCTGCTTCAAAAGCTTAAGAGCATCCATATTCAATACTGGTCCACAAAGTTTAAATCGTTAACCCCAAAAAAATGAGAATGAGATATCAATCAAGTAAAATACCAATTTGCCGGGGTATGATGTAGAAGTATTTTAGAGAAAACAACATACAAGAATATAGAATAATAAAATAGTACCTTTATTCTTGCACAGGAACCACTAATATGTCTGGAAGATATCCAATTGCCGATGATCCAATACTCACTCGATGGATGAGACTGGAAATAGGAAAGCTGAACGACGGCATTGTTTCTGAGCGTAAGAGCCTTGCACAGCTTTTGACAGAAGAAAGGCCAGCTTCAAGGACAAAAGCAGGAAAAGAACACATCTTTGACACAACTGTGCTGTTAGACATCAGCAAAAAACTGCCTCCAGAGTATCATGAGAAACTAAAGCTACCGATGATTTTCTTTTCGGACACAAAAGTTCCTGACAGTTGTTATCTCAATGACCCTCAAGCTCTTGAAGCATTACAAATACTTGGAGAACTCAGCAATATGCGCCGCATGCAGCAGGGAAAACTATGGGTTGGGAAGTCCATTGCTTATACTATCATGAAAAAGCACCCTACTGTTGTACAGATTGCTATGAGATAATTAAATATTATAGAACAACTCTCACTTTTAAACGCAATCAATAATAGCAAATATGGGACAGTTCAATTATATCATTGATTTCGAGGATTTATCATGACCAGCATCTCATCCATTAACCCCGCAACAGGAAAAGCCATCGTTGAAGTAGAAATGCATACTGATGAGCAGGTAAATCAGATACTCAAGAGGTCTGCTGAGACTTTCAGGGAATGGAAAAGAACTGATGTTTCAGAGCGTAACGAGCTTTTGCGGAACTTTGCAGAGATATTGCGCAAGAACAAAGATCAATATGGGAAACTCATCACAACAGAGATGGGAAAGGTCATGAAGCAGGCTGTCCCTGAGGTCACTAAGTGTGCAACCATGTTCGATTATTTTGCAGACAATGCTGAAAAGATGCTTGAGCCTGAGCCTGCGGAAGACAACTCATGCGATTCCATGATACATTACGAACCAATCGGCACCGTGCTTGCTATCAAACCATGGAACTTCCCATTCTGGCAGGTACTCAGTGCAGCATCCCATGTGCTTGCAGGCGGGAATGTGATGGTACTGAAGCACTCAAGTTATGTGCCAATGTGCGCACTGGAAATTGAGAACATATTTTTAGAGGCAGGATTTCCCGAAGGTGTCTTCCAGACGCTTATTGTGGACGGACCCACTGCATCCTCACTCATTTCAAGGGATGAGATCAAAGCAGTCTCCTTCACCGGAGGATATGATGCCGGCCAAAAGGTTGCAGAGCTTGCCGCTCACAACATGAAGAAGTTCGTACTGGAACTCGGCGGAAGTGATCCATTCCTTATCCTTGATGATGCCAATGTGGAAATGGCTGCAAAAGTAGGAGTTCCCAGCCGTTTTATCAATACAGGACAAACTTGCATAGCAGCCAAACGTTTCATTGTTATGGAAGACGTGGCGGAGGAGTTCACTGAAAAGTTTGTCGAAGGAACACATAATCTGAAAATCGGTGACCCCATGGACCCTGACACAGACATCGGGCCGATGGTAAGGGAAGAGCAGGTACAAATACTTGAAAAACAGGTTCACGATGCAATATCAAAAGGTGCAAAAGCACTCATTCCCGGAGGAAGACTGGAAAGTGAGGGTTACATGTATTCACCAACTGTCCTCGGTAATATAAGCATGGACATGAAAGTCATGAGGGAAGAAACATTCGGACCGGTGGCTCCGATAATCACTGTGAAAGATGAAAAAGAAGCTATTGAACTTGCAAACGATTCAGAGTTCGGTCTGGGTGCCAGTGTATGGAGTCAGGACCGTAAAAGAGCTATGAGAATTGCCGCTGAACTTGAAACGGGAATGATAGGAATCAACTCGTTCTGCACACCTCAGGCCTGCCTGCCTTTTGGCGGAGTTAAAAAAAGCGGTATGGGAAGAGAACTTTCAAAACATGGGTTCCTTGAATTCATGAACATCAAGTCGATAAAGATGATGTGAGAGATACTATCAGAACCTGAATTATGCTAGTGGACTCATATTTCTTTTTCCATTGTGTAATTTATTAAAATTTGTACACATCAAACCTGAGACTTTCAGGAAATAGTCTAATTATTTATCCTGCTGCTCACCACAACTGTAGCAACATCCTTTATGCACACAAATTGTGCCACCACATTTAGAACACGTCCACTTTGTTCTCTCATTTTCTAAAAATGCCGTGATACCAAGTTTTTGAATATTTTCAAGATTTTCGATCATACTCATATTGTATTTAGTTCGGTACCTTTTGTCCAGATGTTTTAGTTTATCACATGGAAAATCACTGCATTCAAAACAAAATTGTGCATCACTTTTTTTAAAAAAGGTACAGTTTTTGATCTTACATTTTGTACGGGTAACTGGTTTATTAAGATTAGATTCCCGGCAACCATGACATTTGTTTTTTTCTCGCAGATATGCCATGCAAATACTACAATTCATCCCGCATGGAGCAATAAGCAATTTTTCATTAGATTTTGCCATAGCATATAACATATTATTTTCATTTTTCAAAGCTTTTCCGACAAACAACATTCTTTTTGGAAAAATCTTAAATCAATTATATATCACATAAACTATTAAATAGAAGAAGGGAGCGTGAACTCCCATCTTTATTGCAAATAATCAAAGGGGAATTACAATTGGTGAAAATAAGTTCTGTTAATCCTGCAACAGGGGAATTGAATGGAGAATTCAGTCTCTATTCTCAACAAGTGGTCGATCAAAAGATAGAGAACTCGAGAAAAGCATTAGCTGAATGGAAAAAAGAACTTATTGTTGAAAGAACGTTTTCCATTGAATGTGTAGCTGAAGTTCTAAGAAGCAGGGAACAGGAACTTGCGGAGATAATCACAAAGGAAATGGGTAAACCAATCAAAGAATCTCTTGCAGAGATCGAGAAATGTGCCTGGACATGCGATTATTTTGCAGAGAATGCAGATCAGTTCCTTGCAGCAGAATTTGTGGAAACCGATGCTGAAACATCTGGCTTTGTCTATGAACCTGCTGGTGTTGTCCTGAGCATCATGCCTTGGAACTTTCCTTTCTGGCAAGCACTGAGGTTTGGAATACCAGCTCTTGCAGGTGGAAATACAGTACTGTTAAAACATGCAAGCAACGTACCAATGTGTGCCCTTGAAATTGAGAAGATCTTTGCTGAAGCAGGATTTCCTGAAGGAGTTTATCAGACACTGCTGGTAGATGGACCTACGGCATCCTCACTAATACCAAGAAACGAAATAAATGCTGTCACTTTTACAGGCAGCCGTCCTGCAGGGGAAAAGGTTGCAGAAGCCGCAGGCAGGAACATAAAAAAATTTGTTCTTGAGCTTGGGGGCAGTGATCCTTTGATCGTGCTGGAAGATGCAGATATCGAAAAAGTGGCAAAAGCAGCAGTTTCAGCCAGGTTCCAGAACTGTGGACAAAGCTGTATTGCAGCCAAACGTTTACTTGTTGATGAGAAAATTGCGGAAAGCTTCACAGACCTGTTCATAGACAATACAAGTAACCTAAATGTAGGAGATCCAATGGACCCGAAGACCGATATGGGACCCATGGTAAGCGAAAAGCAAAGGGAGTTCTTGAGCCAGCAGGTATCCGATACCCTGAAAATAGGAGCTAACGTACTGCTTGAAGGTGGTTCGAAAGATGGAGAAGGGGCATTCTACATGCCAACAGTCCTCGATAATATAAACAAAGATGCTCCCGTTGTCCGGGATGAGACTTTTGGGCCAGTGGCACCTATTATTACTTTTAAGGACGAGGAAGAAGCTATTAAAATAGCTAACAGCACGGAATTCGGACTTGGTGCAAGTATCTGGAGCAGGGAAACTGAGAAAGCCATGGGGATGACAAGGTATATAGAAGCCGGCCTTATTACTATCAATAACATTGTGGGTTCAGATCCACGACTGCCATTTGGAGGTATGAAGAAAAGTGGCGTCGGAAGAGAACTATACCGTGTCGGAATGCTTGAGTTCATGAATGTTAAATCCATGAAGGTGTACTAAGAATGAAAGGTAGCGAGCTCTTTGTAAAATGTCTTGAGAATGAGGGTGTCGAATATATATTCGGTGTACCAGGAGAGGAGACAATTGACCTTACAGAATCCCTCCGCAAATCCAGGATTAAATTCATCCCTACTAGGCATGAACAAAGTGCCGCTTTTATGGCAGATGTCTATGGAAGACTTACACACAGACCCGGTGTCTGCCTCGCAACACTGGGACCTGGTGCCACAAACCTGATCACAGGCGTTGCCGATGCACAACTTGACAGAGCACCCCTTGTGGCTATCACAGGCCAGTCAGCACTTGAGAAAACCCATAAGGAATCGCATCAATATATCGACATTGTGACTGCTTTCAAACAGTTCACAACCTGGAATTCAAAAGTTACAAGACCTGATTTCATCCCTGAGATAATTCACAAGGCCTTTGATATTGCTTCTGATCGTCCTGGAGCTACACACATAGAGCTTCCTGAAGATGTGGCTAAGGAAGAAACAACAAAAGAACCGATTTCAAAAAAGGCATATCCACACATCAGTATTCATGATCAAAGAGAGCTCAAAAAAGCTGCAGATATGATCAAAGAAAGCTCAATGCCTGTTATTCTTGCAGGAAACGGTATCTTTAGGGGAGACGCTTCCACTGAACTTAGAAAACTTGTTGAATTCACTGGTCTGCCGGTCGTAACCACATTTATGGGCAAGGGTGCATTGCCTGCTGATGATGAGCACTACCTTGGTTCAATGGGCATTAAAGACCACGATCACATTATGTGTGGTTTTGAAATGGCTGACCTTATTATCTGCATAGGGTACGACTATGTGGAATACAGCCCCAGATTCTGGAACCCTGACAGCTCAAAGAAGATAATACATATTCATACAGATCACCCGGAGATAGATGAAAGTTACATTCCGGACATTATGCTTATCGGCAATATCAGGCAGGCACTTTTCAATATGAGACAGCAATGTGATTTCAAAAGAGAGATACCTGATAGATTCTCTTACGTCCGCTCAAGGATGAAAGCAGAAATTGAGAATTACAGAGAGAATCTGTCGTTCCCCATGAAACCACAGAAGATAATCTATGATGTAAGAGAATCTCTTGAAAGGAGTGACCTGCTGATAAGCGATGTAGGTGCTCATAAATTATGGGTTGGAAGGCTTTTTCCTGCATATGAACCAAACACTGTATTTATGTCCAACGGACTTGCAACAATGGGATTTGCACTTCCCGGCGCCATTGTAGCAAGTATGATAAAACCTGATAAGAAGGTTGTTGCCATTGCAGGAGATGGTGGTTTCCTCATGAATGTCCAGGATCTTGAAACAGCTGTTAGACTTGGGTGTAATTTCGTAGTCATTATTTTCAATGACTCAAAATACGGACTCATTGAATGGCATGAGAAGAAGACTTTCGACCAGACCATGGGTATTGACTTTACAAATCCTGACTTTGTTATGCTGGCTCATAGCTTCGGTGCAAAAGGTGTGAAGATCGAAAGAGCAGAAGACTTAAAGCCAAAGCTAATTGAAGCACTTGACACAGGTGGTGTCTGGCTGCTCGATGTACCGGTAGATTACTCGGAGAACATCAAGCTGACTGAAAAATTGAAAAGCACTTTCTGTGAGATATGAAAAAGAGGATCAATCCCTCACATCTACATCTTTCCAGAATGCAACGTAGTTCCTGAAGTCCTTACCTACCTTTTCGGATGAACCCTCTTTTGGCTCAGGATAGTACCATGCAGCATCTGTGTTGACCTTTCCATCAACGACAACATCATAATAATTTGAAACTCCTTTCCAGGGGCACGTTGTATGATAGTCACTTTTTTTGAAGTATTCCATATTCACCGAATCCGGTGGGAAATAATGGTTACCTTCAATCATAATCGTTTCACTGCTCTCTGCAAGAATAGTTTTGTTCCATGTAGCTTTTGCCATAATGACCACTCCTAAAATACCAATATGTAATTCATTTCATATAGTTTAAAAAATTAGTGTTCAGACCCTTAGCCAACTTCCTTCAAAATACATACATTTATAAAAAGTGGACTTAATCTATATTAAAGGGAAGTCGTGGTCGAAATACAGTTACAATAAAAAAGCGATTTCGGGGTGTTGAATTATGAGAAAGACTATTTTAATATTATTAGTTGTAATTATGGCTTTGTTTGCCAGTGGGTGCACAGATGAGCCTGCTGATGCTGAAGAAATGAAAGAAACTGTTGTGATAGGATCTAAACTATTCCAGGAGTCCTATATTCTGGCACATATGACAGCTCTTATGCTTGAGGATGCAGGATATGAAACAGATGTCAAACAGGGACTCGGCGGCACATTTGTTAATTATGAAGCATTGAAAGCTGGTCAGATACACGTATATGCTGAATATACAGGTACTGCTTACAGCCAGATACTCGACCTGAGCCAGCTTGATGACTGGGACAGGCAGGTAGTTTATGACGCAACAGAAACTGGTCTTATGGAACAGGATGGAGTGATGGTAATTAGCAACCTTGGATTTGAGGATGCATATGCAATTGCGGTAAGAGAGGACTGGGCTGCCGAGAATAATGTCACGAAGGTAAGTGACCTTGAACCATATGCTGCAGAACTGACAATTGGAACTGACCCTGAATTTGCAACTCGTGAGGATGGTCTTCCACGCATAAATGATGTTTACGGCATTGAGTTCATGGATTACAAACAGGCAGTTGCCACTGTAATGTATGAAGCTATCAAGAGTGATGAAGTAGAGGTCATTTCCGCTTACACAACTGATACAAGAAATGAAGTTTTTGAGCTCAGAGTGCTTGAAGATGACAAGAATGCTCTGCCACCTTACGATGCTATCCTTATAGTAACAGGGCAATTCGCAGAAGAGAATCCTGAAGCTGTTGCTGCAATGCAGAAACTCGACGGTGCTATAGACACCGATACCATGAGACAATTGAACTACCAGTTCGACATTGAACAAAAAGAACCACGAGATATCGCATATCAGTTCCTTATTGATGAAGAACTAATAGAGGAATAAGGGAGATTACATTCTTCCTTACTATTTTTAGAAATATAGAAATTCTTATGGTGCAGATATGCAAACTAAACGGCTATTTGACCGAATCGATTCTATCCAGTTCAAGGGGATCACAAAAAAATACGGCTCTGGATTTGCAGTAAAAGACCTGGACCTGGAAATAAATGGCGGAGAACTGTTGATTCTTATCGGACCCAGCGGTTCGGGAAAAACTACCACGCTGAGAATGATTAACCGGATGATAGAGCAGGATTCCGGAAGTGTCACCATCAATGATCTTGACACGCGGGAAACAGATCCGGTTCGCCTGCGTCGTAATATGGGCTATGTTATCCAGAATATCGGACTGTTCCCTCATATGACAATTGGGGAAAATATCGGCCTTGTTCCAAAACTTGAAGGCTGGGATAAGAAAAAGATAGAAGAGCGAGTACGGAAACTTCTGGATTTCGTATCTCTTCCACCTGAAATGTTTATGAACAGGTATCCAAGACAATTGAGTGGAGGACAGCAACAAAGGGTCGGACTTGCAAGGGCCATGGCAATGGACCCACCTCTGTTCCTGATGGACGAACCTTTTGGTGCACTGGACCCTATATTGCGCAAACAACTGCAAAAAGAGTTTCTGAAGGTCAAAAACGAAATCAACCGGACAATTGTGTTTGTGACCCATGACATTGAGGAAGCACTCATACTCGGTGACAGGATAGCCATAATGGACCAGGCAAAACTTGTACAGGTAGGTCCCCCTGAAGAACTCATCTTTAATCCTGTAAACGATCTTGTTGCTGATATCGTCGATACCCAGCGTAAATTCAAACACATGGATACTCTTAACGTTAAAGATCTGATGTCTCCATTTGAGGAGAAATATACCTTTGAAGGAAAAATGGAAGCATGCGATGCCGTTGAGGAGATGACAAATAAAGATATCGAAAATGCATTCATATTTGATGGGAATGAACTCCTGGGACAGGTCACAATGATGGACCTTATGAAATGCAGGACTAAATCTCAAAAGCTGGCTGATATAGCCAAACCCATGAAAACTTTCCAGCCACTGGATTCTGTTGCACTTGCGCTTTCCGAAATAAAGAAAAGTGGAGAACACCTTGCGATCGTCATGGATTCAAAACATCCTATTGGTATCCTTATATCTGACGAGGTACTGCTGAAACTTATCTGAAGGAAAACTTATGTCAACATTACAGATCATAACGAATGTCTGGGATAAGCACCTTATGACAATGCGTACCATTGAACATTTGCAGATGTTCAGCATAGCTTTGCTGTTATCTATAATAATAGGCGTTACTGTTGGCGTCATTATATATATGAAGCCCAAGACTGCAAATCCCGTACTTAATTTCCTTAATATCGTGGAGACAATACCGGATCTGGCACTCATTGTACTGCTTCTTCCAATACTCAAACTTGGTGCCGGCCCAACCATTGCCGCATGCGTACTGTATTCTATACTTCCAATTGCAAGGAACACTTACACAGGGCTGAAAGGTGTGGATGAGCAATACACCTACGTTGCTCACGCTATAGGTCTGTCTCCACGCGAAGCATTGTTCAAAGTGAGAATTCCCATGTCATTGCCACTAATAGCAGGTGGTATCAGAATAGCACTTGTATTCTGCATGGGTGTCGTGACCCTTGGAGGACTGGTTGCTGCAGGAGGACTCGGAACAGTACTACAGAACGGGATTCAGCTCTACCAGAAAGATGTTATCCTCATTGCAGGATTGTGGACAGGATTACTTGCAGTTTTTCTTGATGGTTTTGCAGGCATTGTTGAGAAAAAACTTCATGAGAGGTATGGAACATGGTAATCCTTGAAACAGTACTTGAGGCGACCTGGGAACACATTATCCTCGTATATACTACATTATTTGTGAGTATAGCCGTTTCAATTCCACTTGCCTTTGCAGCACTTTACAGTAAGAAACTGGAATTTGCTGTGATGAAATTTGCAAATCTGGTACAAGCGGTTCCCAGCTTTGCTGTTGTAGCAATTATGGTTCCGTTCCTTGGAATTGGTTTTACCCCTGCTGTGGTTGCTATAATGCTGCGTGCACTGCTTCCAATTATCAAAAATACTTACATCGGTCTGAGCAATGTCGACCCTGCACTGATAGATTATGCGGAAGGTATCGGACTGAGTCAGTGGCAAATTAACATGCACATAAGACTTCCAAATGCATATCCTGCAATGTTTGCGGGAATTAAATTTGCCGGTATCCTTGCGAACAGTATTGCGGTATTGACAGCTTTTATCGGAAGTGGTGGACTGGGAGAGATAATATTCCAGGGACTCATTGGCTACAACACCCGTACTCTCCTGGCAGGTGCTATACCTGCGATCATGCTTGCGATACTAATTGATCTTTCTTTCACAATGCTTGAGAAAAAGGTCACTCCTGGATATATGAAAGAATAAAAAAGACATACACCAATCCTTTTAATCCTTCGTTGCGTTAGAGCAAAAACGGACTGAAAAAATGAGCCTTAAGGATGAACTGAAAGGGATTATACCTGAAAAGGAACTCGAACAGCTACCAAATCGTTTTGACATTGTAGGAGATATTGCCATTGTATCTGTTCCTGAAAATATGGAAAAATACAATAGTGTGATAGCTCAGGCTATAATGGGAAGAATGCAGAACATTAAGACTGTGCTGAACAAGGTCTCAAAACTTGAAGGGAACAGAAGAGTTGCTGATTTTGAGATTATTGCTGGTCACAATACAGAGACCATTCACAAGGAATTCGGTTTTGCCTACAGGATTAACTTGAAACAGTCTTTTTTTAACGGCAGACTCGCTTTTGAAAGAAAAAGAGTGGCATCAATGGTAAAACCTGGTGAGGATGTACTTGTACCATTTTGTGGCGTTGGTCCCTTTGCAATACCTGCTGCATCGGCCGGTGCGAAGGTAGTTGCAGTGGAAATGAATAGTGAAGCCTGTAAATCTTTTGTGCATAACTGTAAGCTCAATAAGGTTGAAGATAACATCCACATAATCAATGCTGATGCAAACAGTATTCCCAACATGATCAAAAAACAATTTGACAGGGCTATCATACCAACACCCTATGGCATGGACCATTTTCTTGAAAGCATTTCCTCACTTGTAAAAACAGGGGGACATATCCATTTCTATACTTTCAAACCCAAAGAGCAAATGCCGGAATTAATAGAAGAATACGAAAAGATGGGATTTGAACTCCAGTTCCATCGAAGATGTGGTAATGTGGCACCCGGAATTAGCAGATGGGGGTTCGATCTTAAAACTGAGGTTTGAAAGTTTTTCAAAAATAGACGTAATATACCTCACTCCTCCAGAGACCCCATAAGCAAATAGAAATACTGCGCTTCGTGTGTAACATACAACTGATACCATGCTTCGAGTGTCTGGGCCGAGAACACGTTAAGCTCTCTGAGAACTTCACGCGCGAACTCCAGAGGAGCAACACCTGATGCAGTGATCAGATTATCATCATGAACCACAGATTTATGACGATAGAACTTATCTCCGGCGTAAGTAGGACAGACTGCTTTCAGATATCCTAAATCATTGCTGGTGTGAAGACGGTTGTCCACCAGTCCTGCTTTGGCAAGGCCCATTGTTGCACCACAAATAGCAGCCACAAGAACACCTGCATTCAGGAACTCTTTGACTTTATCCAGCATAGGAATATGGATATCCTCCAGCCAGGTATCACCACCAGATAGAATCAGCACTCCTGTATCATCAGTTGTGCACTCTTCAAGACTTATATCTGGTGTGATGCGCACTCCTCCCATGGTGACAACAGGTTCTTTTGTAATACCAACTGTCCTGACAATGTATTTTGTAGCATCCTTTTGGAAGTAGCGGCCCGTATTCATTTCAGCTATCAGAAAGCCTGGCTCCCAGTCGGCCATGGTGTTAAAGACATATAGATAAGCTATCTTGGTCATGGTAATTTTCCGGATTGTTGAAGTATATTAGCTTTGATGAATTATATTATGTTACTGTATAATAGTTATGAAATGATGAAAATAATTAAATCCAGACTACAAATTTCCAGACAGGCAATTCGAAACATCTTGTGGATTTAAATTAATTATTTCATAACTTTATACTGCACATGTAAGAAATCCTCTTTAAGCACTTCATGACCTAACATTTTGAGCATTTGTCCTGATTTTGTTACTTTTCCAAAAATAGTTTCACTACCATCCCCTACTATAACAGGAGCTATGATAAAATCGATTTTGTCAATTAAGCCTTCATCCAGCATTATGTCGCAAAGGGTAGTTCCACTGTCTATGACAATTCTTTTGAAGCCGTATCTATTTGTGCAAATTTCCAACGCTTTTCTATAATCTACGTGTTCTTCTCCTGCAACAACATATTCATAATTCCTTTCACGGAGATAGTTAATGTATGAAAGAGGTGTTTTTTCAGAGACTAACAATATTATGTCCTTACAGTACTCTGATCTTCTTAAAACATGCAGTAAGCCTTCAAGAGTTCCAGATGTGTCAACTATTATCCAGTAGGGATTGCAAAATGGACTCCCATCATTTGATTTTATCTGAGTTTTACTGAAGTCTGAATTCTCTTCTGGGGGTATTTCCCCTATGAAGATCTCAATTCCGGTTTTAGCTGTAACCGATCCCACCAGTGTTGCATCAGGGTTTAGTGAACTCAATATCTGATAATGTAACTCCAGGTCAATATCAAATCCATTTATTGCTCCATCAAAACTTATTGTATTGTGCATTAGAATTTCCGGAAACATATTATTCACATTTAATAATATTATCTGATACTTATTAATGTTAAAGCATGCATGCTGAGAATTTTGGACTGGATTTTTCGGTAGAATCCAATTCTGTTTCTATATCAACAAAAATATTATTCATAATAAATTGTTAGTTCAAAATAAGAAAAACATAGATAATAACTATGAGATTCATAAAAACTCATATCAATAATTCTTAACCCATAAAGTATGAAAATATAAAAAAGAAGTAAGTGCTAAAATTGGGTTCAAAAAATATGAACCCAATCACATCGATTCCGGTGCACCGATACCTAGTGTATCTAGAACACTTGCAAGAACTATTTTTGCACAGTTCACAAGAGCCAGCCTGCTTGCTCTTATATCATCCTCTTCAGCACTTACCACAGGCACGAACCTGTAGAACTGATTGAAGGAGTCAGCAAGTTCTCGGGCATAAGTTGCTATTGTATGTGGTTTCAGGTCTCTTGCACAAAGATCTATTATGCTGTCAAATGATGCCATTTTCTTGATAAGATCAATTTCAGTGTCCTCGGTAAGCAATGAGGGGTCGATCTTTTGGTCTGGATTCCACTTGCCTTCGTCCTCTGCTTTTTTCAGTATGTTACATGCCCTCGCATGGGAATACTGTATGAAGGGACCACCTTGTTTCTCAAAGTCAAGTGCCTCTTTCCAGTTGAACACCGTGGACTTCTCAGGGGAAACTTTCACAATATCATACCTGACAGCACCAATTCCCACCATGTCAGAAACTTCTTTCTTGAAATCATCTGCCATTTCTGGTCTGCGTTTTTCGACTTCCGCATAAGCCTGCTGCTCTATCTGGTCAAGCAGGTCGTCAGCAGAGATGAATTTACCACGACGGGTACTCATGGAACCTTCAGGAAGTGAGACAAACTCGAATATTACAATTTCCGGCTCATGTTTGCCGATGGCATTTAGAGTTGCCTTGAGCTGACCGGATATGAGTTTATGGTCTGATCCAAGCACATCGATCATCCTGTCTGCACGTTCTCCTTTCCACTCATGGTAGGCAAGGTCACGTGTCGTGTAAAGGGATGTTCCGTCGCTGCGCTGTATGACCAGGGTCTTTTCAAAACCATAGTCAGAAAGGTCAACTACCAAAGCACCATTATCATCTTCGGTTCTTCCGGTTGCCTTTATCTCATCAACGATCTTGGAAACAGCACCTGAGCGGATGAAACCCGATTCATGTGGGAAATTGTCATGGCTGACATTCATGCGTAAAAGCGTTTGCTTGATGCCTGTTACAGCAAATTCTACAGCTTTATCAAAGCTTTTGATCGTCTCTTCGTCGCCACTTTCCACAAGTTGCATGCGTTTATCGATCTCAGCGATCTTTTCCGGATCTTCATTGAGCAAAGCATTTGCCTTGATGTAAACATCCGCTATTGCATGATCTGATTTTCTTGAACTGTCAAACTCAAAAAGTGAGAGGGCCCATGAAACAATGGCTATCTGACGACCCATGTCATTAACATAGTACTGGGTTTCAACTTCATAACCTGCTTTTTTGAGTATACGCACAAGTGTATCGCCAATTATGGAATTGCGTATGTGTCCAACATGAAGAGGACCATTTGGGTTAGCTGAAGTGTGTTCCAGCAGTATTTTACCCTGACAGAAATTGCCACCAAATGCCTCTTTTTCATCAAGTATAGCAAGTACCGTATTGTCAACATAATTGCGTCCTGCAGTTATGTTTATGTAAGGACCAACTGTCTTGATATCACCTATCAGGGATTCATCGGGCAATTCAATAGCTGCGACTATTTTATCAGCAAGCTCTTTTGGATTGCTCTTTGCCTGTGCAGCCAGCCTGAAAGCGACCTTTGAAGCAATATCCGCATGCTGTGAAGACTCAAGTCCCAGGTCATCTGTTTCAAAACCTAGGGATCCAAGGGCATTCTCAAGAGCTTCCGTAACCTGTTTTTTAAATTCAAGGAACAAAGATAACACCTACATTATAATTAATAAATCAGACACCGGTATTGAATCGCAATATGGCCACTATTCCACCAAAAGCATTCAGGAGCTGAGAACCTTCTTCAAAGTCGGTTGATATGAACTCGACCTCTGTTGCCATCTGGTCCGCGAGTTCTGAGAGTTCATCAACGATGTCTACTCTTTCAACTAGCTCAACGTTAGTTCCACAGACAGGACAGGCTCCACCAGAAGTATCCTGCTCCCCTGGTTTGAAATTGCGGGTGACCTTATCCTCGTAATCTCCATTGGGACATTTCAAAGTTAGTCTTTCTGCTCTTAGACCTTCAGATATCATCAAAATTTCCACTGCACCAATATCAAGGTTATTGCGAACCTGAACTTCACCATATGCAGCTTTCCCGGAGTCAGATACCAGTTCTGCAAGGAAACGCTGCATTAGCTTTTTCTCAACCATAAGATCGATATCTGCAAGCCTTTCACTGGCAGCATTGACAAGTTCTGAAAGTCCGGATTCATCGGTGTATGCAACATCAAAAAGTCCGAGCTGTTTTTTCAATAACTCATGGTGAAGGAATTCTCCCGACTCGAACTCTTCCTTTGTAGGAGACGGACCACCGATGAGAACACCCTGGAAGTCTTTATGATCCACTGCCATGAAAACATCGCTCGCAGCATCACCTATTCGTTTGTAGAACTCATGGATGGCAATAAGCCTCAATTGCTGGAACCTGTGAGCACTCTGACCTCCTTTCCTCTGCTTCCCGGGAACTGTTGAGGTTAGGGTTCTAAAATGTTCTATGTGTTTTCCCACAAGAAGACCTACTGTTGCTTCTCTCCTGTCAAGGACCAGCAGACCGTACGTCTTTACATCCCTTAACATCTCCTCAAGTGGCTCAAGGAAAAATGAGGAGTCGCAGTGATACCTGTATGTGACAATAGGCTGGGGTGGTTCGACTATGGTTGTTTCCATGCTAGTCTTGTTAGCACCTATATCCACAGCTCCTGTGAAAAAAACGATACCGTTCTCAGGAACTTCAACATACCTTAATCTTGAAAGGAGGGATTCAAGAGCACCCTGTACGTTATCACGCGTCACCTTGGATTTGATGTTAGCAGCCTGGCCGTGTTCTCCTTTGAGCTGGGACGTAACATCAGATATGTGTTTTGAGGGAGGGATATACAAAGAAACTAGTTCGGTTCCACGTCCTTTTTTGACGCGTAGATTCTCTAATTTCTTTTTGAATTCATATTTTGAATGAGCGGATTGTTCTGACATTGTGTGAATACTCCGGTTAAAATGAAGAGATAATCTATATCTTCGATTATTTTTGTTGCCTATGTATACGTTGCTATAAATATAGATTGTGACAGAAGTTGTGGCAGGTGGGCATTGTAATTCTTTTACTGAAAAATAATATAAATCATGTAATATACTATATTACATAAGATGGGAAACAGAACCATCTTTAGAGAGCAAAACGACCCTGCTAACTTCTACGTCTTCTGCAACCTTGTAAGCAAGGTTTTCGGCCAGTTTTACTGAGAAATCCATCACTTCATCATGGGAAGGCATTGCTTCACGAGGGAGCCTCTTTCTTGAAAAACCAAGATGCATGTACGCTTTAACCTCTATATAATCAGGTTCCGCCAGTTTAATTAGCTCCGCATAACCTTCTGAATCGAACATATTGACACCTTTGATCAGTGTTATACGTATGACAGTTCTTGTTTCCTTTGTTTTGAGCACTTCAAGGGATTTGAGAATGTTATCCCATAGTGAAGGTGATTTTGGGAGACAGACCTTTTCATATGTTTCCCTATCAGGAGCATCAAGGCTCATGTATAACTGGGAAGGGTTTATCTTTTCCATCATTTCAGGAACTGTACCGTTACTCACAACAAAAGTAGTCAATCCCTGTTCTTTGAATTCTTCTACCAGTTCGGGAAGATGTGGAAAAAGTGTAGGTTCCCCTGAAAGAGATATGGCCACATGCTTGGGATCCTTGCCTTCATTCCAGCGTTCAGGCGGGGCTGAGTCTCCAAACCCTGATATAAGTTTTCTCTGGGACTCTATTGAAGACCCCACTATTTCCACTGGAGAGTCCCATCCAACAGGCATGGGTACGTCCACTTCTGTGGGCCTCCAGCAGTGCAGACACTTCTGATTACACATGAGTGTTGGCGTCATCTGAAGACAGCGGTGTGAATGGATGCCATAGAAAACGGACTTGTAACATTCACCTTCATCCTTGATAGACCTTCTAAGCCAAAGACATGTCTTGACAGCAGAATGACTTCCTGCAAGACTGTATCCCTGTTTCTTCAGCAGACTTTTAAAGTCTGTTATATCCTCAGTTTTTTGTTTTCTTCTGGTCATTTGATTTGTAGTTAATTTTCAGATATATATAATGAATGGAAAGGTCCTGAATGTGATTTACAGAAAAATGAACAGAGTGCCATTTAACAAAAATATATATGCATACGAGACTACTTTTAGGTATGAGCCTGCTGCGTAAACTCTATGATGATTCTCTCGATAAGAAAAAAATAAGGAACACTGAAAAAAATGCTGTCGAAGCTTATAGCAAAGGACATGTACATCTCAAATTAGGATACTGTGAAGAAGCCATTGAATCTTACATCAAAGCTGAAGAACTGTGGAATTCCCTGGGAGATATATTTTCTGCGCAGGGAATGGATAAAGAAGCCTCAAGGGCATATACGCAGGCAGTTGATACATGGTTTGCCAGAAGTTTTGTACTTTATAAGATGGGGAAAAATGAAGAGGCATTGGAACTTATAGACAGAACCCTTGAAAAACATGCAACTAATCCTAAAATTTTTTGTAGTAAAGCACTGATTCTCTTTGAAAATGAAAAATATGAAGATGCTCTTAAATGCCTTGATAATGCTCTGGACCTGAATGTTGAAGACCCGGGTTCATGGTGCTACAAAGGTAACACTTTATGCAAACTTGGCAGATACGATGAGGCATTGGAAGCATATGATAGATCCATAGAATTGTCAAATCCTCAGACTTTTCAATTCCCCCGTTTCGCCTGGATATCAAAGAGTTCTTCCTCACAGATACTACCTGATTCTGCACAGGCATGGTATTGTAAAGGTGTTGCCCTTTTTGAACTTAAAAGATACGATGAAGCTCAAAGAGCACTCGGGAATCTACTGGAAATAGAACCGGAGTTTGAGGATGCAATAGAACTCAGGATATTTTGTTCCAAAAAATCAAAAATGGAATCAGATTGAAATAAAAAATAGTAATAGAAAATGAAAGGGAAAATTAGCTTTATTCCCTTCCCATTATTTTTCTATATGTGATATCAATATTTGTGGCTCTTTGCCATCTCGATCATTGCCTGGAGGTTCTCGGTAGGAGTCTTGCTCACAATACCGCATCCTGGTGCCAGCAGACCAATTCCTGCATCCAGAACCTTCTGTGACTGTTCCTTGATCTCCTCAGGTGTCCTGTTCCAGAGCATGTTAACAGGATCAAGGTTACCAACGATGACAGCATTTTTCACATTTCCTACAGCAGTTGCAGCATCTACATTCTGGTCAACACTTATACCATCCACACCGCATGTTTCCATGACTCCAAGACCCTGGGTGGTGTCACCACAGACGTGCAGTACTGTTGGAACATTAAGCTCACGCATAGCATCACAGACCTTCTTGTGGAAAGGTACCACGAACTTCTCGTAGAACTCATTACCGATAAGCTGTGGACTTGCGGTTGGGTCAATGATGACCATTGTGTCTGCACCGTTCTCTACCATCTTCTTTGCATATGCAACACTGAACTCAGTTGTGAATTCCATGAGTGCAAGACCAAATTCCTCCTTTGTCATAATAGCCATGAACCACTCGTCACCATTGATGTGCTGAGCGAGGGAGAAAGGACCGATCATGCTGCCCATAATAGGAAGTTCGCCTCCATACTTGTCTGCAAGGATCTTGATAGCATCACATACGACGTTGATCCTGCCGTTGTCAAGGGTGTAGCCTTTGAGCTTCTCGATGTCTTCCATGCTACTTACAACGTGACCAATCACGGATGGCTGCTGTACATCTGTACCATCTTTGATCTCACAGCCAAAGAACTCAGCTTCTGCGGTGATATCAAAAGGTACACGTACAGCTTCAAATCCAACTACAGTGTGACCTGCTTCGGCAAGGGTTGCCATCTTTTGAGCGTCATAGTTTGCTTCAGGCCAGAAAGCGCCACAGGCTTCCATCTGTTCTACTGTTCCGGTCTGAGTTACGGATACTGCAGGCATCCTGTCAACTGGCTGACCGGTTAATGCACGTGCTAATCTTTCTTTTGGGGTATATTCTGCCATTATATTAAACTCCTATAGTGTAATATTGTCAAATGGTGTTCACTTAGATATATATTTTTCGATTACACACTCGACAAGTTTAAATATATAGAGGAAACAAATCTGGCTGGAAAGACATAAATATGAGATAATGATCATTATTACAAAAGCTGCTTTTCAAAAAAGATAAAATAATAATGGCTTCTTTTGTATCTGTTTTTGAACCATCTGAGCAAAAGAAAGTAGCTCTGCGCAAACCCATACTTAAACAATATATTAAAAAATGATTAAAATTTAAGAAACTAATCTAAAAACTCAAAGATACATAAAATATAAATATGATATTTTGTGCATGTTTGGTTTAACGCCTTAATAAGAGAAAAAAAGGCACCTTCGTGAGAAGTACAAGATGAAACCCTATAATTGAGATATCTAAAATTAAGCAAAAAATAATTGATTTGTCATCATGTTATTTTTTAAAAAGTTTTGTGCATTAAGAATTACTGTAAAATAATGACTTGGGTGTCAAATCCAAATGTCTAAAATAATAGTAGCATGCTAATATAAAATACAAAATCAAGCACATACCATGGATTTACAGAAAAATATAAATATAAGAAACAAATCTGTTCTTTATTGTAAAACTGTAATGTATACCCTTTCACTTCTGATAGGGCTATTTTGTCTAACATAGGAGAATATCATGCAAAATATCTACAAATACCTCAAATATGCAATTGGGGGGGAAAAAAGAACAGAAAGGGAGCATGACATAAAAGTTTTCAAAAAATCAGAAGAATTAGCTCTTAAATATGAGATAAAATATGATCCAAGAGTTTTTGTGCCTGATGATCTTGAAGCTGCAGATTCTGTATTTGAAGCCGGTATTGAACTTCTTCATTCTGTAGGGATATTCTGTAGAAGCACCCAGAGAGTTATCAATATTGACGAAGAGGATATTTTGAAGGCTTTGAATACCACAAACCCTCTTGAAATTGGAAGACTTAAAGAAAAAGTAATAGTACCAAATCGTTATCCTATGGCTTCATTTCCACCTGTGGTCATTGGCGGTCCCATGGGAGGAAGCATATCAGAGGATAATTTCCTTTACATTAACTTAAGCTCTGCACAGGAGAACGTTGTACAAGGGATCTACAGCGGAGCCATGAAACAATTTGGCGGAGAATATATACAACCAAAAAGCCCGTTGGAGATGCTTGCAGTTCTCAAAGCATCCAGAAATGAGAGACTGGCTACCAAAATAGCCGGTAGAGAAGGACTTGCTCTTATGGGTCCAAGCACCTCAACGCTTACAACATCATCTTTGCTTGTATCATCAGATGAACTTTATTCAAGTGCTGACCCCCAGGAAGTTTACATGGATGATTTGAAAGTGGACTATGAGACCCTGTCAAAATGCATTTATCATCAGGAACATGGTAATCACTACATATCAGGCCAGGTACCTGTTTTCGGAGGACCATGTATCGGTTCCCCTGAAGGACTTGCCATCATAGATGTAGCTGAAACCCTGCAATCAAAAGTTCTGGCTCACTCCAGTATACACGCATCCGGTGCAGTACATTCTGAAACGGGCTCATCATCTGCCAAAGAGATACTGTGGGCATCAAATATGTCATCCCTTGCACTTTCCAGAAATATGAACTATTATACTGCAAGATACTACTGGAACTGTGCTGGCATCTGCACGGACATGATGTTCTATGAGACTGCTGCACAGACTATTGGCGACACTGTATGCGGTAGGAACATACTGCTTGGACCTGCTGGCAGACTTGGAAGCGTCCCTGACCATTCATCCGGACTCGAATCTCGATTCATGGGTGAAATTGCCCAAATGGCAACCCACCTGACCCTCTCTGAAGCTAATAAACTCGTGGCAAAGATATATGCAAAATATGCTGATCGCCTCAAAACCCCACCACAAGGAAAATCCTTCGAAAAATGTTACAACATACGCTCTGAATACGATATGGAACCCACCGAGGAGTATCTGGCACTTTACAGGAGGATATCTTACGATATATTAGGAGACTTCCCTGGAGAACCGGTTTGATCTGATATTTAATGACCTTTTTTCTATCAGATTGTATTTTTGTCTCCTGCACCAAAATATGTTATTCAAAGATATATAAATGGTCTTTTGATTCTATTTCAACCAATAAGAGGGTCGTTGAATCAAGGACTATTTATAAGTGTACAACCTTGTCTTTTCGGGGTTTATTTTCAGCATAAGTTTTTCTAGTAGGATCAAGGACCCTAGCAATAGCAAGTTTGGGAAAATACGCATGGTTACATCAAATGAAAAAAGCTCTATGGAAAAATTGCTGTTTGGTATGGGTGAACCAATTGCAACCATTCAAAAAAGTATATCTGACTTTGAATCCGGTAAAAGAGTGAATATCGCCATATTAGCTCCCCCTTATGCAGGAAAATCTCAACTTGTGGATGAAATTGTCAAAATGTATTCACATAAAGTAACAAAAGTCAGTTTTTCATCTATAATCAATAACAAGAATGAGATACCTTTGACTGAAGAATCTGCTAAGATTAATATATTTGATAATTGCCACTACCTGTATACGAGAAGCATCGGTGGATTCGATGTTATCAAAGAGTTTCTCAATATTATACTTTCTTCTGATGAAAAAATCCACATAAGCACATGGAATATCCACTCGTGGAATTACCTTGATCAGGTATTGGACATAGGCAGATATTTCCCAGTACAAATAACGATTCCACCACTTGATCCTGCAGAGATGAAGGAATTCTTGCTTTCAGCATATAAAGATAATGAAATACAGTTTGTGAATGACAGTGATGTAAGTGAGAAAAAAATATTTACTGCAGTTAAAAAACCAATTACAGAAAAGATTACCCATCGTACTATAAATCTATACAGTCTACAAATCAACCATGTTGCCCTTAAAGCACTTCTACATAACAGAAAAACAGATGAAACTCCGGAATCCATTATCTTTAAAGAGATTACAAAGGTCTCACACGGAAATCCAGGGGTTGCAAAGGAAATATGGGACAAATGGCTAGAATACCCTGTGATAAAAACAAGTGGCAAGAATAACGACTTCGATGCCATAGATCTTGATGATACGGGAAGATTTGTCCTTTACATTATATTGTCAATGGGCCATATCACAAAAGAAGAAATGAACAAAATTCTGTATAAGAGTCATAATGTAGATGAGATCGTAATTAATAAAATATTATTTGAAATGCTTGATCAGGATCTAATAACTATAAATGATGATTATTACAGTATAAAAACAGAAAAACTATATCATGTTATCAAATATTTAGAGAAAATCCGGTTGGTGTGGTAATGGCTGAATTGGATGTTGAAACCATCGTCACGAATTTTGGGAACATTGACACAAGTACTGTGCTTGTCTCTTTTGCCATCATAATCCTTGCCTACGTTCTTTCAAAGATAGTGGCATTTCTGCTGACAAAGTTTTCAGAAATGACATGGAAATACAGGTTACACTTAAAGAATATGATCTCTATTTCCAGGGTTCTCATTTATTCATTGGCTGTCTATTACATTTTAGCCTCTGTATTTGCACTGTCTTTGAACCAGCTGGTGATACTAAGTGGTTTTATTGGTGCTGTAATTGGATTTGGTCTGAGGAACCTTTTTGAGGATATTGCAGCAGGAATTATCATCGTAATGGAAAAACCATACCAAGTAGGAGACAGGATACAAATGGGTGACTACTACGGAGAAGTAAAGGATATAGGACTCAGAGCTACCCTTATTGTCACTCCTGATGATGATCTAGTGTCAGCCCCAAACAATCTTGTATTCACACAATGTGTGGCAAGCGGCAATTCAGGCAGTTCGGAAATGATGGCCACGCTGGACATCTATATAGAGAACAATTCTGATATCGAACTGGCAATGAAAATATTAAAAGAAGCCATTGTTACTTCAAGATTCGTATACATATCTCCCACCAGACCCGTTGTTATCCTTTTAAAGGATCACCCTTTCTACGTGAGTCTAAAAGCAAAGGCATACGTGAACGACCTCAGAGATGAATTCGTATTCAGATCAGATATAACCCAGAGAACCTGGAATGAATTCTATAAAAGAGGAATTAAACCACCTAAAGCAAATATTCTGAACTATGAGAATACAGCTGAATGATGTAAGGAACAAAGAAGTAAGACATATTCTCTCTCTGTTCTTGGCTCTGAAAGAATCGTGCTCCCTGTACCAAAAATCCCTTTTTGAATATATTTTGTAATGGTGCGATAGTCACATCTTTTCTACATAGTACAATAACTATTATTACTTGCATAGACTATGATAATTGGGAAAATAATGGCTGAGGATGATAATTTTTCAACTAACGCTCAAGAGCCTACTTTGCAGGAGCAAGTTCATGAACACAAAGTAGCCAAAGGCAAGCTTTTCGGTACCTTTGATGGTGTTTTCACACCAACAATGCTCACAATCCTGGGAGTGATAATGTACCTGAGAGAAGGATGGATAGTTGGAAATGCAGGTCTTCTGGGTGCCTGGCTCATTATTTTACTTTCATGTAGTATCACATTCCTAACGGGATTGTCACTCTCGTCAATCACAACAAATATCCGTATTGGTGCAGGTGGTGCTTTCTCTATAATATCTCAATCATTGGGACTTGAAGTAGGAGGAAGCATCGGCATTCCACTTTATCTGGCACAAGCTCTTGCAGTGGCCATGTATATATTTGGATTCCGTACCGGCTGGCAATGGATCTTCCCAGACCATCCGGCAATTCTTATAGATCTTGGTACTTTTGCAGCTCTTTTCATCATTGCTTACATAAGTGCCACTCTTGCATTCAGGATCCAGTACGTAATTATGGCAATCATTGCCGGTTCCCTAATCTCCGTATTCTGGACGTTATATTCGGTCCCGTTGCAACAACCCATAACATGGTGGGGAACATTTCCGGGTTCTCCTGAGAACATGTTCACAGGAATTGGGTTCTGGGCACTTTTTGCAGTGTTCTTCCCTGCAGCCACAGGTATAATGGCCGGAGCGAACATGTCAGGAGAACTGAAAAACCCACGTAAAAATATTCCTGTGGGTACCATGTCAGCGATTATATTAAGCACAATAATTTATCTTTTGCTGGCTTACTGGCTTATACGCTCTGCAACCCCAGGTGAACTTGTCAGCAATTACACTATAATGATAGACAAGGCCGCATGGGGTCCTATAGTTGTGGCAGGCCTACTTGGAGCAACATTTTCTTCTGCGCTATCTTCCATCGTTGGTGCACCAAGAATATTGCAAGCTCTTGGAGATAGCCAAATTCTTCCAAAAAGCAAATGGTTCTCTATAAGAACACAATCTGGCGAACCCAGAAACTCTATAATATTCACAGGTATTATTGTACTTCTTGCATTGATGCTTCGAGACCTCAATGCTATTGCTCCTCTTATTACCATGTTCTTCCTGCTCACATATGCAATGATCAATGTTGTGGTGTTCATGGAGCAAAGTCTGAACCTGGTAAGTTTCAGGCCTCTTTTCAGAATACCCCGGGCTGTATCATTCCTTGGAGCAGCAGGTTGTCTCTTTGTCATGTTCACAGTAAACTCTACATTCAGTCTTGTGGCAGTGGTAATTGTTGTATCTATACATAGTGTTCTTTTGCGCAAACATCTTAAAGCACCTTTTGGAGATGTGCGCAGCGGACTTTTTGTAGCACTGGCTGAATGGGCAGCAAAAAGAGTTAATGAGCTTACTGCATCCAGGGAAAGAGCATGGAGAGCAAACATATTGGTTCCTGTGGAAGACCCACAAGAACTAAGAGGTATGTTCAATCTGATAAGAGACATCGCCTATCCAAAAGGGTTTATCAAACTTTTAGGTCTGACTGGCAAAGTAGAAGACAAGGAACTATATTCAAGACTACCGGACATCACACAATCATTTCAGGATGAAGGTGTTTTCTCATCATGGACGATAATAGATGTCCCAGCTTTTGAAGATAACCTTATTGCAGGTATGGAAGCTCTGGGGGGGGCATTTTTCCGCCCAAATATCATACTCCTGACACCACCATTAGCAAAAGAGCGAGAAGAGGACATTAGGATACTTGTACAAAAGGCATTGCAGAACCATATAGGTGCTGTGATATATGCAGCTCATCCGAAATCCGGCCTTGGAAGACATAAATCTATCAACCTCTGGATAGATGACAAAAGCCCGGACTGGGAGATCAGCATGAACCTCGGAAATATGGACCTTGCAATTCTAATAGCATACAAGCTCAAAAGAAAATGGGAAGCTTCACTGAACCTCATAAGCGCGGTTGATGATTATGGACAGAAAAGGAAAGCTGAAGAATACATTAAGACGCTGGCTGAGCTGGCGAGACTTCCAAACGTGAACACTTATGCTTTAAAGGGAGAAATAGAAAGCGTAGTCCAGGAAGTTCCTCAGGCAGCCCTGAATATATTCAATCTTACCTCTGAGCCGGATTTTGAATTCATCCGCAGAATGGTAGAGCTGACAGGTTCATCCTGCCTCTTCACACTCGACTCTGGAGATGAAAACGCACTGGCATGATGAGAATAATAACTACAATTTTAATGTCAGGTAAAAACCGATTGAAATAACTATAATTTATACTGCAAAAAATAGGTTGAGCCAGCGGTGATAAGTCGCTGGCTGCTAGGGAAGTGATAAACTAATTTATCACAAGTATTTTTGGACTTAGAATACAAGTCCGAGCTCTTCGAGCTTTTTGCGTGCGCCGTCGTAGACCTTGACGTATTCGTCGGTTGGTGTTACGGTTGCAACATCGTAACATTCCTGGAATGTCTTTCCAGCTGGTGCCTTTGCATAATCGTTCTCGTAGAGTTTGACAAGGTTGTCGAGGATACCATTGACCTCTCCAATATCCATGCCTGAAGTTGCTCTTGCGACTTCTCCCATCATCCTTGCTTCCATACCTGTGGTCTTGTCCTGGACAACACCTTTTGCAGATGCAACACCGGAGAGGATCTCACGGCCGGATGCTGTGTCGGTCATAGACTGTGCGGATGCTTCAAGCAAACACATTTCGGTACATGGACCTGCACATGGATAGTACTGGTTACCGGAAATCATGTCTGTGAATTCTGAGATTGTTGCACATGCCCATCCAGCGATCTGAAGGGTTTCACGGGTGTTTGTGGATCCCCAGCGGATGTGGACCGGACCATCAAGATGCCAGCTTGCATTGCTCATCACAAATGCATTGATGTGGGTTGCGATGTCAACAATTGTGGTTTCTTCTATGCCACCGGCATATCCACCAAAGATAGGCATCTGTTCATCCATGATGATGTCACTGTTACCCTGATAGTGTGCCATCACACTGATAGCGTCAAGGTCGATCTTAAGCTCATTGAGCTGTGATACTTCGTGACTGTCGCTGCAGACCTGGCCACCGGCACAGTCTGAAGCGATATTTCCCTGAGCGGACAGGGAAGTCTCTGGTCCCTATATGCCCATGCCTGGCCTTCCGGCCATTGCAGCTGCAGCCTTGATGAGCCTTGTCTCGGTCTTGGCAGCCAGGATCTCGTATGGACTCTTTGGAATTGTTGGCTTTCCACGAACAGACATAATGACACCATCAACAATAGTGTCGACTTCCTTCTCAAGAGCGTAGCTCATGTGAACAGGCATGAAAACGTCTTCAGAAATTGGAGAACCGGTTGGACCACCCTGTATTATTGGCTTTCTCTTGTCACCAACACTTCTTTTTCTGACGTTTACTGCGTCTCTGCCGGTTCCAAGAACAAATTCCTTCTGAACATTGTTGATAGCATCCCATATCTCATCCTCAGTATATTTTACTACACGACTTGTGTCGGTACAGAATATACCACAGTCAAGGAGCATCTCAAAACCTGCTTTGAACAGGTTTTCCATCATGCCCTTGTCGGTTGGGACGAATTCGTTCTTGAAGTCAAGCTTATATTTCTGCTTGAGCTCCATTGCCTTCATAGGAATGGTCATGAGGTCCCAGTCATCCTGGGTCATCTTTGTACCTTTCTTTGCACGCTCGTAGAATTCGTAACAATCCATTGATCTTGAAAATGTCATAATATGTGCCTCCTTATTTCATAATTTCCAATGCTACACGAGCTGCATCTGCTGCATTCTCTGCTGTTGCATCTGCTCCGATCTCTGCGATCCAGCCATCTGAAACTGGTGCACCACCGAACATGATCTTAACATCATCTCTAAGACCTTCTTCCTTGAGCATCTCTACTGTGTCCTTCTGGCCAAGCATGGATGTTGTCATGAGTGCTGAGCCTACAAGAATTACCTTCTTGCCCTTGTTCTTTGCAATTTCTTCAACGATCTTGTCATTTGGAACATCTACTCCCATATCAAGGATGGTAAAGCCGTTTGCACCAAGCATTGTTGTTACAAGGCGGTGGCCGATATCGTGAATGTCGCCTTCCTGCACATAAGTGATAGCAAGACCTACACCTTCATCGTCTGCTCCCTTTTCTTCTGCAAGTATAGGAACCAAAATTTCCATTGCAGCGTTCATTGCCTTTGCAGACATCATGATCTGTGGAAGGTATACCTCTGCTGCTTCAAACTTATCTCCAATGATCTTCATACCTACTGAAAGACCGCCATTGATGATCTCAACTGCAGTGAGTCCACTGTCAAGAGCTTCCTGGGTAGCTGCTGCACTACCGTTGATGTTCTGGGTAACGATTATATCTCTGAGTTTGTCTAACATTTCCTGATTTGACATGTTTTGCCTCCTTATGTGATAGTAGTTGTAATCAAGATAGAAAGCAATGTTTTCGCTTTCTGAACGTTGCCTGTATCCCGCTTTAAGTTACAGGCGCACGGTAACCATGTACCGTATCACTACTATTTATATTTTATGTTTACTAAGATAATGGTATAAAAAAGTGCCATAAGCCCCATTAATAATGGAACTTATCAGGCAATACCAAATATAATTAATTTACTCGATCTGCTTTCTGAATTTGTCACAGCAGTTGATGTCAATTCCAAGAAGTTTCTCGATGTTCATCTTAGCTGCAATTCCTTTTGGAGCACCTGCAACTGAAGTGATTACACCGATACCAAGCTCTTCCCTTAGTTCCCTCATTACATACTCATCACTGAGGTCGTCTGTGGTAACGTCAAGCTTCTTGGCAACGAAGTCCTTTGCTTCTCCAATTCTCATGCTCTTTGCAAGCTGCATCCTTGCAACAAGGTCACCAGCAGCTCTGATTCCGCTCATTCCGGAAGTCATTATGTGGGAGATCGGCATACCCATCGGGTCGCCGACCCCTATCTATATTCCATCCACGCCGGCGACTTCGACCATCGCCTTGCTTGCTCTTGAAACAGCGTCAATTGTTGGGGTCTCGAACATTGGGATACTGCCTACACCCATTCCCATGTTCACATGACAGGGGATAGAGGAAGCTTTAACGGCTGCCTTGGTGAAGGTAACAGCTCTTCCAAGGTTCCATGCAGATGATTTACTGGTATTTGTGTTGCATACAGGACCAAAGACATTTGCACCGGCCTTTGCTGCAAGTGGAGCCTGCTGATGTGGCCACAGACCTGCAAGTACTGTACCGTCATATTCCATCTCACCGTGAAGACCGAGCAAAAGCTCTCCAGCCATACCTGCTTCGATATAGATGTCAGGGAACTGCTTTCTCAGTGCCTCGATTGCATGAAGGGAGGCAAACATGTCACCGTCTCCTGCAGCACCGATAGTATCGAAGTTAACACCATCTGCACCGGATGCCATGAGTTTCTGCATGATCCATACAGTGTCTCTTGTAAGGTGTTCAGCTGAATGTTCCATGGATTCCTGTGCTTCCTTGATCTTGAAAGCTTTCATAAGGTCGCCTGGGTTCTCGAAAGGACCATCAGGTGTGTAGTACAATCCCATGTTTGGCATTGCACCGTAAAGAAGAGGAACTACCATGTTCTGCTGGCAGACTTCCATTGTCTGCATTTCCTGTGAGATCACAGGTTTTACAGGTTTGTAACTGTAGTCGATGTGACCTAATTCCATTGTGTCAGCACCGAATGCTCTCTCGTGCATCATTGCACCAACGAGCCTGCTGGATGGGATACCTACTCCGCTGTTACCCTGGTCACCGTCAATTCTGATGGTTCCGATATCGTGGGTCACTGGGACTTCCATACCTTGTTCGACACCAACCATCCTTGAAGGCATGGTTAAGATTTCTACAAGTTTGTCGATCTCATCTTCACTAAGGTTAGGGATCTCACCAAGGTCTGCAGCATCTGCCATACCTGCTTTAAGGTCAGCGATGATCTGCTCCTTTGTCATGAAAATACGCTTTCCGTCTCCCATTCTAAGTTTATATTCTGTTGCCATAAAAATCACCTCATTTAAAGCAGGAGTTCCTTAGCTTTTATTACAGCTTCACTGGCGTTCTCTGCATAGCAGTCTGCACCGATCTTTTCAGCCCATGCTTCTGTTGCTGGAGCTCCGCCGACCATTACCTTGATATTATCTCTAATACCGTTCTCTTTGAGCATTTCAATGACTTCTTTCTGGGCACCGAGAGTGGTTGTCATAAGAGCGGACATACCTACCATGTCTGCATTTGTTTCTTTGATCTTGTCAATGAAGTTCTGCAGAGGAACATCCCTGCCGATATCGTGGACTTCAAAACCTGCTGACTGAAGCATGGTTGAGACAATGGACTTGCCAATGTCATGAACGTCACCTTCGACAGTACCGTTTACTATAACGCCGAGTTTCTTGCTTGAAGCATCTGCTGGCATATCTGCTTCAAGGAGAGCGACACCTGCTTCCATTGCGCCTGCGGCCATCATTACATGAGGAAGGAACATCTTACCTCTCTCAAAACGGATACCAACTTCATTCATTCCTGCTGCGAGACCTTTCTCGATGATCTCAGGAGCTGAAATACCTTCGCCTCTTGCTTTTTCTACAGCTGCTGTTACAACATCATTCTTGCATGTGATAACTGCATCTGATAATTCTTTGAACATTTCTTCTTTGCTCATTTGTACACCTCATTAATTTTTGATAATTTAAACAATTTAGATATTATTCTTCGCTTATAGGGAATATAACCCGTAGCAAAATAACATACATAATAGACAGATATATATGTTGCCTTTGAGATGAGTATTTAAATGTTTTTCCAACACCCTACCTGCATCTAGTATATATATTTTTCTGCCATATTTTCTTATTAAACCCCGGACATATGTGACTAAAATAAAGACTAAAAGGCACAGAGCAATTACAAGATCACCAATCCATAAATAGGATAATGACTTGCACATCACTGTGCCTTATTGACTACTCAACTAATCTTTTAGATACTCTTTTTAGACCTCCTTAGAACTGTGAAACAAATGTTCTTGCCTGCCAAAGTGCAAGTATGGCAACGATAAGGATCACTACCATCCACATCACATCTGCAGCAGGTAAAGGTGAGTTCACCCAGTAAGCATTGTAAGCATCCATTGCGGCTTGTGTTTGTACCATTTTAAGTCCTCCATCAAACATATACCAAACAGGCATCTGCAGCCCGTATCTTTCCAAAGTCAGTAATTACGTATTTGTGAAGAAGGAACCCTTTCTTGTAGATACCATCCTCATCGACCTTGACCTCAACATCCTGCAACATTCCACCTGAAGCCAGCTCGATTATATCAAAATTGATAGAATCTCTCTGGAAATTGCCTTTAAGGTTGTACTCCTTCTGAATCTGCTGGACGATTTCGTAGTTCCATTTACCTTCATTGTTGCACAATTCAAGTATTCTGAATTTAATAGGCCTGTTTCCTGCCATTTTAATCACCTCTCAATGATTCCATTTCGCCAGTGTCCTCAGAGAACATTATAGTACTACCTCCAAGACACAAAGCACCTCCAAGCAGAATGGTCCATCCAGGAACATCTCCGAAGAAGAGGAAGATGAATATTACAGCGAAGAGACCATAGAGGTTTCCAATACCCTGACCTCTTCCTACACCGATCAGTGGGAAAGACTTGTACCAGGTAACGTAACAGAAACCAAATGTAATACCTGCAAAGATCAGTACGAGAAGTGTCATTGGTTCGAATGCGAGAAGTGCATACTTGAACATTGGGAATCCTACGATAGCAAGCACAGGAACAATAATGATCCACCAGATAATGTTCTCACCAACAAATCTCAGTGTAAGACCCACATCAGGTTCTGCGATGTCAAGACCTTTACCTGCGACAGCACCTTCTATACCCCAGCCTGCTGCGGCCATAAGTCCACCAAGGTAACCGATCCATGCAACATTGCCACTTCCAAGTTCTGAAAGCACACCGCCACCAAATATAGTGATACCACCAAGAATGATGAAACCAATACCAAGGAAAGCACGTTTGGATATCTTTTCACCATACCACTTTTGAGCAAGTATAGAGCCTATTACAGGGTACATAAGTGCTGCAACGGCTGCGAAAGCACCACCTACAAAACCCATAGCAATAAATGATCCCAATATAGCCATAGGACCACCGAAAATAGATGCAAGGAAGAACCATTTTGAACATGGATGGAATTCTTTTAGAGTCCTCTTCATTTCTCCGAACTTACCAAGAGCACCATTCCAGACCATAAGGGCCAGCATAACAGTTAACGCATTGAATGCAGTGATAAGTACAGCTACTATAACCAATGCCACTCCGTCACCACTTGTGGCGGCTACTTCACCATACATTTCATCAAAAGGATTAAGTACCCATACTACGGTACCAGGGATATACCACAGACCCCAAAGAACCGCACAAAACAAAGCCCACATGTAACCGAATTTTACTCGGCGCTTATGCTCCTGCGTTTTTAATAATTTCAAATCCACTTTACTACCTCCAACTTTTTAAACCTTCATAAATATGATCTGCCAATAGATGACAGTCTATACTCTTTCCGGGAAACCGGTATTGGGAAGGGGATACGTAAAAAAGATGATGCAGTACCAGTCCTCCAACTGATAAATAATCATCTTCTTTCGGGGTGCATTAAAAGCGGGAATATAAGGGAAATTCCCAAAGCACCCATAAAAGAAAGATAAAACTTCTGAACGTTATAATGTAGCCGAAGGATGTACCGAATGATACATCCTCACAACTAACTATACTGATTTCAGAAGAGTGCGTTCAATTTTGCAACTACATCAGTTGCATTCTCGCCGTAGACATCTGAACCGATTTTGGTTGCCCAGTCCTGAGTTACAGGAGCGCCGCCAACCATTGTCTTCAGTGAGTCGCGAATACCTGCTTCTTTAAGCTGCTCCTCGATCTGGATCTGGCTGACCATTGTAGTGGTCATAAGAGCAGATGAAGCAACTACATCAGCACCTACTTCCTTTGCCTTCTCAACATAAGCTGCGATTGCTACATCTCTTCCGAGATCAACAACTTTGAAACCAGCGATCTTGAGCATTGTTGCAACAATGTCCTTACCGATTGAGTGGATATCTCCCTCGATTGTGCCGATAACAATTGTTCCCTTGTTTGCTGCTTCTGCACCCTTTGCTTCAAGTATTGGAGTAAGTACAGCTACTCCTGCGCTCATTGCCTCTGATGCTGCAATAACATGAGGAAGGAATAATGTGCCTGCCTCGAACTGATCTCCTACTTCGTTCATAGCTGCGGTGAAACCGTCCTGGATAAGGTCTACAGGATCTACATCTGCATCAATACCTTCCTGAGCTGCTTCTGCTGCTGCTTCATTATCAAAATCTAAAATCGCTGCTTTTGCTTTTGCGATAATCTCTTCTTTAGTTGCCATTTTTTGTACCTCCGTTCAATTACATGCTGGCTCTGAATGCCTTGTCAGCTTTCTCTACAACTGCCTGCATGTCTTTGAGCAGATCAGCGTCTATTGGTGTTACTTCGTGGTTCTTCATGATGTCAACGACTTTTTCATGAGCAACCGTTGCGATATCCTTTGAGCCTGCCATTTCCCAGTCACCGAACATCAGTCTGTCAATGAGCATTGGGCTGGATGGAAGGTCAATGTTCTGCCTTGTAGTCTTGTGTGCAAGGAAGTTGTTTCCTATACCAACCTGGTCTATGGATTCAACTGCCATTGTCTCTTCGTCAACAGGAATTCCCTGCATTGCCTTCTTGGTCATTGAGATCATGTCGTTGTCAAGAACGAGCTGCTCAAGTGAGAAGGTCATACCGAGCTCAAGCATACCTGCACCGTAAAGGGTGTTTGCACCAGACAATGCGGGGAAAAGAGTAGTCATTGTTTTCTCATGGCCAGCCTGGCCATCAGGTATCTTGGCATCAGCCTACGAGCCTGCTACAAATGTAGGAAGACCATAATACTGACCGAGTTTTGCAACAGCTGCACTGATAAGTGCAAGTTCAGGAGAACCTACAGGAGCAGTACCTTTCTTCAGATCGAATGTTGTGGTAGAACTACCATACCATACTGGTGCACCTGGCTGAACCAGCTGTGCGAGTACGATACCTGAGATTACTTCAGCGTTGTGTGTTACAAGTGTACCTGCAAGGTGAACTGGAGATGAACCGCCAGCCATTGCCATACTGAGTACGTTAACAGGCGTACCGAACTTTGCGCCCTTTATGATAACCTGACATGCGTTCTCACTGAGTTCCAGTGGGCTTGTAGGACAGAGCAATGTTGAGAATATAGGCTTCTTACGTGCTTCCTCATCATCCCCACCGAAGTATGCGGTAGCGATTCCCTGATAGTAATCTACATTCTCGCCTACAGGGTCAATGTGGTGGAAGTGCTTTGTTGTGTTCATCAGTGGAGTCAGTGTCTCGTGGACATCCTGTGCTCCCTTTCCTGCCCAGTCCCTTGCGGAAACTGCAAGTGAATAGTAGTTGATATTCTCTGCCCAGTCACAGAGCTTTGCTGTGTCTGCTACGTCCTTTTCTGTCGAGTCAACAGTTGAATATTTACCAGGTGCATCATAGTTGCACATCTTGACACCGGTGCCGAAACAGGTCCAGTGTACCTTTCCTTTGTGTTCCTGCTTGACGTTGTTCTTCTTGTCACGGCCCCAGAGGACGAACTTAGAAGGAGCGTCACGAAGTGCTCTGTTAACTACAAACTCAGGAATCTTAACGATCTGTGTTTTTTCATCGACTAAACAGCCACCTTCTTTGAAGATAGCCCTTGCTTCAGCATCTGATACCTGGATACCAGTGTTAATGAAGACATCCATTGTAGCGTAGTGAAGTGATCTGAGATCATCCTCAGAGAAAAGCTCCAGACTAACGCCTTCTAATGGTCTTCTACCTGGGTAATATTGTTTTACCATTTTCTTAACCTCCAATTATAATTCAATTCCAAGATCTATCAAAGATAATCTTGAAGATGTGAACATGCATTGTAGCAATATGTTCTTGCTGAAGTGTAGAATGAAATAGTATATAAAGGTGACCTATGGAACTAGTATATATATTTTCGCATTTGCTGCAATTTCGTCATGCAATATAAAGATATCGTACCAAACACAAATAAAAAATAAACATGAAAACGGTACTGAAGTTGTTTTTGCTAAAACACACTGAAAGAATATTACTAAGTACATTCATAGTAAGTGGGCAGTACTATATAAAAGTTACTATTGGCGAGTTGACAGAATATAATATGATACCATATATAAAATTGTGGTTAGCATACAAATTAAACAAGATATACAAAGAATTAGGCTTTTTGGTAATAACTTCAGGAAATGAATTTTAATAGTCGTACATAAATCCTTTTAATTTACATTATGAACACATACAAATTAAATTAAGTATGCAGCCTATTGACATTGTTTTTTGTGTTCACAGTGTTAAAAAACAACCACAAAATATATGTAGCTTGTTTTTGCAACAATCCAACAAACAAATAATACAATAAAAAAGGAGTTTACAAAAAATGAGTTACAGCCTTGGCATAGATGCAGGAGGAACGTACACAGATGCAGTTCTCCTAAGAGATGATGATGAAACCATACTTCAATCCAGCAAAGCATTGACAAGCTACCCTAATCCACTGGAAGGGATAAAACAATCTATTGACGGATTAGACCCCATATGTCTCCAAGATGTGAAAGTTGTGTCTGTTTCAACTACACTTTCCACAAACAGCATCCTTGAAGGTACCGGCTCCCCCGTTGCCATGATACTTATTGGAAATTATGATATTAAACAAGAACTTCCAACCCAACATTTTTTAAAGGTTAGCGGAGGTCATGACCATAATGGTATTGAAACCGATGATCTGGACCTCGAATCTATCAAGGAATTTACATTAAAGGTCAAGGACAAGGTTTCAGCTTTTGCAATATCTTCATACTTTAGTGTGAGAAATCACGACCATGAACTAAAAGCAAAAGAAATGATAATAGAACTTACAGGCCGTCCTGTAGTCTGCAGCTATGAACTCTCTCAAGATCTCGGAGCTTTTGAAAGAGCTGTGACAGCATTCCTGAATGCACAATTGATACCTGTAACTGAGAGATTCATGACAACCGTTGAAGCGGAAATAAAATCAAGAGGAATTGATGCAAAGATATTCATGCTTAAATGTGATGGATCTGTCATTGGTATCCAGAGTGCCCTCAAAAAACCAATTGAATCCATTTTTTCAGGACCTGCTGGAAGTCTTGTAGGGGCTTCATTCCTTGCAAAAAGAGAAACATGTGCCGTCATAGATGTAGGAGGTACCAGCACAGATATTTCAGTGATACACAATGGAGTTCCTGATATGAGTGATTCTGGTGCTGTTGTTGGTGGATGGAAAACCAGGGTCAAAGCCATACGTATGGAAACATCGGCAATGGGAGGAGATAGCCATGTGTGGGTAAAAGGTAAAGATATCAACATCGGTCCCAGAAGAGTCATCCCTCTGTGCAGAGCTGCTGTACTCTACCCGGATTTCCTTGAACAACTCAAAACAAATCCCATCCCTTCAAAGATACGCATGGGTATCAATTATCAGCCGACAAAATTCTACCTGAGAACGGATTATGAGGAACTGGAGGCCAGCAAAGAGGAAAAAGAAATACTTAATGCTATAAAAAAGAGTCCTACATCAACTACTGAGATATTCAACCGGATAAAAAAATACCCTTCCAGCACCATCTTGGATAGCCTCATACAGAAAAGACTGTTGCAACCTATAGGTTTCACACTCACTGATGCACTACATGTACTTGGCGAGTACACGGAAAGAAATGTCGAAGCCGCCAATACAGGTGCTGATATGCTTTCTTCAATTGTAGATATGGATAGGTATGAATTTGCCAGACACATCAAAAAAGAATTTGCAAAAAACATGGCATGTGACCTCATATCATTCTTCCTTGAAGGAGTGGACAAAAACGAAATAAGGAAGATATTTGATATCCAATCACCTGCAAAGTTCAAAGTAGATGTTCCTATTGTATTAATAGGAGGGCCTGTAACTGCTTTTGTAGAAGACCTACAAGAAATACTGAATGCAGAAATTATCCTTCCTGAATATTCCAGTGTAGGAAACGCTGCCGGTGCACTAGCTGCAAAAGGCATCCGAAGATTTGAAGTGCTTATCAGACCTGCTTCAATGGCAGCTCCTGATTGGGAATTCCTTGTGTTCTCTGAAAATGGAAAAAGTAATTTCTATGAATATCAGGAAGCTCTTGACTATGCGGTTAGCATGGGGGAGAAGACAGTTCTTAACTATATGAAAGATGCCGGACTTGACTCTAATCACATAAAAATAGATGTTAAAAAAGAGGAAATTATTCCATTGGGATGGAAAACACCAATGGAAACAAAGCTTGTAGTGCTTGGGGTTGGTAACAGGAACACTGAACAGGATTGTTGTTAAGAGCCTAACTCCTTTGTAATAGAAGAAATGGCTATGAGGACATCCTGTCCTCCCCAATCACTAATTTTAAACTTTGACTTGACTGGAACAAGGATTCCTTCCTTACTCACCAGAGGAATCTCACAAGTGGATGATTTACCTGACATTATCTCATCTAGATTTGAAAGAACATCATCTTCCCAGTTTTCAGGATAGAGCATCAAAAAATCTTTCATTACAAGGTCTTGTTCAGAATATTTCAGATTTTGGACCAAAGCTTCATTTACATGAAGGACTCTCCCCTCGATATCCATAATAAATACAATCTCATCAAGGGCGTCAAGCAGGGAATTAAGATTATTTTTGCTTTTCTGGGAACCTGGATCACTTTTCATTCTGGAGATCATGATTCCTACCTGATTTGCAACTGTTTCTATAAGATTCCTTGAATTTGCCGGTATCTCAAGTTCGGTATGCGAACCAAGGACAATAGCAGCAACCATTTTGTCATTAAATTTAACAGGTATGAATGCCATTGCCTGTAGCCCTTCAGAATCACGGCCCTCGCCATGCACCATCGTGTTGATCTCAGCGAAATATTTGTATACCGGATAACCTGTGGTGAAAAGACGTGCTATTAGTGTGTTCGAACCGAAATGAGATACTGAAGCCACAAATTTTTCAGAAAGATTTCGATAAGCAGCTGCATTGAAATCACCAGTTACCTGGTCAATCATATAAATGATACCGGAATCTATTGCTTTTGCCTCTAGTGTAAAATCAAGCAGCTTCTCAAATGTTTCCTCAAGACCTGCGGTTTCCCCCAGAACATTGTCAAGATCACACTCGATACGCATGAAATTATTGGCATGCTTGCGTTCAGTTATATCGACAATAATACCCTGAAGGTAATCCACAATACCATTCTCATCGTAGTGAAGCACAGTCCTTTCGTCAACCCATCTCACTTCACCTGCTTTTGTCAATATCCTGTATTCCTGGCTGAAATCAGAAAAACCTTCCCTTGAAGCTCTTTCTACTTCCGTTCTCACACTTTGAAGGTCAGAAGGATGAATAATATCACCATAAATAATCTTGCCTGAAATAAAATCTGAAACATCATAGCCAAATTGCTCTATGTTCTCAGAAACAAATTCCACAGGCCAATCCTGTTCAGGCTTCCAGAGAAATACTATTGCAGGGCTTGAACTCATGATGGATTCAAGCATCCGACGCATCCTGAGTGCTTCAGAAAGAACATCCTTTGTTTTCTTGTATTGCACAAGTTTCCACATACCTTCCATTAGGAGGGTTAACTGGCGGGCATCGGATTCATCATAATCCAATATTTTGTTAGCTATCCCGGCAACTGCAACTACCTGATCATTTTCAAATACAGGAATCGTTATGTGGCGAAAGATTTTTTCATTTATTCCTGGATATATATCATTAACATGTTCGGAATCATAATCCTTATTGACTATAACAGCTTTGCGTTCACGTATAGCTTCGCCCCAAAAACCTGTAGATCTTACAGGATGCATAAAGGGTTCTTCACCTAAATAAGAATTAAGATCGCTAGGCCACTGATATGTTTCAAGCATATTCTTATCTTCATTCAAAAATTCAAGATAACCTATTTTGCTATTGGTAAGCTCTGCAGCATTCTGGATGGCATACTCAGCAATCTCATTCAACGGGGAATCCTGCATCTGATGTAGTTTCAAAAGAGCTTCAAGGCGCATCTCATTCAGATGTATGGTTTCCTGGGCTTTTTTGCTGGATGCAACATCTTCCATTATTCCAATGCCCCCCAACAAAGACCCATCGTCATCCATCACAGGAGAAAAACTTGCTTTGATCATCATTACTTTCCCACTTATACTGGAAACATACTCACCTTCATAGTAGCTAGGATTTCCCAGGAAAACAACATCGATAGCACTTCGCAAATTTTCATCATTTAACGATGAAAGAACATTGAAACCAATTATCTTCTCCGCAGGTGCACCAATTACATCCGAACAGCTCTTATTACAGTGGGTAATAATGCCATTTTCGTCAAAATAGAGGAGACCCACAGGAGACCTTTCAATTATTATCTGATATTTTTGTCCGGTTTCCAGCAGTTGCCTCTCAGTTTTCTCAAGCTCTGTATTATCAATAAGTATACCCTGGAAATGAGTGATGTTTCCTCCTGCATCCCTATTTATAAATGACCTTTCGGTCACCCAGCGAACTTCACCTGATTTTGTCAGTATGCGGTAATTAAGAGAAAAATAAGAGGTGTTCTTTTTCTCAGAATGTTTCTTCACCTCTAGAAGGATCCTGTCAATATCATCAGGATGGACAATATCACCATAAACCAACTTCCCTGTTGTGAAATCTTCAGGCGTATATCCTAGTCGAGTAATGTTTCCAGATATAGATTCAACGGGCCATTTACCTTCTGCATTCCAAAGAAAAGAGATAACCGGACTACTATTGTAAACAGCTTCCAGTTTTTTGTCAACAGGATCAAGAGCAGACAACTTTGCCCCATACGTTTTATTTTTACCCGAATCTTTAACAACTGAAATATTAATCACTTCCTAAATAGAATCAATAAATTTGAATAACTTTTTTAATGGAATAAAATTCATAATCTTGTGTAACTTGCTCTAATGTTAGTTATTATTCATATTTTATCATGGGAATCTTGTATTGGTATATAATAATACCGGCGAGAGTTTTTAATCAATGGTACATAAGAGTTGTGATTAAAGACAAAAAATGCAACTATTCACTAAAAAAAAGACATATAATGCTTATTTTCAAATGAAAGTTCATGCACCTACTCACAAAATATATATGCACATTGCTTTAGTTTCAATCCTGAACAAAGCCACACCCAATTTATTAAGTTGTTTTTTTATGCATATATATCTTTCTTCTTAATTTTAACAACAATGTGTCAGATGAGTAAAGCTATAAACAGCAGCATCAGGTACATTCGTGCTATAAATGAGGTAATATACAGGCATATTGTGATGCAAAAATATAAATAGGAGATGTACCATAATAGAAAATAGAGATTAAACAAGTTGCCTTGATTTAAATTGGGTCTATATCCTGGCAGATAATCTCTGTAGAAATTCTACCTCTTTCAATTGCTCCTTTGTTTTACCTCCACTAAAACAGAAAGGAGCAAATATTTCTACAAACCAATCCGTTTTTTGAGGGTTATAAATGACTTTATCAAAAACAAGATGTATTGAAATTTTTAGTTTTATGGGTACCCTACCCTTAAAGACCACATCTACTGTTTTCAAGAATAATATCCTAAATGCTGAAAGTTCCCTGGAGGGTCTCTGATGCATTACAGTCTTGGAATAGATGCCGGAGGCACCTATACTGATGTTGCGATAATCAGGGATTCAGATGGGAGCATAGTAAAATCCAACAAATCGCTTACAACTTATCCCGACCTGTTAATAGGTATCAGGAACACTTTGGATCAACTGGACCCTCACTATCTTGAAAACGTTCACTATGTATCAGTATCAACTACTCTGGCAACTAACAGCGTTCTGGAGAAAACTGGTTATCCAGTAGGGCTAATCCTTGTTAACGATGCAGACATTCCAAACAGAGCAAAGATAGAGAATTTTGTTCTTGTAAAAGGAGGGCACAATAGTGCAGGAAATGAAGTATGCCCCCTTGATATAGATTCTGTACGGAACTTCGTTCTCAGGATCAAAAATAAAGTTTCTGCTTTTGCAATATCATCATATTTCAGCGTGCGCAATCCTGAACACGAATTGAAGATAAAGGAACTAATAACCGAACTTACAGGTCTTCCGGTAGTTTGCGGACATGAACTGTCACAGGACCTTGGAGCATACGAAAGAGGTATCACAGCCTACTTGAATGCTCAATTGATCCCCATAGCCAGCCAGTTCATGGAATCAGTCACTTCTGAGATAAAAAGAAGGAATATAAACGCAAAAATAATGATGCTCAAGTGTGATGGCTCTGTGGTCGCTATAAATGAAGCCTTGAAAAAACCGATAGAATCAGTGTTTTCAGGACCTGCAGCAAGTCTTGTGGGAGCAGCATATCTTTCAGGAAATGAAGATTGCGCCGTCATAGATGTGGGTGGAACAAGTACAGACGTTTCACTGATACATCGTGGAATACCACAACTTAGTGAAGCAGGTGCTGTTGTCGGGGGCTGGCAGACGAAGGTCAAAGCAATACGTATGGAAACATCTGCAATGGGTGGGGACAGTCATGTGTGGGTGAGGAACCACGTCATCAACATTGGCCCAAGAAGGGTTATACCACTATGCTTAGCTGCTGTGGAATATCCCGAGATCGTTGAAAAGCTCAAACAAAATCAGGTAATCTTACGTAACCAGATAGGTGAGAACCTGCAACCTACTAAGTTCTTCATCAGGTCAGGACTTGAAGCTTCAGATATCAGTTCTGCAGAAGAAGAATTACTATCAAGGATTGGAGATAGGCCACTAACTGTCAGTGAAATATACTGGAATGAGAACAGGCTTCCAAATCCAGGAACACTTGACCTGTTGATACAAAAAAGGCTTATCAAGACCATCGGATTTACTCCCACCGATGCCCTGCATGTTCTTCAAGAATATACGCAGTGGAACAAAGAGGCATCTTTACTTGGAGCAAGTATACTGGCTGCACTTGCCGGAATTGATGAAGACGAGCTTTGCCTCCAAATAAAAAATGATGTAGCCAGGAATATGGCATTGAATTTAGTATCTTTTTTACTTGAGGGCATAAGTAAAGAAGAGATAGAAAAGGTCCTTATGGGCAAATTCTTTGCGAGGTTTAAGTCGGAACTGCCTGTTGTTCTGCTTGGGGGACCTGTCGGTGCCTATTCAAAAGAGCTCGCCAGATTCGTAGATGCACAAATACTTGTACCAGATAATTGTAGTGTGGGAAATGCCGTCGGTGCGGTTGCAGGAAAAGGCTCCAAAAAACTGGAAGTCCTTATAAAAGCAAATTATACAGAATCAAAATATAATCTGAAAACATCATCTTTTGTAATTTTTTACCCTGGAGGAAGGGAAGAGGTCTCATCGTACCACGAAGCCCTGGAATTTGGAGAAGAGATCGGACCTAAACTCATTATGAAGTACATGACCGATTCAGGAATGGACAGCGATGGAGTAAACATTGATATGCATCGGAATGATATTATTATACACGATGGGGGACTTCCTGTGGAAACAAGACTCAGTTTTTCGGGTACAGGTCAGGCAAGGAAGAATAGGGCAACAATGGAGGTAGATTAAATGCAATATAGTCTAGGAATCGATGCAGGAGGAACTTATACTGATGCGGTGATAATAAGGAATGAAGACAGAAAAGTTATCGACTCGAACAAGGCACTCACAACCTATCCTGATCTGCTGACCGGTATAGAGAATGCTATGGACGGACTGGACAACAAATACCTGAGTGACATTAAACTTGTATCAGTATCCACAACTCTTGCCACCAATACAATACTTGAGAAAACAGGGTATCCTGTAGCTCTCATCCTTATAGGAAAACACACCCTGCCTGCAAATATGCCTATCACTGACTACGTTGTAGTAAACGGAGGACACAATGTAGTAGGAACCGAAGACGAAGTGCTTGATATTGAAACTGTAAAAGAATATGCCCTGAAAATGAAAGACAGAGTGTCCGCATTTGCTATTTCCTCATATTTCAGTATCCGAAACCCTGAACATGAACTGAAAGTAAAGAACCTTCTTAATGAGCTGACAGGACTCCCGATAGTCTGCGGTCATGAGCTGTCGCAAGATCTTGGAGCCTATGAAAGGGGTGTTACTGCATACCTTAATGCACAACTTCTCCCCATAGCGGACCAGTTCATAAATGCTATTATTACCGATATTGAAAAAAGAGGGATCGATGCAAAACTAATGATGCTCAAATGTGATGGCTCTGTCATCGGAATCCATGAAGCCATGGAAAGACCAATAGAATCAATATTTTCCGGGCCTGCTGCCAGTCTCATGGGTGCATCCTTCCTCTCTAAAAATGATACATGTGCTGTTATTGATGTAGGTGGAACAAGCACCGACGTTTCACTAAATCACAACGGTCTGCCAGAACTTGTTGATACTGGAGCCGTGGTAGGTGGATGGCATACAAAGGTCAAAGCCATACGTATGGAAACTTCCGCAATGGGTGGAGATAGCCACATATGGATAAAGAACCGCAATATCAATATCGGGCCTCGAAGGGTGATACCACTTTGCCTTGCTGCTGTAAAATATCCCGGGTTCATGGAACAACTCAAATCAGGTAGAACACCTTCAAGGGTTCCACTTGCAGAGAATATCCAGCCCACAAAGTTCTTTGTAAGAACAGGAAAGGAAGCACCAAAACTTAGTGAATTTGAAAAAAAGCTTCTTGGAACAATTGGCGCAGAACCCGTTTCAATTAATGATATCTTCTGGAATATGAAAACTCCGGTATCTGCAGACCAGATAGATGCATTGATACAGAAAAGACTTGTCCAGGCCATCGGATTTACCCCCACCGATGTACTGCATGTGCTTGGAGAGTACACAGTATGGAACCGTGAAGCTTCACTTACAGGTGCAAAGATACTTGCAAGGCTTACATCCATGGATGAAAATGAGCTTTGTGTCCACATCAAAAAAGAAGTAGCTATCAACATGGCGCTGGACCTTATGAGTTTCATGTTCAAAGGTGTTGAAAAATCTGAGATCGAGAAAATAATCCGTGGTGAGTTCTTCTCACAGTTCAAAGTGAATGTACCGGTGATCTTACTTGGAGGACCTGTTCATGCCTATGTTGAAGAGCTCAACAAGCTGATAGATGCAACTATTATAGTTCCCGAACATGCAGATGTGGGAAATGCAGTTGGAGCACTTGTTGGAAAAGGTGTCAAAACCGTAGATGTACTTATTAAGGCATTCTACCAGAAAACGAAGAGGACTATTCTAGTATTCTCTCCAATGGAAAGAAAGGAGTTCTCACTTTACTCAGAAGCTCTGGAATACGCAACGCAGCGTGGGGAGAAACTAATACACGAATATATGGAAAACTCGGGTATCAAATCAGAAGACGTAAATATCGAAATCAAGAGAGAAGACATCACAATGATGGAAGAGGGCGGAGCTCCTGTTGAAACAAAGCTCGTGTTCCTTGGAACAGGAATTCCACAAACGGAAAAATGAAAATACATCAACTTTCATTTTTCCTTTACTATATAATTTGCGTTTAAATGAATGATAAAAATTTATTAAACGGCACCAAGCAATAAATATCGTATTTTGCACATGCTGGTGTGCGTAATATATAAATAGTATTAATTAACATATGGAAGTGGGTTCAAAACTGCAATCATCATGGAAATCAGATCAGGTTGATCGAATGGACTCTAAATCCGTTCAGTCGGGTTAAATTCCCGGGGTTTCCGCCAATCTGTGTTTCATTGTGTGAGAAATCACATAATGACGAAATCTTTTTTGTTTTCTTTTAATTCCTTATCTTAGATGTTAATTGAATCAACTAAGTCTTAGCACTCATAAATGAATATGATATTTCATTGAACTTTTTCAGATACAGTTCTCCACATAAAAACTGAGTGACAAGAGAAATAAAAACATTCTCCGGGAGAAGGCACAATTCATCAGAAGGATTCAGCCCGGAGAAATAAATGACTTTTTTGTATCATTCTTCCAATTGGAAAAATGTCTTGAATATCTCGATAGAATCCAGAAAGTCCTGTTTGCCCATTAGCTCCCTGGTTGAATGCATTGCCAACATCGGCAATCCCGCATCTACCACATGAACAGGCATATATTTGCTGAGCAATGGACCCAGGGTCGTTCCTCCCGGTTGATCCGAATGATTTACAAATTTCTGGAATTTCACACCGGCCTTGTCACACACCTGCTGAAAAGCTGCAATGGTCTCTACTTCCGATGCGTAGGAACGATTGCCACTCATCTTGATGGTTATCCCTTTGTTCATTACAGGCTTGTTAGTAATATCATTCTTTTCACCGTAATTGGGATGCAATCCATGTGCGCCATCGGCTGAGATCACGAAGGTGTCCATCAATTGACGGGTGAATTGTTGTTCCGTTTTCATCGTTGACATATGGATCCGCTCCAAAATAGTTCTAAGCATCACAGAGTCAGCGCCTTGTTTGGTCATGGAGCCGATCTCTTCATTGTCCATGAATGCCACCATATTGATTCCGCCTTTATTTTTTGATCCTACAAGAGCTTCCATAGCAGCATACACCATGGACAGATCATCGATTCTCGGACAAGAGATGAATTCCTCCCTGGCTCCCACCAACATACCTTCTTCACTACAATAGATACTCAAGTCCATATCCAAAATATTCTCACGATTAACACCAGCTTCCTTAGCAACCAGATCCAACAGATAATTATCCTTTATCTCATCTTCGATCAACTGGGTTAAGAGAGGTTGCATTTCTTTTTGCACTTTGATCTCCACACCGTTATTGACCTCGCGGTTCATATGGATAGCCAGATTGGGGATAATGAGTATCGGTTTTCGAAAATCCAAATGAATAACTTCAGGCTTCAACACTTCATCGGACCTCACCGCTATCCTTCCGGCAATGGACAAGGGCCGGTCGAACCATGTATTCAGAATAGGTCCTCCGTAACGCTCCACATTCAGTGTCAGCATTCCTTCACTGTTAACCTCAGGACTGGGTTTTATCCTGAATCCAGGATTATCCGTATGCGCAGCGATTATTTTCACACCTGTTGTCAGATATTGACCGCTTCCGATAGCAAAGCCCACCAACATGGAAGGATAGGGTGTCAGATAGTATTTCCCTGACGCATTCAACGTCCATGGCTCATTCATATTCAATTCCAAAAAACCTTCAGCATCCAGACGCTCCCTTATGGTATCCACTGTCTGAACTGCTGTAGTCGCTTTTTCCATAAATCCAAAAAAATCACTGATATAATCCATATTTATCATCTTTCTTATGATGCCCATGCAAATTCTTTTTTGCAACGGGCTTTGAACCTAGTTTTCTACATAGCTTTTCATTAGGTGAGAGATCACATAATGATAATATCTTTCATCTTTTGTTTTAGCACGATAGTAGATAATAGATTCTCAGGATACTTAATATTGTAACGTTATAATAAAAAGAAAAAGAATCTCCGGGCAAAAAGTGACCACCCACATGAATGATTTGACCTGGAGGCGAAAAATCAATATTAATATTATTAATATTTGTGGCTTTTTGCATCCCCACCATTCCCTAGAAATTCTCTGTTGGGGGTCTTGCTCACAATACCACAGCCAGATGCCAGCAGACCAATTTCTGCATCCAGCACCTTCTGTAACTGTTCCTTGATCTTCTCAGATGCCTAGTTCCAGAGCATGTTCACAGGATGAAGATTATAACCTTCGAGTTTGGCAACTGTGGTCATTTTTTCTGCATCATCGTTGGCTTCAATGAAAACGATTACAACGTTATTGTATTAATTCAACGCTATTGTAATCTTAATAAACGTATATTTTAAAGCATAATGTGTCTAACCTATTGTTAACACAATAAAAAATTACAAAGAAATGTACTACTAAATAAATTACAGACTTTACAAAGCAAATTAAAAAATATGTCACTGAAATTTAAACTTATTCTGTATATAGTCACAGGTACCTTACTTGTACTTGCAGCAAGTACTGCAATGACCATTTCCACCGTAACCACTCAGGAAGAGGAACTTGCCTATCAGCAATCCATTGAAATGGCCAAGAACTACGCCAGTGAATTCAATGGTGATATGGAAACGAATCATGCCATTGCAGAAACCATGGCCTTAATTATTGGTAGCTATGATTCTATGAGCAGGGAAGAAGCAAATAATATGCTTTACAACATGCTGGAAGAACATCCTCACTTAATTGGTACATATGTTGCTTACGAACCAAATGCGTTTGATGGTAACGATGATTTATATGTGAATTCTCAGGGACATGATTCCACTGGAAGATTTATTCCTTACTGGAATAAGATTACAGGACCTATCACACTTGATCCCCTTCTAAATTATGAAACACTTGATTACTACCAGTTGCCCAAAAAAACAAAAAATGAAGTATTGACAGAACCCTATTATTACGAAGGTATGTTCATTGTGAGTCATGTTTACCCAATAATGAAAAACGATGAATTCATCGGAATCGGGGGGGTAGATGTTTCCCTGAATTACCTGGATGAAGAAATCAGTGAAGTAAAAGCATTTGATACTGGCTATGCCTTCATGACCGGCAATACTGGCATCCTGGTGTCACACCCTACCAACAAGGATTGGATCGGAAAAAAAACACTTTATGATTTTAACAATGAAGACTTTTCAAAAGTTGCAGATGAAATAGGAAAGGGAAAAAATGGCCACATTGAAACTATCGACCCCATTACCGGGAAAAATGTAGTAATGTTTTACGAACCAATACGAACAGGTAATTTTTCATTTATTCTGGTCATTCCAAAAGAGGAAATGTTTGCAGGTGTGAAAACCCTTAGTAACAAGCTTTTGCAAATATCCTTTGCAGCCGTAATTTTCATGGCTGCTACCTCTTATTTGATAGCAATGTCCTTTACAAGGCCCATCAAGGACATAGTTAATGATTTTAAGAATATATCAAAAGATGCGGTCAGGGGAAATCTTGACTCCAGGGCTGAAACAGATGTTGAAAGTGATTTCAAAGAGATTCCTATGGGTCTCAATGAAATCCTGGATGCAGTGATAACACCTATTCGTGATACTGTAAGGCTTACAAATGCACTTGCTAAGGGAGAACTTGGTGAAAGATCTCACTTAAATGTCCATGGAGAATTCAGGCAACTTGCAAATACACTGGATAACTTTGCCTTATTACTTGAAACAATAATAAAAGACTCGAATCAGGTGCTTACTACAATACAACAAAATGATTTTTCAAGAACTGTAAGGGTATATGGAGAAGGGGATTTCCTTATTCTGACAGAGGGAATCGAAAAAACAAGGGCAACTCTGTCAGAGATGATAGATGAACGCGAAAAGATAGAAGAAATAAGGAAAAAAGAGATCCATCATCGTATAAAGAATAACCTTCAGGTCATTTCAAGTTTGCTTGACCTTGAATCCGATAAATTCATGGATGAAGAGGTTATCGAGGCTTTTAAGGAAAGCCAGAACCGTGTTATATCAATGGCTTTGGTGCATGAGGAACTTTACAGGTCGCAAGACATGGAAAGCATAGATTTTTCCGATTATCTTATGAAGCTTGTTAATGAGCTGTCATATTCATACGCGGTCAATAAAGAATACATTAAAGTTAAAATGAATGTTGACCCTACTTTCCTTGATATGGATACTGCTATTCCCCTTGGTATGATAGTAAATGAACTCGTTTCGAATTCATTCAAGCATGCTTTTAAGCAGGAAAAAGAAGGGGAAATATACGTTAATCTGAGCCTTGAAGACAGGAAGTTGACCTTGATAGTAGGAGACAATGGTACAGGCTTTCCGGAAAAAATCAATTTCGAAGAGACAGATTCTCTGGGATTGCAACTGGTCACCACCCTGACATCCCAGATAGATGGTATAATTGAACTTGATAGAAGCAAAGGCACCGAATTCAGGATAACTTTAAAATGATAAAAATACAGGTGAAATTATGGATGATATAAAAATTCTTGTGGTAGAAGACGAAGGAATCATTGGTCTTAATATAAAGAAGAAGCTTAAAAGTTTTGGATATACTGTACCGGCTATAGTTGCAACAGGGGAAGAAGCTATAAAGATGGCAGAGATAACATTTCCTGACCTCATATTAATGGATGTAAGACTTAAGGGGGACATGGATGGGGTAGAAACTGCTGAGAAGATCCGTAAGCATTTCGATATTCCAGTGATATATCTTACTGCATATTCGGATGATGATGTTCTTGAAAAAGCAAAAAAAACTGAGCCTTACGGATACATTGTGAAACCATTTAAAGCAGATGACTTGCGTAGCAATATCGAAATAGCACTTTACAGGCATAAAACGGAAAAGAGTGCACAAGAAAAAGTGTGTAGTAACATCATATGAAATCTTTGAATAACGATATTCATAAGATTCAGACACTATTATCATAAAATCAGAACAGTTGGTATGAATGAATGGTTCACTAATAGACATAATTCTCAATTCGGAAAAACGGAAAAATGTTCTGCTTCTTTTGATGGAAGGAGAAAAAAGCCGCGAAGACATAAAAACAAGTCTTAATGTTACTTCTACAGCTCTTATTCCCCAGATAAAGAAACTCAAGGAACATGGTCTTGTCATTCAGAATGGGGATTATTACATCTTAACCAATATGGGGAAAGTACTTGTGGCAAACATGCTGCCTCTTTTAAGTGCAGTAGATGTTTTTGAAGAGAACAGTAACTATTGGTTGAATCGTGATCTTAACGGCATTCCTGAATCTATGCTTAAACGATTCGGTGAACTCGGAAACTGTGTTATAATTGAACCTGACCTTAACTATCTTTTTGAATTTCCTAAAGAATTTACCGAAAACATAAGTAAATCCAGTTATGTTATGGCTTTTAATGCTTATTTCCATCCTGAGTATCCAGCCCTTTACTCAAGTCTTGCTGAAAAGGGAATCGATTTTTCCCTTGTCACGACAAATTCTGTCCATGAAAGAATGGAAAAAGATTATTCAGAAGACGTCAGGAAATTCATGAGCTTTGAAAATACTGAGATGCTTGTGTCAAATGAGAACACCGGTCTGGCAACGTTAGTTAGTACTGATAGATTCCTGTTTCTCTGTTTCTTTAATAAACAAGGACAATATGACCATACCATTCTAATGAGCTTTGACAGCAATGCACTACAATGGAGTAAAGAACTATTCTCTTATTTTAAAGATAAAGCGGAAAATATCTCTTAAACATGAACCTTTTCAAAAATAAGATTATACTTTTCTCCAGCATAATGTATAATATCTTAATGATCTGGCATATCTTTCTATCTACAACCGGTTATCAGAACAAAGATTATACCATTGATAGCCTTACACAGCTATATGCTTTCTTTCTCTCGGTTATTGGCTGTTGTAAAAAACGTTCAAGATACTTCCATTGCTCACCAGAGAGTTCTTTGAACTCCAGGCAAACCCTTCATACAAACATTGCATGAAGTAATATTTAGGCTCTGTAGAAAAGTTAATTAAATCGACATCAATCAAGCAAAACTGCCAAGTATTTTCAATGTCGTGTAATACATTTTAAATTATTGATTATTTTATTTTTGTCTGAATACCGAGGATTTTTACAGAGCCAAAGAAACAAAGGCTTCTAAGATTATCAATAAAATGGGAAGTGGAGAGCGTTTCCTTGCCCATAAGACAACAATGAAGAACATTGTCTTCCCATCCCACCCAACTCTGTTCGACAGGCAAATGTATGGAACTTGGGAAGCAGCAGAATCAAAGGACGTCGCAACAGTAGCTAATGAGAAAGCTGCCGACATTCTCAAGATTTACAAAGTTGCACCAATCAATGCTGATATTCTGAAGGATATGGAAACTATTGTCAAGAAAGCAGATGATACGGTGAAGGCTTCACTTTAAGAAAATTAAGTTATCAGGAGAGAAGTCCTTGCAGGACCTCCTCCAATAACAACAAATCATATTTTTCCATTTAATTCGCCTTTAATTAATGCTATAATGTCCTAGTTTTTTTCTCATTTCAAATCTTGCAACAAATACTGCAGAAATTAGTCCAGCAATCAATACAACATATCCAGCATTATAAAAAATATTTGAAACTCCATAATGACTCATTATATATCCATTAAATACTGTTCCTGATGCACCACCCACAAACATGTTAAAAGAAGCCAATGACATAGCAGTGCCTCGCGACATGTGTAATTTTTCTTGAGCTGTGGCTACAAGTGTTGATTGCATGAAAATGAAAGCCATTCCAAAACCAATTAATCCGATACCTAAAATCCAAATGTTAGTGTATGCTGATATTGCAAATAAAGACATGAATCCAATGATGCCTGCACTGGCAAGATAACCATGATTTAGCACTGATTTAGCCTTTGGCGCAATTCTACCACCAGCCACAGTTCCAACACCAAATAATGATAATATAAGCCCCACTTGCAATACATTATATCCTGTTACTGATTGGATCAGCTTTCCTGAATATGTAAAACTTCCAAACACTGAAAATCCGACTAAAAACATTACCAGTACCAGCCTCATAAACCTATAGTTCGTTAAAGGTACTTTATATGCACTGATGAGATTGAATTTATCTACGGTGCCTTTATCCTTATCGAGAACTCTTAACATAATAAATGCCATTATTAATTCTGCGACTCCATATATGATATATACTAATCTCCATGAGCCAAAGTATGCTATTGCTCCACCTAGCGCTGTTGCAGTAGCACCACCAAGGAACATAAGACCCATTACTTTTCCAAGAGCTTTATGCCGATCTTTATTGTCAAATAACTGTCCGACCAGTGCCATCATTACAGGAAAAATACCTGCTCCAAAAGCTCCGTTAACTGCCCTGAAAAAAATTAAAGATGGAAGATTAAAGGCAAATCCTCCAAGTATGCTAAATATCGCAGTTCCGATTGCAGATATATTGATTATCTTTGCTTTTCCATACCTATCTGAGAGAGGACCAAACAATAGTGTGAATGCTCCAAATGAAAGCATATAAGCTGTAACAGATAAAGCAGCAGTACTTATTGTTATGTTTAAATCTTTTGATATGTTAATCAATAATGGTGCAGCTGCATAATTATCTCCATTTGCAAGAAATGCCATCATCCCCAAAATTAAAACAATCTTATTTTTGTCATCCATTATTTTTACCTGTTTTTTAATTATTCTAAATTCTCTTTGATTAATAGCCATTTCAAGTATTTTTGAAATGTCTTTTTCACTATAATTGAAACATCTTATTTAAGCATATGTGTTTCAAATTAAATTGAAATGTAGATTCGACCTTTGGAAATATCGTTCAGAGAATAGAGCTACTTCTGAAGAAGGCATTGAACATCCGTTTATTGATATGGGAATCACAAAAGACGATACAAGAAAGATTGCAAAAGATATAGTCCAAATATTTGGAACCTTACATTTTCTGCTTGCCTGGTATCCAGGATTCCTTATTATGAAACATTAGAACCTGCAATGCTGGAGATTATAGGCAAAGGATTATCCTACCTTCATGGACTTGATTTTGAAAAATGCAGGTTGCGTTTACATAATAATGGAGAACTCAGCAGATCGAAGTTCCGAAAGACAGATTTGAAGCACTTATCTGCAAGAAAAGTAGTATTGAACACAATCATCCCTTTTGTATTTCGTTAGCAGATAATGCTAAGGGGATTTGTTCTTTTTAAATTATTATGTCAAAATAAAATGGGAAGTAGGTTTTCTACAGAGTCGAAACGAGCTCTATAATAACTAAAAAAGTATTTGGCAATCTACTGATTTTTCCCTAATAAATTGCCAGATTCGCTATTTTGCATAATTGGAGGTTATGCGAAAATAAAAAAATATTGCAGTGAACTTTTCAGTGCCACTGCCCCGATTTTCTGGTATTATACACTTTGCGGTTCCACCTGCTTCGCAACATGATTTTCATGTTGTGAATAATACCACATAGGTACATACAGAGCCAGTACAAGAATTCCGACACCAGTTGAGAACCAGCTTCCTTCGACACTGTTAAGGTAAATGATACCGATCAGACAAAGAGGAAGGTTGAAGAAACCAAACATGAGTGCAACATTCTTCCAGCCCTCTGGTGCCTTGAAAGGTCTTTCAAGATCTGCAAGATGTGGATCTGCCTTTGCCTTTACGTATGCAAAGAGACTGATACCATTTGCACATACATATCCAATAGCTGATGCTGCAAGGATGGCTGTTGGTGTACCCATTGAAATGAGTGCCAGGTTGAAGATACCGATTACGACCATTGCCAGTATTGGTGTTCCGTGGGCATTTACCCTGCCGAATACTTTTGGAAGGTTTCCTTCAACTGCCATTGAGTGCATTGCCCTTGCAGAACCAAGGTATGCGGTCTGAATGATAAGGACCATTGCTGCAATAAGCATTACAATAGCTACCGTTGAACCCATGTCACCGAGAGATGCCTGTGCAACAGGAAGCATAGGATCGATTGGTGCGTTGGCAATACCATCAATACCGAGTACACCCGTAACTGTCATCTGTACGATTACGAATGCAAGAAGACAGATTGCACCACAAGTGAAGAGTGCTTTTGGTACATCCTTACCTGGTTCCTTGTATTCAGGACCATAGATAGCTGCTGTTTCCCATGCACATGCACTCCACTGAGCCATTGCAAAGATACCAAGCAATATAAGAATGTGATGAAGATCCCATGCCCAATCAGTTGGCAACCAGGTGCTTGTGATATTTGCAAGTACGAAATCGCCTGTTACGTAAGGTGCTAGTGCAATTATAATGAGTGGAATAAATGCTAGTGCTGCTAGAATATAACCTACCACTGCGCCACTTGAGACGCCACGATAGTTAACAAGTATAAGAGCTCCGAATATAACAACACCTGCACCCAATGCAAGCTGATATTCACTGAAACTAGCTGCCAATGCAGGGAATAGGCTGTGTAGATAGAAACCTACAAGAATTGCGAAAATAGCAAGTACAGGATTCCAGGCGAACCAGTAACTCCATGCACTGAATCCACCTATAAGTTTACTCTTGTCGTATTTGCCCTTGAAATTTGGTGTTTTAAAAACATTCTGTGCAAATCCAGGAAGACCTGATGCCTTCGGGAAAGTTGTTGCAAGTTCACCATAAGCCAGATTCTGCATGAATCCCTGGAATACGGAAAGACCCCAGACAATAATAGCAGCTGACCACAGATAACCAGCAAAGTATCCAATTGATGGCAAGATCAACAGAGGTACACCTACAGCAATTGCAAGACCCTGTTTCCAATCGATAGACCGCTCAAGTTCACTATGTTCACCGGTCTCACAGACCACTTTGGAACATTGCTCTGCATGCTGCCAGTCTATTCCTTCTTTTTTCTCCATTTGTTTATTCACCCCTTCATAAAATAATAACTGACACCTGCAATTACCTTAGCTGGCAATTACAGGTGTCTTTTACACTTCCAAGCTCAACCACTGGTCAAGCTATTCTGGAAGGGCAAAATTCACTCGATCTGCTTTCTGAATTTGTCACAGCAGTTGATGTCAATTCCAAGAAGTTTCTCGATGTTCATCTTAGCTGCAATTCCTTTTGGAGCACCTGCAACTGAAGTGATTACACCGATACCAAGCTCTTCCCTTAGTTCCCTCATTACATACTCATCACTGAGGTCGTCTGTGGTAACGTCAAGCTTCTTGGCAACGAAGTCCTTTGCTTCTCCAATTCTCATGCTCTTTGCAAGCTGCATCCTTGCAACAAGGTCACCAGCAGCTCTGATTCCGCTCATTCCGGAAGTCATTATGTGGGAGATCGGCATACCCATCGGGTCGCCGACCCCTATCTATATTCCATCCACGCCGGCGACTTCGACCATCGCCTTGCTTGCTCTTGAAACAGCGTCAATTGTTGGGGTCTCGAACATTGGGATACTGCCTACACCCATTCCCATGTTCACATGGCAGGGGATAGAGGAAGCTTTAACGGCTGCCTTGGTGAAGGTAACAGCTCTTCCAAGGTTCCATGCAGATGATTTACTGGTATTTGTGTTGCATACAGGTCCAAATACGTTTGCACCGGCCTTTGCTGCAAGTGGAGCCTGCTGGTGTGGCCACAGACCTGCAAGTACTGTACCGTCATATTCCATCTCACCGTGAAGACCGAGCAAAAGCTCTCCAGCCATACCTGCTTCGATATAGATGTCAGGGAACTGCTTTCTCAGTGCCTCGATTGCATGAAGGGAGGCAAACATGTCACCGTCTCCTGCAGCACCGATAGTATCGAAGTTAACACCATCTGCACCGGATGCCATGAGTTTCTGCATGATCCATACAGTGTCTCTTGTAAGGTGTTCAGCTGAATGTTCCATGGATTCCTGTGCTTCCTTGATCTTGAAAGCTTTCATAAGGTCGCCTGGGTTCTCGAAAGGACCATCAGGTGTGTAGTACAATCCCATGTTTGGCATTGCACCGTAAAGAAGAGGAACTACCATGTTCTGCTGGCAGACTTCCATTGTCTGCATTTCCTGTGAGATCACAGGTTTTACAGGTTTGTAACTGTAGTCGATGTGACCTAATTCCATTGTGTCAGCACCGAATGCTCTCTCGTGCATCATTGCACCAACGAGCCTGCTGGATGGGATACCTACTCCGCTGTTACCCTGGTCACCGTCAATTCTGATGGTTCCGATATCGTGGGTCACTGGGACTTCCATACCTTGTTCGACACCAACCATCCTTGAAGGCATGGTTAAGATTTCTACAAGTTTGTCGATCTCATCTTCACTAAGGTTAGGGATCTCACCAAGGTCTGCAGCATCTGCCATACCTGCTTTAAGGTCAGCGACTATCTGCTCCTTTGTCATGAAAATACGCTTTCCGTCTCCCATTCTAAGTTTATATTCTGTTGCCATAAAAATCACCTCATTTAAAGCAGGAGTTCCTTAGCTTTTATTACAGCTTCACTGGCGTTCTCTGCATAGCAGTCTGCACCGATCTTTTCAGCCCATGCTTCTGTTGCTGGAGCTCCACCGACCATTACCTTGATATTATCTCTAATACCGTTCTCTTTGAGCATCTCAATGACTTCTTTCTGAGCTGGAAGGGTTGTGGTCATAAGAGCGGACATACCTACCATGTCTGCATTGGTTTCCTTGATCTTGTCAATGAAGTTCTGCAGAGGAACATCCCTGCCGATATCGTGGACTTCAAAACCTGCTGACTGAAGCATGGTTGAGACAATGGACTTGCCAATGTCATGAACGTCACCTTCGACAGTACCGTTTACTATAACGCCGAGTTTCTTGCTTGAAGCATCTGCTGGCATATCTGCTTCAAGGAGAGCGACACCTGCTTCCATTGCGCCTGCGGCCATCATTACATGAGGAAGGAACATCTTACCTCTCTCAAAACGGATACCAACTTCATTCATTCCTGCTGCGAGACCTTTCTCGATGATCTCAGGAGCTGAAATACCTTCACTTCTTGCTTTTTCTACAGCTGCTGTTACAACATCATTCTTGCATGTGATAACTGCATCTGATAATTCTTTGAACATTTCTTCTTTACTAATAATAATACCTCCATCACTTTTTGCCTCCAGTTGGTAGAGAACATGAAACTTGAAGAGCAATCAGTTATAGTAAATCATAAGAAGAAAATGTATATATCATAAACTCAATCAAATGTGCTTACTGTGTTTGAATTCACTACCAACACTGACATGCTCTATTGTCTTGATAGTATTACAACAGCGTTGTAATCTTGGGTTATCATTATAATGAGTAGATATCTTATAGGCAGGATATTGAAAGTATGAAATAGCACTTCGAGTAAAAAGATTAATCAAAATAGTCAGTGCTATTTTTTATTTAAAGATCTATTCTATATCTATTATATGTAGCTGCTACAAATAAAAAAATTCTGTATTGGTAAGATGCTGAATGTTAGAGAATTAATTAGTAACTTATCACATGAAATTCTTGTCTCAGAACACCTGCCCTGATTCCTTGAACTTCTTCCTGGTGTCGTCGTACCTTAAGATATTGATACAAAAATAAAATCAAAAATAAAAATAGAATATCTCCGGGCAGAAAAGTGACTACTACTCATATGAAGGATTAACCCGGAGAAATTACTTGTCATCAATATTTGTAGCTCTTTGCCATCTCCACCATTGCCTGGAGATTCTCGGTTGGAGTCTTGCTCACAATACCGCATCCAGGAGCCAGCAGACCAATTCCTGCATCCAGAACCTTCTGTGACTGTTCCTTGATCTCCTCAGGTGTCCTGTTCCAGAGCATGTTAACAGGATCAAGGTTACCAACGATGACAGCATTTTTCACATTTCCTACAGCAGTTGCAGCATCTACATTCTGGTCAACACTAATAGCATCCACACCACATGTTTCCATGACTCCAAGACCCTGGGTGGTGTCACCACAGACGTGCAGTACTGTTGGAACATTAAGCTCACGCATAGCATCACAGACCTTCTTGTGGAAAGGTACCACGAACTTCTCGTAGAACTCATTACCGATAAGCTGTGGACTTGCGGTTGGGTCAATGATGACCATTGTGTCTGCACCGTTCTCTACCATCTTCTTTGCATATGCAACACTGAACTCAGTTGTGAATTCCATGAGTGCAAGACCAAATTCCTCCTTTGTCATAATAGCCATGAACCACTCGTCACCATTGATGTGCTGAGCGAGGGAGAAAGGACCGATCATGCTGCCCATAATAGGAAGTTCGCCTCCATACTTGTCTGCAAGGATCTTGATAGCATCACATACGACGTTGATCCTGCCGTTGTCAAGGGTGTAGCCTTTGAGCTTCTCGATGTCTTCCATGCTACTTACAACGTGACCAATCACGGATGGCTGCTGTTCCTGTGTACCATCTTTGATCTCACAGCCAAAGAACTCAGCTTCTGCGGTGATATCGAAAGGTACGCGTACAGCTTCAAATCCGACTACAGTGTGACCTGCTTCGGCAAGTGTTGCCATCTTTTGCGCATCATAGTTTGCTTCAGGCCAGAAAGCGCCACAAGCTTCCATCTGATCTACTGTTCCGGTCTGAGTTACGGATACTGCAGGCATCCTGTCAACCGGCTGACCGATTAATGCACGTGCTAATCTTTCTTTTGGGGTATATTCTGTCATAAATTAAAACTCCTGAAAAAATAGAAACCCAGAATTATAATTCTGAACCCCACCCACATTTTTTTCCAGGTTTTGAAGTCGCAGAAGTTATTTCAATTCCCGTTGAACCTTCCCATAGACCATGTACATTACAACCTTCGATCGCCCTTAGGATTACAATTGCTGATCGTACACCACAGGTACCACATACACCAAATCCATGAATTCTGCAGTTCATTATCTCACGTGCAGAGATCATCTCCTCAGTTCCAACCACCGTAAAAATTGCCTCAGCTTTTCCGTCTGTTGCTTTTAATTCCTTTTTCTCGACAAAATCACCATTTATATGTAATTCTATCCATTGGATGTAGTGGTCTTCTTCCATAACATGAGGAAGACTACCGACCATGACTTTTACCTCAAATGGCTCACCTGTTATTACCTCTGCAGGAGCTTCAATGACTGGAATATGCTTTTTTTCCATGTCAGTAAGATTTTCATTATCTTTTGCTCGTTGAACATTGATATCCGATTTCATAAATTTCACCTGATACTAATCTGTTTTACAAATAGGCTTCTCCGTTTAAAAAAAAGTAAATGCCAGTGCTCCCACTGACATATCCCTCTAAAACTTATAGTGGCTTACCGAGTGATACAGCATAACTGCGAAGAATAAAATTATCCCTCCCAGCAAGCTGAAATATCCTATCGGATCCCATAGGAATTGGATGGCACCTGTCTCAGTCCATCCAACAAGCACTGAACCCTGTATTTGTGTTGGTACCACAAGACAGACGAAGGCAAGTATGAATATAAATACAATATCAAATGCCTCCCTTATCGCGCTTTGTTTCTGTGTGTTTTCATCCATATTGCCCACCTCAGTCGTAGTATTTGAAATCGAACATGTGTTGCTTAATTGAATGACGTACTTGCCAGTAACCCATTGTTTCAATTCCCACTACCAGTACAAAGAACACAATGTAAATTCCTCTGATTGCAGGAGAGACCGCTGAACCTGCTGCAGATAGTATAGTAAAGACTACATAACCCTGCACAGCTATCAACAGTGCTATTGCACCTACTATCAAATATGTGTCCTTTGCGAATGCTGCATTATATTTTGTTTCGCTAACTCCATCCATTCATATCACTCCTTTTCAGCATGATGACTTGGGTTTGGCCAACCCATTTCCTCGCCCCAATCCAAGGTTTTCTCGAACTTCTTGTGCCTGTTGTGGAAGTAGAAGTATGCTATCAGATAGAAAGCCAGAGCAAAGATAAGGTTGTATCTGTATCCCCAGAATAGTGTGGACATGATAACGATAGCTATTGCCATTGCAAAATAAGATATCCATGGTTGTAGAGGACTCACGAAAGGACGTACCTTGTTAATATGTGTCGGGAACATCTTTCTGAAACGCAGCAGAGAAAATGGTATCAATACATAGCAAAGCAATCCGGATACAATGGAGAAGGTAATGACCTGGTCCAGATAACCACTGAATGCAAAGGCTATTGCGATAGGCATTGTGAAAATTACTGCTTTGTAAGGTGTCTGGTATTTTGGATGTACGGAAGAGAACCAATTTGACACAAAGTGATCCCTTGAAAGAGCAAACCATGATCTAGAGGAATCACAAACACATCCGTTCGCACTGGAAACACAGGTAAGCAAAGTTCCAAGCGCCAACAGAGCTATCAGTGCATAAACACCAGTTGACTGTGCAGCCTCAAACAGTGGATAAACCGAAACTCCAAGACCTTCTGCAGGTATGCCGGAAGGAAGCAGACTTGCACATATGAAGAGCGTCATCGCAGCTCCGACAAGTAGTGTGATCATTCCTGCCTGTTGTCCAAGAGGTACTGCTCTTGAAGGATGTTTACATTCTTCTGCACACATTGCTGCTCCTTCTATACCCAGGAAGAACCATGGACCGAACTGCAAAGCTGCAAACAGACCTATAAGGCCATTTGGCATAGCTCCCTGGAAAAGATATTCCGGATGAAGCTCAAATACACCGAATGTTCCTGAGAAGAAGAATACTATGATAGCAAAGAAAGCTATAGCTGTCATGAAGAAGTTAAGAGTTAGTGCAGCTACCACACCTCTGTAATTGATGAACGTAAGTGTCGCTATTACCAATAATGTCACAGGGAATACCTGCAATTCTGGGAATACCTCCTGCGCTATAAATGCAACGACAATAGCATCCGCGGCTTCCAGTGCTATATATTCCATGTATACAGCAAGGCCTACACTCGCTGCTGCACCGGGTCCGATGAACAATCGTGCCCAATCATAGGGACCTCCTGCCAATTTCGTAGCGGATCCCAGTTCACTTGCACACAAAGCGATTATCACGTACATTGTTCCTGCAACAAGCATTGCAAGCAATGAACCCAGGATACCTCCCTTCGCCACAGTGAAATTCCACCCCATAAATTCACCTACAAGAACTATCCCCACTCCCAAAGCCCATACGTGATAAGGTTTTAGAGTCTTGACAAGTCCAGGTGATTCTGTTACTTCGTCGGTCAAATCATCACCTCTTTAATTTTTTGGATGTTTTGCTCGCATCAAGCAATACCCATGCAATCAATGCGAAGGCTAGTAAGTATATTACTCCGTTAATGATCGTCCAATAAGTGTCCATTGGAAAACCTCCTTTTTAGTGTATTCTACATGATTATTCATTAATTACTTAGATAAAAAAAATGCCAGCGATAACCTTCGCTGGCAAAATATTACAGATAGCTTAGAATACAAGTCCAAGCTCTTCGAGCTTTTTACGTGCGCCATCGTAGACCTTCACATACTCATCGGTTGGTGTTACGGTAGCAACATCGTAACATTCCTGGAATGTCTTACCAGCTGGTGCATTTGCATAATCGTTCTCGTAGAGCTTCACAAGGTTGTCAAGTATCTTGTTGACCTCTCCAATGTCCATACCGGCAGTTGCCCTTGCAGCTTCTCCCATCATCCTTGCTTCCATACCTGTGGTCTTGTCCTGGACAACACCCTTTGCAGATGCAACACCGGAGAGGATCTCACGGCCGGATGCTGTGTCAGTTATGGACTGTGCGGATGCTTCAAGCAGGCACATCTCGGTACATGGACCTGCACATGGATAGTACTGGTTACCTGAGAGCATGTCAGTGAATTCTGAGATTGTTGCACATGCCCATCCAGCGATCTGAAGGGTTTCACGGGTGTTTGTGGATCCCCAGCGGATGTGGACCGGACCATCAAGATGCCAGCTTGCATTGCTCATTACAAATGCATTGATGTGGGTTGCGACATCAACAATTGTGGTTTCTTCTATGCCACCGGCATATCCACCAAAGATAGGCATCTGTTCGTCCATGATGATGTCACTGTTAGCATTGTAGTGTGCAATAACACTGATAGCATCAAGGTCGATCTTAAGCTCATTGAGCTGTGATACTTCGTGACTGTCGCTGCAGGCCTGGCCACCGGCACAGTCTGAAGCGATATTTCCCTGAGCGGACAGGGAAGTCTCTGGTCCCTATATGCCCATGCCTGGCCTTCCGGCCATTGCACATGCTTGTTTGATCAGCCTTGTCTCGGTCTTGGCAGCCAGAATCTCATAAGGGCTCTTTGGAATTGTTGGCTTTCCACGAACAGACATAATGACACCGTCAACAATAGTGTCGACTTCTTTCTCAAGAGCGTAACTCATGTGGACAGGCATGAATACGTTTTCAGAAATTGGGGAACCTGTTGGACCACCCTGTATTATTGGTTTTCTTTTGTCACCAACACTTCTCTTCTGAACCCTTACAGCATCTCTGCCGGTTCCGAGTGTGAACTCTTTCTGGACATTGTTGATAGCGTCCCATATCTCGTCTTCAGTATATTTTACTACACGGCTTGTATCGGTACAGAATATACCACAGTCAAGAAGCATTTCAAAACCTGCTTTGAACAGGTTTTCCATCATGTCCTTGTCGGTTGGAACGAATTCGTTCTTGAAATCAAGTTTATATTTTTGCTTGAGCTCCATTGCCTTCATAGGAATGGTCATAAGGTCCCAGTCGTCCTGGGTCATCTTTGTACCTTTCTTTGCACGCTCGTAGAATTCATAACAATCTAATGATCTTGAAAATGTCATAATATATACCTCCTTATCCCATAAGTTCTAATGCTACACGAGCTGCATCTGCTGCATTCTCTGCTGTTGCATCTGCGCCGATCTCTGCGATCCAGCCATCTGATACTGGTGCACCACCGAACATTATCTTTACAGAATCCCTGAGGTTTTCTTCTACAAGAGCTTCAACGGTGTCTTTCTGACCCAGCATAGATGTGGTCATGAGCGCAGAACCTACAAGGAGTACTTTACTACCAGCAAGCTTTTTGATCTCATCCATAATGTCATCATTTGGTACGTCCACACCAAGATCAACTATCTTGAAGCCATTTGCACCAAGCATTGTTGTTACAAGACGGTGACCAATATCATGAATATCGCCTTCCTGTACAAAAGTGATGGCTGTTCCTACACCTTCTCCAGACTTTGCATCTGCGAGTAAAGGAGTAAGGATTTCCATTGCAGCGTTCATTGCCTTTGCAGACATCATGATCTGCGGAAGATAGATCTCGGCTGCTTCAAATTTGTCCCCTATGATCTTCATGCCTACTGAAAGGCCGCCTTCTATTGCTTCAACAGGACCGATACCTGCATCCAGAGCTTCCTGTGTAATTGCTGCACAACCATTTATATCCTGATTCACAATTGCATCTCTAAGTTTGTCTAACATTTCCTGATTTCCCATTAAATCCACCTTTTGTATTTTTCATATTTTTTTGAAGTTGTTCTTACAGAATTGCATCTACCAGTACAACTATTCTTGGAAACAACTTCCTTAAGAGAAGTTATCCAATTGATAACGACTGCACGTAAGAGAATTAACTGACAGAATATAGCATAATTCATCCCGATTTTTCAACATTTACAGTACATAGCTCATCAATTATTACTTTAAAAAAGGTATGAAGATTTCAGTTTCTGACTGGCTATTAAAGGGGAATCATAATTATCATAGTCCTTGTGAATTGGCACATGTCTTGTGAATTATAAGTATCCATGTGACTTTACCTATAAATTAAATTAATATAAGGTTAGATTAAAACGTCATTCGGGGAAGGTAAAAAGGTATTTGTGCTACTTAACAAGGATTTTGACCAATGGATTTAAGGAAACTCACAATCAAAAGTCCCTGAAAATAGGACTATTGCAGCAGAAACGGGGAAGATGATGGGTATGAAAACGTCACTAATAAATACTGTTTGGTTTTCTGAAAAAAGAAAGAATGTATTGTTACTATTATATGAAGGGGAAAGGGACATCGAACAAATAAAAAAATCACTTAATGTAACAACCAGATCCATAATGCCCCAGATAAAAACACTAAAGAATAACGACCTTATAAAGCAGGAACAAGACCAATTCGGTTTGACCACTATAGGAAAAACAATTGTGAAGAGTATGCTACCATTTCTCTGTACATCAAGAATTATTGAAGAGAACAAAGATTTCTGGGCCAGCAGGAACTTTGATGCGATACCTCCTCATCTTTTCAGTAGAATAAAGGACCTTGGGCATTATTTCCTCATAGAACCTGATATCAACCACATGTTTGAGCTTCCCAGGGAATTTGTTGATAACATTCCTAAATCAAAATCTATTGTGACTTTTGTTTCATATCTTCATCCAACATTCCTCTCTCTTTATTTGAAAGCAGCCCGATCAGGAGCGAATATATCACTTTTTGTTTCAGAGAAAGCTTTGGAAAAAATGAAAAAAGAATACTTTGAACAATTCAATGAATTGATGAAAATAACAAACACAAATGTTTTCCTTTGCAAAGAGAACCCGAAAATACCAATGGTGACAGTGACTGATTGGTTTTGTTATATTTGCCTTTTCAATGAAGAGGGGAGATATGACCACAGGGATATAATCAGTTTTGACGAGAGTTCCTTAAAGTGGTGTAATAAATTATTTGACTATTACAAGACAAATTCACAAAAGCTCTGTCAAATAACAGAGGTTGAATAAGAGACATGTTATTTGGGGAGGGGGTCAGATAATGGATTCATCACTAAATGAAATCGTTTGGTTTTCTGAAAAAAGAAGAAAAGTATTGTTACTATTACTAAGCGGACCAAAGAGTCCCGAGGAAATGAAGAAGGAGTTTGGCGTTGATTGGCGTGCTTTAATACTTCCACTAAAGGAGTTAAAAGAAGAAGGACTGGTCCGTAACCCTGAAGGATCTTATGAACTATCAAACATTGGGAAACTTATCGTAGAAAACGTAAAACCAATAGAAGGTATTTTGAATCTCTTTGGGAAAGATACAGATTACTGGGTTAAAAGAGACTTGGATGCCATCCCGGAATATCTGCTGCAAAGGATCGGAGAAATAGAGGATTCCATAATTGCCGAGCCAGAATTGAATGATATGTTCGAACCACCCAGGGAATTTACTGAACATCTTATGAGTTCAAAATATGTACATTCTGTTTTTTCGATATATCATCCACTGTATCCGTCACTTTACAGTAAACTTGCAGAAAAGGGAACTGAACTATCAATTATTCTAACTGAGGCTGTACTTGAAAGAATGCAGGAAGATAGACAAAAAGAACTGAAAAAAATACAACATTTCGAAAATATAAACCTGTTCTTATACAAAAAAGAAGTGTGTCCTCCACCAATTGTAGTTACGGATAATTTATTCTCTGCCAGTTTTTTCAATGATCAAGGAATGTATGATCATCGAGATATAGTGAGTTTTTCCCAAAGTTCACTAAAATGGGGAGAAGAACTGTTCAAATATTACCAAGAAATGGCAAATTCGATGGCAAAATCTGAAGACTGAGATAATTTTGCAACAATGTGAAATGGATACTGATGAGAAGGAAGTGTATGAATGAAGCAGAATGACATGTCAATAAAAGCCAAATTAATCATGTATATCGTAGTTGGCGTTTTTTTGGTGCTTGTCGTTTCAACTGCTGTAAGTATCTCAACTGTGACTATACAACAAAGAGAACTTGCATATCTTCAATCTGTAGAAATGGCGAGGGATTACGCGAACCAGTTCGATGGAGATATGAAGGCGAATATGGCTATTGCAGAAACTATTGCCAGAACAATGGAAATGTACACAACTGCAGATAGGCAAGAAGTAAACAAAATTCTCGAAAATGTCCTTGAAGCATACCCCTCTCTTACAGGAGTTTATGTGGGATACGAACCTAATGCATTTGATGGAAAAGATAATGAATATATCAATGCACATGCACACGATTCTACTGGAAGGTTCATACCTTACTGGAACACTATTCGTGGATTCATCGATGTCGAACCCCTGGTAAATTATGATAAACAGGATTACTATCAACTTCCAAAAGCAACACATGAAAATATTGTTACTGAACCTTATTTTTATCAAGGTATCTTCATGGTCAGCTTTGATTCACCTATCTTTAAAGATGAAAAATTCATAGGTGTTGGTGGTGTTGATGTATCTCTTGGTTACATCGATGATGTGGTAAGTGACATAAAAGCTTTTGACACCGGATATGCATTTGTGACAGGAAATACCGGTATTCTTGTGTCACATCCTGAATACAAAGAAAGAATGGGAACACACACTCTTTATGATTTTGGTATACCTGAAATATCAGCAGCTGCAGATGACATCAAAATGGGAAAGGGCGGAAGTGTTGAAACCATCGATCCCGCCACAGGCAAAGAAGTCATAATGTTCTACGAGCCTGTAAAAACAGGTAATTATTCTTTTGTGCTTGTAGTCCCAAAAGAAGAAATGTTTGCCGGAGTCACTGAACTCAGGAATAAACTGATTATCATATCCATGATCTCAATCTGTTTTATGGGCTTTGTCTCTTATCTGATAGCAACATCAATAACTTCTCCTATAGATGAAATTGTAAATAACTTCAGAAATATCGCTCAGGATGCCGTTGATGGAAAACTGGATACAAGGGCACAAACCGATGTAGAGATAGACTTCAAGGAAATTCCAATCGGACTTAATATGATATTGGATGCTGTGATAGCACCTATCCGGGAATCGATAAGAGTTACAAATGCCCTTGCAAAAGGGGAGTTGGGAACACGTACCGAGCTGGAACTTAAAGGGGAATTTAAGCATCTTGGAGATACATTGGATAATTTTGCAGGTTCCTTGAACAATATTATTAAAGATTCCAGTAATGTGCTTACTGCTATACAGAACAATGATTTCTCCCGTAGTGTCCAGGTCCATGGTGAAAGTGATTTCAAGGTTCTAACGGACGGAATAGAAAAGACAAGAAACTCGTTAGATCTGGCTATTCACGAGCAAAGAAGAGCAGAAAAAGCTCTCAGTGATTCTGAAAGGAAGTTCAGGACTTTGTTTGAAAGTCCAAATGATGCAATATATCTTACTGATATGCAAGGAAATATCCTGGAAGTAAATGAGATCGCATGTTCAAGAATGGGATACAACCGCAATGAACTTCTTTCCCTGAGGTACATGGATATTGACGCTTCCAACCGTGGACAGGATTTTCTTAGACTTCTCAAAGAGCTATGTAAAATCAAAACCAACCTATTAGAAACAATTCACATGAGAAAAGATGGTACTGTTTTTCCAGTAGAATTAAGCAGCCGAATGATCATGTTTGATGGATATACAGCAATCATTACCATTGCAAGAGATGTCAGCAAAAGAAAAGAAACCGAAAAAGAACTTAAAAACTACGCTAAAGAGCTTAAACATTCCAATGAGCTTAAAGAAGAAATGGAGCACATAATCAATAACAGTCCTGTTATAGTCTTCAAATGGAAAACAGAAACTGATTGGCCAGTAGAATTCGTTTCCGAAAACATCGCAAAACTTGGTTATACTGTAGAGGATTTTACATCAAACCGTATCAAATATGCCGATATAATACACCCGGAAGACAGTGAAAGAACACATTTACATATTTCCAATTATTATATGAAAAAAGATGCTGAACTGAACTATGAGTATAGAATAATCACAAAATCAGGCGACATAAGATGGGTAGATGAAAGGACTTTCTCAAGACGTGATCATTCCGGCAGAATCACACTACAAGGTATCATTCTTGATATAACTGAACGGAAAAAGGTGGAAGAGGCACTTTTGCAGGGAGAGAAAATACGTAAGAAAGAAATACATCATCGTGTTAAGAATAATTTGCAGGTAATCTCAAGTCTTCTTTATCTTGCATCTGACAATTTTGAAGATCCGAATGTAATAGAAGCATTCATGGACAGTCGTAACCGTGTTCGTTCAATGGCTCTGATACACGAAGAGCTATACCAATCCGGGGATATGACAAGCATTGACTTTTCTGATTACACGGAGAAATTGATGGATTATTTATCCAAATCTTACGGAACTGGAAACGAGAGCATTGAACTGAGTTCGAATATTGAAAATGTTTATTTGAATGTTGATACTGCTGTTCCACTAGGTATGATAATCAACGAACTTGTTTCAAACTCACTAAAACACGCTTTCCCTGAAATGAAAGAAGGGAAGATAAGTGTAGAACTTAGAGTACTGAAAGGGAATATCCTGTTGAGAATAAAAGACAATGGAATAGGACTTTCTTCTAAGATCGATTACAGAAATACTGAATCTCTGGGTTTGCAACTTGTGGTCACACTAGTTGACCAGATTGATGGTACTATTGAACTAAATGCAATTGATGGAACTGAATTTTCCATAAATTTTAAAGAAAGAAAATAGAAGGTGTAAAGATGGATAATCCAAAGATACTGGTCGTTGAAGATGAAAATGTCGTTGCTTTGGAGCTAAAGAAAAGACTCAAAAAACTTGGTTATCAGGTATCTAGCGTTGCATCATCCGGAAAAGAAGCCATTAATAAAGCTGAAGGTTTTCTTCCAAATCTTGTGATAATGGATATCAGGCTAAAAGGAGATATGGATGGAATCCAGGCGGCACAAATAATCAGGGAGAAGTTTAATATACCAGTGATATATCTCACGGCCCACTCAGATGATGAGACACTTAAAAGAGCTAAACAAACAGAACCTTATGGATACATACTAAAACCTTTTGAAGAAGACGACCTGCGAACCACAATCGAAATAGCACTTTATAAGCATCAAGTAGAAAATTCTCCTACAAAATAAGCATTATTTGAATTCATCAGGGACATCTGGAAGCTTTTATTTGAAGAGAGGCTTAAAGTTTTCAAAGAGAATATAGTCTTTTGATTTAAAATTGAACTTTGTTGAGGATTCATTTGGATATCACAAATTACCATACCTTATGACAATTCACATTCCATACAAACAATAACACCAAATTATGCTATATATTATTCTATTCTACTGGAAAGTATCCCTTTAATAAAAGGGTCCATATCCATAGGCAGGAATACGGGTCGGTATTCCTGCACTTCCCCAAAAATTAGCAGGTTTGCCGGAATGTATATTTTGTCGTTTAACTAAAATCAATAATCCTTATCAGTGTGTTTGATGTTACGATTATCATACCCCATGACAATTCACATGTCATGCAAATAATAACACCAAATTATACTATATAATATTCTGTTTTAAGGTAAAAAGCCCCTTAACAAAAGGACCCAGATCTATTGGTAAGAATGCGGATTACTATCCCTGTAACTCCAAAAATCAATTGCTTTATCGTAAGCTTTATATAATAAATCTGGCCGTCCACATACACAAACTATAAGTACTATGAATTATGGACAATATATATATATGCCGATGATTAACATTAACATGTTTCTTTAGTCGATACAAACACGACATAAGAATCATATCGTCCCTCAAATAACAAAAGGAAGCGAAGACATGAAATTGAACAACAAAAACCACAATTGGATACTTACGTACCTGGGATTCTAGGAATTGGTACGAAAAAAGGTTCATATCCAGGAGCTGTTAGCATGGAAAAAAAGCCACTTGATGCACTTATTAGCAAAAACGGATTATGGGTTTCACGTAACGGGAACCTCCACGGGATCAAAGCGTGTGAAACATCCCAGAAATACATAAGAATCGAAATGGATTGTGGAGAAATTGTCACTGTACGCAATTCAAGATCAAGTCGATCCGCAAGATCACTTAGGAATCATAAATTCCAGAAACCCTGCAAACGCTGTCGCCTTGCAGATGATAGAGTTCAGGAATTTTCAAAGAAAATCGCAAGAAAAAATGATGCAGATATCAAAATCATCCGCTCTTTTCGCTTAGCTCCTGAAAAAGTAGTTCAGGAACAAATTTCCGAAACAAAACAGACAGAGGAAATAAAAGCAAACCCTTCTTCTCATCCCCAGGATGAACAAAGGGCTGGGACATTACCTAACAACAATACCAACAACCACAAATCAGCTCCAAAACCAAAAAGGAGCGATTCCAGCCCTTCCAAAAATCCGAATAAGACTTCACAGTCACAATCTAAATCCAAAAAAACCGAGTTCACACCCTCGCAAAAGACCAGAATACTCTCACTGCTTGGAACTGGCGAAATGATATCATTCGCAAAAGAGAAACGTTCCTTTGGTGAACTGGAATCAATATTGCTAACCGAAAGGAAAAAAGATATTCGGAGTATGTACGAGGACAGCCGCGAAAACCAGCTTGGGAAAATTGAGAGAAAAATAACCGAATTTTTCGTGGACATGGGTTTCCTTGAGGTTAAATCACCTATACTTATTCCCTTCGAATATATGGAAAGAATGGGAGTCGGTGAGGACAAAAAACTATCCGAGCAGATATTCAGGGTCGGTGACAATATGTGCCTGCGACCTATGCTTGCTCCTGGTTTGTATAATCACCTGCGAAAATTTGATAACGTACTACCTGATCCCGTAAGAATATTTGAGATAGGTCCATGCTACCGCAAAGAATCAGATGGAAACAGCCACCTTGAAGAATTTACAATGCTCAATTTCTGCCAGATGGGTTCTAAATGCACAAGAGAAAACCTTGAGTATATAATAAAAGAATTCCTGGAATTCCTTGGTATCAAGTATGAGATAATTGAGGACAGTTGCATGGTCTATGGTGAAACCATCGATGTGATGCACAAAAATATGGAACTCTCCTCTGCTGTTGTAGGTCCCATTCCAATGGACATGGATTGGGGAATAGACAAACCATGGATAGGAGCTGGTTTTGGTCTTGAGAGACTCTTAAAAGCAAAGCATGATTTTAAGAACATCAAGCGTGCAGCAAGGTCTGAGTCTTACTACAATGGGATTAGCATTAACCTGTGAGGTGGTATCATGATAAAAAATATTGATTACCATGGCCTTGACATATTCGCACAGGATATTATAAGTGGCCTTCAGCTCACAGATGCTAACCTAAGAGAACTGCTCTCCCTTACAGAAAAACAAGATCTCCAAAAGCTGCACTACGTTGCAAGAAAAGTGAGAGATCATTTCTTTGGGAACAAAGTTTTCCTCTACAGTTTCGTTTACTTCTCAACCCACTGCAAAAATAACTGCACTTTCTGTTACTACAACAGGTGCAACGATATACAGCGATACCGCCTTGGTATGGATGAGATACGCAATATTTGCAGGGCAGTGAAAAACGAAAGCATACATATGGTTGACCTGACAATGGGAGAGGACCCATATTTTCACAATAATCCTGAAAGATTCGTTGATATTGTCAAAGCAGTCAAAGAAGAAACCGGTCTTCCAGTTATGATCTCACCAGGAGTCATGAATGATGAAACACTAAGCAGACTTCATGAGATGGGAGCTGATTTTCTTGCCCTGTATCAGGAAACACATGATGTTGATCTCTTCCATAAACTGAGAGTAGGCCAATCATTTGAAGAAAGAATGCATTCAAGGCAATTTGCCAAAAATATCGGCTACTGCGTGGAAGATGGTATACTCACAGGCGTTGGGAATGATATAGATTCAACCATAAAATCCCTGCGCGGAATGCAGAAGAGCAGACCTGACATGGTACGTGTCATGACCTTTGTTCCACAGGAAGGAACTCCTCTTGAGGAAATAGATCAGCAGTCCAGTCTCTCTGAACTTAAGATAATATCAATACTAAGGCTGATGTTCCCTGACAGGCTTATACCCGCATCCCTTGACCTTGAGGGAATAGATGGCATGGTACATCGCCTTAATGCAGGTGCCAATGTGGTCACATCGATAATACCATCCGATTCTCCACTTGAAGGCGTTGTCAATTATGACAGAGAACTTGAAGAAAGGGACAGGGATCCAAAAAGTGTTGTCAAACGCCTCAAGTCTATGGGTATGGAACCTGCAAGCCAGGATGAGTTCAACAGAATAATAGGAAAATCAATACCAAAGACAGTCGAAGTGCCGGTTGTGGCAGTATGAAAAACATATGCATTATCGGAGGCAAACTACAAGGTTTTGAGGTCTCTTATCTTGCCCATAAGGCAGGCATTAATGTTGTGCTTGTGGACCGCAAGGCAAAACCCCTTATATGCAATGTTGTTGACAGTTTCCAATGCTTTGACATAACCGAGGAACCCGAAAAACTGAGAGAAATCTCAGAAAATGTAGATGCCATCATTCCGGTAAATGAGAACCTGATAACCATAGAATTTTTAAGAAGTATAGAGAATGAACTTGCATGCCCTATACTCTTCGATTTTGATGCCTACTACGTAAGCATGGATAAGAAGCGTTCAAAGGATTATTTCAAGTCAATTGATATACCCACACCTGAAGATAAGCCCTCCAAGCCACCATATTTTGTGAAACCACCTTGTGAGAGCAGCAGCATTGGAACCTCCATAATATATGATGACATAGGTCTCGAAGGCCTTGACCCTTCGATGCTTATCGAGGAATATGTTGAGGGTGATGTTGTTTCCCTTGAAGTCGTAGGGGATGGCAGAAACTACGCAGTTCTAAAGGAAACGAAGATACATATCGATGATACGTACGACTGCCATATGGTGACTCCCATCGATAACTATCCTGAGTTCAGAAAAATAAGTTATGAACTGGCAAAGAACCTCAACCTTCGGGGAATAATGGATGTTGAGGCAATAGATAGTCCTCAGGGACTGAAAGTACTTGAGATAGATGCGAGATTCCCGAGCCAGACACCTACTGCTGTCTACCATTCTACAGGAATAAATCTGGTAGAAATTCTCATGCAAGCGTTTTCAGAAGGAGTTCAAGAGTTGGAAATAGCTCCTGAAAAGAATTACTGCATCTATGAGCACCTGCTCCTTGATGGTGGAAACCTGAAACCTGTTGGGGAGCATGTCCTCTCACAGGGCTACGAATACGTACAGTTCCATGCTTCTGAGGGGCTTGAAATATTCGAGTCAAAGGGAAAGAACAGTGTTTTCACTCTTATAAGCTGGGGAACTGACAGGAAAGAAACTGAAAAAATGAGACAAAGCGGAATGGAAATGATAATTGAACATTTCCAGACAAATCCACAGGAGGTATAAAATGGCACTTTTGACACCAGAAGACCTGGAAAACCTTTCAATGCAGCTTGAAGAAAATGATGAGATCGCAAGAAGGGTCACGGGTCTTGATATAAGGGGAATATGCGAATCACTTTACGGAACAAAACCAGGTTCTGAAAAAGTAGGTATCATACCCATCACCGCGGGAAACGGTGTTATCGGTAATTTCACGTCTTCTCTTCTCTATATAGTCGAATACTTCGGCTTTGAAGGATTCATATCAGAGCATCCGGATGTTACAGGTTACTATGAAGCCGTGTCCCAGGGAGCTGACATAATAATGATGGCAGATGATCATATTTTCACTGCTCACAACCTGAGGAACGAGAAGATCGTCGGCAATCATGTGGCTACAGGTGTTATTTATGCGGACATTGCTTCAAGGTTCCAGGAAGCCAGTTCAAAGGATATACTAGTAATTGGACTTGGAAGAGTTGGTTATGCAGGAGCATGTCATCTTGTAGACAAGGGTTTCAATGTCTATGCCTGCGATCCTAACAAGAAATTCCTTCAAAAAGCTGTTGATGAACTTGGCATAAAACCTTACTGCAGTGATGACAGGAAGAAATTTTCCATGGTTTTTGAAGCCACACCCAATGCAGACACAATATCAGAAGGCATGATCGAAGAAAGATGCCTTGTCTCAACCCCTGGGATACCGTGTGGACTTCCGCCTGAAGTCGGAAAGAAATATCGTGTTGACCTTGTGATGGAGCCTCTTGTGATAGGGGTTGCTTCAATGTTGTATTCTGTAATTCAAAACTAAAGGAGTAACAAGAAATGTATGTGATTTCACTGGACCTTGGAACTAGCGGTTTCAGGGCACAACTTATAGACCTTGAAAAGAAAGAAACTTTAAAGACTGTGATTACAATGGGCCACCCGCTTCCCGGTGGAAATGTCATGGACCACCTTGATTTTGCCATGGCTACCGGAGAAGATGTAGCTCACAGGCTGATCATTGAAACTGTAAAGGAGATTCTGGAAAAGTTCGATGTGGAACCTGAAAAGATAGAGCGTATAGCAGTCTGTGGAAATCCCATACAACTCTCGCTTTTCCAGAATATGGAGATAAGGGACCTTGCATACGCAGGTGAGAACAAACAGAAATCCCTTGGAGTGGAAGATGTCAAAAGAGATGCCAGGATATTCCCTGCAAATGAGATATTCAAAGGTATCTTTGAAATGGATAACTGTGAGGTAATCGTTCCTCCAGCCATCAAACACGAGATCGGTGCCGATGCTCTTGCCATGATGCTGGAAACCGATTTCATCAACCAGACAGAACCGTGTCTTGTTACTGATTACGGCACCAATGCCGAGATGGCACTGAAGATAGGCGACAGAATAATAACTGCAAGTGCAGCTGCAGGACCTGCTATTGAAGGACAGGGTATAGCATGTGGAATGCTGGCTGGTCCAGGCGCAATAAGTGATATAACTATTGAGAACGGTCTCTGGAGACTTACTGTTCTTGACAGGACAATGAGCCCCGGTGAAGGACCTCTTGTTGATCCTGTTACAGGGGAGATCGCTGAGGAGGGTGGATTGATCCCAAAGGGTATCACTGGAACCGGTGTTATCTCTACAATCGCACTAGCCATCAGGGAAGGACTCATGACGAAGATACCCGAACTGCCCAATGGAAAACTGATACTCAGTGAAAATATAATGATTAACAACAAGGATGTGGAGGAAGTAGGCAAGGCTATAGGCGCTATACGTGCAGCTCATCTAACACTCATGGTTGAATCTGGCGTGAAATACGAGGATCTCACCTACTCATATATGTCAGGGGCAACCGGGACATATGTGAATGCTGAAAAAGCAAGATACATAGGATCGGTACCTGGATTTTCCAAAAATATCATTCAGTTTGGGAACACATCCCTGGGGCTTGCAAGGAAGATCGCTATTGACAGGTCAAAACTTGATGAGGTCATAGAGATCGCAAAGAAGATACAGGCCGACCACCTGATGATGGCCACCAGCGAGACCTTCAAAGACATATATATGTGCGAGCTATCGAAATGGCAACAGGGAATGCCTGAAGATGTGTATAAACAGATGCTTGAGATGTACAACATCCCTGTGTTCCCTGAGAACATTAAAGAAGTTGAAATAGAAAAAAGGGTTGTCAGGGACATTGATGACGTGGGGAAACTTGGCCTTGATATCGTAAAGGACATAGGGATCATTCTTGAAGCACCGGTGGTTGATTGCATACTCTGTCATAAATGTGAGCAGGAATGCCCTGAAGATGCGATTATAATAATTCAGAAGGATGGAGAAAAAGAAAGATATGCCGATATCGACAGTCAGCACTGTCTTGGTACAAGCTGCAGGCGTTGTGTTGCCATATGTCCTGTGCAGACCATAGACCACAAGATACTGAAAATAAAGGAAAAGAACTAAAAAATGAGAGATCACTCATTTATTTTTAAAATTTGTTCTTGAGTGATTCTTATTTTTTATTTCTTTTTTATTTCAGGTTAAGAATTCTTCTAATGATGCCCAATAAACTTCATGTCCTTTTACTGATTTCCACAAAGATTTAGAGCCATGAAAACCTTCTTCTTCAGGTTTAAATTGAGTTATGTACTTTTTATTTACGAACCTGAATAATTCGTCCGTATTTTTTATCTCTTTTTTTGCAGATGCAACAAAGGTTGGTTTGTTTAGAGACCGAATTTCTGCTGCCAGATCTATCTTTTTCAAATGTTCGATCGGGCTAAATGCTATCACTGATCTTATCATTTCATTATCAGATGGAATTAATAAGGCTAAAGAAGCGGAGTAAGAACTTCCAAAAATAATAATTGGATCGTTGTTGTTTAATTTATATGAATATTCTACAGCAGCTTCGATATCCTTTCTTGCATCCAAATATCCTGTAGCTAAACCTTTTTGTTTAGCTAATGTAGATGTTTCATTTGTTACCCCCAGTACATTCATCCCGGAACGCTGGTTTATTGCCAAAAAGGAAAAACCTAGATCATTCAATTTCAAAGCTGTCTCGCGATATTCTCCTCTGTTAAAATAAGAACGATGGCACAGGACAATAAATCCTTTAGCTTTTTTTAAAAGGTACAGATCAGCTGTTATTACCAGACCGTCTTTTGATTCAAACTCAATTGTTTTGTATTTTGTATTTTAATTATCTTTATTCATCTTTACACAACTTAATATAAACTTGTAGACAATAAACAGCATCAAAATTTAACAATGTTTTGAGAAAGAGTTCGAAAATATGTTAATAGACCAAAAATAAGAGCTTACTCATCAAATTTCAAAATTGTTGTTTTGAGGGTTGCCAGATCCACTACTGGAACCTGCGCAGGAGTGGGGACTACATTTACCCTTTTCTGAAACTCAGTCTGGTCCTGCCAGGTTCCGGAATTTATCAGCAGGACATTCTTGTACCATTCAACACCCACTGTATGTACGTGGCCACAATGAAGGATATCCGGTACATTTCCAATAACAAAATGATCTTTCTTCTCAGGTGCAATGGAAACACGGCTACCATATATAGGGGAAAGATGCCTAAATTTCATCATTTCAACCATTGCCTTGGTAGGATCACCATATGATACACCAGGAACAGCTGCAACCAGATCATCGATCGAACGGCCATGATATAACATTACCTTTACACCATCCAGATCCACAATTGAAGGGTTTCCTACAAATGTCACGTTTTCAGGGAAATCCGCTCTTATTATCTCAGGTAATTTTGGCTGGGGTTCAGCCTGGCGGACAGCATCATGGTTTCCAGGAGAAATAATAATATGGATATGACTGGGTACCCTGTGGAAATATTCGGCTGCTTTTTTGTACTGATCATACACATCCAGAATTGAAAGTTCGTTTTCCTGTCCCGGGTATATGCCAACTCCGTCAACAAGATCACCTGCTACAAGGAGATAACGAACTTCCTTTGCAATGGCAGCCAATGCTTCATTGTCAGTATCACCATTCAAAAAATCAAGGAATCGCTCCCAGGGCTCTTCAAGAAAAGTTGAGCTCCCAATGTGTACATCAGATGTAAGAATTGCCTTTCCAATAGTACCACTCCTCTTAATACTCGTATTCGGAAGATCCGGGAGAATTATCTTTTGTACTATCATTAGCTTGCCATCGTTTGTGAGTTTTCCTGTAAAACCGACAACCTCATCCAGCACCAGATGGCTGGCCTGTTCATAGAGATCTTTGTCTGCCATGCGTATAAGAACTGAGAATGAACCGGTCGGATCTTCGACTTCAAGTATCTTGTGACCATTGCTTGTGCTCTTTATATCAGATATCATGCCAATTACAGATATCTCTCCAGCTTCCTTATTTCCCCTGAAATTGCTTCTTTTACCCGTTTTCAGGCTCTCTATGGGACGGGCATTTACTCTACCTCGAATTATATCACTAATTCTGCTGTAACGGTTTCTGAAAAACTGGACAAATTCCATGTATTCACCGACACAAGTTGAATTATCTGTGATATCTGAAATCACGGAAACAGGACTATCAGAGTAGCAAAAATTACTTGAAGAGTCTCTAGAGCTGCTTAATGTCTGGTAGGAAGAATCGTAATCATTTTTGGATACCTCATTCTGTGGACTCAGTTTAGAAGATGATGTGAAACTTTCTTTTTCCACAGGAGTTACGTCACTAAATCCTTCAAGGTCGATATGGTCAACATCAATTACAAGCACAGAAAGATCGATATTCTCAAGTATGTATGCAACAAGTTCCTTAGGGGAACAATGAGAGCATATTAGGTCCACTGCTTCAGGACTTATCTGGTAGCCTTCTTCAATAAAGACAGTCAAAACATCAATTTCATTCATAATAATAGCAGGTTAAAATGTAGATCATATTACAATAACATAACTTACAAAATGATTTTAAACCATAAACATTTTATTTTTTGCAAATATACTCCTTAACTCATAAATACATTCTTTTATTTGACCAGAACATAGGTAAGAATAATGAACTTAAAAGACACTTTTCATAATTTCAAAGAAAGTGATAACTTCTTTGTTTCACTTGCTAGGGACATTCTAACTGTCCTGTTAGCCGTATTGATATTTGCATCTTTCTCTCAAGTGGTCTTTGGGATGTGGACTCCTATGGTCGCTGTAGAATCAGGAAGCATGGAACCACACATGAATATCGGGGATATAATTTTTATCCAGAATATTGATCGAACACAAGTTATAACATATGAAGATGGCATGGATAACTACACATCCTTTGCCTATCCAGGAGATGTAATATTATACAAGCCCTATGGACAGGAAGGTGTCACACCTATTATTCACAGAGCAATGTATTATGTCGAAGAGGGTGACACTATGTGGGAAGGAGGACCTGCTGCACCTCATGCCGGTTATATCACAAAAGGTGACAATAAAATAACGAATAAGTACTATGATCAACAAGGACAGGTAAGTTACCAGATGCCTGTCAAAGAAGAATGGGTTATAGGCATCGCACGTTATAAGATTCCGTATATAGGATATCTCCGTTTGATGATTCCAAGCTTCTAAATTTTTTTATCATAGATGTAGTTGAGTTGTGAGGACAGGTTTGAAGGATTCTAGTGGTTTGAGCCTGTAGTCCTCGAACAATACTTTTTTTGTGCTGTTTATAGGAACGCTCAACACTATTTCTTTTGTTCTTCCATACCTGCCTTTACTTACGACAACAGCATTTACTATCCCAAGCATATCAAGTTCTGACATTAGATCCGTCACCCTGCGTTGTGTAAGGATGTCCATATCGACCTGCAAACATAACTGACGATATACGTTGTACACTTCACCTGTTGTTACATTCTTATAACCATTATTTCTCAGTACCATTACACTGTAAAGCGCAAGTTTTGACTGAGTTGGAAGAGTCCGTACGACTTCAACTACACGATCGACCTCAATTTTTTCCTGGGCACCTTTTACATGTTGCTCTTCAACACGAGATTTACTCTCTCTTTCTGCAATTTCACCGGAAACTCTTAACAGATCAAGAGCACGCCTTGCATCACCATGCTCCTGAGCCGCAAAAGCAGCACATAAAGGAATGACCATATCATCAAGTGCATCAGGTTTGTAAGCAATCTTAGCTCTTTCATGAAGAATATCACTTATCTGATCAGCATCATAAGGTGGGAAAATAATTTCTTCTTCACCAAGCGAACTCTTGACCCTGGGATCAAGGAATTCAGTAAATTTAAGATCATTTGAAACTCCGATCATACTGACCTTTGAATTTTTAAGATCAGTATTGATTCTTGAAAGATTATATAGAACATCATCACCTTTCTTAATCAATTTATCAATTTCGTCTAAAATTATAATGACAACTTGTTTTTCAGTATCAATTGTTTCTTTGAACTTGAAAAAGACCTGATCTGTTGGCCAACCAGTCATTGGAACATCTTCTCCAAACTGACGTGTGAGATTTGCAAGAAGTCGATATTGAGTATCAATAACTTCACAATTAAGGTAAACGACTTTACAGGAGAGACCAAGTGTTTCTCCTTTTCTTTCCAGTTCGATCCCAACATTTCTGGTAACCGCAGTTTTACCTGTACCAGTCTTTCCATAAATAAGAATATTAGAAGGTGTATCTCCTCTGAGTGCTGAAACAAGAATTGACGCAAGACTATTGATCTGATCATCACGATGAACAAGTGAATCAGGAGTGTATGAATGCCTTAAAACCTCTTTATTTTTGAAAATAGGTTCATTTTCCAGAAGTTCCTGAAAAAGACCGTCTAATGATTTACTTTCCATTTACTTATTCCACCCTATCCTAAAAATTTAAAGATGTTATAATGCGATTAATTTAGAAGGACACAATCAATAATGTGATTGGTTTTTATCTCTTTATTCCAAACGCTACATTGGAAGGAGAGGTTATTAATGTTTATGGTTTAGACCCCTTGGTTTCAACTGGAATCCAATATAAAAATGATACAATGTAATATAATCAATATGCGCAAAAACATCTAAAAAAATATAATTAGTTCTGTATATAAGCAAGTATGTTTCTCATGGAACTTAACCCCTTGATTTCAACTGGAGAGTTTATAAAGAACTGTGACCCTATGATTTCAACTGGAGTAGAAAAAAAAGATATGGACTATCTTTTTAAAAAATAGAAAAAAAAGATTTCAGTGTAAGTATCTGAATAATTGTATATAAAGCTTTCTCTCAGAATAATGAGTTTTTGGAACAAAATAGATTTGAGTTATTTTTTTAATGTATTTCCAGTTGAAACAATGGGGTAGCACATATGACTAAACTTTTTTAGAAATGTATGCCAAATTAATTTTTTCATTTCAAGGTTCCAGTTGAAATGATGGGGTTACAGTACCAAATCTAGAACAAAATTTTAGTGCTTCTTCAGGCTTAAACTCATCCTAAAACAAAATATATATTTCATCATATTAAATAATCCAATGTTTGTACTACAACACATTTTATTTATCTTAACATAATCCTATTCCAAAATAAAAATTAAATAATACAAAAAAGAATTTGATAAGATACCATTAGCAAAGGAATCTAAAATAAAAAAAATTCAACATTTTTTTAAAACACTTTTCTGACAAATTTCTAACACAATTCTTTTAAATATCTTCTATTATTCATATAGCAAATGAAAGAAACTGGCCTATCTGAAGAGGAAATAAGAAGTATCCTGAACGATTCAAAAAGGCAAGACCTAAAATATGAACGGGTACTAAGTTCTATGTGCACTTATCCTCACAAAATAGCTGTTGAAGCTCATACCCAGTTCATAGAATCGAACATGGGTGATTTTGGTCTTTTTCAAGGTACTTATAATTTGGAAAAAGAAGTACTTACTATGTTAAGTCATCTTTTGCACCACCCTGATGCATCAGGTTACACTACTACAGGTGGAACTGAATCGAATATCCAGGCCATACGTTCCATGCGGAACCTTTTCCTTCAGAGATCAAACTGCAATAAACCTAATCTTATTGTCCCGGATTCAGCTCATTTTTCTTTCGATAAAGTATCCGATATTCTTGATGTAGAATTGAGAAAAGCCAGGCTTGATGCTGATCTTAGAGTATCTGTTGATTCGGTTAAATCTCTTATAGATGAAAATACAATAGGTCTTGTTGCTATAGCAGGCTCAACGGAATTTGGTCAGGTCGATCCTATTGGTAAACTATCTGAAATTGCGCTACAAAACAATATTTTTTTACATGTTGATGCTGCATTTGGTGGATTTGTCCTTCCATTTCTTGAGGAAAAGCATGAATTTGATTTCATGTTACCAGGTGTAACATCGATTGCGATCGATCCACATAAAATGGGCCTGAGTACGATACCATCCGGTGTTCTTCTATTCAGGAATTTTGATTTTCTTCAAAGTCTCAAAGCAGATACTCCTTATCTGACAGTTTCCACCCAATATACTCTTACAGGAACCAGAAGTGGAGCTTCTGTTGCAGCAACATATGCAGTTATGAATTTTTTGGGAAAAGAGGGTTACAGAAAAATGGTTTCGCAATGTATGGACTTAACCCATTATCTTCTGAAAAGTCTTGCAGATATCGATATCTATCCACTAATTGAACCTGTAATGAATGTAGTTGCACTGGAAGTTCCAAAATCGGATATTGTCAGAAGCAGGCTTGCAAAAGAATTCAACTGGCAGGTTTCGATAACCCAGAATCCTCATGGTTTACGTCTTGTCATAATGCCCCATGTGACTTTTGAAATGATAGATTCTTTTGTGCAAGATCTGAAACAGGTTCTTCAGACAATCTAATTTGGTTGAAATTCAAAATAAAAAATGGATATTTGAAAAATAAAAATTTGAGGGGATGAGGCTAGATGGCACCTGGCCTTGAAACGTGTAAGGCGTGTGTTCATCTTGCCCGTCTTATTCTAAAATAGATCATTTTTACATATACCCTTAAGCCAAGCAGGGTGAAAGTATTCTATAATACTATTTTATGGGTCTAACTTCACATAAAAATTAGATAAAAATAAATATGAACCCATCTAACATGTTGTCATGAATACTTCATTGAAGATTGGAAGCATTATGGGAATACCTATTAAGCTTCATATTACTTTTTTATTGATTCTTCCAGTTTTTGCTCTTGTTTTTGCCACAAATCCGCAACCCTATGGTTTTGCAGATGTAGGTTCAAGTACTGAGGTTTATGCTCTGTCCCTTTTAACAACAATATTGTTATTTGGCTGTATTCTGCTCCATGAGCTAGGTCATTCTTACATAGCTAAAAGTTATGGTGTTGAGATCAAGGATATAACCTTGTTGTTATTTGGTGGCGTTTCTTCCATGGAAGAGATTCCCAGGAATCCTTCCCAGGAATTTAAGATGGCATTTGCAGGACCATTTGTAAGCCTGGTCATAGGTTTTGGTCTTCTCGCATTACACATAATGGCTATTTCATTCATACCATCGTACAGTGGTACTTCCATTTATCTAATGGTGGGAATCCTGGCTTCTATCAATATAGTCCTGGCGATTTTTAATTTGCTTCCGGCTTTTCCCATGGATGGGGGAAGGCTTCTTCGTGCCTGGTATGCAAAAAGAATGAGCTATGTAAAAGCAACTCATTATGCTGCTTACATTGGTAAGATGTTCGCTTTTCTTATGGGTGTCATTGGTTTGTTCTCAAATCCATGGCTCATTTTGATAGCCTTTTTTGTTTACATTGGTGCCTCCGAAGAGGACAAACAAACAACTGTGTCAGTAAGTCTTGAAAAGCACAAGGTTGAAAATGTAATGTCAAAGGAAGTAGTTTCGGTTCTCCCTGAAATGACAGTAGAGGATCTCTCACATTTTATGTTTGAGAAAAAACATTTGGGATATCCTGTAATTAAAGGCAATTCTTTAAAAGGGATTGTGACCTTTACAGACATACGTAATGTTCTTCCGCATGAGCGCTATGCAACCCTTGTGTCCGATGTCATGACAAAGGATGTGATCTCATTACCTTCAGGTGCCAATGCGGCAGAAGCTTTCAAAACAATGACTGTCAACAATATAGGTCGTGTTCTGATAGTAGACGATGATACTGTAAAAGGTATCCTTTCCAGAACAGATCTTATGCGATTATTAATGTTAGAGAGTGAATAATTTTAGTAGTCTTAAAAGAGGATCTACATTGAAAAATGATAATTTGAGTGATTCACAGGAAAATGTTTCCGCTTACAATTACAATAGCAGTGGCGGTAATTTGTACACGGAAGAGGATTCTGGAGAATCATCATTTTCAAGCTCAGGCCCAACTGAGATCGAAGTGATAAAAGAATTCATAGAGCCTGAAGAAGCAATTTCAGGTTCAGATTCTGAAAATATTAAAAAACCCACTGAGATTATACTTGTGGGAACAGCCCATGTGTCTGAAAAGAGTGTCAGGGAAGTAAATACGGCTATTGAAAGGGAAAAACCGGATATTGTTGCTGTAGAACTTTGCAGACCTAGATTTGAGGCAATCAAGGGCAATGTTCAAAATAGTGACATACCTGTAAAAGAACTTCTCAAAGAAGGAAAGGTCTATTTCTATCTTGTACACATGCTGCTGGCTCATATCCAGAAGAAATTCGCTGATGACATGGGTGTGCAACCTGGTGCTGAAATGATAAGCGCTATTGAGGCCGCAGAAGCAAGTGGTGCACAGATCCTTCTTATTGATCGGGATATCCAGATAACTTTGCAGCGTTTCTGGGGCAAGATGGGTTTCATTGAGAAGCTGAAGATGCTTGCAGGTCTGATAGCTGCGGTTCTTGGCATTGGTGGCACCAAGGATATCGATATGGATACGATCACAAATCAGGACATGGTTTCCATGCTTGTGGAAGAGTTCAGGGAAACATCACCAAATGCTGTCAAGGTCCTTATCGATGAAAGGGATGCATACATGGCCAATAATCTTGTGCGGGCTGCTATTGGTGGCAATAAAAAGATCGTTGCTGTTGTAGGTGCAGGCCACAGGGCAGGTATCCAGCGTTATCTTGAGAATCCCAAGACCATCCCCACAGCTAATTATGCAGTAGAAGCCCCAAAAAAGCGATTTAGCATAATGAAATTGTTCGGAGTTTTGGTCGTTGCAATTGCCCTTGGAACCTTTGCATTGCTTATTCTGTCGGGAGTTCCGCTTGGAACCCTTGCTATTGCGTTTGGCTGGTGGTTCATCATAAACGGAGTGCTCAGCGCTGCCGGAGCAATCATTGCAAGAGGTCATCCGTATTCTGTGCTCACTGCTTTTTCGGTCGCATGGCTCACATCCCTGAACCCGATGATGGCAGCCGGATGGTTCGCAGGTCTGACAGAAGCTAAATACCGAAGTCCTACCACTGATGACTTCAAAGAGCTGGTTGAGATCGAGACAACCGATGACATGATGAAGAACAATCTCTTCCGTGTGGTAATGGTTGCAGCTCTGGCAAACCTTGGAAGTATGATAGGTACTTTCCTTGGTGTCTATGTAATGCTTGAGGTCACGGGAATTAATCCTAAGGAAATTATCCAGAACGGTATTAGTGCAGGACTTATGGCTATTGGAATGGGATAATATTAATTCTTAGATCCCAATCCATTTTCTTTTTTGGATACATACACTCAATTATTTTTTTTAATACCAATTTCCTCAAATTTATCTGCAAGCCGATAGGATATGTCAGAAAGATAAGCTGTTCCCCACGTAGCTGCAAGGATAGCACCCAACATATCGAACACAAGGTCAATCATCGTATCGTGGATTCCATGCTGGGCCAGTATGGCCTCGTAACCAAGTCTTGACGTTAGCTCATCACTCGTGAATTCTAATATTTCCCACAAAACTCCAGTCGCAAGTATGAACAATAGAATAAAAAGGAACAATACTTTCGGTGGTATATAGATCTCATCGACATAGATATCGATAGCTCTTATAAGCGTATATCCGGCAGCTGCCACAACGCATGCTGAAAGCGCATGGGTTATATTATCCCATCTCAGGATATTATCATAAAATGCAAAGGTCCCAATTAAATGAAGGAAAACAGCAAATGTGATCCATAAAGTAAGTCCGGTATCATGGGGAATATCATACTTGCGTGTGATAAAATACGGTACAAAAGTGAGGGTCAGACCTGCAGTTGCATTTATGGTTGTAGACAGGTCTTTTAAAATAATCCCTGCTATCAACAGCATGAAAAGAATTACCTGCATTATTCTTGTTGCAAGCTTCTGTTTTTCGTCAGAGATACCAAGTAATCTGCGAATAGGTGCAGGTGGTCTGGATGTAATATAATCAGTTGCCTCTTCGGACATTTGGATAGGAACTTTGACATTGCCTGATTCTCTGGCTGATCTGAAGTACCAGCCAAAAAATGCTCCAGCTACAACACCGGTTATCGTGGCGTAGATGAATTCATACATCACAGCGTCATTTATAGCGTCAGGTGTGCGTCCATCAAGGAGATAGCCAGTTCCAAAATTCATATCCAAAAGCCATTGCACCAGATGCCAGAGACCTGATATTGCAAGTGTTGCAGTAATGACAAGGAGTGTGGCGAATTTGGTATTCATCTTAACAGAAGTGAACCAACTTATTTCAGCTGCTACCAGCAGTGCGATGGTAGCTACTGAAAGATAAAATGGTATGCTGGTGGAAAAGAAATAGTAAGCTGTCGAACTTCCGACAATGGGTATGATCGCTAATACAATGAAATACCATGAAGGCATAACCGAGAGCTTGCGCATTATAATTGCGGGTGCTATTATTATGCATATCACAAAAGCAATAAGTATCGTCCACATGAACCTGCCGTAGATAAAATTCCCGATACACAGCAATGAAAGCATCAACACCATTGACCATCCGGCAAATGCATTGAGGGTTGTGTTCTTCAGAAGTTTGCTGAGTTTGTCTATTGGTTCCATGATGATTCAGTCTATTATGGATGTTGCTCTCAGATAATCCTGCATTCCTGTCATATCTATTGAGTTTATTCAAATCATTTCAGAAAAAGAATGTGGGTCAAAAAAGAAAAGAAAAATGGAAAGAACCTTTAACAAAGGTCTTTCAAATGGAACTGGTACTTACCAAGCTTTCCGCCGTAGTTTCCTGCGGTGATCTTTGAAACACCTGGAACTGCAACAGCTGCTTCGACACCAGCCTTCATTGCCTTCTGGATAGCATCCTCGTCAAGACCATTGATGACAAGCTCGTAAACTGCCTTTACACCTTCTGGGATCTCAGTGCCTTCTACCTTGTCCCTGATGGATGGGCAGAACTTCTCGTTTGCAGTTGCCTTCATGAACTTGTAGTTGTTAAAACCTGCCTTGGAACCACTTGCAACAATTCCGCCTGGGAATGGGGTGATTGTACCGTCAAGGTCCTTGATAGCTTCTACTGCAACTTCTGCTGCTGTTAGTGCTGTCATCTGGCTGTCACCGAAGATAAAGAAGTTACCGCCTGCGATACCTGCAACAGCGCCGATGTTCTCTTCTACAAGGAAGTCACCCTCCATGATCGGGACACTGTGCATCTTGCGGCCATCGATCTGCGTTTCGGATTCCATTCCGTCACCGAAGAACTTGAGTTTGAAGCCTACGTTGAACTGCTTCTCAGCATCTGGAAGCCCATTGAAAACAGCTGTTGTTGGAGCTGTAAGTATGCACTGTCCGATGCGCTCAAGTAACTGGTGTTCAAGTGCTTCGTATCCGAAGGTGCAGATCTGGATGTAAACACCAGGTCTTCCGTCAGGTGTCTCGTCAGGACCAACGAACTTTTCGATTCCTGCTTCTGCAGGGCACATAATAACAGATGTTCCAAATCCGGTTGCTTCAAGTGCAGCTACTTCAGCCCAGTGTTTTGTTGCTGCGGTGATAAGTATTCTTGAAATTTTGATTGGAAACGCTTCTGCAAAAGTATCTTCGATTTCTACTCCATTGATATCCATAATAATCCCTTGGTTTAAATTAAAATTATAGTTGTGAATATATTACATGTCAACCCAACTATAGCATAATACAACACAATTACAATACATATACTCTTCGAAAAGGAACTTATCTTCCACCTGACTTGCGATATGTTTTATCAAAAAGTGCAAACATTTCCCTGTCAATTTCCCTGTATTTACCGATCTCAAAGACCGCTTCATTAACAAAAATGGAAATAGAATCAATATTTGAAAGTTTTGCAAAGCTTTTTGAAGAACTTGCAGTGGATTCAACCATCTGTTCCTTGATGGATATCTCACAAACTGCGAGTATTGAATTAACAGCATTTGATGCCTGCTCATCAAGATTATTTTCTGCCGCAACTGTGCAGAAATGCTCCATGACCGGAATTATCCTTGAAACATTATCATCAGAATGTTTTCTTGCGGCAACAACTCCGATATCCTTCAAGGCCGCTGTCACATCGACTACAGAGCCTTTTCCAAATATTTCTCCAATTTCTTTCAGTGTCTCTATCACTTTATCGAGACAATCGTGCTTTTTCAGATCGGGATATTCGTGAATGGTTTTTATTCCAATGTCCCTTAATGTATAGATTATCAGTTTTTTCAGATGGTCCTGATCTTTATTGTCGACAGTTCTTGCAAAATCAATAAGGACTTTCCTGATATTCTCAAGAGTAGCAGAATCCCTGTTTACCGCAGCATCGAGAGCTATCTTCTTCAAGAGGACTACTGAATTCTCGGTGGGCTCCAACATCTCTTTTTTCGCAGCTGCGATTCCAATGCCACCTGTTGAGATTGAAAGTTCATGCATTGGAGTGGATACTACCTTGTTGGTAACAATGTCAACAATGTCTTTTGGGTTTTTTGAACGTTTTATCAATTCCAGTTTACCCAGTTTTGCGAAATGTTCTCTATCCCTGTACATTTCAAAAAAACTGGTCATACTGTTTATGGTATGCAACGTGAAACTCTCCATATCTGCCTTTGAACACTGTTTTCCAATAGAACCAAAAGCATCGATAATTTCTATCAGTGCAAATCTATCTTTTTCATCTCCTGCAAGGATAGCAAGTTGGTACAGGTGCGCATTCAAGTGTTTTATGATGAGAGCTTTGTTCCCGCTTGATGCCAAAACTTTTGTACATATTTCAGGTATCTCCCTGATACCTACAGTTGAAACAAAGTTGTCCTTGTTCCTGGTGGCTCCACGTATAAGATCGATAACAGGTTGTAGAGGGTCGATATTTTCTGTACCCTTTTCCAGTTTTCTGTAGCTTTCATTCATATCATATATCTGCAGGTCTCTGGTAAACTTCTCAAAATCAATTTTGACAGTTTCTGTCCTGAGGTAGTCGGCTAAAAGGAAAGCTAGTACTGACAGGATAAAACAATATGTAAGGAGAATCGCCATACCTGTTGGCCTGAACGTTCCCAGAAAATGCATAATTGATGCAGCCAGGGCAAATGTTCCGATGGTGTAGGAAAACATGTCAGTTAAAGCGTCTTTCTTTCCCGCCAGCCAGAGGGATGCGATCCAGAAAAGTGCAAAACAGGTTGCAAGAACGATATTGTTCCAGAAAAAGTCCATTTGCTGATCCTTAAGTAAATTTGCAATAAATCCAAGCTGAATTACCAAAGCTCCAATAGCAAGATCAGCACCTACATCCCTAATATTTATCTTAAGATAGTTCTTCACTAGAATATCTGCAAAAAGGAAGAAGGATATTACACCACTTATAAGTGCCGTGTCAACAATATCTGGTATCAGGATCTGCATGAGAATATATTGTACATGTTTATTTATATATATATTGAAATTATACGGCACTTCTGTCCATGTCAATGGTCAACAATCTGGCATTTATAGCGACTATGATAGTGCTCAATGACATGAGTACTGCTCCGGCAGCAGGTGATAACAATATTCCCTGTTGGTAAAGAACCCCTGCTGCAAGTGGAATTGCAAGGGCATTGTAGCCTGTAGCCCAGAAAAGGTTCTGTATCATTTTACCGTACGTTGCGCGGGAAAGATCGATGATTGTCATAACATCAAGAGGATTGCTTTTCACAAGTACGATGTCCGCGGTTTCCACTGCAACATCAGTCCCCGCTCCAATGGCTATTCCGATGTCTGCCTGTGCCAGTGCAGGTGCGTCATTGATACCATCCCCGACCATTGCCACATTAAATCCTCTCCCCTGAACTTCCTTAATTATGGAAGCTTTTTCTCCTGGAAGAACTCCTGCAAAGTATTCATCAAGCCCTATCTGTCCTGCCACACGTTCAGCCACTTGTTTCTGGTCGCCGGTAAGCATGATACACTTAATTCCCATTTCCTTCAGTCTGCCGATGACTTCCTTAGATTCAGGTCTGACCACATCTTCCAGTGCAATGGCCCCAACGGCATTCTCTTCGATCAGGACAAAAACCATGGTTTTTCCCTGACTGGCTATATCCCTCATTTTCTCATCAGGATAATTGATACTTTCATCTTTTAGATATCCGGGACTTACAACCTTTATATCCTTACCGTTAACAGTCCCATGTGCTCCTTTTCCGGCAATGGCACTGAAGTTTTCAACCGGGTAGGTAGATTCTGAGGAGTCCATAATTCCCCTGGCTATCGGATGCTCAGAGTTGGATTCAATTGAAGCTGCATATTTCAGCATTTCCTTCTCTTCAATATTCTCGTCGAAGGTGATCACATCACTGACACCGAACTCTCCTTTTGTGAGTGTTCCAGTTTTATCAAAAATGATCGCATCGATATTCCTTGCTCTTTCAAATGCTGTTCTGTTCCTGATCAACAAGCCATTTCTTGCACCGATTGCTGTGGAAACTGAAACAACAAGAGGGATTGCAAGTCCCAGTGCATGAGGACATGTGATAACCATAACGGTAACTGCTCTTTCCAGCGAAAAAGCAAGGTCGGTGTTTACAAATCGAAGCCATGCAAAAAAAGTGAGAGTTCCGGCGGTCAGGGCTATTATTGTGAGCCAGAGAGCTGCCCTATCTGCAAGGTTCTGTGTTTTAGACTTGCTTTGTTGGGCCTGTGTTACAAGATCAAGCATCTGAGAGAGGAATGAATCTTTTCCTGTCTTCCGGACTTCAACAGTAAGGGAACCTTCTCCATTTATGGCTCCAGCTATGACATCACCCCCCGTTTCCTTTGGAACAGGATTTGATTCACCTGTGAGCATTGCCTCATTTACAGAGCTTTGTCCTTTTACAACCACACCATCAACAGGGATCTTCTCTCCGGGTTTGACAAGTACTATGTCTTCTTTTTTGAGATTATCCACGGGAACATCATCAACATTTCCATCAGATTTTATCAGATGTGCACCAGATGGCATGAGTTTTACAAGTTCCTCCAGAGCCATTGATGCTCCCATAACAGATTTCATCTCCATCCAGTGCCCAAATAGCATGATGTCTATCAAGGTTGCCAGTTCCCAGAAAAAGAGTTTACCCTCAAGCCCGAACACCACAAGACTGCTGTAGCTGTATGCAACGGTGATGGCAACTGCGATAAGTGTCATCATACCAGGGCTTCTCGCTGAGAGTTCGTCCTTTATTCCTTTAAGGAAAGGCCATCCTCCGTAGAAGAAAACCAAAGTGGAAAAAACAAAGAGAAGATATGTCTGTCCTGCAAAAGAGGGGATAATGATACCAAAGCTTGAATCAAGGAATTGACGGATTATAGGAGACAGGAGAAGAATCGGTATGGTCAATACAAGCGATATCCAGAACCTCTTCCTGAAATCCTGAACCATCATAGCATGGTGATTGGAATGCCCTTGATGGTTCTTGTGTCCTTCATGCTCTCCCTCATTTCCATACATTCCATGCTCATCGCTATGCTGGCCGGTATTTTCATTGTCCATTTTGTTCCCATCCCCACTTTCAGGTTCAGATACCTGCATCAGTTTCCGCATTAACTCCCCAATACTTTGGCTTGTGGTTTTAAACCCATTGTATATGTGGGATAGTGGAAGATAAAAACTCTTTGGAAGGTGGTACAAAATAAAAAACACCAACATGCATTAGTAAAAACAAGATTATAAAAATATCAAGAAGATGAAATTATGTTAAAGATAACACCATATATGGGACCGCTTGTCATAATCGTTTCAATTGCAGGATTATGGTTCCCGATACTTGGTTATTTCATGTTGCTGGTGTTTGCCGCTATTTTTCTGATAGCACCATTCAGAGGGCGCTGGTTCTGCGGGAATCTATGTCCAAGAGGAAGTTTCATGGACTTCTGGGTCGGTCGGGTATCTGAGAAGAAAAAGATACCAAAGGTACTCAAAAGTTATTGGATAAGATTTCCTCTTTTTATGCTGATGATGGTATTCATGGGTTACAGGCTGATGAATACTCAGGGGCTTGTGAACCAGATAGGTATGGTTCTTGTTGTTATGTGCCTGACAACATCGTCCATTGCAATTATACTGGGGGTAACGATTGCTCCGAGAACCTGGTGTACTTTTTGTCCAATGGGAACCCTGCAGAGCATTGTTGGAGTGAACAAATACCCACTACAGGTTGATATCGATAAATGTATAAAATGCTACAAATGCGAAAAAGTGTGCCCTATGCATCTGAATATAGTAGAGATAACCAACAATCCGGATTGCATCAAATGCGGGAGATGCATCGATATATGCCCGAAGGATGCACTGAGCTTTAAAAGATCGAGTAGAAGATCATAAGTTCTTTTTTATTATTGACCTAAAAATACAAAAACAATGACCTACTTTCAAATGTAATATGGACACAATGAACTTTGATGGCTCCTGCGATCCAAATCCGGGAGGAATAATGGGATTTGGATGGGTAATCAACTGGAGCAGTGGGAAAGTTCCAACTGAAGGAAGCAAGGAAAAAAAGCCCACTCCCTCCAATACCAACAATGTTGCTGAATATACCGCGCTGAAAGAAGGAATACTTAATTATCTGAAGCTTGGAGGGAAAGGTCCCCTCCAGGTTTATGGTGATAGTAAGCTTGTGATAAGCCAGATGTCAGGTAAATGGAAGGTTAAGAACCAGAACCTTGCAGCGATAAAAGAGGAGACAGCATCTATAATCAAAAAGCATGACCTGAAGGTTAAGTTCGATTGGGTTCCAAGGGAACAGAATAGCACCGCTGACAGGCTGGCAATGCCAAAATCCTCATCAAAGAATACATCCAAGAACTCTTCGAAGACTTCTTCTGTTAAACCGTCAGACAGGAAGTTCATTGCAAATGTTAATTCAATGTCTGTTTCTCCTCAGTTAAAACTGGGAATAAATGAATTGAATACCAGTCCCTCTCCTTCCTTTAAATCCTTCGCCCAACTGAAAACAGGTGGGATGGATGCTTTTTCCAGAAAAAGACTTGGTGAATTGCAGAAAGAAGCCGGGGAAAAAGTATCATCGATCGTCCAGAAAGAGTTTCCAAAAAACCCCACATATCAGGCTTCTGCATTGAGATGGATGCTGCGGGGACTGGCAACAGATTTTGCTGTCAGAAAGGTTCAGGTCGATGTTGAGATCAGCAAAAAGAAAAAAAGATAGCTGTATAGTTTTTATTTAATTCGGTTCACAGTGCTTTTTTAACTGTGAACCAGAAAACGCTTCCCCTTCCAAGTGGGTTGTTATCCACACCGATTTCTCCATTGTGGAGTTCGACAATTCTTTTGGCAATGGCTAGCCCAAGACCGCTTCCTTTTACGCTTCCTTTGTCTGCCTGCTTGAAACGCTCAAATATCATGGCCTTGTCCTCATTGCTGATACCCGGACCAACATCATTGACCTTGATTTTCCATTTATCTCCTATATCTGAGATATCAATTGTTATTTTCCCTTTTGGAGGGCTGAATTTAATGGCATTGGAAATCAGATTCAGGAATACCTCTTCTATCAGAGGATTTATAAGTGAAGGGCATTCTTTTGCAGATTTAAAATCAAGTTCAATGTCCATTTTATTCATTTCAGGGCCAAAGTTCCTGATAACTTTCTCCAGAATGGGTACAAAGTCCTGCTCTTCAAATCTGATATCATCGATAGATTCAAGTTTAATGAACTTTGAAGCCGATTCTATCATATAGATCAACTTTTCGTTGTTCTTGTGTATTCTGTCAAGCAGTTTTTTCTTGTTATCTTCATCTTCAACTATAATGAGTTCCTCAGTGAAACCCCTGATAATATTTGCAGGGTTGAGAAGATCATGGGTGAGTATGTCAGTGAACAATACTTTGAGATAATTTGCATCTTCAAGCTCTTTTGCATACTTTTTGAGGTTCTCTTCAGTTTCCTTTCTGCTCAGAGACTCAGCAAGTACATTGGTCACAGACTGTACAAAGTGCATATCATCGTTTGTGAACACCCTTTTTTGAGTGGTGTGTACGTTCATAGTTCCGAAAGGTTTCTCCTTGCTTCCGATAACTGAGTCCATTCCACTTAAAATTCCTTGGTCTTTTAACAAGGATAAACCACTGAATTTTTTCTGCGTCCTATTCTCATGAACTATGGCTCTTTCACCTGAATAAAGAGTGTAGCAAATAATTTCATTTTTATTCCTGTCCTTGTTTTCAGACTTAACGTTGTATTCTTTTTCCCATCCTACACCTGCAACCATAATGGAATTCTCATCCTCGTGTTTCATTATTCGGCAATATTCAACATCAAGTGTGCTGGCTACAAGTTTGACAGATTCCATCATCAGAGTATCAAGATCCGCCCCGGCAAGTCCTTCCTGTCCAAGTTTAGCAACAGCAGCCTGCTGTTTTTCCCTCATCTGTAGGACTTTTTCTACGGATTTACGCTCACTGATGTCCTTTGTATGTCGCACGACCATTGTGACATTTTCATTGTCATCAAAAACAGGGGATAACTCAACAAGTTTCGTTTTATTATCCAGAGGGTCTTCAATTTCAAATTTCTTGCATACACCGCTTGCAAAAACCTCAATCAAGTGGCATGGTTCACAGGGTTTGCTTTGCTTCATCAGGCAGCTATAACAAAAAGGATGTCCCTGTTTTTCATTTGCAGGTATTGACTCACAATTCTTCCAGTTGCTTACTACGATTTTCAGATCACGGTCTATCACGACTATGAGGTCTTGAACTGATGTAAAGGCCTTTTTCAGGAGGTTGAGCTGTTGATTCTTTAGCTCATCGTTTTTTGGTTCACAGATTGAAATATGGATTCCCCGTTTATTGAAGGTAGCAAGATTATTCTGTAAATTGGTTATGCCAATAGTATAATTTTATAGCATTCATTTACAAGTGAAAGGTGTCTTGGATTCTCATATTTATATGTATCCGGCATGACTGGATATCATAATGAGAATGATGTTGATATGTAGAAATTTGTTTTTAGCCGCTTTAATGAAACGAGTCGAAAATCTATATGAAGGGACTTTAAAAAATTATAAAAAAGTTTGAATATCCAATCTCAGATATTCGATGCAAAGCAATATTTGATATAAAAATTACAATTTTATTCCGCAATGTTTGCAGAATCGGGCATCTATATCATTATTCTGATTGCCGCAATTATTGCAGATGATTTTAGGTCTTGCCCTATCCCTTGCATCAATAGATGCCAGGCTCATCTCAGCTGTTACAATACCTGTAGGGACAGCAATAATACTGTAACCCATTATCATAACAACAGAAGCCAGAGTTCTTCCAAGTGATGTCTGTGGCACAAGGTCACCAAAGCCTACAGTTGTCAGGGTTACAATAGCCCAGTATATGCTCATTGGTATACTTGAAAATCCGTTCTGCTCTCCTTCTATCAGGTACATGAGTGATCCAAGGATAACGACAAGTGTTAGTACCGCAAAAAGAAAAACAGTAATCTTCCGGCTGCTGGCCTTCAAGGCATCGATCAGTAATTCAGCTTCATTAAGGTACTTGACCAGTTTGAGAATACGAAATATTCTCAGGACCCTGAGTATCCTTATAACCAGCAAAAACTGGCTTCCTGGCAGGAACAGGCTCAGATAGGTCGGGACTATTGCCAGCAGATCAACTATTCCAAAAAGACTTGTTGAGTATTGGATCTTGCTTTTAACGGATATAAGTCGAAGAATGTATTCAATCGTAAAAAGTATCGTGAAAAACCATTCTATATTGTAGAGGAATTCTTCGTTTCCAATCCTAAATGATTTGACGCTGTCCAGCATAACTACAAGGACACTCAACAGGATGCTTATTATAAGCAAGAGATCGAAATATCTTCCTATAGGTTTCTCTGCCTCAAATATAACATCATATAGGCGGCTTCTCCAGTTATTACCATCGGGTCTGTTGCTAGAATATACATCCTCATATGGAGCCATTATTTTTTCCTCAAAAATCAAACAGGCTTTTTTGTCCGGTGTTTCCCTGCAGGTTATCTACCCTGACACCTATACGTCTGAAGTTCATTTCACTTTCCTCAAGGAACTGGCTCATCAGTTCTTTTGCATTCTCACTGAGAATATCCCTGTCACTTACAACATGATTTAGCGTTTTACTTTTTGTTGAAGTTTTGAAGTTTGAGAATATAACTGTTACTGTTAAGGAACGAAAAGACACCTTCCTTGCTTTTACTTTGCCTATGACATCGTCCATGAGTTCATCCAGCAATGAAAATATCATATTCTCATTTCTGCTGTCATGTTTAAGGGATGCCATTCTACCTATCTGGTCAGTTGCTGTCCTTTCTTTTACAGGAGTTTCATCAACACCTGATGCAGCCTGCTTGAGCCATGTACCTTTGTTCTTCCCAAAAACAGATATCAGTTCCATGGAATCATAAATTGCAAGGTCCTCAATGTTCATGATGCCCATTTCAGATAATTTATCTTCAGTGACCTTTCCGATTCCCCATAATTTCTTCACAGGCATGGGTTTAAGGAACCCATGTACCTCTTCTGGTTTGATAACGGTGATTCCATCAGGTTTTTGGAACGAGGATGCCATCTTAGCGATGAGTTTGTTTGGACCTATGCCCACAGAACATGTTATTCTTTCCTGAGATTTCACTTCCTCTTTAATTCTCAGGCTAATTTCCTTTGCAAGTTCGTAGTCACCTTTACATGATTCAGTAATATCAAGGAAAGCCTCATCAATGCTGATCTTTTCGAAGGCCTCGTAGCTGTCGGAATTTTTTTTCAATATCTCCATCACGTTTGCAGAGACTTCCTCGTAGAAAGGCTTGCGCACCGGCAGAAAAATTGCATCCGGTTTTTTCGATTTTGCCAGTTTGCAGGGCATAGCCGAGCGTATACCTGCTTTCCTGGCAACATAGTTAGATGTGCTTACAGCTCCACCCGATTCTCCCCTGTTCGAATACATACAGACAACAACGGCTTTACCTTTAAGAGAAGGGTCCTCCCTTTCTTCTATGGCTGCATAAAAGTAGTCCATGTCCACATGGATTATCACGCGTTCCATTAGTAAGTAAGAAGGTCCGGGTGCTTTTTATTGTTAACTGATGCTTTTGTTTTCTTAGAGTATTGGGTCCCTGCAATCCACATAGATACTGCTGAAATCAGGTAGTTTTCCTGAAATTGGTTTTGCGTAGAGGTACATTTTATCATACAGTGGCTTGAATTTTTTCACAACTTCAAATATCGGATCTTCGGGGTCTGTGTAAATTCCGAAGAACTCACATTTTGTATCGAACATGAGATTATTGCAGTAGTTCATGATCTCTTCCATTGCAAGAGCATGTTCGGGTTCAAATGCGTGGTCCACTATGGAATGGAATTTGAAGAATTTCCCTTCAGGTGGTATTCTTGGCATACTGATAAAATGCCTGAGTATTCCGTAGGCATTTGACATGAGCTTCCACATCATTGGTTCTTTTGTGTATGTCATTTCCATGAGAATCGAAGAATCCCAGAAGCCAGCACAAGCCACTATTTTACCTTTCCACTTTGCCACAATGAAATTTTCAAGTCCATACCCCAATATTCTGTTTGTACGTTCCTTAAAGATTTCAGTTGTAAATGGTGAAAAGTGAGCTCTTCCATCGTAATAACTATTAATGAGTCTAACAGCTTCAGGAAGGTCTTTTGCTTCGACTCTCTCAAGATCATAATCTCTTTCAGTATGCTCTCTTTTATATGCAGACATCCCAATCGTCTGTATATCCTTTTCCTTAATGTAACCCAGTTTTTCGAAAAGCTTTATTGAAGGTACATTTGGTCCGTACACATAAGAGTATATATGTGAAGCTTTTGTTTCCTGTGCGACTTTCTCAGCTTCTCTTACGAGTTTGACTGCTATTCCCTTTTTTTGGTAGTCAGGATGCACCATAACTTCGGCTATGTAGGCATAATTCTGCTTAGGGGTTTGTTTTATGGTCCAGCCAACCCAACCCACAGTTGTACTGTCTTCTTCAGCAACACGAATTTCCCAGTTATCGTAAAGTTCATACCTTGCAGTTATGTCTGGTTCCTTATCAACAACCATTGCACATTCTTCATTTCCCTGAGGACACAGTCTTTCAATATTTAGCAAGGTCTCGTTGTCTTCTTCTTTAAAAGGCCTGATATTTAACATTTGATCATCCCAAACAATCTTGTTTATGTGTTGACTTTCCGATACAAAAATACCTTAAAAGCAAAGCTGTAACTCAATGCCACAAGTTCTCTGTGCTTAAATACTCCCAAATAAATCTTGAAGTTGATTGGATATATACGTTTTGGATATAAATGAATCAACAATAATAAAAAAAGCAAAAGGCAGCTGATTAATTATCTACAACAGTGTCTGCCTTCCTGAGCATTTCAATTCTTAGTAGCGTTTAATCTTCAAACTCAGCGAGCGCTGTACTGAGGTATCTCTCACCTGTGTCCGGTAATATCACAACTATGAGTTTTCCGGCATTTTCTTCTCTTCCTGCCACTTGCAAAGCTGCATGAAGAGCTGCACCGCATGAGATTCCTGCAAGTATTCCTTCCTTTTTTGCAAGTTCTCTTGCAGTTTCAAAAGCATCGTCATTACTAACTCTCACAACCTCATCGATGATATCCATATTTAGTACATCAGGGATAAAACCGGCACCAATTCCCTGTATCTTGTGGGGTCCGGGTTTCCCGCCGGAAAGAACAGGTGAATCATCAGGTTCAACTGCTATTGCTTTAAAACCAGGCTTTCGGGATCTTATTACTTCTGAGATTCCGGTAATTGTTCCTCCTGTACCGACACCTGCCACGAGATAATCTATTTTCCCATCTGTGTCATTCCATATTTCCTCAGCCGTGGTACGGCGGTGGATATCAGGATTTGCAGGGTTCATGAATTGGTGAGGAACAAAAGAGTTTGCAGTTTTCTTTGCCAGATCACTGGCTTCGTCTATGGCACCTTTCATGCCTTTGCTACCAGGGGTGAGTACTATCTCAGCACCTAACAATCTCAGTATTTTCCTTCTTTCCATACTCATTGTATCAGGCATGGTCAAAATGAGACGGTATCCTTTTGCTGCACAGACAAATGCAAGACCAATACCTGTATTTCCCGAAGTTGGTTCAATAATGACCGTATCTTTATTGAGACAATCATCTTTTTCAGCAGTCTCTATCATGTTCAGGGCAATACGGTCCTTAACAGAACTTAGAGGGTTGAAAGATTCTACTTTTGCAATCACGGTTGCATAACATCCCTCATTTATTCTGTTCAAGCGTACAAGTGGTGTATTACCAACGGTTTTAGTGATGTCTTGGTAGATTCGCATTTTCTCAACTCCCTATATTAGTCAGCTCTTGATATTCCAAAATAATATGAAAATACTTTCAAATTTATGTCCTCACTTTTTTTCCTTAAAAATGAGCCTTGGTTCCTCAATGACAACCTTCGTATCCGGTGGAACGGATCTAGTTAACCACACGCTACCACCAATAACCGAACGTGCTCCGATTACAGTTTCTCCGCCAAGTATGGTTGCGTTTGAATAGATTATAACGTTATCTTCTATGGTAGGGTGTCTCTTTTCTCCACGAATGAGCTTGCCGGTGTCATCTTTTGGGAAACTCAGGGAACCAAGGGTAACACCCTGATAGATACGGACGTTGTTTCCAATTTCACATGTCTCACCAATGACGACACCTGTTCCATGGTCGATGAAGAATCCATTTCCTATCCTGGCTCCAGGGTGAATATCAATTCCAACGATACTGTGAGCATATTCTGTCATTATTCGTGGAACTATGGAAATTCCCTGTTTGTGCAGTTCATGGGCTGATCTGTAGACCGTCATGGCAAGTAGGCCAGGGTAACTGAAAATGATCTCATCATAATTTTTAGCTGCAGGGTCTCCCTCGTATATGGCAATAATATCCGATGCCAGCATGGACCGTATTTCGGGAATCTTTTTCAGGAACTTCAATGTTTCCTCATGTCCGCGGTCAATACATTCGGTGCATTCTTCTTCAAAGCGATTGCATTCATGTATGATGCTGTTGGTTATTTGTTTTGAGAGTTTGCTAAAGAGTTCGGTAATCTCGTTTCCGATGTGATATGAAAGTGTGTTCCTGTCAACAGTCTGATCCCCAAAGTAACCGGGAAAAAGAATGTCCTTTATCAGATCAATTATTTCTATAAGCGATTCTTTTGATGGTATTACTGCAGCATCAAGATGGTCAAAGCACCCCTTTTCAGAGCAACTGTTTATGACCATGTCCACAATTTCAGGGATTTCTGACCGGTATTCGTTATCGATCATAGAATCCAGTATCACGCATCTTTGCTTTTGCGCTGGTGATTTTTTATCCATAGTTTACCACTACCTGTTTTTGACTAGTTGAATTGTTAACGGTGTGAACGCGTGTTATGCTTTAAAGAATCGGTGAATTATGTAGTACTAATTTTTCCGGCAAAGTATCTGTCGAAAATCAATTAATGGTCTACTTTCAGCACTCCCATATGATGGTTGAAAGCAATGAGATTTAAAAGCTTTGAAGTTACATAAATACCAGTCTAAAAATGAGAGTTTAGGATCCAGGAAGGGAACATTTTTCATCTGCTTCTCCGTGAATTTAAACAACTCTTAAATACCAGACAATAATAGACCTTTTATGAAACTTTCCGGGAGCCTATTGAAGATCATAAGTGAAGACCTGATGCCTGTAACTGAAATTGATATAAGGGCTCTGGCGGAAATCTATGCTGAAAAGGATATTTACCTTTCAGTCTATCTTCCGGTGTCCGGAAGGGAAAACGAACATTTGAATCGCATATTTGTGGATTCAAGAGTGAAGTCGATCAAAAAAGCTTTGTCTTCTAAGCTCAGGTCTGAATTTGAAAAGACCTTTGATATGGCTGAAAAATCAATATTTGAACCTCCAATTTCCGGTGAGAAAGGCAGGGTTATCTTTGCCAGTTCATCAGAATCTTTCCTGCACGTTTACAAACTGGCTGTGGAGCCGGAGCAGTCACTGGTTCTTGATACATCACCTTTTTTGCTGCCACTGGCAAAACTGAGGGCAGACTATGATGACTATGGCGTACTGCTTGTTGATTCCCAGGAGGCTAAGTTCACATGTGTACGCTCGGATCTCACAGAGGAAAAAAAACACCTATCTATAGACCTGATGAACAAGCACAAAAAAGGAGGATGGAGTCAGATGCGCTTCAACCACCTGAGAAAAGGGGCGATAAAATCCTTTTTGTCTGAAGTTGCTGATAACATCAAAGGCACATGTGACCAGCTACAGACAAGAGGTCTGGTAATTGCCGGACCCGGAGAGGCAAAACAACAACTAATGGACTTGCTACCACAGGATGTCCGGCAGAGTGTACTGGGTGTTATTGACGTAGCAATGGATATTTCCCTTGATGAACTGGTAGAGGAAAGCTATTCTGTCCTGCACGAAAATGAACTTTCCATATCAAAGAAAAAAGCGAATGAGTTAAAAAACGCAATCTTAAAGGGTGGACTGGCTGTCCATGGTGTGGAAGATGTCAGAGATGCTCTGGAGCAGGGAAGAGTAAATGTCCTGCTGATCCTGAAGGGTTCATCAGTTTCCGGGTGGATATGTGAGAGATGCCAGAATCTCCAGGCAAATGTTCAGCCTCCGAAGGAATGTGACAGGTGCGGGGGTCCAACATCAGTTATTGATGTGGTGGAAGAACTCTATGAACTTGCCCAGCGCACAGGTTCAGAGGTCGAATTCGTGGAAAAAGAGGATTTTCTGGACTCTGATGATGTGGTGGGTGCGTTACTTAGATACTGAGAGATAATTATCTCTCTGTTTTTCAATGATCCTTGCTGATCATTTGATGCAGTAAAAACCAGCCTGCATGTAAGAATACCAGAACAATTCTACGGTCCTGAATCCTGTTTTTCTTAGTAGTTCCAGATGTTCTTCAATTGTTATGGGAAAATATTCAGTATCAAAACGCTTAAGGTGAGTTTCTATTTCTTCCATGCTTCTTCCATGGGTGGACTGGAACTCTCCCCAGTAACTTTTTCCAACATCAACGCCTTTTTCTGTAAGCGGCCTGATGTTTTCAAAAGTGATGAAAATAGCATCTTGTTTTAGTAGTTCATGACATACTTTTACGGCTTTGGTTCTTTTTTCAGGGCTAAGATAATGATGGCATTGGATGGCAGTAATAACATCCGGCCTTTCATTAAGTTCCTGTGAGAATTCCTGTGTTGATGAAGTTCTCAGAAATTCAAGCCTTCTGGGAGTATATGATGAAAGTTTTTCCCTTGCATGTTGCAGCATTCCCTCAGATGGGTCAAGCATAAGAAATTTTGTATCAGGGAACTGTTCAATTGCTTTTGTAACCAGTGAACCGGTACCACATCCGGTATCCATCCAGACATTCGGGCTATTAGGTAGTGACCTGACAAGGTTGATGGTTTCCTGATGGAAAATTGAGTAATAAGGAAGAACTGCAGATATTTTTGTATCGTAATCCTCGGGAGGATGAGGTGTCATATTTTCAGAGGGCTCTGTAGAGGACATGTACAAAGTTGGACTATTTTTTACTTTATATCTCCTTTGGAAGAACACTTATATAATGTAACAATTAAATGACTGATTAGTCAATTTTAGATATGGACTATAGAAAAACAAATACTGAAAGAGTGCAATTATAATTACAATTCGTTATTGAATAAGAGGATGAATTCAATGTTATACAGAAAAATGCCAAATAACGGCGATGAGCTTTCAATACTTGGTTTTGGAGCCATGCGCCTGCCGGTCACAGAAGATGGGAGCATTGATGAGGAAAAAGCTATGCAAATGGTTCGCCACTCAATAGATAATGGAGTGAATTATGTGGATACAGCATGGCCTTATCATATGGGTGCAAGTGAGCCTTTCCTTGCACGTGCACTTGCAGATGGATATAGGGAAAAAGTGAAACTTGCTACTAAACAACCACAATGGATGGTCAAAAAACCAGAGGATATGGACAGGTTCCTCAATGCCCAGCTTGAGAAGCTGAATACGGATCACATTGATTACTATCTCATTCACAGCCTTGTGGGCAGTAGCTGGGAGAATATCCGGGATCTTGGTGTGGCTGAATTCCTTGACAGAGCCAAAGCTGACGGACGTATCATCAATGCAGGTTTCTCATACCATGGCGATCCTGAGGATTTCGTACCAATTGTGGACGGCTATGACTGGGATTTCTGTCAGATCCAGTATAATTTCCTGGATGAGAACGTTCAGGCAGGGACAGAAGGACTTGAGTATGCCGCCTCCAAAGGTCTTGGTGTTGTGGTAATGGAACCTCTGCGTGGTGGAAACCTTGCGAATCCTATTCCTGCTGAAGCAATGGATATTTGGAACGAGGCGGGTACCAGTCGCAGTCCTGTAGAGTGGGCATTGCGCTGGGTCTGGAACCATCCAGAAGTCACTGTTGTGCTTTCCGGTATGACCGAGCCATCTCATGTAGAAGAGAACCTGAAGATTGCAAAGGAAGGTCTTGCCAATTCACTGACCGAAAAAGAGCTGAAACTTGTTAGCAGGGTTGCGGAGAAATACGCTGAACTCATGAAGATCAACTGCACTGGTTGCAGATACTGTATGCCATGTCCTGAGGGCGTAGATATCCCTGCATGTTTTGAGATGTACAATAACCTGTACATGTTTGGTGATAAGAACGGAATGCTGAAAATGATGTATGCTGCGAAGCTTGGCGACGTACTCAGAGGAGCCGAGACGAATTTCGCTTCACAATGTGTACAATGCGGTCAGTGTCTGGATGCATGTCCTCAACATATACCGATACCTGACATGCTGGAAAAGGTTGCAGAGGAATTCGAAGGTCCTGGTATGGAAGAGCGAAGGGTTTTTGTCAAGCAGCTGTTTGCTAACGATAGCTGTTAGATCCTTAGAATAATACAATGATTGCAGATAGGGACATCAGATAACCGTAGAGAACCTTAAAGGATTAGCTGGATTTCAGTTGTAGCGAGGAGGTGCTGAACATGCTTTTCCTTGCACAACCGAACTCTTGCCTTGTGCTTGCATCTGTGTTGTTGACACTGGCATCTGCTCTTATACTGAAAAGGAGTTTTGTCAAATGGGGCAAGTACTGTGTATGATATTTATTTCAATTGAAATTTTATAAAATACAAATAACAAATTAATTAAATAGTATCATTGAGTTTGTTTATGGTGTAGCTATTCTACATTGTTTTGTAGAGTGTTTTCTTCTATCAATAAAAAGAGCTGAATTTTATGGGAAAGGCATTACTTGATGTTCTGTTTGCTTCTGAAAAAAGAAAGAATGTGATTCTATTACTGAAAGATGGCTCTAAGGAAATGAGTTTTCTACTTGATAGTATCAATACTTCAAGACAGGCATTACTTCCGCAGATGAAGATCTTGAAAGAGCACAATCTCATTTATCAATCGGATGATAGTTACGGGTTGACAAGTATTGGAAATTTATTAGTTAATGAAATGAAACCCTTTCTGGATACTATTGAAACACTGGATGAAAGTAGTCGCTATTTCACGCAACACAAACTAGATGCTATTCCAAAACATCTCCTGAAAAGGATAAATGATATTAGGGGTTTAACTCTTGTAGAACCCGGATATGTTAATTCAATTGAACTCAATGCAGATTATCTTACAGATTGTCTTGACTCCAAAGCTGTTTACTTTGTTTATACTTTTATGCATCCAGGAGCCCTGCCTGTTTTAGACCAGTTGACTGATAAAGGCATAGAGGTTTTTATTATCTTTTCTAAAGAACTTATCTCTAAATTGATCGATGAAATGTATGCTGAATGTAAATCTGCTTTTGGACTTGAAAATGTTAAGATATATGTGTACGAAAGAGATGTAGAAATTTCATCGCTCACGGTTTCTGACACTGGTTTTCTTTTAAGGCTACTTTCCAAAGATAATGAATTTAGCAATAAACAGGTTATATGCTCCAGTCCAGAAGGGCGCAAATGGGGTAAGGACCTTTATGATTATTACCTTAAAGATGCAGAGCTGATAAGTGAAATATAATTGTTTATGTTTCTTTTTTCTGACAAAAAGAGTAATTTAAACTGTTGTAATAAATTCGATACAATGAAATTAAGATCATATTTATTGTTTTTATTGCCAAAGTTAGGTTAAATATGAGCAATTACACAATCGAAGAAAAAATCCTTTTAGTGGAAGAGTACATCCACCTTAGAAAATCTATGTGTTGTGAGAGATAGCTAGTTATATTCAGGATATATAGAGCATTAATCTGCTACCTCTGCAATTACGACTTCAAAGTTCTTGCAGGGTATGGAAAATATATCATTGGATTCTGTGGAGAAGTATAATGATAACACATGAACAAATATTCAGGAAGGTAATCCATTTAGTGACGCTTGTCGTCCTATACGTCCTCTTGCTGGGAATAATCATAGGATTGTTTAATATTTTCCAGAATATAGGATACGTCTGGCTGACAAAGGGTGGCTTTGGCCAGGTAGTGTACAGTGTTCTGACAATTTTTGTCCTTATTGATCTCTTCAAGGCATTTTCAGATTACCACGTTCACGAAAGGATCAGGCTTACGTATGTAAGTGATGCCACGATCATGATAGTTTTGCGTGAGGTCACTGTATTGATATACAGTCATGAATTTGAAACAGAGCTTTTATTGTCATTCTCGGCATTGCTTCTGGTATTGGGCATTATAAGGGCTATAGCTGTCAGGTTTCCACCAAGTGAAAATTCAGACCCCATTTCACCTATCAAAGAAAAGAATATTGAAGAAGAATAAGATATAAATCCCTGTTCTGCAGAAGAAATTTGTAACTAAATTTGAATAATCTGGCATGGAAATGAGAATTGAGTTTGTGAAGCTTTTGTTCGTGGATGTGTGAAGCAATAGTATGATAGATTACACCATAGAAGAAAAGCTCCCTTCAGTGGAGGAATATATCCAGCTACGAAAATCAGTTGGTTGGCCCTATCCCAACAAAAAATCAATAGAGAAGAGCCTGAACAATTCCAACTATTGCGTTTGTGCTGTTGAAAAAGGCAGGGTCATAGGCATGTCCCGTGTGGTAGGAGATGACAGTTTCATCTTTTTCATTGCGGATGTCATCGTTCTGCCGAAATACCAGAACCAAGGTATTGGTACTGCACTCATGGAAAAGATAATGTCATATCTGAAGGAGAATGTGCAGGAATATTCTTATATTACCCTGATGTCAGCAAAAGGAAGAGAGGCCTTTTACGAAAAGTTTGGTTTTTTCAAGAGGCCTGTGGGTGAGTATGGGTGTGGGATGATGGTTGAACTTTAAAATGAGATTTTTAAGAGATCTTGTAGTGTAAGATCTATCGGGCAAGTATGCTATCTTCTTGCAAACCATTTTTATTCCATTCAATTTAATATAATTCTTTATGGTTTCTCCTGATCCTATAATTTGAAAAATCACCCGAAAAATATAAATGCTATTTATGAATTCATGATTTTGAACCATGCTCCATTCAAAGCAGTAATAGACCAAAATCCAAGATTATATGCGTTTTATTAAATACAAAAATAATCAAATGCGTTTTAATTATTTATAAATTCAGCATCATACGGCTTGTTGTGTTTATGCAAATACCTTCTGACATAAATTCTTCAACAATATTTAAATATGATAATTCGGAATGTGTTTTACAAAAAATATAAATATGGTTAGTTTGTTTTACCCTCGTGCTGTACTCCTTAAAAACAGTAATAAAATCAAAATTATCTCGAACTCTCATAAATTAATGAGGTGTAAAAATGGAAATCGAAGATCTTGTTCTATCTACTCTTGCTATTGGTATTCTGGTAAGTTTTTTCATCTACGCTATGACGAACTCTCTTCACTCTAGTCTACCATTGGTTGAAACTCTGGCAATTGGTGGTCTTTGGGCCTATCTTTTCAATAATCCGAATATTTTATAGAATCTCATATCTTGCTTCAATGTACCTGATGTGAGTATGTGTTATGGAATGCTGGTTGGGATTTGAGATAAGTCAGCAAATCTTATTTTTGGATTCATAAAGACAAAGACAATCTTTTTTTTATATAGTTAGTGAGTTTAAATTGGGCATTAGATTTTGATTTGATTAAATGACTTGTAGCATAGTTTTACGGGAATTTTAAATAATGTAGTTTAAAGTTCAGTGCCATACATTTTATATATTTATTGAATTGCCTTTTTATTTCATGTTCATTCAAAACATAAAAAAAATCAAATTCAAGGACATATGCCGTTTTGTTACTCCAGGTACGTTCAAATGTCCGTTTAAGATTTCTAAATAAAAATCAATAGCAATGAATTTTTTCTGATTGTTTTCTAACAAAAGTTAAACAATCTTTATATATAGGAATAAGGAATCTGTTTTCCGAAAAATATAAGTAGTATGTATTACTTTTTGATTTTACATCATAATTTCTTCAAAACAGAATATGGTTAAAATTGTATGCAACTATCAAAAATATATGGGATGTACGAATGAACGATAAAACAGATGGTACACAGGCCGGTATAGACTGGGAGCATGGTGCCCAGTGTAGTAAAGTGATATGTGATCCACAGGAACTTGAAAGGACAATCGACTGGAAACAGGGACTTGCAATAGCATTGGGTGTTCCTTTATTGATCCTGCCTTCAATAGGATATCTGACGAGTTATGTCTGGTCTTTTGCAATAGTTATTTGGGGAGCTACGGTTCTCCTCGGGTTCCTGCAAAACCTGGCATTCGGGGAACTTGCAACAGTATTTCCAAAAGCTTCCGGTTTGCCAGGATATACACAGACCGTATTTGGGTCGAATAAAGATAAGAACAACAAAGGCAAGTTCAAACTAGGAAAATTCATTGGTGGTTTCAGTGCCTGGAGTTACTGGTTCGGATGGAGTCCTGTCCTTGCTATCTATGCTATTTTAATATCAAGTTACCTTCAGGGTATGGTTCCGGCACTTGGCGGAATTAATTCAACTCTCCTTGCATTGATAGTTGGAGGAGTGATCTTTGGTTCTCTTTCTATAATTAATTCAAAAGGACTTAAGAACGGAGCTGCAGCCGGATTTATCCTGGCTCTTATATCACTGGTTCCTCTTCTGGTCATCACTATTGCACCATTCTTTACAGGGGACTTCCATATGACTAACATAACAAGCTCATGGTTCCCTACGGACTGGAGCTGGGATGTGAAGCACATATTGATACTTCTTGGTCTCTTAGCAATGGCTGAATGGAGTGCTGCTGCCTGGGAAACTGCTGCTATCTATGGTCCTGAGTACAAGAAGCCAAGTAGCGATGTTCCAAAAGCCCTACTGGTCTGTGGAGCTATCTGTCTTGTCCTCTATGTATTGGTACAGACATCTGTGATCGGTGCTCTTGGCGTTGATGGAGTTCTGGCAGAACCTATTTCCCCAATGCTTCCACTTGCCAATATGTCCCTTGGTCCTATCGGTGCTTCAATTTCAATAGTAATGTTGATAGGAGCAATGCTTCTTATCATCCAGACTGCTTTCCTCTCATCTGCACGTTCTATATACTCAATGTCAGTTGAAGGCAACCTCCCTTCAGTTTTCAGCAAGTTGAACTCACATGGTCATCCTTCAAATGCAATGATAGCCGATGCTCTTTTCAACATGGTCCTAATTCTCCTTGGAACACCCACAGCAATTATTGCTGCCTCTGCAATCGGGTACATATGTGCTAATGGTATCAGTCTGTACACTTATGTCAAGGTCAGGAACGATCCTGAGATGTCAAAACTGGAAAGGCCTTTCAAAGCTCCAAAAGGATGGAAGCATGTGGCACTGGCAACTACTTTCCTGAACACTCCACTATTTCTGATAGGCATAATCTACCTTAATAGCCTTGAACTTGGCTGGGCTGCAACAGGAGTTGGTTTTGCAATGCTCTGTCTCTTCATTCCTCTCTGGATGTATTCCCAGCGGGAGTCCAGGAGCAAGATGCCTGCAGCTCATGTAACACATAAAGAACGTGACCTTTTACATGAAACGGAACCTGTGCCTCTGGAATAATAGAATAAGAATACGAGTGCTACACCTGGGTCCTGATCTATGAAAATATCAGGATCCATTTTTAGATTCGGGTGTATCACTCAAGAACTGAAAAAATAGAAAATTAAAAAACTGGCTTTATTACCTATTTTCACTGGTGTAAAAATGGAAATTGAAAATCTCATTATTGCTAATTTTGCTATTGCTATTCTGGCAAGTTTTTTCATCTACTCAGCGACTAATCCTCTCCCGTCAGGAATCACGGTGCTTGAAACTCTGGCAATTGGTGGTTTATGGGCCTACCTTTTCAATAATCCAAATATTTTATAGAAAATCAGATTCCAAGACCAAAAATCTCTTTTCTGATTTTCTAATTTTTTCAGTTCTCCTTCTTCAAGTAAGCCAGAGCTTCCTGCGTGCTATCACAGATATGCACATGCTGCTTTTCCATTAGTTCAGTGAGTTCCCTGTCGCTTTTCATCCTTCTCATGACTTCGGGCTGTATTGAGGTTAGGTAGACTTTCTGGTGGAGTTTTTTACTTGACTTGATGAAACTCTTAAGTCGCTCGATTCCTGTTGTATCTATGAAGGGAACATAACGCATACGCAAGATAATATGCGGTTTGCTGATGGCTATGTGTTCGTTTATTTTGCCCTCGAAAACGTTCATGGCTCCAAAGAAGAAGGGGCCGTTGATGGTGTAGACCGAGACGTTCTTTTCAAGGTAGGGGTCGGCAAAGATGGTTGCGTTGATGCCTTTTGTCTTGTCGTAGTTTTCCATTGTCTGAACGTCTATTACATTTGTCAGCCTGATGAAGAGCAGGATAATTGAAAGGAACATACCCATCTGTACGGCGAACACGAGGTCAGTGAGCACTGTGAGCAGGAAAGTGGCAAGCAGGACAGCAGTGTCCATCTTGCTGATATGCAGTGTGGTTTTGAGTTCTGTTAGATTGATCATCCTCACAGAAACGAGAATGAGCACACCTGCGAGGTAAGCTTTGGGGATGAAAGCAGCGATCGGACCCAGGAAGAGCAGTATGATGAGCAGTATCAAGGCGTGGAATATACCTGACATCTGTGTCTTTGCACCTTCCCTGATGTTTACAGCACTTCTTGCAATAGCTGCTGTGCAGGGAATTCCTGAGAAGAATGGTAGAACCATGTTTGCAATTCCATGACCAATAAGCTCCTTGTTGCTGTTGTGTTTTGTGTTGGTCATACCATCACAGACCACGGCACAGAGTAGTGATTCAATGGTTCCCAGCAGTGCGATTGTAAGGGCGGCTGGCAAGATTGCCATGAGTAGTCCAAGGTTGAAGTTCAACATCTGTATCTGTGGAAGTCCGGCAGGGATGCTGCCAACGATAGGGATGTTGATATTGTAGTAAAAGACAAGTATGACCGATAGTATCAGTGCGATAATGGAAGCCGGAAGGCTGTTGATATATTTGATTTTTGCCAGTATTCCCGGCAGATATAACAGAAGCATAATGGTGGCAATACATATCGTTATAGCAGTTGTGTCAAGGAGGTTCATATTGGAGACGATGGCATACAGCGTTTCCCATACGTGTTCCTTTGCAGGAATTGTAATTCCAAGAGCATTTGGTATCTGGCCGATAAGAATGATGGCACCGATACCACTCGTGAATCCTGATATGACGGGTAGGGGGATGTATTTAACGACCTTACCAAGTTTCAGGATCCCGAATAGTATCTGAAATGCACCGGCAAGGAAGCCCGCAAGGAATAGTCCTTCAAGCCCGAAGCCGTGCAGTGTTGAAAGAATGATGACTGTCATTGCTCCGGTGGGTCCGGAAATAGAGTATTTTGATCCACCGGTTGCTGAGACCAGCATACCTGCAATTATAGCCGTGTACAACCCCATCTGAGGCTCCACACCAGAAGCGATAGCAAAAGCAATAGCAAGCGGCAATGCCACAATGGCTGTGATGAATCCAGCCTTTAGGTCGCTCGCTAACGATTCTTTGAAATATTGTGAAACTTTATTTTGTTTTTCCATGTTACAAGCCAGCTGACCCGCGTCGAAAATTGTTCTAATAGGGGGTAGAACAGTGGTTAAATATATAAAATAAATTGATAATGAAAAAAAGTTACAAATGTTATGAGAGTTTATGAGAATAAATATTGGAATTAAGTGTTTTTTGGATTAATTTTATCTCTTAATTCCTCCAATAAAATCTTAATGACTGTTATTATCTCTCAAATTAGAAGAGACCTGGAACAAAATGCTGATGAAAAAACCAAGATAAGTTCAAATCGTTTCTTCAAAGAAGAGATCAAGTCCCACGGTCTGAAATCCGCCGCCGTCAGAAAAATAGCAAAGGACTATTTCAAGACTATATCCAACAAAAGCAAGCCGGAGATATTCTCACTTTGCGAGGAACTCCTGAGTTCTGATTACATGGAAGAAGCAGTTATTGCATTCGAATGGTCATACTATCTGAAAAAACAGTACGAACCTGAGGATTTTGTTATTTTTGAGAAATGGGTCGGGGATTATGTCAACAACTGGGCAAAATGTGATACTCTCTGCAATCATACAATAGGGACGTTTATCGAAATGTATCCTCAATACATTGAATCATTGAAGACATGGACAACTTCGGACAATCGGTGGTACAGGCGTGCTGCTGCTGTTGCGCTTATTTTGCCTGCTCGTAGAGGTGAGTTTCTGGATGATATTTTTGAGATCGCTGATATGCTGCTAATGGATGAGGATGATTTAGTGCAGAAAGGGTACGGGTGGATGCTCAAGGAAGCCAGTAAGCAGCATCAGCAGGAGATATTCGATTACGTCATGCGGAATAAGGAAGTTATGCCTAGAACTGCGTTGAGGTATGCTATTGAGAAATTCCCCGAGGAGTTGAGGAAGAAGGCTATGGAAAAATGAAAAATAGGATGAAAAAATAAAGTTTCTGACGTATTGGTCAGAAAATCCAATCCAATTTTAATTTAGTTCAAGCCTTTGCCATTTCTGCTTCCATCTTTTCACCGATCTCAATTGCTTTTTTGATATCCATTACAGGAATGGTCTCAAGCTTTGAGATATCTTTCCATGGGAAAGTAGCTCTGGCATATGCTTCTTCATTGTCAAGGTCGTAAATGATGAAGATCCTGCATGAGGATACATCAATCCACTCTGATATTACGTTGTAGCCTTCCGGGTATTCCCATGACATATATCGCTCATTTATCTCCACGTTGTCTTTTGGTTCCCACGTCATTATATCCATGAACCGCATTTTCCACCCTCCATTAACTTTTAATTTGTTTTTCTTAATAATATATTATGTTAAATAGCTGTATTTATTTATTACTCAAAAAAACTTTTTTAATATAATGATTTTTAGCAAATATTACCGAATAGCAGCAAAAAATAGAGTTTTAAGTTTTGTTTGATTTCAATGAAAAATATTAAATCGGTATAGGTAATTTTTATTAATGGGGTATATTTCATTGGTGTGCAGTTCATCTGGATAGACCAGTTGAGTTGATTGTATTTTTTGAGGTAATAACGCTTTTTCCATTATTTGCCATATTTCCCAACAAAGGACAATCGAAGTTCAGAGGAGGAAAAGAAATGAAAGTTTTAGCAATAAATTCAAGTCCCAGAATGGAAAAGGGCAATACCGCTATGATATTGAACCCGTTTCTTGATGGCATGAGGGAATCAGGAGCAGAAGTAGACCTCTTCTATACGGCGAAACTTAATATCAATCCCTGCACAGGAGAGTTCAATTGCTGGTTTAAAACACCGGGAGAGTGTTATCAGGATGATGATATGCAACTGCTCTACCCGAAAATAAACGAAGCTGATGTGTTTGTATTTGCCTCCCCTCTTTATGTAGATGGGGTAAACGGTCCCATGAAGAATCTGATTGACAGGATGCTTCCAAGAATTGAGCCTTTTGTAGAGCTGCGTGATGACCGCTGTCGTCATCCTATATGTGGGGAAGCTAAAGACCGCAAGATGGTATTGGTTTCTAACTGTGGTTTCTGGGAGATGGAGAACTTCGATCCCCTTATAGCTCATATGCAGGCATTTTGTAACAATGCATCATTCGAGTTTGCAGGAACACTGCTGCGTTCGCACGGTATGGCAATGCCGGATATGATCAAGATGGGTGCACCGATAGGTGATATATTCGAAGCTGCAAAAGATGCAGGCCGCCAGCTAGTAAATGATGGGAGTATGTCACAGGAAACTCTTGACAAGGTCGGTCGCGAACTTCTGCCACGGGACATGTATCTGCAGGCAGCGAATGAGAGCACTCAACAAGTTCTGGATGCGCTGAGAAAATAGCTGTATTGTAGACCTCTTTAAAATCGAGTTTCTTTACTTCATGTAAAGAGGCTCTTCTTTTTCTCATTGTATTTCAAACTTCACTCGAAGGACACAACTCGTTCACAACACATTCCCCGCATTTCGGTCTCCTTGCAATACACACGTTGCGACCATGCAGTATCAGTGTCATGGACAGGTTTTCAAGGTCCTTTTTCTCTGCAAGTGCCATTAGGTCTATCTCTATCTTTTTGGGGTCACTGTTCTGAGTGAAGCCAAGTTTTTGTGACAGCCGGGTTACATGCGTGTCTACTGCAATGCCCTCAAGAATACCAAAACCTCTTGCCAGAACGATGTTGGCTGTTTTTCTTCCCACGCCTGGCAGTTTCAGCAGGTCTTCCATGGTGTCAGGGACTTTGCCATCAAATTCAGTGAGGATGAGCTGTGCACTTCCGATGATGTGTTTTGCTTTCTGGTGATAGAAACCTGTTGTGTAAATGTCCTTTCCTAGTTCGGCCAGACTTGCGTTGGCAAAATCTTCTACATTGAGATATTTTTTGAACAAAACCTGTGTGACCTTGTTGACCTGTTTATCTGTACACTGGGCGGAAAGAATTGTTGCAACCATCAGTTCCAGTGGATTCTTGAAATGAAGCATAGGCTCAGCGTTAGGATACTCATTCTGAAGTAGTTTGAAGATTTGGTTAAAAGTTTTACTATTATCAGGTACTTTAGATTGCGTTGTCATGAGGATAAATAGGCACCTGATACTTCTTATGTTTATTCAGTACCCCATGGTTTCGACTAGAACTAAAAATAATATAATAAACAATATTTTTTTAACAATAATTAGTTCATAATATTGTGTTATAAATACAATTTAATAATTATAATGCTTGAAGCAAGTATAGTGGAGACTCAGGAAAGTGAGTATTGGAATATAAGAGTAACGAATGAAAAAAGTCCTGAAAAGAATAAAAGAGTAAAGTATACGGGTTTAGAGCCCGTAAACTTCAATGTTCTTGTCAGCTAGTGCCTGTATCTTTGCGATCTCTTCATCTCCACCTTCCATCTTGAAAAGGTGGCTGAAACGACGCTGCATTTTGAGGTAATCTTCAACAGGCTTAACGTTCTTTCCGATCTTCCTTACCTTGGTGACTTCGCCGTCTTCAACTTCGTACAGTGGCCAGAGACCTGTCTGTACAGCCATCTTTGCTACCTCTACGGTCTTGGAAGTATCGAATCCCCATCCTGTGGTACATGGAGCATGTGCGTGAATGTAGGTTGGACCTTCGACGTCTACAGCCTTCTTCACCTTATTGATCATGTCCTTTGGATATCCGATGGATGTGGTTGCCACATATGGTGCACCGTGTGCAACCATAATAGCAGGCATGTTCTTTTTTGGTCTGTCGTTTCCGAAGGATACCTTTCCTGCAGGGCTTGTGGTGGTTGATGCATTGAATGGTGTTGCACCACTTCTCTGCACACCGGTATTCATGTAAGCCTCATTGTCAATACAGACATATGTGAGGTCATGTCCTCTCTCAAATGCTCCGGAAATGGAACGCATACCTATGTCAAGTGTTGCACCGTCTCCACCCATAACAACGACCTTGGTATTACCTTTCTTTCCAAGTGCCTTAAGGGCGGCTTCGATACCAGATCCTACAGCGGCTGCATTCTCAAAAAGTGAGTGTACCCATGGTACGTCCCATGCAGTCTCAGGGTAAGGTGTGGTCATAACTTCAAGACAACCGGTTGGATTGATAACTATACAGTCCTCGCCGGCGCCCATAAGTGTGAACTTTGCAGCCATTGCGTCACAGCAACCTGCACATCCTCTGTGTCCCGGGGCTAACAATGATTTCATAGTAGTTCCTCCTTCACGTCGGTAAACTGGCTTTCTATCTTGATACCAGTCTTCATGATCTCCTTTGCATCATCGACTATTTTCTCGATCAGGTCTACCTTGATGTCACGTCCACCGTGGCCTACCATGTAGCCGACAATAGGTACGTCGATCTTGGTATTATAAAGTGAGGACTTTGTTTCGGTGAAAAGTGCACCTTCATTCAGTCCAAGTGAGATGTTCTTGTCAAGTACAACAACAACTTTTGAATCCTTCAGAACGTTTTTGATAGCTTCTACAGGGAATGGCCTGAATGACCTGACCTTCAGAAGACCAACTTTCACATTCCTGTCTCTGAGCTTATCAATGACGTCCTTAATGGTTCCGATAATGGATCCCATTGCCATGATGATGATGTCTGCGTCATCTGTTCGATACTCGTCAATAAGTCCTCCGTAGTATCTTCCGTATACGTCGTAGAATTCATTTGCTACATCCTCTATTTTCTTAAGAGATCTCTGCATTGCCTGTTCCTGTAGATATCTGAATTCGGTGTAGTAGTTAGGGTCTGCAAATGCTCCGAAACTCAGTGGGTTCTTCGGATCAAGAACATGTTCTGGTTCAAATGCAGGCAAGAATTCATCTGTTAAGTCCTGTTCAAGAAGCACAATAGGTTCGTAAACGTGTGACAGGATAAAACCGTCCATACAGACCATTGATGGCATGAGGATATCCTTGTCCTCTGATATCTTGAAAGCCTGAGCGGTCATATCAGAGATTTCCTGTGTGTTCTCAGCGTAGAGCTGTAACCATCCGGTATCTCTTTGGGAGATAGCATCCTGGTGGTCGTTCCATATACTGATAGGGGCACTGACAGCCCTGTTTGCAATGGTCATCACGACAGGCAGCCTCATACCTGAGATATTGAACAGTACCTCATGCATGAGTTCAAGACCCTGTGATGTTGTAGCTGAGTAACACCTTGCACCTGCAGCGGATGCGCCGACCAGTGCCGAGAGTGCTGAGAACTCTGATTCTACATTGATGTATTCGCAGTTTGGTATTTCACCATCTGCCATAAATTGTGAAAGATCTTCAACTATATGGGTCTGTGGTGTGATAGGATATGCTGAAATTACGTTTGGTCTGCAGACCTTAGTAGCATGTGCAACAGCATATGATCCTTCAACAACGACCATTTTACTCTTGTCAATTTTGTTTTCAGGTGCCATTTATTTCTCCTCCAGAACCATGTCTATTGCGTCCTTTGGACATTCGTTTGCACAGATTCCGCAACCTTTGCAGAAATCATAATCAAACTCGAAGAATCCGTCATCTCTTGGGTTTATCGAACTGTCAGGGCACAGAAGTTCACACAACTTGCATTTAATGCATTTATCGTAGTTGTAAACTGGCTTGAAAGTTCTCCATCCCCCAGTCTTGTTGATTCTTGTGGTACCTGCTTCGCAGATCCCTCCTGGAAGAATTTTCATTTCTTAGCCTCCGTCATCATATTGTATGCTTCCTGGATAGCTTCAGCGTTCCTGTCTCCTACCTTACCAGGGAACCTTTCCTTGACAGCCTCTTTGATGGACTCAGGTTCTATCTCGCCTGTTGCACCTGCAAAGGCACCCAAAAGTACAGTGTTAACAATAGGTCTGCCGATAATATCCAGTGCGATCTTTGTTGCATTCACTGTCATTATCTTTGCCTTTGTGTCGATATTGAACGTGTCAGCATCGAAGTCACTGTTGATAATAAGTATTCCATCTTCTTTGAGACCACTTGCAACATCTACAACCTCAAGAAGTGTAGGATCCTGTACAATAACATAGTCAGGTTCGTAGATCTGGCTTCTGAGCCTTATGGTCTCATTATTGATCCTGGTGAACGCCTGGACCGGTGCACCCCTTCTTTCCACTCCGAATGCAGGGAAGGCCTGGCTGAATTTCCCGTCTGCAAAAGCAGCAACAGCCAACAGTTCAGCGGCTGTGACAGAGCCCTGCCCACCCCGGCCGTGTATTCGTATTTCTTTCATCTAGAATTCTCCATAAACCATGTGTAATAATAGATATAACAACTTATTTCGGTATTCGATCAAACGTTTTTAGTCGGGTAACATTGCGTATGCCATGTGTCGAACTTGATGCCGAAAAAGCATCATATATTTCGTCAACTGACGTTAAATGCAATGGTTAATTGTGTAGAATCTATTAATTACTATTTAGTCTTTTGGTAATTTACACCGTTAATTCACTGGATTTTTATACTATTATATAAAATTAAAAAAGAAAACAATAAGAAAAACAGCATCAATTGGCATTCTTACACATTTCATCCAAACTTTGAAGTATCTCATCAATGTTCTTTGCAACATCAATACTCTTTCTTACATGCCTGCCATTCTTCATCCCGCGGGTGAACCACTGTGCTTGCGCCTTTATGTGAACCGTATGCATCAGTTCATATTCCTCAAGAAGAGTAAAATACTCCCGAATATCTTCAACTCTCTGGGTACAATGCTTGTACTCAAGCAGTTCTCCTGTTTCAAGATAGTGCGATATCCGTTTGAAAAGGAAAGGATTACCCATTGCAGCTCTTCCTATCATTATCCCATCACATTTGGTATAGTCCAGAGTGCTCTGCGCGGATATCTCATCAACTATATCACCATTAGCAATAACCGGAATACTCAATTCCTGCTTTATTTTCCGTACATAGTCATGATTAGCTTTTCCCGAATACTGTTGTTGCCTTGTCCTGCCATGCACCGTTATCGCAGATGCCCCGGCACTTTCTATCAGGTGTGCTATCTCAAGGGTGTTTTCCATATCCTGTAAAATGCGTATTTTGGCAGTAACAGGGGTGGAGAGATTATCTGAGAGTTCTTTCATTATCTCATGAATAAGCTCAGGTGAGCTGAGAAGGGCGGATCCGCAACCATCCTTTGTCAGGGTTTTTGCAGGGCAGCCAAAATTAATGTCAATGATCTCAGGTTTGTATATTTCTTCGATTCTAAGAGCTGCTTTTGTCATTGTTTCAGGCGAGTTCCCGAATATCTGTATGCCAAGAGGTCTCTCATCTTCACAACTTATCCCACGGTTAATGGTCTTCTTGTTTTCGTATATGACAGCGTCTGCACTTATCATTTCAGAGTAAGTAAGAGAAGCTCCGTACTTCCTGCACATAAGGCGAAAAGGCAGGTTCGTCACATTGGACATGGGGGCAAGCAGGATATTACCGGGAATTTTCAGATCTGCAATCTTCATGTTGATCGTTTTGTTGGTGGTAGTGGAAGTTTAATACCGCCTGATTTGTGTCATCTTGTGAATATAAACTTATGAAAGTGTGATTTGAAGTATTCTATCGAAGGGTATGCTAATATATAAGTAGGATGTATGGAAAAATCTATTGAAATAATTCTTATTTACTAAATTTTACAAAATATAACAGGTTCATCTATGACAAAGATCTTAGCTTTTGTTGGAATGCCGGCTTCTGGTAAATCAGAAGCAGCATCAGTCCTGCGCCAAAAAGGTGTCACGGTTATCAATATGGGAGATGTCATCAGGGAAGAGGTCGTCCGCAGAGGACTGGAACCTACTGATGCTAACACAGGTGGTGTAGGCACCGACCTGCGTGAGAAGGAAGGAAGAAATGCCGTTGCAAAGCGATGTATTCCTAAGATCAGGGATGCAAATGAAGACTTCATCGGTATCGATGGCGTGCGTAGTGTTCCTGAGGTCGAGCTCTTTAAAGAGGCATTCGGAAACGACTTTACCCTGGTGTCTGTTGATTCCCCACTTGAACTGAGATTTTCACGTGTCCTGGCACGTAAAAGAAGTGATGATATGCAGGATATCAGTGCTTTGAAGGCCAGGGATGAGCGTGAACTCGGATGGGGTATGGGGGAGGCAATGGAAGTTGCCGATCTGGTTATCGATAATAATGGCACCCTTGAAGAGTTCAATGATAAGATAACAGCACTTATGGAATAGTTATCATGATAAAAGTCGAAGTTTCAGCGATTGTGAATCCAACAGAGAGTAAGGATAAAGTACACTCTGCACTGGTACAGATTTTCCCTGACAATGATTTTGAATATGAGGAGCTGTCGGAGCACAGTGGTAGATTCTCAGCTGAAGGTGACGTCTATACTCTCGAACATCTCCACTACTTAATCAGGGATGAGCAGATCATAGACACCTCACGCACAAGGTTGAATGTGGGATTGACAGAGGATGAGATGTCTACTTCTTTTATCATAAGCAAACAGGTCGCCACAGTTGGGCGTCTGAACTATCCTGCACAGGCAGAACCTCTCGGTTCGATCAACATTAATGTCAGTGCGGATTCCGTAGAAGAATTTGAAAGATTTTATGACTGGCTGACCCCACCTACCGAGGACGGAGTCCCTGATTTTGAAATGGATATAAAGGATGTTTAAAATGAATATCAAGAACCTTAGTTTCTCATCACGTGCTGTTATCGACGATCCCTTTGAGTGGGCTTACGGTATTGAAGATATCGGATACACCGGTTGGGAGATAGTTCAGGAAGGTTCACAGTGCCTGACAGAAGAAAATCTGTCCAAATTTACTGAGGTCAGGGAAACCACGGACCTCAAGTTAAGTATGCATCTTCCTTTTTCCGATATGAATCTTGCAGGCCTGAACCCAGGTATACACGGTGAGGTTATGCGACAGATGAAGTATTATCTCGATATGGCATCTGAGCTTGTTGAAGTAGCTGTGCTGCATCCTGGTTACCTATCTCCATACGGTTCCAAGTTACCTGAGAAGTCATGGGATACATGTATAGAGTCCATTCAGATACTGTGTGACCACTCAGCTGATATGGGTATTACAATAGCTGTTGAGAACATGCCAAATTTCCACAAGATATTTGGCCGGTATCCGAGTGAGATGCTGGATATACTAAAACAGGTGGGCAGGGATAACGTGGGTATGACCCTTGATGTGGGACACGCCAACACAATGGGGCTTCTGGATGAGTTCGTAGTAAAGTGCAAAAACAAACTCTCACACATGCATATCCATGACAACAACGGGGCACGTGACGAGCACCTTCCTCTCGGACAGGGCAATATCGACTGGAAAAAACTCATGGGAAGCCTGTCTGGCTACAAAGGCAGAATGGTCACTGAAATGGGCAGCCTTGATGAAGGCAGGCATTGTGTTGAGTTCCTGAAGAACCTTTAGTTCATCAGAAAACCAGAAAGTCTGAACTAATCACAAAACAAAAACAAGTTTTTCTCTTTCTATTCTTCAAGCCTGCCGTGTCTGCGGTCTATATCATCCATCTGGTCCAGTAGTTTGCGGATGGCTGCCCTTATGGCATCAGCCTGTGTAATGAACTTCTTGTTGTCTCCAACATGGCTGTTAAGGTCATTTAGGAGTTCCTGGGGAATGTCAACACTCACTTTTGGCATGTTTTCACCTTTTTTAAGAGCATAAAGGGCGAAGATAGATAAGGCTAATGGAATATCGGTTTCAGTTCAAAAAAGGAAATGGGAATGTTTTTCTGAAAAATAAGGGTTTGGATTTATTACCGAGGTCTGAAGATCAACATTAGTGAGATAATCATCAGAAGGGTCAGGGCTGAGAAGCCAGGGGTGGTGTTAGATGACTGGCTCTCAGTGTCATCCACCGCTAAACCTTCTTTTATAAATGCAACGGGCACTTCTTTGCCTGATATTTTCATTGAATTTTTGTTGATTAGTTCATAGATTTCGTCTATTTGGGAATTTGTGATTTCCACATCCTGACGCAGCATTACACTGTAACATCCTTCAATATTCCAGCCGTTGCCAATTACCGGTCCATTAGGATACCTGTAGGTTTTAATGTCTTCACGGGTAGCCTTGTGTATGGCATCGAGATTGGAATAACATTCCTGTTTCTGTTCTTCAGAGGTAAATACTGGCAAATCCCCTCTTATTTCTATCAGATGAGGATCTTTTTCGATGCTGTATGTATTAGCAGGACTCGTGGCTTCCATCTCTGGTATCCATTCATCTCCCTGTCCTTTTGCAGCTTTTTCCTTTTCGGCAACAGCTACTGAAATATCAAGTGCTTTTTTTGCCGCATTAAGGTCATCTTCATTATTATCGGGATATCTTTCCCAGGCATCTATCAGGCCTTGTTTCAGTTCGGTCTTTTCATTCTCTGACAGATCAGACTCCTCGACCCACACCAGCATAAGCTCTTTATCATTTTCTTCGAGATTCAACATCATACCTGCCATTACATAGTAGCCTTTTTCCTGATCAGGTCCGTTCTCAGTGGCTGTACCGCCTACTATACATGCAGCTATAGTAGCAATAAGCAGAATTGATACAATGATCGTGTTTATGGTTCCCCTGTGATCTTTCATTCTCCCACCTTTTAAAGGGTCATAGGGTATGTATAGTTTCAGGTTTGGAAGCTTAGCTACCCCGTCCCAGCATGTTGAATTATACTTAGAATACAAGAACTGATGTATAGCAAGTTATAATGTTAAGAAACATTGTTCTGAACCTATGATCTGGGACTTTTTGGTAGGATATGAATACAGCAAATGCTAGTAAACAATGATATTCTCAAAAAAAGTGATTATAAGATGCGAGCCGGAAGGGAGTTGAACCCCTGGCCTACGGATTAAGAGTCCGTCGCTCTGCCTGGCTAAGCTACCGGCCCGCGCTGATTGAGCGAGATGTCCATACGTATTAGCCTGATATATACGTTTCGGTTAAAGGTGTTTGAGGGGAACTCAAACATGCTTCACAACACATCTTGAAAGTCCCATGATCTCAACCATATCACTGTTATCAGGACTCTGAACTATCATCTGGCCTTTTTTCAGGTATGGGATACGTTTCTCGAATTCTTTTTTGACCTTCATTGTATTGATGGCCGCATCATTGCTCAGGTTAAGGATGATGCGTGTGTTTATCTGCTTGAATATTGTCTCATCGATGTCCTGAGGGTCCTGTGTTATCAAAAAGAGTCCGAGTCCTTCCTTTCTTCCCTGACGTGCAGCATCTGCGAACTTGGAGATGAGCCGCCTTGAATGCTCTCCACCTGCCTTTGCAAGATAGCGGTGTGCCTCATCAAGTCCTAGGATGATGGGTGTTTCCTTCACCGCAGTCTCGCCGGAAGTGTTCAGTTTGTTATCCACTATCAGGCTCATCAAAGTGAGGGTTATGATGTCACGTATACGTGAATTTGTTATATACTCTGTAGGGAAAACACTGACCTGTCCTGGTTTGAATATCTGTCCAAGTACCTCGCTTATGGGTCTTGCCGGCTGGTCGAACACTTTTGCAAGGGCCCGGTTCTTTACACGGCGCGCGATACCGTCATAGGACGCTTCGTGTATCTTGCCACTTTCCACATAATAGTCTCTTGTGACATCATCACCAATGAAGTCTATGAAACCGCCGTATGTGTGCTGAGTGCTCTTCTTGAAGAAATCATCAAGCAGCAGGTCAACTCCCACATATTGCAGCTCTGTCATGCCCACAGGTGCGATGAGCCATGAATTGTTGCGTACCATCTCAAAAGGAATGGTGAACTCGATCTGCTCAGCCCTTGACCTGCCTGTGTAGCCCTCACCATCAACCTTTGCCACAAAGGTCTTCGTGTTCTTACATGCGCCGAAATTGACCTTTTCAGCACTGAACCTGAAGTCATCATCGTCTGTGATCTCAGGATTATCCTCAAATATCTGTGAATACTCGTCCTGCGGGTCCATTATTACAAGACAGGGATTTCTCTTCTCTTCAGAACCACGAAGGTTGTAACGGTTGTTCTCACTCATGAACTGGCGCAGGATGTTCTTTGTAAGGAAGGTCTTTCCAGTACCTGTGCTGCCGCAGACCAGCATATGCCTGAATATCAGTGGGTCTCCCATGGAATAATCATTCCTCAGGTAGTAAGGAACCGTGGGTGGTACTGCATGTGTCTTGACAAGTTCGCCGCCAACACTCAGGTGTCCCATGAAGATACCCTCTTCAGGAATATTGAGACCTGTCTGTATCTTCTTCTTCTCGGTCACAGGCAGTATTGGAGTGTTAGGTCGGGGTATCCTGTCGCTCATTCTCCTGGCAAGTATTCCTTCCTTGTCATTTGGTTCATAGAGGATGCATATTGGATCGAGGAAAGCCAGAAACTTGTAATCCACCTCATCAGTAGTATTGGACTGAAGCATCCTGCGGGAATGTATCTCAGTGGCATCATCAACCGCAAACTCTTGCAGGTACTGGAGTTTCCATATCCTTGCGAAAAGGTCCTCATCTCCGTATGGTACGATGACGTATGTTCCAAGTCTCACTTTCTGGCGGTGGGATGTAGTGATGTAGCCTGTTATTCTCGCTCCGGCTTCTGTGATCTCCAGAGGGTCTATGCCTGTGGTTATTATCCCAAAAGCCCCATCTGAAACACCGTTCTTCTTATTCTGCAGGACCGTTGTCTCAGGTTCGAAGTCCTCAAACAATTCATCTGTTCCGTCTCCGGCAAGAGAAATCTCAGTTTTGATTTCTTCATTGATCCTGTCTGTTTCATCGTTCCTGTCTTTTGCAAAAGAAAGTATGTCCTCATCTCTCATCCTGTTCATCCCACCTTGTGTCATTATATGTAGTATCTATTTTTGAATTCCTGAACCTGTCTATGATATGTCGTCTTTCAGACACCGGTATCTTTGCTATGGAATCTGCTTTTGACAGGGTCTTTGGTATTCCGCCCAGTGCCAGGTCGTAGAGCACTTTTCTTGTTATTCGGTTCCGCAGTTCTTCGTTCTTTATCAGTCCGTAAGGGGATTCTATCTTAAAAATTGTGCTCAGTTTTGGGACATATGCCATGAAGAAACAGAGAGCATAATCTTCCGCCTCAAATTTCCCGCTGGCCAGCTCTGCAACCAGGGGAGAAGTTGATTTGAGCATTTTTTCGTAGAACTGGTTTGGCTGTGCGAACCAGTTGGTGTAAGTGATATACTTATTTGCCTCTTTTTTCTTCATTCCCGATCTTTCAAGGGACAGTGCATTCTTGAAGAACTGGGCATCCACAAGCCAGGGAAGGTCAAGTTCAGGATCCTGTTTTTTAAGTGCCAGCATTATCTGCATATCCTCGGGGTTCTTGACAAAACCTACAAGAGGTTTCATGTTCTCGATATGATGGTCCACTATGTCAACATAGTTTTGAATTATTTTGATGCTGCTTTCATCAATGCGTATGTTCACATCCCCGGAATCAACGACCATCCAGTACATGACCCTTTTTGGATAGATAGGACCATCCATTATGAAAAAATCCTCATTTTCAATACTGTCAAGCATCCAGAGTATATGCTCGGATTCACAAAGATAAAGGGCTACATCGTGCAGTATATCCGTGACCTTCTTATTTAGCAAACCGGGCTGGATACGGATTATTTTTTTCCGTCCCATATCATTGTCAAATGATTCCCAACCGTTGCTGGTACTCAGGTATATTTTTTTGCTTGCCGTGTAAGCTGCTGCCACTATGGTTCGTTTGCTGTGTATATCAAGGTTAGTAGGAGTGCTTGCCATTGCACAGTGGCAGAGGTCAACATAAAGTCCGTTATCGAATGTTTTTGCAGTTGTACTGCCGCTATCACATGAGTATGTTTTCGGGAAAGGGTCCTCTGATCGTATCATCCTTTCAATGTTTGCTTTTCCACGCCTGACAGGTCCTATTGATCTTAGGACTATCTTCCCGTTGTATTCCAGTTTTCTGAGATGCTCAAAGATATTCTTTACATTTTCAGCGTCATCACATTCATTTTCATCTTTTTTGAAACAGTTGTCAATACGGTCAACTATCTCGTGTATCTCTTTTATGTGAATAGGCTCAAGGGTCATGGAGTAGAATAGTATCTGAATGATAATATTATTTTGTATTGGATTCTGATTATTTTGAATCTTCTTATTTGTAAAAATCAATCTAATTTTGCCTTTCAAATTATATCCAAAACAATATATATGCTGGATGAAAGTGGTTCAAATATTTAAATTAAATTAAATTGATTACAACTAAAGACAATTTTTTAAAAACCCTTAAATAGTAGCCATAATAAGAACTATGCACATATATAAAGGTCTTCAGCAGTTATTGCTGAAGTCATGTTGTTATTTATTTAAGAGGTTGTAGTTATGGAAGGTTATGAAATATTCTTGTTATTAATGGCAGTCTACGTACTCGGACTGATTGGTGTAGGATTGTATTTTACAAAACGTCAGAAATCCGTAACTGATTTCTGGCTTGGAGGTCGCAAGACCAGTGCATTGGGTGTTGGCTTTTCAGCAGCATCTTCGTGGATGACCGCTGGAGGCATCCTGGCAGTTATTGGATTTTATATGCTGCTGGGAATGGGTTCTATATGGGGTTTTGTAGCTCCTAATATCCTTGCTTTGCTGCTTATTGCTTTGCTTGTGGGTAAGATAAAACATCTTCCTGCTATTACTCAGCCGGAATTGCTGGAACAGAGATACAGCGGTGCTCTGCGTGGGCCGATAGCATTGATCATTGCTATTGTTATGATTCTCTTTGCAGTGGCTGATATTAAAGGTCTGTCACTTGTACTTGAGATATTCTTTGGCCTTCCTCCAATATATGCTGCAGCTATTGTAGCCATTGCAATTTCTTTATATGTTACTCTTGGTGGTTTCTCTGCTGTTGTATGGACCGATATGATCCAGTTTGTCCTGCTGGCAACATTCTCTATTGCCATGGCACTCATCGTTGTGAGCGCTGCAACTGCAGGAACTGATGAAATTGTCTCTGTTAGCTCATCTGACCTTTTTGGAAGTGTTCCGTCTGAATGGTGGAACCCGATGATCATAGGTCTTCCTGCTATACTGATCTTCATCTTCGCGATCATACCCGGCTGGGTAACGGAACAGGACCCTTGGCAGAGGGTCTGGGCTGCAAAGGATGAGAAGTCTGCAAGGAACGGTATGATTCTCGGTTCTTTCCTTATTTTCCTTATTTTTGGTATTGCATGTACCATTATAGCAATAGGCCTGAACCATCTCTACCCTGAGATACCCGCCTCTTTTGCCGATATAGGTATGGGTGCAATGGCTATGGCTGAGCCGGCATTGCTGGTCTTCATAGTAGAAAATCTATCGCCTCTGGGACTTGGTCTGGCAGGTGTCGGTCTTGCTGCAGCTGCTATGTCTTCTGCAGATACCTTTGCAACATCCGGTGGTTCCTGTCTTTCAAGGGACATCTACCAGAGATACATAAAACCTGATGCTACCATGAAGGAAATGCTGGCTATAAACAGGATCAGCGTTCTAATCATTGTAGCTGGTGCAACCTTCTTTTCCTTCTACATCCAGGGGATTATCGATGCCATCCATATTGCAACTTTTATTGCAAGTGCATCCTACTTCTTCCCTCTGATGGGAGGTCTGTTCTGGAAGCGTGCAACCAAGGAAGGTGCATTGGCAGGACTCATTGTCGGTGCTGTTGTACAGATAGGACTTACTATCATCGATGTTACCAATACTCCTCAGTTCGCACCTGCATACCTTGATGGTATTCACCCATTGCTTTCAAACCACGGAGTTATCGTGGGAATGCTGCTCAGCGGAATAGCTTTCTTCGGTGTATCCTTTGCAACAAAACCATCCAGCACTGTAAATCTTGCTCCGTTCTTTGCAGATGAAGCAGAGAAACTTAAGGAAGAGGCTATGGTGGTTGATGAATCCGATCCAGATTACAAAAAGCTTCTTACAACTATCGAAAAAGAGGTTAATGGAGACCGTGCAATTGTAAAACTGAATCTGGAGGCATCTGCAACTATCAACTGGGCCAAGTTTGTAAATGAGCTCAAATCCACTCACCCTTCCTGGGTAACACCAACTGGTAGAGATTCTGTTTACAGGTTGACAAAAGCGGATATGCTTGCCTGTGTATCACTTACCAGAGGAAACAATGAGAGAGAGATATGGTTTGCATCAGAGCCATTGGCAGCTGATCTTGACCTGAGCACAAAGGAGTTCCTGGTAGCTTTCAAACAGGTTTCAGAAGCACTTGGTAACATTGGATTGCTGATGACCCTGCCATCCGGGGACAACTACTAAGTATATATGTCTTCTCTGGAGTAAAATCCAGAGCAACTTCTTTTTATTTATTTTTTACTCTCATTTTTGTATTAATAGAATCTCAATTTTTACATATTTATTCATTTTTTACATATTATACAAATATAATTTTCAGAAACTATATCTATTCTAAAATCCATGTATACTTGTGGTACGTATGGAATTGAAAAACCCTATTTTAGACATTGACGTTAATGAAGAGAATAGGGCAAAAATTCAACCTTTAAAGGATGGTTTTGAAGAACTGACCCCTGAAGAAAGGTTTGATGTTGTGGAACTTCAGAACATAATGCTTCAAAAAGTTTCCAACCACCGTGAGAAGTATGGGATGCCAAAGACCGGGCAGAAAGCTGAAAGGGATGCAAATGAGATAATCTCCCACATGTCATCAAAGTCTCTTGATTATTCCCAGGCATGCATTAATTATTATGTTTCAAAGATCTCTTCTGCTATGAAGAAATAGAATCGGTACTTTTGCCAGTTATTTTTATTTCATTTTCATATTTTATTCATTTAGGTTTTGGATAAATTCACATCCTGTCATCACTCAAAACTTATAAGTGAAATACAGGACAATAATGCTGGCATGGCAGAGATAATCTTTGATGATATTGGCAGTTTTCCTCTTCCGGCAGGAACATCCAAAGACTGGATGCTTGGGAAATTTTTCGAAAAGAAGAATGATACGGAACTATTTAAGGTCATAAATGATGCTTTCATGAAGAAAGTAGAGGCTGGTGTGGAAGTACCTACCTATCCGCAATATCAGGATATGAACGAGCAGTTCCTGTCCATCATCAGAGATCCTAATTGTACCGAAGAACCATTCAAGGTAAAAGTCTCCGATGCTCGTATCATTGAACTCGAAGCCATTGAAACCGTTGCCAAAGCCTACAGGGAAGAGAACGATGAAAAGCTTGATGTGCGTGTTTGTGTTACCGGACCCCTTGAGCTTTATCTCAAGGAATTTGGCGGAACCGAGTATGTTGATATACTGAATCTGTTTGGAGAAAGTGTTGATCGTTTCGTGAAGAACTCACTTTCAGGTGCAAAGAACTTTAACATAAGGACCGTTTCCATTGATGAACCAAGCATAGGCATTAATCCACAGGTAATGTTCTCAGACAACGACCTCATAAAAGCCATGGACATTGCATGCAGCTCCGCAAAAAAAGCTGGTTGCGATGTGGAAATTCATCTTCATTCACCCCTTCATTACACACTTGCATGCCAGACTGAGAATATCAGTGTCATTGGTGTTGAATCCGCAGCAACTCCCTCCTACCTTGACCTGATTGACAAAAAAATCCTTGAAGATGCCGATTCTTATCTCAGGGTTGGAATTGCAAGGACAGATGTCTTCAACCTTGTCGCTGTGCTCAACGACAAATACAACACCAATGTCTGGAAAGAAACCCAATATTTCCCTGAGATTATAAATGATATGGAAACTCCGGCAGTCATCTCAAAGAGACTTTCAAAGGCATATTCCATGTTCGGAGAGACCGTCAAATATGCAGGTCCTGACTGTGGTCTGGGTTCATGGCCATCCCAGGAGATAGCAGCGCAATTACTGAGTAATGTTGCAGAGGGTATAGCTGATTTCAAGAAAGGTCTTTAAGACCACCACCTTTCTTTTTTTTATTTATAATTCCAGATCTATGATTGACGGCAAACTATCGTCAAGCACCTGCATAACTCTGTCAACAATACCCAATGTCACATAAGTTTCAATATATGCCGCAACAAGCAGAGTCAGAATAATAATCCCTAACATTTTCCAGATATATCCTGACCGGATGTAATCCTTTGTCGTACTAAATATATATGCAGCATCTTTTTTTAGGCTCTGAATGTCATTCCCATTGAATAGTTCTTTATCGACTACATCGTGGGCCTGGATGTATGCGAAGCGGTATCCAAGAGCTACTGCCACAAGGATTGCAGGAATTTCGATGATACCATGAGGAACTATGGAAATAAAGAAGTAGATCACATTGTAGAATAGGCCAATGAGGATACCTTTCATTCCAAACAACTGGGATCCAGTCATAGCCCCGTTAAAAGTGAAGAATGCAAGAAGAATACCCATTAAAAAACCATTTACCATCAGTATCATAAGCGGCAAAGTATATGGAATCATGTAGGCAAACATTCTGTACTCATCTTTTCCGTAACCACAATACTGCCAGATAGTGTTTTTTTTCTCTTGATTCTCTTTTTCTATGGAAGAGAAATTCCTGTCTACTATTGTTGTTATTTTAATCAGTAAACGGTTCAATGGCATTAGAAGTCTCTCAAAGAAGATAGAAAAACGGGCATAATGTTTGTGTTCTGACCGGATGTCTATGTCACTTATCAGCATTTGGTGTACCAGCATGAAAAGTCCTGTGCCAATTACAGCACAGGAAACTGCAATGCTGTTAAAGATAAAAATAGCCCACATTGGGTTTATGTAATTTGAAGTAACAGCTACTTTGGCTGTTGCCGCAGAAGCTGTGCTGATAATTACCTCACTCACAGGTTCTGGTTCTGCGAATACTAGCATCAGTATATAGGCAAATATGCCTATAATAAATGCAGAAGCCACTGATAACATGAATACTCTGGCAGACCATTTCAAATCATTGGCGCTGATATTGAATCTAGTTCTATCTTTTATATTGTTCATTTGAAGCACACGTTTGGTTAGTTTTTATACGTCGATGCATTGAAATACTTTAGATGTAGTATAATTATAATACTATATTACTGTTCATTATTTATGGGAAGTATTATCAATGCGAATACCTACAGGGATTGAGGGATTTGACGATTTGGTCCAGGGCGGCTTTCTTTCAGAGAGAGTTTATGTACTGAGCGGTCCACCGGGAAGTGGAAAAACAACATTTGGAGTTCAGTTTCTCGCACAAGGGGCTGCAATAGGAGAAGTGGGATTATACGTAACTTTACTTGAATGCCCACAGAACATTATCAATGACATGTCTAACTATGCTATGAATGTCATCACACTGATAAAAATGAAGAAACTTTTGTTTGCAGATCTTGGCCCACGTATGGAATATGGGTATATGGATGAGATCAATGAGTTTATAACAACGGATTATAATATTAGCAAAAGTTCGACTGAAAGTGAGGCTCCATCTCCTTCAGTTGTTTTTAAGGAAATAGCCGCTTATGTTTCAGAGTATGATGTAAAACGTCTGGTCATTGATTCGGTATCTGCAATTCGGTTCACTTCTAAAGATCTGTCCCTGCAGGAAAAAGAGATGAGCAGGTTCATACGTAATCTTAAGAAATTAGGATGTACAACAGTATTGCTATCCGAAATGACAGACCCAGGTGCTTATTCTACAGAGCAGTTTGCTGCTCATGGTGTAGTTTTCATGCATAATTTCCTTTATGATAAGTCCATGACCCGTGCTATTCAGGTTATTAAGATGCGTGGTACAAAACATGATTGTAACATGCATAGCGTTTCATTCACTGAAAAAGGGTTGAAAGTAGAGGGCTATCTTGAATGATGGTTGTTTTTTATGGTAAAGATCTTTAAGAAAAAAGAAGAGAAAAAAACTCTTCCTGAAGAAGGCAAGGTCCAGCTTGCAGACGCATCCCGCAGGTTGGGTTTTGAAGTAGGTTACCATCATCACTCTGAAATTGGCTGGGTCCAGGAAAAACTATCACAAATATACAGGTTCGCTGAAGAATACGACCTCAATGATTTTGTAAAAGAACAATACAATAGTGGTAAAGAGGAAGGTTCCAAAGCAAAGGAAAGGGTTACTAAATCAGAACTTTCCAGAAAAAGCGTATCAAATAAAGTTGAACAACTTTCTGCTATTTCAATTGACAGAACAAAAAAAGACCATAGGAATTCAAATATTGGTTCAGGCTATAAAAGATTCAATGTTGCACTTTCCGGTTCTTCTGATATGATTCGCCAACCAGGTCTTGTAGACCTGCCAGACAATATAGAGCGCCCAAAATCTATAGATAGGCCTTCTTTTTTAGATGGTGCCAGACATCTGACACCTAAAAAGAAATAGGAGTATTTATTGAAAAGGTATTATTGTTCATAGCCAAAAGCAATGAACCTCTGTTTTTCATCAAGATTTGCAAAGATAAATCTGTCATCTTTGCTGTAGGCAACTTCCTTTGACCCGGATAATTTCAAGGTATATTCTTTTCCCGGACTTGCCTTTTCAACTTTATTTTCACCTTCAGTTATTTCCATAACTTTTACAGGTGAAGACTGGAGTCCAACATAAAGATGTAGCATATCACCAAGATTGAATTCTTTTGCCAGTGGTGAAAGAGTACATTTCAATATGAAATCTGTTGCAACAGTTTCTTCCTGTGAAACTATAAAGCCCCGGTCAATGTCCTTTGATTGTATACCTTTGAGGGCAAGCCCTACTCTTGCACCTGCAGGAGCAGATTTGACATCTACATCATGCATCTGTATGGATCTGATCTCCAGTTCCTTTTTGGTTGGGTATGCTATCATCTTGTCCTTTGCGTTAATGGTTCCCTGTGTCGTAACTCCAAGCACAACACATCCGATACCGGTAACATTGAAGGACTGGTCTATTATTATACGTGGGCGCAGGCTGTCAAGTTCTTTCAGGTCTTCGGCTGCCCTGTCACCAACTGTGAATATGAGTTCTTTTAGCTCTTCCATGCCTTCAAAAGAAGTAGTGGATATGGAAATGTAATCCCAGTTCTCAAGTGCAGTTCCTGTTGTAATTTTCTGTAACTTGGCCTGAAGCTCTTCCTGTGCAAGAGGATATGAAGTATCAGATTTTGTGAGAACAACAATACCATGTTTATATTTCATCAGGTCAAGTGCAATGATACATTCTGCAGCCAGTGGATCAAGTCCTGTTGGAGGTATGCATAAAAGAGCGACATCAGAAAGGTTAAGTGCTGTAACCAATGCTTTTACAGACGCCGGATAACCGGTAGCATCAATGGTTGTGAGTATCCTGTCGTTCTTGGCATAATCATACATTGTGACATCTGTAACGTTACTTCTCTTTCCAAGTTTTCCGGCAAGCGTGGTCTTACCGCTTTGCTCACTTCCGATGATAGTAATCTTTGTCATATAGGCACCCTTTTTGTGGTTTACGAATTAATCTATTCAGATATATGTCTTTTTCACGACCACAACTGTCCCTCTAACATTGCAAGGGTCTTATCATTTGTGCTCTTGTTTACCTTCCGGATGTTGATGACATACTCATCACCATTTTTCTCAGATACCTCAAAGGCAACATAAAGACCGAACCTTTGAAGGTATGAACTGAATTTGTGGATAGTTTCCCTGTCTCCTACTCTTATCTTGAAATCATCGGAGATCCGCTGACCTGCCTGAACCTGAGCTATCGTCTTTTTCATCGGGGTGAGTAAACTTTCCCCAAGCCTGAGGCATCTTTTCTGGAAATTTTCCTCATTTTCTTCCCATTCGTAAGACTGGAACCCCTCACGTACAACTCTGGAGAAGAGGAAATCCCGCCCTGTTTCATTATAAAATTTGAATGCATGGTGCAGGTCAGAACAATTACTTTCTGAACATGTGTATTTTATTGGTTGCAATACCATCTCCGGATCTTTGATAACGACGCCTTCATGTCCCTTTTTTCCAAGTTCTTTGATAATTTCTGTTATCTTTTCAGGTGCTTCACTGATGCTGAATTCACCAAATAAAATAACTTGATCAAAATCATATTCCTCTGCCAATTCTCTCCTCTTGTGGACTGGCAAGGCTTCTCCTGAATCCTTATACCTCATGTCAAAAACAAAAAATTTCAGGGATTCGATATTGTAGACATATTTTTGTACATATGGATTTTCAGGGCCCACCATTTCTCCATATACGATGATATCAGGGTGATCTAAGAAGAAATCCCTTTTGAGGAATTTCTGTACCCTTTCCGTAGAATAAGGGCAAACATGGCCGCTACGGGTAAAAGCAATGAGCTTGCTTTTGTAGTCGATAACACGGACATTATACCCGTTCATTTTCTCTTCAACAGCTACAGAATCGATTTCACCGAACTTTTTCTTTACTGCAGGTCCAAGGAGCATTGCTCTATTAATCTTGGGAAAACCCCTTATGAGTTCAAAGGAGCCAGATTTATCAATTAACACGGTTCCGTCTTCAAGATTTGGTACGTGTCCTTCAAATCTATAAATATTGTTGTATTCATCCCAATTTTGTTGCAGGTTCCTCTTTTCAACAAGTTCTTGAAGTCTGGAAGGCGGAAGCTCCAAAAAGTCTGCCGCCTTCTCGATATCAAGTTCTATCTTTGGGTAAGATTTCATCACCAGACACCTGGTTCTTTACTGTGCCATTCCTCTGATAATGCTCCTTCTGGTTATTAGCCCAACCATCTGACCTTCAAGGTTGATAACGGGCAGCCCTCCAAGATTCTCTTCAAGCATCATTTTTGCTGCATCGGTTGTCGAGGTGTTTGTGTAAACTGTTTTTACACTCATCTTTATAATATCTTCGACAATGAGATTCTTTATACGGGAGTCCTGTTTACTACCTTCGACCAGGTCACGGAAAGAGCGCATGGCTGTTGCAATATCCGTTTCTGTTACAATTCCAACAAGTTTGTCACCTTCGATGATAGGTATTCTTCCAACGTTGTTGTCAAGCATAAGCCGTCTTACATGGCTGACACGGTCCGCAGGACTTGCTACAATAGGATTCTGTTGCATTATCTCTCCGGCATACCCGGTGAAATTGTTGTTCTTGAGTATCTCGTTAGGAGTTACCCAACCAAGAATCTTGTCATTCTCCATAACAACTATCACTCCTCCGTTTTTTATCATCAGCGTGATAGCATCGGCTGCTTTCGTATCCGGCAGTACTTTTGTGAAATTATCTGATATTGCCGTTGCAACATGCAGGGAAGAAGCAGGCTTACTTCCTTTTTTACGAGTTCCGAGTTCCCTTGTAATATTTCTCATGGTAAGTACGCCAAGCAGCTTATCATCGTGTCTTACCAGAAGACGCCTTGTACCTTTCTTGTCCATAATGTCAAGTGCATGGGAAATGGTGTCTGATTTATCTACTACCAGTGGTTGTGCCATTATATCCTTTACTTCCATTGTCATTCCTCTGATCTTTGTTTCGCTTTTCTGGTTATTCGATGTTTACTGTACTGCTTTAAGTATCTCTCTCCTGCTGATAAGGCCAATGATTTTCCCATCATTAACAACCGGCAGGGCAATAGTGTGCTCTGAGAGCATCATCTTTGCTGCATACACCGCCTTGTTTTTGATATCTACAGATGGTGGAAGTTCTGACATTATATCTTCAGAAACAAGAGGAACTTCTTTCACGTAGCGATATTCCTTCTGACCGGCAGGAGTTGAACGCCTGGTCATCTTTATGCTCTTTGATGGAAGTTTTCCTTCGTTGTCAGCCATGATATTGAATGCTACATTGCTTGTTGTTATCATGCCAACAGCTTCATCAGCGTCATCTGTAACGATAACACGGTTTGTCTTGTTCTCCTCCATTTCATGGATCACATGGTTGATGGTGTGATGTCTGTGGACAAACACGATATCTTCTGTCATTATTTCAGAAATTTTAGTTTTCACATCCTGCTCAGAGAAGTATTTTATAATGTCAGTTCCAGTTACTATGCCAACTACTTCCCTGTTCACTACGGCCAGTGAGTTTATACCATTCTCTATCATCAGGTCGATTGCCTGGGTCACAGAAGCACCCGGGTATATTGTGATAGGGTTTTCATGCATAACCATGCTTACAGGAATTTTATCTATTGGTCTTCTCCTCCACATGGGTTCAGCTTGAGCAAGCCTTTTTCCAAGGTCTGTCTTTGTAAGAATACCAATCATTTCTTCATTCTGAGCAACCACCAGGGTGCTGATCTTGTGCTTAAGCATCAGGTTTCTTGCATGCGCTACGGTTTCTTCCGGTGCTATGGTAAAGACCGGTGAACTCATAATGTCTTTCACATTCATGTTGTTCCTCCTTTTTGGAAGCTTGACCTTTCATCAGGACAAGCCTGCAGGACATCTTTAATCTATTATCCATCAAAGAACTCATCATTACCAGTTTTAGTGGATCGATGTGCTCTTTTCGTTTCTACTCATATACGTGTCTGTGAATCTGTTCATGTTTTCTGAAAACAGACCCATCTATCATTTTTTCATGAAAGTCACATTTGTGACAATTCCCGCTTGCAATCGGGTTTTCTTTTCCACCTCCTAATTAACTTATAATATCAGCTGATATGGTTATACCATCTGATTTGATCATAGTAAGCACTGAAGTTGTAAGCAATCCAGGGTCTTTTTTCTGGAATCCCATTATCTTTATTTCCAGTTCATTGACCTGATATTTTATTATCAATTTAAACCACTATATTCCACAACATCACAAAATTACAGAGAATATGTTCTTAGAATCTCCATAAGTCTTGTGAACGATATCCATGCCTCATGGTAAACCACACTACGCCTGCAAGTGCAAGATCGCACTTTCAAAACCCTGATAATGTGCAATGCCTGTTTGTAGCAACAGTAGATCCAGCAAACACAAAACCCCGGTTTTTAATCACTGTTCCCAGCTTTAATCCAGGCGTTGCTTTGAAAGTCGATACATTTCTTTTTTTAAGATATATCGGGACAGACATTTATTTCACCAACTTGAAGCGTTCTTAATAAGATGACAAGTCAAAGGACTAGTCATAGTAACCTTCTTCCTCTTTACAATCTTCACACAGAATCAATTCGTTAACATTCGTCAGGCTGTCGACAAAAGCTCCACAACGTTGACATATACCACGTTCAAGCTCCGGTTCCTGACTATATTTTTTCTCATGATGCAGTTCGATCAGACCTTCCAGAATAGTGTTCAGACCTGGAGCAATAGCTATTATGTCCCTGTCAGTTACCATTCCCACTATTTGGTCGCCTTCCATCACAGCAAGCCTGCGAATATTGGATCTCACCATCATTTCAGCAGCTTCGATTATATTTGTAGGGGTTTTTGTTGCTATGATCGGAGTTGACATTATCTCTCTGGCAGTCATTTCTGCCGGAAGTACATTTTTGACAACAGTCTTGGTTATTATGTCACGTTCAGTTATGATGCCAGTACTATCACCGTCTTCAATTACGATGATGCTACCTGTGTTGCTTCTCGTCATTTCCTTTGCAACATCAAGAACACTAGCATTGACATCAATGTCAAAAATTTCCTTTGACATTATTTCCTTGACCGACATCTCATTCTGAATCTCCATTATGGAGACATCGGTTTCCATATCATCCTGAACTTTCAAGACCATAAGATGTACCTCAGAATCCTGGATTAAAGGAATCGATTACCCATAGTCCACTAAATAAAATGTTACTTTTATTGTATAAATAGGTGTTCGTAGATTTTTTAATATGATTTGCATGCTACTGATAATAGCATCAGGCAAGTCATTATAATAAAAAAGAAAAGATTCCGGAACAATTCAAAGTGAATTTGCCGGACATCTAATGAAAGTATTAATGAAAGTATTAACTATTCACCGAACTATGATTCTTGTCCTGTTTCCTGCACTAAGTTCTATTTCATCATTGAATCCGGATTTAGAGAATGCATCAATTATTTCTACAGCCATATCGATATCAAGCTCTTCTACAAGGAGAGCATGGTCACCCCATAATGCAATACGTATCCTTCCGCTGTCATCTGAGACATAGATGTTTGAAACCATATTCACAGTCCCATCGTCACGATCGAATTCCCTTAGTTCCCCAAGGCCTGACACCTGTCCTGATATGGAGTATGATTCTCCTGGTATGATATCAGCTATTGATGTGAAATCTTCCTTAAACTCGACTTCATCCTCTATTTTTCTGATAGTACTGCGATTTCCAACCTGCATTTCTACCTGCTGGTTGAAGTTGTTCTCCTTTGCGTACCCATTGATTATTTCTACCGAATCATCTGTCTGGAGTTCTTTTGTAAGGTCTGCAGTTTCATCCCAGAGTGTTACTCTTATTTTGCCGGTTTCATCACCGATCATAATGTTTGCGACTTTTCCGACAGTACCATCTTTTTTGTTGAATGTCCTTATATCAGCTATATCAAGGATCCTGCCGCGAATGTTGAGGTCACCCATTCCACTTTTGATATCTTCTATCTTTTTTGAATCGATGCGGGCTTCTACTTTTTCATCTGTTTCACAAAGAACACCGTTGTTGCCTATATTCACTTCAATGCCGGAATACCCTTCCTTGACGTAGCCAGCTACCTGGTAATTCTGGCCAACTTCAATATTTCCTGTCTTCACAAGATCTGCCCTGTCATCCCATAGTGTCAGGCGTATTGATCCGGTTTCGTCTGCAACAATGATGTTTGCAACTCTGCCGACGGTGCCGTCATTTCGGTTGAATTCCTTTGCAGGGAAAACAGACATGACCTTTGCAATGAACTTGACATTACCACTGCTTGGAGTTATACCTGATATTTTCTGTAACTGGTTCTCTCCGGTGTCACTGGCTCCATGGTCGTGAGCCACAAGCATGGCGGCGGTCCTGACGTCACAGAGTCCGCTCATTTGTTCTACTTTCTCTTCAACTTCACGCGTAAAATCTTCTTTACTGATGACGCCGCCGAGCTTTTCATATATGTCATTTATCTCATCCATGATAATACCCTGAAAACTGAATTGAATATATTAAAATCATCCATCTACTTTTCAACTAGTCTAGTATTCTCTTAGATAATTAATCTAACGAAGATGTTTATAAAAATCCTGATATTTTGATATTTTAGAAATTATATTGTAATTATTCCGTTATTTTAATAAGATATATTAATTATAAGATGTATTTGCAAGATATCATGATCCGTAAATGTAAAGAGCATGGCTATTTCAGGGGAGAGATCTGCCCTGATTGTGGAGAAGAAGGACGTTATGTGCTGGATGATGATCGGGAAGAGAGACTTGGAAGGTTTGTTTCCGGTGCATTGAGACACTTCCCTGGAGATGTGGGTATTGAAATGGACTCTCTGGGTTGGGTAGAGCTGGGTCAACTCTGCGATGTCATGAAAAAACGCTACAAATGGGGAACAATGGAACGTCTGATCTCACTTGTTGAATCTGACAGGAAAGGGCGGTATGAGATAGAGGACAATTTCATAAGGGCAAGATATGGACACTCTGTAGATGTGGACCTAATATCTGATTACCCTGAAAATGATTTGCCTTACCTCTACTATGGTGTCAGTCAGGAAGAGACGGATATGTTGCTTGACAATGGTATTTTCCCTATCAGGCAGTGCTATGTACACCTTAGTACCTCATTTGAAAAATCAAAGGAAGCCGCTTCGGTTCACACGGATAACCCTGTTATTATCGAAGTGGATGCTAATGCTGCGCAGCAGGATGGGGTCGATATTGTTACCGTAAATACTGACATTGTCCTTGCAAGGGGAATTCCGCCGGAATATCTCAGTGTTGTAGAATCTGAGGATTGATCCTCATTCTACGGACATTTCTATCAGGCCTTTGTTTTCATTGATTATGAAGTGTACATCAAGCAACTGTTCGGTCACATGGATGTTTGTCAGGCAATGCGGTGTAAGCTTTCTTGTTGTGAATGACCCGCTTTTGGCAAGCCCCATGTAAGGTATTAGCTGATCAGCCAGATGAATATCAACAGCTGCCTGGGAGTTCAGTTCATCAAGCAACATACGGGCAGCTAGGCTACCTACTTTTTCTGCAGGTGTTCCTTTTTTCCCCGTGTTTACCGATCCCATGAGTCCTGACCATAATGTGATTCCACTTCCAGTTGAGTGATAATTTTCTGTTTCAATGTCTATATGTGCGCTTGTTCTATGCTCTTCCAGAACTTTCTGCGCAGAATCAGCCTGCTTTTTTGCGACATGTTCAGGGAGGTTAGAACAATGAGATCTACCTTGTATGTTCCTTTTAAGTGCTTTAAAATCATATCCTTTCAATTTGGAAGGGTTGATCTCTATTTCTGCCACTCCTTTGCCTTTCGGGTAATACCCACGTTCAATAAGTCTTATATTTGCTTTGTACCCCATTTTTGACAGAGCCTTTAATGTCAGTTCTTTCAAGTAGTCTATTGATGGCGACCATGCAACATCGGTTCCCCCGGTTATTCTCAGTTTTGTCCTTTCAGGAGAATAAGCGGCTATTGGCATGATGGACTGCATGAGCAATGGAATACTTCCTGCAGTTCCAATATGTATGTCAGTTTCAACCTCCCTTATTTCCGATGGAGAAAAGTATATCTGGGTGGAGCCCGGAAAAAGTCCCTTGATGTTGGCATCGCACATCATGGCAACAGTTTCAATTGATTTGAGATGCTGGGGTTTTAGTCCTTTTTTTGGACGATTATGGCGTATGTTCTTTATCACGATATCTTCTTTGATGATAGTTGACAGGGCAACTGCTGTCCTGAGTATCTGCCCACCGCCTTCTCCGTAGGAACCATCTATTTCTATCATTTTCTTATTTTACGCATCTTTTTCAATGATCCCTTTGCAGCAAAACTAACGGGGTCTATAAGCATTGATACAGGTGGAGCGTAGCAGGTCTCAATGTTTGCCAGTTCATCAACAGTTGTTCTTTTTTTGATGGCAAGTGTGAGTGCATCAATACGTTCTTTTACTCCTTCTCCACCAACCACCTGGGCACCAACGAGACATCTTTCACTGAATATGAGTTTGATGAAAAGTTTGGTCCCACCAGGGTAATAATCTGCTCGTGTGGATCCAGTTGCCAGTCCTGTTACTATTTTAATGTTATTTTCCATTGCATCTTTTGATGTGATACCTGTAGTTCCAACTTGTAATTCTCCTATGACAGCTATCCAGGGGTTAAGAATGGGGCCAAATTCACCGGGACTTGAAGTAAGATTGTTCGTTATGACTCCTGCCATTCTTCTCGCAGTACTTGCAACCTGGCTTAGCATCGCTTTTCCTGTGACTAATTCATGGACCTCGACGCATTCACCCCCGCAAAAGATATCCTGGTGGTATTTACCTCCAACAGATGGGTGCAAATACTTGTCCACAATTATTCCTCCGGTGTCTCCTATGTCAATTCCTGCATTTGAAGCCAGTTCATTCTCTGGTTCAACTCCTGTGGATAATATTACAAGATCTGCCGGAAATTTGGTAGAAGCAATTGTAACGGACTCTACATATGTTTCCCCATTTATTGATTCAGGTATATTTGCTGTTATGACTTTAACTCCCAAAAGCTCAAGATGTTCCTTCACTGATTCCGCCATGTCCGGGTCAATGTTATGTGAGAGGATCGATGAACTTCTGTTGAGAAGAATGGTGTTTATGTTCCTCTGGGAAATGGCTGCTGCGAGTTCTGCACCAATGGAGCCTCCTCCAATTATCACAACACTTGATGCCTCAGCAAGTTTTTCTTCTATTTTCATGGCATCAGATAGTGTTCTTAGGGTGAAAACATTTTTAAGTGAGGTTCCCTGGATGTTCTCGGGGATCCTTGGTTTGCTGCCTGTAGCAATAACAAGTTTGTCGAAGTGATATTCCTGCCCGTTGGAGCTAATGGTATATCCTTCAATGTCAATAGAGTCTACTTTGCTTTCAAGTAGAAGGTCTATTCCCATATCTTTAAAGAACTTATTATCTCTCAGGATCAACGATTTGAAACCCTTGATCTGTTTCCCAATTACAAAAGGCATTCCACATTGGCTATATGCTGTGTGTTTATCTTTGGAGAACACAGTTACAGAATAGCTGCTGTGGCGGGTAAGGCTTGTAGCCACAGCCATTCCTACTGCACCACCGCCTATTATGATCACATTTTTGTCATCGTTCATCTTTTTTTCTCGCATATTCCTCTAAAAGCTTATCTGGATATTAATCCTATTCCCCGGGTAGTTTATGCCTAAATCAAATTTACTTGTTTTATTACTTTTAACTACCTGGCTCAATATCAACCCATAAGTTTATAAAACTTTGAATTATATTACTTAACGTAATCATCATTATGATTACATTAATACTTGAAAACAAGATAATACAGATACTACGAACAAAGGTATCTTTCAACAATACAAATTTAGTTATTCGTAATCACTACAGATTCAATAGGAATCATCTACCGATTAGGTATTCGTTAACCACTAAAAAGTGCTTAACAGGTCAAAAGCTACAAGTATTCAATGAGGGATTTGGAAATAATGCTTATTGACCACTGTCAGCAACAGCTTGAGTAGCATGCTTGCATTGTATGCAAAGTGTATAGTTACTGCTGTGCTTAGCTTGGCGTTGGTTTGGATTAAGTGAAATTCTTCATGTTTATTCATTGAATTTTTAGTTTTATATTTCAGGCCTTTCGACAAGATGATGAAGTCTTGCTAGTTGTTGCCTATTTTCTATTTTTGTGTTCCGAATTGTTCTGGTATCATCATACAAAAATTCGGAGAATCATCATGCAAAATGCAGATACTACTAAATATATAATTCATTCAAAGATAGTCGCAGATGGAATAATAGAACGTCCTGATATAGTCGGAGCTATTTTTGGCCAGACTGAGGGTTTGCTCGGTTCTGACCTTGACCTTCGTGATCTTCAGAAAACAGGGCGAATAGGAAGGATCGAGGTTGTTGTCAATGCAAAAGGAGGTAAGACCAGAGGAACTATTCTTATCCCATCAAGCCTCGATAAAGTTGAGACCTCTATCCTTGCAGCATCTCTGGAAACCATAGACAGGGTCGGACCTTGCAGTGCGAAGATCGAGATAACTCATATTGAGGATGTTAGGGCAACAAAACGCCAGCAGATAATTGAAAGGGCAAAGTTCATTTTCACCGGTATGTTCGACGAGAATCTCCCTGAATCTCAGGAGATAGCTGATGAGGTACGTCAGTCCGTAAGGGTTGAAGAAATGCAGTATTTCGGTAAAAACAAAGTTCCATGCGGTCCTGCAGTTTTTGAATCTGATGCAATTGTCGTTGTTGAGGGTCGTGCAGATGTTCTTAACCTGTTGAAATACGGTATTAAGAACACTATTTGCGTAGGTGGTACCAATGTTCCTCCTGAGGTTGCAGAGCTTACTAAGAAAAAGGAGACAGTGACAGCTTTCACAGATGGTGACCGAGGAGGAGAACTTATCATCAAGGAACTGGTCCAGGTCGCAAACATCGACTACATTGCAAGGGCACCAGATGGTAAGGGTGTAGAGGAACTGGTGCAAAAAGAGATTGTAAGGTCTCTAAGGCAAAAAGTTCCAGTTGAGCAGGTAATTGACAAATATGTTGTCAAGGACCAGGTACCTCTGAATGAGAATGCTCGTGGTCCACGTCTTCCACAACGTAAGGAAAGAAGACCTGCTCCTGAGGTCAAACGCGTTGGTGCCTCAAAAGTCCAGAGAACGCCCAGGGAACCACGTGAAAGAGACACACGTGAAAAAAGTACACGCGAAAGAGACACACGTGTCAGAGACGCACGTAGCAGAGACACACGTGGCAGGGATACGAGAACAAAAGAACCACAGCAGGAACCAAAGAAGGAGCCAGTTGCTGTTCAGAAATCAAAAGTTCCGGTGTCTCCTGAAAACAAAAGATTCAAGTCTCACGCAGATGATCTTCTAGGCACATTCAGTGCACGTTTCCTTGATGGAGGGGATAATGTTGTTAATGAAACAGCAGTTCGTGATCTTGTCAGTACTCTCAAGGATTACAAGGACGAAGTGAAAACAGTCGTTTTTGATGGTGTTATCACTCAGAGGATCCTTGATATTGCTGTAGATAAAGGCATAGAGCGTTTGATAGGTGCAAAAGTAGGTAGTGTGACCAAGAGACCTGCTTCTGTTAAAGTGCTCACAGCTGGGTCTTTATAATTTTGTGTACTGTGCTTGCGCACAGTATATTTATTTTTGATTCAATATTGATTTTCTATTAGTATGTTCTTTTTTTATTTACTCGTGACCATGGTTATTTATCATGGTTAATCATTGAAATTAAACAGCAAAGTTTATATGCTTAACTCACGGAAATGACTTCCGTGGGAAATGCCTTTATTTTGAAATTAACCAAATAGCATTAGTGCATTATTTAAACAGTGCACAAAATAGCAAAAACAATTTAATTTTAGGTATAGGTTGGTTGGTATGCACAAAGATGAATTGATACAATTGCACACATTGATGGCTCAAATAAAAAGACACTTTGAACACATGGGAATAAATGAATCGTTTGACGGATATGATTCGTTATCTATAAGTCCCCTGCATGTTCACAGGAGCAAGGCTGAACACAAACATGCTATCTTTGTCCTTGGGAACGATATAGCAGCTTCACTATCACAGGATGATATATCTGGTATAGGGAGAACTTCAGAGCGAATGCATGAACTTGCTATACGTGCAAGTGGGCACGTAGCCAATACGAATTAAATATAGTCTTGAAGCCTGAAAGCATGTTTCTTTCCTGATAACGCAGGTTCATTTGTGTTATTCAGGAAAGTAGCATTAAATGGAGTAAGACGTTTTTTCATTATTATTCCGTCCTCTCCATCAGAGTAGTACCCATGCTCTATCCAGCAGGGAATGAACTCCATACGTTTGTAAAATTTCTGGGCCCTGATATTTGTGATCCTTACTTCCAGACTTGCATAATGCAGGAACTTCCTCATAAAAACAGGAAGAATGGCGTTCATGAGCTTAGCTCCAATGCCCATGCTTCTGAATCCATCTCTCACAGCGAGTGAAAATATTCTTCCCTCGCTGGCTGACAGTTTATATCCTACTATAAAGCCCACTATATAGCCATTATATTCGGCAACAAGGAATCCTTCACTGTTCATCTCATAGAAGTTCATGTAAAGGAATGGATTATGTTCCGAGAAAGCCTCTGATTCTATTTCGAGAACCTCTTCAAAATCAGAAGGTTCAAAGTTTCTTACTATCATTTTCCTTAAAGCACAATGTATGTGCCTTATTTAATTTTTTCAACATGACGCAGGTCTACCGCAACCCCGCGGCTGGCTTTCTTCATCTCATCTCCGCTCATGGCTGCTCTTCCAACCGCGATTGCGTCCTTGCCGCAGACAAGTACTTCATCGGTAGGCCTTATCAATGGATCAGCATCCATTACTCCGGGTGCAAGAAGTGAGCCACGTGGGACGAAGTCATCTATCTTCACGATATATTTGCCCTGTTCCATCATAGCTTTCACGCCTTCAATGGTAATTGCGAGGGTGCCGTATTGGGGGATCAATGTGGTTAGCTGCTTCTTTCCCATGAATACCTGGTGTTTAGGGAAGGGGCCTTTGATAATTGAACCCTCGGGCACGAGTATTTGTCCAAATCCTTTTCCAAACTGGTAATCTGCAACAGCTTTCATAAGGTCTTTTTGTGTCTGCTCATGGCCTCTTTTTCTTCCGGTGCAAAGTCCTGACATCGTTTCACTGAGGTTTTTCAGTGATTCAGGTGATGTCACATTACCACTACTGGTGTAGATGATATCTATACCAAGTTTTTCCGCCACCATTTCGCATATATGGCGGTATGCATCCTCAACATGTGCAACGATCGATGTATATTGATGCTGTGACAGGTATTCTTCGAGACATGATGCTACCCACTGTTTTTCTTCAGCATCCCAGTACCCGGTCACTGTCGTGTCATAGTGTGATGCAGGGTATGTCAGTTCAAGTTCCCTTGGTACGATTCCAAGCGGTGATGTGATAATGACCTCATGAACGTATTTGCGGCTCTTTCCAAGTGCATTGATGAATCTCCAGTGAGAATTGGATGTGGAATATGGTTTCTTGGCAGAGCATGGCAGGAGCAGAAGTACATCTTTTTCCGGTGGTGTGTATCTTTCCTGTATCCTTCTGGCAAATCGGACAATTTCTACTCTGTTCTGCGATTCACCACAAGTTGCGATAAGCGAGTTTTTCCTGGCAATGGTGCTCTGACTTTCCATATAGTTATACTCTGCATCCGTGAGTCGCATAAGGGCGGTAAGCCAAGGTCTCACTCTGCATTGTCCTTCTATATACTCACGTAGCATTCCTGAGCGTATCTTCTCCCTGACAAGGGCCGCTTCAGCTTCCATAGCATTGATGTTGTGCTTTTCTATAATTGAAGCACGGCTCTTCTTATCCATTTTGACGAGGTTGGCTAAATCAGTTGATGAACATGCACTGCATCTGCAGGGTAGTTCTGCCAGTGAATCGAGATAGAATTGCCCTGCGTTAGTGAAATATATGTCATTGTGTGCAGCAACTATGGCTTTTGTATTGTCAAAGATATCAATACCAAGATAGGCTAGCATTGCAAGGTTTTCAGGGGTGCATATATTGGGTGTGTAGACAGCTGTATCAGGTGCTATCTCACTTTTCATCTCAACAAGCGTGTTGATCATACGTCTTGCATTGTTCTCAAAACACCCTGCTCCCTCCATTACATAGAGGTCACTTTTCTTTACCTTTTGTCCGGGTATGTAAATGCTTCCTGTGGCACCGCTAGCTTCAATTTCTGATTTTTCTGCAAGTTTTAATGCAAGGTCATGCGGTGCATCAGGTGTGAGATCCTGGTGAGGAAGTATTATCAGGACATCTTCTCCATAATCCTGTCTTATTTTCTGGTAATATTCTTTACTTTCTTCCAGATCGCTGTATTTCCAGAGAGAGCCACCATCTATTATCAGACTTTCAGGGGAACCAAGGCTTATTGTATCTATTATGAAAGGTGTTCGGATGGTTTCCTTCAGGAGAAGTTTTCCTATCCTTGCAGCACCATCTCGCTGCTGTACCTCAAAGTATCGTGTCATTGCTGTCTAATAGGTGTAGTCAGATGTAAATGTTTGCCTTTACCAAAAAGTATAAATCTTACTATCTCAGTTAAAAAATCGATTCAATGCAAAAATCCGATTTACTTAAAAATCTGCAGGAAATAGTTGGGAACGAAAGAGTTTCCGCGTCGTCTGCAGAGCTTTACTGTTATTCATGCGATGCCTCTCAGGTAAGGGGTATGCCTGATTTTGTTGTCAGGCCAGTAAGTACTGAACAGGTTTCAAAGATAGTCAGGCTTGCAAACAAAGAAGAAATTCCTGTAACCTCACGAGGTGCAGGTACGGGGATGGCCGGTGGAGCTGTGCCACTCGAGGGTGGCATTGTGCTTGATATGTCATCTATGGACAGAATTCTGGAAATGGACCTCGGTAACCTTCAGGTTACAATTGAACCTGGTATTATTCAGGAGAAGTTGAATGAAGCGCTTGAACCATATGGTTTCTTTTTTCCTCCTGATCCGGGAAGTTCTGCAATGTGCACACTTGGTGGCCTAATAGCCAATAATGGAAGTGGAATGCGTTCGGTTAAATACGGTACCACCAAAACCTATGTGCTTGGGCTTGAGGTCGTAATGGCAGACGGTACAGTCATCAATACCGGTTCCAAAGTGACAAAATCAGTTGCTGGTTATTCATTGAACGATCTTTTCATAGGGTCTGAAGGAACTCTTGGGGTCATAACAAAAGCGACGTTGAAAGTCAGGGCGCTGCCAAAAGAACGTTCTGTTCTGCTTGCATCCTTCGATGACCCGGAACATGCAGGTCAGGCAGTTGTCAAGGTTCTATCTTCCGGCTTAATTCCTTCCGCATGCGAGATACTGGACAGGAACATAATCGAGGCTATAAACACCTATGACCCTCATATAGGACTTCCAAAGGCAGGTGCCATTCTTATGTTCGAAGTAGATGGTACTGATAATAGTGTTCGTGAAGGTATTGAGATGATAAGGGACATATGCAGTTCCCTTGCAACCAGTATAAGGGCAGCTTCGGATAAGAAGGAAAGAGATGAGATATGGGCTGCTAGAAGACTTGTCGGTGCTGCAGTTTCCAGGCTTGATCCGCTTCGCACTCGTGTTTATCTTGGCGAGGACATTGGAGTCCCTATTAAAGAGTTGCCTGGAATGTTGCATAAGATACGCGAGATATCCGAAGAGTTCGATCTGCCGATAATGACCTATGGGCACATCGGTGACGGCAACCTCCACACTGGTATGTGTATTGATATGCTTGACGAAAAGCAATGGGATAAACTAAGCAAGGTCGCAGACAAGATACACCGCACAGCCATTGGTATTGGTGGAACTGTCACTGCTGAGCATGGAGTTGGCAGTGCAAGGGCAGAGTACCTTGAACTTGAGCTTGGTAATGCCCTTGATGTAATGATATTGATAAAGAAAGCTCTTGATCCCAAAGGAATACTTAATCCAGGGAAGATGGGGGTCTGAAAATGAGCGAATCTGATATGCGTTCAATACTAAAATGTATCCGTTGCGGTACATGTCGTTCAATATGTCCTGTTTTTGATGTTATTGGCTGGGAATCAGCCAGTTCCCGCGGACGCATGCTTGTAGCCCATGGTATTTCTCAGGGAATGGAAGTTGACGAGAGTGTTTTAGATAGTCTTAATACCTGTACTACATGCGGACTCTGTGAGCAGATGTGTCCTTCCGGAGCGTCTCCTGTCAAGGTTGTAGAAAACTTCAGGCACCAGCTTGTGCTTCAGGGTAAGATGACCGATGCACAGAAGAAACTGCGCTTTGAGGCTCTGGATAAGGGCAATCCTCTTGGTGAAGCAAAAGATAGGATGGCATGGCTTGGAGACTCTAAAAATGATGTGACAGAAAAGGCAGATTATGTCTTCTTTGCAGGCTGTTTGGCTTCATACAGGTATCCTGAACTCACAAAGAGGACCTTTGATATTCTGAAAAAGTACGGTGTTACTGTATTGCAGGAAGAAGTATGTTGTGGCTCTCCGCTTCTGAGGACAGGTTCTGATCCATCTGAACTGGTATCAAAGAACCTGGAGCAGATCAAAAAGATAGGTGCCCATACAATAATCACTGGTTGTGCAGGATGTTTCACAACACTGAAAAATGATTATCCGGGTGATGTGAAAGTTGTTCATGTTGTCGAGTTCCTTGCAGACCGTCTTGCAGAGCTGGATCTGAAGAAATTGGATCTGAAAGTTACCTATCATGACCCCTGCCACCTTGGAAGATGTAATGGGGTGTTTGATGCTCCAAGGCAGATAATAGAATCCATTTGTGACCTTGAAGAAATGAAGAGCAACAGGGAAAAGTCCAAATGTTGTGGTGCAGGTGGCGGAGTACTCAAAGGTTATCCTGAACTTTCACTTGAGATCTCAAAGAACAGGGTCGAGGAAATTCCAGAAGACGTGGACTATCTGGTGACTGCATGTCCCCTTTGCCGTACAAATCTCAAACGTGGCGGTCCAAGGGTCGATGTGCTGGACATAATCGACTTGCTGGAAATGGCTATGGAATAGCCATTTTAGTTTTTATTTTTTGAATTTTTTAAAACGGAGGGCATATTTTGATACCTTTTGCAGTTTTCTGTTCAAAGCCAAAGCAACTACTACACCGATCCCTCCAAATCCTGGTATTGGAAAGTTAGGAACAGCATCTGAGTTTCTCCAGTATCATCCTGCGTGCTTTTTAGATCAGGCTCTTCATATCCGTTCATTTTCCTCAGTTCAGCGTAGTTAATGTTAAGCCTCTTGCTTACAAGATCCGTTGGATATCTTCCACCATCAATATCTGCTCACATGGCTTCGCAGACAATTGAAGAGCCATACTCCTGGCAGTATATTTTGTAGATTGATGAACTGTTCAATTTATCAGAGAGTATACTTCATGTTCTTCTGTAGAAAGCAAGAAATTATTGTTTTTTGATTGTTGTTCAGTCCAATCGTGAATGTTGAGCCATGGTAAATGATTTTGTTCTTGCTCCATCTCAGTGTCCTGGGTGTTATTTGATGCGTATGGTATCGTTATTTTGAAAGCATTAAAAAAATAAACAGGATACTAATATAAGGAATCAATTGAATATTATGTTGTTACCGATGTACATCTTGTTTTGTCAGTATTTCGACAATTGAAGATTCTAAGGGGTGAGCATTATAGTCACGAATGAGAATAGTGCAAGCAAAGAGCAAACACAATCGTCAAAAAAGAAAAATATCCCTGCTAAGGCAGATGAGTCTTCAAATGTCTTCTATCATGGCAAATTTCCTGTTGTAGGTATTGGTGCGTCAGCTGGCGGGCTAATTGCATTGGAGGATTTCTTTTCAGCGATGCCTGCAGATACCATCCAGGGGATTGCCTTTGTTGTAGTACAGCACATGTCACCCAACCACAAAAGCATGCTTTCCGAAATTATCAGGCGTTTTACAAAGATGCAGATATATGATGTCAAGGACGGAATGGGTGTCATGCCTGACTGCATATATATTATCCCCCCCAATCAGGATATGATCATTATGGACGGCATATTGCACTTATTGGAGCCGTCTGAGGCGCATGGACATCGTATGCCAATCGATTCCTTCTTCCATTCTCTGGCATCAGATCAACAGGAGTGGGGCATTGGTATAGTGCTCTCGGGTACCGGTAGTGATGGTACAGCCGGAGTGAGATACATCAAGGCAGAAGGTGGTATGGTAATGGCACAGAGTCCGCAGTCCAGCGAGTATAATGGCATGCCTCTCAGTGCTATTGACACAGGTCTGGTGGACTATGTACTGGAGTCGGCAGAGATGCCAGCTCAACTCCGCGATTATGTATCCCAGATCGATGTGTCCAACTCATCTGAAGAAAAGCCACGCACAACTCATAAAATTGAAGAAACAATGCAAATTATCTTCAATGAACTGCTCGTCCAGACAGGTCATGACTTCTCGCAATATAAACAGAAGACATTGGACCGTCGTATAAAGCGTCGCATGGTCGTCAACAACATCAGGCGTGTGGAAGGGTACGCACACTACCTACAGCAAAAACCGGAGGAAGTGCAGGCACTTTTTCGTGATATTCTGATAAATGTCACAAATTTCTTCCGCAATCCCGGGGTCTTTGAGGTATTTCAGGAGCAAGTAGTTCCGAAACTCTTTGAGGGCAAATCCCCCGGCACACCGGTGCGTATCTGGGTTGTAGGTTGCTCCACTGGTGAAGAGGCATATTCTATCGCTATCCTGATCCATGAACATATGGAAAAGTTAAAGCAGATTTTTGAAATACAGATATTCGCCACCGACATTGACAGTAGAACGATTGAGCATGCTCGTAAAGGCGTTTATCCTGGCAACATTTCTTCCGATATCTCCCCTGAAAGACTAGAGCATTTTTTTACTCATAATTCCGAGGCGAATACTTACTCCATCCAGAAAAATATCCGTGACATGATTATTTTTTCCGAACAGGATGTAATCCAGGATCCGCCGTTCTCCAAACTTGACCTCATCAGTTGTCGTAACCTGTTAATCTATATGAATAAGGAAATGCAGAAAAGTCTTATTCCTATGTTCCATTATGCACTGAATCCTGCCGGATTTCTTTTGCTTGGTTCTTCCGAAAGCATTGGGGAATTCTCAATGTTCTTTGATACCTTGGATAGAAAATCTAAATTGTATCAAAGCAAGGCTGAAATTGGTGAATATGGCCATTCGCTAGGTAAATTTTTTCCGTTCCCTGTAGGAATCGAAACACCTCTTCGTTCTTCCGATAAATATGCCGGTGAAAAAAAATTCAAGATGCGTGAACTGGCTGAAAAGAAATTGCTGCAACAATATGCTCCGGCAGGTGTGCTTATCAACGAACGCGGTGATATCCTCTATCTTCATGGGCGTACAGGTCTGTATATTGAAATGCCCCCTGGTGAACCTGCTTACAACATTCTGAAGATGGCTCGTGAAGGGCTGCGTTCGCCACTGAGCGCTGCCTTGAGTAAAGCAATAGTAAGCAAAGAGCAGGTAACACGTTCCGGAGTCAGAGTCAAGACCAATGGCAACTTTACGACAATCAATCTGACGATTCGACCTGTGGAAGAGTCTACTGATCAAAATTTGCTCATGGTTACTTTTGATGTCCCGCCAGAATCCGAACAGAAAGCAGGTCAGGTGACTGGAGATTATATTGTTGGGGATACATCAGATGATGAAGAAAGCGTTTCATCTCTCAAAGAAGAACTGAGGACCATGGAAGAATATCTCAGGGCTTCTAATGAAGAACTGGAAGTTTCCAATGAAGAGCTGAGATCCTCTAATGAAGAAATGCAGTCAATGAACGAGGAACTGCAATCCACCAACGAAGAACTGGAAACTTCCAGAGAAGAATTACAATCTGTCAACGAGGAACTATCCACTGTAAATAATGAACTTCAGGCCAAGGTTGCAGAACTTTCCGAGACCAATGACGATATGAACAACTTGCTGGCTTCTACGGGTGTGGGAATTGTATTTGTGGACAATCAGTTACGTATCCAGCGCTTTACCCCTGCCGTCACAAAAGTTATGAACCTGATTCCTTCGGATGTGGGAAGGCCTATAGAGCATACCGTTTCCAATTTTTCAGGGTATAATCGCCTGATAGCGGATATACAGTCTGTACTTGACAACCTGGTTCCTCTGGAGACAGAAGTCCATACAAACAGTGGCGAGTGGTACACTATAAGGATGCGTCCCTACCGAACAATGAAAAACACTATTGAAGGTGTAGTTGTTACATTCCAGAAGCAGACAGATCTTTTACGTCGCCTGGCTGCGGTGGTACGTGACTCACTTGATGCTATAGCCTTGCAGGATAAGGATGGTCATATCCTCGCGTGGAATCCTATGGCTGAGAAAATGTATGGTTGGAGCGAAGCCGATGCGTTGAATATGAATGCCAGCAGTATGGTCCCAGAAGATAGAATAGAAGAATCCATGGACATTATGAAAGAACTTGTTAAGGGTGAGGTCCCTGAACCTTACCAGACACAGAGAATCACCAAAGAAGGGCGCATCCTGAATGTATGGGTGATAGCAACTCCCCTGGTTAACGAAGATGGTGAAGTGTATTCGATCGCGACTACTGAGCGGGAGATTAAATCAGGAAACACTCATAAAGAGAACAATAGAACTAAATTTCAATAATAGGCACTGACTGCCGCCTATAATAATCGAATAATTCTTTGCCCCACTCAAGAGCAGCAGGACCTGAAAAGGATATACTTTTGTTATCAGACACATTTTCCAGTGTAAATAATCTGAATTTAATGGATTGGCCGGCTACAGTAAAAGAAGTGAACCCAGGACTTTCAGGATACAGGTATAGGGAGATAAGGTCCAGGTTTATTAGTTCTTTAAAGTCATCATAGTATTCCTGTTTAGCCTTTTTATAAACTTCTTGAGTCATAATGACTGATACCTCTGTAACATGATCTGTCATCTGCACATAGAAATCGTTAAATCCAGGATGGAGGGCTGATGTGATCTCTAACCACACATGTGATTCCAGGGCTTTTCCAAAAAAATCCTTATCTGTGTCATAGAAATCCTCCATAGGCATATCAATAATTTCACATTTCCCGATGTTTGATAGTTTATTTAAAAGTAATGGAGGAATGAAATTTATAAAATGTGTCCCAAAATATTCATAATTTCCACCAAACATATCGGCAGTAGCCAGAAAAGATACCATTTGCTCAACGATCAACTTTCCGATTTGTGTCAATTCATAAGTATCCTGGGACTTAGATATAAGATGATTTTCTCTAAGTATCTTTATCTGGGGAAGCAACGCTGGTCTGCTAGTATCCAGTAACTCAAGGAGCGCTTTCATTTCCATTTGACCTTCCTGCAATAGCAAAAGTACGTTTTTCCTCTTGTCGGATGCAAGTAGTACATCAGTAATTTTTTTCCCCATTAAGTTAATCCCCACGATAAGAAAGGCGAGATTAGATGACATTCCCAATAAATATTGTTAGGGTATGCTGTATAAGTATATAGTATATTATAGGTCAATTTTCAGTTAGCTTTTTAGAGCAGAATCTTTTTGCCTGAAACGATGATGGAAGTTTTTCTGTTTTTGATTAAACATCTTTCATCCATTTTGTAACAGGCCTGCCAAACATTCTCATTTATGCTGAGAACAGAATTTACCAATTCAGTAGGTACATAAAAAACAAAAAGCAAGCTGACAAAACTCGCTTTGAATATTATTTGTACCTTCTACTGATGTACGGTACTAAATGTACACAATAATTATGCGAACGAATTAAAAAATAAAGATTTTGCCTCACTCTATCCTCTTAATGTTTGAGGATTGCATGAGACAGTTCCAAGTGTTCTTTACCATCCATTATTTCCTTGCTTCTTCTTACCTATAAGGCAATTCCATGAGTTACCAACAAGATCAAGCCTATTGGCACGTTTCAGTCCTTCATATACAAGATTATAGTTTCCAGGCTCCTTGTAATGTAACATTGCTCTCTGGATACTCTTTTCTTTTTGAGAGGTAGCCACATATATTTTCTTCCCGGTGAAAGGGTTCAGCCCTGTGTGGAACATACATGTTGCAGAAGTCATGGGGGTAGGTGTGAAATCCTGTACCTGTCTGGTATATCGTCCTGTGTCTCTTATGTATTCTGCAGTTTCGATCATATCATCAAGAGTACACCCAGGGTGACTTGACATAAGGAAAGCCACAAGGTATTGGTCTTTTCCAATCTTCTTATTTACTTCCTTATACTTTTGCTCAAACCTCTCAAAGACTTCCCTGGCAGGTTTCTTCATTACAGTGGTCACACTGTCGCAATAATGCTCGGGTGCAACCTTTAACTGCCCGCTGACGTGGTGAGCACAGAGCTCTTCCATGTACTGCTCATCAAGCAACGCAAGATCATAGCGTACGCCGTAACCCACAAAGACTTTTTTGATACCTTGTAGGTTCCTGAGCCTGCGCATTAACTCTATGAGTTTCTTGTGGCTGGTGTTAAGCGATGGGCAGGCTTTAGGGTGAATGCATACTTTGTCCTTGCATACTCCCTTCTCTTCCCAGTTCTTACAATCCATTCCATACATGTTGGCAGACGGACCGCCAAGCCCGTTGATAATGCCCTTGAATCCTTTTATGTTTTTGAAACCTTCCGCTTCCCTTAGTATGGACTCAATACTTCGGCTTCGTATCATTCGGCCCTGGTGCAGAGCAATGGCACAGAATGAGCATGCTCCAAAACAACCTCTATGTGTGGTGATGGAAAATTTAACCAGATCACTGGCAGGAATAATTTCCTTATATGAAGGATGTGTTTCACGTGTGAATGGAAGTTCATATACATGGTCAAGCTCCTCCTGCGTAAGGGGATGCATTGGTTTGTTCTGTATTATCACGGTTTTTGGGTGAACCTGTATAATATCATGGCCGCGTATGTGGTCCTGCTCCTCGTAGACCGTTTTGAATGTTTTTGCGTAGACTTCCTTGTTCTTTGAAACTTCAATATATGGGGCGATCTCTATGCGGCCCTTGAGCAGTTCATCACGGTTTTCTTTCCACGTTTTGATATCCATCTTCCAGACGGTCCCGTCAATATCGTTGATCTCTGATACGGGGACGCCTTTGTTGAGCCTGTCTGCTATCTCAAGTATCTGGATTTCTCCCATGCCGTAAACAATGAGGTCTGCAGGTGCATCTGCAAGGATGGATTGGCGAACTTTGTCAGACCAGTAGTCATACTGGGCAAAACGACGAAGAGATGCTTCAATGCCACCGATCACTCTGGGGGTGTCTGGATATGCCTCTTTCAGGCGGTTGGAATAGACGATACTCGCCCTGTTTGGCCGAAGTCCTGCCTGATTTCCCGGAGAGTATGTATCATCATGGCGTAATCTCTTTGAAGGGGTGTAGTTGCTGACCATTGAGTCAGTGTTCCCTGCACTAATGGAAAAGAGCAGGCGTGGTTTTCCAAGTTTCTTGAAATCTTCTACGCTATCCCACTTTGGCTGTGCAATGACTCCTACCCTGTAGCCTGCATCTTCTAGTACTCTGCCTATGATACTTGTTCCAAAACCGGGGTTGTCAACATAGGCATCCCCTGTGATAATGATAATATCAAGTTCATCCCAGCCTTTCTTTTTAGCTTCTTCAAGACTCATGGGCAGAAACTTAGAGGAATCAGCTATTCTGTTTTTCTTATTATGTTTCATGATGTATCCTTACAATATACTTTTTGACATGCGGAGGGAAAAACCGATCTGTTTGTTCACGTCATTTGAGGTAACTTCCCCATGCCCCGGGTAAAGTGTCTCGACATCAAGCTTCACAAGCTTGTTGATGGATTCGGTCAGTTGTGAGCGGTTGCCGCCTTCAAAGTCTGTGCGTCCTATGCTTCCGCTAGGAAACACTGTGTCACCGGAAAAGAGACCCTTTGAATTTGATTCATACAGGCAGATGCCACCTGGTGTATGCCCTGGGGTGTGAATGACCTCCAGCTCTTCCTCGTTACCTATGGGTATCCTGTCATCTTTGCTGAGCAGTATATCAGGTTCAATGGACGGAGCTTTATATCCGAATAATGCAGCAGCAGTTACATTGTCATTTTTCAGTAGGGGGGCATCATCCACATGGATTGCTATTTTTGCACCGCTCAGGCGTGCTATTTCCAGTGCTGATGCTGTATGGTCGTAGTGGCAGTGTGTGAGTATTATCAGTTCAAGGTCCTTTATGTCTATGTTTTTCTCGATCTCTGCGACCAGCCCTTCTGTGTTCATTCCCGTATCAATCAGGACTTTTCCATTGATCAGATATGAGTTGGCATCGTAAAGGCCCGTATTGAAATGTTTGACCTGCATGTTTATTCTCCCTTAGAAAAAAGGAATGGATCTAGAGCTCAAATGCCCTTCGGGTATTTCGCATTGTCGCCATGGCTATTTCAGTTTCTTCTATCCCTTTTAGATGTGCTATTACCGGAACCGAATCAAGGACAAATGCCGGTTCGTTCCTGCCTTTTCTCGGGGAAAGGTAGGGGCTGTCAGTTTCTATAAGCATGTTGTCAAGAGGCAGGTTCTGAGCTATTGATTTGTGGTGTTCTGAGAAACATACAAGTGTTGGCACTGATACGTAGTGCCCTGCATCAACTATGTTCTTCATGGTTTCAAGTGAGCCACCATAGCAATGAAAGATCACTCTGTCAAGGTCTTTGGTCATTTCAAGTGCAAGGTCTTCGCCATCCCTTCCGTGTATTATCAGGGTCTTGTTGTACCTGTCTGCAATTTCGATGACCTGTCTGAACACATCTTCCTGTCTTTTCCTTCCGGCGTCGCTCGTGCAATAGTAGAAATCAAGCCCTGCTTCTCCGACTCCTATGGCCTTGTCTATGTTGCGCTCTATCTGTGATAGTATCTGCTTTATTTTTGCGTCATCTGCATTAGGTACCATCTGCGGGCTGAGTCCAAGCGTTGCATGAATGAATTCATATTTTTTTGCGAGTTCAAGAGAATTCGAATTCGTTTTGTAGTCTATGCCGGAGTTTATCATCTCAACTACGCCGCTCTTCCTTGCCCTCTCAATTGTCTCAGGCCTATCCTTATTGAATTTGGGGAAATCAAGATGACAATGGGAATCTATTACTTCATAATTCATATGTATTCAATTCTGGTCTTATTATATAGATATGAACCTGTTCTGAGGATTGGTCCAAAAAAAGATGCTTCGGAAACTAACGAAGATAAAAAAAGTAAAGAACCGTGATCTTACGGTTCTTGTATTTGTTTATTCCATACTCCAGAGTTTCTTCTTTTCAAGAAGTATGTTGATTGCTGTGATGAGTGCGTCCACAGATGCCGTGGCAATGTCTGCACTTGCTGATTGCGCACTGACCACCCGGCCATCTTCGTCTTCTACAGAGATCGTTACTACTGCCAGAGCATCGCTTCCGCCTGTAATTGCTTCGAGGCTGAAATCACGTACTTTGACCTTGGTGTATCCCCCGATCATCTGTTCAACTGCATTTAGGGCAGCATCTATTGGTCCCACGCCATAATTAGAGGCAACAGCTTCCTCATCGCCAATCTTTGCTCTGACTACAGCAGTTGGTGTCGTAAGATTACCTGTCATCACCGAGAATTCTTTTAGGATTATGGTCTCGTTTCCGAGGTTCCTTCCAAGGACGGCAGATGCAACAGCATGAAGGTCTGCATCGCATATGCGTTTGCCTTTGTTAGCTATGTCCTTGATCCTGATAAGTATCTCGTCGAGTTGTTCTTCGGTGGTTTCGACACCCATATCTTCCAGTGACTTCTTGACAGCATGCTTACCTGCATGTTTTCCTATTACTATGCGGCGCTTGTGACCTACCATTTCAGGGGTCATTATGCCGGGTTCAAAAGTATCGGATTTCTCAAGTACTCCGTGGGTGTGTATGCCGGATTCATGGGCGAATGCATTATCACCGACGATCGGGGTATTTGCGGGCATGTGTATGCCAGTGTAATTCTCGACCATCTTGGCGGTTTCAAGCAAGTACTCTGTCTTGATATTTGTCTTTGCTCCGTATATGGATTGCAGACACATCACTACTTCAGCGAGATTTGCATTGCCTGCACGTTCTCCAAGGCCATTTACGGTTACCTGTATCTGGCTGGCACCGGCTTCTACTGCCATAAGACTGTTTGCAACGGCAATTCCAAAGTCATTGTGACAATGGACGTCAATTGGTATGTTTACTTCGTTGTTGATGTTTTTCACAAGCTGGTACATTGAGGAAGGTGCCATTATGCCTACGGTGTCTGGTACGTTTATTATGTCGCATCCTGCTTCTTCTACTGCTTTGTATACTTCTATCAGGTAATCAAGGTCGGTTCTGGTAGCATCCATGGCTGAGAACATGCATTTTGTTCCATGGTCCTTGATGTATTCAACGGCATTTACTGCCATTGCGACGACTTCTTCCTTGCTCTTCTTAATAGTATGTATTCTCTGGATGTCGGAGGTTGATACAAATGTGTGTATCATGTCAACATTACAATCTATGCAGGCGTCCAGATCTTTTGTAAGGACGCGGGCAAGACCACAGACATCGAGACTCAGGTCTTCGTTAGCTATGGCTCTTACATTTTGCCTTTCGCCATCCGAGGAGACTGGGAAACCAGCTTCGAGCACATCAACACCAAGTTTGTCCAGTTGCCTGGCAATCTTGAGTTTTTGCTCGTTAGTTAGTGATACGCCGGGTGTTTGTTCACCGTCGCGCAGTGTCGTGTCAAAAATAGTCTTGTGTGTGTTTATTAGCGGTTTATCGCTGTAAAAAGCGATCCCTCAGTTGTGCGGTTGAATTCATATTAATCATTCCGGCTTGTAGTCTATGTTATAAAAGACTTCCGTATAATTCTCACTTCCTATTGTCATGCGTTAAGGTGTAATAACTTACTCCTCCGCAACCTTTTTATATTAGCCTTGACTTGTAGGGGTGCTCTCACTGAGCCCAATGATGCGGCCAACGCATCAGGAAAATATGCTCTGTGGGAACAGATCGATGAAGTACTAATTTCATTTCATCAGGCAGGTGTTACAAAGGTTCCTTCTTTGTCTTCGAATCTCTTGATTCGGAAGGTATATATAGGATGGTGACCTTTGAAGGAGTCCGCGTGAATGCGCGAAAACACTTACAATCACCGCCTTTTATTAAGTGGAGGCAAGAGTTCTTTCTTGTCTGACGTTGGATTTGGCAGTTCGATTAATTCTGACCGGTAGTGTACAATATACTACCATATAAGGAATTAATCAACTAATGTGCAAAGTAAAGAAATTCTCTAGTGAGAGTTCTTTCCTAAAAATTCCTTAAATGACTTCCAAAATGCATTAAACTTTTGTGTGAGATCAACAATTCTGGTTGATCCTGCCAGAGGTCACTGCTATCAGTGTGCGACTAAGCCATGCGAGTCAAATGTTCTTCGTGAACATGGCGTACTGCTCAGTAACACGTGGATAATCTGCCCTAAGGTCAGGCATAACTCCGGGAAACTGGTGATAATTCCTGATAAGCCATTGAATCTGGAATGATCTTTGGCTCAAAGTTCCGGCGCCTTAGGATGAATCTGCGGCCTATCAGGTTGTAGTGGGTGTAGTGTACCTACTAGCCGACGACGGGTACGGGTTGTGAGAGCAAGAGCCCGGAGATGGATTCTGAGACATGAATCCAGGCCCTACGGGGCGCAGCAGGCGCGAAAACTTTACAATGCGGGAAACCGCGATAAGGGGACACTGAGTGCCAGCATCTTATGTTGGCTGTCCACATGTGTAAATAGCATGTGTTAGCAAGGGCCGGGCAAGACCGGTGCCAGCCGCCGCGGTAACACCGGCGGCCCGAGTGGTGACCACTATTATTGGGTCTAAAGGGTCCGTAGCCGGTTTGATCAGTCTTCCGGGAAATCTGACAGCTCAACTGTTAGGCTTCCGGGGGATACTGTCAGACTTGGGACCGGGAGAGGTAAGAGGTACTACAGGGGTAGGAGTGAAATCTTGTAATCCTTGTGGGACCACCAGTGGCGAAGGCGTCTTACCAGAACGGGTCCGACGGTGAGGGACGAAAGCTGGGGGCACGAACCGGATTAGATACCCGGGTAGTCCCAGCCGTAAACGATGCTCGCTAGGTGTCTGGGACGGTGCGACCGTTTCAGGTGCCGCAGGGAAGCCGTGAAGCGAGCCACCTGGGAAGTACGGCCGCAAGGCTGAAACTTAAAGGAATTGGCGGGGGAGCACTACAACGGGTGGAGCCTGCGGTTTAATTGGACTCAACGCCGGAAAACTCACCTGGGGCGACAGCAATATGTAGGTCAGGCTGAAGGTCTTACCTGAATCGCTGAGAGGAGGTGCATGGCCGTCGTCAGTTCGTACTGTGAAGCATCCTGTTAAGTCAGGCAACGAGCGAGACCCGTGCCCACTGTTGCCAGCATATCCTTCGGGATGATGGGTACTCTGTGGGGACCGCTGGTGCTAAACCAGAGGAAGGTGCGGGCTACGGTAGGTCAGTATGCCCCGAATCTCCAGGGCTACACGCGGGCTACAATGACCGGGACAATGGGTCCCTACCCTGAAAAGGGTTGGTAATCTCATAAACCCGGCCTTAGTTCGAATTGAGGGCTGTAACTCGCCCTCATGAAGCTGGAATCCGTAGTAATCGCGTTTCAATATAGCGCGGTGAATACGTCCCTGCTCCTTGCACACACCGCCCGTCAAACCACCCGAGTGAGGTATGGGTGAGGGCACGGACCTTGTGCCGTGTTCGAACCTAAATTTCGCAAGGGGGGTTAAGTCGTAACAAGGTAGCCGTAGGGGAATCTGCGGCTGGATCACCTCCTAAGCAAGATGGACACAAAGTCCATCACCACTAACCGGTCAGAAATCGAAAAACTGTCAGATCCGAGAAAAATTACATGGATTCACTGTAAAAGGGGTCCAAGAGGGGCTTGTAGATCAGTTGGAAGATCGCCGCCTTTGCAAGGCGGAGGCCTTGGGTTCGAATCCCAACAAGTCCATTATTAGTGCACCTGAAGAGTAATTTCTTCGGGGAAGGATGAAGTGGCTGAAGCAACGACAGCTGCAATGAGATCGTGTATATGCATGCATATATCAGACGCTCACTGGACAAAGTGAGATGGACTCTGGTAATTATGCCTTCAGGTGGATGGCTCGGCTCAAGAGCTGATGAGGGACGTGCCAAGCTGCGATAAGCCCAGGGTAGGTGCATGGAGCCTATGAACCTGGGATTTCCTAATGGGTCTTCCTAACACATTTTGTGTGTTGATCAACAATGATCGGGAACGCCCCGAATTGAAGCATCTTAGTAGGGGCAGGAAAAGAAATCGAAGAGATGCCGTTAGTAATGGCGAATGAACACGGTACAGTTCAAACTGAATCCCGCCGGTAACGTGCGGGAGATGTGGTGTTGTAGGCTTTTTCTAAAGATCCCACTTGATCGGAATCGAATTTTTCTGGAACGTTAGACCATAGAGTGTGATAGTCACGTAGATAACGATCAAAGGACCTGGATTATAGCCTGAGTAGCGTGAGTTGGAATTCTCGCGTGAATTTGGGAGGCACCAACTTCCAAAACTAAATACTTCTTGAGACCGATAGTGAACTAGTAGGGTGACCGAAAACTGAAAAGTACCCCAAGAAGGGAGGTTAAAAGTGCCTGAAACCTGAAGGTGATGGAGCGATATAGCGTTAAAGGATCTTTAATGCGAAGGAAACAGCCGCGAGGCTGCAGTACGGGCATTATTGCCAATGTTATATCTTACGTTTTGAAGAACGGGCCAGGGAGTGTATTCAAATGGCAATGGCTAACTTTTTACATAGGAAGCCGAAGCGAAAGCAACATGCGCGCAACCGTAAGGTGAGGCGCGGCGTATACAAGTGCGTGGAGTCATTAGGGTACGACCCGAAGCCGGGTGATCTAGGCGTGGGCAGGTTGAAGCGTGGCGAAAGCTACGTGGAGGACCGCAAGCGGTATTGATCTGCAAATCATTCGTGTGACCTGCGTCTCGGAGTGAAAGGCTAATCTAACCCGGCATCAGCTGGTTCCTTCCGAAACATGTCGTAGCATGACCTAACTGGAGATAGTCGGTGAAGTAGAGCACTGATTGATGGTCCCGGGGGAGAAATCCCTCAGCCGTTTGTCAAACTCCAAACTCACCGTCGTCTAAGAAAGTTGGAGTCCGGACTACTGGGGTAAGCCTGTAGTCCGTAAGGGAGAAAACCCAGCCCGTGGTTAAGGTCCCCAAGTGTCGACTAAGTGTTAATACTAAAGGGCGTCCTAAGCCCTAGACAGCTGGAAGGTTAGCTTAGAAGCAGCTATCCTTTAAAGAGTGCGTAACAGCCCACCAGTCGAGGTTTGGGGCCCCGAAAATGGACGGGGCTCAAGTCGACCACCGATACCACGGAGTACCGAAAGGTAATCTCGTAGGAAGGCGTTGCGTTCGGGCAGAAGCAGGGCTGTGAAGTCCTGTGGACCGTGCGGAAACGAAAATCCTGGTAATAGTAACAGCATAGATAGGTGAGAATCCTATCCGCCGAAGGGGCTAGGTTTCCTCGGCAATGATCGTCAGCCGAGGGTTAGTCGGTCCTAAGACGTACCGTAATTCGAGTACGCCGAAAGGGAAACAGGTTAATATTCCTGTACCTCATGACAATAAACTGACGTTTTTGGGCAGGCTGAGCGGCGCCGTCGCGCCGTCTAAGCACCGAATCTCGTGGAGAGCCGTAATGGCGAGAAGCGAGCGAATGTGTTATGGCGAAAGTCAGCTGCACCCGGGAACCCGTGAAAAGGAAGTCATGGGTCCGTACCGAGAACTGACACAGGTGCCCCTAGCTGAAAAGGCTAAGGCGTGTCGGATACAATTTGGCTAAGGGAATTCGGCAAATTAGCTCCGTAACTTCGGGAGAAGGAGTGCCTGCTGTGAAGACAGCAGGTCGCAGTGACAAGAGAGCTCTAACTGTCTAATATCAACATAGGAGATCGCAAACCCGTAAGGGCTAGTACGATCTCTGAATCCTGCTCAGTGCAGGTACCTGAAACTCCGGTTCAACGGATCGAAGGGCCTGTAAACAGCGGGGGTAACTATGACCCTCTTAAGGTAGCGTAGTACCTTGTCGCTTAATTGGCGACTTGCATGAATGGATCAATGAGAGCTCTACTGTCCCTAGCCAGAGTCCGGTGAAGCTTACTTTCTAGTGCACAGTCTAGAGACCTCTAGGGGGAAGTGAAGACCCCGTGGAGCTTTACTGCAGCCTGTCGTTGGGTTGTGATTTTGGATGTACAGTGTAGGTAGGAGACGTCGAAACCGGTGCGCCAGCATTGGTGGAGTCGCCATTGGGACACTACCCTTCTGAAATTACGACCCTAACTCCGAGAGGAGGACCCCGATAGGTGGGCAGTTTGCCTGGGGCGGGACGCCCTTGAAAAGATATCAAGGGCGCACAAAGGTTGACTCAAGTGGGTCGGAAACCCACTGAAGAGTGCAAGAGCATAAGTCAGCCTGACGTTATTCAGCACAGTAGTGGATGACGAGACGAAAGTCGGTTCTAGCGAACTTTTGTACTCGCTTGGTGCGAGTCAAAAATGACAGAAAAGTTACCCCGGGGATAATTGAGTTGTTGCCGGCAAGAGCACATATCGACCCGGCAGCTTGCTACTTCGATGTCGGTTCTTTCCATCCTGGCCGTGCAGCAGCGGCCAAGGGTGAGGTTGTTCGCCTATTAAAGGAGATCGTGAGCTGGGTTTAGACCGTCGTGAGACAGGTCGGTTACTATCTACTAGAGGTGTCTGTAGTCTGAGGGTAAGCTACTTTTAGTACGAGAGGAACAGAGTAGCGGCGCCACTGGTGTATCAGTTGTCCGACAGGGCATTGCTGAGCAGCTACGCGCTAAGGAATAAGAGCTGAATGCATCTAAGCTCGAAATCTGACTTGAAAAGAGACTACGTTAAGGATTCCGGTACAAGACCGGTTTGATAGGGTCGGGATGTACGCACCAAGGCAACGAGGTGTTCAGTCCGCGGCTACTAATCATCCGTGCCTGTCCGTCTTGCTTTGTCCAGGCGAAATCTGATATGTGCATGTTTAATATACGCAATCTTATGGTAAAGTATAAATTCAATGGATTCAATCATAAATCGCTCATTGCCAAGGTGGCGGAGCGGCTACGCAATCGCCTGCAGAGCGATTCCATTCCGGTTCGAATCCGGACCTTGGCTTTACCATTTACAATTCATCATGAGAGAGATTGGCGGCCATAGCGGCGGGGCAATTCCTGTACCCATCCCGAACACAGAAGATAAGCCTGCCAGCGTTCCTTACTGTACTGAAGTATGAGAGTCTTCGGGAACTCTGGATCGCTGCCAACTCACTCAACACTAACTACTAACTTTCTTTTTCTACAATGATTTTAACTTGAACTAATCTATTTTTTTTCTGGTATTATTGATTCTTACAATCTTTTATTGCTTTTTTGATTGTAAGAAAAGCAATTCTAAAGTAACATGGAACTATCCTTCATAAAGGAGTGTTAATCATGGGAAAGAGAAAGATTATTTTTGTTTATAATGCCGACAGTGGAATTTTGAATTCGATAGAGGATTATGTTCATAAGATCGCTTCCCCGTCTACATATGCTTGCAACCTTTGTGGTCTTACATACGGGAACGTTGGGATGAAAAGTGACTGGAAGCAATTTGTTTCAGGACTTAAATTTCCGGTAGAATTTCTACACAAGGACGAATTCCTTGAAAAATATGACATTGAAAATGTTTCATTTCCATGTGCTTATATTGAATCAGATAATGAAACCGAGCTTCTGATAAGTTCTGATGAGATGAACTCTCTTGAGACACTTGATGATTTAATGTCACTGGTATCTCTGAAGCTGGCAGATATTCCTGATTGAATTTGCTTATTAATATGAATCCTTTATTTTCAATCAGATCTTTTTTGAGTTTGTTCAGATTTCAAAATTCATTGTTTGGTGCCCTTACTATATTCTTATCAGGAATTCTATCATCTGATATCTCTGGATATACTTCTGAATATATTATGGCTTCAATATATGTTGTTTTTCTTGGAATGCGTTCCTTCGCTGTAAACGACTATTTTGATTTTGAGATCGATAGGGTAAATGGTAGGACTGACAGGCCTATTGCACAGGGTACAATTAAGAGAAAAACTGCTTTGTATGTGGGTTTGATGAGTCTCATTCTTTCTTTTTTAATGTCCCTGGGACTTGATCATATTGTTTCTTTACTCCTGATATTCAATGCAGTTGTTTTTTTCGCGTACAGTTATTACTTGAAAAAGATATTCTTAGTCAAAAATATCATAATGGCATATGGTTTCCTTTCCATGATCCTTGTTGGAACGTTAATATCGGATTATGTAATAGAGGCATTGATTTTCTACTATGCAATAATGGGCTTCATCGTTGGACTTGCTTTTGAGATTATGATCGAATCAGGGATATGGAAGGCGACAGGCAATTTGGTGTACAAACCCTTGTGTTGAGGACGTCACCAGGATTTACAGCTTCAGTTTCTATTACTCTGTATGTATTGGTCATGCTACTCGATCCACTTCCATATTTTGTGAATATAGATCCTCTTCTTTATCACGACTCCCTCTTTATGATATTGATAATGCTTCCTGTGATTCTTTACATCTTTATTTCAAAATCCCTGCTTAGGGACATGTCAAAAAATAATGTTGGCAGATTAAGAGAAAGAACTATTAATGTAATGCAGCTTGGTTCACTTGCATATTTGCTTGGTTATCTTTTGTAATTTTATCCTGCAAGCGATATGACATTTTGGAATATTTAGTATCAGACTACAGTATTGCCATGCAAAAAAGGTAATTGTAAAGCACTTTTCTATTTTTATTCACGCATGTTCTATTAGTTTAATAATATACTCAAAAGCACCTATATAACATAAGATCTTAAAACCATTGTTTCTCTCTTGTTCAATAAATGAGGCTCAATAGACCTCATTTTATTTTTTTGCTTTTAATTGTGTTTTATTGAAAAAGATTCCCCCATCCCTGAACAAGTATTATCAGAACAACAATAGGCAATATGTATCTTGCATATGGACTGACCCATTCAGGTATTTTCTTTCCTCTGCCGGTATTTGCCTCTTCTATGAAATTATTCCATCCCCATCCAATTTTCAATGTACAGAACATAACTATTGAGAGAGCTCCGATTGGGAGAATATTGTTACTGAATATAAAATCTTCAAGATCCAGTATTCCACTACCAGGTCCAAAGGGTTGTATGCTACTTAGTGGCCCAAAGCTAAGTGCACATGGCAGCGAAAGAATAAAGATTCCAATAGCATTAAAAAAGGCTGCTTTTTTGCGCGTCCATCCCCATTCATCAATTGTGAATGCCATTATATTCTCAAAAATAGCTATAACTGTTGACATTGCAGCAAAAGAAAGGAACACAAAGAAAAGGAAGCCCCAAATTATTCCTCCAGCCATCTGGTTAAATATGTTGGGCAGGGTCACAAAAATGAGTTCAGGGCCTGAACCTGCATCAATTCCAAAAGCAAAAGCTGCAGGGAATATAATAAGTCCTGCAAGCAGAGCAATAGAAGTGTCCAGTGCAACCACATTGATCGATTCTCCGACAAGGGAACGCTCCTTTCCAATGTAGCTGCCAAATATTGCCATTCCTCCTGCACCTGCGCTTAATGTAAAGAAAGCCTGTCCCATGGCCGCATAAACCGCTTCCCTGCCTATCAGACTGAAATCTGGTTTCAGGTAGAAGTCAATTCCTGCAGATGCTCCCGGAAGAGTGACAGATTTAAAAACAAGGATCAGTAATATTATAATCATCCCAGTCATGAGATTTTTACTAACCTTTTCAGCACCATTCTGAAGCCCCTTTGAACAAACCCAGAAACCAATGACAACGACAAGAGCCATCAAGGATACTATTTCTAAAGTGTTACTGAGGAATGTCCCGAAAAAGTTACCGACTTCCTGGGGCGCAAGTCCACTGAAACTACCGTTGATCGAGTAATATATGTATGCAAGTCCCCAGCCTGCCACAGTGGTGTAAAACATAACGAGCAGAACATTTCCTATAATGCCCATATATCCGAATATATGCCATTTGCTGCCCGCAGGTTCCAGTTTTCTCATGGCGCCTGCAATGTTCAGTTTCCCTGCCCTTCCAATGGAATATTCCATAAGGAGAATGGGAAATCCCAGCAGAATGAGAAATGCAAGATAAATAAGGACAAAAGCAGCTCCTCCATATTTTCCTGTAATATAAGGGAAACGCCATATATTGCCAAGACCGATGGCACATCCTGCTGATATTAGCAGAAATCCTATTCTACTGGCCAGTTGTTCCCTTTCTACGTTGCCTTTTTCTTCTTCTGCCATTGATGTTATCTCTCATTTACATATTTATATAATAATATTAATGCATTTTAGTGAAGGTGATTATTACTTATATTTGTTCTTCATACTGTTTCTGTATCACTTAATATGTTGGAGTTCTAGTGGAAATAATTATACGTATAGCAGCCAATATTCATAGAAATATTATACTGTGGGGAATCAAATGAAAGAATACGATCTTATTGTAATAGGCACAGGCTCCGGGATGAATTATGTTACTGCAATGATGGATGCAGATATCGAAATGAAAGTTGCTCTAATTGATAAAGATGAACCGGGAGGAATTTGCCTTACCAGGGGCTGTATCCCATCAAAGATGCTTCTTTACCCCGCAGAGCTTGTAAGGGATATTGGGCAGGCGGGTAATTTCGGTATCAAAGCATCAATTGAAAGTATTGATTTCAAGTCAGTGATGGACAGGATGCGCAATTCAATATCAGGAGATATCGAAAGTATCAGACATGGCTATACTCATATTCCCCGAATGGATTTCTACAACGAGAAAGCTGAGTTCGTTTCTCCCTATACTATGAAGGTTGGAGAGGAGACAATCAGCGCAAAAATGATCTTTTTGTGTACAGGTTCAAAGCCTGCAATACCTCATGTGAAAGGACTGGATTCGATCGATTTTCTCACAAGTGATGCAGTTCTGGAACTGAATGAACTCCCGGAGAGCCTTGCTATCATTGGAGGAGGATATATTGCTGCTGAATACGGACACTTTTTTTCAGCCATGGGTTCCAAAGTCACTATAATTGGTAGGAATGCTCAGTTCATTCCGGAAGAGGAACCGGAAGTTTCTGTACTTGCAAAGAAGATGATGTCAGAGTACATGGAAATCCTCACCGATTATGAGGTTGTGGAAGCAAAATCTTCATCAGAAGGCAAGACTGTGATTGCAAAACATCGCCAGACAGGTGAGGAAAAAGAAATTACAGCTTCTGAGATACTTGTTGCCACCGGCAGGAGTCCTAACACTGATATACTCAAACCCGAACTAGGAGGAATTGAAACTGATAAACATGGTTGGATAAAGGTTAATGAACACCTTGAAACTTCCATGAAGAATATCTGGGCATTCGGCGATGCAAACGGAAAATACCTGTTCAAGCATGTTGCAAACCATGAATCGTCAGTTGTTTACTACAATGCTGCCCTGAAAAACAAGGTAAAAGTGGATTATCATGCAGTTCCACATGCTGTATTCTCCTATCCTGAGATATCAAGTGTCGGGATGACTGAAAAACAGGCCACTGCTGAATATGGGGATGACATCATGATTGGTTTCTATCGTTTCCAGGAAACTGCAAAAGGAGTGGCAATGTCTCTGGGTGATGAGTTCGTGAAAGTCATCTTTGAGGGACAAACACAGAAGATTCTCGGTGCTCACATAATTGGCCCGGAAGCTTCAGTTTTGATTCATCAGATAATCCCACTTATGTATACAGAAGGCCAGGATGCCAGTCCGATAATGTATGCAATGGATATCCATCCCTCACTTAGTGAGGTAATTAAAAGAGCATTCTATTCAAGGATGCCTGCTACTGAGTACCATATGATAATGCAGGCTTATGGACTTGAAGATGCAAAAGAACAGTAAAAATAGTATGAGAGAACAAATGTTCTCTCGAATTCATTTATTTTTATTTTTATTCCTGGGTTCCAAGAACTTCACTTATCTTTTCCGGGTTTTCGGCAAGCCATTCAGCCGCTGCTTCATCCGGTGTCTGACCTCCATCAATAGCGATCATTAGTGATTCTATATCTGCAAGGTCCATCTCAAAGTTCTGGATCAGCTGGTAGAATTCAGGGTTATCTTCTTCAAATCCTGCTCTGGTAAGAATTACAAGATCGTCAGTTTCTCCGTAGATTCCCTGGGTATCTTCAAGGAACTTAAGGCCCTCTATACGGGCAAAACTCCAGTGTGGTCTCCAGAGGGTAACAACTACCCATTCTTCGTTGCGAACCTTGCTCTGAAGTTCTGTGACCATTCCCACAGTGCTGCTTGAATAAAGTTCAAAACCTTCAAGCTCATAGTCTACAATACAGCTTTCTGTGTTCTGCATTATGCCTGCACCAGGTTCAATACCATTGATTGTACCATCAAATTTATCGGCATTTTCCTGAAGCTCTTCGATGGTGTTAATTGGTACGTAATCAGGAACAACAAGTCCGCACTTTGCGCCGCTAGCTACAACCTGTGCCTTGTTAAGCTCGTCTCCGTACTGCTCCCAGTAAGGTGCCTGGGTTGCCGGCAGCCATGCATAGATAAGGACATCGATATCTCCCTGTGCAGTAGCTTGGTAAAGACCGCCGAGATCTGCAGTAATGGTTTCGTATTCATATCCTCCTTCGTCAAGGATGTGTGTGAATATGGCTGCACCAGCACGTGAATCATCCCACTGGATGACTCCAATCGTTACAGTTTCCTGTGTTGTTTCTTCAGTTGCCCCGTCTTCAGCAGGTGAGGTGCATCCTGCACTCAGCAAGGCGATTGCTACTATAAAGCATCCTAATATTTTCAAAAGATTATATCTCAAGCTATCACTCCTTTTTGTTCACAAATAAATATAGCTGGAAAAAAATAAAAATGAATAAGAGTTAGACCCTTATTCAGCTCCAATCCATTCATTTACTTTTTCAGGATTTGCATCTACCCATTTCTGAGCAGCTTCTTCTTCTGACATACCGCTTACAAGGTCTGACATAACAGACTGGATATCGTCATGGGTCCACTGGAACCTTCCAATGATCTCATAGAGTTCAGGGTCATCTTCTAAGAGACCTACTCTTGCAAGGGTTTCAACATGGTCTGCTTCACCAAAAATTCCATTTGGATCTTCAAGGTATTTCAGGTCAAAGCTGTTGAATGTCCAGTGTGGTGACCATAATGTGACAACAGTCCATTCTTCGTCATCTATTGAACTCTTAAGGTCAGCTGCCATACCTGCACTGCTGCTTGCAATAAGCTCGTAATCAAGTCCGTATTCCTCGATTGCAGTTTCTGTTGTTGACATGATTCCTGCTCCGGGATCGATACCTATGATCTCCCCATTGAACTGTTCTTTGTTTGCATTGAGCTCTTCAATTGAATCAATGGTAACATATGCTGGAACAACAAGTCCTATGCGGCAGTCTTCAAGGTTCACTGCGACACTATCAATGTCTTCTCCGTATGTTTCCCAGTAGTTCTTCTGGGTCTGGGGAAGCCATGCAGATGTTGTAAAATCGAACTGGCTGTCTGCAAGTCCCTGGTAGAGTGCACCTGCATCCACAGCGATAATCTCTACATCATAGCCTGCCTCTTCAAGGACAAGTTTCATGACATTGGTACTGGCTATCTCGCCATCCCAGAGAACATAGCCGATAGTTGCTTCCTTTGTAGTAGCTTCTTCTGTCCCTGTATCTCCGGTTGTATCCTGATCAGCACATCCACTTACCATGACAAGCATGGCAAGCATTATGATTACTGAAAGGATTTTTATTTCTCTTTTCACTTTATCACAACACTTAGTATATATTATAAAAAGACCACAAAGGTCTGTAAATATTGATGTATGTTATTTCTTAGGTGTAAGACCCTGTGTCAGTCTGTCAAGTACGATTGCAATAATAACAATTGCAAGACCAGCTTCAAATCCTTGGCCGATATCTACTCTCTGGATGCCTACAAGTACCTGATATCCAAGTCCTCGTGCACCGATCATAGCTGCAATAACAACCATAGAAAGCGAGAGCATAATACACTGGTTTACACCAGCCATGATTGTCGGGAGTGCAACAGGCAATTCCACTTTGAACAGTTTTTGCAACGGTGTTGTTCCAAACGCATTTGCAACCTCGTTCAATTCAACAGGAACCTGTCGGATGCCGAGGTTGGTAAGGCGGATAGCCGGTGGCATTGCAAACACTATTGTTGCAACAAGGCCGGGAACATTACCCAATCCGAAAAATATCACTGCAGGAATAAGATACACAAAAGAAGGCATTGTCTGCATGAAGTCAAGTATTGGTTTAACTATATGGAACGCAGTTTCATTCTTTGCGCTCAGGATGCCGGTTGGAATACCTACCAACAGAGCCACAAGGGCAGATGATAACACAAGGGCTATGGTTTCCATGGAAAGTTTCCACAGGTCCATATTCTCTATGAGCAAAAACCCGATCGCGGTTCCGATTGCAAGTCTAAGGTTCTTTTTTGAAACAAAATAAACAAGGATAGTAACGATAAAAATGAATGCAATAGGTGGTAAGAATAATAGTATGTCCTTGAATCCGGATATGAGAATATCTATGAATTCACTGAAGATATCCATCAAAAACCCGAAATTATCATTCAGCCAGTAAACACTTGACTCAACAGTTTCCCCTATTGGAAGTTCAGGTAAGGCCATTCGAATCATCCTCCTTTATGGCCAGAGCACCAAGGATGCTACCTCTGACAATAACACCTATTATCTTCTGATTATCATTTACAACTGCCAGTGGAAAATTACTTTCTGTCATCATCGGGATTATGTCCATTATTGGCAGGTCGGGAGCTACGATTTGCACGTCTGTTATTAACACATCATGCAATGTACTCTTGTCCTTAACAGCCTGGACAGCATCATCAATGAGAAGTATTCCTTTTATTTTCTTTTCAGGATCAACTACAAATATGGATGATATTCCGTGTTTTTTCATCAGCTGCATTGCAACTTTGAGCCCGGAATTAATAGATACCACAGGTTCAGGTCGTTTCATAATATTCTCTGCTGTGAGAATTTTTGTCCTATCCACACCGGCAACGAATTCTGATACATAGTCATCTGCCGGGTTTGTGAGTATTTCCTCTGCAGTTCCTATCTGGGCGATAACTCCATCTTTCATAATTGCAATACGGTCACCTAGTTTCAAGGCTTCATCCAGGTCGTGTGATACAAAAACAATAGTTTTTTTGAGTTTGTCCTGAAGTGCGATCAATTCATCCTGCATCTCAGATCTTATTAGCGGGTCAAGCGCACTGAAGGCTTCATCCATCAACAGGATATCGGGGTCAGTAGCAAGAGCCCTCGCAAGTCCTACCCGTTGCTGCATCCCTCCGCTCAATTGCGATGTTTTGCTTGATTCGTACCCTTTAAGACCCACTTTGGAAATGGCTTCTTCAGCTTTGACATGTCTTTCTTCTTTTGGCATGCCCTGTATCTCAAGTCCGAAAGCTACGTTATCAATAACAGTTCTATGAGGCAGAAGGGCAAAACCCTGGAAAACCATGCTCATTTTTTTTCTTCTGGCTTCTCTTAACTCTTTTTCATTCATTGTGGCAATGTCATCACCATCGATGAGGATATGGCCGTCGCTTGGATCAATAAGACGGTTCAAGCAGCGTAAAAGAGTCGATTTTCCTGAACCTGACAGTCCCATAAGTACGAAAGTTTCACCTTCGTAAACATCAAAACCTACTTTGTAAAGACCGACTGTTTGCTTTGTCCTTTCAAAAATTTCCTGTTTTGAGATTCCTTCCTCTATTAAAGAGATTGCTTTATGAGGGCTTTTGCCAAATATCTTAACAAGGTTGCGGACTTCTATTTTCTTTGGTCTATGAATTGTAATACCTCAATTTGAAAGAAGATTATTTAAAATTATTATCTTTTAGTTTGACTGGACAACCCTATATTAATGTATCGTTTCATTATTGAAAAAAAACGGTCTATTTTGGTTTATTTTTAAAAATAAACCCTAGTTATATCTTTTATATTATAATTATATATTAGGCATTCAAGACAGATGTAAAGTATCTTTAACTTCCAGTTATTTTTGAGAAACGATAATAGCTCTAATTTAAACAAAAAGAAAAAGAGGGATATTAATCCCTTAAAATATTATTTAGTCATTCTTTTTACTCCGGGATTTTGATTTATTGTCTTTAAAAGCATCCACTGCATCCTGTGGGAGATAGAACTTGTCATCTTCGCTTAATTCTTCATTTCCGTCACTCATTGGAGCAGCCACAACAATACCTTTAAGGTCGTGTTCCTTACCTTCGACCCTGAGTATGTCCTTGTTAATAGGAAGTTCACCTATGATGTCTCCTGTATCGATAACCAGGACAGGGTTTTCAGGGTCTGTTAGATCAAGTGACCATTCATCTTCCTTAAAAGCATCATTGATCTCTACAAAGAGTTCCTCTCTGACGTCATCAAGTTGGAAACCGAATACATCTGCGACATATGTTGCAAGTTCTGTGTTGTCAAAAAGGCCTATTGGTCTGTTTGGACCGTATGACCACAGAGGTACGTCTCCACCAGCGTGTCCACCTGTAGTCCATCCGATTTCGACAGTGCCTTCTTCACCCATAAGTGGATTTAAAAGTTCTTCTACTGTAAGATCTGTGTAGGATGTACCATAGTTTCCGATTGTCATGCCACCGGTGTTGTGGTCAGGGAAGACAATGACTAATGTATGTCCGTCCTTTTCAGCGAAATCCACAGCAATCTCAACGGCTTCATCGAATGCGAGGAAATCAGTGACCATGTACACAGGATCGTTAGCATGTCCTGCCCAATCGACCTGACTGCCTTCTATCATAAGGAAGAATCCGTCTTTATCCTGTGAAAGAAGTTCTATTGCTTTGTCGGTCATTTCTGCAATTGAAGGCTCTTCAGTATCATCACGTGTCATATCAGGCTGCATATGCTTGCTTGCGAACATTCCCCAGGCTTGTCCTGATTCAAGAGCATCCATTTCAGTTTCTGTGGTAACGAACTGATAACCTTCATCAAGGAGCACTTCTTTGAGGTTTTCACCATCGTTTCGGCTGTTGTCAAGGTATCTCTCGCCACCTGCAAATACTACATCAATATCCTGATAGACGATGTGTTCCATGATTTCACTGTCCATTCCTCTGTCATGGACATGTACTGCATAGGCTGCAGGTGTTGCATGTGTGATGCTGGATGTTGCTACGAGACCTGTTGCCTTTCCTTCAAGTTTTGCACCTTCAAGTACAGTTGCAAGTGGTGCATAAGGTTCAGCCATCTCATTTTCGTCATATATTGAAAGCAGGTCTTCTGTCCTTGGTCCGACACCTAGGAATCTGACAGTTGTCTTTTCACCAGTTGCAAAGGCTGTTGCTGCTGCAGCAGAGCCGGTGATGACTGAGTTTGCCATGTTTGTGGATACCATTCCGCTAACCATGTTGTCAAGCTGGAGTTCTTCTCCACTGTACCATCGTGCAAGGGTCTGGATGTTCTGATCACATCCGTCAGGTACCATTACAATTACGTTCTTGATTCCTTTATTTGAGTATGAGTTACCTGTGTTCCTGTAGTCATCATCATTCCACTTGTTGTCGGTGCTTTTACCAGCCATTGCAGAAGCGGTGCTTCCAAAGACCAGTAATCCTACAACAATAAAAACAAACAAAAAATTCTTTCTTTTATCCATAGTATCATCCAACCTTTTTCAAGGCTTAACGGCTGGATTTTGGGTTATGCACATTTATATTTTGTACCAATAATATATATATGCAAAATTGTAGTTCTATTTATTGGTAGGTCTATATATGTACAAAACAAATGCAGTAACTCTGCACATTTCTATTATTCTATATTTGAATAGTAGGCGTAAAAAAAATCAAAATAACTTATGGTTTCCTAATATTGTGTACTACAATACTTACAAGTGTAACAGTAGTACCATATTTAAAAAACCCGGTTTTGCGAAACTATCAGTTCATCAAAGAAGAATAACTATTGATTTTATTTGAGCTCATTAATAAGGTTCACTGCTTTTTGCAGGATAAAAACCTTATCTTCATTGTCCACTTTCGAAGTGTAGACTATTACATAATCAAGCTTGATGTCATTTTCTCTATCAATGGTCATTGCATTTCCGTTCGCAGGAATCTCCGCAAGTATATCATTGTATGTAATCATCAGGACTGGATTATCCGAATTCTTGTTGTCAAGTTCCCACATTCCCGGGAAAGCCTCTTGCACGTCAATAAACAATTCTTCATTCACGAACTGTAGATTATCTTCATTGTATAATTGTGTCAGTGTCCAAACACTCTGAGGGCAATCTTCAGGTACGATGACTACAATATTTCGAACTTCGTCATCTTGCTTTTCACTAATATACTGGTTGATGTCCCATCCCTTTTTTTTGACCTCATCGGCCATGACAGAGGCAGCACTGGCAGTGAACAGTATTCCTACAACAACAAAAGCAAACAAATAGTTTAGTCTATCATCCATATTTCCAACCAAGCATTTTTAAGGTTAACTACCTGGATTTTGGACTATGTGTATTTGTACTTTATACCAATAGAATATGTAGTCAAATTTACTATTATCTTTCTTGACTGTGTATATAGTTCTAATGAGCTTTATTTGTCCTATAGATTTCTATAGTTACAATGAAACTTAAAAAATAAATATATAAGTGTTTATGCTTTTCTTATATTACTGTAATACATACACTCATCACTAGTAAACAGTGGCATTTCAATGTCATCTTCAACTATCTGAACAGGTGCACCTCTTACAAGTACTGCAGGCACGCTTTCTCCTGCTTCTCCCATTAGTAACTGGGCAGCAGACACAAGATTGTCCGCTACTGCTTTGCGGGTAATTGTCATTTCTTTTCCAAAAAGGTCAAGTGTACCTCTGGCATCCTCAACAGGAACCATTCCGGATGTTCCAAGAGCAATACCAACACATCCAAGTCGCATAGGTTGCGTGCGGCTATCACCAACGACAACTCCTATTTTACACCTGCAACGTTCTTCTATTTCCCTGCGAATCCTCCCTGCACTCTGCTGTGCATTTTCCGGGAGTAAGACTACATATCCATCCGGTGCATTCGAGGCATCTATTCCTGCATTGGGTGCAAGTGTACCTTTTGTTATAGTAAGTGCAGCTCCCGGAACACCACCGAATATCTCATCACATTCCTGAAGTATGAGTTCCATTTCCCGTGAGTCAAGCTGGTACTCCTCTGCAAGTTTCTTTGCTTTATCTCCGGGTTTTACGTCTGCAAGACGAACCAGACGCTTCTCAGACGTTGCCAGCGGTGATTCGGCAATGATAAGAATATCATGATTCTGGAATTGCATTCCATGTTTCTCCAGGGAATCCATTATAATCTCTGAAATATTGTCTCCTGGCTTAATGAGTGGGGTTTTTATACCAAACATCTGCAATGATGGAAAATCAGCTTGCATTATTTCTCTCCATTATAATCGTTTTTGTGATATTAATTGTGTAGTAATTCATACTTATGGAAGACGGGCATCTGTTACGTGTCATTATCCCCATGCCGCCGTTGGCAACTTCATGCATTTTTTGTGTGGGGATACCATCTTTTGATCAGTCAATTTGCTTTTAATCATTGGTCGTTCTTCCTGATTCCGGCCATTTCAAGTATTTTGGGTGTATTGTCATGTTTGCCAATAGGCATAATATGAGTGCCACGACAGAGTTTCCTAAGTTCGGTAATAGTTTCTGCACAGATGGAAATACCTTCATCGATTGGTTTTTCAGCCAGTTCGATCCTTCCTATTATCTCATCAGGTACATTGATACCGGGGATATTCTGGTTCATAAAACGTGCCATCTTTGCAGATTTGAGTGGAATTACTCCGGCAATTATAGGGATTTCAATATCACCGATTGATTCCATGAATGTTTCAAATTGTGCTGTATCATAAACTGCCTGTGTCTGCATAAAATCGATTCCTGTTCTTGTTTTTTTACGCAGCTTCATCATCTGTGCCATCTTTGAAGAATCAGTGTTAGTAACTGCACCTACAACAAAACCCGGTGGATTATCAATTTCGTTCCCAGCAAGATCATATCCTTCCTTCATTTTTTTAATAATGCCAAGAAGTTGTACAGAATCCAGGTCATATACCGGCTTGGTCTTGGGATGGTCGCCCTTTGTTGTGTGGTCACCTGTCATAATGCAGATATTCTTGATGCCCATCGCATATGCTCCAAGCAGGTCGGATTGCAGTGCAAGCCTGTTCCTGTCCCTGCATGTGAGTTGCATTATAACTTCATGATCAGCATCCAGCAGTGCTTTGCTAACTGCAAGTGGACTCATACGCATGATTGCTTTCTGGTTATCGGTAACATTGAGGGCATCAGTCCAGTCCCTGATAAGTTGTGCATCGGCAAGAGTTTCGCTTAGGTCTGTTCCTTTAGGGGGGCTGACCTCTGCTGTAATTAGAAAATCGTTTGATGTGAGTTTGTCTTTGAAGGTCCGGGACATCGGAGAATTATATGTGTGTCTGGGTTTTAAAATCATCGCAGCAGGGAATCAAGTTTGTCTTTTAGGAGGATGTATTTCTGCTCGTTTTGAGGGTAGAGTTTTATCTCTCCGGGGTTGATGTCTATCTTGATGATTTTTGGATAATGAGACATTTGATATGTACTGTAAAAAAGTATTGTAAACAGCAGAGTGGGAAATATTGACATTGCGATATTTGTTGCGTTTTCTATTCCGTATGATTCTATCATCCTGTAGTTCTCACCCACAATCATCATTGTCAATATCAGTATCATGAAACTCATTATTATCAAATATGCTTTCCTGTATTTGTATATGATATTGTTGAAATTTGAGATGCTGATTATTTTCTCCACAGGTATTTTTGCTTCCCTGAAAAATGGTTTTTTAACTGTCAGTGCATCATTGTGAATCGATATTTCATAACGTGTCAGCACATAAAAAACAGTTAACATCATAACAATAGTCAAAATAACACTAAGGTATGTCCAGATGCTTCGGTATAAATGATCGATAAAAGAAGTGATAATGAACACTACCATCATAGCTATAATAGTGGCCATGAATTGAAAATCAACCATATGGAGGGGGACTTTCATTTTGATAGTATCTTCTGATTTATTCTGCTTCATTGTTTTTTGAGGAGTTTTGGATTTTGCTAAATAGGCTTCATTTTCTGGAATCATTGAATTTGCCTACACATTTTTTCAATCATCGTTCTGAATTCTTCGCATTTCTCTGATTTTGATTAGACTTTAGTAATTAAGATCCATCTTCCCAAACTTGATCTGCCTATTCACTTCCTGAACCGGCAGAAGATAGCCATCAACTAAGTCCAGTTTAGGATTGTCAGGGTCAACTCCATATTTTGAGATATAATCGTTTCTTGCATCTTCTATTATATCGATCATTTCCTGCTCACTGATTATTATGTCGTAGTCCATTCCTTCCACCATGCCTGAATTTGGGACTCCTTTTTCAGTGACTACGACTATTTTATCTCCGCTAAGAATTGTTCCATTGAGGTAATTTGGTAGTTCTCCCCTTGCAAATTTCAGGTCATTCTCTGTGATATCGTATTTATCGTAAAGAGCCTGGAGCTCTTGGTCTGAATAGTGCAATTCTTTTTTTGTTGACTGGCCGGAAATGACTACCAAGCTTAGAAGGAGTACGATGGCAACAAAAGCGATTATTTTGTGTGTTGTGTTCATGCCGATTTTCCTTGCTTGTTTATCCATATCTTAGATCAGGATACAAGATCATGTGAACTTCGTTATGGCAAAGTTTATCCGTACCTTAGCTTTGGTACATTGCTTTTCCATATATCTTATAATATTTATGTGCGTTTAACTAACAATTGTTTATTGCACTATTAAAATTTTATGGCCAAATAGTCCAACTGAAATCTACAGTTTTAATTTTCAAGAAAGAGTAAGTTTTGAAAACTTTGAACTACTAACTACTAGTTATTGAGTAAATATACAAGCAAGCTACCTATCACCCATCCAAGTGGGTAGAGTATAGCTCTTTTAGGTGTTTGATTTAATTCCCCTAGTGTTTCCCACAAACCTCTGTACTTGTGTGCTTTATACTTTTTAAGATAAAAAGGATATAGTGCTACAAATGTCATGATAGTGGTGCTAACTATTACTGTTCCTGTATTCATGATTTTGCCTTTCTTTTCCCTATTAGTACCATCCCTATGACAAACCCAATTCCAACAAGAATTCCAGTACGTATTCCATTCATTAGATTATGAGACAGGTATCCTAATAATATGCATACAATAAGGATTGTAATGAAATACAAAAATCGTTCTTTTATCAGAGTTTTTTCCATCTTAATCATCTTTCTCATTTCCATTAATCTTAAAGCTGGATTCATTGTATCACGTATCTTCTAGATCAATATCCACAATCCAAGTAAAATTAGAACAATTCCGCTAACCAGTTTTACATGCTTCCGATAATCACGTATGCTTTTTGACAAGGTGTATCCTCCTATCAATCCAACTCCAACAAAAGGTGTCAATACACCTAAACTAAAAACAAGTAGTAAAGACAAATCACCTATTGTTCCCTGACTAACTGTTTTATTTAATAGAACTAAAAGCATGGGTAAAGTACATGGCACTTTTACTAAAGAAAATAGTACTCCTAATAAAAATAATCCTCCTACTGTGCTAGCATGCTTTCTAGCAGTGTTATGAAAAAAGTCCTCCAGTGACAATGGTGCTTTTAAAAGCCCTACCAAATACAATCCAATAACGATAACTATGATTCCTGTAATTGAAGAAAAAACTTCGATGTTTGGCATTGATTTTTTGAACACGATTAATCCAATACCTATCAAAAGATACGAAGTAACTAATCCAATACCAAATATAGTTGCCCTTGTTATTCCATTGCGGACAGATTCACTGGTACCCGCGGTAAAACTTAAAAGAAATCCAAGTATTGCCATTAAACAGGGGGATAAGCCTGCAAAAAGACCCAATGAGTATGCAAATGGAATATTCAAATTTGCACTAATGAATTCATCATCATGTTCGTTTTCTTTTATGTTTTTGATTGTGGACTCTGAAATATTTTCCTTATTATTTAGGTACTCATTTATTGATTTTTTTATTCTATCTTCATTAATTTCGTCTTTGGGGATTTTTGTTTCATTATTTATGACAATAGCTGGCACTTCACGAAAATCATATTGTTCCCATCGGTTAAATCCTTCAACAGTCATTACATCAGTTCTTATGATATGTATTTTTTCGTATTTTGCATCTATTTGATTAATTACAACGTCAATTTTTTGACAATCATTGCACCCAGTTTGATAGAAGTATTCAATATCAACTGATTTTGCAAATGCAGGGGAAATTCCAGATATAAGCACTAATAAGATTAAAAAAATTAAACCAAATTTATTCACCTCTATCATTTTTTTTATCTCCATGTACTAATATCGCATTAACAAGCTAGCAAAGCTACTGCTATTTTGCTTTAATATCTTTCTGATAGCAGCTTAACAATAAAAATATTAATCCACTATGTGTGTAAATTTATTTATAATATGCACTAAGTAAGGTACATATAAACCACACAAGTGGAAAGATAATAGCATTTTTAGGTGTCTTGTACATTTCTCCTATAGTTTCCCACAAGCCTCTATATTTATGTCTCTTATATTTTTTGAGATAAAAGGGATATAGTGACAAGAATGTCAAAATAATAGTACTAACAATCCCTGTTCCTATGTTCGTCATTTAAACGCTCCTTGAATTACAATCATCGAGGAAAAAGTGCTTCATACATGTTTGGGGTTTATTTTCTCCCTACATGTAAGAAGCATAAGGCCTTAATCACAGAATTCCGAACAAATATATTCAACTGAGTTACTGCTTCCAGATTCACAGAATACATAAAAAACTACTGCGCAAACAGCTCCGCATACAGCTACTGCGGGTCCGGTAGTCATTAAGCAAAACATACCACATGTTGCAAAAGCTGTCAAAGTACACCCACTCCCGTATATGAAATCGTATGCCTCATAACAAGTATCACATTCAATGTAACTGTCAGAGGAACTAGATTTTATGACTCCATCGCCTATGACTTCACCGTCTATACTGAGTATGCCTGCGTTATTCTCAATCACACTATTTTTATCCATTCCATTAGTAGTTTCAAAGACTTCGGTTTTGATATAATCTTCACCATACTCTGTAATAGTATTACCTACAGTTGTTTTATTCCCGCGAGAAATAAATACGAATTTACCTACTGTATCACTATTTTCAGTATTTGCTGGTATTTCAATGATTACTATCTCATCATGTTTATTTTCCTTTGGACTAATTTTTTGAACATTTATTTGATTATACTGTAAATTATATTCCTTATCTCGTAAATCTTTGATTGCTCGCCTAGCATCTTCATTTAATGTAACTTGCAGCAATCCACTCAATTGTCCCAATCCTTCTTCTGTTTCGATGTTAAACTCATCTAACAAATTACTTCCATCAATTGTTGATGTGCCTGTTCTAATAGGTACGCATGCTGTCGCAGGCATTACCATTGCAATCATTATAATCATTGCTACTAGTATTGCGCTACATCCTGATTTTAAAATCATTTATTTCTTACCTCATTTCAGTTTATTTCAAATAAATCCAGAGGCAAGATCACGCAAACTTTAAACAGTATCAAAGCCAACATTACTATGCCTCCGGGCGTAAGTGTGGGGTTCAAGTCGATTCTGCAAATTCAGTTTGGACCCCACTCCATAAACATCTATTACTCTCATCATATACATTTATTACTACGATGAATATTCATCGATCCGATTAATATTAATCAGTCCGATTAATATTCGCCTTTCTGATTAATGTCAGAAACAAGGCAATCCGTAAATCTGATGGTTCCGGGAGTTGCACTATATGCAACACCGAAGCATAAATTTAATATTTGTTGCACATACTATGATTTTTATTGTTAGTTCACTCCTATACTTTATATTATCAATATATTTTTCTAGTAAGGAACTTACTTAAAACAGTACTCCATATTTCAAGCAAGGGCGAAGTTAGGGATTTAACTGAACTTTACTTCAGGCAAGCAAAATACGTAGAATGTTGATTAATCTTCATGAGTAGTTCATCTGCATGAATCTTCAGAATGGTACAAGAACATGGACTTCCTTGAGATTTACAGAAAAGACGGAGATGATGTTCGGGCTATATACAGGTCCAGGCTCATAATTGAGATACTGCTATCATTAAATGAAGGTAGCAAAACGCTTTCTCAACTGCGCGAAATTACCGGGAGTTCATCCCAGTCAATAATACCAAATATCAGGAAACTGGAGTCCTGTCACTTGCTAGAGGCAAAGGAAGATGGATATTGCCTGACCCGGCTGGGAAAGATTGTAGCATTCAGGACCGCAGATTCCTTCAGTACAATTGGAACGATCAATAAGCACAAACTTTTCTGGTCAGACCATTGCCTCGAAGACATCCCTGCATCATCATTAAATGAGATCGGTGCCTTTACAATTCTGAAATTGTCAATGATACCAATATAGAACTTTTTAATGTATACAACACCAATCTGAAAATCATAAAAGAGGCTGAGCGTGTATTCGGTGTATCATCCGTCGTAACCAAGGAATATGCGGATTCTATATCAGAAAAAATATGTGAAGGAATACCTGTCGAACTTATAGTTCCTATAGATGTTGCAGAACAATTGAAGCAGGAGCCTTATGTGGAAAAGATCAATGCACTAAAAGATTATGAAAACTTCAAATTAATGGTCATGGATGAACAAATTAGAGTGGGGCTTATTGTCACCGATAAATCTCTCTCATTGGGCCTGTACAAAAAAGACGGTGTGACCTATGACATCGCAAGTGGCATATTCAGCTTTGATCCCACGGCGCTTGAGTGGGGAGGGAGGCTCTTTGAGTATTATAGGGCTCGATCAAGGCTTATAATTATGTGAATGTCACGGCGTTGGTGGCAAACAATAATAATCGGTATATTGCTCAGTCATGGAAATCATTTACTTTTTCTTTCGTCTTTTGTTTCTTACTAATAAGGATTTCTACAGAGTTCAAATTCAAAGAGAACTAACTATCCCGACATTTTGCCTCCGTTCTGACGTTAATCAATCAAAAGCAGAATGGAAAGCAATAATATGCCTAAGCAGACTCCAACTAAAAGCGATGTTTTCGTTCTTATTGATGCAAAGTAGCCAATCAAACCACAAATAAGTGTGAAAGGTGCAAAATCAATTATGGTTTTCCAGCGCAACCAATAATTAAGACCTGCCATTACAAATTCTGGGTCAAACAGCTCAAAAAGGATTTCAGCATAAATGGAACTAAGAGGAAATAACAGCACTCCGCATAACGTGGCAACAACTTTGTTTCCTGTTGTATACCCATAATAGATTAGGAGTACTGATGGAACGCCGAAAATTAATGTTCTAGACAATTGCTGCAGTTCCATGGATATAGGCATCATAGTTGGTACTAAAAATAACTTATAACCCACTTCCATCAACGCAGATATAAGTGGAATTAACATTATAATTGCTACTGAGCGAATCAATCTTTTTTGGTTATCCGTCATCTATCCTCCTGAAAAAAGAAAGGTAGCTTGACCACCTTCCAGATTCTATAAGACAGTTCTATTTTTTAACTGCCGACTTTATAGATACAGGTTGCATCCTCATCATTGAGAGGACTTGCTACGTAGTTATCAAGGTCACGATTATCATATAATACCCACCAATTCGATAGATCGTTATCAAAAAAGCCAGCAACCAAATCTTCCGCAGGTTCATATTCATCTGCCACATGTGGGAATGAACTGTCATGATGCACATTTGCAACGACGTCACCGTTACTCATCTCCCATAACCTTGCATGATATCCACCATTTATTCGATATCTATCATCAGCTACGCCGTCATCCAATATCCAATCATCTTCTGGGTCAGACACATACTGGTCATATTCATATGGATTATCAATCCAATCTTGATCAAGTATCCTTGATTTCACTGCACTTTTATCGGTAGATTCCCACGCTAGGTTTATTGGGTCTTCCCTGCCATAGTAACCATTATCTTCTGACCATGTCCACTGTGGATACGCATAACCATAATTCCACCAAGTAAAAGGATCAGTTTGACTTGTTATTACTACAGTTTCCTGAGTTACAATAACCCTTTCATTACCTTCTTTTAAATCGAAAGATTCTTCGTTCAAGACGATGGATTTTCTTTCTTTAGTATCTATAGGAATTTCACTCACTTTCGTGAATTGGTTAATCCCAACTTTATTTGCCAAGTTTTCTCCTGTGTATATTTCTTTAATTTGAAGCTGCTCATTTTCATACTTATAAATTTTAGTTGATGTAATGTTTACAGTATGGTTTTGCATCCACTTTTCAGTCTGTGCTTGTCTCCATAGCTTTGTTTCCTCATCTACAGTAGTTTCTTCAAGCCACTGCTTGACTTCTTCTGGCATTTGTTGATCCCTTGATGTCTTTTGGACAGCACCCATTGCCGGTGCAATCGCCATGCTCATAAGCAACATTGTCGCAATCAGTGTGCTCGTCAGAAATTTTACATTTGTTTTCATTTTATCTTACCTCATTTCTAATTCCCTCAAGAGGCAAGATTACGGAAACCTTAAAACACATCAAAGCCAACCATAACCTTGCCTTAGGGCGTTCCGGGGTTCAAGCCGACTCTGCAAATTCAGTTTGGACCATACTCCCGAAATATCTATCACTTTCACCATATACATTTCTTACTGTGACGAATATTCGTCGATCCGATTAACATTAATCAGCCCGATTAATATTCGTCTTTCTGATTAATATCAGAAGCAAAATAATCCGGGATATTTTTCATGAATTGTAAAATCAGGTGTTTGGATCTCAATTTCAAAATTTAGCAACTGGAAATCACAGACAGGTATCTGTCTTCAAAACGGATGTTGGTAAAAGTGCTATTCACTGGCATATCAACAAATTAAAAGAAGAAAAAGCAATTCGCTGTGAAAAATATGGCAGGTTCAAAAGGTACTATCCTAAAAGCAATTTTACAGTAATTGAGGAAAATAAGATTCCGATATTCTCAGAATGATCACTCTGTATCCTCTTCTGCATCCCATACTTTTTCCAGCAGGTCAAGCCTGCCAGCTTTTTCCAGTTTCTTATATATGAGTTCCCATGCACAATCCTTTTCAGGGTCTACTTCGCACTTCCCGTCAACTGAGCCACCACATGGGCCGTTAAGTAGCTGTTTTGGACATTGTCCTTTGGGGCAGATGCCACCAAAATAATACACAGTACAATCACCGCACATTGCACATAATTCGGGGATGACTTCTCCCTGCGAACGTCCTCCAAGGGAATCTGTGTTGTTTGAAGAGTAAACTGGTACTTCTGTCATTCTGGAAACAATAGAAACCCCGCTTCCGCATGCCATCACAATGATCGCTTTTGCATCCCTGATGACAGGGTTCTTTTCAATGAGTGAATCAAAGGATGTAACACTGCAGGCAGCAGTTGGGAGTACCCAGCCGATAACATGCTTTCCTGCTTCTTCCAGGCGTTGTTGCATCTCGATGACCTCTGGCTCACCGCCAACATGCTGTTTTGCAGCACAGGTATTGCAGCCGATGATAAAGATATCATCTTCATCCTCTAACAGTTTCAATATCTCTTCAAAGGGTTTTGCAGATGAGATTATCATAGTTCCCTCAGGTATCGATGCTCAACATCCATATCATTTTCAAGTGCTTCTGCTACCATCTCTGCAATAAGTGGCAGATTACGTGCCTGGAACGAGAGCTTGTGGACCAGTTTTTCCAGTTGAAGGACCGTACCTATGATGAGTACATCTGTCCTTTCGGTTTCATGAGACACAGCATTACGCTCAAGGGCAGCATCTCCACCTCTGGCAAGTATTTCCTGTTTGATGATCAGAGCCTCGGTGGTGGTGATGTTGTTCACACGTATCACCTTGCTCACGGTCTTGTTCTTCATGACCTTTGCACCGGTGCCTGTTACTCCAATATTTTTCATAATGTATTCGGCATCATCAGGGTGAACGATGTCCATAATGGAGACTTCAAAATCTTTTGATCTAACAGTTTGCTCTTTTTTTCTCATTGCACTTGCAACTTCAACAACGTCCTTTGTTTCAGTGATGTCATGTGTCCTTATGATGTGAGCACCTTTGTGAACCACGATTGCAGTAGCAGCCAGGCTTCCATATAACCTTTCACTTGCAGGCTTGTGAAGCACAGCATCGATGCATGATTTCCTCGATATAGCTGCAAGCAGTGGTCTCTGGAATACCTTAAGGCTCTCGAATTGGTCGATGGTCTCAAAATCGAATATCGGATCCTTTTCAGCGATCCATTTTCCTATGGCAGGGTCCAGTATGAGTTTTTCCGTGTCCACTCCTTTGGAAGCAGCCCTGTCAATTATCGTTGCAAGGCAATTCATGATGGCATCCATACCAATGGGGTCACCGGGTATTTTTTCAGATGCCATAACAACAGCCGGACAATCATATTGAGCCACGACATCGATCATTTTCGGGTTGATGGTGAATCCTGACACATCATTGACAATATTTGCACCGTGTTTCAGGGATTCTTCTGCAACGCTGGCATATACTGTATCTACGGAAATGAGAGCATCTACATTATCCTTCAGGATATCCAGTGCAGGGATCATGCGGTCCAGTTCCTCATCCTCTCCGATAACAGGACTTGCAAGTGGCCATGTTGATCGGGCGCCAATATCTATTATAGCTGCTCCGCTGTCAACCATTTTATGTGCTACATCAAGAAGAGAATCAGTACTAACAACCGAACCCTTATAGAAGGATTCCTTGCTCAGGTTGATAACTCCCATTAATCTCACGGGGTGTTCATCGCCAACCTTCAAGCCGCATATGTCAACATCAACAACCATTATTCAACCAATTAGTATTAATTCGGGGTAAGATTCGTAAAGTAAATCAATCAAAATAGTATTCTGCTAATAAAATATAAATGTGCTTATCAGGCATTATTTGCTGCCGTAAGCACGTGTTCCATAAGGATTGCGATGGTCATTGGTCCAACGCCTCCGGGAACCGGAGTTATGAGTGAAGCCTTCTTCACCACATTATCAAAATCAACATCACCGTAAACCTTGCCGTTCTCTTCAGTGATTCCCACATCAAAAATTACTGCGCCTTCCTTTACCATATCTGCTTTGATAAGGTGCTTGACTCCTGTACCAACAACAAGGATATCGGCATCAAGGGTGAATTTCTTCAGGTCATCTGTGAAAACATGGCACACAGAAACTGTTGCATTCCTGTTCACAAGCATTGCTGCCATGGGTTTTCCCACGACGTTACTGTGTCCTACAATAACTGCATGTTTGCCCTGTATTGGCACATTGTATTCTTCAAGCGCTCTTATGACACCTTTCGGAGTGCAGGGTACAAGACCCTCCTCACCTATCAGGAGTTTGCCCATGTTATATGCGTGGAATCCATCTGCATCCTTTGCAGGATCGATGGCAAGCATTGCAGATTTATCATCAAGGTGTTTTGGAAGAGGTAACTGAAGGAGAATCCCATGTATATCTTTCCGTGAGTTCAATTCACGGATACGTTCCATGAGTTCTTCCTGGGTGGTAGATTGCGGCATGTTGTGATCCTCTGCATGTATGCCGACCCTTTCACATGCCTTGTGCTTAAGGCGCACATACATTTTGGATGCCGGATCCTCACCTACAAGTATTGTTGCAAGTCCGGGAATTATTCCCTTCTCTGCACTAAGCTGGTCAACTCCCTGCTTTACCTGTTCTTCCACTTTCTTTGACAGGCTTCTCCCATCTATCTTCCTGGAATCGTAGTTCTCTTCTGACATTATGCAAACACCTGTGATATTTTCCTTATACAGGATTGCTTTTTGATTATTTATTGTTTGTATATCGGGAATCTGCTGCAAAGCTGCTCAACATCAGAGCTGATTCCATGGAGGACTGAGTCATCATTGAGGTTGTTGATAACTTCTGTTATGAATCCTGCAATTTCCTTCATGTCGTCTTCTTTCATTCCTCTGGTTGTTGAAGCAGGTGTGCCGATCCTGACTCCGCTTGTGATGAACGGACTTCTTGTCTCAAATGGAATAGTATTCTTATTGAGCACAATGCCTGCTTTGCTTAGAGCAGCTTCTGCTTCCTTTCCTGTGATGTCGAACTTGTTAAGGTTCAAGAGCATTACGTGGTTGTCAGTTCCACCTGAAACAATATCAAAACCATTGTTCTGCAGTTCAGTTGCCAGGACACTTGCGTTCTTTACGGTTTGGAACTGGTCTGTCTTGAAGTCCTCTCCCAGTGCTTCCTTAAATGCAACAGCCTTTGCTGCGATGATGTGCATGAGCGGACCGCCCTGGATTCCAGGGAAAACTGCCTTGTTAAGTCCCTTTGCATATTCTTCTTTACACATGACCATTCCACCCCTTGGACCCCTGAGTGTCTTGTGGGTTGTGGTTGTGACAAAGTCTGCGTAAGGTACGGGGCTTGGGTGCGCGCCGGCAGCAACAAGTCCTGCAATATGTGCGATATCTGCAAGCAGGTATGCTCCTACTTCATCAGCTATCTCTTTGAACGCCTTGAAATCAATTGTTTTTGAATATGCTGAAGCGCCACAAACTATCATCTGTGGTTTGTTCTCTTTTGCCATTTCCATAAGCGCATCATAATCAAGGGCTTCTGTTTCCTTGTCAACACCATATGGTACTACATTATAGAGCTGTCCTGCAAAGTTAACAGGGCTTCCATGCGAAAGATGACCACCATGTGTAAGGTCCATGGACATTATGGTGTCACCGGGTTTTATAACTGAGAAATAGCATGCCATATTGGCACCGGATCCAGAGTGTGGCTGGACATTCACATGCTCTGCACCGAAGATCGCCTTTGCTCTCTCAATGGCAAGGTCTTCTGCAATATCAACGAATTCGCATCCGCCGTAGTAGCGCTTTCCTGAATAGCCTTCAGCATATTTGTTTGTCATTACAGAGCCCTGGGCCTGCATTACTGCGCGGCTTGCATAGTTCTCTGATGCGATCAGGTTCAACTTGTAATCCTGGCGGTTTGCTTCCAGCCTGAGGGCCTCTGCAATATCCGGGTCAACTTCTGAGATATGAGACATTGTTACCAACCGTTAGATTCGATAGTGATATATTTGAAATATTTTCTGGCCTTGCCAGAAATAGATGAGTGTTGATTTATGAATGTACTACAATTCTACCTTCCACTTTAAGTTTACCCTCAACGAATAGTTTGACAGCTTCCGGGTAGACTTTGTGCTCCTGTTCAAGTATGCGTGCTGAGAGGTCATCAGCAGTATCTGTATCAAGGACAGGTACACATTTCTGGATGATTATAGGACCTGTATCCATTCCTTCATCAACAAAATGTACTGTGCAGCCGCTAACCTTCACGCCATACTCAAAAGCCTGTTGCTGTGCATGTAGTCCTTTGAAAGAAGGGAGCAATGCAGGGTGGATGTTTATTATTTTGTTTTTATATGCTGCAATTAGGTTTTTTCCTACTATGCGCATGTATCCTGCAAGAAGTATAAGGTCAACATCGTTGTCTTTCAGGACTTCTAATATGTCTTTTTCGTAATCCTGCTTATTTGGGTAATCAGAGGGATCGATGAAAACATCAGCTATCCCATGATTTTGGGCACGCTCAAGCGCATAGGCATCTCCAACATCGCTAATGACGACAGATATCCTTGCGTTTTTGATGTAGCCCGTTTCGATATTGTCGATAATTGATTGAAGATTCGATCCTCTTCCTGAAACAAGTACTGCGATGTTGGTGGTCATTGTTAGTCCTAAAAGAGATTTCTATATATTAGCGTTTTGGATTTGCTCAAAACAACTGAAAACTATGCAATAAACGATTTAAGGTGAACACTGGATTAGAACATCAAATATTGATATTGTGCTTTTTAGTCCTTTCATCGATCAGTTCTGCCAGTTCCTCAGTGCCGGACAGCTTGTCAAGCTCACATTTCTCAATAAGAATTGTGTTCTCAACTGTTTCTGATTTCATCTGGCCGTTAATTATAAAGACTGATTTTGTCCTTGTTACGCAGGATATACTACTCATAAGGTCAGCCCGCTTTATCATTGCGCTGCTATAAGTGCTGACACCTGTCAATAGTGTGTCAGACGTATCTTTTGATATTGCTTTGAAAGGCGCCTGGCTTGTTGACATGACCTGGTAGCCAAGAGCATAGAGCATACCCAGGATACCATCATCCGGTTGTGTCTCAGGTACTTTTTCCTGTTTAGCCTCAACATTTACCTTTTTCTCAAAACCACGGAGAATATCTATTGATTTTGCAAGGGCAACATCCAGTAGTTCCTCAAGATGAAGGACTATATCAATAGATGCATCCATACCGCCTTCTTCGTATTTGCTTATGGTCCTTCTGGAAACCCCAAGCTCGGTGGCAAGGGCTCCGAGTGACATTTCGGTCCGTTTACGGGCTTCTTTAAGTACATCACCATCTATCGAAACATAAAGTCCGCCAGGGGCTGCTGATACAAGGGGAGGTATCTCCTCCACAAAATAATCATAAAGTGTTTGCACACTGAGGGCCGGAATCTCATAACGCATATACACTACGCTATCCTCAAGCATCTGGTCACGGGTCTTTGCACCAATAAGTACTGCAGTCCCTCCAAGATAGCGCGCAAGGCTTTTCATTTCTCTTGCAGTTTCCTCATTTAGTCCGTCAATATTGTATAGTACTTTATAAAAAATGAGTGTTTCATCTTTCCTTGCTGCAAGGTCAAAGCTTCGTGGTCTAATATTGCATCTTTTTGATACAATGAAGCCTGCTTGCTGTAATACATCAATGATTTGATGTATCAGGATTTCTTTCGTCATGACAGAATAGGCTTTGTTTGCACATCTATATAGCTTTATCGTAAAAATTATAGTTATAACATTTGTTTAGCTTTTTTGGAGTCATCTCTAATCCTCTTTACCTAGTAAATTATTTATTAGATGTGTTGAAATACAATTGTATATACAATAATTGCCTTTTTTCTAATAATAGTTAAGAATTGCCATGATGTTAGTATGAATATGAAGGTTTAGGATACGAACAAAGGGGATGCAAAAAAATTATTAGGAGAAATCCTTTATGCCTATATCCAATAGAACAGAAATCAATCATCTGGTAAGTGAAAATAAAAAATCCAGTGAAAAAATGGATATAATGCCAATGGTAATTCTTTTTCTGGATACGAAAGGTAGTGTTTCATTTGTTAACAAAAGAATTCTTGAATTGACCGGCCATAAAGAAAAAGATATTTCAGGGACTCAATGGTTTGACGTACTAGTACCACATGAATTTAAATCTGAATCTCGTTCTATATGGAATAAATTCATTTCTGATAAAATAACTTCTGTTGAGAATCTTGAGATTCCCCTTCTGAAAGCAGATGGCACAAAAATTTCCGTTCTTTGGAATGCCGTTTCATTCACAGATGATGGTCTTTTTAAAGGTATCATTATTTCAGGTGAAGAAATTACCCGACAAAAGATCTCTCAAAAAGAACTTCAAGAAAGTGAGCTGCTTTTCAAGAGAGTGGTAGAGTTCTCTCCTGTATCTGTTGCTTTGTTGGATTCCAGTTTTAGCCCTATTTATTTTAACAGGAAATTCACGGAAACTTTCGGTTACACTCTTGAAGATGTATCGGAAATGGATCAATGGTGGGAGTTTGTACATCCCAACCAGGAACGTAGGAAAACAATTTTTGAATCATGGTGTTCAAGCCAATCTTCATCATGGGATGAAATAAACAATGTTTATACCAAAGAATGTGGAATATTGTGCAAAAATGGTTCTGTAATAGATGTTTTGTTTAGTTTTGCAAAAATAACAGATGATGCATCTATCCTTGTTTTTAAAAATATAACTGAAGTGAAAGCTGCAAAGAAAGCTTTTTTCTTAGATGAACTGAGGTTAGAGGCCCTTGTTGAACTTAATCAGTTTATTGGTTCAACAACAGACAATGTCATAAATTTCTCGCTTGAAAAAGCTGTTGAGCTCACAGAAAGCCAGGTTGGATATATTGCTTTTATAAATGAGGATGAGGCCACTGCAAATGTGTATGGCCTATCAAAAAAAGCAAGGGAACTTTGTGTAATTGATAGCATAAGTACTATCTTCAGTTTTGAAGAAATGGGACTTTGGGGTGAACCCATACGACAGCGTAAACCAGTAGTAACGAATGATTATGCACGGGATGTTTCCTTTAAAAAAGGACTGCCTAAAGGTCATATGGATCTCCGAAACCATCTTGGGATTCCTGTGTTCGATAATGACCGGATTGTTATGCTTGCAGGTGTGGGAAATAAAGACAGTGATTATAACAGTTCTGATATCAGGCAAATGACGCTTCTTGTGCAAGGAACGTGGAAGTTTATACAAAGGAAACAGAGTGAGGATAAAATAAAAGCATATTCAGATGAGCTGGCTAAAAACTACAAGGAACTTGAATCGCTGGATCGAATGAAAGATGAATTCATGGCAAATATAACCCATGAACTAAAGACCCCCCTTATTCCTATCAAAGGGTACAGTGAACTTCTTTTCGATGGACACCTTGGAACCATGGAGGAAGATCAAAGGAAAGGTGTAGGAATTATTTTGCAAAATGCTAAAAGATTGCATAAATTGATAGATTCCCTGCTGTATATGCAAAATATTCGTTCAGGGAATATTCAGTATCATCTTGATTCTATTGATATTGTCAATTTACTTGACAAAGTAATTGGTGATCAGTTATCTATGCGAAGTGAAAAAAGTCCGGTTTTGAATAAAGGATATGTTTCACCTCTTCCTTTTGTTTGTGGGAATGTAACTTATTTGGAGCAGGTATTTTCCCATATACTTGAAAATGCATTTAAATTTACATCTTCTGAAGGTTCGGTAACTATGGATGCATTTCAAGAAAAGGGCAATGTACATGTTGTTGTAAAAGATACTGGAATAGGCATTCCCAAAGATGAAATAAAACATATTTTCAAAAGATTCTATCAGATGGACGGTTCTCTTACACGTCGATATGGTGGTAATGGTCTTGGATTATATCTTTGTAAGAGTATAGTAGAGGAACACGCCGGTTCTATCTGGGCAACAAGTGAAGAAGGCAAAGGAACTGAGATACATGTGCTCCTCCCAAAAATCAATGACGAAAAATCCTGAGCATCAGAGAATCATTTAACACTGATCAGTCATATTTGCTATTGGTTCAATGAATACTGAATACACTAAAATGGTTATAGGTATTGATGATACGGATTCCAGGGATGGTATGTGTACTACCTACCTCTGCGCTCTTTTAAGGGATGAGCTCTCATCTTTTGCAAATATCATAGCAGAACCTATACTTGTCCGCCTTAATCCTACTATTCCATACAAGACCCGTGGGAATGCATCTGTAGCATTGTTTGTCCAGTGCAAAGAACCGGGGAAAGTAATGGAACATGTTACGCAAAGGGTTACTTCCATGGCATGCATGGACAATGAGAACACCAACCCGGGTATCGTTTTCATCACGGATGACCGGTTTGACAAAGTTAGGGAGGAACTGAGTGATTTTTTCAGGCGTGCTGTGAAAGAAGTCATCACAATAGATGAAGCGAAAGAACTGTCTTCAAGGCTCGGACTTGATTTTAAAGCGTTCAAGAATGGCCGTGGACTTATCGGTGCTCTTTCTGCATGTGGTGCAATTCTAAGTCCTGATTGGGATCATACATATGAGTATCTTGCATACAGAAAAACGGATGTATGGGGTACCCAGCGCTGCGTTGATGAAGATTCTTTCTTTGAAGCTGATTCACAGACATATCCCGATACATGGGACACCGTCGACATAAAAAATAACATGGTAGTTTGCGTACCTCACTCTGGTGATCCTGTGCTTTACGGAATAAGAGGACGCAGTGCATCTTATGTGGAAAAGGCCGCATCCTTTGTTAGTTCCGAGTCGGTAGAACGTATATGCACATATAAGACAAATCAGGGCACTGACATGCATCTTATCCCGGTATCAACAATCAGTGATATTCAGGAAATGCATTCCTATATTTTGGAAGGAGTTGTCTTTTGTGAACCAAAGACAATCAGGGGAGGCCATACCATATTCTCTCTTAAGGATGCTGTTGGGGAAATAATTGACTGTGCTGCCTTTGAGCCTACAAAGAACTTCAGGGAACTTATACGTAAATTGATACTAGGTGACAGGGTCGTTGTCTATGGTAGTGTTACTGAAAAAACCGTGAACATTGAAAAAATAAAGATAACGGGGCTTTCTCCAAAATATGAACTTAGAAATCCGCTATGCACATCCTGCGGAAAGAGAATGAAATCCGCTGGCTCAGGTCAGGGCTACAGATGCAAAAAATGTGGCACAAAGTCTGATGTTACAGAACGACTGGAAGTGAAAAGAGAAATAGAAGTTGGATTCTATGAGGTTCCACCATGTGCTAGAAGGCATCTTGCAAAGCAGCTTCTGAGATTTGAGGAAGGGAGTGTTCCTGTTTTCCCGGGCAGATGATCTTTAGCATTGTTTATCTGAGGGAGTTCAGCTCTGCTATTGCAGGAGCTTTTTGTTTGTGCAGGTTCACATTGATGCGCTTTACCACTGAATCTCTCTGGATACTTGTGATGCCAAGTGTATTCTGTGCAACCTGTGGGCTTTCTCCTTCCAGTAAAAGAGCAAGGAACCTGTCGACCAGTTCATATGTGATTCCGAGTTCTTCCTCGTCGGTCTGGTCTGCCCACAATCTTGCCGAAGGAGCCTTTGTGATTATCTCTTCCGGAACTCCCACGAGTGCTGACATCTCTTTGACCTCCGTTTTATAGAGGTCACCAATTGGTTCAATGTCAACTCCTCCATCCCCGTATTTGGTGAAATAGCCTAAAAGTATCTCTGTTTTGTTGCCCGTTCCCATAACCATCCTTGACATCATGTTCGCGTAATAATAAAGGACAGACATACGTATTCTCGCCTTGAGGTTTCCATTGGAATGTGAATTGGAAGCTGAACTCTCTGGAATTGAGCCCAGATATGTAGAAAGGATCTCTGATATATCAACGGTTTTAAATTCAATTCCCAGTCTACTTGCCACTTCAGTGGCATCGAGTACGTCTTCTGCAGGTGTAAGGTTAAGCTCCGGCATGTGTATGCCAAGGACATTCTCTTTACCAAGGGCTTCAACTGTAAGGTAAGCTGTCAGAGCGGAATCTATACCCCCGCTGAGGCCTATTACTGCACCTTTAACACCTGCTTCAGTTGTTTTTTCCCTGATGAATTCAACGATGATATCTTTAGCTTTTAAGATGTCCATTTTATCAAGCCTGCCAATCTTTAATTGTGAATGCTCACAATTATACTTATTTGTTGGCTTTAGGAGGGAATAACTTGATACCTTCTTCGGTTATGTCATAGTTGATAATGTCCAGTGAGATCTTTGTCCCTCTCATTTTGGGTATGTACATGAACCGCTCCATTTTTCCTGTATACGGATTTTCTTTTGTCATCAGCCTGATAGTTCCATAAGTGGAATATTCAGCTATGCGGTGTGTGAGTTCATGTGCAGTTGCATCCATTACCATTAAAGATGTCCTTTTTTGATTTGAAAGCACATATGCTAATTTTTCAATTTTGTCTTTGAATGTCTTTAAGTCCATACCTATTGAAAAAGTACCCATGTTATCAAAGACAACAACCTCAATATCTTCCTGAATGATGTGTCCAAGGTTGTTTAGGTCATCTATATACATGCTGACATTGTTATATCCATCAGCTACATTTTTAGCTCTCATTTCAAGGAAGTGTATCATAGAAAGCTGTTTGTTCTCCACGAAAGGTTCAAGATCAAACCCTAGCGCTTTACCATGAGCGATTATTTTTTCCGGAACCTCTTCGGTTGCTATCATTGCACATTTTTTACCCTGTTTGCAGGCATTGTAAAGGAATTGGATACATAAAATAGTTTTACCAGTTCCCGGCTCACCTGTTATAAGAACACATTCCCCTTCGGGAAACCCACCCTGTAATCTTTTGTCCAGGTCAATATTTCCACTTGATATTCTTGTCATGACTTATCATTTCCTTTTCTCTTTATACAACCTATAATTATATATTTTTATTTGTATAATCTATGGGAGTGTGAAGTATGTTCATTTTTGAAACTGACAAAGAATTAATCTATGTTCAGACGGTATTTGCTATTACATGGAATATTACATTGCAGATTCTGCGGTCTTCATAATGGGGGCCGGAGTTGAACCACACAGGATGATAACTATACCATCGGTTGTCAATGAACTCAAAAGTAATGAAGCATCCATGCGTTTTGAGCTCGCTCGTGAAAGCGGGGCACGTGTGGAAATGCCGGAGGATGGTTTTCGAAAGACTGTCCTGGACATAGCAAACAAGACAAGGGACTGTGAAGAATTATCGGCAACTGATATTGATATCCTTGCCAAGGCCCTTGAATATAAGGAGAATTCAGTCCTCTTAACAGATGACTATGCAGTCCAGAACGTTGCCAGGGTTTTGGGTATAGGGGTAAAGCCGGTAGCCCAGAAAAAGATAAAGGATGTGCTGGTGTGGCAAAAGGAATGTGTAGGTTGTCGCAGACGTTTTGATAGTGGTGAAGTATGTCCGGTTTGTGGTTCTGCACTTAAGAAAAAGCGTAAAAGAAAAATATAACATCTCTGTTGTTATATAACAAATTATAGGTTAAACATGAACATGCGGGATTCATATGAAGAATATTGATAAATTGATCCAAAAAGCCCTTGAATTGCAGGCAAATGGTCTTGTCACAAGGCAAATTGCAGATGAACTAAACGTTTCCCGGGAGACTGTCACTTGGCTCCTGACCCGTGCAAAGAAGGAAGAAGTATCTCCCGCTCCCAAGGACATATCAGTCAACTGGAGCAGCATAGGAAAGAGTGCATACAGGATGCGCCATATTGGAATTGCAATGTGTGACATGGTGCTGGACACTGTAGAAGAAACAGGTAATGATATTGATATGGTGGTCGGTATTGGTCTTAGCGGTGTTCCTCTTGCAAGTCTTATGGCAGAAGAACTGGATACTGAGATATCAGTGTACCATGCCTACAACGACCAGGATGATGATTCCAAGTTAAAGGGTGCATTCAGCAGGAACTTTGCAGGAATCAAAGGAAAGAAATGTGTCATAGTGGATGATGTCATAACTACAGGTACAACTATGAATGATGTTGTTACCCATCTAAGGAGCTCAGGTGCAAAACCAATTGCAATTGCAGTGCTTGTAGACAAGAGCGGCTCTGAATCTGTTTCAGAGGTTCCGATACATGCCCTTGTAAGCATTGTACGCGTGGATTGAATATAAAAAAGAATTTAAGTTTAATAGATATTAGGTAGGAGTTATTCAACTCCTACGGAACCTATTTTTTCTACTAGTTTTGAGAGCACTTCTGTGCGCATACCTTCTACGAATTTTATACTTCCGACGACAAGGTGTCCTCCACCGTTGACTCCTCCGCCTTTTACCTCTTCGTAGAGTTCCCTTACCATCTGTGGTATGTTCATCATGACTCCTTTTGAGCGGATAACAGCAAAGTCAGGTCCGTATCCTATAGTTACGACAGGTTTGTCTCCGTATCTCTGACACAATTTGTCGTGAACTTCTCCTGAAGTTTTTCCGGGAGGTGGGAACGTGAACTTGTGAGCATGGTTCTCAACATCGAGAACATTCAGGACAGCTCCGTTTGGAAGGTCCTGTGCTTTCACGTGTAACATACATACATCTATCTGTTCGGCTATCATTTCGTTTGCCTGTTCGCAAAACACGTTGACAAGGTTCTTGTGTATCAGGTGGTCGCCAAAGTCCAGGATATCGTCAACGATGCCTTTTCCGCTGTTGAACTTAAGCCAGTACGCCGCAAAGTCAAGGGCAAGTGCCATATCTTTGAGGTTCTGCAGGGTATACTTGTCAGATACCAGTTCTATGTATCTTTTTGCCTCTTCTGCTTCTGAGCGGTCACCAAGAGCAGCTACTGCAGGGAGGTGCTTGATATCATCTTCCACGTTGACATTTATCATGCGTGCTACTTCGGTACAGAGCATACCTGCTGTCATACCGAAATCTCCTCCGACATGTGCCGGGTTAACATGGGTTAGTAGGTATTTGTCAACCTCATCATCGGGCTGGTGGTGGTCCATGACTATCATCTGGATGCCGTATACCTGTGCCTGCCTCATTGCAGTCACGTTCTCTATGGAGGATCCATTGTCCACACTTATGACGAGTGGCATCTTTTGTCCATGTCTTGCCACATCTTCAAGGGCAAAGTTGATATCACGGACGACATCCGTCATTTCGTAGAATGGTGCCTTTGAAGGTGCACGTTTGTAGAAGTAATATTCTCCGTCCTGTCCGTTCACTTCTCTTATGAGTGGAATAATGGCCTTCTCAATGGCCAGAGCCGCGGTCATTCCGTCAGCATCTGCATGGTGACGCAATAGGATAGGGGTAGATTTGATAATTGCCTTCCTTATTTCCTTTGCAGCTTTCTTCATGGTTGGCCTGAGTTTCTCAAGGACCTCACTCTCAACCATATATTCTATCTCATATGGTTCTGCCCTGCTGTCAATGGCAGCTTCTATGCGCTGGAGTATCTCAGTTTCCTGTGGTCCGGTTAGTCTTTTAAGGCTCTGGATCTCAAGCTGGACACTACCTCCACGGGAAGATATGTCTCCTGTGGCTGCAACTATCATGTCAGAGTCTATTTGAGGGTATGCTCTTTCACCGGCACTCTCAAAAGCAGCACCTGAGACCTGCCCTGTTTCGTCAGCAATAGTAAAGATAGTTGGTCCTGCTGTTTGCTTGACCTGAATGACCTCTCCCTGGATCTTTACCTTTTTGCCCACCAATTGGGTGACTTCGCTTGCAAGTTTTATTGGGAGGTCCTTTTCAAGTTCCACGGTCTCGTATTCTTTGAGCTTACGCGGTACCAGATCCATTTTACCTCTTGGTTTTATTTCCTTGAGGCCTACAATTACAGCTTCTCCTACTTCCAGTGGTCCACTCATATTGCTTGAATGTATAAGTCCCCTGAGATTGGAATTGAGGTCAACGAAAACTCCGAATTCCGCAATGTTCCTGACGACTGAATGATACATCTTACCAACTTCAAGTTCATCCAGGGTGCATGAGTTGTCAAGCTTGTACACGATCTGTTTCTTTGTACATGAGGAACAAACTTCATTCCCTTCGTAAAGCCTGTCCATAGGTGTTCCACATATCTTACACTTGTAAAAAATACCTTTACCGGAGCATGCAACGCATGTCTCCCTGTCCTCTATCTCTCCGCTTCCTCCACAGTTATTACAGGAAGAGCCATTCTTCAAAAAACTGGCCATATCCTTTTCTGAAAGCTTCATAAAGTCTACTGACTTTGATTTCCCAGTACCTTTGCATTCCGGACATTTGGTAGTGCCAGTGACACTATAGCCTTTTCCGTTGCAATCCTTACATTTCTCGCTCATTGTATCTAGTGTTAGATAGTATATGTTGGATTTATGTGTTTGCTTGTGCTTAAGAGACAAAACGGACCGACAATTATATATTGCATTTGTATATTAGCCGCATGTACTTGTTTTTGAAATCTAGTTTGAAATTATTAACATCAAAATCAATCACATTAATAAACGATAAACGAGTTCTATAATTTGTTGGGTCTGAACTGTTATTTCAATAATAACAATAGCTTTCATGCTTTCGTGTACATCCCCTCAAACAAGAATTCAGACCCAGCCTTCTATAAAAACTCAATCTCCTGTTTTTGTCTTCCTCTTCTTGTATTATTCTAAATTCTTTCCTTATAGTCACCGATATATTCTTAAGAAACAGGTTCTTTATATATACTATACTTAAAATTATTCAGGAGAGTGGTTACATGCCTTTAGTTGATTTTATTTTACCTTTAGCTATCGTGGCAGTTTTTATACTGTCCAAAGCGATCAAGATCGTAAATGAATATGAACGTGTTGTTATCTTCCGTCTGGGAAGATTAAGCGGGATAAAAGGTCCCGGTCTGTTCCTGATCATCCCTATAATCGATACGGTTGTGAAGATAGACCTGCGTGTTGTCACTATTGATGTACCCAAACAGGCGGTCATAACCAAGGATAACGTAACAGTAGCTGTTGATGCTGTAGTCTATTATCAGGTAATTGACCCTTCAAAGGCTGTCAATGAGGTCGAGAACTTCAAGTATGCTACTGCTATGCTTTCACAAACGACACTGCGTGATGTTATCGGCCAGATAGACCTTGATGATGTTCTTTCAAAAAGAGATGATATCAACAAGAGTATTCAGGAATCACTGGACATTTCCACTGACCCGTGGGGTATCAAGGTTACTAGTGTTACTTTAAGAGATGTCAGTATAGACGATACCATGCTGCGTGCAATTGCAAAGCAGGCGGAAGCAGAGCGTGAGAAGCGATCCCGTATCATACTTGCAGACGGTGAGTTCATTGCCGCTACAAAGATGAAAGATGCTGCACGCCTTTACGAGGAAGTGCCGGTTGCCATCAAACTCAGGGAACTGCAGACATATGCCGAAATAGCAAGGGAAAAGAATATGATCGTCGTGGCCAACTCAGCAAATGTTGGGGAAGTTGCAGCCCTTTCAAAGGCCTTTACTAAGAAAGATTGAATGGAGGAAATATGAGACACAAGTGCCGGTTGTTCCTGAGCACTTTTCTTTTTTTGACATTGGCCTTGTCCCTGTTATCAGGTCTGGCATGCGCTGCCGGGCAGGAGAAAGTACTGGTTCTTGATATCTCAGATTCTATCACTCCGGTTTCAGATGACATTGTAGCTGATGCCATAGCATTTGCAGAGAACGATGACTATGAAGCTCTTGTGATCACTCTTAATACTCCTGGTGGAGGACTGGATGAAACTCTTGATATCATTGAACAGATCGCTGCAACCGATGTCCCTGTTATAGGATTTGTCTATCCCGAAGGGACAAAAGCATGGTCTGCAGGCACTCTTATTTTGATAAGTACGGACATCGCCGCAATGGCGCCATACACTATCATAGGTTCTGCACAGCCTGTCACTGTAACAGCCAGCGGTTCTGAACCTGTTGAAGAGGCCAAGATAATCAATGCCCTTGTGAAAAGGGCCACAGAAAATGCGAAAAAGCACGACCGCAACCAGACGGCCGCAGAGGAGTTCATTACCGAGAACCTCAATCTTGATGCGGATACTGCTCTTGAGTATGATGTTATTGAGTATGTTGCCCCTTCAATAGATGATCTTATGTCACAGGTCGACGGGGTAGAGGTCAAAGAAAGGGTGCTGAATACAGAGGGTGCGGATATAACGTATTATGAACCATCCCTGCGCCTTGCATTCATGAACATCATCTCTAATCCCATAGTGTCCTCGTTGCTTCTGCTCCTTGGAGTCTATGCAATAATACTGGGAATTTCAAATCCAGGATTTGGCGCGGAACTTTTCGGTATAGTTGCCATTGCTCTGGGACTGATTGGTACCGGATTTGATGTGAATATCGGTGCTCTGTTCCTCATAATCGTTGGTGTGATATTGCTTGTGCTGGAATTCCAGGCTCCGGGTTTCGGGGTTTTCGGAATAGCGGGGTTTGTATGCATAATTGCTGGCAGTGTACTGCTGGCTCCTACGGATTTCCCACGCAACTATACGCCTGCGGAATTCCAGAGGACGCTGATAATTTCGGTCTCAGCCCCGACTATTGTCCTCGGGCTTTTCCTTGTTTTTGTCATTTACAAGGTGGTTGAGGTAAGAAAGAGACGACCGTTGTTCGGTGAACTGGTCGGTGACAGTGCGCAGGCTCTTGACCCTATCGGTAATGGTCAGGAAGGGTACGTTCTCCACCATGGGCAATACTGGAAAGCACGCTCATCGGACATAATTGAAAAAGACGATAAAGTGACAATAATTGAAAAAGATGGTGTGGTGCTTGTGGTTGAGAAATTAGAGAAAGAGGGTGAATTAGATACGTAATATAAAGAAATAAGAAAGGCAAAACCTTTCTATTTTCTTTTTACCATTTCTATTACACGTTTCTTTTTTTCGATGGCATTGAGTGCTGCTGTATCAATTGCTTTTTTCATCTCATCGTAGTCACGTGGGTTCTTGTCACCTATCATTTTCTTGATGGGGGTGTATGCTGATTCCCTAAAGCGTGGCGTGAAATCCCTGACCTCTCCGTCAATTGTTATTTCAGAACCTGTGCCTTCCACTACTTTTCCGATAACTGCAATGTCTACATCTGCACTTCGTATGGTCTTCATTATATCTTCAGCGTATTCTTCAGGTGCAATTATAAGCAAAGCATCAAGAGATACTCCAAGATAATCAATTTCCAAAGACTCAAGCATCTCAAGGACTACTGGATTGACGAGTTTTCTCATCTTCTTCTCTTCGAATGTGAGTTTGACACCTGCTGTTCTGGATATTTCCTTTGCATCTCCGCGGATACCGCCGTTTGTGACATCTGTCATTGCATGGATGTGTTTCACAAGGCCGGATTCCAGCAGTTTATCACATGCTTCCAGGAATTTTATATTGATGGTTTCATCCACAATATCATGCATTTCATAATAGAGCGCTGTTGTGGATATGGTTCCACCTCCTGCCCCCTCTGTCATGAGTATAACGTCTCCTACCTGTGTCTGCTCACGTGATGTCAGGTCTGCTGAAACTCCCACGGCACCGACTGCACCGGTCATGCGTTCACCTATGACCATGTCACCACCGATTCTAAGGGTGCTGCCTGTTATGAGTGGGATGCCTGATAGCTCGGCAACTGCGGTTATACCTGCTATGTGGTCAAAGATCTTGCCGACATCACCATCATCGGCCACGTGGATATCTGATAACATTGCAATGGGTCTTGAACCCATGACGTATACGTCACGCAGTGCTGCTCTTGCAACGTGGAATCCTGCAAGGAATGAGTAATCGCTAAGTCTGGAATGCATTCCATCAACAGTGAGGATTACATATTCTCCACCGTCTGCTTTGACAACTCCTGAGTCATCAAGGTGGGTGGTGTCAACGACCGCTTCGGTCTTTCCGATTACCTCAGCTATCTTTTCATGAGTGTAGAAATCGCCAAGACCTCTGGAACCAACGCCAAACTCTCCCATTGTAACACCGGAAACCGTGGGTTCAAGTACGTCTCCTTTCAGATCAAGGGTAGCTCTGGCTTCAGTGATCGTTGCCTGTGCGAGTTTACGTGCATGTTCGGGACTTGTCTTTTTTACTTCAAGTATCCTGGCAGTGAGTTTATCTTCGATGTCAGACTCGTTGTTTTTAAGCCCTCGTTTTGCGTAGCCTTCGATATCCATGTTATCATCTCTTTAGCACATATTAACAAAGTTCTTCAACATCTTAAGGCCCACATCACCGCTTTTCTCTGGGTGGAATTGAGTGCCAATGACATTACCTGCATCATTGACCACGGCGGCTGCAAAGTCTGTGCCATAATCACATGATATGAGCGTGTTCTTCTCTCCGGTGTCCACAAAATATGAGTGAACAAAGTAAACAAAGGACCCATCAGGGATGTCTTCAAAAAGAGGGTGCCTTTGTGTTATTTTTATTGAGTTCCAACCCATGTGCGGAACTTTAAGCTCAGAATGTGGGAATCTGAGTACCTTACCCTTTACAAGGTCAAGACCTTCTGTGACACCGCCTTCCTCTGATGTGCTCATCATCATCTGCTGTCCCAGGCAGATACCAAGCATTGGTTTGCCCGAGGCAACATACTCATCGATAGTGTTTCGCACTTTCTCTACGTTCTTCATTGCGTCCCTGAATGCCCCGACACCGGGAAGGATTACACCGTCTGCACTTTTAATCTCTGCAGGGTCGCTTGATATGAGTACGTTGGCACCTGCGTGTTCCAGTCCTTTTTGAACACTCCTTAGGTTGCCAAGTCCGTAATCGATGATGACTATCTTCTTCATGTGTGAATTAAAGAATGGTTTTGGTACATGAATGTAACGATAATTAGTTGGTAAGGAATAATTATTTACGTTTTGTTGGCAAGTATCAAAAGGATATCATTTGATTCTAACATGCACTCTTAAAAAGGAGCTACAATATGCCAGAGGAAGATATTACAAAAAATTTGAAAGACATGGTTTTTGGATTAGGTACTGATTTTGTTGGTATTGCCGATTCAAGGGCATTTGAAAGTCCGGATTATGTGGGAAACAAGCCCCAGGACGTGATGCCTGATCTGAAATCCGTTGTGATACTTGGTGTTTCCGTGCCCAATGGAGCTTTTGATACATTGCCCAAAGGAAGGGCTGAGTATACCAATACACTCATGGCGGCTACAGCTACACTCAGGATTATTGCATTTCAGATAGCTAAATTCATAGAGAAGAGCGGATACAAGGCAACAATAGCTCCAAGTGAAGGAAGTGAATTCGGATATTGGTATGCTGACCGTGAGACACTGAAAGGAGATTTTTCCTTTAAATATGCTGCATATAATGCAGGACTTGGAAACTTTGGTATGAACCATCTTCTTATTACAAAAGATTTCGGACCAAGAATACGAATGACTGCCATACTTACCGATGCACCTTTTGCTCAGGCGAAAACACCTCAGATGCCTTTGGTCAATGATTCATGCAGGGATTGTCTGAAGTGTATAGAGATATGTCCTGTAGGTGCTCTGACGGAAGAAGGTGTGATTTACAGGGAAAAGTGTGCGGATTATATGTTCAATGTCCTCGGAGGACTAAGATGTGGGTTGTGTTTGAAAGTGTGTCCACTCTATTGATTCGGAAGGATTTTAGTTCTAAGAACCCTCTATTTTTTACTCTCAATAAGCAGATGGTACAAATACTGTCTTCTCTCAGTACTTTTTAGTTTTTTCTGATCATGAATGAAAAACACATTTTCCAGCTCATGTGGCCTTAAGGCTGTTTTTTAGGTCAGTATTTGTAAATTTATGATCTTACTGGTATGTTGATGCATTCTACTTGTTAGGGAAAAGTCATCGTTTGGTACTTTTTACTCCCAGTCTTTTCCAGTTTCTCAAAATCTTCGTTCTAATCCTTGGATACTAAATTATTCAGCACACTATATAAAAATCAGGAACAAAACAATAAATTTATATCTAATGTACATTTCATTGCATTCGGTGATTTTTTGACCATTCTTGAAAAACTGTTTAATGACGATAGGGCAATTGAGCTTCCTATCAATATCGTTGTAATGCTGGTGGTTGGTATGGTTGCTCTTGCGGCACTTGTAGCGATAATCCCTCCTCCAACTAAGAATATGTCCGTGAATATTATTGAATCAGGCGAGCAAAGTGCAGGCTCAACTCCTGGTAATACTATTATCGTGGATTCAACAGTAGCAAATTCTCCATTTGACGTCGATGTTGATATATCTGTGTCCGATCCAGATGGTTATCCTGTGAGGGATGCAAATGTTATCTTACGTGGACTTGGTGGAGTGGCAACAGGTATTACAGATAACGATGGTAATTGCTCTCTCAGCACAACAAGCAGTAGCTCACCTGTAAGCCTTGGTTCCAACCAGAACGAAGGAACTCTGGATTTAACAATCTCAGCTAACGGTTTCTATGATTTTGAAAAGACAGATGCTGTAATGGTTGTCAGGACTTCATGATCCTGACATCTATTTTCTTTTAAGATTATCATGTTCTCTGATGAATCTGCATCCGTAGGCCTTCCCATAAGGATCGTGGTGCTCACGATAATCGGGATGATCGGCATCTATGTGATAGTCGCTTCTATCATGAGCACTCCCTTTGTTCCGGGTTCTATGTTCGCGTCTTCAAATTGCAGCAGCTTCAACATGAATGGAACTGTTTGTGATTCTCCTGATCTGGTAGTCAGTGTCTTTGACAATGACAGAAGGCCTATTGGCGGTGCTAATGTCATAGTCTGGGGACCGTGTAAGGAAAAAGCTGTAGGCGGTGTCACTGATGGCAATGGTGACTTCCATTACAAACTGCTGAACATTTCCCTGCCGCAGGGAAAAACGGAAGGCTATCTTTCTGTCAAGGTAATGCAGGAAGGCTATCTGGATTATACCAATGATTTCCTCTTGAAAGTTAAAAAAGTATGAGATTCCGGTTGTGGAATTCTCCTGCGTGTTTTTTTAGATACTTATTTTATGGGTGGTTTTTGTTTTGCTTCATGCACTCTTGCTGTTTGCCATATAGAATTTCAAGAGCACCGCCATTGCAAATACAAAGGCAACAGCAAATGAGAAATAGGCAGATCGTATGACATCCCAGCGTCCGGCCGTGATGAGTACTCCGGTGAGTATCAGTATGGCGGCTCCCACAATGCCTGAAAGCTCCACAGGAACCTTTACTGAACCTATATTGATGCGGTTGTGATTCTCAGCTTTCTCAAGGCGCATGTTAAGTTGCGATATCTCGTTTTTGATCTCAAGCGTGAATGCTTCAGCATTTTCATTTTTATCCTGGCCAAGTTGTTCCGAGAGCTTCAGATTTTCTTCCCGAAGCTCTGTTATCTGTGAGTTAAGAACGGCAAGTTCTGAGCCAAATTCCTGTATCCTTGTCTCAAAATCCGGGTTCTGGAGATTGCCATGTTTTAGTTCATCAATCTCAGAACGAACGGAGTTAATCTCTTCTTTCGTACTCTCGATAGCTTCCTCAAAAACAACGTTAGTCTCATATTCCGGGATAGCATCTTCCAGGGGAACGTCCACTGAGAGCCTGCGTTCCACTGCACGTAATCGTTTTTCCACGCTTCGAACGGTCTGGTCAAGAGAGTGTAACCTGCCGTTGATGTCTTCTTTTATCTGATTCTCGTTTTTCAAGGTCTGTCCACCAACAAACCTGTCATTTTTTATCAAAGGTATTAAAATCCTTCGATTCTATCTCAAGTTTCAGATAATTGAAGCGTTATATTCTCAGGAGTGACATTAAGGACGTAGTACTTTTGTTTGTCCAGCCTGATGTAGGTGGAATTTTTAGGATAGAAAAGGTTCAGCCCATTCCCATGATAACTTTTTGATAAAAGGAGCTCGATAGAAAATGAATTATCACCGGACATCCCATCGTACATTATATCTAAGGAGGTTCCGAAAAAGCTGCTTTTTATCTTTCTCCTTCCTCCGGTTGCAATGGTAAATGCTTCTGCCATGGCTTCCTCCTTTGATAATAATACTGTTCTGTGTTACTGGCTCGCTTACCAGCAAATCCCTTCATAATCGATTTCGACACTGAGTTTTTCAGGCTTTATCAGATGCCTGCCGTCTATGACGATCCTGTTTGCCATGAGCTCGAACTCTTTGTCCAGTTTCCTGAACTCGTCCCACTCTGTCATTATAAGGCATCCATCGGCCTCTTGCAGGGCCTCGGATGAGTTCTTGCAATATGTGATATTGTGGAATATCTTCTTCATACTCTCCTCTGCCATGGGGTCGTATGCAGCAACATCAGCTTCAAGTCGCAGCAGTTCAGCTATTACAGGGATGGAGCGTGATTCTCTGATATCATCGGTGTCGTTCTTGAAGGCCAGACCAAGCACGGCGATTCTCTTGTTCTTGAGATTCTCGAGTTTCTTTTGGAGCAGTTCCACCATCTTCAGGGGCTGCTTGTCATTCACACCCACCACGGACTTGAGTAGCTGTGGTTCGTATCCGATGTCCTTTGCTTTACCAATTATAGCCTTGACGTCCTTGGGGAAACATGAACCGCCAAAACCGGCACCGCAGTTGAGGAATTGGCGTTCTATTCTGAAGTCTGTGCCCACGGCATCCATGACCTCGTAGGTGTCGATACCAAGCTGCTTGCAGATGTTTCCAATTTCGTTCGCGAAGGATATCTTTGTTGCCAGAAATGAGTTGTTGACGTATTTGATCATCTCGGCTGTCCTGGGATTGGTATGCGTGACCTCGCAGTCCAGCTTGCGGTAGAGTTCGGACACTACAAAGAATGACCTCTCATCTATGGCACCCACCACGATCTTGTCAGGGTGCATGAAATCATAGACAGCCTTGCCTTCTCTCAAAAACTCCGGGTTCATGGCAACTCCGAAATCCTTTCCTGCCTTTTTGCCGGAGTACTCTTCAACGGTAGTCAGCACAACCTTCTCAGTTGTCTCAGGCACCACGGTACTCTTGACAACAATAACATGATAGTGATCCTTCTTCGCAATAGCTTTTCCAAGGCTGGCACTTGCAGCCTTCACAATGGAGAGGTCGATGCTCCCGTCCTCTCCAGATGGCGTCCCCACACAGATAAATGAAGCATCGGAATTCTGCACCGCATAATCATAATCCGATGTTGCAATGAGTGTTTTCTGTGTATGCTTTTCCATGAGCTCATCCAGCCCCTCCTCCCAGATAGGTGCAATCCCTGCATTGATCTGTTTTACCTTCTCTTCGTCAATGTCAATACAGATAACTTCGTGACCAAGTTCTGCAAAGCATGCGGCTGAGACCGACCCGACATAGCCTGAACCTATAATTGATACTTTCATGATGAGATTCTCCTTGTGCTAGAAGATTGTTGGGGAGTGTATATTAGGTTAATGACTCTTTTTATTTATGAAACATTTAGCCCAGTTTAACCATATTAACTGCTTGGTGCTGTAATATACTCATAAATTGAGTCTTCAACAGGATGATTCATCCGATATTTTACTTTCACAACTGACACATTTTTATTATCTTCATCAACCAAAGTAGCTTCTTCGAAGCTTTCATCAATAGGAGTTATATCTCCCATATAGTAGAAATCGTTACTTTCCCCATTACTTTTTTTGATGAATAAAAGTAATCGAAGTCCGTTTCTGTAATTTCTGATGGTAGTAACATCTTTGCTATCTAATTTTCTTCTAGATTTAGACATCCATTCAAATTCAGAATTATTGACAAAACCTTCTTCATATTTCGTAGTACTCGAAATATGCTCTTCTTTGTGATAGTTTACAAATATTGGACAATTTGTTTTTTGAGGACTGATGAGATAGCCTCCAACATTTTGTGCTAAAGGATTTTGCTTCCAATTTAGAATTCTAAAAACATCTTTTCGAGAATATTTTTGATACAATAGGAAACCATCAACATACTTATCTTTGTCAAAGTTTCGATCATAAATTGTTTCGGAATAGTCTAGCATATCATTTAGAAAACGCAAGAAAGTTTCATTTTTGAGTGTATCAACAAATTGATCACTAAATGAGAGAGTTCCGTTTTGATAAGAAACGATGCTTAAATCGTATATTTCACTAACACTAATTAGATTCCCATTATGCCTTTCAGTTACAAAGTCAAAATTGATGTTTTTGACACATGATTCTATTGTTTCATCAGGAATCGAAATATCATATTTATCAAAAATAATTGCTTTAAAATCTTCCTTTAGCAGACTATTTTTAGCAATCAAGTTCTTAAGTATAATAACTTCCTCAACTCTCTTAGTGTTTGCAATTTCATTGGAGAACAATTCAAGGAGCTTGATTTCTTTATCAGATAGTTTGTTTTGGAAATTTTCCTCTTGATTTGATACAAAATTAAAATAGGATTTTGAATAGTTTACATACAATTGTGGATCTCGAGAACCATGTTCCACAAAGTCCATCATCATAGGAATTTTACCAATCTTGAACTTGAGGAGTTCGTAATCTTTGACAAGGTCTTTTTTGAGCTGTAAATTCGCTTTGTCGATTGATGCAAAAATCCTATCATGTGTAATTTTATCAAAATTAATAGTTGAAGCACCAGGAATTAAACTACTTCCACTTAACATTAATTTACGCAATGTATCCTTGTTGTAACTAGTATCTCCATACAATGCAATTGGAACTAAGTAGTTATTATTGTAATTACCTATGAAATCAATTACAGTTAGGTATTCTTTATCGTTAGCTTTACGCAAACCTCTTCCTAACTGTTGGACAAAAATAATGGCTGATGCTGTTGGTCTCAACATAATTATTTGATTCACTTTTGGAATATCTACTCCTTCATTGAAGATATCAACAGTAAATATATAATCTAATTTTTCCGATGGATCGAAACTTTCCAATCTGTTAATTGCATCAATTCTCTCTTCTTCGGTATTTTTTCCAGATAATGAAACAGTTCTGTAACCTATTGAATTAAATTCATCAGAAAGACCCTGACTTTCAGCTACACAACTGCAAAATATTAATCCTCTAATACAACCATTGTCACATCCATAAAATTCCGCTTTTTCAATTATTCTATTTACACGTTCTTTTGCAGTTAATAAAGAAAAAGTTGCACTTTCATCTAAAGGTTTGCCATCTACTATAATATCAGTAACTCCAAAATAATGAAAATTTGATAACATCTTTTCTTCTAAAGCTCTATGCAAGCGAATTTCGTACGCAATAGTGTGTTCAAATTGAGAAAAGATATCAAAACCATCTGTTCTTTCAGGAGTAGCAGTCATGCCCAACAAAAATTTTGGTCTAAAATGATTGAGGATTTTTTGATAAGTTTCTGCACCTGCTCGATGAGTTTCATCTATAACTATGTAGTCAAAATGATTTTCATCAAATTGATTTAGGTGATCATCTCTGGAAATAGTTTGAATGGTAGAAAATATGAAATCGGCATCAATTTCTCTTTTATTACCTGAGTAAATGCCCATTCTTCGGCTGTCGCCAAAGATATGTTTGAAGCTTTTCATAGCTGCTTCAGCAATATTTCTTCGATGTACTACAAATAAAAACTTATTAGGATTGTATGCTTTCACATCAAATGCAGAGAGATATGTTTTTCCTGTTCCAGTTGCAGAAATTAACAGAGCCTTATCTTTATTCTTTGATCTTAAATCTCTCAGATTTGACAATGCTTCTTTTTGCATTTCATTAGGATTTATTGAATCAGTGTGATGAGCACCGATGCTTTTTATTGAACTTGAAATGAATTTCTTTTTTAAATTATAATCCGATGCATATGAATCAATGAATTCATCATTCACCAATACAGCATTTTCAAACTCATTTCTAAATTCATTAATTGAGTCAATTATTAATTTTGATTCAGGAGTAGCTGAAATTTTTAAGTTCCATTCTTTATTTGAACATAATGCATTCGCTGTAAGATTACTACTGCCAATAATCAAGTTATAGCTATTGTTTTTTTTGAATAGATACCCTTTTGCATGAAAATCACAATTTACAGCGATTTTTAAATCGATATTTTTAAACTTTAATAGAGACTTCAATGCTTCTGGCTGAGTGAAATATTGATATTGGGAAACCAACACTTTTCCATTAATTCCAGCATTTTGAAGTTCTTCAAATGAATTAATCAGACTAGTTACACCACTTTTCGTTGCAAAAGCTATTGAAAACCAAAATTCATCACAATTTTTTAGCTCTCGAGATATAGTATGTAGTACTTTTTTCCCATTGGTACTATCATTTACTAGCAACTCTGGAAGATACTCTTTTTTTGAAGCTAATGACTGGTCAATGAAACCAGTTTTCAAGCTATCTAATAAATGTACAGGAAAGTGATCCATTTTAATATTCCTTCATTAATTTTGAAACAATTGGAAGATCTGCTTCAGCCCAATCCAAAGTCGATAATTTTTCTGGATTTAACCACTTGAAAGCAATGTGTTCTTTAAGATTTAAATCTAAATTTAATGCATTGCAAATGAAACTGTGCATAGTGATGCTAAAATCGGGATACTGATGATTTACAGTTAAGAACTCTCTCTCTATTTCTACATTTATATCAAGTTCTTCCAATAATTCGCGTTCTAATGCTTGCTCTTTAGTTTCATCTGATTCTATTTTCCCACCCGGAAATTCATATTTTAAAGAAATATAATCGTACTCTCCATGATTTCTTTGAACACATAGGACTTTTTCATCATCCATGATTATTGCTGCAACTACTTCATAGTGTTTCATTTTTTTAGCAACCCTGAAAATATAATATCTAAAATAACTGATAAATCTTTTTATATTTTTATGTAAACATTAAATAAAAAAATATACATGAGCTATTTAATCTCACAAAACCAGTTTTTACATAACAATAACACACAGGGTAAAACCAAATACTCTACTTTAAAGCAGTGCTATTGAAAAATGATTAAAAGCAACACAATGGACTGCTTGCCTGTTCCCCAGTGACCTCAAGCACCAGTTCAATAGCCTCCTTGATATTTTCAAGGGCTTCTTCTCTGGTATCACCCTCACTGATCGCTGCCGGAAGTTCAAGGCAACGCACAGTGTATCCGCCCTCTTCTGCTATTTCAAGAACGATTGTGTACTCCATAAATATCCATCAGTGGTTCTGGTATATTAAATTGATTTGCGATGTGAGTCAGTAATTAACTGATTCTTTGATTGCTTCCGAGTACTTACGTCTCTTTTTTTATCGTTAACTCTCTCACAGGTGTCCACATTCTGGTAGCACTGTTGTGGTCACCTTCTGAAAAAGCACCAATCACTCAACCTTTATTACTTATAAACACATACAAAAATTTAGAACATTATCCTCTCAGATATCCATGAACACAAGCACACAACACCTCGAAAAAGAACAATTGCTTCCTCTGCTCAAAGACTTCTTTCAGAAAGAGGAATACGTTGAGCTTGCCTACCTTTTTGGTTCCGTAGCAGAGGGGAAAGCCGGTGTTCTGAGTGACATCGATATAGGTGTCTATTTGTCAGAATCGCTGACAAAAGCACAGAGGAACCATAAACGCATTGAACTTATCGGCAGTCTAGTAACTTTACTCAAAAGAGACAGCATTGACCTTCTGATAATCAACGATACACCACCAGTGCTTAGTTTTGAAATAATACGACCAAACGTCCTTATCCATGCGAGGGACCGCAGCCTGAAGGTGGATGTGGAGCAACGCATCATGTCAATGTATCTGGACTGGAAATACTATGAGGACCGCCTGAATCAAAACCTTCTCAAAAGGATTATGGAAAGGGGGCTGGCTTGAATGCGTGATGATGATAAGATACTTCGGAAATTGAATTTCATGCAGAGATGTGTCAGTTATCTGAAGTCCGTAGATGCCGGAAGCACCGAGCTGGAGAGTAATTACCAACTGCGCAGCGCAGTTGAGCGTAATTTTCAGCTTGCAATTGAAAGTGCAATAGACATCGGTGAAATAATAATATCCAGAGAAGGATTTGAAAGACCTGAGATGTACAGAAGTGTGTTCCTCATACTTGGTAAAAATGGGATAGTACCCGGTGCATTTGCAAAAGAATTTGCTCAGGCAGCCGGTTTTAGAAATATCCTTGTTCACATGTATGAAGAAGTGGACCTCGATATTCTGTATACGTTCCTGACCGAAAAGCTGGATGATTTTGATGATTTTGCCCGATATGTCGCAGAATATCTAAGCACACGTTACTAACTCTTCCTGTACTTTCTCACGAATTACTGAATAAGATCCAAATTGAAGAGCCTGCTTACAAGCTCTTCAGACTTCCTTCACCCACAGTACTTCGCCCTCTTGCATAGCATACAAGATCTCCTGGGCGACCTCGGAATTCGTTCTCATCTTGATATCACCATGTCTGCCCACAGTAGCGGAGAACATGAAGCCTTCACCTGCATAGACTTCCACATCACGACCTGATGCTTCGGGGACATTGAGTATCACATGCTTTTTTGTACGTTCGATGATTGGGTGGTGTTCTTTACTTGAACGTGGTTTACGCTCCTCGTTCTCCTGGGACCTACGCTCCTCTCCAGGCTCGAACTTACGTACATCGATATGAATGCCAAGCACTCTCTCAATATCATCGATGGTTTTGCCGCTCTTACCAATCACTCTGGGCATGTCCTTGTCCCTCACACGCACCATAGCGCGGTTATCTGAGACCATTTCCACCTCTATCGGGCCATTTGCATAGTTGCTGATGACTTCCTTCACCTCTTCTTCTGCAAACTTCCAGGATGGGTTTCTCTTCTGCTCACCGCCAAGGGGCATAACAACTACCTGCTCTCCGTAGGTGTATATCTCAAACTCGTTCTTGCCGGTCTCAAGATCAGATATGAGGATTACAGGTCTTGCAAGGTCGGCTTCCATCATGCCTGCCGGAACCTTCACAGTGAACTCCAGCACCTGCACCTTTGCGATCTCTCCCTTATCGATGAAGATCACTGTATCCACAACCTGTGGGATCACACCAAGCTCCACCCTGCCGATAAGCCTCTGGATAGCATCAACCGCGCGGTTGGCATGCACAACCCCGATCATACCTACACCGGCAAGTCGCATATCTGCAAAGGTCTCAAAGTCCCGTGTCTTACGTACCTCGTCATATATGGTATAATCCGGGCGCACAAGCAACAGCACATCTGCCGTATTCTCAAGGCTGCCATCAAGTGGTGCGTACTGTGTGATCTCTGGTGGTACCTGAAGGTCACGAGGCGATTCCATTGTCTTGACCACAAATCCCCTGTCATTAAGATATATCGCGACACTTGCTGCGAAAGTTGATTTTCCAGCACCAGGTGGTCCTGCTATCAGAATACCCCTTTGAGTGTTTATCCTCTCTTTCAGCATATCGCTCAAACGGTATTCTTCCAGTGACACCGATGCCACAGGACGCACAATGGTTATCTCTACATCATCGGAAAATGGAGGATTGGATATGGCAATCCTCATATTCCTTATCTGAAGCACCGTTGCACCGCTAAAGGACATTTCCATAAAAGATTCCTGATCAGAGCGTGTCCTGTCCAACAGCTCTCTTGATATTATTTTCAATTCCTGGTATGTGCAAGGCTCGTTCCTTATTTTCACATATTTCACATTCCCTATTGATCCTCTCTTTGCCATAGGGGAAACCTTGTGCTTCAGGTGGACTGACATCGTGTCAGGTGTGAAGAAGTCATCAACAAGTAATGGCCCGAACTCTTCAAATGGAGGTTTTACAAAATCAACTTCAAGTCCCTTTGCCTTTGCAACAAGGGATTGCACCCTGTCACCGGTGACAAAATTTGCATCCAGCTCCTCTGCTGTTTCTCTTATTAATGCGTCTATCTCGCCACCCTTGGCAAGCTTGACCTGCTCAAGGTTTGGTCTTGGTCCGGTGAAAAATATTCTGATATCGCCTTTCTCTGCGTATCTCTGGAGGTCCTGTATCTCCTCAAGACCTTTGTATCCTATCTCAAGTCCTCTATTGGCCTGGGCTTCCAGTTCAGCCACCACAGCTTCAGGGACATGGATATCAACATCCCTTAGTCCACCATCACGTATCCTTCCTGAAAGGATACCATCGATGACCGCACTTGTATCAGGGACTATTTTTTGCCTGTTTTCTGCACTTTCTTCCATAGTCATGAATAGGGATGCTGACTATTTAATTAAGTCGCCACACCTTTAAATCAGGTGTAAAAAAGAATAGAAGGGTAAATGGGAGGATTCTTGATGTTTAGTAATATTATGAGACGGACGGTCAATACACATCTTCGGGGTTGAATACCTTTTCTCCGACCTCTTCACCATCTATTGTCCTGTAAAAGCATGAACGGAAACCTTTATGGCATGCTCCTCCTTCCTGTTGTACCAATAACAGGACCGCATCCATATCGCAGTCTATCCTTATTTCCACAACTTTCTGCATGTGTCCGGAGCTCTCTCCCTTTTTCCACAGGCGTTGTCTACTGCGGCTCCAGTAGTGGACTATACCGGTCTCAATAGTCTTTTCAATTGCTTCTTTGTTCATAAAGGCGCACATGAGTACTTCTTTTGTTTCACTGTCCTGAGCAATGGCCTGTATGAGACCGTTATCATACTTCATATCATCAGGTTTTATCATGGCATCACTAATTACTATATACTATAAAATACTATTATACTTCATTATTAATATAATTGATAAAGAAATAATTGCGTTATATGGGGTCTAATTATGGATTATAGTTTTGATGGTACAGGTGGATATAGAATCTCAACAGGGATAGCCGGATTGGATGTGCAGCTTGGGGGAGGAGTACCTCCCGGAACAACTATTCTGATTCTTGCGGAGCCAGGTGCCAATTCCGATATTTTTGCCCAGCAATTTGTTTATGGCGGTCTTCTGAATGACGAGGAAGTATTCTACTTCACGTCCGAACATCCCGGACAGGATATAGTTCATGAGATGGAGAACATGAAATGGGATGTCGAAAAGTATCTTGAGGATGGACGTCTTGATTTCGTTGATGCTTATGGGCCACGTTTTTACAATGTGCTTCCAAAAGAGCTAAAAAGTAATCTTTCTGCAAAGGATTTCCTTAAGAAAGGTACGGATTCGATGAATCTCCTGAAAGCTACGGTAGCGCAAAAAAGAGATACAAAGTACCGTGGTGTTGTAGACTCTATTTCATATTTCCTGCGTGGCTACAGTCTTAATACAGTAGTCGATACCATTGAACTGATATCTTCCGTTGGCAGGGCAACAGGCGCCATTCACTTAGTATTGATGACAAGTGGTATGCATGATTCAATTACGGAGAACACCCTTCGCCACATATGTGACGGTGTCATTGAGTTCAGACTCAAGGAACGTGGAAGCGAGATAGAGCGTACTATAATGATAAGGAAGATGCGTGGAATGCTTGTTCCTAACCGGACAATTTCCTATATGGTAACACAGAAGGGAATCGAACTGGAAACCACTACACGTGTTCTTTAATACTTTTCACCTTTCCAGTTAAGGAATCATTATTTCTAGTTCCTTATACTTTTTATTCATAGAAAGCTATTTTACTTAATCGATAAAATGGGTAATGATCATAATGAAACAGGACTTAGTGCGAATTTTGAGGGATATTTTCACATCATCAGGTTATAATGTTACGGATTCTTTCCGGCATGACCTAATTGCTGAGAGGAACGGCTTGAAGACGTTCATTAAACTTTCATATGGCCCGGACCTTACAGAGATAAGGGAATTTGTAAGCCAGATAACAGATGGGGAAGGTCTCTATGTGATTGCCGGGGAGGCAAACAATGAAGTCCTTCGTCAGGCAGAGGCATCTGGTCTTAAAGTCTGGAGTCGTGATGACATGGCTCTGAAAATAGGCAGGGCAGTACTCGCTGACATGGAAGGATCAACAGCAGAACTTGACCTGCTTGAGACGAGCAGGAAAAAACCGGTTAACAGGTCGGATGAGATCGCTAAAGAAGCTATAAATGCTATATTTGGTACGGGTTCTTCTCCCCATGTAGAAAAATCAGCGTTAGAGGAACCGTTGGTTTCGCGTTTCTCCAGGCCATCCGCACCAGTGGTGGAACGAGTTACAGAAGTACAATATTATCGTCCAAGTGCTACCTCTTCCGAATCAGAGGGTGTTGAAATATTAGAGACTCCTGATATATCAGAAACATCTGGCTTATCAGAGGTGCAAGATGTTCCGGAGGAACCTCGTGTTGAAGCTCCTGTATCTCCTGTTCAGAAAGTACCAATGGACTCAGTTATCATGAGCCTGCATTCACCACCTATCAATGTATCAAGGGACCGTGCAGTTTCAATAGCAATGCCCCATGTAAGAGGTGCTAATACAGCAATATTGAAATTCGTACCTTTCTGGCAGTACCATTATTCGCTTGGTGTGGAACATCGCTACAAATCCAAAATAATCGACATATCCGGTGATGGTTCCGGTTGTCTTAATGCACTCAATGGAAACTTAGAGGAAATGCGTTTGACCGATGTACGTGAGAGCGTTGTCGTTCCTGATGTGGAGTATGATGTAAAAATGCCTGTTACCACCAATGAAGAAGCTCAAAATCAACTTCTTGGTATGATAGTAGATGAATACACACGTGACCTGCGTTTTGATGATTCCCAGGGTGAAGCTATCATTTCCGAGCACAAAAAGTTTAAACCAAACCCATCAGATATTAATTTGCAGGTGGATCTTGTCTATGTGCCCGTATGGGAAATAAAGGGTCAGAGGAATTCTTTAGAGATAAATGCTTATAGCGGTGAGGTCTTGCAGAACCCTGTAGATGATGATGTTGAGTTCGTATGAGGCTTGTTGTAGGAACAAACAAACAAGTTCGTAACTATACGAATAGTTTATATACCAAAAACACATATAAGGGATTACCCGGTAGTCACCTAGTAGTAATTTCAAATAAATAACGAGGAATCAATCATGGTAGAAGTAACTGATAATGCAGCAGTCGAATTAAAATCACTGCTTGAAGAACAGGATAAGAAGGATGTAGCTCTCAGAGTTTTCGTTGCAGGCATGAGCTGCTGCGGTGTGCAGTATGGAATGTCACTCGAAGAAGAGATCAATGAAGAGAACGATCTTGTAGTTGAAGTAAAAGGTCTTAAGATCGTAATGAACAAGGATGATGCAGATGGTCTTGCAGGTGCAAACATCGACTACGTAGATGGTCCATCAGGAAAGGGCTTTGTCATTGACAATCAGTCCGGTGGCGGCTGCAATTCATCATCATGTGGCGGCGGCTGCTGCTAAGCAACAATTTAATGAACTTAATGAACTAAACGAATTGGGTATTTTACATTCATATCAAAGGTGGTTACATGTTTCCGGGAATAGGTGGCAGGGGAATGAACCCTGCAAAAGTTAAGCAGATGATGAAACAGATGGGTATTAACATCACTGACGTAGATGATGTTGAACAGGTCATTATAAGAACAGCTACAAAGGACATCGTTTTCAACGATGCCAATGTCTCGATAATGAATGCTCAGGGTACAGATACCTATCAGATAGTCGGTACTCCGGAAGATGTAGCCAGGGAATTACAAATACCCGATGATGATGTGAGGCTCGTTGCAGAGCAGACTGGTGTTTCTGAAGATCAGGCCCGTGAGGCATTGAAAGATGCAAATGGTGACCTTGCAGAGGCAATCCTGTCACTCTCATCTTAATTCTTTTTATTTCATTTTATTTTTTGGCTTATTTGCGGCTGTTTTTACAGATCTTTCTTTTTGCAACATGTTTTCTTAATTTCTTTTCGGTTTTATTTAAACGTAGTTTTATAAATTTTAAGAGACCAAAATAGGTATATATCAATATCATGATTATACATTATAATTGAAAGTATCTTGCATATTGTCTGTGGTTCTTTCAACGCGGTCCCTTTCATGTCCCGGGGTTCTTTCGTGGGCCTTTGTTTGTTTTTCAAAATGACATGATACGGTTGCCCTGCAAAAAAATGTCCGATTGACCTGAAATATACTTGAGGTCATGGCGAATACCTCAACGGTAAATAATAATGAAGGGAGTAAACATGTCTGAGAATTTTGATGTCAAGTTGGATAGTAAAAGCTATCTTCCCGATCCTTCTGTAAAGGAAAATTCATGGTTGCAGGATTATGAAACTGCCTACAATGAGTTTTTAAAAGATCCTGAAAAACACTGGGAGAATGTTGCAGAAGAACTTGTGTGGTTTAAGAAATGGGATAAAGTAAAGGAATGGAACCATCCGAATGCAAAATGGTTTACAAATGGCAAGTTGAACATCACCCATAACTGCCTGGACCGGCATGTGTTCAATGGCAAAAGGAATAAAGTAGCCATGATCTGGGTAGGTGACAATGGTGAGGAGCAAATTCTAACATATCGCCAGCTTTATCGTGATGTCATGAGATTTGCCAACGGCCTGAAGTCACTTGGGGTCGAAAAAGGCGACAGGGTATGCATCTATATGCCGCTTGTTCCCGAGCAGATCATCGCAATGCTTGCATGTGCCCGTATTGGTGCTGTACATAGTGTCGTGTTCGGAGGCTTCGGTGCCAATGCGTTGCATTCCAGAATAAAGGATGCACAGGCAAAGATCGTAATCACAGCAGATGCAACTCTCAGGCGTGGAAAGCGCATAGACCTCAAGACACTGGTAGATGAGGCTGTTGTCAACGCTTCATGCGTGGAAAAGATCGTGGTTCTCAGAAGAATGACTCCACAACTGGAACTTTTCTCAGAGATAGAAGTCGATTTCCATGAGATAATGGACGAAGTGGAAAAAGAATGTGAGCCAGAGGTCATGGACGCGGAGGATCCGCTGTTCATTCTCTATACCAGTGGAACTACAGGTCCTGCAAAGGGCATAGTCCATGCATGTGGTGGCTACATGGTCGGTACCTATTATACTACAAAGAATATGTTTGACCTGAAAGAGAATGATGTCATGTGGTGTACTGCAGACCCAGGTTGGATCACAGGTCACAGTTACATTGTCTATGGTCCTCTTTCAATGGGTGCAACGATCCTGATCTCCGAAACAACACCTGACTATCCAGACCCCGGTGTCTGGTGGAGCATGATCGAAGAGTTCGATGTAACTGTTTTCTATACAGCACCTACGGCAATCCGCATGTTCATGAGAATGGGTGAGGAGTGGCCTGATCAGTATAACCTTAGTTCACTGCGTGTACTGGGTTCGGTTGGTGAGCCTCTTAATCCAGAAGCATTCGAGTGGTATTACCGTGTCATAGGCAAGGAGAAATGCCCGATTCTTGACACATGGTGGCAAACAGAAACAGGTATGCACATGCTTACAACAACGGTTGGAGAGCCGATGAAACCTGGATTTGCAGGAAGAGCTGTTCCTGGTGTTATTGCTGATGTCGTGGATGAGCATGGCGAACCTGTGCCTGCCGGAACAGGTGGTTTCCTTGTCATAAAAGAACCATGGCCTTCCATGATGAGAACCGTTTACGGTAATGACGAGCGGTATGATCAGTATTGGAATACTATAGGGAACTATTACATGGCAGGCGACCTTGCAGTAAAAGATGATGATGGATACATAATGATCCTGGGTCGTTCTGATGATGTCCTGATAGTTGCAGGTCACAATATAGGCAGCGCCGAGGTGGAAAGTGCCCTGGTGTCCCACGAGGCGGTAGCAGAAGCAGCTGTAATTGGAAAACCCGACCCTCTCAAGGGTGATTCCATAAAGGCTTTCATTATATTGCGTATGGGTTTTAGTCCCAGTGACAAGTTGAAACTGGAGCTTCTTTACCATGTAAGGATGAACCTTGGCCCTATAGCAATGCCATCTGAGGTCGAGTTTAGGGACTCTTTGCCAAAGACTCGCAGTGGAAAAATAATGAGACGTTTGCTCAAGGCACAGGAACTTGGACAGGATCCAGGGGACATTTCCTCACTGGAGGATTGATCTCCTCTTTTTTTTTAAAAATAGTAACAGTTATGAAGTATACACTACTTTAATTAGTGCAGGTGATTACCATGGTAGACTTTTTTGATATTTATCTTTCAGAGGATTGTCCTTACGGTGATGAGACCACAGAGCTCCTTGAAATAGAAGGTGATGGAAGAATCCGTATAAAATCAAGAGAGCACGGGGTTGCTGCATGTATGGATGACCTCGCGTTTTTTTACAAAAAGAACAGTCTTGAAGTCGTAAACACGGTTCCAAATGGTGCGGAGTTCAACCCAAACGATGTGATATTTGAGGCTCAGGGTGATCTTCCTACGCTTTTCAAACTCTGGCGGATATCGCAGACTTTCCTTTCAATGGTGTGTTCAATTGCATCAAAGACTCGTTTTGCTGTTGAGCTTGCAAGAAAATCAAATCCTGATATAATGATAGCCACAAGTCGCAAAACCCATCCGGGATTTCGTAAATATGAGCTCAAGGCTGTAAAAACAGGTGGTGGAGATCACCATCGTAATTCCCTTAGTGATTCTATTCTCATAACGCAGAATCATCTGGATGTCATGGATAAACAGGTAAATCTCAAGGCAATGCGCAAGATAGAGATTGAACCACGGACCACAGAAGAGGCTTACGAGTCTGCTCCGGTGGCTGACATGCTTCTGCTGGATCACTACGAGCCTCAGGATCTTGAGTCACTTGTGCCAAAACTGCGCGCACTCAATCCCAACCTGGAGATTGCAGTTGGTGGGATAGATATCGGCATGATTCCTGAATATGCAAAATATGTGGACGTCATTGTGACCACTGCGCCTTATTATTCAAAGCCTCTTGACCTGACTTCTAAAATCAGGCGCATGTGAATATATAAGGTGGACGTAAACTTTATATGTAATTATTCACATGGTTGTGTGTGTAATTCGCATTACCATCTTGAAGAGGTTTGTGTCTCTAGGGGACTTGGGTGACAAGACCTGCTTTAAGGCATGGCGATGTGTGGTATCGATAAGTAACAATAATTAATTCATTGATTATACAATACAGAGGTACTTATATGAGCAAAGTGGAACTTTTAGATTTCAGTGCAACCTGGTGCGGACCTTGTAAAATGCAGAAGCCTTTCCTTGAAAAAGTTGAGGCAGAACTTGGTGACAAGGTTGAAGTTAAGGAAATAGATGTAGATCAGAACCAGGCGCTTGCAGGAAAGTATGGCATCCAGGCGGTACCTACTCTTATCATTCTAAAGGATGGGGAAGTAGCAAAACGCTTTACAGGACTTACCACTGCGGGTGTCCTCATCGAAGAACTAAATAAGGTGCTTTAAGCACCGGTTCTTTATTTTTAGTCTATTTTCCAACGTATTTTTTGAAAAAACGTAAATAACTTAAGATCAATCATTTTCGAGGGTTTAGAAAATTGAAGGAACTGATCGATCTTGGTGTCATGGTTTTCAGGGTGAAGAACTCCCGTGGTTCTTTCAAGCCGCACCTTTCTGTTAAGTTCAAATCTGTTGAAGGGGACCTTGTCACATTTTCTATTGATACTACAAGGACTCCTGCGAAATACCAACAACCTGATGCTTATCTTATTACACATGCCCATTCCGATCACAATGGAAAATCCGCAATGTTGTCCGAGCGCGCGGTATGTTCGGACAAGACTGCCCTCGCTCTTGAGATTCGCCACCAGCGCAAATATGCAGGCAGGATGTTCAAAGTTGGCGAAACTATCGACATCAAAGGCGTAAAGGTGCAGACCTTCCCTAATTTTCACACAGTTGGTTCAACGTCATTCATGTGGGAAAATGAACTTGGTACAAAGATACTTGTGACCGGTGATGTAAAGGATGCTTCCATGCTCCCTAACTGCGATCTCCTGATAACCGAAGCCAACTATGGTGATCCCGGAGACACAAGCTGTTATTTTGAGGATGACATCACAGGTTTTGAGAATGCTTTTAAAGCAGATCCTTCCATTGCTTTTGGGGCCTATGCATTTGGCAAAGCGCAGAGGGCTGTGGAACTGCTTAGAGAACTTGGTTATGATGGTATAATAGAGATGGACGATCAATCTCTTTCACTGACCAGAACTCTCCTTGAGGATGCCGGGGAACTTGCATGTCTCGGAGAGAGCTGCGGAGATTGTATAAGTGTCGTTCCTCCGTGGGACCTGGGTAAACTACCGTCTCATATTTCTAAATATGTAATGACAGGGCGCAGCGATTATCGCTATCCTGCAATCCAGATAAGTGATCATCTGGATGCCAGGGGGCTTGTGGAGATGGTAAAGGACATAGACCCTGAATTCACAGTTGTCTATCATCCGAATGGACACCGCCCCGGAAAATTTGCAAATCATCTCAATTCCATCGGATTTAATGCCCTTTCCATTGATATGATCACTAATGTACTGAGCAATGAATTTGTGTGATATGCTGTCTGGCAGGATAAACATTTATATAAGTACTGGTTTTTATAGTACCCACACTATCCAAGTTGTACCAGGAGATCAGATCAATTGTCCAAATCATCCAAAAAAAAGCAATCAGAGGCTGCATCTAAGCAGGAATCCATTGATATTGCGCAACCAGCTCCTACTTCATCCGGCTCCGGTAAGGTCTCATTTAAAGTGAGGACTCCGGAAGAAAGGAAAAAAGCTCACATGGAGGGTATCATCAAAACGGCAGTTGCAGCTATTATCGGTGTAATAGCGGGTATTCTTGCCTACATACAGCTTGGTATTGCTGATGACCCCACTGTGAAATGGTATGCAATACTGACCATCGTTGCTGCGCTTTCCTTCTACGCAATGAAACTGGTATTCCCACTATTCAAGATCAAAGTAAAGGAATTCGGCTTTAAGGACTGGTTCTATGTTGAGTTCATTGTTATAGATTTCTGTCTGGTAACATGGACACTGCTCCTTAATTGATCTTCTCTTTTTACCTTTATCTATTATATTTATCACTGACAGGGATTTTACATGCGAATTGCCATATTGAATAAAGACAGATGCCAGCCAAGACGTTGCAGCCATGAATGTGAAAAGTACTGTCCTCGTGTAAGGACTGGGGATGAGACTATTATTTTCGGAGACGATGGTAAGCCAATAGTGTCCGAAGAGCTTTGTGTAGGCTGTGGTATCTGTGTCCACAAGTGTCCTTTTGAAGCTATAATGATCATTGGTCTTCCTGAAGCCCTTACAGAACCAACCCACAGGTATGGTCAAAACGGATTTGCCCTCTATGGTCTGCCAATCCCACAGGTTGGCAGGGTCACTGGTATTCTTGGACCCAACGGTATCGGTAAAAGTACGGCAGTCCAGATACTTTCCGGCACTCTTGTACCAAATTTCTCACAGGAAAGTGGCAATTGGGATAAGGTACTTGAACATTATTCCGGTACAGCTCTCCATGACTATTTCAGCGATGTGATAGACGGCAACATCAAAGTTTCCCAGAAACCGCAGTATGTGGATATGATTCCCAAGGCCTTTAAGGGAAAGACCAGCGAACTTCTTGACAAGACCGATGAGAAAGGCAATCTTTCGGAACTGGTTGAGCGTCTCAACCTCTCACATGTCCTTGACCACAAGATAACGGAACTCAGTGGTGGTGAACTACAGAGGGTAGCTATTGCCGCATGTGCTGCAAAGGATGCTGACTTCTACTTCTTCGATGAGATCAGTCCTTATCTTGATATCTACCAGCGTATCAATACAGCGCAACTAATTCAGGAAATTGCAGAGGAAAAAGCCGTACTTGTCGTAGAGCATGACCTTGCTATACTTGACATGCTTGCCGATGTTGTGCATGTTGCATATGGTGAACCAGGAGGCTACGGTGTGATGACCCACCCTAAAAGCGTGCGTGTTGCCATAAATCAGTACCTTAAAGGCTACCTTCCTGAAGAGAACGTGCGTGTACGTCCTGAAGCCATCAAGTTTGAGGTTCATCCTCCAAGAGTAGGAGCGGATATTAACACCCTTGTGGATTATGACGGATTTTCCAAAAAATATGGTGAAGGATTCTCTCTCTCAACTGATGGCGGTTCACTAAAGCAAGGAGAAGTTCTGGGTATAGTGGGTCCCAACGGTATAGGTAAATCCACATTTGTAAAGATACTTGCAGGAGAGGTGCAGCCGGATGAGGGTGACCTTGACCTTGACATAAAAATATCATACAAACCGCAATACATCAAGGCTGACACGGCTATTCCGGTGCAATATTACCTGCGCGGTCTGTCCAGCAGGTTCGACACAAGTTATTATCAGTCAGAGATTGCCATACCTTTGCAGATAGAACGGCTTTATGATCACCTGATAACAGAGCTCAGTGGTGGAGAACTCCAGAGGGTAGCTATTGCAGCATGCCTTTCGCAGGATGCTGACATGTATATTCTTGATGAACCAAGTGCCCACCTTGATGTAGAACAACGTTCAATGGCGACAAAAGTGATCAAAAGGTTTGCAGAGAACAACCGTAAGACTGCAATGGTCGTTGACCACGATATCTATATGATAGACATGCTGAGTGAACGTCTCATAGTCTTTGAGGGTGAGCCTGCAGTTTACGGTAAGGCACACAATCCTTCAAGCATGCAGGATGGTATGAACAAATTCCTGGCAAACCTTGACATAACATTCAGACGTGATGAAGATACTTCCCGTCCAAGGGTAAATAAACAGGATTCAAGGCTTGACAGGGAACAAAAAGCCAAAGGAGAATATTACTACCACAATATTATGGATGAGTAATTTCTTCTCCTTTTTTCTTATTTTTTATCTACAAGCTCTTTTTTCATCATCTGGTAAAAATCCTCGTAAGCATGTTTTTCTTGCCAGGGGTAATGTCCACAGTTGTCCAGCAGCATGAACCTGAAGTCCTTGATAACCTTTGAAAGAGGGGCTTTCACTCCTTCAAATGGATGTGGGTCGTGATTTCCGTGAATTGCCATTACGGGGCACTTTATCTGCTCTCCCATATTGAGCAATTTTCCGCTTCTTCTCAAATAGCTGGCTTCGTTCCATATACTTCTATTAACATCATGCATAAACCCTGTATTTGTTCCTTCGTAAGGAACGAAGTCAAAAGAATCAGCAGCTGAAATAAGTTTACCGAATTTTGCAAACACATGATTTTTATTTGTCACAGATGGGTCACTCATACTTGAACTGAGATGCAGGTACTCTTCTATTTCGCTTTCACTCATGCGTTCAAGTCTTGTTTGCATGATCGTGGAGGCATATCTTTCTTCAAAGGGTCCGCTTGCTACGAGTATTAGTTTTTTCACATAAGATGGGTAACGTGCAGCAAACATAAAGGCAAGCCATGCACCCCAGGAATGCCCTGTCAGTGACACAGGCAGTTTCCCGTGTTTTTTTAGCATTCTTCTTAGTTCTCCTATCTGTCCTTCGATACTCATTGATGTCTGCAGCGGTTCCAATACGCCCAATCCGCTCCTTTCTGACAGTCCCATTGCCAGCTCTGCAACTGTTCCCGGCGCTCCGGGACCTCCATGGATGACTGCAACTGTGTATGGGGCTGTTCCATGTTTTCTGGGATTTGGGTTCATGTTTTATCTCTGGGATCTTTATGGTTTGTCAGACTTTATATTTCATCCATGAATTAAAAAAGGATATGCTTATATATTATATATATATAAATATATTATGACTGGTGACAATGTTAATGTACATTGATACTGTTTTTCCCATGGATGTGGTATTATAGCAGAAACAAAATTCTATAACAACGTAACTGTCCTTGACAGTGTTGACAAAGGTGATTTTAAAGCAGAGATCCTTCAGTACAATTCTTTAACCGGTAGCAAGGACCCTGCCATTGCAAGGAACCTGCATTATACACAGATGGCAGGTATGCATCTGAAACAGGTAAAAGTAACCTTGAATGATAGTGGTGTTATAGTCGAACCGGGTGCTCTTTATTTCCATAAAGGAAACATTAAGTGTGATGCCAATATAGGTGGTGTTGGCGGTCTTGCAAAGAAGATGCTAAAGAACAAGCTTACAAACGAGTCTGCTTTCAATCCTCTCTACAAAGGCACAGGTGAGGTATTCCTTGAGCCCAGTTTTAGTCATTTCCTGGCAGTAACGCTGGACAATGGTACTATTATTGTAGACAAGGGTATATTCTACTGTTCCGAATCCTCTCTGGATGTTGGTGTGGCAAGCCAGAAGAATATAACTGCAGGACTATTCGGTGGTGAAGGCTGGTTCCAGACAAAGATAAGCGGTACTGGTACATGTATTCTTGAAAGCCCGGTTCCAATGGGTGAAATATTGAAATATACACTTGACAATGAAAGACTTCAGGTTGACGGGAACTTTGCTCTTTTAAGGTCTGATTCAGTAAAATTCAGTGTTGAAAGATCCGGAAAAGGCATTGCGGGTAAACTAACGTCCGGTGAAGGTCTTCTGCAAACATTTGAAGGGACAGGAACTGTATGGCTTGCACCTACACAGCCTGTTTACAATTCCATTTCTGCTGGCAGTATTTCATCACTGGCTGCTGCACCTTATAACAGGAACAATCCAGCATAATAGGAGCTTTTTGCTCCTTTATTTTCCCCTTTTTTCTCAGCCCTGCTCCTTAGCTTGGTAATTTCTGGCAAAACTAAAAGCCTGATATATGTTGTACAGCCAGAAAACGATCAGTATCAATATAGGTATTACAAGATATGATGCAACAATCAGTATAAACGCAATTACAAAATAGTAAGAACCTCTGGCAAAATCTCCGTTGTGCATCTGCCCAAGTCCCGGGAACACCAGTGAATAGAGTGCGGATCTCCATGGCACCGGTTTATGTTCTTCGTCTTCCTCTACTTCTATAACGTACTTCTCTTCTTCATCTGTCAGACCTATTCCCCCATAACTATGTAATAGGTTATAGTTCCCTTTGCATAACAATTTTGCCAGATGTTAATTACGTTTTTGAAGGTTCTTTTTTGCTTTTTCGATTTCAGAAGATGTATTTTGGAGTACGTTTCCAAAGGTTTCCATATTTTGACTTTTGCCTGTACTTTCTTTTTTCATCTTTGTACCTTTTCCAAGGTACCATGTCAAAAACTCAGTGTACAGTATTATTCCTATAAGAGTGGACCAGAGCATCAGCAATATGTGGAAATTATTTATGGGTACAAGTCCGTTTGCAAGGAGCATCTGTCTGTATGAAAGGAAAGCCATTGAAGTTCCTGGCATTAAGAGTATAAAAATCAGGGGTGTAAGGAACAGAATAATGAGTGCAAGTCTGGATGACATATTGATCAGGACAAAAAGTACTACCACGGCAAATAATGCAAAAAGCATCCCTGATCCTACAAAAGCTAGAATTCCCATAGTCTTTTTCTCCTGTTAGTTTATTTCGTTTGCTTATATACTCTGATTATATATAAATATAAGAAGCCAGGTACAACGCCAATCAGGAGGAAAAGGCTGACAAATGAAGATGCTAAAAATCCTGCAGCTTCAACCCTTGTGATCTCAGGCTCAGTTGTTGCAGTTTCATCACTATTTTCAAAGGGACTATCATATGGTTCATTGTAGCTGCTCTGCTCAATGTAGATGTCATCTTCCACAAGAGCATCATCAATGTAAAGGAAAGGCTCAGCTGAAACAGCGTTTTCTTTTTTACGCTCTTCGTCTGTAATACTCAGTTCAGTCATAGGCAGGTAGTATTCTCCTGCCCTTTCCGCCCGTACAATATAAGTGAACTTCCTGGTCTCTCCTGATTTCAGTATTCCAGTCCACTTGTAATCTCCTTCGATAAAGGTGAGCTCATCAGGGATGCGTTCCTTGTAAGATACTTTAAAAGTGTCATCGCCTTCATTAGTTACTATGACAGTGACATTTATTTCCTCTCCCACAAGCATATAACTGGAACTGAGTTCTTTTTCTACAATGACCTTCGAGCCACTTACATGAAAGAGTGCATCAGTTTTTTCAGATTCCAGTGTGTAGGTTTCTCCTCCATCTTTCCATATCACTGTTGCAGGCATGAATGTAAAATCTCCAGGTTCTGTAGGTGATACAAAGTATTCTATTGTCTTTGTGCTCCTGGCATCAAGCAACACTGCCCATTCTGTATTTTCTATATCATTGGGAATAAAAGATGCGGGCAATTCATCTGTGACTGTGACAGCTGTCTGGAAGTTTGCCTTATTCTCAAGAGTAATAATTATCTGGAAGTACTGTTCAGTTCCAAATTCGGGATTTTCGGATGCTTTTTCCCTTGTAATTATCTCTTTTTCGATGGATATGTAGGGTTTGACGTTCACTTCTATCGAGGTTTCGCTGCTATATTCATTTCCCCTGTAATCATAGCCCTGAACTTTTGATATTATACTTATGTTCTTACCTATGGGTCCGGTTTCAGGCTTAACTTTGATTATGAACTTTTTTTGTTTTCCGGGTTCTAGTAGTGAATGTTGCTGAGTTAGTTCTTCTACATCTCCTTCATCACATTCCGTGGTCAGTATTATCCCATGTAATGGTATTGTACCGTTGTTCGTAACCAGAAGTTCATATTCCGCATACTCATCTGGTTCATAGCTATCTTTTACGTCTGCAGAATCTAATTTTATATCAGGTGATCCAGGTTTTAGTGTTTCAAGAAAAACCTCTTTTGTATCCTTTTTCAGATACACTACATTGATCATGAATTCATCAGACAATTTCTGATGGTCTCCTGTTTTATAAGTCCCCTCAAACTTGTTGCCATCATACTCTCCTGATATTACTGCTCCGTCCTCATTAATATCTCCAAAGATGATTTTGTATCCATCTCCTGTTAGCGTGTCATCTGTCCTGAATGATGTCTTGGGAATGTCAGTTACCCATACAAGCTCTGATTTTTGTTTGTATATTTCCAGTGAGACTTTCTCCTGGCTTATGGCAAGTACATTGATCTTGAGCTCACCGTTATAGATGTGCTCACTGTTCAATCCAGTATCAACCTTAACAGCCTCTTTGAAAATCGAGTTCCTGTAAACCAACAATGTAGCCGAGGATCCATTATCAACGTTGATCTCATGTATTTTAATAGTGAAACCTTCCAGGTATGCTCTTTCAGTAATTCCAAGATCATAGGAACCCTGGAAAATCCATATGTTCTCCTCCCTGATTCCATAAGCGTTTGCAGGTATAATGAGAATTAGCAGTATTATGCTTAGAAGGAGAACTTTTCTTGTTGGCATTAATATCATCTATATATTTGTATGTTTTAAATGTTATGTTCTTCTTTCCTGACGGCCGTTACCATTGAAACATAGAGGAAAATTGCCACAAGGATATAGATCACCATCCATTTCCAGCTTTCCAGTGCTCCTATGCTTTCTATGGAAAGGCGGGTAACCATGTTCATTGGGGAGTTTGTGAACAGGTAAGAGGCCATGAACAGGAAGATAAGGATAAGTGAATATAGTAACTGTGCGACTCCTCTTTCCCTGAACAGGACTGCAATTATGGTACTTGAAAGTACCAGTACAGCAGCGATAACTGTTACAAGTAGTAATATCTGCAGTGAATTTTGTATCGATACCCTGTTCATTGACAGTAGCAACATCCAGACGAACGATTGCAGAGGAACTATCAATATTGCCAGTATCACCTTTCCATTAATGATGTCAAGCATGGATGCCGGAGATACAAGGAGCATATCCATGGTCTTGCGCTCGTATTCCTCAGTGATGAAATCAATTATCAGTCCTCCTGATATGAATGCCGGAGTGAATACAAGCAAGGGTAGGAGTGCTACATAAATAAATTCAAAGTAGGTGGAAGATGTTTTGATACCTCTTTCTATTATGTTGAACTCGATAGGTGTGTATCCGGGCAATCTCTGTGTCCTTATGTCCCTCACACTCTGCTCGTATTTCTCCAGTGGCTCCTTAAGTTGAAGAGAGACAACAGTTGCCTTTATTTCTGATTTCGGCAGGTATATGTCTATATTAAGCAGCTCAGTTCCGGTAGATGTCCCCCATGGAGCCACAATTATCGCATCTAACTTATGATCATAGAAGTCCGTATATGCCGACTGGAAGTCGTCATAAAGATATGTTCTGACATTGCTCTGCTGCAATATCTCGTAAAGTTCATTATCCTGCGTCCCAACCATAGCAATTGAAGTTCCTTCAAGTTCCATATTTCCCAGTGTGCTCGGATCGTAGAATGATGTAAGTCCGATTACCAGGAAGGTTGCAAACGATGCTATGAAAAGCTGGATTATAATGGCAAGTATGAATGTCTTTTCGCTCATGAGCTCTTTGAATTCCTTTTTAGCTATGGTCTTCATTTTGCTGCATGAATTTCCATATTTACTCAAAAGAACACCTCCCTCAGGATTATCACGTTATACAAGCTGTGAAAAAGGGTTGCAAGCACTACGGCTACAACGTAATAACGTGGTCCTTTCTTGTACATTACCAGTGAGCTGATGAGAACTGTTGTGATATGCAGGAACAATGGTATCAATAGCAAAGTGCCCATTGTCATTACTGACCCGAAGGCTGAACTTGCAATTGGTGCCAGTGTGAGGACAGCAACAGCTTTTTCCCCTACGAAGAATCCTGCACCTGATAATATGGAATACTTTATTGCATTGAGTAATGTGATGTCAGCTATCTTCCTTCTAAAAAGTGTGTAGATGCCAATTGATTTTACAAGCTCCTCCGCCATTGCGGACAGCAGGATCATGGCTATTATCGAATAAGGCACAGGCAAATTGAAAAGCATGACTATGAGCATCAGTTGTGCCATATAAACAAAAGGAATGAATATTACGCTAAGCAAGAACACGGAACCATACGGATATGAAAGGAACAGTTCGAAACAGTCAACTATTTTTCCAGTTATGGATTTTTGTGTGAACAGATCCTCTTCCCTGAAAATGAAGGTTCCAAAGGCATATACTGAGATTGCTACGAAGTAGAATGGCAGGGTTGAGAAAAGATATGTGTTTATCAGCACTTCCTCGTTCTCAATGAGCCTGACTATGAGCGTTATAGGGGAAATGGAACTGATGGCATGGATATTTGCAAACATTGCAGGGAAGAACAGGTATCCTGATATGATCACCGACAGGAATACACTTGCAAAAGTCAGTTCCTTAAAACTTCTGGAAAGGATGGCACTGTAGAATGAAAGTGCAAAGAAGAGAAGTACTACTGGGAATATGGCTGCGAGTACAAGACATACTCTCTCGACACCTGCAAAACTTGACGGTATGCCGATTATGTATAGAGTTATCGCTGTCTGGATAGCCATTGTGATGAAAAGATAGGGGATCGTTTTCCCAACCACAACATCTATGCCACGCAAAGGTGCAGCAAGTACAAGTTCTCCCTTCTTGTTTGTACGCTCATCCATCAGGCTTGTGGAGTAGAATTGTGAAATGAAGTAAATTGGGAATATGAACAGGAATGCATAAAGTATAGCTGTGAATGGGATAGGTGGTGAAAAGTTGGAAGGTGTGGATATTGTCTGCCTTTCAAAGAAGGTCTTCCCTTCCATGGCATCAAGAGCTGCGATATCTTCCGGGGAGATCGTTGCTGATCCTGTTCTTACAGACCCGCTACTTTCACGTTCGTTTATATCATATTCACCGGGCACATCGTCAAGACCTGAAGATCCGTTCGCTTCTCTTCTAATGCCATTTACTGTTTCTTCAGCTCCTGCAAGCTGGAAGTTCTGCGGTCTTTCCAGGTCATGGACAGTGACCCATACCGGATGACTATTGTTAACATCATTATATGAGGTTAGAACCACTTCGCGATATGTTTTAAAAGTACTGTCCAATGAATCGCCTGCAGCTGCTGCTTTACGTGTATCCCCCAGATAGACATTGTTTCCTATGATGGCCATATCAGCACCATATTCATAATAGCTACCTGCGGTGAATCTGTCTACGAGAATATGATCGAATCTTTGGTCGGTTTCGATAACCGGCTGGATATCAGGCTGTGAAATAGCTACAAGATATATTTTCTGGTTCATACTCATCCCTGTCTGGGATGCAGCATAAGAGGCAATTATTACCAGTATCAAAGATAATATAAGCATGATCATTGACCGTGCATCGAATTTAAGCTTTGATCTAAAAAATTCCCATTTTGCAATAGTGAACCAAGCAGGCATCATCATTTTATTACGCGCTTATTATATTAATATATATTTCTAAACTTGCTATATAATTACGAAGGGTTATATGCAGGTATTTGTCTAAATTTATATGATTATTTACTAATAATACAAAGGAGTGATAGATTGGTAGACATTTTAGCTCAAACTATACCTTATACAGAGATAACGATAGCAAACATAGTATTTGCACTGGTGATTCTGATTGCAGGTCTTCTTGTTGCCGGAATTCTTTCCGGTATGTTTAGTAAAGGCCTAAAAAAGACTAAACTCCCTGAGCTTGTAACTGAATTTCTCGTTCGTTTCCTGCGTGCGTTGCTCTATGTGGGTGTATTGCTTGCAGTTGTGAGCACCCTTGGGATCGACACAAGTTCTGTGGTGGTAGGTCTTTCAGCAGTTATTGGACTGGTACTTGGTTTTGGTATGCAGGATTCATTGAACAATATGGCTGCAGGTGTGTGGATAGCCTCCCTGAGACCCCTTGACAAAGGAGAGTATGTAACTGTGGATGGTCTTTCAGGCACTGTTCATGCAGTTGGTATCATGGCGACAGAACTCCTTACTCCTGATAACCAGTTTATCACATTGCCTAATAAGCTTGTATGGGGAAGTCCTATTGTGAATGCAAGTCGTATGCCCACACGCAGAGTTTCAGTGGATGTTGGTGTAGGCTATACCACAGACATTCCAAAAGCCGTACAGATCGCTCTGGGTGTCATCAAACAGGATTCCCGTGTGCTTGCTGAACCTGCACCGGCAGTTGTTACAACGGAACTTGCAGATTCATCTGTAAACCTGCAGCTTCGTGCCTGGGTCAATACCGATGATTTCTGGGGCGTTAAGAACGATCTGACAATAGCTATACATGCAGAATTTGGCAAGGAAGATATTGAAATTCCCTTCCCGCAGCTGGATGTACATATGTACAAGAATTAAACCGTTTTAATGCATAGTTATCCTTCAACTATGCTTTTCTATATTTTATAACATTGTTTATATATAGTGAAGTGTGTACTCTTTTTGTGGAACCTGGTATAATCGAAGTTAACGGACTCAGAAAAGAATACGGCGATTTCGTTGCTGTTGATGACCTTTCTTTCTCAGTGGGCAAAGGGCAGATATTCGGAATAGTTGGTCCGAACGGTGCTGGTAAGACCACCACACTAAAAATGCTCAGCAGTCTTGTCAGGCCAAGTACTGGCAGTATCTATATGAAAGGTCTGGATGTCTCAAAGGATGCTGTTGAGATAAAATCATTCCTTGGTTTTCTTCCGGAAGAGTCTCCTCTTTACGAAGGTATGGGTGTAGAGGATTACCTCCTTTTCTTTTCAGAGCTATACTGTATTCCAAAGGACCGTGCGAAGAAAAGGATACGTGAACTTCTTTTTGATCTTTCTCTCAATGCTGACGGCAAAAAGATAGGCGATCTTTCAAAGGGAATGAAGCGTAAAGTTGCCATAGCTCGTTCTCTTATCAATGACCCTGACATCCTGATATATGATGAACCGGCATCAGGATTAGACCCAATGACTTCCCGTTATATCACTGATTACGTACGATCACTGAAAAATTCTGGCAAGACCATCATATTCAGTGCCCACAATCTCTTCCAGGTTGAAAGTCTCTGTGACAGGATACTTATTCTCAAGGCAGGCAAGCTGGTAACTCTTGGTACAGCTGAAGAAATAAGAACGGAATATGGCAAGATACAGTACCGTCTTGAGTTCAAAGTTGATGCCATCGATGAATACGTTGTATCAGAGGTCAAGACAGTGGATGGTAACTATGTTGTTACAACCAGTGACATTGATGTGGTTAACCAGACTACTAAATGGGTGGCATCCAGAGGTGGGGATATAGTGGAGATGCGAACTATTGTACCTTCCCTTGAAGAGATCTTCCTTGAACTTATGGGCGTCGAACTTTTCGTAGACTGATTATTCTCAAAAGATTACAGTTTTAAAGAATGCTTTTTTATATTATAGTTGTGTATGCAACAATTGCAAACGCAACTAATAGGTGGTAGCTCTGACACATTCCGCTCAACATGAAAACCTTTGTAGTATTAAAAAACACGAATCCATAGGCAGGGATATATCCCACATTTTCAGGTCCATCAACATATATCTTTCAAAAGAGCTGGAACCGTATGGCATTGGGAGTGGACAGTTTCCTTTTTTCAAGCTTTTGATGCATCACGAAGGTGTGAGTCAGGAATCACTTGCAAGTTCATTGAAATATGATCGTGCAACCATCACCCGCTCTGTGAACAAACTCGAAGAAATGGGTTATGTTATCAGGAAAAGGGATCCCTGCGACAAACGTGCCTATTGTGTTTACCTTACTGGCAAAGGGCGTGAAATGAAACCTGTGTTGATCGATATCAGCTCAAAGCTCAATGATGTGCTCTTGTATGGTTTTAACACTGAAGAAAAGGCTATGTTTATTTCCATGATGGAAAAAGCTGCCAAAAACATAGCATCTGAAAACGAAATGAAGAAGGCTTCAAATGAATAATACTACAGATAATGATACTCAGAGGCCTGCATTTGATGCTCCGAATGCAACTTCCGGTATGAAAGCCATGTTGGGTGACCCAAAAAAGGCTATAATTAAACTGGCATTGCCCATGATGCTTGGTATGTCTATCCAGACCCTGTACAATCTTGTTGACACTTTCTGGGTTTCCGGACTGGGTTCGGATGCTCTTGCAGCAGTGGGTTTTGTATTCCCATTCTTCTTTGTCATCATTGCATTATCAAACGGCCTTGGAGTTGGTGCCGGTTCAGCAATATCCCGAAGACTTGGTTCAAGGGATAAAAAAGGTGCTGACAATGTTGCAGTTCATACGATGATGCTGATGGTTTTGATGTCTGCTGTTTTCACTATAACACTCTTCGTATTTGCAGAACCGATATTTGCTATGATCGGCGCCGGAAAAACAACCGCAATGGCGACTTCTTATGGTCGTATTATCTTTGGAGGCAGTATTCTCCTGTTCTTCACCAATGTTGCAAACGCGATCCTTCGTAGCGAGGGCGACACCAAACGGGCTATGCATGCTATGATATTTGGCTCACTTCTGAACATAGTACTTGATCCTATCTTCATCTATCAGTTCAAGATGGGTGTTGCAGGTGCGGCATGGGCTACAGTGGTATCAATGGGAGTAACTGCCGTTCTCATGTCCAGCTGGTTGTTCTTCAAAAAAGATACTTACCTTTCCTTTGATTTCAAGGATTTCAGTTTTGAGAGGGGGATTCTCAGGGATATATCCAGGGTTGGCATTCCAGCAACTGTACAGCAGGCGTCAATGGCTCTTATGATGCTTGTGATGAATGTGATCATAATAGCAGTCAGCAATACTGACGGAGTAGCTGTTTACACTGTTGGATGGCGTGTTGCAACCATCGCTATTGCCCCACTAATTGGTATTTCTACAGCCGTGGTGACAATGACTGGTTTTTCATACGGTGAAGGCTCATATGACAAGGTGTCCTTCTCTCACATATATTCAATGAAGATGGGTCTTCTTGTAGAGACGGTAATCGCTTTTTTTACTTTCATCCTGGCCCCTCAGATAGCTTATGCCTTCACTATGTCAGCAAGTGCTTCTCACATAACGGATGACCTTATTGTGTTTCTAAGGATTATTTGTATTTTCTACCCCACGGTCTCTCTTGGTATGCTTTCTTCATCTCTTTTCCAGGGAGTTGGAAAAGGATTTTATGCGCTTGTTGCAACAATCCTGCGTGCTGTCATATTCGTACCCGCTTTCGCTTTATTTTTTGCTTTTAATCTGAATATGGGGCTTATTGGTGTTTGGTGGGGTATGGTCGTAGGTAACATAATGGGTTCGATCTTCATCTTTGTGTGGGCAAGAGTTTACGTAGGGAAATTGCTGAATACAGGAAAGCCTCTAGATCCACATTATAAATTACCGGATCATGAAGAACTAAGGGTATGATACCCTTATTTTTTCTAGATCGCTTTACTCTCTCTCTTTTTTAATACAATATTTATATATGCTCTCAAATTTATTTCTGCATAATCTGTTTATGGGGTTATTTGATCAATATGTCAACGTTAATGAAAATTATCTTCCTGGTAGTCTTATTCAGTATTTCGACCGGGGTTACTGGTGCAATAAATGAATATGCTGAAGAGGAGCAACAGATGCTTGACCTTATCAACGAGGAAAGAGCATTATATGGACTTGAACCATTTAGCTTCAATGCAGTCTTGAACGATGCTGCAAGTGAGCATAGTAAAGAGATGATCGAAGAAGATTACTTTTCTCATGATTCCTATGATGGAACTTCTTTTTCAGAAAGACTTAGCAATGCAGGCTATGATATTGTGTACGCAGGTGAGAACATTGCTTTGCATTATCCTCCAGACCTAATCGCAGCTCACGAAGGTCTTATGAATTCTCCGGGGCATAGGGCGAATATACTTAACTCTGATTACAATGAGATAGGAATTGGTATCTGGGTTGGGGAGTACTCCGGTTACAGCAATGTTGCTATGTACACTCAGGATTTTGGTTGGAGTGATTCAGTTGCAGAAAACCTTCAGATCACTTCTTTTACTCCTTCAGACAATATTGTTGAATCTGAATTATCTCCAATGACATTTTCAGTTGATACTAATATCGAGTGTGATATTTCATGGTCATTTGACGGTGAGAACGCAAAGGTAGAAAACAACGTACTGTCTTCAGATTGTGAGTTGATACCTCAGGTGCCAGGTACGTACTATGTAAAAGCAATTGCCTCACAGATGAATCAGGATGTGGTAACTCAATGGACCTGGATTGTCACAGAAGAAACTGTTCAGATGAAAGGGGATGCTAATAGCGATGGCCTGGTAAATCTTCGTGATCTCAGTGCTTTTGCTCTGGTTTATAATGGCACGAGCACAGAATCCAGTAAATGGGCCGACTTCAATGATGATGGCTTGATAAATCTTCGCGATCTCAGTGCTTTTGCGCTGGTATATGAAAGTTAGTTTGCTAATATTTGCAGTAGTTGCTTTTCAAAAGCTATTTAAAACCCACCGGGATATATTCATTAATGTTCTTGTGGTATCTGTCCTTTTTTAATGGATATTGTATCAGGACCAGGCAATAAATGATATGGGGCTCCCATGGTAGCAAGATCAAGGAAAATAGCAGTTCAGGACGATAATTCAGAACAAGTTGACAAACATACAGAAGAAAAAGGTATACTTCTTTTTGAAACCACAGGCAAAGAGAAAGTATACAGGTATAAAGATTCTATCTTGTTAAGTTTGCCTGAGGGGAGAAATACACTTACAACTTCATGGTTGAACGGTGGTTACAGGGAAGACATGAGGACAATTTTCAATCATATGGTTCCAAAAAGTAAGCATGCTCCAAAGGATCTTGATGGTGGCAACATTCCTGCTTACCTGACCATTATTGCAAAAAGGCTGGGTGCAGATCCTGATACATCTTCAGGGCTGTTGACAGCTGCTAATATGGATAATGTTTCAATCGTGACCAAATCTTTCCGTGGTGTAGAGGTAACTGCTGTCATGACTGCGGGTATTGAGGTTAATGGGGGGCGTGTAGGTGACCCAGCATCTTATTATCAGGAAGATGGTTCTCATCAGTTCATTCAGGGAACTATTAACACTATGTTGGTAATAGGGGCCAACCTTCCACCATATGCTATGACAAGAGCTGTGGTTACTGCCTCTGAAGCAAAGACTGCCGCCTTGCAGCAGTTGATGGCACCCAGTCGCTATTCTACTGGAATTGCCACAGGTTCAGGAACAGATATGATAGCTGTTGTCGCAGACTCTACAAGTTCTCTTTTGTTGACAGATGCAGGTCAGCATTCCAAGCTTGGTGAGCTTATAGGGAAAGTTGTGATCGAATGCACGCTTAAAGCACTTGAGATGCAGTCGGATCTGACCCCACTTTCCCAGAGAGATATACTCGTGAGGCTTGAACGTTTTGGAATAGAAGAGACTAGGTACTGGAAAGTTGCATCACATATGAATGGGGATAATCGCAAAGCGGTTTTTTTAAAAAAATTGCGGGAAATGTCAAAGGATCCTGTACTAGTAGGGGCAACAGGTTCAATATTGCATATTGTAGATGAGATATCATGGGGTCTTGTTCCTGAAACTGCTGGCAGGAAGGTAGCTGTTTCTATTATGAAAGGATTGCCTGAAATGCTTGATATAGATGTTCCCATTCCTTTTGATGAACTGACTGACGAAAAAGATACAATAATTGACAATTGGATCCGTGTTACTGCCTGGTTGGCGAAAAATTGTGATCCCGAAGATATTTGTAATTCCAGAAAATGAATCCTCAGGGTGAGTAAATGAAAGAACTGATGAATTTTTCTCTTTGTGATCATGACATGAAGATGTTCGATTCTAACTGGGGCATGATAAGGAATTTCCTTGTCAGACATGACCTGGATGGTCTGGAACTCTTTGTGGATTCGTCTCCGCTTCCAGATGTGCCCGTTGATCTTATAGTGGGTGTACATCTTCCTTATTGGATGGGGCGACATAGAGCCTGGGCTGATCCTTCTGCTTTTTCACAGGAAATGGAGGAGTTTGAGATGGCTTACGTTTTTGGTGGTAACAGCCGCGAGGAAGTTATTGATAATTTCAGGGGGTCACTTGAGAATGCTGCACATCTGGATGCTTCGTATGCAGTGTTCCATGTTTCTTATGCCGAACTGGAACAGGTCTTTACACGTTGCTTTGATTGTACCGACCATGATGTGCTTGCAACAACTGCTGAATTCCTGAATGAGGCTGTCTCAATTTATCAGAATGGTGAACCACCGGTCAGGATATTCTTTGAGAATCTCTGGTGGCCAGGTCTTACATTCCTTGATTCCAAAAATGTTGAATATTTTACAGACCTTCTTGATTTCGAGAATTGGGCTTTCGTGCTGGATACCGGCCATCTTATGAATGCTACTATGAAGTGTGAAGATGAGGAATGCTCAATAGATGTTGTATTGGATCTACTTTCCACTCATTCTGAGGATTTTATCAAGCGAATTGAAGGCATGCATTTCCACTGCAGTTTATCAGGTGAGTTCATGCGTAACTCCATGGGAAACGAGGTTCCCAAGGGATTTGAAAATATGCATTTCAATGACCGTCTTTTATCGGTTATGGAGGTTCTTGAGCAGATGGACCATCATATGCCTTTTACCAGTGAGAAATGTTCTAAGATAGTTGACTTGGTATCTCCTGATTTTCTGACCCACGAATTTGTTTCAACTGATTTACAATCTCTCGATATGAAAATAGCTACACAGAAACGAGCATTGTATGGGTGATTTTTGTATCCATATTATTGCGGGCGCACAGTCTTCATATTTATATTCTATCTGTCATATTTATAAAATGGTCTGTTAAATGGACCGTTTATGTGGAAAAGTATATATTCAACTCGACATGTACTCTTAATTATGAGTACTCTCGATAACAATGATTCCGAGAATCCAGAAAATATGGACCGATTGAAACTTTTTAGTGCACTTGGAAGTGAAACCAGACTAAGAATGTTACAACAGCTTACTGAGGGTGAAATGCATATATCTGAACTTGCAAGGATGCTAAGTATTTCTGTTCCGGTTGCTGCAAAGCATGCAAATATACTTGAAGCCGCTGACCTCATACAGCGTAAGGTGTATGGTAAAACCCATGTTTTACAATTGAATAATAAGAACATTTTCCATGCATTGGATATATTTGCACCTTCCAGAACGGTTGAAGTGGAAAAGGGCGCAACACTTCTGCAAGCACTTAAAAAGGCTGCAGTAGTGGAAGTGAAGAACGTTCACGGACAGGATAACATTGTTTCCACAAATGGTGAAGAAGGTTTCTTTATATATGAGGTGGATGGTGAATTCTCTGAACAGAATGTCAATGACTATAAATTTGACAAAGAAGGAACAGTCATGTGGAAGAAGCTGGAACCAATAAGCATCTTAAAGGTGAATGTCAAATTCAAAAAGGAATGATATTTTTTTAGTAGTCAGGAACCATCAAATTCATTATTTTTTTGGTCCCTTATTTTTCTTTTTTTCTTTTGAAATCCATTGTCAGCTCCTTTTTCAGTGGTGAGATGTCCATCTACATGCTTTGGTGAATACTTTCACCCTGCTTGCCAGTGGCTTATATCTGCATCTGGCATATTGTCTATTAATGATTCCCAGAAATCCTGTTAATGAGCACCATATGACGCTTATGGAAAGGATGAGACTGCTGTCTGAAGGTACCAAATATGATAGTTGCAACCAGAGTGCAGTCTGCCATGCTTTCGGACCCGATGGTCGTTGCATACAACTCTACAAGACTTTGATGACAAATTCATGTTCAGGGGAGTGCACATATTGTCCGAACAGGTGTGGCAGGGATTCTGTGCGTGCATCATTAAGCCCGGAAGAAATCGTAAAGATCACATGGTCTTTCTACCGAAGAAATGCAATAGAAGGCCTGTTCCTGTCCTCTGGTGTGATAGGGGATTCCGAAAGGACGGCAGAGAAGCAATTAGATGTTGCAAGACTTCTGAGAGGGCAGGGATTTACCGGTTATATCCATATTCGAGTAATGCCAGGTACTCCAAAATATTTGCTTGAGGAAATTGCTGATTATGCAAATAAGTTCGGCGTGAATGCAGAAACTACAAACTCACTTAATTATTCGGAAATATGCCCGAATTTTGATTATCAAAATGATGTACTCCAGCGTTTACAATGGACACGGGATCTTATTAATAAAAAAAGACGAGAGCCAGGTTCCAGGAGTCGGATAATTGGTGCCAATGATACTCAGTTTGTGGTTGGAGCCCTGCAGGAATCTGACAGGGAGATAATCGGAACTGTTGAGAAGTTCATGGACAGATACGAATTGAGAAGGCCTTACTTTATGAGCTTCGACCCGGTTCCATTCACTCCTCTTGAAAACAATGAGCCTTCTCCCCAGTGGAGAGAAGCAAGATTATATCAGACTTCCTATCTTTTGAAGGACTATGGTATGAGTGCCAATGACCTGGATTCTGTTCTTGACGATAATGGCTTTCTTTGCGATACAGATCCTAAAATGCTCCTTGCATCGTGTCGTCCTGATATGTTTCCAGTGGACGTAAATTCTGCAAGCAGGAACGAATTGCTCACTGTGCCTGGGATTGGTCCTGTGGGGGCCAACAGGATAATTCAGTCAAGGCCTATAGCATCGGAAAAGGAACTTGCGCGCATGGGTGTTGTTCTTGGTCGTGCACGTCCGTTCATTGAAATAAACGGGAAAAAACAGACAAACTTATTCTCGTTTACGGGGGTGGGTGCATGATAGTGGCCTTCAGGGAAAATGTAGAAGGTGTTTTGCTTGCCTGTGATGCGCTCTTAGGTAATCCGGATTGTGATCTCATTTCCGCAAAGGACAGAGATGGGCTGAAACAAAAGATGGAGTTTACAGGAGTTGATGAAGTGAAAACTCTGGGATTCAGATGTATGGTAGATACAACAAAGCTTGTATGCAACATATTTGGAAAACGGGGTTCAAGAATGTTTCAGCGTGATCCGGATGTTGAAGGGTACATAGCAATGGTATTGAGACATCGAAGCTCGCGACCGATCGAACTGGTACATTTTCTGTGTTCTTGTGAGGGGAATGCCGAACTTCTTTATTCAGGTAAGAGCAGCACGGGTAAAAAATATTACAATTACATGCGGGATGTAAGTCGTTCATATCATCGTTTGTGCATGTTTGCACGGCCTGCTTTTGTTAATGGGGTGTTGTCTGTCAAAATAGAGTCATCACATCAGATAGGAGATCTCTTCTGTCGCTGGCTTTCAAGGAAAAACCCCGACCTTCCTGTTTCGGTAATAGAGGGGGACATTGCCTGGATAGGAAATGGCGCTCATGTAGGCCTTGAACACTTCACAAAGGTGCCTTCTTCATTGGCAGGTAGCCTTGAGTTTACCAATGAACGTGATGAGGTTGATGATCTGTGGGATATGTACTACGATTCTCAGATGATTCACAACCGGAGAAATAAAAGCCATGCCAAGCAGCTGCAACCAAAGGCTTCTGCATCCATGAGCAAGATGTCGGAAAGGGACCGGTACAAGGTTGAAAAAGGTATTGCGAACTGCACCCTGGATTCTTTTGCGTCTGAGTTGGAGGTATAATGTTAGCTGATGTCAGGACTTTACAGGATATTCCTCGCATAGGGGACAAAATGTCGAAACGTTTTGTAGAGCATTTCGGTAGTGAAAATCAGGCACTTGACGTTATACTTGCCGGTGATATCGCCAGTATTTCCGAGGTAGAGGGTATTGGTCAACGTTATGCGATCTCTCTTATACAGGATGTAGCTTCCAGAGTTGAAGGAGTTAATGTCTCTGATTTTTTGAGAACCAAGGAGGCAATGGATGTCTATGAAAAATTGCTTGACCTAGTAAAGGAATTTGCTCATACCCGATATTCCAAAGATAAACTACATGTTTTTTTCCCGTATCCTTCTAGCAAGATCCAAAAGATAATGCAGGTCCGTGAATCAGTTTCGTATTACATGGAAACTGCCAATCTGCTTGAGGGGGATGGGACTATTGTTGACTTGTTGTCAAAAGCCACACAGTTAAATTTTAAACACCAGTGCCCCAAGATTCGCGACAGGGTTATCATAACATCTGACCATGATAGTTACGAGTATGCAAGAAAACGGTTTGCAGGATTGGTTGATGTAAACTTTGCACGTTCCCTTTCTGAATTCATAGATGTTTCAAGGGGTTTCTCTCAGGTTATTGCTGTGGGAGATGATTACCTGTCATTTGATCTTCCAGAAGATGTGGACCCTGAATTCTATTCTGACTTACAGGAAATAGATGATTTCAAGGTTATACCTGAAAAAGAAATAGTGGCATTTTCCCGCAATCTCAAATCGATAGAATCTTCTATTAAAGTGATAAGGTTGCTCCGTTCCAGGGGAATTAGTTTCTTTGACAGCATGGATGATGATAAACTTGAGTTGCTTGCTTCTACATTGGCTCTTATAGACGAGAGTGGTGATATTGTCTATGGGACTGATGAGGAAGTGGACCGAATTTCGGATGCAAAAGACAAGCTTAGTTCTACTGTTACAGAAACTGTACGTATTGTAAATGATGGTCTGAACTCCTGTCTGGAAAATAGTCAGATGACACTCAGTGGACAGGATATGCTGAAAGTGATGAATGGTTCCATTGAGCTGAAAGAGATACTTGGAAAGAAGCTGCACAAAAGTTATTACTCCATTGTTAAAGAAGGTGCGGACAGAATATGCAATGAACTTCAGCTTGAGAAAAAGGAAAGATTGATGGTCGATTCCTTTTTCCCGGAAGAGATTATGCATCCTGTGGAAGCAAATGTTGATAATCTTAATGCTTTGAAACAGCACCTGAATAAAAAGGCCCTGAAAAGAAAATTCGATCATAAGCGTGAAGTCTCACGCATATTGTCTTCCTACAAAACAATTGTTCGGGAAATGGTTCGCGAAGTACTTGATTTTGATGTGGGATTTGCAATCGGTTCTTTTGCTCTTGCATATGATCTTGTTATGCCTACAATTATAGATGGTACAGGCATTGGTTTTAATGGTGGAAGGAACCTGTTTTTGCTTTCCAGACATGGTGATGTGGTACCAATTGACTATTCAGTGGGTGAGAACGGTTTCAGTCCTAAAAGTGAGGCCAGCAGGGTCGTACTTTTGAGTGGCGTCAATTCAGGAGGTAAAACCTCCCTTCTGGAACTTCTTGCCCAGAGCAGTATCCTTGCCCAGATGGGATTTCCTGTTCCTGCACAGCATATGGAACTATCTCTTACTGAGTCGATGTACTACTTTGCTAAATCAAAAGGTACATTAGATGCAGGTGCATTTGAAACGACCCTTACTGAGTTCTCTGTGGTAGCTGATGATTCTGCAAAATTTGTATTGGCAGATGAGCTTGAATCCATCACAGAGCCTGGAGCTTCTGCAAAGATCATGGCTGGAATACTTGAAGTTTTAACCGAGAATGAAAGCACTATGTCTATATTTGTGTCACATCTTTCAGAGCAGATAGTGGAGAATACTACCTGTGATATCAGGGTTGATGGGATAGAGGCAAGCGGGCTGGATGCCGAGCTTAATTTAATAGTTGACAGGAGTCCCCGTTATAATTATGTTGCAAAAAGCACCCCTGAACTGATTGTAGAGAGGCTATCAAAAAAGACAGGCGGAAAAGAACAGGCTTTCTATGATAAATTAAGGAGTAAGTTTCAGTAGCTGAAACTACACTGTTTAGATTAAAGCACGCCTTTAGTGCTTTTTATTTCTTCTCCTTCGATGACCATGGCTCTTCTAAGGGCGTAGGCGAATGCCTTGAAAAGTGCTTCTATCTTGTGGTGGTCATTATCACCGTAAACGTGGACATGCATATTTGTCTTTGAGTTCTGGGCAATGGCTTCAAAGAAATGAACTACCATCTGAGTGCTGAATTCTCCTACTTTTTGGGCTTTGAACTCTGCATCCATAACCAGGTAGCTGCGTCCTCCAAGGTCAAGAGCCACAGTTGCCAGTGCTTCATCCATTGGTATACGTGCTTCTCCGAATCTTGCAATGCCGGCTTTGTCAGCAAGTGCCTCTGCTATTGCTTGGCCCAAGACTATTCCAGTATCCTCTATCAGGTGATGGTCATCAACAATGAGGTCGCCAGTAGCTTTTACAGTGAGGTTGAAGTTCCCATGCTTTGTGAATGCAGTGAGCATATGATCGAAAAATCCAATACCAGTGCTGATGTTTGCAAGGCCTTTTCCGTCAAGTTCCAGCTCAATATTGATGTCTGTTTCACTGGTTTTGCGTGATATATTTGCTTTTCTCATGGGTGCACCTGATTATTCTGGTGTTTTATAATTCTTCACTGATAATATTTATCGCTTCTGGAAGTGTGAACTTTCCGGTATATAATGCACTTCCGACAACAACTGCATCTGCACCGGTCTTTTTTAAGGCAATGAGGTCATCAAGGCTTGTAACGCCACCTGATGCGATTACAGGAATGCTGACTGACTTTACCAGTTCTTTAGTAGGTGTTGTATTGACACCTTGCAGCAATCCTTCGGAATCTATGTTTGTAAAAAGAATACTTCCGGCACCAAGTTCTTCGAACCTGATTCCCATTTCAACTGCTGTGAATTCTGACTGTTTTTTCCATCCTTCAATGGCCACTTTACCATTCTTGGAATCAAGGGCAACGTTGATGTGTTTGCTTCCAAACGCATCTGCAAGTTCTTCGATGAGTTTCGGATTATTTATGGCTGCAGTGCTTAATATGACCCTGTCTACTCCGATATTTAACAAGTCAGCTGCATTTTTAAAAGAGCGTATTCCTCCGCCAACCTGAATTTGCATTCCAAGCGGTTTGCATTCCTTTACTATTTTTTCGATAATAGGAGCATTCTTGCGTTCACCATCAATAGCACCATCAAGGTCTATGAGATGTAGTGTTTTTGCACCCTGGGATGCCCAGTCTTTGGCTACTGCCGCAGGATCATCTATTGAGACCATTTCACTGCCAGGAATTCCCTGAACCAGTTGTACACATTTGCCGTTTCTCATGTCAACGGCAGGGATAATTTCAAAGGTCATGCTACCTCAAGGCATCATTCGCTCGATAGGCACTACCAGTATGTCTTTGGCACCTGCCTTCTTGAGTTCACCCACCGTAGCAAAGATGGTGGCGGCGTCAACAACTGCATGTACTGCAAGTACTGAGTCATCTGATTCAACTTTCATTATCGTAGGGCCAGCCATTCCGGGAAGGACTTTCTTGATAGTTTCCAGTGAATCCGTAGCTACATTCATCATAAGGTAACGCTTTCCTTTTGCTCTTAGGACACTCTCAACGGCGGTTTGTATCTGCTCTATCTTACCGTTGTTTTCCTGCGTCTTCTTATTTGCAATAAGATATACTGATGATGTGAATGTTTTTTCTATCATTTTCAGATGATTTGTGACAAGGGTTGTGCCTGAGCTGGATATATCCACGATAGCATCGGCAATCCCTACGTGAGGTGTCATCTCACATGCACCACTAACCTTTACTACTTCGATGTTTACTCCAAGGTTTTCGAAGTACTTGGCAGTTATATTTGGGAACTCAGTGGCAACGCGCATCCCTTCGAGTTCTTTTGCAGAAGTGATGGGGGAATCTTCAGGTACAGCCAGAACGAGATTTGCACCTCCAAATTTAAGGTCAAGAAGTATTTCCACATCTGATTCTGTTTCATGTATAAGGTCCAGGCCAGTAATGCCTACGTCGGCTGCGCCATCCTGTACATATTCGGGAATGTCTGCTGCTCTTGCAAACAGGTAAGTGATCTCAGGATCGGTTGTTTTAGCAAAAAGTTTCCTTGTCCCACCTTCAAGTACAGGCAATCCTGCTTCTTTGAGGAGACTTACGGTGGGGTCATGTAAGCGCCCTTTATTGGGTATAGCAATACGTATCATATGGATCCTTCTGTGTAATTATAATCAGTATCAATTGAACGTTATTTGAAAGACTTTTATAGCATATAGACTTCACGCTGATTCATATTCCTTCTGTGAATTTAATAAATGCACATTAATTACTGGGGGTTATAATTACATATGGGTATTATTATATAGTGTATGGGTGCTAGGTATAGCGAAGGATACATAGTTAACTTTAATTATCTATTCTTATCTTTTACTTGTTTATTAATTGATATTCTAGAGGATTATATATGATGCGAAATATCAAAGTCGAACACCTGATAGAAACGCCGGTGGAAAAACAGCAGATTGAACTTGTGGAGAGAAAAGGTGTGGGTCACCCTGATAGTATCTCCGACGGTCTTGCAGAGGCAGTAAGCCGCGCATTGTGCAAGGAATATGTAGATAAATGTGGTGTAGTTCTCCACCACAATACTGATGAGACCCAGATCGTGGCAGGAAGGTCAAACCCTCAGTTCGGTGGCGGAGAGGTTACTCAGCCTATATACACTTTGCTTGTGGGAAGAGCAACCAAGGAATTTGAAGGCGTGGAGATTCCGGCAGAGTCTGTTGCATTAGCTGCTGCGAGAAACTATATCAGAAACACAATTGTTGATATTGACCTTGAGAGGGATATCATTGTTGACTGCAAGCTCGGGACAGGTTCATCTGATCTCAGGGATGTTTTCCAGAGAGACAGGGTTCCTGTGGCAAATGATACTTCTTTTGGTGTTGGGCATGCTCCATTTTCAGAACTTGAACAGATCGTATATGAGTCTGAAAGAAAGCTGGTCACTGACCTGAAAAAGAAAATACCTGGTATTGGAACAGACATTAAGGTCATGGGTCTTAGGGAGAATGACGATATAAACCTGACAATATGCTGTGGTATGGTTGGAAGATATGTTGATGACATGGATCACTACATCAATATCAAGGAAGAGATGGCTGATTATGTTACTGATCTGGCACTCAAACGTACGGATCGTAAGGTTAAGACCTTCATCAATGCAGCGGATAATGTGGAATGTAAGTCAGTGTTCCTGACTGTGACAGGTACTTCTGCTGAAATGGGTGATGATGGTTCAGTGGGTCGTGGTAACCGTTGTAACGGACTCATTACTCCAAACAGGCCAATGAGTATGGAGGCGACCAGTGGTAAGAACCCTATCAACCATATTGGTAAGATCTACAACCTTCTTTCCACCCAGATGGCAAAGGATATTGTGAAGGCTGTCCCTGATGTCCAGGATGTCTACATCAAGCTTCTTTCACAGATCGGTCAGCCAATAGACCAGCCACTTGTAGCAAGCGCGCAGATCATTCCTGACGATGGTGCAAACTTTGCTTCCATAAGGGCGGAAACAGAGGTTGTCATGGATGAGTGGCTTGCTGATATCACCAGAATAACCAAGATGGTCATAAACGGCGAACTGGATACTTTCTGATATTGATATTAGGAGTTCATCCTGAATTCAGGATGAACTTTTTCTTTTTTTAGTTTTTCTTTGTTTCTACTGAATGCGTCTTTTTCCCCTTTGATTTATACGTTTATCTGCGTCATGTGTATTTTTCGGCGAAAGAGCTAAGTATGATTGTGCGTATTGGAGTGTTGCATCGCACGGCAACGTCGTGCCGAAGCATGATTTGTTAGACCCGCCTTAACTCAGTGGTAGAGTGCGCGGCTGTAGTTTGATTCATGTGACATGATCACATTACGCGCAGGCACCGCGATGTCCCCGGTTCGAGTCTGGGAGGCGGGACTTACAAAATCAACAAAAAGCCTTAAATACAAGAGTCTCCTTTTAGGGGTGCTCACAAGCGAAAACTTACCTCATGTCCGAATAGTGTAGAGGCCTATCATGGAGCCCTGTCGAGGCTCCGACCCGGGTTCGAATCCCGGTTCGGGCGTAATTTCTTAATCCCGGTTTTTCCGGGCTTTTTTTATCTTTTTATTACTTTATGATTGCTTATTTGTAAATCTAGTTTATATACTTATTTTTCTACCTAATAGTTTTAATAAATATTAGGTTTTAAATCACTATTTATCCATAGTTTTGCTTCTTTTGCACGTGGTACGTATGAATAATTGCGGTAATTTAAGTACACTCAAAATAGTTATCATGTTGTCTGTTTATCTTGCAATGATACTTGCAATTGTATTAGCTGCAGGACTAATGGGGGTATGAATGGCAGTATTCAAGAAGAAAAATTTCCATAAGGTTTTATACATGTATTTGAGACACTCTGTTTGTGGAACTCTTTATAAGAAAAAGCAACTTGAAGATACAACAAATCGTCTTATTTGTATCTGTCTATCTTTTTATTATGCTTGCATTCGTTTTACTCGATTGGTTTTTTCCAGGTATTCAGTGAATTAATATTCTCTGGATTAACTCTCAATTGTGGGGCATGCTTCTTCATGTAGGCAACTTTTAGTTCATCTGCTCTTATTTACTCGTTAGATCTAGCCAATATATTCCCAAGCACATATAAAAAATATTAACTGAGTGACTTTTATATATTGATTTGACATCATGTTCTATGAATTTTTTTTTCTGTGGTAATTCTATCGGGCATGATGCAATAGAAATCGGACGTTTTCACAGAATCGGCAGAAATCTGTTGTGTCTCAATTGTGTAGCAGACCTTAAATCTATCTTGGAGCTTGAAAGATTGAAGAAAAAAAAGTGCTAAATTCAGAACCATGTAGCACGAGAAAGAAGTTCATCTATGTATGAATAACCAGGAAATATTCATTGATTTTGCGATGATTTTATTGTGTAAATGAGGGTAAATATCTCGTTTTAACTATAAACAAGTAATTTGTATTTTTGGTTTTTATTAGTATCCTTCTATTTAACTCTATGAATAAATAATAGAACTTGGTTATTTATTTATACAACGGTGACCTATATTGCAATTGGTACAATATGGATGATTCGGCTAACCCTAATCTTTTCAAAGTAATGGTACTTGCACTTGTCTACCTCATGCTGCTTTCGACTGCAGCTTTATTTGCAGGTTTTTCGAGTGTTTGATACGGGTTACTTTTCCCTGGCTACTGGCTTGAGCTTTACTCATATGACTGCCTAAAAGGTGCTATTAGGAATCAGCAGCAAAAAAGAAAATAAAAGGGAAAATAAAAGTCACTCTGACTTTACCTTAACTGCAACCAGAGAGCGACCCAGCTTATCTTCCAGCTTTCTGATCTCTTCCAGGTCAGTCTTGCTAAGTTCTGCATTACTAATGTCAATGCCTGAAAATGACAGTAGAGTTACATTCATTTTATCTTCGAGTTCTTTGATTGATTTTACTTCTTCATCTTTGAGTGCAGAAAAGGCCCATATCATTTTTTCAATCTCCTAAATATTGTTACATGTTTTCTCATGCATTCTTCTCATAAGTATATAGTGGGTAAAGCTATTTATATGACATTCTCTATTTTAATGACTGTTATGTTTAGCAAGCAAACTGATTTTACTATAGAAAGAATTATTCTTTTGGTATTCGTATATCTTGCATTGATGGTAAGTGTTGGTTTATTCTCTGCTATTTTCATGTAATCTCTTGAGATCAGGTTATTAATATAATTGCAGTGCTAATTTTGTTATTTGGTTCTTACTCACAAAATAGTGTATGTAAAAAAGTGATTGTTTCCGAATATTCTCTTTGAAAAAAAAAATGGTGGAATTAATCGTTTTTCCGTTTTTGAGGGAGTTAAAAGGTCATTGTATGAATAACTTGCAGCACACTGCATTCCATAAAAATGACCATTAGGTTGTTCACCACCAGGAACAAGCCAACAATTGCGATACTTTTTCTGGACAAAACCCACAGCAGGTCGGTCCACCTGGAATCAGAATCACTCAGAATTCTGTAGTTCCAGTAGACTATTGCAAGGAAGAATACCTTCAGAACAAGAAGAGATTCTACACCATAGCTCTGGAACACTGCTGCCAGAAAATCATTCTCTTCAAATCCATATTCAAGAGCATGGGCAGTTGTCAGGAAATCACCAAGTACGTAAAACAATACAATATATTTGACATCCTTTAGAAATTCACATATCTTTGTGAATTGTGAATCGTATTGGTTTACGTAACTCATAATGCTTTCTACTTATGGAGCCGTATATAATGTGGATGTTAAAGTATCGCACGTTTATGAGCATAAAAGTTAGTTCTATGTAGTAATACTCTATACTAAGTGTTCATGAAAATATTTTATATGCTGTTCGTTTTGACTATACTATATTTCAGTTTGTCTTTTTCAGGCTCTACATTTGATAACAATTTTGTACTAGTAACTACTAGATAATATTATGGCCTCAACACAAGTTCCCATTGATATTTCCGCATCACTGGAAAACCACAGGTCAGATGTATATCTGATGGTAGGGAATTCGAACAATGCAGACATCTATTACGCAACCCGCTTCTTCGCTTCAGACGAGTTTGCTTACTTCCATACAAAAGAAGGCGCTGAAACGATCCTTATTTCTGATATGGAAAAAGGTCGAGCAGAGATCGAGTCAAGGGTGTCTGATATTCGTACACTGCAGGGGTGTGATTACAGGTCAAAGGTAAAGGAAAGAAAAGATCCATCTCTTGCTTATTGTGACTGTCTTGCAGATATTCTGCAAAAAGAGGGCGCAAGACGAGTAGCAGTTCCAAGAGATTTTCCGTACCATATTGCTCAGACCCTCAAGGAAGAGGGTTTTTCCATAGAAGCTATCAAAAGTCCATTTGCCGAGTTGCGCTCACGAAAAGACCCCTCAGAGATCGAGATGGTAAAAAAGGTTCAGGATGCCTGCAATAAAGCAATGAAAGCGGCAGCTGAGATGGTAAAAAAATCAGAAGATGTTGAAGGTGTACTCAATTACCGTGGATTTGCCCTTACATCTGAAATGTTACGTAAAGAAATAGATATAACGCTTCTTGAACATGGATGTGAGGCAGAGAGTACCATAGTTGCCGGTGGTACAGGCTCTGCAAATCCTCATTGGGAAGGTGCAGGCCCTTTAAAGGCTAATGAACCTATTGTCATGGATATCTTCCCGCACAGCAAAAAGGAAAGATACTATGCTGACATGACCCGGACAGTGCTTAAAGGTGAGCCTTCAGAAAAGCTTGTGGACATGTATGAAGCCGTCCGCGAAGCACAGACAACCGGAATAGAAATGGTTAAGCCCGGTGTCAAATGCAGTGATATTCATAACAAAGTGTGCGATGTTTTCAAAGAAAGGGGCTACGACACCATCAGGGAAGGTTCAAATGTTGGTTTCATCCATTCAACCGGGCATGGCGTAGGACTTGAGATACATGAAATCCCATTTGTAGGGAACAGCGATGTTGAGCTTGAGGAAGGTAACATCATTACAATAGAACCGGGACTGTACTATCCTGATGTTGGTGGCATACGTCTGGAGGACCTTATACTGGTGACTGCAGATGGGTTTGAGAACCTCACGGAAATGGAAAAGAAATTTGTATATTAATCCCGAAATCAAATTATAAAGGAGATTTTAAATGGCTGACAAAGTTAAGGATATCGAAGAGATCATCGGCAAATACGTCAAAGCAGGAAAGATATTGTCACAGGTAAGAAGTGAGGCAAAAGACCGCATAAAGGTGGGTGTCAGCCTTCTTGAAATCGCTGATTTTGTGGAAAACAGGGCAGTGGAGCTTGGAGCGGACGGCTCAGCATTTCCCTGTAATATTTCCCGTAATGATGAGGCAGCACATGCGACTCCTCTTGCAGGGGACGAAACCGTCTTTGGTGAAGATGTGATAAAGCTTGATCTTGGGGTTCATGTGGATGGTTATATTGCAGATTCTGCCATTACCATCGATCTTTCAGGTAATTACGGCGACCTGGTGAAAGCTTCTGAAGACGGCCTTAAAGCTGCCATCGATATCGTCAAAAATGGTGCAAATACAGCAGATATTGCCGCTGCCATTGAGGATGCCATTCTTGCCCACGACTTCAAGCCGGTGGGAAATCTTACGGGGCATGGGCTTGCACAATATATTCCTCATGCACCTCCAAGTATGCCCAATAGGAGGGTAAGCAAAGGCGTTATACTTCATACAGGTGACTTCATCGCCATAGAGCCATTTGCCACCGATGGTGCCGGAAAGGTCGTTGATGGTTTACTTACTGAGATATATCAGGTCGTAAACAAAAAACCTGTGCGTTTACCAGCAGCAAGGGCTCTTCTTAAGGAACTTGAACCATACAGGACGCTTCCGTTCGCAAAAAGATGGCTCAAAACCCCACAACTGGACTTTGCCCTGATGCAGCTTGAAAAAGCAGGAATAGTCCATTCATATCCGGTACTCAAGGAAGTGGCCGGAGGGATGGTTGCACAGACGGAGCATACGCTTATAGTAACAGATGACGGATGCGAAGTTACAACCAAATAAAAAAGGGATGGGATAAGATTGAGGATTAGGAACCTGTTATTGCTCGTTGTCTTATTCTCAATGTTATCCCTTCCAGCAAGTGCTGCCTATGAATGGGATAATACCATCGATATAGGGACAGATGGTATGGTTTGGGAGTACACTGAAACATATTCCGGTGATCGGTCTGTAGTATTCAAGACTTTCATCGATATGGAATTCGGGGATAATGATGGATTTGTCAGTTCATGGGAATTACTGAAAACCGATGTAAAGACCAGTAAGTCATTTATCGAGGCCATAGAGGATAATATGGATGTTAAGATCGATGACTCCTCAATGAATGTGACTCTTTTGAGAGTGGAAGCCAATATGTCCACTGAACTCATCGGACCGGTTGGTGATGAAAAAGACATAGTGAACAAGTATCAGGTTTTTTATGATTTCAAAACAACACTTACTGATTCTGGTACAAGCATGTGGTTTCAGGGTGAACCCGAAACAGAAGTAACTGTAAATCTCCCCTCTGAAATGAAATTGATTTCTGTAGAAGGTATTGACAACCAATCCGTAAAAGAAAGTTCACAAGGAACCAGTATTTCCGGTCAGTTTGGATTCACCGGAGAACTTGTTATTGAATTCTCAATTGAAGAACCACCTGTTCAGGAAAAAAAGGAAAATGTGACTGAAATATCCCCTGCCGATATTCCATATACAGATTCTTCATCGCTACTCGATAAAATATTCCCTGGACTTACTGACAGTTTTCTTGAAAAATTAAAGTCCGACACATTTAAGAGCTTTTAATCTCACTACGAAATCAGTGAATAGTTATGCTGGTCGAAAATATAGAACTTGATAACGGCTCGGCTCTGGGCCTTAATTTCCATATGCAAAACGCTTCATTGCTTGTTATCAGGGCAGACAGGGGTTTTGTCATGTGCGGCTATCTTGATATGGATACAGCAGGGATCCTTGGTGATGTTGCAGTTAAGGTAAAAGGTGTCAGCACTTTTGATGATGTGCTTCAGGCGCCAGTTGTCGGTGCCACCCAGAAAGCTACCAATCTTGGTATCAAAGTAGGGATGACTGGGAAAGAAGCATTAGAATTGATGTTCTGATGTTCTATGAGGTCATTTTTCTTTATTTTTCATGCTTTGCTCTAACCGTCCATTGAAACGCTTTAAATAGTACTTCTATTCTCTATTGCAGTTATTATGCTGTATGCTTTTGAGTTATCCGGGGAGCACGCTGTCCTGCCATGTAAAGAGGTATTTGCCTGTCTTTCTATGGTAGGTCTTGAGTACAGTGAGCATTCCTTTTTTGACCAGTGCCTTGTTCTTGATATTGAAGGCGAGGACATCGATGAGAAACTTATCTTTATCGCGGACAGGCTTGCTATGTCCCATCACATACTGAAAGTGGTGGGAATCTGCGATTTGGACACTGATTCAATTATAGAAATGTGTGAAGACTCCGATCTTACCGGTTTTTTGTCCGAAGGCCAGACATACGTCGTTCGCGCAAAAAGAATCAAACATCATGGTGATGTCAAAAGAGAATACATTGAAGGCATGCTTGGGGGCAGTATTTTCCGCAAAGGATTCAGGGCAAATCTCAAAAACCCTGATGTAACATTTCGTGTTATAATGACCGACCGCGCAGTCCTTGCTACGATTCTGGTTTCTGTTGATAGGGGTGCGTATGAACACCGTGCACCACATAGAAAACCATTCTTCTATCCGGGCGTGCTTATGCCCAGAGTTGCAAGGGCGCTAGTGAACATTTCACAGGTGATGTCTGATGACATTCTTTTTGATCCTTTCAGCGGTACAGCCGGTATTCTTGTGGAAGCCGGGCTGGTGGGTGCCCATGTCATCGGTATCGAAGTCCGTCATAAGATATCCCACGGTGCCAGGCTGAACCTTGATGAGTATGAAACCGATTATTCTCTGCTGGTGGGCGACGCATGTCGTGTTCCACTCAAAGACTCATGTGTCGATGCAATTGTGACCGACCCTCCATATGGTCGTTCTGCTGCCATAAGGGCTGAGTCCCTGCATCATCTGTATTCTGAATCCTTCGCTGAAATGTACAGGGTACTCAGGCAAGGGAAACTCGCAGTAGTGGTATCTGAGATCAAAGTGCTAGAATTTGCAGAGAATGCAGGTTTTACAGTTCTTGACGTATTCACGCAGAAAGTTCACAAGAGTCTGACAAGGACCTTCACTGTTCTCTATAAGGAATGATCAATGCATTGTTTCTGTATAAGTGACCAGTGTACTGCAAGCAATGTCTCGTATTCTTTATAATCTGAAAAACGTTCTTTAATATAATTCCAGAAACGAGGGCTGTGATTGAGTTCGATGAGATGCACCATCTCGTGGAATACTATATATTCGATTATTCCTTCCGGCAGGTGTCTCATATAGCTGTTAAAGTTCAGGTTTCCCTTTGAGCTGCAACTTCCCCACTTTGTTCTCATTTTTCTGAACCGTATCCTTTGTGGTTTTACTCCAAGTTCCGCTTCGATCATGATGGCAAAGGAGTTTACAAGTTCCTTCAGTTCCTCTACAGATCTGCCTTTAACTAACTCCACATTCGAACATGCATCTTTTAATTTCTCCATCCGGGAATACCTGTTATATATCCATCTCCGGTGCCTGTGGATTATCATTTCGTGGTTCTTGTGGGCATGCGGTACTATCAGGTACAACTGTTGGTCCCTGAACTCAAGTCTTGGATTTTTTACATCTCTGCGTATGAGTTCATAGTCTATGACCATGTCCTTGATACTTGTTGTAAAATGCATTCATCATGGTAAAAAATAAAAAAAATTTATTCCATGGGGACCAGATTATCCATCACTTCTGCCATGACCCGGTGGCGTACCATATAATCGTGCACGTTCTCATTTGCCCTTCTTATTGCGTAACCATCCTTGCACCAGTCTATAGGTTGCATGTATTCTACTTCCATAAGGGTCAATCCATATGCAGACGCAGGTTCCAGTCCTTCTTCGTAAGATTCAGGGTCAAGCATCTGATTAAGCCACTGCTCGTCTCTTACTCCGCTTCCAACCATTGTAAGGGCAGCAACCATCTTTCTTACCATATTTCTAAGAAAACTATTTGCCTGTATGTCGATCTTTGTCAGGGTTCCGCTGACACGTACATCTATTTTTTCGATATTGCGGACTGTGTTCTTGTCGCCTTGTTTGGTACAGAAATTTGCAAAATCATGTTTCCCCTCAAGTATCTTAGACGCAGATCTGATCTTGGAAATGTCGTATTGCTCCCCGCTCATGACGTATCGGTACTTACGGCTGACAGCCCATCTTCTGGGATCAAATTCATCCGGGACTTCTGCATATGCCCATACCCATATTGAGTTTGGGAGCTTGGAATTGATTACCCTTGGTATAGCAAGGTTTGGTTTATCTGTGTCAAATGCAATTACCTGTTCCCTGGCATGAACTCCTGTATCTGTTCTCCCGGAGCTTGAAAATCGTGCTGATTTCGGGTCTTCAATGATCTCAAGCTCAGTGAGTGCACTGAACAACTCACCTTCTATCGTTGCAGCATCCGGCTGAACCTGTGATCCATTATATCCGGTGCCTACGTATGCTATTTTCAGAGCAACTCTCATACCGTTCACTCAGGCCTCATATGTTCTTTTTTCTATAATACATTTCTCTTACGAACAACAAAGAGATAATAAAAATACATCCAAATAGGAACCAAATGCTGACATGCGACAGGAGCCCCTGCTGAAAGATTCCTGATGCCGGCTCAGCAAGTGCTGTCATGTTATCAGTGACCCCTGTTGAAGTAGGGAGCGCAGGTGTCTGGTTTCCAGTAGCTGTGTTTACGCCTTCTCTCAAAAGGTCAGTTCCTGCATCAGTTCCATTTGGTGCAGATGATGCAAACATCTCTGGATTCATGTCATCAACAGGCAGTGTATCTGAACTTAATGATTCGGTGGGCACATCGTAATCAGGGACATCTGATGAAACCATCTGCTCGTCAAAATCAACATCCATGGCGACATCATCTGCAGGTAGTTCGGCTTCGGTGAATGCTTCAGCTTCCATTTCTGGTATATCCTGCTCCATTGCTTCTCCGCCTTCTGCAAAAGTATCCTCAATGGCCTCTTCAGTAGCAACATCCTTGCTCATGGCTGCCATTGGTTCTTCATCGAACATTGGGGCAGTAGCAGCTTCCTGTGATATTGAGGGTCCGCCCCCCATCCTTAGGTTTCTGGTCATTGCTTCAAGTCCTGTGGCTGCAAAAACAGCACCTGCAACAAGTCCCAGGTATTTTTTCAGCATACTTAAAACGGATGATCTGTCGCTTTTCATATTACCTGGAGCGACGACTATCAATTTTTGCACCGGTTCGTATATCTTTACTTCTCTTCCCTTGCGGCTCCACTTTGTTTCTTTGACCTTTATGAGGTCTGCTTCTATAAGTCCGTCAAGATTGTACTTGACAGTTGTAAGTGGAATTTCTAATGTTTCGGCCACGTCGCTTGCAGACATGGGTTTATCTGCAAGGATATCGAGCATTTTCATCGCTTTCTCATTGGAAAGTACCTGGGTGATCTTTTTCGATCCCTCTCCGAGGGGTACAATGAGCACTTTTTCGGAATTTGTGTTTTCTTCGTTTTCTCTCATATAATGCAGTATATAAACATAGGCTTATATTTTTTCCTTTAACTTCAATTCTGTTTGAAGTCTTCACTATTTCAGGAGCAACTCGAAAAGTTAAAGAATAGCTAGAACAATATGGGATAAATTCTAGGGGCTTATTATGATTACAAAAGAAAACATCATGGAAATTGTAGGGGACTATGATCTTGACAATATTAGTATTGCAACCGTATGTTCTCACTCCAGTCTTCAGATCTTTGATGGGGCAAGGAAAGAAGGCTTCAAGACTATAGGAATTTGCGTGAAACAGCCACCGAGGTTCTATGATGCGTTTCCACTGGCAAAGCCAGATGAATTTATCGTGGTCGACAGCTATCAGGATATTCCTAATATAGTCGATGAACTCGTGGCTAAGAATGCCATTGTGATTCCACATGGTTCATTTGTAGAATATCTGGGCATAAAGAAATTTGCTGAACTTGCGGTTCCTACATTTGGAAACAGAGCAGTTCTCGAATGGGAATCTGACCGGGAAATGGAAAGAGAGTGGCTTGAAGGCGCTGGAATTCATATGCCTCGGCAGATCAAACCGGAAGATATCGATGGCCCTGTGATGGTAAAATATCATGGTGCCAAGGGTGGACGTGGTTTCTTTATTGCGAAGAATCAGGATGAGTTCGAGGAACACGTAGACCCCAATGAGAAATACACTATTCAGGAATTCATAGTGGGTACACGATATTATCTTCACTACTTTTATTCTCCTCTTCAGGAGGAAGGCTACCAGCTAAGCGAGGGTATACTTCAGATGCTCAGCATGGACCGCAGGGTAGAATCAAATGCTGATGAGATCTTCAGGCTTGGTTCACCAAAAGAGCTGGAAAATGCAGATATCCATCCAACATATGTGGTAACAGGAAATGTTCCGCTTGTTGCAAGAGAATCTCTTTTGCCATTGATCTTTGAACTTGGTGATAGAGTCGTTGAAGAGTCTATCAAACTGTTCGGTGGGATGATCGGTCCTTTCTGCCTTGAGACTGTATTCACAGACCAGCTCGAGATCAAGGTATTCGAAATATCTGCAAGAATCGTTGCAGGAACTAATATCTATCCAAATGGTTCTCCGTATTCTGATTTTGTGGAGCCTGGACTTTCCACAGGAAAGCGTATTGCACAGGAGATCCGGGCTGCCATAGATTCCAAACAGCTTGATAAGATCCTATCATAAAAACGGGATATATCCATGAATATGCATTAAATGCAGTTTTCATGGATCACTTGATTTTTTGCGTTCTTATTTTTGTAAATATTTGCATTCGTTACTTTTGAGTCTAATTAGATGATTTATGTCAATTAAAAAAGCTTTTTGCTACTTAGTTATTGTATCAAAAGGAAAGAGGAATCTCACATAATGATGGTTTGGGTGAAGTTTGGGGTATGATACATTTAAGAATCAATGCATCAGAGGGGAATGATGTGATGACGGAGATTCCTCATTCCCCTACATATGTATAGACCTATATATATTTTGTCAATTTGCTTTGGTCCGTATTTTTATTTTAGAGTGTCTGCTGCAGTTCATTTTAATCTTTTAAAATAGTATATTTTACAATTTGGATGCAAATAAAAAATACTATATACTGTGGACATCTCTCTTTGTCTGACATGAAAAACTCTTTAAATGCAGGTGTTTCAAAACAGCAGTACATCCTTGGTGGAAATGGTGAAGATGTTCTCCTTTATCTTGGGAGGTATCTTGCACGTGACAGGTCTTCAGGTTCCCATGTTTCTCTGGATGTGAACCATCCACATGCTATATTCATTGCAGGGAAAAGAGGGTATGGTAAATCGTACACCATGGCAGTTCTCATGGAAGAACTGATGATGCTTCCTGATGAGACTAAAGATAACGTCTCTTCTGTTGTCATTGACACCATGGGAATTTTCTGGACACTTAGGAAGAGTAATGAGACACAAGAATCCACAGTTCATGAGTGGGATCTTGAAACAAAGGAATTTGACATTGATATTTTCGTACCTGCAGGAAGCCTGAAAAGCTATGAAGATCGGCATATTGTAGCTCAACCGTTGTCCCTTCCGATCTCGCAAATGGACGGTCATGAGTGGTGCAAATTGTTTGGCATAGAAGCAGTTTCTGCACCTGGTGTTCTTACAATCAGAATTATTGATGATCTTAAAAAAAATCCAACTTTTTCCTTTGATGATATCATCGACCTGGTAATGGAGGACGAACGTTCTGATTTAGTGACCAAAGGTGCTGTGGAAAACCATTTCAGAACTGCTATATCATGGGGTATATTCGCTGAGAAGGGAGAGGGAATTGAGGAAATGGTCAAGGGTGGCTCTACGTCTGTTATTGATGTAAGTACGATAAGAAGTGAAGCTGTAAGGTCTGCACTGGTCAGTTCCATCGCCCGGAACATCTATCATCTAAGGCTTGATGCAAGGCGTTCTTATGAACGAATGATGATGGGCGATGAAAATGTTGAAAAGGGCATTCCCATGGTATGGCTGTTCATCGATGAAGCCCAGCAGTTCTTGCCATCCCAGGGTAACACTCTTGCTTCTGATGTCCTGTTGAATGAATGGCTAAAGCAGGGACGTCAGCCCGGTCTGTCATTGGTGCTCGCAACCCAGCGACCTTCTTCCATCCATCCTGATGTGCTTTCACAGTCGGATATTGTTATATGTCATCGTCTTACATCCCAGGATGACATCAGTGTTCTCGAATCTGTCAGGCCAACCTACATGAAAGAAAACTTTGGTGATTCTATCATAAAAATGGGCTCCGAAAAAGGAGCAGCATTTGTTGTGGACGATAACACAGAAGCAGCTCATATAATCAGGATGAGGCCGCGTCTTAGCTGGCATGGTGGAGACGATCCGGCAATATTATCTTAATTCTGTTTTTTTCTGTTTCTGCACAAATGTGGCTGTATATCAGTGGAATAGTCAGGTAACTTATATATTATTATAAAAGGTTCTTTACGCAGAACCAAATATGTATATGTAAATATAGAAGATCAACCACGGGAAATTGTTTGTGGTGAATAGTAATTGTTCCAAAAACCGGAATTATTTATTCTGTGGTATTCTGTTTTTCATTATCTTCTGTAAACTAAAATCCTATATTGATAAGTGATTCGATGAAATCATACCAACGCAGGCAACAAAATATTGTAGATAGAATTGATTCTGAGGAACCCCTCACAAAATGGAATGACTGGAAATGGCAATTGAGACATTCAGTCACTGATATTGATACGTTTGAAACGCTTCTTAACATCAAATTTGAGGCAGATGAAAGGGAAGCACTTGAGAAGACACTGGATACATTTCCGTTATCCATAACTCCTTACTACCTTTCACTCATCGAAGTAGAAGATTTCAGGAACGATCCTATCTTCATGCAATCCTTCCCATCCCCTAATGAACTGATCCTTTCCTGCGATGACATGGAAGATCCGTTAAGTGAAGATCATGATAGCCCGGTACCGGGAATTACGCACAGGTATCCTGACAGGGTGCTCTTCCACATAAGTAACGTGTGTTCTATGTATTGCAGGCACTGTACAAGAAAAAGAAAAGTGGGTGACGTGGATTCCATTCCTGTAAAAGATGAAGTTCTTCAGGGAATTGAATATATAGCCAGCCATCCGGAGGTAAGGGATGTCCTGCTCTCAGGCGGTGACCCTTTCATGCTTTCAGACGAGTATCTTGACTGGATTCTCACAGAAATCCGGGCAATTCCACATGTAGAAGTGATAAGGATTGGCAGTCGAATGCCCGTTGTTCTTCCATTCCGCGTAACTGACAATCTTGTGAATGTGTTGAAAAAACACCATCCTGTATGGGTGAACACTCATTTCAATCATCCTCGTGAAGTCACAGCTTCTTCAAGAGCAGCTCTGCGAAAACTTGCAGATGCAGGAATTCCACTGGGTAACCAGACTGTCCTGCTTGCAGGGGTGAATGATTGTTACAGGATACTGAAGAAACTCTTCCACAAGCTGGTAGAGAACAGGGTCAGGCCATATTATCTGTATCAGTGTGACCTCTCGGAGGGTTTGACACATTTCAGGACATCTGTTGGCAAGGGCATGGAAATAATGGAAAATCTGATTGGCCACACCAGTGGGTTTGCAGTTCCGTCCTATGTGATAGATGCTCCCGGTGGCGGTGGCAAGATCCCGGTTATGCCAAATTATCTAATTTCATGGTCCACTAACAAGGTTATTTTGAGAAACTATGAGGGTGTGATCACTTCATATGCGGAACCGGATTCATACGAAGCTGTATATTGTGATCGAAAATGTGATGACTGCAAATTACAGTTAAAACTTGATGATGCAAAGGAATCAAAATCAGTGGGAATTGCAAGTCTGCTATCTGATTATGATGATGCATTGAGTCTGGTACCTGAAGATACCGCGCGCATGGAGAGAAGGAACGTTGCGTGATCATATCGAAAAGATCGCAGGTTCCCTGATACAACATGGTCCATTCAATGACCGTGTGTATCTCATGAAGCTTGCGACAGATGACTTTGAGAATTTGCCATCTGTCATTGAAGATATTGCACAGGAAAACAATTATTCGAAGATATTTTCCAAGATTCCTGTGTCTGCAAAGGAATACTTTCTAAGCAGGGGTCACATCGAAGAGGCTCACATACCCGGATTCTTCAACGGAGATGAAGATGCAAGTTTCATGGCAAAGTACCTTTCTCCGGTGCGTATGCAGGAACCAAATTCTCAGGAGAATAGTTCCGTTCTTAAGGCTGCTATCTCAAAGTTCAATGTTTCCAAAGATGTGAAACTTTCAGATGATGAACAATTCATTGTTTGCAGTGAAACAGACACTTCGGAGATGGCCGACCTGTACAGACAGGTCTTCCCAAGTTATCCTTTTCCCATAAGTGATGTCACTTATTTACTTAGGACAATGTCTGAAGATTCTGTTTATTTCGGAATACGGAGAAACGGTAAACTTGTTGCTGTATCGTCCTGTGAGATGGATATTGCCAACAGCAATGTTGAGATGACCGATTTTGCCACAGTTCCTGAATCACGGGGAAAGGGCTATTCCTATTATCTGCTGGATGAAATGGAAAATAATATGCGTGAGATCGGGATCAAGACTGCATACACCATTGCAAGGGCCAGGTCATACGGTATGAATACGGTTTTTTCGCGTCATTCCTACATCTATGCAGGAACTCTTGTAAACAACACCAATATTTCCGGGGGTATAGAAAGTATGAATATATGGTACAAAAAGCTTTGATCAGACGTAATAGATGCTGTCCTTGATACTTTTGGTTATGATCTCTACACTGTAATTCTGTACTGGTATCTCGTAAAGAAGATGATTGTTTATGAAGCTGGATAATTCTTCTTCATTATTGAAAAGACCGAATGCCTTGATGGAATATTGACCGGTTGTCTGGTATATTTTGATGAATTCATCGATTTGCATAAGTTTCTTTATGCTTTCCTTTGTTTTTTTAGGCTCCATCTCCAGGTTGAATATCACAAAGGTATGTTTGCCAAATTTTTTGGGATTCAATAACACGGTATAATTTTTGATGAATCCTTCATCCTCCAGCTTTTCAAGTCTATATCTGACTCCGTTCTCGCTGAGACCAACTTCTTTGGCTATCTCTGATATTGGCGTCCTTGCTCCATTTTGCAGCATGGTAAGTATAACTTGATCCTTCTTGCTGACCATCTGCTTAAACTTGGGTTTATTATTACTAATGATTTTTCATTATGGTATGCTCTTGCATCAGTTATCGTTTACTTTGAGTAATGTTTATAGCCCCTTCGATCCGCCAGTAGTATTATTTAGTATAATGATATCTAATGTATAGTTTCAATTTTAGTATTGATAATCATTAATAATCTTAATCAGGTGGAAATATGAACGGAAGAGTCTGGAAATTCGGAGATGATGTTGATACGGATGCTGTGATTCCGGGAAGGTATCTTATCATGAATACTCCGAAAGAGCTTGCTGCGCATGCTTTTGAAGGTGTAAGGCCTGAATTCCCAAAAGAGGTCAAAGAAGGTGACATTATTGTTGCCGGTAACAATTTTGGTTGCGGTTCTTCAAGAGAACATGCTCCAATTGCACTGAAAGGGACAAAGATAAGCTGTGTGATCGCTAAATCATTCGCACGTATCTTTTTCAGGAACTCAATTAATATCGGTGTGGCACTTCTAGAATGCCCTGACACTGACAAAATAGACGATGGCGATGAACTGGATGTTGATTTTGCTTCCGGTACGATCAAAAACATCACAAAGAACGAACAGTATCATGCAACACCTTTGCCGGAATTCGTAAGGGGTATTATGGATGCTGGCGGTCTGATCGAATACACAAGACAAATAATTTGATCATAGTCTGATCATTATCTTTGTTATTATCAAGAAAATCTTATCTTAGGAGTAATCATGACACAGTATAAAGTACCTGTAATTCCAGGAGACGGTATAGGACCTGAGATCATTGCAGAAGGCCGAAAGGTAATCGATGCTGCAGGTGAAAAATTTGGATTTGATGTTGACTGGGTAGAATTCCCACACGGTGCAGATCACTATCTCGAAACAGGTGAGCTAATATCCGAAGATTCACTAAAAGAACTTTCAGGCTACGAGGCCATCTATCTTGGTTCCATTGGTGACGACAGAATAGCACCAGGTGTGCTTGAAAAAGGTATCTTGCTTGCAGCAAGGTTTTATTTTGATCAATACATCAACCTGCGTCCAATTAAACTTCTTGAAGGTGTCTGGACTCCTATCAAGGACAAAACCCCTGCAGATATTGACTTCACAGTTGTCAGGGAAAATACCGAGGACTTCTACATTGGTATAGGCGGACGTGCAAAGAAAGGTGAAAGCAAGGAACTTCTGGAAGTTTCAAGATCTCTTTACTCTGCAAAGTTCGGTCTTGATATTGAGACTGACAGTGAGGAGATTGGCTACCAGATCGGTATGATCTCAAAAGAAGGCACACAAAGAGTCATCAGATATGCATTCGATCTTGCTGAGAAGAGTAAGAAGCATGTATCATCTGTAGACAAGGCAAATGTACTTTCCGACATCTACGGTTTCTGGAGAGAAGAATTTAATAATGTTGCATCCGAGCACCCTGAAGTTACTACAGACTTCAACTATGTTGATGCAATGACCATGTGGTTCGTGAAGAATCCTGAATGGTTCGATGTTGTTGTAACACCAAACATGTTCGGTGATATCATCACTGACCTTGGTGCAATGGTTCAGGGAGGACTTGGACTTGCACCTGGTGGAAACATTAACCCTGAAGGTACCAGTATGTTCGAGCCGATCCATGGTTCTGCACCAAAGTATAAGGGAATGAACAAGGTCAACCCAATAGCTACTATATGGGCAGGTGCCATGATGATCGAGCAACTCGGTGAGAAGGAAGCTGCAGATTCCATTGTTTCTGCAATCGAGACTAACATACTTGATGCAAAGGTCCGCACCTATGATATGGGCGGTTCTGATGGTACTTCAGATGTTGGTGACGACATCGCAAGAATAGTTCTTGGAAAGTAAATTCTTATTTTGCATCCATTTAGGATGCATTTTCTTATATTTTCTGTTTTACAATTCATATGGATATTTTTCTGTTTTTGATATTATCCTAGAAAATCCAAAAATATGCCAATAGTGTTTTTTCTATATTCGGTGAAGGTTTTGGCGGAATTTACAGCAAATTCGAAAGCAACAATTTTGTGATTCGTTCATTTTGAGGCCGATTGATGTCTATTTTTTATTCGTTATATCTCATTATAATAATGGTAATTATACCATCTGCAATAGATATATTTATATATTTGTATTTGTACCATTTAAGTATAAACGCACTATTTGCTAGGCTTTTAGAATTAGATAAGTTAACAATAATGACCTTCATTCAAAGGAGTGTGGCCTTTTATGGCAAAAACAATTGAAGAACTGGAAAATGACCTTGATGTCATGAACGAGATGTTTCGTAAATATGTAAAGATCTCTTTAAATTATCAAACACAGATAGACAATGCTGAAATTCCTGAAGATCAGCGTAAAGCTCTGATGGATAAACTTGCAGTTGAAAATGCGAAGGTTCAAAAAGCAAAAGAGCAAATGAAAAAGTTCGAGCAGACTCTTGAATCTCTCAAAACGTCCAATCAGAAACTAAAAGAGGTTGCTTCCTGTCAGGAAACACCTAGGGAATCATCGGATTATCTTGTGGCTTATATGTAAAAAGCCACAAATTGTATTTTCAGTAAAATTTAACCAATTATTCTGGTTCCAAGATAAATTTCTTTTTTATCTTTGTTATTCTCGTTTTCCTGCACAATGACTTTCAGGACATTCTGTGGGTCGCTGCCTTCCATTACTATGGTTTCAATTTTGCAACGTTCTATTATTTTTGCAGCCAGTGGGTCAACAGGTGATTTGGACCCTGCTTTCATTTCAGTGGTCATCACTGTGTTCACGAGTTGGTTTGCCGTCATTGTGTCATATTTGATTGCCTGTGGGTCCTTACGTGGGTCTGCAGAATATACACCGTCAACAGCCGTGGATATGACCAACATGTCCGCTCTGAGATATTCAGTGAGTATTGCAGCTACTGCATCGGTTGTTTGTCCGGGGATAACTCCTCCCATGACAATTATCTTTCCAGAAGACAGTACTTCCTGAGCCTGTTTGTAGTCCTTAGGGGGTTCGGGATAGGCGGCATCTCCAAGTGCAGATATCAAAAGTTTTGCGTTCAAGCGGGTTATGTCTATGCCTATGTAGTCACATTCAACCTCATTTGCACCTGTACTGCGGGCCACATTGATGTAATCTCTTGCAGCTGCGCCACCTCCGGTTACTACCACTATCTCATGCTCTTTTGCAAGCTCTTTAAGCGTATTAGCATATCCGAGAAAGCTATCCGGGCTAAGTTCTTTTGCCAGTATCGATCCACCGACTGATAATATAATTAACATGATAATCTCTAGTCTTTCTGTTTTGATTTTAAAAGTAACGCTATGGATAAGATTGCAATAGCTCCCATAATTGAAGAAAAGCCGGGGACAAGTGTCGAAAGTGATAATGGTGACTTGTTCAGGGTCATACTTTCACTATGAAGCGCATTGCCGTTGTAAAGTCCAAATACTTTAATATCGTCTCCTATTCCGAGGTCAGTAGATCCATAATAATAAATTTTCAAGGCGTTATCTTCTTTGTCCACAATGTTTACGATATGTCTTCCCATACTCATTTCACGACTTGATACATTCCCCACAACGGTCATGTATCGTCCGTTATGGGCAGCTGGTTCAATGGAAATGCTACTGATATTAACAAGTCCCATATCCTCAATTGGATAATGGAGGACATATGTTGGTATTAAAGTGCTTTCTGCTATTGGTTTATATATGTATTCCCCGGTGATCATGGTTTGATCACTCACATTGAACCCACCAAAAAGTTCTATTTTTGATATGTCGATTTTCAGTGACTCCGAGCCATCAGTAAGGGTTGCAGATTGCTTGCTCAATTCTGAAATATTTCCTATGACGCTTATCTTGCGATAAGCCATCGTACTATCATAGGCAGTAGGGTCTTCTTTTATTGCAGAAATGGGAACCATTTCCAGTTCGAACATGGATGCATATGCGTTTGTGACAGTACAACTGAGTAACAGTATTGCCATGAATATCGTTCTTATCATACTGCCAGTTAGCATTATATCGCCTGTTTAAAGTTTTCCCAGTTTGTGAAGTAATTCGGCATTGAGCACGCTGGCTCCGGCTGCTCCACGAACGGTGTTATGTCCCATTACGGTGTAGCGTATGCCTTCTCTTATGCGGCCTACTGAGATTCCCATTCCATTGCCCATATTTCTGTCAAGGCGTGGCTGTGGCCTGTCCGGTTCATCTCTTACGGTAATGACTGGATTAGGTTCAGTTGGGAGGTCTCCAAGCCCGGGATTGAAATTGATGAATGCTTCCTTTACCTGCTCTGGAGTTGGGTTCTGTGTCATCTTTGCCCATATGTTCTCGGTGTGTCCATCCATCACAGGTACTCTGTTACAGGAGGCACTTACCTTGATGTCCGCATCTATTATTTCTGCACCGTCAAATTCTCCGAGGAGTTTAAGTGGTTCGGTTTCCACTTTTTCTTCTTCACCGCCAATGTATGGAACAACGTTATCAAGTATTGCCATTGAAGCGATTCCATCATACCCTGCACCGGATATTGCCTGCATGGTGGCAACCGTGACGGATTCAAGCCCGAAATGCATAAGTGGTTTGAGTGTTGGGACCATGACAATTGTAGAACAGTTTGGATTTGTTACAATGTAACCATCCCATCCGCGTTTATCCTGCTGTACATCAATGAGTCCAAGGTGATCTGCATTGACTTCCGGAATAACAAGAGGAACGTCCTTTTCCATCCTGTATGCAGATGCATTACTTGCAACAGCAAATCCTTCCTTTGCAAACTCAGCCTCAACTGTTTCTGCATAGTTGGATGGCAACGCTGAGAATACGACATCAGCATCAACCTTTTTTGGGTCTACTGGCACAACTTGCATGTCCTTGACAGAATCTGGAAGTTTGTTTTCGAGTCTCCAGTTTGCTGCTTTCTCGTATGTCTTGCCCGCGCTTCTTTCTGATGCTGCAAGTGCTGTTATTTCGAACCAAGGGTGGTTTTCAAGTGCCTGGATGAATCTCTGACCGACAGCACCTGTTGCCCCCAAAATACCTGCTTTGATTACTTCTGGCATGAGTCTCCCTCTGGGATAAAAAAGAATAAAAAAGTAAAGAATATGGAATAAAATATCAGTTTTATTCCATTGCTATTGCGTCTGTTGGGCACACGTCAACACATGCACCGCAGTCCAGACATTCGCCTGCATCAACTATTGCAATGTTTTCACCGTTAAGTGTAATTGCCTCTGCTGGGCATTCGTCTATACATGTTCCACAACCTACACATTCATCTGCAGTAATAATTGCTACCATTTGTTTTACGCTCCTTTACATTGCATAGCAATGCGCTTTCGTTTTTATATACTCCTACTATATAATAGTAGGCTTCTACACACTATCATAACACAAGTGGGATAAAAAGCTATCGTTATCAGTCTGAAATCAAGGAGCTTGTGCTCTTATTGTTTTATTTGACCTTTCTTCGATATGTCAGTTAAAGACTGCGTTTTTAATTGGAATTGTATTATACTGACGATGAATATATTAGAGCAATTAAGATTAATTTATATAGTTAATATTAAAATTATGCTCATGCAAAAACAAGTTTTGAATATCAGGTGGGACACAGGAGCTGTATCGCCGATAATAGGGGTTATACTGATGGTCTTTCTAACAATACTATTGGCAGGCATCACAGTTTCTTCAGTGTATGGTGGGGGTGCTGTATCATCTTTAAGTAAAGCTCCCATGGCTTTAATTGAGGTGGAATATGTGGAGGGCGGTGTTCAAAATTATCCTACTTATGTACAATACAAAGAAAATTTCCTATATATGGAACACATGGGTGGTGATTCTTTGGAGACTGCTTCCACTATGATATTAATATCTGGTGAGGGGAGCAGTTATGAGGGTGTTGTCCCACATGGGACTCGACACTATGGTGAAGTTTTCATTAATTATGATTCTCTTATGTTTGAAGGAAAGAAATCCGTATATGCTTCAAGGAATCCGGATATTTCAGATGGTGTTTGGTCTGCAGGTGAAAAATTGATTCTCAACGGTGACGATGCTATCAATGGCAGTGCATCTTCTACAGTATCTGTGAGCATAAACGGGATAACAAATACTGCAAATCACTATGGTTTGAAGGAGGATAGTATTGTTACTATCAAGATATTCGACAGTGAGTCCAAGTGTATCATCTCAGAATTTGAATGTGTGGTCACTCCGGTAGATTGATGCTCTATAGTATCAAAACCGTTTAAGTAATGTGAGGTCATAGGGGTAGTCGATGAGCGGCAAAAGCGGATACATGAGATATTTTCCCAAAGAAACCTGTTATCCAAATCAGCAGGAGGCAATGGACAAGATCCATTCTTCCCTCATAAACAAAGAGATCATACTTTTTGAAGGAGCGTGTGGTACGGGTAAGACTCTCAGTGCCCTGGCACCTTCTCTGAATGTGGGGAAACAACTCCAAAAAACAGTGATCATAGCTACTAATGTTCATCAGCAGATGGTCCAGTTCATCAACGAGGCACGTGATATCAGGCAAACGAACGACCTGAAGGTTGCAGTGGTAAAAGGCAAGTCTGCAATGTGTCCTAATGAGACTGATTATGAAGAATGCAGGCTCAAACGCGAGAATACTTTTGAACTTCTGGAAACCGAAAGGGAGGTCGTTCTCAAGAAACAGGAAATGAAGTCTGCGTTTGAGAATTACAAACGGTCAAAAGACCCTGCACTTGTGGCACTTCGCGATGCTCTTTCAAAGGAGCTGGATGTTGCCGAGGAAAAAGCAACAGAACTTCGTAAACGTTCATGTGATGAACTTTATGAGGTGCTGCGTTACGACGGTGAAACTTTCAGGCAATGGCTGTTCGATGATGTGCGTACCCCTGAGGAAGTAAATGAATATGCTTTACAGAAAGGGATGTGCGGCTATGAGCTACTGAAACGTGAACTTAAGCATGCAGAACTTGTTATCTGCAATTTCCATCACGTATTGAATGCGGATATATTCATGAGAGTGCTCAACTGGCTTGAAAAGGAGCCACAGGATGTCATTGTTATATTTGACGAGGCACATAATATTGAATCTGCCGCAAGATCACATTCATCTATTACTATCACAGAGCATACGCTTGAGAAAGCGATTGCGGAAATCGAAGCGAATGTCGATCAGATGCCAGATAGCGGTGCTCATAATTTATTAAAGATGCTTCATAATGTCATGATGGAGATCTATAACTCCCGTTTCAAGTTCGGTGAGCGGGAGAGGGTTGGAAGACACTGGTATGATATGCGTATAAGTGACCCCTACGAGCGTAATGATATGGTCGGAGGTAAGTTCCTTAAGCTTGCAAAGGACGCAGGTTTCAAAGACGAGACATCTATACAGAAAACACTTTCAGAGGCAAGTGCATTCGGTGAAATGCTTGATGAGAATTATCGTGAACAATATAAGAAAGGCTTGAGCGGAGTCCTTAAGCGCTCAAACATACGCTATGCTGCAGATTTCCTGTCATCGTATCTTGTGCTTTCTAATAATCTGAACTACTATCCGGTCCTAAATGTCAGGCGTGATCTTAGTGATGAAATATATGGTCGTATCGAACTTTTTACATGTATTCCTAAGAATGTGACCGAACCTCTATTTGATTCGCTTTTCTCGGCAGTTCTTATGTCCGCCACTATGCGTCCTTTTGAAATGATAAAATCTACTTTGGGAATTGGAAGACCTACTTGCGAGATCGCTTATGCAACATCATTCCCTGAGGACAAACGTCTGACACTATCAGTTTCAGTTCCGCCTTTGTTTGCAAAGACCAGAGATGACCCTCAGACATTACAGGCTCTTGAAGAGGTCATTTTTGATGCCATAGAGTACAGTGAAGGCAATGTTATCATTTTTTTCCAGAGCTCATTTGAAGCCAGAAGATACTATAAAAAACTGGAATCCAGGGTAGATGCACCTGTTTTCCTTGATGAGGTTGGTGTTTCATCTCAGGAGATAAGGGAGGATTTCTTCAAAATGGGAGAGTCCGGTGGCAAAGCCGTACTTGTTTCGTATCTCTGGGGTACACTTAGTGAAGGTATCGATTATCGTGATGGCAGAGGCAGGACAGTTATAATAGTAGGTGTCGGTTATCCGGCTCTAAATGACCGGATGAACGCTGTAGAGTCGGCTTATGATCACACGTTCGGCTACGGTGCAGGATGGGAGTATGCCGTGCAGGTGCCAACCATTCGTAAGATACGTCAGGCCATGGGCAGGGTCGTACGCTCGCCAGTTGACTATGGTGTGAGGATACTTCTTGACGGGCGTTTTACTACATCTGCTCCTAAAAAATTCGGAAAATTCTCAGTATTTGAGATATTTCCTCCCGAGGAAAGGGAAGAGTTCATTGATGTGGAACCCCAGAAAGTTAAATACTCTCTTATGAATTTCTTCCAGGACAATACAGAGTCCCAATAATTTCTAATGCTATGGTTTTTACATAGTTCTGGTATTTTATAGAGCATGCTTCTTTATGTTTTGAATATTCGGCTTTGTGGATTTCCTCATTTGAACAACAAATGTAACCTTACCACCTCTATCAAATAATGCAGCCTAGAAGAGGAATATTAAAAATCTTATTTTTCATTTTTGATACTTTTTAGCACTGTTTAACACTACAATTGATTTATTTATCAGAATTATGCATTTTGACAATTATTTGACTTGGGTATATTGGTGGGTGGTTTAGCAGGGGATAATCACCCTTAAATTGAGTTTCACAATCTTTATATACAAACATACTAAATGTAAAATGGGAGATGTTGTCTGTGTGGGATCAGTACAATCATATTTTCTTAGGCTTAGTTTGGACTGGAATTGAATTTACTTAGTTTAAACTTTAATCCGATTTCACTATCATATGCAGACAAAAACCAAAAATTGGCTTAAACGCAAATTGGTGGTATGATATGAAAATAAAATATATGGCAATATTAGTTGTCTTAATAGTACTTTTGGGGGTAGGGGGTGCTTCTGCAAAATCACTGTATGTGATTGATAACATCAATGCAAACCCGACTCCAATAAGTGCATATGACATAGTTGGTAACCAAATAGTTTACCAGACTACAAACACAGTTCCAGCCTTTGCAGGTGGAGCCGTTGGTCTTGGCGTTGATACCGATTCAGCATATCTTTTTGTGACCTACGAAAACTCAAACCTGATAAGTATTGTCAATGCTACGACAATGACCGTGCCAGCATCAAGTCCGGTAACTGCACCCGGTGCAAGTAACCTTGCAGGTGTTGTAGTTGATCAGGATGCGCAAAAGGTCTATACCATGGACAGGAATACAAACACACTCTATGTCTATTCTTGGGATTCAACCGGACCTACGCTGAGTCTTGATGGCACTCATAGCCTAACTGGTGTTTCGCTAGCGCATGGAATTGCACTGGACGAGACAAATGATCTGCTTTATGTTGGAGACAGAACAACGCAAGTAAAGATATTTAACACAGGAACATGGACTCCTGCAGGCAGTTTCACAGTTTCACAGGCAGCTATGGGAATTGCTGTTGATGTTGCAAATGGATACGTATACACAGGGAATGCATATCCAGGATACGGAAGTATTGGTATCCTGAGTCAATACAACCTTGGAACTTCCACTGAAGCAACTGTCAATGTCGGTACTTTGACAGGTTACTCAGGTGATAATGCAGTGGGTGTTGCAGTTGACCCTTCAACTGGACTTGTATATGTAACTACAGGAAATCAGGGAAGCGGTGGTTCTGATAGATTGCTGGCACTCAACAGTGCCCTTAGCCTTACCGATACAACCGAAGATATTGGAAATCCTACCGGACTTTGCATACCTGGTACAGGAATATCCTATAATCCACTAAGTTTTGGCAAGGATGATGGCCTGGCAACAACTGGTGCTAGTAGCCAGATTACCTATGCCCTGAGTTACACCAACACCAATCCAACGCCTGTAACAGGTGTCACTATTACTGACACTTTGCCAGCAGATGTTAGCTTTGTATCTGCTACAGGAACTTATGCACTAAGTAGCGGTGTTATTACCTGGGACATTGGAACTCTTGCACCCGGAGAGACAGGATCAGTCACAGTTACAGTGCAGGAATCTTCAGGTGTAGCAAGGACATTGACCAATGATGCTACAATTGACAGTCTGGAGACCGCTCAAACCACACAGTCAGATGATACAGAGATTACTACAGGTAGTACTGGTGGTGGTGGTAATGGTGGTGAAATCCCAGAATTCCCAACCATTGCACTTCCAGTGGTAGCGATACTTGGTCTGGCATTTGTAATGCAGCGTAGAAAAGAGAAGTAAGGCCTGAATTCTTACTTTTCATTTCTTATTTTTTGGTTTTGTAGAATTCCTCATTTGAACAACAAATATGGATTGGTATGCCTGTCAAGGCTCGAATTAATAATTTGAATTTAATCTTTTTTGTTTGATCCCAGTATTTTTTCTTTCAGTTTATTCACTACTTAATAAATTTTTGCAACTATTGCTATGGAGGTGTGACTTTTCTGGTTTAGCTAGTGCTGTATCAACAAACATTAACTAGTAATTAGGCAAGTCATTAAATCTGGATTTAGTGAGAGTTTTAGATTTCCAATCTGGAATAAACATAATAATTCCTTTTGTGCTTTCTTGTGATATATACTACTCAAGAGGACTGATTATTTTTAAATAATGATGTTAATATTAAATATAAGGTGAGTTTTCTACAGAGCCGAATATTTTTTTAACTGGCAAGTGATATTACTAATGAAAGTCCATTATTCTTAAAGGGGTTTTAGTATGGCACTTGAAGATCTCATGAAAGAAGTATCCGCAGAGCTTGAAAGACTTGTTAGCACCAAGACCGTTGTCGGGGAGACCATGGTTGTTGGAGATACCACCATTATTCCGGTTACCAAGGTTTCATTTGGGTTTGGAAGTGGCGGCGGCGAGGGTAAGAAGAAAGGTGAGGAAGAAGGCTTTGGTGGCGGTGGTGGAGCAGGTGCAAAGATAGAGCCTGTGGCATTCATTGTAGTTTCACCAGAAGGCACACGTCTGATGTCTTTATCTGGTCAGACTGATTTTGGCAAGATACTTGAGTCGGTTCCGGGAATGATAGAGAAAATCAGGTCAATGAAGAAGTCAAAGAAAGGTGAGAGCTGTCAGGACGATTCAGAACCCTGCGAAGGGACAGATGAGTCTTCTGAAGACTGATCCTTCTATTTTTATTTATTATCCTGCCGTGGAGCAGCCATGTTATCTGCCTTAATGGTCATACTGCTTCTTATCGTACTTGCTGTACTCTTAGTTTTGTTAGTTCTCTTTACTGCTATTGATATTATTTTTGAAGCGAAGGGCTCCGGCAGTGATATAGAACATAGTGTTACTGTCCATTGGTTACTGTTTTCCAAACAGGTTAGTCCGACAAAGGACGGTGAGGATGAGGATATCCATGAAGAAATAAAAGAGGCAGAAAAATTTGTCACCGAAAAGGTAACAGGGCAGTTTCAGAAACCAAAAAAAGAAAAGAAGTCCAGAGATTTATCTTTCTCCGAAATATTGCAGGCTTTCAGACAACTGAAGTCCCCAGCGATCAAGTTGTTGCAGGGGATGATTCATGCCATCAGGATACCATATGCAAGGGTCAATATGGTTTTTGGGTTTCATGACCCTGCATATACAGGAATTGCATACGGTTATGCCCATGCGTTGAAGGGTTATTTTGCATGCCACTCCGAAAACCTGAAAATGCAACTGGAACCGGACTTTATTGATAGCAGGCTGGACCTTGACATGAAAGGGGCTGTCAGGATCAGATTGTATCGCTTTATTCTAGTGATTCTGTTCTTTGTTCTGGACAGGAATGTGCTGCGTTTTTCATGGCAGTTTCTTATTAAAAGATATTCTAAAAGGTCAAGTGTTAATCTTTAATAGTATGTGTCACTGATACTTCATGACATGATTACTATTAAGTCCCCATCAAGGCTCCATCTCACTCTTATTGATATGAATGCCGGTCTTGGCAGAGTGGATGGTGGCGCAGGTATTTCTTTGGCCTCACCTCATGTTGTGATCAATGCAGAGAAATCAGATACTATTGAAGTGTTGGGTGACTCGTTCCTTGGGGAAAGGATGGAAAATGCTGTGAAGCAAGTCCTTCCTGAAGGTGAAGGTATTATTCTTAATGTCGAAGAAGACATGATGGCACATGTCGGTTTTGGTTCTGGTACACAGGCAGGTTTATCTGCGGCGGCGGCTGTTAATGATTTATATGATCTGGGCATGAGTGTAAGAGAGCTTGCCATTGCAGTAGGACGCGGAGGCACTTCAGGAATTGGTGTAGCGTCATTTGAGATGGGTGGTTTCATTGTTGACGGAGGTCATAGATTCAGTGACAAGGGTTCATTCTCCCCATCATCTGCAAGCAGGGCAGACCCGGCTCCGGTGCTGTTCAGACATGATTTCCCTGACTGGGATATAGTGCTTGCACTTCCAGAAACCCTGGGAGCACATGATGCAAAAGAGGTCAATATATTCCAGAAGGAATGTCCTATTCCTCTTAATGAGGTGCAGGAGTTATCACATATAGTCCTGATGAAAATGATGCCTGCAATAATGGAGAAGGACATCGAGGCTTTTGGTTATTGCATTAATCACATACAGAATATCGGTTTTAAGAAACGTGAAGTACAGCTTCAGCATCAGGCTGTGAGGGATGTTATGACACTGATGCAGGATAATGGTGCATATGGTGCCGGAATGAGTTCATTCGGGCCTGCAGTTTACGGTATAGTTGACAACAATGAAGATGCTGCTTATCTGCAGGAGGATGTGCAGGAACTTCTTGATAATACAATAGGTGGCAGAGTGATTGTCACAAAGGCAAATAATACCGGTGCGGAAATAAGGAGGGTCTGATATGGAATTCACTACATGGTTTGGAAAACTTCAGCTGGATGCCGAGGGTGAAGTAGAGGATTGTAAGCTGTTTGATAAAGACCCGCAAAAGCTGGCTGAGCTTGTCTTTGAGTCGCAGGAGAATGTGCAGGATGTTCCGCTTAAGCGTCCTGATCTCCGTAAGGCTGCTTTGGAGTCTGGCTTTGTCGAACTTGATGAGGATTACGACATACTCCTGAGGGATGTGTGTATCAGGGCTGCAAAGAGCCAGATATCACAAACTGATACTGATGATTCAAGGATCATCCAGGCGGTTGAGGCGCTGGATGATATCGATAAGAATGTGAATGAACTCAGTGAGCGTCTCTTTGAGTGGTATGGAAGGTATTTCCCGGAACTGGATATGACAGGCGAGAAGCTTGCAAGATTTGTTTCTGCATACGGTTCAAGGGCAAATGTGCCTGAGGATCATGCATTGTTCGAAAAGTCATCAAAGTCCATGGGTGCTGAGATATCATTTGCAGATGAGGAACTTTTGAGGGCTCTTGCCAACAACATTTGCAGCCTGTATGACACCCGCAGGTATATTGAAAATTACATTAATACGAGCATGGGCTCGGTTGCACCGAACCTTTGCAACATCACAGGAGCACCTCTTGGTGCCCGCCTTATGAGCATGGCAGGAAGCTTGCAGAAACTTGCAGCTTTCCCATCCAGCACGGTTCAGGTGATTGGTGCGAACAGGGCGCTTTTCAAACACCTGCGCTCCAGAGCACCGTCCCCGAAACATGGTATTATCTTCAACAATCCGATTATCAAGAATGCGCCCTGGTGGCAGAGAGGCAAGCTTGCAAGGACACTTGCTTCCAAAATAAGCCTTGCAGCAAGGACTGATTTCTATTCCGGTGAACTGGAGCCATCTATCAAAGAGGCTCTTGAAAAGAAATTGGAACACATTAGAAATACTAACCCAACTCCGCCAAAAAGGGAACCAAAGCCCCAGTCAAAGGGCAAAGGCGGTAAAAAAACACACAGAGGCAAAAGAAAAGGAGGTAAGCGCTAATGCCAGTTAAAGAATTATATCGCGGTATTTATGAATTGGACATCGATGACAGGAAGATGCTTGCAACCAAGAATATCATGCCTGGTATGAGTGTCTACGGCGAGCGTCTCATTATTGGTGACGACATAGAATACCGCCAGTGGGACCCCAGTAGAAGTAAACTTGGAGCCATGGTGCTCAAGAACTTTGAGATTCCAATAGAACCAGATTCCGCAGTACTCTATCTTGGTGCAGCCTCAGGAACAACAGTAAGCCATGTCTCCGACATACTTACAGACGGTCTGGTCTACGCAGTTGAGTTCTCCCCACGCACAATGCGTGACTTGATCCAGCTCTGCGACCAGCGCCCGAACATAATCCCGATACTGGCCGATGCCAACAAACCCCAGTCCTACGCTCACATCGTGGAAAAAGCTGATGTCATTTTCCAGGACGTAGCCCAGTCCAACCAGGCCGAGATAGCCGCCGTCAATTCAAAATACTTCTTAGAAGAGGACGGTCACCTGATGCTCTCCATCAAGTCAAGAAGCATCGACACCACAGCCAGCCCCAAAAAGATATTCAAGGAAGAGGTCCGAAAACTGGAAAGCGACTTTGACATTGAATTCGAGGTGTTGCAAAGAAAGGAGCTTGCCCCGTTCCACGAGGATCATTTAGGTCTGGTGGCACGGATGTTCGTGGATGAAGAGTGAAGTAAGTTGTATGTAATAAGGTTTTTTGGATATAGTACATGTGCTTCCATACGCCGTAGGCGGCACATTCTATTATCACCAATAATCTGTAACACATAAGCAATAACAGCAATTTTAAATATGTTTTATTCCAGCATCCATTTCCAGATGGGCTTTACAGTTATTTTTTTACCATTCATCTCGATTTCATCTTCGGTGTCATCTGTAAGAATAAGACCTTCCTTTAATTTGTAGGTCTTTAAAGCTTCAAAGAGTCCTTCAATCTCTCTTATTTTTGTATCTGGATTTTCAAGACTTTGTGTTACCTGGATTGCTTCTCTTATGTTGTAGCCATCCCTTATGACAAAATCACATTCTTTCTTTTCTCTGTGGTAGTAGACTTCTTCGTTTCTTCTTTTCAGTTCCATGAACACAACATTTTCAAGAATCCTTCCGTAGTCTTCGGATGTCCTGAATCCCAGTATCTTTGCTATGGCAGTATCCACGAAGTAGACCTTTTTGTTGGAATATACCTGTTTTTTAAGGGAAGTAGAGAATTTTGGCACAAGAAATGCAAGGTAGCTGTTCTCGAGGTACTCGAAGTATTCCTTTACTGTTGTTGCACTGGAGAGTCCGGTAAGTTTTTTGATATTGTTGTAACTGATCTCTTTTGCGATATTGGATGCTGCAAAGTAAGCTGTTGTTTTCAGTGCTTTTTCATCTTTGAGATTATATCTTGCAACTATATCTCTGTAGATTATGTTCTCATACAGTGTCTTGATGTAGAGTTCATCCCGAGTTTTCACAAATTCCGGTATTCCGCCAGCTTCAATATACTCATTGAAGTGTTTTTTAATCGTACTCTTCTCAACGGTTGTAAGCACGTCTGACAAAGGCAGCTCATATTTTTTGAAATCAAGAAATTCCCTGAACGAATAAGGGTACAACGAATAACTCAGATGCCTGCCAGTCAGATGAGTTCCCATCTCCCGACTCAGCATGCTTGCATTTGAACCCGTAACGTATATCTTTTTTCCACCGTCATGCAGCCGCCTGACAAATCTCTCCCAGCCCGGTATGTTCTGTATCTCATCAAAAAAGTAAGTATTTCTTTCACCATATAGTTCGATAAGAATCTCCTGCATCATCTGGAAATCTTCAATTGTAAAATCAAATAATCTCTCATCGTCAAAGTTCACAAAAAAACTCTCATGAAGCTTCTCCTTCCTAACCTCTCCCATAAGCGTTGATTTCCCAACCCTGCGAAGCCCTGCCACTATGACGATAAGATCAGACTTCTTACTCTTAACCTCATCCAACAACTCCCTTTTAACCAGTTCCTTCTCATCTTTGACCTGATTGTTCTGCTCTTTTAGCAGGATTTTTAGTCTCTCTTTGTCCATACTTTTTGTTTGGAGTTAGTTGCTTATATACATTTGGTTTGCTAAACCAAATAAAAGTATGTTTATTACAATTAGCAAACCAAATTTGTTCCATGGGGGCAGTTATCAGGCCAAAAAATATATTCAAGGAAGAGGTCCGCAAACTGGAAAGTGACTTCTACATCGAGTTTGAAGTACTGCAAAGAAAAGAGCTTGACCCGTTCCACGAGGATCATCTAGGTTTGGTGGCACGGATGTTCGTGGATGATGAGGAATGAAGGATTAGTTAGTTATTTTCGTGTTTATTTAATTCTTCATCTATTATTTCTACTATTTTATCCCATTCATTATCAGCAGCCATCTCCTTCAATTTGTAGAGTTCATAGTTAGCATCTATTGCTGCATTTATAAGATTATGTTTTCTAGATTCAATGTGTAATTTTATGAGTATAATTGAAGTTTTAAATGTAATATCTTCTAGATTTTGTTCCGCAGCTTTTCTTCCTATATTTCCGAGCGCAAGTGCTGCTTTCCATGTTGCATCAGGAAGCTTATATTCTGTTGCTTTAGCCCCTATACTTTCAAGTGTAACTATGACCCAAAATACTGTATTTTCTAGTTTATTGTAGATTGCTTTAGTTCCTATATTTCGTAGGAGGTGTATGGTATTCCATGTTGCTCCCTCAAGTTCTTGTTCTGCAGCTTTAATCCCGCAGTTCCCATCATGTTTACCACATACTCGGTTTATTCTTCAAACTTTATTTCTGATGTTTTAATCCCAATTTCTCCAAGATTTTCAATTGCAAATGTAGCAGAATCTTCATTTTTTCTATTGATTGCAACAATTGCTAACTTTGAAATATGTAGGGGGATATGAGGTGCAAGTACTCTATCCTCTTTAAAATGTGCATTTTCAAGTACGAGGACTGTAGATATTTTAATAGCTTTAAGCCCATTTCTAACGGTTTCATAGTCATTTTTCTCGAGAGAAGCATTTATCATATCAGCAATTGGTTGAATTGGATCCTTTTCATCTATTTCTTCACTATTCAAAAACTCAAGAATGTTCTCTTTCGTAATCTCCGCAGCCAGCAATTTAATCACAGTCGAAGGTTTCAGCAAATCCAGAGTCTTCAACATATAAGGCACCAGACAAACAAAAGCAAAGAACCCCATGAAGTAAGCCACAAAAATAGCGCCCTCCATATTTATTCCAGAAACACCAAGTTCTACTACTTTGATTAATCCAAGCCCGTAGAAGATAGTGGTAATGTAGATGCAGAGAAGTATCCACATATCGGGGTTCTGTTTGTAGACGTCAATGACCCTTGCGGAATAGGACTGGGCTGCGAGCTGTACGGCTACAAGGCTGAGTGTGATTACTAATGCGATGGTGGCTGCGAGACTCTGGACGAGGGCGCTTAGGAGATAGCGCTCGTTGTCGTAGTTGATGTTGTTGTTTGGGAATGTGAAGTTGGGGAAAATGAGGTTGAATATTACAAAAACTATTATGAACGCTAAGACTATGCTGGTGAATATAGAAGCGTAGAACAGTGTTCTGTTTATCCATGCAGGTTTGTCGAAGAAATCTGCCAGATTATTGCATTTCTCTTTCAGTTTATTTGCTAGCATGCCCACATAAGAAAGACAGTTTCAAGAAATAAAACAGTATTGAAATGATTTTGTTAGAAGACAATAAACTCATTCTTGAACAGTCATCTATTTTAATTCAGAGTACTATCTTTCTTTATAATACAAAATGGTTAAGATCATGGAAGAATTTACCGTTGTAATAGAGCAGGACGAGGATGGCGTTTATGTGGCATCAGTGCCGGAATTACCGGGTTGCCATACTCAGGCACAGACGCTTGATGAACTCAACCAGCGTATCAAAGAGGCAATAGAACTCTATCTTGAAGTAACTTCTGAGAATGATCGTAATCATCTCAATTTTGTAGGTATCCAGAAAGTAAGAGTTGGCGTATGAGTGGGAAACTAAAACCTGTTGCTGCAAAGAAAGTTATTAAAGCACTGGAATCTCTGGGCTTTGTGCAGGTGCGTCAAAAAGGTAGTCATGTTTTTATGCAACATCCTGATGGAAGGACTACTGTCGTTCCAGTTCATGGTGGACAGTATATAGGAAAAGGTCTGGTCAAAAAACTATTGCAGGATGCTAAGATATCAAGGGATGAATGGCTGGAATTACTGAAGAGTCTGATTATTTTTTAACCCATTATTAGTTCTCAAGATGTTTATTCCAGGATTGCCTTCTTTTTTATGGAGACTCTTAAGTTTGTTTGTGTATTTTGATTGCATACTCACATAAAATAAACAGTTTCAAGAAATAAAACAGTATTGAAATTAACAGAGAACTCATACATATTAAAAAACTCATACATATTAAAAATAACATGTAACTGAAAATATTTTTCGAGATGAAAATACCAGCCAAAAATAAAAGTCACTTTATTTCAATTCTCAGACCAAACTCTCCGAACTTCCCAAATCAAAACCTTTATCTACTCGCCTCTCATAAATGAGATACTACTCAAATATGAGATTCACGTGGTGAGGCAATGTATGGAACAACATCCCTGAAAAGACTGGCACTGCTTGGTGCGATCGAGAACCCTGTGAAGATATCTTCCAGTGAGTTCATGCATCACATATCCACCAGCTCCCAAACCGCTGCAAGAGTACTTAAACAGCTTGAAGAGGATGGGTATATCTCCAGACAGCTTGTTTCAGGGGGACAAATGGTTCAGCTTACCAATGCCGGTGTCGAGCTTCTCAAAAAGGAGTATGTTGATTATCAGAAGATATTCTGCAAAGGCCACGATGACCTGGAACTCTACGGACATGTAATAACAGGTCTTGGAGAAGGGCAGTACTACATTGCAAAGGACGGATACATGTCTCAGTTCAGGGACAAACTCGATTTTAAACCATTCCCCGGGACACTCAATGTGAGACTCAAGGACCAGAGTGCACAGATGCGTGATAATATGGATTTTCTCCAGCCTCTTACTATCCACGGTTTCAGTGATGGTGAGCGCAGTTTTGGTGGGGGAAAATGTTATCCCATAGAGATCGAAGGAATAAAAGCTGCCGTCATCATACCCGACAGGTCACATTATCCGGCAGACCTTCTGGAGATAATCGCACCTGTAAAGCTGCGTGAGATGCTTGGGATAAGCGATGATGATGAAGTTAAGATCGTAGTGAAGAACCCTCAAAAATGCAAGTAATGATCGAGAAGCGATAAGTGTGAGTGATAACATGGATTCAGGTACAAAAGAATACAGCGAGAATATACAAAGAGCTATCAAAGCTCTTCAGAACGGTGAGATGATCCTCCTTTTCGATCTGGAAGGACGTGAAGCTGAGACTGATTTCACAATTCCTGCAAATGCTGTAACTCCTGAGGCCGTCAGGTGGATGCGTAAAGATGCAGGCGGTCTTATGTGTGTAGCTTTTGACTGCGAAGTATCTGAAAAACTGGGTCTTCCTTTCATTGCTGACGTCATGAGAGATGCAACTCAATGCAACACTTCTCTTGAAAAGATCGTGGAAAAAAGCGGAGACCTTAAATACGATTCACGTTCCTCATTTTCTATCTGGGTAAACCATAGGGACACACGTACTGGAATTCCTGACAATGACCGTGCACTTACCATCAACAAATTAGGCGAAATAGTCGATAGGACACTCAACGGAGAAAATGTTCACTTCGGTAGCGAGTTCAGGACTCCTGGACATGTTGCAACCCTGCGTGCTGCAAAAGGACTTGTCCACGAGCGCATGGGTCAGACGGAACTTTCCATTGCACTTGCAAAGATGGCTGGTATAACTCCTGCAATGGTTGTATGCGAAATGCTGGATGACAATACCGGCAGGGCTCTTGAGAGACCGGACGCCGAAAAATACGGCACTGACCACAACCTCGTATTCGTTGACGGTGAAGAAGTAGTTGAGGCATATGATCTCTGGCTGAGTTCACACTAACTCCCTTTTCTTTATTTTTTCGAACCATCTGTTCTCGGAAACACTAAAATACTGTAATGTATATCTAACAATAATCCTGCGGGACTGTAGGGTAGCCTGGTCCATCCTGTTAGGCTGGGGGTCTAGCGACTGGAGTTCAAATCTCCGCAGTCCCACCATATTCTACTATTGATTTATGAGGTATTACACTTAGTGTCATACCTCTTCTCGCGCTCCAGAAGCGTCATCTGGGTTGCAAATCTCCGCAGTCCCACCATATTCTACTATTGATTTATGAGGTATTACACTTAGTGTCATACCTCTTCTCGCGCTCCAGAAGCGTCATCTGGGTTGCAAATCTCCGCAGTCCCACCATATTCTACTATTGATTTATGAGGTATTACACTTAGTGTCATACCTCTTCTCGCGCTCCAGAAGCGTCATCTGGGTTGCAAATCTCCGCAGTCCCACCATATTCTACTATTGATTTATGAGGTATTACACGCAGTTTAATACCCAGCCATGTATTTTAAAAAAGATTGGTTCTGAAAGTTTTATGGAACTAGTATCTCATCAATTGCGTGGATCATACCGTTACTACACTCAATATCAGCTTCGATTATATTTGCAGTATCGATTTTTATGCCATCCTTGGCAGTGATCTTCAGTTTGTTTCCACTTACTGTTTCAAGTTCTGTAAGTCCTGCAAGTTCTGCGGTGGTATATTTTCCTTCCACGATGTGGTAGTTGATAATACCAAGAAGGTAGCCATGGTCATCAAATGATTCATCTACGACTTCATCTGGTATTGGTCCGAAAGCTGCTTCTATCGGTGCAAAAATAGTGAATGGTCCTTCGTTGCTGTACTTATTTGTGAGCTTAAGCTTCTCTGCGGCTTTCAGGAGGGTCGAAAAAGATCCCTTCTCTTTTGCTGTTGTTATCAGGTTCTTCAATTCAGTCATTTTCAATCCTCTAATTCTATCTTATGTCCGTTATTGTTCAAAAAAGGTTTGAACATAAATATGACCTTTCAAAAAAGGTTTCAATCGAAATAATTAATACAGAGTCATTACAACTCTTTTAAAGGTGGTAACAAATAGCTCCTATAATTGTGGCAAAAGAACTGCAAAAGTCATTCAAAGACCTTGCAGCTGTAAACAATATAAGCTTTAATATTGATGAAGGTGAGATGTTCGGTTTTCTCGGGCCAAACGGAGCAGGCAAGACCACGACCATGCGGATGATACAATGTGTTTCTCCGATAACCGCAGGCAAGCTCGAAGTTCTTGGGATGAATGTTGCAAGTCATCAGAGGGAAATAAAATCATTTATGGGAGTCGTTCCTCAGGAGAACAATCTCGACGGGGATTTTACGGTCTATGAGAACCTGCTGGTTTATTCAAGATATTTCGATATCCCGCAGGCTGAAGCAGAAAAAAGAGTAGAGGAGTTACTTGACTTTGTGCATCTCCAGGAAAAAAGGGATGTTATGACAGAAAGCCTGTCAGGTGGAATGAAACGCAGGCTTGTACTGGCAAGAGCTCTTATTAACCGTCCCCGACTTTTGATACTTGATGAACCTACTGTTGGACTTGACCCGCAGGCACGTCATCTTATATGGGACAAGCTGCGCGGGCTCAAAAAACAGGGAGTTACTATTGTTCTCACATCTCACTACCTTGATGAGGTGGAAAAGCTTTGCGACAGGCTGGTAGTAATGGACAATGGTAAAATACTGGTAGAAGGCAGCCCCAGAGGAGTTATTGCAGAGTTCATAGGTTCGGATATCATCGAGGCAGAACACAACCCACAACTTCTGGAATGTCTTGAGAAAAGGGAAACAAGCTACGAAATTATTGGTGACATTGTTCACATTTATCCGGATAACGCCATGGAGTTATCTGAATTTCTTCTTATGGAATGTTCTCTCTCCAAGATAAGCGCAAGACCTGCGACACTTGAAGATGTCTTCCTTAAGCTTACAGGCAGGAGGCTTCGGGAATGAATATGACCGATTATTTTGCAATTCCCAGCATAAGCTCCAGGTCATATAAGGTCTGGCAGCGGAACAAGGATGTCTTCATGAAGGACGTCAAGTTGAATTTCCTTCCTCCTTTCCTTGAGCCGATAATGTATCTGATTGCACTGGGCTTTGGTCTGGGAAAGTTCATTGAGAGCATTGATGGTGTCCCGTATGCCAATTTTATCGCTCCTGCACTCATAGCTGTTTCAGTTATGTATGCAGCATTTTTCGAGTGCAGTTACAGCTCCTATGTCCGGATGTACTATCAGAAAACATTCGATGCTATCATTGCAACACCTCTGACAATAGAGGATGTGATAGCAGGTGAGCTTCTCTGGGGAGCCACCAGAAGCATGATAAACGCAACTGTAATGATACCTGTAATAGCTCTTTTTGGTTTGATCGACCTGAAATACTCACTTCTCATAATTCCGTTCGCATTCCTTTGCGGGCTTCTATTTGCAGCTATTGGCATGTGTTTTACCGCAATAACTCCAAATATAATGTCTCTTAGCTATCCGATACTCTTGTTCATAACCCCAATGTTCCTCTTTAGTGGCACTTTCTTCCCCTTAAGTGCTCTTCCGGTACCAGTGCAGTATTTTGCAATTGCATTTCTACCATTAACACACATGGTGAACGTTATAAGGTCCCTGTCATTCGGGATACTGGGTGCATCCTTATTGTTTGATATTGTGTGGATCCTGTTTGCAAGTGTAATTTTGCTGATACTTTCGATAAATCTCATGAAGAAAAAACTGATAGTCTAAATAACTGTTAAGTTAAAATGTGGCATATGTCAGATCACGGAGTGCCATGGATGTATTTGTCCAATGGTCACAGAATATGTAGCGATAGTTTGATAAAATAAATCATCAATTGGTGTAGCAATGAAAAAATACTTGATCCTGGTATTGTGCCTTTTCGGTCTGGTGATCTTTGCAGGTGGCTGCATCGATGATCTTGTGCCGGTAAGTGATGAAGGTACTCAGCAGGAGTTATCTGCATACGAGTTTGAGGTTTTCCTGAACGATAGTTATAATGAAGGGAAGTTGATTCCTACTCATTCATTCTATCTCTCAAAGAATGGGTCTGCAAAGGTAGTTTCAATAATTGAGAACGAATCTGTTATTGATATAATCCCTCTGGAAGATCTGAGCACTTCAGACGATGAAGTTGTAAGTAATATTGTTGTACTTGGAGATTTTTCCAACAAAACCAATGCAACACCGGAAAACTTGAATGATTTTTCACTCATGGAAGGAGCTTCTGAGATCAATTATACAATTTCAGAAGATGTTATTCGCGGACAAAAGCATGTGTTCATTACATTTGAAGAACCAATAACCGGCTTTGTGGCTTACACAATGTCAACACCGCTGGGGCAGGATTTCATATACATCACAACACCTCCGTCCGTAGTTCGTTTTGTTTTGCCAGAGGGGTATACCACTGGAAATCCGCTTATAGGCAAGGCCAAGCCTTCTCCTGATGCTTTGTATATTGATGCATATAATCGTGAAAATCTTGTGTGGTACAATGGGTTGGAAACAACTGGTTTCTTGAGCATGCTCGGCAGATACTCTGCTGAAGAACAGGCAGAAATAGAGCCGGTTCCAAAACTCATCACAGCTAAATTCTACACAAGCTCAGCGCCAACAGGTCTTACCATTGCTGCGTTTATTCTTGGAATGATCGCACTTTTTGTCATTTTCAGGTATAGGCTTCAAAAGAAAACACTGGAAAAGATTCGAGATGACATCGAGAAACAGGTAGTTGTTCCCAAAAATAAAGGAAAAGATTGAATCAAAGGTATTCAAAAACCATGCCATCATATCCAAGTGGATATTCTTTTACTGCCTCATCATGGGGCTTGAAGAAATGGCTAAGGTGTGTGAATACCACTTTTTTGGCTTTAATTTCCTGAGCAAGGTCCATAGCTTCTGCCGTATTCATGTGTTTTTTGACCTCTACAGTAGGTGGAACAATAGCATCAGCAATTAACAGGTCTGGTTCCATGATAGTATCAATGCTCTTTTTTGGAATATCCCTTTGTGTATCTCCTGTGATAACCACTTTTGTATTGCCATCACGTATCATAACACCTATCGATCTTTTTACGGGTGGATGTATTACCTCAAAAAGAGTGAATTCCAGGCCAATGAGTTCAAAAGGTTCATACATGTTCCTTTCATGCTTTTTAGGCCGGAGGAACTGCAGGTAATCAAGAATATATTCCAGTGTTTCAGGTAATCCGTAAACATCCACGTTGTATTGGACCCGGTGGAATTCGGCAAAACCTGCAAAATGGTCATAATGACCATGTGTCCAGATTACTCCATCAATATGTTTTGTCCCGGTTTTAAGAAGCTGGTATCGAAGATCAGGCCCTGAGTCTATCAGAACCGTTCCCTGCGATGACTCCACAAGGATTGCAAATCTGGTTCTCTGACTTTTACCGCCGTTGTGTGCATCCTGACATGTAGGACAATTGCAACCAATAACAGGAGTACCGGTGGCATCTCCTGTCCCAAGAAGTGTTATCTTCATGAATTGTCCTGTATTTACTCAATCTTCATATTCATTGGTTTTGATGACTGTTCTCTCATCGAATGCTGCGACTGCATTGAGCATATCTTTTTGTGTAAGCTCGGTCCTCTCTGTTACAAGTGCAGTGAGCACTCCTTCCCGGATGACCATACGCAGGTCCGAACCACTATAACCATGCGTCAAAGCTGCTATTTCCGCAGTGTCAAAGTCTCCTTTGATCTCTTTTGTAACGATGTCAAGTATCTTCTTGCGCATGTCCACATCAGGAAGCGGGAATTTCATAATATCATCAAAACGTCTCCATGCAGCAGAATCAAGCATCTTAGGGTGGTTTGTCGCAGCCAGAAGAAGTACACCGTCTGTTGTAAGGCTGATGTCATCAATGGCCTTGAGCAAAGTGTTCACGGCTCTTTTAAGAGCTGCATGTTCATCAGACGAACGTGTCTTTGCGACAAAATCAAATTCGTCAATAAAAAGTATGCAAGGACTTAATTTTTTAGCAAGTGCAAATACCCTGTCTATATTTTTCGCAGTCTCTCCCAGGTATTGGTCAGTTATCATTGAGAGTCTGACCTCCACAAAAGGACTCGAAAGGTGCTCTGACATTGCCTTTGCAAGTGATGTCTTACCTGTTCCGGGAGGGCCGACCATTAATATCTTACCTACATCATAAAGGCCAATATGCTTGAGGTAGTCCCTGTATTTTATTGCCTTGACTATCTTCTTTGTTTCTTCTTCCTGTTCCTGTGTAAGAACAAAATCTTTCATTGTCTGGCGTATATCCTCCGGCGCGCTGATCTGTACCAGTTTTAGCATATCAGGTCCGCCTTCTTCTTTTTCAATATCTGCTATCAGGGACTCTATCCATTCCCTGTCAACTTCTTTTGGCCTGACCTTTGATTTTGCACTGGTGTAGTCTGCTCCATCTGTCTTATTTTTCTCATAATAAAATGCAAGAACAGGATTATGTGATATTCTTTCCCGGTTCTCATCTTTTTTCTGGAACCATTCTGCTCCAACTTCAAGAGCAGTTATCTTTGCGGAAAATTCCATGTCATCGATCTTGACAAAAGGAACTGATATTGATCTGTTATCTATGTTCTCAACACCAAATATCTTTTCAAGATCAGTAACACTAACCCTTATAGGCTTTGGAACTGTTTTGTGATCCCTGCTCCAGTAATATTTACGTATATCCTTGGGCAGATCACTCACATCCATTTCGGGATATTTGCTATATATTTGTGCTGTAAGTAGCAGTTCCACAATATCGAGGGTTATATCGGACATATTCATACCTGATTAAATTATTTATTAATTGGAAGTTAACTATTAAGACATTACATATTATACATCTTTTTAGATATATTTTTTGTATACTCCTACTAAATATATTGTTTAAATATTATTATACTCGCCATGTATCTTATTTGTTTTTGAAGAGCAGACCAGTTTATACAAGTCGGATAACCTCTTTTGAAGGTGAATATATCTCTCCTGCTTGCATCATCTTTTTGATAGCGTCATCAAATCTGTCTTCATCAATGTCCCTGGCTATGACCACTTTTTTCAGATCACCATAAAGCATCTGTTTATTATTGGATTGGAGTGCTTCAAGTATTAAACCATCTGCTTTTTTCTTTTTCTGAGATTCTTGTTTGTCAATAAAACATGCAGCTTTCTCCTCAATCTCCTCACCAAATATCTGATACTCGGTTTTGGAAGCACCCTCATTTTTGGCCTGCATAGTGTATGTTTCATTCTCTATTATACTGGCCTGTACCTGCGTCCTGAAGGATATTGCTTCGTTAAGGTCTTCTGATGAAAAGAAGATACGCAACTTTCTGACCATTAGTGTTGCGCTGCACCTCTGGCAACGAGTGGTCTTTGAACTTTCAAGTTCAATGATCTGTGCATTCTTCCTGCATTTTGTACATATGATGACCCCGTATACCATCGGCAGCTTTTTAGTATGTATCCTATAAATAGTAAGCCTCACAGAGAAGAGGACCAAAAAGGTAAATTCAATGATACAATGATACGAAGAGCATTGGTTTCTGATATTCCTGAAATTGTTGAGATAGAGGATTGTTCCTTTGACATGCCCTGGCCAGATTTTCTTTTCAAGGCCCACATTAATAATCCGGGGTTTGTTGTTTACGAGGAAGACAAGGTACTTGGTTATGCAATAATTGGTTCATCAGGAGATAATAGAATGGCTCATTTGCAGAGTATTGCAGTTCGTAAGGAATACTTGCGGCAGGGAATTGCCAGTAAACTGCTTGAATGGTGCATTGACCTTGTGAAGCTTTATGGCTTCAATAAAATGATGCTTGAAGTGAGAGAGTCTAATGTTGCTGCTCAACTTTTCTATTCAAATAATGGTTTTCTGGTCGAGGGAAAAATAGATGGCTACTATCTTGATGAAAATGCCATTGTAATGGGCAGGAAAATTTGATCTATTTACCAAATCGTCTCTGACGCTTTTGAAAATCCCTTATTATCCTGATTATATCCAGTTTCCTTACGTTGTACCAGTTGACATCAGTGAAGTAAAATTCGGAATAGACCGTTTGCCATATCAAAAAATCAGACAGGTGCTTTCCTCCTGAGCGAATGAATATGTCAGGTTCGTGTTTCATCACTAGGTGGGATTCGATATCCTTTTCGCTTATTTCTGAGGCTTTGATCTTCCCTTCTTTTACATTTTTCAGTACGGAAATGACTGCATTTGTAACTTCCCTGCGTCCTCCAAAACCAACAGAAATATAGACCTGAAACCCTTCTCCTTCTTTTTTTGAGCAGCTTTCTCCGCTCTCTTCGTATATCTCGTATCCTATATCATTAGGTATTTTCAAAAGGATCTCGTTAAGTTTCGTGGTTAATTTTCCTATCATTTCAGATTTGAGCTTTTCCTCGGTGTCCAGTACATCGATGTAAATACTGGCTCTCTTTATTCCAAGCTGTTTGCACCAGAGGATATAATCCTTTATTTTCTTGAAACCGCCTTTTTCCAGCAGGTCTGTTTCAGAAAGTGCCAGAGAAACATGCTCAGGGCTGGGATACTTCGTGACCTGCTGTAGCAAATGCTTCTCATAGACGGAAGTTACAAAGCTCATGTATTATCCTGGCACTTTATTTTGTTTTTATTTTGCAGTGGAAACTATCTTAACAACATCCCCGTCGTTGAGTTCGTGCTTTTCTCCAAGTCGCATTTTTGTTTTCCCATCCACTGCATAGAGGAATCCTTCACCGATATCAGAATGGATCTTGTAGGCAAAATCATGGGCATTTGAACCTTTTTTCATGAGGAATGCATCAGGTAGCACTCTTCCATTCTTATCGGTCCATTTTCCTTCATCTTCTACAGGATAGACGATTATGAGGTCAAGAAGCTCGAAAACAGCGTTGTTGATACATTTTTGTATGCCTGTGCCATCCATTTTCTGTATAAGGGTGCGTACGTTTTCCAGTCCTTTTCTCTGGGCTGCGTTGAGTTCTTCAGACTGGATGCTGAAGTCATTGTCTCCGGGTTCATATTTTATGGCCTGGCTCTTAGCTGCTGACCTAAGGGCAAGCTCTGCTGCCGCACTTGTGGCTACTACTATCTGGTCAAGTGCCTGTAGGTTAGTTACATTCTCCGGTGGCGCAACATCTGTTTTGTTGGCGGCGATTATCATTGGTTTGCTCAGAATGCGGACCGCGTCACAGAAACTGATTATATCTTCATCGGACCATTTGGTAAGATGGTTCCTGTCCAGTTTGCATTTGTTAAGGGCGGCATTGACCTGTGGCTCATCCACTCCTGCCCCGGCAAGCTGGTCTGCAAGTATGTGCTCTATTGAGAGTCCTTCCGCCTGTATCTTGCGTGAGAGCTTGGTCCAGTTTCTCTTGACGATGCTATAGATCCACATGGTGAGTTCACGGTTGAGAAAATCAATGTCACCAAGTGGGTCGTGGTCTCCAATATCAACCGGATTACCTTCTATATCAGTGCCGCCTGAGGCATCGATCACGTGGATGATTGCCTGCGCCTGACGAAGATCATCGAGGAAGGTGTTGCCAAGCCCGCGCCCCTGATGCGCATCTGGTACAAGACCCGCAACGTCTATGAGTTCGATAGGGACGTAACGTATACCATCAGAACAGTTGCCACAGCGCTGATCACGGCTTACGCAGGGGCACTCTGCCCTTACGTATGTTACTCCTTTGTTTGCATGAATGGTTGTAAATGGATAATTTGCTATCTCCACGTCTGCCAGTGTTGCAGCCTTGAAGAATGTGGATTTCCCTGCATTGGGTTTACCTGCAAGTCCTATTGTCATCGACATGATTAGTAATCACTTTTGAAGGATTTAACTGTTATTGATTGCAAGCCCTGAACCACTCCCTTTCCAAAGCTCAATTTCTCCATTCCATTGATAATCTTTATATTGGATTAATACGTTGGAGAGGGCACATAGCGTCTCGGTAGGGTAGAGGATATCCTTGGGGCTTGCGGAGCCTTAGACCCGAGTTCGATTCTCGGTCGGGACGTAATTTTTTCTTTTCTAATTTTTACGCTATGGTGTTTGCTTTGCTTGGAATGAATGTTTAACATGTTCTCATAAAGTGGCTTTTCGATGTCGTCAATTTATGAGTGTGATAAAAATCCTATTATTAAACCATGAAGTTGATACTACTCTATAAAACATGCCAGATCCTTCCCAATATTATCCTTTGATTAATTGAATTATATCACTATTGGTGAATATTTATTTGATAATTGGCCAACCCAAAAGCATATTTACACTCAAATTAAGATGCTTTTTAAATGTCAGGACCTATAAGGTGTCATATTGAAAGTTTTTATTTAACATCTTTATTTTCTGCAAAATGGAAAAAGAGTGACTGGTTATTTTATTTTGTATTTGTTCCAGCAGTTCTGGTTTTTATATTTTATCTTCCGGTCAGCCTGAAAGAAACATATTTCATCCTGTATCCTTCAAAGATAACACTGTATTCGCTTTTTCTCTCAAATTATGCGCATACTGATCTGACACATTTATCCGGAAACTTAGTCTCTTATCTGACACTTTGTTTTTTGATTTTCAATCTTGAAACAAATAAACGTAACTTCTATGTGTACTCGATACTAATGTTTCTGGTTTTACCCTGGATAATATCAATTGTATCTATGAACATAATTGGCCCTAACACAACATATCAGGGTTTTTCAGGACCTGTCAGTTCGCTGTTCGGTTATCTGGCATATGTTGTATATAGATTCCTGAAGGAATATTGCTTAAAGAGCATTGATCTTACATTCCTTTTCCTGATAGTAATCATGAATCTCTTACTGGTCCTTGGTAATATTCACTCTCAACTATTCCAATACATATTCATAATTACATTTGCATTGATATTGGTCTATCTGCAAAAGGATCTAATCGTAGAAGTTATCAAGAAGAATTTAGATGTCAGGAATTGGTTGAGGTGTTTCCCTAATATCAAGCAATTGTACATCTTGGGATTACTCATTGGAACCTTAGATTACATATTGATACTGCCTGTTCTGGTTCCTCAGGAGATAATGAGCAACGGTGCTATTGTCAATTCTGTTGGTCACTATATAGGTTACTTTTTTGGGATTTTCGTCCCACTACTTATTTCTGTAATTTATGAAAAATAATCATAAATCTGCAAACTGCAGGCTAACTACTATTATTCAAAAAAGAGATAGCCTGAATTTTCTTTTAGTAGATTGTCCTTGAATGATATTTAAGACATTGTGTGTGGATGAAATAGGATTAGAGTTTTTTTAAGGATGGTTCTATCCCAGTTGGTCTGCCAAATCCACTATAACAGCATCTCCAATAGTTTCTGACTGGATCTTAGCACCGGCTATTATAGAGATCACGCCTGAAATTAATTCATCCTTATTGCTTTTATATTCTAAAATAGGATCAGCCGTTTCACAAGATGACATAGCCATTATGTATTCTTCACCCTCATATTCAGTAACATATAGTTGAATTATTTTATCAACGTTTATAAATGAACCATTCAGTGTCGTGATGTAGACTGTATACATTTGAATCTCCCCATTAACTATTATGTTATATATTAATTCATAAAGTTTGTCAATGGTTATGCTAGAGGTACGACTGAAAAAGGATTAATTTGCAAAATTAACTAAGTGGTTATACAATTCATAAATAAAAAAGTAAGAAAGAGGGATTATTCCTTCCTTCTCTGAAATACTAGAGCCAGTCCAATTATTGAAGCAGTAGGTAACAAAACAGAAGGGAACTCCGGGATGCTTTGTTCTGGAACTTCTTCATCTGGATCAATCGTATTGATGGTATTCGAAATAAACCCGGCGTTAGAAATCACGCCTGAAGGATAGTTGTTTATTGTGCCATCTCCATCGCCTGAAGTTGATGAAATTTCACCTGTGTTATTTATTGTTCCATAGTTATTAATAACAACATTGTTACAAATACCACCACTGTTATAAATTACTCCTGTAGCGTGATTTTCTATTGTAGCTGGATAGTCAATATCTATTCTCCTTGTGTTATTAAAAATACCGCAATTGTGGATTTCTCTCCAGAGCCATATACTGCCATTGTTTGTGAATGTACCATGGTTATAGAATTGTCCTTCCAATTCCATTCCTCCATAATTAGAAACGTTCCCATATATGTAAAACCCACCAAAGCATTTGATATTACCACTGTTGGTTATTTCAACAATCCCACCTTGCTCGACTATAAGCTTGCCACCAGCAGCAATCTCGAAGCCGTCACCGGTCTCTATTACAAGCGTTTCTCCAGGTGCAATAGCCAAGATATCACCGGATTTTATTTCAAAAATATCAGTGCTTCCAACAACTTCTGGATTTGTCAGATTTGCTGCGTTGGCAGTGCCTGCAAAAGCAAATAATGTTGCCATCATTATTAAGAATAATATTGTTTTATTCATTTGTAACACCGTTTAATGATTATTGAAACATTTTGTAGAGGCATGTCCCACTTATGAATAAAGCATCTTTTAACATGCATATTAATTTATCTAAATGACATTGTATTTTTTAAATGTAGACGTACACCTAAAAAAGTCGTGCTTGATTCGCCTTACTTATATACAATTTTTTCCATTCTACTATTATGACCAATCCAGACATTGCCACGTACATCAAAGAAGCCGATATTATTGAAAAGATGTATATGGACTTGCTGGGCGGTACAACTCAAAAAAGGATGAAGCATATTGATGCTGGTTCTACGGGATTGCCGAATGTAGAATACAGGATATGCGAGATAAATGCAAAGAACGAGATTTTGCAACGTGCTCTTTTGCAGAGGTACGAAGATTGGTATGAAAGCTGCCGGGAGCTTGTTCAGGAATATGCAGGTGCGGGCAGGACATCAAAGCATGAAAATCTTGCAGAGCTGAACCAAAAGATAGTAACTCTCATCAGTCTAAAAGACCCTGTCGGCAACTCCAACGAGAAAAAACATCTAAGAAAAGTGTTCATCACCTGTTTTGATGCTCAGGTCAGTATACTCCACTCAATAGGACATCGTATCGTTTTAGCAAGGAACGATTGCCAGAGAAGTGTTACAGCAAATCTGGTGAATTCTGAACTTGAAGAAGCAGAAAGTCTGTATGAACAAGGGTCTGTTCGTCATGCTGCTGTCATTGCCGGAAAAGCTCTTGAAAGCTACCTGAAGATGTTGTGTGAAGTGAATGAGGTTGAATTAAAGCCTGAGGACACGATGCCAACAATGATTCAAAAAATTCATGAGTCCGAAAATGCTTACATGTTTGATGTGGGGATGCTGGGGACAATAGGACATCTTGCGGATTTAAGTGCTAAATGTGGGGGTCTTGATGAGGAGTTTCTGGAAGATAGTATAAGGGAATTGATCGACCAAACGAGGGAAATGATTATTTTGGGTTTTTGTTGAATTTAGTAACAGATTATCCCTATCTTCTATACGGCATCTATATATTCCTCAATACTTCCCCTCCCTTCCACTTATATAATTCTGAGCTAATATAATCTGGCAAGGATAAGTTCCTGTGTACGGCTGAAAACAAATTCATACCAGTACAAGAAATATGGACGCGATAACCTTTGATGGCTCATGCACTCCTAATCCAGGTGGATGCATGGGGTTGGGTTGGGTTGTAACCTTGCAAAACAACTCTTTTTCAATACTTGGAAACGACCGGCTTGAAAAAGACACCAGTAATAACGCTCTTTTTGCAGAATATCTTGCTCTTAAAAAAGGAATGCTTGAATATGTCAAGGCTGATGGTCAGGGTCCACTGACCGTAATGGGTGACAGTCAGGCGGTAATTTACCAGATGCGTGGCATCTACACGATAGTGGATAATGATATCTGGAACATCTATAAAGATATCACTAATATCATTAAACAGTACGAGCTGGACATTCATTTTCGCTGGGTTCCAAGGGTATAGAACAAGCAGGCTGACAAATTATCAAAGAGCAAAGAAAAGGTTCGCATTCTTTATCCGAATGACCGTGAGTTTCTCATCGATCTGAGCAGTGCACCAGTATCTGGAAATCTCCGGCAGAAGATAGCTATGATGAACTGCACAGCGCTGCCTACAAACTCTATGTTCAGGCGTCTGCATACAGCTTCAAGGGATGTGTTGTCTACTAAAAGTTTATTTGAGCTTCAGACAATGGCCGGGGAAAAAGCCACGAAGCTGGTCGCTGAAACATTTCCTGGTAAAAAAGACAGAAATAAGCATCATCGGGCACAGGCTTTAAGGTGGATGCTCAGGGGTCTGGCAATGGACCTATCAGTTCAGAAAGTCAAGTTCGATATATGGAACAAGAAACAGGTCAGTTGTAGTAGCTCTGGAAACGCTAATAAATCTACAAATAAGATGTCCCAATCAAGGAAAAAGACAGGACCATCAGGTGGTGGATCCAAGTACTATCTGAACAGAAGAACTTTTGCATTTTAATTTATTTCATCTTCTGATTTTTTTATTGGGATGTTTAACGGTTTTTTCGCAAAACCTGCTCTACTAATTATGACTAATATTTTATCTTTAAAACATTATAAAAATATACGGTAAGCTTTAATAATTACTATGCTGATATGTTTCATCGTAGTAAGTAATCCAGTTTGGTGGTACCCAAATATGAGAGGTGATTTGCAAAAATTGATCTGTCAGTAAATTCGTTTTTTGATTTGGTTTATTTGATAATTCAAATGTGAAGTGGACTGAAAATGACTTTTATAAAAGATATTATACCCGTATTGATCCTTTATGTTTTAGGGGATACTATCACAACAGTTTATGCGCTGCAAACAGGTTATTTTTATGAAGGCAACCCTATTCTATTTGAAATATTCACGACATATGGTTACATTTCCCTGATACCTCTCAAAATAGCCTTCATGTTTCTCTTATATCATGTATACAGGAACGCAAACAGGTATTACTGGAACATCACAAGGTATTCTGTATCATTTATTGGCTTTCTTGCAACTCTCAGCAACACACTGGCAGTTATTCATTCTTAAAGAACAAGGATCATATGAATCAGTTTATATACTGTTCAGGTATGCCTGATATTCAGAAAAAAGAACACTCGGTCTAAGAGAAAGATAAGGTCATTAAGTGGGTGCCAGGTACTATCTGAAAAGGCGGATATTTTCCTTTTGACTTTCCTGTTCTTCTCTTTTTAGCTCCATTTTCGCTTTTCAATATTATCTCTTTTAATTAAGTATCGAAAAGATACTTAATTAACACTGTTAACACCCTATATTTTGACAGTATTACACAATACTTAAATAGGTGTAAATTTCACACTTATATAGTACTTATGTTAAGTGGATTTAACTTTATTTAATTTATACCGGGGTTGAAACATGAAACACAATTTTTACGTTGGGTTTTCCTGTTTGCTTGCTTGCTTGATAGCTTTGTCCTTTTCCTCTTCTGCCGCGTATCTGAACCATTCGTTCCTTACCGGCCCATACGAGGAAGGACCGGATGTGACTGCAGATTGTATTTCATGTCACTCCCAGCAGGCAGCAGACATGCTGAATTCGACTCACTGGCTCTGGACAACGTGTTCAGAGTGTGGATGTGAGGAACAGTCACACGAAGGATTGGGTAAACGCACAGTGATAAATAATTTCTGTGTAGCCATAGGTTCAAATGAACCACGATGCACTTCCTGTCACACAGGTTATGGCTGGGCGGACAAGACCTTTGACTTCACCAATGCATCGAACATAGATTGCGTGGTCTGTCACGAGACAACAGGTACATACAAGAAAATACCCACAGGTGCAGGAGCTGTTGATCCTTCTGTTGATCTTGTAGCCGTAGCTCAGAGTATTGGAAGTCCGTCACGTGAGACATGTGGAGGTAGTTGCCACTTCTTCGGTGGTGGTGGTGACAACGTAAAGCACGGTGATATGTCATCTGCGCTACTTGAGCCTTCAAGGGAGCTTGATGTTCACATGGGTGGTATGGATTTTGATTGTCAGAACTGTCACAAGACGACTGCACACAATGTCGCAGGTCGCTTTGCTGGTGTTCCGGGGTCTGAATGCAGGGTTTTGTGTTCTGATTGTCATGGAGACACGCCGCATCAGGGAGTTTTCAAAGAACGCCTTGACGGTCACTCAGACTCTATTGCCTGTCAGACATGTCACGTACCCGCGTTTGCTCGTGAAGTGCCAACAAAGATGTACTGGGACTGGTCTAAAGCAGGGCAGGATCTTGATACGGTGCCTGTAGACGAATACGGTAAAGCCACTTACAACATGATGAAGGGTGAATTTATCTGGGGAATGAATGTAACTCCTACATATGCCTGGTTCAATGGCAGTTTTGATAAGTATTACCTTGGGGATGAAGTCGATCCTGATGGAATTACCGTTCTCACTGCTCCCCTGGGTGACAGGTATGATGCGGATTCCAAGATATATCCATTCAAGATCCATCTTGCAAAACAGATAAGTGATGCACAGTACGATTACCTCATCATCCCTGATTTGTTTGGAGGGGAGGATGCCTACTGGGTCACATATGACTGGGACAGGGCATCAAGGGCAGGTATGGAGTATGTAGATATGCCTTACAGCGGCCAGTATGAATTCGTTGAAACTTCATTGTATGAAAGCATAAACCATGAAGTAGCACCTAAAGAAGGTGCCCTTCAATGTAAAGATTGCCACCTTGATGATGGTGCTATGGACTTCAGTGCTCTTGGTTATGAAGGTGATCCAATGATCGTTGGTGAAAGGATGGTGAGTGATGAAGAGCTCAAAGAAATTGAATCCATGGATACGATGTCAGAAGAAGCCGAATCTCAGGCAGCGGAACCCAGTCCCGGATTTGAACTGATTGTGGGATTGTTTTGTCTCTTTGCTGCTGTGATGTTTGGTAGACGTAAATAAAATAAGTTTGGTGTGTGATCGATCACACCAAAATCTCATTTTTATTTTTCATATTAAATGTGTTAGTTCAGGCCAGTTCATACATTGCCGGCTATCATCAGCAAAGCGACAAACATTAGAATACCCAACAGAAAGATCACTCCAAGTGCCAAAAAAATCTTTTTTCTTTGAGCTTCCTCCTCTGGTGTCATTGGCAAAGGGTTCGGATTGTACTTTTTTTCAAGAAACGTTCCAATTCCTGCTCCAAGTACCAGGCCAATTGCCGGTCCTATAGCCATCATGCCTAACACCAGACCTATAGGAATCCCGAGGGGAAGGCCAATAACCATGCCAATCGCCATAAAATAGCCCTTTTGATACCTTCTTTCCTGCATAGTATCCCACTATCATTTTAATCTATAAATATTGGGCAGTGTAGAAAGTATTGAGAGAAAATATGCTGCAATGTGTAGGAAAAATATTATTGTAAAAAGGAAAAAAGAAGAAATGAGCTAAAATTTACTTTTCCCTGCGTCCGAAAATAAATGCTATTCCGATGATTGCAATCATTGGTAGTGCAACAGTCGGAAACTCAGGTACTTCCTCCTTATTGTACAGGCCAGCATCAATCACTTCGTTGTATTCTCCTGGAGCGAGTGAGAAACATTTTGTATTTCCATTAGTTCCGGCATCACTGTCCTTAGCATCATCCGTTCCCTGTTCTGGTTCACTGAAGGAGTATTTAGAAGGATTTGTGAACACAAGATAATAGCTACCAGGGTTAAGATAAGTGAATTCGTAGAATCCTGTGCTGTTAGTTGTTGTATTTGCAACCCACTCTCCTTCACAGGTGTAAATTCCAACTGTGATGTTTGACATGCCGTTCTCTCCGTCATCCTGTTCTCCATTTAAGTTCAGGTCGTTCCATACGAAGTTACCTACACTTGCAGTTTCAGGCTCAGGTTCTTCATACATACCGGCATCCCATGTTCTATCATATTCAGATGAAGAAATGTATGTGAATATTGTCTTTCCGGTAGTTGTATTTGCATCACTGTCCTTAGTATCATCATTTCCCTGGTCCAGCGGGCTGAAAACAAATCCTGCAGGAAGTACAAATTCAACACAATAGTTTCTATTGCTAGCTAGACTGAAATTATAATGTCCGGTTGAATCTGTTGTTGTGTTTTCCAGGTAAGCACCATCATTCTGATATAAATTTACAGTTACTCCTGCTATTCCCGGCTCATCAGTTTCCTGTATGCCATTAGCGTTTAGATCTTCCCAGACCCAGTCACCAATATGGCAAGCTGAAGCCGTTAATGATAATGATATCAGAATTATTAAAGTACTCACTACTATTTTAGCAGTTTTCCGATAATAGCCCCCACTATTTATCTTTATTTCTATCATGTTATCCACCATCTTGGGAGAATTGCCCCATTAAACTCTGGCATTATCCTATATATTTATTTTTTATCACGCACATTAAATAATTATACAATAGTTATGTGAAAAACGCAGCTCTCTTCGAGTAACATTCATCAATAGTTATTTTCATAGTGCATTGCCACGTATAACTACCAATTCAATTGAAGTTTAGGCATTTTTTAATATGTATGCTTCCTTCTATGATCTGATAACTAAAGAGAAAGTATGCTATAATGGATAAAACTCCACTATATATTACAATGGGGCTGTTGCTTGTCAGTGCCATCTTTGTTACTGGGGCAATAGCAGATGATGTTGCTCTTATGATAGAACCATTTGTTTCAGAGAGGTCCTTTGTAGGTGTATCGTATGCAGAAGATGTGGAAGCCATAAGTATTCCTGACATGGGGTATGATAAGCTTCAGGTGAAACCATCATATTCATACCTGCAATTGCAGCCTGGTGAAACGAGTTCAGTTTCTATCACTGTCATCAACAGGGATGACGAAGCTGTGATCATTGCCACTATCATGGTGTTACAGCCATACACAGAGAACTATCTTGAAGAATGGGTCACAATAACACCTTCAAATGTAATGATGAAGCCCGATGAGAAAAGGGAATTTACAGTGGAGGTAGCAGTTTCCGATGCATCTATCAGGATCGAAGTGTCAACAAACCAGTATGAATATTCAAGCTACGCAGGTGGGTCTTCAACACAATCTCCTTCCTTTGAGCTTGTGCTTAAAATGGTAATGACGAAGCTGAACTTGAGCTTGTAAAGACCGTGAACAAAGGTTCTGTGAACTTTGGCAGTGATGATGTGATAATGTATTCATCCAAATCATCCGCATACCAGCAATATTTAACAACTTACACTGAGGCCTATGAGGCAACCGGAGCCATCGGAGATTGGGAACTAAGTATTCTATCCGGGAATACTGACAATGTAGAGTACAGTATCACGGTAGGTGGCAGTGAGTAAGGGATTCCTTCCTCTTTTTTTATTTTATGTCTTTTTTACTCTATAGTTAATGTTTTGACACATAAATCCTAAACATAATATTTTTATATAATGGAAAATATATATGATATGTACATAATCGTTTATAGATCCGAGGGGAATTATGAAGGAACAAGACGAGCAAAAATTTGATGAGTTCAGGGAAATGTTCTGCAGATATATTGATACAGATGATCTATCTGAACAGGAATTCGAACTCAGATGCAATATGATAAATTTCGTTAAAAGTGCCTGTATCCAGACACTCGTTTCGTACTAAACTGTGAACAGGAATCTGCTGCACATTGAGAGTTCCTGCTTGTGTTTGAAGCATTGGCTATCTAATTTTTTTTCTTATTTTCTTCAGTATTTACCTGATTTTTGAGTAATACTTATTTGCATAAACGAATCTTCTTAACTAAGGGCTACTGTCCCAGGTGTGAAAATATGCAGGGAATCAAAATATATACTGAAAAGATAGATAAGGGTGTGTTTAGGTCATCTGACGTTCCACTCGTTCTGAAAGTCTTGCGACAGGATTCAAAAAGTGGGTTGATCAAATTAACAACGGATGACGTTCACTTGTTTCAGGTGTACACATTTGCCTTGCAGCAATTGGAACTTGTTGGAGGGACCGCTTCCTCTGAAACGCATGCTGGTGACTGGAGGCAAACGGTCGATGATCTTTTTAAACTTAAGCAGGTGATCGATGAAATGGGGAAAAAAAATATTATCTCAAATGTTTCCTGGAATGCAGGGGGAATGGCGATATTTGATATACCTGATGCAGGATGTTACAGGGATCATATTTATTGTATGGTACGCGGGCATCTGAATAAGTTGTATGGCAGGCATTAGGTCTGCTTTTCCAATTATTTCTTTTGTTTTATCTCTTACTTTTTCTCAACGGGGTTTTGCTATGCTCTGTTTTTTCTCTTCATATCCATTCAAACCTCAGCAGTTATCTTTATATAGAACTGCCTGCATTTAGATTGAGCAGTACGAGTAAAAGTGCTCAATTATGACTAATATTACTCTATTATAGGATTTATGATTATTAGGAGGTTAAAAATTGGCAGGACAACCTATGTACGCTTCAGGGAACAGAAGCAATAATGGCCGTGCAAGGGATGCTCAGAGCATCAATATACTTGCAGGGAAAGCAGTTGCAAAAGCAGTAAGGACAACCCTTGGTCCAAAAGGTATGGACAAGATGCTTGTTGATGGACTTGGAGATATAGTCATCACTAACGATGGTGCTACTATCCTCAGGGAAATGGACATCGAACACCCGGCCGCAAAGATGGTAGTTGAAGTTTCAAAGACCCAGGATGATGAGGTCGGCGATGGTACAACAACAGCAGCCGTACTTACAGGCGAGCTTCTTTCAATGGCGGAAGAGCTTATTGCAAAAGGAGTTCACCCTACAATTATTGCAGGTGGTTACAGACATGCAGCAAAGAAAGCTGTTGAGATATTGGAGACAATTACCATTAATGTGTCCAAGGACGACAGGGAAACCCTGAAGAAGCTGGCAAAGACTGCTCTCACAGGAAAAGCTGCTGGCGAGTACAAAGATTTCCTGGCTGAGATCGCTCTTGATGCTGTACTTTCTGTTTCTGAAGAAACAGATGATGGTATTGAGGTTGATGTAACTGACATCACTATCGAGAAACGTGAAGGTGGCAGTATCCTTGATTCCGAGATCATCACAGGGCTTGTAATTGATAAGGAAAGGGTCAGGCCAAATATGCCAAAGAAGATCGAGAATGCAAAGATTCTCCTTGCAAGCTTTGCAATTGAGCTTCAAAAGATCGAGAAAACTGCAGAGATAAAGATCACATCACCTGACCAGATGCAAAACTTCGTTGATCAGGAAGAAAAAATGGTCAAGGAAATGGTAGATAAGATCATTGCAAGTGGCGCAAATGTCGTATTCTGCCAGAAGGGAATTGATGACCTTGCACAGTACTATCTTGAAAAGGCTGGTATCTATGCATGCAGAAGGATCACAAAGAGTGACCTCAAGAAGCTCGCAAAGGCAACAGGTGCAACACTTTTCCAGGATGTAACTGACATCAGACCAGCTGACCTTGGTTCTGCTGAATCTATTGAAGAAAAGAACCTCCACGGTTCAAAGATGACCTTCCTCCTTGGATGCAGGGAAGAGAAGACCGCATCAGTCATTCTTCACGGTGGTACAACGCACATAGTTGACAGTCTTCAGCGCGCTCTGAACGACGCTCTCTGTGTCATTGGTGTAGCATTGGAAGACCAGAGCATCGTTGCTGGTGGCGGTTCTCCGGAGATCGAGCTTGCGCTCAGGCTCAGGGAATATGCATCAACTCTCAAGGGCAGAGAGCAGTTGGCAGTCGCCAAGTTTGCAGAAGCACTTGAGATTATTCCTCAGACACTTGCAGAGAACGCAGGTCTTGACCCAATAGACAAACTCGTTGATCTTCGCTCACAGCACGAGCAGGGTAACAAGAACATGGGTCTTGATGTATTCACCGGAAAGGTTGTAGACATGTACGAGAACGATGTCCTTGAACCACTCAGGATAAAGACCCAGGCAATAAATGCAGCAACTGAAGCAACAGTAATGATTCTCAGGATCGATGATGTTGTAGCTTCAAGAGGCAGTGGAGGCCCAATGCCACCAGGTATGCCACAGCCTGATATGGATATGTAAAAATTCTTTTAAGTGCAGGTTCTCCCTGCACACTATTATCTTTTTTTATCTATATATTATCACTTTGTTTAGCTCAATGGATAAGGATTATATAATTTGTAAACCACTAATCTATAAAACGGTTGACAATATTATGTCTGCCCGGATATCTGTTAAAACGAGATTTTCACATATGTAGCATTCTCAAAAAAGGATGGTGACTTTTTGTGGTAGACAATGTATATTCTCATAATGACAACATTAGAAAAATGGTCTTTGCATCCCTGTTTGCTGCTATGATGGCAGTTGGCGCCTACATTAAGATCCCTGTTCCTGTTAGTCCTGTTCCAATAACTTTGCAGACTCTTTTCATATTGCTTGCAGGAGCAATTCTGGGAGCCAGGTGGGGAACAATAAGTGTAATAGTCTACCTGCTTTTGGGAATTGCAGGTCTTCCTGTATTTTCTGGTGGCAGTTCCGGACTGGGCATGTTTTTCGGACCAACCGGTGGTTATCTCATAGGCTTTATATTCGGTGCTTTTGTAATTGGATCTCTTTGTGACCGATATGGCCGGGACAATGTGTATCTAAATATGCTGTTCATGCTGTCAGGATTGTTTGCTATATACCTGTTCGGCGTTTTGCAGCTAATGAATGTTGCAAGTCTCTCTTTTCCGGAGGCTATAGCACTTGGTCTTATTCCCTACATCCCCGGAGCCATCGTTAAAATAATTGCATCATCGATCATAGCTTCCAGATACTCTATCTAAAGGGTTACATGATTCACATAAACAATCTGGATTATAGTTATCCTGACGGCACACAGGTACTTGATTCAATTTCTTTGAATATTCGCAAAGGAGAATTCGTAGCCATAGCAGGTAAGAATGGCTCTGGTAAATCAACACTCTTACGTCACATGAATGGTCTTCTTCTTCCCACGGAAGGTTCTGTTATCGTGAATGAAATGGATACCACTGATCCTTCATACATTCTGGATATACGTCAGATGGCGGGTATGGTCTTTCAGGACCCACAGTCACAGTTTATAGGAATGACTGTGGAAGAGGATATTGCATTTGGCCCTGAGAATCTTGGTCTTGCGCAGGAAGATATACGTGATCGTGTGGATAGGGCACTTCAGGATGTTGGCATGCAGGAGTACAAAAATCATACTTCAAGAGCATTAAGTGGTGGTCAAAAACAGAAAGTTGCATTGGCCTCTGTTCTAGCCATGGAACCTGAAATTGTATTATTTGATGAGGTGACTTCCATGTTGGACCCCAAGTCCCGAAAGGACATTCTGCACCTGATAACACAATTGAATGAAAAAGGAACTACTGTTGTATATGTAACCCATCGCCTTGAAGAGCTTGTCCATGCAGACCGTTTATTAGTAATGGAAAATGGTAGCATCACACATAATGGCAATCCACGTATAATTTTAAGCCAGATGGATTCCATGAATTTTGGTTTTGAGCTCCCGCCTATAATTGAGCTGGCAAAAAAGCTTTTTGATTCCGGTTTTATAGACCCGGCCTGTTTTCCACTTTCCCGGGAAGAACTCATGGAGGCTTTATGTCAATTGATGTAAAGAATGTGAGTTTCGGATATAACAGCGGAACATCACTCGAAAAAAAGGCATTGGATAACGTAAGTTTATCTATTGAAAAAGGAGAGTTCGTTCTTATAGCGGGTGAAGTAGGGTCTGGCAAATCAACTCTTATAAGGCACTTTAACGGTCTTCTCAAACCCCATTCAGGTTTGGTAACAGTGAGTGGAATAGAATCCAAAAATAAGGAAGTACGTTCAATAGCAGGTCTTTTGATGCAATATCCTCAAAAGCAACTCTTCGGAAAGACTGTTTTTGAAGATGTTTCTTTTGGACCATCTAATTTCGGATTAAAAGGTGAGGCTCTGGATCAAAGGGTAAGTGATGCCTTGAATCTGGTTGGTCTGGATACGGACATTTCTAAACTTTCACCTTTTGCTCTAAGCGGTGGCCAGATGCGTTTGGTAGCACTGGCAGGAGTAATGGCCATGAAACCAGAGTACCTGATTCTGGATGAACCCACTTCAGGTCTTGATCCCAAGAACCGTTCATCATTACTTTCAACACTGAACAAACTTCATAGTTCTGGTACTTCCATTATTGTCGTTTCACATCAGATATGTGAACTTCTTCCACTTGTTGGAAAAGTGATTCTTCTTAAAAATGGTAAAGTATCTTTCACTGGTACTCCTGAAGAATACCTGAAATCAGTTTCATCCCCTTTGCCTGAGATAACTCTCCTTATGAAAGAGCTTAATCTGGCAGGTTTCAATGTACAAGAAGATATTTTCACAGTAGATGATGCTTTTAGGGAGATAAGCAATGAACTGGAAAAAAGGGAGTAAATCAGGATGAATAATCTCTTTTTGTCATTCGTTCCCGGCAGTTCCATTCTTCACAGGCTCGATCCGAGAACAAAGATAATCGGTCTTATGCTTGCAAGTATCTGCATTCTTGAAGCTTCATCTTTTGTAGAGATGGTGTTAATAACTTTTGTTTTTTCAAGTCTGGTTATTGCCTGCAAGCTGCCACTAATGCACTTTGCCCGCTCAGTACGCCCTATGATCTTCTTTTTTGCTATCCTTTTCATTACCCAACTGCTTTTTACGGAAGGAACCATAATGTATCGATTCAAATGGATATCGGTGAGCTATGAGGGTCTGGTGCTGGGTAGTATCATTACGCTGCGGTTTATTTTCTTGCTACTTTTTGCGGCCTTGCTCACAGCGACCACATCATCATCAAGGATTACAGTAGCTATTGAAAGACTTCTTCGTCCGCTACCAATTAGGTATGCCGGTATTTCTTCCCATGACCTTGCCATTATGATGTCCCTGTCTATCTATTTTGTACCGTTGCTGTATGATAATTTCAGAAGCCTGAAGGAAGCACAGCTTTCCCGTGGATTGAATATCAAAAAAGCACCTGTAAAAGCTATATTTTCTCTTTCTGTTCCACTTGTGAGTTCTTCTGTACGTAGGGTTGAAGAGGTGGCGTCGGCAATGGAAAGCCGTTGCTACAAAAGTGTAGGACGTACATCTATTCATGTAATGGAAATTACAAAAGTTGATTATCTTTTCTTTTTTTTGTATTCAACAATTTTCATTTTTTGTATTGTGCTCTGATTGCAGGAACAAGTTGATATATGAACAAGTGTTCATATATTCATGGGATGTATGGATCATATCTGTGCAGATGGCCAATCCATCAATGAAAAAGTTAAGAAATTACCCTCCGAAGAGTCGATATCTTCCATGTGCCAGATATTCAATGTCCTTCAATGTACCACCCGCCTGAAGATACTGTTTCTTTTGCTACAGGGGGAGCTGTGCGTTAAAGGTATAGAGGAAGTACTTGGGATCTCACAGTCGGCAATTTCCCATAGCCTGAGAAATCTCCGGCAACTTGACCTTGTTAGAGTAAAAAAAGAAGGTAGGTTCAAAGTTTATTATCTGGCAGACGAGCATGTTGAACAATTCATGTCTATGTGCAGAGAACATGTGGAGGAATCTAAATAATGGCGTTGTCTGAATTTCTGTTAAAGTTCGTCACAGGGGTTGCAATAGAGTCATGGGGTCTTTTTGAGGAAGCTGCACCATATCTCTTTTTGGGATTTGCAGTCGCAGGTCTTTTGCATGCACTTGTCCCGGATGAAAAAATACTGAAATATCTTGGCAAATCAGCAGGAAAAATCAGGTCCGCTCTGAACGCATCACTGCTTGGAATTCCTCTACCACTATGTTCATGTGGTGTGGTTCCAACTGCACTATCATTGAAGAACAGGGGTGCTACCAAAGGGGCAACTCTTTCTTTTTTAATATCCACCCCTGAAACAGGAGTGGATTCAATAGCAATCACATATGCATTGCTGGATCCCATAATGACGGTTTTTCGTCCGATTGCCAGTATGACAACTGCGTTACTTACTGGAATTGCAGAAAATATAATGGGTGGGACAAAGAAAGAATCTGCTAAAAAGGAAAATGTTCTAATGATGCAGCCAATGGCCGTCTGCAATGATTCATCATGTTCATGTGGCACAGACGTGGTCCTGGATGAAGGTGTTTCAACTTTTCGCAAGTTGCAGGAAGCTTTTAGATACTCTTTCGTTGAACTTCTTGGGGATATTTCCGGATGGTTAATGATAGGTATCCTGTTTGCAGGGATCATATCCTATGTTATTCCTGAGGAACTGGTGGGCAATTATCTCGGAGGCGGTGTTTTCTCCATGCTTATCGTTCTGGTTGTAGGTATTCCACTCTATATCTGTGCAACGGCTTCAACACCACTTGCCGCTGCTCTGGTTTCAAAAGGAATGAGCCCCGGGACCGCTTTTGTATTCCTGCTTGCCGGACCTGCTACAAATGCAGCAACTATCACAATGGTGGCAAAATTTCTCGGGAAAAGAAGTGCAACTCTCTATCTTGGAATGATAGCATTGTGCTCACTGGCATTCGGACTTCTTCTCGATGCTATCTATTTAAAACTGGGTATTGAGCTAAGTTCAATTGTCGGTAGCGCAAGCGATGTACTGGCTCCCGGGATTAAAACAATGTTTGCACTATTATTGATACCTTTCATACTTCATGGTATATACAAACAAAGGAAGTCAAAACAAGGATAAACGTCTGTCATTTTTTGTGGAGCTCTCTTGAGAGAATTTCTGCCATTTTCTCTTTGAACTCATCGATAACTATGTTTTCCTGATCTTCAAAAATGGATTGAACTTTTTCAGGCATTTCTACATTCGTATTTTCCTGAGCAGGTATGCTGACTATTTTTCCAAGAGTGTTGCCGGTTTTAATTTTACTGTTATCCCACGAGAAATCTTCTGTTTCAGGCATAGCGTTTCCACCTTGAAATTATGTGTATTGGATTAATTCACTACTTTTACATGAACCTCAAAAGTATATACTGGTTTTGAGTGCTATATTCATAAAATAAGCAGTTTCTAGTCCCTTTTTGTCTCTTTACCAATAAGAACTTCTGTGGACTTGATTATTGCAAATATCCGGTCTCCTTCTTTGATGGCAAGTCTCTCCACTGCTTCGGATGTGATGATGGATGTAAGTGCCGATGGATCTATCTCTATCTTAACCTTTGATACAAGTCCTTCTCTTTCTATACCTGTTACTCTTCCGGGAATCTTGTTACGTGCGGATATGGACAGTCCTATGTTCTCCCATGAGCCTTCATCTTCCATTGTGTTGTCAATGAAATTCCTGTTCATTTCATACTCACTGATGAGCCTGCGGCCTTCATCTGTGAGGAATGTTCCCTGATTTTTTCCTCCCCTTACGGTGGTAACTACATCTTTTCCAAGCCTTTCATTGATCTTATTCAGCACATTCCAGGCGTGTTTGTAGGATATTTCCATCTTCGAACAGGCTTTTCTAAGTGACCTTTCTTCATCTATAGCTTTGAGAAGTGCAACCTTACCTTCTCCGATGATAGGTTTCCCATCTTCTGCAAGCCATACCTTTGTTTTTGCTTCCATCATTCTCTCCCGTTCACTCAAGATCCGATTCATCGAAGATGAACAGCTCATTAATCGTTGTTTCAAGGGCTTTTGCGACCTTATATGCAAGTTTAAGTGAGGGATTATATTTCCCTTTTTCCAGAAAACCAATGGTTTCACGCCTGACACCAACTTTGTTAGCAAGGTCCTCCTGGGTCAGGTCATATCTGGCTCTAAGTTCCTTGATCCTTGTTTTCATTTGATCATCCCTGCACATTGTTATTTATTCCACATCCCCCTTCCTGAAGAGATACCACTGGATACCTTTTGCGGTGACGATCATTGTGAACATGAGGATTGCCAGTATCTGCTTGACGGTCATTTGGGCTATCCCAAATTCTTCAACCCAGAAAAGCAGTGCTATCAAAATAAATGTTATCAACCATGAGTATGACAGTCCGTAAGCTCCTATTTTTATCGTTCTTTCATCTTTCACAGGTCCATTGCGATATCGTTTTGCTCTAATGAATGTGACAAAGAGAATGATAGCTCCGATATTTATGAGGCTGATACCGCTCTGCTGATAGTCTGCAAACATCGCAACAATTATGATTCCTGCCATGATGAGTACAAAGGCCAGTGTGTAACTGAGCTTGATGTATTTTTCCAGTTTTTCCATATAACCACTTTAAATTTAATTCTAACATTATATTAGGTATTTATCTTATTATGTTATGTATATCTAACATAATGTATTTAAAATTATGTTTCACCCGGCAACTGGAAAATTATTTATCCTGTAGTTTCCCCATATAATAGATTGTCAGTTTTATCGTCATAGACATTCAAACAGGTGGGGATCATGAAAATCAATGTTATTTTTTACAGTTTGTACGGCCACAACCATAAAATGGCTGAAGCAGTGGCGCAAGGTGCCAGGGAAGTGGAAAGTGCAGACGTGGGCCTATACCAGATCCAGGAAACCTTCACACCGGATATCCTGGAAAAAATGGGGGCAACAGAGTCTAAAAAGAGCTTCGAGCACATCCCCGTTGCAAGCATCGAGAATCTCACTGAAGCAGATGCCATCATTTTTGGTACGCCAACAAGGTTCGGAATGATGACTGCACAGATGCGTGCTTTTCTTGACATGACAGGGGGCATCTGGTCAAAGGGTGAGCTCATCGGCAAAGTTGGCAGTGTTTTCACATCGAGCAGCACCCAGCATGGCGGACAGGAGTCGACAATACTGAGTTTCCACGCAACCCTGCTGCACCATGGTATGATAATAGTTGGTGTTCCGTATTCAGAAACACGGCAATCTGTTCTCACTGAGATAACAGGTGGGAGTCCCTATGGTGCTTCGACAGTTGCGGGTAGTGGGCCGGATGAAAGGCATCCCAGTGAGAATGAACTTGGGATTGCGAGGTTTCAGGGCAGGCATGTAGCGGAGATTGCTAAAAAGTTGGTAGGGGAGTAAACCAATCTCAAAACCCGCAATCTTTTCTTTTTTTGTAATTTATCCTTGATTTAATAACCTAATTGCTTCGCCTTCTATAACTTCGAACATCTTTGAAGTTTAAGCAAAGTATATACAGTTCTATTCCTAAATCTGTTATAAGAACCAATTATTTACAAATCTGGAGTGGTAAAGATGAAATTCACAGGAAAAAATACAGTTTCGTTCATAACTTTAGTATCGATATTTGCAATTCTAATGTCAGGGTGTATTGGAAGTGATACGGGGGATTCCGGTCTTTCTTCCAGCATAGCAGGTCCGTGTAGTGACCAGTTAGCTTCATCAGATGATGAATTCCTGATACTTGCACCGAAAATGCTCTTCTCAGGCGGGGAAAGTTCGGTGACCATGGCGGCTTTCTCGGACAGTCAACCGGTGACTCGCTGCGTTGAATATACTCTCACGGATGAGGACAACAATGAGATTGCTCTCCTTGCGGCATCAACTTCAGACTCAGGAAATGTGGTGGCTTCCTTTGAAGTGCCTGATGTTGAAGAGGGCAGCTATGTACTAAATGCAAAGCCTTCAGGATTTGATACTGAGTTCAAGGCAACTGTGGAAGTGGTGAATAACAATCCATTGTTCATTGAGACAGATAAGCCGATTTACAAACCGAGACAGACAATACACGGCAGAATACTTTCCCTGAACAACAATTTGATTCCTGTGGAAGAGGACATCACCGTAGAGATAACAGATGCTAAAGGCATCAAGGTCTTCAAGGAAGAACTGAGTTCCAACAAATATGGTGTAACTTCATTCGATCTGCCGCTTGCATCAGAACTGAATCTGGGCACATGGAAGATAATCGCAACAGCAGGCGATTCTACTTCCAATGTAGACATCCAGGTGGACAAATATGTGCTTCCGAAGTTCGATGTCTCACTGGAAACCCCGCAGGAGTGGTTCCTTGTCTCTGATGAGATTACAGGTACGGTTTCAGGTAACTACTTCTTTGGCAAGGAAGTTGAGGGTGAGGTGCTTGTGGAAGCTTCACGTTATGTGGGTGAATGGGAGCAATATGCAAGCTTTTCCGGAACACTTGAAGAAGGAACTGTTGAGTTCGAACTTCCTTCTGTGGAATACGCTGCCGGAACATACGGGGCAGGTGGGCAAGCCAGCCTTATGCTCAATGTGACGGTTATAGATACTGGAAATCATAGCGAGACTACCAACAAATTGCTTACAATATCCGAATCTCCACTTGTTATCCAGCTTATACCTGAATCAAGTTCCATAAAACCGGGAATGCCATTGCAGGTGCTTTTGGTTACAAAAGATCCGGGGGGCAATCCGATAGATGCTGAAGTGACAGTGGAGACTCGAATCAGGGACGAGTCATACGATATCACCAGTGATAAGGAAACAGTAACTACAGAAGGTGGCGTTGCCATGCTGGAGTATAATATTCCAGATAATACTAACCACCTATTCATAGACGCCTATGCAGATGATGCAATGGCCAGTGAATCTCTGAATGCCGCCTACTCTCCAACTGCCAGTTTTATACACATCTCCCAGACAAGCGAAGGTGTGCCGGAACTTGGCGATACGATCTCTTTCCGTGTCTATTCAACAAATCCGGGAACAGTATTCTATGATGTGTTCGCAAACGGCAGGACGGTATATTCTGCTACCAGTGATGAACCGGATATCAGCATACCTGTGACACCACAGATGAGCCCTCAGGCAAAGGTCGTGGCTTACATGATAAACCCAAATAGCGAGGTGTCTGTGGATGTGCTTCCATTCGATGTGGAATTCTCCACACAGGTTGACCTTTCCAGCTCTTTTGACGGTGAGTCAGTTGAGCCAGAGGATAACGTAACGGTTGATTTTGATGCAGGAAGCCAGTCAATGATAGGTTTCTCCATCGTCGATGAGTCTGTCTATGCTCTCAGTGAAGGCAGGCTTAATCTAAAACAGGTTTTCGATGAGCTGGAAAAGCGCTTCATGGAACCAATGGCAGAATCGCATCCATCCTGGTACATGGAAGGTGCTTATGATACATTGGAAAATGCCGGCATGGTTGTAATGGCATCTCCGGGAATAGAGGTGCCGCGTTCTGAATTGGATGAAGTAAGAGTTGATAATGCCAAATTCGCAGGTTTTGGCATGGAAGTAGATGCAGCCATGGATGACATGGTAATGGAAGAAGAAGTTGTTGAGGCACCTATGATGGAAGCTATTCCTACAGAGGAAGCTGCCGATGAGGATATGGCCGAAGGCGGTGAGCTTGCAGAAGTTCAACGTGTGCGCCAGTTCTTCCCTGAAACCTGGGTGTGGATGCCTGAGCTACTCACAGATGATGCCGGTCTTGCAAGCCTTGACCTGACGGCACCGGACAGCATCACCACATGGAGGCTGCATGCAGTTTCATCAGGCTCAGAAGGAATTGGTATTTCAGAATCAAGCCTGACGGTTTTCCAGGACTTTTTTGTTGATCCGGACCTTCCATACTCTGTGACAAGAGGTGAGGAATTCCCTGTGCAGGTGCAGGTCTACAATTATCTTGATACGAAGCAGGACGTTAAACTCACACTCTCAGGTGCTGACTGGTTTGATATCATCGGTGATGATGTAGAGGAAGTAACTGTTGATGCCAACGGTGTGGGCTATGCCAGTTTCACAATAAGCCCGACAGAAGTTGGTAAGCACATTGTAGAGATTACAGGCCAGACCACGAAGAGGGCGGATGCGGTCAGAAAGGATATGATCGTGGAGGCAGAAGGCGCGACCCGTGAGCTAGTTGACAACGGGGTGCTAAGTAATGGTTCGGTTGAACTTGACACAAGCTTGCCAGAGGGCATAGTTCCTGATTCTGAAAAAGTTCTTGTGAGCTTTACTCCAAGCATAGTTGCACAAAGCATAAGCGGAGTCGATGACCTGCTGGGTATGCCTTACGGATGCGGTGAGCAGAACATGATGCTCTTCTCAACTGATGTTGAGGTATTGCGCTATCTCAAGGCAACAGGGCAGGATAATCCGGAGGTTAGGGCGAAGGCTGAGATGTATATAATTACTGGTTACCAGCGTGAATTGACATACCGGCACAGTGATGGCTCTTTCTCAGCATTCGGTGAAAGTGATGAGAGTGGCAGTCTCTGGTTAACATCCTTCGTACTATCACAGTTCAGTGCTGCAAGGGATGTGACCACAATTGATGAGAACATTCTCTCTGAAGCGGCGGACTGGGTAGAATCACACCAACAGGAGGATGGTTCATGGGAGCAGGTCGGCTTTGTGATACACCAGGACATGATGGGTGGTTTGAGCGGTACCTATGCCCTATCGGCATATGTGACCCTTGCACTGGATGAGTATGGATCTGCAAGTCCTGTTGTCATGGCAAATGCGCAGAAGTACCTTGAGGATAACCTTGGCAGCCAGGATGATCCGTACGCACTTGCAATCGGGACTCTTGCCCTGCAAAAACTTAACAGCCCATTTGCTGATGAGGCTCTGAACGACCTGCTGGCAATTGCAAAACAGGATGATGATGGCACTTATTGGGGCTATGGTGACGGAGCAGTCCCATTGCCATACGAGCATGGAGGCTATAGTTACATGGCACCATCAAGCAAGAATGTGGAAACCACTGCATACGCTACACTTGCTATGATCGAAGCCAAGAACCCCACAGCCATCTCATCATTGAAATGGATATCCGCACAGCGTAATTCCAACGGTGGTTTCTCAAGTACTCAGGATACTGTTATGGCCTTCAGGGCATTGATGAGTGCAGCAGCATCTGCCGGAAGGGATATCGACGCTACAGTGCATGTGATTGCAGACGGCACCGAAGTTAAGTCAGTGGAAGTAAACCAGCAGAATTTCGATGTGGTGCAGATAATTGAGATTCCAGAAGGGACATCAGAACTCAAACTTGAAATGGAGGGCACAGGAGACCTGAACTACCAGCTTGTCAGGCGCTTCAACGTTATCCTGCCTGATGTCATTGAGCAGAATGAGATAGAGCTTGATGTGCAGTATGATTCCACAGATGTTGCCGTGAACGATATCGTTACAGTGAATGCCCGCGTGAAGTACAACGGTATCCGTGGCATTGGTGGCAGCATCACTTCCAGTGGAATGATGATAGTGGACCTCGCGGTTCCAACAGGTTTCAGTCCAATTTCATCAAGCCTTGAAGTCCTTAAGGAAGAAACCGTGATAACCCGCTACGAAATAGCAGGCAGAAAGGTGATTCTCTACATCGATGACATGCAGCCAGGTGAGGAACTGATCCTTAGTATGCAGGTAAAAGCACTGTTTCCGGTGAAGGCTATTGTTTCGGAGAGCAAGGCTTATTCTTACTACAATCCGGAGGTTGTGGCTGAGAGTAAGGGAATGGATATGACAGTTGTTTGAATGAACAAATGAAGGGGTTATGATACCTCTTCAACTTATTTTATTTGGAATTTGATATCTAAGATTTAAAAAGTGATATATATCTTAGTTTTCAACTAATTTATGGTATACTGATGAACATCACACAAATTAAGATCAAGAAACTGTTTGATCTATATGACCATGAGATCAAACTGAATTCTAGTGAAAGAATAACTATTATCTATGGACCCAATGGTGTCGGCAAGACTATCATATTGCAGATGTTAAGGTCTATTTTCAATACAAAATATGATATCTTCTACAAGGTTCCATTTGAAGAGTTTTCGATCGAGTTTGATAATGGTAATGTGTTATTCCTGAAAAAAAGGTATAATAAAGACAAAAACCAGGATGAGTTAATTCTTAATTTGAATGGAAATGAGACAACTCAAATTCAGCTCGATTGTATGCCCGATGCAAAAGCATTTGATAAAATTATACATAATCATCCCAACCTGAAGAAGATAGAAGTAGATGAGTGGCTGGACTTTTCAGATGGGGAAATATTGAATTCCGGGGACGTTTTGGATCGTTATGATATTCGTTTGCCTGCGCAAAAGAATGGACTTGGTTGGTTTAATGATATCAAAGAGGAAATAAATGTTGATTTCATAGAGACTCAAAGGCTTATAATACTGAGTAATTCAAGGAAAAAATATCCAACTCCAAAAACATCAATAAAGAAGACAGTTAGTAATTATTCTTCGGAATTGTCTGAAGAAGTCCAAAGGCAGCTTGCAAAATATGCAACCCTTTCTCAATCGTTAGATAGGTCTTTTCCAATTCGTCTGGCAAAAATGAAAACGGATTTGGATTACACTTATCTTGAGCAAGATCTGTCAAAATTAGAGGAAAGAAGAAAAAATCTGATTCAGATCGGGGTTTTGGATGCTGATTACGAATTCGATTATTTGACTGATATCCCGGAAGTAAATCAGGAAAATGCCCACGTCCTTTCTGTATATATTGAGGATGTTGGGAAAAAACTGGATGTTTTTAATGACCTGACAATGAAATTAGATCTGTTTGTAAGCATAATTAACAATAGATTCGTGAATAAGCGCCTGTCAGTTAGTAAGGACAAAGGGTTTGTAATTAAAACCTTAAATGAGCGTGAGATCCAACCAAGGGATCTTTCTTCCGGTGAGCAGCACGAATTAGTTCTCTATTACGAGCTTTTATTCAAGATCGAACCTGGTTCTCTGATCCTAATTGATGAACCTGAGATATCACTGCATATCGGATGGCAAAATGAGTTTTTAAATGACCTGATGAAAGTGATAGATCTTGCCGGGTTTGACGTGCTGATAGCGACACATTCTCCTGACATTATCGGGGACCGCTGGGACTTGACAGTATCATTAGAGGCAAAAGTTGAGAATTAGGTGTTTTTGTGAGAGAGCAAATTACATCACATCGCATTGCAAACCAGGTGAGGATGAGGCGTCAGGATCCTCTGAATTCTATTTTGCTTGTTGAGGGACGTACGGACAAAAGGGTATTTACAGATATCATTGACGGGGACTATTGCGATATTGTCTATGCTGTCTATAAGGATAAATTGTTAGCTGCTCTATCAATACTGGAAAAGAGCGGGGAAAAAGGAGTTCTTGGAATAGTGGATGCAGATTACTGGCATGTGAACCAAATTAGTCCGCAAAGATACAGTAATAATTTGCTTACCACCGATTCACATGACATAGACACAATGATACTGGCGTCACAAGCCCTTGAAAAAATGCTCAATGAGTATGCAACGCAGTTCAAATTGCAATCACTTGGAAGGCCTATCCGGGAAATATTGCTTGAAAGCGGTGCTGTTATTGGATATATTAGATGGGCTTCCAGAAAATATAATCTGAACATTGGTTTTAAATTCGTGAAGTTCTACAAATTTGTTGATACAAAAAATTTGAATGTCAATACCAACAGGCTATACAAAGAACTGAAAACCAAGTCAAATAACAGGAATATGAATGATGCAGTGGTAAAAAAATATATAAATGGTCTGGTAAAATTGAATGAAGATCTATGGAATATCTGCCAGGGCCACGATCTGGTTGAGATCTTAACCATTGGTCTTAAAGAGATATTTGGAAATCATGCCAAAGACAATCTGGACTCCGATATTGTTTCAAAGAATCTGAGACTGGCTTACAATTTATCGAATTTCATCGATACAAAGCTATATACAAGTATCAAAGAATGGGAAGAAGCAAATTCTGAATTCAGGATCTTATTAAGGTCATAGTTTTTTAATGGTAGTTTTAGGTGTGTGGTGAAATGGATTTCAGATTGATCTTTATAATCGGATTTGCAGGTTTTGTCGTGACAGTCATCCTGCTGGCAATTATTTTTACTCTTCTCAATGAGAAGAAGCGAGCAAAGAACCTGAATGAACAGGCCAGAGAACTTGGTTTTCAACAGGCTTCAAAGGATGTTGTCGAAAACCTTGGTTTTGAACAGACCCGACTTGGTAACAAACAAAAAGTATACAATGTGTTCACTGGTACTTTCAACGGACTACCGGTAATTTCCTTTGATTTGAACATCACAATTGGCAACCTGGGCTATGGAACAGGAACATCTCATGGTAACACATTCAAGTCATCTGGTTTCATTTTTAAGAGAGATGCTCCTGTTTTTGAATTGCAGCCACGCTCTCCTCTCTCCCGAAATACATATAATGAACATTTTTCCCTTAAAGGGGATGACTCTTTTATGAACGATATCCTTGCACAAAGCGTAGGGAAAAATTATGCTATTGAATCTATAGGGACACATGTACTTTTCGTTCCTTCGGGAAAACGTATCGTGAATATGGGTGAAGAACTGAAGGCAGCTTATGAAATATTGCGGGAAATTGCTTCAAAACAGTAGGTATACATTTAATTCAAATCCAAATACTGCTAATTGATTTTTGGAAGAGTTCAATGAACAAATATCTGAAGATGGTCCTTTTTGGACGAATTGTTTGGTTGGTTACCTGTTGTTCGGTGGATTCACTTGCAATGAAGATAAAGTGAATTATGAGTTTCAGAAAGGCGGGAATAAGATGATGGGGATTTTCAGGGATCAGCTTCGCTCGTCATGTCTGCTTTTCCTTCTTAAGAATGAAAATGATTGAAAAAGATTGTATTTAACCGTTCTTTGATTCCACTCTTGTTAGTACACTTAAGGTCACTGCATTCTCTTCGGCAATTGCACCTTCAATGCGGTCTACAAGCAGTCTGAATGCGCTGTCTTTATCCAGTTCAGAGTAATCTCCAATTCCATGGACAAAAAGTTGCTTTTGGGTTTCCAGGTATTGCTCTGTTGACCTATAGTTCTTCCACTGTTCTCTATAATGATAGATTCCTTCTAAGGCTATTGCAAGCGCTACTGCAATTCCTATTATCGTTACGGAAAGCTTTGCAATATCCACATTCCAATTTACGATTGGCGCGATGATAGATACATTGTTGATGACAGGTATCAAAACAGCTCCAGTTGCCGCGACAACTTGAGTTTGTTGGTACCTTTTCTTCATTTTCACGGACTTGTTGTCATACCAAGATCTGTATTGCTCGAGTCTGTTCTCCAGATATTGTTCGGCAGTACTTTGAACATCGTCTGTTTCATCAACCATTAATAAAAATTGGAACTGGAAGTACTTAAAAGAATATGTTTCATTAAATTATTTTGTTATTTGGTTCTGGAATATGAATAAAATTGGACTTGAAAAGTAAATTACCTTTAAATGCACCTTATATTAATTCAAATTTGTTTTCCAATGCAAACACAAAAATACTAACAGCCAGATAGTTTGGCAACATAAGTTTTGTGTGAATTATCATGAGTAAAGTAACCCCTGCCATGCAGCAGTTTTACGCTGCCAAGGAAGAGCATAAGGACGCCCTCATATTCTTCAGGATGGGGGACTTCTATGAGTCCTTCGGAGAGGACGCGAAGACCATTGCAAAAGAGCTTGAGATAACTCTCACTAGCCGGGGGAAGAGTAAGGATGGGGAGAAGATGCCACTGGCTGGTATTCCATACCATGCTCTTGATACTTATCTTCCCCGGCTTATCAAAAAAGGATACAAGGTAGCACTCTGTGAGCAGCTTGAGGACCCCAAAAAAGCGAAAGGTGTTGTGAAAAGAGGAGTCGTAAGAGTTGTAACGCCAGGAACTGCAATGGATTCTTCCATGTTCTCAGATTCCTCTAATAATTATCTAATGGCGGTATACAAGGAAAAGGATGAATTTGGTATCTCCTTTTTGGATATTTCTACAGGTGAATTCCTGACAACACAGTTCACAGACATTGCTCCTTATAATCGAATTATCAGTGAAGCTGCACGCATGGGTCCATCGGAATGTATCATGCCACATTCCTTGCTTGAGGATTCACATCTCACTGGTCGCATGAAGGAACTGAGGATCATCGTTCATGATTTTGATGGGGATGCTTTTGATTTCGACAGGGCTGAAAAAGTGCTCAGGGAACACTTCAAGGTATCAACGCTGGAAGGCATGGGTTGCAGTGAACTCCCATGTGCAGTATCTTCTGCAGGTGCAGCATTACGTTATGCAATGGATACCCAGATGAGAGAATTATCACAGGTGCAGTCCCTCAAGACCTATTTTGATTCAGAGTTCATGGTGCTGGATGCTATCACTCTGAGGAACCTTGAAATTGTCAGGAACGTACGGGGCGAGGGCAATGACTCCTCACTTATCGGGGTTCTTGATGATACAAAAACACCTATGGGTAGAAGGCAGCTCCAGAAATGGCTTCTTAAGCCGCTTATCTCGGTCGATGCTATAAACGATCGTCTGGATTCGGTTGCATGGCTTCAGGAAAATACTCTCGTTCGTTTTGATATCCGCTCCCACCTATCCTATGTAAAGGATATGGAGCGACTTGTAGGTAGGGTTATGTATGGTAATTCCAACGCACGGGACCTTGTGGCGCTGAAAAAGTCACTTGAATCAGTTCCTCTTTTACTCGAATCCCTTCGTGAATGTAAAGGTGTGCACCTGCTGGAGAACCTTGTATCTCAGCTGTCTTCTTTCGGGGAGCTGAATGGGCTTGCTGAGCTGATTGACAGGGCCATTGTAGAAGAACCTCCACTTAGTGTGAGGGATGGAGGAATGATCAAACCGGAATACAATGAGCAGCTGGATGAGCTGTTCGATCTGTCAAAGAACGGCAAACAGTGGATTGCGAAGTTCCAGCAGAAGGAGCGTGAAAGGACAGGGATCAAATCCATGAAAGTTGGCTACAACAAAGTCTTCGGTTATTATCTCGAGGTCACAAAAGCCAACATATCCCAGGTCCCTGATGATTATATCAGAAAGCAGACCATGACCAATGCCGAGCGCTTCTACACCCCTGAACTCAAGGAGCGCGAGAGTGCTATTCTTTCTGCTGATGAGAAGATGACAGCCCTGGAGTATGAATTGCTCTGTGATATTAATTCAACGGTTGCATCACATTCAAAGCAGTTGCAGGAAACAGCTGGTTTCATTGGCATGCTGGATGTACTGGCGAACCTTGCTGAAGTGGCTGCCAACAACAATTACGTAAGGCCCTCGATAACCCCTGATTGCAGGCTTCTTATCAGGGATGGCAGACACTGTGTAGTGGAAAGCACAGTTCCGGGCGGTTTTGTACCAAATGATACGGAAATGGATTGTAGCGAGAACCAGTTCCAGCTGATAACCGGGCCCAACATGGCCGGTAAGTCCACTTACATGAGACAGATTGCCATGATCGTAATTATGGCACAGGCTGGCTCCTTTGTGCCTGCTTCCCATGCTTCAATAGGTATTGTGGACAGGGTGTTCACAAGGGTTGGGGCTTTTGATGACCTTGCAAGCGGGCAGAGTACTTTTATGGTTGAGATGGTGGAGCTTGCCAACATCCTGAACAACGCAACCCCGAAAAGTCTGGTGCTGCTGGATGAGATTGGCAGAGGTACCAGTACTTATGACGGTTACAGTATCGCAAAGGCAGTTGTAGAGTACATTCACAACAAAGGACGTGTAGGTGTAAGGTCACTATTTGCCACACATTACCATCAGCTCACGGATATTGCAGGGAGCCTTAAACGCGTAAGGAATTACCACATTGCTGTGAAAGAAGATGGCGATGACCTTGTCTTCCTGCGCAAGATAGTGCCCGGTGCAACTGACAGGAGCTATGGTATTCATGTTGCAAGGATTGCAGGTGTCCCACACGCAGTCACCACGCGGGCAAAAGAGATTCTTGAGGATATCGAGGACGAGTGTGTTATTACTGATGATGAACGCAAGAGCAGGAAGAAGCAACGTAGCAGTGCCAAATATACACAGGTAATACTGTTTGATCAGGAATCATCCTATGGTGAACCTGCCTCTCATCCTGTAATTGGGGAATTGAAAGATATGGACCTGAATTCAATGACACCTCTTGAAGCACTTAACATGCTCAGTCAACTAAAAAGCAAACTTCTTGAAGAGGATAAATAAGCGAAAGGGTGCACAGCGCACATTCAATGTTCTATTCTATTTTCATTTGTGCTTTACTGCCCTGTAACAATACTTCTCTTTTGTAATAACGTCCAAGCGATCAACGCAAGAACACCACATGCCAAAGTTATGGTTCCCAATACCTTCATGCGCTCCATCCAATCCAGAGATACCAGCCACATACCCACAGCTCCAAGGGTGAAGTATGTGAATATCAACAAAGACGATGCTGCTCCTGCATCCTTATGCACTTGTTCCAGCACAAGATGGTTGCTGGGAGGTCTGCTTATACCTATAGAATATGTTACCAAAGCCATTGGTATTGCAAAGCTCCAGGGTCCATTCTGACCAACTAACAGAATGGCTGCTGCTCCAAGTGTTATTCCTGCAAACCCGGCAGTTATCAGGTATTTGGAGTTCATTTTGTCTATCAGTTTCAGACATGACATGGACCCTGCCATAAATGCAAGGGAGTTAAAGGCAAAGAAGTAGCTGAAACTCTGCTCGCTCATGCCAAAACCGTTGATGTAAAGTGCTGATGAACCGGCAATGAAGCTGTATAACGGTAATAGGCTCACAGACATTACAAGGACCATGATGATATAGTTCCTGTTGAGTAGCAGATTTCCGTAAGAATGCATTACCTTTGAAAGGGGCGTTTTTGAAAACTCTTTTAATGTGTCGGGTGTTCGGATAACTCCCAGAAGGCCTATTATGCCCATTGCTCCCTGAACTATGAATATCCAGTACCATGTGAGGTATGTCATTATCCATCCTCCTACAATAGGGGCTAACATGGGTGCAAGTGCCATGATCACAGCTATATAAGCAAGTATTCTCTGTCTTTCTGTTCCTGAGAAGATATCTTTTGTCATAGCCATGGAAATGGATGCACTGGCAGCAGCCCCCGCAGCCTGTAGTATGCGGAATAGTATCAATGTGGCTGCACTGTTGGCCATGGCACAAAGAATGCTTGCAAATATGTACAATGTGATACCAGCGATCAAAGGTTTTCGGCGTCCATATCTGTCTGAGATAGGTCCATAGAAAAGCAGAGAAAATCCATAGGTGGCAAAAAAACAGATGAGTATAAGGTTGACGACTGCAAGGGGCTTGTCCCACAAAAGTGCAAGTGATGGAATGGCAGGCAGTATCATGTCTGTGGAAAATGCCGGAAAGGCTGTCAAAAGACCTAACAAAGGTACAATGTTTTTTAGTTTTCCAGGATTATCCATAATGAACCTTCTAATTTTATGTTGCCTCTAAAAGCATGAATCGATATAAGTATATTGGGAATCCAATTTACCTATTGTCAATTACTCGTGTCTATATGGGCACATACCTGTCTGATTTTGCGAATTGTGGTAATACAAACACAAAAATACTAAAAACCAGATAGTTTCCCGTAAAGATTTCAGAGATACTTGTGGACAGGAAGTAGAAAATGACAGATAAAGCATGTGATATCAGGGGTCCAAGAATAACATTACTGGATGAGTCCACGATCAACAAAATAGCAGCAGGAGAAGTTATAGAGCGGCCTGCTTCTGTAGTTAAGGAGTTGATTGAAAACTCCGTTGATGCTCATGCGTCCGATGTTCGAGTGGAAATAGGGGGGTATGGCACGAAAAGCATTCTGGTTGTGGACAATGGTGTCGGAATGAGTCATACGGATGCATCCCTCTCCTTTAAAAAGCATGCGACCAGCAAAATTAGCGCTATCGAGGACCTTGATAGCATTCTCACAATGGGTTTTAGGGGGGAAGCTCTGGCTTCCATTGCTTCGGTGGCAAGAGTGGAACTTGTCACCCGACAGGAGGGTGAGATCGCGGGCACGAAGGTTGTTGTCGATAGCAGTGGAATTAAAAGTATAACTTCTGCAGGCACTGCCGTGGGGACCAGTATACTTGTCAATGACCTGTTCTACAGTACGCCTGCCCGTAAGAAATATCTTAAAAGTGCTAGGACGGAACTTGCACACATTATCGATGTAGTTTCCAGGAATTCACTTGCACATTCAGATGTCTCATTCACTCTAGTGGTGGATGGTAAGGTGACACTCAGGTCCCCTTCATCGGCTAAAATGCTGGATAGTATCGTACATCTTTACGGTGCTGATGTCGCACGTTCTCTTGTTCCAGTGGAATTTGAGTCGGATTTGATTACTATTTCCGGCTATATTTCAAAGCCGGAACTCACAAGGAGCGGAAAGGACCTGCAGGTGTTTTTCATTAATGGAAGGTCTATCTTTTCAAATCAGATCAGCAATGCTGTAAGGCTTGGATACTATACTCTGCTTCCTAAAGGGCGCTATCCTGCGGCTTTTCTTAATTTCATGATCGACCCGGTCAATGTGGATGTGAATGTGCATCCTGCAAAAAGAGAGGTCAGGCTGAGCCATGAAAAAGAGATTGAAGCTATGGTTATTTCTGCCGTTGAGGATGCTCTTGGAAAAGAATCACTGGTTCCTGAAATACAGGTTAAGAAGGATGTGCCTGTCCAGGTTTATTTATCTGAACCTAAAGTGAAAGAAGAAGAGGAATCTGTTAGAACATCGGATAAGCCTGATGGATCTGATACTGTTGAAGACGAGCCTTACATTTCAGGTTCATTGCAGGACATTTCACCACAGGATGCTGTTATCAAAGAAAACAAAGAACCTTACCACTATCCTGCAAAGGACACCCAGAAACGGCTGAAGAAGAGTGAAAGGTTGCAGATGAGTGTAACTTCCAATGAAGTGGTGGAACTTAGCAGTTCTTTTAAGCCATCTGATGTGAAGGTGTACGGTCAGTACGCTGATCTTTACATAATCAGTGAGATGGATGGCAAACTCATTCTCATTGACCAGCATGCTGCACATGAGCGCATTATGTATGAAGAAGTGCTCAGGATGCAGGACATGGGGTGGCAGGAACTTATTACACCTGTGACACTTGATCTGAGCCAGAAGGAAAAAGCCATAATCGAAGATTTCATTCCTGATCTGGAAAATATAGGTTTTTCAATTTCTGAATTTGGTCCGAAGAGTTATGTAGTTACAACGGTTCCGAGTATTTTTGGGAAGCTTGAGGATACTGATGTCATTCACGATATTATCTCAGACCTCCTGTCCACCGGAAGGGTGAAAGAGGACACCGAGAGGTATGATCTCCTTTGTAGCACAATGGCATGCAGGGCAGCTATCAAGGCAGGTGCGGTGTGCAGTGCAAAACAGATGGAAGAACTTATTCGCCAGTTGATGCATTGTAGCAACCCATATACATGTCCGCATGGTCGCCCTACTATGATTTCCTTTACTAAAGATGAACTGGCAAAGCTCTTTAAAAGGACCTGATAGAGTCGGTAGATTTTAAAAGTATTAATTACAATTGACCAGAGATGATCGACCCGGTAAATAAATCAAAGATACCAGACGAGTGGCTGGATCGCTCAAAGATGCCACGTGATGAGCTGGAAGAAGGTATAAAGAACGGAATGCTTGTAGTTCTAAGTGATGGTTCTGTACTGAAAAGAGGATATACTACCGGGACCACTGCAGCAATGGCTGCAAAGGCATCAGTTCTTTCCATTGCAGGTGAGGTCACACATATTTCTGTACCAACATCAGTGGGACTCCGTGCAGAGATGGATGTCAAAGGCAACAAGGGGCATGCTGTTGCAATAAAAATGAATAACGATCACGAATCTGATATTACCAGGGGTCTTGAGTTCGCTGCTGATGCCAGGGAAGCAGATGGGATTACTGTTTATGCAGGTGAAGGAATAGGTATTGTCACCCGCAGTGGCCTGGAATCAAAAAAAGGTCATCCGGCAATCAATCCTCATCCCATGGAACAGATAAAAGCCTCAATTGCCGAAGCTGTTGAAGAACTTGGGCTCAAAGGGGCAGAAGTTACCATTTATCTCCCACACGGCAAAGAAATAGCAAAAGAGACCCTTAACAGCCGTATCGGCATCATTGATGGGATCTCTATTCTTGGCAGTACAGGATTTGTGGAGCCATGGAATGATCACCTTGGCGAGATGAAAGGTGATCTTATCAGACATTCTGACAAGGTAGTGCTTACAACCGGAAGAGTGGGTATCCGTTACTCTACCATGCTCTTTCCTGATCACACTGTTGTACTTGCCGGAAGTCGTATATCTGAAGCACTTGATGCAGCTCATGGTGATGTTGTCATTTGCGGACTTCCCGGTCTTGTTTTGAAATGGGGAAATCCTGATATGCTGAAGGGCAGTGGCTTTGCCACAGTTGTTGAAATGCTTGATATTGATCCGCAGAACCAGCGTCTGAAACAGGCTTTTAATATGGCTGTGGAAAAAGGCAATGGTGCCCGTATTGTTGTTGTTGACAGGGATGGAACTGTTTTGATGGATAGCGGGGAATAAACATGATAATAGTGGGTGTCGGTGTCGGACCTAAAATGCTGACCCAGGAAGCCATAGAAGTAATCAGCAATGCTTCTGTTGTGTATGGTTCCAGACGCTCCATCGAACTTGCGGAAGAATTCATAAAATGTGAATCTCTTCTGATCAAGGATTACAAGAACCTTCATCTTTTACCTGAAGATGCTGTTATTTTGTCCACAGGTGATCCTATGTTCTCAGGGCTTGGTAAATTTGCCACAGAGAATGACAGGGTTGTTACAGGCGTATCTTCAATACAGGCAGCATGTTCACGTTTTCATGTGGAGATGTCAAACCTTGCTCTTATCACTGCACATGGCAGGGATCCTGCTCCGGCAAAAGAGGCTTTCATAAGGGAAATTAGCCTGGGAAAGAACATCTTTCTGCTTCCAGCTGACAGTTTTGGCCCAAAGGAAGTTGCTGCAGTTCTTCAGGAAATGAGTGTAGATGCTCGTATATGCATCTACGAGGATATAGGATATCCTCACGAACGTGCGGTATGCGGTACAGTGGATGAACCACCGGAGAATCACTCTGATATGTACTGTATTGTGATTGTACGTTAAATCGTTTCAAAAAACTTATTTTTTTGTAGCTACACAATTTATTCTGTTTTAATTGTTTTCTCATATTGTTTTCTTCATGGGTGTGTTTTAGTAACAGAATGTATCTCATGTGGTAATTACAATGTATAAATCTCTATATGGGTGTTATCTTTCAAGGTAAGAATGCTAATCTCTGGTGCGAATCGTTATGTTTATGTACCATAACATATTACATCCATTATCCAAAACAAATTAAGTTGATTATGTATGGTACTCTTATTGATTTATGGTGATTAAAAATGGAAGGTGACAATTAATGCATATATTTGAAGGTTTTCTACCATCTCCTTGGTGGCAGGCATGGTTTGTAATATCTATTCCTGTGATATTGTATGGCATGTATAAGATGAACAAACTTGTCAGTGAAAGGCGTGAGGTTGTACCTCTGCTCGCTGTCGCTGGAGCATTCATATTCGTTCTTTCATCTCTGAAACTTCCTTCAGTAACCGGAAGTTCTTCTCATCCTACGGGAACTGGAATGGCAGCTATCCTATTTGGACCGGCAATCACGGCTGTTCTTGGTGTTATCGTTCTTATCTATCAGGCAATTTTCCTGGCACATGGTGGTATAACAACTCTTGGTGCAAATGCTGCATCCATGGCAATAATTGGTCCTCTGGTTGCTTTCCTTTTCTATAAGGCAGCATCAAAAGCAGGAATGAATTTTTACCTGAATGTTTTCCTTGCAACTGCAATTGCAGATTGGGTTACTTATGTCATAACTTCTCTTCAATTGGCGCTGGCTTTCCCTTCGGCGAGTGGTGGCGTATTGGCATCGTTCATAGCATTCGGTGGAATATTTGCAACAACCCAGGTGCCATTGGCAATACTGGAAGGAGCTCTTACAGCACTTATCATGAAATACGTGGTTCAGATCAAGAGTGATGTACTGGTAGATCTCAATGTACTTACCACAACAACTGTTGCAAAACTCAAGGAGGCAATGCAATGAAACTGGAGTATATTGTAGCTATTGTAGTATTGCTCTTCGCTGCACAGTTCTTCTATGGTGTTTCAGCAAATCCTGACTCCGAATTTGGCGGTGCTGACGGTGCAGCCGGTGATTTTGTCTCTGAAATATCTCCTGGCTATGAGCCTGCAGAACCATGGTTCGCTGATTATTTGTTTGAGCCACCAGGTGGAGAAACAGAAAGTTTGCTCTTTGCGCTTCAGGCTGCCTTTGGTGCGATTGTAATCGGATATACAATTGGTTACTATAAGGGAAAAGGCCAAAATAATTAATCTCTAATGTGCTTCTCTGAAGAAGCACAAATCTCTTTTTTATTTTCATTTTATTTTTATCGGATGCTTCGGACACTTTTTTTGAAGGTGTTATGTTTTATGGCAATAATCATAATTACCAATACTTAAAAACGAAATGCTTATGTATGAGGCTCTATATCATATTTGGTTACGTCTATGACTTTAAGTGATATGGTCAATTCAAATTGATTTATATTTGGTTGGTTCAAAAAATGGCACATATGCTTGATGACTATGCTGTAATGAGTCCGCTTAGATACAAGAACAACTGGCTTAAGGTAGCTATTGTTACTTTCGGCCTTCTTGTGGGTGTTTCTTCTAATTCTCCGTTGGTTCCTTTTCTTATAGCTCTATGCATGAGTTTTGCAACTATCTATTTCGGGAAGATACCTGTTTCTTTCTATCTCAAAATACTGGCTGCACCAGCAGGATTTGTTCTTGTGAGTGCTGTCATAATAGCATTTTTTTTCGGGGAAGGTGCTAAATTATTTTCGTTTGATCTATTTGGTTTTACACTTGGTGTGAGCCCTGCGGGTCTTAACATGGCTCTTTTGGTGCTTGCACGTACTTTGGGTGGCATGTCCTGTCTGTTCTTTCTGTCACTTACCACTCCTATGATCGAACTGTTCTCAGTTTTGAAAGCCACAAGACTTCCAGACTCATTTATTGAGGTATCTATGATGATGTATCGCTACATTTTCGTCTTCCTTGATGTGGCAATAGGTGTGCAGTATGCACAATCGGTCAGGCTGGGCTATAAGGATTTCAAAACATCTTTCAGATCAATGGTTATGTTGGGCAGCAATCTTTTCATAAGGTCCTGGGAACAAGGTGAAAAGATATATGTATCAATGAACTCACGATGTTATGATGGAAAATTGATAATGCTTGATGAAAAACGACCTGTTAAGAAGCCCGAGGCCATACTAACTATGGGCTATTTTGTATTTGTTATCCTTGTTTTCTACTTTAGCAGGGGACTATCCGTTTTTTGAGGTGAGAAAATGGCTGTACTAGAAACAAAGAATCTTAGTTTTTCTTATCCAGATGGCACTCTTGCTCTTGATAATATTAACGTCACAATTGAAAAAGGTAAAAAAATAGCATTTGTTGGACGTAATGGTTCGGGGAAATCCACTCTGTTTCTCACAATGAATGGAACTCACCGGCCAAAAAAAGGGGATATACTTTTTCATGGTAAACCCATGAAATATGATTCAAAATCTCTCAGGGAAGTAAGAAAAAATATTGGAATTGTCTTCCAGAACTCAGATGATCAGATATTTGCTCCTACTATCTATCAGGATGTTGCTTTTGGACCCACTAACCTTGGTTACTCCAAGGACAAGGTGGAATCCATTGTTCATAAAACCCTTGAATATGTTGGTTTGATGGACCTTAAAGATAAGCCTCCTCATCATTTGAGTGGGGGGCAGAAAAAAAGAGTTGCTATTGCAGGTATTGTTGCAATGGATCCTGAGATTATCATTCTCGATGAACCCCTTGCAAATCTGGATCCGGTAGGTGCAGATGAGGTGATGGATCTGCTCAATGAATTGAACTATTTTGGCAAGACCATTATTATTTCAACACATGATGTAAATCTTGCTTATGGCTGGGCAGACTATGTTTTTTTGATGAACGAACATAAGATCATCAGTGAAGGTACACCTGAAGCAATTTTCATGCAGGATGATAACTTAAAGGCTGCCTATCTCAGAAGGCCTGTTACTCTTGAGATATACGAGGAAATCAAAAGGCGAGGTATGGTTAAACCTGAGTGCTGTCCTCGTGACATACCTGACCTTGTCCATTCTTTGCGTACACAGCAATTATTATGGGCAAAAGTTCCATCTGAGGTAAAAGAAGGGGACTACATCAATCTTGGTATACTCTATGGTGCATATGCACCCGAGTCTGGTTATGAAGCTGCAAACTGCAAGGTTCTCCACCTTTATGATGATGGTCTTGCAATTGTCGAAATGGACAGGAGGCCTTATAGAGCGGGATCCATTGGTATCTATAATATGGAAAGTTACTCCAAAGAGAATCTGCTGGATCTGATAGACCGGGATGAGATCGAATGTATTGGTGCCATGGGTAAGAGGAGCAAGGTTCTGGCTGAGCGGGATGATATATACCTTGACGTGACTGCAGGCGTGGTCGACCGTTCCATTCTTAATTCATTGGCTGGTCAGAGGTGCCTTATACTGACAAATGGTGGTATGGTATACCATGCACTGGAAAGAATTCAATCCTACATGGATAAGAGTGGGATTAATATTCCTGTAAGCGTCGTAAATTTCAAACAAAAAACATCTGATGTACAGGATGCTAGTGATGAGGTACTGACTTGATGTCAGGTCACATCTTCTTTTGCTAATTCTTTAGTTTTCTACAATACGATGTATTATTTTTTGTTTGGGCAAGTCCTTTTCGAGATTCAATCCAACAAGAAAACTTCCAACATGTGATTTATTTTCAAAGGGTATTTTGGATTTGATATAGTTGTCAGTTAATCTGGATGGCGATGCAATCAAGGCTTCAGTAACATAGTCCATATTTTCAAGTTTCTTCCAAGGCTTTCCACAAATTTCCATAATTGGCGGTTCATTTGTATTCTTTAATTCTCTCATTTTTTGATAATTGATGACTATATTTCCGAATACACAATGTTCATGTGAATTTTTATATCTGTTAATGTCAGTAAGATCACTGATGTCTTTACCAATAATTTCTCCCTGATGAATGATTCTCAGGTTATCCTTTGGCCAATCGTAATCTTTGTTTGTCAAAAAAGCTATCAATATATCCGCTCTGAGAGCTTGATTGACTCCAATATTATGTTTTTTACCAAAATAAAGCGAATTCATTTGTTTATCTTTTTCTTCAAGTTTCAGTATTTGTTTGATATCATATTCACTGAGAAGAAAAGTGCTTTCAACTCCCTTTGTAATGTGGATCAATTCTATGGCTTTTTTAGCTACTAATGAATACAAAGTATCTTTATCTCCGGGTATGTTCGGTTACTTGTTTCTGAGGACTTTATCTTTTTCAGTATAGTTTGCAGATGTCTTCTTTTCATGAAAATTGGATGTCTGCTATTTTTTTGTGCACTATGATTTATCAAGTAAAAATGATTTAGCTCAACATTACTTGTTTTAATCTAAGTTAAATTTTATTGCATATAAATTAATCTGCTAACACAGATTCTGCAGAGATAATCTGCATTAAAGCATCACATATAGGATTGATCTAGATTTTGACCTATATTTGTGGTTGACAATTCATGAATTAAAAATTGTTATTTTAATCCCTAATGTGGCTTCTGAAATAATCCATAAAGTTTTAGATGCCATAAATACCTATTAGAGTAAATTAAAAAAGTAGTGCCCAAGTGATTCTTGAACACTTGCATATGTAAAAACAGGATCATGCGGTAATTTGCATGATCGGGATATTTCACTTTTATACCTTGACAGCTAAAAGTGAAAGACCGAGTTTTTCTTCAGCTTCTTCGATCTGCTTAAGATCCTCAGTTGTGAGTTCTACATTTTTAATATCCTGCCCTGAAAAAGCCAATAGTGTGACGTTTAGCTTACTCTCAAGTTCTTCTATAGTCTTTACTTTTGATTCATCGATTTTTGAATAACTCCATAACATTTTATTTCTCTCCATAGCGTGTAATGCTGGCTAATATCAATTACTCGGCTATAAAAAGTTTACTATCACTATTCTTTTATGATTGAAACCATTATTTTAAAAGCTAATATTTTTTTTACTTCTATGTTTAAACATCTGGGTATTGGATGACATTATTACTTTTAAAAGCTGAAGACATTTGATATAATGTGATACTTATTTTAAAAATAAGTATATACAATCCTATATTTAGTTAAAGCATTTTTTTTTCTAATCAGCATCTTCCTGATTATTTTTGTATGTTCTGGTCAAATTTATCTATTCGCAACAGTGATCTTTTACGGGACAACTCAGTGTGGATATTATGTGTTATTAAAATAATAGAAATAGCACTAAATTATACTATACATTCATCGTGCATGTTATATGTGCTTGAATGCTATCTGCTATTATGATTACTAAATTATGAAGTCATTGATGCTGATTAACCTGTTATTGTCAATCGATTTCGTTTTTTTTATTTGTTTTTTGCAATCTTTAAAATCAACATTGGATACTATTCTTTCAGTCTAGTGTTACTTTGAGGGCATTTTTTAACATACTAATTCACAAGCTATATATATACTAAACATAAATTAGTATTACGAACAACTACTAACACTTGTTTGTATTTATATATTTTTACATTATAGGGGTAATCGATCATGGAACTACTTTCACTGGCAACAGACGCAATGTCTGCGGAACTTAGCCTTGTTATAATAATCTCGGCTTTCCTTCTTGGTGCGCTGCACGCACTTGAACCCGGTCACGGAAAATCTATCATGGCAGTTTTTGTAATGGGTACAGATGCTGATCTAAAAGACGCTCTTCTTCTGGGTCTCACCATTGTTGTATCTCATGTAGTAGTCGTACTGGCATTAGGTGTGGCCTCTATCTACCTTATAGATATACTGGATGTTGACATGACTCATGATATTATGAGTGTGATTGGAGGAGTCATACTAATAGGGGTGGGGATATGGATATTAAGGAAATTCTATCATCCGCATGAGCATGCGATCGATACAAAAAAAGGTGTAATTGCAATAGGGCTTTCCACAGGACTTATACCATGTCCTGCAGCACTTGCAGTATTGCTTTTCAGTATTGCTAATAATCAGGTATACAATGGTCTGATATATGTATTGATATTCAGTGCTGGTCTGGCAATAGCAATTACATCACTGTCCGTTGTATTTGTCAAAGGGAAAGGTTTCATTGAGAGTTATGTGAGCAGCACAAAGATCAACAAACTCCCTTTAGTGAGTGGTTCAGTAATCGTTGTGATTGGTTTATTCACACTACTTCACCCACTGCTGGAGCATGTGGCACCGAGCTTTCATATTTAAGAATGAGGGCTTATAAGCTCTCATATGTTCTTTTCAACAGGAGAGCATCACCCTCGTTATCAGGGCTTTCGCAGATCAAAGTACCTTTCACGTCGAAGTCCTTCAATGCTCTCATAAGTTCTGTATATTGAAGGTCGGAATCGTCAAGGTTTAGGTGGTTCCTTTCTCCTTTTTCGCCGTATTCTATGCCTGATACATGCATGTGCATGTCATCCAGACCTTCCCTACCGAGTTGATTTTCAACCAGTTCCAGTGTGGAGGTAAATTCTTCATAACTGTTCTCAGCTCCCCCACTCCTTGCATGCAAGTGTGCAAAATCAATACATGGGAGTACATTATCTATCTCACTGCTAAGTTTCACGTTCTCTTGCATACTTCCGAACTGGGTTCCCTTGCCGGTTGTTTCAGGGCGAAGTACCACATCTATGCCTTCATCAACCAATCGGGCAGTAAGGTGTTTCAACAATAAGAGTACTTTTTCATACACCTTATCAGGTACATCCTTCTGGTAGTATGCAGGGTGGAATACAATATTCCTTGCTCCACAAAGGCTGCCAATATTTGATGACTTGTATATCCTTTCAATGCTTGCATCAACCTTCTCTGGTTCGGCTGAGTTTAAGTTGATGTAGTAAGGGGCATGCACACTCAATGCGATTTTTTCATTTTCGGATATTCCAAGAACTTGTCCTGCAGTGGCTTCTCCCATTTTGACTCCACGAACGAATTCAAGTTCCATGCAGCCAAGTCCAAGTTCTCTGACTCTTTCAATACCTGATATGCTGTTTCTTTTCTTCGAGCTTTTAGGTGTTCCTGAAGTTCCAAAAAGAAGCTTAGAAGGCTTCATTATGCCATTCCTAGCTTTGCCTTTAGTTCCTTCAATTTTTCGGTTGAAAGTTTCTCTTCAATCAATTCCAGAACGGTATCGACATCGTCTTCCTCAAGTGATCTGATATCTTCTTTTCCTTCCATGGCAAGCTGGAAAAGATACTCCATTTCTTCTTTGTCAAGCTTGTTCATCCTGTTCCTGAAATCATCTCCATCTTCTGCTATCTTGTGCGACAGGGGTCGGAGGATAAAAGGATAGTTATGTCCGGCATTAGACATGGTATTTCCACTAAGTTCCGGTGCAAGCTTGTTAAATATCTGATTGTCCATTTCGTTGAATACTCTGCCCATGGAACTTAGTTGTAAAAAATAGTTTATAAAATTATGTTTCGGAAGGGAATCTGATATGTCCGTGAATATCTATCTCTCCCTGTGCTATCCTTGTTGATGAGATGGGTTTTTCGTCATCTGCAAGCATGTAATCGATCATGATCACTTTTATGCTCTTCATTTCCTTATCTTTTCTGAGCTTGTTTATTTTCATGGCAACAGAATGGGTCTCAGGGGAGACTACGATGTAGTCATAGTTCTCAGTGAGTGTTTTTCCATAGGGGTCATTAAGTTCTATGATCCTGAAATTCTGGTGACCAGACATTTCATTTATGTATCGAAGAAGTTTATCTCTGCGAATATTGTAATCGGGAACTCCGCGTGGGCGCCTATTTGCCATCTCATTGGAGGTGAGGCCGATATCAACGTTCCCATCTTCAGCAAGTTCGAATGCTTTTCTTAACAGTTTTTTATGCCCGTCATGAAGACATTCAAAGGTTCCGCCGACTACTACTCTGGCCATTGCTCCTTAATACTTGCTTTTGAAGATAAGTCTTGTGTTATAAATAATACTTTCACCCCGCTCTCTTTAGGTATATATACTCAGGAATCAATTAGGTAATCGAACTGTGCACCAGAAGAAAACATGTGCACCTATGGAGTTAAGAAAAATGTCCGAAGTGTTATTAGAAGAACTGGACCATGTCGGTCCGGCAACCGCTCTAAAATTGAAAGATGCAGGGTTTACGACAATTGAAGCAATTGCTGTTTCCTCACCTGCAGAACTTGCAACCGCAGCTGAAATAGGCGAATCAACGGCTTCAAAGATCATTCTCGCAGCCCGTCAATCGGCCGATATCGGAGGCTTTGAGACTGGTGATATTGTGATGGAACGCAGGAAGCTTGTAGGTAAGTTAACCACAGGTTGTACTGAATTCAATGAAATGATGGGCGGAGGAATAGACACTCAGGCAATTACTGAATTCTATGGTGAATTCGGTTCTGGTAAAACACAGGTCGCACATCAGCTTGCTGTTAATGTACAATTACCAAAGGAGCAGGGCGGACTTAGTGGCTCTGTAGTTATCATTGATACCGAGAACACCTTCAGACCAGAAAGGATTAAACAGATGGTGGATGGTTTGTCCGAAATATATGGTCAGGAATATGACCATGAAGAATTCCTTAAACATATACATGTAGCACGCGCTTACAATTCTAATCATCAGATACTCCTTGTTGATTCAGCAATGGAACTTGCCAATGAATTGAAGGATACGGACATGCCCGTGAAGCTTTTTATTGTAGATTCCCTGACTGCTCACTTCAGGGCAGAATACATAGGCAGGGGAACACTTGCTGACAGGCAGCAAAAGCTCAATAAGCATCTTCATGGTCTGCAAAAATGTGGAGATCTCTATAATGCATGTGTCGTCGTCACAAATCAGGTTATGTCCAAACCCGATGCATTCTTTGGTGACCCTACTAAACCGATCGGGGGCCATATTGTGGGGCACACATCAACATTCAGGCTCTACATGCGTAAATCCAAAGGTGACAAGAGGATAGTTAAGCTTGTAGATTCTCCAAATCTTCCTGACGGGGAAGCAATAATTTCTGTAACCACACCTGGTCTGCGTGATCCATAATACATAACGGTTTATCAGGGAATCTCTTTAAAAGGGATTCCTCCTCTCTTTTAAGGTTTAGTTCGCAGTCATTTCTGTTGAACAGGAATGTTTGATTTTATTTTTAATAGTTTTCTCTAAAAGCCTGATGTCTATTGAGATCTCATTGAACTATCCGAAGCATCGAAAACACTTAAATCTCTCTCTTCATATCTATTGTTTATGAAATACAAGGCTCTTGTAATTGACATAGATGGCACTATCACCCATATGGATCGCAAGCTTAGCCTCAAGGCTGCTGCAAAACTGCGTTCACTTGACATTCCTGTTGTAATTGCAACTGGAAACGTCCTATGTTATGCCAAAGCCACAGCAAAACTGGTCGGCGTGTGTTGTAACATCATAGCTGAGAATGGGGGTGTCATAATCGATGGGTTTGACAATGAGCCAATTGTTTCAGATGTTATTCATGAATGCGAGGATGCATATGAATTCCTTTCTTCCAGGTTTGATATGGAAAAGCTTGATTCTGTACACAGGAAAACGGAAATTGTCTTGCGAAACAACTTTGATGTTGAAGCTGCCAGGAAATTATTGGGGTCACGTTTTCCGGGAATTGAAATAATAGATACTCATTTTGCAATCCATATAAAGAGCAGAAAAATAAACAAGGGCACGGGCCTTATGAAAATGGCTGAATTAATGGGACTCAAGACCTCTGATTTTATTGCCATCGGGGATTCAGTGAACGATCTTGAGATGCTTGAAGAAGCAGGTTTTGCAATTGCGGTAGGCAACGCTGATGATTTCTTAAAGGACGCTGCTGATTACGTAAGCACAGCGACATATGGTGATGGCACTGCAGAAGCTGTGGATTTCCTTTTATCCAAGGGTATGATCTAATACTCTTGTCTGTTAAAAATAGAATTGATGTCAGAGCTGCAAAGATGGATTCACACTTTGCAACCTGAACATTTACATGCTGATATTTTCAGTAGCCAGTCCACGTGCTATGTTTTTGTCGACGACTATGTAGTCTTTTATTGCTCTTACAGATTCAAAAGGTAATAATATATACTGTTCATCAACCTTGTATCTTGATGTGTCAAGACTCATGTCCGGTTTAACGATCAGGTCTATAATATCTCCTGTCTTAATATCCATTACAATATTGAACAGTATACCTATTTCTGTTCCATCTGTTGCCATTACCTGTTTGCTCGAAAGGTTCTTCGCAAAGACATTTGCCATTTTCATTCGCCCCTTTGTATAAAAATCACATTTAAATTTTTCATATATTTATCTGTATCCTATATAAGAACTCGCTTCTTCTTTTTTGATACCGCCCTTGAACTGTGCCTGTATTTTCTCGTAATACTCCATCAGATTCTCGGACAATGTTGGTCTTACCTTGTTCAGGGCTTCTTTGAAATATTTCATGCCAACCTTTTGAACTTCAAAGTTCTCTCTCAATGCCAGCATGACAGCCTCTCTGCAAACGGCTTCAATATCTGCTCCAACGAAACCTTCTGTGATGGTTGCAAGATCGTCTATTGTTACATCATCATCCAGTGGTATGTTCTTGGCATGTATTTTAAATATCTCTTTTCTGCCTGCAAAAGTGGATTGTCCTACAAGTACCATCCTGTCAAATCTTCCAGATCGGATAAGTGCCGGATCAATGATGTCAGGGCGGTTGGTTGCGGCAACGACGACTATCTCTTTTAAAGGCTCAAGACCATCAAGTTCTGTCAAAAGCTGGTTCACAATTCTCTCGGATACTTTTGAGTCCTCGGAGGCTGCACTTCTCATTGGTGCGATAGAATCAAGTTCATCAAAGAATACGATACAAGGGGCTACCTGCCTTGCTTTTTTGAAAGTCTCTCTGATGGCTTTCTCTGATTCACCCACCCACTTTGAGAGCATCTGTGGACCTTTAACGCTGATGAAATTTGCGTTTGACTCATTTGCGACAGCTTGTGCAATAAGTGTTTTTCCGGTACCAGGTGGACCGAACAGTAACACTCCTTTTGGGGGTTTGATTCCCATGTTTACGAACTTGTCCGGGCTGGTAAGTGGCCACTCTACAGCTTCCCTTATTTCTTGCTTCGCCTTATCAAGTCCTCCGACATCATCCCATTTCACGGATGGAATCTCCACAAGGACTTCTCTCATTGCAGAAGGTTCTATTTCCCGGAGTGCAATTTCAAAGTCATCCTTGCATACCATGATAGTATCGAGTATTTCCTGGGGTATGTCCTCGTCTTCAAGATTGATATCAGGCAATGCACGTCTCAGGGACCGCATTGCAGCTTCCTGCACAAGGGCAAGAAGATCTGCACCTACAAATGCCTGTGTATGTTTTGCAATATAATCCAGGAAATCCTCGTCTACATCTTCAGCCAAAGGAACTCCTCTTGTGTGGATCTGCATTATCTCAAGGCGGTCATCATTATCAGGAACTCCTATCTCAATTTCCCTGTCAAATCTTCCAGGTCTGCGAAGTGCCGGATCAATTGCATCTACACGGTTGGTAGCACCTATCACAACGACCTGACCTCTTTCTTCAAGGCCGTCCATCATTGTAAGCAACTGGGCAACAACCCTGCGTTCGACCTCTCCTGTAACGTTCTCTCTCTTTGGTGCAATAGAGTCGATCTCATCAATGAATATTATTGAAGGGGCATCATCTTCCGCTTCCTCGAAAATTTTACGGATGCGCTCTTCACTTTCTCCGTAATATTTTCCCATAATCTCGGGACCTGCAACATAAAGGAAATTTGCCCTTGATTCATTTGCAACAGCTTTGGCAATCAATGTTTTTCCGGTTCCTGGGGGACCGTAAAGTATGATTCCCTTCGGTGGTTCGATGTTAAGTCTCTGGAATAGTTCGGGGTGCTTCAATGGAAGCTCGATCATTTCCCTGACACGCTGTATCTCTGTTCCAAGACCGCCGATATCCTCGTATGTGACTCCTCTGGTTGCGCCATCGTACCCGCGAACTGGTTTCTGACGAAGTTCTATTTCTGTAAACTCTCCGACAATAAGGATGTCTTCTTTTGGTTCGGTTTCAACAGCTACCAAGGGTATTGCCTGTCCTCCGCCCATTTGGCTTGACATTGGCTGTGTCATTGAGCTGATGATGGGGATTATATCTCCTTCTACAAGAGGACGCTTCATTATATTGCGCTTAATTATCTCACTAATATGATCTCCGTATTCCATAGTGACACCTTCGGGAGGTGCCAGCACAACTTTTGTGGCAGTTACGACATCGGCTTTTCTTACTGTGATCCTTTCCCCGATTCCGACGCCTGCATTCTGCCTTATAAAACCGTCTATTCTGGCAATACCTTGTCCCCAGTCTTGTCTTTCAGCTCTCCATACCTTGGCTGCGGTCTTTCTCTTTCCCTCTATCTCAACAATGTCGCCAGGTGAGAGTTGAAGGCTTAAGAGTGTAGTAGGGTCCAGACGGATAATTCCCCTCCCAAAATCATTTGGGTGTGCTTTCTCTACTTTGATCTGTACTTCATCCATTATTTTCATCCCTACAATTATTATAAACCAATAGTGTGATTGTAATTTATATCTACCTATTTTATTCTAAAGAATAAATAAGATATGGTGTCCCTATCCACCCATAGTTTGCTTTCTTGTTAAGAAGGTTTAAATATCATTTGTGTATATTTATCGTTGTAAGATTAAACATTATTCTGGGATTCATTTAATTAGATTTTTTATCTATGGTGTTTTTCATTATGATTTTGGTTTTACTTTTGAATTAAAGGACGTGCATTATTTTGTTTAATAACAATGATAGAGAATCAACAGCTCCTGTAGATGTTGGAGAGACATACGAAGTAACGATTGAAGATATTGCAAGAGAAGGCGACGGCATTGCCAGAGTAGAAGGATTTGTAATCTTTGTACCACAGACCCAGGTCGGCGATACCGTAAATATCAAGATCACAAGAGTATTGCGCAAATTTGCTTTTGGAGAGAAAGAAGAATAAATCTTCAAAGAATGGTTATCACCATTCTTTCAAACTCTTTTTTGTTTATTATTTATGTTTTTAGGTTTTTTTTCCTTTTCATTATAAGGAAATGTATTTATGTGCCAATCACCCATGCTTTTACTATGGGGTTAAAAGCATTATTTCTTAATTGTACACTGAAGCGTTCTCCTGACATATCGAACACCAGAGTTCTAATTGACAAAGCAGTCAGGCTTTTTGAAGGAATAGGTGTTGAAAGTGAAGTTGTCAGGGTTACTGATTACAACGTCAAATTCGGTGTTTCCTCTGATGAAGGGGAAGGTGATGAGTGGCCATTGATTCTTGAAAAGGTTAGAGCATCTGACATCCTTGTCATAGGTTCTCCTATATGGTTCGGTGTGCGCTCTTCAGTGGCACAGATGGTTATGGAGAGACTTGATGGTACCTATGAGGAAAGCGATCCAAAGAACGGCCAGTTTCCTTTATATGGTAAAGTGGGTGGAGTGATCATCACCGGTAACGAGGATGGGGCACACGATGTTGCGGCAAATACGTTATTCAATCTGACACACCTCGGGTGTACCATACCACCAAATGTCGATAGCTATTGGGTAGGTCCTGCTGGCCCTGGTCCCAGTTATATTGAAGCAGGTGGGGAAAAACATCTCTACACCAATAAGACCGTACGGTATATGGTGCATAACCTTGCTTTCTTTGCTGAATTACTGAAGAGCAATCCTATAACAACAAACATCAATGAATTGTATGAAGATGCCCTAAAGGAAAGTGAATAGTCTTTTCCAAGACTATTCTTTCAATATAAAAAATAATGAGATGATGGTTATTCCATCATCAATGCCATGAGGCTGTTTCTTGCTCCTTTTATTTCATCAGGGCTCAGCTGGATATTTGAAGCTCCGATACGGATGTTCAATATATCCCCGCCAACTGTTCCAATCACGGCATGTGGCACATCTTTTAGTAAATCTGTAACTTCAGCAGGCTCAGAAGTAACTATCAACGCCCTTGCATAGGATTCAGAGAACAGGATGTCATCTGCCCTGAGGCCTTCTCCTACGTTGCTCAGATCAACATCTGCGCCGTAGTTCTCACACATTTCGCAAATTGAAGCTGCAATTCCTCCAATTGATATATCATGTGATGCTGTGAGCTTTCCACTTTTTGCAAGGTCTATGAGCGTATCGATTACCTTGGTGATATTTTTAGGTGGTTGCGGCGCGTTTCCATCATTTTCCTTTCCTATGATGTTGTAGTATTCAGAACCGCCAAGCTCATCGCCTGTTGTTCCTACAAGAATAATGGTGTCTCCTTCCTTAGTGAAAACACCTGAAGGGGCCATGGTAACATCTTCGATATGTCCTACAAGGCCTATGGATGGTGTAGGGGCAATTGCTGTCTTGAATTCTCCACTCTCATTGTAAAGGGATACATTTCCTCCAACCACTGGTATTGTAAGGTCTCTTGCTGCATCACCGAGTCCAAGGATCGCATGCTTGAATTGCCAGTATATGTCGGGTCTTTCCGGGTTTCCAAAGTTCAGGCAATCAACAATGGCGATTCCACGTGCACCTTTTACAGCAAGGTTCATGGCATTCTCAATGACCGTTCCTTTTCCACCTGCATATGGGTCAAGCTGTGTGTGCCTTGGGTTGCATCCGCATGAGAGTGCTATCCCCTCATTTCCATCAATGCGTAGTATTCCTGCGTCATCTCCGGGTTTTGTGACTGTGCGCACCTGCACTTCATGATCATACTGCCTGTATATCCATCTCTTTGAAGCTATGTTGTGGGAAGACAATAAGTCAAGTACTGCTTGCTTCAGGTCTGCCGGCATGTCAGGCTTATCTCCGATGTCACGTGGGGCAGGAGCTTCAGAAGGGCGCTCGAACGTTGGTGCTCCTTCTGTTAATTCTTTAATTGGTATATCAGCAACGACCTCTCCCTCGAACTCAACGGTATAGTTCAGCACTTCTGTGAGTTCGCCTATCATGCTTACATTAAGGTCGTACTTCTTTGCGATATCCAATACGGCATCCACATTTTCAGGTTCTACTTCAAGTAGCATACGTTCCTGTGATTCAGCAATCAGTATCTCATAAGGTGTCATGCCTGTCTCGCGCAGGATCACATTGTCGGCAATGATTCTCATTCCGAGATTGCCTTTGGATGCCATTTCCGAGCTTGCACCAGCAAGTCCTGCAGCTCCAAGGTCTCTGCATGATTTTACGTATCCTTTTCCAATGACTTCCAGCGTTGCCTCGATAACCAGTTTTTCAGTGAATGGGTCACCTATCTGGATGCTTGGTCTGTCCTCTGCTTCAGAATCCTCTGAAAGGTCCCTTGATGCAAAAGATGCTCCTCCAAGTCCGTCCCTTCCGGTTGTGGATCCCATCAGTACAAGCTTGTTACCTGCAGTTTGCGCACAGGCAGTCACGACATCCTTCTCGCGTGCAAGACCAACCGCGACCACATTTACCAGGGGGTTTCCACTGTATGATTTGTCAAAGAATGCTTCACCACGTACGACTGGTACTCCGATACAGTTGCCGTATCCTGCAATTCCTTCAATGATATGCTCAAAGAGGTAGAGGTTCTTCGGGTTGTCAAGAGGTCCGAAATAGAGTGGGTCCATAAGTGCAATAGGTCTTGCTCCCATTGAAATTATATCGCGCACGATTCCTCCCACGCCTGTGGCTGAACCGTTGTATGGATCTACGTATGAGGGGTGATTGTGGCTTTCCATTCCTACTGCAAGTACCCATCCGTTTCCAAAACTGATAATGGCTGCATCATCTCCGGGTCCTATAATTACTTTGTCTCCGGTAGTTGTAAATGTCTTAAGCAGTGGTGCACTTGAGCGATATGAGCAGTGCTCGCTCCATAGGTTCAGGAAACAACCTTGTTCTACGAGATTTGGTTCTCTTCCCATCTTCTCTGTTATGATCTTTAAGTCATCTTCAGGTAACATTCATGTGCCTCTGGTTTAATATGATGATATGTGTATGGTGAATTATCAGGGCTTTAAAGAACCCTTAATGTAATAAACATTTCTTTGAACAGGTTTTAAGGCAGATTCCAATAATGTGGCATGTGCAAGGGTTAATGTTTTAATGGCAGCGATTTTCAAAATCAATTTTATCACCTATGTTTATTTCCATTTTATCAGATTTCCCATGGGATGTTTCTATGATATATTTGACTTTTTCTTTGCAGGAGCACATGCCGATCCAGGCTTGCAGGCTGGATGTCTGAATAACTCTTTTTTGCTCATCAAGAAAAATAGCATCAATTGGATAATTGACGAAAAGCATGTGTAACGATACTTTCTGTGCCTTTTTCATTACAAACACCAGGGCATAGCTATCCGGTATCCTCCTGCTGAACATGAGTCCCTTCACCTGTTTAAATAGGCTACACGCAAAAGCAACGTCCGTTGCTATCTCTTTACCATTAGATATTAATATCATCGAAGTTTTACTCTATTAATCTATTTTAGTTAAATGCATATATGGAGTGTTTAAAATAGATAATAATATCGGAGGAAATACCAGAAGATGAGTTCGGAAATGTGTTCGGTCTGTGGACTACCAAAAGAGCTTTGCATATGCGAAGAAGTGGCAAAAGAGCAGCAAAGAATAATTGTAAAAGTAAATAGAAGACGGTATGGGAAAGAAGTAACGGTTGTAGAGGGTTTTGACGCACACGAAATCGACCTTCATGAACTTTCAACTTATCTCAAGTCTAAATTTGCATGCGGTGGGACAGTAAAAGGAAATTCGGTAGAATTACAGGGCAATCACCTTAGCCGTATGAAGGATGTTCTTATTGAAAGAGGATTTTCTCCAGATCAGATAAAGAATTGATCTTATTTTCTCTTATGTGTGGAATATCCACACATACTCTAGCAGTATTTTTCTGCTTGAATGTAATTCTTCAGTGTTCTTTGCTGAAGGATATTTATTTATTGAACGTATTCTCTACTAGATATAGATATTATGAAGCGGATCTATATGGACCACAGTGCAACCACACCTGTTGATTCTTTGGTGGTTGACGCAATGTTACCTTATTTTACTGAGATGTTTGGTAATTCATCCAGTCTGCATTCTTTTGGCATGGAGGCGGCAGAAGCACTTTCCATGGCGCGTGAACAGGTTGCAGAGGCGATCGGTGCTTTGCCTGAAGAGATTATTTTCACATCAGGTGGGACGGAATCAGACAATCTTGCAATAAGGGGTGTAATCCCTAGCAATTCAGGGAAAAAACACGTTATCACCTCAGTTATTGAGCATCCTGCAGTGCTTAATACCTGTGAGTATATTGAAAGTCTGGGTCATGAAGTTACATATGTTCCTGTTGATTCTGATGGTGTGGTAGACCTTGAAATGATAAAGGAATCCATTCGTGAGAATACGGTTCTCATAAGTGTGATGCATGCCAACAATGAGGTAGGCACCATTCAACCCATAAAGGAAATTGCACAAATTGCAAGTAAACACAACATCTTGTTCCATACTGATGCAGTACAGACCGTAGGTAAGATTCCTGTCAATGTGGATGAGCTTGGTATTGATATGCTTTCTATCTCTTCCCATAAGATACACGGTCCAAAAGGTTCAGGAGCACTGTATGTCCGCAAGGGAACAATTATTGAACCGATAGTTTTCGGAGGTAATCATGAAAATGGTATGCGCTCAGGAACTGAGAATATCCCGGGTATTGTAGGTCTTGGGAAAGCAATGGCTCTTGCAAATGAGTTCCTGGATGCGGACTCACAACATATGAAAAACATGCGTGATTCCCTTGTTTCCCGGATATTTGATTCAATTGCAGATGTTCGCCTGAATGGCCATCCAACACAGAGACTTCCAAATAATGTAAACTTAAGTTTCAAGTATGCTGAAGGAGAATCCATGCTCATGCTTCTGGATATGAAAGGCATTGCAGTATCGACCGGTTCAGCATGTTCTTCCAAATCCTTGAAAGCATCCCATGTACTAAGTTCCCTGAATATAGAGGATGATTACATACATGGTTCTCTGAGAATAAGCCTTGGAAAGGAGAATACTATGGAAGATATCGATCATGTTGTCGAGAGCCTTAAGGAAATAGTTTTGAAGCTAAGGGAAATGTCCGCAATTTCCAGCCAATGAATAGCAGGAGCAAGTCATGTATTCAAAGAAAGTTATTGAGGAGTTCAGCAGTCCACAGAATGTGGGAAGTATAGAGGATGCTGATGGTGTGGGTGAGATTGGAAGCACTGTCGATGGTGATATAATAAATATATCTATTAAGGTAAAGGACAATGTTATTGAAGATGTCAAATTCAAGACATTTGGTTGTGTTGTCGCTATTTCCACATCAAGCATGGTAACGAATCTGGCAAAGGGAAAGACGGTTGATGAAGCTCTTAAGCTAACAAACGAAGATGTCATCAATGCCCTTGATGGTCTTCCCGAGGGGAAGGACAGGTGTTCGGGCTTTGCTCTTGATGCTCTTAAGATGGCAATCGAAGATTACCAGCAAAAAAACAAATGATACTTAAAAAAGGTGACTTCTTATGAAAACAACATGTGAGATTATGGTTCAACGGGTACTGCCTGCTATACGTGCAGAGCTTGCCAGATGTATGATCTGGGAGCATGGAAAAAATCAGCAGGAAGTTGCAGATGTATTGGGACTTTCAAGAGCTGCTGTTTCCCAGTATCTCAATGATAAACGTGGTGCTGAGGTGGATTTTTCAGATGAGGCCCAGCAGGAGATCAAGAGGTTTGCTACCAGCCTGCTTGATGGAATGAAACCCAGGGATCAGGTTGCTGGGATGTGTAATGTATGCAAGTTCGTCCAGCGTTCCGGTTGGCTCAACAAGAATGAACCGGATGCCGGTTATTGCATTCTTTGCGGAGATGACTAAGTTCATTGACGTCAAATCTTTGCATAAAATGTAAGGGCAAAGGTCTTTGTGGGCGGCCAAGATGTCCTATCCTGGAGAAATTCAAGTCCATAGAGTCAGTAATTCCAAGTTCCTCCGGAGATTCTTCTATTTTTGGGGCATCGCCTCCATCTGTTTTTGTAGGAAGGCACAACTATCCTGAAGTAAAAGCAGGCCCTATGATCCCGCCTGAGCTTGGCGGGGATGAGGCAATGCTACTTGAAGATCCCAAAGCCTTGCTGAAGATGAATATACAGGATGTCATATCATCCCGTTCGCAACTTGTCAGGGCCAATACAGGTATCAATGTGAAAAATGCACGTTCTCCTGATAACCAACTAATTGAGAGGTCTCAGGAGTTAGCTCTTTCTAAAAAACCCGTGGATACGGAAGCGTGGTTCAATAAACCCATAAGTAACAAACTCAAATTTGATAATGTCCTGACACCAATGGGTCCTTCAGGTGACCTTAAAAAGTTTGACATTGCTGAAAATCCAACAGTTCCAAAAAAAGTTGATTATCTCGTATATGATGATGATGCATTGGCAAAGGATGTCGTCTCCGAGTTATGGGGTGGCAATATCCCGGCAGAACACATCACACGTCTTCTTTCTATAGGTCTTTTAGGCCAGGAACGAAAACTTGTCCCAACCCGTTGGTCTATAACCGCAGTCGATGATATGGTGGGGAAGGATCTTCTTGAAGGCATCAGGGACTACCAGCAGCTAAGTGAGGTAATGGTTTTTAGTGGTGGTGTATTTGGCAATCACTTTGAAATTGTTTTCATTCCCCGTATGTTCTCATTTGAATTAATGGAAGTCTGGATGCCACGTACTGTCTGGTCTGGGGGAGATACGTGGATTGGTGCAGACCATGAGGATTTTGGTGGAAAAAAGAAATATTCTAACCTTGCAGGAGGTTACTACGCAGCTCGGTTGGGTGCACTGGAATATCTTTATTCCATACGCAGACAGGCAACCGTATTCATGGTTAGGGAAATAAGGCCAGAATACTGGGCACCTCTTGGTGTGTGGGTTGTAAGGGAAGGTGTAAGGGAGGCTTTCAGCCATGAGCCGGAAAGATTTGAATCTATTGAACAGGCACTTGCAGATATTTCAACCCGCTTGAAGACTCCTTCTTCCGAATGGCTGCCAAAGGCGGCATTATTGCCTGATGTGCGTTTCCAGAGGACACTTGACTCTTTCTTCTAATCAGCCCTATATAGTTTATTTATTGCTATATAGTATATGGTAAGCACATTTATCTCAAAGTCTTCACTTTTGCATACTAAATCTATATAGTGGAGAATATTATCGATGAGTCTTTTTGATCCTCTCGTATTGTTATTGGTTGCAGCAGGTCTGTATATGGCATGGAATATAGGTGCCAATGATCTTGCAAATGCAATGGGAACGTCAGTAGGCAGCGGGGCGCTGTCTATCAAACAAGTAATTATCATTGCAGCTGTTTTTGAGTTTGCAGGTGCCGTACTCTTTGGAAAAAGAGTTACGTCCACTATTGCAAAGGGCATTGTCCCTGTTGATTCTATCAGTCTGATCGATCCTCATCTTGTGGCACTTGGAATGCTTGCAGCCATTCTTGCAGCCGGTTTCTGGATCACATTTGCCACATTTTACAACCTTCCTGTATCTACAACCCATTCAATTGTAGGAGCTGTCCTTGGATTTGGTTTAATGGCAGCATACTATGGGATTATCGGTTTTGAGGAAATAAAGTGGACTGTACTTGCTAAGATAGTTGGCAGTTGGCTGGTTTCACCACTCCTTGGAGCATTACTAGCTTATATTATATTTTCCATCATCAGGTATTTCATACTTCAAAAAGCGGATGATCCTTATAACGTTGAGAAAAAGTTTGTCATTCTCCAGACAATGACTGCATGCTACATTGCCTTTGCACATGGTTCTAATGATGTCGCAAATGCCATCGGACCTCTTTATGCGGGATTGCACGCACTTGAGATGGCAGGCCTAAGTATTCCTTTATGGGTAATGGCTCTTGGAGGTATTGGGATGGTCATAGGACTTGGTACCTGGGGATACCGTGTAATTGAAACCATCGGTACACGCATAACCGAACTTACTCCTACAAGGGGATTTTCAGCAGAACTTGCCACAGCTTCTGTGGTGGTTTTGCACAGTTACAGTTCCCTCCCAATATCAACAACTCACACACTTGTGGGTTCAGTTATAGGTGTTGGCCTTGCAGGCGGTCTTGCGGCGGTTGATTTAAGTGTTATCGGAAAGATAGTTGTTTCCTGGGTAATTACTGTGCCTGCAGCAGCACTTACATCTGCTCTTATATTTGCAGGATTATTGGGAGTCGGAATATGATAAAGAAAGAGTATATCCGTTCTGTATTGAACATATTTGCAAGTTCTCCTTTCAAACCACTGGTGATGCATGCCAATAAAGGAGGCGATTGTGCAAGGAAACTCAACGAGTCCCTGCTTGCTTTCTGCGATGGTGATATGGAAAAAGTTGAAGAACTGAACCGTGAGATAGATGTAATTGAGCACGAAGCCGATGTCATCAAACAGACCATTCGTTCTGAGTTGTCCTCATCCATTATGCTTCCTGTACATGCTGATGATCTGTTAAATTTTCTGAAACCACAGGACTCGATATCAGATGAGGCTCAGGAAGCGGCATTCTGGCTTACTGTCAGGAAGTTCGATGCTCCTCCCGAAATTCGTGAGGGATTCATTGACCTCATGGAAAAGACCCTTCAAACCGTGGAAATGTATGAGGTTCTTGTTTCAACCCTTGGCGAGTTACTGGAAACATCCTTTAGTAAAAGGGATGTTGAAGAAACTCTCCAATTTGTAACGAAAGTCGAGGAAATGGAACATCATGTCGATGTTATTGAAAAGGAACTTATGAAAACGATCTTTAGAAATGAAGATACTATTGGTGCACTTGGTGTATATCATCTGGCCCGTCTGGTGAGGGGTATCGGAGACATTGCAGACAAGTCCGAGCATGCAGCAGACAGATTAAGGACAATGGTTTTGAGAAGGTAATCACCTTCTCATTATTATCTGTGAAGACAATTGTCTTCGTTCATCTTTTTAAGCAGTTCGACAACGGAATAAGCTGCGCGGGTTATGCCCATGCTTCTTTTATCAGTATCTGTTCCGGCTGTGTAAAGCCCGTTGATTGGTGTTCTCACATCGGCAAAATAGCCATCTATCGTCACAGCAGCTTTTTCAGGGATAGTTATCTGATTGTGCTTCATTTCTATATGGTCTTCTATTCCCGGGATAGCCTTATAGATCGTTTCATATGCTTTCTTTGTCTGCACATCTTCATTCTTCTCCCCATCAATTATGAATGTGAAACCAACGAGTTGTTTTCCTTTTGGTGCCAGCGAAGCATCGTAGTTGCTTATCGGCATAGCCCAGTAAGGTGATTCCTTGAACCATATTTCCGAGCCGATATAATTGAACTCGTTCATCATAGAATCCAGTCCGGTCCATACAGTAAGGCTCTTGGTGTGTACAACTCCTTTAAGTTCCTGTATGTATGAGTTCGGAAGACTTTCTATCATGGAAGGAAGGTCTGTAACAAATCCTGTGTATACGACTTTACTGGCATTGTATACCTCATCAGCCTCAACACCAGTTATCTTGCCTTTGTCGGTAAGTATTTTTTTTACCCGACAGCCTGTCTTGATCTCCACAGTCTTTGGAAGTGAGGACAAAAGGGCATTAAGAAGAGCTTTCAATCCTTTTCGGGGATATCCCTGGGAGTAGCTGACCTTGTTCGTTGCAAGTCTTCCAAGGGATGTGAAAGGATTGGACACTTTATTGATTCTTGTCTGTAATGAAGCATGTAGATTTGGTGGAAGTATTGTTCTTGGAACAGGTTCTACAGCCATCTTCTCATTAGATTTCATTATATTCTCAAGCTGTTCTTCCGGTACACTGTCGCGCACAAAGCTACTGCCTGCAAGAATTCTCTGCGCAGATGTCTGTTTCATGTCCTTACCTGAAAGGAAGTGACATATGGTGTCTACAAAGTCACATGTATCTGCTGAAAGGTTACCTGGCATGAATTCATATACTGATTGCTTTTCCAGATCAGTTCCAAATGTAGAAAGGGTGAGTGCTTTAGTGATAGCCTGTGTGAGGACCATCCTGTCCTTACGCGGAAGAACATCAAATGTGACAAATTCCTTGATATTTGAGGGGACTTTCATGAACTGGTTCTCAGTTCTTATGTAGTAATTTCCGTAGTCCTCAAAGACCGGAACGTAATCAAAATAATTATCCATGAGCCTTCTCAGAGGACCCACTTGAAGGTGTGTTATTGCATGGGCACCTGTGTCCACCTGGAAACCATCAACCATGTAGCTATTACAGTTACCGCCCACAATGTTATCTTTTTCAAGTACAAGTACTTTATTTCCATGTTTAGAAAGGGTGAGTGCGGACAAAAGCCCGCTTATACCTGCACCCACGACTATTACATCGTAATTTTCCATCATATCCCCTCATTACGAGTAAATGTGTGTGCTTATTCAAAGATCTCAGGCACTATGCGCTTTGCAACTTCTTCGTATGTTTTTGAAAGATCTCCCTTGTCAAAACGGAAAATATCCTTGTCCATTGACTGTCCGGTGCTCTTGTCCCAGAATCTGCACGTGTCGCATGAGATCTCATCTGCTACAACGATCTTGCCGTCAACTCTTCCGAACTCAAGTTTAAAATCAGGAAGGAGGAATCCTTTTTCGTCAAGGTATTTCACGAGTATATCGTTGATCTTCAATGCCATTGCACGGATCTGCGCAATCTCTTCATAAGTTGCAATTCCCATGGCAACAGCGATATCTTCGTTCATCATTGGGTCGCCATGCTCATCGCTCTTGTAGTCCATCACAAGTACGGGGCTTTTGAACACAGTACCCTCTTCTATTGGGTATTTGCGTGTAATGGAACCTGCAGCAATGTTACGTGGAATTACTTCTATAAGTATTATCTCAACAGCCTGAACAAGCATCTCGGTACCGGATACCATTTCTATATAGTGTGTAGGGATACCTTCCTCTTCAAGCATCTCAAAGATCTTTTTGGAGATCTGGGCATTGTAATAACCTTTGTTCTTTGCTTCACTTTTCTTTTTACCATCAAATGCCGTGAGACTGTCCCTGAACTCTGAGATGAGTTTCTTTGGGTCATCTGTTTTGTAGATGGTCTTCGCTTTTCCTGAATACAATTCTTCCTTTTTCATTTTTATCATCCTTTTGTATTTGTTATTGTTTGATTATCTTTATACTTGATGTTCTATAATTATTTATGTCTTAATTTATGTAGCATTAATGTATTATTATTGCATACTAAATGTTATTATTATACAGATTGCTTATTATAGGTGAACAATATGGAACAGGAACTTATGCGTATTGGGGTATCTCTTCCCGAAAATCTTCTAACTAAATTTGACACGATCATTGAACAGAGGGGTTATTCTTCCCGTTCAGAGGGAATAAGGGATTCTATCAGGAACTACATTACCCACTATGAATGGATGAGTGATGTAAAAGGCAGGCGTGTGGGTACTATCACTTTGATATATGACCATACAAAGCGTGGCCTTTCAAGCGCTCTTACTGAAATACAGCATGATTATTCTCATATTATTAAGTCTTCCGTCCACATTCATCTTGATCATGACAACTGTCTGGAAGTCATAATACTGGATGGTGAAGGTGAAGAAGTAAAGCAGGTTGCTGAGAGGACAATGGCACTCAAAGGTGTCAATTACGTCAAACTCAATACTGCCCTCCCAACTGAGAAAATATAAATTTATAGTCCATTTTTAAATGAGGATTCTATAGTCCTCAACATTTTTTCACCGGGTTCTGTAAGATAATATGTCTGAAAATTCTTGTCTCTTCTTGAGTCTACGAGCTCTGCATCCTTGAGTAGTTTAAGATGATATGAAAGTGCAGAATGTTTATAATCGGTAATCTCCACAAGTACGCAGACGCACAGTTCGCTTATCTGTAGGGCTTTGAGGATACGTATCCTTACTGGATCGGAAAGCACCTTAAAAAGAGACACTAGTTTATCAACATTTTCATCCATGGCCTCATGGACTTTCAGGGTTATTGCATCTGGAAGTATGTACGGTTCCTTGCTTCCACTTATTTCCTGTATTGTCATCTGTTGGATTATTATAAGGTTCAACAGATTAATAGGTTTTGCAATAATATCTATCTAATATATGTGTAAAAAGGACATATTCCAGGTTCTTTTATTAATAAACTCAGAGACGTTTTCTTGCATTTTGCCTGTTTCACTGCTTAATCCGAAAAATCGATTTGACTGGCAATTTTATCTGAATTTCTCAAATTAATCGATGCAGGTTAAAGGTATAATTCTTTATATTCTCGGAAAGAATGTGGCTGAATGTTGTTCCTTTCAATTTTTAATTAATACATTTCGTTTTTTGTTGGGTTAAGTTCGAATAAAGGATATCTCCTCATTATTTGGGAATGTAGCCAACTCTTAAAAAATCCGCAGTGTCAAATAATCAATTTTGTAGAGTTCAAATCCGATTCATTGCATAACAAGTCTGTGATATAGGTAACAAGAAAAAACGGAACTATTAATGTTAATTTATATTGTTCTTTTTAAAATAGGATCAAGCAAATTCTCGAAGTTGTTATTTTTGTAGAGGCTCTATTTTTCTATACTTTAAAGGCGTTTGAATTTTCAATTGCATCAAATAGTCTCATACCTATATACAATTCACAAGAAATCATACTATATAGTGTAGATATCAATTTAGGAACTGTATACCAACAATGTAGTGGGAGTGGTATCTTATAAAACACCAGTGTGGGAACTGGTGTTTCTCTATTTTTACTTATGACAATGTGGTCATCGTTTTCTTTTTTGTTTTGACAAAAGTACTGAGCCTATATTCAAATAGTGACTATGTTCCATTTGTTGCAGTATTTACTTCGGTTTTTATGGGTTTAGTTATAACACTTTTCTTGTTTACCTCTTCCCTTCGCTATTCATACAGATTATATAGGTTGTATTATACCAAATCTGTACTCAGTGTGTAAACTTCTATTTCCTACCTGAATATGAGTTTGTTTTGATATTTTTGCATTTAATCTAAATCATCAAAATATTTTATCATCAAAAATCTCAGCATAAACAATATATTTTCAATTTCTTAGCTTGACCGAATAATACTCACATTGACCAAAAATCCGTGTTGTTGCTTGCTAAATAACCAAATTTTCGGACAAAGCGCTGTTTCACAGCATCGTGGAGATTATTACTAATTCCTGCGGGATTTTGTTGTCAATACCACACTCTCAATATTCCGGTGTCAATTCCCACTCCAATAGCAACACTTTCATTCTTCAGGGTTACAGCTGCAATATTGGTATTCAATCTACCTTCAAGCGGAAGGTAGCCATTTACATGAACCCCATCTTCATTGTGTTCCAGTATTGCCAGTTCCCTGTAATCTTGTGTCGGAACCATCAATTCGAAATTGGTATCAGTGTCGAAGTTGCCTGCAAGTGCCATGTCCAGATTCCTCGATCCGGCTAAATGGGAACTGTATCCTGAAAGACTCGAAGAAACCTGTAGTTCGTCTTCTTCCAGTCTGTAGAATTCTGCAACTCCTCCAATGTGTGGTGTGAGCAAATCCACTATCTCTGTTTCTCCTTCCGGTCCAAATGGTGCAACAGCTATCTGGTGTCTCCATCTATATCCGGTTCCGGCACTTGACCCGGATGCCATAATTGTCCCATTTTCATCAAAAACCACGAGTCTTGCACCTTCATTTGCATTGCTTAAAGTGACAATTATCTCGCGTATTCCGTCTCCATCAAGGTCAGCCCATAAAGGGGCTATCCCTTCAATGACATCCCCATCAGGAATATCGATGATTTTAGCAATTGCAGGTATTCCTGCAGTTTCGATAAGTGTGATACTTGAAGCCTCTAGGCTGTCGCCCAGCACTCCATGTTTGTAATCTTCAGTTGGACCCGTTAGCAATAATATCCTTTCTTCTTCATCAACCAGCAGGCGTGCGTCGGGAAGGGCATTGACTTCAAGGCGTGCAGATTCCCTGTCATTGACTCTGAACACGAGGTCTCCGCTTGTTTCTATAAATACTGTCCTTCCTGAGTTTGGAAGAACGATAGGATGGCTTAATAGTGATTCATTCCACAATCCCGGTGCAAGCAAAAATGCCTCTTCATTCTTGATCATAAGTATTGGAGGGCTGTCGGCATGGATCTTAGCAGGACTTATGCTTATCTCTTCCAGCTCACCATCAGACAGCTCAAAGGCTTTTACTGTGCCGTCATCGAGTACAACAGCCCAGATGCTTCCGTTGTTCGAATTTGCTGCAATTACCCATTCAGGTTTGCCTGACAGCTCTACATCTGTGTGGTCTGCGCTCATGATGTCGATGTTACCTTCTACAATCCTGTTCCCGTCAGGCTGCTGATATGTGTATGCCAGTGTAAATGGTGTTCTGTAATTGAAAGTGCAGTAATCGCAGTCCAGTATTTCTTCAGGTATTATGATTTCTTCTTGTGAATCCCTTGTATCATTCATTGCCATGGCAACGAGAACTATGACAGCAAGCATTCCAAGAAGCATAGCTGTCATTTTTCTATTTCCTGCCATCATGCGGTTTTTACACTCCTTGTGATGTATTTTAGTCCCTCTGCACAGAGGAATGTAATGAAAGCCACTCCTATGGGCATGATCCACTCTACAGGAGATAGGGGCAGCAATCCGAATGCTTCGTTCAGGCGAGGTATATACATTACTGACATTGTGGCGAAGAATGTAGCCAGTACGCCTGCTATCATGAGCTTGTTGGTGAAAACACCTATACTTATCACAGAGCGCTCAAGTGACCTGAATGCCAGCGGTATGAAAAGTATCATACTGACTACGGTCGCAAAAGTGAGTGTTCTTGCCATTACAGTGTCGTTTGCAGGGTCACTCAGAGCAAATACGAGGAAAGATGCTGCTCCCATTATTAAAGCCAGGGTGATGACCAGAAACAGGTTCCTCTTCTTCAGGAAATTATCGTTCGGGTCACGTGGTGGCCTACTCATTATGCCGTCTGCTGCAGGGTCCAGTCCCAGTGAGATCGCAGGCATTATCTCGTTGAACATATTGATGAAAAGTATCTGTAGTGCCAGTAGTGGTATAAGGTCAAAACCAAGGAGCGTAATGCCTGCCATGATGAGGATCACCAGGGTGAAGTTCCTCGATATCAGATATGTTATGAATTTCTCTATGTTATTATAGATAGTTCGTCCACCTTTGACAGCTTCCACAATGGTGGCAAAATTATCATCCTGCAATATCATTACACTGGATTCTTTTGCAACATCAGTGCCCTTTATCCCCATGGCAATACCAATATTGGCTTTTTTAAGTGCAGGTGCATCATTGACCCCGTCACCTGTCATGGCAACGATGTGTCCTTTTTTCTGCAGGGTATCGACGATCCTGAGTTTTTGTTCCGGCATTGTCCTGGCATATACATTGATGTTCTCAACTATAATTGAGAACTCTTCATCATTGAGCTCGTTGAGCTCATCCCCTGTCACTGCGCAGTCAGCTGCTATACGCTGGAGTTTCTCATCTTCATATACTCCGCATCCCTGTCTGTCTTCAAAGAGCCCTATACTTCTACCGATGGCCTTTGCAGTCTCCTGGTTATCACCGGTTATCATGATGACCTTGATGCCGGCTTTTCTGCACATTTCCACGGCATCTTTGACCTCTTCATGTGGCGGGTCGATCATGGCGACAAGTCCAAGGAAAGTCATGTCCTTTTCAGAGTTCCCATCTAATTCTTCCCCTGGACTTTCCTTGCATGCAACTGCAAGTACACGATAGGCAGAGCTTGCGAACTCGAGATTCTTGTCAAGTACTGTTTCCCTGTCCTCTTGGGTGATACTGTATAGTTCTCCGTTCTTCTCAATACTGCTGCATTGAGGGAGCACGAACTCAGGTGCTCCCTTTGTGAACGAGACTGTTCCCCTGCTGCTGGTGTGGATGGTTGTCATGATCTTCCTTTCAGAAGTGAAAACAATTTCCTCGACCATCTCATAGTCTTTCTCCAGCTCATCCTTCCAGAGGTCTGCCTTTGCAGCTGCAACAGTAAGCGCTATTTCCGTAGGATCCCCAATAACTTCCCATTTATCCTTTCTTTTTTCGATGGCAGAATTATTGCACAATGCGATTGCTCTAAGCAGTTTAATTGAAGTATCTTCTTTCTTCACATCGACACTGTCGCCCCTTTTCAGGAATTCTCCTTTTGGTATGTACCCTGAACCGGTAAGTTCAAGCACGTTCCCACTGGTAAATATCTTCTCCACGGTCATTTCGTTCTTGGTGAGGGTGCCTGTTTTATCCGTACATATGACCGTTGTGGAGCCAAGTGTCTCAACAGCAAGCATCTTCCTGATTATGGCGTTGTGACCCGCCATTTTCTTCATGCCGTAGGCAAGGGTTATTGTAAGTGTAAGTGGCAACCCTTCGGGCACTGCCGCAACAGCAAGTGCAAGGGCTATAAGTAGCATATCAGCAAAAGGGGCTCCAATGGCAATACCCATTACAAAAGTGAGTGCTGAGGCAAGTATCGCAAGTACTGCAAGTGTCAGGGATAATTTAGTTATCTTTACCTGAAGGGGTGTGTCTTCGTTTTTTGTCTGTATCAGGCTGGCGATCTGTCCTATCTTTGTTCGCATTCCTGTGGACGTGACCAAAGCCTTACATTTTCCGTGTACAAGCTGTGTACCTGCAAAGATATTTTCATTTTCACTTTTCCCAACCGGAACACTTTCACCAGTAAGGGCGGATTCATCAAGTCTAAGGGCAACGTTTTCGAAAAGCACAGCATCTGCAGGCACCTTGTCTCCTGTTTCCAGGACAAGCACATCTCCGGGTACTACGTCAGTTGTGGGTATTTTTCGAAGTTTCATTTCCCTGATGACCGTCGTTTCAGGCTGTACTATACTTTTCAGGGCTTCCATTGCTTTTTCGGCCCTGTATTCCTGTATAAAACCAAGTATGATAACAACAGCGATTGTAAAGATTATGACCCAAAAATCAATGATCTCATCGATCATAAGGGAAATAACAGCAGCAGCCATAAGAACCCAGACAATAAGGTTCACGAATTGTCCAGCAAAGACCTTCAGTGCCGTAGTTTTTTCCTTCTCTTCAAGTTCGTTCTTTCCGTACTTCTGTAACCTTTCGAGTGCTTCCTGCCCGGAAAGTCCATTTGTGGAACTTTCAAGACCCTCGAACATCTCTTCTATTCCCACGGCTGCGTTACCCACTGTATTTACTCCCACTCCACTTTTGTAAATTTAATTGAGTAATTAGTATTAGCGTTATATCTTTTTTAATCCATTGGCAAAGTTATTGGATATATAGTTCTCAGTGCTCATGCAGACATGAGATGCAAAGTCAATGGCCTTTGCTATTATTTCATCCCATACATGCTCCTGGATATCTTCAATATCTGTGATCTTTCCGGAATATAACATGTAAGCGATGCCTGTATTGAAACTGTCCCCGGCACCTACAGTACTAACTGTTTCTATGCCAGGTACGTCATATGATTTTGAAAAAGAAGCTGTCTTCAGGTATACTCCTTCTGAACTGGATGTGTATATAAGGTGGTGGCAGCCATTTTCCAGAATAAACTCATAAGCTTCTTCTGAATTTTCGCATCCGTTTATCATTCTCATATCCTCGTCTGAGGCTCTTACAATATCTGAATATGCTATGTTTTCAGATATTCTAGGCTTGATCTCTTCAAGCAGTGCCAACTGTGCTGCCCGAAAATTAGGGTCATAGAGAATGGTTGATCCTGCATTCTTTGCAGAACGAATGATGGCTTTTAGCTTAGTTCTGGTTTCTTTTGTCACAGAGAGGATGGAGCCGAACATTACAATATCATCCGGGGCAAAACAGGGCATATCTATCTGAAGACGTTCTTGCGGAAAGTCCTCGTAGAACTCATACGTGGCATCATTCCTCTCGTTTAAAAAAGCAAGTGATAGTGGTGATTTGCCTTCGTAACGGTAGAGATACTCAGTTGATACGTTGTTCTCTTTTAGGAATTCATATATGGTATTCCCAATATTATCATGGGCAAATTCACTTATGAATGAAATCGCAACTCCTGCTCTTCCAAGTGAAATAGAACTATTGAGCATAGCTCCTCCGGGACAGGCAGAAATCTGTTTGCCTTTGTTGAAAAGGATATCATAGAATGTTTCACTTATTGCAAAAACGCGGGCTATACTCACACCTGCCGGTTTACAGGTTATTGCTTGTCGGTTATATCGTCCAGAATTCCCTGGTAATAGATAACCTTTCCATTCATATCTCTCATAATGGCGGTTCTTTCTTCTACAACTCTGACATAATCTTTTTTTGTTCTGATCCTGTATGTTTGCCTGAACTCATTGGCTCCTTCCATTGCGTTCTCTGTAAGTTCCAGATGCACGCGGTCCGCATCATCCGGATGTATGAGGTCTTTGAATGTGATTTTGCCTGACGTGAAGTCTTCTGCTTTGTATCCGAAATCTTCTATTCCTCTGGAAATGAATTCCAAGGGTGCACTCTCCACCGGACTGCGCAAAAAAGCTATGACCCTGGTATTGTTCACAAGTTCCTCAAGGGCTTTGATCCGAAGCTCCATCTTTTTATGGACATCAAACGATTCTGTATCGCATTTCATAACATTTGGATCGATGTCTTTTTTGAGACTATCTTCGTTTCTCTCATCATTGCCTGAATTCTCAAATCCTGTATCCTGACTAATAGTAACCCCTCCTATATCGGATGATAATATCAATTAATTGTTAGATTTCATAAATAGTCTTATTCACTAATTTAAGTAATTATTGTTTTAGATATTTCCTACTCGGATACTGCCATTCCTCGTTCTTTGTACCGAATAGACATTTCCAGTAGTATCGGAGTGATGATAATGGATACGACAACCATCAATACAATAGCAGAGAATACCTCATTGCTGATTATTCCAAGTTCCTTACCTATTGCAATAACCACAAGTTCTACTCCGGCACGTGGCATCATGCCTATTCCAAATATCAGACTATCCATGGAACTATAACCCACCAGTTTTGTGCCAATGAATCCTCCGATAAGTTTTCCTGAAAGGGCAAGTACAATAACGAGGATGGCAAAGACACCTGCGGTGTATAGTATTTCGATATCTACCGAAAGTCCTATGAAAGCAAAGAAAAGTGGTGTGAAAAATCCGTAGGCAATACCACTGACCTTTTTTTGTACGGTCTCTATTTTTGCAAGTGGTAGGTCTGAGATAAGTACTCCACCAAAAAAAGCGCCAATAACAGCATGTAGTCCGAATAGCTCTGAAAAGTATGCCGAGAATAATGCAATGAGTATCACAAAAGAGAACAGTGATTCTTTAGTGTGCATTTTCTGTACATATTCGAAAAGTTGAGGGAAGAATTTCCATCCCAAAAAACCCATAATCACCATGAATACCATTATTTGTCCAAGGATCCCAAGTATGTAGATGCCTGAGGGGAATTGATTGAGTGTTGCAAATGATACTACAATAGACAACAGGAATATGCCTATTATATCGTCGAATATTGCTGATGTCAGCATCATCGAGCCAGGTTTGCTTGAAAGATAATCAGTATCTATCAATGTTTTAACAACAACACTAATACTTGTGGGGCTGAAAGCAACCGCCATGAACAGGCTCTCTGTAAAGTTAAAACCGAACATTTCTCCCAATATGAATCCAAAACCAAACGCCACAACTATCTGTGATATTGTAGGGATGAGTGCGTTTGTTGATGCAGCTTTAAGGTCTTTGATATGAACTTCTTTGTAACCCGCAGTAAACAAAAGGAATATGGCTCCCAGTTCTGCAAAGAATGTGAAGGTTTCAATATTATCAGGCTTTAAAGTAAGAGCAAAGATAAATCCCGCTCCAATCTCTCCAATTATTCCTGGCAGCCCGAATCTTTCGCTTACCTCGCTGAGTATTCTTGCTAAGAACAATATGACCAATATTTGGAGGAGCACTTCCATTGATCATTTTCCCCGCAATCCATGTATTTTTTTAATCATATCTGATTTTGAAACGACACCAAGCAGTTTTTTGTCCTTGGTGACACACAAACGGTCAATATGATGTTTGATCATTATGTCAGCAGCATCACAGAGGCTTGTATCGCGGGAGAGTGTCACAGGATGATGCACCATAAGGGTGGATGCCTCTTCACTTAACGCTTTGATAGCCATCAGGTGTGTATGGTGGTTTCGATGACTTCTTTCAAAAAAGAGAAATTCAAGTATGTTATCCTGATCAACAATACCAACCAGTTCATCGTCTGAATTCAGCACAGGATAGCTGTGGTATGGTGTATTCGCCATAAGTTCTATGATGTTTTCGATAGTTTCAGTATCTCTTACGACAGTGGTTTCTTTTGACATTATCTGGCTGATCTTGATATCAGCACACATATCAGATAATTTATCCCTGTCTCTGGGTTTATCTTCTATGTCTTTTTCACTTTCTTTTTTTTCCAGGATTTCCTCTTCCTTTTCTGTCATGTGGATGGGTGGATATGAAAAAATAATGATGTGGAGTACTGTTACTCCAATTTCATCAATAAAAAAATAAAAATGTTTTCACTTTACTTAATGTAAAGTCCGCACTTGCATGCACCGCGCATTTCAACATCTCTCACTCTTGCAGCACATGGGCAGATTATCTTCTTGTCCTGTTCCTTGTCACCTGTTCTTTTCTGACAGAAGCAGTACCATTCACCATATTCCTTCTTGTTGTTGCAAATGCCTTTTACAGCGGTTGTGATAACGTCCCAGTCTGAATTGAGTTTGTATCCTGATGTTTCAGCATTTTTCCTGGACTTTTCATAGAATTCGGCTTCTAGGTCATTTTCGAATTTCATTGTAACACTCTCGTTATTTTCATATTAACATTCATTTTCATAAATTTAAGATTTTGCATTCTCTTTTGCCATTTCGCCAAGCTTGTAGCCGATATCACGGCACGCTCTCTTGTCTTCCTCGTAAGGTCTGAATTTGACCTGCATACTTTCCATGGCAAGTTCGAATTTTGCACTTTCGATCTCTTTTTCCATTCCTTTGACCGCTCCCCCGCCCCAACCGTAAGAACCGAACAGGAAGTACTTCTTGTCTTTGGGGCGCAGTCCTTTCATGTAAGTGAGGAATCCGGATATTGTAAAGAACATTCCATTATTCATTGTGGGTGAGCCAATTGCGACAATAGATGCATCCATAAGCTCTTTCATGGTCAAACTCCAATCGTTCTTGCGCAGGTGTCTCAGGCGCACTTCAACCCCTGATGCCCTTGCTCCCTCCACGATTTCCATTGCCATTTTTTCAGTGCTTCCCCACATGGTATCATAGATGACAAGCAGCTTGGGTAACGAATCCCCTCTTGCCCATTTGGCATATTCTTCAATTACTCTTGATACGCCTTTTCTCCAGATGAGTCCATGTGCAGGAGCTATCATCTTAGGACTGACATCAAGTTCTTTCAGCTTTTCCACATACTTGAGTACCTGTGATCCGAACGGCAACAGGATATTGGCATAGTATATGCCAGCATCTTCCATTACATCATCAACCTCGTCGTCAAAACGTTTTGAAGTTGCCAAGTGCTGCCCGAAGGCGTCATTTGAGAAAAGTATCCTGTCCTCTTTCACATAGGTCTGCATGCTGTCAGGCCAGTGCAGCATTGTGGCTTCAACGAACATTAGTGTCCTTTTTCCAAGGCTCAGTTCATCCCCGGTCCCAACAACCTGAAGGTCCCAGTTGTCAAAGCCTTCTTCCTTGTAGTATTCAGAAAGCCCAGTTTGCCCATTGGATGATGCAAACAACTTTGCACTGGGTGCAATGTCCATGATAGTTGATATGGAACTGGAATGATCCATCTCGACATGGTTGGAAATTACATAATCGATCTTTGAAGGATCGACTATCTGGCTTATACGCTTGAGCATCTCTCCTGCAAATGGTGCTTTTACAGTGTCTATGAGGGCAATTTTCTCATCAACTACAAGGTATGCATTGTAACTGCCACCTTTTGGAGTTTCGTATCCATGGAAGTCGCGCAGGTTCCAGTCAACCACACCTACCCAGTATATTCCTTTGGCCAGCTCAAGTGGTTTGTAATCATCCATTCAAATATCTCTCCTGTCCTTATGTTTGCATTCTGAACTCAGTTGCAGCACCAAGCAACTCATCAATTATCTGGTAGTGTCCCCTTTCAGCAGCAGCTATCTTTTCAAAGAACACACGCTGCTCTTCATTATCTGCTCTGTCTGCAAGTTCAATATAGAAATACTCACTTTTGTGCTCGAATCTAAGGGCTGCGAGAAGTATACCGATCTCTTCGAGTTTCTCATCAGAGAATTCTTCTGTGAAAGATGCCTTGAATTTTGGGAAACTGAATTCGACTTCAGGAATGTGCTTGCTTTCCCTGAATTGCTTTAGGTATTCAGCGTGTTTTTTTTCCTCATCGGCAAGGAAAACATATAGTTTGCTTGCAGTCTCGTTCTTCATCATAGAAGCTTTTTCACCGTAATACTCCATTCCCTCTTCTTCAAGTTCTATTGCCAGACCAATTGCCTGGTCCATTGATTTTAGTTGATCAAGCTCTTCTGCGATCTCATGTAGTATATCTTTCATTTCAAAATCTCCTTTAGAGCAACATGTTAACTATTAAACCCAAAGTGCCAATGCCCGATACTCGGACGACGGCCAAACCCACTGTATCAAATCTTATCTTATTCTGGCTTAATATACCTTTCGAGCTTAGTTTCATCTGCCTGTCATCACATATTCGGGGAAAGTTGGCAACACCCCTCTATTTAGAAAACTTTTTATCTGGAACAATACATTAATCTGGTTATATTTTATATGTCATTTACTTTCAAAAATCACTTTTATAGAGGTAGTTGAATGGACAAAATCAAGATCGCAATTGTTGGGATTGGCAATTGTGCAAGCTCTCTGATCCAAGGCATTGAGTATTACAACAATAAAGAAGAAAACGATGCTACTGGCTTAATGCATTGGGATATTGGCGGTTACAGGCCATTTGATATTGAAGTAGTTGCTGCATTTGATATTGACAAAAGGAAAGTTGGTAAGGATGTATCAGAGGCTATTTTTGCACCACCCAACTGTACGGCAGTATTCTGCCCCGAGCTTCCAAAAACCGATGTCATTGTAAAAATGGGGCGTATTCTAGATGGTGTTTCTGAACATATGGTGGATTATAGCGATAACAGGAGATTCCTTCCTTCCACTGAAAAAGAAGCCGACAAAGAACAGATAGTGAAAGAATTAAAGGACTCCGGAGCTGAGATATTGCTTAACTATCTTCCGGTAGGTTCTGAGGAAGCAGTTCGTTTCTATGCTGAATGCGCTCTTGAGGCAGGAGTTGCATACATTAATAATATGCCTGTTTTTATCGTGAGCAATCCTGAATGGGCAGCGAAGTTCGAAGAGAAAGGTATCCCTATCATTGGTGATGATATAAAAGCTCAGCTTGGTGCAACCATTACTCACAGGACTCTGGCTGACCTTTTCCACAAGCGTGGTGTGAAACTGGAGAGAACCTATCAGCTTAATACCGGAGGCAACACTGATTTTCTTAACATGCTCAACAGGAACAGACTTGCCTCAAAGAAAGAATCCAAAACAGAAGCTGTCCAGTCTGTAGTTGGCCAGAGGATGGATGATGATAACATCCATGTAGGTCCAAGTGACTATGTTCCATGGCAGAATGATAACAAGGTCTGCTTCTTGAGAATGGAAGGAAAACTCTTTGGTGATGTTCCAATGAATATAGAGCTTCGTCTCTCGGTAGAAGATTCTCCTAACTCTGCAGGAGTGGTCATTGATGCTATCAGGTGTTGCAAACTTGCCCTTGATAGAGGTGTTGGCGGTATACTGTACTCACCATCATCCTATTTCATGAAACATCCTCCAAAGCAGTTCACAGATGATGAGGCCCACCTGATGACCGATGAGTTCATCAGGGGTTTGCGGGACAACTGAATCGGAATCATACATGATATTTGCTACCACTGGGAGGAAACGCAGGATATATGGTGTTGACTTCAGTGGTGCAAAAGATGCAGGTCGCAAGATCTGGATAAGCGAAGGGGTTGCAGAAGGTGATATGCTTACACTTCTCAACTGTTATCCCATATCGGATATTGTAGCTAATAAGAGCAAGGAGAGAGGGGCATGTCTATCTGCTTTGCGCGACCTTATAATTTCAAACAAACAGTCTGTTTTTGGGATGGATTTCCCTTTTAGTCTTCCTCAAAAACTGATGTCCGGCAAAGACTGGTATTCTTTTGTATCTGATTTTCCTCGCGAATATCAATCTGCCGACGAATTTAGAGCGGCGATGCAAATTGCCGGTGGAAAAACTGAATTGAAGCGTCTTACAGATGTTGAGGTCAAGGCTCCGTTTAGCATTTACAATCTCTGGGTATACAAGCAGACATACTACGGAATTCGTGATGTTGTACGTCCTCTTGTAATGTCAGGAGAAGCTTGTGCACTTCCGATGCAGGAACCACAGGAACATAAGCCATGGCTTATGGAAATATGTCCGGCATCAACACTGAAGAGTGAAGACCTTTACATCAGCTATAAGGGAAGGACTGAAAAAGAGAGGCAAACCCGGAAACACATTCTGGATGAAATGCTCCATAAAGGAATAACTGTCCCGGACGAAATCCGGGAACAAATAATATACAATAAGGATGGAGATGCCCTTGACAGCTTCATTGCAGCCTATGCTACATTTCGGTCTTTCAGGAAGCTTGATGATATCATTGGTAACTTGCCTGACATCTATCTCCGGGAAGGTTACACTTTCTTTTAATCCTTACTTATTCCAAGAAGATCATATAGATCATCAGGTTTTTCGAGGAGGGTTATATTTTCCATCTGTCCCAGCTTTTCAGTATTGGAGACATCAACATCGCGCATTTTCAGCTCCATAATGCGACCTTCAGGTGATGCTGTTTTTACAGTGCCTTTCTTTTGGTCCACAGGAAGGATGTAAATGGGGGTTTTTCCTTTCGCAGTTTGTGCAACAGCGTTTGTGACAAGTGTGTCAGCAATGCCATATACTATCTTGGCAACAGTATTTGCAGTGCAAGGAGCAATGATGAGCGCATCGTAGTGTCCTACCTGCAGTGGTCCTGCTATAAAGGGAGAATTTGGTCCAGCGCCGGTCTTGAAATTAGGGAAATCCCTCTGGATATCATTCCACATACGATACCATTTCATAACTGTCTCGCCTTCTTTGGATAAGAATACCATTATCTCGATATTACTCTTCTTCTTGATGTCAACCATTGCATCATATGTCTCTTTGATCAGGTCTCCTGATCCGGTAATTCCCCATGCTATCCTTTTCATGATTTTTGCTGCCTCCTCTTCTTCCTTAAAATAAGGTTCAATATCCAATCAATGATTCCTTGTTTATCATGCTGTCAGGTATTTTCATATCGTGGAGCATTTCCATCATTGAGTCCACCATAGGAGGTGGTCCGCATACGTAGAAAATTCTTTCTGCGTAGTCAGGTAGTTCTCTTACGATCATGCTTTCACATATGCGCTCTCTGCACCCTGTCCAGTTTCCTGAAGCCCTTGTTAGTGTATTGAAAAAGGTAAGATTTGTATTTTGTTTTTGCATCTCTTCAAGTTCTTCTGTAAATATCATATCCTTTTCTGCTTTGTCACTGCATATCAGCATGATATTCGTGCTGAGCTTCATATCAGTGCAATACTTACAGATGCTTATCATAGGGGTAATGCCTATGCCTCCGCTAAGAAGTGCTATTTTTTCATACTCGCCTTCAAAGGTCATTTTTCCGAATGGACCACTTATAAGTGCGGTATCACCTATTACCATGGCATCCAGCAAATTTGAAAATTCATGGCCTGTAAGTTTCTTTGTAAATTCGAGATGGTCTTTTTCCGTAGGGCTGCTTGACAGGGTGAAAGCCTTGCTAAGTTTCTTCCCATTTGAATTAAGCGTCACTGTGACATACTGCCCGGCTTTGTAATCAAAAGCCTCCGGTTTTTTGAACCTGAAACTTTTCACATTGTATGACCGTTTGATGATTTCGGTCACAGGTTCTTCGAATTTCAACTTTGCACCTCTACTTGAGAGCCTTCATAGCTATGGCCGTTTTCATCATCTTATTGATGGTCCTGTGAAGACTTCTTATTCCTTCTGAATCTTCAGCAACCCCTTCAGCTCCTTTATCCTTTGACCAGAATGTTCCGCCAAGGTTCGACCCGAAAGAACCGCCTGCAACGGGTATCATCTCACTGATGATGTAGAAGTTCAAAATATTCTGTATGGCTGGTTCCTGTCCCCCCATCCTGTCCCCGCCAACTGCAGCTGCAGCACCCACTTTGTTCATGAAGGCTTTTGGGTCACGGGCAACAACTGCACGGCACCTGTCTATTATCGTCTTTGTCTGGGCACTTAATGTGCCTTGATATACTGGAGTGCCAATGATCCATGCATCAGCCCAGAGCATCTTGTCATAGAGTTCGACAAGGTCATCCTTGTGAATACATCCTTCCTTTTTACGTACACAGTAATCACAATGGATGCAGAATTTCATATTTTTGCCACTTGCAGAAAAATAGTCTACTTCTGCACCGTATTTCTCCTGCGCGTATCTCAGGGCTTCATTGACAACATAGTCTGTGGATTTTTTTCTGGGGCTGCCTGAGATTCCCAGTAATCGAATGCATGTGTCATCGGACATTATGGCACTCCTTTTTGTTTTTAATCTAATGTTATTGATTCTGTGGGGCAGGCATCAACACAGTTACCACATTCCACACAGTCATCAGGACGTGCGATTACGGATTTGAGGTTTCCATTCTCGTCTGCTTCAATGTCTATAACATCTGTAGGGCATGATTCTGCACATGCTCCTATTCCTTCACATTTGTTCTTGTCTACTTTAGGTGGCATTTTTTATTTTCTCCGATTATTTTCTTTTGAATATGTACATCATCAACATAAAAACCATGCAAGCAGTGAATATACTGAAACCTGGTGTTGATTCGTTTCTATCTTCCGGGGTTGTGTCTGGATCATATATTGTAGCTGACATCTCATTCATATTGATTACAGGTACCTCATACATTCCCTCTCCAAACAGGTGGTCGATCGTATACTGAGGTGCTGACCTGTAATTGAGGCTGGTCTCGACCTTAAGCGGATAAACAACATTATTGGGCATGATGAATGTGTGCTCTTCTATCACTGTCTCCTTTGGTCCTATCCTGTTGTCTTCCAGTACTCTGTCGGCAAGCCAGAAACTATCAGTTGCATTGCCTTCACTGTCACCTAGTACATTATTGTAGATTATCTTTGCAGACTCTATGTTCCCTTCCGTGTCAAGGGTTCCAGCACTGTAGAGCTCCTTATCTTCGCCGTCAGTGACGATTACTTCAAGCCATATTTGCCTGATCTCAGAAACGCCGGTTGGTATATTGTGTCCTGCTCCTGAATTCGTGATGGCTGCCTTGATAGTAACTTCTTCGCCAGCGGACGCTATCTCAGGTACATCTACATCCAGTGTCGCAGTGTTTTGTAATCTTTCAACCGCCATATCTGCAATATTTTCAGCACCGAACATTACAGGGATAAATGCGTTTCCACCTACAATGTCATGTGATGAGATGTGATCTCTTTTAGGGGCACCTGATCCTGCACGGCCCGGATTTGCCTTGAACTCTGTGATCCCTTCTGTCATATGGCAATCCTGGCATACCACATTATCCTCGGCGTACTGACTGTCTTTCCATGCTGGATATGTGTCATCTATGACAAGTCCGTTTACAGGATGTATAACTTCGTGACACATTCCACAATATTCTGATTGGGTATAAAGCTCAAGATATTCGGATTCATGATAGGCTGACTTTGAGTCACTGAGAGGTCCCCATTTAGTATCTCCGGGGCTTACTATGAACTGGGCGTTACCTGTTCCTTCACTTCCTGAGACCACATGGCAGAAATCACACTGAACTCCGAGTTTAGATATGTCACTCATTTCAGACCCATCTACAGGGGGAATCTCACCGGACACCACGCCTATGGGTGTGTGACAACGGGAACAGAATTCATCTACTAATCCGTCAGTATCGGCGCTCGCAACCTTTACCTCTTCCAGGTAGAAAGGGTCAAGATATGCATTGAAATGCATTGTACCTTCCCATTCTCCGTAAATGATCGCATGACATTGTCTGCACCTGCTTTCATAAGTGAAATCATCAGCAGATAATTCCCCGAATTTTGTGGCTTCTTCTGCAGCTGCAAACCCACTGCAAATGGATAATAATACAATGCTTGCCACAAAAAAAAGTCTGCATCTTACAACAGTCCCCCTCATTTCCAATCCTCTCAATAGTATAATATTATGCGATAAATTGAACGATAAAGAGGAACCAGATTGGTCCCTCTTCATGGTATTTTTATTTGAGCAGCTTCAATGCATCTCTGCATGCAGCAACTGCGGGAGCTCCGGATGTAATGAAAATAACATCCATTGTCTCCATTATCTCTTCTTTTGTTGCCCCGTTCTTCAGAGCACTCTTCATCTGTGATGCAACACAACGTTCACACTGCTTTGATGCAACGACAGCAAGAGCCATTAATATCTTTGTTTTAGCAGGCAGTGCACCGTCACTGAGTATCTTGTTGTTGCACATGTTGTACTTGTGAAGGAACTCAGGTTCCAGCTCTCCAAGTGTTTCCAGTATCTGGGGTGTGAATCCTAATTTGTCCGACATGTCGTCAATGATCTCTCTGTGTCCGCCACATCCTTTTCCTTTATTTTCTCCGCACATAATTTATCCTCCGTGTTATTAATCAATTATAATCAGTCAAATCCGTCTTCGATCGTCTGGCCGAAGCAGTAGTGGCACAGAATCCTTGGCAATCCGTTTGGAAGCCTTTGAACATGGGGTGGCTGACCTACTGACACCGGGAGTTCGAGTTCCTTCGTGTGGTCAGTGCAAAGCCCTTTTCCACAAGCGATACAGACACATGTTGCTTCTGCGTCTTTTCCTTCTTCCATGCAGTCATAACATTTCATCATAATATCACCTAAAAGTTCTCCACCAGTGCTTTGTGACAAGACGTGCAGAGTATTTTCTTCCAGTGCTGGACATCTTTGTAGTCACATGCAATTCCCATGCCGCACTTCAGTTTAATGCTGTATTCACCTTCCCATACAGGTGTTTCTTCTCTTACCAGATGCTCCTTACAAACACCTCTCCCGCAGATTATGCAGATAGCCAAGGTATCGCTATCTTTTCCGTCTTTTGAACATTCAAAGCATTTCATGATGATCACTCTACTCTAAGTTTAATTTATTCGTAAACGATTCTCATATTCAATTCATATTCTTACAGATAGGCAAGTACTCTTCCAGGTAATGACTCAATAACTCCCGGTGCGTCACCTCCTACAAATATGAACAATATTTCATCTGACAGTTACTGAATATATCTGTAACGGTAAATACACATCCATTTTTTACAAAGTGTTATCTTTCTGCAGTTCTTTTTTATTTATTTGGTTCTGATTGAATTATTTATGTGTAAGTATTAATTTTGTCCTGCTCTTTGCGGATTGTCTTTATATGCAATGATAATATTAAACCAACAAAGTTTTAAATATGTATAGATACCTGAATAGCAACACTCTTTAGAGGAGGATTCAAATGACTTTTGGAATAGAATTTGTACCAAGTGACCCAGTACTGAAAATCGCTCACTATGCAAAACTCGCTGAACAGCAGGGTTTTGACAATGTATGGATTACAGACCACTACAACAACCGTGATGTATACTCAACATTAACTGTGCTCGCAATGAACACAAACAGTATCAAGCTCGGAACCGGTGTGACTAATCCCTACACAAGGAACGCAGCTATCACAGCATCAAGCATTGCAGCTATTAACGAAATATCAGGCGGCCGTGCAATTCTCGGTCTCGGTCCTGGAGACAAGGCAACCTTCGATGCAATGGGCATCTCATGGGACAAGCCACTCACCACAACAAAGGAAAGCATTCAGGCTATCCGTGGCTTCATCGCTGGAGAGAAAGTAACCCAGGATGGCGACATGGTCAAGTTCAACGGTGCAAAGATGGCATTCAAGGCTGGAAACATACCTATTTACATGGGCGCACAAGGTCCAAAGATGCTCGAGCTCGCAGGAGAGGTATCAGACGGTGTACTTATCAATGCATCACACCCTAAGGACTTCGAAGTAGCTGTAAAGCAGATCGCAGCAGGTGCAGCAAAGGCAGGCCGTGACCCTAAGGAAGTTGACGTTGCAGCATACGCATGCTTCTCAATTGACAAGGACGCTGCAAAGGCAAAGAGTGCAGCACAGGTAGTAGTTGCATTTATTGTTGCAGGTTCACCTGACATGGTGCTTGAACGCCATGGAATTGATGTAGCAGCAAAGGCTGACATCGGTGGAGCTATCGCCAAGGGTGACTTCGGTGCTCTCATGGGCGGCATGGTCACAAATGACATGATGGACGCATTCTCTATCAGTGGAACACCTGATGATTGTAAGGCAAGGATCAATGAACTGCTTGACATCGGTGTAACACAGATCGTAGCAGGTTCCCCGATCGGACCTAACAAAGAGAAGGCCATCAAGCTCATCGGTAAAGAAATCATTGGATAAACAAAAAAAAGAACGTCGGAGGCAGCTAATGGCCCATCCAAAAATATTAGAGGTCATTGAGCACGACGTCTGTACTGCTTGTGGGGCATGTGTATCAACATGTCCTGCTGGTGCTATCATTATGAACAAGCATGCAGAAGTCCGTGACCCAGATAATTTAGAACTATATGTCCAGGGAGCAGCACCTGATGTATGTGAGGGATGTCTCACATGCGGCAGATTATGTCCTGTTATCGATGGATATGTAGAGGATGAATTTGCAAATGTAAAAGAGTTCTTTGGAGCAAAGAGCACAATATCCGGTCAGGATGGTGGTGTAACATCACTACTGGCAAAAGCTTTGCTCGAGACCGGTGCAGTAGATTGCATCGTCGGTATCACTAAGGATGAGAAATGGGGTACTGAGCTTATAGTTATGACCAAACCGGAAGATGTTGACGGGACAACAGGTACCAAGTATACCTATGATTCAGTTCTTTCAGCACTAAGGGAACCTTTTGAGAAATACGATAAAATCGGCGTAATTGGTGTACCATGCCAGGCGCACGGCGCACGTCTCATTATGGAAAATAACAATGACAAGATCGTTGTCATTCTTGGTCTGTTGTGCATGGAAAGTTTCTATCACGATATTATGGCAGAGAAGATCGTTCCTGAAGTAATGGGACTTAACCTTGAAGATGTCGTAAAAATGGACTTTGGTAAAGGTAAATTCTGGAATTACACAAAGGACGGGGAAGCCCACAGTGTGAAGATCCCTGAAGTTGCTCACTATGCAAGAAATCCATGCCACAACTGTTGTGACTATACCTCAGTGTCTGCTGATATCTCACTTGGTTCAGTAGGTACTCCAGATGGATGGAACTGTGTACTTATACGCACAGAAGAAGGTAAGAAGGTATTTGATCTTGTCAAAGACAAGGTTGAGATCATGGAAGATCCTAAACCAGGAATGGACCTGATCAAGAAGCTTGCTAAAATGAAACACGATAACAACTCAGGACACTACTTGGAAGTGTGTGAGAAGTTCACATTCGATGAATGTGGCATCCACTGAATGGTTATCACCTATGTATATGAGAAGAGCGTTCTATATCGGACGCTTTCAACCATTTCATCTCGGACATTATTCCATCATTAATGATATTGCCCGGGATGTGGATGAGGTAGTAATTGGTATAGGCAGTGCGCAGAAAAGCCACGAGCCTAAGAATCCATTTACTGCTGGTGAGCGCGTAATGATGATCAAGCATGCTCTTGAGGATGCTGATGTGATGCACTACGCCATACCTATAGAAGACCTGCAAAGAAATGCTGTGTGGGTCTCCCATATTATCTCTATGACCCCTCCTTTTGATGTTGTTTATTCCAATAATCCTCTTGTTGTACGTCTTTTCAAGGAAGCGGGTATCATTGTCAGACAACCTCCTATGTACCAGAGGGAAGGCTATTCCGGCAGCGAGACCAGAAGACGAATGCTGAATGATGAGGACTGGAGAGTTCTTGTTCCCGAAGCTGTTGCTGATGTCATTGATGAGATAGATGGCGTGAACCGACTTAAAAGCGTGTCAAAAACAGATATTGATTAGTTATTTTCCTGAATATACCTTAATTAAAAGAAAGTTCAGGCATAGTAATCCATGCCAATTAACTGTTTTTCGATTCGATACCTTTGCGGATGGCTTCGTTGAATGCTTTTGTGCAGCAATTTCCTGTTGGATTTTTCACTTTACACTGGCATTTTCCATCCTTGTCATAGAATTTCCTTATGGTTGCCATATCCTGCATTCCGTGTTCAAGGACTGCTTTTATTACATCGTCTTCTGTTATACGGCTGCAATAGCAGGCATATTTGGGACTTGCATCTTTCTTGAACCACAATGGAACTTTGATGTCTCTCTTATCAAAGAGCGTACCTTTCTCATCGTAGTAAGCGACATCACATTCCGGGTCCATGCACAGGTGATAGTCTCCTTTTCCAACTCTTTCCATCTGCTCTTTTTCGACTATATGCCTGACCGTGACATTCTTTACAGGGATTCCGATTTCTTTGCAGGTTGGACATGCGACAAAACCGGTTGTGCTTCTTAGAACGGGAATCTGTTTATTAGCCATTGTTTAGACATCCGCTTTTATAAGTTCCAATTTAAGGCTCTCAACCGGGTATCCTGAATACTGTCTTTCACTTATGTCGGTATCTTCTTCTACTATTTTGATCGAGAATCCTGCTTCCTTTATTTTGTTAAGGTAATCCTCTTTTAGCAAAGCTCCGCCAACACAGGCACAGATGAGTTCCTCATTATTCCTGTCCTCTTCCGTGAGATCCTTCAATAAGACCATATCAGATATGAACATCCTGCCACCTTTTCTGAGTACTCTGTATGCTTCCCTGAATACTCTGGATTTGTCAGGTGTAAGGTTTATCACGCAGTTGCTTATGATAACGTCAATGGAACCACTTTCAACGGGAAGGTCTTCTATATCTCCTTTCCTGAACTCTACATTTTTATATCCATACTTTTCAACATTATTTCTGGCCTTTGCAAGCATTTCATCTGTCATATCCACACCAATGACCTTTCCGCCATCGCCTACTTTTCTAACAGCCAGAAAACTGTCAAATCCTGCTCCTGAACCCAGGTCTAGAACAGTATCGCCTTTTTTGATCTCACCAAGTGCCGTAGGATTTCCACATCCAAGGCCAAGGTTTGCTTCAGAGAATGATTTTGTTTCTTCAGTGGAATATCCAATAGATGTTGCCACTTGTTCGTTCGTAAGGTCTCCGCAACATCCACATTGTGCAATACCCAATGCGATTTGACTGTAGCCTTCCTTCACGATAGTCTTCTTCGTTCCCGCATCCATTGAACTTCCCGGGCAGCACGAGTCCACTTTTTCGACTCCGCACTTTTCAAGTATTTCTTTCATTTTATCATCCTTTATGCTGTAAATTACGTATCTTCCATCCTTTTCATATCTCAGTATACCTGCTTCACAGAGTATTTTCAAATGCCGGGATACGGTTGTCTGGTCTTTTCCTGTTGTTGTAGAGAAGTCGCAGGCACAGTGGTCCTGCTTCAAAAGGCAACCTACGATAATAAGTCTGGTTTTGTCTCCCAGGGCTTTGAAGAACTTGGCTTTGTTCTCTTGCATACAATTGCATATATGTGCATTTATACATATATACTATTGCAAAGCATATTCGTATTTGATAATCTTATCTGACCAGTAAAGTTCCTTCAAGAATAGTTACTACTTTTTGTAGTTTGGTATAACTGTGTTATTTTTCAAACAAAGGCTTTGAGATACTTTTGTAATATTCAAAAAGTTCACTTCCCCACGCAATAGCATTTTCATCGGCACTGAGTAGTTCCCCATACTCATATTTACCGTTCTGATTGACCATTTTAAATAATAAAAGTCACCGTTACCACTATATTTATCATTAGTATGTCTTAATTAGAAATAACCACAATGAATGTGGTTATTGATCTGGGTTTATGGGATGCTCAAGCTTTGACTGTGTTATTACAAGCACGCTGTAATATTGCAAGGACAATTGTACATTACCATATCTTTTCTATATTCATATGCAATAAACACATTGCACTCAGTTTATGATATATAGCTTCTTTTTGTAGTAATTTTACCGATTGTTTTCACGTCCCATTTTCATTAGGAAGGTTGCAGAACTAGAGTAAAAAGGTAATTCCAATGCTAAATAAGCAAGAGATTATTGCCAAGGCAAAAGAAGCTGTCATGAAATTTGATGACATGGCAGCAAAAGAAGTTGCTAAAAAAGCCCTTGATGCTGGTATTGATCCTGAGGAGCTAATTGAGCAAGGCTTCACAGCGGCGATGACAACTGTAGGTGAACAGTTTGCAGCAGGTAAATTATTCCTTCCACACGTTAGTGCAGCAGTCGATGCAATGCAGGCAGCAATTGAGATACTTTTACCTGAAATGGAAAAGACGGGTTCCACACCGAAATCCAGGGGTACAGTTGTTATTGGCACAATTGAAGGTGATATCCATTCAATAGGAAAGGATATTGTTGTAACAGCGCTCAAGCTTGCAGGTTACAATGTTGTTGATCTTGGCAGGGATGTGCCTATAGAGAGCTATGTGAAAAAGGCAAAGGAAGTTAAAGCAGATGTGGTAGCCTCGTCAGCACTTATGACCATTACGATGATCAATCAGGGGCGTATAGAGGAGGAACTCAAGGATGCAGGTTTCAGAAACAACGTCAAAACAATGGTTGGTGGTGCACCTGTAACTAAAGAGTGGGCTTACAATATTGGCGCCGACATCTATGCAGAGAATGCAGGAGATGCTGTGGACAAGATCACTGCATCGCTCAAGGATAAAAAAGTGTTGGATCTATAATCAAGTTTCAGTACCATCAATAATTCAAAAAATAGAATTTTATCCCAAACGACTACATGCTTGTAATATGAACTTGCAACGTATGCTTTTGCTTTAAGCCTTACATTCGTTTCCACCGGATGCCATCTTTCCTATCCTCGATCACAATCCCCTTTTCTTTAAGTTCATCCCGGATTGCATCGGATTTTCCCCAGTCTTTCTCCTCACGCGCCTTTTCCCGGAGTCCTATCATTTCCATAATCTCTTCCTCTGACAGACCATTTGCAATATCTTTGGAAGCTGGTTTTTCATCCTCTGTAAATATTCCAAGCACTTCGTTGATCTCTGAATAGAATTCCAGTATTTCTTCAAGTGATAAGCGGCCTGGTTTTTCACTGGAAATAATAGAATTGATCTTACGGGAGAATACAAAAATATTTCCAATTGCTTCTCTTGTGTTGAAATCATCATCCATGGAATTGATGAATGCATCCCTGGTTTTGCCTATTAGTTCTGAAAGGCCGTTATCATTTCCATCTTCATGGGCTTCTTTTAGGGCATGTTTTACGTTTGAGATCGTATTTAGTAACCTCTTTCTTGCCCTGCCAGCTTCTTCCAGGTTCTCCTCGCTGAAATCGATAGTACTCCTGTATTGTGTATAGGCTATGAAGAACCTTATAGTTCCGGGGGAGAATTTGCTAAGCACTTCTTTAATTGTGAAGAAATTACCAAGGGATTTCGACATTTTTTCTTTATGGATGGTCAGAAACCCATTATGCAACCAGTACTTGCTGAATGGGTGCTTTGCGCTGCAGCTTTCAGACTGATGTATCTCTGCTTCATGATGCGGGAAAATGAGGTCCATGCCTCCTCCGTGTATATCCAGTTGATCTGAACCGTATTTCATGGACATAACGGAACACTCGATGTGCCATCCCGGACGCCCCCATCCCCATGGGCTTTCCCATCCAACTTCATTTTCAGAGACCGATTTCCAGAGTACAAAATCAAGCTGATACTTTTTATCGTCTTCTACATCAACCCTGTTCCCTGAGCCTTCTATAAGTCCTTCCACGGTCTGATGGCTCAGTATACCTATCTTGTCTTCAGATCTTGTCAGATTATAGTATACATTGCTTTTATGGGTTACGTAAGCTGTACCGTTTTCTATTAATGTTCCCACGGTTTCGATGATTTCTGGAATGTGTTCTGTGACTTTTGGCTGAGTGTCAGGAGCCAGCACTGAGAGAGTTTCCATGTCCTCTATGAAGGATTCAGTGAACTTGCGGGACAGGGCAAAGGCATCTTCTCCTGTTTCTCTTGCCCTGTTTATCAATTTATCATCGACATCTGTTATGTTGGAGATGTAATTGACAATGTATCCTCTGTAAATAAGGTATTTTCTTATAACATCAAAAGAAACGTAACTTCTTGCATGTCCTAGGTGGCAGTGGTCATATACTGTGGGGCCGCAAACATACATATTCACTTTTTTTCCGCGAAGGGGGATAAATTCCTCCAGACTTCTTGTCAAAGTATTGTATACTTTCAGTGTCACAGTAAAACTCCTTTATAAATGGGATGCCGAGGGAGAGAATCGAACTCCCGAAAAACCGCTTTGCAGGCGGTCACATTAGCCACTCTGTCACCTCGGCATAAAGGCGCAAAAAATCATTACAATTTATTATAGTCAGTTCACTCTATTTATCCGTTATTATTAATATAGGGTCAAGGGACAAGTTTGTTCAATCAAATAAATAATTACTCCAGTCCACAGACCCCGGTCTGTAAGCCTGTTCGAGTTCTTCTGTTTCTCCTCTCTTAAGTCCCTTTATTATTTTCCCGATATCCTTGAAGGTTCCATCCACAGTTCCTCCTGTCGTATCAAGTTCAAAGACCTTCTCGCACCAGTCCACCGCTTCCGCCAGGATGATGTCCAAGGCTTCTGCTTCGAGGTTTTCCCGTACTTTTTCAACTGAATACTTCCTTTTTTCCAGTCTTCCTTTCAGTTTTGCAGGCGATGTCCTCAGTACAATAACGATATCAGCAATATGGTGCGAAAGATGGCTGTCAACTATGGTGACAGAATATGATTTATCCTGCAGTTCCAGAACCCTTTTATATACCATATCCATGTCAGCAACGACACAGTCCCTTTCAGTATCCACTTCGCAGTAGAGCTTCTCTTCTTTTATGAGCTCGTTAAGGTGGATTACCTGATATAACGGGTCATTTTCCATTAACCTTGTAACAGATGTCTTTCCTGTTCCCGGTGTTCCTGTGATACCGATAAGCATGATTACCAATAAGCCTGCAAACGCTTAATCCTTGTGCATACCCTCGATTACCCTGAGGAAGTTTCTGATGATCTTCACTCCTTCATCGGTAAGGATGGATTCCGGATGGAACTGCACTCCATAGATGGGATATTCCTTATGCTCAACGGCCATGATGATGTCATCATCTGTCTTCGCGGTAACTTTCAGGTCATCGGCCAGTTCCTTTATGGCAAGGGAATGATATCTTCCGCCCTTGAAACCACCTTTTAGGTTAGCAAAGAGCGTCGAATTGTCATGGCTTATATCGGACGTTTTACCATGTATCGGTCCTCCAATTGCATGGTCGATGGTCCCTCCAAATGCAGTATTTATGGCCTGGTGTCCAAAACATACTCCAAGTATGGGAATCTCTGATCCAAATTCTCTGATAATGTCAATACATGTTCCGACATCTTCTGGTTTGTGAGGTGTGCCGGGTCCAGGTGAAATGATTATCCCATCTGGCTTCATGTCCTTAACCTCTTCAATGGTAATAGTGTTGGTAACGACCACAGTGTCAGGTTCAAATATAGAAACAAAGTCCACAAGGTTCCATACGAAGGAGTCTTTATTGTCGATGAACAATATTTTCATTATTGACCTCCTATCGCTTTTATCATTGCAGCCATTTTTCTTTCCGTTTCATTGTATTCGTATGTCGGGTCCGAGTCAGCCACGATGCCAGCTCCTGCCTGTACATAGGCTGTGTTGTTCTTTATCATCACAGTACGTATGACAATTGCAAAATCAGCGTCGCCATTCCATGAATAATATCCTACGCCACCGCCGTATATTCCCCTTGATTCAGGTTCAAGGTCATCTATTATTTCCATTGCCCTTATCTTCGGTGCACCGGATAATGTTCCGGCAGGGAATATCGCCCTTGTGGCATCGAACTGGTCACATTCGTCCCTTAGATCACCGCTTACAGTGCTCTCTATATGTTGCAGATGTGAGTATTTCACAACACTCATAAGGTCGTCGACTTTAACAGTTCCACCTTTAGAGACCATCCTGACATCATTGCGTCCAAGATCAACGAGCATTACATGTTCAGCACATTCTTTCTTATCTTCCAGCATTTCAGAGGCAAGTTGTTTATCCTCTTTATCATCCTTTCCTCGTGGACATGTACCCGCTATAGGATTTGTTATTACTTTCCTGTCGTAAACTGTCATAAGGGTTTCAGGACTTGCACCCACGATGCCAATGTCCTTGAAGTTGAAGATATACATGTAAGGACTTGGATTGATGTTCCTGAGCCTGATGTAGAGTTGCAGGGGTGTTTGCTTCATTTTGACAGTGTATCTTCGGGAGATCACTACCTGGAAAATATCACCATCAATGATGTGCTGTTTTGCCTTTAGCACTGCATCCTCATAAGCTGCCTGATCAGTATTTGCAACAGGTTTTTCAGAATCGACCGCAGGAATATCTTCACTGATTCCTATGACGGATGCCATCTGCAGTGACCTTTCCATCAACAGTGCCTCGGAATACGCATGCTCGTAAACAGCATCCAGGTCACTTGTCTCTGTCACGAAAGGTGTGATCACTATATAGGTTTCGTTGGTTATGTGATCAAAGACAAAGGTCTTTGACATAATGGCAAAATGCATGTCCGGTGTGTCAGCATCGGGCTTTTTGTCGATGTCTAACCAGGAATCATAAACAAGGTCGTAACTGTTGTAACCGATAGCTCCACCCAGGAAGGTCTGCCTGTCAAAACGCTTCTGATTCAGGAGTGTTGTATCGGTACTTGTGGGGTATATTTTTCTAAATGCTGCAAGGGCATCATCGCCTTCGCTGATCTTTACCCTGAACTTGCCGCCAATAAGGGATTCAATGTTTCCCATGGACTTGAGTTTGTTGTAGATATGTTTTGTAAGCTCAGAGTTCATCTGGCATTCGATGGTCAGGTAGTTGTCCTTTATTGATACTACCATCTCCGGTTCATAACCTACAAATGAATATCTGGCGTGTCTTTTTTCTTTCTCTACAGATTCAAGCAGATAGGAATGACTTGCATTCTGCAAAGTTGCGTACAACTGCAGGGGCGTACATATGCTATCCACTTTTGTCATAAGCTGCACGATTGCGGGCTTCTGTGAATTTTTAACAAGGGATGTAAAATCATCTTTAGTAAGATCAAAATCAACCATTGATACACCTGGCCTCTTCTATAAACCTGCATATCTTTGCAGGATCTTTTGTTCTATTTGTCTCTACACCTGAGGCAGTGTCCACGGCAAATGGCCTGACCTCTTTTACGGCATCCCGTACATTTTTGGGATTAAGCCCGCCGGCAAGTATTACCGGGATATTTGTATTTTCCACTACCTGTCTGCTTATTGACCAGTCATGCACCGCACCTGTGCCTCCACTAGCTCCTGCTTTGCCCGAATCCAGAAGTATGCCGTCTATCAGGTCAGTGTCAACTAGTGCATCAAGTTCAGACATAATCTCTGCAGGCAGTTCTTTGCTTTCAACAGGTATGGTAAATGTCCTTATGACCTTCTGGTGTGTGCCGTTACGTATAATTTCTATTTCTTCAGGGCTGAGCTCATTGTGAAGCTGTACAACATCAGGTTTTACCTTTTCTATAAGTTCCAGTGCCTGTTGTCCGTCAGATGGCATTATCACAAGTACCGAGTCCACGAAGAAAGGTACTGTTTTTACAAGCTTTGCTGCTGTTTGTGCATCCAGTTTCCTGTGTGTGTTCACAGGAACCTCTGTGATAAAACCAACAGCATCAGCTCCATAGCTTACTGCCAGTTCTATGTCTTCAGCAGACTGCATTCCGCATATCTTTACTCTTGGAAGCTGCTTCATGTATAACCTCATGGACGTTGCCGTTATCACTGAATTCCAGTAGTTTTTCCATGGCTTTACCACTGTCAAGTATATCTTCGATCATTGGAATGGCTTCCTTTACAGAGCCAGCTTTGCCAGCAACATAAAGGGCTGCAGCGGAGTTGACTACTATGATATCCCTCTTAGGTCCTTTTTCACCTTTGAGAATGTATATTATGTCAAGTGCATTCTCTTTCGGTGTGCCGCCTACAATATCAGTTGCTTTTGCTCTATTGATTCCCAGTTCTTCAGGAGTGAGCGTATAGGTGCTTATTTTTCCGTCCTTAAGTTCGGCAACATATGTTTCGGATATATTTGATATCTCATCCATGCCGTCACCGTGGACTACCATTGCCCTTTCAACACCGAGCTTTTTCATTACCTGAGCAAATGGTTCGCATAACTTCTTGTCAAAAACACCAACAAGCTGAGTTTTTGCATTTGCAGGGTTTGTAAGAGGTCCAAGCATATTAAAAACGGTTCTGACCCCCATTTCCTGTCTTATGTGTCCGACCCTTTTCATAGCAGGGTGAAATATAGGTGCAAACATGAACCCGATGCCATCTTTTTCGATCGATGCTTTTACTTGTTCAGGTGATTTGTCCACCTTTATGCCAAGTTCCTTCAGCACATCAGCACTTCCTGAAAGAGAAGTTATGGAACGGTTGCCGTGTTTTGCAACAGCTACACCGGCTGCTGCAGTTACGATGGCTGCTGCGGTTGAAACATTAATAGTATTGTGCCTGTCACCACCGGTGCCTACGACATCAACAAGCACACCGTCAACCTCCGGCGCAATTGTATTTGCGGCTTTTTTCATCCCGGTAGCAAAACCTGCAATTTCTTCCGCAGTCTCCCCTTTCATTTTCAGGGCTATGAGCAGGCCGGCAATTTGTGCATCAGTGGCCTCTGTAAATATCTGTGTGATGGCGTCCTCTGCTTCCTGTATTGTGAGGTTCTGCTTTTCACTTATTTTCTTTATGTATTCCTTCATGTGAGCACCTTTAAACACATTAATGTATATATTTGTACAATATTGGTTAAAGATGACTAATTATATTTAATACTTATGGCTTTGTCGGCTTTGCCCATAAAATGGATTCATTTGATTTTTTTTGTGCAGTCTATTGGCTTTACTTGATTTCTTCACTTCATTACTCGAGACTCTCGCCATATTTTTTTCAGGACTTGGAACATCGTTTCAACAAAATCAAATCACTAACAAATCATTTCTTCATTTTTTTATCAGGTATTGAAGAAATTCATTTTGTAGGGACGTCTTCTTCCAATGCATCTTTTTTATTTTATCTCGTTTACTATTGAAAAAATAAGGTATAGTTAAATATAAATACATAATGTTGGGTATATCTAACATATAGTTCGAATTAGACATCTTAAAGGGAGTACACAATGGACGCAGATATATTCGAGTATATGCCAGCAATTATTGGAGCTTCAATAGGAATTATGATTTTCTCCATATACAACATCTGGCGTAAGAGAACTGGATATTATGAGTATGGTGGCAAAAAAAAGACAGAAAAAGTGGCAGAAATAATCGTAATATGTACGATTATTGTGTTAGTAGCGTTATCTGGTTTGATTTTCTGGGATGTAATCATCCATGGAGAACCTTTCGGTTTTTTCAAATCAGAAACACGTGAAGTGTTGGCCATATTGTTTCCGGTTTTGCTGATTATTGGAGCTTCAATAGGAACTTTAATTTCCACCATTTATGATATAAGGGACAAAAAAACAGAAGAACCTGAACATGATGAAAGGACAGAAAAAGTGGCAGGAAAAGCAGCAAGAAGTACTATTGTAGTGCTAATGGCAGCATGTGCTGTAATTCTCTGGGGGGATATTTTTGGTTTATTCAAATTCGGAGCACGTGAAACACTTGCAATACTGTTTCCTGTGCTGCTATTTTCAATGTTGGCGTTTGTTAACTACTACAATTCAAAAGAAATTTAAGAAGGAATTCGCATGAAAATAGAAAAAGACAAACACACGATGCAGTTTTTAGCTACAATTGTGGGAATGCTGCTGTTGGGTCTGGTTTTGTGGCAATTCCAGTTATATGGGGGTAGCGCAGCACTCATTATTATGGGCACAATGCTTACGATAATATTCCTGTACACTGCTACAAAGCCTCGTGAACACTTTATTCGTGATGAAAGGACTGTAAGAATTAATGAAAAGGCAGGATACCATGCTTTTTTGATAGTATTAATATTTATTGCAATTTTGACAGTGATAAGCTGGCACACCGAATTACTTTACAAGGATGTTAATGGACCCCTGACTATCATTGCGATATGGCCGTGGCTTATCCTCAGATGGTATTATGATAAAAAGGGGTATGATTCGGACACATGAAAACCAGGATCAAAGAACTCCGAGCCAGATATAATCTTACTCAGGAAGAGCTTGCGAAAAGGGTTGGAGTGAGGAGAGAAACTATCTTGTTTCTGGAAAAGGGCAAGTATAATCCTTCTCTGAAATTAGCTTATACCATTGCAAAGGTTTTTGATTCAAAAATAGAGGATGTATTTATTTTTAATGAAGAATGAGTTCTGTAGACGGCTTCAAATGAACTAAAAACAGAATCAATTAATTATCTGTTTATCTTAGTTGATGATTTCTAGCTAACTAAAAAAGGACACAGTTAAATGAAACTAGGAAATAACAAACTTGAAAAAGAATAGAAAATAGAATTGGCAGCAAAATAGCAACGAATATAGAATGACTTCAAAAGTATCAGGACAATTTTCCGCAAATTGCCCTGCCTTTTTCTGTCATCCTGTATGATTTTATTTTGCTGTTCCCTGAAGATAGCTCAGGACCGGCACAGAGCTTTGAACACCCTGTGCAGTTCCCGGCGCAGCTAACCTCACCTTCAGTTGTACACTCTATGTCGCCTTTTTTTTCCATGATGTTCAGGAGGTCCCTGAACTCATCCTGCCGGAGCTTGAGCTGAACAGCAATGGTGCTGATGGTGAGATTCTCTTTGGAGTCCATCATTGCAGCTATTCTTTTCAGGAAAAAATTGTAACCGACTACCATTATGCTCCCTCCCTGAATACAAGTACTTCATTCAAGGAGAATCTGTCTTTCCAGTGTAGTATTCCTGCAAGTGAAAGTAGTCCAAGGTAGATTCCCGGTCTGAAAGTCTCCATTATACTCCATCCTTCGTAGTCATCGGGGACTATAATGGAATCAAGCAGAGTGCCGCCCATTATCAACAGGTATGCTCCCATGAATACAAGGGACATCAATATACCTACATAAACGAAGGAGACACCTGCGTTTATTCCCTGTTTCATTTCCTCTAGGCCGTAAAGGAATACTGCTCCTATGACTACAAGACAGAATCCGCCGAGAATGTCGCCCGAAATGAATAGTTGACTTGCTGTTCCGGTATTTATCCCAAGTCCTTCTGCAATGTGAAATAATCCAAAAATGGTGTACAGGACTCCTGCAAGTGCTGCAAATATTATTTCTTTATTTCCATGATCTTGTTTCATTTATATCACTCTCCTATGTGGATCAGGCAAGCAGTTCCATTCTGCTGCCAACCTGGTATACGACAAATGCACATCCCCATGCCAGGGAGGTTCCATATGCTAACTGGAATAGGGTCCATTTCCACGAACCTGTTTCTCTTTTGATAACTCCTATACAGGCAAAACACGGTACATACAGAAGTGTGAACACCATCAATCCCAGGCCTACAAGTGGGGTCATTGCCCCTGCTGCAAGAACAGCTGACAAGTTCTCTTCGCTTTCACCTGCTCCATAGAGCACTCCCATGGAACCAACTACTATTTCCTTTGCAACGACACCAAAAACTAATGCAACAGCAACTCGCCAATCAAAACCAAGAGGTGCTACAAGAGGTTCAATGAGTTGTCCAATAACGCCGATTAAAGACTCGGTGGTGCCGTAGATCTCTTCCGAAGCAAAAGCAGCACTAGTTCCGGGAGCCGGGATAGCAGCCAATAGCCATACTGCCACAACACCTATGAGAATGATAGTTCCTGCTTTTTTGAGATAGATCTTACCTCTTTCCCACATGTGAATAGTACTTCCCTTCAGTGTGGGTAATTTATATGAGGGCATTTCCATGATGAACGGAGTATCTTCTCCCTTGACCACCGTGCTTCGCATCAACTTGGCACTTAATAGGGCAACCACGATTCCAAGAGCATACATGCCAAAGATTACAAGTCCTGCGTCTCTCCCAAAGAATGTACCTGCAAGCAATACATAAACAGGAAGTCTGGCCCCACATGAAATGAAGGGTGCTACAAGTATTGTAATAAGTCTATCTCGGCTGTCCTCAATGGTACGTGTTGCCATGATAGCAGGTACGTTACATCCAAATCCCATGATAAGCGGAATGAAGGATTTTCCATGCAATCCTACCTTGCTCATTACCTTGTCCATGATAAACGCAGCTCTTGACATATATCCACTATCTTCCATAAGAGATAACATGAAGAAGAGCAGCAGGATGTTAGGGAGAAATATCACAACTGAGCCAACACCTGCAATCATACCCTCACCAACAAGTGATGCAAGCCAAGGAATGGGAATCGCATTTGCAGCTGCTTCGGCAAGCCAACCGAAGAAAACATCAATTATATTCATGAAAGGGGTTCCGAATGTGAAGGTAATCTCGAATGCAGCCCACATTAAAGAGAGGAATATTGGAATACCGAGATATTTGTTGGTGACTACACGGTCGACCATATCTGAGCCGCTAAGGTGTGATGTGTTGATTTCACAAACCTGCTTCAGCATGGTCTGTATGGTCTTATATCGCTGGTCCGCTATTTTAGATTCAAGATTCTCTGCATCATATTTTTTTAGTACCTGGCTTATCTGAGAATAACTATCACTACCTTGCGCTTTTTTGACAATATTTTCATCGCTCTCAAGTAATTTCACGCTGAACCAGCGTCTAGGGTAGTGAGTGAAATATGCATCATTCTTTAAGATGTTAGTGAGTTCATCTATTCCACTTTCGATTTCATCTTCATAGATGAATGCACTTTCAGCAATTCTGGTTTCATCAACTTCTTCTGTGATAGCAGTGAGAAGTTCGTCAATTCCACCTCCTCTGCTTCCGACGGTGGGTATTACTGGAACTTCGAGGTACTCATGCATTTTCTTGATATCAATACTGTCACCTTTTGCAAGCGCAAGGTCTGTCATGTTAAGAGCGATGACCAACTTTACTCCCAGTTCCATTAACTGGGTTGTGAGGTAAAGATTTCTTTCAAGATTTGTTGCATCTATGACCTGTACTACAACGTCCGGTTTTTCTTCAATTATAAAATCACGTGCAACTATTTCATCAAGAGAATAAGCTGTAAGACTATAGGTTCCGGGAAGGTCTTCAATTTCCATTTCAATACCGTTGTGGGTCATGTTCCCCTTTTTTCTTTCAACGGTTACTCCAGGCCAGTTGCCAACGTGTTGTTTTGAGCCTGTTATTGCATTGAATATGGAGGTCTTTCCAACATTAGGATTGCCAGCAATAGCTACCGTTATTTTTTCTGTCATTCTGTCACCATCATGAGTTGGATCTGATCTTTCCAATTATTCAAGTACCTCGACCAGGATGGTCCCTGCCTCTCTTTTTCTAAGAGAAAGATTGTAACCTTTAAGCTTGAACTCCACAGGGTCCCCCAGGGGTGCCCTGCGAATAACATCCACCCTTGTTCCCGGGGTGAGTCCCATATCAAGAATTCTCTTTCTTGAGGACTTTTGCCCTGCTACTTTCAGAACCTTCACGGATGTTTCAGGTTCGATGAAATCCAGTGTTTTTTCCTTCATTTTGTAACCTTTTGTTCTCTTATTTTTTGTAGGTAGGCCTACAATGTGTAACCGGGTATATATTATTTTCTGTTGACTTGAATTAATAGGTCTATTTACAATATGTATGCATGCAAACGTCGGTTGTAAATAAGCAAGAACAGGACTGTCCGAACGGAGTCAAAAAAGATGGCCAAGACTACAGGTTTGAAATTGAAAATTCGATGTAGAAAAAGAAAACTGCAGTCGGATGCTGCAGATTAAAAAGAAATGAAATATTTATTCCTGGCTTTCGATGAGTTCGTATATCTTATTCATGTCAAGGCAGCTTTCAACTATCTCTGCAAGCTCCTCATATGCCTCATCTTCAGTTGTAATGGTTTCAGGCTGATACTCTATGCCTTTCTTTTCAGTCAGATAGATCATTAGGGCATGCCTGATGTTCTCATTCTCAAAAAGTCCGTGAAGATATGTGCCCACTACAGTGCCACTTTCATCAATGCTGCCGTCATCACCAAAAACAGTTCTTGGTGTTTTGGTTGCACCCATGTGAATCTCGTAGCCCCATATCTCGTCACCCTTAATGTTTTTGAAAATCGGTCCATCGGCTACTACCTCTTTTTGGACCTGGATGGTCTTCTTCTTGTATTCGCCGAATGATGTTTCGATGTCAAGCAAACCAAGTCCTTCATAGTCTGCCTCAACTCCGTTCTCTATGCCGGAATCGTGGATAACTTTACCAAGCATCTGATAACCGCCACAAATTCCAAAGATAGTTGCTTTTCCTTTAAGGTTGCGTATCTGGATATCCATGCCGCTTTTCTGGAGGTCTTGCAGGTCGCTGACAGTATTTTTTGTACCAGGGATTATCACGCAATCAGGTGTTCCCAGATTTTCATCAAGATCAACATACCTGACGTTTGCAATCCTCTCTAGCGGTTCAAAATCAGTAAAATTAGATATTCTTGGCAGGCGTACTACTGCAATGTCAATATCGTTAATGTCTTCTTTTTCAACCCTGCCTTTCTTTTTCCTGATGGCCATGGAGTCTTCAGATGGTATATTGAGCTTGTAATAAGGGAGAACTCCAAGAACAGGTACATCTGTCAGGTCTTCTAGCTGTTTTAACCCCGGTTCAAGTATTGCAGGGTCGCCCCTGAACTTGTTAATGACGAAACCTTTGAGATTCTTGCTGACGTCTTCAGGCAGAAGCTCTTTAGTTCCATAGAGACTTGCAAAAACACCGCCTGATTCGATATCTCCTACAAGAATGATGGGTGCTTGTGTTATACGCGCGGTTCCAATATTGACGATATCCCTGTCATAGAGGTTGATCTCAGCAGCTCCGCCGGCTCCTTCCATGACTATCAGGTCATATTCGGACTCAAGTCTTTCAAGGGCTCCCCTGAGTACACCGTGCATTTCCTCTATGGAATCGTAGTAGTTACCAGCAGTTTTATCGGCATACGGCTCCCCAAGGACGATTACCTGTGATGTTCTGTCCCCTTTTGGTTTGAGAAGGACCGGGTTCATGTCAGCAGTTGGCTCAACTCCGGCAGCTTTGGCCTGTATTGCCTGTGCAATTCCGATCTCTTTTCCGTCTTTTGTGATCCATGAGTTGAGACTCATGTTCTGGGCCTTAAACGGTGCAACCTTATATTTTCTGGAAAGGATCTTGCAAAGGCCTGTGACCATTATGCTCTTGCCCACGTCTGATGCAGTACCCAATACCAGTAGTTTCTTAGCTTTTTTCTTATTTTCCATTGCAACCGCCCTAAATATTTTTGAATTGCTATACTATTTAGTAATAATGCAACAGTTTTATGAAGGACAACTTATATCTACTTAACTCCAGTTTATCTTAGTTAAGGTGGAACATGACAGAACTTATGCACGTAAGTGGCGGTCCGACAAAACCGGAGATTATTGCAGTTGCCCTATCAAAACTTGATTTAATGGATAATTGCAGATTTTTCGACATTGGTTGTGGTACGGGAGCCGTGTCTATAGAAGCTTCAAAAATGGTACGTGATATTAGTATATGTGCTATTGATGCAAGGGAAAAGGCAATTGATGTAACGAAGAAAAATTTCGAAGCATTTAAGATTACCAATGCCCAAGTGTTTTCCGGTGAATCATCTGAGATCCTGGAAAAGCAGGATGTTGGTTCGATAGATTGTGCATTTATAGGTGGCACAAAGAATATTTCCCGTGTGCTTGAAGTGCTTGCTGAAAAAAAGACAAAGAGTATTGTGGTTAACGCAGTCAGGATCGAAACGGTCGTAAACGTAATAAATAAGATGAAAGAACTTGACTTATTCGATGAGGTACTGCATTTAATTGTTTCGCGTGGTGCACCGATTACCGGTGAAACCATGTTCAAACCTGAAAACCCGGTATATGTTGTTGTCGGTAGATCAGGTAAGAATTAATCTTTAATCTTGATGGTGATAAAAAAATGCTTGTTGGAGTTGGACTTGGTCCGGGAGATCCGGAGCTTCTTACATTGAAAGCTGTTGAAAGCCTGAAAAATGCATACAAGGTATACGTTCCCGGTCCCATGGCTGCGGACCTGGTGGCACCTTATGCAAAGGCAGAGATCCTTGAATTCCCCATGTTGACAGATTATGATGTGCTAAATGCCGTCTGGAAAAAGAATGCTGACATGCTTGCTGAAGAATCAAAGGACAACCTTGTTGTTTTTGGTCTTATCGGCGATCCTAACTTTTTCTCAACATTCACTCATTTAAAGCGTGTGATGAAAAAGTTCTATCCTGATGTTGAAACAGGAACAATTCCGGGCATCAGTTCTATTACATCATTTGCAGCACAGACCGGGGCAGAAGTTGACTCTTCTTTTGAGGTCAGCGATGGTTCAGATAGCCAGTATAAGATCAGGTTGAAGGCAAGTAAACCACTTGAGATCATCAACTCATTTGAAAAGGAAGGTTTTAATAAATTCACATTCTGTGAACGCCTTTTCAGTGATAGGGAAGTTATTATTACAGAAAGAGAGAAGATTCCTGAAAAGGGCAACTATTTCAGTATAGTCTTCGCAGAAAAGGAATAGTCACAAGGAGAATCAAGATGACAGATAAAAAAGTCTATTTTGTAGGGTCAGGCCCCGGAAATGCGAAATATATAACCGTAATGGGCAAAGAGCTTCTTGAAGGAGCAGACCTTGTAATATATGCAGGTTCCCTTGTGAATCCTGAAGTGCTTAATTACTCTAAAGGGGAAAAAATCGACAGTTACGGACTTACCCTTGATGAAACCAACAAACTGATCGTTGATAACCTCAATGCAGGCAAGAAAGTTGTAAGGTTACACAGTGGCGATCCATCACTCTATGGTTCCATCGTTGAGCAGATCGAAGAACTGAAGAAATTCGATGTAGTGGTTGAGATCATACCAGGTGTCTCTTCAGTATTTGCAACTGCAGCTGCATTGCAGACACAGCTTACCCTAAATGACGTTTCAGAAACTCTTATTATTACACGCCCTGCCGGCAAGACCCTTGAGAAGGACCAGATAAAGGAGCTCTCAAGACACAACGCAACAATGGCTGTTTTCCTGGGAACCCAGAAAATAGAGCAAATAATGGAAAAGGTGGAATATGCACCTGACACACCGGTTGCAGTGGTTTTCCATGCATCCTGGCCAGACCAGAAGATAATAAAAGGTACTGTGGCAGATATCGCCGGAAAGGTAAAGGAAGCAGGCATCATACGTTCTGCAATGATCCTTATCGGTGGAGTTGTTGATCCTGTGGACTATGGAAATTACGGGAGGTCTTACTTATACGGAGTGGCACAAGAACCGCTATCATAACCTTTGAGAGAAATCTTGAGGTTGCAGAGCGCCTGGCAGGACATCTGAACGCTGATGTTCTTATGTACGATAAAAGCGTCTTCAAAAGGGCCTTTGAGCAGTATGATGTCATCGTGGCAGTATTCGCCACGGGCATTGTTGTGCGTGAGATCGCACCACTTATTGAAGATAAATGGAAGGATCCTGCAGTTATTGTAGTGGATTCGAGTATGAATTTCGCGATTCCACTGCTTGGCGGTCATCATGGAGGCAATGAGGCTGTCAGAAAGATAGCTGAAATTGGTCCTGTTCCGGTTGTCACAACTGCTACGGAAGTTCATAACAGAAATTCCGTTGAGGGTATTGCCAAATCCCTTGGATGTAATATTGTGAACAAACCTTCCACTGTGCAGGTGAACTGTGCTTTGCTTGATGAGGATGTTGAGGTCCTTGAAATAAAAGGTCCTAAAATAGTCATTGTCGGGGACGATGTTTCGGTCCTGAAAAAAGAAAAGGCAGAAAACGCATGATCATAGGTATCGGAGCCCGAAGGGGCATCAACAGCCAGGAAGCAATCGATGCTATCAATAATGCGCTTGCTGAGGCAGGCAGAAGTATCGATGACGTGCATGCTCTGGCATCTGCTAAATTAAAAGAGAACGAAGCGGGTCTTCATGAGGCAGCAGAAATTCTCGGAATTGGAATTACTTTCATTGATCACGATGAATTGAATACTTATGATGCGCCATCAGCTTCGCAGGCAAAACGCTTCGGGCTTAGAGGTGTGGCAGAACCTGCTGCATTGGCGTTGTCGGAAAAAAAAGAATTGATACTAAGGAAGAAAGTATATGGTAGGGTCACAATCGCAATCGCAGAGTGAAGCAAAAGGAAAGCTTTACATTATTGGTATAGGTCCGGGTTCTGTCGAACAGTTAACTGTTAAGGCAAGGGATGTAATCCTTAATTCTGATTATATTGTCGGAAACGGTACCTATCTTGACCAGATGGCAAGCCTGCTGGACAAACAGGAGATCGTTCGCAGTGCCATGGGTAAGGAAGTTGACCGTTCACGCAAGGCAGTGGAGCTTGCACAGGAAAACGTTGTTTCCATGATAAGCGGTGGGGATGCAAACATTTACGGTATGGCAGGTCTTGTCCTTGAAGTGGCAGAACACGCAGATCTGGATGTTGAGATAGAGGTCCTTCCGGGTGTCACAGCTATCACAGCAGCAGCAAGTGTGCTTGGTGCACCTATCGTTAATGACATGTGTACAGTAAGTCTCAGTGATCTTCTGACTCCGTGGGAAGTAATTGAGAAAAGGCTTGATGCAGCAGCATCCGCAGACTTTGTGATGTCACTGTACAACCCAAAGAGCCGCCAGCGCAAATCCAATTTCTCAAAGGCTATTGAGATTATCAGGCGTCACAAGGATGATTCAGTTCCTGTTGGTCTTGTAAAGAATGCCCTGAGGGACAAGGATCAGGATTACATAGTCACAACCCTTGGCGAGGTAATGGATCACAATGACTGGGTGGACATGAGCACTACTATTCTTATCACCACCAATGATTCCCGTATATGGGAGTCCGAACATGGCAAGAGGATAATTACACCAAGGGGGTATCATAGGAAATATGACTACTGAATCCAAAAAGACAGACGCAAGTATCGAAGAACTTGTGGAAATGACCACTGAGATCGACCCTGAGCTTGTGGATATCTGTACCGACCTTGGGTCACAAACCGATGAGGCCAAGGCAATTTACATGACCAGTCGCAATATTGCTAAAAAGCTCGTTGGCGATGATACTATTGAGGATAAAGTAAGGCAGCGTTGTGTTACCTCAACAGGTGACCCTGCGGTTGCAGACCTCATGCGTTTTGTCAATGATCCTATCAAAGCAGGCGTGGAAGCTATTAAAAAAGGTGCTCCTATTCTTGTTGACATCAACATGGTCAAGGCAGGTATCACCAAGAGGGGTCATAACTGTGAGATTATCTGTGTACTCGACAAGGATGAGGATGCAGAATTTGCACGCAAGCATGGAATCACAAGGACTGCAGCAGGTTTCCTGAAATGCAAGGACATACTTGAAGGTTCTATTGTCGCTATCGGAAACGCACCATCAGCTGCTTTTGCAGTATGCAGGATGGTTGAGCACGGTATCAAACCGGCAATTGTTGTTGGCACTCCTGTAGGATTCGTCAATGCAGCAGAATCCAAGGAAGTTGTCAGAGGCGCACCGGTTCCATCTATTACATGTGTTGGAACACGTGGTGGAACTCCAATGGCAGTTGCATGTGTCAATGAACTTGTAGCAATAGCAAACGATGATGAATGTGTCATTGATTGAACACATTCACTTTTTCTAATTTTTGTTCTTATTCTGACTGTTCTCTTGTTTCTGTTATTACTGTTTTCTTCTGTTGGTCACAATGAATGAACATATCAGCAAAGCAATTACTCCGATGATTCCTGTAAATCCGGGCGAATCTTCTTCATGTCTTTCCTGAGTTGCCTGTGGTACATTTGCATTTTCTGCGGCCAGCTGATAATTCTTGTTGCTGCCGATGGTGTATGAACCTGTGTCAGGCGCCCTGTCATACAGTGTACGGCTGGACTTGTCCGGATTAAGGTGAACTTGTCCGATTCCTGTCTTTACATCTTCGCCTGAAAGCCATTCCTTTGTCTTATCAGTTTCCGGGATATTGGCACCATAGACCACAAGAGCGGTTTCCACATCTATGTTCATGTTCCCGTCATCATTGCCAAGTAACACTGATGGAATGCTAAGGTACATTTTGTTGTCCTGCATGGTTACAAGGTGTGAAACTTCCTTTACTCCGAATTTTCCATCATAGTATCCTATCATGGTGGCAGCAAGTTTACCGTACATCAGATTGTAGACAAGTGAGTAATCTTCCGTTCCATCCTGGTTAGTATCAAAGGAAATAGTTGTGATAGCGCCATCGTCCAGACTCAGGCTGGTATAGGTGACAGTTATGAGCATTTTGTCTTCAGAGAATCCTGTATCTACGGATACGATATCGTCCCCATCATGTCCGAAGCCTGTGGAATCAGATGCAGGGTCTGTGAATCTTGTCCTATCATTCCCATAGCTTAGTAATGCTTTTATGGAACCTTCTGAAGTATCAATTGCTCCATTACCGTTGTCGGGTATGCTGTCAATATTGCCTCCAAGGGCATCATTTATTGTGAAGGAATCAACCGTCAAGTACATTTTCCCGTCATCATTTCCAAGTAGTACAAGTGGAACACCGATGAAAACCTGGTTTCCAGAGACTTTGAACGTACCATCATTGTATGGTACTCCCAAGCTTCTTGTGATTGTGTCAGAGTATCCCTCTTTTGCAAGAGCAGAATTTTTATTTATCATCCTTATGTCTACATCTGTGCCTGTAAGGCTTCCAACGGTGTACTCAATAATGTAGTCCACTCCAAATGTTGGAGGAGCTTGCTCAGTATTGGTAAAACCTGTTGCTAGCTGCTGGTCAATATCAATGTTAACCCAGCCGGTGATATCCTCTCCATATGAAAAGGCGTTGGGTTCGACATTATTGGCATAGGTTATTACAAGGGCCAACCTCCCATTTCCAACAGTTGCCTCAATATTTTCTATATCTGCAACACCGCCATTTCCTGTCATGTCGGTGATGCGTGTGTTGCTTGCAGCAGTTTGCGTTATTTTGACATCTCCTGTATTGGTGTCAATTACTCCATAATCAGGTGCTCTGTCAAAATCGAGTGCTTTTACCATCTGGTCGTGGACCGCAACGAAAACATCGGCACTTCCGTCATCATTGCCAAGCATCCACAAGGGTAGCGTGATGTATATGGTATTGCCCTGGGCAAGGATTGTGCCTGAGTCTACCATGTCATCATTAAGTGTCGTGGTTATCATGGGGTCAGAGTAGATTATGCTCATGTAATTGAATTGGTATACATAATCTGCCCCATTGTCTGAATATCCTGTATGGATGTTCTGGTCTGTGTCAATGAAAACAGCTCCATAAAAACTATAATCTGCAATATCCTCTGTACATGTTAAGATAATATTGAGATTGTTTCCATCATTTGAAACATCCAGTGAACTTATGTCAGGGGAGTAAAAATCTCCGGTCGTATCCGGAATGGCAGCCAACGATGTAGTTAAAATGCAAGTATAAATTATAGCAATAATTCCAGTTAATATCGATTTTCTGAATTCCACTGTACCACCAACAAACTCTTTAGGTCAATTCATCTCAATTGACCTTAATAAAAACAATAGTTGGTTGATATTTAATCCTTATGAAATTATTAGTTGCATTTACTGGATCATACATAGCCAACAAGATGGTTAGTGTAGACCATCCATAGGCCAACAACTATCAGTATTATTCCTGCCACTTTTTTAAGTTCAATGTCAAACTCTGATAGTCTGCCAAGCCTGTTCCCGGACAGTTTTGCTGAATAGGCAATGATGGTCATTGGGACAGCAAAGCCCATGGAATATATGAATAGAAGTGTAGTGCCGTATAGTACATCACTTTCAAGCGCTACCAATGTGAGTATGGAAGCAAGGATCGGTCCGACACATGGGATCCATACAATTCCAAGAGAAATGCCTATTGCAAGCCCGCCGAAAAGTCCTTTTCCTTCAGTGTGGATCCTCCCGGTGTATTGTGAAAGAAAAGAGAGTGTGTCCTTTTCCATTAGCATTGAAAGTCCCATAAAGATTATTATGAGTTCAGCCAGTATTCTAAGCTCATTGAGATGGGGAAGTAAATATTCTCCAAAGGCAGCTGCAGCAATGCCCATGGTCGTGAATGATATTGTAAGCCCTGTGATGATTGCAATGGGTCGGAGCTTGCTTTCTCCGGTAGAATAAGCCAGGATGATCGGAAGTAGTGGGAGCACACATGGGGAGAGCACACTCAAGATCCCTGCAAAAAAAGCGGCAATTGGTGTGAGTGAAGTAGCTTCCAGCATATTTGTCCACTGCTTAATTATTGCCTGTACTCGATTGCTGCATCAAGTACACCACTTAGTGTTTTTTTGGTGGTCAGGCCTATAAATCTTGCTTTATTTCTATCTGTAGTTGCCTGTCCGTTCGCTCCCATATAAATGTAACCGTTGTCACTTCTTTCAGCAATAACAAATGAGTCAGGAATGGAATAGATGTTGAAACTAGCTGCAATAGCTCCTGTTTTCTTTGTATTTATATACATGACCGCAGCTGTGCCTTCATAATCATTTGCGATGTCTGCAATAATGGGTTTCAAGGCAATACATGCGGGGCAGGTATCCGAACCAATCTCTACCAGAACCGGGCCTTCTACGAGTGCATCGTTCAATTGCTGGATATTGGCAACAGTGATAATTGCACTATCTTCTGCAGCTTTATTGTCTCCTATGAGCCCTACAATAATAAAAAGTACTGCGATGATCGCTACTGCAGGCAGGATTATTTTATTCATGCTATTCTCATTGTTCGTCTACTATAAAACAATATTGTTTTGTGTTTGTGTGTTATGTTGGGACTTACATACAAAACTGTGCGTCATAAAATTAATTAATCTGTTATTTTTGAAGAACTTTCCATTTAAGCAAAATTCCTTCTTCTATTTTTTCAGCATCCATTAGCTCAAGTTTTAAAAGCTCGTTTTCCGGGAATCCTACCCCATCAACAAAAGTTGGAGAGTTTTGTCCTCCGATTATCACGTTTCCCACGAATGTGTATATTTCATCAACAAGGCCATTGGAAAGCATTCCCCAGTTAAGTGTCGCTCCACCTTCTACCATTAATCGCTTGATGCCATGTTCTTTAAGTTTTTGCATGGCTTCAAAAAGGTGTACTTTTTCCTTTCCGGCTACAATTATCTCTGCCTTCTCTTTAAGTTCAGTTATTTTAGCTTGTGGGGCAGATTCCGAAACGATTATGATTCGTTTGCCTTTTCCTTTTTTGAAAATATCAGCATCAATGGGTGTTCTTGCATTGCTGTCTACAATAATTCTCACAGGATTTTCATCAAGACCTGTTTTTATTCTTTTCTCCTGAAGTTCGGAAGATTTTACAGTCAGGCTTGGGTCATCTGTAAGAACCGTCCCAATACCTACCATGATGGCATCAGACCCAGCCCGCAGTTGATCCATGCGGTTAAAATCAATGTTGCCGGATATTTTAACCTGTTTTCTTTCCTTTGTGGAAATCTTGCCGTCAGCAGACATTGCTGAATTTATGAATATGAATGGGCGTTCCATAAGAATCACTGAAATAAAAAAGAATTGTGGGTAATTAATACCCAAAAATAAATAATGCTTTAATTCAATTCTGCAATAGCCTGCATGATATTACGATCACGCAGAAGTCCAAGGAATCTCTGGTTAGCATTGACAATTGGTATCTGGTCTATCTTGTTTCTCTTCATCTTCAATGCGCATTCGCTGACGCCTGATATATAGGCGGCTTTCACAATATCTGCGATCATTATGTCCTTTACAGGTATGTTAGGTACCTTTACTCTTGAAACACTGTAATAAATGCTCATGGTATCTCTCATGGATTCCCATGTCCATTCATCATCATCTGAACCATTGGACATATCAGACATTTCTACAGAATCTTCAATTACACTGGCATTTATGATGTCTCTATCAGTAATTATGCCTACTACTTCAAGGTTACTGTCTATAACAGGAGCTGCCTTTGATTTTGCAAGTTCCATTATTCTGGCTGCAACATTTAATGGTGTATCTGTCCACACTGGAACTACAGTTCGATTGAGGTATTGCCCAACATGATCATCAATGCCCATCTCTGCAATAGCTGCAACAATATCTGCGACAGAAACGATTCCAAGTAATTTATCATCCTTCACTACAGGAAGTCTTCTGATATCGTTGTCCAAAAGGATCTTTGATGCAGTTGTTATATCTGAATCAGGGTCTATTACTACAGGATCGCGTGTCATTAAAAGTGCTAATTGCTCCTCTTCCGGATTATTTAGAAGATTTGCCCTGCTGACAATTCCCACAATCTTTCCATCTTTTAATACAGGTACTCCTGATACTCTTTTATCTTTCAGGAGAGTATGGACTTCGTCCCTTGAGCCTGGAAGAGTTGCATATGCAACGTTTGTCTTCATTATCTCTGAGACTTTGATGTTTTTTGGCATGTTTAAACTCCCTACTTTTCCTCATCGGAGTCGCCCCGTACTATAAGTACAGGTACCTTTGAGTTTCTTGTAACTTTTTCTGCTACGCTACCTAGTAAAAATCTATCTAATCCACTCTTTCCGAGGGTTCCCATTACTATCAGGTCTATATTGTTGTTGTCGGCAAATTCAATGATCTCATGACTCGGGTTGCCTTCAAGGGTCACCGTTTCAAAAGCAATACCTACTTCTTCTGCCATCTTTTGAACTGATTCGGTTGCAACATTTGCTTCCTGTTCAAGGAGCTCATACATCATTTCCCAGCCTGAATCCATTGGTATAGAGGCAAAAGCTGCAGTATCGACAACATATCCTGCATATAATTTAGCCCCACTCAATTTTGCAAGTTCGATACTGTGATGAATTGCTTTTTTGTTTTGTGCGGATCCATCAGTCGCAATAAAAATATTTTTGTACAAAGTACTTGTCATTGTCCCTCTCCTTTGTGAATATATCCCTATTATATCATCACAGATAATATATCATCAGGTCGCCCTCTCCTTACAATACCGCTGATAGGGTCCTTTATACCTGTGAGGTTATTTGAATTACCATTAATGATCATTATTTTTGCTATATTTCCTTCCTGAATATAGCCGGGTGCTTCCAGTCCCAATATTGTTGCACCCATAAGTGTACACATCATAAATACTTGTCTGTCATCTATTCCAAAAATTTTCGATAAAAGCTCCATTTCAGAAAACATATTGACTGAATTCAGCATTACGTTGTCGGTTCCGACTGCAACTTTTATCCCCATATCCAGCATTTTTACAATAGGTGCCATCCCTACTCCGGTTATAAAGTTCGATCTTGGACAAACTACAATAGGTATGTCCATATCAGCAACTTCTTGAAGGTCTTTTTGGGTTGCTTGTGTCATATGTATCAGGATATCCGGGTCAAGAGATAATGCTTTGTCTATATCACTTCGACTGCTTTCACCTGCATGTACTGCAAAGGTTTTGTCCATCTTTAGAGAATAATGCCTTGCAGTTTTCAGGAGTTCCATTTCTATGTCATTTGTACCACTCATACCAAGTCCGTCTGCGTTGTCAAGCAGCTCTTCAAGCTCTCTTGATATTTGTTTTTCTCCGGTATTGTTCGCTGGTCTTCCAAAGATCCTGGCAAGCACATCTGATGATTCTAGTGCTTCTTTTAGTGCAAGCACTCCTTTTGTGCCACTTTCCCTGAAGTCTGCAAATGCATATGTGCCGGTGTCGTTCATGTCCTGGATGGAGTTCCTCATCGCATCCACGATTTTCCAGTGTGGTGTTCTGTTCAATATCCGATGCTTCAGTCCGTGTGGTGGTTGAACCAGTTGGCTAAGGTCTCTTTCGACGTAATGTCCATGCAAATTTCCAAGTATGGGGTCTTTACAGACCGAATCTCCAATGTGGGTATGTGCGTTAACAAAACAGGGTGCAATGATATTTCCAGAAGCATTCTTTTTTTCGTGAACTTCCTTGATGATACCATCCTCTATTACGATATAACCTTCAATGACCTTTGCTTCAGGTCCGTATATTATTTTACCGTGTATCGTCTGTTCGCATGGCATGGCTACTTCTTTATGGACTTTATTGTTTATAAGCATTTTAAAAGAGATCCGGGCCTTGATCCGACAACAGAATTGAGAATGTCTGCAATACTCAAATAGATAAGTTTATATGAATTAATTAAAGGCCAGTAGAAAAAAATAAAACATGTGTTGCAAATGTGTAAAAGGATTGTAATTGTATTGCTATTCGTTTTTTTTAGCGACGTTAAGTCCTGTGTGTGCAGTATCCAATGCATATGACCATATTGTTCCTTTATTGGATTACATTCCTATTTGTATTAGTGATGATATCTCTCACTTTATTGCCGTTCATCTAACAGATGATGAAGAGTATCAATCAACGCTTGAAATAATTCTAATGCTGATGTTTTATGTGGTGATTATTGCGGTATTTGCTGTGGGAGTATTGCATGAAGGCAATAAGAAAAAAGGTTCATCTAATCCAAATCCTGCTCTAGTGGAAGTTTATAAGGAAACAACTCTGAAACAGTTACTTGCCTTTTCTTCTACAGGCGGAAATAAGTTGAGAGTATCAAAAGTAATTCTGCAACAAAACCTGAAAATATGGGAATTGCAAGATTGTCATCTATTTTTTCAAAGCTTGTTTCTATAAGGGTGGCAACAAACGCCATGATAAGTGCAATGCTCCAGTTTGAAATGAAAGCATAGCCAATAATAATGTCCACGATGAACTCGGCAACACATCCTTCAAGGGATTTTTCACCCCTGAATATCCTTGTCCTGCCAAATTTCTTACCAATAAGTGCTGCGCTCATGTCTCCGAAAGTGGCCATCAGGATAGCAGCATAGGCAACGTGCTCACTGAAGGCGGAGACTGCAACTATGGCACCAAGTGTGAAATAAACATGTCCTGCAATTGATGTTTCTTCTTTTCGGCGCAGCAGATAATGTATGAAAGGTAGTCTGAAGCCATGGTCCAGTCTCATGTGTTCGATGAGGAGTACAAGAATAAGGTAGACGGTCATGAAATACAGAACTATCTGTTTTCCGAAAAAGGCATAGACAAGAACAATAGCAACTGATGCCAGATGGAGGCCTTTGCGTAAGATCTCATCAAAAAATGAACTAGGTGCCATTTGTTCTTATTTCATTTTTTTCATATATAAAAGAGTTCAATGTTATGGGGACAAACGAGCAGTGATGCCATAATATTTTGAATCAAGATTGGATAAATGTGTTTTTCACAATATTTTGAGATGGTCATTTCATTATACCAAACTCACATCTTGTACACTGCAGTAACTATTAAGTATATTTAGCTACACTTTCTATTTGGAGGTATACGATTAATTCCCAGTCTTAAAAATAGTGGGCAATATCTATCAAGGGAGCTAAAAAATGAAAGTAATAGGAATATCAGGATCGCCGATCCCAAACAGCAACACCGACAGAGCATTGAAGGCAGCACTTGAGGCAACGGGTATGGATACCGGATTTATCAAACTCAGCAAGCACAATGTCAAACCATGTCTGGCATGCCTGAAATGCGTTGACAAGAACGTATGTATTATTGGTGATGACGGTAACATAATTGCAGAGAAAGTAAAGGATGCAGATGCACTTATTGTTGCAGTCTACACTCCTTACTCATCTGTAGATGCCAGGACAAAAACTATTCTTGAACGCCTTTATTGCCTGAGACATAAGTATGGCTACATGCAGGGAAAACCCGGAGGAATCATTGTAACATCTGCAGTGCTATGTATGCCTGAAGCACCACCAGTTGCAGAGTGTGTAGTCAATTCTATTGCTGCATATATGCAGGAAGAAGGTATGCAGATTGTGGGCGATGCCAAGATACTAGGGAATGTACCATGCGTTAGGTGCAAACTCGAAGATAATTGTGAGCTCAGTGGCGTAAAAATGCTCTACGGACCTGAAGCAACAGTGGATTCCGTAGGAATTAACAGCTTTGAAGATCAGGAAATTCCATTGGAAGCCGCAAAACAGCTTGGCAGGAATATAGCTGAATCCTTGAACTCAAAGAAGTAATTTCAAGAATCAATAAAACCGTGGCTTAAATCACGGTTTTGATTTCATTCAGATTATAATGCATGAGGATATCAACACTTTACTACCTCCAACCACACCCCTCCACCCCAACCACTCCAATTTGATATCCTCATGCAATTTTCTCCATTACATAATATATATTTTCAATAATCTCAGACGCAATACAATTTATTGCTATTTTTGACATGCGGCTGTGTTCTAGTGACTATAACCGGGAATAACTATTCCGGAATATGCATGGATATATAAGGGAGCATGGACTAGTGTAGACTCCAAAAACGAAAATGAGTGAATGAAATGCTTAAAATAAAAGGACATGAAATTGGTTCAGTGGTTGTTAAGGGTGCTAGTAACAGAAGAGCCATACAATTTCAAAATAACATTATTACGATTCTAAGAAAGATCGGTGTTAACGAAAATGACATTGATATCCCTCTTGAGCGCATGGCAATGAAAAAGGCTAAAGCTTCTGCAACCTGGTGGATATCAGATCATCGCATGCATTACAGCCATAGTATGCAAAAGAATTATGTAGAGAATCTCTACGTCTTATCCAGGGTAATTGAGCTCGAAGCAAACAGGGTTCTTTCAGAGGAAAACACACTATCAGAGTTCATTTCAGAGTTCAAAGAGGATAAAGATGTTTTCAATAAACGCCTGGATGCACGAGAATTCTTTGGCTGCGACCACGATGAGACTGATTTTACAGTCATCAATGAAAAGTATAAGATGCTGTCAAAAGAGTTGCATCCGGACAAACCAACCGGAGACCTCGAGAAATTCAAGCAGCTAAATGTCGCACATAAGATACTGAAGAGAGAGTTGACATAACTTTTTACATTTTTTAAATATTATATTCTAATTTAATTAGTAGCTCTTGATTGTGTGGGCGAATTTTGCTTAAAGCTACATTGCTAAAAGGGTGCAAAATCATTGTTAGAACTTTGATTTTGGGTACTAGTAATTGCTGAAAAACGCAAAGCAATTAAAATCATACCTATTTATTTTTAATATCTAACAAAAGTAAAAGAATCTAACAAAAAAAGCAGATATATCCATTCAGGTGAGTTCCTGAATGGATTGTTTCAAAGGATGAAATTTAAAGAATAATGGAGGTTCAGGAATCATCCTGTTTGTTCATATCAATTGCTAACAGTTTACTGCTGTCAATCCTGCCATCTGCATTAATGCTGATGGAAAAGGCAATTGCAGAGGAATCATCCGCAATTGGCTGTACATAGAATAAAGTTGTATCTTCCATATTAATCCCTCATTTCTTCCAAAGTTGATCTTTTAAGCTTCCTATCCTGAAATATCAGTTAGGTCGGTTATACCCGTGTCCGGAATATATCCGATAAAGACGTCTTCTTCTGATAGTTCCATCATCATTCACTATCGAAGAAAAAACCATAGCAGGGTCATTCCCTACCTGTGGTTTGAATAAAACCACGTTGCTCAAAAGAGATCCATGCTTATATGCGTCTGCCATATTCCCAGGTGTATCTGTCATGTTCTTAGTCCCCAAATATTTACGCACTATATTCTTTAAGTCAGACCGATGCATGCCAGCAAATGGAAATTATTAATTGAGAAAACCAATCGGTCCCCACCTGCAACTCCCACGCATTGACCTTGCTAATATGTTAACCCTTTTACTATAAATAATATTCTTATGGATAATGTATGTATTCTTTAAAACTAACAATGATTGTTCAGTTATTGAAAGCTTGAATATTCACAAAGAGGCTAATACACTCGGCAAACACTTTGCGTCCAGAAGCATGAAATTGCTCAATTTCATCCTCATTAAAAACCCCGCTTCTAAATATTCGGAGAAGGTTATCCGATTATACAAGTTTTGTATTTTGTACATTCCAGTGACGATTAAGTATATCTAGCTATGTGTCTAATGTGAGGTTATGGGATGCATTCCCAGGATGAAAAACACTACTGTGATTTCATTCATACGATTAGCATGAGGATATCAAAATTTTACCACCCCCCACAATCCACCCCCATCAACCCCACTCCTATTTGGTATCCTCGTGCGACTGTTTTCATTACATAAAGATTCTTCAGGGCCAAGCATCAAAACCTGAGTTTGGTAGTTTAAATAATTTCATGCAAACTACTGCGATATTACTCGTTTTTGCTTATGAGATCATAAATAGAACCCGCAAATGATGACGAAAAAAGAAAGGAATACTATTTTTGTGAGCATTCCAATGCTCAAAATGTATCCTGATTGAAATAGTCAAAGGTTGTTGAGACTGAACTGACTATTACTTCTGAATTATTCCTGATGACATACTCGCTCAGCCCGACATCACTGTTCGGATTTCCCCAGTCGTATGTATATCCCAGTCTGCTCCACGGGTACTCGTCATAGGTGGAACTGTTAAGGGAATTGAACCATCCGGCATGTTCCGGTGCGACATTCTCATGAAAATCAAGTTGAGCCTGTGTGTCTGTAATCTCAGGATCAGGACTTGGTCTGAAAAGGTCATCCGGTCTGACCCACATTTCCACAAAATACTCGTTCCCGTCATCATAAGGAAGACCTATGAGTTGCTCCAGCCGGAGTGTTAGCTCATCATCCTGGATGTCGTTTTGCTCAAAAAATCCTTTCAATTCAGGAATGACCATCACCCATGTGTCTCCCCACCATGTAAACACCTTTGAGTTGACAGGGTAGCTTTCAGGATATTTTGTCCATGTGACAACAAGGACATAATCATTTCCTGAATCTTCCATCCATTGAAGTTCAGTATTAGATTCGATTATCGGTGACAGTCCTGTATATATCTCGTCCTCTTCGGCTACAATTGTGTCTTCTATTGCAGCCATGTACATTTGTTCAAGGTCTGTCACTTCAGCATACAGGTTTGATTTGAAAAGTTCTCCTGTGTTTGGAACCTGTTGCTGCTGCTCTTCGACACATCCAGCAGAAAAACCTGCTATAAATAAAATGATTAGAATAAACGTTGTTGTTAATCTCATAGCGTATCTCCTATTTCGCTGTTCAGTATTTGTTTTGCAGAAATAGATCTCAAATATTTATGCACTAGTATAATATATTATTATTTATTATACGACTTGCCAAAAATCTCTTATTTATCTGCCAGTCAGAGCATTTCTGCAATGCAACTATCTGATATGCTCACACACTACTCCAATCACCACAAAATCTATAATCTCAAACGTAATACTACATATTATATTTTTTTAATGTGCGACTGTGGTTTAGTGGTATGACCGTGGCTTCCCAAGCCATGAACCCGGGTTCGAGTCCCGGCAGTCGCATGCTCTATCGGATGCTGCTGTTTCTTGTATGAGTGAGAGCTGTTTTTCTACTGCTTTGAGTCTTGATTCTAGAGTGCTTAGTGGTTCAGAGTTTAAACTATCATGGTCTATGACTACTAAAAAGTTTGAATTAATTCCTACTAAATACATAGGGAAATTAATTTATTTATTAGGTCAATAAACAGTATGAATATAAACGGCTAATCATTTGAGGAATGGTGCAAAGTGACAGACACAAAAAAGGTTTATTTTGAATTCGATTCACGTATACTAACTCAATTGGGTGAAAAACTTGTTCCAAACAAAGCTGTCGCTTTAGCTGAATTAGTCAAAAATTCATATGATGCTGATGCAACAAAGGTCACAATTAGAGGGCGAGACCTTAGATATCCTGGTGGAACAATAATTGTTGAAGATGATGGATTAGGGATTCAAGAAGCAAGATTTCAAAACACTTGGATGAGAGTTGCAACTCTTGAAAAAGATGCAAACCCATTTTCGAAAAAATATAGAAGGCAGCGAGCAGGAGAGAAAGGGATTGGACGTTTTGCCTGCAGAAGACTATCAAGTAAATTGAGATTGATTTCTGTTTCTGAAACTAAAAACGGAGAAAAAGAAAAAATAAATGTTATCTTTAGATGGGATGATTTTTTACCTGGATCTGATGCTGATAAAGTCGGAAGTGACTTGACAAAAGAAAACGTCGACAAAGATACACCTACTGGAACAAAACTAATTTTGGAAAATGTTTATGATGCATGGGATGGAAGAAACATAATAAAACTTAAAAATGAATTAAGTGATTTATTTGCCCCAGCTTCATATAGGAATACTGTTGGCGAAACTGACCCTAGTTTTAATGTTAATTTTGATATTCCTGAGTTTGCGGGTGGAGTCATCTCAACGGATAAGCAATTTTTTGGCAGTGCTTGGGCTAAAGTCACTGGTCGCATAAATGAAAATGGTGTTGCAACTTATGATATCAAAGTTCTCAACAAAATTATAAAAAAAGTCAGCCAAACGTTTGAAAAGTCAGACTCTTTTGAAAATATAAAAAATATCACATTTGAAGCATATATATTTTCATATCGATCCGACCTTTTTAGAAATTCAGACTGGAAAATGGACAAGGTTAGAAAACTGAATTTGGAAAAGGGTGGAATCAAAGTATATGCCGATCAATTTAGGGTTTTTGGGTATGGAGGAGAAGGAGATGACTGGTTATCTTTAAACTATGATCGTTCTAGATCATTAGCTTCCTTGGACAAAGAAATTAACCAATATTCAATGGATGAGCGTCCTGGATTGAGACTATTTAGAAATCAAAACATATTTGGACATGTTATTTTCGGAAGGAACGATAATCCAAATTTGGAAATAACAATTAATAGAGATCGATTGCTAGAAAATAATTCATTTGAGGAACTGAGAAAATTTGCGAGGCTAGCCATCGATTTTGCTACTGTTGTATACTCAAATGAACTTTCCAGAGAGCAAGAAATCATAAATATCGAGAAAAAAAGGGAAGAAGAAGAAAGAAGAAAAAGGGAGGAAGAAGAAAGAAAAAAAAGGGAAGAGGAGAAGCGCAGGGCTGAAGAAGAAAGAAAAAGAGCCGAAGAGCGAATTAGAAAAGCAGAAGAAGAAAGAAGAAAAGCTGAAGAACGCGCAAGGAGAGCTGAAGAAGAGAGGAGAAAAGCTGAAGAAAAAAGAAGAAAAGCTGAAGAAGAAATCCTCGATGCATTAGAAGGGCGATATAGGGACAATTTAAATAGTGCTCTTGACGAAGAAAGTGAGGCGAGAAAAAAAGAAGAAGAAGAAAAAAAGAAAGCAGAAGAAGAGAAGAGAAAAGCTGAAGCGGAAAGGAGAAAAGCTGAAGAAGAGAAAAGAAAGGAAGAAGAAAAAATAAGAAAAGAAAAGGAAGAAGAAAGGAGAAAAGAAGAAGAAAGATTTAAAAAAGAAAAAGAGAAAATTGAATTAGAAAAATCTCAATTGAAAGTTTTAGCTTCAACAGGCACCTTGGTTTTAATTTTAGAGCATGAAATGCAAGGTCTAATTAACGATATGGAAGCAATGATTCATAATTTTTCGTCTGCAATACAGAGTTTACCTGAAACTAAACAGGAAATATATCAAAAGAATCTCGAGTCTTTTTCTAATAGAACTGAGATGGTTCAAGAATTTGGAAAGTTCTTGGGTTTGACTGTTATTGGAAAAGGAAAATTAGAGAAAAAAGAATGGGTCCTTTACCCAGTCGTAAATAAAGTATACAAACCATTTGAGTGGTATTTTAAGAAGAAAAGCATTGATTTTGAGAACTCAATCCCTGAATATATAAGAATGCCAAGCATGTATGGCTCTGAACTAGTCTCTATCCTTCATAATCTCATGTCAAATTCACTTAAAGCTGTTAAAGGCACACAAGATCGGAGAATAAAAATTATAGCATATGAGGATGATGTAAATCTTAACATCCATTTCCTTGACTCTGGAAAAGGATTAGATGAAGCATATTGGGAAGAAGTATTTCTTCCTTTTGTAAGTTACAGTGAACCAGATACAAGATTTGGAGTCGGAACTGGGTTAGGGCTAAAATTAGTAAAAGACTTTGTAGAATCTTACGATGGAACCATACAATTTATTGCCCCTCCTGAGAATTGGAATACTTGTATTGCTATCTCATTTCCACTAGAGGAATAAAATATGACAATAAAGACCCTCTACATAGATGACGAAGAAATTGATCTAGCAAGAAATAAAGACTATTTTGAAACATACGCAGATAATCGCTTTGAATTAGTAACTTGTAGACCTTTTGATTTGTCTGAGGTTTATAGGTGCATAAATACCTGCTCACCGGAATTAATTTTAGTGGATCTTGATTTAAGTTCTGCTGATGAGAATGATCATGTAATTGGGCTCAATGGTTTAACCTTAATGACAGAAATCAGACAAAATTTCCAGGGAATTCCTCTTGTTCTTTTCACTAAAAAAAGTCTGTTTGAAAGTGATATCTTACCAGTTCCTGAAAGCTTACTTTACACTATTGATCTAATTGTGTATAAAGAACAGGTGTCCAAGCATGATCCTACATTATTAGATGAATTGTACAGTCTTGCTAATGGATATCATATATTGAGAGAACATAGCGAACTTAATTGGGAAAAAGTTCTTGAATTATTGGGAGCTGATGAAGAAGATTATGATGACATAAAAGCATCCTCACCTCCTGGGTTATTAACAAATGTCTCTCTTTATTCAACTATTGAAATTTCAAAATGGATAAGAAAAATATTACTCCAATTTCCAGGAATTATATATGACTCATTGCATGCTGCGACTTTCTTAGGTATTTCTGAAAAGGAGTTTTTAACAGAAGAAATCCAACGTCATTTTTCAGAAGCAGAATATTCAGGATTATTTTCTACTCCGGAACTTAAAAAATACTGGTGGAAATCGAAGCTATCCAAGATTGCCTACACAGGCATGAACGATGACGAATCAAGGATTCCACTCCGCAAAGCCTTCCCTACTGTTTGGGAAAGAATGAATTGTAGTGAGTTAGAAAAAGCAAAATGTGTCTGTAGTGGAGAGTTTCCAGCAGAATGGGTATGTTATATTCTCAAAAAACCAGTGATGTTAAAATATTCACTTTTGTACCACCCAGATTCAAGGCCAGAAATAATGGATGAAGCAAGAGTTTCATTTAAAGCAGTTATTACTTCAAATGAAATTAATGATGATTTAATTGATTCTATGTCAAAAGATACATTAAAAAATATTAGGCGCAGTGGGGGAAAATACTGTGGAGATTAAAGAATATCCCAAAAATCTAAATCTGTTAGCGAAAAATAAACATTTATTTAGATTTTTTGATGGCCGCAGTCGATCAATGTTAATAAAGCAAGCAGATGATTTAGCTAACGCATTAAATAGAAGTGGAGCTACTAATCCTTGTTGGAGTTTTTGTATTCCAAGAGATACGCCCTTTGAGTTCATTCAGAATAATGGATTACAAGTTGACATTTCTTGTATAATCGAAGGGAAAGGCAACAATATATCAAAGCAAAATTTTGAGATAAGAATTTGGTCACTGGACGAAAACTTAAGCTACAGAGAAGGAATTGATTCTCCAGAGCTTAGAGCTGAATTGGAACAATCTAGCTGGAAAAGAGTAGTTTCTCGTTTTCATTTTGATTTACGAGTAGATGACAGCGGAATGGAGGATAACGAAGAGAAAAGAAAAAAGAAAAAGAATAAAATTCCAGAGCCTATTTGTCATCTACAAGTGGGTGGTGATTCTGGCAGTTTTGTAACAAATGGTTACCAAGACATCAAAGAAAACTGCTGGCACCCTAAAAAAGTAGCAGTCCCTCGATTTTTCCATCTACCTTTTGATATGATACTTATATGCGAGTTTATACTAGTTAATTTCTTTCCAAATGAAACAGAAGATTTGCGCAAAAGAGACGAATGGATTCAATTGGTCAAAGATAGTGAAGAATTGTTTTTTAAACCCTATCTTGAAATGTATATTAATTATTTTTATGATGATAGAGAGACAATGCTTGGAAACCTCATTTCAACTTAAGCACAATGGTTTACTGCTCCCTAACTTTTCTGCCTGCAGAATATTTAATACTATAGTATCCAATTCATTTTCTGTTAGAGGCACATTCTCCTTCACTTTTTTACCTATGAATTTAATAGTTTTGATATTGGGCAATCTTAAATTTTTGATATCAGATGCATTCACTTGCGTATGTCCATTCAAAGATCTAAAGTATTTATCTACAATAGAAGAATTAAAAAGAGATGCAAGACCCCACGCCTCTTCTTCAGTAAGTTCGCCATTTACTCTATAAATACAGTTTAAATGATTTTCAATACCAATATATTGATGAGTGCTAAATTCCGATTTATTCAATACTGATGCATACAGCCTGCGATTTTGTTCTTTTGAACTGAATCTTTTCAATAAAACATAATTTTGAATTGGCAAAAGCATCTTCTTAGTAGATAAATTTACTTTGATACATCTTTCTTTCTTGTTACTACTTGCAGGCCATATTATTTTTAGACCTTGGAGATTATGCATCCACAGTAATGGAGCAACATTTGATTTTTTAGAACAATCACTGAGATTCTCTCTAGTCCTGAATGGCACAACAGCTCCAGTAGATACAGACAAACCAAAATCCTGTAAAGTATTCGGCCATTCATCTAATTCAGTTAAAATTTCTATATCTGCAGCGGATGTGGGCACTCTTATAAAAATATCATTATTGTTACTATACAAGACACTTTTCTGATTGGCTTCAATTAGTGTCAAATCATCAAATGATTTTCCTTTACTGTAAGTAATCTTTATTGTGTCATCTTTTTTTGACTTATTATTAATAACTTTGAAGATAATATTTTCCTGGAGTATTCCATCTTCTACAAACAAGTCCTTTCTAGATTCAAAAAGATGTAGCTGCTTGAAAGAAATAGCATTTGTGAACCATTTCCTGAATTTCTGATAATAATATCCAGAACAAAAACTTCTAGGAGTTATAAACACCATTTCTCCATTTTTTTGTAACATCTTGACAGATAATGCCATGAAAGAAGCATAGATATTAGTGTGCCCATAATCTTGGCATTTCATCGCTATGGACTGTGGTGAATTCTTATTCAGTTTATAGTATGGAGGGTTTGAAACGATCACATCATAATAAATTAATTTATCTTGTTCCCATGGTGCAATCAAAGATTTATTCAAGTATTTTGCATTGTGCAAAACAAAATCTTGTTCGTAAATGTTGTATTTAAAAGTATGTGATTTTTCATTTAACAGCTTCTTACATGATTGTAGTACTCTCTTTAACAGTGGTAGTAATGAAGGATCATTTTCATAGCAATCCACAGTTAAAACAATGGGTTTTTTACGTTCTACAAGAATACGATTGCAAATTGCTGCAATTAAAATCCCAGAACCAGAACCAGGATCCAAAACTCGTATTTTCTCCTGATCTATATCTATCAATGAAGACATGTAACAAGCAACTTCTGCAGGTGTGAAAAATTGTCCATGGATTTTTCTATAATCATAGTCATAGAATTGTCTAAATAGCTTAGACAGACCTATAGCATATGAAACCAAGTCATCTTCCTTATTTATTGCAGGAATATTCACTTCATTCATCGTTGTCTCCGATTCATGTTGCAGGAAATATTTGAACATCAAGAATAAGTATAATCACATATAAACTATGATGGTTATTATTGTTATTATTATTATTATTAAATTTTTGGAATATATATCTTTGGTTTTTAGATTTCTCTCTTGGAGACCACATCTGTCATCAAAATCACCTTTTTGTAACTCTCGTTTCAGTTGTAGAGATTATCCAAATAGCTCATTGTCCACTGAATCAGTTAAGCGTCCTCTCATTAGCTAGGTTTGATACTTAACGACTTTAGAGACAGATTGCTATGTATCAACCAGACATTACCTCGATTAGAGCAGGTCGCACTTTCTTATAGCTCACCTTTGAGTTGTTGAGCTTATCCAGATAGTTAGTCATCAACACTGAACCATTTGAATGTCCTATCATATATTTAATAAGAGATTCCTGAATCCCTGCTTTCACACACTTGTCAATGAAGAAGTTACGACCATATTTAAGTGAAAGCCCATTTAGCCGAATGTACTTTCTTGCGTAGTTTTCACTAATTTCAGTTCTCTTTAACTGTTTTGCAAACTCGACGGGCATGGATGCTTTGAAGGCTTTTTTTGCATCGAAGTATACTGAAAAAATAAACCATCACAAAAGAATACAGAATCTATATAATCTATGGGGGAACATCATTATTTGTTCATAAATTTAGAGGAGTGGAGTAAATGAAATTATACAAAATAATTGTGGCTTTGCTTGTTGCAACAACTGTCCTTTTATCAGGCTGTGCTGAGCAACCCCAGGCAGAAGAAATGGATATTGTAGAGACCGCGGTAGCTGCCGGCTCATTTAATACTCTTGTGACTGCACTGCAGGCAACAGGACTTGATGAAACCTTAAGCGGTGAAGGACCATTTACAGTATTTGCACCAACTGATGAAGCATTTGATGCATTGCCCGAAGGTACCCTTGATTCATTGTTGGAAGATGAGGAGGCACTTACAGCCATACTTACCTACCATGTAGTTGCAGGTGAAGCGATGTCAACAGATCTGTCCGATATGATGGCTCTTGAAACGGTACAGGGCGAAGAGGTTATCGTACACATAACCGACGGGAATGTAATGGTTGGTGATGCAAACGTAGTACAGGCAGATATTGAAACCAGCAATGGAGTCATCCACGTAATAGATAAGGTCATACTGCCACCATCTATGATGGAAGCCGATGAAATGGATATTGTAGAAACCGCAATAGATGCTGGTTCATTTACCACTCTTGTGACTGCACTTCAGGCAACAGGACTTGATGAAACCTTAAGCGGTGAAGGACCATTTACAGTATTTGCACCAACTGATGACGCATTTGATGCATTGCCCGAAGGTACCCTTGATTCATTGTTGGAAGATGAGGAAGCACTTACAGCCATACTTACCTACCATGTAGTTGCAGGTGAAGCAATGTCAACAGATCTGTCCGATATGATGGCTCTTGAAACTGTTCAGGGTGAAGAGGTTATCGTACACATAACCGACGGGAATGTAATGGTTGGTGATGCAAACGTAGTACAGGCAGATATTGAAACCAGTAATGGAGTTATTCACGTAATAGATATGGTCATACTGCCACCGTCTACGAATAATTAATAGTTTTTTCTCTTTTTTTCTTTTTACTTCTATAAGACACTGGCTTCTTCTTCGCTAGGTTATTCAAGCTCAGGTATCCTGTTTGGTTAATTAATACCATTCCTACATTTATGATATTTATCTGGCATGAGCAGTCAGAGTTAATAGATTCAGCATCCTTCTTCTTCTTCTTCTTCATGCAATTGAGAGTACCCGTAGAGGATTCCATTTTTTTATTCTGAATAAGAGTACTAATTGTTCGACAAGAATTCCAAAAACTCCCCACTTCCAAACACCCGCATAGTTCTTTTACAAACATAACATAATTCTAATAAAAAGGAGAATCTCATGGCAAGATATTGTAAAATATGCGGAGCAAAAAGTGGAAGATGCAATCATCTGGTAGTCGATTTCGGTGCAAAGGAACAGAATACGAATGAAAAACAGTATGAAGCTAAAAATTCAGACAACAAAAGCTAATTTCAATACGCATACTTCTTTTTAATTCAAACAAAAGTGATACTATGTTACTAAAATTCAAATCCACAAGTCCTAAAATCTCCTCGACAGCCTTCGTAGCCGATAATGCAACGGTGATTGGCAATGTCATCATATCAGACGAGTCAAGTGTATGGTTCAATGCGGTTATTCGTGGTGATTCTGACTTGATAAGCATCGGGAAGAGAACAAGCATACAGGACAACGTTGTAATCCACACGGATGCGCCGCATAAGGTTGAGATAGGGGATGATGTCACAGTTGGGCATGGAGCTGTGGTGCATGGGTGCAAGATTGGTAACAACGTGCTCATCGGGATGAACGCCACGGTGCTGGGTGGTGTTGAGATCGGTGAGAACTGCATCATCGGGGCGAATGCACTGGTGCCTCCGGGAAAAAAGATACCTGCGGGAAGTCTGGTTGTAGGTGTGCCGGGGAAGGTGCAGAGACAGCTCAGCGATGAGGACATCGCTCATATAACTGAGAATGCGGCGGAATATGTCAGTTTGCTCAAAGAATACAAAAAGATGCAGGATAAGTGACATGTCCTGCCAGGGTGAGTCTGCTAAAGTCAAATGATGGTTAATACATATGCGATAATTCCAATTGCAAACAAAGCTGTGAATATCATAATTGTCTTTTTTCTCAGTTCTTTCTCTTTTTGCGTAAAAGGTCTTAATTCGTGCTGGTGTTTCTTTTCCAGGTTAGAGCCGATGAAGGTACCAATGACCAGACCAACCAGATATCCTGCAAAGATGCTTTCAAGTACAATAGCAATAGGGATACCTATTACAATACCGATTGCAAGTCCCCGTCCCATATAATGACCTCTGGGGTACTTTCCAGTTGCTTTGAATTCTTCTCTTTTAAGCTTGAATGCAAGTAGTGACATCACAAGTCCTGCAAGCAGCAGCACAAAGATGATTATCATAACAAAAGAATATGCCATGCATCTGGTTTTGTCTCCTTTTACTTAATAGTTTACGGACAGGGGGATTTATCTGTGACTTATTCAACTGGCGGGATTTACAAATACTAGTGATGTGTAATATAAAGTGGAGTAAATAATTTCCTGTTTTCTTCATTGGGGTGAAGATACAGGAATAAGCCGAATTCAGGCTCATTTTAAAAGGAGTGAAACAATGATAGTTGGGGACATAATGACTACAAATCTGGTATGCATAAAAGAAAATGATCTGATGACACATGCCAGAAAACTATTGCGTGATAATTTCCTTCATGGTCTTCCTGTGCTGGATGATAAAAGCACTGTAGTGGGGATGTTGGATGATCAGGATATACTCCGGTTGCACTCGAACAAATCTGAAGTAACAGTTGGTGGGTATGCACGTGAGTTCCCATTGATACTTCCTGATATGGAACTACGGGACGTGGCAAAAGCGCTTGTCGATGCACAGCAACACCGTGCTCCAGTACTAAGATCATCAACGGATAAAACAATTGCAGGCATAGTGAGCGATACGAATCTCCTGAATCAGGTCCGTCTCACAAAACTCCCGCCAAAAGAGGTAGGGGAAATTATGAATAAAAAGGTAAGGACTGCATATCCTGATGACAGTATTTCCAAGATATGGGGCAATATGCTGGAATGGGATTATACGGGCATACCCGTAATATCTCACAAAGACGAGGTCATGGGGATGATCTCCAGGGGCGATATCATAAAAGCCGGATTTGCCAGAACAGGTAACCGTTCAAATGATTTTCACGATAGCGGATCAGGAGACGCTCCGAAAGTGGAAAAACTGATGTCCACACCTCTTTATTCGATCAGTTCCAGCACAACGATATCCAAAGCCATCGAAACCCTCCTTCACTATGATGTTGGCCGTATATGTGTCACTGAAGATAAGAAGCTCATAGGCATCGTGGACAGGTTCTCTCTCCTGAAAGAATGCCTTGCGGGTCCGGGTTTTGCATAAAAAATGGCAGAACCTTTGTTTTTTCAATATTAGTATGTCATTAAATAATTTCATGCCTTTAAAATTTAATCAAGGTTTAACTTAAGTACTGATAAATGGTAAATGTTATTAAGGGTTGGAGGGTGGCTTACAAAAGGAATGTTTCTGAAGGAAACACCTCTATATAAGGGTGGATGTGGAGGTATTTCTTTTTAGAACATCAAACCTTTTTCTGGATTTTTTTGGAAATATGCAGAGATTGTGAATTTATTATCTATTTTTCAAACGTTGATTTCAATAAATATGGCTACGTACATTTGTAGCTCATAAACAATTTCATTTATTTCCAGCATGAAGCTTCAGGTATTCCCTGTCTCAGTCTTTCTAACTGGAATTTCTTTGCTTCGTTGTATCTTCTCCATAACAGGAAAAAACCAATAACTGCCACAATTACCTGACCCATGAATACATTTACTACTGACTGCGGGAATATGGCTAATACATCAGGCAGACCGTTCCATAGTCCATGGAGTGCTGCTACTGTCAGATATGCACCGATTACCTTGTAGTTGATATGAAAGATACGTGGTCCACTTTCCCTGAACATCACACTAACAAGGATGGCTGTCCATGTACCATGTCCTATGGGTGCGATAACTCCTCTTATCAGTGTGATAAGAACTGTCTGAGAAAGGCTGCCACCGCTTGCCAAAAATGCTGTGAAAGCGTAACCGGTGCTTTCAAGTGCTGCAAACCCCATTCCAGAGGCTGCACCAAGGATAAGTCCGTCCATCTCGGAATCATGGAGACAACGCTTGGCAATTACCAGGACACCTAATATCTTGGCAAACTCTTCTATCAGTCCGACCTCAAAAGAATAGAGTAGTTCATGCTGTGACAGGAATATCGGTTCCAGTGTAGCCGCGGCAAGAACTCCCAGAAGTCCCCCGTAAAAGAATGCCCATGCCGTTGTTGGCATGTCAAGTTTGCTCAAGTGTCTTCTCTGGTAGAAAAAAGCTACATACGTGATAGGTACAAGAAAATTACCAAGCATGACCACCGTGGGGAATATGTTTGTATTGCGGGTTGCTGCAAGCGCGAACACTCCGAATATGTACAGGAATAACCCGCCTGTGAATACCTTAAGCCAGGACAGGTTTCGCTCGTTTTTCGTTTCTTCGTAGATACCTGGTTCTTCCATGTATGGTTACCATTAAAGGATAATTCTCATTTTAGTTTGCATAGTGAGTGTGAGCGATATTTCCGCAAAATATTCCTAAGCGCATCTCTACTTCAGTACATATTTTCCAGTATTATCTTTTAACTTCTGTAATAATAACAAACTTAATCATTATTAAAACATGCTGGATTCTCACTTCATTCGAATTTTTAATATAGGGTATGTTCTCATATCGTAACCGATATAATTGTTCTTACTTTGCATGGAGTTATCACAGATGCGAGAATCAGCTAAAGATAATATGATTACCGAGTGGGAAAGAAAACAGCTTCTTGCAGCTCTGCATGCCCGACTTTTCTGGGTGGGCGAGGAAGTACCATACTCAGTTGAGATAAAAGGCCGTAAGTGTAAGTTGCATGATCTTGTCTGGGATCTCATAAACAAGAATACGCTATCAACTGACGATATAAAGCATATCGATATGTACATTTCTTATCTTAGGGATAAGGAAAAAGGGGATGAACTGGAGTTAGCTACAAAGAAACTCTCACACAAAGAGGCAAAGACTCTTTTTGATGAGACTGCCGGGCTACTGCGGGCAATAATGGACCTAAAGGATATTGAAGACGGAACCACAAAAGAGAAGGAAAAGGAATTTCATGATACTTTTTCCCGGGAGCGTGTAGCTGAAGCACGCAGGTGGCTTCAATTCCTCAAAGATAGTGGGAGCTTACAATAGGCCAAATGGAATGTTCAGGGTCCCTGATAAGACCTGATTTCTACTTCCGGCATTTTTGCAATTTCAATGCTTGATATACTCCCTATGAAGATATCCTGCTCATTGGTAAAGGAAGCAAGAAGACTATGTGTGATCATGTTACTGACATGTCTTCGTTTTTTAGGGTCAACTACGTATCTAAGGTGCATTTCTATTCTGTCACCTTCTATTTGCATAAATACCCTGGTGTCAACGTCGTAAGATGTTAACAGGTATTTCCCTTCCATATTAGAAAGTTCTTTTTTGGAATGTTCAACGTAATCTTTTATGAGTTCACTCGTGGTGTCTAATGCTATTTTTTTAGCCTTTTCCCAGTTACTTCCAAGGCCCAAAATGATAGTAACTTCATCCCATATGAACGAGAAGTCACGTGTATAGTTTTTCACTGTAGTGTTCAGGATAAAGCTGTTAGGGACATTGAGTATTCTTCCTGAGTACTGATCTCCGTTAACCCATTCTCTGATCTCCATAAAGGTGGTATGGAAATATGTGATATCAAGCACATCCCCATAGCAGTCATTTACCTGTATCCTGTCACCTGCCCTGAAAGATTTAGAGAACAGGATGATGACTCCGCCTGCAAAGTTACGGAAGACATCCTGCAATGCAATTATGATCCCTGCGCTGAAGATACCATATGCAATGATGAGGGTGGTTGTTTCTTTCAAAAAGACTACCAATAATAATCCGACAGCAAGCATTGTGATGATTGCTGATGATACTTTTCTGAGGGTGTATCTTTCCCTGTTATCACGAACTTTGTTCATGATGATGTTTTCAACAACAGCAGTCAGGAAATATGCAAGCAGAATTATCAATGCTGCCTGTATAAGTTTTACAAGCATAGCTTCATAGTTTGCAGCATAGTCTGTGAAGTAATTGATGTAAGAAAACATCAGAATAAGGCCTGTAAAGAATAAAATACCAATATTGTTTCTCCCACTCACAGAATAATCTTAGACATAATGTTATAATAATTTTATCCGTTAGCCGGACTTAGTGCTTGAACGTATGTGGAATGGTTCTGAATAGTGTGCGATAAATTCCAATTCCTGCAAGTATACAAAACATGAATGGAAAAAGCTGGGTATTGATTTCACCTGGCATGCTGGCTATTCCAAAAAAGATAATGACTGTCATTATCCTCGCCAATTGAAATCTTGCAGCATCAAGAGTTTTTCCGGTCCTGTCTCCAACACTTTTTAATTTAGCCGGTCCTACGATAGCAGGCAGGAACAAGACAGTTCCAAATACAAAAAGCAGCATATTCTCCAATTGGTATGTAAATACCACTCCACCTTTTTCAATGAGAATAACTACTGAAATAACCATCAATAGAATTCCTGTTAAAAAATGATGTTTTGCCGGGTCTTTCAGTCTACTGTCAATTATAAATCCTGTAGCTGTCAGAAAGCCATACATATGGGATGTGTAGTATGCCAGAATTATCCCGATCACAGCGATTAACAAAGAATCCATTATTCCTGCCGGCATACCGCTTGAATGATTCACTATTCTTAGGAGCATAATTAACCAGACAAATGAAAGCAAGGGTGGTATTTCTGAAAATATGACGAGTGCAAGCGCCAGAAATATAGTTACAAAAGCACTCCAATCGTTGTCCGGGTCAAGTTCTCTTGAAATTGCCCATAGAAGAAATATTAGTAAACCTGTCCTTATTCCTGCTATCAGACTTGAATAGTTCGTTTCCCCATTAATTGCACTGGCAAGTGCAATAACAGCAAAAGTGAGCAGTGCAATGATGGATATCAATTTATTTGTCACATAATTGGTGTCCAGAGGACGACCTATGGTAGTTATTTTGTTGATGTCCATCTTTGTAAAGGGTGATACTATATGATTTCTAGTTTTCTGATGTTATGTTTTTCATAACAAAAGACCTCATCATTATGATAATCATTATATTATATAGTATAGATATATTTATATATTATGTTTTGATAGTTGGTATTGTTGTCACACACTAAGGTGATGTGATCGAATGTCCCAAATGGTACGATATGGGCATCACTAAAACCCGCCAAAAACGGAATTGGATTACACAGGAATGTGAACGTTAGGTACTTCCCCCTCAGTATCTCTTAAAAAACGTTTGCGCACGTTCACATTTCCTCCGTCGATTCATCCAGGGTGGAGTATAAGCAAAGGGAGAAGGGTATAAAAAGTGAAGAATTTGCATTCCGACTTTCACGGAATGCGGGGTTATTGTCATTTCACTTCACTCAATACCTTCATCTATCTTTCTGGCAGTTTCATACATCCACGATGCATCTTCTTTTCTTCCCATTAGTTCCAGGGTATATCCAAGATTTTGCAGTGTAATGGTCACATTAGAGCGGTATGCCGGGTTATCAGGCTCTAGCTCCATAATCTCTGCATAGGTCTTCAGGGCATTTTCATAACTTTTCTTTGCATCAGTATGCATTTCCATGCTAAGGAAAAATGAACCTATTCCATCCAGTACACCTGCATAATCAAGTTGATGTGCTGTGTTTGAAGGATCCGCATCCATCAATGACCTGTAAGTTTCAAGAGACATCTCATATCTAGCCTTTGCTTCATCACTGTTATTCTGGTTTGTTGCCAGCTCTGCTACTCTTGCATGTAAGGCTGCAATCCTTTCAATTGGATAAATGCTCTCTGGTTCCAGTTCAGCCAGTACTTTATAGGCATCAAGGGCATAGTTGCACATGTATCCTGCTTCTTCAACATCTCCTTTTTCGGAAAGGACATGCGCGATGTTCTCAATAACAGATGCACGGTTGGTATGGATCGAAACATCATTTCCATTCATTTCCAGCAGCTTGTTATATCTTGTAAGCAGGAATTCGAGTATTTCAAGTTCTTCAGATCCCTGTTTTGTGCCAGCTGATACTTTAAGCTTTTCAAGCAGTTTGATTATTTTAGGCAAGTATGTGGTTTCGGTTTCCTGAAGTTGCTCGTATAATTGAAGTGCTTCTATGTTTTGCCCCATTGCAACCATAACGTCAGCTATCTTTCCCTGTAGTTCTTTGATCCTGGTTACATTTTTCCCATTATCATCGGATACAAGTCCAAGTAATTCAGTTCTTATTTCCAGTATATTGTCATACTCTTTTTTCAGGGTCTCTACATTTCCTGTATTATCTGCCTGTTTTTCTTTTTCAAGCAAAATATCATCTATCTTTTCAACATACTTCCTGTCAGAGTTCCCTGTCTTTATAAGCTGAATATAACTGCTCAAAGCATCATCTATCTGTCCAAGATTTAGCTGTGTTCGTGCTATGTTTTCCAGAACTTCATTCATTTTGGAATCATCCCCTGTTGCATGTGTGACAGTTTCGAACGTCATGAGAGCTTTTTTGAAATTTTCAAGAGCTTCTGTGTGAGCATCCTTTTCGGTAAAAATCTTACCTATTTCATAGCAAATTTCTGCATTTATCAGTCCAAATTCCAGACTTTCCTGACTCACTGTCAAAATATTTGTTTCCAGCTTTTTATATAATCCCAATTTAGTATCGATGTCATCTGTCAGTTCTACAAGTGCAAGCATGTCCTCTACAATAGACACTCCTGCCTGCAGGCTTGAACTATCCTCTAATTCATTTTTAAGGACTTTTAATGCAATGTCAACAGATTCTTCAATTCTCTGAATTGCTTCCTCAATTCTGCCTGCTTCTTTTAGCAGGTTCCCAATAATATCAAGAGAAAAAGCTACATTTAGCTGGTAAGATGTATTTGATGGCATGGATGCCAGTAATTTTCTGGACATTTCCAGGATCGATCCATATCTTTCCAGCAATTTTTCAGATTGCTCTTCATTTTCCAGAAGCCTGTTCATGTCCCTGAGAAGTTTAGTAAGCATTTTCCTGTTAGCAGGTTCATCCGGATCTTCATCAAACTGCTTTGAAACGATTTCCAGTGTTTCCTGAAGTTTCATGAATGCAGCATCATGTTTTCCTTCGTTCTCGAGTATGCGTGCAAAATTCTGTAAAACCGTGGGCATTTTTGAAGACTCAACATTATTCTCACGTGTTTCTTCAAGGTATGTTTCCAGTAATTGCCCATACCTTTCCTCGTCCATTACGCTTGTACTTTCCACAGGAATGTTCAGCAGGTTTCCAAGTATTGTGATTCTCTTGAGTTGATATTCAACATCTCCTTTCTCGTCATCAGATGTCTTTTCATAGAGCGTGAAAGCTTCTTCAAATCTCTCCAAAGCTTCATCATTTTCTCCCATTTCAGCAAGCAGCGCACCCATGTTGTTGAGTGTTGAAACTGCATTTGATATGTGTGATGTGTTTGAAGGCTCTTTTTCAATTAGTTCCCTGTAGATCTGTGCAGATGTCTCGTATTTATCTCTGGCTTCTTCTTTCCTTTCTAGATTCTCAAGGACAGTTCCCATATTGCTGAACATACTTGCTCTTTGTTCAGGATCCATATATTCCGGATTTTTTTCAAGGATATCAGAAGCTGCAATGTATCTATCAAGTGCTGCTTCTTTTTTGTCATGTGAATACAACAGGTCTGCGTATGTCTGCAATACTGCTACCAGTATCTGAGGTGATTCTGCTTCCTTTGCCTGCTCTTCAGCCAGTTCAAGGGTTTCAAGCGCATCTTCATGCAGTCCTTTCTCAATGAGGCTTACTCCTTTGTTGAAGTGCCTGAATGCCATATCTCTTGCTCTTTTGGACATATTGCTCTCGGTTCTTTGATAATGATGGTTAACAAGATAGCTCATACTATTTATTTTCTGCCGGGAAAATAATAATGAATGATTGCATTGGTTCTGCTTTTTAGGTGGAAGTATCTTATTTAATAGTAACCCTGTTCTTAGTTACATTGATAACCTTTTCTATAAATTCATCTTTGAACTCTGAATAAACCTCTAATTTAAAATGCACAACATCAGAGTAATCAATTTCATCAATTGTTCCATATTCAGGCATCATCTTGTTGATAGTGTCAATGTCCGAATAATCTGAATCTATATGTATGCTTGTCGTTTCGTGGATCTCTATGATCCCGGCACTCTCTATGGCTTCGATCGCAGTTTCCCTGTATGCTCTGGCAAGCCCTCCAAAACCCAGTTTAACACCGCCAAAATATCTGCTTACGACCACAGCCACATTGCTTAGTTCCTTCATCTCCAGTATCTTGAATACTGGTTTTCCTGAGCTTCCTGCAGGTTCTCCGTCGTCATCATACTTCATAGCAAGCACATTATCCGCATTTATGAGGTATGCGGAAACGTTATGATTTGCATCACTATGTTTATTTTTGATCAGATTGATGAAGTCCTTCGCTTCACATTCATTCTTTACAGGAACTGCGGAAGCAATAAAGGTCGAGTTCTTGAAATCCTGCTGTGAATGACCGGTTTCTTTCAATGTCCTATGACTTGGCAATTAAATTCTCCACAACAAATATATACTAGGTTTTATAAATGTCGGATTGAATTAGATAAAAGTAAATACTTAAAAATGCTATATGATTACTTATAAGTGTTAGCACCTTATTATTTCTCTCAGGTAATGTCATGCTCGTTAAAAACCTTGCTCTTTATGTAATAATCCTTCTGGCAGTATTTTATATCTGTCCTTTAGCTGGCAGTTTAGGACAGGAAGCCAGTGGCTTGAATTCGATTGGAGTTTCGCTTACTAAGAATGGGACTTATGATGAAGCCCTTCTATATTATGATAAAGCGCTTGAAGCAGATCCAGATTATATTCAGGCACTGGACAATAGAGGTTCGACACTTTTTCTGATGGGGGATTATACTGAAGCATCAAAGACGTATGACCGAATACTTTCCAGTTATCCTGATTCCCCAGTTGCTCTTTTCAAAAAAGCTCTTTCACTGTCAGGGCAGGAAGACTATGAAGGGGCTCTCATTTATTATAACCGGTCCCTTCAATTGCTATCAAATGAAAGTGTTTCAGATTACGAAACAATTTTTGATATTGGTCTTTTTTCCTTTGAGGAAGTTTCCCTTAGATCAGAAATAAATGGTGTAGATCATGACCTCAGAATTCCAAGTGTATGGTATCAAAAAGCACTGACACTTGAAGCTCTTGGAAGACACAATGAATCTCTTTATTATTATGACCAGATACTGGATTTTGCAAATTCACATTCAGGCGAACTTTCAAGGCATGCCAGCAGTTTATATGAACTTGGCAAATACAATGAATCCATAAGTGTTTATAATGAAGCTCTTGGGGTCGAACCTGATAATACTGCTTATTGGTATGGAAAAGGTCTTGCCTACGACGCCCTGGGTGATTTTCAGAATGCTATTACATGTTATGATCGGGCTTTAGAATTCGAACCTGACAATATCAATGCACATTATAATAAGGCCCTGGACCTTGAGAATATGGGGCAACTTGAAATTGCAGTGAAGCAATACGATTCACTGATCACGGTGGACCCATATGCAGTTGATGCATGGTACAAAATGGGAAAAGCCTATGAGCAGCTTGGAAATTTTGAATCGGCCCTGAAAGCCTACGACCAGTTCCTCATTTATCAACCTGAAAATGCTGAGGTATGGACTCGCAAAGGTGCTGTCCTTGATATCATGGGAAAGTATTCAGAGGCCATAGAAGCTTATGATAAAGCATTGAAACTTGGACCCGATAGTACAACAGTAGAGGCTTTTGGTTCGGGAGCTGCTTTATTCGGTGTTCCTGTGGGAGTTTTAGATTGTTACGGAAGTACTCCTGAATTCAAATCAGATTCTGCTTTGCTGTGGTTCAACAAAGGTCTTGCCTTCTATAAGATGGCTGACTATGAAAGTGCGATAGTGGCACTTGATAATGCAGGTGAAATTGAACCTGGTTTCCCACTTATCTGGTATAAAAAAGCCAATGCATATGATAGTCTTGAGTTATACGATGAAGCCATTGATGAATACGAAAAGGCTCTGAAGATCGATAGTTCATGTTCAAGGGTTCACTATGATCTTGCCCTTGACTACGATCGACTTGGTGAATACAACGCCGCACAAAAAGCATATTCCCGAGCTGTAAAGCTGGAGCCAAACTTCACAGCAGCCCTTTATAATAGGGGACTTGATCTTGATAATCTCGGTAAATATGATGATTCTGTTGAAGTTTACGACAAAGTGCTTGAGTTACATCCTGACTCTGTTGATGCATGGCTCAGGAAAGGCAATGCTTTGCATGAACTCCGCAGATACAAAGAAGCCATGGTATCCTATGAACAGGTGCTTCAATTGGATCCGACCCATTCAGTGGCCAGATTCCAGTTGAGTACAAATCAGGATTTACTTGGGGACACTAAAAGCTCATTTTCGCACTATCCGAGGACTTCCACGTTCTTTGGGGTAATGGACGAAGATATTTTCAGTTCGGACATATTGATCTGGTATACTTCAGATTCGTTTTCAAATGGCAACACCAATAGTCTGGCTCACGCAGAAATACTTGGGGATGTCATCAGTTACGACAAAGTGTGGGTTTCAAGGGGCTCTACCTTTGAAAATATGTTGATGACGGACAAAGCAATTGATTCTTATACAAAAGCCATACTCCTTAACCCCGAATCTGCAGAGGCATGGGCAAGCATGGCGGCATCCTATGATCAGCTTGGTAATTACGCTGATGCGGTTGTCTGTTATGAAAATGCAGTATTACTTAAACCTGACAATTTACAGGCCTGGTACAAGAAAGGTCTTTCACATTATAATAACGGAGATAATGAAATGGCAGTTGACTCCTTCAACAAGGTACTGGAGAAAGAACCTGCAAATTATGATGCTCTTTACTTTAAGGCTTCAGCCTATGATGATCTCGGCATGTATAACGAGTCTCTCCAATCTTACAATACCATACTTCAGAAGGATGCCCAGAACACGGATGTCTGGTACAGGGCAGGCTATGCTGCATACCAGCTTGGAACTTATGACAGGTCGATAGACGCTTTCAACAATGTTCTAAAATATGATCCGACAAATGCCACTGTGCTTAAATTCCAAAGCAGCTCCGCTGTGGGGCTTGGAAGATACGAAATTGCACTTAGTTTCTACGAAAGGATGCTTTCTGTCACTCCTACGGATTCTATTGCAATGTTCGGGCAGGCATCAGTCTATGAAAAGCTTGGTAAATATGAGGAAGCAATTGAAACTTACGACAGTATCCTTGAATTAGAACCTGATAATTCCAGGGCTCTGAACAGCAAAGGTTTTACTTACTATCTTATGGGAGACCTGGCAAGTGCTTCGTCAACGTTTGAAATGGCGGCAAGTTCTGATCCGACCAGTGCATCTGCCTGGTATCATCTGGGTATGCTGTCGTACCTGAGAAGCAGTCACACAGGTTCCATCCACTATTATGAGAAGGCACTGGAACTTGACCCCACATGTACTACTGGCTGGTATAACAAAGGTTTCATCCACAATATCCTCGGAGATGCCGATGCTGCAGTGGAATGCTATGATAAGGTGCTGGCCATAGATCCAAATTCCACATCTGCCTTGTACAACAAGCAGTTTGCACTGTATCGTATTGGTAAATCCGTTACAGCAGATGCAACAAAAGAGCAACTGGATGCAATTGATCCGGGTTTTGTAGCTTCCCTTGATGACAGAGGTACTAAATTCTTCCTGCCGTCTGTTTATAGTGATACACTGGATTATGAATTGCCTCACAGGTGGTACAACAGTTCACTTGCATGAAGTGTGACTCTGTTTATCACATAAGATTTATCGTGTATTGGGGCAATTACGCCCCATGCTAAATTCCCTTATTTTTGACATGGATGGTGTACTTGTCGATTCCATGACATACCATGCACAGGCGTGGATACAGGTTTCAAGTGAGGTTGGTGTCAATGTCACGCCTGCAGATATATTTGAGATAGAAGGTGCCAATCACAGGCTTGGTCTGCAGTGGCTCTTCCAGAAAGCAGGCAGGGATTTTGAGCCGGAGATGTATGAAAAGGTTCTTCAAAGGAAGATCGAGATATTTACAAGCATTGCCGATGTGAAAGCTTACGATGGTATGGCAGATTGTCTCATGGCACTTAAGGATAATTTCAGTCTGGCAGTGGTTACAGGTTCCGAAAGGGCCACTGTTGAATCTTTCATGGATCAGTTCTTCCCGGGCATCTTTGATGTTGTGGTCTCTGGTGAGGATGTACACTATGGAAAGCCGTATCCTGAACCTTACCTCAAAGCTGTTGAGATGCTTGGCATTGCAAAGGACGAGTGTATTGTAATAGAGAATGCACCCATGGGTGTTGAATCTGCAAAAAAGGCAGGTCTTTACTGTGTAGGTGTGCCAACGTATGTCTCTCCTGATAAACTATCTGAGGCAGACCTGATATTGGGAGACCATGGAATGCTGCAGAACTATCTCTATAATATTCTTGAAGACCAGGATTCGTAAGTTTTTAAAACTAATCTTCCAATATACTTAGCATGGAAGAAAATGCTGAAGCTGATATGAAAGAGATGCTTGCAAATAACATGCACAGTCTGAAGGAACTTTTCCGTGAGACTCCCAGTATGGAACACCTTCTCCAGATAGTCGCTACTTATCATGGGATGGAGAAAACCGAACGTGGTATTGGTTTTGCAGAAGCTTTCATCATGCAGATAGATGATGAAAAGGACAGGCTGGTGCAAACCTCTATGGTTCTGGAAATGGTGGACGAAAATGAAGAGGCACTTTCTTATCTTGATGAAGCTGAGAGCAAATTCCCTGATGATGCTCAGGTGAAAAACCATCGGGGCATGCTTTTGAACAAGTTGACGGAATTTGAGAAGGCTCTCCCAATATATGAAGGTCTGCTGGAAATAAGTCCTAAATCCCTTGAATCACTTTCAGGTAAACTGATAGCATTGACAGGACTTGAAAGACATGGGGATGTGCTCAAATTGTATAAAACGTCTATTGCTATAACACCCTCAAATCCCCAGGATTGGCATTTCAAGGGAGTAATTGATGGAATCCTCAAGGATTATTTTGAATCTGAAAAAGGCGATTCTATTACTGAAGGCCAGGCTGACAAATTGTCTCAGAGTTTTAATTCTATCGACCATATAATAGATGGACTTGGACCTGAGGTTCGTAATTTTTATATGATGGGAAATTTTGCAGGCAAAGACATATATCATGAAATACTGGAAAACAAAGGCTGAGTTTTCCAATATTTTTATTAAGAAATCCCTTTTTATTTCCTTTTTGTATGTTAATTGCTTGTATTTTATCCCTATTGGGATTGTTTTTCTCTTAAAAGGGTAACTTTTATAATGGTTTTTTCCACATTTGCTATATGGACAAGTACAGTGTGAAATGCCTTCAATGTGGCGAAGTTCATGATTCTTATTCACTAAACTGTAAAATGGATGATGATTCTCTCCTTCGTGCTTATTATGCATCAAAACAGTTGATTCCAACAGATATGCCAGGTATATGGAAATACTACAATTGGTTGCCTGCCACTGGTATTATAGAAGAAGGTTCTGGAAGAACGGTAACTTATAAAAGTGAGGGTCTTGCTTCAGCCATCGGCCTTGATGACCTTTGGATTGCTTTTAACGGTTACTGGCCGCAGAGGAATGCATACCTGATGACATGCACCTTCAAGGACCTCGAGTCATTCCCGACCATGCAGAGACTCAGAGAACAGGAAGATAAAAGAATAATGGTTGTGGCATCTGCAGGTAACACAGCCAGGGCATTTGCCCATGTATGCAGTATAACCGGACAGCCACTTCTCCTTGTGGTCCCAAAGGAAAGTGTTCACAGGTTGTGGACATTACATGACGATAATCATTCGGTTTGCCTTGTAACTGTGGAAGGTGACTACTTCGATGCCATAGCTCTTGCAGGCAAGATAGCATCCAGAAAAGGTTTTGTGAACGAGGGCGGTGCCAAAAATATTGCCAGACGCGATGGCATGGGAACTGTAATGCTGGATGCGGTCCTGACTTCCAATGAACTGCCTGCTCATTATTTCCAGGCAGTGGGAAGTGGTACCGGCGGTATCTCCGCATGGGAAGCATCCATGAGGTTACTTGAAGATGGAAGGTTTGGAAAGACCCTGCCAAAACTTCATCTGGGTCAAAGTCTCCCATGCGCTCCGCTTTATTCTCTGTGGCATGATGTTGATGCAGTTGATGCCACATGTCCAGATGGAATGTATGATGATGTTCTCTTTAACAGGAAACCGCCTTTCGTTGTAAAGGGTGGCGTAAAAGATGCCCTTGAAGCAACTAACGGCAATATCTATGCTGTGAGCAACAAGGAGGCATCCGATGCTCAGGAACTCTTTGAGACTTCAGAGGGTATAGACCTAAACCCGGCTGCTGCAGTCGCAGTTGCTACACTGATGCAGGCTGTAAAAGCTGGTAATGTAAAGTCCGACGAAAAAATAGTTCTCAATATCACAGGTGGCGGACAAAAACGTTTGACGGCGGATCATGAATTAAAACAACTACCTGTTTGGCTTGCGGTATCGGCAAAAGATGAAGATGCAGAGAATAAGGTAGTAAAAAAAGTAGCAGAAAAATTTGGTGTATAATTATGACTGAAATAATCACTCTTACTATACTAGGCGGCGTTGACAAGGACGGTGTTGATGAGCCCATAAGATCAGTTGACATCTCCCGCGGTGAGATCGTGGGCATTGTAGGCCCCACAGGCTCCGGAAAAAGCACACTTATTGATGACATAGAGCAATTGGCCCAGGGAGACACTCCAACCGGCAGGACACTTCTTATAAACGGTGAAAAACCGGATGCAAATATACGTGTGGACCCGCGCAAGAAACTCGTTGCCCAGCTCTCACAGAACATGCATTTCCTTGCGGATATGACAGTTGAGGAATTCCTGCAGATGCACGCACGCAGCAGGGGCAAGGATGCAAGCCTTGTCGCAAGGGTCATCGAGCTTGCAAATACACTTACAGGCGAACCCATCGCTGCACATCATCATCTGACCGCTCTTAGCGGAGGTCAGTCCCGGTCACTCATGACTGCAGATATTGCAGTGATCAGCGATTCCCCAGTGGTACTCATCGATGAAGTAGAGAATGCCGGTATTAAAAAACAGGAAGCTCTTGAGTTACTTGCAGGAGAAGGCAAGATAGTTGTCGTTGTTACACATGATCCTGTGCTTGCCCTGATGTCATCCCGCAGGATCGTTATCCGAAACGGTGGCATGGTGGATATAATCAGCACAAGCTTACAGGAACAGGATGTTTGTGACAGGATCACAGAGGTCGATAACTGGCTCATGTCCCTCAGGGAAACCATCAGGCGCGGGGATATCGTTGAGGGCGTCGCATGAAACTGGTTGTAATTGCAGGGACTCCTGGCTCTGGAAAGACATCTGTGCTGCTCCACGCCATCAAAGCTCTCATGAAGCACGAAAAAAGGCCAGCTGTTGTTAAAGTAGACTGCCTCTGGACAGATGATGACCAGCGTTTCAAGAAACTGGATATTCCGGTTCATGTGGGCCTTGCCAAGGACATGTGTCCTGACCACTTTACCATTTACAACACCGATGAAATGCTCAAATGGGCAGAGGACGAAGGTGCCGATGTCCTGCTAAGTGAAACGGCCGGACTTTGCCTGCGCTGTGCTCCGTACCCGGATGAGTGTCTTGCAGTTTGTGTAATAGATGTAACCACAGGTCCGAACACTCCATTGAAAGTTGGTCCTCTTCTTACAACAGCTGATGTTGTTGTCACAACAAAAGGTGACCTTGTATCTCAGGCAGAGCGGGAGGTTTTCAGGGAACGTGTGCTTGAAGTTAACCCCGGATGTAAGATCGTGGAAGCCAACGGACTTACCGGTAAAGGCTCATTCGAGTTTGCAGAACTAATACGCTCCGGTCCTGATGTCTGTGATAATATGATTTTACGCTATAATCCTCCACTTGCAATATGTTCCCTGTGTACCGGGGAAACCCGTGTTGCAAGGAAACATCATATGGGTGTCCTCAGAAGCCTTGATGGCTTTATGGAATACAAAGGAGAATAACTATGGATGAGATTGAAAAAATGCTTCCTGGTTACAATTGTGGTAGTTGCGGGTATCGCCAGTGCAGGGAGTTTGCAGCAGAGATCAAAAATGCGGAAGACCTGCAGAGATGTCCTTTCCTTTCCCGTGATAATTTCCAGGACAATGTGAAAAATATACTCCTCCTTCTGGGTGAAGATATTTCCAAAGATGAAAAGATAATTGGCATTATTGACGGTATGGAAGCGGATTTCACACTGGCTCCTCTTAAGGCCGAGTGTTCATGCAGGGAAGACATCCATCCCTTTGATACTTCTATAGAAGTGGAAGTCGGCGACATGCTTCGATACAGACCACTTGGCTGTCCTGTGACTCATTTTGCAAAGGTCATCGATAAAACTCCCGGTGCAATATATACAGTGCACATGGTAGGGCCACTTCATAGGCTAGGAAATGAAGACTTTAAGTTCAAGGATATCGGCTTGTGTATGATACTTGCTTTTGATGGCAAGGTTGCAAAAGGTAAGATCCCAAAAGTAGCTCAGACCGTAAAGTTCGTTCCTGAATACTGTATGATGCAGAAGGTCCATTCAGGTATGGTCGTAGGTGTGGAAGGCAGAAGCGTTCGTATTGAAGCGATCGATCTTAAAGTATGGTGAAAAATGACTCCCTCTTTATCAGGTGACCCAACTCCTTCAGAATCCATATTCAAAGGCATCAGGGATGCAGGCATTGATTTTATTGTCAGTGTACCGTGTGCCAATCTCAAAGAGCTTATCCCAATGGTAGATGAATCGCCAGACATCATTCACTTACCAGTGACCCGTGAAGAAGAGGGTGTGGGTATATGCGCAGGAGCTTATATGGGAGGTAAAAAGCCTGCAATGCTCATGCAGAATTCAGGCCTTGGAAATTCGATCAATGCGCTTGCTTCACTAAACATGCTCTATGAGATCCCACTTCTCATGATAATTAGTCACAGGGGTGTGCAAGGAGAACCAATAGTTGCACAGGTTCCAATGGGTGAACTTACTTCGAAGCTGCTGGATACAATGGATATCCCGTATTTCCTTCCGCACAAAGGTGTCGATCCGGCAGATCTTATCGTAAATGCCTGGAACGAAGCTTCAGAAAAGAAAAAACCGGTTGCGGTACTTTTACCCATACTATTCTGGAGGAAGCAATAATGAAACGCATAGATGCCATCAATGAGATTGCTGCAAAGGCACAGGAAACCGATGCATTGCTCATAGGCAATATTGGTATTCCCTGCAAGGAATTGCACAATGCATGTGATATGCCTAATAATTTCTACATGCTGGGTTCCATGGGACTTGCATCCTCAATAGGTCTTGGTCTTGCACTATCAAGGCCTGATAAGAAGGTCATTACAATAGATGGGGATGGTTCCATATTGATGAATATGGGAACTCTGGCTACAATAGCTTCACAGGAGCCGGATAATTATCTTCTGGTCATTGTTGACAACCGTGCCTATGGTTCAACTGGAAATCAACCTACAGCCACATCAAAGAACACAGATCTTGCAGAGGTTGCAAAGGGTGCAGGGAACAAAGTAGTATGTGTAGTTGATACTCCCGAGGCTCTGAAAGAAATCCTAAAATCTATGGATCGCGGGATAATTGTGGTAAAAGCAGAACCTGGCAATACTGATGTTCCGGTAATTGCATTGACTCCGCAGGAGATACTGAAAAGGTTTATGGATATATCTTCTCAACCATCTCATTGAGCTTGAACTCTCCGTCTTCAACTTTCTTTTTAAGCTTCTCCGCAAGTTCCTCTGATCGTTTACGATCAGATTGTCTCAGTACGATGGGCACATCATACTGTTTTTTATCGATTTCAAAGTGCAGGTCTCCAAGTTTGGCAGTGAATACTCCACCGGGACAAAGTGTTGAGCAGAGCCCGCAATTGAAACACAGATACCTGTTAAGTATCAGTCTGTCATTCTGGCGGTATATTGCCTCCATTGGACAATCTCTGACGGGTTTGCATACTTCACAGTTGAGGCATGCATCAGGATCAAAGCTGACCGCTGTGTCCGTATTTTTCCAGGCATCAGCGTATGTGCTACTGCCTATCATTACTCTTTTGTCAACGTCATTTATGACCATTGGGATGTCACGGTCTGTTTTGAGTACCGCATCAAGCACAGACTGGCTCGTAACCGGTATTGCAATAGCCCATGATGCGATACACTCCGGTCCGGCAGATGTCTTAAAGCCTCCCATGAGTGCCGGGTCCATATCATGCATGTCTGCGACTCCTGCAAGATTTGGTTTCTCCGGGCTGCTGCGTGTTCCTTCTCCAATAACGAAACCTTCAGCTCCATTCATAAGCATGCGCGTTCCTATGCCAATGGTGTCCATTTTTTGGTCGTTCTGGATAGGGTTGATCTCGCCACATCCTGAAAGTGTCGCACCGTTCATGTCAGGACTGAATTGCGTAGCATGAAAAATAGTATTGACAGGCTTTGTTGAGCAATTCACAAAAGCCGCGTAATTCTTGAAGGTATGGCGGGTAGCATAAAGCTTCGCATAAGGCATGTCTTTCAGTTTTATCTCACATTTAAAGGATACATTTTCGTCTGTAACAACTGATACTTCTATATCCTTTCCTTCCACCATTTCCCTGAACAGGTGGCCTGCACCATAACTGTGTTTCTGGGTTGAGTGCGCCGTACCGAATACTATCAGGTCAAGCATTCCGAGGCTTTCATTAGGACAGGGTCCTACATGTGCCGGAACTCCATTGAGAAGCACTTTCGATGCTCTTTTGAAACTAAGGGGGGAATTCACAGGAAATGAAAGAACTGCATATGTTCCGCTCATTATTGCTCTTGTTGCAGTTGTGACAACATCGACATCCATTATGCCAACGTTCTCTTTTCTGTCCACAAGTTTGGAGACTTCCTGTGCTGTCATGACAACAGCTTCCTTTTTCTCCAGTTTTTCCCTTATATCAGCAACAGAGCGTTCCAAAAATATCCCTCGAATTTAGTTAATTGTAAACGTAAATTCAAAAAAAAAAGAGTCAGCATTAACTGCATTCAGTCAACACCAAGTATACTTGCCAGTTCAAGACCTTCACTTCCAAGTCCAGCGAGCTGGTCAAAAGCCTCTTCCTTGGTGATGTATTTCTCAGTACGGGTGCCATCGGTTGCTTCTATCTTGATGGTTATCTCGTTCTTTACATAACCTTTCTCAAGTGACTCCCTGACAATATCTCCATATTGTTCCGCAATGAGCTTGAGGCAGTCAAACACTTCATTATTGCGTACGGCATCCTTTCCATCAAGCATTATGTGCGTGAGTTTCTGGTGTTTTATGAACATTTCCATATACTTTTTGAGATCATCAATAAGGCCTGCTACCTTGTCCACTTGAACTGATCGGAGCAGAGTTTCATCAGAAGTTACGTCGAGTTCCCCATGATATATCTGGTATGTGTCATTGTCAGAAACGATCTTGAATTTATGGTCACCTTTCTTGTTCTCAAAGCTTACATCAATATGCTTGTTACCGTCATAATTCATGGATGTGATGGTGTGCTCGGACACATCTATCATTTTGACCTTGTTCTCTTTTGAGAATATGCCGGACTTTGTCCATGTTGGGAGGGACAATTCTCCGTAAACCTCTCTGAGCGTGAGTATCTCATGGGCATAGGTCAGGTCACATGTATATTCCATGCCGGAAAAAGATGCTTTTAGTATTCCTTTTAAGGCACCTTCTTTCATGGAGATATGATATGCTTTATTTGCTCCATAAATGCCGGATTCAAAAAGAGGATTCAGGTTGTTCAGCAGATCCATTTCAATCTTGTAGATTCCACTTTCAGACTGGCGTTTGATCATCTCCAGTTTTTGGTTAAGCTCCTTGAGTCCGTGGTTGCTTGTTTCAATACATGCATCGATAATCGCATTGCGACATTCAAGTATTTCCTTGTCTTCTGCACCTTTTGCACGGTCGTCTACATATTGCTGTATATCCTTTCTGAAGCTTTCAATTTCCTCTATCCTTGCTTCAAGGGAGGATATCTCTCCTGTTTCTTCCTCGCTAAGCTCAATAGCAGAATTCTCAAGTGGAAGGACCTTCTTTGCCATTTCTATGAAATTGTTAAGGTCCTGAATAAAATCTCTTTGTAAAGGTAATTCTGTAGAATCTTGAAATGTGTATTTCATCCAAATCCCTTCTTACTTTTTAATAATATATTCTTGCGGACCGCATATATAAATTCTTATTCAGAAGATGCCGTCTTGTTCTAGAGCACACTTCTGACAACATCAAGTATCATGTTCATGTATTTTGCAGCCCCGTTCTTCAGGTCCATTGGGTGAAGTTCTCCTGAAGCAAACACTTTCTCAAGTTCTTGGTAGCTCTTACAAACAAGGTTACCACCGAATTTCTCAGGTCTCTCAAAAACAATTTCTTCATATCTGGGGCATATGTGGTATTTGAACAGTTCCATCACAGGGTTGTCGTTAACTTCTTCAGCAGGACAGAACGCCTTCTTCATCTTCTTCTTTAGGTCAGCTTCGGTGTCGTCAACGGATATGAAGTTGTTATTTGAAGAGGACATCTTTTCACCGTCAAGTCCCAGAAGTATTGGTGTGTGGATGCACAGGGGTGCCTTGAATCCAAGGGATGGAAGTCCTTCCCTTCCAAGCATGTGTATCTTCCTCTGGTCAATTCCGCCAACAGCGACGTCAACACCAAGCATTGCAATGTCAATTGCCTGCATGATAGGATAGACCATCTGGGAAACCGATGGATCTTCCATTTTCCTTCCTACTTCATCCATGCTCCTTGTTGCCCTGTTCAGGGTTGTGATACGTGTAAGTTTGAGCACGTTGAGGATGTATTCCTGACCGAGCTGGTAATCTGATCCATATACGAAATTTGTGTTCTCTTCATCAAGTCCCAGGGCAATGAAGCATCTTTTATTATAATCTGCGACTTCCTTTACTTCTTCAAGTGTTCCTTTTTTATTGAGGTAGGCGTGTACATCCGCAAGAAGGACTGTTATCTTAAAACCTGCGTTCTGAAGGTCAAGGAGCTTGTTGACCGTAAGTACATGTCCCATATGGATCTTACCACTTGGCTCATATCCTACATAGGCTGTAGGGTGTTCTTTTGTTTCCAGAAGGTTTTTCAGTTCGTCCTCTGTTACTATTTCCTGCACATTTCTTTTTATAAGCTCAAGTTTATCCATAGGTTCACCTTAAAAATCGTGGTTTGTATAAACACATCCCTCTTTAAATGCTTTTTCTTGTGTTATTCGCTTACTTGTGGCGCAAGGATCTTTTTGAGAAATGCTTCTCCCTCTTCTGAGCTGAACAACGGGATCTCACGGTCGCTGAAAATTTTCGTCCGGGTACTTGTTGTTCTCACATTGAGGTGAGGGTTGAAACCTTTAATCTCTATTTCTTTTCGCAGTATCATTATTCCGCGTCTTTGCCAGGCAGGAACTTTTGATATATTGATCCCTCTTTCAAAAAGGATCTCATGCATGTCTGAGGACTTTTTCTTTTTAAGATACATAGCAGCTTCTTTCTCATCCATACCTTCGGACAGGAGGGTGTAGTAAGCATATGAGTTGATGCAATTGCGCCATGCTTCATCCTGTCTCCAGACGAGATACTCGTGAATATCTTCTTCATGAAGGGGAATTACCCTTGAATCAAAAGAGATTGGCTCCTCTGGTTTGAGGGCCATTGTAAAAGCACTGCTGATGAATGAGGGTACTACGGAATCGATCTTCTCTATCCGGCTTTCAAAAGCATTATCTCTGAAAAGAAAACTTATCTCATCCGAAAATGTATATGCAAAAACAGGGCTCAATCCGCTCTTTTTAAAAAACGATTCTACTGAATCGACAATAGCAGATGTGAACCTTTTATCATAGGGTTTTTCAAATCCCATGCGTGATAGCGCATTCTTGAAATTTCTTCCATCAATGCGCACAATTACAGGCGGTACACAACGCAGATCTGAATAGATCTCTCGCCTTTTCATAGGTCAGTCTTCTTCTATCTCTTTCTTTTGCTTCTTGAATTTGTTCACAACATTCCTGATAAGCACTATGTCTCCTGAAGTGATGACCCATCTGTATGGAATTATTATTCCTTTGGAGGTGACATCAAAAACATCTCTGTTGATGTCTGAAATAGCCAATCCTCTGACAATCCTCTCGTCAACATCCAACACAAGGTCAGCTACTTTTCCTATGTATGTGCCTGTATCAGTATAAACGTTTAAACCGAAAAGTGAAGTTATGTCTGCACGCATGATATCCTTTCCCTCTTTTATTTTACTTATATATGAATATTTGTATGTAAATCGGTAATTTCGTATGTAAATGGCATGTTTACAGCTTCATTCCGGAGTGGATCTTTGCAATTCCTTCTTTGACTGCACTAGCAGATCTTTCCAGAGCTGCCATTTCCCGGCTGCTAAGTTCCAGTTCAATGATTTCCTCAACACCTTCTTTTCCAAGCTTAACAGGTACTCCAAGGCATATATCGTGCTGCCCGTATTCCCCGTTGAGGAATGCTGAAACCGGTACTATTTTTTTCGTGTCGTTGAGTATGGCTTCAACCATGGATGCAATTGCTGCAGATGGTGCATAAAAAGCACTGCCATTTTTCATATATTCAACTATCTCAGCGCCTGCATTGATTGTCCTGTTCACTATTTTCTCAATAGTTTTTTCGTCCATAAGGGCGTTCAGCGGTATGCCGGATACTGTGGAATATTCGGGAAGTGGGACCATCGAGTCACCATGTCCGCCCAGTACCATTGCATTTACGTCTCTTACGGAACAGTTCATTTCCTTTGCAATGAACGATGCAAAACGGCTTGAATCAAGCAGTCCACTCATTCCAAACACTCTGTTCCTGTCAGATTGTGTGCATCTCAGGGCAGCATAGGTGATAATATCAAGAGGATTTGTCACCGTTATAATAATGGCATCAGGTGCATATTTTTCTATATTTTCGCATACCTGTTGCGTGATCTTGATATTCGTTGCAAGCAGGTCATCTCTCTCCATTCCGGGTTTGCGTGCAATTCCTGCGGTAACTACCACAACATCTGAACCACTGATGTCTGCATAGTCATTGGTTCCGATCACATCGACATCGTAACCTATAAGTGGGGCAGCCTGGAGTATGTCCAGTGCTTTTCCCTGCGGCATTCCTTCAACGATGTCGAGCATCACGATATCTGCAATATTAAGTTCCGCAAGTCTTTGAACTGTGGTGGCACCTACATTGCCTGATCCGATAACTGCAACTTTGCTCATCTTTCTCTCCTGATTACAATTAATTAAAAAATTACTATATTATAAGTGTAGGGATTGAATCCAACATATATATATCAAACCTTATTTTATTTAGCACTTGCAGGTAGAACATCATAGTTATCAATATCATCTATCATAATTGAAAAAGGGAATTTATCATGCTTACAAGTACATACATTCATATGCCACGGATTGGCACAACTGTGGAAAAAAGGATATGGTCCGGCGGTGTCAGGACCTGGGATGACTTCATGGACAAAAGAGATGAGCTTCTGATATCTCCTTCTAAAAAAGAAATGATCATGACTGGCATCAGGGAATCCGCTGAAAGGCTGGAGTCAAGGGATTTTGAATTCTTCGCAAGGTCGCTTCCAAAAGCAGAGCATTGGCGTGCGTTCAGGGAATTCTCAGGAAAGGTTGCTTATGTTGATATAGAGACCACCGGTCTTTCCCCTGGCAGTTCATATATCACAGTTGTAGGTGTCTACGATGGAAAAGATGCCAAAACATACGTTAAAGGCATAGACCTGGATGAGGTCGTGGATGTTTTTTCCAAATATGAATTCCTTGTGACCTTCAACGGTGCAAGGTTCGATCTTCCTTTCATCAAGCGTGAGTTCCCTGAAATCGAATTCAACCAGTTACATGCAGACCTTATGTATCCACTGCGCCGCATCTCTCTTTCAGGAGGCCTGAAAAAGATAGAATGTGAACTTGGCATTTCAAGAGCTGAAGAAACGGTTGGCATAAGCGGATTTGACGCTGTGCGCCTCTGGCACCAGTATGAGCGCGGGGATGAGGATGCACTTGACCTGCTACTGAAATATAATCGTGAGGATATTGTGAATCTCAAAACTATAATCGATATTACACTTCCACGTTTTATAGACAACAAATTCTCAGAATGCATTTGATATGGATTTCGACTTAAAAACACTTCCTGCATTGCCCGGCGTCTATCTTATGAAAGATAGTTCCGGTGATATCATATATGTTGGCAAGGCCAAGTCCCTGGATAAGAGGGTACGCCAGTATTTCCAGTCTAAGAGGAATCTCTCTCCAAAAACAGTGACACTGGTCAGGCATATCGATGATATTGACTATATTGTTACTGATTCTGAGATAGACGCTCTCGTGCTTGAAGCAAATCTTATCAAAAAGTACAGACCTCGTTATAATATAAGGTTGAAGGACGATAAACGCTATCCTTATGTCAAGGTTACTGTTAATTCTGCGTTTCCCCGCATATTCCTCACTCGAAAAAGGCTAATGGATGGGGCTCTCTATTTCGGTCCTTACACTAATGCAAAGGCTATCCGAACAACACTTGACCTGATCTCACGGATTTTCATGCTTCGACGCTGCAGGAAGAAGATAGAGCCGGGAAAATCCCGTCCCTGCCTCAATTACCATATCAAACGTTGCATGGGTCCCTGTAGGGAAGGGCTAGATAAGGAAGAATATCGCAAAAGGGTGATGGAGGCAGTTCGTTTTCTGAAAGGTGAGACGTCGGGGATCTTAAAGGAATTGGAAGCAAAGATGAGATCACTTGCTGAGGCACAGGATTATGAATCTGCTGCTGAGGTACGGGACCAGATCGAATCTGTAAAATATCTATCAGAGCAGCAGATTGCAACATCTGGGATTGACGACCGTGATGTACTGGCTGCAGTATCTGACGGGAAAACGATATACATACAGGTTTTCTATGTGCGCCATGGTAGTATGGTCGGCAAGGCGGACTTCACACTTCTTGGTGCTGATGTATCCGAAAATATTGAAGAATCCATGGCTCAGTTTGTAAAGCAGTATTATCAGGACTCTCCAATTCCTCCGGAAATACTTGTTCAGTATGAGCTTCCTGAGAAGGAACTCATAGTAAGGTGGCTTTGCCAGCGCTCCGGCAGGGATGTGAAGGTACATGTACCACAGAGGGGTGAAAAGAAAAAACTCATTGAAATGGCTGAAAGAAATGCTCATATGTCCATGAGGATGGCACAATTAAAGCCCGCACCTTCAGAATCAGCAATTACAGCACTTGAGGAATTGCAAAAGGTCTTGTCTTTGGATTCCCTGCCCCTGCACATCGAAGGCTTTGACATTTCAAATATATCAGGCACTAATGCGGTTGGTTCAATGGTCTATTTTGAAAATGGCATACCTGCTAACAACAAGTACAGGCAGCATAATATCAAAACAGTGAAGGGTATCGACGATTTTGCCATGATGGCTGAGGTCGTGCACAGGAGATACTCACGTTTGATCAAAAATAATGAACCAATGCCTGACTTAATTCTCATAGACGGAGGTCCGGGCCAGGTGAGTGCAGCCAAATCCTCTACTGATGCTCTTGGTCTTAATATACCCTTGATTGGTCTTGCAAAGAGATTCGAGCATATAATCACCACCAAAAAAGGTCCCGATGAAGTTATAATTCTCCCACACACGTCATCTGCCTTAAAAATGCTGATGCATATTCGTGATGAGGCGCACAGGTTCGCAGTAAGTTCCCACAGGCGAAGGCGGTCTGCCAGTCTTACGCATTCGGAACTGGACTCCATTCCTGGTGTGGGGCCTTCCAGAAAGCGTGTTTTACTTGAGAACTTCGATTCCATTGATAAGATAAGGTCTGCTTCAGTGGGGGATCTGTCTGGTCTTGATGGTATAAGTGAGCAACTCGCAAAAAGGATACTTGAACATTTGGGGAAATAAGTAATCTAATTAATACTGTTGCGGCAAAAATAAATACTGTGCGTCAAATATACCTTAGTGGATTTATTTTTGGTAAAAATGGTAAAGTGTGATTAAATGGGTAACGAGTTAGATTTTTATGGGAATATTCATCATCCTGACATCAGGATGCTTCATGATATGGACGAGGTAGTGCATGATCAGGCATGGCTGCGCTCGCAGGACAACATTGAACTTTATTACATGTATCGTGACCTCTCAAAGAATGGGTCTGACCACAAAATAATAGAAGAAAACGGTCTCAGGTATGACATTACTATAATTCCTCCTGCAATGTTGGGTGATGAATACGTCAAGACTGCCGGTCATTATCATCCTGCGGTTCCGGGGCAGAATGTGTCATATGCTGAACTCTATCAGGTACTGGAAGGCGAGGCTACCTACCTTCTTCAGAAGGCAGAAGGTGACAGGATCGTCGATGTAATTGTTTGTGAGGCAAAGGCAGGGGATCTTGCTCTTGTTCCGCCGGGTTATGGTCATATAACCATCAATAATTCAGACGATACGCTTAAAATGGCTAACTGGGTATGCCGTGATTTTGAATCTCTTTATGAGCCTATTAAGAAACTCTTCGGTGGGGCATACTATCTTCTGACCGGTGGGTTTGAAAAGAATCCGGATTACAGGGAAGTACCGGATATACGATTCATAAAACCAATGGATTATCCCGAAGCTGGTCTTTTCTGCGGCGAGGATATGTATGATATCGTGAACGATATAGGTAAACTCGATTTCCTTGTTCATCCGCAGGACCATATGGAAATATTCGGGAAGATAACATCTCTTTGAATAGTATCTTTTTACTATGAGAAACTATAAATGGTTGGCAGCTACTAAACGGTTAGAGGTATATCTTTGCAAAGGAATAACCAGATTCAATTCACGTCATCGAAAATAGAGGATTTGATGTTCAGAACGACGTTCGATCCTAAAACAATGGAAGGAGACGTGATTGTAAATCTCTCTCTTGTAAACAAACAGGATTTTGATGATGTTCTCAAGATATTCACCATGGCCATCAATAGCGGGCTCTCTGTAAGTCCGTTGCTAAAGATCCTTCATGAGGGGGATTCGATTGGTGACCGTAAGATCGGTGAAGGCGAGGTTGGCTTTGCAACTGTGTGCAGTATCACTATTGATGGGCTCCTTTTAAAGGCTGGTGTAATGGTTAAACCACGTTTTGGCGGTCTTGTTGAAATTCGTGATGGTGACCCTATGCGTTTCACAAATGTCCTGACATATCAGAGTACTACAATAGATCCTCTTGAGGTTCTGATGTCACAGGAAATCACATCTGTCATGAGTATGCTCAAAACAGGTTCTGGTAAAATACTTGCTAATCTGCGTGAAGCTCCCATGGTAACCAGGGATACTATAGACAGTACTCTTTCTGATATGGTCGATGCCGGAATAAATGGTATCCTTGAAGTGGGCGAACCAAATACAAGAATACTGGATGTACCTGTAGAGCGTGACCATCTCGGTATTGTTGTTATTGGTGGTACTAATCCCATGGCAATAGTCCAGGAACACGGCATTCCAATAAGGACCAATGCAATGTCAACACTTATGGATATCAACAAACTTTCCCACATCAATGATGTTGTTTGATGTGGTTCACGTTTTCATTAACTGCGCCGCGATAGTTGAATTGAGTTTCTGAATGAACTCTTCTTTTTTGCCAGGTGGTACTGAAGCCCCTGCTGCAATATCATGGCCACCGCCTGCTCCTCCAAGTTCCTTACACACAATGCTCAAAGCATCTGCAAGATTGAGGCCTTTATTGATAAGTTCCTGTGTTCCTCTTGCAGATACTTTATAGCCGTCATCCTTGTCTGCAAATGCTATGATGGGTAGTTTACGGTTGCCTGTTGAGAAGTGGCTCATTCCTGCAACAATGCCTACTATGGTTTCAGGGATTAAGCTTCCTGCATCGAAATACTGGAGGTGTGAAAGTTCGGTGATTCCGTTGTCCCTGACGAAATTCAGTCCGTCTACAAGGTTCTTACGATGGTTTTGCAGAAGGTCCTGTGCTTCCCTGTAGGCTTCGTCCCGGTTGCCCATGCACACCTGCATTCCAACTTCCGCTTTCATATATCTGCCTGTGGCATTAAGGAGTGTGGAATATTCTGATGCGTCTCTCATTTCAGTACCTGCCTGTTCGGAAAGGAGTATGTAGCCCTCTGATACCAGCCTGCCGATATTGTAGGATGACATGCCGTGTTGCATGGAGTATTGCATAAGGGATGATGTAACTTTCATCTTTTCTTCTTTAGAAAGGTCTATCCATCTTCTCCATTTCTCATCATTTGAGAACTGAAGGCCTACCCTGGCAAGGAAGTCAATACATGCATCCTCATTACCGGTGAGCCCGGGAATAAATGGGTCGGATGAATACTGTATCATTTTGTACACTGGACGTGTCTGTTTTCCAAAAAGTGAGATATCCTTTTTAGGAATTATTACTGCAGGATTTGCTTCAAGTATCATCCTGTTAAGGCTTACAAGTTTTCCATGCTTGCGATTTTGCATGTCACCAACACATCCTACTACTGCAAGGTCCGCAAGGTCACGGTTGTCGCCAAGCTGGGATGCAAGTATAAATGTTGTCCCTGAACCACTTATTTCGTAAGAGCCATTTGCTCCGTAAAGATGGGGGTTCAGGTGATATTTATTTTCTCCTTGTGGTCGGTGATGGTCTGAAACAACAGCATGCACTCCGTAATTATTGATATGCTCCAGTTGCCCGCTTCCAAGGTCTGTGAATATCGTAAGTTCCGTGTTCATGTCCGCAAGTTTCTCTACGATCGTCTCATCAAGTTGTTTGACAAACATCATCTCAGAGCCGATACCTGCTCTTTCCAGAGCTTTTGAAATAATGGCTGCTGATGTTATTCCATCTGCATCGATGTGGGATACCAGCTGTATCTCATCGTATTTTTTGATCTCTTCAGCGCATTCCTGGGCATGCTTTGCCATCATGGCCATAGTTTCAGACATGTTATTATCCTCTCATTCTATCAATCTGGATTTTTTCCATCCCTTTGGATCGATCAGGTATTTGTTACTCGCTCTTTCTATTCTCGGGTAACTCTGTATCTCTTCGACAGTTACCTTTGGAGTGCCTTCTTCATTATATTTTTTGCAAAGCTCTGTCCATGGTATCATATATGCTTCTCTTGCACGTCCGACACCCATTTTCAATTCAACTGCAAGAAATCCTGTCCTACCTGATCTCAATAAAAAATCGGATATTCTTTCTATCTGGTGGGCACCATTCTTATCAGTTGTGAAATGCTGTGTAAAATAAAGTGCCTTTGCACCTTTATCCACAGAAATGCTCTTGCATTCGATTCCCATATAATAGTCCGGGTCAAGCGAATCAACAAGTACATCCAGAAACTGTGATGTGAATCTGTGCTGTTTGAGTCGATAAGCTATTCCCTTCATTTTTTTCTCTTCGAAGAAGGCGTTGAACGACTGGACAAGTACTCTTTCAAATTCTGTCATTGTATTATCACGTTTTTGGAATTATATTCTTTTCAAGGTTATATTAAATATTGCCTTGATTATATTATGTAACTCGTTAGATTGATGTACCTGTTAACTCAATTAGCAGTGATGAACAAGAAAAATTTGGAAATCATATCTTCAATAGGTTCTGTAGTATTGTTAATGGTACTTTTTGCCGCAGCACATCGGATGAGGGATATATTTCCTCAGGAATACGGGTTTATTTTCTCACTTGTGATATTCATAGTTGCTATGTCTGTTGTCGGGCTGAAGTTGAATGAAATGAATTGAGGGAATTTTGGCTAATGTCAGTGTTCAGTGCTGAATTCACTCTGGATACATCCGGAAACGCGGATGTTCTGGACATTACTCCTTATGTTTCTGAGCTGGTTGCATCATCTGGTTTTAGTGATGGGATTGTGCTCGCATATGTTCCAGGTTCAACTGCAGGAATAACGACTATTGAATTTGAACCTGGTCTGGTCCGTGATCTTAAAGAAGCGCTTGAAAGGCTGGCTCCGCAAGATATTACTTATTTTCACAATGAGCGTTGGCACGATGGCAATGGACATTCTCATATCAGAGCATCTTTCATAGGCCAAAGTGAGTCGTTCCCTCTTATCAATGGGGATATTCTGCTTGGCACATGGCAGCAGATAATACTCGTGGATCTTGATAATCGTCCACGTTCAAGAAAAGTTCACGTGCAGGTATGCGGTGAATAAAAGTTGAAAATAGAAAGTATTTCCGGCATTTAGCCGGATATATATTTTTTTCATTGCTTGACAAGGAACTTGACAAAATCAGGGCTTAATCTTGTCTCTCTGATCATCTTGTCTTCTACGTCCTCATCGGAAAGTCCATCTTGTTTGTACTGTGCGATGCGGTCATAGACAGTCTGTGAAACTTCGGAGTATTCGTTGATGTCTTTCCTGTGGCCCCATACATCTCCTTCAAGGAGTTCGATTCCCTGCATCTCAAGGTACATCTTTGCGGAGTTTGAGATTGTTCTCTTGTATGAGCTTGGGATATGAAGTGCTTTTACATTAGGACATTTCATTATAAGGGAAAATATGTCTGTGTTTGAAGGTCTGAATGCGAGGTGGATGATTTCTTCATTCGGGCCAAGTGTGTTAATCTCTTCTTTTGAACTTACTACTCTTATTTTCATGTTTTACCTTCCTGTCTTTTATATTTGGGTTTTTCATCAAATTTTATGAATGGGAGTTTAGATTTTTTCTTTCTAAAAATTAGTGTATATACAAACGGTTATTTAAACATTGCTAATATAAGATTATATGCATGGTTTAAAGTAGTTTAATCGTATAATTTAGGATTTTATTTTGACAGTGCTGTTTGACAAAAAAACGCTATCTTCAGTTGCATATCTACTTATTTTATACAGTCTCTTGCTTAATTACTTCTCACAACAGCTCACTTTTTCCTAATATATTTTTTAAAAATAAAATATATATTTCATTGTTAATATTATTTCTTTTGAGTTGCCCTCTAAAATAGTTTGGTTTAATATCGACACGTTCTTTTTTTTGTATGTCTCGATTAACTTGATCTATGCATATTTGTACTAATCTGTATGTTTGTTATATTCGTGTATATACAAAAATGGTTTCTCTGTATTATTTATTTTTAAAATAATAAGATAAGCTTATCGATTTTTGAGTAATTTGTTTTATTTAAGTGTAAACGCTTATATAATTCTATATCCAATTTAGGATATGTGCTTCCAAAACTGTTACCTAAGTTGCGAGTGAAAAATGATGTAAAAATAATTTATATTATATTTGGTATTATATTGACATATTTTTCAATATATATGCCTGATTTTATGAATGTAGCAGGCATGGAAGGCACAAAGATAAGCTCCGTTGTGTCCTTTGGAGCACTTAATGGTATGCTCTTTGGTCCTTTCTGGGGTTCCATCGTATCAACAACTGGTTTTCTTTTGTATGAACTAACAAGTGGCAAGTATCTTTTAATGGATACATTTTCGGTACTTTCGATCCTATTCATTGCACTTAGTTCAATAGTTTCAGGTCTTGTCGTCAACAGGGAGCATAAGGCTGCAAAAAGCATATTTATTGTACTTATAGCTGCATGGTATATTCTTGATGTGGGGAGGGAAGCTTATTTTTATCCATGGTACCATTTGCTGATACTTGGTATCTTCATATTTTTTGAGAAATCTATTTTGGTGAAAACCGTTACTTCAAAAATATATATATTCATGTCTCTGTTTTTGGCTTCTCTAATGGGTGTTCTGTCCGATCACCTGGCAGGAAGTATCACATATTACCTATTATATGATCTGCCTGCAAATATGTATGAATCGGTAATATTTCTTTATCCGGTAGAACGGACAATTCTCGCATTTTTCCCTGCATTTCTGGTCTATGTACTGGTTGTCGTGTTCAAGGACATAATCCTCTCATCAGGGGATGTCGAAAAAGATATTGAGGACAGGAAATCCCGGGACCTGGACGAATATCTTCAAACTGATGTATTGGACATTATAAAAGGAAAATAAAAAAGATACTCAATAATAATTAGTTCTTATTGCATTTCTACAATTTTGTCTTTGATCTTTGTAATACTTTTAGAGAACAAATGTTCAGGTTCCGAGTGAACAAGTATTTCATTATTGCTACGAGTTGCAATTTCGCACATACAGGGTATAGCTGCAAGCACAGGTACTCCATATCTTTTTTTCTCGACGATGTCTGGACAATTACCATGGTGCATGTTATCTATGATCGCACATTTTTTGTCCAGAAGAGTATAAACACCTTTTACTAATTGCTCAGTGCAATTGGAACATGCCGTTGTATCATTGTGCACAATAATTATCATATCCGATGCTGCAACAGCATTTATGGACTCATATTCTACACCTGGACTGGTATCGAACACGATAACATCAAAATTTTTGTCAGCAAGTTCTTTTTTCCCATTCATAAGTGCTTTAAGTGCCCCTGCCTGCCAGTTTCTATCCTTGCTCACAAGGTCTCTTATTTCCTTTATATCGGGATTAGCAAAGCTCACGTACAGGTGACCATCAGTTCCTATGTCCTTCTGAATGTCGTTCATGGTGTCTTTCAGGCTACATTTTCCTGATAGGAAATCGTTGATCCAGAAATGAGTTCCAGGCTCGAACATAGAACAGAGGGATGGTCCTCTAAGGTCCAGATCGATCAGGCATGTGTCTTTTCCTTCTAATGCAAAAGCTACTGCTAGATTTACCGCAATGCTTGTTTTTCCTGTTCCGCCTTTGGAGGAGTGTATTGCTAATGTGAGGCTCATGTTTCCTTCATTAATTATTGGTTGATTTTAATACTTTGAATCAATATTGAAATTTATCCAAAGAATTAATGTCATTCTATATTATTTTTTCTTCAAGCTCTCATTTATGCGGAAATAAACCTTTCTTCCGTCTCTATATTTTTTGATATGATTCATTCTGACAAGTTGGTTGAGATAATTACTTTCAACAGCTCTTTCCTTATTTGTCATGTTTGCGATCTCGTCTGCTGTTGCCGGACCAATTTCAAATAAAGTCGTTGCAGTAGTCCTTAAGTGATCTGGTAGGGAAAGTAGTGTTATTACATCAAGAGAATCTGCTATTATTTTGCTTTTCTCACCGACCGGATCTTCTTTGAACTCAGTCTGTAAAATGAGCCGATCCAGTTTGGAGTTTATTTCTTTTAAATTATTGACAACCTGTTCGAGCAGTTCTGAGTCCAATATTTCGTCCCCTACGTTTTATCATCAGAATAAACATTATTATTACTTATTAATATATTATGCTTATTCAACATGAGTTCTCTTTACTAATAATCCTTTCTGGTTCAGTTTATTTTCAGATTCTTTGTCATATAAACATTTTCCAGTTCATAACCTGCTTTTCGGTAGTACTGGCGCACACCAATACCGCTTATTACTGCAATCTTCTCATATCCGGCATCCAAGGCAATTTCCTCTGCCTTTGAAATGAGTTCTCTGCCATATCCTCTGTGCTGCCAGTCGTCATTTCCAGCATTTTTTCCAACAGCTACAGATGATCCGAATATATGGAGTTCTCTTACAAGAGCAGCATTTTCTAACTCTTTACGATGAGGGCTGTCAGGAAACCTTAATCTAAGGAACCCTATCAATATGTCTTTTTTAAGGTCTTCAAAGGCAATAAAATGTTCTTTTCCTCCACAGCACTCATATGATTCCACGGTCAGTTGTATGTTGTCCATATCGGGCTCATTTCCTTTTAGTATGTTGTGCCCTACTTCACGGCATCTTATGCAGTGGCATTTTCCACCATGCTGTTCCAGATGTTTGTGTGCAAGTTGGCGGATATTACTTTTTTTTACTCCTGCAAGTATCTGGGGTGCAGGTATATCCCTCTGTATGCGCTGTAACCTGACCCATTTAGGGATAAAGGACTTGATATTGGACAGAAGCACTGTTGCTTCTTCATCTCCCATGGCTTTGTACTTACCCTGTTTCCACATTCTGTGTAATTCTGTTCCTTCAGTAACAAGGGTGGGATATATTTTCAGATAATCAGGCTTGAATCCTGTATTTTCAAATAATCTCTTAAAATTCCGTGTGTCCGTTTCCATATCCGTTCCAGGCAGTCCCGGCATCATATGGAATCCTACTTTCAGGGCACTGTCCCTCATAACTCTGTTCGCCTCGATACTGTCTGCAACACTGTGACCCCGTTTCATTCTCTCAAGAACGAAATCATAAGTGCTTTGAACACCGATTTCGACCTTAGTTGCTCCAAGTTCGAGCATCTTATCAATGTGGGTTTTTTTTGCCCAATCGGGGCGTGTTTCAAATGTAATGCCCGTGTTTCTTACCTCTGATGTCTCGTTTGCCTTCTGGACATCCTCTATTGTATAATATGGAACTGTCTTTCCAATTGGGTTTGCCTTCTGCCTCCAGGAGTCGCCGTAGAAATCATTCATAGCTTCAAGACAGCGTTTTGTGTACCATTCCTGGTAATCGATCGACCTTGCAGAAAAAGTGCCTCCCATAATTATAAGTTCGGCTTTTTTAACTTCATGTCCAATGTGCTTTAACTGGGTCAGTCTATTTGTCACTATCCTGTAGGGGTCATAGTCTAATTGTATTGCCCTCATGGTGGAGGGCTCCCTTCCCATGTAACTCTGTGGTGAGTTAAATTCTGAGTCTGGTCCTCCGGGACATGGGACACATATACCATGTGGGCATGAGGCAGGCGATGTCATTGCAGCAATCACTGCAACTCCCGATATTGTGCGTACGGGCTTACGCTGAAGTATGGATCGAACCTTTTCCTGCTCTTCGTCAGTGCCTGACATAATAATGTCTGCATTTTTAGGAAGGGTCGAAAGACGAAACTGTTTTGCAAACATTTTCTTAGTTTCACTTAGTTGCTTATCGTTAGTTATCTGGCCATTAAGTACCATTTCCAGCATGTTTCTACAGGCTGTTTCAAAGTCATTTTCAGTCATTTTAACCGTGAAAATATTGAGATTATATCCGAATCATTGACAGAATCCTGCAACCAGTGCTTCCAGCTGTATTCTATCGTTTGCAGTTTCTGTCAGGTAAAAATCAGTGTCTGCTATTTTTGTGACCCATTTGGCAATGGTATTATCCGCTTCGTTGGAATTCACTGTTACCTTGTGCAGCTGAAGTAATATTTCCTGCCCGGACAGTCCTTCTTCGAGTATGAGTGCATCAATGTATTTTCTGGCTTCAAGAATATTCTTTGAAGTTATTGATTCAAAGAGACTTGCTATGTTCTCTGATTGCTCTCCCAGTGTTGCATCGTATATTTGCTGAGGTCCAATACTCTCATCTGCAGATTGGACGGATGCTATCTGGAGCGTGTTCAATGCCCTTGCGATATTGCCTCTTGCATGATATACCAGTGCATCAATACCGTCACTATTGATCTGAAGCCCCTCGGCATCGACCACCGTGCTAATGAACTTTGCAATTTTGTCATCTGAAACATGCGTGAAGAACAGTTGTAAACCCCTTGATCTAAGAGGGCTTATCAGCTTGGAAGGCTGGGTTGTTGAAAGTATGAAACGAGAAGATGTTGTATACTTTTCCATTATCCTTCTCAGGGCGTGCTGTGAATCAGAATTGAGCGATTCGGCATTATCAATGAATATTATCTTAAAATCCGAATCAACAGGTGGCATGCCTGCATATTCATTAATGATGTCCTTGAAGATATTTATCACGCTTTTATTGATCTTCTTTGGATCATCAGTCCCTATTATGCGTATGAATCTCTTATCGCGTACAAGGTAGCTTTTTCCCTGCTCAAAAAAATCAGATGCATTGAAGTATGCCAGGTTACGTTCATAACCTTCTCCATATAATTGGTGGGCAAGTGCAAAAGCTGTACTTGACTTGCCTGAGTTTTCAGGACCGTGGAATACAAAATGTGGAAGGTTATTGGACATGGCCAGCTTCCTGACCATGTCTACTGATTGTTCATTGCCGACTATTTCGTCAAGGCTTCCAGGCCGGTATTTTACAGTCCACAGATCCTTCAAATTATCACCTTTTTCTTTTATTCAACGTCTTTTGAGTCTGCCTGAAGAATTTCATGTATCACTTTGCCATATACTGGTCTTGCAATAAGGATGCCTATCATGACACCTACTATGGTTGTTATTGCAAATCCCTTGAGGGCACCGAAGCCCATGACCACCAGAGGTGACATTGCGATAATGGTCGTTGCAGCAGCCGCAAATATTATTCCGAATGCTTTTGTGATCCTTGAGAGGTAAACCTTTCTTGGTGGAAGCTTTCCTTCGTATAATACTTCATCTGTGATGATGACAAGGTGGTCGATACCTGTTCCTATGGCTGCGATGATACCTGCAATACTTGCAAGGTCAAGCTGCCATCCAATTGCAGCTGCAAAACCAAGTATCATTATAACTTCACTTATAGAAGTACCTACCATTGGTACAAGTATTCCTGGCTTGTTATACTTCCTGAATACCACAAAGGCAACAGCGAGCAATGCCAGAAGACCTGCAATAGTGGCCTGTCCCTTGAACTGTTGACCAAGTGCTGCATCCACATGTCCTGAACCCATGAGTTCTACATTAACAGGTAATGCGCCTGCACGCAGATGGATCTGCAATTCCTCGGCTCTTGTCTTACTATCCTCATCAGGTCCGGTAGATGCCTGCCATGCGTATATTGGCACTTCTTCAAGTCTGGATGCAGCTGAATAACTTAATGGTGCGCTGTAGACTTCATTATCATCCAGATACATTACCAGATTATGCGACATTGGATCTGTAGTCGCACCGGTTTCTGTAGCAACTTCCTGGAGTGCAAGGGCACCTGTGTCTGTTAATGTAAATGGTACGTACCACTGTCCGTCATCCTCGTGGAATCCCACAATACTGACAGCTTCTATATCGTCTCCATAAAGGACGTGCTTTGACTCGTTGCCCTGGGTCACGATCCTTATCTCGAACTTGCCCGGTTTTTCAGCGATATTCTTGGCAGTTGCAAGGTCAATTCCTGCAAAGTCAATGAGTATGTAATCATCACCCACTGTTTTTACTGGTATGTCTTTAAGTCCGAGGGAATTGAGCTTGTCACTCAGTATTTCCTTGGTCATGTCCCTTGTTTCTGTTGTGACTCCTTCCTTGTAAATTGCATCTCCGTTGATGTCAGTTACAATTGAGCCACCTACAACTGCCATGAGCTCCTGAAGTTCTTCCTGTGAAATGGCAGTCCTTATCTCATATTCCACATTATCAGAAACAAGTGTAGGAATGACTTCTGCTTTGAGTGAATCTGCCAGGTATGTTTTTATCAGTGTCACTTTTGAAGAGTGAAGTATGACCTCTGTCACATTGTTGCTGCGGGAGATGGTGGTCTGGCCCACTGCAAGCTGATCCATCTGATTATTTGTAAGTATTGAATCTGAAGTAAAAGTTATTGTGGTATCATCAGTTCCTTCATCAACTGATCGTATCTCCACTTCTTCTCCAAGATTTATATTGACTATTTCCTTAACCAAAAGACCATTATCAGCATCAAGCTCTGCAACAGCGCCCTGAAGTTTTAATTGAAGCCAGGAGCCGCCTTCCAGATCAAGTCCATAGTTGAGATTGCTTGTGAATCCTTCGTCTGCAGAGTACCATGGCTGTATAAAGATTATAGATCCGATTATGGCCAGAATAAAGACGATTACTCTTAGGTCCTTTAATAAACTCTGTTGTTCATCGTCTTTCATGCTTTACGCCTCCTTGTGCCTACGCTTGTCACATGCCACCTGAGTATTGATGTGTTAAGCATCCAGGTGTTCATCATATCTGCGAGCAGTCCGAATATCAGGACAATGGATATGTCTGAAAGAAGGGTGATCTGTGAAAGTGATGAACTTAGTAAGTATGAGTAAGTTGATACCAGGTACATTACTACAAGGGCAGCCAAAGTGGTGGTTGTCATTGTTATACCAGTATGCATTGCATTGCTAATGTTCTCTTGTGGAGTTCCACGCCTTTTGAGGACCCTTGTGGTGAGTAAAATATCACTGTCAACGGAATAACCGATTAGCATGAGAAGGGCTGCAACAGTTCCCAGGGACAATTCTATCCCAACGATGTTCATGAATGCCGCTGCAATGAAAATGTCGGATAATGCTGACACTACTACTGCCAGTGATGGAATAAATGTCCTGAATATCAAAAAGACCACAAGTGCCATTCCGATAAATGATATAATAACTGCTTTAACAGCCTGGTTCTGAAGGGCTTCCCCATATACAGGTCCTATCTGGTTTATTTCGACATTATCATAGGACTCGATCACATCATTGACAAGTTCCTGTTGTAGTTCGTTACTCATTGGTCCAAATTGCATTATCAAACGGGTTCCAGCCTGTCTGACATCAGTTATGGGATAATCTGAGTATTTTAGTTCAATGGATTGTACACTTTCCTCTGTTGCCACAGAGACCATTGTTCCGCCCTTAAATTCCATACCAAGCTTCACAGGTGCGCCGCTACTTGCAAATGTAAATGCAAGTATCAATAATGCAATTACAAATATTGTAAGCGGGATTGCTGCAAGCTGACGATCGTTGTGCTTTCTAACAAAAGAATCTAAACGTTCAGTCAAACCGACTTCCATGTTTTATGCTCCAGAATAATAAGTTCTCAATCCATACTTTTATTTTTTAAAATTGATGAATACTCTCTTACACTATAACTTATATATACCACTTACTGCTTCTTTTAAGCAATGAATGACAGGCCAAGTATAGATGAGTATTTCCTTGAGATAGCCACGGTTGTGGCTAAACGTTCTACATGTCTTAGAAACAAGGTTGGCGCTGTGATTGCAAGGGATAAGCGTATATTGTCTACAGGGTACAATGGTGCTCCACGGAACATGGAGCATTGTCTTGACATAGGTTGCATCAGGCAGCAAAATAATATTGCTTCGGGTACACGTCATGAGAAATGCAGGGCCGTTCATGCTGAACAGAATGCTATCATTCAGGCTGCTCTGCATGGAGTGAGTACAGATGCTGCGACACTTTACTGCACTCACCAGCCATGTATATTGTGTACCAAGATGATCATCAATTCTAATATCAAAAGAGTTGTCTATATTCAACCTTATCCTGATACCGATGCTCTTGAATTCTTCTCACAGGCAGGTGTTGAAGTAGTTAATATGCCGATATCAGACTTTGCTTAAACAGCGAAGTCCTTTTTTGATTATATCTTCACGGTCATTTCGGTACATCTCTTTTATAGAACCATCGTCAGATCTAAGCTCCAGTCCTCTCAGAATCACTACCGGACATCCTCCGTCACCTTCACCCATCAGCAGATTGGCAGCACCTGCAATTTCATCAGCTATGGCTTCCTCGGTGACTTCCAGTGTGTTTCCAAAGAGATCCTTTTGTCCTTTCCAGTTCTTTATCGGATGTATTTTGTACACTCCAACGGCAATACCTGTCTGGCCGATCTTGAATGCTCTGCCATTGGTGTCAGTAATTATAACACTTACTTTTTTTCCTGTCTTGCTTTCAATACCTTCACCAATGTCTTTTGCACTCTGGTCTGAATTTGCCGGAAGGTCGAGCATGTAGCCTTTTTCTACATTTGATTCATCTATTCCTGCTTTGATACAAACATGTCCGTTGTCTGTTTCTACGAGAAATATCGGATAATCCACCAGTATCTCATGGCTGCGGTCAAGGACTGCCTGGACAAATCTTGGATCAATGCCATGTTTGTTTGCTATTCCTTTTGCCGATTCTCCTGAAATGATATCCTCCAGTCTGAATTGCCTACCTTCAGCTTTTGCAACAATAGTGGATGCTATAATTATGACATCACTATCTTCAATACTTGTTCTTTTACAGATGATCGATGCAATGTCATCCCCTTTTTGGATCATAGGGATGTTTTCCACAGTAAATGCATGCATTTTCATAGGACTCTCCGGATAGTAGGATTCTATTTAATTTAAAAAAATGTTGCTATGCTAATTTATGCTCACAGATTAAATTAATACAAGTTTATCTTAAGTATGCTGGACTCCAATATAATATTTAATGGAGTGGGTTTATTGAGGCAAACACAGGTTTCATTCGTCTAAACCAACCAACCAGATAATTGAAGCTTACATTGATTCGTTTTTAACGTGTTTGCCTCGCCTCCGTTTTTCCCTTCAAAGGAAAAAAGGGATCGTATGGGAATCAGAGTGTTTCAAGTACAGTGGATTTGCTTATTAAGTGATGAAAAAACTCTTCACTCCAATTAACAGAACTCTGCTTGTATGCCATTATGTATCTTGGATCATAGATTCCACTTATGGTTAGCAGTCGTAACAGCATAAAATCAGGTGTTACCATAAGGTCTGATAAGTTCAGATTATCCGGGTATACGTAGAATTTCATATTCGGGTATTGTATTAGATCATGTAATTGCTGTTTATTTTCTAATGTGAATCTGGACAGGACTTCATTTGTAAAGATGCACCTGAAGTTCGTTCCATTTTCTGCATATTTCATGAACAATGCTGGGTATTCCGAATGGTAGAATGAAGTGGCAGTATCAATACTTTTTGATTTCATGCACAGGGAAATCGCTTTTCTGCTAAGTTCAAGTGCCTCGCATAATTCCGGCTCGACAAGTTCGCAACTTTCCAGTTCACGCAATCTGTTGAAAAGGTCATTGGGTATACAATCGGTGTTGTGTTTTGTCCAGTAATCCAGTTTACCTTCAAGAATGTTCAAAGTACTCAGTAGTGGTTGCAGATCATTGACGATTAATTTTCCAAACTTTGAGAGCATATACGCATCTTTTTCTTTGACCACAAGCTGCCCTTCTTCAAGTATTTTCATTTGGGGAAGTAAAGCAGGCCTGCTTTCGTTAAGGGTCTTCAGGATGCTTTGCATCTCCACAGGTCCGTTCTGCAGCAGCAATAGTACATCTTTACGTTTTTCCGATCTGCTAATCGTTTCAATTAATGCCCGTCTCATGCCTTTACTCCTAGTCACATTTCTTCCTGACTTGAAAAAGCCAAAGCTATCTATTGGCATCTGGCTTTGTGGAAAAAAGTAAAGTATATTTTACTTGTTTTTTCCAGAGTGCAAATATGCTGAATGACCAACCTTTTAAGAGGTTTAATGCTCTATTATATAAGTAAATCGCTTTTCATTTCTTTAATATTAAAGAGTTTCAGACATGATTTTGTATCATATTCTCTCTTTTTTGTATGTCTGTTCAAAGACCTTTCAAGAAGAATAATATACTATATATGCATAGTATTTTCTGCGGCGATGATGACAGTTACCCCGACTGAGCAAAGGATGATGATATCTTTAACTGATGCCGCAAAAATTCAGGGTTATTAAAAAAGAAAATCCCATATTCTTATGGGAATTTATTCCAAGGCTTTTATTCGATCATTATCCTGTGCTTTTCCTCTATCTCTGCTTTTGGCATTGTTATGGTAAGCACACCATCCTCTAGTTTTGCATTTGCTTCATCTTCTTTGACTGCAGAGGGTAGGTTGAACGCACGTGCGAATCTGTTGTAAGTACGTTCACGCATCAGGTACCCTTCTTTTTCTTCTTCTGATTCCTTATGCGTGTTGGCACTTATCCATACCTTGTTATCTCTGATGTCGATGTCGATATCTTTCTTATCAACGCCAGGCAGGTCTGTTTTGACAATGATGTCATTATCTTTCTCCTTTATATCCACAAGAGGGGAAAGTGTGTCAATATCCATCATTTCAGATCTTGCTTCACCTTCACCGAATAAACTGTTGAGACGTTCCTGCATGCTTCTTATCTCGTTAAAAGGGTCCCAACTGGAAGCTAAAGCCGGGCTCCAGGGTCTTAGTCCAAATTTCATTTAACCACTCCTCATTTATTTATAGATGAGACTATCAGTTTTGTTGACAACCCCACAAAATATTATTATGTTAGTGTTTCTATATATAAGTGGTGAGTTGTGGTCTTACTCATAAAAAAGATATGAAGGGGCAAAGTGTGCAATTGCCTCGTTCACTTCATATTGATTAACATTCCCACCAGGTCAGGTGCATATACTGTTCCAAGTGAACCTTTCTGAACAGAATCTTCGTCAAATGCATCTGCATTATCAGGAGCTTTCTCAGAAGTTCTGTATATGGCCACAGGAATTGGAACGGATGTATGGGTTCTTAGCGCAATAGGTGTTGGATGGTCCGGCAATACCATAATTGTCACATCCTCCTCCATTTCGATGGCAGCCTTAAGAACGGTGCCTACGACCTTCTCATCGAAATCCTCTATTGCCTGTATTTTCGCATTCATATCTCCCATGTGGCCTGCCTCATCAGGTGCTTCCACGTGTACGAACACGAAATCATGGTCTTTGAGGGCTTCTATGGCATACTCTCCCTTGCCAATATAATTTGTATCCAGGTAACCGGTTGCTCCTGGGACCTCAATGACATCAAGTCCTGCGTAGATTCCTATTCCTTTTACAAGGTCGACAGCTGAGATTATAGCACCCTTGAGTCCGTAAAGCTCGTTGAAATGAGTGAATGCAGGTGCAAATCCCTGTCCCCAAAGCCATATGGAGTTCCCAGGATTCTTGCCCTGGGCAATTCTTTTTTCATTTACTTGTTGCGCTTCCAGTATTTTCATGGATCTTTCTATAAGATCTGAGATGCTCTCGCTGTCCTCTCCCTTTGGCATGTGTTCATGCCTGTTCTCATCGATAACATCATGTGGTGGTACGCATTCTGTATTAGCTCCTAGTCCTTTCTTTGCTACCATGAGGTGCCTGTAGCTGATGCCCGGGTGGAAACTGAGTTTATCGCTACCAAGTTCAGAATCTATGCTCTCAATGAGTTCCTTGGCTTCCTCATTAGTGATATGTCCTGAACTGTAATCGACAATGAGATCATCTTTGATAGTTATGAGGTTACAGCGAAATGCAACATCGTCCTTTTCGAGATCCACTCCCATACTTGCAGCTTCAAGAGGTGCCCTTCCCGAATAGTACTTCTTAGGATCATAGCCCACAATTGACATATTCGCCACATCACTTCCGGGCGGCAATCCTTCAGGGACTGTTTGTGCCAGTCCTGCTCTGCCATACATGGTAATATAATCCATATTGCTTGTGTTGGCTTTCTGAAGAACTGTCATTCCTCCAAGTTCCTCCAGAGGCTCATCTGCCATGCCATCTCCGATAAGTACTACATATTTCATATTTTCACCTATATTAATAGAAATAAATAAAAACTATAAGGCATTAATATATGTCAGCTATGTAACATAACATTATGTCATTTTTACCCAGTCTAATTATGTGAGGTTTCGATGAAATATATACATTTTGTAATTATCTTCATTTGTATGCTTATCCTGTGTATTTCCCCTGTTTCGGGTATAAGGTCAGAAGCGATGATACATTATTCGGAACCCGCCGTAAGTGTGGAGGATGAGATTTTCCTGGAACAAGGTTACTCATTTAAAGTTGCGGATATGAATAGCAAAAGTGGTGACATCCTGATAGAACTGTATCTTGATGGGGAAGAGATCGAGCTGGATGATAATTTTGCAAAGGAAGATAATCCGCTTGAATATGTTCGTTCAATAGTTGAGGATGCAGATGATGATGAAGTAAAAGAAGTTGATTACTTAATCCTCAGGATAACCCCGGAAGGTTCTGTGAAAAAGTCAGATGATGGGATATATTCTACCATTTACATTGAACAATATATTGATCCCGTGGAAGACGTTGACGATTATCTAATTTTGGACAAGAGTTATTCCTTAAACGATGATTCAGAGCTTGAATTGGCAGGTCTTTATACCCTTACGTCCACAGGTGTGGATGATGGTGAAGTATCTCTGGAACTCAGGCTTAGCGGGAAACTGGTGAAAGAGGATGAAGTTGAAGAAGGAGATTATTTCTATTACACAGTTTATTCCAGCAAACAACCACGGACGATTTTCCTTGCAAATGTGAAGGCCTTTTTTGAGACTGATGATTCAATTACTGTTTTCCTCAAACATGTTTCATTGCAGCAGAACTCAATATCTGGTACTGATAGTGATGATGAGTACTCGGATGGGGTCGATATAAATGTCGAGTCTCCTGTTGATGGTGGATTAAAAGCCGGGCGTGTTGCTATTGTCAATTACTATGTCGATGAGTCCTTTCCAGAAGTTCGAATCATGGTTGACGGTGAACTTGTGGATTCCAGAAGATACGTAAACCCGGGAATTTATAAAACGGTAACTGACGAATTGGATTCAGGAGTGCATAAAGCTACACTTATGGCAATTGGTGAAGATGATGACATTTCATATTATTCAGAGGAATTTTCGGTTTCTGTCAACATAAAGGAGAATATTACCGAATCAATTATCGAAATGGCAAATTCAGCTACCGAAGGACTTGGAAATGATGATGGTTCTGATAATTCCACTGTGTTTTCCCTACCATCATTGCCTTCTAACTCCAGTATTTCAAGTATGCTGTCTCTAATTGTGACAGCAGGTGTATTTGTTGTGTTTCTAATGTTCTTTAACAAATTCATGTAATTTCTTTATTTTATCTGCCTTAGAAGCACGTTTGCTTTACTCATAATCTTTATATTAGTCTGTACTGTTTATAGACAAAATTAGCTGACAAATTAAACGTGGTTGTATCATGAGAATCGTAATGAAGTTCGGTGGAACTTCCGTGGAAAACGGCGAAAAGATCCGGCATGTGGCAGAGCTTTTAAGGCAATATCATATGGATGGCAATGAACTTGTAGCAGTGACCTCTGCGCTTGGTGGTGTTACAGACGGATTGCTGAACACTGCAAAAGAAGTATCTATAAATGGTAAAGTAAGCCAGGTCAAGGAATTTATTACCGATCTGTCCAAAAAGCATTATGATGCGATTAACGTTGCTATTGATAATGATAAGATAAGGTCAGAATGTGTAGAGGTAATAGACAGCAGGGTGGATGAGCTGGAAAAGGCTTTGATCGGTATATGTTATCTTGGTGAACTGAGCAAACGTTCAATAGACTATATCTCTTCATATGGTGAACGTCTTGCAGTTCCTATTGTAAGCGGTTCTATTCGCTCACTTGGTACATTATCAAAAGCATTCACAGGTGGAGAAGCAGGTATCGTTACAGATTCCAATTATGGTGATGCAAAACCACTTGAAGATAGTTATTCTCAGGTACAAGAAAGACTTTGTCCTTTGCTTAAGGATCACATCCCGGTGGTTACCGGTTTCATTGCCCAGAACAAACAGGATATCATTACCACTCTTGGACGTGGAGGTTCTGATTTCTCCGCATCAATTATAGGCGCTTCTATAAATGCGAATGAGATATGGCTTTGGAAAGAGGTTCATGGTATACTGACCACTGATCCTAGAATAGTTCCGGAGGCAAGCCCAATACCTCAGATATCATATATCGAGGCTATGGAACTTTCTTATTTCGGTGCCAAGGTTCTTCATCCGAGGACCATTGAACCTGCTATCAGGCATAAGATCCCTGTACGTGTGAAGAACACCTTTGAGCCGGATTTCCCGGGTACTTTGATCGTTGCAGAACAGCATCAGACACAGGATGTTGTCAAGGCGGTAACTCTCATTAATAAGGTTGCACTTATTAATATATGCGGAGCCGGAATGGTGGGCACAATCGGTACGGCAGCAAGAGTGTTTTCCGCACTTGCTAATGCAGGTGTCAATATTATTATGATCAGCCAGGGTTCGTCTGAAGCTAACATGTCCCTGGTGGTCAATGAGGAGCATCTTGAGGCGGCAGTAGCAGCAATAAGGTCAGAATTCACGATAAATGTGGTGGGCGATGTTGCCTATGATCGTGATGTCTGTGTAGTTGCTGTTGTTGGTGCAGGAATGGATGGCATTCCAGGAGTTGCAGGAAAAGTATTCAATTCTCTTGGAAAATCCAGTATAAATATTATTATGATCAGTCAGGGCTCATCACAGCACAATATTTCCTTTGTAGTAAGCTCAAAGGAATCACTTGATGCTGTGCGAACATTACACAAAGAATTTGAACTTGATAAATAATGCAGGGATTTCAGATGAACGATAAACACCTTACGTATGCAGACTCCGGAGTTGACATCGAAAAGGAAGAAGAGACTATCAAAGCACTCACAAAGGGTATGACTTACAAGCGTGAGGGTCTGGGTGCTCCTTTGACTGGTATAGGCCATTATGCAGGTCTTATAGACTTTGGTGAGTATGCTCTCGCGCTTGCTACAGATGGTGTGGGTTCCAAGGTTCTCATAGCAAATGAGATGAAGCGGTGGAATACTGTAGGAATTGATTGTATTGCAATGAATGTCAATGACCTGCTTGCCATAGGTGCCGAACCAATATCATTTGTTGATTATCTTGCCCTTGAAAAGCATGATGAGGACTTTGCAGCTCAGATCGGTGAAGGTCTGAGGCGGGGTGCAGAGATCTCACGCATGTCAATAGTTGGTGGTGAAACGGCTACTCTTCCAGATATTGTGAAAGGTTTTGACCTCGCAGGCACTTGTCTTGGAATGGTTAAAAAGGACGAGATAATCACAGGGGAGAAGGTCCAACTTGGGGATGCAATTGTTGGCATTCCAAGTGATGGTGTTCATAGTAACGGCTACACCCTTGCCAGAAAGATAGTTGACGAATCTTCTTATTCATATCAGGATGAGTTCCCTTATGATGCATCAATTACAGTGGGCGATGAGCTGCTGATTCCTACGCGTATCTACATGGAAGTCCTTGATGTAATTAAGGAATGCGACGTGCATGGTCTTGCGCATATAACGGGCAGCGGTCTGCTTAAACTTAAACGTGTAACTGACCTTGGTTTTGATTTCACTGATCCAATAGAACCAAATTCGATTTTCAGGTTCCTTCAGGAAGAAGGTAATGTTGATGAACTTGAAATGTACAGGACATTCAATATGGGAATGGGATTTGTGATCATACTTCCTCTTGATCAGGCAGAAAAAGCTGCCGGTATGACCGGCGGTAAAATTGTAGGTCGCATCGTGGAAAAAGGTATAAAGACCGGCGACCTTGTAATTGTTGAATAATCTATAAGGTATTATCATGGCTTGTATCAATGACATTCCCTTTGAGATTCTCTTAAAGGGAGCTACTCCGGCTCAGTGCGATGAACTGATCCAGGAAAAGTCCGATAAGGTGTATCACGTTGCCGGTGGTTACCGGTTGCGTGGTGTAGCTCTTATGGGGGACAACGTTCCTGTAGGTGTGAAAGAGGATGAGGTATTCTTCCAGTTCATCAAGCCATGTTTTGGGCTTTTTGTACTCAGAGTCCCAGATGCTTCAGATATTGTAGAGCAGCTTGAAAAAGACTTTAAAAAATAGCTACAATTTGCTTTTTTTTGCAGTTTCATTGATCCACTTAAGGAATTTTCCTGAAGGGAATTCGTGAATGGTTGTGGCAATGATCTTACCATCTCCTAATTGTTTTACAACCATTAGTGGATTTCCTGTTTCATCACTGAATAATATTTCATCATCTGTTTTTGAAAAAAATCCATCGAACTCAATTTCTGTACAGGTGTCTTCGACAAGGCACTGTGCTTCATGGTCTTTTGTTTTGCAGACGGGGGTTACTTGCTGTTGTTGCTGTACGTATTCGAGCTCCATTGGGAGCCAGTCGTATTTGTAATGGGGAACTAGTGGGCTGAATATAACGAGGTTGCCACCACTGCGTACAAATTTCTCAAAGCTTTTAGCGTTCCTTTCAATTCCTGGCAAGATATTCGTGTATTCCTTATTCGCAAAACCGGTTGGGATAACCACACATTTGCATGCCGGGGTAAAAGGTGTGCCAATTGATTCAGATACAATTCTCTGGCATTTTATGTCATGCTCTTTGAACAGTTTTTCGAATAACAAAGGATTATCCCATATCAGCATTGTTTCGACCATGCTAGGTGATAGTATTTGTTGCTTTAATTCTTTTACTCTTGGAAATGCTACGCTTATTAGTGATGATTCCTGTTTTGTTCCTCAACATTGCTAAAGAGTCATGCATTCCCGCCTATAATTATATGTGTGTATGTGAATTGTAGATATGCATTGCTAAGCAGGATGGGGTGCTGGATTTAAAATGAAACCTGCGGTTCCTTACTAAATCGTTAATAAATAAAAAAAGAAAGCTGGTTTTAAACCAGCTTGTTGATTGGGTGGTTCTCGTCCATGATGTCAAGGCCGAGTTCCTTTGCAGTCTCTGCAAGCATAATGTCAACCATTGCTGTTGCAGGGAATACTTTTGAAGTGTTCTCGATAGGTCCGAAAAGCTGGAAGTTTGAACCGAGTATCTGTGGTACAAGGTTTGTTCCGATATCAGCTGGCATGTAGATTGCCTGCCTCTCTTCTTTTGTCTCGAACTGCTTTTTGTAAGTCTTCATCCAGTCCCATGCAGATGCCATATTATGGTATCCACCACCAACAGGGAGTCCAAGGTGGCCCTTAACAGCAATTACTGCTCTTATGGATGCACCGGAACCTGCGCCAAGTGGTGTTGCTGCTACATCGATCAATGGTTTTGTGATTCCACATTCCTTTGCGATCTCAAGCATACCTTTTTCCTGACCTGTACCGCCGCTCTCAAGGATCTCAAGTTTTCCTTTTACGCTTGGGTCGGTTGCATTGAATGCAAGGACAATGGAAGCATTGATGTCGCTGTCCCTGATTGCCTCGATCTCATCAGCATGAACACTGGCGTTGATGGAGTTGTAGATCGCTCTGTCAGCTACACCAATTTCTGTCACATAGGCTGCTGCAGCTGCACGTACGTCACCTGCAGATGAGTCGATAAGGAATGGTGTCTTTTCATCGACTTCAATGAACCAGTCGATATATTTCTTGATTGCTTCCGGTGTTTCTCCCACAATCTGGTTTACTATTGGGTTACCAGTGACCTGTCCCATGTCAACCATTGACTGCCATAACTTGTTTGCAGCCTCTACATCGAAGACGCCCTTGTCTTCATCAGTCACGATCTTGTGCCTGTTGTAGAACATTGTTCCTATGAGTACTGTAGGGTATTGACCTGGCTGGCCACCGAACTTGACTCCGCCAACATCGAATACTTCTTGCTTCTTGTCAAATTTGAACATATGAATAACCTCTTTGTTTTAAATACCGAGCATAGGCGCAAGGAACAGAACATAAAGCAGGAATATGATTATTCCAACAACAGCTCCGTATAATATTCCTATGTCTCTTCCTACTTTCTTTCCAATACGTTGTGCTACTTCACTGTTAACAAACTCGACCTTCTCATCTATCAGGTTGAGTTTCTCAAGTACTGCGTTGAAGTCTTCCGGGTTTGTAACTACGCTTGGTACCCTGTCGCTATTGTCTGACATTTTACATCACCTTCCAGACGAACATAGGTATTATTACTACCATTACAAGCGCAAATACGAATCCTGCTAGAAAACCAGATACGCCTGTTGCAGATACTCCTGAATCGAGTTTCTGGTTCCTTGCAATAAGCTGAGCTCTGTAACGGATATCCTCAACTACGGTTTCAATGGGTCCCATCTGTGGGTTTATGACCATTGGTACGCCTTTTCCATATTCTTGTTCTTCTGCCATATCAGTTACCTCCGAACAGCAGCATTCCAAGGAGTGCTAATGTGATTGAAAGGCCTATCATTGCGCCTTCTACCTTACCAGCGTGTATACCGGAGTGGAACTTGTTGAGGTTACCGATTGCCATCATTTCCTTATTGATGCTCAGTATCCTGCTTCTGACGGTTGCAATTTCAGCTGCCATTGGCTTAAGTCCGCCAGTTTCCTCGCCTTCGTCACCTGCTCCGTCTCCTATTTCAAGTACCATTGGGTCTGCATCGAAAGCTCCGGGATCTTTTGCTGCACATTCTTTGATCTTTGCAACAATGGCATCCATGTCCTCAGTGCCGATGAGGTCGATACATTCGACCTGCTGCTGGAATCTCTCTATTGCTTCTTCTGATAGGTTCTCTACATAAGGGATTGCACCACTTGCACCCACGATCCTGTTGTCTTTAACACCATTTTCGTGGATCTTGATGATTGCTTCACCTGTAATGTGGCCCTTTACTTCAGATCCTGTTACAATGAGGAATCTGATGTTTGGGTTTGATATTACATGTGTAACTACTTTTTCAAGACCAAGATTTTCGGTCTTACATGGGCCTGTCAGACATGCACCTGCATCCAACTGTGGGCCAGCTGCAAGATGTGAACCACATGTTGCGACTGCAACACAGTTATTTACATCTCCAACATCGTATTCACCTTTAAGAATTGGCCATCCGACTGCGGGTTCTTTTTTATCTACCATTTCACATCACTCCTAATGCGCCCATAACCAGAAGCATAAGTCCTGCAACTCCCAGACCGACTATTACACCATAGAAGGTGTTGCCGTAGAAACCTGCATTGTATGCTGTTTGTTCACGTCCTGGGAATGAGTTCATCAATTCTTTGCTTGGTGACAGGGAGTTGATGAGGTCATCAGCTATTTTGTCAAGTTCGTCAAGCTGTGCCATGATAGGATCCATTGAATAAGCAATTATATCCTCTCTCTCTGCTGCAAGAAGGGATGTAAGTGGATCCAGTACAAGATGTGCCTCTGGGGCTACGTGTACCATGCTCATTCTAATTCCTCCTTTGTAGGCAACTGGCCAGTGCCAATTACTACATATGCATCTCTCTTTACACGCTCATAGTAACCGCTGAATCCTATGTACCATAGTGCGAGTCCTATAAGGATAGTGAGTGAGCCGGATGCTCCTTCGTTTATGCTTGCAACTATTCCTGCAACTACCATTGCCAATGCACCTTTTTCTAACCCAATTATGAGTGTCCTGTCCTGTTTCTCGTCAGGTCCCAGATTTGCATTGAATGGGTGAAGTATGGCAAGTCCTCCTGCTATGAAGATAACTGCAATATATCCGGTACTGATGACCTGCTTAAGTACTACTGCAAAGTCAAATGTTCCGGTCATTGCGATAGCAAGACCAATGATGGTAATTGTACCAGCTGTTGCGATTTCTGTCATGGATATTTCCATGATAGGGATGCCCATATTGAGTATCTTGTTTGCAAGAACTCCTATAAGAAGGCCAAAAAGTGCTGCTGTTATAAGTGCGATTATTGGTCCGGCAACGCCTCCGACTGAAAGTCCGAATGTTGCTGCAAGTATACCCATACCAAGTGCAAGGACACCGATCGATGGTACACCAGTACCAAGTCCGTAGCTTGCTACTCTTCTAACAGCTGCAGCGCCCCAGATCATACCGCATAGTGCGGCAAGTGCACCGATAAAGGACATATACTGTCCAACCATGCCCACAAGGAAATATGCTGCATATATTCCGATAATTCCGCCTGCAACGCCAAAGGCTATGATCTTATTCTGTGGGATTGCTTCTGCGGCTGCTCCGCTTCCTCCTGCTGACATTTACAGACCTCCTATGGACAACACAGCGAGAATTGCGCAAACGAATGTTGCTATCAATGATGAGATCACTGCCTTTGGGAATCTCTTGAATTTAGGGTCGTGGAAACCTTCGATGGTTCCTCCAATGTTATAGGATGGTATTACTGCGTTAACGAAGAATATACCTACTGCGAAAACACTAGCCATACCTACAAGGTCTACAAGAGGAAGTCCGTTATCAATGCTCATAAGGGAGTAGTATATAGCTGCACCGCCAATTCCACCGAGTGCACCACCAATTACACCACTTACAAATGATACTGTTGGAAGTCCGTGTCCCTCAGTTCCTTGTGAAACATAGAGATCCTGTCTGTCCTTTGTAATTGGATCGTACTTGACCTTTGCTGATGCAGGTGGGCAACCAACACCGTATGTGTATACCCATGTTCCTACGATCATTGTTACGGACATCATTATCATTGCACCGACCGCGCCGGATGCAAGAATAAGTCCCATATTATCTGTTACCTGCATCATGGCGCCTGCTGTTACAAGACCTGTAAGACCTGCACCAGCTGCAAGCTGAACAGTACCTGTACCGATACCTGTTGCCTGTGCCATAGCTGCCGGAGCACCACCGACGGGTACGAAGTGAACGCTCCATGAAATAAGTGCTCCACCAAGTGTAATGAGAAGCACATAGAGTATGTTACTCATCAAAATGCCTGCTATATCGATCATGCTGCTACCTCTGCATCTACTTCATCTTCTTTATATGTTCCATATGCAGCGCGTGCAGCAACTTCAATATTCCTGTTCCATAATATCAGAACAAGTACAATAATCACACCTGCTATGACTGAAACCCAGCCAATAGCGTCTCCCTTTGTCGGGTCGAAAAGAGCTGTAACCCAACCACTGAGAAACACGGTCATACCAAAAGCCAGACCTGTGACAGGTCCACCGAATTTTGCACAGAACCATGAATTGTCGATACCATTTCTCAGACCTGATTCTGCTTTTCTCACGATGTTACCTGAGTTTGCAGCATTAAGACCTGATCCGTATTCGACGTTCTGGAATTCACGTTCTGCACCGTAATGTACGTCACCGGTTGATGAACCGATTGCACCTACAGTGATTCCCCAAATGAATGCCAAAAGTGGCAGTGAGAAGGGGTGTGCCAGTACAGATACCATAAGATATGATACCACAAGTATACAGAATGTTGTGATAAAGGAATATCCCATGATTACGGGTGTGTGACTTCTAACCAAATCAAGATAAACTGGTTGTTTAAAACGTTTCTGACTTGCTGATCTGCCGAAATATGCGGTTACTGAATAAGTACCATGTATTGCTGCAGCGATAACTGATCCAATGACTAACGCCAGTATCGGGGATGCACCAGTACTAATCATAACGGATGCTACTGTTCCACCAATTGCACACATGAGCGCGTTTGAAGGTGGTTCACCAGAAATAGCTTTACTATAGATTCTGTGTGGATACATCATCTGGGGTGCTAACTGCACTTGTGAGTTCGGGTTACTTTGTGACCCAACATCTGATTCAAGGTCCTCAGAGGCACCTGCAATAGTTGCAGCTGCTCCCATAAGTGCGAGTACACCCATACCTGTGAGCGGTTCCATTCACATTTCCTCCTTTTATATTTGTATTAAGTAAATTGTGCCAAAATTACAATAATTGTTTTTAAAGATTCTATTATAATTGCTATGGCGTAAACTAACGTAAGGTGGATTGCATTATATTAAATACTTCTTAAATCTTTCGTATGGAATCGATTAAAAAAGGGTCTTTTATGGAGGGTGCCATAAAAAAAATTGAACAGCAGCCAACGGTATAAATATATATTTAAATTTATGTGAAGTGACTGCTTTTTAATCCCGGCGTGTAAAGTTAAGTATATATATGTCAGGCCTTGGTCTTTTGCCAGTACCGCGGGCAAAATCCATGTAACACCTATTGCAAAGTACACGACTGTTAAGTGAAGCTATTTCAGCTGTACCCGGCACAAGCCTTGCAAAAAGAAAAGAAGGTTCAATTTCTAGGTTCTCTGATGTCTTTTTTAGGTATTCGTTGATATGTTCCTCAAATATTTCTAGGTCATCATATTGTAATCCCCTGGTGTTTATGGTAGTTCCTTTGCATCCGCAGGGGAGGGCAAAAGCATCCATTTCTATAATGAAAACCGGTTTTGCCAGCAGGTTTCTCAGTTTTGTCTCAAGATCACCGCGGTTCTTTGCTAATGTTTCTGTAATCGTCATTATTGCCCTCCATTTTCTTTCAGGGGCCTGAGTATATTTTCGCAGTCTTCAGTGGAATATACTTTAATAATCTTTTCTGCCAGCCTTTTACAGTACCCGCATTTATTGCAGACCTTAGTACATTGCTTCCACTGGGATATTGCATCATCAAGTTCTTTATTGGGTATGTAGAACAGGTCCTTTAGATCCTTGGGACAATCCAGCAGGTCCATGAGGTTACCGTCATATGATTCATTTGCATAGGCCTGAACATTGTTAAGTATCCAATTTGGGAAATGCGTTCTTCCACCGATTTTGAATATGTCCGTTATATGCCTGTATTCCTTGAGGTCTTCCGGTCTTATCCATGGGGATTTGATAAGTTGTTGCGGGTCACTTATCCTGAGTGAAAGGCACTTGTAATAATAGTAATCATCAAGTACATTCAATTTTGGACCCGGTCCGTTTGCGTGGGAGAAAAAATTGAAGTGTGCATACCTGAAAGGACACTGATAAAGGCATCCTTCGTTCACAAGTAGTTTCAGGTCAGTGGAAACCGCATCTCGGATCGCTTCAAGTTTATCGAAATCCCGGTTGACTGCCGGATCTATTACTATAGTATCTGCTCCAAGGTTTTCATAGAACTCTGCCTTCTGCGGAGAATCCACAAATGAAAGGACTGATACTACAACTTCCATATCATATTCCTTTGCAAGCATTTCCACAAAATAAGGCTCAGCAACAGTTATGGAATCTATTCCCAGATTATTGAGCTGCTTAAAATACCAGCTGATCCTGTTGTATCCTTCAGGGGTGAGGTGCTGTCCGCCCATGCATGAGCTGTTAAGGACGATTTCCATTTTGACGCCTTTCTCATGGGCATACTCGGTTTGTTCGGCTATCTCCTCAAGTCCCGGTGCACTGAGATTAGTTCTGCCGGTTCCTACATAATCGGGATTACCGGCCATGTAAATTCCATATATGTCTTTGGAATTGGTAAGCAATTCCTCAAGTCCCTCAAAGTGACCTACATGGGGCGCATAAAGTTTCATCGTTTGGTGGTACTCTTTAATTTAGATAAGTATTTTGGTTCCTGTAAACAAAGCAAAAATCTTATCACTTGGTACTCTAACCACTTAGTCATGATATTAGGTGCTTCATCCTTTGCAGGTAGCTTTTCTGAAATCGCTTCTGAATTACAGTCAGTAGAACTATACATGCCAAAACTCGGTGTGTATAAAGATTCCATATTGCAGAAAGTTCTCATTGAGTCAATAATTGATGAACTTTCGGCATTTGATCTTCAAACGTCTCTACATGCTCCTTATTATTCAGATGTTCCAACTTATCCTAAAGATGTGGTAGTTGACACAGCTAGTATGGGTGAAAGGGAGTTTCGTCTTATCCGGGAATCCATTGACCTTGCTTCACGACTTGGATCAAAGGCCATTGTCCTGCATCCAGGTAGATTTGACAGTGATCATGAAGCATGTTTCAACAAAATGATATCCAACCTGAAAGTCCTTGCTGCTTATGCAGAGGAATGCGGTGTTATGCTGGGGCTTGAGAACAAAGAAGGTACTTCAACCGGCAATATGTGTTGCAATGCCGAAGAACTTGTCCGAGCTGTGACTGAAGTTAATTCTGGCAGTCTTGGTGCAACCTTCGATATAGGTCATGCGAACCTAACCTGTGGTGGTGACTCTGCAAAACTTCATGAATTTGCAAAGACACTTGCTCCGCATGTGATTCACGTGCATGTCCATGACAATGGCGGGGTCTGGACAGGTGAGTATGATGGGGATGAGCATCTGGCTCCTGGCGCAGGTACTATTGATTATACTGCCTTGAAAGAGCTGAAGAACTACAAAGGCATCTACAATATGGAAGTTTTCTCAATTGAAGATGTCCGTTTAGGAAAAGAAACAATAAAAAAAACGTTTGGTATTCTGTAATGAGCAATTTAGGAGTCAGATTTGTTTTTGATTACCAATTTCTGGCTTCAAACCTTAAATGCTATAGTTAGGTGGCACTACCAGTACAAGTACGTCAGACATCTGCAATACTTTTTCGGTGACAGATCCGACAAGTTTTTTCAAACCATTCTTGCCCTGTGTGCCAATGACTATGCGGTCAACACTCATATCTTCAGCAACTTCGACAATTTTCTCAGCGGCGCTACCATCCTCTATGATGGTTTTTATTTTTTCCCTGTTGCATCCTGTCTCTAAAAGAATGTCTACGATTGTGGAAATTACGTGGTCAGCCCCTTCTTTTTGCCACGTCTTCCTTGAGAACCCCTTATCCGGGACGACATGGAGGATAATTAGCTCATAATCATGTTTTAAAGCTATTTTTCCTGCAACTTTGGCTGCATTTGAAGAATAAATTGAACCATCTGTAGGGATGAGTATTTTCATTCTATTTCTGAACTGTACAAGTTATTCTTAAATATGTTGGAATACTATTATGTAATACAATGGCTGCAATACACTATGTGTGTCAGTCTGATAATTGGTGAATGTCCATGAACAAATACCGCAAATTCAAAAAGATGAATAACAAAAGTTATTCCGATGTAACTCGGTTTTTGAAAGAGACAACACATCTTACGGCAAGGGAATGGGTCATCTCCCGGATGTGTGCTGATTTTAAGAATCTCTCCAACCAGTCTGAAATGACATGGATCGGTGAGAACCTTCCTGAGCTTGTTCCTTTCATGGATGAGTCTTATTCGAGGCAGGAAGTCTCAAATGCCAGATCATCTTTCAAGAAAAAGGTTCAGCGCAGCGGTACTACGTTCTTTTACGCATATTATGCAGGCCTTATAACGCAGGAAGAAATGCTGTCGATGATCCACCAGATGGTAACAGATATTAAAAAACTGATGGACACAGAAGGTAGCGAGGTTCCTGAAGAGCATGCTACTGAGGTTCAGATGCTCGTCGCCGAGGTCCTGAGGAATATAAATGAATCACTGGATGAAGAGTATTAGCACTCTTCAAGCCCATTTCGTTTACAATAGTTGAAATATCCAAGCAACATTCTCATCTCGATCTGCCTGATATACCTTGCCTGCACTTTGGATACATGCAAAGTGTTGTCTCCCATTTTCAGCTTTATGTCTGAATCCTTGGGCACACTCATGTCTGCAGAGACTATGGCAGGCCCGCCGCAGGTAGTGCACAGGCGGTAGTCCTTTTTAGAATTGCAGATAAAGTCTTCAACTTCAGTTTCAACTTTTATTTCTCTGGGGGTGTCTATCATGTGTACAAGGCAGTATTCTGTATACTTAAATCTTATCCAATATTATCCTTTTATGTGGGGCTTATCAGGGCAAATTTAAATTCAATGAGTTGTATTGTTAGACCCATGTTGATGAAAGACAGGGGTAAACTGGTCATATGGCCTGCGTACATCGATAAGACCAAATCAAGGCGTGAAGGCCGTATTGTCTCCAGAAAGACTTCGGTGGAGTCCCCGACTATCAATGAAATAGATCAGGCGGCACAAAAACTAGGGCTTAATCCGGAGGTTGAGGCAGAAAAGGCTTACCCTCGCAGCTGGTGGGATACTAAAGGCAGGGTACTTATTGATAATACTGCACCAAAGACCCATCTATCCAGAAGGATATGCTCTGCTATCAAGGAAATGCGTTCCTGATAGTTCACTATTTTATTTCAAAAAAAAGAATGATTAGAATATGGCTTATGCTATTGGCCACATTCCGAAGTTTGCATCAAGTATAAGGATAATAATTCCGATAACTACGCCGATGGTCATCACAGTTTTCGGGTTTATGTGTATTGCTCTTTTGTCAGCTTCATAATAGCGCATAAGACCGGCAGATGACATCAAACCGTTACCGCTGGATTTCTTCTTTGACATTTTTATCTCCGTATTTATTGTTTATATCTATTGTTAATTAGATATTATTGGTTATTATTAATTTATTTGTCCCTTCCATGTAATTAATGGTTTAAAAGACTGTGCCTTCATGCAAGGAGTTCATCCAGTAAAAATGGTGGATAGAATACTCCTTTTTCTGTGATGACTGCGGTGACATTCTCCATTGGTGTTGCATCGAATGCGGGATTATACACTTTTACATCTGCAGGTGCTATCTGCACATCCTTGAAGAAACGTAACTCATTTGCATCTCTCTCCTCAATAGTAACGGTGTCTTCCCAGTTATTCGGATCAAATGTGGATACTGGTGCTGCAACAAAGAATGGGATCTCGTGCTCTCGTGCGATTACTGAGTGGGTGTAGGTCCCTATTTTATTGAAGACTGCATCTCCTGTTATCCTGTCAGCACCTACGATTACCTTGTCTACCATGCCTTTGCTCATGACATGTCCTGACATGGAATCGGTGATAAGTGTCACATCTATATTGTCCTGCATGAGTTCCCAGGTAGTGATCCTGCCGCCCTGGTTCAGTGGTCGTGTCTCGCAGGCAATGACCTTTATTTCTTTACCTGTCTCAACAGCAGAGCGGATCACTCCAATTGCTGTTCCCCAGTCGACACATGCCATCTTTCCTGCATTGCAGTGAGTCATGACGGTATCGCCATCTTCCAGTAGTTTTGCTCCGTATTTTCCCAGTTTCTTGTTAGTTGCCACATCTTCATCGGCAATATTCTTCGCTTCGGACAGCACTACGTCTTTGATACCATCGCGGTCGTATGCATCCGAAATGGCTCTCATTGTCCTGTCAACGCCCCATGCAAGGTTAACTGCTGTAGGTCGGGTTGCTTTCATTGTCTTTGCAGCTATCTCCAGATCCCTGATGAGGGCTTCCATGTTGCTGGAACTGCTGAGGGTTGCGGCAAGTGCAATACCATAGGCACCGGCAGCTCCCAATGCAGGAGCACCCCTTACGCGCAGGGATTTGATAGCCTCACAGAGCGAGGCAAGCGTTTTGCATTCAATGACCTTGTACTCCAGTGGGAGAAGTGTCTGGTCTATCATTACGATTGAAGCTGATTCATCATTCCAGTCTATGGTTCTCATGCTATCTGCTCTTTTATAGGTATGAACTGGGATAAAAATGTAAAGGTCGAAATATTCAGTTTTATGTCCTGTGGGAATCGAACAATTCATTTGCCTTCCTTTTATATACTCCATTCTCCTAATATCAGCCAATGCAAAAACCCCTGATAATCCACGACCCTGTTCACAAGACCATCATACTTGATGAGTTCGAGCAGATGCTTCTGAGCAACAGGCACGTACAGCGCCTGCGTCATATACAGCAACTGGGGTTAGTGGATAATGTCTATCCCGGTGCAAACCACACTCGTTTTGAACACAGCATCGGAACCATGCACATGGCATCAGTAATTGGACAATCCCTATCACTTGAGGCTGAAGACATACGCAAAATAAGGCTTGCCGGACTCCTACACGATGTGGGTCACTCTGCATTCTCACATGCGGTTGAAAATGTGCTCAAACGCAATCCTTTGTTACAGCCAGTTATCGAGGGTAAGAAATTCATCAAACATGAGGCCTTCTCTAAGGATATCATTTCCAGAATGCTGCCACAGGACACTTATATAGCAAGGTATGTGGAATCAGAGTTTGGCACAGACCCGTTCGACTTCTTTGATGAAATATCAAAAATAGCTACAGGAGATGCCCAGTCTATTTCAAAACCGTATCTTGCCCAGATAATCGCAGGCGATGTGGATGCCGACAGAATCGATTTTCTCCTGCGCGATTCGTATCACACGGGTGTTTCCTTCGGGCTCATAGATGTTGACCAGATAATCGGAAGCCTCATTATCAAGAATGAACATGTCGTTCTGGGGAGCTCAGACGGCTCCAGCTATGGAAGCGATATGGCTCTCACGGCTGCCGAATCACTGCTGATATCCAGGGCTCATCATTATACTGCTATTATACATAACCCGAAGACACAGGCTGGCCGTGTGATGTTACTCTATGCCCTTGAGGATGCCCTTGAACATTTCAAGGATGTATCAGGCGTGGATATTGCAAAGGATGAGGTTGTTCGCTTCTTCACTGAATACAATGATAACGAGCTGGTCAATTTCATCAGGTCCAATGCATCTGAAAAATCATGTAAGTTACTGGATGACCTGCGTGATGGTAGGTTATATGTGCCGGTAGCCAGGCTAAATCAGAAAATAATCCGGCCGTCAACAAGGATGGCTCTCTCAACCATTGCTCGTCATGGCGTAGCCACAAAGAGGCTTGAAACAAGACTTGCCCGGGAACTTGGGGATGTACTTGTGGACCTTACAGTGGCTTCAGGTGTTCCTAAAAGTATGCGTATAGCAATGGATGAGGAAGATGGCTTCTTCTACGATGAATCGGCACTTGCCAATGGTCTGGTCCGGGCAATATCCCGACAGTTATCACTTACTGCTTTCTCTCACCCGGACGTGGTTACGGATAAAGATTCCTTTGCTGTTATCTCAGAATTGCGCAGGGTGGTCGATGATCTTTCCCCTCGGCTGCTCAATTTCACCCGCGAAGACCAGTATCTTCCAATAGAAGGAATAATCCTGTTGTTCTATGCTGTTCATAGTCTCTTCACAGACGAGAAACCAGGTTATATTTCAATCCCACGCCTTCGGCATATTACTTGGCTGTATCGTACCATCCGTGAACTAAGTGGCTTCCCGAAGCTAAAGAACCTTTTTGATTATTCCTTCCATGAAAGGTATGGATTTCCATACTGTGAGAAGGTCTTTGAGGACATACAGGTACTCGTTGCCATGGGTATCGTTGATGAGGACCTTCGTTATTATGAAAAAGATAACAGGTTCCGGCAGAGTTATGAATATGTGCTTACATGGGAAGGAGTTGAATATGCAGGGACTCTTGCAGATGCCTACCAGCCGGAATTCGAGGAAATGATGTCTCATCTTTCAATGGGCAGGCATTCAATTAAAAGGGATATTGTTACGATTCCTTCCAACAGGTATGTCTCAAAAAAACGTCCTACAGGTGTAAAATAATGTTAACTGGTGAATTGGTTTTGCTGAAGACTTCCCACAGGGATAAGGTCAAAGAGTTTATCGCAAAGGTTTCCGATGATCAACTGCACACGAATTTTGGTATTATAGAACTTTCTTCTCTCATGGACAAGGTCCCTGGTGAGACGGTGGTGTCACACAAGGGCCAGGAGTTTACCATTCAGCGTCCAAAAATGCCGGATTTCTTCCGTCATGCAAAAAGGACCGGTGCTCCAATGATGCCCAAGGATATAGGCATGATAATCGCCTATACCGGACTCAATAAAAACGATGCTGTACTGGATGCAGGTACAGGTTCGGGTATACTGACGATGTATCTTGGTTCCATTGCAAAACGTGTTGTAACATATGAGGTAAGGGAAGATTTCGTAGATGTTGCCCGTAAAAATGTAGAAAATGCAGGTCTTGATAATGTAGAACTTCGTTGTGGCGACATTGTTGATGAAATAAAGAACATTGATGAGAAATTCGATGTCATAACCCTCGACACTCAAAATTCAAAGGATGTCATTCCTTATGTGATGGACATACTGTATCCGGGTGGATTCCTTGCTACTTATTCTCCGTTCTTTGAACAGACAAAAGAAATACGTGATGCAATTGAAGCTGCACAGTTCTGTGATGTGGTAACAATGGAATTTACGGAACGTGAGATATCATTCTCGTCAAGAGGTACTCGGCCATCCACATCAAAAGTGGGGCATACAGGCTTTATCACAATAGCAAGGGCCTGATTTTTTTTTTATCTTACGCCTTCACTGGTAATGGTGAACTTGCAGGTCCCACCTTCTGGGAGTGAACGGTGTTTCCAGAGTTTTGCACGTCTTGTGCCATCTCCTGTTTTTTCAAGCTGGACTATGGTCTTTGATATGTGTTCTATACCGCTACCACCTATTGGTCTTACTCTGCCTGTAGTAATATCGCTGTATACCTGGTTGGTCATAACAGCCACAACTCTGTGTTTGCGTGCAATACCGTGTACAAAGCCTATCTGATTTGCCAGTTCCCTTCTGGTCCTTATGCTTGATTCTTCCTGGTCAAGCTCTAATCTGTAAAAAGCAGTTGCAGAATCTATTACTATAAGGCCGATATTTTCTGAGATGAGTTTCTCAATTTCTTTGACAGCAGCGTACTGTTCTTCAAAATTATGAGGCTCAAAGATGATTATTTGCTGTGCTATCTCCTTTGCATTCTCGCCAGCAATTTGTTTGAATCTGTCAGGGGAAATGGCCTCAGTATCTATGTAGATGACCTTTTTTCCATTTTTGACACATTCAACTGCAAGTTGCAGGCACAAATTTGTCTTGCCACTTCCGGCTTCTCCGTATATCTGTGTCACGACCCCTGCCTCAAATCCTCCTCCTAGGAGTTCATCGATTGGCTTGCAGCCGGAGCTTAGTTGTTTAGTTATCTTTTACACCCCTTGATCGGATTATGTGCTATAATAGGGTTTATGATATACATCTTTTGGCAATGTTATTGCACTTCTCTTTATGTGTCTTTCTTTTTGTTTGCTTTTTTTGTTGGTGGTCATGTCCCAATTTATGCTCATTTATTATTTTTTCATTATTGTAAATTTGCATGGTAATAATATATTATCAAGTATGTTATCAAACATGTTTCATATATGATTTTAATATTGTTTTTTGTATATTCAAATGCAGTTTGAAAAACCATTATTAAGCTATATGTCATTTGTATAATTTACCCTCTGGTGAACAAGGTAATTATTATGACAATGCCTATTGATTATGATTTTTCAAATGGCATTGTTGTTTCTCTCCAGAATGGCAATAATATAATAAAATATTTATATACTATGAAGGGACGCGAGAAAATGGTTGAAGTGGTTATATATACAACAAAGACTTGCCCGAAATGCGAGCAACTGAAGAAGGTACTTAAGTCGAAGGAAGTTGCTTTCACAACTGCAGATATGTCTACTCCTGAAGCTTTGACCGAACTTAAATTCAATGGTGTTTTTACCATGACTGCTCCGGTACTCCAGATCGGCGATGAATTTTTAACACATAAGGATTTGTTCAATGGTCCTGACGTGAACCTGGAAGTATTGGGTAGTATAATCTAAGTGCAATCAAATTGAGGTGGGAATGATGGACGTATGTGCTACTAATATAAAAGAAAAAATAGAACTTGACAGGTCAGACTTGGGAACTGACAAGCAGGTTCGCGCAGAGGAAGATGAGAGGATCGATATCAGTATGACACCATTAACAAAACAGCATGCCATACAGAAGACGCTCGATGGCCATGATATCTCTATAATGCCAAAGGTGCGAACCACGGCAGGACACATGGTTGATTGGGACCGTAGTGTCATTGTCAATCAATTAATGAAGGAAACAAAGCTTGCTGAGAGGTTCCACGGCAAACCTGGGATCGAAAAGGATGAAGCTTACGACATTTCAAAAGAAGTAGAACGCCGTGTCAGATCCCTTGACCTTAAATTCCTTTCAGGTCCACTTATAAGGGAGATCGTCAACATGGAGCTTCTCCAGAGAGGACACGTTGAGTGGAGAAATGTTTCTACAAGGATAGGTACTCCTGTATATGATGCATGCGAGATAGATCTTGGAAGTGGTTTTGAGGCAAATGACAACGCAAACCTCCAGGAAAATGCTGAGACTTCTCATAAGAAGAAGGCAGACAAGATATCCAAGGAACAGTACCTGCTTCTTCTGCCAACGAAGATCGCTGACATGCATCTCAATGGCGATATTCATATTCATGATCTTGAGTATCTCGGAACCCGTGCTTTCTGCCAGGACTGGGACCTCAGGTATTTCTTCTATTACGGTCTCATGCCAGATGGTTCAGGTGCAAAGGCAAGTGTAGCCGGTCCTGCTATGAAGGCTGAGGTAGCTATACTTCATGCAGTAAAGGCTCTTGGAAGCGCACAGACCAACTTCGCAGGTGGCCAGGGATTCTACAACTTCCTTACATTCCTTGCTCCATACCTTGAAGGCAAGAATTACAACGATGTAAAGCAGCTCATGCAAATGTTCGTGTATGAGATGACCCAGATGATGGTAGCTCGTGGTGGACAGGTAGTGTTCTCCTCCGTTCAGCTGTCTCCGGGTGTACCAAAACTCTGGAAGGATAAGCCAGTTGTCTACAAGGGGCGTGTGCATGATGGTACAAACGGTACCCAAAAGCGCACCTATAGCGAGTTTGAGCGTGAGGTACGTCTTTCTTTCCAGGCACTTATGGATGTGATGTTAGAGGGTGATAATTGGGGCAAGCCTTTCAATTTCCCTAAGCCTGAAATTTCCATAGAGCCAGACTTCATGGAAGAAGATGAGTTCTTTAACAAGGCACATCCTGATCTGCTTGGTTACGAGCAACTCTATGATATGACCTTTGAACTTGCAGCAAAGTTCGGTACTCCATATTTCGATAATCAGCTACCTGAATACAGAGGTGCAGGCGAGGGAATTTCTTGTTATCAATGCTGTGCATATCAGTTCTCAGCAAATGCTGATGCAGATGACAGTTTTGATGACAAGCTCATATTCAAGGATGGGAAACATTTCTCAATGGGTTCCTGGCAGGTCGTCTCTCTCAACTGCCCAAGGGCGGCATACAGAGCCAATGGAGATGATTCTGCTCTGTTCGGTGACCTGAAGAATCTCATGGACCAGTGTATAACTCTATTCAAGACAAAGCGCAACTGGATGGAAAATATCATCGAGAACAACAGGATGCCATTTGCAACCCAGAGGCCAAAGGATCCTGTTACAGGTGAGAAGGGCTGTGTAGCTGTTGATATTGATGCACTTGTCTGTACAATGGGTGTTATCGGTATCAATGAAATGGTTCAGTATCACACTGGTTCTCAGATGCATGAATCCAGAGATGCTTTCAAGTTTGCCATCAGGGTGATGACCGAGATGGAAATGTATGCAAACGAGCTCAGCCAGAAACATGGCATGGAAATTGCCCTTGCCCGTACTCCTGCTGAAACCACGGGTCAGAGATTTGCGGTATCAGACATGCTACATGAAGAATACAGGGATTGTGTCGTGGAAGTTGTAAAGGGCGACAGTGAAGCTGCTCTTGCAAATCTCAAAAAGACCCATGATCTGCCTGTCTATTATACCAACGGTACTCATGTGCCACCGGGCGCAAATGTTTCTCTGATTGACAGGATAAATGCCGAGCATGTATTCTTCCCTATTGTTGATGGTGGAAACATCTGCCATATATGGATGGGAGAAGGTGCACCGGATGCACAGGGCCTTAAAGAATTTGCAATGAACATTGCAAAGAACACTCAGGTAGGTTACTTTGCTTTCACCAAGGATATGACTGTGTGCCTTAATGATTTCCATATGATGTCCGGTCTCAAGGAGGTCTGTGAGAACTGTGGCTCATCTAATGTCGAGCAGATGTCAAGGGTAACCGGGTATGTCCAGGCCGTTGGTGGATGGAATAATGCAAAGAAGCAAGAGCTTGCAGACAGGATGCGCTACAGCTCTTCAGACATGATCTGATAAGCTCATGAAAGTAAACTATGGGAGCTCGGTTCCCATCTCAACGGTAGATTGGCATGGAAAAGTGTCAATCGTCTTTTTTTTACGTGGATGTCCTTACAGGTGTCCATATTGCCAGAACCATTCACTTCTCTTTGAAAGCAACATGGTGGATACGTCAGTACTTGAAGCAGACATGAAGAAGTCCAGACCCTTTGTCAGCAATGTAGTTTTTTCAGGGGGCGAACCCCTTATGCAGAAGGATGCTGTGAAGCACTTTGCAGGTTTTGCAAAGAAAATGGGTTTGCTTGTCGGTATCCATACCAACGGCTATTATCCTCACGTAATGGCCGAATTGATGGAAGAAGGTCTTGTGGATAAATTCTTTATCGATGTCAAAGCTCCTCTGAATAATACTGAAGATTATGCAAAGGCAATTGGTTGCAAGGACTATACTGATATTCACATTGATCCAAAGCTTGTAATAGAAAAAGTGGCAGAATCCATTAATCTGGTTCTGGGAAATAATGTTGAACTTGAGTTAAGGACCACTATTATCAGAGATTTCATGGGAAGCTCTGATGATGTCTGTAATATTGCAAGGTCCATTAGTGAATTAACAGGCAGAAAGGATGTTGTTTATGTCCTTCAGCAGGGATTTGCTGAAAATGCAATGCTTGAATCTCTCAGGGACATAAAACCATTGAGCAGGGATGAAATGCTTGAACTTGCTGACCTTACCCATGAGTTCCTTGACAATATATATGTACGGACAAAAGAGAAAGGTAACGAAAAGGTTAACTTCGAATCAGTTTGAACCTTAAGCAATTTTTTAATACTTCCCAGTCCTTCATTTAATCATGCTTAAAAAGGTGTGATTAAATGAAAATAAAATACGGTAGCATTACTGTAATTATGCTTTTACTTATGGCTACTTTTGTATCCGGTTGTATGGGGGTCCGTGAAGAATTCTCTTCACAGTCAGCTGATTATATTGTGGCTGAGGACTACGACGATTCCTATTCCAGAAATGCAGCCATGGGTGAAGCTGCTTATGATGGTGATTATGGTGGAGCTTCCACTGCTTCTGTGGACCGCAAAACAATAACGACCATCGATATGACAATAAGGGTCAATGATGCCGCAGCAAGTCTGGATGAGATCTCAAAAATGGCGCTTGCTTCAGGTGGATATGTTTCCAGTTCTTCTGTCTACGATTCATATTATGAATCTGATGCCGGTAAAGAGGGATATGTTACAGTAAGGATTCCCGAATCCGAATATTCTTTGTTCCTTGATAATGTGGAGGACTTGGGGGAAGTAACATCTAAAAGTGTAAATGCACAGGATGTCACGGAAGAATACATCGATGTGACCGCACGTCTGGATAATCTTCAAATACAGGAAACCCGCCTTCAGGAAATACTCAATATGACCGTAACGGTTGAAGAGGTTTTGAGTGTGGAAAAGGAACTTGGCAGGGTGCGCGGTGAGATTGAAAGCCTTACAGGAAGGTTGAATTATCTCGAAGACCGGATCGAGTTCTCGACCATAAATATACGTGTCACAGAACCAAGGCCAATTACTCGTTCATGGGGAATCAGGGATGCACTATCCGAATCTGTCAACGGGTTCATCTCAATGGTAAATGCCTTGATAGTGCTTGTGGGATATGTTTTACCACTGGTGATTATTGTAGCAGTCTTTGGCGGAGCTTTTGTAGCATTGAGAAGAAGGGTACGCAGGTAAATTATTTTCTTGCATACTAGATTTGTATGAATTTTGTTGATGTTTTCATATCAGCAAAATTTATTTATTTTAACTCAGTTCTATTACTCAATCCTTTGTTGTTTATCACTTCGTGCTAAGTAATTATATATAGTCACATCAAAATAGCAGGTAAAATATGAATGACTCTACTCCTGTATCTGAGATTGGTGAACGTTCACTTATAAAACGCTTATCTGGTATTTTCAATAAAGGTTGCAATCCTGATGTGCGCATCGGATCCGGAACTGATGATTGTGCAGTTGTTGATATTTCTGGTGGGGAGTATATGGTGATAACAACCGATATGTTGCACCGGAAAACCGATTTCCCTCTTCAGATGACTCCCTGGCAGATAGGTTGGATGTCAGCTGCGGTCAATTTCAGTGATGTGGCTTCCATGGGTGCACGCCCAATAGGTTTTCTTTCAGCCATGGGTCTTTCCAAAGACACGGATATTTCTTTTGTCGAGGAAATTTCCAGGGGGATGGATGATTGTGCCAAATTCTGTGGCACTTCAGTCATAGGTGGGGATATTGACACCCACGATGAACTAACAATTACAGGTACTGCACTTGGCAAAGTCAAAAGATCTGAGCTGCTGACCCGTAAAGGTGCAATGGTCGGTGACAAGGTTTGCGTAACAGGGTTTGCAGGTTCTGCCGGAGCCGCACTCCATGCAATTGAGAAAAATATTACTATTCCTAATAGTCTTCTCAATAAACTGCTTACGCCTGTTCCTTGTGTTAACGAAGCAATGAAACTTGCGAGCTCCGGCGCTGTAACATGTATGATGGATACAAGTGATGGTCTGGCAATGTCACTGCATGACCTTGCAGATCTTAATGGTGTAGGCTTCAGGATAGAGGAGGATTCTCTGCCGATACAAGCTGAGATTTCTGAGTTCGTAACATCTGATCCTGATGTTCTTACAGAATTTGCACTTTACACAGGAGGGGATTTTGAATTACTTTTCACGGTCTCTCCTGATATGCTGGAAATTGCTCAAAGCGTATGTTATTTAAATGTTATAGGTGAAGTAGTTGAGCAGGATGTTGGTACTGTCATTAGGTGCCGTAATGGACAAAACCTGACGATATATCGGAAAGGTTATCTACAATTGGGGGATTAAGATTAGACATGATTAGTTTACGTTGTTCATACTTTAAGGAAGTTTTATAATGCAAAAGAAATTGAAATTTATTTTAATCGCATTTTCATTAATGCTTTTCTGCAGCACTGTAGGCTCAGCCGAAAATGTTACTGCAGATTTTACATCAAATGTAACTTCAGGTGATGTTCCGTTGCCTGTGCAATTCACAGATAACTCTCTCAATGCGACTTCTTGGTCCTGGGATTTTAATAATGATGGTACTAATGATTCCTCAGAACAAAATCCAATTTACACTTACACTTCTGATGGTACCTATACCGTTGTTCTGTTTGCAGTAAATGGAACTGAAAGTGACGTGGAAACAAAAATGGACTATATAGTAGTTAATGCAGTAAGTTCTGATATCGAACCGGTTGCAGACTTCACCGCAAACATAACTTCTGGTGACAATCCTCTTACTGTCTTGTTCACTGATAGCTCTACAAATGCTACGGAGTGGTACTGGGATTTTGATAATGATGGCAATAATGATTCTACAGAGCAGAACCCAATTTACACTTACACTTCTGACGGTAACTATACTGTTGTCCTTACTGCAGTAAATGGAACTGCAAGCAACGTGAAAACAAGAGCTGATTACATAACAGTTAGTGCAGTGAGTTCTGGAGCTATTACTGTTGCTGATTTCACCGCAAACATAACTTCTGGTGACAATCCTCTTACTGTCTTGTTCACTGATAGCTCTACAAATGCTACAGAGTGGTACTGGGATTTTGATAATGATGGCAATAATGATTCTACAGAACAGAACCCAATTTACACTTACACTTCTGACGGTACCTATACTGTTGTGCTCACTGCAGTAAATGGGACTGTAAGTGACGTGAAAACAAGAGCTGATTACATAACTGTCAGCACTCCCGTTTCAAATATTCCAGATGCCTCTTTCAATGCAAATGTGACAGAGGGGTCTGTTTCTCTTCCAGTGATGTTCAATGACACTTCAAGTAATTCCCCAACATCCTGGTCATGGGATTTTGGAGATGGTGGATCTTCCACTGACCAGCATCCTATACATACTTACACTTCTACAGGTGAGTTCAATGTTACTTTGACTGCTACCAATGGTGATGGTTCGGACGAAGCCACTAAAACAATATCTGTGTACTCAACAACTTACTTCACTGGCGACAGAATATGGGATGAGAACGCTGACCAATCAGATAACAAGTATATCTGGGATGCAAAGAGTTTCTCTGGATTCTTCTATGACCTGGAATCAGGGCTTAGTTCTGAGAATATGACAATTTTCAACATTGATCGTACACTTGGTGACGGAGATATTCTTTATCAGACTGCACCAGTTGATACTGACTTTGAGCGTAATGATTGGGGCTCTTATCAGGTTATCGGTTTTATGGCAGAGAAATACTTTGCAGGATATACAGATGATACGGATATTGATGGCGTTGAAGAAGTAAGCATTATCTCATCAGGTCAGTTGTCAAAGATCCTTGTTGACAATGACGAAAAAGAGTCTGCATATTCAGGTTCATCTATTATACTGGAGAATGGATATGAACTTAATATTGTTGAAGTTGATCAAGACGGTGACAAGGTATTCGTGACCCTTACAAAAGACGGCGATGAGCTAGACAGTTCTGTAATATCAAGTGGTGACGATTACACTTATGAGGTAGATCTTGGTGATGCCGATGACGTTATAATACTCGCCGTTCACTTCGATGAGATATTCAGTGGTACGGAATCAAATGCTGTTTTTGTAGAAGGTATTTTCCAGATATCTGATGAGTACCTGGAACTTGAAGATGGAGAATCCTACGGCGATATGGAAATTACCAGGATCGATGATGATCTTATTGAAATGGAAAATGATGGTTCAGTTTCCCTTTCCAAAGGAAAGACAGTAACTCTTATGGGTAAAATAAAGCTCCTGGTTGCTGACAACGATGATCTCAGGTTTGCTCCAGTCGTAGACATGTCAGAACCCGGCACATATGAACTTCGTGGTACTGTTGCAGAAGGATCTGAACTTCTCACATGGACTCCACTGAACTTTGAAGGTTTCTACTATGATATTGATGAAGGTGTGCAGACAGAAACCCTTGAATTAACAGCCATTTCAGGAAGGTCAATTTCATCAGGTAAACTTGTATACACAAGTACTCCTGCATCCGTTGAGTTTGAACACTCTGACTGGGGTAAGTTCAACGTGGTTGGTTTCCTGGCAGAGAAGTACTTTACAGGTTACACTTCTGCTACAGATATTGATGGTGTCAGTACATTAAATCTCATTTCTGATGGTCAGCTATCTAAGGTACTGATGGATGATGATTCCAAAGCTTCAATTTTCTCCGGATCAGAACTTGTTCTTGAAGAAGGTTACACTTTGGAGATTGTGGAAGTTGACGTGAACGGTGAAAGTGTCCTTATAGAATTGTACAAAGATGGAGATGAAGTTGATACTGATATTGTGTCTTCAGATGCTGACTATGTGTTCGAGAAAGACCTTGGGGATGCAGATGACGTACCTATAATCATAATACATTTCAATGAAGTTTTCAGAGGAAGCGAAAGCAATGCCGTGTTTGTCGAGGGTATGTTCCAGATATCTGAAGATTACATAACCCTAGAAAGTGGTGATCAGTATGGTAATATGGATATCGATAGCTTCGGTACTTCGATTGTGATGTCAAACGATAATTCGATCTCCCTTAATAAGGACAATGAAATCGAACTGACGGACAATATTATGATAAAGGTGGCAGACTCTGATACACTCAGATACTATCCATTTGTCGAAGTAAAAACAGCAGCTTCCGAAACTCTGGATGTTGAACTGAGCCAGTCCACTGTCGTGGAAGGGGAAGAAATAACTATCACCGTAAATGCACGTGGCGCATCAATTGGTGATGCCACCATTAAGGTAGAAGATACAACAATTGGAACAACTGCTGCTGATGGCACTCTGGCTTACACTCCTTCAGAAGCAGGCACTTTTGAGATAACAGCTGAAAAGGACGATTATGCCTCGGGTTCGGAAGATCTTGAAGTTATAGATAAGGATGATGAGACCAAAAAGATGAGTGTTGAGGTGTCTCCGGACGAAGTCTATGAAGGCACATCAATGACCATATTTGTTCTAAAGGCCATTGGAGGCGATGGAATCTCAGGTGCAGATGTTACATTTGATGGAAAGTCCATTGGCACCACAGATGATGATGGTACTATAAGCTATACTGCAACTGAAGCTGGAACACACAAGATAATTGCGAGTAAATCCGGTCTTCTTGAGGCAGAACTTGATCTTAGGGTGGACGAACTTGCAGCTAAATTTGAATTCAGCAACCTTGTTATAACTCCACTTGAAATAAAGCAGGACAAGGAAGCTACGATAAGTGTCGATGTTGTCAATACGGGTACTGATGCAGGTGATTACACTGTGGATCTTAAGGTCAATGATGTGGTTGTTGATTCACAGTTTATCAGTCTCTCCGTTGGTAATTCCACTACCCTTGAGTTCATTCATGTAGAAGAAGAGCCGGGAATCTACGAAGTAAAAGTTGGTGACCTTACAACTACTTATGAAGTGTTTGAAAAATCCGGTACCCTGTTCTACGTACTTGGAGCAATTGCACTGGCAGCAGTAGGAGGAATTGCTTACTTATTTACAGCAGGTGGATGGACTGTAGAAATAGCACAGGCAAAAGTAGCTGAAGCAATAGAATCAATAAAAGAGTTGATTGGAAATATCCGATAAACTCTTTTTTAATTATTTTTAATTTATTTTTTTTGCCCCAAGCTCTATAGCTTCCAGAAGACTGTTCTTTGGCATTATTGTGGCAACAGGTATTCTTAATATTTTTTCTACTGTAGGGCTTACTATTGGTGCACACACTAATGCCTTTGCTCCATCCCTTTCAGCTCTGACTGCAGCGATTATTGCCTCTTCCATAGAGGTTGCAGAATATTCTCTGATCGTACAAAGACTTCCACCAATTTTTCTTTTTGTTTCACTGATATTGTCAAGAACTGGTCTGGCAGCAATTACGGCAATGAATTCTCCTTTTTCCGAGCCTTCAAGCTTTTTTATCGTCTTTATTATCTGTCTCAATGTTTTGACATTCGGTTCCCTTTTTCCAGACATTATTTTATAAAGGGTGCTTGCAGGAATTCCTGCCTTTTCGGCAAATTCTGCCATATTCATATTCAGCTCTTCCTTTATGGTACTGGAAAGGATCTTCCTGAAGTCATCATCAGATTCAAAAACAGCATCTATTATTTTATCAGCAGCACTCATTTCGATATATCTCCCACATTAGTGGCCTATATAGGCAAATAATAATTTAATATTGACATTTTTAGGATATAATACTTGCGGAATGTGGAAATATATATAATATATTGACTCATGCCTTTTAATTATACTTTCCATTTACTCAAGGTGATAATGTGAATTACAAACAGACAATCAAAGTAACTTCCACTTTATTTTTTGTTATTGCTCTGATAGCAGCAGTATTCATCTCAGGATGTGCTGAACAAACAACAGAGCAGGGCGAGCAAACAGAAACCATTACAGAGCTCACATTTGGTTATCAGCCAAGTACTCATCAGATAGCATATCTAACTGCAAGGGAAAAAGGCTGGTGGGTTGAGGATCTTGCACCTTATGGGATAGAGGAGGTAAATGACAACCTTTTCCCAACAGGCGCACCTGAAATGCAGTCAATGCTTGCAGGGGATATCGATGTCGCATATGTTGGTGCAGCACCTGTCATTTCAGCTCTCGCGAGTGGTCTGGATGCAAAGATCGTGGCTTCAGTCCAGATACAGGGCTCCGATATTGTGCTTCGCACTGAGCTTCCCTACGAGAGTCCGGAAGACCTGAAAGGACTTAAGATCGCAACATTCCCACCGGGAACAATACAGGACACTTTGCTTAAGAACTGGCTAAAAGAGAATGGTGTTGACCCTGTGGAAGATGTTGAAATTCTTGGAATGGGGCCGGGAGACGCAATGACCGCAATTTCTGCAGGTCAGGTTGATGCAGTTTTCCTTCCACATCCAGCACCTGCCATGATCGAAAGTGAAGGTACAGGCAGATCAGTTGTTACATCCGGTGCAATGCTTGAGGACCATGCATGCTGTGTTGTTGCTATAAGTGGCAAACTCATAAGGGAACACCCTGATATAGTTCAGCAGATCGTGGAAACCCATGTACGTGCAACAGATTATAATTCCGAGAACCTGGATGAGGCAGCACAGATATTTGCTGATGACCAGGATTGGGATGTTGAACTGGTAAAACAGTCGCTGAACGAATGGGATGGTTCCTGGATCGCTGATCCGAGCCTTATAATTAACTCTACAGTGGACTACGCTCAGGTTCAGTATGATCTGGGATATATTAGCAAACCTCTTACACAGGATGATATATTTGATCTGAGTTTCTATGAAGCTCTTGATCAATAATCCTTTTTTCTTTTTTGATAATAATTTAAATAATAAGTAGACATTTCTAGTGTCTATCCGGAGGTCTTTATCTCCAGTTACCGGAGGATTCATGGTAAAAAAACATCTTCAAGTCCTGAGTGAAAAAAGAGTGGAAATAGCCTCTATATGTTCTGCAATTATTCTTTGGCAGCTTTTAGCTGTTTATATCGTTCAGAATAAGTTCTACCTGCCAAGTTTTACGGATGTGACTCTTGCGTTCATATCAATTATGGCAAAAGATGCTAAGTTAAGTATTATAGGTCTGGATCTTCAACTTCCGGTTTTGATAGTAGACCTTCTTTACAGTCTTCTTTATTTCTGTATAGGTATGTTTTCTGCACTTGCAATTGGCATTCCCATAGGAATGGTGATGGGCTGGTTCCGTACGATCGATCGTATAGTTGATCCTTTGATTGAACTCGTACGTCCTATACCACCACTTGCCTGGATTCCTTTTGCTATTATATGGATTGGACTTAACCCTCTGGCAGCAGGCTTTTTGATATTCATCGGAGCAGTATTTCCAATTATAATAAATACTTTTACAGGTTTTAAGAGCGTTTCCCGTGTTTATGTTGAAGCAGCAAAGGTGCTGGGCTGTAACACCAATCGTGAATTGATCAGATATGTTGCTCTTCCTTATGCACTTCCTTCAGTTGCTGCAGGTATTCGGATTGCCATGGGAGTTGGCTGGATGTGTCTCGTTGCTGCAGAAATGTTTGGTGTTAGCAGGAACGGACTTGGTTACAAGATATGGCATCATTACTATCTGCATAACATGGACTTTGTTCTTGTTTACATGTTAATACTCGGTTTCCTTGGATTGTTCATTGACAGATTGCTGCGTTACTATATCGATGGGAAGCTCCTCAAATGGCGCAAAGGGGTCGTGATATAATGGGAAAAGTAAAAGTAAACAATGTTTTTCGCAGATTTACAAAAGATGAGGATACCTCTACACTAGCGCTGGAAAATGTCAATCTTGAGGTAGAAGATAAGGATTTTGTATGTTTCATAGGTCCATCAGGTTGTGGAAAAACTACATTGCTTAGGATAATATCAGGACTTGATAAGCCGGATGAGGGCGAAGTATATCTGGATGACAAAAAAATCGAATCTCCTGGTCCTGACAGGGGCATGGTTTTCCAAGAGTATTCCCTTTTCCCTTGGAAAACAGTGGTCGATAATATTATATTTGGTCCTCAGATGGGCGGGATCAAAAAGAAAGATGCACTTGAGGATGCTGAAAAATACTTGGAACTGGTTGGACTTCAGCAATTCAGGGACAGTTATCCCTATGAGCTGTCAGGCGGTATGAAGCAGAGAGTAGCTATTGCAAGAGCTCTTGCAAACGAACCGTCGGTTCTGCTTATGGACGAACCTTTCGGTGCATTGGATGCTCAGACACGCAATATTCTTCAACAAGAACTATTGGATATATGGCAAAAAAAACATATTACTGTTCTTTTTGTCACGCATAGTGTTGATGAGGCAGTGTTCCTCGCTGATAAAATAGTATTGATGAGTGCGCGCCCCGGTAAAATAAAAGAAATAATCAATGTAGACTTGCCAAGGCCTCGTGACAGAACAAGTCTTGAAGCGAATGTGCTTCGTGAAAGGATTTTGAAATCTCTCCTGAAGGAGCAAACTAAATAATCATTTTTGCGTTCATTCGGAACGCACAATCACTTTTGTTCCTGATTCTATTTCTTTTATGCTGACTCTTCCAACAAGTTCCATTGTGCTGTTTGCTTTTGCAAATTTGATATTGCAACCAGGGCGCACAAGCATCTCTTTTCCCGCAATTGCGGAACCGTTGATTTCTACAGAGTCTAAAATTCTAAGTTCACCTGAAGCTTCGACATTACCATTGATCTCTGATTTTGAACCTATGATGACCTCATCTGCTTTTATATTTCCTTTCACAAAAGTTCCTTTTCCAAGTTTCAGGATACCTTTCACATTTAGATCCTTCCAGAAATTAGAACCTGCCCCAACTATAAAGTTTCCGTCAATGTTGACGTCTCCTTCAAAAAAGGTTTTTTTGCTGGCAATGAAAGTATTAGAATCCTCATGATATTTGATTGCATTTTCACTCATCTTGGATCACTCTGTCTACTTCAATAGTTTTTTCTGATTATAAATGCTACCCAAAATGTCAATATTCTATTTTAATTTTAAGTCTGAATTCAGTTTTGACTATTATTTTTTTAATAGGTTTTATATACAATAAAGCACCACATACTAGGTATTATATATTATACATTCAATACAATTGCATGTATCTGGTTACCATTAATGTAGATTTTCTACAATGTGTTTGTCAGGTTCATAGGTGTATAGATGGCCACAAAAAAAGAAAGACTCGATTTTTCGGATGATGAGAGTGTTAACTCTCCAACTGTAGAAAATTCGGTACAAGAACTCGCCAATAAAATTCCTTTTAAAGATATTGAGCGTTCACAACCTTTTTTTGACCTTATGGATTCCTTTATACTTCTTATTGATGAAAATAACCACATAATTCTGGCAAACAAAAAAGCACGAAAACTTATAGGTTTTGAGGATAAAGAAGTCACGAATATTAATTTTCCAGAGCTATGTATTCCAGAAGATGAAAAAGAAAATGTCCTTTCATTTTTCTCTTCTATTTTATCTGATGGTATAGTTGAATCTCAGGCTTTAGAAACATCAATAGTTGGTTTTGATGGAAGTTCAAAGAGCTTCAGTATAAACACAAGTTTGTTGAAAGATACAATTTCTTCAGAAAAGGCACTTCTTTTATCCTGTGTGGCTATTTCAAAGGAAAAAGAGCCAGAATCACACCCACTCCCTGCTTCCGACTATATATTTACTCATCTGGATTCCATTCCTTATGCACTGGTACTTTCAGATTATAGGGGAATGATCACTTTCTGGAACCGGAATGCAAGCATACTCTTTGGATATGAGGAGAGTGAGATACTCGGGAAACCGATAAGTCTCATAATGCCAAAACGATATCGTAAGGCACACGAAGGCTGGGATGAGCTTATTTCTATTGGTAAATCACCTGTGGTGGGTAAAATAATTGAAGTTACAGGTTTACGTAAAAACGGTACCGAATTCCCTATAGAATTAGCAATCACAACAACAAGGGTAAAAGGTGAGATTTTCCATGGCGCCATTCTCAATGATATCTCCAAAAGAAAAATGAAAGATAGATTGATGACTATTTCCAAGAACAAATATCGTATGATGTTTGAAAAATCACCACTGGGTATTTTCCATTTTGATGAAAAAGGTGTAATAACCCAGTGTAATGAAAATTTAGTGAAGATCATGGGTGTTCCTGAAGAAAGTGTTATTTCCACGATCATCGGTTTTAATATCGTAGAATCATTTAATGATGATAACTCCATCAAAAAAGCCATTAAGCAAGTACTAGCAGGGATTCCTGCAAGTTATGAAGATGATTTCTCTTCTCCTTTTTCTGAAAAGATAATTCCTATTAAAGCAGAATTCAGCCCCGTTATATCTGATGAGGGTAAGTTCATGGGTGGTGTATGTGCTGTTGAGGACTTTACTGAACGTAAAGTTGCAGAAAAAGCTCTTAATCAATATGCTGAGGACTTAGCACAGGCAAATGAGGAGTTAACATCCCTTGACCGGATGAAAGACGAATTCCTGTCCAATCTTAGACATGAACTAAAAACTCCACTTATCCCGATCAAAGGGTATAGTGAACTGATGTATGAGGGGTCACTGGGAGAACTGAACCAAAAGCAGAAAGATGCCATGGAAAAAGTAATGCTTAGTTCTGAAAGGCTAAAGAGGCTGATAGATTCCCTGCTTTATGTCAGTATCACCGAAGGTGGCAATGTCGAATACACTTTCCTCCCTCTGAGGATGTCTGAAGTAATAGATTCAGCGATACGTGACAGGTCTCCTGAGATTGCCAGTAAGAGGCATGAAATTGAAAGGTCCATTCCATCTGAACTACCGTTAATAGAGGGTGATCTGGAATATCTTCAAGAAGTATTTGTGAATGTAATCGATAATTCAGTAAAGTTTACGCAGGAAGATGGGAAGATAGGGATATCTGTTGTTCTTGAGGAAGGTAAAAAGCTACACATAAAAGTTAGTGATGATGGCATAGGCATTTCTGAAGAAAATCTCCCACTGATATTTAATCGGTTCTATCAGGCTGACGGTTCATCGACCCGTAATTATGGAGGCAATGGTCTTGGTCTCTATATATGCAAAAAGATAATTGTGGCTCATAATGGACAAATATGGGCTGAAAGCAGAGAGGGAGCAGGAACTGATATTCACATACTTTTGCCTGTGAAATAATATTTTATTTAAAGAATTCCCAAAGAGTAATAAGCGACAGGGATGTCGTATTGATATCTCCCTCTTCTTTTCCCCATGAACCATTGTCGTTCATATGTGACAATATCCATTTGACAGGCACAACTGTCTCATCCTTATGCCCAGCAAGAAGAAGTGATTGGATCACAAGATTGCTTGTAGCAAGTGTTTTCCAGGCAGCCTCATTTTCCCTTTGTGAGATTATCCACCTTGCACGTTCGTCTATGAAATTACTGTAAGTGTTTTCACCTTCAAGTTTTGCCTGTTTTAAGAGGGCAGTGATTATGAGTGCGGTGGTTCCGGGATGTTCCCATTTAGGTCCATAGTTATCAACAAGCCACTGGCACCCTTCCTGATTATATGAGCTCATATCTGCAAGTGATATCAGTGCGTATACGGAGTCATATATATCATCATTCCACGATCTTTCGGATTGTTTTGAGAGCATCCATCTTTCAACTTCTGGAAAAATGGTGCCTGTAAGTGCAAGAACAGAAGCTGCACGTGCGGTATCCCGCAGGTCGAAGTCCCACGAGTCTCCGGTTTTTGAGCTTACAAGTTTCTCCTTGTAGCCATTTTCCTCATTCCAGAGATGACTTGCCTGAACGATGCGCGCGAGATCTTTTACTCTTGATATCTTCTGTGAATACAGCCATTTAAATGATGCTTCACTCTTAAAATCCATACTGTTCTGATGGTCTGGACGTTTATTTATTTTTCTGCTTTCAATCCATTCTGTGCCCATGACGTTCTTCGTACTCTTTTAGTCCCTGATGCCATTTTTGTCGACTTCCTCATGGCTTCCAATTTTTGTATGTAAATGTCTGTTTTTTTGTGAGAGATATTAATTGAGGGGTGAAGAAAAGAAAATTCTTTCAGAACCCTGTTTGAAGAAGGAAATGATCTAGTAAAAAAGAAAACAAAAAATGGAAGGGAAATTCCCTTCCTGTGTATAGGTCTTTTAAATCACTTTTTGAATTGTTCTACAGAATCAACAATTGCAGCAAAGCTCTTGCCCCAGAGCATATCTTCATTGATGTCTGTGTAAACATTTCCATTGTCCTCTATTTCTGCAATTTTCGGGTCCATAGGGAGTTCACCAAGAACATTCACATTAAAGTCCTTTGCAGCTTTCTCAACTCCGCCCTTGCCGAATAGGTCTATCATCTCATCACAGTGAGGGCAAACGATGCCACTCATGTTCTCAACAATACCAATTACGGGTATTTTGAGTATCTCTGCGAACTTGATGGATTTCCTCACACTAATAAGTGCCACATCCTGTGGGGTTGTTACAACAACAGCACCTTCCATTTTCTCTATCAACTGCGCAATACTGAGTGGTTCATCACCAGTGCCAGGTGGCAGGTCTACGATAAGATAGTCAAGTTTTCCCCAAGAAACATCCTCAAGGAACTGTTTGATAGCTGCCATCTTTGCAGGACCTCTCCATATCACAGGTGCGTCCTTATCCTCAAGAAGAAGTGCTACTGACATCACAGTAAGGTTTTCTGCAACACTTATGGGCACAATGCCATTCTCATCAACTGTAGGCTTCTCATTTTCAATACCAAACATCTTTGGAATGCTTGGTCCGTGAATATCTGCATCCAGAAGTCCTACTTTCTGTCCGCGTTCTGCAAGCCTTGCAGCCAGATTTGCTGCCACTGTGCTTTTGCCGACTCCACCTTTACCGCTCATAACCATTATTTTCTTTTTGATGGCTCTCATGTTCTTAACGAGCTTTGGTTCTTCTGGCTTCTTTAAAAGGTCTTCTGCACTCTGGATATTTTGTGTCATGTTGTTTCGCCTTTAGCAATATTCTTTTTTGAGCAATTTTATTGAACTAACAAATGTAGTGCAGCAATTATTCCATATCTTTTGGATCATTGCCGACGATTTCTATGGCTTTGCCTTCAATAAGGGCAGAAGCCACTTTTTTTCTTGCATTCTGAAGATCCTGCCAGAAAGCACGTCTCGAAATACCCATGCTGATAGCGGCCTCTTCCTGCTGTAATCCTTCTAGGTCTGCCAGTCGCAGAGCTTCAAGTTCCTCTATTGGGAGGGCTACTGTTTCAAGCTCCTGAAGTGGTATTCCACGTGGTTTAAAATAAAGTGCCTCTGGTGAGCATTCAACTCTTCTGGGTGATTTAGGTCTTCCTCTGCAAGTCATTGTTACACACTCATTAAATGATGTAGTATTTATAAGTTTTTGGAAATCTTTATGTATTTATTCTCATGTGTGGCAAAATCCAAAAAATCCTCATACAAAATACGCGAGTATGCTGAGAATTCCAAGAACAATGCAGAATTTTGAAAAATCAAATTTTTTGGCTACTTTAATGAAAACATCGATGGTTAGTATCCCAAATAAGAATGCGAAGAACAGTGCCAATAATGAGTTCAGGTCAAAGCTTAGCAGTCCCATTGCACCGATTCCTACATCAGCAGCAAGAACTGCAGGTATGCTCATTAGAAAACTGAGTCTCAGGGCCTGTGAAGCTTCTATGTCCCGCAGGAGCAGTGTTGATACGGTTATGCCTGATCTGCTTACTCCCGGAAGTGCGGCAAATCCCTGAGCAATTCCTGCGATAATAGAATCCACGATAACCGGTTGTTCTCTCTTCTCTGTTCTCTTTGAGGCAGATATCTGCAACAAGCCTGTGATTATGAGGAGTCCTCCGATAAAAGCGGTTGCAAGTTTGCCGGAGAATTCTTCCATTCCAGTTGCAAAGAGAATAAGCGGCAATCCAATTATTCCGGTTATGGCCGTTGCTATCAGTAGGAATGTTATAATACTGTTCTTTTTTTCCTGGACATCCCTGTTTTTAAGATAATGTGGTATTTCGTTCATTATCTCTTTGATATCAGTCCTGAAATAGACAGCAGCTGAAAGAAGGGTTCCTGTGTGTAACCATATAGCTATGGGAAGAGCATCTGCAAGTGTTCTGTCAAATACGTTGATCATAACAAGAGTTGTCATTCCCTCACTGCTTATTGGAAGCCACTCTGCTACTCCCTGAACTATCCCAAGTATGATTGCCTCAAAAATTGTTAACATTCAATGCCACTTTGTCTTTGTTGTATATATAGGGGGTGGTTATTTTGTTTTTTATTTCTCCAATGGGAGTAAATATATAAAACTAACTGGTCACCTTTATATATTTGTACTCATATGTGTGTATATTCAGTGATTGGGTGTATAGGAGAATATCAATGAAAATATGTGTGACAGCAAACGATTCTGGTTTGGAAGCATCAGTTACCCCTCATTTTGGCAGGTGCAAATACTTTGTGATAGTTGATCCTGACTCAATGGAAGCTGAATCTATTGAGAATGGAAATGGTTCTGCTACCGGCGGCGCAGGCGTTCAGGCGGCACAGCAGGTGATTAGTAAAGGTATAGACGCATTGATCACCGGTAGTGTTGGTCCTAATGCTTTCTCCCTACTATCATCTGAGAATGTTGAAATGAAAATATTCTCTTCTGGCTCAGTTCTTGAAGCTATTAAGTCCTATAGGTCGGATTCGCTGGATAGTATCGAAGCTGCAAACTCTCCTGGCAAGCACGGAAGATAAGTTCTGATTTGGGTGTTTACCATTTTTTAACAACACCATTACAATATTTAAAGCTAATAATATCAGAGGTATAAAGATGAAATTATGTATACCCTCAATGGGACAGAATGGAATTGAAGAGACAGTTGGCCAGCACTTTGGAAAGGTGCCTTTTTACACATTGTACGACACAGAAACAAAAGAAGCTTCAGTTCTTCCAAACACAAGTGAGCACAACGGTGGCATAGGTCTACCTCCTGAGCTCATGGCAAAGGAAGGCGTAGACATTATGCTTTGTGGCGGTCTTGGTAAAAAAGCTGTAGATATGTTCGAGCAGGCTGGTATTGCGGTATTCAGTGGTGCCACTGGCACAGTTCAGAATGCTATTGATGCCTGGGAATCTTCTAAGCTTGCAAAGGCCACACGGGATAATTCATGCAGCGGACATGGTCACGATGATGACCACGTGCACTGCCATTAATTTTTTATTTGGTGTATAATACATGAAAATAGCTATCGCAAGTGGCAAGGGCGGGACTGGAAAGACGACAGTGGCTGTTAATCTAGCGCTTTCTCTTGGGAATGTACAACTGCTGGATTGTGATGTGGAAGAACCCAATTGCAATCTCTTTCTTGGATTTGACCTTGAAAAGCAGGAAGATGTTACTACAAAAGTTCCTGAGATTGATTCGAGAAAGTGTTCCCTTTGCGGCAAATGCGCAGAGTTCTGCCAGTACAATGCGATAGCTAAGTTACCTGATAGTGTCATGTTCTTTCCGAAATTATGCCATGGATGTGGTGGCTGTGCTCTTGTTTGTCCTGAAAAAGCCATTACGGAGAAAAAACGTTCAATAGGTGTTATTGAAAAAGGTACGAACGAGCAGTTTGATATTGAACTTTTGCAAGGTACTCTTAATATTGGTGAAGCCATGGCCTCACCTGTCATCAGGCAGTTGCAAACACACATGGATGAAAGCACGGTTGCAGTTATCGACTCTCCTCCGGGGACAGCCTGTCCTGTCATAGCATCCGTTTCGGACATGGATTATTGTGTGCTTGTAACAGAGCCAACTCCTTTTGGTCTTAATGATCTTGTCCTTGCAGTGGATGTTATAAGGCAACTGAGCATTCCTTTCGGGGTCATTATAAACAGACATGGCCTGGGGGATAGCAGGGTCGAGGAATATTGCCGTGTTGAAAGTATACCGATTCTGATGAAGATCCCATACATTCGGGAAATAGCCGTTCTTTACTCAAAAGGTATCCCTTTTGTGGAACACATGCCAGCATGGCGAGCGAACTTCCGGGAAATGTACCGGGATATATGTGAGTTTATTCCATGTAGGGAGTTGCATCAATGCTAAAACAGCTCACGGTTATCAGTGGTAAAGGTGGTACAGGTAAGACCACTATCACATCTTCTTTCGCCGCGCTCGCTGAAAATGCGATAATTGCAGATTGTGACGTTGATGCTGCGGACATGCACCTGATCTTACAGCCTGAAACATTTGAAATGACTGATTTCTATGGGCTGAAAGTTGCACACATCAACAAAGAATTATGCACTGATTGTGGCGTCTGCGCCAGTTCATGCAGGTTCGGTGCCATTGATAAGTTTAATGTTGTTGACACGTGCAAATGTGAAGGTTGTGCGGTCTGTGAATTTGTTTGTCCTGAAAATGCCATAAGCATGGTTGAGAAAAAAGCAGGTGAATATTACTGTTCTAACACACGATTTGGTCCATTGGTTCATGCAAAGCTTGGGGCCGGAGAGGAGGCCAGTGGCAAGTTAGTCTCAGATGTGAGGCAAAGAGCCTCAGAACTTGCATTGGAACGTGGTATGAATACGGTCATCATCGATGGTCCACCGGGAACAGGATGCTCTGTGATTGCTGCAATAACAGGTGCAGATCTTGTTCTTATTGTAACTGAGCCAACGATCTCGGGGATACATGATCTTGAAAGGGTTGTCCAGGTAGCACAACACTTCAGGATTCCTGTTCTGGTCTGTATCAATAAATGCGATATCAATATGGAGCTATCACAGGCAATCTCTGTTTATTGTAAGGACAACGAAATAACTGTTGCAGGAATGCTCCCCTATGACAAAAGTCCTGTTGACGCAATGATTGATGGGAAATCTGTTGTAGAGTATATTGATAATGATTTTTCCTCTAATATTCGGTCTTTGTGGACAGAAGTCAATTCAAGGCTGTCAAAGTGAATATCAAATTCAAAAAAAGATCAGTAGCAGAAAATCCTTTCAATTTTAATTTTAGAACTTGAATGGCAGTTTATACTTATTATAATAAAAAATCATTAGGAATAATGAATACGTTTTTATTAGATAGCACCAGATTTCTATTTGGGTGTTATTATGGTTCACGCTACAAACGGTAATGTGGGCACATTTGCTCATATACTACAGTCCTTGCCGGATTACTCGGAGTTGCTCATAGCACTTTTGATATTGATCCTGCTGTTGGTCTCAGTGGATGAAATTGTAGACTGCATTTATATGGTGAGGGAGTTTTTCACTTTCAGAGGGATGCCTTTCAGTTAATTCTGCTTATTTTTGAAGGGTGCCCAAGGAAGGACGCACATGGGGCATTCGGGTCCATATCCTGCAGCCGCATATCCTGTCATGCCACCTGCAACATTTTGTACTTCAGTGAATCCTTTTTGCAGGAGAATACTGCATCCCATGCTCGATCTTTGACCTGAGCCACATATAATTATGGTTTCGGTATCATCATCAATCTCAGTATGCCGCTCCCTTAATTCGTGTACGGGTATATTTACAGCTCCCTGGATGTGGAATTCTTTATATTCAGAGGCCGCTCTAACATCCAGCAGGGTCATTTTTTTTCCGTTATTTATTCGGCTGTTCAGCTCAGAAGAGGATATCTGTGGAACGTGTTTTGTAGGTAGGCCATCTGTTACCCATCCGTACATGCCATCCTCAAGGTAGCCTGTTATCCTGTCCTGCCCTACTCTATGCAGTTGAGTGCATGCATCAATTGCCCTTGAATAATTATCTGAGACTATCAATATGTCTTTTTCAGGGGGCAGTAACCATCCTGCGTAAGTGGGAAAATTTGAATTGCTGTCTATATTATAGGCCCGTGGTATGTGTTGTCCGCCAAAGGACTCAAAACTACGTACATCAAGAATGACTGCATCTTTCATTTTTTCCCAAAATTGTTTATTGTCCAATGCTTCGGGGATAGGAAGCTCTTTCATTTTTTCGGGTCCTGCCCGATTTACCTTGGTGCATCGGCTGAAATGGTCTGGTGCGTCAGGCATGTTGTTTGTAAGAGAATCAACAAAGTCTGCTCTTTCATTGATACTTAGTGCATAGTTGTATTTTTTTTCATAGCCAAGGGTACTACTTCTCTTGGCTGCCATTGCTCTTCCGCAGAGTGATCCTGCGCCATGTGCCGGGTATATCTCGCAGAAATCGGGCAATTTAAGAAGTTTCTCATGCAAAGTATCATACAATTTTGATGCAAGTTCCTCTGCTCTTCCTGGGAAGAGGTCCGGTCTACCTACATCTCCCACAAACATGGTGTCTCCGCAGAATAATGCTATTGGCTCTTCACCTCTTGAAGTGTCAGTGACTACGTACGATATGTGCTCGGGTGTGTGCCCCGGTGTCTCCAGAATATCCAGCTTAATATTCTCTATGGAAAAAGAGTCTCCTTCTGAGAGTGTAATTGATTCAAAATCACAACTTGCTGACCTTGGTGTATATATTGTAGCTCCTGTTCTATGTGCAAGGTCTATATGGCCTGAAATAAAATCGGCATGTAAATGGGTCTCAAGGATGTGTGTTATCTTGACTCCGAGCTCTCTAGTTAAATCCAGATATATTTCGATGTCTCTTCTTGGATCAATGACTGCACAGGTTTTATCTCCTGCCAGTATGTAGGAACTGTGGGCTATTTTTTCAGTGAATATTTGTTGTATTAGCATTTTTAACCCCTGATTAAATCTTGATTATATGTACAAATATATTTCTGGTTATTCTTTTATTTTGTCTGTAACTGTTGGATGTAACTTGCTCGGAAGATCAGTTCAATAGTTGGGTACACTCCAAAAATAATGAATAATTTTGACTTATATTCAAAAGGTATATATACTGTTTCTTTATTATGGAATATCATGCAGGAAATGACCGGTCTGGAGCTATCTCCTAAAAAGGTTGAGTATATGAAGCTCCTTTTGAAAAAAGGTGATCTTGTAAAGACCACTGATATCTCTTCAGAGCTGAATGTGGATCCATCGACATCTACAAAGACTATAAATGATCTTTCCGAATCTGGTTATGTGGATCATATTCCTTATCGTGGGGTGCGCCTGACTGAAAAAGGCAGGTTGTGTGCTGAGTTCTTCGTTAACCGGCATAACATATTAAGCCTGATGTTGACTCATTACGGTCTTTCTTCGGAGGAATCCTGTGCTGAAGTCTCCCGGTTTGAAGCATTAGTCTCAAAATCTGCAATTGATAAGGTGTGTGGTGCTATGGGTCATCCTACTGTTGGTGTTTGTGGTATGATTAATCATCATTCCTGTGGTTCGCATCATTAAATATTTAAAGGTTTGAAATTTGGGGCAATACCAAATAGTTTTGATACAACGCAAAAATGGTGGAATAAATGAAAAGTAAAATAATGGTTTTGATAATACTTCTTTCGGCTTGTCTTGTTCTGACATCCGGTTGCACAGATACTGGTGCTGATTCCGTTGCAGCACCTGATTCCGACAAAATAATTGTGGTAGTAAGCATAGTTCCGCAGGCTGAGTTTGTTGAAAAGATAGCAGGTGATAATGCTGAGGTTGTTGTCATGGTTCCTCCGGGAGGAAGTCCACATTCTTATGAACCAACTCCCAGTCAGCTTACTGATTTGAGTAATGCCGGGATGTATGCAATGGTTGGTTCCGGAATAACTATTGAAGATGTTTTGATGGAAAAAATAACTGATCTGAATCCTGATATGCTGCTTGTAGACTGTTCAGAAGGAATTTCTTTAAAGGAAATGGAAGCTCATGATCATGGAGATGAAGCTGAACATGAAGAAGATCATGAAGCTGAACATGAAGAAGATCATGAAGAAGATCATGAAGCTGAACATGAAGAAGAACATGAAGCTGAGCATGAAGAAGAACATGCAACAAGTATGGATCCTCATATATGGACTTCTCCTGATAACGTAAAAGTAATGGTTGAACATATCTATGAAGGTCTTGTGGAGATCGATCCTGAAAATAAGGCAACTTATTTTGAGAACAAGAATGCGTATCTTGAGGAACTGGATGTACTTGACGAGCAAATAAAGGCAACCCTTTCAGGCAAAGAAGGTAGCAGTTTCATGGTCTACCATCCTGCGTGGGGATATTTTGCCAATCATTATGATTTGATTCAGGTTCCTGTTGAGATAGAAGGCAAAGAACCAAGTGTCAAGGACATGCAGAACATTATAGATGAAGCAAATGAGAAAAATATAAAGGTAATTTTCGTTCAATCCGGCTTTAGTACTGTAAGCGCATCTGCGATTGCAAATGAGATAGGCGGTGAGGTTGTGGAAGTGGATCCGCTTGCAAAGGATTATATAGATAACCTCGTAAAGGTAGCAGAAGCATTTGAAAAAGGACTGGCTTGAAATGGAAGATGTGATCGAACTTAAGGATATATGGGTAAGCTATGATGGTGTTCGTGTTTTGGAGTCTGTCTCTCTCACTGTTAAAGACAAGGATTTTCTAGCCATCCTGGGCCCTAATGGAGGAGGCAAAAGTACTCTTTTGAGGGTAATTCTTGGTTTGATCAAACCTGATAAGGGCACAGTCAAGCTTCTGGGCGGGAATCCTAAGGATATGAGGAAGTATGTGGGGTATGTTCCACAGTACCATTCATCAAACCTTGATTTTCCGATCACTGTGTTTGATGTTGTACTTATGGGGTGTCTGGGCCACAAAGGCCCTCTTCAGAGGTATAATGAGGATGACCGCAATGCAGCAATTAAAGCCCTTGAGACGGTTGGGATGCTTGAATTCAAGAATCGCCAGATAGGTGAGCTTTCAGGTGGTCAGAAACAAAGGGTTTTCATTGCCCGGTCACTCGTTACAAAACCCAAATTGTTAATACTGGATGAACCGTCCACAGGTATAGATTCCAAGATGCAAAAAGAGTTCTATGAGCTTCTCAACAGGCTCAAATCCGAGATTGCGATCATAATGGTCACTCATGACATCAGTGCTGTTTCAGTGTATGTCGATAAGATTGGTTGCCTGAATCGGAAGTTCCACTACCATGACTCCAAGGAAATAAGTCCGCATGATCTGGAAGTATCGTACCAGTGTCCGATCGAGCTAATCGCTCACGGTGTGCCGCACAGGGTATTAAAAGAGCATTGAGGTGAACAGTATGCTTGAAATACTCCAGTATGATTTCATGAGGAATGCTATTTTTGCCGCAATTCTGGCGAGTATCGCATGTGGTATAATTGGCGTCTATGTAGTTGTCAAAAAGATAGTTTTCATAAGTGGTGGTATCACCCACGCATCCTTTGGTGGTATCGGTCTAGGGTACTACCTTGGAATCAATCCGCTATACGGCCTTATTCCTTTCAGTCTGTTTTCAGCACTTGTTATGGGTCTTGTGAGTAAACGCTCAAAAGTGGCTGAAGACACTGCTATAGGCATACTCTGGTCACTGGGAATGGCCATAGGTATTATTCTGATATACTGGACTCCCGGCTATGCGCCTGATCTTATGACCTATCTTTTTGGTAATATCCTGACGGTGCCAATGTCTGATATTTATCTTATGCTGGGTCTGGATTTTGTTATTATCTTTGTTGTATACGCTTTCTATAAACAATTCATGGCACTTTGTTTTGATGAAGAGTTTACAACGGTCGCAGGCTTGTCCGTAGAGAAACTTTACTTACTCCTGCTTTGCCTGATAGCACTAACAATAGTACTGTTGATCAAGGTAGTAGGTATTATTCTTATTATTGCACTTCTTACTATGCCAGCATCCCTGAGCAGACATTACACTAATGATCTTGGGAAGATGATGTACCTTGCAATATTCTTTGGTATAACTTTCAGCATCGTAGGATTGTCACTATCCTATTTGTTCGATGCTCCTTCAGGTGCGACAATCATCCTGGTGATGTCTTCCGTCTATATACTGCACTTCCTGTATGACGGATTAAAACCAAAAATAGCAGCTTAACTATTTCGTTAAGTTGTTTTTTATTTTCGCAAGAACAAGGAGTGCATCTTCTCTTTTTACGTCACACTCATTCTCTGTGCAGAATTTGAGAAGTCTATTTGCTTTATCCTCGGGGACTAGCCCTTCCCTTGAAGCTTGCTTTGTAATCCCAAAGTAACTTCTTTCCGTGTAATGCGTACGTTTGGCAAGTTCGGTTATGCGCCTGAATTCATCATTATCGATGAGACTGGACTTAAGAGCTGCCTTAAAAGTTTCCCGTATATTTACCATGGGGCTTGATACTGGTTCAAATGTATCTGGATTTGTAGCAACGGCTACTTCATCATCATCTTCAATGACTCCGTCCCTGTACCATTCATATATCCGTCCCACACCGGTCATTCCATGTACGTCGAGTTCAGAAGCCCGAAGGGCTCCCATACTGCATCCACCAATGACTTCCATTCCTTCTTTTATCGCCCTGATTATTTCCTTGTGGGCCACAGCCGCTCTGCTAAAAAAAATGCCATCGATGATGCCAATTACAGTGTACCCCTGCTCCATGGCCTTCTCAATGTCGCCTCTGGATATGGGTGGCCAGTATGTTGCATCGAGGACTTCTGCAGCATCTTCGTGGCTTATGCTTGTACCTGCAAACACCAGGATCTTGGGATGAATTCTCGTATTTTGATTCATTTTCGGCGTCCGGTTCTCCAAGGCCTGTCCTCTGGTGCCAGTTTCTTCTTTTTCCCTGACTTTGCCCTCATTCCCACGCGCTCTCTGTCGAGTGTGTACATCTCAAAGGAGGGGATAATCACTCTAACAACCGGAACAGGTATGCTTTCTCTTGACATGTCCACAACTATAGCACAGTTTGCAATTTCCTTCAATTGTTCCAGTACGACATCAATACTTTCGGCAGGTGTGTTTCTTGACAGGTCTTTGAGATCATGCATGGATGTTTGTTCCTCGTCCGCATACCAGTATTTGTTCATGCGTTTTATTCTGTCATATCCAATTTCCCTGACAAACTTCTCTCGCTCGGTGTCCTCTCTGGCACCGTGTATTTGCACAACTCTTGACTGGGCGGCTTCCGTCAATGCCCTTCTTACTGCAATTTCCGGATTAAGGTGTGCTCCTGCACCCATCACAAGAAGTGCTGCATCTTTGAGCTTAATGTCATCGGTAACAGCGACCACAGTTGTTATTTTGGTATCATGGGGTAATGCCCATAATTTGACAGCAACTTCATTGTCGGTGAACTTACGTAGGATCTCGTAGTTTTCACCATCATTTTCTGTAAGTATTATCTCTTTTCCGGGATTGCGATTGAACTCTGCTATGCTAAGGGCATCCCTTTCGATGACTTCCAGCAGTCCATGAAATATTGCTTCCTCTATGGTATTTCCTGCGGCAAGTCCGTTAGTGTTGCTTCGGAATAACTTTGATGTTCTGCCTGGGGCATCATACGGGTGGTATACTGCATTGGCAGGGACAAAGATCTCCTCGTTTTTAAAGAGGTCCCAGCCGCTTATCCATTCTACAAATGCCTGTGGGCTGTAATCCTCGGCTATAAGGAGGAGTGTTGGATCGATAGTTCGGTGGTTTTGTCCCATGGATACAAAGTTATCTATAATGTGCTGGGCTTTGATGTCTTCTTCCACATCATTATTTAGTCCATTCCTTTCTGCCAGACACCGTTCAAAACTCTCCATAATTGCGGATATTCTTGCCTGATTCTCGGTGTTGCCTTTTCCTGAATAGACTGATATGGCTCCTTCTGCAGCGCTAGGTCGGATAGTTGAAATGACGGGAATACCGACCCTGTCAAGGTCAGTGATGCTGGCAACCCTTGTAACTCCTATCTGTTTGGAATTATCGTTTACTTTTTCAAGGGTATTTTTTTCATCAAAGACTCGCTGAGTTCCTTCGATATATGTAAGTGTTCTGTCGATGTTTAGCTCTGGCATGGTTAGCGAAAGTCTCCTGCATATATTATATTTCTTACGACAAAGGCTCTCTGTGCTTAAGTAAATGTTATATAGTGCGGCGCAAGTGTGTAAAAGGGGTTTTATATGAAAGTTAAATCATTAATGATTTTGATTGTGATTTGTATCGTTGGGATCTCTGGTTGTACTGATTCAAGCACTGGGGATGATATGATGCCATCGGATGTTGAAGAAGACAGTATGTCTGAAGAAACAGTAACCGATGAAGCGGATATGCAGGAATCTAGTCCTGATGCTTCATCTCTTTTCTCTGCTTTTACGGAGAATGGTGCTTACAAGGAATGGTCTATATGGCCCGGTAAGGAAGCAATGATGGATGGGACTGGAGTTCATGGTGATTACGTTTCTATATATGTGTCCGACAATGCTCTGTCTTCCGCAGAAACAGGTGGGGCAACAATGCCATATGAGGCAATGGTCGTGAAAGAAGGTTTTAATTCCGATGAAGAGCTAACGGGGCTTTATCTTATGTATAAGGCAGAAGGATTTGATCCCGACAACAATGATTGGTTCTGGGCAGCCTATTCTCCAGAGGGTGATGTTAAAGCAGAAGGTAAGGTAGGCGGTTGTATCAGTTGCCATGAAGGAAAGGAAGATGTTGACTATATCTTTATGAATACCTGAATTTTCTTTTCTTTTTTTTTACAAAAAGATACTTTTTTATACTATGGTATACTACATATCTGTTTAGCTTGGACAAAGCAATAAATATTGTTAGAATGTATATAAAAATACAACAATTTGCCAGGCAAATAAATTATTAGTGAGAGACAGGAGGCAAAAATATGAGAGACCTAACTAGAAAAAGAAATGTAGTCGATATCTTCAAAAGCTGCCACACGGTAGTTGGTGGAGTGTCAACAGATAAACTCGACGCCGAGGAACTGGAGCTTTATCGCTTCATGGTAGGCGGAGTGCAGGCAAAATAGCCTGCAAAACCTATTTTTATATTCTTTGCATATTGGTTCCTATGTATGATGTTCTTACCATCAGGGAAGACTTTCCCGTATTAAATGATGTTATATATCTGGACAATGCTGCTACAACGCAGACGCCTGTCCAGGCAGTATCATCAATGTTGGATTATTTTTACAAGTATGCAGCAAATCATGGACGTGGAGCTCACCGGCTTGCCAGGGAAACCACAAACCATTATGAAGATTCACGGGAAATAGTAGCATCGTTTTTTAACATGGATGTTGAGGGTACTATTTTTACAAAGAACGCAACTGAAAGCATCAATATAGTTTCCAGAGGTTTTCCATGGAAAAAAGGTGATCATATTATAGTCACACTTGTTGAGCATCATTCCAATTTGCTTCCATGGATGCGTTTAAAAGAATCGGGTGTTGAACTCTCTGTTGTCAAACCCGATATTCATGGGGTTATCGACCCTGCAGATATCAGGTCTGCTATCAATGACAGGACTCGACTTATAGCAGTGAACCACGTTTCCAATGTGTTCGGTTCAATACAGGATATAGAAAAGATAATTAACATAGCAAGGCAGAATAGTGTGAAGGTACTGGTGGATGGCTCCCAGTCTGCCGGAAACATGCCAATGGACATTAAGTCTCTTGACCCGGATTTCTTTGTATGCCCCGGGCATAAGGGTTTACTTGGACCTCAAGGGACTGGGATATTGTATGTAAAGGAACCGAATACTATCGAACCTTTGTACCTTGGTGGTGGGATGGTGAGTTCCGTAACTCCTGATAGTTTTAAAATGGAGCCAAGCCCTGCAAAGTTTGAAGCCGGAACGCCTAATATTCCTGGTGTGATAGGTCTTGGAAGAGCTGTTGAATATGTGGATAACATTGGCGTTGACTTAATTGAAAAACATGAGTTTTCTCTTGCAAGGGAAACTGCTTTGCGCCTTGGTGAAATAGATGGCGTTGAAGTCTATGGACCAAATGAGAGGGCTGGGGTGGTATCTTTCAATGTAGTTGGTATGAATGCTCATGATGTGGCTATGATACTTGACCAGACGCACAGTATCTGTGTGAGGAGTGGTTATCATTGTGCAATGCCTGGCATAGATCATCTGGGAGTCAATGGCACAGTGAGGGCGTCGTTTGCCCTTTATAATACTGAGGATGAAATTGAAACACTGGTTAAAACAGTTTCAGATGTTACTTCGCTTGTTTAACTGGTTTATTGTAAACAATTTTTACATTCAGGGATAAAAGCAAAAGGTTATTATGCGCAGATAATTATATTAGTCTTGCAAACTGAATGCTTTCAGCGAATATCAAATGTCAATCATCGGTCATCAGTAATATTAGCTAATTATAATTAAGTATCAGCAAAAGGGGAATTAAAGTGAGCAAAGACATGCTTCTGTGGGATGAGACTCTTTTTAACAATGGAGAGATACTTGAATTTGATTACCTCCCTGATTATTTTGCACACAGGGATTCCCAAATGCAGGCCTTGCGTTTCAGTTTGAAACCTGCCCTAAGGGGTATGCGGCCGGTTAATTGTCTTGTGAAAGGTCCGCCAGGGACAGGGAAGACAACTGCTGTTATGAAAGTCTTCAATGAGATGAAAGAATACACAGATAATGTGGTCTTTGTGAAGGTCAACTGTCAGATGGAGTCCACAAGGTTTGCTGTTGTTTCAAGAATATATGAGCAACTTGTTCATATCACTCCACCTTCGTCCGGTGTATCATTCAGGAGACTTTTTGAAAAGATAATTAAGTATCTTTTGGATGCTAACAAAACTCTGGTGGTAGCCCTTGACGACATCAATTATCTTTTCCCCGAGGGACATGCGGATGAAGTTATGTATTCCTTGCTGCGGGCTCATGAACAATATCCTGGGGCCCGTATTTCTGTAATAGCTATTATCAGCGATGTGGGGATTCCTTACAGTTTCGACCCGAGGGTAGGTTCTGTATTCTTACCCGAAGAGGTAGCCTTTCCACGGTATGAGATAGCTGAGATCGCAGATATCATTGCCAGCCGTGTGAAACATGCTTTTTATCAGGATGTAGTGTCAGATGAAGCATTGGACCGTGTTGTCACTTATGTGGACATGACAGGTGACCTCAGGATAGGTATTGATCTTCTGAAACGTTCTGGTCTTAATGCAGAACGCAGGGCTAGCAAGACAGTTGATGCTGAAGATGTTGAGAAAGCTTATGAGGCTTCCAGGCTTTTGCATCTATGTCGCAATATTAAGTCCCTTTCAAACAATGAAAAAACATTGCTCGGGCTTATTGCAAAGGATAGTAGTGTTCAGACCGGCGAGCTCTATAAATCATTCCATGAAATAACCGGGCTTGGATACACCCGTTTTTATGAAATCATTGAAAAAATGAATGCTTCCAGGCTTATTGATGCAGATTTTTCCGGCAAGGGTATGCGTGGAAGAACACGGTATGTCGCACCTGCTTATAATTCAAAGGACATACTCAAATGCCTTGAGTAGTAGCTCGTTGGGATTTTATTTTTAAGACATTCTGAGTTCGAGTTTATGCTTTATTTTTTCCAGCTTGGCAGCAATGGATCAAAGCAGGCTAATGGCTATGGCCATTCAAACCATAATGGTGCAAAATAATCACTTAAAGTCAATATAATTAAAAAACAGCAACATTTCTAATTAATTATAATCAAAAAAAGGATTTTTGCGCAGAAACAAATCTGCGCAGGTGTTTATATTTTTGTTATTTTTCAGATATTTACATATCCATGCCTGGCATTCCTGGTGGCATACCTGGAACCATGTCTGCTGCAGAAGGACCTGGTCCTCCCTGTCTGGATGCGATGATATCATCGATCCTGAGGATCATGACTGCAGATTCAGCAGCTGCGTTGATTGCCTGGGTCTTTACTCTGAGTGGCTCAACTACGCCTGCTTCCCACATGTCAATTACTTCTCCTGTGTAGACATTCAGTCCTGCTGTCTTTACACCCTTCTCGTGGTGTGCACGCAGTTCCATAAGCATGTCTATTGGGTCGAGACCTGCGTTCTCTGCAAGTGTTCTTGGTACTATTTCAAGAGCCTCTGCGAATGCTTTGACTGCAAGCTGTTCCCTGCCGCTGAGGGTTGCTGCGTATTCCTGGAGTCTAAGTGCAACTTCAACTTCAGGTGATCCGCCACCAGCTACAAGTTTCTCGTCCTCGATAGCTACGCCGACTACTCTGAGTGAGTCATTAAGTGCTCTCTCGATGTTGTCAATGACGTGCTCTGTGCTGCCACGGAGGAGGATTGAAACTGCCTTTGGATTAACGCATCCCGTTACGAAGGTCATTGGGTCGCCACCTATCTTCTTCTCTTCTACAAGGTCTGCCTTACCCATGTCAGCTTCTGTGATCTCGTCAACATTTGTGATGAGCTTTGCACCGGTTGCTCTTGCAAGCTTCTGCATGTCGCTCTTCTTGACTCTTCTGATAGCAAACACGCCTGCTTTTGCAAGGTAGTGCTGTGCCATGTCATCGATTCCCTTCTGGCAGAATACGACGTTTGCACCACTGTTGACTACTTTGTCAACGAGGTCCTTGATCATTTTTTCTTCCTGGTCAAGGAATGACTGGAGCTGCTCAGGTGAGGTAATTGATATTTCAGCATCGACTTCTGTGTCTTTGAGTTCGATAGCTGTGTTGATGAGTGCGATCTTTGCGTTCTCTACCTTCTTTGGCATGTTGGTGTGGACACGTTCTTTGTCGATGATCATACCTTCAATAAGCTCGGATTCTTCTATACGTGCTCCGACCTTCTTCTCGACCTTGATGTTCTCCATGTCAACTTTGTTATCTTCATCAACAATGCTTGTGATAGCAGCGACTGAGATATTTGCGAGAACTTCCTTTGTTGCTTCTGCGCCTTTTCCGGTCATTGCTGTTCCGGAAATGTTAATCAGTACATCCTTGTTATCTCTGGTTACTGTCTTTGCGAGTTCCTTAATAATTTCTCCAGCCTTCACTGATGCCATTCTGTATCCGGATGCAATGATTGTTGGGTGTACGTCCTGGTCAATGAGCTCTTCTGCTTTCTTGAGGAGTTCTCCGGCAATTACAGCAGCTGTGGTTGTTCCGTCACCGACTTCATCGTCCTGGGTCTTGGATACTTCCACGATCATCTTTGCTGCAGGGTGCTCGATGTCCATCTCTTTAAGAATGGTCGCACCATCGTTTGTGATGACCACATCTCCAAGGCTGTCTACAAGCATCTTGTCCATTCCTTTTGGTCCAAGTGTTGTTCTTACAGCTTCAGCGACTGCTTTTGCAGCCATGATGTTGTTGCTCTGTGCTTCTTTGCCTCTAGTTCTCTGGCTTCCTTCTCTTAATATGAAAATTGGCTGTCCTGCCATCTGTCCTGCCATGTTATTTATCCTCCTATTATATGTAAAATTGGAATAACATTTACTTTTAGGTCGTTTTTTAATGTTTGTGGTTCTATATAAGCGTATCGGGCACGTTGCTTTTCACACGAATATAGAATAGACTAAAAAACAAATATGCTAAGAGAATATATAACAAAAAAGAATTAGGATAAAGTGAGTATACTCACTTTACGAGTGCTTTTGGAGATCTGCGAAGGAATCTTCTTTTTGCACCTGATGAACTGTATCTCTGTGCTGGTCCCGGATGTGCTTTTCCTGCCTTCGATTTCTGGACCTTGATTGCTCTGCCGTTACGTCCTTTTACTCTTACCCATTCAATGCTGCCTGTCTTACCCATGATAAATCCTCTTGATAATATTAATTGTAAATTTTAAGTTATTTTAAGTTTAACCTAGATATATAATTCTAGTCGTGAGTTTACTTCTAGACGTAATGCTCATTATTAAAGCTTGCGGGAATATCTGACCAAAATTGCTTTTAGAAAGCAGGGATTATGGCAGTCATTATAATAGGAGTTGATCAAGGTTACTTCACCAATTGAGAAACAGCTTAAAGCAGTGGATGATGAGCTTAAAGGTGTAAAGAATTATCCAATGGACAAATTGATATCCATAATACAGGAAGTTGGCTTTGAATGTGACTTTTGTGCACGCTGCTGCACCCGGGAATTCAATGATCATGTTTTTCTTCTTAACGATGATGCCACCAGGATAAAGGCCATATCTCCAGATTCTCTGGAACCTGCTCCATATTATGAACTATGCGACCAGCATGGACGGTTCTATGTTTCCGGTTATGCACTTAAAATAAAAGAAGATGGTTCATGTATCTTTCTTAATGAGAAAAGATGCTCTATTTATGAACAACGGCCTTCGATATGCAGTCTTTTTCCTTACATGCTGCACCGTGAGCCAGATGAGGATGGTAATATCGATTGGAGGCAGATAGGTGGCATAGGCCAGCATGGTTGTTATCATACGGAAATCAGTGATGCTGAGTCTAAAGAGATAGCTCTTCAAATTAAGTCCTATGAAACAACATTTCTTGAGCAGGTAATAGAATTCTTCAAAACAGCAGAAGAATATTTCAAAAAAAATAGTCTCAAACATGTGCAGAGTGTGTATGACAGAGGAATGAGAAAGTTCAACAAAGGTGAGGAAATTACAGTATTTGTCCTGTTCAATGGTGACTTTATAGAACACAAGGTCAAAAAACAATGACTCTTTTAAGCTGAAAAATTGCTGCATCCGGTACAATGAAAGGAAACCTGAATCTCCCACTGATCTGTCTTGTTGCTTTCTTTTCAATGTCAGCAGGAGCTTTGCTTGGTCCTGTTCTTCCATTCATGGTTGAGCCATTGAACACTTCCCGCGAAGCTGTGGGACTGGTTCTTGGAATGTACACTTTTTCTACTGCACTCTCTATGATATTTGTTAGTTTCATAACAGACCGCGTGGGACGTAAAAAAATACTGGTTCCATGTCTTCTCATTAATGGAATTGCTGGCTTGGCCTGTTATTTTTCCACTGATATGGCTACACTGCTGGCTTTGAGGTTTGTCCAGGGCATAGGTATCGCAGGAATGCTCCCCATAGTCATGACCATGATAGGGGAATTGTACACGGGTCTTGACAGGGTCAATGCCATGGGTAAAATGAGCATGACAACTGGCATCGGGGCAGTTTCTGCACCTCTTATAGGTGGTATACTTGCTTCATACGGATGGAATGTTCCGTTCCTCTTCTATGGACTTTCGATACCTCTTGCAATCATTGTAGTATTTGCCCTTCCTGAAACAAACCCGCATGAGAACCGAAAACATAACCGGGAATCGATAATAAAAACTCTCGCTGAATTCAGGATTCTTTACACTATTATACTGAGTTTCTCTATATTCTTCCTGCTCTACACAATGGTCATATACGTTCCCTTTATCCTCAAGGACAACTTTGGTTTTAATGTAAAAGAAGCAGGACTTGCACTTGGCATTCAGGGAATAGCAATGGCATTGATATCGTCCCGTGCCAGAGCATTTTCAGCAAGATATGGTAAACAAAGGCTGTTAATAGCAGGATTTATCATAACAGGTATAGCCTTGGGAGGCTTCATATTTGCAGCATCCCTTCCTCTGGTTCTTGTCTTGATATTTATCTTCGGGGTCGGGTTTGGTATGGTGCAGCCTCAATTGAACACCCTCGCAACTCAGGTAGCTCCACCTGGAATGATGGGGGGCATAGTATCAGTGTTCAACATCATGAAATACGCAGGGCAAACCGCAGCTCCACTTGTACTTGCAGTTGTGCTGTTCAATAGTGATCTGCAGGTAGTCTTTGCCACATCATGTACTTTCGCATTTTTGATCGCATTTTCAACGTATTTCTTTAAGGATATTTATGAGCGTCTAGATGGGTGAGATTCATTCCCACGAGCCAGTAACCTTTCCTTCTAACGCCATCTTTCCCATAACTCTCCTGTAACGTTTGCTGACAGGCGACGTCATGACATTTGCATAGGGCGTGCCGGGAAGCGGTGTCAGATAATGTGAATGAACATGACCACCTTTTTTACATATCCACTGAATGATTTCAAGGCTCATGTCCTGCTCTTCTTCGGTCTCATCCGGGAATCCAACCATGAAATCCACAACCGGTGTGATGCCGTGGTCAAAACAGATATCAATGCTGTGGACAACATCATCAACGGTGTGTCCTCTCAGGATGCTTCTGAGAATGCGGTCACTTCCAGACTGTGCTCCCAGGCTCACTTTGGTATTGGTGCAGTACTTTGTGATAAGCTCCAGTGACTCATCGGTGACAAATTCCGGCCTGACCTCCGAGGGAAACGTGCCAAAATAGATTGTCTTTCCTTCCATCCGGTGAAGGGTTGAAAGCAAGTTCTCAACCTTGTCAAGCCTTGGATGGATACCATCGCTTCCGTATGCCAGGGCATTTGATGATGTAAATCTGAGGTCCCTATAGTGCTTTGCATATTTTACAATAGAGTCTATACTCCTGTGCCTAACTTTTCCACCAAATAGCCGGGGTGTCTGACAGTACTTGCACCTGAAAGGGCATCCTCTGCTTATCTCCAGAGGTGACATGAGGATATTGGGGTCAAAACATGGATACTTATCAAGATCAACAGGTTCTCTTTTGCCTGTGAAAATGGTTTTGTTATTATTGTCCTTGTAAGCTATCCCCTTAATCTGGGAAACATCTTTGCCTGAGGTTATGGTTTCTATAAGTTCAGGTAAGGTTTCTTCACCCTCTCCAATGACAACATAATCAAAAATATCAAGTGTTTCCTCCGGCTTTCCGGATGGGTGCGGGCCGCCTGCTATAAATATGGAATTAGTGTTTGCCTCCTTAACTTCCCTAAAGACAGATGCAGCCTGCCTGGTGGCAAAGCTGTATATCATTATTCCATCCTGGGGCTCTTTGGCTTTTAAAGCACCCGGAACAAGGGGAGCCAGCGCTGCGAGGCTGTATGCATTCTTTTTGTTCCAGCGAAAAGAGACGTCCATGAGTTTCAATCTCACGCCTTGTTAATCTCTACAAAGGAACCTGTGCTGTTAACGATTACCTTGTCACCATTCTTTAGTAGCTCAAAAGGATCGCTTTCCAGTCTGTCCACAAGGGGTATCTCTGATATTATCGCTCCCACTGCTACAATGGGTTCGGATTCAAGATTGATCATTGCAGCAGGTGCAACATTGTTCTTGAAAAGCTGATAAATGACATATGAGCCTACAGTGGACCCTTTTCCGTGTGGGAAAACAAGGACCTTTCCGCTAATGGACTGGCCATAGAGTTCGTGTTGTGGTTCTACGATTTCCCCGGTTTCAGGATCGACGTTCCCAAGGAAAGATATCGGGTCGTGTGTAAGGAGCGCTTCTCCTTCTGCAACACCTCTTGCGATGGTCCTGCAATTAATTTTCATCGATGACACCTGCCTCTTTTATGCAATCCTCAATACTCGCATACTTCGCAGCCACCTTACACATGCTTGGCACGTAGGCCAGCGCTTTCCCGGAATTAACTGTTATGGATGCGTATTTGTTAGTGGCAGGGGATACTACCATACAGGTGTCACACACAACCTTAGCCCCACTTTTCTCGATCCTCTGCACAAGTTCGGGGTACCTTTGCGCAACTTCCCTTGCAGTGCATACCCACATTTCTTTTTCCAGTTTCTTTCCGTCGACGAGTCGTGCTATCTTTTCCAGTTCATCAGGTGAACAATGTGGACATCCCACAGTTATTATTTCACTTGATAGTATGTCCCTGTTAGTTTCATAGACCTCGTCTATCTGTTTTCTTTCAACAGGAACTATCTCATCAGGTCTGGTAAACTTGTTTCTGACAGCCTCAGATGTCACACCTTCTATATGATAGAGTGCCACAGCCCCGGATGCTGCAAGTGCCGCACCGAGGGATTTCATCTCATCTTTTGAAGGTTCGCTCTTCATGTAAAATATGGGCACCCTGCTTCCTACAGTCTTACCGACAACGTAGCCAAGGGCGCCGTAATCAGAGCCAGAAAGTTTGCAATCGACTTCCACGGCAATTACAGGTTCCCTCATTTCATCAAGGTGGTATCCGTAATTTGCAGTTTTCCCCACAAGTGCCGCTGATAGGGCTGAAGGTCCTCCTTCACGGTTTGTCCTTGCACCTATCACGGAGTTGGCATAGGATACTGCAGAGGACTCGCTCCATGCTATATGATCATCCAGTTTGATATCAAATCCTTCGAGATAGTAAGGGGTGCATGTGCACTTTGTCTGAATTCCCAGTTTTGCATAGGCTTCTATAATCTCCTGTTGTTTCTTTGCAAAAACCGGGTCAATACCCATCTCTTGCCATTTGTTGATGTCCATACCGGCAGGGTTGAGTATTGAAGGAATCTTCACTTTTCCTTCAAGGTCGGAGATCCATTCCAGTCCTGCATCTCCCATTGTCTTATATGATACTCCGGCTATCTGGGCACTTTTTACAGGTATCAACCTGTCCGCACCGTAAATATCTCCAAGCGCCACAAGGATCTCTATTGCTTTTTGAAGGCTTGGGCCATACTCGCCTTCAAGGGTCTTTTCTTCTTCCTGTGTAAGATACATTATTGTTCCAACCTTGCTGTTTATTCAGGCATCTTTGCACGCTCGAAGTTCTGCGCTTCTTTGAGTACCTTGGTTGCATCGATGCCCATTTTGGTTGTGGTCCCGTCAGGTGCACCCCTCGGGTCAAGTGAGCTTCCCCTGACATTCGGTATTATCATTATATCCATGTCAGCCTTCACTCTGGTAGCAATGGCAAACTCCACATCATGCAGGTCAAATATGTCAATGTCCTCATCAACCACTACTACGTGCTTCAGGCTTGTGTGGGCTGCAAAGGCTGCCATGATAGCATTCTTCCCGTCACCCTCTGTCTGTTTTTCTATCTGAACCACTGCGTGCAGGTAACAGCATCCACCTTCTGTGAGCACAACATTCTTTACAGTTGTGACCTCGCTCACAGCGTTGAATATCCTAGGTTCGTAAGGAACTCCCATCATCAGGAGGTGCTCAGGTCCGGCAGGGAGTATTCCATGGTAAATAGGGTCCTTGCGGTGCAATACTCTTGTAATATGTATGACAGGTTCCTGTCTGACAAGGTCGTAGGTGCCAGTGATGTCTACAAATGGTCCTTCATCGACTCTCTCCTTAGGGTCAATGTAACCTTCAAGCACTATCTCTGCATGTGGGACCTTTATTCCGTTTGAACACTCGAACAGTTCCACCGGTCTTCCACGAAGGGCAGCTGCGTAGTGGAATTCTTTTCCTGCAGGCACACGTGTCGTAGATGCGAAGGTGACTGTAGGGTCAGCACCAAGAACGATTGCAATTGGGAGTTTTTCTCCTTTGTCAGATGCTTTCTTGTGTAAAACATAGCTGTGCCTTGGAGCTACAAGCCTTGCTGCAAGTCTTGTCTTATCAACAACCAGGAGTCTGTGAATAGCTGCATTCATCACACCATCATATTCTGTAACGACAATTCCGGCTGTGATGTAAGGCCCTGCATCCTTTTCAAAATGGGTCATTATCGGTAATTTTGACAGGTCAACATCATCCTCAATGACTTCCATTGTAGGGGATTCCTTAACGACAATGACCTCGCCATCAGGTGATACTTCAGAGAGTCTCTTGATTATCTTATCTTTTTCCACACCGAACATTGTTGCAAGTTCATCCCTTGAACCTAACACGTTCATGATTGCTTTGTTCCCATCGATATCGTGGAAAAGTACCGGTCCGGGTGTCTTCCTTGCAATACGTGGTGCTTCGAACACCTTTGAAACAGGTTCTGTTATCTCAACAAGTTTCCCGTTCTTCCTGAGCTGGTCGATAAATTCCCTCATGGTATCATCCGTGTAAAAGTTGTAGTATATTAGTGAGTAATCTCAGTTTGGACTAGCATATGAGCCAATTATATTTGAATGCATATACTAAAAGAGGATTATGTAAAGTAGTCGTGGGATTAATATGAAAATAACAAATTAAAAGATTCCTGAGTTATAGTAATCAATAGCTTCGTTCTAAAAGAAGTTTTTCAGGATACGCGTGAATGCATCCTAATGCTCAACTAGGATCTCGTTTTCTTCAGATTTAATTTCTCCGAACCAGTAAGGCTTTGACACCATTTCATTTTTTAGTGTACGATAAACACCGTAGAGGGTGTATTCTCCAGGTTCAAGTTCCCAACATCTGGAATTGAATGTGGCATTAATTGATTCTCTTGGCTTTAGTTCTTCGGTGTTATCATTGGTCATCGGAACTCTTGAAAGCACACCACAGGAATAATCCGCATAATTATTGGATTCAACTGATTTGAAGTATATATCATAACTGATCTGCTCATAGAGTTTCCATACATTTAGAGTATTGTTTCCTGTATTTGTCAATGTAAGATGTATATCAAAGGTTTCGTTGTCTTTCACTTTTGTTTTTTCCGGCACGACTGATAAGTTCAACATACCACGCTGGTATTGGGAAACATAGATTATTTCAACAGGTTTTCCATTGTACACTTTCTCAGTACTCCTTATATTATATTCTTCATTGCCGTTAACAATTTCTCCGTCTATATAACCCATGGATTCTGAGCCTGTAAACCATGCAGAGCTCTCCATGTTGTTAACGACTGTTCCTTCGAATATGAATACTTCTTGTGGGTCAAGTTCGTCGAAATAGAGATTTTGTCCATTGTTTAAAGATACCTTTCTGGCTCCCTCGGGAAAAATAACTTCCTTAAGTTCCAATTCTAAACTCTTGTTCATTATTTCAAGTGTGATAGTGCCACCATCTACATATTTTTTGAAAAGTGCCGGGTCAGGAGTCACAACTTCATAATTTCCCTCAAGCCGGAAATACTCTCTGTCAGTAGAAAGATTGTAATCTATAGTCTCAAATATTGAATCTGCATTCTTCTTTGTTGAAGAATCACTGTAGTCCATATCAAAACATCCGGTAATTGATACTGTAATGAATACACAAAGGAGAACAACAGAAATGGTCAGAGTTTTCATAGCATCACTATATGCAAACATGCGCGATTTCGCATATAAATGCATCCTCATACAAAATAATAATACACAGTAATCTATTTTATTTCGTATGTATATTTTGAACAAATCTTTAGATTCATAATCATTTTTCAAATTAACGAAAAGGACAAAGGTTTATTTCAGCACCAAGTATGATAATATCCTTTATCCTTACCAACCTCGACCGAAATGCCAAATAACTCCGTCAGTTTCTCAGTGGTGAGTATGTTTTCAATATCACCGTCAGCAAATATCCTGCCGTCCTTCAGGAGAACTGCACGATGAATTTCAGGTACGATATCTTCGAGATCATGTGTTACCATAATTATACTCTTTCCGGCAGATGCTATTTTGCTCACAGTTTCCCTGAACTTGTGCTTGCTTTTCAGGTCCAGGCTGTTTGTGGGCTCGTCCAGCACAAGTATCATGGGGTCATGTACAAGTGCCCTGCCGATGAGTACTCTTCTTGCTTCTCCGGTTGAGAGTTCCGAGATGTTCTTATCTGCAATATGTCCAATTTCCAAAAAATCAATTATCTCATCGGTTCTTTCCAGCATATAAGGTTTAATGTGAAGATTGGGGTAGATGCCGATACTACTGAAAAATCCGGAAAGTACTACATCTGTTACTGTTATGTCCCGCATGTACTCTAACTGCAAGTCTCCTGAAACAATACCCAGTAGTTTTTTGAGGTCGCAGAGATTCCATCTGTTTTTTCCAAGGACTTTGAATACCATTCCTTCAGTCTCTGCAATTGGTCGATAGTCGCCAATTATAGTTTTGATGATGGATGATTTGCCCGAACCATTCGGTCCTATGATGGCTATGTTTTCTCCTTTTTCAATATTGAAAGAAATGGAATCAAGTATTATCTTGTCATTTTTTCGGACTATTAGATTCTTCATTTCGACAAGTGAATCGGGGAACATTTCCGTTTTTTCTGTCATATCTTTATACATCTACCAATCACACAGTTTTTTTTAATTTACTTCAGATTAATTGTTTTCAGATAATGTTTCAGGACTAATAATTCTTTTTCATTATTCTGATAAACTGCAGTATGCACAGTTGTGTTGTTGTTTTTAGAAATTGAGTTTTCATTCCAGCACTCAAATATCCGTGCAACTGGGAATATCAAGAACCCTTTTAGCAAAATATATATAGGAAGGACCTAATACTACATTGTAATAATGTGAAAAGAGTATATGAATGAATAAATATATTCTACTGAATAATTTAGGTGGTACTATGAGAAAAATAAACGTATTATTATTACTTGTTGTTTTGATGCTCTCTATGGCACATACAGCAAGTGCATTGGCACCGGCAACAGAATTTGAAGATGGATGTTATTGCGTGAACCTGGTTGGAGATTATTCTGCACCACAGTTAACTCCAACATCTGCGGCTCCTGCATTGTCCGCGATTCCTGCAACATTCCATTTAGATGTTAATGCAAAAGTGTGCAAATCAGGAGATGAAATTACAGTCGAAGAATTCAACGATGTTGCCAGTGATCCTGGTGTTGTGCTGGACACATGCATAGTAACAGGCATAAATGAAACTACAATTGAACTTTTCGCAAACGGTACATGCATGGACGGCAATTACTTTGAAGGACAAATGACCTTGGTCGGAAGTAATGGAAACTACGCAACTCTCACATCTGCAGTAGGTGCTGTTAACATGACAAACCCATCGTTGGGAACAATAGCTGTTATAGGAGATTTTACAGCAACAATAACATCATGTGAACAGCAGATACCAGAATTCCCAACTGTTGCTCTTCCAATGATTGCTATAATTGGACTTGCATTTGTAATACAGCGCAGGAAGGACTAAAGTTCCATATACAGGTGTAGGTTTTAACCTGCACATTTTTCTTTCTTTTTTTGTTAATTGATTTTTTAATTTCAGTACTCAACTATTATTATCGCTAAAAAAGATCAAGAACTTTTTAGCAAGCTGTATATAGAAATGATTTGTTACTACTGTGTAACAATATGTGGAAAGTATAATGGCGCATAAATATTTTCGATTGAATTATTTTGGTGGTACTATGAAAAAAATGAACGTATTATTATTGCTTGTTGTTTTGATGCTCTCAATGACACATACAGCAAGTGCATTGGTTCCGACAACAGAATTTGCAGATGGATGTTACTGTGTGAACCTGGTTGGAGATTATTCTGTAGCACAGCTTGACCCAACAGCTGCTGCCCCTGCATTATCCGTAATCCCTTCTGCAACATTCCATTTAGATGTTAATGCAAAAGTATGCAAATCAGGAGATGAAATTACAGTCGAAGAGTTCAACGATGTCGCTAGTGATCTAGGTGTTGTGCTGGACACATGCATAGTAACAGGCATAAATGAGGATACAATTGAACTTTATGCAAACGGTACATGTATGGACGGTAATTACTTTGAAGGACAAATGACCTTGGTAAAAAGTAATGATGGAAGCTATGTAACTCAACTCATCACACCTGCAACAGGCACTGTTAACATGACAAATCCACCTCTTGGGTTAATACCTGTAATGGGAGAGTTTACAGCAACAATAACACCATGTGAACAGCAGATACCAGAATTCCCAACTGTTGCCCTTCCAATGATTGCTATAATTGGACTTGCATTCTTCATACAGCGTAGAAAAGAATAATCTGGAAATTCGGGACTCAAGTCCCTAATTTATTTTTAATATGAGACTCAATTAAATTATTAATCCACTGCTTTTTCTGTAACAGGTTCTTTTTTAATGTTTTGTGCATCTCTTTTTTTGAACCAGAGTTTACGGCTATAATAATTCAGAGGATGGCTTATCTTTTTACACATTTCATCCGGGCTGTAGCAATTGCCATAGGTTTGCATGGTTGAACAGGATGGTGGCTTGTAGTTGGTTCCAGAAGAACCGGCAATATGTTCTACCTGATACCTGGCTTTTTCAATATCAAAATCAGGAGATGTAGTAAACAGGTTCATAATATCATCAACAGACATTCCAATAGTAAGGAGAAAAGCAGTCATTGCAAATCGCATGGAATGTGCAAGGTTCACACCTGCCTGTGTATTGGCTATGGCATGAGTTATACAAGGGGGAAACAGATCAGTTTCAACAGATTCAAATTCAGAGTCACCGAAATTGCTTTTTTGTTCTTCAAGAACGTCACTAAGTTCCTTTATATAAGATTCACACTCCTGGATAAGTTCATTGGAAACTGGCATTGGCAGGTTATGGGCAATACGATCTTTTATAAGCTCCTGCAAAAGACGCGCAAACTCTTCCCTTGACACATTTACATTGCCATGATCCAGTTTGCGATTGACCAGTTTCCACTCGATTGCTTTAAGAGAACTTGCCATCCGGATATATGAAGTGAAATGCAGCTTAAATCCAGTTTCGGTTTCATCTGCATTAACTCCAAAATCAAGGGCAAATTCTCTGAGAAAACTAAGGTCCTGCATTTTTAAGATTTTATAGGAAGCTACCGCTTCCGCAAGACAGTACCGGCGTGTTAAAAAAGAATCGTCAATGCATGAAACAAGTATTCTTGAAAAAGGGTACGAAAGTAATTCCAGGAGGATTTTCTGTTCATCCGAGATGGAAAGATTGGGCTTTATTATTTCACCTGATATTGCCTGGAGAACGCGTTCTTTGCCACGAACACGTGCATATTCCATGGCCCGGGACGTAACCAGGCGATCAAGAGATATTCCGAGGTCCTTTACATGCAAGGATGCCCCGGAAGTATATGGATATAATGCAAAGTCCTTTTCATCCATAGATCAATCAGATTCAATCCTTGGAGCCAGAAGATAACCGATCTTTCCTGCACCGTTTGCAATAGAGAAAGAGATCTTTACCGGGAAATCTTTTCCAATTTCCACCGTTATCTCGTTTGAGCGAGATGCTGGTTTTACAATATCTGAAAGATAGTCCAGTGAGAATAGGGAACGTGCTTCACCAGGTTTCATGTCGATAAGCTTGTCACGGGACATGTCAAGACGAACACGGTCAGTATCGCCTTCTGCTTCCATGTAGAACACGTCGTCATCAATTCCAAGCAACATATGGTCGCTTATTTTCTCAGCTGCTTTTACCGCTCTCTGAAGATCCTTTCCATTAAGGACAACTTCAGCAGGAAGCTCTAGTTGTGGTATTCTTGGCTCTGCCCTGATAGTTGAAGGATCAAGCAATGCAAGGGTATAAGAAAGCCCTCCAAGCTGAAGTGACATTTTCTGGGACATCTCATCAAGCTCCATGACAACTTTCTCGTCCTTGCCTGCAACACCAAAAATATCATTTATCTTTGACAGGTCCATTCCAATCTCACAATCATCAGCACTAAAATCATCAAAAGCGCCGGAGCCAAGCTCAAAACTGACCATGGCTACATTTGCAGGGTCTACTGCCCGAACAGTCATTCCTTCAGGAGAGATCCTGAACCTTGCCTCGTCAACAAGAACCGAAAGAGTTTCAATTGCAGATTTTAAAATATCTGCATCAATAGTTGCCTTGAACATCTAAATTCGCCACCAATTAATTCAATTTTAAGGTCATTATATCTAATAAGCAATATATGTTTTTTTCTAATCATTGTGAAGATTAAACAAATGATATCTCAAATACCATTAATTTAGTCATATTCACGCCAGGTACAACCGCATTTAGTGCATTTGAAAAAACGTGTTTCTGATTCATCTGCAGACCTCAGTTGGCGCAACCACCAATAAGCAACGTTATGGCCACATTCGTCACATCTGGCAGAGGTTGTCGGAAGTCCCTGGTCAACATCACCTTCAAGAACAGTAACATCTCTCCTTTCCCTTGATGCCTTTGATACTAAAACCTCTGAACCAGCCTGCTTTCCTTTAACGTACCCACACTTTTTGCACTTAAAGGAATCACCTGAAGGAAACATCATACTTTTACATTCGGGACAAAATTCCATAAATATCACTTCTCGCATTTTCTATTATTATGTTATGGTCAAAAGCCATTTCTGGTATGTTCTGAATGTCGAATAACTGCACTCCTTTAGCATCCGTATTGGCTTTAGGGATACCATCTCCAAGTACCAGATAGACTATGCTCACCGTGTGCCCACGAGGATCACGCGAAGGTTCAGAATATACTCCAAGTAACTTAACTATTTCTATTGTAAGTCCTGTTTCTTCATTAACCTCACGTTCAACGGCCTTTTCAATTGTTTCACCGATATCTACAAAACCACCAGGAAGCGCATATTTTCCTTGATAAGGGGGATTTTTTCGTTCGATGAGAACGATTTTTCCGTTCAATATGATTACTGCATCAACTGTAAGTTTGGGAGTATTGGAAGGCATGAGGAACAAAAACTTAATAGACTACATCAAATATATAGAAGCCATACCTATTAAAGGTGTGCTTAAATGATTGAGAATATTCTATGGATTGCTGTGGTTTTTATGCTTGTGGGATCAATAGTTCCCAAGAGTGTAAAGATGCGCAGAGTAATATCTGCAACTGGATGGGGACTATTCTCCATACACTGGTTCTACCAGCCATTACACTATATTGAGATTAAGGACTACTTCAACGTGGCCCTTGTCATTATAGTTGGAATTGTGTGCCTTATAATAGCATATACTATGCTGAAAGAATACCATAGTAAGGGTGACACAAGTCCAAGCCCGGACATAACGTCTATGGCAACCAGTGCAACTGCGCTTGGTTCGTTGTTTTATTTCCCCTTTGCACAAATGGACATCCTGAATGTGTGGATAATAGGCCAGGTGACTGATAATGTGCTGTGGATGCTGCATTCACTAGGAGTGCCTGCCAAAATGCTTGCATGGAACAAGATAGCTCTTAACGGATATCAGGTAGAGATCATACTTGCATGTACAGCTATCGAAAGCATAGCACTTTTCATAGGACTTATTGCATCTGCAAACGCACCAATTAAAAAACAGGCTGCGGCATTCATGGCATCAGTACCTGTGATATATATCCTGAATCTAATGAGGGATGCTTTTGTAATTATGGCTTATGGTTATCAGTGGTTTGGCCCGGATAGTTTTGAGATTGCCCATAATACTATCGCAAAGATTGGATCAGGTATTGCATTGTTTGTCATTGCATATGCGGTTATGCGCATTTTGCCTGAACTCATAGATTTGATAGAAGGAATCTGGCTTTTGGTTACTGGATTCATTCAAAAGTTATTCTATAAAGTAGTAGGAAACCAATAAATGCTCGCTAAAGGTTCTTTTCCCTGGATACTGACATCCATCACTGTAAGTGTGGTCAGTTCGCTTACGTACTTCCTATACAACATTCCATACACAGGAAAAATTGCATTTTTGACCACATGCGTGACAATCTTTTTCCTCTTTTTTTTCAGGGACCCAGAACGCGAAATAAATGTACATGAAACACATATGATCTCTCCTGCTGATGGAAAAGTTATGGATATAAGGGGCAGGAAAATATGCATATTTATGAATTTTCAAAACGTGCATGTCAACAGGGCACCTATTAAAGGGAAGGTTCAAACAATAGAACACAAGAAAGGGGGATATATACCCGCTTTCTGCAAGGATTCACATCGTAATGAGAGGAATCATGTCCTCATAGAGACCGAACACGGGATCGTAGAAGTTATACAGATTGCTGGTGCTGCCACCAGAAGAATTGTATCCTACATAAATGAGGGAGAGGACATAATGCAAGGGCAACGTTTTGGAATGATCCGTTTTGGATCGAGAGTCGATGTGACCATCCCTGAAAACTTTGAGATCGTAACTAAAATAGGTGACCGGATGTTTGCCGGTGAGACAATAATCGCCAGAATCAAATAAAGGAAGTAAACCAGATGCTCCATACTTTGAAATTACCCGATTTTGTCACCCTCCTAAATGCATTATGTGGGGTAGTAGCTATTCTTCTTTTACTGGATGGCTTTACGTATTTGTCACCGCTACTCATTCTTATTGCTGCAGTTGCAGATGGTCTTGACGGTCACATTGCCAGAAAATTCTCATCCAGTGAAATCGGGGGTAATCTGGATTCCCTTGCCGATGTTATATCCTTTGGCGTAGCACCTGTTATTATTGCATATGCATTTGCAGATAACAAATACATTGTTCTGCCCGCATTGCTATTTTACTTTATTTGCGGAATCCTTAGGCTTGCCAGATTCAATACAATGGATACAGGATATAATTCTTTTAACGGTTTGCCCATTACAGCCGGTGGAATTGCCATATCCTCATACCTGCTTATGGGGGAACGATTTTTTGCTGTCAATGTCGTGATCGCCATATCACTATTACTTGGGATTTTAATGATAAGCAATGTGGCATATTTTAAATTAAGAAACCAAAAGATGCTCATAATACTCACGATTATCTTTGCAGCAACTATCATTTCATACAATGTAAACATTGAGTACGCACATATGATGGCAACTTTACTGTCAGGACTTATGGCAATTTACGTTGTATCACCCATAATCAAAAGAACTAAATGAGGGAGATCATGCAGCAAAAAGAAATAATAACCGACAGGGATAATGTATTTTTTGAGGCAGGAATAAAACTTGGTGCCCTTTATCACCAGTTCACAGGATCGCCTGTCAATCTGAAAACAGTGGACAGCCTTGAAAAAGCAATACAGGAAAGTATTTCGGTCCAGCCATGTGTTGAAGATATCAGGGTTTCTATCAATAGGGACATGATCCGATCCAAACTAAACAGTGAGTATGGTTATTGTGAATTGGAAGGACGCATGCTGGATGTCAGGATCACTGCGAGCTTTAAAAGTGCAAAAGTGGATGTAAGTCTGGCATTTGACACAGAACTTGACTACCCACTTATGAAAATAGAAAAAATCTATTGATCACTGCAATCCTTTGCTTCTTTAAAGGCTGCAACTACTTTTTCATTTTGTTCCTGTGTTCCCACAGTTACACGAATAAGGGAATTACCAGCATTCTTGAATGACCTGCAATCTCTGACAATAATACCTTTCTTTAGAAGCGATTCTGCCACATCTCTTGCAATCATGGGAGCAACATCCACCAGCACGAAATTAGCCTGAGAATCATATAATTTGAAAGGAATGTTCTCTAGCAAGAACTTGCGTCCTTCCTTTGAGCATGTGATACTTTTTTTTAGATACTCCTTGTCGGAAAGAGCTGCCACTCCGGCCATAACTGCAGGATAACTTACATTGAAAGGTGTTGCTATTTTCATATACTGAAGCTTTAGCCACGTTGGCATGAGTCCATACCCTATTCTAAGGCCTGCTAATCCAAATGCTTTTGAGAAAGTCCTGCCGATAATAATATTATCGTATTTTGAGATCAGATGAGATAGGTTGTGGTCAGCGAACTCAACATAAGCCTCATCCACAAATACAAGTCCTTTTGTTGACTCAAGAATATCACATACATCGGTTTCTTCCATGAGTTTGCCAGTAGGGTTGTTAGGGGAACAGAGGAAGATCACCTTTGTTTTGTCTGAAATTGCATCTTTTATCGCTGTCACATCAAATTCAAGATCCTTGCCCGGAGCCACGTGAACGGCAACCGCACCATTTGCCCTTGCTACAATCTCATAATAAGAGAACGTAGGAGTGGGCAATACTACTTCATCACCCGGTGTTATGAGCAACCTCATAAGGTTGTCCAGAAGGCCATCCATGCCCGGTCCTGATGCATATATGTTTTCTACAGGAAGGCCGGTATAAAGTGATATCGCATCAACTAATTCTGACGCATTAGCTGAAGGATATATGTTAACTTTGGATGCAGTGGATACGAGAGCTTCAACTGCCAGAGGAGAAGGACCCAGAACATTCTCATTTGAGCCCAATTTGATAATCTCAGACGGTTCGAATCCGTATTTTTTTGCTATCTCTTCAATTGATTTGCCAGGAACATATTCAGCAATTGAAGCAACAACATCCTTGATAAGATCAGGCCTGCTCAAGTACGCTCACCACCTGGTCTATCTGTTCTTTTGTAATGACCAGAGGGGGTGCTATACGTAATACTGTTTCAGATGTGCAGTTAAGAAGTACACCATTCTTGCGGCCATGTTCAACAACATCCGCACATTTGCGATCGAACTGAACACCCAACATAAGGCCCTTTCCACGAACTTCAACAAGCCCTTCTGTGGAAAGGTTTGCTAGTTCATTCCGGAAGTATTCACCCATTTCCTTTGAACGCTGAACAAGATTCTCTTCCCGGATGATTTCAATAGATGCAAGTGCAGCTGCGCAGGCCAATGGACTGCCTCCGAATGTTGCGGCATGCTCACCACGACCAAAGGAAACTCCTTCACGTGCAGCAATAGCGCCCATAGGAAAACCTCCGCCAATTGCTTTGGCCATTGTCATGATGTCAGGTTCAACACCGAAATGCTCTTTGCAGAACCATTCCCCGGTCCTTCCAAAACCTGTCTGTACTTCATCGAAGATAAGAAGGGTTTCATTCTCATCACATATCTTGCGAACTTCTTTCAGGTAACCTTCAGATGGTACGTTAATTCCACCTTCTCCTTGTATCGGTTCAACGATCACTGCTGCTGTGTTTGGAGTAATGGCATCTGATATTGCCTGTGCATCATTGAAGGGGACAAACTTCTCTTCTTGTACAAGTGGCTTGAAAGGAGCACGGTACATATCTTTGTACGTCAGGCTCAATGCACCCATTGTACGCCCGTGGAAAGAGTGTTCCACTGCTATAAAATCTGTTTTTTTAGTGTTGACCCTTGCAAGTTTCATTGCGGCTTCCACTGCCTCTGTGCCTGAGTTGCAGAAGAATACACGGTCCATTCCGGTTACATTCACCAGTTGTTCAGCAAGCTCTGCCTGAGGTTTAGTGTAGTATATGTTGGAAACATGCATCAGCTTTTCAGCCTGAGTCTTTATTGCTTCTACAAGACGGGGGTGGCAGTGCCCTACATTTGTCACTGCAATACCGGCAACGCAATCAATGTATTCCTTTCCCTCGATATCATGGACAATAGAACCCTTTCCGCTCGAAAGTACTATTGGTTGGCGACCGTAGGTCTGCATTACATATTTTGAATCTTTGTCGAATATAGATTGTGAATCTAATGATGGAGAATTATAGTCCAGTTTCAAGTTAACACCGGTCCAATATAATATTAGAACTTCTTTTAAATCTGACTATCGATACAAATGAAAAAAAGAAAACAAAAGTGATGTCAGGCTTCTGGTGAGGTTAACGACCACTTTAAAGAATGCGTCTATCAGGGACCTTTATCGCCACATAGAGGTGATAAAGGAAGATCAGAACTGAAAGCTGGAAAATTGTAAGAATGGCACCTTTTACTGGGTCATGCTGTTTACTTCCCACAATGGAATTAATAGTAATCAACGCTTCAAAAAGATAAAGCACAAAACCAAATGTCAGAAAAATAAAATATTTTTTCAGGTCCTTAAAGGAAACGTAAATGCGTGAACGAATGACATCAGCATCTATCTTTAAAAGTAAATAAGATGTCAGCAACGATAAAATAACTATGCACAGACGGATTGCAAGATCCATGAAATTGAACATTGAAATAGAATTCATAATCATTCCCTCATTAACTTATGTGTATCACACTGCATATGCCATTGAATACACAGTTTCATCAATGGGTTATTGTGCATTATTATATATAAATACATGCATATAATTACAAATCCAGCTCCATCAGCTCATTATCACTCAAAGCATCCTCATCCTCACGCTCAAAGATAATACCTCCGGGTGCACGCATCACACCATCTACGCGAGCGGTCTCATGGATCGTCACCGACTGAGAATTAATCTCGCCCAGAATATGAGTGCCGGCAGCAACGTATACATTACCTCTTGAGATTATGTTTCCATGAATTACATTGTCTGTTCCAAGTTTAACATCCTGGATGGTGCGAACGCTTCCATAAAGTGTGGTCTCGTTAGCCATTTCAAGAGAAGTAGCGCGTATGTTGCCAACTAGTCTGCAGTTGCTTCCTATAATGGCATTTGATGGTACTTTCATGGAGTCCATGGATATTTTGGAGCCGTTAGGGATTATCATGGAATTAAGCCCTATAGATTCAATATCATCCTCAAATAGTTCTCCCAATGCCTTTTCAACTTCTTCATCCTTTCCAAGTCTTAAGAGCTCACTAATGTAAAGGAAAAGGTAAACTATGACCGGGACAGGGTTCCTTACAACAATCCATCCCTTTGCCTCAAAACCACCATTGATCTTCACATCATTGCCAATGTCAAGGTCACTTTTCACCACCAATTTACCTTCAATGGTAACAAATTCACCGATATAGGCATTCTTGTCTGTTTTGACATTCCCACCTATCTGTGACCAGATATCGATCCTTGCATCGCCGGTAGATGTCAGGTCGCCGGCAAGGGATACTCTTTCCCCCAATATTATCGAATTTGCAATGATACCGTATTTGATCTCAGAGTGATTACCAGCAATGACATCCCCATCTACGACTATTGTATGTTCTTCCATCCTGGTATTGTCTGGAATTACAAAGGTCTTAAAAATCTCCTCTTCTATGATTTCACTCTCCGGCTGGGGATTTACTTAATCAAAGTTATTACTATGACTTTATTTCCACGTATTTAATAGATATAGATTTATAAATAGTTATTCTAAGATTGTGCTATCCCGCGCCTTACATCAACCGCAGGACCTCTTTCCATGCAAATTGCCTCATGAGGGGACAATAATAATTGACCAGTTGCCATAATAGAGTCTGATTCGTCAACAATTATCACTTCATCGCCTGCCCTGAGTTCAGGATCAACATCTAATACATGCTTTGCAAAAGCAGTTTTGCCTTTTGATACAAAAGGTGCTGCATCTTCACAGATAACTACTCTTGAGGCAGGTTTTTTGAGCATACCATGCAATGCAGCCGCACCATCAATGCTGAGTGTAAGCATACCATCCTTTGCACGGACGGTTGCCACATGCTTGCCATTATAATGGACCTGCCTGACACGCTTGGTTCTGGAAAGTTGGAATGTGACATCATCAGGGAAAATGACTTCTCCACACCCTTTTCCAAATTGAATATCAGCCATTATTCTTACTTTTTTAAGATTTTTGTCAGCATTGCTCATAGATGCTATGATAAAGTATAAGTTTTAAAATGATAGCGGTTAATTGAAAGTAATGTATCCTTTATTTAATAGAGTTCACTATAAATGGTATATAAAGAATATCGAACAGATTTATATATAATAATAGCTAATTATAAGTTGAGGAAACGGGAACAACTGCTTGTAACTGTATTCAAAGGTATAGTAACTATAACCAAGCAAAACCATTCATCCCCTCAAACATGGCCCCGTTTCCTCGTTGCTCAATAATAGAGCCAAATTATTTTTCAAGATAATTATTTCCCGTTAGTTATATCTTTTTTACATCGGAACCATGGAACAAAAAAATAAAAGGGGACTAACAGATGTTAACCTTTAACGACTCCCATGGGAAGAACACGTGCAACCTTTGTGGCAATCCCAAGTTTGTGCACAACATCAACAACATCACTACTGGATTTATACACTGCTGGTGCTTCTTCGGCTATGAGTGAAGGCTGATTTGCCTTGACAATTATTCCCTGTGACTTCAACTCTTTCTGAATCTCTTCACCTCGCAGCTCCTGTTTTGCACTCTTACGACTCATGACCCTTCCGGCACCATGACAGGCACTGCCAAATGTGAGTTCCATTGCAGCGGGGCCACCTTTTAGAACATAGGATGCAGTGCCCATACTCCCGGGAATTATGACAGGTTGACCTATGTCACGATAATCTTCGGGGACTTCCGGATGACCTGCCGGAAATGCACGTGTGGCACCTTTCCTGTGAACATATACCTCTTTTTCCTCGCCATCAATACTGTGTTTCTCGAGCTTTGCAACATTATGAGCAACATCATAGACAAGATCAAGTCCAAGGTCACCATGTTCAGCTTTGAAGAAACTATCAAACACCTCACGTGCCCAGTGCATTATCACCTGACGGTTGACCCATGCATAGTTTGCTGCACATGTCATTGCTTTGAAATAATCCTGTGCTTCCTCCGACCCCGCAGGAGCGCATGCGAGCTGTTTATCCGGAAGTGCTATCTTATACTTTTTTGAAGCCTGGGTAAGTACCTGCAGGTGGTCTGTGCATATCTGATGGCCTGCGCCACGGGAACCACAGTGTATCATAAAGGTGATCTGCCCCTCTTTTAGGCCAAATGCTTCCGCTGCTTCTTCATCATATATCTTATCCACATACTGGACCTCAAGGAAATGGTTGCCACTTCCAAGGGTACCGATCTGTGGCCTGCCTCTTTTACGGGCCTTTATACTAACTTTTGAAGGGTCTGCCCCTGGCATCATGCCGTTGCTCTCGCAATGAGTGATATCTCCTTCTACACCATACCCGTTCTCTACAGCCCAACGGACTCCATGTACAAAAATGTCATCGAGTTCGCTGTCATTGACCTTTCTACGGCTCTTTGAACCAACACCGGAAGGTATGGCCTCAAACAGAGAATCCAGCAACTCCGGAAGTTTAGGTCGGATATCGGTCTCTGAAAGATTTGAGCGTATCAGACGCACCCCACAGTTGATGTCAAAACCAACGCCACCAGGACTTATCACACCTTCGTCCTTATCGAAGGCAGCAACACCTCCAATGGAAAAACCATAACCAAGATGAGCATCAGGCATTGCCATTGAATATTTCTGGATTCCTGGAAGAGATGCTACATTTGCAACCTGATCAAGAGTCTCCTTTTCCAGAAGATCAAGTAGCGTTTTTGACACAAATATCCTGCCAGGAACATTCATGCCGGGTTTGAAATTATCTGGTACCTCCCACGTGTTGTCATTGACCTTTGTAAGAATATCATAAACTGAACTTTTATTTTCCTCTGACATCATTATTCCTCTTGCCAAATTCTTCCTATAAACTATCTATAGGGGCTATATGCTCTAATCTTATGAATACATTGATAATAATAACAGGCGGTATTAACAAATACAGATAGATTCAGGTGTCTACTGTTGCCTGTATCATCCAGCCTTCGTCTGTTTTTTCAATTTTCATCTCGTTGTATGTGGCTGCTTTTACTTCGGTGTCAAATACATGAACAGAAAGGTCCATTGCTTCCCCATTTAGAGTTGCAGACATGGAACATTCTCCATCGCTGACATCCACCTCGTTGACCATGACGCGACCAAATACCATTTCATCAACTTCAAAAACAAAGAGTATCTCAGAAAGCCAGTCAAAAAGCAGACTGTCGAGGTCAGGAGAAGTCAGTTCAATATCAACCGACAAATTATTTTGCACTGAACTGGTATCAACCATGACATTAAGCATGGCAAGGGCAGCATTCTGGAAAGCTTCCTCAAGGGTTTTGCCGTAAGCACGGAATTTGGCATCTGCCGTGTGTTCCAGATACTCGAAATCCTTGTTCATATGAAGTGACATGAACCTTAATTGATTCTTGTATAATTAAATCAGTCCCCCGGCAAGTGGGTGTTTGCCTGCATTATTCGAGCTGCTTCCAGATATGAGCTATACGCTGGAACGCTGTTATATGGCTTCCAACACCGATGATGATGATCATCCAACCAAGTGATGAGAAACCGTATATTGTGAATGGATATGCAAAATAGATAACTGAAGCGAGTATTATGAGCACCAGCCTGTCAGCTCTTCCGATTATACCACCGTAGTACCTTCCAAGATGAAGTGCCTGCGCCTGCGTACCAAGATAACTTGTAAGCAATATACCCACTATGGCTACGACGCCTATCTGCCAGTCCACATAGCCACCAAAGAAGATACCACAAATTATGAATACATCAGAATAACGATCAATGACGTGGTCGAGGAAGTCACCTTTGGCACTGGCTACGTTGAGATAGCGTGCCATAAGACCATCCATTGCATCAAGTAGGGAGTTAAGTGCAACCAGTGACCCCGCGACTAATACAAGAAGAGGGTCAAACGATGAGTAGTAGTAAAAAAAACCTGCTAATGCGGCAAACAAAAGCGAGAACATTGATATTGCATTTGGAGAAATGCCTGCATCTGCCGTTATCTTTGCCAGCGGCTCAAGTATTTTTGATGCTACGGGTCTTAGGGCATTGAATGTCATGAGTATTGTGTCCAATGAGCATTTTTATGATTTAACGTTTTCCGGGGATTTGACTAAATTAGTTTTTCTTTGCGAGGTCATACCAGTATTTGATCTTACATGAATGCTCTACCTGAGTTGTTAATATGTATGCCTCATCAAGAATCTTCCCAATAGTGAAGGTACCATGGCTGTAAATTATGGATGTTTTGTGTGATGCAAGGGACGTAGCGAGATTCTGCGCAAGTTCATTGGAACCAATCCCGCCTTTGACAATGGGCACTTCACCAAGGAAATACTGACCCTCACTGTCCGCAGGGGTGATAATATCATCTTCTGCAAGTAGAGAGAGAGTTACTGCAAAAGGACAGTGTGCATGAACTATGGCAAGTGCCGGAGTGTTCCTGTATATTGCCCGGTGGACAATGGTTTCTGAGGATGCGATCATATCAAGGGCACATGATTCATCAAGGCTCACCTCTACAACGCCACCCTGTGTGATCTCATCCAGAGCGCAACCGCTTCGTGTGATCAGCATACGGTTGCCAACTCTCACGCTGATGTTACCAAAGTGGGATTCCACCAGCCCGTTTTCCACAAGTTTTTTTCCAATCCTTGATATTTCACGCCACATAGGACATCTCCTTACAGGGTGCTACCATAAAATTTATCTGCTATTATGATATGTAAGGGAATGCTTTCCATAAATAGATGTGGAGTGAGCATCTCAGCGCCTCGATGGCTCAGCCCGGCAGAGCGAGTGATTTGTAATCACTAGGTCGCGTGTTCAAATCACGCTCGAGGCTTTTTATTACTTTTTTAGAAATGTACTTATTATGTCCAGTGTGGCATTTATCCCCTCTTTGATTGTGATTATATTGCCAAACATTAATTCCAGTACGTAGTGATTTTTAATAAGGGTATATTTGTGATAAAACCTAGTGATCATTCAATGAAGTAAAATGCCGTGTCTGTAAACCCGAACCTGGCACTAATAAAAAAGATAAAAAGATACTAATTATCGCCTACTTTAACTGATACTTTTTCATTTCATATTTTGCCATCAGATTGGAACCAAAAACGTATACCAGAATGATAATACCTAGCCAGATAAAGTGACCTCCCAATTCAGGCCTGCCTAAATATTTTAAGAGTAAGCCTATACTGAATACCACCATATTTGCCATGCCTACTTTTTTATTTCGTTTCACTGTTTCAGCATACAGCTCTTTGCGTACAAGGTACTCTTTTTTTTCATCCTTCACATTTTCACATCCAAGATATGTATATTATAAAACCAGTGACTCAAAACCTTTTTGGCAAAATGGATGTTTGTAACTGATAATTTGGTTAATGCTTAGCTATTGATTTTCTGCTGACAAACATCCTTATATAAGCTCAAATTCACCTAGCACCATGAATCCGGGAAGCTCCAGAAAGAATATCAAAATCGGACTAAGCGTAGGAATTGTTCTCAAGCAAGATCAGAAGAGTGGAAAAATAACCAAGGGTGTTGTCAAGAAAATCCTGACCAATTCCTCATCGCATCCACACGGGATAAAAGTACAATTGGAAGATGGCCGGGTTGGAAGAGTAAAAGAAATCTACTCTGGTGTCTAATCGATTTTATATTATTGTCTTATCACACATTTTTAGTATAACATGCAAAACTCTTATTGCAACTGGTACACCTTGATGCGGATTTAAAGTTTGCTCCAAAATCAGCCGGATTGCCGGAACTTATTGAAACACAAACAATGGACTGTCCTAGGGGAATTGTCGCAAGGATCTGTGACCCGCAGCCTGGACATACCACACTTTCAAGATTCATATCTACATTCCTCTCTGATTTCTCCAATGGAAATCACATTATACTGGAAAAAATACAAATGTACAAAAAAAGTTTTCCAGGCAGATACTGATCAAAAACTGACCGTTTTGCATCTACCTTTTTATTGAAAATTGTAGTTATACTAAAGTATAACTAGTATCTTGCTGGTCTGTGCTTCTGGAAGCATTCCCTGCAGTATACAGGTCTGTCGCCAGATGGCTTGAAAGGTACTTCGGTTTCCTGTTTGCAGTCTGAGCATGTTGCTTTGTGCATCTCTCTTGGACCGCTTGATCTGAAGCCGCCGCCGCCGCCTCTGCTGTTTCCGCCTCTGTCATTGTATCCCATATTTTATATCTCCTTAGTTTTCTATTAGTTCGCTCAGCAAAGCCGAGATTGAGACGTTACGCATGATTAGTTTTATCCGGCCTTAGCCAGATACTTCCATCCTATACGACTAACTCTAATTGTCCTAGCAATTGTTAAAAGAAGCACATAAAAATATAGTAACCCTTTATTAAATCGTTGACCAATCGAACTAACTATAGTACAACACTATGTGATATAAACCCGCTGCTGTCAATTAACTTGTTGAAATTGTTCAAATAACGCAACTTGAACTATTAAAGAACACAAAAAAGGCATTTCAGACTACTTGAAGAAAATTCATTATCCCATGACAATTGCATGTTGTCGCAATAAAGAAGATCCTATCCTCAACAGAGCACATGTCTGTTTTTCCATTCACGACTTTCACGTGTTCCATTATAGACAGCATATGTTCTTTAAAGTCAATACCCTTTATTCCGCCAATTCCTGGCTTCATCTGGCAACTCTCAAATACCCAACCCCTATGGGAGGATAGTAACTTCTTAACATAAGCAGTTATAGTCTCAGGCTTCTCTCTTTTGAAGTTGTAGCAGTATTTTTCAGGTCCCATGCAATTATCAGGACATATCTCACCCATTTTAGCATATGAGAACATAATGACACCATCAGCAGGTGAATTAAATACTACTGTTTCTTCTGGTAGTTTGGACATAACATCATAGAAACATGCAGTCTGTTTTTCATTTTTATCTTCAAAAGCAAGATATGAGATCAACGGTCTGGAATAAACAGAACCTAGCATATCGGTTGCCATATTAGCAACAGCATGAGTAGGTACAGCAGGGATAATGTATTGCGGAATACCGGCTTCCAGAATTAGGGGAACATCATGAACATCCATGCAGTGGAAATAGACATTGTTTTCGTTTTCTTTTGATTCCCTATAAGTCCTGATGAGCCTGAAAAGTTCCTCCCTGTCAACTACTATTGAACTGTTTGAAGCATCTGCATTCTCATCAATATCAATAATCACAACAAACGGAAAGGATTGCTCTTTTGAATACCTGGCAAAATCACTTCCAATATTTCCACCACCGAGCACAAGGCAATAGCCTTCCATAACCTGCAGCGAGCGAAAATTGGTAATTCTCTGGTTCAGGTTGGAAAGGAGATCATTGTTCACAATAAGAAAAGGAAATAGCAGTATATATTCGATTCGTTTTTAGCATAATCATGAAAAATGAGACAAATGTATAAGGAAACAAAATGAAAATAATGGAGCAAAACATTACTCCACTAAATGATCATTTTACCCTGCTGCCATATATTTTCTGTAAATGGTCCTTTGGATCAAAATCAGTCTTAAATTTCAGCTTACCTGAATTAGACTGTATGACGACCTGCCATGTAATCTGAATCTGATCGTCATCTTGGCTACTCTTTTTCTTTACCTTTATAGAACTTATACCTGCATTAGGAATTGTGAAGTTTGCCTCATTCTCTGCCAGTGCAGCCTGCGCACTCATTCCTGCATACCTTTCCGCATACCTGAAGGAACCCTTTATCTGTGCACCCCATTGTCCAAAGAAACCTTTTCCTTCTGCTTTGGCTTGATCACGAGACTCCTTGACAACCTGCTTCATAACGTCATTTGTTACCTTGGCAAATATAGTTGTATCAGGCGTTGCTACAAGTGTAAATGCATCGTAGGACAAACCTAACATTTTACTTCTCCTCATGTTCGGAACAATGCCGATTACTTCGTCTTCCATAAAAACCCTCCTTGACATCCAATGGATGTGCTACTGCCATCTGCAACATTATTTTAATGATAATATATGGCAATAAATAAAAATGAACTAATAAATATATAAAGATTGTTATTTGAATTGTGCTTTTGGTTTATTATTAAAAAATAATGGAATGGATTACACAGACAATTTCACAGATGCAATTGAAAAATAGAGCTTAGTGCCAACATCAACTTTATATTGAAACTTGCTAAAAAGCAATGTCATGAACTGCCATGGCAGGTGTAAAATAAAAATAAAAAAGAAAGTACTTAAAAAGATACTTCATTCTGCTTTTTGGTACTTGTCAATGATTTCCTGGAAAGAATCTGCGACATATGACAGATTTTCTCTTCCAACCTGGAAAGTGCTCAACTTGAAGTATTTTGTAAGTCCTGACTTAATACCATGGATGTTACGCTGTTTAAGTTCCCTGTATAGGAAATATCTGCCTTTTTTAGCTGTCTGTGAAATTTCATAGAATGCAGGAGCTTCAAAGAACATCAGGTCATGGTTGTGTGGTTTATCACCCATTTGTATAAGGCCCATGTCTTCCAGCTTTGAAGAGAACCAGCGTGCATCTGCAACCTCGTTGTCCCAGTTTCTTGTACGGCGTACAACATGCGGGAATGATGCCATCATAGTCATCACTGTGGCTCCTCTTGCAGTACATCCCAGAAGCTCTATTTCTTTTACTTTATGGGTAGGTGACTTCCTGAAAACAATATCTGCGTATTCCTCCGTGACTCCCAGTACACCAATTGGTCCTGATGATGCCATGGACTTGTGACCACTTCCGACAACAAAATCCACGCCCATTTTCTTTGCATGAATTGGCATCCTGCCTACAGAATAAGCACCATTGAGCATGAGGGGTACATCATAACTGTGGCATATGTCGGATATTCTTTTGACATCTGCAAGGTTACCATAACTGCCATCCGGGTATGTAACCTGTGCTAGTGCCGGAGCTTTTCCGGTCTCGCTTATGACTTCCTCAATGGCTGTAGCATATCCTTCAACATCTGTTTTGTAGTCCGGGCTACCACTGTGGGGGACTGTTTTCACATTTAGCCTTGCACGCTGTGCAGCAACAAATGAAGAATAATGTGCAAGTCCGTCCAGCACGACATACTCCCCTTCCTGAGCCATGGAATGCATCACTGCAAACTTTGATTCTCTTGCTCCATGTGTTATTCTTGCCACATCGGTATCAAGGAATGCAGGCAAAGCATTATGGATAAATTCATGTATTGGAGGTTTTTTTATAAGATCAAGTACGCCACCGCAAAAATCACAAATAGAATACCCGTCTCCCCATTCAAGCAATGACCTGCGGGCTTCTTCTGTAAGTCTGCCACCTGTTTGGAGCGGGTCAATGTTTATCGCATCCTTTGGTCCACGTTCGATAAATCCGAATTTGCTAAGGGTAGAGTCGTCAAGTTCCATAATGTTTCCTCTGGTCTGAATTATAGTGAATACTGAACTTTCCAATACTAGTTAAAAATGTTCATTGTAAATTATTTCTCTATTCTAGATGGATAAGAGCCACGGCTGACTCATAATTAAAAAAGAAAATAGGGAGCACCTAGGGTGCTACTTCAAATTACTTAGATATCTATAGCGGTCTTAAAAACTGACATAAACTCGTCACACTGGGTAACCAGACTGTTTGCAGCATCCTTTACAACATCTATAGGATCTGCTCCATCTGTTCTCACAAAAAGGATAGGGTCACTTATTGATACGTGTTTCATATCATATGTTGCTATCTGAACCCTTTTGTCATCGAGAAGAGTTGACTTAAGCATATTGAGAAGAGTATGATTTTCACCTATGATCTCAAGGTGCATCTCATCGTCAGTTTTATCAATGATCTTCAATTCCATCTTTATTTCACCTAATTATAATTATCAATATAATGTTCAGACAATTCCTGTTCCGTAGTCAGAAGAGATCTTTCTTTTCTCTATGCGACCACATGTGGGACATTTTAGTCTGTTGTTGTCTTTTACAAGATCTGACCTGCATTTTGAGCAATAAGCTTTCATAACTCCAAGAGATTTACCATCAGTACTCAGACGCATATTCTGGGTATTAATTACCTTTGCTTTTACTACATCTGAAAGGGCAAATTCCTGGCCGAGGTTCTTGACATATGAATCCTTGACGTTAGATACGTGGATAGCTGCTGCGCCGTTGGTCTGGAACTCACGGTCACCCTTGCCTTTGATAGCTCCTATTTCCACCAATGCAACGGACTCACGCATATTGACCACGTTCCCAACAATGATGTCACCTTCAATTAATTCAGGTGGAGTACTTGTCTGTGGGACAATGGAGATGATCCTTGATTTTCTGTCTATCCTTACATATCCGGTACCAAGTGAATGGATGTCTGCCACGTTGACATAGGTTCCATTACCTGCCTTGAACTCTTCCGTAGTTCCTACGAAGTCACCAGGCATTACAAAAACACTTTCTTCGATATTAACGTCGTCTTCGGTATCCATGTCATCTTCTTCCGTAGACCCTTTCATGGGTTTCATATTCTTCTTTCCTGCTTCACTGTTTCTTCTTTGTACCTTTTCATCATTAGCGGAACCCTTTTTGGGTACACCAGTAGCTTTCGGTCCTTTAACTGGAACCTCTTCTTCGCCAACCTGCTGTTCTCCGGAATTAGATGATTTGATCTTCCTGCGTGAAGTCTTTCGTCTATTTCTTATTCTAATAAGAATCCCTCATATAATCTGAAATTAATATAAAAGTGCATAAGGTCCATGATATTTTTCAAGTAAGAACTGCATTAAATCATAAATTATTATCGCACAATGCGATAGATTTCTACCTTTACCATTTCTACTTCTTTTTTATGAAATTTAAATGTTCGTTTTATTGGAAATGCCGTTGTGTACCAATCTGTTATCCTGGCATCGCCAATGAACTTATGAATAAAATCATGGCTCCCGCAATTATGAATGGAATATATCACATCACTGGCTTTCAACGCACTTAAAAGAAACGGTCGGTCACTCCCTTTGGTCTGCGCACCAAACGGAGGGTTCATAATAACCGTGTCAGCATGCCCATCTACTTCGAAAATATCGTTGTGGACAAACTCTACATCTACTCCTAGTTTTTCAGCATTTTTCCGTGCAATCTCTAAAGCCTTATGGTCAATATCAAAACCGACTACCTTTTCAGCTCCAAGTAATTTTGCTCCAATCGCAAGCATTCCTGTGCCACACCCGAGGTCGAACACATCACCCTCAAGATCACCTTGCATGTAAGCAAAATGCAACATCTCAGCTGCAAGCAGTGCAGGGGTGGCATATTGTTCAAGGGAAGCACTGGGCTTATCAAAACCATCTACCTGCTCAAGTAAGATCTCAAGCTTTCGTTGCTTCAATTTCATTCACCTGTGATCTCATCGAATACAAGGTCTTCCCAATCCCTCTCACCAAGCACGATCTCAAACTCCATTGGGGTCAACATTGGTGCATTGAACCTTCCTACTTCATCAACAGCAAGCCGGGGACATGCCGTATTCACAAAAGAGTCCACCTTGAACTGCAATAACTGGTCCGGGGTGACAAGATCCATTGTAAGAATATGGGCTTCCTTACCATGTTTCTTTGCCATGTTCTTCAGTTCTTCAGCAAGCTTCATTCGATCCTGTCCTGGTTTTGTAGATACCACTATACCAAAAACCTCAGCATCCAGTGATTTTGCTATCACCGCACTTCTTTGCCGGAGTATTCTGGAACTGTCAGCCTCACGAAGTTCATTCACAAATGGATCTGCGATAAGGACATGTTTCTTTGTTGCCAGCGAAACGCCAAGTGGGTGGAACTGTCCACTTCCAATGTATAGATACTCATCACACTCTTCTTTCCTTGCAGTAGAGAAATTACATCCCAGTACCTGTCCAGGGTATGCTATCTTACTATCGCCAGCACATATAACACATTCTTTGCCATGCTCTTTAAGGATTGAAGCTGCATCTTCCAGCTTATGCACGTGTTGAACCGTGCTTATCAGACCTATCTTCTGGCCCTGAAGCTCAGCAACAGCCAGCTTTACGACATCCTTAACATCCACAGCTGATCTTGTCTCAATGAAATAAACCTTCTGTGAAAGTTTGTTATCATCAAGGTGCGCATGGCCAAAGTGGAAAAGGATCTCTACTTTTTCCAGTAAAGCCACATCAAGGTCACATGCTCCGAAACACGGATTCCCGGATATAAATACAGTGACGTCAGTCTCATCCTCTATCCTTGAGGCAATTCCAGGGGAGCGCCTTTTGAAACCTTCCGGGAACTGTAATCCTATGACCTTCGCATCTGTATCCTTAATGACAGAGATGATACGGTCAAGCTGAAAATCAAAAGCTTCTCCTTCACTCATGAGCATCCTCTATGGAAACACCTTTTTCAGTTACATCGATGCGTACCAGGGTCTTAACTTCGATTCCCATGTCCTTTAATCTTGAAAGGCCATCACCGCGTTCAATAATAACGATTGTGTCTGTGACAACGGCGCCAATGCCTTCAAGAGCTTTCATTAATGATTCAAGAGTTCCACCTGTGCTTATGACGTCATCAACGATAAGCACCCTGTCTCCTTTTTTGACATCATTGACATAAAGCTCGCCTTTTGAGTAACCGGTTTCCTGTGAAAGTTTGATCTCGCCTTCAAGCTCATAGGGTCTTTTCCTTATTATTGTGAATGGAACACCTGTTTTCATGGATATTGCTGTGGCAAGGGGGATACCCATGGCTTCTATAGCAAGTATCTTATCAAAATCCTTGCTGACCATTCCTAATATGTGTTCTGTGATCTCCTCAAGAAGCTCAGGTTTAAGTTGCGGAACTCCATCTGAGATGGGATGGATAAAATAATAGTACTCTCCCCTCTGCACAATAGGTGCATTTAACAGGGATTCACGAAGTATCTTTAGCATAGTTACCGCTTACTACCTGCCAATATATAAAAATAGACCGTTAAAGTAAAACTCCATGGTCATACTGCCACAAAAGCTGTTTTTTCATCTCTCTCCTGCCTTATGGCAGAATACAGGGCTTCTTTGCTCAGTGACTTTGGATGATAATAGCTTCCGTTGCTTTGCATGGCAACTTCTCTGGAAAGCTCGGAACCGGTATTGCTTATGTCCACCACGAGAATGTTGACGTGATGGTCGGATATTTGTTTGCAGATCTGCATGATCTCTCTTCTTATATTTCCTCCAAGGTGAAGGGGAGAGTTTGCTGTTCCGTCAGTGACCAATATCATGATAGGCACCGCAGATGGTTCTTTTTTTACTTCCCTGATAAGGGTGTCCAGTCCCCTCAACAGTCCTGAAGCCATTGGGGTAGTGCCTCCGAAAGGTACTTTCTCAAGATAACGCTTTGCAGCTTCCACCGATGAGGTGAAAGGAAGCACCAGTTCACCGGAACGTCCACTATATGTGACAAGTGAAACCCTGTCTCTGCGTTGGTATGCATCTTTCAGCAGAGCGAGAACCACACTTGTAGTTATTTGGATCTTTTCATGTTCATCCATTGAACCGGATGTGTCAAAAACGATATTTATTAGACTGGAAATACGCCTCCTTCTAACCTTTTCCCGAATATCGCTTTTTTTGATCTCTATCTTCCCGTCCTTTGCATGCTGTGCTGCTGCGCGTACCGTTGGAGCAATGGCAATGTCAGTGATCTTCTCACCAGGCATCCTGTATCTCACATAGCGCCCACGTTTGCTTTTGGTCAGCACCTCTGCCCGCCTTCCCGATTTTAATCTTCCTGTAGCAAGTCTTTTCTTCTGAGAACCACGGGCAAAATCATTTAGGATCTTACCAACTGTCTTGTCGTCTTTGAGGTCTTCAAGCAATTTCTCTGAGCTTGATTTTTCACAAGTTGACGTTGATCCATTTTCAAATTCTATTTCCAGGTCATCGTGACTGATAATCGGAACGTATTCTTTTGGAATCAGCTCTACACATATTTCTGGTTCATACAAGCAAACAGGGGACGATGACTCAAAGATAGTTTCTTCAAATGCTGCCTGCCGAGGTCCCTCTAAAACATATTCTTTCGTTGATTCGTCAGTTTCATTTGTTTCATGTTTTAGCAGATCAGCAAAAATTGACTTATTGTGTTCATCTTCGTAAGATTCCTTTTTCCCAGACTGAACAAAAGTGTCTTCAGGTAACACATCAGCAACTAATGAACTATCCGGGTCAGTCATCTCAGCAGGCAGTACGACTGCATAATTTTGCAGTGCATTATCCTGTTGATTTTTGAATGCTGCCGCCACTGCAGTATCTGATGTACCTATGAGGGGTTTAAAGAATGCCTCTGGAGTCATTGTCATGTGATCTGAATCTGCCACAATATAGACATCCTCGATTTCAGCAGGCCTTATTTGCTCCATATTTGAATACAGTTTATCATACAAGGTCTCAGTGTCTTCCTTTGATAATTCAGAAACGGAGTTTCTGGGGATGCGAAGGCCGAGTACAGGTGCACCTATGTGCATCACTTTTATGCCGTAATTGCGAGGAAGATTCCTGCGCAGGCGCTGAACAAGTTCACTCTCGCTCATCCCCGCACCCCGCTTATACCTTCCCGTCTACAACTGCCCTTAGTTGATCAACGCTGAATTCCTCTTCCTCAAATGGCTTCTTGCGCATCCTGTGCGGCAGGACCATTTCTGAGGCTTCGATAATATCATCATTGGTTATACGTTCTCTACTCTCATAGGCTGCATTTGTGCGAGCGGCACGCTCTATCATAATGTCTGCACGGTGTCCATCCACATTGAAAGCAATGCATATCTCTGCAATTGTACGTAAATTCTCTCTTGTAGCAGTCACCCTTGGAAGCATCTGCATGGCCTTTACGATCTTTGAGCGCAGTTTCTCCTGTTCAGCTTCAAATTCGCGAATGAACTGTTTTTGATCGTCATTGAACCTATTTCGCCTTTCTACGATCTCGATACGTTGCTCGACATCATAGATACCGGTGACCTCTACCTGCAATGCTATCCTGTCAAGCAGTTGCGGGCGAAGTTCTCCTTCTTCCGGGTTCATACTACCTACTATAATGAAATTTGCAGGATGGCTGACACTTACTCCTTCACGTTCAACGGTATTCACATTCATTGCTGCAGCATCGAGTAGTGCATCAACGACAAAATCATCCAGCAGGTTTATCTCATCAACATAGAGGATACCACGGTTTGCCTGGGCGAGAATGCCTGGATCAAATGCCTGTACACCCTGACGAACAGCTTTTTCGATGTCCAGACTGCCAACAACTCTATCTTCGGTGGCACCTACCGGGAGGTCCACTACTTTCATCTGGCGTTTATTGGCATGGAGTGTGGCTTTCCTTTTCTTCTCGGCACACTCCCAGCAGAAATTCTCGGGGTCTTTCGGGTCACAGTTGAATTTACATCCCTCTACGACTTCTATCTCTGGAAGTACCTCTGCCAGACCTCTTACAGCAGTAGATTTAGCTGTACCCTTCTGTCCGCGTATAAGTACTCCTCCAATCGAAGGATTTATTGTGTTCAATATAAGTGCCCTGAGCATTTTTTCCTGCCCGACTATGGCTGATATTGGATAAAGCACCCTTTCTGTCTTTGTGGCCTTGCGGGCAATATCTTCCAGATATTGTGAAGGCTCTTCCACGGTTTTTGGAACTTCTTTTATTGTTCCTGTAATACTTGAACTCATATTATCGCCTTTTCCAGCATGAAATCTTACATATTGTCACTTGTTATTTATCGCTTGAATTTACAGATATCTTAGAATAATCGCAGAAATCAGAGCCAGGAACAGGAGTATAAGGCCTCCTACAAAAAAACTAAACACTATTCTGATATGCACTTTCTTTTCCGCGTTCTTTGCAAGTCCATTAAGTTCGTACAATGAGAATGAAGAACTTAGCAGGAAAAGGATCGATGACAATAGCAACAATGAACCTGCTACGAGGATATACTCTGCTGTCCATGTAAGAGCCTTTGCATTCAAAAGATCAAGAAAAAAGTCTTTCCCATGTCTCACATACGAAGCCGTGATCCATAACATGGTGTATGCAATTTCTGCGGCGCCCATTATTACCGAGCAGATCGCAGTTGTCATAAGCGTGACCATCATCCCTATGTCAGGGATTTTAATATCGATTTTCCATTCATCACCCACAATTTCACCTTGAGAGTCTGTTTTGTATGGTATTCTCTCTAATTGAAGATATCCAATATATGTATTAAAATAATAAAAATATATGCATTAAAATATTTACTGGTGTCAAGGGCAATAAAAAGAAAAAACAGCAGAACTATTGCAAAGTTCTACATTATTCTGAACTGTTCAAGTATATGTCTGGACAGATCATTACTTACATCCACGGACTTCATCAAAGTATCAGTTCTGGATACTTCACATAGATCACTAAACTTTTTGTCATCAATTGTGTCACGCTCATCGAGTATCATGTGATCAAGGAAATCAGAATAATATGAAGCAACGCCATAGGATGACACTTCAATTCTCCTTGCAGCCATTAATTTACCAGCCGGACCGCTCACAGGTTCTGTCCCAATGATGGGACTTACGGCAATGACCTTTTTATTTTCGAGTATATTTCGCATCCCTGGTAGTTCAATGATTGGTCCAATGCTTGTTATTGGATTGCTAGGGCCAATGAGGACCTCATCTTCATTTTCAAGTGCTTCCAAAACAGCAGGGGATATGGAAGCCTTTTCGATGCCTTCCTGACATACTTCAAGAACATCAGGCTTGCCGTGCTTTCCAATCCAGAACTCCTGGAAATGCATCTTCCCTTCAGGTGTACTTATCATGGAGGATACTGGGTCATTGGACATGGGTAGCACCTTTGCCTTCACTCCAAAGGATTGGCAAAGCTGAGTTATGGCTTCTGTAAGTGTCATTCCTCTGCGGATAAGGTCTGAGCGAATTATGTTGGTCGCGCGGTCAAGATCGCCCAACATCATAAGCTCGTTGTGTCCCAGTGCTTTCATAGTTTCATTAGTTATGTAAGTGTCACCTTTAACGCCCCACCAGCGAATGGTGTCCAATCTACCCGATAATAGGTAGAGTACAGTGTCAATGTCCGGGGTGACCAGGTTTCCTGATATCCATACATCTTCTGCAGTATTTACCACAATTGTGATCTCTTCTTCAGGGATTACTTCGCGAAGGCCGTTCAATAGTTTGGGAGTACCGGTGCCGCCTGAGAAAATTATCATGTTTATTCTCTTCCTGTTTATCGGAATATCATTATAAGATGACGCATATTTGAAATGTATGAAAGTCATCCGTGACCCGATTCATGGTTATATTGAGCTTGACACGCTCACGTTATCACTTATAGATTCCCCTCAGGTCCAACGCCTTAGAAGGATAAGCCAGCTTGGGCTATCAAACCTTGTGTATCCTGGAGCGAATCATACTCGTTTTGAGCATTCCCTTGGCGTGATGCATCTCGCAACCATGCTCACAGGGAAAATCGATTCCGTGGCAGACGATGAAAAAGAGGAATTAAAGGTTGCAGCTCTTCTTCATGATGTCGGACATGGTCCATTTTCGCATGTTACTGAAGGTCTTACCAAACACTATACAAGACAACGGCATGAGGATGTCAGGGTAATGCTGAAAAAGGGTGAAATTGGCGATATACTTAATGAACATGGTTTGAACCCCGCAACAATCGAGGACCACATTCAGGGAAAGACAGACCTTGGAAAGATACTCAACAGTGAGATAGATGTGGATAGAATGGACTATCTTGTTAGAGATTCCCATTACACGGGGGTGGCTTTCGGTCTTGTGGACCACGTCAGACTCATCAATGAGATGAAGTTCTATGAGAACAAACTTGTTGTCACAGCAGGTGGTGTCAAGGCAGCTGAGTCACTTCTCGTTTCCAGATTTCTTATGCATCCTTCTGTTTATTATCATCATGTTTCCCGAATAGGGGAAACCATGTTCACAAGAGCAGTGGATGATCTGATCCAAAAGAAGTCATTAAATGCTTTTGATCTGCGAAAAATGGATGATTCCAGACTTTTCGAAATGATACGCAATGACGATGGCTATGCCGGGGAGCTGGCAGCTAAATTAGATGACAGGAAGCTCTACAAGAGGGCTCTATATGTAGGATTTGATGAGGTTGGTGAAGGGGTGCTCAAACATCGAAAGCACATCGAAAGAATAGAGGTGGAGATCGCAGAAGATGTTGGTATTGAGCCGAAAAATATTCTTATAGATATTCCAAAGAGTCCTGAAATAGCTGAAATGAAAGCGCTGGTGAAGGTGAATAACAGGATGTTACGCCTGGATGAAGCTTCAAACGTTGTTGCAACACTCGAACAGGCCCATCGCGATAACTGGAAAATGGGGGTCTACACTCCAAAGGAATACAGGGATGCTGTAACTAAAGCCGCGAAAGTCTTCTTTGATGTAAAGAGGACAACAAAACAGTTCCGTCTGAATGAGATTGAGGTGTAAGATGCATCATATAAGGAAGGCAGTAGGTAGGATAAGCCTTGAACTTGAATGGAAAAAGGCAGGAGCTGATCATATTGCCTGTCTTACAGGTGGGGAAAAACATGTTGGGGCTGTAGCTGTGGGTTTTTATGATGAATCTTCTGGCAGGGCATCATCTTCGGTAATAACAAACCCAGGACACAGGGAAACGGATATTGCGTTACTTGGAGCAAAGGTATTCAGTGAAGCCAGCAAGTCTACATCGGTTTTTATAGTTGGTATTCATCTGGACAACATTACGAAAAAAGAGATAGTGGAAATTGTCTCTGTTTCAGAGGAAATGATCGATGAACTGTCGGTCATTATTCGGGAGGGTTTTTAATGGAAATAGTAATAGGTATCAGCGGGGCATCTGGTTCTGCTTATGGGATTCGTCTACTGGAGATACTTTCAAAGACAGACATTATGACCCACCTGGTCATAACAAGGGCTGCAAAGCAGATAATCGAGATAGAAACAGACTATGAGCTAAGTTACGTCGAAGGACTTGCAGATGCATTATACGATGAAAGTGATTTCACAGCTCCTATTGCAAGTGGTTCTCACAAGTTCGATGGGATGGTAGTTGCACCGTGCAGTATGAAGACGCTTGGGGAGATCTCAGGGGGGATGTCTGATAACCTGCTTGGAAGGGTTGCTGATGTTTGTCTAAAAGAGAGGAGAAAACTCGTCCTGATGCCGCGGGAAACTCCTCTGAGTCAGATACACCTTGAAAATATGCTCCGTCTTGAAAGGGCTGGCGGGATTATTCTTCCTGCATCCCCTGGATTCTATTCAAGGCCGCAGACAATTGATGATCTTGTGAATTCAATGGCAGGACGCGCCCTGGACCTGATGGGCATTGACAATGAAGTATACGAACGCTGGGGATGATAAGGCTCAATCCTGTCGTTTCAGAAGACCGATTGTAATAAAATACTTTTTGAGACTAATGGGGTTTCTTACAACACCCATTTTCTTGTCAAAACGCTTTTTTCATTGATTTTTTCTACATTTTTGCCCATGGTATCCTCATTCTCACGAAACCTTTTTATGCGATAACTGCTATTTCAGAGCTACCCCTTCTGATTGGGATAGTAGGGTAGCTTGGTCCATCCTCGAGCGTTTGGGACGCTTGGACTGCGGTTCAAATCCGCGCTATCCCACCAGAATTTTTTTAATTGTTTATAGCGTTGATTTTCAATATTTTGTAGATTTTTACATGGATTAGTTTTATAACATATACGTAGTGAATAATGTCCCCATGGCAAACGTTAAGGTGAAACTTTTTGCAAACTTAAGAGAGATTGCACAAACATCCTCATTAACACTTACAGGAGATTCTGTAAAGGACGTTCTGTTTTCCCTTACAGAACAGTACCCTCCTTTGAATGAACTCATATTTGAAACAGGTGAAGACGTGAAACTTTGCGGTTACATCAATGTGTTTCTTAATGGAAACAACATCAAACACATGGAAGGACTGGCTACTATTCTTAATGACGATGATGAACTGGGAGTCTTTCCTCCTGTATCAGGCGGATGAATCACACCGGATGGGACAAGAATGATATTCAGAGAACGTACCGATGTCGGTAAAGCAAAAGAGATGTTCCTTGGGCAGATAACAGGGACAGAAAAAATAGAGAAACTCCCTGCAACATCATCTATAGGCAGGGTGCTTTCAACAAGTATACTTGCACCACGTAACGTACCACACTACCGCCGTTCTGCCATGGATGGCTTTGCAGTCCGATCAGTGGATCTTATGGGGGCGTCACCTACAAATCCAGTGATGTTGAGCGTATCAGATGTGATCATGGAAGGCACATGTGTTCCTGTAAATACTGGAGATTATGTTCCAGACGACTCGGATGCTGTACTCATGATGGAAGATACAATTTCCATCGGGGATATGATTGAGATTCGGGCACAGGTACACCCCGGCAAGAACGTGGGTGAGATAGGGGAAGACGTCAGGAAGAATGAGATCATATTCAATAAAAGTCATCTTCTCAGGCCATGCGATATTGCTGTGCTTGCATCCCTTGGAATTATTGATGTGAAAGTATATGTGAAACCCGTTGTTGCAATCATTCCCACAGGTAACGACCTCCTGCCGCTGCCAGGGGATGATGTTCCAGCTCCCGGGAAAACACTGGACATAAATAGCCTTATGATAGGGAAATATGTTGAAAAATGGGGTGGAGTTGCGCGATATTGCAATATTATTCCTGAGGATAAACACCTCATAGAAGATGCCATCAAGGCCAATCTTGACACCGATATGATGGTTATATCCGGTGGAACTTCAGTAGGGGAGAAAGATTATGTCCCTGCGGTAGTTGAAAAACTGGGCACCAAACTTGTTCATGGTGTTGGACTTAGTCCTGGAAAACCTACTGCTTTGGGAGTTGCAGATAATGTGCCAATACTCTGCATGCCAGGATACCCTGCAGCAGGTCTTGTAGCACTTTTTGCATTTGGGAAACCGGCACTGAGAAAGGCAGGGAATATTCCTGATATCCCTGATACTAAAGTAAATGCCACATTGAGCGGTAAAATAATGTCAAGAGAAGGATATGTCAGTTATGCAAGGGTTATCCTCGAGGGCAATATCGCTCATCCGCTCATGACAGCAGGTGCAGGTATATTGAGTTCCATTGCAAAATCAGACGGTTTCGTTATAATCCCTGAGAATGTGGAGGGATGCGAAGAAGGAAGCCAAGTGGACGTTGTGCTCATTGAATAGTAATTCTTCCATAACTCAGGCCTTTGAGCTCCTGACAATAGGTGCAGGAGGATTTTTAGGGGCAATTTCACGATTAATTATTGCAGGTCAGTTCGAGCCTGCATCAGGTACTCTCGTAGTTAATGTTCTTGGGAGCATATTGCTTGGTATTTTGATGTATAACTCCGAATATCTGAGTTATGTGTCGCCAAGAACCCGCTTGTTCTTCGGTATTGGTTTTCTGGGTTCGCTTACAACCTTTTCCACATTTACGGTCCAGACATTCCAGATGTCGTTTCTTGAAGCGGCATTCAATGTCCTTGCAAATCTATTCCTGACACTTGGGGGAGTATTCACGGGAAGGGGTATCGTTGTATCTATTGTAAAAAGGAGAGAAGGAAGCAGTGGTCTCTGAAATCCTGCTTGTAGGCACAGGTGGCTTCATCGGTGCAATACTCCGATATCTTGTGTCTGGTGCAATTCCCCGAATAAATGAAATCCCGTCTGGAACTCTTGCTGTGAATGCGATTGGCAGTTTTGTGCTGGCAGCAGTGACCTTTTCGTCTGTTGAAGGGTCTCTCCGGTTCTTTGTTGGCGTTGGAATGCTTGGTTCTTTCACTACTTTCTCGACCTTTGCATACGAAAGTTTCAAGTTGCTTGAAGAGGGGGAAAACGAGTACTTTTTAATGAATGTGTTCCTCAATGTAATTGTATGTCTCTGTGCAGCGTTTCTGGCATACAGGATAACTATTCCATAAGCCTGCTTCTCCCTCCTTTAATATCAAATGCACACTTAGATTATATTATAATTCAACATTAGTGCCAGTAGTATAAGGATCACGCCTGTTATAATGCGTATTTCTACGCGCCTTTTTTCCCTTATCTCATTGACCTTTTTTGGATCAAGGCCAAATGCAAGAAGCGCTCCAAGGATCAATATTGGTAAAATGACGCCTAGATTATAGAGTGCCATATACAGTGTGCCTTCCAGAATATTGTCGCCTGATATGAGCATCTCAAGGATCATCAGGTATACTGCACCTACACAGGGAGCTTTAACGAGGGAGAACAGACTTCCTCCTAAAAATGATATTAGCACAATGTTCCTGCCTTCTGCTTTGCCCATGAGGTCAATGAATGAGTGAGGGGTTTTAAATGAGGATCTTGAGTGCTTTTTAATGTAGTATGCATCGTAAAGATGCCACAATCCAAGGATAGCTACCAGTAAGACCATCATAGTTGTGATCGTTTCCCTTATTCCCGGGAAGTAACTGATTGTGTTCAGTATGCCAAAACCCACAATCATGTAAGTTACAAATATGCCGGAGCAAAAACCTGTAACAAGAATAAGCATATCTTTGCGTGAGCCGCCTGATGAAACTATAACTGATGCCAGAAAGGCCATAACTGCAATGAGGCACGGGTTGAATCCGGCAAGCAGGCCTGCGATGAATATGGCAAGAGGGGTCTGTGAATCTGTGTCCCAACCAGCTGAGTAGTTTGAAAGATTCGGGCTTGCAAGGTCTGAAATTGGTGGTGCTGTTTCAATGCCTTCAGAAAGCATAGTTTCAAATAAATTAATATCGCCTTTATAGTCTTCATAATTAATTACAATACTTTTGTTAATGACAACAGCAGGAACTGTACTCACTCTGTATTGATTTGCCAGGCTGAAAAAAGCTGTTATCTCATATTCAGAGAAGTTTATGTTGGGATTTTGGGAAATTACTTTTTCAATTACTGGTGAAGCCTGCTCGCACTTAAGGCATCCGCTTTCATAAAAATATTCGACTGATGTATCTCCGGCCTGCGCTATTCCTGTTGTAAGTGCCAGTAATAGAATCAGAGTGAAAATTGTGCTGTGCATTGTCAGTTTAGTGACAGGATAATGACGCACAGGTCTTTTTATCATATTCACTTTCCAGAACGGATTTGGTACTCACTTCCAGAAGCTCGCCGTTGATAGCGGAAACATATCCTTCTATCACATAGAGGTCCTTTATGGTTGAACATGCACAACTACGTTCCATTATCTCTACCTTCCAGACCCCGCTTTTTGGGGTAGTGTAGTTGGGGGCATTCTCAATAAGCGAAGTAGATGTGACTCTCCATTCCTCTACCTCGAAATTCGATGAATAATACGCAGCTGCATCAGGGTCACTCATTACTATTTCTACTGCCTGGGCAGATTTGATACCGGGACCGCTGGATCCAGGTCCAAGTAGAATGTATGCACCCACAATACCGATACAGGCCACAGCAGCCAGTGCCACGATAAATATGGGTTTTATTTTTTCCATAAATGTTATTGTAATCACAATTATGCTATAAATGTTGCTAAATAGAACGTATGCAAAATGCGTTGTAATAGCTTTGCTATTTATAGACAGGGGACAAATGTAACATTATTGAATAAATGCACTATACGGGATAGAAGGGAATAATGGCCATGAAGACCTTGCTTTTGAGGATATATCTTAGTGAGAACGACAAATATAAAGGAAAAACCGCGCATCATGCAGTCATAGAGTTCCTTAAAGAGCATGGGATTGCGGGTGCTACGGTCCATCACTGTATAGAGGGATATGGTATGCATCATAAGATACACACTGCAAGTGTTTTAAGGCTTGGGACCGATCTGCCGGTAATAGTGCAGGCCGTGGACCTGGAAGAAAAAATAAGGGACCTTATTCCGAAACTCAAAGAACTACTGCCCACGGAACTTATGATCGTTCAGGATGTGGAGGTCGTTTCGGGAGAAGGCTTTAAAGACGATATTTAGGATATATTGCTTATCTATAGAGCACCACTGTACTTCCCCTTACATCTATAAGGGTAGTCTTGGTTGCCTCTGCAAGTTTTTCTGCAGATGCTTTGATGTCCTCTCCTTCAGCACTGGTCTTTAGCATCTTTATTTTGATAAGACGATTTGCTTTCACCTGTTTTTTTATCTCTTCCAGAACAGATTCGGTAATTCCGTTCTTCCCTATATTGAGGATTGGTTTGATCTTTGTAGCCTCGGTTCTTAGTTGATATATTTTATCTTTTTCCATTATGATACACCTGATAAGTAGTTCGATATAAATGATTCAATTGTAATATAGTATAAAAAGTATGTCCATTAACAGACAAAATTGGTATGATATTCCAGAGAATATTCTATAAATCCGGGCATATTGAAAAAGAGTATTATGTTCTCTTAAGGGATATCTCCGTCCCATCAATACTGTACTCGAACCATGGGGTAGGTTTTGATGTCATTCCTACGACTCTCATTGCGTAAGAATCTCCTACTGCCTTGATCTCGATCATGCCATCAAAAAGCTGCTTCAGCGTGGCTATGGTTTGAGTATCATGCATTCCGTCTTCTACAACATAGATCCCAAATCCATTGGCTGCCTTAACCCTTCCGGTAAACACATGGAGGAATCTGAAAACAGTCTGTATGTTAGAATACATGAGGATGGTAGACAGTGAATTGATGCATAAATGAATTTTTTTCTTCTGCTTTTTAACCAGCATTTCTTCAAAGAACTGGCTGATTTTGACCCCAATTCCTGTCAGGTCTACGGGACTTGATGTCCTCTTGATCTTATCGGTGTCTGCCGCACTCAATCCAAGTGTTTTGGTTACACAATCAACGATGCCCATATCAGCATTTGGAATGTCCATTCCATTATCTTCAAACCAACCAAGTACACGTTCTCCAGGTTCGCGTGTTGAAACAATTATCGCTGAATCGTCTGAATCCTGACTCTTAAAAATGATTGCATCCAACAGTTCGTCTTTTCGGCTCATAGGTGGACCTATCATCATTAGATTTGTTCCTTCCCGGATGTTGCCAAGTAATTCATCCAGTTCCTTGATGCCTAAAGAGTAGCCGGACATGTTTCCCTCTTCATTGGGATTGTATATAGGATTTGCCCTTTAATGCAGTTCCTGTTTTCCATTAAAGGTGTTATTAAAGATATATGAGTCATTCTATATATAAATTTTAACATATATAAATGTGCCTTTTACATCTCCTACTATCTTAAATATGTGCTATGAATCATCTTTGCTTACTGGCGGGCATGTTTAATTACATGGCCGGTTTCAGGAAGAATTATTTCACTCAATGCCAGCTCAACTGCTGCTGGGGAGCCTGGTATGCAGAAAAGTACTTTTCCTTTCAATATTCCTGCTGATGCTCGTGTCAGAATAATGGAGCTTCCAATTTGTTCTATACTTTTGTATCTGAATAGTTCTCCAAAACCTGGCATTTCTTTCTCAAACATCGGAACAAGTGATTCTATAGTTATGTCCTTTGAAGCCAGGCCGGTGCCACCACTTGTTATTATGATATCGGCATTTGATCCAAGGGCATGATTTACAGATTCTATGATCATAGAAGGGTCATCGGAAACAAGCTCATATTTTGAGACACTATGCCCTTTTGAAAGGACAAGTTCCATCATCTTTCTTCCAGAAAGATCATCTGCATCATCCGGGGATATAACATTGCCGTATTTCTCATACCTTGAAGTTGAGATTGTGATCAAACAAAATGAGTATGAATTGTCAACATCTCTTTTGTGTTCTCTTGTTGTCGGGCTACTCATACAAAGTGTTTATACCTTAATAAGTATAAGAATGGCTCGATATAAGCATGAAAATACTTGCAATTGATGTTGGCACAGGTACTCAGGATATACTTCTGCACGATACAGAGAAAGAAGTCGAAAACAGTCTTGTGATGGTTATGCCATCTCCCACTGTCATTATTAGTGAAAGGATAAAAAAGGCAACCACCAAAGGTAAAGATGTCTTCCTCAAAGGGGATGTCATGGGTGGGGGACCTTCTGTAAAGGCTATCCGCAGCCATATTGAAAGAGGCTATAGGGTCTATGCCACTGAAAAAGCTGCCCTTACAATAAAGGACGACCTTGAAAAAGTAAGATCAATGGGTATCAACATAGTAAATGATAGTGATGTCATACCGAAAGGTCTGGAAGAGATTATTCTACAGGATATAGACCTTAATTCAATTGAAAATGCATTGAGTAGCTTCGGAGTGTCTATGCCTGATAAGATCGCTGTGGCGGTACAGGATCATGGTAACTCGCCCGATATCAGCAATCGCGTTTATAGATTCAGGATATTCGAGAGGCTTATTGATGAGGGTGGGGAGTTCAGTAAATTTGCCTACGGGGGAGATATTGTTCCTGAAGAATTTACCCGTATGGCATCAGTAGCACGTACACTTGCTAAAAAGGATGCTGTTATAATGGATACAGGCCCTGCAGCGATATTTGGTGCACTTCTTGACCCGAAGGCTATACAACCTGCCCTCGTAGTGAATATAGGCAACGGTCACACTCTTGCAGCGATAGTAAAAGATAATAAAATGTTAGCTCTGTTCGAACATCATACTTCTGCCCTTGATGGGAAGAAGTTGCAACAACACATCATTGATTTTTCATGTGGAAAACTTGGATTTCAGGATGTTTTCGATGAAGGTGGGCATGGATGCTACATAAAGGAAATTCTGGGTTATGGTGAGATAAAATCTGTGATGGTTACGGGTCCAAGACGCAATATCCTGCAGAATATGGATGATGAAGACAAAGATGCTACTCTCTGGCACAAACTTCATTTCGCTGCCCCTTTTGGAAATATGATGCTCTCTGGTTGCTATGGGTTACTGTTGCCTCAACTGGAGTAGTATGGCAAAATCAGCGATAAGACTTATAAACTCCAAGGTAGTATGAGGACAGCCATCGAGATTAATCTATTTTGTTGATGGGCAACATCAACAAATACAAATATATACATATCAATTAAGGTACAAAAAAATCGGCAGTACTATTTATAGTATCATGCTTTATTGCAATAATCAACTCAAGGAGATTTTAATTCATGGTAAGAAAACCAGCAAGTATGTACAGGAACGTAAGACAGCGCTCATTCACCAGAAAGAAGTACATGGGTGGTGTCCCGGGTAGTCAGGTCATTCACTACGACATGGGTAATAAGAGCGCCGAGTTTCCGGTCAAGGTTACACTCATAGCAAAAGAGAGATGCCAACTCACACACAAGTCACTTGAAGCTGCACGTATTACCTCAAACCGTGCAATGACAGGTGCTGCAGGAAGATCTGGTTACCACATCAAACTGAGAGTTTACCCACACGAGGTCCTCAGGGAGAACAAGCAGGCTACCGGAGCAGGTGCAGACCGTGTATCAAGTGGTATGCGTGGAGCATATGGGAAGAATGTAGGAACTGCAGCAAGAGTTTCAGCAGGTCAGAAGATCTTCACGATCTCTGTAAACAAAGAGCACTTTGCAGTGGCAAAGGATGCACTTCGAAAAGCAGGCCAGAAATTGCCAACTCCTGTCAGGATCGTAGTCGATCAGGGCTTGGAACTTGTGCAATAAGTGAATAATAACAACGAGGGATTTAAGATGGAAGATTACGAAGCGCTTCTGGATCGTGCAATAGCAAACTTACCCGACATGGAGACTACGGATGCCCGTTTCGTAATCCCTGAGCCTAGAATCATGATGGAAGGTAAGACCACGATCCTTGATAATTTCAATAACATTGCTGATGTCATGAACAGGGCTCCTGATCATGTGATGAAATACCTCACACGTGAAATGGGTACTGCAGGCAAGATCGATGGAATGAGAGCGATATTCCAGGGAAGGTTCTCAAAAGACCAGATCAAGGCTAACATCGAAGCATATGTTGAAGAATTCGTCATGTGTTCAGAATGTGGAAGACCTGACACTCAACTTATGAAAATGGATCGTATCATGGTTTTGAAATGTGCAGCTTGTGGAGCACACAGACCAGTGAAGAAAAGACGAGCCAGTGCACCTGTCAAACAGGACGCCATTGAAGAAGGCAAAGAATACGATGTTCGTATCGATGCTGTTGGGTCCAAGGGTGACGGGATTGCAAAGATGGACAGGTTCACCATCTTCGTACCAGGTGCTGCAAAGGGTGAGACTCTCAAGATAAGAATCAAGAGAATCAGCGGAACCCTTGCATTCGCCGAGAAAGTATGATGTCTGATCAAACAGGCATCAATCATCTTTTTTTAAATAGTTTTTTAAGAAATAGTTATATATTAATAGTGCTATAAATGTATAGAATTACTTGAAAGTAATTCTCCGAGGGAACATATGGCACGAGTAGCAACAGGAATACCTGGATTTGATGAACTTATAGAAGGTGGGTTCATCGAAAACGATGTAATTCTCCTGACAGGGGGGCCTGGTGCAGGAAAGTCGACTTTTGGTTCACAATACCTGTATTCAGGAATCATCAACTACAATGAACCGGGAGTCTACGTTACATTTGAAGAAACGCCTGCTCGTATAATGAGAAATATGTGGAGGCATGGGTGGGACATGGAACGTCTCGTAAAGGAAAATAAACTCCGCATAATACGGGTCGATCCAATTGCATATGATCGCTACATAAAAAAGACCATGGAGCCTGATAAGCAAGGCGATCATGAAAATGCAACATTGGAAACCGTGCTGAAACAGATCTATGCCAGCATCAGGGAAATTGATGCAAAGCGTTTGTTCATTGATTCAATGACATCTTTAAAGATATCTCCGGATCCTGTGAATGTGAGGCATATTGTCCTTGAGTTCATCAAGAATGTTGAGAGTTTTGATTGTACCACTCTGATAACTAGTGAAATAAATAAGGATCCTGAAAATTTCAGTGTTGAGGAATACCTTGCCGAAGGAGTTATCTGCCTTAAGGTATTCAGAATTGGTGGAGAAAGGATCAGATCCCTTGAGATATTAAAAATGCGGGGTGTGAAGCATGATGAAGTACTTCGTCCGTATATAATTGCTGACAAAGGAATTGTTGTTTATTCATCCGAATCTGTTATAGGCAAGGAAGCTGATGTATTCTCCCTTGAAAGATGTTCGATCTTAGGGGAAGAGTAGTAAATGAAAGCCGATTCGAAAAATTCAGATAACAAAGATATTGCATTGGTTTCAATACCCGGACTTTCAATCAAAATGGATAAAAAAGCTGATTTTATCCAGCTTAAGGCACATGGACCTTTGCGCAAGGCATGTGGCCCTTTTTTGAAAAAGATCAATGAAAGGCTAAAGGAGGAAAAACCTGCTTTTGTTGATGACGATAAAGTGATAGCCTCTACATGGCTACCACCTATACCCAGTAAAGCTTTCAATAGATTGCTACTGGCTGAGACTCAGATTGCACTTGGAAGGTACATCCCTGAAACTGTTTCCTTTGAGATAACACGCAACTGCAAATGTAATTGTGAACATTGTGTGGTTAGTGGAGGGGAAGGCGACATGGAGATTGAGACAATAAAAAGTGCCATAGATGACGTACTTGATATGGGTGCAATGGTCATAGTATTTACAGAAGGAGATCCAATGATGCGTGAAGAGATCTACGAGCTCATTGAGTATGTAGACAAAGAGCGTGCCATCGTTAACATGTATACTCCTGGTACTGAGATGACGCCTGAGAATGCAAGACGGCTCAAGGAAGCCGGACTGCACAACATGTTGGTCAGTATCTATTCTACGGAACCTTCAAAACATGATGCGGTACGTCGTCTGGATGGTGCTTTTGAAATGGCTACGAATGCCATAAGAATGGGACTTGAGGCGGGATTACTTGTAACTATGGCAACCCATGTATCACCAAAGAATATTGATGAACTTCCTTCAATGTATGAATTTGCAAGGGAACTTGGAGTCCATGAATTCTCATTGTGGGAATCCGTTCCAAAGAAAAAGGATGATCCTATTATTACTGAAGCTGACAGACAAAAAGTGCTTGAAATGTATCATCGTATTAATTCTACCAAAGGCGGCCCTCGTATCTTTGCCAACTCGTACTTCGAGGGAGAAATGCTTGGATGCATGGCGGGTCAACGGTGGATGCATGTCTGCGTTGGCGGTCTGGTAACAGCATGTCCATACATCCCGTTCAGCTACGGAAATATACAGGATACTTCCATAAAGGATATCTGGACAAAGATACGCAAGGATAAGCATTTCAGGGGACAGCGTGGCACATGTCTGATGCAGGAAAATGAATTCCTGCAGCTTGTGGACAAGATACCTGAAGAAGCATCGAAGCCTTATGATATCGATAAAATAGACTCATAAATTTTTTATTTTTCTTTCACTTGCTGGAGATCGCCTGGGTCAAGGCTTTCCAGCAGCTTTTTGTTCTGCCAGTAAAATCCAAACATCACAACAGTTGTTATGGGGGCAATGTAATAGATATTTGAGAAAATATCAGGCCATAAATAACTGAATATAATAATTAGGAAGATGCCAAATAGCCACATAAAGGCAGAGTTAATAAGTGAAGCTTTTGCAGGACCATACTTCCTGTTCAAATGATGGAGTAGTCGCCATCCCATAAAAAAATCGGTCAATTTCAAGGCTTCTGTGCTCCAAGAATCCTCAACATATCGCTTCATCTTCCCTTTGTTAATTCTGTAGGATTTTCTGTAATTAACAACTGAGAAGATCATAGTGAGCATGAAAGCAACATAGCCGTATTGCCATGGGAGGATCATGAACAATAGCAGGGAAAAGAGAATCATGATGCCCATGATCTCAGGCAGGTAACTTTCCCCGTACTTACGGGCCGAGTATATATTGTAGATGGTCACTGAGCCAAAGAACAATGCTCCAAAATAAAAAAAAGTTATATGCATTGTTGAATCTCCACGTAACTCCACCACTGCTAGTTTAAATAGGTAGTAATACTTAGCACGCATGGTATAAAATATTTATGGAAAAGCTAATTAAAATTAATATGTGAACTGCATTAATAATAAATTTACTCAAAGGGATGTTCACAGGCCTGCAATAAGAACCTTTACATATCACAAGGTATTTTTACTAACAATTTTAAGTGCCTTGCACTAACAGAAAAAGAGATTCAAGAGACTTAACAGACCAAGAGGCAATATATGAACATGAAGATCGACCCCTGGAGCGCATTGAACATTGACGATTATTCCAAGTTATTTGACGAATTTGGAATACTGCCATTTGATGAAATGGTCCGGGAGATTGAGGATCCTCACAAGTTCATGAACCGCAAGATTATTTTCGGACACCGCAGCTATGACCTGATAACTGATGCAATGAAGCACAATAAGCCATTCTCAGTAATGAGCGGATTCATGCCTTCAGGAAAGATCCACCTTGGGCACAAAATGGTTATGGAAGAGATTATTTGGCACCAGCAGCAAGGTGGGGATGCTTTTGTTGGCATAGCGGACCGTGAATCACACTCTGTCAGAGGAATGTCATGGGATAAATGCAGGGACATAGGAATAAACGAGTATATTGTAAGTCTTATTGCACTTGGTTTTGAACCAAATGGGCATGTTTATTTCCAGTCAGGCTCAGAGCAGGTAAAGGACCTTGCATTCGAACTCGCATCCAAGGCAAACTACTCCGAACTCAGTGCGATCTACGGATTCACAGGCGAGACCAACGTTGCACATATGCTGAGCGCAGTGACCCAGAGTTCAGATATACTTCATCCGCAGCTTGAAGAATACGGCGGACCTAAACCAACGGTCATACCTGTTGGTGCCGATCAGGACCCACACATCCGCCTGACAAGAGGACTTGGACACAAAATGAACATGTTCAAGATCGAGGGCCGGGAAGATAAAAAGGGAAACAAATATTTCAGTATCCGTAGCAAGGCTGCTCCACAAGAAGCCCTGAAAGAACTGAATGAGCGCATTCCTGGTAAAACAAAGCTTTTCGAAGGACATGTTGATGCTTTTAATGCTGATAATTTTGAGCTTCTCCTGAAGACGGTCAGGGAAGTTGAAATCGAATTCGGAGGATATGCATTCGTACCACCATCATCAACATATCACCGTTTCATGTCCGGATTACAGGGCGGGAAAATGTCAAGCAGTGTTCCGGATAGTTATATTTCACTTACAGAAGACCCAAAGGGTGCTGCAAAGAAGGTCAAGAGGGCAAAGACCGGTGGCAGGATGACTCTTGAGGAACAGAAGAAACTCGGTGGCGAACCGGATAAATGTTCTGTATATGAAATGTTCCTTTTTCATCTTGTAGATGATGATGAAGAACTTGCACAGATATACACAGAATGTCGTGAAGGAAGTCGGGTTTGTGGTAACTGTAAACTCCTTGCAGCTGAAAAGACTGAAAAGTTCCTAAAAGAACATCAGGAATTACGTGAAGTTGCCAAAGACAGACTTGATGAATACGGATTATCAATTTAACAGGTGTAATAATGAGTTCCCAGTACAACCTTACATCCAATGAGAAAAATGTATTGATCGCATTGGAAAACCTAAAAGATGCAAGCCCCAGCGAGCTGGCTGAAAAATCAGAGATGAAAATGGAAACTGCAATGCAGGCTGCTTTTTTACTTGAAGAGAAAGGGCTTGCACAGGTAGAGGAGACAATAACAGAGATCTTCGAACTTACCGATGAAGGGAAAAAGTACGCCGAAGAAGGACTTCCCGAAAGACAGATTATCGATGTCATTTCCGGTCCAACTCCAATGGATGAACTCAAGGAAAAGTTCAATCCTGCAGTTGCTGGCATCGCTACCGGATGGCTACGCCGCAAAGGCTGGGCAGGCATTGAAAAAGGAATGATAGTTCCGACCGGTAATGCAGAAAAAGGTGCAGACGAGCAAACACTGGGGTCATTTGAAGGGGAGCAGAAGACATTCGACGAACTTGGGGCAGATAAGCAGGTTATCAACGACCTGATAAAACGTAAACTTGTGGCAAAGAGCGAGAACAAACAAAGGAAAATAGCAATCAATCCCGATGGTGAGGAACTTGTTGCAGCAGGTATTGTTATCGAGGAGGAACTTGCACAAATTACTTCTGAACTCCTGAAAAGTGGGGAGTGGAAGAACAAGAAGTTCAGACCGTATAATATTCACACAGCTCCAAAACCAATATATGGGGCAAAGATCCATCCATATCAGCGCCTGATCGATCAGATGAGACGTATTTTCCTGGACATGGGATTCACCGAGATCAAGGGTGAGGCTATTCAGAGTTCTTTCTGGAACTTCGATTCCCTGTTCCAGCCACAGGATCACCCTGCAAGAGAGATGCAGGATACATTCCATCTTTCCAGCATATCTGATCTTCCTGTCGAGTACAAGGACAACGTGTGTGCAATGCATGAGCATGGTGGCGACACGGAATCTATAGGATGGGGTAGCAAATGGAGTGAAGAAATAGCCTGCAAGAATGTCCTGAGGACACACACCACGGCGTTGACCATTAAATACCTTGCAGATAATCCGGAACCTCCGATAAAGGCGTTCTCAATAGACAGGGCATACCGCAGAGAAACCATTGATCCAACACACACACCAGAGTTCGAACAGCTAGAGGGTGTAGTGATGGACAAGGACATGTCATTCTCAAATCTTCTCGGATGTCTCTCTGAGTTCTATCACAGAATGGGCTTTGAAGACGTGCGTTTCAGACCAGGCTATTTCCCATACACTGAACCAAGTGTTGAGCCTGAAGTATACGTAGATGGTCTTGGATGGGTTGAACTGGGAGGTGCAGGTGTTTTCAGGAAAGAGGTCACACATCCGCTTGGAATTAAGTACCCTGTCCTTGCATGGGGACTCGGGGTCAGCCGTTTGGCAATGCTGAAACTGGGACTTAAGGACCTGCGTCAGTTGTACCACTCAGACATTGATTGGTTGCGCAAGAGCGAGGTATGCCAGCTCTGAACTGGTATCCGTCATTTTATTTTTTTGCATTTGTGATTATCTTTGCCAGCAGGGATTTTTCAATATCTACTGCATTTGCAGGGCAAAGTTCACGGCAACAATAACATAGTATACATTTTTCGTTGTTGACCACAAGGTGATCATCAACTTCTTCTATTGCATGGGCTGAGCAGTTCATGGCACATGCACCACAAAGAACACACCTTGAAGTATTGATCCTCGGTCTCATTTCAAAGTATCTGCCAAGCATACGAGTGACGATAGGTGGAAAACTGGAGGTAATACCTCCTGAAGAAGGTTTATACCTCATTTTCACTTCATCCGGTGAAGTGCCAACTATCAACGGGTCATTTGATCCAAACTCTCTTTCAATTGCAGCACTTGTAGTCGGAATTCGCATTGGATCAAAACCAATGAGTTCCGAAGCCACTACATCAAGTAAAACACAATCATAGGATGCCATTATTACACCTGTCTTCACCGGAGTTCCATGGGAAGGGCCGTTACCTTCCATGCCTACCACGCCATCCATGACTGCAAGATGGGGCTTTGCAACCGAGTACAGGTCGATGACTGCTTCACCAAATATTTTTCTCTCAGCCAGCAGGTGCATTTCCTTTCTGGTTTTGAGAGGCAGGGCTCCAAACATGTTCTTCACAGCACCTGTGTAGTAGGTGAGTTCATGCGTTTTCATTTTTGGAAGCGATATGATCACATCTGCATCCATAACTGCCCTTGAAACGTGTAGCTTTGGAAAATGCATTGCTTCAGGGACATCAATTTCCACATACCCTGCTGTTTGAAAATTAATTAGTTCAACACTATGGTTCTTTGCTACTTCTTCTATTCCTGACATTTTGAATGCATCAGCCGTTGCCCCCGGATGGGTCATTCCAGAACCATCACCAATGGCCGGTGTACCTCCAGCTTCCCGCACAAGTTCACACATAGCAGCAACAATTGAAGGATGAGTCGTTACGGCATCCTCTGGTTTGCGGGCCGCGAGAACATTGGGTTTCAGGAGTACACGGTCACCTTTGGAAATTATGGGTTTGAGGCCGCCAATGAGTTGAATAGCCTCAGAAACCCATTCCCTGGATTTAGAATAATCATTACATCGCACAACAGAAACTTTGTCGCCCATGTGAATTAATTAAGGATGGTAGGTTCAAATAAGTATTGAAGATTTACTTTCAGAACTATTATTCATTAAGTAAAGAAAAATCTTCCAAAAAAGAATATGTCAGTAAAGAAAAAGGATAGATAATAACTCGTTTATTTTTTTTAAACCTATTCCATTGCTTCTTCTACACTTTTTCTGATGATGTAACCTGCTTCGTGCAGGATAGTATCACCGATCTGTACATCCTTTTCCATGCTTGCGGTGCATGGGTATGCATGGTGAGCGCTCGAAATAGTTTCTTTATAGTCCTTCAGGTCAGACCATTTCAGTTTCTTGGCAACGAACCATGTGGCACCACAAGGAGCATCCCTTAGTACTTCTACGTGTGTAAAAAGTCTGTTAACAGGATCCGTTTCTATATGTAGCAATGGACGGCCAAATCCCAATCTTACGAATTCATCTATCAGTGGCTTTCCCGTAATATCAAGTGAACAGAAGGGTTTTGGACATTCACATTCCACTCCATGTGACTCAAGTTTGTTCTTTACCTGCTCGGTCAGGCCGGCAGGCACCAGGCGTGAATCATCTACTGGTATTATAACGCCTTTTGCACCTGTCATTTCTGCAATATCGGGGACCGCCATTAACAGGTCCGGGTGCAGGTCTATGGCAATAATAAGGTCTGATAGGGGCAAATTATCTGGGATATATTCTATGGGTTCTTCGACAAAATCAGGAAGGTCTGTACGTAATTCAAAAAGACCAACTATCAAAGGTGCAAAACTTGCCCTGGGTTCACGGCAGTGGTCACACAGGTCTCCGCACGAAACACAAAAACTATCCGAGTTGACAAGGTTACCAACAACCTTTTTCCCAAACTCTCCAGAATAAAAAATGCTCAAACGCATGCAAAAGAGTATACATATGATACTTAATAAAGTTCCCTACTTATTTTTCTGAACTTTTCGTATGGACTATGCCCATGAGATAAGCAGGTATGCATCCAATTGCCGTACATGTTTCAAGGGAGATTCCCTGAGATGTAATATCAAGATGGTATCTTGCAAGGCTAAAAAGGTCTTTTGGTAGTCCTTTTCGTCCAAGTCCCACCAGTATAAGGAAAGACTTATTATGCATTATTTCGTCTGCAATGGCTTCTGTAGTAATGGAGAATTTCTTTTCCGGTTTTGAAGTTGTCACGACCACAGAACCGAATTGCGGCTGGAATCCTTTTTTTGGCAGGTCAAAAACGAATAAGTGTTTTTTTTCATGCAACATCCTCAGATACTTGCCTGATTCTCCAATAGTGGTTTTGTCCGCAACATAGTCCACCAGCTCATCGGGTGTCATCTTAAAAGGAAAATCAAAAAGAGCAAGGGAAAACCCAAATGCATGACATATAGGTGCAGCCCTTGCTATCGCTCGGTAATGAGCATCCAGCACTTTGATCTTATCATATGTATTAACTATTCCTAATGTCAGCAATGATATCACCTTTTAGTAATTTGCAGACACAACACAGATTGTTTACAGTTATTAAACCTGTTGCAGTTCGCACAATCATCCCATAATTCTTTCTTCTGGGAATCGTCAATTCTTACAAAGCCCACTTTTTCAAAAAAGACAGGTGAAGTGGTCCTTGTAAACAGAAAGTTCTTCTCATCCATATCAGCAATAAGGGAATCTACAAGTAGTCTACCAATGCCTTTTCCACGATGCTTCGGGTGAACGGCTATGGAGTGAAGCTCTTGTACGTTTCCTGTTTCTAGGCATGCTGCGCCAATGATTTTGCCATCTATAACTGCAACCGTGAAATTATCTATTGATGTACCTTCAATTTCATGGAAATAAGTGGACATTAGTACCTCAACGTCCTCTCTTTCTTGTGGTTCTGCTTTTCTAATTGTTACATCGGGAATCATAGTACTTCATCCATGCTACCGCTTCTGAATCCTTTCAGGTCAAGGGTGACATAGCTAAAACCGATTCCCTCTAAATAAGACACGACATCTTCCCTAATTTTCAACATTACATGCATTTCATCAGGGAGAATTTCGATGCGTGCAATTTTCTGATGGGCCCTCACCCTTAAATCCTGAAAACCCTGTTCGATAAGAAAATCTTCTGCCGTTTCCACCATTTTGATGGCTTCTTCAGTTAGAGCATCACCATACGGAAAACGGGAGGCAAGACAGGGAGATGGAGTTTTGTCTGCAACAGAAAGTCCTAGTTCTCTTGCAATCTGTCTAATCTCACTTTTGTCCACGCCAAATTCTACAAAAGGCGAATATACCTTATCTCCTGCTTCTTCGATTGCTCTTTTTCCAGGTCTGTATGAATTGGAATCCGAAGCATTGCTTCCTTCGAGAATGACATTAAAACCCAGTTCCTCCTTTACAGAATTTAATACTCCGAGAATCTCTTTTTTGCAGTGATAGCATCTATTCGGTCCATTTTCAGATATCAGTGGCACCTTAAGTTCATTCAAATAAATAATAATGTGTTCAATACCTATTTCTTCAGCAACTTTTTTTGCACATTCCAGTTCCCTTATTGGAAAGGACTGGTTTTTGATAGTTACAGCGACTGCTTTTTTTCCCAGAGTTCTATAAGCTATGGCTGCAAGAACAGAACTGTCCACTCCACCGGAAAAGGCAACTAAGACACTCTCTTTTTTGGAGATGCCACTTTTCAATAATTCAAGTTTTCCATTCAGCATTTACTGGGAATATGTAGAATATCTTATAATAGCATATTCTCACAAAACATAAAATAGGATTTTGACATATAATGGCTATACTTTTAACAATGGTGATAATGGATGGCATTTTTCGGAACTAATGGTGTAAGGGGAATAGCGAACGAATATATAACTCCTCAACTGGCAATCGATGTTGCAAGAAGTCTGGGGACGTACATGGGGTCAAGTGGTACAGTTGCTATTGGCAGGGATACAAGAGCTTCTGGTGAAATGCTGAAATCCGCTGCAATTGCAGGTGCACTTTCAGCAGGTCTCACAGTTATCGATGTAGGTATATGCCCTACGCCTTCTGTGCAGTACTATGTGAAAGACCATGCAGATGCGGGAATTGTTATAACTGCATCACACAACCCACGAGAATACAATGGAATTAAATTGATAGCTGCTGATGGAAGTGAACTTTCAAGAGAAGGTGAAAGTGAGATCGAGAAGCTCTACTACTCAAAAGAGTTCAGTGCGGCATCCTGGGAAAGGACCGGAGACCTGCGTCATGACAGCAATGCCAATGAGTATTACCTCAGGGGCATTATTAATTCCGTGGATAATGAGCTTATACGTGGGAAAAAGTTCAAAGTTGCTGTAGATACGGGCTGTGGGGCCGGATCAGTTACGCTCCCCTTCCTTCTCCAGAAACTTGGATGTGAGGTAATAACCATTAATGGTCAGGTTGATGGAACATTCCCCTGGAGAAATCCTGAACCAACTCCCGATGTGCTTACAGAGCTTGCGGACATCGTCAAAAAATCAGGTGCTAACATGGGAGTTGCACAGGACGGGGATGCTGATCGTGCAGTATTTTTTGATGAGAATGGCAATTTCATCGAGGAAGAGGTCTTGCTTGCTATGATGGCAAAATATGTTCTTGAAAGGAAAAAGGGTCCTATTGTCACACCAGTCAGTTCATCATCACGTATGCTCGATGTTGCCAAAGAAGCAGGTGTGGAACTTACGTGGACAGCAGTTGGTTCTATCAATGTGGCACGCAAGATGATGGAGATTGGCGGGGTCTTTGGTGGTGAAGGTAACGGAGGATTGATCTTCCCGGAACACCAGTATTGTCGTGACGGTGGTATGGCATGTGCCAAGTTCCTGGAGATCATTGCAAACGGGCAGAAGCTGTCTGACCTCGCAAGTAGTGTACCGCTTTACTTTAACTCAAAGACCAAGGTTCGGGCAGAAGACCTTCAAAGTACCATGGAGAATGTCAAAAAGGAAGTTCTCTTAAAATATAATAAAGTTGACACGACAGATGGTGTAAAAGTATGGTATGACGATGGCTGGGTACTTATCAGACCGTCCGGAACCGAACCAATAATCAGGATATTTGCAGAATCAAAGACAAAGGAAAGGGCAGATGCCCTGATGAATGAAGGCATTGAACTGGTTAATAGTTCTAAGTGATCAGGCCTTGCCTCTGGATTCTCCAAGAACGATTCCAGTTGCGATCAGATGAGCCACTCTAAGTGGCTCAGGAATATTACTTCTTGTTGATGAGATCTGAACTATTCTGGCAGCCATTTTTTGCCCCATCCCGCTACATTGTATGAATACTGGATTAGATGCGTCCTTTGTGATCACTTCAATGATGCTGCCAGCTTTTTTGATAATTTCCATTCTTTTTTTACCTTCCGGCAAGTGAGTAAGGGCCACTTCCATTTTATCAAGATCGGGAAGGTCCCGCATCATTACAATTACTGGAATAGTTGTTTCTTCATTCAGGCGAACGATGTCCACAGGGTTAAAACCTCCGTAGGTGACACCATCAAGCAGTATGGCTCTGATTTGCGGGTAATGTTTACTTTTACGTACCATTTCAATTATACGGTCAGTTGCATCCATGCCATCACGGGTTATCTCTGAGCGAAGTACGCCGTCAAGCCACATACCACCACGGAAGAAGGCTCCGACTATTGTGATAGTATCCGATATAAGGGCAGAGTCATCTATTCCTAATATGCGAATCTCATCTTTTATGTGGAAATGTGTTTTCACAAAAAATATTATAAAAAAAGTAATAGAAGTAACTTACCACCAGAAATGCTTAAATGAACATTCCTTCCGGTAGAACTTCTGTTTCAGTTTCTTTCTTTGTCATTACTTTCTGTACGGATTCAAGGAAATCATCCATTCCGATGGTCTCTTTATTGAAGCGAACAGCAAGCATACCTGCCTCCATGACAATAGCATTGAGGTCTGCGCCGCTTGCATTCTCGGTAAGTTTGGCCAGTTTCTTAAAGTCAATTCCATCTGAAACTGACATAAAACGGGTGTGTATCTTAAATATATTCTCACGGGCTCCTTCATCCGGCATCGGTACATTGACGATCCTGTCAAACCTTCCAGGTCTGAGTATTGCAGGGTCAAGTACATCGATCCTGTTTGTAGCTGCCACTATCCTTACATCGCCCCTGTTGTCAAAACCATCCATTTCCGCAAGTAACTGCATAAGGGTTCTCTGGACTTCACGGTCTGCACCGTTGGTGTCGTTAAGGCGCCTTGAAGCTATTGCATCCAGCTCATCTATGAAGATGATACTTGGAGATTTTTTCCTTGCCATCTCAAAAAGTTCCCTGACAAGTTTTGCACCATCGCCGATATATTTCTGTATCAGCTCGGAACCTACTACTCTTATGTATGTAGCCTCGGTTCTGTGTGCAACGGCTTTAGCCAGCAAAGTCTTTCCTGTGCCTGGTTCTCCGTAAAGGAGAACACCTTTTGGAGGTGTGATACCTATGCGTGTGAAAGATTCCGGTTTGGTTAATGGCAATTCAACAGATTCTATCAGTTCCTGAATCTGTGCATCCAGTCCTCCGATATCTTCATAGTCAACATCCTGTGATTCCAATACCTCCATTGCTGAAACGGCAGGGTCTTCACTTGCAGGGATGACCTCCACGATAGCAAGTGTTTGCTGGTTCAACGCAACTTTTACACCAGGAACCAGTGAGTCCTCGTTCAGGTATTGTGATACGTTTACCATGAATTGCGGCCCTGTGGAACTTCTTACAAGGACCTTTTCCTCACTTATAATGTCCATTATGGTTGCAACCACAAGAGGTACGGTCTTCAGGCGATCAACCTCTGCCTGTAATCTGCGTACTTCACGTTCATATTTGAGTTTCTGACTCTCGACAAAACGTTTTTCAGATTCTACCTGGTCACATTGTTCTTTCAGGAGATTATTCCTGGATTCTAGCTGTCTCATACGGTCAAGCAGATATTTGGAAAAATCTTCCTCATTATCTGAACCGACATAGTCATAGTCTGCCTTGTTCACAGAGGTAAAATCATACCTTCTGTGCTCAAAGTCACTGTCAGTAGTCTCGCTCATGTGTCTCCGAATACTATTTAAGTGCAAACGGTATATAGCCCTTTCGTAAAGAAGAGCTTAGACCCTTTATGAGTTGAGATCTATGCAGTGTGAAATATGTGGCGCTGAAATAAGAGGCGAGTCTTTTAAAGTTAGCATTGATGGAAGTGAACTAACCGTATGTGGAAAATGTTCACAATATGGAAAGTCAACTGGCAAACGTGCTCCTGTGTCGAGGAAAGTTGCACCCGTTAGTCGTAGTCCGATGACCTCAGGAACCCGCAGACCTCCCAGAAAAGCTCCTGAAATGGTAGTCGATGAGCTTATTGACGACTATGGTCAGGCTATAAGGGAAGCCAGGGAACGTAAGAAATGGTCACATGATCAGTTGGCTTCAAAGATCAAGGAAAAAGCAATGTTGCTCAAGAAGATCGAGCGTGAGGAAATTACTCCAGAGGATGATGTTCTTCACAAGATCGAAAAAGCCCTTGATATAAGGCTTACAGAAAAAACAGGTGACAGTGATTGGAGTGGAGACCGCCTTAATCGTGGCACCACACTTGGCGATATTGTGAAGATAAAACGTAAATAAGGACAATTAGTGATAAAATGAGTCTTGACGGTAAAAATCTGGGATTTATAGGAACCGGGAAAATGGGCAGCGCATTAATAAATGGGATATGCAATGCTGGGCTCTTTTCCCCTTCCAATGTATATGCAAGTGATCTTTATGAACCATCTCTTGATGCGTTGAAGCAAAATGCAGGTATCAATGTATCCACTGACAATAAAGTTACAGTCGTCAACTCTGACGTAATTGTACTTGCAGTCAAGCCGCAGATACTCCGAAAAGTGATATCATCCATAAAAGATGATGTCACTGAAGACAAGTTGATTATCTCTATTGCTGCCGGTGTCAAGCTGGAAGAAATCGAAAAGGAATTCAATGAGGGTACTAGCGTTGTAAGGGTTATGCCAAACATAGCTGCAACAGTTGCAGAGGCTGCTTCTGCTATCACTCAGGGAAAGAACGCATCAAAAGAAGATGCAGAGGACGCACTTTCAATATTCCGTTCAGTTGGGAGTGCAATTCAGGTCTCTGAGAACCTCATGGATGCCGTGACCGGTCTTTCTGGTAGTGGTCCTGCCTATATATTCCCGGTAATAGAAGCAATGGCAGATGGCGCTGTATACGAAGGACTGGACAGGGAAAGTGCACTTATCCTTGCAGCTCAGACAGTAATTGGCGCTGCAAAAATGGTACTTGATACTGGCATGCATCCTGGTGAGCTCAAAGACATGGTAACTTCGCCATCAGGAACCACTATTCGTGCTGTTCGTGTTCTGGAAGAAAGTGGTGTAAGGGCAGCTTTCATGAATGCAGTGATCGAGTCATCAAACCGTTCTAAAGAATTAGCCAAATAATCCTTGCTCCTAAAACCATATTGCATATCTCCCAAAATAGAAAAGTTTATTATATTAAAAAGTTTTAACTATAATTGAGCTAGGGAATCCAGACATAGGTGCGGGAAGTTAAAAACGTAGTTCAAGAGATATGCATATGGAAAAATTGTACAAGGGGATTTTGTGGGATGGGGATTGATATTAAGTCTTTTGCTGTAATTCGAGGGGATAATGCTGACAAGGTCAATGTGGCATTACATGACCTTGAGCACTATGGAAGAATGAGGTTTGCATCAAAACCGAAAAGAATTGAGCCGCTTTACGCTGATAACCTTCTTGTTAGTGTTGCAGGTGTACCACTTAGGGCTAAATGTAATTCTGCAGCGTTGGTGGAACTCGACAACAATGCCGGTGCTGCCATTAGTAAATTAAGGAAGATACATCCGCCTGCTCATGTGGTAATAGTAAGTCCAAGACATGAGGTTTATGAAGAACTCATGGATAAGTCAGAACTATATCCGGAGTTCGAGCGGAATTTTGAACCTCAACACAATTTAGGATAATGAATTTATCTCAAAAAGAATCCGTAACGTCAGCAGAATTAGTTATTTCTTTTAGTTTTCTAACGTAGCTTGGAAGACTTTCAACATCTTTTATCTCTTTCTGGACCAGACCGATAATCAAATCTCTGATTCTCGTTTCTGGGTTTGAATCCAATGATTGGAGATTTTCTACAAGCTTTGAAGCCAGCATATTTCCTCTTCTGTCCCAGTCAGTAAGAATAACTATTCTTTGACCACTTCCTGCAAGTTCCTCGCAAAAGTTGATAAGGGAATGGTGGGTTGCAAGACGGAAATCTCCTGTTAGGCCCAAGGTCTTAAGGGCAATAATGTCTCTTTTCCCTTCAACCACAATTATTGAATCTTGCATAGCAAGTTCCTGTAATTCATCCAGTAGTTCTTCGATCAGTTCCAGTCTTTTCTGATAAACAGCAAAAGGTGCTTTTAATGGTCGTTTTGAATATGAGTCTCTTCTTTGCATGAGAACATCCGTTGCTATCCTTTTAAAATACTGGTTTAAGAATTACTTCTCATCAGATTAAAGACTGACCTTTAAATCTGGGGGTAACATATTTTTAAAAAGTGCAGACGAAAAATCGTTATTTATAAGTAAATGCCCTGCCGTAATGAAAAGCAAACTTTCGGGATCGGAGGATCTTTAACGGCAAGGGGATAATATTCACTTATAATAACGAACGAATTCTTCAAATTGTTCATAGTGGCTGGCTCTTTCTACCAGGTTTTCGAAATATTCATCCATGTATTTCACCTCAGGTACTAGATTGTCATATGCATATATTAAGCAAAGGCAAGCAGGGTGAAAGTATTGGAATAATCATCTAAGCGGATAATTTATACTAATGCTGCGGCAGTTTGCTTTCAAGGGTCTTAACGGCAGTGCTATATTCAACATTCTCTAAAAGAAGAGATTTTTTAGAATTGTGTATTCCATTCACAATGGAAATATCAGCTGACCTTAGTTGGAAAAGACCAGCGAGGCTGGCTATAAGCTGTTCATTGGCCTTGCCTTTCTGGGCATTCTGTGACAAACGCACTTCTATGCGTTTTCTCCATAGATTATAGCCGCTTGGAACACAAAGCTTCTTTGATCCCGGAGTGACCTCAATATCAATAATTACTCCAGAATCAACTTTTTTCAATGCATCCTCAAAAGACATTTATTGCACCATCAAATAATCTATCAATCCAAAACAGGTAATGTGGATAGGATAATGCTGTCGTCTGACGCACTAACTCCGGGATATCATCCTATGGATTTTCCGCTGTCCATCCCAGTTTCCCTCGTGACAGGCTTTATCGCACTATCCAGTGTAGCGTATTGAGGTTGTCTGTACAATCACCGATAGGCTCTGCCATAATCTCATGCAAGGACCTAACAATACGCACTTCCAATACAACGCGTGACGCATATAAAGATGGCGTCTTGAATATCTACACATACTTAGCAACGTTTATACTCTCGACACTTTTCCACAAAACTCTTCACCGGGAAAGAAGCCGGATGCGCATGCATATAGCTTGCAAGTGCATTATGTTCAGTAAGTCCGTCCTTACCATCAACTATTCCTTTTCCTCTCTTCATTTCGTATGCAAGTTTTGCATCATTGTCGCAGTATGTCGCAGAATAATGGAATTCATGCCCTCTAATTGTTCCCTTGATAAAGTCTCCATTGGCGTGTCCCTCTGTATAGCCTAGGGCCTGAAGTTTCTTTGTCAGCACAGTCTGCGCAGGGAGTACGTCTGCCATTTTGTGGACTGTTCCTTCTATTTCATATGATGTGGAAAGATACTGCAACCCACCACATTCTCCATAGATGGGTATCCCCTTTGCAGAGAGGTCTTTAAGGGATTTTGTGGTCTTTGATTTTTCAAGCTCTGAGATATAGAGTTCAGGATAGCCACCTCCAAAATACAATCCGTCAACTTCGGGAAGTTCGTTCTTCAAAGGACTGAAGAAAACTGGCTCAGCACCTTCTCTTCTAAAAGCATCGAACATTTCCTGATAGTAGAAACAAAAAGCACTGTCATATGCAATACCAATTCTCACATCGGATTCTCTATCTGTCCCTCCTGGGTATTTGTCTGCATTAGAAGCTGTTTCTGAAAGTGATATTATAGCATCAAGATCGATATTTTCCTCGATGAAAGATGCAAGTGATTCGGTATCGAAGTCCTGTTCATGTGCCATATAAAGTCCAAGATGACGTGAAGGAACGGTCACATCCTTGTTACGTGGAAGGGTTCCTACAACAGGGATGTCAGGTATTGAATCAATTATCATCTGTGCATGTCTTGGGCTTCCAACCTTGTTCAGTATCACTCCGGCAATGTTCACATCCTTATCAAATTCTGAAAAACCCTTAACAATGGCTGCAGCACTTCTTGACATCCCGTGTACATTCACAATAAGTATGACTGGTATGTCTAGTGTTTTTGCAACGTGAGCGGAACTTGCGATCTCGGTTGCTCCCATTCCATCAAAAAGTCCCATTACTCCTTCAACAACGTTGATATCAGCATTTTCAGAGTGTTGTGAAAAAGTATTTTTCACTCCTTCTACCTGCATCATGAATGTATCCAAATTTCTTGAGGGCTTGCCGCAGATGGCTGTGTGATATGTAGGGTCGATGTAATCGGGTCCAACCTTGAAGGGCTGTACTTCCATTTCTCTTCTCTTCAGGGCTGCCATAATGCCCATGGATACCGTTGTTTTTCCAACACCACTGTTTGTTCCTGCGAGTAACACCGCTTTTGTCATGGAGTTAATTGTGTACAGTTTCTATATATGTGTTATTCTTCTGGGTGTTTATTCAATATGTTTAAATAAATAACGTCTATCTAAGTACTATGTCTCCCGCAGGAAAAGGGGAAGTTCTCACAGACTCTTACGGTCGTACGGTCAGGAGTCTGAGGATGTCCATAACCGATCGTTGTAATCTTAATTGCATCTACTGCCATAACGAAGGTCATGTTGGCCACAGTCCTGAGATGTCCGTAGATACTATCGTCAACATTGTAGAGGTCGGTTCGCAATTCGGGATAGACCGGTTGAAACTATCGGGGGGAGAGCCTCTTATAAGGAAAGATCTTGAAGAAGCACTTGTCCGTCTTCCGGATATGAAAGATGTATCTCTTACCACCAATGCCACCATGCTTCGGGACAGGGCATCATCTCTTAAAGATGCAGGTCTTGACAGAGTGAACATAAGCCTTGATTCCCTTGATCCTGAAAAATATCGAAAGATAACCAATTGTGTCAAATGTACATTTGATAAAGTCCTTGATGGCATCCATGAAGCAGTTGATGCAGGACTTACTCCTGTTAAACTGAATATGGTCCTTTTGAAAGATTTCAATGACAATGAGATCAAAGATATGCTGGACTTCACCCGTGGTTATAATGGTGATGTGATACTGCAGCTCATCGAACTTATGGATTTCGGGGGTCTTCCTCAATACAAGATAGATGCCAATGAGGTGGAAAGGTCTTTACTTTCTGCTTCCTCGGATGTTCAGGTTCGTGAGTTACACAAGAGGAAAAAATATATCATTAATGGTGCAGAAGTTGAGTTTGTCAGACCAGTGGATAATACGGAATTTTGTGCAAACTGCAACAGGCTGAGGGTCTCTGCAGATGGGAAGCTCAAACCATGCCTGCTGGTAAACGACAATCTGGTAGATGTCTCAAATGCCAGCAAAGATGAATTACCTGATCTTTTCAGGCTGGCAGTAAGCAGAAGAGTGCCTTTTTGCAGGAACTTACAGGAGTTTTAAAAATGGAAGTTGAATTAATAGTGGACGGAAAAAATATTGAGATAAATCACTTCGTCAAGGCCATACTGGGCAACACGGTACTTGGTGCCGCAGCAACCTTGCATGGTGTTGAAAAGGATAGCAAAGAGATCCTTATCAAAGTAAAGCAATAATTTCAGTTTTTCTCTTTTTATTTGTTTTGAAACCTGCCTTACAGCAGGTGCTCAATTTCTGAAAAGTCTATTGGGGAAGTTGCATCAAGTGATATTGGTGTCACTGAGACGTTTCCATTCTGCATTATAGCACGGACATCAGTACCTTCTTCTTCGTCCGCGATCAATTCTCCTGCTATCCAGTAATATGGTCTTCCTCTGGGGTCATGCCGTTCTTCCACGTCGGTCTTGAAGAATTTCCTGGCAAGGCGTGTAATCTCTATCTCCGGGTCATTTTCAACAAGATGTGGTATATTGATATTGAGCAAATCCACTTTATCGGGGAGTCCATGCTCCAGGACTTTCTTTGCTATCTTGTTGACAACTTTTATGGCCACATCATAATCATGCTTGAATTCCCTGTTGTCGTCAAACTTGTCGCCTTCTTCCATAACCTGTATGGATGCAGCAATGGCTGGTATGTCATAACTCGCACCTTCCAATGCAGCACCTATCGTGCCTGATGTGGTTATTGTGTCTGTGCTAATGTTTTCTCCGATATTGAATCCAGAAAGAATGAGGTCAGGCATTTGTTTCATGACTGAGAATATTCCAAGTATGACTGAATCAGTGGGTGTACCGGCAACAGCATTGACCTCAATCCCATTAATTGTGGTCTTTGTTATCCGGAGCGGTTCAAAAATAGATATTGAGCGGCCAACGCCACTCTGCTGCATCATGGGGGCAGAGACTGTTACATCTCCCAGGTCAGCAACACTTTTATGGGCAGCATGTATGCCTGTAGAATAAACACCGTCATCATTTGTGACTAATATCTTTTTTGACATGCTTACATCATTGTAAGTTCATGCCTTAAAAGTAATGGATAAAAAAATAGGTTTCAATGGTCATTCAAACGTTTGCATACATCCTGTCTTTCCGGCGTGTGGATGCAGCAAAGTTTTCCTGTTCACCCATGTCTGCAAGTGCTTTGATATTTTCAAGTACTTCAATATTCGCACTCATTTCATCAAGATCGAGTATCATTTGAATTATATTCTTGTTCTGCTCACTGGTAAGGCATGGACTGTCCTTTACTATTTCAAGTAGTATGGATGCATCATCTATTACCTGTGCCAGTATGGTCCTGTCCATATATTCTTTTGCAAGCTCAGAATCGCTGCTTTTAAGGGTTTCATTGAACTCATTTAGCTGTTCTTCGAATAATCCAACATCATAATGTGAACTTCTAAAGATTTTCTTAATGTAATCCTCTCTGTACACATGTTTTGAATTTTTAAGAACCTTCAAAAATTTCCTGTAGTCCATTGTTTTCACCCTATGGCTGCATGTAGGTACCTGTTACCTTATTTCTGTGCGTTTATCCTCTCAACAGGCCCTATGAGTCAGGTCAATTGTAAAATTTTACTGGCTGAGACTTGCTTCACTTTCAAGATTGTATTTAACTGTCTCGTTGAGGAATGCCTTATTCATAATGTATGCTTGAGCAAACTGTCCACCATTGACATCATATTCACTTTCTGCATCAATTCCAAAATCTTCTTCCATTTCATCGATTATTGAATCGCAAAGATATACTTGCAGATCGCCTCTGGCATCCATGAATACGGATGGTCTGACGCCTGTGTTGCTATACTCCTCTACAATCCCTCTGAATACTAATGACATATAACGCATTGATTCCATCGATCATCACCAATACACTCCTTCTTGTGACCATACACTTAAATGTAATGTTCTATTAATTCAATAAATGTACGTGAATTGCTATTTTATGTTCATAAAGTGTTCTGAAATAATTATTTTTTTGAGTAAAACAATATCATGTGGCATGTTGGTCTATGTATATTTATATGGGTGCATATATACTACAGACAATAATTTATTTTTTGAATGTTATTCCTTTGATAAGAAATGTTTTTAATCATTGGGGCGATACTTGGAAGAATAAATTAGACTTAAAATGAATTAGATTAAAAACGAATTATACTTAAACAATCATCCAGTTGGAATATTTATGCTTGAAGACGAGTATCAACTTGATTTTTTTTCTGAGAACGGATTTGTTCGTAAACAGTGCTCCAAATGTGGAAGTCATTTCTGGACCCGTGATCTTGAAAGAGCAACATGTGGGGATGCTCCATGTGATCCGTACTCTTTTATTGGCAATCCTGTTTTTAAGAAAAAGTTCGACCTTGCAGAAATGAGAGAATATTATCTTGATTTTTTCGAGGAAAGGAGTCACACAAGACTTGAAAGGTATCCTGTGGTAGCCAGGTGGAGGGATGACATATATCTGACAATTGCTTCGATCGCAGATTTTCAGCCATTTGTCACTTCGGGAGAAGTCCAGCCGCCGGCAAATCCATTAACTATCTCTCAGCCATGTATACGCCTGTCTGATCTTGATGCAGTAGGGCGGAGCGGTCGTCATCTGACAACTTTTGAAATGATGGCTCATCATGCTTTCAATAAGCAGGAAGAGGAAATATACTGGAAGGACCGCACAATGGAGTTGTGTGACGAATTCCTTAATTCGCTTGGTGCAGATCCATTGGCCGTTACCTACAAAGAGGAACCGTGGGCAGGTGGCGGTAATGCAGGCCCATGTGTCGAGGTGCTCATTGGTGGCCTTGAAGTTGGAACCCTTGTGTTCATGAACATGCAGCAGGCCGAAGATGGCGATATTGTGATCAAGGGTGAGAACTATCGCAAGATGGACAATTATATTGTGGACACAGGGTATGGTCTTGAAAGATTAGTTTGGGCGTCAAAAGGCTCACCTACGATCTATGATGCGGTGTTCCCTGGCATAGTGAATGAACTAATGGACCTTGCAGGTGTTAAACATGAGCTTGATAACTCTGAATACTCTAACATCCTCTCCCAGAATGCCCGGCTGGCAGGTCTTATGGATGTGAGTGAAAAGGCCAATCTTTTCGAACTCAGGAAACAGGTTGCTTCCAGTATCGGAACAACTGTCGATAAACTATCATCTATAATGGAACCCGTCGAGAGTGTCTACGCGATAACTGACCACACCCGTTGCCTTACGTTCATGCTTGCAGACGGTATCATTCCTTCCAATGTGAAAGCTGGTTATCTCGCAAGACTGGTGCTTCGCCGAACCCTGAGAATGATGAAGGATATGGGTATATCCATTCCGCTGTCTGAAATAGTTAAAATGCACATTAACAACCTTCCGGAGTATCCTGAATTTCTGGAAAAATTCGATGTCATAGAGGATATCCTGTATCATGAGGAGCAGAAGTTTGCAGACACACTGGAACGTGGAAAGCGTATGATAAAGAAGTCTGCAAAACACTACAAGGACGCAGGTGAAAAGATCCCTCTTGAAAAATTGGTTGAAATGTATGACAGCCATGGGATTCCTCCTGAAATATCAAAAGAAGCAGCTTCTGAAGTTGGTGTGGATGTAGACCTCCCTGATAACTTCTATTCTCTTGTTGCTGAAGGGCATAGCAAAGCAGAGGCAAAGGTGGTCAAAGTATTCCCTTACTCAAATAGAGTTGAAAAGCTGCCACAGACTAAGAAGTTGTTCTATGATGAACCTACCAGGATGAACTTTGAGGCAGTGGTACTGGATATCTTTGACAACCATATCGTGCTTGACAGTACTCTCTTTTATCCTGAAGGCGGTGGACAGCCTGCAGACCATGGTGTCATCATTGTTGAAGATATTGTTCTTAACGTTGTAGATGTACAGTCTGTTGGCGATGTAGTTGTGCATATTATAGAGGACATGGAAGATGAACTCCACCTCAGAAAGGGTGATATGGTCCAAGGGAACGTAAACGAAGAACGTCGTATGTCCCATGCATGTCACCACACCGCAACTCATATTGTCAATGATGCGGCACGTAAGGTTCTTGGTGACCATGTATGGCAGGCAGGAGCCCAAAAATTCGTGAACAAAGCCCGTCTTGACATATCCCACTACAAGCGCATCTCGCAGGAAGAATTGGATCGTATAGAGTTGATTGCCAACCGTACGGTGATGGAGAATCAGCGAGTTATAGCCGAATGGATGGAAAGAGTAGATGCCGAGAAGAAATATGGATTTGGTCTTTATCAGGGAGGCGTTCCTCCTGGAAATATAATTCGTGTCCTGAAAGTGGCCGATGATATAGAGGCATGTGGCGGTACTCACTGTGTCAGTACCGGACTTGTCGGTCCTATCAAAATTTTGAAGACCGAACGCATTCAGGATGGTGTGGAACGTATTGAGTATTCCGCAGGTCTTGCAGCAGTCAGGGCAATGCAGGAAATGGAGTCTTATCTAAGCCTGGCAGCTGAGGCCCTGCGCGTCAGGCCGGAACATCTTCCATCCACCATTGAACGTTTTTTCAATGAATGGAAGGAGTTCAAAAAAGAGAACCAGAGATTGAAAGACGAACTTGCGCATGTTCATGTCAGCCAGATGGTAAATGAAGCAGTAAATATCGAAAATGTTCGTCTTGTGGCAAAGGTCATTCCAAACGCTGATATTGACGAACTTGTGAAGATTGCCGGTGAGCTGACTACGAACAAGGATATGGTAGTGCTTCTGGCAAGTGATTCTGCAGGTGTTAAGATTGTAGGTGCTGCAGGAGATGATGCACTGTTGGCCGGAGCAAATGCAGGCAAGATAGTCAGGGAAATGTCCTGTATAGTTGGCGGCGGCGGCGGCGGTAAGCCTGCTATGGCTCGTGGTGGCGGTGTAGATTCCAGCAAGATGGATGAGGCTCTTGAAAGTGGTCGCAATCTGCTTGAAGGACAGATAGGCAATTAAAATGGGGAATTGAAATGATACCTGGTGAGGTCAAGGAGTTCTTCTCATCCCAGTTTGGCAAGTCTCTTCTTGTAAAAGGAAAGCCTGGTACAGGAAAAACAACCTTTGTCTTTGGCATACTCGATGAGGTTTGCTCTGAGGGCAATTGTATCTATATCTCGCCACGTATCGATAAATCCTCAGAGTATGGAAAATATCCCTGGATAGAGGGTGATTTTAACAACAATGAGGATTTCATCAGGATGCTTGCATCCCGCATAAAAGTGATATGGGAATCCAGTGAAACCAAACCAATCATAGTTGTGGATTCCATTGATTCATTAAGTATCGCTACAACACGATCTGCAAACTGGGAAGATAACAAGTTCGAACTTGAACGTTTGCTATTTGATTTTTCCAGAAAGGTAAATGCAGATCTCATTATGATCACCGAGCAAACGGATGTAACTTCTCTTGATTATCTGGTAGATGGTGTCGTTTCCCTTGAAATAATTGATATGTCAGGTAATGACCTCAGAAAAGTCAATTTGCTGAAGATACGTGGTGTGGAACTGTCCCAATCAAGATATCCTTTTACTCTTGATGCTGGTAAGTTCAACAGCTTTGAACCATTTGCGGTATCATATCCCGAACAAACACAAGTTCCAAAACCTTTCCCTGATCCCATTGAAAGTAAGATATCGACTGGTATTCGTGATTTTGATGAGATATTGGGAGGCGGTTATCAAAAAGGAAGTTTTAATCTTTTTGAGATCACAAGTGGTGTGGGTGATTCTTTTTACAGTTTACTTTTGCCAACCTTCATCAATCACCTGAACATGGGTCGAGGACTTTTAAGTATGCCTACGGAAGGCACAAGTGTTGAAACTGAAAAGCGTATGATAGTTCCTTTTACAGGTGGCAATCACTTTCAGGGTCAGTTCGTTGGATTCGAGATTCGTGACCTGAAGGGAAGAATGCCTGCATATATTGCACCATTTTCGGGGAATGTTTACAAAGACATGGATGCATTCCACAAAGCCAAGAATGAAATGATGCGGCAGTATGGCTCACCGATTCTTGACTATATTGGTCTTGATAGCATGGAATACAACTATGGATGGGAGAATATTGGTTCTATAATCGGCCAAATGGCATCCATTACAAAGACCACTGAGAATGTTGTCCTTGCAGTTACAAAACACGGACAAAGGATAAGTGAAACTGTAGCACATATGGCCACAACTCATTGGAAATTTGAAAACGTTGACAAAACTCTTGTTGTGTATGGGGTCGTACCTAAAACCAGTATTTTTGCGGTTCAGATGGAATTCGTTCAAGGATATCCTGAGGTTCGTTTAATTCCTATGAAATAAATATTTTAGTACAGCAAGTGCATTTTTTGCCCAAACATTAATAAGAAAATAAAACTAATAATATTTACTAAACAAAATTAAAAGGTACTTGTCAATGAATGTTCAAACGCAGGAGATCCTTTCAACCCTGAGGCAGGAATTGTCCAACAAGAATGCATTATTCTTTGCTCCAGTTGACAGTTTCATAGAGCGCCTGGTGTATTTTTATGTATCGAATATACTAAGGGAGGATACTGACCGAACAATAGTCTGGTTATGTCTGAATGCTTCCAGGGATAAAATATTTAATCGGTTTGAGGATTTTGGCTTTGATCTTGAGCCAAGTAGTAGGATGTTCTTCATTGACATCGATGCTCCAGGTAAACAGCATTATGAAGATACTTTTTATTGTAGTTCAGTAGCCGATTATACAAAAATGGCTTCACATATATCTAACATCTTTCAAAATAATTCGCGCTCCCTGCTTATCATAGACAATATGAATGTGCTGGCAAGCGATACAATGCAGGTAGTTGAGAATTTTATAAAATTCATCGAAAAGAAAGTAGCTGAAAATAATGGAAGCATTCTATCCATGCTTTCCAAGAACATTCTACCATCTGAAACAGAGGTCCTTATTAATTCCTTTTTTGATGTGGTCATTGAGATCAGCAACGTGGGTGAGATTCACACGGAGATTGGTTTGAAGGATTTTGATTTCCGATACTCGGTTGAGGAGGGGTCAATTGAATTCGAACCTATGCAGAAGAAGATAAGACGGGAAAGACTAAAGATTCTCATTGTCGATGATGAACCGGATATCCCGGAATTGTTAAAACTTTCTCTTATAAGTGAGCCCTATGATTTTTTAGTGGCACACAATGGGGAAGAAGCTATAGAGCTTACCCTTAAAGAACTTCCTGATCTTATCCTTCTCGATATCATGATGCCTGATATGGATGGTTATGAGGTTGTGGAGAATCTTAAATTAAGTAAAGCTGCAAGTGATATTCCTGTAATAATGATCTCTGCCAAGACTGCCATTGAGGATAAAGTAAAAGGCATGGAACTTGGAATTGATGATTACATTGCCAAACCATTTGATAAACGTGAAGTCAAAGCAAGGATAAAGATGGTTATGCGACGTCTGGGTTGGGTTGAAGATGAATAGTTATATATAATTAAATATATTATAGTTATTATTATGGCATTATTGATTATTATTTTCAGGAGCTGTTAATTAATTATGTGTCCCAAAGTTATGGTCGTGGATGATGAAACAGACACCATAGACCTTGTGAAGTTGATCCTGGAATCAGAAATGATAGAAGTTGTCGGGGCAAAAAGTGGTTTTGAATGTCTTGAGTCCATCGATAAGGAAAAACCTGACGCAATTTTGCTTGACATAATGATGCCTGACATGAATGGTTGGGAAACCTTCCATAAAATAAAGGAAAAAGAGCCATCCTTGCCTGTGGCCATGCTTACTGTGAAGAGCCAGGAATTCGATAAGATGCTTGGTTTGCATGTGTTAAAAGCAGATGACTATATAACCAAACCTTTTAGCAGGAAGGAACTCATAAAGAGAACTAAAGAACTTCTGGAAATGGAACTTCAATAATGTAGCACTTCACAAATGATGGCATAATTTCTCCTTATAAAAAGATGAGCTTTCCTTTCACCATTCAGTTCTTTTTCCAGATCATTGCGAGCTTCCCAATATCTTTCAGGTTCTATTGCTGCCCTGATGATTACCTTTCCAAAAGAGTTCTGCTTCAGGTATGAGTTTATTTTTGTTGTATTGAATTCCGTTACCTGCAGTACGTTGTAGCTGTTTTTGAACAATTTAGATTTCAATGGGACGTCAGAGCTTATTAATATTCTTTTCTCATCGATCTCGAATATGCTGATGTCAGCATTCTTTTTAAAAGAAATCGCCAGTTGATCAAGAAGACCTGCTTTTGTAACACATTCTTCTGGCTCATAGGCATAGATTCCGGGTTTCTCCGTTCTATTGGCATTTATTTTTTCACTATCTTGTCTAATAATTGTGCTACCAGGTAGCACAATAGCAGAAACATCAGCTTTTTTCAGTTCACCAAAATATAAATTCAAACGATTCAGTTTCCCATCAAGGGACATGTATTCCTTTTCACAATCAAATGCTATTTTTTCGGGTGTTATCTGGGGTGGTGCTTCAAAAGCAAAGTTCAAGGTTTTCTCTGCATATGCTTTCATTACTTCCGGAATGGGTGGACTCAGGTTAGCGATGTTCCTTTCTTTTTCCGTAGGGGGCCTGGCAGGATCTGAGAATACCACATCAAGGGCTGGTAATGATGCTATTACATCTGTTGAAAGGGCATCTCCAGTGATGAACTCTATGTTGCTGATACCCATCAACTCAGCATTCTTTTTTGCGTAGGATATTTTATTCTCATCGATCTCTATTGCATACACGAAATCGCAGTATTTTGCAAAGTAGAGTGCCTGTCCTCCGATACCGCAACTTATATCAGCTATCATTTTGCATTGCAATCTCTTTGCCCTATATTCAGCAACAGGCTCAGGAGTTGCGAATCTAATACCATCCTTATCGGATATCATTTTTGTCTTGAATTGTTTTTTGCGTGCCAAATATATCAGGTATGTAATATCTCATAAATGATTTAAAATCATCTGCACATATTTTCTATAATATTGAGACCAAGTTTTATTCAAAATTTATATATAATATTGGTGGTATATTGGGTAACATATACATGTCACTGTCATTATATTAATTATTACTAGTGAAATCATGGCCGGATTTAGCGATAAAATAAAAAAGATGACTTCTGTTCTCTCCAAGAAGGATAAAAAAAAGGGAGCTGATTCTCCATTTGATTCAGACGCACCTTCTTTTCTACAGGGTACTCCAGATCTTGGTTCCATTCCTGATCTGTCGGCAGGATTGCCACCGGCACCCCCTGGCGTTCAAAATGCTCCTGATATTTCTGGTAATCCTCCATTTCCTCCTGGAATGGCTCCACCTGGAGGTATGCCTCAGCAAGTGCCTCAGCAATCATCTGTCAACGATGAAATGTTAGAGGAAAACCGGAAAAAGATAAAAGATGTTGAGGCTAAGGTTTCAAAATCGGATGTCACTCTTAACATGGTCCAAAGGGAAAATGAAGAGATCAAAAAGACCGTTGACAAGATAGACCAGAGTGTTCTTGAATTACTATCCTTATATGAGATAGTGTCCAATCAGGTCAATCCTTTTGTAGGGGATGATGTTGCTTCTCGTGCTACCATAGAGAGATTTGAGAAAACAGAAAACAGGATCACTGAAATGGGCGACATGCTGGTCCTAATGAAAAATGATTTTGATGCCGCATCTCAGAAAATAGGCATGCCTCAGGAAGTCTCACCCGAAATAGATTCAAGGATGCAGAACTTCGAATCGAAGATGGATGCATTTGCAGATGCAATGGTTATGATGCATGAAGGCATTGAAAAATTATCTTCCAGGACAGAAGAACTGTTTTCCAGAACCGGTGCCCTTGACCAGAATATAGTTGACCTGGCTGAAACAACCGCAAATATATCTTCTCGTCTTGATATGCTTGAGAATGAATCTCCCTCAACTAGTAATGTATCTATGGTGGAAACTGCACCTTATGTAGATGAAGAAAATGAACACGTAGCACAAGACGGAGTTGCAATGGATGGAATTGCAGCAGTTTCAAATAAGGTCTCGGTTCCTATGGTACGATTGGAATCTATCAAAGGAGATCCCACAAGTGTTGTTGTTCTACTTAACTGGATCGAGTTTTTAATGGAGCGTGTAGGAAGGAATAACCTGATGGATGCTCTTGATTATTACATGGATATTGGGTGGATAAGTGAGGATGTTATGTCAGAGATCATGGCTTATGCTCGTGGTATCGATTATTATGTGGAAAAGCCCACATGGCGACTTCTTCCGGAAGATCATACAAAATCTCTGCTCTTCATAGAAAGGCTGTCAGGCCGTAAGATAGACAGGAATATGCTAAGTTCCATAGATAGGGAAATGGCAAAAGTGAAGCACGGTCTGGAGGAACTCTATGGGATTTGAGCTATCAGTCATAGCAGTTGTTTTTTTCATATCGGCAGTGCTGCTGGGAACTTTTTCTTATACAATGTTAGGTACTTCCAACGAAATACTTGACGATGCTTCGGCAGAGCAGTATCAAATGCGGCGGACTCTGCTTCATACGGATATAAAGGTGGAAAACTCCACGGCTGATAGTTTTGCAGGCAACTACAATTTGACTGTAACTCTCTCTAACACAGGCAGTGAAACTCTTCATTTTGATAAGTTGAATGTACTGGTGGATGGAAATCTGGAATCTTATACATATGGCGATATTGCAGCTACATGGACTCCTGCTGAAACGAGAAACCTGACAATAACAGAACTTTCTGGTCTGGGAATTCATCGCGTTAAAGTTGTAACAGAAAATGGTATTTCGGCCTATGATTCCTATTTGGTTTGATGGAAATAGTAGTTTTATATACTATTAATAATATATTAATTTCTACTTCTTATTATATTTGGACTGGCAGAAAAACATGATTAGTATGCTAACAACAGACAAAAATAGTCTACTGAAAGACACCAATGCTGAAACCGCTATCACGCATATGATATTCTTCATAGCGGCTTTGATGTTGGCTATTAGTGCAGTTGCCTTCATATCTGCAGATGTCCAGTCAATGATAGCTTCATCAGGTACAAGCAGCAAAGTGCTTTCTGAACAGATGAGGACTGATATTACAGTCGTAAATGATCCTGAATTAATTCCTTACAATAATATCAGCAGTAAATACACATTCTACGCGAAGAACACAGGCAAAACAGAATTAGTACCGCAGTACGTCACGGTTCTTGTGGACGGTATTATGATAGAACCTGTAGATGTTGATATTGGACTGATGGATGGTGACGTCATATGGAGGCCAGGTGATATCCTTACCCTTAATGTCACAACTACTCCATCACCACTGGAATCTGGTGACCACAGAATACTGGTTGCAGCTGAGAATGGCAAATCCGGCTCAATGAGCTTTAAAACATAATAAAGGGGGAAAAATGTCAAAAATCAATGGATTTGATATCCCAAGGGATGATCTGAACGATAAATTAGGTGGAGGTTTCCCTGCAGGCTCATTGGTAGTTATAGAAGGCGGTAGTGGTGGTGGGAAAAGTTCTATCACTCAGCGTCTTTCATACGGACTGAATGAGAATGATGTAAGTGTTACTTTTGTTTCCACACAAATGACGACAAAAGGCTTTATTAATCAAATGTATTCTATGGATTATCCTATAGCTCCTTTCCTTTTGAATGGTTTACTATTATATATCCCGGTAATTCCCCTTGTACAAGCTGCAAAATCCCGTTCCGATTTTATTGAAAGGTTAATGTCAGCTGAAGAGCTTTTCGAGAAGAACGTGATAATTATCGATACCCTCTCTTCTTTAATAAAATACAGCGTGAATACCGAGAAAAGTCTTGAATTGATATCGTTTTTTAAGAAGCTTAATGGTATGGGGAAAGTGATCATATTGACAATAGAGCCTAATCAGCTTGGTGAGGATATTGCATCTATGTTCCGTTCTTCATGTGATGTTTACATTACCCTTAAGTCCAAACCTCTGGGAAGTGAGGTCAAGAGGACCATTATGGTGAACAAGTTTACGGGAGCCAAAGGTCCGGTAGGACAAATGGTAGGTTTCAGGGTAGAGCCAAAAGTAGGTCTTGTAGTTGAGATTGCTTCAGTATCATAAGATTAAAAGAGTGATTAGATGGATCCGGAATTTCAAAAAGCCATAGAAAGAAATCCTCACCTTGGGGAATACGTAAAGAAATTCATGCAGGAAACCGGAGCTGATGAACCTACCTTCATGGTTAGTCTTTCAAAAGACCTCGACAGTGAAAATGTAAATGTCATCCTACCTGTGGGGGATCCGGTATTCATCCATCTTTATGGAACTTCAGAGCTTGGAGAAGTTAGATATTATGGAATTGAACCGTTACTCAACAACACTGAAAAAAAGAAATATCAGACCGTTTTGAATATAATTCTTGAAAGATCAGCATCAGAACCTGTTCCTGAATCGGAGGCTGAGCTTAGGGACCTCATTACAAAATTGTTCAATTCATCAATAGAGATTGGTTCAGGTGGCAACATCGAAGAAAAAGAAAGCAGCAAGTTCAATATACTCCAAAAGCTGATGCCTGTACAGCAAAAGGTCCAGATGACCCAGAGTGAGTACAACAAGATTCTCTACCATATAGAAAGGGATATTATTGGTTCTGGTCCGATAGAGCCTATCATCCGGGACCCTTATCTTGAGGATATCAGTAGTATCGGGGTAGATAATATCTTTATTGTCCACAAAATATTCGATACGATCAAAACCGATCTCACTTTTGGGGATGAACAGGGTCTTGATGACTGGCTTCGTGGGATGAGCGAACGAATAGGTCGTCCTGTTAGTGATGCCAGACCAATTGCTGATGGAGCACTTCCGGATGGTTCACGTATTAACATTATTTATCCAATAGATGTCAGCAAGCGTGGTAGCAGTTTTACCATGCGTAAGTTCAGTGATGTACCTGTGAGCATCATCCAGCTCATTAACTGGGGCGCTCTGGATTCGGAAATGGCAGCTTATATGTGGATGTGCCTTGAGAATGGTATGAGTATATTCTTTAGTGGTGAAACTGCTAGTGGAAAGACAACAATGCTTAATGCGTGTCTTGCCTTTGTCAACCCGAGGGCAAAAATATTCTCTGCGGAGGACACTGCCGAAGTCCAGCCTCCTCAGCCAGTATGGCAGCAGTTGATAACTCGTGAGGAGGGTCCGCCTGAATCAAGGGTAGATACCTTCGCCCTTCTTAAGGCCGCACTTCGTTCAAGGCCGAACTATATCATTGTTGGTGAAATTCGAGGAGCTGAAGGTAACGTAGCTTTCCAGGGTATGCAGACAGGGCACCCGGTACTTGCAACATTCCACGCATCAGCAGTTTCAAAGATGATCCAGCGTCTCACAGCTGACCCTATCAATGTTCCTGTTACGTTCATTGATAATCTCAATATTGCAATGATATTGTCTGCAGTATACCGAAAGGGAAAGTTCCTCAGGCGTGCACTTGCGGTCGAAGAGATCGAAGGTTATTATGAAGAGATCGGTGGTGTTGCTACAAGGGCTGTTTTCCAGTGGGAGCCGGACACAGACAAACATAAGTTCCGTGGTCTGAACAACAGTTACATCCTCGAAGATAAGATCGCTACAAAACTTGGTTATGAGGACAAGAGGGCTATATATCAGGATCTTTTCCTCAGGGCGAAGATACTTGAAGAAATGCGTTCAAGGGGAATTGAAGATTATTATGAGGTTCTTGAGATCATAGTCAATTTCTACAAACATGGCATAGAAGGCCTTCCGTTTGCAATTTAGGTGTGTTTCATGAGCTATGAAAAGGCATTCAAGAATATCGGCATGGAACCCAAGGCATATGCCAAAAAGTTTGCCTTGCCCATAATGGTATTTGGTTTTATTTTTTCAATAGTTCTACTGGTAGGCTTTCCTACACTTTTTACTGGTCCTACTAAGTACATACCAATATTGATACCTGTGATATGTATCATCTTTGCTTTATCCTACCCTTTATCGATTCTTGCTGCTAAAGCTTCCCGTATAGATAATAATATGCACTATTACATTACCCAGATGGGTTCGATTGCCACAGCAGAAACCCCAAGGATAGATATAGTCCGCATCGTCTCGGAGAATCCTGACTATCAGGAACTTGCAGAGGAAACAAGAAAAATATATGACCTTGTTATGGTATGGCATCTCAGCCTTGCTGAAGCCTGTCGTTTTGTTTCTAAAAGAACTCCTTCTATAATATTTGAAGACTTCCTTGATAGGTTTGCACACGCCCTTCAGTCAGGAGAAGATGTAAAGTCCTTCCTTTTCGCAGAACAGGGTGTGGTAATGAATGAGTATGAATCCATGTATATGGGTGCCCTTTATGTCGTTGAAATAATTAAGGAACTATTCGTATCCCTTGTGATGTCTTTGATATTCATGGCATCCTTTGCAGTTATCATGCCTGTTATCACAGGTATGAATGCAGAGCTATTGATGAGCATGGTCGTGCTTGTCTTCCTTGTAACCGATCTCGTTATGGTGATGTTCACTAAAAGTAAGATACCAAAGGACCCGGCATGGAGCAGTTCTTCTAATCTTACGGAAAACAAGTTGAAATTGTACCGTTCAATACCGATTTCTATAGCTGGCTGCATTATTATGTTCATTGCAGTATCACTTTATGGAAAGATTGAAACGTCTATTGCAGTAGCTATGGTCATAACTCCACTTGCTTACACTGGTCATGTTTCAAAAAAGATCGAGCGGAGTATCAGAAGGAAAGATGAGAACTTCCCTGCATTTATCCGTTCTCTTGGAAGTTCTGCCGGTGCAAGGGGTGGTGTTATTGATGATGCGCTCAAAGCTCTGAGGGCACATGATTTTGGTCCTCTTACAAAAGATGTGAACAATCTCTATAAGATGCTTGTGACCAGAATTGACAAATTTGGTTCATGGGATTATTTTGGAGCCAACACTGGCAGCAATCTCATACAGCGTTTTTCTGTAATGTTTGTGGAGGCCACCAATCTGGGTGGTCAGCCAGAGGTCATAGGGGATATAATAGCAACTAACTTCCACAAGATTGTAACACTCAGGAAAAAAAGATCTCAATCTGCCGGAAGTCTTGTTGGGGTCCTGTATGGTCTGACAGGTGGTATAGGTTTCACAATGTATATTTCACTTGGTGTGGTCGGACTTATGCAGGATATGTTCTCAGCTGTAGAAATGCCTCCTGGAATGTCCATGGGAATGGTATTGTATACAAACGTGGGCAGTATTGAGACACTGTCAAACATGGTCATGTTGATAATGGTTGGTCATTCCCTGATGTCTGCTATTCTGATCAGGATAGTGGATGGAGGACATATGCTAAGCGCTACCACAGATTTTGTGATAATGGTCTGGATATCCGGTGCAAGTGCAGTCGTCACTATGGCAGGTGTGTCCTCGCTGCTGAATCTAAGTTAAAAAAAAGCTTTAAAATAGAAATGAATAAAAAGCCGGCTCTGTAGAAATCCTACTTAGCAGATGATTCCTGCATAATAATTTAAAGAAGATGTTTCATCTGACTATTACTTATTATCCATCAAACCAAACGTATAAATCTCTCAAACACAAAGTCAATATGGGTATTGATTACTTGGCAACGTTTGTTTAATTAGTAGTTGAGGAATGGGTAAATGAAACAGAGACTATTACCACCAAACTATTTCTTTTTGTTATTGCTCTTGTCCATAGCATCACATTTTTTGTTTTCTTCCTGGACTTTCATTCGTCCACCATATTTATACCTAGGTATCATTCCTGTGATTTTTGGTATTGTGCTGAACCTGTGGACCGATATTACATTCAAAAACAATAACACAACTGTCAAACCACTTGAAAAACCGTCTTCATTCATAGTATCCGGTCCTTTTCGAATCAGTCGCCATCCCATGTATCTTGGAATGGCTTCCATATTGCTTGGAGTATCACTGTTGCTAGGGTCAGTAATTAGTCTCATGTCCCCGCTAATATTTGTATTCCTGATGGAAAAATTATTCATTCCTGTGGAAGAAGGAAATATGGAAGATATTTTTGGTGAACAATATCTTGACTACAAAAGAAAAGTAAGGCGATGGATATGACTTGCATTTTGATTATCGTTTTATCAATAGGCAGGTAACTTCTACAGAGCCAAAACCCATAATGGTTTTTATTTTATTCTTGTTCTTATGTACTTTGCAATAATTTCGCCAACATCTGATGTGCTGTGTTTCCCACCAAGGTCCGGCGTACAAATTCCCATATTGAGTGCAGCGTCGACGGCTTCCTCAACAATGGCTGCCTCTGCAAGGTCGCCATGCCATTCAAGGAGCATTTTCAGGCTAAGGATTGCGGCAATAGGGTTTGCAATATTCTTGCCAGCGATATCAGGGGCACTTCCATGAACTGGTTCAAAGAAGGCATATTTTTCTCCGATATTGGCACTGGGCAGAAGGCCGAGTCCTCCTATCAGGGCACCTGACATATCGCTCAGGATGTCTCCAAAGAGGTTGGTTGTAACTATGACATCATAATTCCAGGGAGATGTAATGAGATTGTAGGCGAAAGAATCCACTAGTTCATCCCGGTGCACTACTCCCGTATCTATTGCAGCCTGACGGGAAACATCAAGAAATAGCTTGTCAGACTTCATGACGTTGGATTTATGGACTATTGTCAGTTTGTTCGTCCTGCTCTTCGCAAGTTTGCATGCGTAATCAGCGATTCTCTTTGATCCTTTTCTCGTAATCACTCTTTTAGTGGAAGAGGCATCGTTTCCTATTTCCTCAATGCCTGAATATAGTCCTTCTGTGTTTTCCCTGACGATAATAAAATTAAAATCATTGCGGTCGTGAATACCTTTCACTGAGGGTAAAGGGCGAATTGGTCGGATATTTGCATACATGTCCAGTTCTTTGCGGATTGTGAGAAGTACACTTTTATAATTAGGGTCGGGTGGTGTTGTCACAGCACCGAAGAACACACAATCACACTCTTTCAGTGTCACTATATCTTCATCAGTTATTGCAGAGCCTGTCTTCTCCCATTTTTCATAACCAAGTTCCACAGGTACTTTTTCAACATCAAGGCTTAGTGCGTCAAGTACCTTTATTGATGCTGGAATTACTTCTTTCCCAACTCCATCACCTTCGACAACTGCCAGTTTCATGCTAATTCCTCTTTATTGCTTCTCATATCTTCAACAAGATCCCATATTGCTTTTGCAACATCGAATTCCGATGATCCCCAGTGGACCATTGCTCCACGTATGCCATTAATGGTGACGATTCCTGATTTTTCAGAACGGCAACATCTTGTTATGAAAGGCTTTGATGGTTTGAAAACATCGGATTTGAAAGGGCATATGTTTACAAATGAATACTCACGTTCCGGAAATCTTGATTCAAAAAGGGTTTTTGAGATCTCACACCCAACCAGCAATGCACCATCTTCCTCAATCACGTCACAATCAAGGCATTTCCCTTTCAGGCCGGAAGACGAACATGGGAATACGGTATTTTCTCCCTCAAATCTTCGAAGGTCTGTAAGGTTCTCTGAGAACTTGATAGTAAGATCTCCGAATATCCCGCTTTTCTCTACTCTTCGTACAACACTTGAAAGCCAGGAAGGTTCGGGTGGTACTACATCCACGATTTCAATATCCAGAATTGCGGAAAGATCAGGTTTATGTACAAATGTCAGGTGCTTATCGATGCCTGTGAATATTACGGTGTTGATATTTCCCTTGCAGATGTTTGATGCAGTTTCTATGAGCAGTGTCCTGTCTTTGATATTCAGTTCTTTATCGTAGCGGATTATCTCTTCACCTGAAGCCAGTTCTTTTAGGGACTCAACATCTCTTAGCAGATTGTCTCCATGATGATTCACTTCATAAAGAGTGTAGCTTTTCTCATCATCGCAGTGTTCCACAATCATGTACTTTGTAAGGAAGTATATGCGTTTATCTTCACCATCATGTAGTTCCCTGCTATGGCCTACACGTTTGTATTCATCAGGAAATATCATATTCATCATCAATGTTACTGTGATTTCTTCGTTGCTTTACGCTGAGCTACAAGCCCGCCATTTGTCAGCATTTCAAGAAGGAAGTCCGGAAGTTTGTTTCCATGAAAAACTTTGCCATTTACTTTTACAGTTCCCTGAAGCAGATCAATTTCAACTTCATCTCCTTCATTGCACTGTACGTCTGCTTCCATTAGTGGGAGTCCTACATTGATGGCGTTTCTGAAGAATATCCTTCCAAAAGACCTTGCCACTACACATGCAACACCTGCATATTTAAGGGCCAATGCCGCCTGTTCTCTGGATGAGCCACAGCCAAAATTGTCATCTGCAACAATTACGTCTCCTTTTTTTACCTTTTTTGAGAACTCGGGGTCTATTCCTTCCATAGCATGATCTGCAAATACCTGCATGTCCGTTGTACGCAGGTATTTTCCGGGAATTATAACATCGGTATCGATATCACTGCCGAATGTCCATGCTTTTCCCTTGATTATATTATCCAATATATCACCTTAGAGCTAGCTTCTGCATAATGTTATTTGTAAGTGTCGGGAAATAAGTAAAAAAAATAAGGATGGAATGGGAAAGAAGTTCTCACACTTCAATCGTATTCCCATTCAGAACATCCAATTCACTCACACTTATTTGTTTAGTAATATTTCCATAACTAATCACATAAGGTCCGGTTGGCATTGTATCAAATTGTGTTTCAGCTTCTATAGGTCCTGTTGTGGAGTAGGGTACGGTGATAGAATATGTGCCATCAGATGTAGTGGACTGCGTGTAAGTGAACGTCCTCATCTGGTTTGTGAGTATGGTGTTGCTGACGACCACAGTTTCATTAACAGGTGCTGTTCCTGTGATTGTTGCACCTTCAACGTACTCGAAAATCTTTACATATCCGGTGTTTTCTTCGGCCAATGTCCCGCCATAGAGCACATTGTAGACGTTCTTATATCCTGGCTCCTGTGTGCTTCCAATAGGTGATTCATATACCATGCGGTATTGCTTAAGTCCACTAGCATCGAATATATGAAGTCTTGCTTCCATTGAATCGTAGTACCTTGGACCGGGTACGTTCTGGTAGCCAACGTCAGTTTGTACTGGTATGTAGTAGTTGTCAGTGTCCAGTGTCCAGGCAGTCATGGCATAGAATTTTCCTGTAGCCATTTCAACATCTGAAACAATGTAACGTGCACCTGCTTTTTCAGGGTCAGGGTGTATGGCTTCAAGTACTTTAGTCGCTTCTTCTTCAGAAGGAGCTGTGAAAAAAGTAGATGCTCCGGGTTGGTTCTCTTCATCAATGCTGTTTCTGCGGCCCCCGACTCCATGCTGAAATGGATTTGCATTTGGGATACGTCTTCCTATTACTTCTATCCAGTGTCCATAGTCCCACCAGGACATCACACCATATGCAGTTTCAGGGTACTGGTAGCTTTCACCAACTGCAGGCTTCTCATAGCTTTCATAATAATCAAGCCCCGGATCAGGAGTGTTGTACCTGAGCCATTGGGTTGCTTCTATCCAGTAACCGTTAGGTCCTCCGGTACCCTGTGATTGTTGCATTGCAAGACTGTAGCTTGGGTATATGAGGATAAGTATAATGAATGCTGCTGAAAGTATATGCATTACTTTTATGCTTTTGGCATTGAATGCCTTTGATTTGATGTCATCAATTAGTTTTTTCCATCCTGCCAGATCAAGTACCTTAATACCTATCCAGGCACTTAGTATAGCAGCGTTTACAGAATAATAGTATGCGAAACGGTTCTGCTGAAGCATGGCCCAGATGATCATAAGTGTCCAAACAATCAGGAAAGTATTTTCAGGTGTGTTCTTCTGGGTGAATGCTTTGTAGATGAGTATTCCTAGTGCAATGAAAGAGATGTAACCCATTGTACCAAAGTTGTACCAGAGAGGTTGTAGGGAGAACTGGCCACCTATGGAGAGGAGGGGGGAGGCTTCTGCTACTGTTAGGGCACCACCAGTATTAGTAAAGTAGCTGAATACGCTAATGGCTAATGAATAAAGAGATGGAGATACTGTTTTCGCTACTAAAAAAGCAAGAACGGCAATGGATAATATTGATAGTGGATAATAATGTTTACCTTTACCACTATCTTGTAATTTTTTTGATAGGATTGTTAGTAGTGGAAAAGATATTATCCCTACAATTAATCCTTTTATATTCAACATTTTTGTATAGTTTAAATTAAAATCAATTAGCATAATTGCCAATGCAAATAAAAAGATGGTGATGCCACCAATAGCTAAATAATCTGTTTCTCTTTCATGATAGTGATCGACTATGTGCTGAATAACAATATATACTCCAATAATCATGCAGAAAAAAAGTCCTCCTAACCATGCAAGTAAATAAGCACCTAAGAATATTCCTGTCAATATGAAGTAGGGGAGCATTTTTTTTAGGTTTGCATAGTTTTTATTTTTTAGGTCCATAAAAGTTACTTTGTTTTTATTCGCAGTGGACAATGCTATTATTATGAACATGGATACTATTGTTGTCAGTAATGTTTCTGCTATGTGGTGATCATTGAATCCTATGGTGGATCTCGACAACAATTGACCTGGTGCTATTGCAACAAGAAAAGAGGCGAGAATTCCTACATTTTTGCTGAAAAGCCACTTACACGCATAATATATGGGAATTACCACAATTGCTCCTAAAAAAACAGGATAGTAAGCACATACTATTTTGATTAACTCATCACTTTGCTTCCCAAAACCAAGTACCCATATTATGGATGAAAGGAAAAAATCAAACAAAGGAGCAAAAACCTGATTTGTTCCAAACGGATATTCAGTAAAAGCATCAAATCGGAGTAAATGTGGATAATTATGGACTATGGATTCTACATTTCTTAAATGGTACCACGGGTCATTTCCACCAAAACGTACGAAATCGTTCCAAAAAACTCCTTGAGAAGGTCTTAGTCGTATGTACAATGCTAAAGTAAAAGAAACAATTATTCCGATGAGCGGTGCCCTTTTTATAAAAAAATTAACAGTTTTAGTCTCTTTTTTCATATAATCCCCTTTGAAATTTCAATAAGCAATAACTATCGATGATTATTTAAAAGATGCAAAATGTTATGTGGCTTTATTATAATAGTGGAGTGAATTAATTTTGTTTACAATATCTATCGCAAAAATATATATATTCAAATGTATCATTAACTTTATGGTAGAATAACTGTTAAAATATAAGTACCATTGCATCATTTATACATAAGATTCATATCAATCTTTATAGTAATTAGTACATATAATTGATAAATATTTAAAAACATTATCGAGTTCGTTCACCATGTTAGTTTCTATAGTTATTTGTGCTTATGACATTAAACGTTTTTCAGATTTAGTTGATGCAATAAACAGTTTATGTATGCAAACTTATCCTGAAATCGAAATAATTTGCATTGTTGATGGAACTTCTGATTTGTATTATTTAATCAAGCAGCATAAAACCGATCATTTTCAAAATGTAAAGTTTTTCCTAAATGACAAAAACGTAGGCTTGTCTGAAAGTCGTAACAGGGGTGTTTCTCAGTCAACAGGTGATATTATAGCTTTTTTTGATGATGATGCTGTTGCAGATAAAAACTGGGTAAATGAACTTGTAAAAATGTATGTTGATTATGATGCGATAGCGTCTGGGGGAAAACTTGTTCCAATGTGGGTTGACGGGAAAGCAAATTTCATTCCAGAGGAATTTTATTGGATGCTAGGAGCTACATATAAAGGATTTCCAGATGAGATTACAGAAGTCAGGAACACATTTGGTTCAAATATCAGTTTTAAAAAAGAGATTCTAAATAAGTTTGACGGCTTTAAAGGTGAGATGGGTCTCAAAGGCAGTGGTTTCCTTCAAGGAGAAGAAACCGAAATTTGTGAGCGAATGAGACTTATTTTTGGTAAAGGGGTTATGTATAATCCAGAAGCCATAGTTCATCATAAAGTGTATAGTTATAGGATGAAGTTGAAATTTTTAATAAGGAGAGCATTTTGGCAGGGTTATTCTAAAAGAATGATGGCTGAGATGGGTTACTCTGGAGATGTGGAAAGTAGTTATCTCAAAAACTTGCTGATAGAAGGCATTGGTGGCAGAATCAAAAATATAGGAAATATGGGATTGTTGGCAATAGTGCAAATTATCTTTTTGTTTCTATTCACTTTCACTGTTTTTGCTGGCTATATTTATCGTTTATTAATGCCAAAAGGTGAATCATTTTGAGAAATATCAGCAGCATAATTTTACCTGAAATTGATTAAGTTGGAATTTGTGTAACTATGGATGATATTGGTATCTTTTTGCCCACCATTTCTGGAATTGGTGGTGTTGAAAGAATAGCTTATATATTAGGCAGAGAGCTGGGTATTGATACATATACTTCAAGTGTTAACTGTGACCTCGAAACATATTTTCCTGGAATGGATAATCATGTTGTTACTATTTCTAAATCAAATAGTGATAAATCGTTGATCTCAATTGTAAAAGATTTTAAGCACTTGGAAACTGATGTCAAGTTAATGATTTATTTGTATCCTCGAAGTATCTATTTTAGTCACATTCGTAAGGATATTCCATATTTATATTATTTGGGAGGAATTCCGCATGAATATTATATGGACTCCACAGAATATAAACAATTTTTGGGAAGCAAAATTACATACAGTGACTACCTAAACAAGTTCGTCTGGAAAAATGTTGTAAAGCAAATTGATCATAAAAGAGTTATTGCCAATAGCAAACTTATTTTTAATATTTATACCAATATTATTGGTCATACTCCGGGAAGCCTTCTCTACCCTCCTATAGATACTAATAATTATAATAATCGTGATTCGGATGATTTTTATCTTTCTGTTGGACGTTTGGAGCCATATAAAAGAGTAGAATGGCAAATAAAAGCATTTGAGGGCTCAAAGGAACGATTAATAATTATCGGTAATGGTTCTCTTTATGATAAATATTCAAAATATCTGAAAGACAACAAAATAGATAATATAAAAATATTGAATTCAGTAGGACAAGATGAATTAGTTGATTATTACTCTAGATCAAAGGCATTCGTTTTTACTTCCTACAATGAACATTTTGGATTAACTCCTCTGGAAGCTATGGCTTCAGGAAAACCTGTTCTATCGGTGCGTGAAGGTGGTCCTTTAGAATACATACTTGATAATGTCAATGGCTTTTTCTTTGATGATATTTCTGGCTTAAAGACATTAATAGAGACACTGCCATATGAAAAGTTAAAAATGATGAAACACGAATGTGAAGAAACTGCAAAGAAATTTGATACTTCCAAATTTATTGCGTGTTTCAGAGAACTAACTGCAGATTTTCTATCCTGACTGGTTTAATAAAGGATTTAAACTTTCCATGGGATGATTTCTTGAAAGCAAAATACAGCAGAGAAGAAATATTTGAACAAATAGACAGCAAATCAATATCATGGAAAGAATCACTGTTTTATGATTTGTATCCCCTTATAACAAAGGAGCCTATTTTTTCAAAGCTACCATATCTTTTAGCAATCAGAAAAAAGATTGGACCTTTTGATAGCATATTGTACTACTTAAGAAATTCATTCCTTTTACCTTCACTTTTTATATGGAGTTTGATTGTTTCTCCATTTGAATCTCTTTATTATAGAGTAAAGTATCCATACATGTCTAGGTTGAAATACCTTAAAAATGAAACATTTGATTATCTTTTTGTTCTTAATACTAAAGACCATATCATTACAGCTTTACCTGTAATAGAAAATATGGATCAATCGAAGAAGTGTTTGATTATCACTTTTAGAGATGTGTACAGTAAATACTTCTACGAATTCAATAAACTCCAAAATTCAAAAGTTATTTTTTTTGATTATGAATTAAAGAACATTCCATCAAAAAAATACCTCCAGATTATATCTGAATCAATCATCAAATACAATATTTTAAAATCATGTAATTTAGGTAAATGGTGTTCCCAGTTGATTTTTCATGATAGGCATTTTATTAAATATCATTTGAAAACAGAATTGGTTCAATACAATTTATTTAAAAAAATCTACCAAATGTTTTCTCTTAAAGGATCTATTTCAATAGTGTTTACAACAGCATTTGAGGTATCAAAAGAGGAGAATATACCAACTTTTGTATTACAACATGGGATTGGGGCAAGAGGCCATGGACATCCATTTGTTTCAGATTACTGGTTTACTTTTGATGATATTTCAAAGGAACAGTTGAATGTGTGGCTTGATAACACAGTTACAATTTATCCGTCCGGCCTGCCGAGGTTCGATTTTTTAAAACATAATCTTGCTTTTAAGAAAGATATAGGAGAATTCAATAAAAAAATTGGTGTAAAAGGATATAAGCAAACTGTTACTTATATAGGTGGAGCTTTGGAGGGACATTTGACATTCGAGGCACTAAAAGCACTCAGGGAAAAATTACCAGAGTACGTGAATCTTATAATTAAGGAACATCCTCGCGTTCCTTTGAGTATATTGAATTTCAAAAATGAAATGGGAAAAAGACTTGCTAATAGTGATTTAAATCATATTACATTCATTAGAAATGAAATTGATTTTTATGATATACTATCAAATTCAGATGTCGTAATAAGCCGTGAATCAACAGGGATGCTAGAAGCTATTGCTGTTGGTATTCCTGTAATTCAGATAAATTTTTTACCTCAAAGCATAGCTCCTTCAAGTGATTTATCCTCTTATGGCTGGAAAGAACCTATCAATGATTCCGATAATTTAATTAAAGAAACAACATTGCTAATTAATGATAATAGTCATTATAAATATGTTATTCAACAACAAAAAACATTGCAAAAAAATATTTTCAAAAACTTCGGGCGCACTGGCGAAGTAATTGCAAAATGTATTCGAGATTTATGTGAAAGTAATAACTAAAGACATCTTTGAAATATAGTTATATATAAATTAAGTAACCAGTTTGAATAGATACTTTGTAGAATAAGAATTAATTGAATTCAACTTTGATCTAATAACATCAGTTCCTATTTTTATTTTATACAAGTAAAATCGTTTTAGTTTGATGTAATAATCTAACAACGTAAATAGAGCCCAATCTTATATTTATGAAGAGTGTTCCTGATTTATAATTTGGAACAAACACAATCATAACCTTTGTATTTTGGTAGAAAATAATACACAGGATATTTATTAGCTTTAAATCAAAATCCTAATAAATATAAAATAGATTTTCTACAAAGTCCTTATTTTAAAGTTGCATATATTATGCAAGTTCTTCCCATTCCTAATTTTGCTAATGACTTATATATGTTTCTTCTAAGTTTGTCCTCAATATTTGTTTCGAATTTCATCCTTTTTTCATGGCATTTACTTCCAATTTCATTGTTGTCAACGTAGTTATCCTCCATTAGTAAAAACAGTTCCATGGGGAAATCTGCAGTTTGTAAATAAATGTCGAATCCACACCTATTCAGTAATTGGGTTAAACTGGAGAAATTAAAATAGTTGATGTGATCAGGTATTGCCAGCCAATAGTGGGATTTGCACAATTTATGTTTATGTGTTTGTAACTGAAGAACATTGAAATCATTTGGAACTTCTATACAAATCATTCCTGATTCATTTAGTAAACCCTTACAAATATTTATTATTTCAGTAGGATTTGGTACATGTTCGAGCACACATTTTAAATTAATAAAATCAAAGTAATCATGCCATTTATTTTCTATAAAATCCTCGAGTGTAGTATTAAAAATATTAGTGCTTAAATAATTGGCTCTTTCGCTTGCTGTATAGGAAGGTTCTATACCAAATGCTTCCCATCCATTTTCCTCCATAAATTTAAGGAAAAGTCCATTTCCACAACCAACATCTAATAACCTTTTATTACCATGAATATCATTTACGTAATTATTCAAGATGTCTAATTTATCCAGATACCATAAATTTGACCATTTTGTTTCTTTAATTTCTTTTTCATAATCTAAAAGTTTTGGTTTTTTTTCCTGATAGTATTCCTTTTCATAGTATTTTTGATTTTCTTTTTTTGATGGAATTGGATTCAAGTGTTTGAATCCACAAAAGTCACATTCGATTATTTCTACTTTTCCAAATGTTGTCACAACTTCCCCTTTATGCATAACATTCACCCAAAGTTCATTTTGCAGTTAAAATTTAAATGCACAGATTCTTTAATTAATATTAATATATGTATATATATATAATGGCAATTGAAAGTTCGCCAAGTTTTCCTTTTTATATTGATTTACTCCACACAATCCCAGCTTAAAGGAGTTCCTTTTCGAATATCTTTTCTTGCTTTTTTCTTTAGTATTTCACTTAAAAATTTAGTATGTAACCCGAAACCAGGCCTTATAGATTTAATGTTTTTTTCAGTGAAAATATCTCCAGTTTTAACATCTTCCACAATAAATAAGGATCTTGAAAAATCCCTGCTTTTTTTTGCTTTCTCTGTCAATTCATAGCTGACTTCGCCAAGTGCTTTTTCAGTTTCTCTTACAGACTTTACCATAGCTTTGAATTCCTGTGGTTCAAGTGAAAATGCAGCATCAGGCCCTCCCATATTCCTGTTCAATATAAAGTGTTTCTCTATTATTTTTGCTCCAAGTGCAACAGATGCAATAGCTGCAGATATTCCAAGGGTGTGATCTGATAGTCCAACAACAGTTTTAAAAGTATCTTTGATATTTGGAATTGTATTCAAATTAAGTTCTTCAAGTGGTGCAGGATATGCAGATGTACATTTTAGTAGTGCAATTTGAGTATTTCCCATTCTTTTGCAGGCATTAATGGCTTTTTCTATGTCTGAGAGTGTCGCGATACCGGTGGATATGATAACTGGTTTTCCTTTTGATGCAACATACTCTATCAGGGGGATATCTGTTATTTCAAAAGATGCAATTTTGTAGGCAGTAACTTTCATATTTTCAAGAAAATCAACTGCAGTTGTATCAAAAGGGGAAGAGAAACAGATTAATCCAAGCTCTTCAGCTATCTTTTTAAGCTCCGGTTGCCACTCCCATGGAGTGTATGCTTCTTTATAGAGATTATAAAGTGTTTTCCCATCCCACAGAGTTCCGTGTTCTATTTGAAAGAACTCATTGTCACAGTCAATTGTAATTGTATCTGGTGTATATGTTTGAAGTTTTACAGCATCTGCACCAGATTCCTTAATTGCTTTTATTGTATCGACAGCAAGGTCAAAATTCTGGAGATGATTTGCTGAAATCTCTGCTATTACAAATACTGGATTTTTGTCTCCAATATGTCTGTCATCTATTTTAATTTCCATGTTTCCCTCAGCTGTCTAATTGCATATTGTTTATTTGCTAGCACCGATTTACCTTTGACTTTCCGCTCTATTTTCCTTATTGTATGCACTCAAAATGTGGGTAATTTGCTGTTTTTCATAATCATTCAACTCATTCTTGACTTGAAAATGCGGTATGCCCAGACTTTTCGCTCCCTGTATGTCTGCGATAGGGTCATCTCCGACCATCAAGGCTTCAGAAGCATCTATATCATAAAATTGCAGGACATGCATGAAGTATTTAGGATGAGGTTTTGCAAAATCCAATCCATCCTGTTGTGAATAAAAGACCGTATCAAAATATCTGTCAATCCTCAAAGCCTCAACTTTCATTTTCTGAGGTAATAACCATCCGTTGGTAAGCAGACAGAGTTTGTATTCCTTTGATAGTTCCAACAAGAATATTTTGATGTCTTCTCTCAGGAATATTTCAGGGCAGTGTTCTCTATAGACATTCACCAACTTGCTGAGAATGAGGCTATCAATATTTAGTTTCCTGCAAAGATAATCGAAATTGTTCCCTCTTCCATTGAGGACAAATGATTCTAATAACGAAGAGTAAACTGTGCACTGATCCAGAGATTTTTCCTTCGCCAAGAAAAGAGCAACGGCTTTAAATCCGCTGATTACGTATTCCCTCTCATTGTACAGCGTGTTGTCCAGGTCAAAGATTATTACTTTTGTCATGTTCATCAATAAATATGTCCTCACTATACCGCAGCATCATGAGACCTTCTTTGAAAGGTTCTACTTCAATTTTCCTTTTATTCAGTAGTTTGATCAGGTAAAGAGGGGTACTCCTTCCAGATGCGAAACTTAAATTTGAAGCTCCTCCAAAGCGGGGATTCACTTCGATGAATTTAACTTCTCCTGATCCTGTTCTAAAACATTGGATTACATTATGACCTATTAACTTCATTTTTGTAGCAAGTGTAATGCAAAGGTCTGTTATTTCCGAATCGTTCACTGTGACTCCTACTTTTGATTCTCCTGAAACCACCTTTACTCTCACCCTTGGGACCAAGCTGATATAATTTCCATCAAAATCTGAAAAATAATCAATGCTGTACTCGTTTCCTTCTATATATTCCTGTATGATCGGGTCGTTGATATTGTCAATTAGTTCATGCAACTCTCCTTTGTCTTTGATGATATAAAATTTCCTTGCACCTGCGCCAGTTTTTGATTTCAGCACGCAGGGATATGTGATATCGTCAGAAATATGTGTCCATGACATTATTGCTGGCAGATCATGTTCCTGTAGGAATCTGAAGAATTCGAATTTATCTGAGCACAGATTTGCAACGTCAGGGTCCGGGACCATGACCTTTGCCATAGTTCTGTCTTCAATGTGCCTTTTATGTTTTGACAGGTAAAGGACATCCTCATCCCTTGTTGGAACAATAAGACGCACTTTATTTTCGAGACACATTCTTTCTATGAAATCTATATAGTCAGGACTATCCAGTCTGGGGCATATTGTATACTCATCACAGAAGTAAAGCGCTGCAGAAAGGGGGTCAATATCTATTCCAATAACTTTTCCTTTATCCTTTTCTTCTGCCAATGCCTTTTTGAACTCTTTTACAAGCAGTACTTTCGTAGAAACACTTGTAATAAGGACCGTAGTTTCAGTCATCTCAGTAATCTCTTTTCATAATTGATTATTTCCTTTATTCCGGATTCGAGATCGTATTCCGGAGACCAGGAAAGTTCATTTCGCAGTTTACTGATATCCGCACAACTTGATTCAAATAACTCTTCTCTGGATTCTATCGTATTGACATCGAAAATCTCAAGGTTATTTTTCAGGACCATGACAACGTCTTTTACTCTAGATGAAACACCCGTTCCCAGATTGTAGATGCCTTTAGCATTCTCATTCTCACCCAATTTTAACAGCCCTGCAGCTACATCTCTTGCAAATATGTAGTCAAAACGATTGTTCTCGTTAAATAATGTGATGTTTTCTTTTTGAAGTATAGCCCTGACCCATCTGGAGATCACATCACGTGATCCTTTTCCATATACTCTGAATATCCTTGCAGATACGCAATCGAAAGGATATTCATTATTCCTGCTAAGAAATTCTAGATCTGCCTCTGTTTGAAGTTTTGCCACACCTACAGTGTTCCTGGGGTTTATGGTAGAACTTTCATTCAAAAGGTTTTGTTCTTCAATGTTGTTATATTGCTTTTCGTCGTATATCAGGTAACTAGATGCGAAGATCACTTTCTTGAGGGAGGGACATTTGATAATCTGGTCGATCAGATTGTGGGATGCAAGGATATTATTCTTAAAATTTGACTCCCAAAAGTCCTTTCTTTCTTCAGTTCTTTCAAAATCGGCAGCTAAATGAAAAACATATTCCGGTTCAAAGCGGAAAAGGAACTGGTTATCGGTTCTTGAAAGGTCCATCTGGAAATATTCTATATCACTCAGTTCTGAAGGCTTTTCTTGGAAATCCACACATCTTATTGTAGCTCCCTGATTTCTGAGCATATCAATGAGTTCTTTTCCAATTACTCCTGCTCCACCCGTTACTAATACTCTTTTGTTCTTGAAAAACATGATGTTCACCTTATAAATATTCAGATCTTAATATCGAATGTATTACACTGTCATGGTATTCACCATTCTTGAAAACGTGTTTTCTGAGGATGCCATCTCTTTTCAGCCCGAAGCTTTCCAATGTTTTGATGTGACCTTCCCTGTAAACATAGGTTTCTGTATATATCTTATTCATATTGAGTTGCCTAAATCCATATTCTGAGAGCATTTTAAGGACTGAGAGCAGTGTTTTATCGTGTACGTCATTGTCACATTCATGATCAGTGTCTAATAAAAAAGATAATTCTCCTCTGGATGATATATAGTCGATATTGGTAAGACCACAATAACCACGCAGTTTTTCATTATCGTCAATAATTGAAAAAAGAACTGAATCAGTGCTATTGGCAATGATTTCCCAGTATTTGTCCTGATTCCTGTCAGTAAGAGGCTTCCATTGACGGAGTATGGACATTTGCTCATTGCGCCATTTTTTAATATTTTCCAGATCAGCAAATTCTATGTTCGATAAGTATAATCCATTTGCTTCGAATATTTTTGCTCTCAAGACCAAATCTCCTATATTGTATTTAACGAAACAACATTATATTTTTACTATTAATGTACTGTTTTTTGCATAATATGTTCGTTTATTTTTATTAAATCCGGTTGTTTAATCAATAATTCTTTGATATCTTCCAGCAAAAAAGTTTTTTTTGTAGGGTGCAGATGCTGGTAGATTTTTGTGATTAAGTCAAAATCTTCTGCCGTGTCCAGTGTAAGTCGTAAATGACTCAAGTCCTCTTCATTTGATACATTACATTGCTTAAAAATATCGGGATGTTCTCTTATATATGGCGTTACATGTTCCCTTTCATAATCTTCCTTTGCTTCGTTCCATGCTTTTTCAAGAACATTGAAAGTGAAAATTTCCGTATCCATTCCTCTTGGATATGTAAGTTTTAAAGTGTTGGAACAATAATCACATTTGTTATTCTGAAATTTTTCAATAACCTTATCGATTATGGTTGGGTCGATCAATGGGCAATCCGATGTGATTCTAACTATTATATCGGCCTCAGTCTGTACAGCAGCTTTGTAGTACCTGTCCAGAACATCACTCTCACTTCCTCTGGACACGATGATTTTGTCATTATATTGTCTTGTCGTGCTTTCAATAATGTCATTTTCATCATCATATGGTATAGCGATGACAATCTCATCTATCAATGCTGAGCTAGATATTCTATCAATGTCCCACAGTATTATAGGTTTATCCAGAATAGTTCTCATTACTTTTCCTGGAAGGCGGGTGGATCCCATCCTTGCTTGAACGATTGCCACAATTTTCATATTGAACGTCCTATCCCTTATTTTTAATAAAATCCGATATTGAGGATGTAACGTATTCTACATCTTTCTCTTCCATGCTAGGGTACAATGGCAATGTAATTATTCTATTAAAAACATCTTCAGTTACAGGATAATCTTTTTCTTTAAAGTCAAAACTCTCCTGATAGTAAGTATGTCTGTAAACAGGTATGTAGTGAACATTTGTCCCAATGTTCTTTTCGGTTCGTAGGTATTTGAAAAGATCGTCTCTGTTTATCTTATCATCAAGTAAGATTGTATAGATATGCCATCCGTGCCTGATTCCTTCTTTCACAGAAGGAAGGCTTAATAAATCTATATCTTGAAGTAATTCCTCATAATATGAGGCTATCTCGTTCCTTCTTTCTATAAAACGGTCAATCTTTTTTAGCTGGGATATTCCTAGAGAAGCCTGAATATCTGTCATACGATAATTCCGGCCAAGCATTTTCATATCGTATGCCCACCCGGCATTTGGCCCATATCGCGACATTGCGTCCCTGTCTATTCCATGGCTATGGAGCATTCTTGTTTTTTGTGCCAGTTCCGGATCATTGGTAACTACCGCCCCGCCTTCCCCTGTAGTGATAGGTTTTACCGGATGGAAACTGAATACTGTGATATCTGCAAAATTACCCACTTTTTGACCATGGTAGCTCGCTCCAAAAGAGTGGCAGGCATCTTCGATTAAATAAAGGTCATTTTCATTTGCAATGTTCTGTATTTCTTCTATGTCACAGGGATGTCCAGCGTAATCTACATAGACTATTGCCTTTGTTCTTGGTGTGATCTTCCGTTCAATGTCCTTTAGGTCAATGTTACGTGTTTCTCTGTCTATATCTGCAAAAATAGGTTTTAGTCCATTGTAAAGAAGTGCATTGCTGGTGGCCGCAAATGTGAATGGAGTGGTAATAACCTCTGAACCTTTGGGTAGATCAAGTGATGCTACTGCAATATCAAGTGCACTGGTACCGCTGTTTACAGCTATGGCATATTTGCATCCAATGTAGTCACAAATAGCCCTCTCAAATTCTGATACCTTTGGACCCGTCGTTAACCAATCACTTTTCAGAACCTTTACTACTTCTTCTATATCTTCGTCATCGATAGTTTGGTGTCCATAAGGAATCATAATTCAACCTCATACGGAATCGTATCTTCTTTTTCCTCGGAGTTTTTACTAAACACTATTATGCTTGCTTCATAATTTGAAATGTTTTTTACTGCATGAGCAATATATGGTGGGATGTAGATTATTTCGTATTTAATTGATTCCGAATCTAAAATTATCTCTTCATATTCATTGGAATCCACATCCTTTAAACACAACTTGACTTTTCCTGTAGCCAATGCTATCCATTCTTCCTTATTTTTATGATAGTGATTGGCTCTGGTCTTCATAGGTTTGATAGATACCACATAGGTATGCACGCAGTTGAATGGCTCGTCTTCATAGTTCATTGATACTATCTCTGAGAGCCATCCATCCTCCCTTTCATGTTTGATCCGTGGCAGTTTGGTATATAACATAAGCACATTATAACATTTGCTTTAGTTCATCAACTGTGAGCCATTTATCATTTATTTCACTTGAATATCTGTAGTTATCAGGAAGGTTCCTGCCTGAAGAAGTAGTTTCCTTTTTCCAGAATGAAAACTCAGGTTCAATTACAAAGTAGTCATCAAACTCTTTTGCATGTCTTGATTCATCCTCAGTAATCATAATTTCGTGTAGTTTTTCCCCTGGTCTGATACCGGTGAATTTTTTTGTTGCTTCAGGAGCAATTGCACCTGCTAGATCTGTTATTTTCATACTGGCTATTTTTGGGATAAAAATTTCTCCCCCTTGCATTCTTTGTATCGAATTCAGTACAAAATTAACACCTTGATCAAGAGTTAGCCAGAAACGTGTCATTCTGTCATCGGTAATTGTCAGAACACCTTCTTTTTTCTGTTCATTGAACAATGGTATTACACTTCCACGGCTACCGATTACATTTCCATATCTTACACAGCTAAACTTGGTTTTCCCTTTTCCAGTATAGGTGTTACCCTGAACGAACATTTTTTCAGCAACCATTTTTGTTGCTCCGTAAAGATTTACAGGATGAACGGCTTTGTCTGTGCTGATAGCCATTACATTTTCAACGGAATTATCAATGGCCGCATCAATTACATTGACAGAGCCGTCAATATTGGTCTTCACTGCTTCTATTGGATTGTATTCGCAGGCAGGAACTTGTTTTAGTGCTGCTGCATGGACAACGATGTCTATCCCATTCATTGCACGATATAGTCTTTCCCTATCCCTTACATCACCAATCAGAAAACGTAATCGATCATCATTGAATCTTTGTTTCATTTTATATTGATTGTATTCTCCTCTGGAATATATTCTCAGACTTTTAGGATTGTGGTTCTTGAGAACAATTTCTGTAAATTTTTGGCCAAAAGAGCCAGTACCTCCGGTAAGGAGTATATTTTTGCCTTCTAATGCATATCCATGGGTTTGTTCCATATTTCTCAACTATTCCTGCTATATAATGATGTGGATGTATTATCTTGTGGTTTGTAACATCAAATTTTTTATTCGGTATTTCCAATTTAATTATTTTCACTATCTGATAGTATAAAATACTGAATTGTCCATCCGTTTTTGTCTCAATTATTATTTATAACGCTGTTTGAATTATGAACGTTTAACGTGCAGAATGCATTAACAACTATGGATTGACTACCACATTGATTGAAATGTTTTCGTAACCATACTATAAGATATTCATTGTTATATATTTTATTATAAAAACCAATAAAAATATATCTAATCGTTACATCTTGGTGTAATATTGTATAATTGGAACTACATCTTAAAGGTCCACAATTATGTCATGTTCTATACTTAAATATCGAACCTGTCTATTGTGTGCTAATCAAATTAGTTTACGTTATTATTTTGTTTTTCCAGAATAAAGTGATGATAATGGTAAGAAAGGGTTTGTTTTTTATATCAGATTATAGGGATGTGACTTGTAAGCCTGGAAGAGATCCAGCTTATTGGATATTGAAATCACTTGATAAAAACGAAAACTTTGATGTTTATAGCACGGCTAACAATATTATTAATAATAAATGCTTTGACAATATTTCATTTTCCAGTATCGCCTACAAAGGGACAGTTAATATTCAGGTACCTACTTACAATTGGGGTCTCTATAAAAGCTTCAAAAAAGTTCAGGACAAAATTGATATTATTCATCACTGTGAAAAATTTCAGGTTGGTAAAGGCTATAATTTCATCCCCCTCATTTCTGATATGCGTGACAAGAATTTTATTATAGGCCCAATAGAAGTCCCCCATGAACTTTTCAAAGATGATTTTTTAGGAAACAGTCAAAGTTCTGAACGTTTAATTAAATCCCTTGTTTATCATAGCAGAAGCAGTATGGCTCTTCCTTTCAAGATATTATTTGATAAGACAGTTGAACATGCAGATAAATTTGTAGTACCAAACGAATCCACCAAGTTTGAACTTGCCCGATATGTTAGCAAAAAATCTATTGAAGTCATTAATTTTGGTGTAGATCTTTCTCTTTACAAAAAATATGAATATCGTAATGATGATAACAATCACAATATTATTTACGCCGGAGAAGCATCAGAAAGAAAGGGTGTTATGTATTTAATAAAAGCTCTTCCTCTAATTAAAAGAAATTACCCAGATGTTACTTTACATTTAAGATCAGATGGGCTAAAGCTTGATGAATTTAAACAAAAAGTTGTGGAATTAGGAATACAGGATAGTGTTGTCTTCCATGACAAATTGGATAAAGAGAATTATTTGGATTTAATTTCAAATTGTAGAGTTGTTTGTCTACCTACATTATCTGACAGTTATTGTTACATTGCTTTAGATGCATTATGTTTGGGTGTTCCTGTAGTTGCAACGACTGAATGCAAATGCGATGATTTGTTTGAGAATGGTGAGATTGGTATAAGGGTCGAACCAAAAGATTCCGAACAGTTGGCTGATGCAATACTAAATTTGTTTGGTGATTCTGAATTATGTCAGCTGTTCAGTGAAAACGGACTGAAAAAAAGGGACAAATTTGATTTTAAAAACATAGTTCCTAAATATTTGGATATTTATGAGCAATATATTTGATGATGAGGTTTATTGATGACACATGTATGCTTTATTGGTTCAGATCTCTGTCCACCATGGAATGAAGGGAGAAAGGTAGTATCAAGAAATATCATTCACTCATTAAAAGAAAACACAGATCTAGAAATCTCTGTAATTTCAGATTCTGGTAAAGATACAGATAGGATAGAAGGTATTAATTACGTTGAATCCACAAAGTTGACAACTCGTCTAAAAGGGTATGATCCTCTTTTATATCTGGATGTTGTAAGAGCGATTCATTCAGTTAACAAAAAAAATAAGATAGATGTTCTTCATTTACTTTACACTAATTTTTATACATCTTCACTTTATGGAAAATTAAACCGAATGAAAATTGTCGGGCAGTATTTTGGTAATCCTCATTTTAATTTGTTTGCTAAATATCGTGCACCAAAATTTGTAGATACCTATTTAAGTACGTCTATGGAAAGATATTGGTTTAATGATCTAGGTATTAATAATCATCAATGCTTAAATCCTCCAATAGATACTTCTGTATATAAAAAAAGAGATAAGAGCGAGGCTCGAAGATATTTTGATTTACCTGAGGATAAATTCATTCTTCTTTATATTGGGAATTTGGGAGCAGCTAGATTTTCTTCAGATTTCCTAAAAAGTAGTTCTTTTTTAAAGAAATCTGATAATTTAATGGTCGTGTATGGTAATTATGTCGATGGATATTGGGAGAATAACAGCTTACTCGCCGATTCAAATATTATTTTCAGGAAGCAAGTTTTGAATGAACATCAAAAATCTATGCTATATAGTGCAGCAGATGCTTTCATATTACCTTTTGCAAAAAGTGCTGCTGACTATAAAAGGGTATTCGTTATTGATCCCCCTCTAACAATGCTGGAAGCTATGGCTTGTGAAACTCCTGTAATTGTTCCTGATATTTTTTCAATTCCCTATATAATTAAAGATTCTTCTAATGGTTACCTGACAAAATTAGGGGATTTTAGTTCAGTTGACAATATATTAGTTGATATTTCTGAGAAAAAGAATTTGTATATAGGTCAAAATGCAAGAAGTACAATATTAGATGGTTTTTCTTTTACTGAAACAGCTTCAAAACTAACGGGAATATACAGAGATGTTTTACATGAATAAATCAAATTTAGCTATATCTGAACTCAAAATAATAGCTCTTCTTACTGATAGTTCAGATGATATTGAGTTGCCGGATGTTCTCCCTGTTAATTTTATAGTGGAAAACAAACTTTGCCTATTTTTGTATCAAAATTATAGAGATGTGTTTGAAAGAAAATATGATAATGAGGAATTAGCTTCTATTTGGCGTAAAGCTGAAAATATGCATTATACTCTTGATGAATTAAAAGCAGTTTCCTCCAAATTCGAAGAACATTCAATTGATTATCTTTATCTTTTTAAAGCGATAGAATCACAATGTGATAGCACTGATGTTGATATTGTAATTGGAAATGGTGATTTTGATAAAACTTGTGCAGCACTTGAAGAAATAGGCTATTTCAGACCGCTTTATCCTTATGAAGATGATCATTTTGTTAGATCCGAAAAGGGATATGTTGCTCAGTTAGATATTCGAACTGAAAAAGACAATATTCTTAGCCATTATCTTTTCGATGAAAAAAATAAAGATCAATTTTTGAATCGAAGGCGAGTAAATGGCTTATATGTTCCTTCAGTTGAAGATGAGTTGATAACGTGTGTAAATCGTACGCTTGATAAAAAAGAGATTCCTCTATTGACATTGGTTCATATTGCTAAATTAATGGAAAGCTGCATAAGTGTAAGTGCTGTAACTACTCGAGTTTCAAAACATTGGGTATCTCCATTTTTGCAAACCTTGTTCATTATGAATAAAATCCACCAACAGATTTTTGGTATTGAGATTAATTCACCGTTAGTGCATGTTGCAAAAAAAACCTATAATGAGTCAAAAATATTAAAAATATTATTTGGTCGCGATGGTTACAAAATTAATTTTCCCTTTAAGGTAAAATCGTTTTATCATTACTGGTCCATCAGCATTTATATTAACGACTTGAAAAGCGGAAAGATGACAGATGTTTTACGTCGTTTATTCTCTATTCTATTACTAGGTAGGAATTACTTAAGACTTATATCCTGTGCAAGAAAAAAATCTCTCATGATTTCTTTTTCAGGAATAGATGGTACAGGGAAATCCTCAAACTCTGAAAAGATGCTAAAAAGATTTAAAGATATGAGAATTCCATCTGGAAAAGCTTTGGGTCTTTGGTCTCCTAAAATATCTTATCCTTTAATGGGTTTTTTGTTCGTAACAATAGGTTGGAGGAGGAAAGATTACCGTAAAAGTACTATTCTGCGTAAATACTGGAATTACATTGTTATCCTTGATTACATATACATTTATATGAGAAGGGTGTGGCCACAGCGTTTAATTGGAAAAACTGTTTTTATGGATAAATATACTTTTGATTTGATTACAATGCTTATTCATGACGGGTTATACTCTGAAAAGCCTTCTAATCTATTAATAAAAGCAGTTCCAAAACCTGATATCACGTTCATATTTGATATCCCTGAAGATGTTTCAACGGAAAGGAAAGATGATACTCAGGAATGGCTTGATAAACTTAGAATAGATCAAGATTTAATGGAATTCCTCAAGATAAAACGTGAAGGTTACATCAAAATAGCTAATTCATTGGATTTGCCCCTTATAGATTCGACTAGGGATTTTGATGAGGTCCATGAAGAGCTTTTTCAGCAGGTATTGGTCAGATATAGATTAGAGAATTAAGATGTGAATTTATTGTTGATATAATTTCATAACAATATTTTTCACATTCTTTCCTTTTGTTCCAAACAGGTTAATGATAGAGTCGATAACTAAAATGTCTTCATTTTCAAATGGTTTTACTGCCAATAAGGAAACTATATAGAAGACACAAAAGATTAGCATAATTGCTATCAAATGGAATATGGAATCCATTTCTACATAGTTTGCTACCATGTAAGATGGTATTAAAGGAATAGATGCTGCAAAAAAAAGTTTTTTGTATCTAGATATGTTAAATGATATTTTCCCTATCCTTCGAGCAAATTCTAAATTGAGTATACTTATTGTTGCCAATGAAATGCCAGTTGCAATTGCTGCTCCATTAATTCCATATTCTGGTATTAAAAGATAGTTTAAAATCAAGTTCATTATTGCACCAAATATGCTACAGTTCATAATTATTTTAGTCCTTCCAAACGCAGTGATGACTGAGGTAGTGGGTCCTACCAATGCAGTAATAAATATGCAAAAAGCAAGAATACTCATTGCAGTTGCTCCATACCTATACATTTCTCCAAATAGGATTGTCAGTATTTGATTTGAGAAAATAACCATAAATAAAAATCCAGGAAATACAAGTAAAAAAATCCACTTGGTAACGGTAAAATATATTTGTTTCATATCTCCAAGCTTATTTTTTGCATATAATCCTACAATAACGGGCCCAAAAATATTTCCAAGGGGCCCAATAGGTATCCCTAACATTTTTGATGTTGGCAGTGCTGCATTATATATTCCAACTTCAAAAGCATTAGAAAAGTATCCAAGCATAAAAGTGTCCGACCAGGTAGTAACCATGTCCGTGACTCCTACAAAAATCAAAGGTACTGAAAATACTAAAAGTTCCCTATACATTGTAATATTTTTGTCTTTCCATTTCAACAGAGAATGGACTTTTGTTTCCAGAAAATAATATGAAAGTATTGACATTCCTATAATTGCAAGTACCCATCCAGAAGCAGCTCCTATCATTCCTTTTCCTAAAATAAGGAAAGCAACTATTGCTATTAACTTAAAAGAGTCCTTAAAAATATACATTGAATATATGTGGTATTGCATTTTTTGAAAACCAATTGATACTGAATTAAAAATGACTGTAAGTGTCCAGAAAGGGATTGCAATTGCAAAAATGGTTAAAATTGGTTGCATCTCAGCTTCTTGAAAAAGACGATTTGAAATCCATTCTGCATTATAAATGATGGCGGTTGTAAATAAAAAACTTAAAGGAATGCAGATTTTCAATGAAGATATAATTGTTCCATGAATTTTGTTTTCATCATTTTTGCCTACATAATAAGGGATAAATCTTTTAATCCCGCTATTTAGGCCCATTAATGAAAATGTTGCTCCTACCATCATTATAGCAAAACCCATTGAAATGAGCCCATACTCTTCGGGTCCAAGATACCTTGCTATGATCATTCTTGATAAATAACCAATTGCAGTACCTAGCATTGCACCTATAAGGCCTATGCTTGACCCTTTTGCTATGATTTTTATTGAGTCGCTTAAATCATTATTTTCTTTTTTCTGCATTATTGAGTCTCTGGCACTATAGAAAAACGAATTCCTATTTTAATTTTCACATAATATCTTAATAATGATACGTATCAATTTTTATCAAAGTAATCTATTTAAGGACATTGATAAACATAGGATTTTCACAGATATATATTTGTGTTTCATATTTTTACTATTTAAGCGGAATTTTAATTTTAATTTCAATTTCTTTATATCTGAAGTTTGACGGATTTTACTCATTGTTGGCGGAAATATATTCAAGTTCGGCATAAAAAATTTAGATTCTATCAAAAAATGCAACATATAGTTAAAATAAAACAGTACATTTTCATCCAAATCACTAAAAAAAGCGTATTGGAGTTGACAATTACCGTCAATTTCAGTATCGTTTTCAATATGCATTCTTCTGGCTATCTTTTTAGTATTCTTCATGTAGTTATAGGCGAAACATAAACATTTAACATGTTTCCCCATCTACAATTAGTTATTAGAACAAAGAGAATATCATTGATGACCTTACGGCCAGCAGTTATCTTTCGTCATTTTATTGGCTTTGGTGGAAAAAACGTTTAACCTACTTCCAGTGTTAATCAGGGAATTCTCTGAACTCCATTCAAACCCAATATATCATTATTGTATGCTGTACTTTTGAAATGAGTTCAATTATAGGTATGAATGTCTGGTTTTCCTGAATAAGGTAGTGCTGGACCAACAAATATTAAGTACTGTTATACAAAAAATAATAATTGTCTTCATGCTTTCTTGTAGTAAATAATAGCTAGGTTCTTGTCCCTTTAAATGATTGTATTTAAATAATATAAAAAATAGGTTTTTACAGCCGAAATTGAGGTTATTACGTAAAATTGGAAGTTAGGTAGAATTCAATTATTTAGTGTCCATTCTTATTCTTGGATTAAATATATTTACAGACCGTTTACTCAATTTTTAAGTACTATTAACTCAATCATATCAAAAAATCAACCACCCCATCTACTTCTACAACGTGATCGTATGTCATACAAAATTATCGAAAAAGAGGAACTAGCTCCTAATGTGCACCAGATGAAAATTCTGGCACTTGATGTTGCTAAAGCTGCAAAGGCAGGTCAGTTCATTATACTACGTATTGATGAGACCAGTGAAAGAATACCACTAACAATTGCTGATTTTGATGCAACTGAAGGTACAATCACAATAATCTTCCAGGAAATGGGCAAGACTACAAAAAAGCTTGCAAAGCTGACAACTTCAGATGAACTTCAGGATTTTGTTGGTCCTCTTGGAACACCTGCTGATGTGAGGGAACTCGGCACAGTTATCCTTGTAGGCGGTGGAATCGGTATAGCTCCTATATATCCACAGGCTAAGGCATACCGCAAGGCTGGTAACAAAGTAATATCCGTGATCGGTGCGAGGAATGAAACCCTCCTTATCTTCGAAGACGAGATGAAGGCCGAAAGCGATGAGCTCCATGTTGCAACAGATGATGGTTCTAAAGGTCACCACGGCTTTGTGACCGACGTTGTAAAGAATATTCTTGACAGCGGTGAAAAGGTCGCAAGGGTAGTTGTCATAGGCCCTCCAATTCTCATGCGTGTGGCAGCAGGTATGCTGGAGCCTTATGGTGTGGAAACACTTGTAAGCCTTAATCCTATAATGATTGATGGTACGGGTATGTGCGGTGGATGCAGGGTTTCTGTGGGCGGCGAGACAAAGTTCGCTTGCGTGGATGGTCCTGAATTTGATGCGCATAAAGTAGATTTCAATCTTTTGATGAGCCGACTTGCTCTTTACAAGGATGAAGAAGCAAAGTGTCTTGATAATCATAACCACAAATGCACCTGCAGGGGCGAGAACTAATGGTTGGAAGACAGGCAATGCCATTACAGGACCCTAAAGACAGGGCACAAAACTTCAATGAAGTTGCACTGGGTTATAATGATGAACAGGCACTTGCTGAAGCTTCAAGATGTCTTGAGTGCAAGAACCCTAAATGTGTGGACGGATGTCCTGTAAATATCGATATACCTGGTTTTATTGCCAGTATAAAGGAAGGGGAGCTTGACAGGGCGATAGATACTATTAAACTTACCAATGCACTTCCTTCAGTATGTGGACGTGTCTGTCCTCAGGAAGCCCAGTGTGAACTACACTGTATACTCGCAAAGAAGAGTAAGCCTGTTGCAATCGGACGGCTCGAACGTTTCTGTGCAGACTACGAGAGGAAAAGAGGTGTAACTCCTCCTGTGCGTGCTGAGTCTACAGGTAAAAAAGTTGCAGTTATCGGTGCCGGACCTGCAGGTCTTACGGCAGCAGCAGACCTTGCAAAAGAAGGCCATGAAGTTACAATATTCGAATCACTTCATGATACTGGCGGCGTACTGACCTATGGAATTCCTGAATTCAGGCTTCCAAAGGCAATAGTAAAGGAAGAAGTTGAATACATAAAACAGCTTGGCGTTGAAGTTAAGGTTGATTATGTCATTGGGAAAATAAAGACCCTGGATGAACTTGCAAATGCATTCGATGCTGTTTTCCTTGGGACCGGTGCGGGATTGCCAAGATTCATGGGTATTGAAGGCGAGAATCTCAATGGTGTTTACTCTGCAAACGAGTTCCTGACCAGGGTTAACCTGATGAAAGCATACCAGTTCCCAAATTATGATACACCTATTAAAAGAGGGAAGAAGGTCATTGTAGTTGGTGGCGGTAATGTTGCAATGGATGCTGCACGCAGTGCACTTCGCCTTGGTGCTGATGAGGTAAGTATAGTATACCGTCGAAGCGAGGCCGAACTCCCTGCAAGGAAGGAAGAGGTGGAGAACGCAAAGGAAGAAGGTATTGTGTTCAGACTGCTCAGCAACCCTGTTCGTATTCTTGAAGGCGAGAACATGACAGTCAATGGTGTGGAATGCATCAGGATGGAGCTTGGAGAGCCTGATGAGTCTGGACGCAGAAGCCCTGTTCCTGTGGAAGGTTCTGAACATGTAGTAGATGCTGATATTGTTATCATAGCCATAGGTACATCACCCAATCCTATGATATTCTCAGGTTCAACCGGTCTGGAAACCAATTCAAGAGGGACCATTATAGTTGATGATTCCGGCAAGACCTCTCTTGACAATGTCTATGCAGGCGGGGATGCTGTGACTGGTGCTGCAACGGTTATTAGTGCCATGGGAGCAGGCAAGATCGCTGCACATGCCATAAATGAGTATCTGACTGACTAATTTTGATGTCCGGCTTTGTCCGGAACCTTTTTTTTATTATTTTTCTCCTGAACATCTTTTTAAGCTGGTATACGCTAAATGGTATCAATGAAAAAAGGCAGTTCATTTTCAAGTAGATCAAAAAGGTCACATCTGAAAAGTGTGAACAATTCTTCTGACAGAAACAAAGTTTCTGGGGACAAGATGCCAAAGAAGAGTCCTACTCAAAAAAAGCCAGGGCAGAGGTATGCGAGTAACGAGAAAGACTATATTTTCTGGTGCAAGGGCTGCAATGTTCCGCTTATAGAAAAAGGCTGTAATACTTGTGGAAAAGAAGGTGAAAAGATAAACCTTTCTCAACCTGCGGATGTGCGATTTTGTTCTCCTTATGAACGAAGTATCCTTCATGAGCTGCTTTTATCTTCATTTGCCTGTGATCCTTTCGGTGAAAGGGTCATTCTCCTGAATAAAATCCCTGGGGACGACAAGACAGATGAGGTCATAGTTGACGGATTGTTTTTTGGAATCTTACGTTTTGATATGCAAAAAATGGATTATGCTTTCGAACCATCGGTTTTAGGTGCACACTTACTTCAGGAGCATACTCACCAAAAAACCATAGTCCTGAAAAAGAATTCCAGGCACCTTAACGGAAAAAAGGTAAATTTTGATCTGGTGGAATCCATTTCTTCCGATGTCCGGAAAAACGATATTGTGCTTGTAAGGTCTGGAAAGCTTAGAGGGTTTGGGATAGCATACTGTGAGGCAAAGGATGCATCTTCTATAGAGGGCCCAGTACTGAGGGTTCGAAAGATCGATTCACAGCAGGTTTTTTTGAATGTAAAGGTTGCCACAATGGATGATGTAGTGGCTTCAAACGTTGTTCATATACGCAAGATCGGCAAGAATGCCATCAACACAATAAAAGGCATTGCAAACCAGAAGGATTACAAAAATCTACCTGTCAATGTATCATTCAGTGGTGGAAAGGATAGTCTTGTGATACTTGACCTGACCATTAGCGCACTTAAGAACAGGAAAGTTCAGGCATTTTTCCTCAATACCGGTATTGAGTTCCCTGAAACTGTGGATTTTGCTCACAAATATTGCAGGGATAACAACATCGAACTGATAGAAAAAAGGGCAGTTTCTGATTTCTGGGACAATGTGGATGCATTTGGTCCTCCTGCAAAGGATTTTCGTTGGTGCTGTAAAATATGCAAACTTGCTCCTGCGAATGCAGCTATCGAGGAGTGTCTCGAGGAAGCTCCCACATGCATAACCGTAGATGGGAAAAGAAGGTATGAGTCATTTTCCAGAGCTAATATTTCCACAAGTGAAAAAAATCCTTTCGTTCCGGGTCAGCTTAATATTTTTCCTATAAAAGACTGGAAAGCAATAGAGGTCTGGCTGTACATCTATTGGAGAAAGCTCGAATACAACCCGCTTTATGACCTTGGGTTTGAACGGGTAGGGTGTTATTTGTGCCCTGCCGCCCTTTCGGCAGAATATGATCGTTTAAAGGACCTGCATCCTCAGTTACATGAGCGTTGGGAATCATTCCTTATGCAGTGGGCAGAAAAGAATGGGCTGTCTGAGCAATTCATTGAGCATGGTTTGTGGAGATGGAAGGAACTTCCCCCCAAGATGATAAAACTCTGCGAGGAAATGGGAATCTCTCCGTCAGCAAGTGTTAGTAATTCATCGTTCGGTGTAAATATCACTTCAGGAATCTCTCCATGTAAAGCTGGAGGTTATAGTATTGAAGCCTCGATACATGGATTTTCAATGAAACGAACCATGAATGTCATGAACATTATTGGAAAGATGGTTTTTTCAGAAGAGCTTGGTCTTCTGATGCTAAAGACTGATTCCTCTACTGTAAAAATATTTTCATCCGGCAGCCTTGTAATAAATTCTGAAAATAAGGATGTTGCAGATTCTCTTTTCAAGGAGGTCTCAAGCCAGCTGTTAAAGGCTCATAAGTGTACAGGATGTGGTATATGCCTTAAAGCATGCCCTGTAAGTGCTATTACTATCAAAGATGGCTCTGTGCAGATAGATGATAGTTGCATCAGGTGTGGCAAATGCACGGATTCATGCGTAGTACTCAAATATGCAAGCAAATTATCCTGAGCTATATGTATTGTTTTTTACGGTGAGTTATTAATAGGTTAGTATATTATATAAATAAAAAAAGAACGGTTGAAGGGTGAAAATGGTTACAACAGGAAAGGATGGTCTTTCACGAATAATAGACAGCAAGTGGAAATTAGTTTCTCTTGTGGCAATTTTTTTCCTGTCTGTTCTATTCGTGTACATACTTTTTCCTTTGGCCGATGGTATCGTTCTTGGTCTTGTATTCGCTTATATTGCCCGTCCGATTTTCGTAAAAATGAAAAGATTCAGGAAGATTGCCGCTCTTGTGGCAACTATGTGCATAGTTGTTCCTGTTGTTTTCATAATAGGTTCCGGAATTGTGGAAATACTTCGTCAGATAGTATGGATAATTGAGAATCAGGCGTATGTCATCAATACAACATTTGATTTTTTCAGGTCCATAGACATACCAGAAAGGTACAGTGCCGATGTACAACAAATGGTATGGAATATATCAACATCTTTTTTTCCACTGCTTAGCAGGATTGGAATTATATCCTATGCCCAAAACCTGATGATGTTCGCTATAAACCTGCTTATTGCAATATTCCTCTGTTACTTTTTACTTGCAGATGGTAACAGTCTTTATAATTCCGTATTGCGGGTGGTTCCAGCCGAACATAAGTCTGCAGCAGTTCGATATATATTCCATCTTGATGTTATCCTGCAGGGCGTTTTCATAGGGAACGCATCAGCTGCATTGATTGCCAGTGTCCTTTCCCTGATAGTTTTCTATGCATTCGGTTTTAGCCATATACTTGCTCTGTCAGCTCTTATATTTGTAGCATCTGTTATTCCTCTGTTTGCCGGTTACATGGTTTTGCTTGTTTTGTGCTTATATCGTTATCTGGGTCAGGGACTTGAAAGTGCTATTGTGTTTTTCGTAGTTTCATCCATAATCATCTATGGTCCGCCAGAACTCTTCCTGCGTCCTTACCTTGCAAGTATAAAGTCTCAAATACATCCTTTCCTTATTCTTCTGGCATTTGCAGGTGGTGCATTTGTAGGTGGTATTGCAGGTTTCTTCATGGCTCCTATTGTGCTGGGCGCAATAATTGCAGCATACCGGGTATATACGGGTAATAATGGACCGGTTTGTGTTCAGAAGGGTGCCCCTTTCTGTGAGAAAGAAGTTAAAAAGTGACAACTTTTTTAAAACGCTTTGCTTTCTGTTCTCTGACCTGTATTTGTTCTTGAAAACTCGAAAAAGGTTATTAACGATTGGTCTAATTAAGATAGCAGATATCACAAAGGTGAATTTATGCAATTATTACTGATCCATTCCGATTACATCGAATATGAAGTGAAAAAGAGTACTCCGGTTGCTGAAAAAATAGAGGAGTCCTTTAAAAAAGGCAGACTCGAAGAAGCTCTTACTGCATTTATTGCAGTAGAAAAGATTGATGAGTCAAACATTGAAGGCTCCATTTCAAAGGCCGTAGACGAGATCAAAAGCGTAGCTTCACAGGTCAAAGCTGAAAGTATAATGGTCTATCCGTATGCTCACCTGAGTTCAGACCTCTCTTCTCCCAAGGCTGGAGTTGCCGTTCTCAAGGGAATAGAAGAAGCACTTTCCGGAGAATTCACTGTTAAGAGGGCGCCATTTGGATGGTACAAGGCTTTCAAAATAAGCTGTAAAGGGCACCCGCTTTCAGAACTTTCACGTTCAATCGTTCCTGATGAAGCAGCACCAGAGTCAGAGGCATCTTCATGTCTTGCATCTGTGAAGGAAGAAGTAGTTTCTGAAGCTCTGAAAGCCGAAAGTACTGCCAAGTCTTACTGGCATGTCCTGACGCCGGATGGTACTCTGCACGACGCAACTAACTTTGATTTTACAGGCCATGAGAATCTCGAGAAATTTGTGGATTACGAGATATCCAAGAAGAGGGCTGTTGAGAAGGCACCTCCGCACGTTGAGCTCATGCGCAGGCTGGAGCTGGCAGATTATGAACCCGGGTCAGATTCAGGTAATATGCGCTACTATCCAAAAGGCCGTTTGATGAAATCATTGCTTGAGAACTATGTGCTCGAGGAATCCTCAAAGGTTGGGGCAATGGAGGTCGAAACACCTCTAATGTATGATATGAATCATCCAACCCTGAAGAAATATCTTGACAGATTCCCTGCCCGCCAGTATTCAATTGAGTCTGACAAAAGGCAGCTTTTCCTCAGGTTCGCCGCATGTTTCGGTCAGTTCCTCATGAATCATGATATGACCATCTCCTACAAGAACCTGCCATTGAAAATGATCGAGATGACCCGGTACAGCTTCAGGAAGGAGCAGCGCGGGGAACTTGTGGGCCTGAGACGTCTGCGTGCTTTCACAATGCCGGACATGCACAGCCTGTGTACTGATATGGATCAGGCAATCTCCCAGTTCGATGATCAGTATAACATGTGCATCTCTGTTCTCGATAAAGTTGGCATCAAGGTGGATGACTTTGAGGTCGCCATCAGGTTCACCAGGGATTTCTACAATGAGAATAAGGATTTCATAACAAATCTTGCAAAGACCGTTGATAAGCCGGTTCTTATTGAAATGTGGGATACCCGTTTCTTCTATTTCGTACTTAAGTTCGAGTTCAACTTCGTCGATGCTCTTTCAAAGGCAAGTGCACTCTCAACTGTACAGATAGATGTCGAGAATGCTGAAAGGTATGATATCAACTATATTGACTCCAATGGAAATGCCAACAAGCCTGTGATCCTTCACTGTTCTCCAAGTGGTGCAATTGAACGTTGTATCTACGGACTGCTTGAAAAAGAGGCAATGAAAGCTGAAGCAGGCGGGGTTCCAATTTTACCATTGTGGCTTTCTCCAACTCAGGTCAGGGTTATACCCATAGCAGAAAAGCACATGGATTACGCTCAAAAGGTATCTGAACAACTTAATTGCCGTGTTGATATTGATGACAGGGATGATACAGTAGGTAAGAAAATACGTGAGGCTGGCCGTGAATGGATCCCTTATGTTGTGGTTGTTGGTGACAGTGAAGTGGAAAATGGTACAATTAATGTTACCATTCGTGCAGAATCACAACCCAAGAAACCGGTAAAGGTGGAAATGGCTCCAGAAGAACTTAATTCCAGAATTTCTTCTGAGGTTGAAGGGATGCCATATAAAGGACTCTGTCTTGCAAAGATGCTTAGTCAGAGGCCAAAATTCATATAAGTCTTTCATACAAATGAATGTGTATGCAGGAAGATACATCCTACGCAGAGGAATTATCCTCTGCAACTATAATTGTTAACGGCAAGGTACAGGGTGTTTATTTTCGTAAATTCACTATGGAAAGTGCCAGAAAACTTTGTCTTACGGGTTTTGCACAGAATCTGCCAGATGGCCGGGTCAAGGTTTTTGCTGAGGGCAAAAGACTCTCAATTCTAAAATTGATTGATTATTTGAATATAGGTCCGGCTTTAGCCAGAGTTGATGATCTGGACATAACATGGTCTTCATTTTCTTCAGAATACTCGGATTTCAACATTAAAAGGTAAAGTCAACCCACTGTCTTCTTATTTTGAGATGACTTTCTCCGATTAACTTTAATAGTCCTATTACTGATTCTTTATTAATGGGAAACATAATCATTGTAAGATATGGTGAACTTGCCTTAAAGAGTACAGGTGTTCGTAACTGGTATGAGAAGACTTTGGTGAACAATATCTCTGTAATGCTGGAACATCGTGGTATCCCGTATTCCCGCATAATGCGTGAGTGGGGGAGAATTTTCATTGAAACGGATGATATGCGGGCTGCAAAGGCAGCAGCGGATGTTTTTGGAGTGGTGTCCACTTCTTTTGCACATGTAGCAGATGCTACTATCGAGTCTGCAGGTGCGTTGTGTGCAAAACTTGCTGATAGTTTTGTTGTTGAAGGCCAGTCATTTGCAATAAGGGCCAGACGTACGGGAAACCATAGTTTTTCTTCACGTGATATTGGAATGGGATGCGGCGATGCAGTATGGAGTATGCTTGAATCAAAAGGCATTACACCTTCTGTGGATCTATCAAATCCTGACAGAGAAATCTTCGTGGAAATGCGCCAGAGCAAAGCATATGTTTTCACAGAAGCCGTAAAAGGTGTAGGTGGACTTCCTATGGGAACTCAAGGGAAAATGATTTCCCTAATTTCAGGAGGTATTGATTCCCCTGTTTCCACCTGGCTTTTAATGAAAAGGGGTGTGGAGATCGTGCATGTCTATTGTAATAATTCTCCATACAATGAAGACCCTGCTCATAAGCGCACAATGGATTGCATAAAAGCACTTCAGGAATGGTGTCCAAGTCATCCGTTCAAGGTATATGAGGTTCCAAACGGTTCTAATCTCGGGATTTTTATAGATAAGTGTTCCAGAAACAAAACATGTCTTCTATGTAAGAGAACTATGTACAGGATAGCTGCTGAAGTAATGAAAAAAGAAGGTGCTTCAGGTATAGTTACTGGTTCATCCCTTGGTCAGGTGGCTTCCCAGACTGCGGCTAATATGCATGCTGAAATTCATGGACTTTGTCTTCCTATATACCATCCGTTAATAGGTCTCGATAAAAATGAGATCATCGATATTGCAAGGAAGATAGGTACTTTTGACATATCCATCCAGCCTGCAGGAAGTTGTGCCGCAGTTCCAATGTACCCTGAGGTAAAAGCCGGTTTTGATTCTCTTCTTGTGGAAGAGGAAAAGATTGACATTGATGAACTTGTTAGAAAATCTGTTGAAAAGGCCAGAGTTACGAATTTAGATATTTGACAAGGTTTGACTTTTATTTGTATGCTATTAATTTGCATAGTTATACATTGAAAAGTTTATTTTTTTATAATATTTCATCTACGTGCTGTAGTGTATGCTGTTGATTCATCGTACCTATACTCTATATTATTCTGCTTGAACCCTCTGTAAATCATTTATACGCCATTATTAATAATACACATTTAAGGCGCACAAATCCAAAGTAAATTGGGTTTAAGCATAAATGTCATTATTCGTCTTCCGTCCATTTCCTCAACAATTCCTGTGCGTTTAAACATTTTTTGAAACATTTTTGTTATTGCATTAAAGAGTTACATTTCAATAATATTATTTCAGTCGAGAGCAACTTTTATATAAATATTGAGCATATAATATTCGTGAGATTATAATAATACTTTTTGATCAATAGTTGGTTTATATGAGTGAACTTCCCTGGGAGAATAAAAAAATAGCAGAGATTATGTCATCTGTAGTTGATAAGGCGGAGATGGCACCAGATGTTTCTGAAAAGAAAAATGGCTCAACTCCGCAAATTCCTGATATATTAGCAAGTGCTTTTGCTGATATTCCAATGGAAGAGGCAAAAATAGAGGTTCATGAACCCACTTCTGATGCAGGGGTAGGTTTGATTCCAGAGGCGAATGCTCCATTTGGAGATTTACCCGATCTATCTGCTTTAGGCCAAATTAAGAATGAGAACACAAAATTAAATTTAGAAGATATTTCTTTACCATCTTCTTTGCCTCCATTCATGAACACTCCTGATATTGATGTCACATCAGATGAAAAAGAAAATATTGCTCCAGATATTTCTAAATCACTGTTTGATCCTGACCTTTCCGCTAAGAATACTGATCATTCTGTGGCTACTGGTGCTAATTTACCTGGTCCTGATAATAAGCGTTCTCCTCCTCCACTATTTGAGCTTTTTATTCCTGAAAATACCGACACAGAGCATTTAGAGGGTCTTGAGGCATCTGTGCCAAATTTAAAGGAGTCTGAACAAAATGCTTTTCCTTCTTTTCCCCCATTGGTACCGTCCGATGGAAATTTTACTGTTCCTGATCAATTTGCTGTTGCTCAGTCTGCTAACACTCCTTCTTTAGGTGATGCTCTTTCTAATGGTGCTAATCCTGCTATTGCTTCCAATCCATTTGACCCTACTCATGCTACTGACTCTCCTTCCTTAGGTAATGGTCCTGCTGCTTACAATCCATTCGATGGTGGTCATGTAGCTAGTGTAAATCCATTTGAGTCCACTTCTAATGTTGAAGCCAATCCATTTGGCGAACCTTTACACAGTAATGAACAAATTTCTTCAAATGATAGTTCTAAAATGAAGAGGGCAACCAGATCCTCTGTTAATGTAGCTGCATTTAAGAAAAACATTGAAGGGGTATCTGTGGTTGCCAGAGGGTTTATCAAAAATCTGACAAAAGGAAAGAGCCTTATTGAACGAATGGAGGATATGAAGGGAGATACAACATCAGATGAGTCTTCTTATAAAGGTTCTGTTGTTTCATCCTCACCTCAGTCGCCATTTGAAAATAAATCCGGTAGTTCCGTTAATCCTGTTATTTCGTCTCCTGTTAATCCTTTCTCCTCGTCTACAGAAGTTTTAAAGGAAAGAACGGATAATGTGCAGGTAAATCCTTTTGAAGTTGAAATGGGTGGTGTACCAGTTGATGATATTAGAAAAGTAACTCCAATTGACGATCCTATTATGGAATTGGAAGACAAATATTCTATTGATGATGTTGTTTCCTCTGAGAATGTTCTGGGCAATGTTCCGGCTGATGATTCTGAGTTTATAGCTGTTAATTCTGAACTTGTAAAAATCACACCGGTTGTTGATTCCGTTGTTATGGATGTTGATAATGATGTTGATAATGATGCTTTTCTTGATTCTGTGATACTGCCGGATATTAACCCTGAGGTGTCCATTGCAGATGAAGTTGCAGGGCATCAGGATGAACCTGTTTTGTCTACTGAGAAATTAATATCTCATACTGAAGTTTCTGATCCTTCTAATTCTTCTTCTGGAATTGAATCACAATCAGAGGTTTTTTCAGTAGAACTAGGTTCTATGAAGGTTGCAGATGAAAGGTATGATGAGATCGAAAATGATATCAAGATTTTAAAAGACAATATTGGGGACATGGGCTTACAAGTTAACTCTGTCTCTAATGAAGTAGAAACATTTTCAAGTAAACTTTCGAATATGGATATGACCTTGTCTTCTCTTATAAAAGCTAACGAAGAGATAATTTCTTGGGAAAATGGGAAAGTTGCTGAACTTGAAACAAATATCGGAGTAGTTGGTCAGAAGCTGAGTAATTTTGAATCAACTCTTGTTGCAATAGAATCTGGTAATTCTTCTGTTAGTTCTGATCTGTCCCGGATGGATGATGACATTTCCGGGCTTGTGAATTCTTATACTGCTCTTCTTGCCCAATTGCATGAATCCTTACAGGAAAATGAATCAAAATTTTCCCGCATTGATGAAGTTTCAGGTAAGGTGGATATAATTGCTTCAAGTATAAGTTCCATGGAAAAATCCAATGACGATGCAAAATCAACTTCAATGGAATTTTCAAGGTCGATATCTTCATTGATCGATAATATGGGTAATATCTCTTCAGAGTTTCAGGATTTCAGGCAGAAATCTGAACAGAAGAATGCTGCAATGCTTGAAAAGATAAATTCCACTACAGAGTATGTGGAAAGTGAATTGAAAAAACTTGGCGCAAAGAGTTACAAGGGATTCGGACAAAATGTCCACCTTTCCAACATAGTCAAGAATTCAGGCAACATGAAACTCTGTATGGAGTGGCTTGAGTTTTTGATGGAACTTGTCGGTCGCAATAACCTTCCTGACATACTCTCATACTATGAGGAACTTGGCTGGATAACTGAAAAGGTGAGAATGGAATTGCTCCACTATGCTGATGGTATTGATTTCTATATGGAGAAACCTGACTGGAAGCTCACACCCGATGACCATGTTAAATCTATATGGTTCATCGAGAGCCTTGCAGGTATGAAAGTTGATAAGAACAGGTTATCTGTCATCGAACGAGATATTGAGAAGGTTAAAAAGGGATCTGAAATATACGGAATATGAAAGTCTTTTTTACAAAATAGATGTTTGTGGCCATTTTGACCAGCAAACATTTTATTATTTTTAAAGTTGTAATTTTTGTTTAGAACATTGCTTCCAATTTGTCAGCATAATCTGCCAACATTGGGAGCCTGTACATCTCACCTGAAAATGCTTTGTACATGAGGAAAATCCATAGCAAGAATATAGCCAGGTACACAAATATCGATAAAAGTGCAATTAGCCATCCAATAATTGGTATCCAACCAACCATCATAATAACAATTGAAAATACAATTATGGCCATGCTCAATACTGTGGACTGGGCTGCATGGAAGCGTACAAACTTGTTGTCTTTCTCAATAACCAATATAATTATACCTGAAATTAAGCCAAAAAGATAGGCTATTACCCCAGCTATGTTTTCATTTACGCCTAATTTAGTTTCACTCATAATAATTCTCCTTATAAATATGTATATGTTGTCATTGGTTTCTTTTCATGGAGATAAAATCACAATAAGAAGAACAACGACATATCTCAATATAACTTTGAAGTATTTTGTATCAAGGTACTATTAAAACTCATCTAAAATCATTTATTTAATTCATATTGTTGAAAAAATTCTGCAATTTTGCGATTTGAACTTATTTAATGATTTATTAATAAAATAAATAGCTGTAAACGAATGCTTACAGCATTTTGATCTTTCTATTTTACTCAATTCTCTCCAAGCTCAAAAGTTGCATTTGCAAGGAATACTGTAGCAATAGGTCCTGTGATAAGCACACCGATTCCCAGAAGAATCATTCCGATTACAAAAAGGACAAGCGTTATGGCATATACTACTAAGCTTTCAACAGGATTAGCTTTGATAATTTCAATACTCTCTGTTATTGCTTCAATGCCACCATATCCTTTTATTACGAGCAAAGGCAGCGCGAACATGAAAAGTATTCCTATTATTGTTGAGAGTATGGATGCGATCTGTCCAAGTATTCCGGCAATGACTAAGTAGATCAGCATATATACCCAGCTTCTTATAAAATCATCCTTGTTAAAACCGGCAAATACATCACTGATCTCTATTGTTTCTCCCCTTGCTCCCTTTACTGCCATGGAAGTAAATCCATATGCAAGAGGTGCAATGGTAAATATCAATATTGAGCCTACAGCGGCTATCAATAAACCAACTATAAATGTTACGAGGTTCTCTTTCACAACATTCCACGATTTCTTTAAACCTGCTTCATAATCCAACATACCACTCCCTGAATATACTTATTAACAAAGAAGTTGTGTATCTGGAATGTATATATACTTATCTAAAATAGGTTTGCAGACCGGATTGGTCAGCAATAATTATATAATTTTATCAAAGTAGAATTGTAGCTCTCAGAACATTGCTTCTAATTTGTCAGCATAGTCTGCAATTACTGGCAATCTGTACATCTCGCCCTTAAAAGCTTTATACATAAGGAATATCCATAGTACAAAGGAAATTAATGCCACAAGTATTGATATTAATGAAAAAATCAGTCCAACATATGCTATGCCACTAAGAAATCCAAGAACAATATTTAGTATAAATAAGCCAGCATATAATGCAGTAGACTGAGCTGCATGGAAACGTACGAATTTATTTTCCTTTTCTATAACTAATAAAATGAGGCCGGTAATCCACCCAAGAATGTAGGCTATTACTCCAGCTATGTTTTCACTTACGCCTAATTTAGTTTCACTCATAATAATTCTCCTTATAAATGTATATAATATATTTTATGGTATTTCAGGAATTTTCTAATAAATATTCATAATTCAATATGCTACTTCCTGAATATAATTATTTACAAGAATGTGTGTATCTGGAAACTATATATACTTATCTAAAAAAATCGGAGTGCAAAAAAAGAAAAGATGACGCTTAATGCGTCATTAAATTTAAGTTTAGAATCTGACGTCGATGTCAGCAACCATTTGCTGGCTTGCTACATCAATCATTTTTACACTTGCAGTCTCACCTGATGAAGCAACATTGGATGAAGCAGCATCTGTTGTTGTCATATTAGTCTGGGTTCCGATAATATACTCAGCAGAACTGTTTATATACAGATACATAGTTTCGCCAGCTTCAAATCTTAAGTCAGTGTCGCTTGTCAAAAGATAGGGGTCAACTGTATTTCCATCAACGCTAATTCTTGTATTTGTTGTAGAAAGCGTGATTTCATCCCCGCCCTGATGCTCAAGTTTGATGACATTAGTGCTGTTATCAACAGCAGCACTTCCTCTAAGACTTGCCTGTGGTGCCTGTTCTGGTGGGCCCATGCCGAATACGAATGCTGCAATAACTGCAGCAAGGATAACAGTGATTGCGACCATCAGGATAACGCCAATGACCGGGGATACTGCATCCTCGTCTAAGAATTGGTTTGCTTTACTCATAGTTTGTTCCTCTCTTGTTCAGAAGTTATAGTTTCTTCTGTTTCTTTTTTTGGACCACTTTTTCAAGTTTCTTGGTCCACATTTTATCGTCGAGGTCGGTATATTCGCACTCGAGATAATGTTGCACCGCCATACTCAGGGCTTCTTTAGTTGACGACTCATTACATTTCTTCTTTAAAGCCGCAAGTTCATCTTCCGTAAGTACAGTTTGTGCGTGTACAATTTTGACCATTGTATCTCCTGATTGTTTGAATCATCTGATGAACATATTCTTTCAAACCATCATCATAATAATCATAATGAAATTTATATATAAACTTTATTGCCTACTTTCAATTAGGTTTGTTAAGACTCTTTCTTTTGTGTAGATAATTATATATTTGTACTAATATATTCAATTTGTGAATTTATTCATACAAAATAAATCAAAATATTCATTTTATTCAGCAGATTATATATATTTTTCATGTAGATGAGGTTAGTCCATCAGAATGATTTTATTTTTCTTTAACCTTAAATGATTCTGTTGGTACCAAAGGTACTTTTCATTTGAGCATGTTTAAGGACATCTTTTTAACAGAGTATTCCATTAGCAAAGTCAAAATAGCATCCTGTATATTATGCTATCTGGTAGCCTCTTAAAAATGATTAAAAGAAGGAACATCCATGTCATCTAGTCGATTTATAATCACAGTTATTGGTATTGATAAGATTGGTATCGTTGCGGGCATCACGCAGGTCATGGCACTATATAATGTCAACATTGTGGACATCAGCCAGACTATCATGGACGACCTGTTCACAATGATAATGCTGGCGCAGATAAAGGAAGAGAACTTTGATCTGGCAGCTTTCCAGCAAGCTATGTCTGATAAAGGTGCAGAGTTTGGTGTTGAGGTAAAAGTCCAGCATGAAGATGCATTCCATTTCATGCATAGGATCTGAGGTGTATGTCCATGCTGCTTCATCCTGAAGAAATACTTGAAACAATTAAAATGGTGAGCAACGAGAACCTTGACATACGGACTGTCACCATGGGCATCAATCTGCGAGGTTGTAGTCACCCTGATATAGATACTTTCAATGAGAATGTCTACAACAGGATAATGTACTATGCAGAGGACCTCGTGAAGACAACCAATGAAATACAGAACCTTTACGGGATCCCAATAATCAATAAAAGAATATCTGTGACTCCAATTGCAATAGTTGCGGAAAGTTGCGATGCCACAGACCTCACACCTGTAGCACAGACACTGGACAGGGCTGCCGAGGATACAGGCGTTGATTTCATAGGCGGATTCAGTGCCCTGGTGCAGAAGGGAATGACTCCGGGTGATCTGAAACTTATTAATTCTATCCCCAAGGCTCTTGCGAGTACCAATAAAGTCTGTTCTTCTGTAAACGTGGCAACCACTAAGGCAGGTATCAATATGGATGCTGTTGCTTTGATGGGCAAAGTCATAAAAGAGACAGCTGAGCAGACAAAAGATTATTCAGGAATCGGCTGTGCTAAACTTGTTGTCTTTGCAAATGCTCCTGAAGACAATCCGTTCATGGCAGGTGCTTTCCACGGAATTGGCGAACCTGATTGTGTTATCAATGTAGGTGTAAGCGGTCCCGGGGTTGTTAACTCCGCAGTGCGTGCGCTCAAAGACCCGACACTTGGGGATATCTCAGAGTGCATTAAAAAGACTGCTTTTAAGATAACCCGAATGGGTGAAATGGTAGGCAAAGAAGCTGCCCGTAGGCTTCATGCACAGTTTGGCGTACTCGACTTGTCTCTCGCTCCAACTCCTGCAGTGGGTGATAGTGTGGCTGCTATTCTGGAAGCTATGGGTTTGGAGAGTTGTGGGACCCATGGAACCACCGCCGCACTTGCTCTTCTCAATGATGCAGTCAAGAAAGGAGGGGCTATGGCATCATCTTCCGTTGGTGGACTCAGCGGTGCATTCATTCCTGTGAGTGAGGACGAAGGTATGATCCGGGCTGTACAAAGAGGCTCTCTTTCACTGGATAAACTTGAGGCAATGACCAGTGTATGTTCTGTAGGCCTTGATATGATCGCAGTCCCAGGTGATACTCCATCATCAACTCTTTCTGCTATAATTGCAGATGAGATGGCAATAGGAATGATCAACAGGAAGACAACTGCTGTAAGGGTGATACCTGCACCAGGGACAAATGTAGGAGATATGATCGAGTTTGGCGGTCTTCTTGGAAGTGCTCCGGTTATGCCGGTACACAAGTTCAGTTCAGAGCAGTTCATCTCAAGAGGCGGTCGAATACCTGCTCCGATACAGTCACTTACAAATTGAATCCCTGACCTTTAATTAGTACAGGAGGCGTTCACATGATAATCACTCTTATAGGTATGCCTGGTGCAGGCAAAAGTTCCGCAGGACAGAAGCTTGCATCCTTTCTGGGGTATGGGTTTATCGATACAGATAAACTTGTGATAGATGGATCAGGTACAGGTCTGCAGAACATTGTCAATGATATGGGTGATGTGGCTCTTGTACGTGCAGAAGAGCAAAGTATTCTTGGACTTGAACTAAAGAACAACTGTATAATTGCAACAGGTGGAAGTGTAGTTTATTCTGAAAAAGCAATGCAATTTCTGAAATCAAGGTCAGTTGTTGTGTATCTGGATGTTCCCTTTGGTACTATTGTAATGAGGTTGTCCAATCTTGCTACAAGGGGTGTAGTAGGTCTGAAAGAAAAAGGATTGAACGGTTTGTATGAAGAAAGAACTGTCCTTTACAGGTCATTTGCAGATCACATTATCGAAGTTGATAGAAAAGATAAAGTAGTGGACGTTGCAAAAAAAATAATGGCAAAGGTTCTGCCCGAACACGAAGCAAATACCAGATGAATATCAGTCATTCTGTGTGTTCCACCACATCTTCACTCTTGTGGAACGTGCATCATAAATGTAATTGCCATTCTCCTTTCTGAGATTCTCTTCCAGGTATTGTTCGAGTATCTCCCGCTGTTTTTCTGTTGTTAGTGAAAAATGATTTGCCAGATCATCTATTGCTTCATCCATATCTGTGTATATCTCAGTGCGTCCAAGTGTAAAAGTTTCCATGCTAGGGTAGATTCCCATCTGATACAGCAAGTTATAGATTATATTGCACTTAGGTGTGCAGTGGTATTCCTTTCCGTGTAGTTGGGGCCAAATTTTCTTTGAATGCACATCCCATGATGTATCACCTGCAAACCAGTATAGGTAGATATGTCCTGAAGATGCCGACTGCATATCCTCAATTGCTTTGCGGATGTCTGGCATACTGAGGGAGAATGATGCGATAATTGTATCGTACGGTCCATCGAGGTCATTTTCAACATCGATGTCTTCCCATCTCTTTTTGACAATGGAGATATTATCGCGTCCATACTCGGTCATGTTCTCTTCCATGACTTCTATCATACCCTTTGAAGGCTCAATAGCAGTTACGTGCTTCACTTTTTCAGAAAGGGGAATTGCAAGTGTTCCTGGTCCCGCTCCAATATCAAGCACTCTGGACTGCGGGGTGATTTGGAGACTTTTGATAGTTTCCCTGGCTCTTTTCTGGTTATCTTTCTGTGACATTTCCCAGAATCTTTTAGCACTCTTTTTATCTTCCCATATGGAGCTCTTCTTTTTGTTCCCGCTTTCAAGATGTCTTTTCATTTGCTCTATCCAGACATCACTCCAATCTATACTATTATAATCCATGATGATTCCCTTTTAGTTTTTGCTGATTTATTTTTTTTCTTAAACTGGTATTACCACTGACATATTCTGGTAGTTTTGTATAGTTACAGGTACCCCATACACCTCTTTGATAATTTCCGGTGTAATGTCTCCCATATTGCCTGCCGCAAAGATGGTACCATTTTTCAGGAACAGGAATTTATCAGAATACCTGAAAGCAAGGTTAAGGTCGTGCATTGTCATGATGGCAGACACATTTTCCTCTCTGACAACATCCCTTACAGTGTCCAGTATTTCAAGCTGGTTCTTAAGGTCCAGGCTACTTGTGGGTTCGTCCAGCAAAAGCAGTTTTGGATTCTGTGCGATTGCACGTGCGATGCCAACTTTCTGAAGCTCTCCTCCGCTGAGTTCATCTATGTACCTCAGGGCAATGTCTTCAAGATGTAATTTCTTAATAGTATCTTCTACTATCATTACATCTTCCGGGCTAATGTTCCATTTCATATGCGGCATCCTTCCAAGAAGTATTGCATCAAAGGCAGTTAGTCTGGCGGGCTCGCATCTCTGTGGAACATATCCAAGTCTTCTTGCAATCTCTATCTGCTCCAGCTTAAGGATATCCTCGTCTTCTATAAGCACTGTTCCTCTTTTTGGCTTGAGGATAGCATTCATGCATTTGAGCAGTGTGGTTTTACCTACACCATTAGGTCCTAGTATTGATAATATCTCATTCCTTTTGAGTTGGAATTTGATATCCTTCAATACTTCCTTGCTTTTATATTGGAATTCCACTCCGTCCACATCAAGTATCATATTCTTCTCCCTCCGAGTATCAGGTAAATAAATGTAGGTGCACCCAAAAATGACGTAAGAACCGCAACCGGTAATTGGTATGGTTCAATCATCACCCTTGCTACGGTATCTGCACAAAGCAGAAGTAGTGCCCCTATAAGAAGACTTCCTGTTATCAGGAAACGATGGTCATCACCGATTATCCGGCGTGCCATATGTGGGCATATAAGTCCTACAAAACCGATAACACCAAGGAATGCAACAATGATAGCCGTTACCAGAGAGGCGCACATCATTCCTCTGAGCCTTACTTTTTCCACGTTCACACCCAGACCCTTTGCAGTTTCATCTCCGGCATCTATGGCATTGTATTTCCATCGGTTCAATATAAAGTAGAGTGTCGACCCTGCCACAATGAGAGTTATCAGTCCCAGTTCTTCCCAGCTTGCCCTTGAAACATCTCCAAAGGTCCAGAAGACCATGGATGCAAGTTGCACATCATCTGCAAAATATTGCAGGAACATTGTCCCTGCTGTGAATAGGGAACCTATAGCTACACCCACAAGGATCATTATTTCAGGTGTGTTCCCTCTGATCCTTGAAAATGCCAGAATGACCACTGTGACAAGGAGTGCGAACACAAAAGCTACAACAGTGGTGGTATATGGGTTGCTAATGGTAACTGCATCACCAACATGGCTGTGTGTGGCACCTGTTCCAAGAACCATCACTGAAAAAGCCGCTCCAAAGGCTGCAGCATTTGATATTCCCAGGGTGAAAGGAGATCCAAGCGGGTTTCTGAGTATTGACTGCATTACCACGCCGGCTACAGACAGGCCGGCACCTGCCACGATGGCTGTGAGTACCTGTGGCAGACGTATGTTCCATATGATACTATTCCATCTGTCACTGTGTCCTGTGAGTGTCTGTATAACTTCCAGTAGTGGGATGTCTACGGGTCCTACTGAGATAGAGATTATCATCATTACAAACAGAAGCACGGCTGCTGACAGGATGTATTTAGTTTTCCTGCCGGTGTGGTCTCTGTAACGACGGGCTATTTCACCTTCTGTTCCAGTCATTCCTTTCACCATTCTCTCTTAGCTGTAAGGATGCTCAGACATCCATTTTCGTAAATGCAGGAGTTCCAGAAGCATTGATCATTTGAGCATACACTTGCTTTCCGAGTTCCTCATCTCCATCGCACACCAGGAATGTGTAGATATCTGTTGTTTTTTCTTCAAGGCCAATGTCCTCAAACCTATCAGGATAGAGTAACTTTCCTGCGAAGTACGAATCCGCAAGCACTGACCCAAAGTTCTGTGTGTACCAGTTATAAGGTAGCATTCCGTACACGTTACCTGCTCGCACTGCCTGAAGTTGTTGATAGGATTTGTCATTCTGCAACTGGTAAAGGGCACTGTTCTCATCTTCTGTTTGCAGTGTGGACAGATCAACAAATATGATCTCAGGGTCCCAATCAATTATTTTCTCTCTGGAAACTTCTGCAGTGCTGAGGTCCATGTCATCGTGTGCAACATTCAGCGCGTTTGTGAAAAGCAGTGGTGGATATGTTGGTTCGGTGGACTGAAGGCCATGTGGTCCTGAGAGTGCAATACCGCCTATATAACATGTAGTTTTTTCATCTTCAGGCACACTTGCAGTTCGTTCATTGAGGTCTGCTATGTTTTCTTCAAAGAATGAGATTACTTCTTCAGCACGTTCTTGTTTATCCATTACTTCACCCATTATCCTCAGGCTCTGGTACATATTTTCCCTGTTGTTTACCATGTCTCCATAATTGAGTACAACCACAGGAATGCCTGTTTTTTCCTGAAGCTCTGCCGGGTCATAACCTGATGCTGAATATGTTTTGAGTATAACATCAGGTTGCGGGTCGAGTGCAAGTATTCTTTCTGGATTGTCATTTCCCCTGAATTCTCCAAAAACTGCGTAATCCGTACTGAACTGTGGATTTGCAAGGGCATAGGGTCTTGGGTCGTATGTCGATTCTCTTGTTTCGCGACTGTCCACGGCAATTATTTTGTTTTCTTCTTCAAGATATGTCAGAAGCCTGAGTGCTCCGGAACCTGAACATATTACATGCTCGAGTGATTCCGGGATTTCTACTGTCCTGCCTAGAGCATCCGTGACGGTTATTGTTGCTACTTGATCCTGTGTATGGATGCTTTGGGATGTTGATGTACTGTCCATGCAACCCGAAACCGATGTTGCAACGCTTATTAGCAAGAATAAACATGCTATGGTCCTGATTCTGATTCTTTTCATTTTTGAATCTCTCTTATCATATTATTATGTAAAATAAGCTGATTAAATATTAAAATATTACTGTTTAGTAATACTAAATATTATGTTTTTAAATTTATGTTGCGCAATTACTCGGTGAAAACATTCCTGTAGTGCAAAAAAAGAAGGAACTAAAAGTTTAGTCTCCATAGCAGATGAAACTGAAGTTTCATTAGGTGTTGATGATAAAGAAAATATTTCGGTGAAGAAATTCTCAGATGGACTGAGATTCAAACTTCTCTATGGTTTTAAGAAATGGTTATAGCAATCAGTTAATAGTGGCAGATTGCGAAAAAAGATGAAGATAAAAGGTTGGAACAATTCCAACCTTTATTCAATTGACTCAGTTACCATCCTCTGTTATAATCCTCAAAGCAAGGGATGCAGACGAATTCTCTATTATGGACCCTTGCACGGGATTCTCCCATCATCTCTCCGCACTTTGCACATTTGACTGAGTTGAATATCCTTGCTTTTACGGGAATCTTAGCATCAACAAATTTTATGTCAAACATTTCTTCAACGGGGGTGTTCCTCATGGTTATGGACACTCCATCCCTGCGCTTTTTGTATTCTTCTGTTTCTTCTTCTGTTGCTGTACCGGCCATAACTTTTGGACGCATTTTGCTCATTTCAGGGTCAATATCTTCGATGTTGAAACTTGCTTTCAAGGCAATCCTGACTGCTTTGTTGCTATCTCTGCATATGAATGTGAAGACTTGCTTGGCATGGTCTTTGTAAATGAGGTTGCCTTTTCCAATAGTACAACCTGTGAGGACCTGTACTGCATCTACTCCACATGCATCGTTCTCCACAATTGTGACGAGCTCCTCATCTCTGTCTCTCTCGGTTCCCAGTTTTTCTATTCCTGCTTTAGCAGCAATGTAACCAATAGTAAGTCCAGGGCATACATGTCCATGGAATTTTGCAGCTTCTTCAAAGGTGGGTATTTGGAGGGGTTTGCTTTGAGTTGAAGTTTTAGATGACATATTTATCACGGAGGATAAAGTTGAGTAATATGTTTAATACTTTTCGTGTTATTAATTATTCCACAATTAATTTTTTGTAAACATGATTAAAAGTATATAGTGCTAAAATTTTGTGCTAGTAGCTTAGGTATTCTTTACTACCTTAGAATAAGAACGAGCTTTCGAAACAACAATATGTTTTTCAGCTAAATACTCGTGAGACGGATTTATCCGAGTGTTTTTCTATATGGTGCCTAATGTTTTTTTCTTCTCTGGTTCTGCGAATGGGAACCCTTGTTAATGATTCATTGAGGGTAATGTATCATGACCTTGTCTTAAGCAGAACTCAGCTAAGGGGACCTATATATCGCATTTACATAAAATTACAACTAGTGTTTGTGAGTTGTATCAAAAAAGTAGAATAGTGCTCCGATGGGGATTCGAACCCCAGTCGCAGGAGTGAGAGTCCTGCATGATTGGCCGTGCTACACTATCGGAGCAGTCTGATTTGCTAACAGCACCCTTGAAAGTAACTCAAGATTTATTAACCTTTCGTTTAGGGTGAAAAAAGGTGTATGTTTGGGGTTTAGGCAAACATACTATGAGGCATATTTGGATCTTCTTCTTCATCTGCAACTACTTTTTCGTAAGCATCCATCATATCTTGCATGGTGACGCTTTCACCGCGTCTTCTCAGGACGAACATTCCTGCCTCTTTAGCAATTATCTTCAGGTCGGCACCGCTAAGGCCATCTGTCATCTTTGCCAACTTATCAAAGTCTACATCTTCAGCGATGCTCATCTTGCGCGCATGTATCTTCAGGATTTCCAGGCGCCCCTTTTCATCGGGTATTGGAACTTCGATAACACGGTCAAAACGTCCCGGGCGAAGCAATGCAGGATCTAGCAGGTCTATTCTGTTGGTTGCAGCAATGACCTTTACATTCTGTGTTGCGTCAAATCCATCCATCTCAGCCAGAAGCTGAAGCATAGTACGGTTAACTTCCGCAGAGCCTGTGGTGCCGTCGTGTGTGCGCATACCGCCCACTGCATCGATCTCATCAATGAACAGGATGGATGGGGACTTGTCGCGAGCCATCTGGAACACATCCTTGACCAGTCGTGCACCTTCTCCTACGAATTTCTGCACAAGATCGGAACCTGACATGCGTATGAATGTAGCATGTGCTCTTGAGGCGACCGCCTTTGCGATAAGGGTCTTGCCTGTTCCGGGGGCACCGTAAAGCAGCACACCGGTTGGTGGTTCGATACCTATCTTTTCAAAGAGCTCTGGTTCAAGTAGTGGGAGTTCCACAGATTCTATGACCTCTTTGAGCACGTCATCCAGACCGCCTATCATATCATAGTCGATTCCCGGGGAGTTGATAAGTTCCATTACCTGGGCGCGCACATCGGCTGCTCTGGATATAATAGATATAATAGAGAATGCGGCATTAACACAAACTCTCATGCCCGGTTCTACATTCAGGTTGGCTGGTATCTTTGTTACAACTTCCTGGTTATTTCCGTGCTGCCTGATGAGTGCCTGACCGCTGTCAACTTCCATTACTGTGGCAATGAATAGGGGTGGGGTGGTCAGTTGTTCTATCTGCCTTTTGAATTTGTTAGTTTCTTCAAGGTAATTATTAGCTAACATACTTGCTTCAAGTAACTTAGCACGCATGTTCTCATTATTGACTTTAAGTATCTCGATTTCGTGAAGTAATGATTCTACACTTTTTTCTTCAAGGCTATCAGATTCGATCTGCGCCTTCATTTTTGAGCCATTGGTGTCAATTGGTGATTCAGCACTACTATTTGACATAGATTCCTACTATAGTTATCATCGGATATAAAACCAACCGAATTTAAGCATAGTGTTTTTGCCTTCTGAATGCCATTTTCTTTATTATTGTGATGTTTTTTCATTTTTAGGCTTATTCACTGAAAACATTGTTAATCTGTTTAATTATGGTCTTTTTGGTGAAAGAAGCTTTAAAAACAGATTTTTAATATTATTTGTATATAGTTACAGTCTGTTGGTATTATAATGCGTATTATAGTCCTAAATTCGACAAATAACGAAATATTTATCTATCATCATTACAGTTGTTCTATTGTAGACGTGTTCTAGGATGTGTTTGCATTGCTTTATGGCTGTGTTAAATGTTTTAATTCCAAAAAAAAGCTTTATTAAGGCTTTGATTTATCTCAAAACATTTGCATACTATTATTAGAGCAAATATTTATATAATATTAAATACATGTTAGTAATTGTGAGTCACATAGTAACAACGTGTTCCTGATGTGTTCACAAAACAACGGATCAAGATTAAAAAGAGCAACACCATTGTCTGAGGGGATAAATGGTTTGTGTGTCCATCAAATCTGAGGGGATGGATGGATCCGCAACGAGGCAAAAAAGATGAAGGTTCGGCTTGAGATCATCGATGACGATGGAATTGAAATCGCAACTTCAACATTTGGAGGAAAGCACTGGAAAAGGCGCCTTCTTGCATTTATTGACACGGTCGAAGACGAAACAGACATTAATACCGGACCTTCATCTAATTCATCTTATTCTGAAGTTCCCGTAGCTGAGCAGCATGCATACCAAGCACAATTTGTTCAGCAACAGGTGCCTAATTTACAACAACCAGGCCAGCAGGCTGCTTCAACACAACCGTCTCAGGGACCAGTTCAGCAACAACAGGTTCAACAGGCAGTTCCGCAGCATTTTGTTCAACAACAGCAGGTCCAGCAACCGATGCAACAGGTAACTGTGCCGCTACAGTACAATCAGCAATTCCAGCAATCTCAGATTCCTGCAATGCAACAGAATTTCCAGCAGGCTTATCCACAATACCCTGCAAATCAAAATAATCAACAACCTATATACTTACAACCTACTACCCTACCTCCTGTAGGAATGCAGCAGTATGGGCAGCCGGCACAACCTTTGTCATCTACGGTTCATCAACCTCTTACTTCTAATCAACAGGTTCCTCTGGCTGTTTCTAATCTTAATCAACCTGTACAGGCAGAAGTACGTTCAGCTCCGACTCGTCGCAGAACACCGATGCTTCAGGACAGGCTAAATGATATGTCTCTGACGATAAGTGAACGTCTTGAGCTTTTCCTTAGATATGAATATCCTCGTGTATGGTTCTCTTCACAGGATGTCCAGCAACACTATGAAAGGATATACGGTACAATAAAGCAAAGCACTGTGTCCACATATCTGTCTCGCATGTTCCGCAAGGCTCTTCTTGAACGCAGAGGCAACAGGACGCAGCGTGAATATCGTTACATAGCTGACGAACCTGAATCCACTTACAAGATGGAAGAAGTGCCAGGCGCACCAGTGTATCATGGGATCCAATATTAATTCGATATTGGCAGCTATTTAATAGTCCTATAGCTATATCTGTTCATATGCGTTCATCTCAGAATCTTTTCAATATAGGTTTTACTCTTATTATTCTGGGATTTGTTCTTGTTTTTGTAGGTTTGCTTGTTTCAGCCTTTAGCGGAGCAGGTGAATTCGGTGGCGTTATCCTTATAGGTCCTATTCCAATAGCATTTGGCTCCTCTCCTGAGATCACTTTATCAATGCTATGGGCAGGTGCTCTTATTACTGTTGTATATCTTCTGCTGCGGAGGCGACTCTGATGATAGGTTCATATCTTGTGATCATTGGTATGTTGATGTTCATCTCCGGCTTTTTCCTGATATTTGTGGCAAGCTTTTATGGGGTTGGAAATTCGGAAAAAGGGGATGAACACACTTCTTTTCAAGGGGGTCATAATTCATGGACTTCGTCCCCTTACACGGGTCAGGAGTCAATTCCAAACAAAAACAAAGTTCAGGGTAGCGGAATTATCATGCTTGGTCCTATTCCCATTATCTTTGGTTCGGACAACAAAAGTACTTCGACTATGGTCGTATTGGCAATTGTCCTCATGGTGCTGTACTTTCTGATATTCATGTAATGCTGTGGTGAGCCTGTGATTCTGTTAAGCTGTTGTTTGTCGTTAACAGTTCGGGAATCCGTATGCATCTAAGCTGTGAATATGTTTATAGGCATTCGGTTCAATACAGATATTAATGCGTCCTTTCAAACTAGTCTCAGAGTATAGTCCAAAGGGTGACCAGCCAAAAGCAATAGCTCAGCTGACCGAGGGTTTGCTGTCAGGCAAGAAGCACCAGACCTTACTTGGTGTGACCGGTTCAGGAAAAACGTTTACAGTTGCCAATGTCATTCAGAATGTACAAAAGCCTACTCTTGTGATGGCTCATAACAAAACTCTTGCAGCACAGCTATTCTCAGAGTTCCGTGAATTTTTCCCTGACAATGCAGTGGAATATTTTGTCAGTTATTATGATTATTACCAGCCAGAGGCTTACATACCTACAACGGACACATATATTGAGAAGGATTCCTCCGTTAACGAAGAAATTGACCGCCTCCGGCTGTCTGCTACTAAATCTTTGCTGGAGCGCAAGGACGTAATAGTCGTTTCAAGTGTATCCTCCATCTACAACCTTGGTTCGCCTGATGAATGGAGGGCTATGTCTGTGATGCTTACTCCGGGTGCTGAGATAGACAGGCCTGCTTTTCTTGAGTCTCTTATCAACATACAGTATGAGAGGAATGATATTGACTTCACTCAGGGTACTTTCCGTTTAAGGGGCGACACGATTGAGATTTTCCCGGCCCAGGAAAAGAATGGTATCCGGGTTGAATTGTTTGGTGATGAGATGGAGAGGGTTGCTTATTTTGACCCGGTTACAGGAAAGGTGCTGGAGGAAGTGCTTCCCGGTGAGAGTATTGGTATCTATCCTGCAAAGCATTTTGTGATGCCTGAAGAGTACATTGAAAATGCGCTTGTGACCATCGAGGCAGAACTTCAGGACAGGCTGGCTGTGTTGAATTCTGAGAACAAGCTCCTTGAAGCACAGAGACTTGAGCAGAAGACCAAGTTTGATCTGGAAATGATTCGGGAGCTTGGTTATTGCAGTGGTATCGAGAATTATTCCCGGCATTTTGACGGCCGCCGTCCCGGCGAGCCTCCATCTTCCCTTCTGAATTTCTTCCCTGATGATTATCTTGTGGTAATAGACGAGTCGCATGTTTCGATACCTCAGATACGGGGAATGCATAACGGTGACAGGGCAAGGAAGGAGTCGCTGGTAAATTATGGTTTCCGCTTGCCTTCAGCTCTTGATAATCGTCCCCTGCGTTATGATGAGTTTGAGAGGCGGCTCAATGATGTCATCTATGTTTCCGCAACTCCTGCAGAGTATGAAGTTAATAAGAGCAAGGCTGTTGTGGAGCAGATCATTCGCCCCACGGGTCTTGTGGATCCTGAAGTTACCATCAGGCCGGTGGAGAATCAGGTGGACGACCTTATCGGTGAGATCCGTAAGGTGACTGCTGAGGGTTTCAGGACTCTTGTGACAACTCTTACTAAAAGGATGTCAGAGGACCTTACTGAATACCTGCTTGAGTTGGGTATCAAGGTGCGTTACATGCATTCTGACATTGATACTCTTGAACGCGCAGAGATCATCAGGGATCTGAGAAAAGGGGAGTTCGATGTGCTTGTGGGTATCAACCTCCTGCGAGAGGGACTTGACCTGCCTGAAGTTTCCTTTGTTGCCATACTGGATGCTGATAAGGAAGGTTTCCTGCGCTCGGAACGCTCTCTTATACAGACCATCGGCCGCGCTTCCAGAAATTCGGAAGGCCGTGTTATCCTATACGCAGACAAGATAACAGGTTCCATGGAGCGCGCCATGAAGGAGACTGAAAGACGTCGCGAGCTCCAGACAAAATACAATGAAGAGCATAATATCACTCCAACCACCATCCAGAAGTCCCTGCAAAAAGAACTCGTGGAATCTGAAAAATACCACCCAACATCAGGTGTCATGGCAATTGCCGAAGATATGTCCAAAAGAGAGATCTCGGATGTCATCATCGATCTTGAAGCTGATATGCACCTCGCCGCCAAGAACCTTGAATTCGAAAGAGCCGCAGAACTCCGCGACAGGATAAAGGAGTTACGTGAAAGTTACTCCTTATAACCTCACAATATTCATCATCAGGCGAAAACGTTATATCTTAAAAAAGACTGTATTGGTTGTTCACCATGCGCTGGTGGTTTAGTGGCTATGACTGAGGCCTTCCAAGCCTTAAACCCGGGTTCGAATCCCGGTCGGCGCATTCAACTTTTTTTAATTGTTTTTTAACACTCGTTAGATGTATCTTTTTTGTAATTTTATGTTGCTGCTGTGGTTTGATTAAGTATTTTTTTCATCACTCAAATGCAAAGAGCAGGGATGCAGGAAGTTTATATAAAATGGCTCAGGGGAGATTCATTAAAGAAAAAGACCTGGGCTAATAATTACCTGGAATTTGATCCGGAATTGGTGAGGAAAGAGTATTTGTCATGTGTTCCGGAATTGATATAAATTTCCTAAAATGAATAATCTTGCTTAAATAACATACTAAACAAAGAGGAGTGTCCTTGGTTATCAAAAATCATCAAACGTAACTAATTTAGAACGTTTTGGTACGTTGTTAAAATTAGTTATATTTTGAGTTAATTTATGAGATATTTCATTATAGATACTAATCATATCTAAGTTACTTAGCTTATTTTGGGTTGAAATTCTGCCTTCTGAATTCAGAATTAGCTGAACTGTTTTTTCCTTATATTCATAATCAATATTCATAGAAGTAATTGATGGATATTCATCATCAGCTATTTCAGTAGTAACATCTTTTCCAAATCTTGCTATTTTGGTAATGGCACCATCTGATGTTTCCCAAAAACCCCATGCACTAATAAGTTTTTCCAGATGTAAAATCGATGAAAAGTTAAAAGGTATGTCACTGCACGATAGCTTCTTTTCTTTATTTGCTAATTTAGTAAAGCTACTAGCAACTTTTTTTGGTGCAAATAAGTAAACATACTTATAATCAGAATCAATTAATAATTGAAAAGAATCAACTTTAGAATAGCCTCTGTCATAATATTCGAAAAAGTTTTCAATTTTGTCAAGGACATAAATTGGTTCCTTTATCAATCGTGAAGCCGAACTAACGTTATAACGTATAAATCCAAATTTTTTACCTTTGTATTCTACACTTGTTTTGGGAATAGAACCGTGATCTTCACTCCAGTCGCTTAAAGCTTTCTGATTATCGAATGCAAAATCAAGTAAATTTTTGAATTCAGAACAAATATTCTCAATTCCATGTACTGTTAAACTGTTCGACACAAAACTAATTATGAAAACATTACTTAAAAGCGTAATGTTTTTTTAACCATATTTGCATCTAATTGAAAGATTTTACAACACTTAATACGTCATTTTTTTGTACTGAAGTGATTTTCATATAATTGCGATTAAGAATTATTTTACTTGTAGAAGGAGTATGAATCATAGATAATTCATAAGAATTCACATCAACATTTTTAGGGGCATGAAATTTGAAATAGGCATTTTCAAAAGAAAAATACAAGTAGAATGTATAACTGTTGACATTGATTCGCCAGCCATTTAAAGAAACATCTCTTTGAAAATTATCTAAATACTCAATTATACTATTTACATCACTATCTTTTGTTTTCATTGTAGATTTTCTCTGACTCATTTGTATGGTGAAAGAGTCTTCAGATGCTGAATCGATAATGACATGAAATGAATCATTTACAATAACATCTAATTGGTATTCAGTATCTTTATAAGTTCGGAATTTACAACCTGTGTTTGACAGACTACTTAAAATAATATCTTTCAAATCATTAAATGGTATATCTGAATTATAAGATACAATAGGTTTCAAAGATAACTCAGATCTGTAATGTTTTAATCTTATGATTTTCTCTGATATATTCCATTTGTATTCTATGTAGAGGGAAAGAATAAAAGATGTTAAGGCAGCAGCTACAATAGCATAAATACTTTCTAATAACAGGCTGCCAGTACCATTAACTATATTCGTTGCGTTCACTCTTAGCACTCTTTGTTTAATTAATAACTGTTCTTACGCTTTTTATTCTAAGGTGATTTATATTTTGGACAGATTGTAGGCAATATTCTATTTTTAACGCGTGGAATCCACTCATGACCACATCTTTCACATTTGAAACCATCAACCACAATTTTTATTTTTACCATTAGTTTATACCATCAAGTAGAATATTTAAAATTAATTAACTTTAACGTTTTTCATGAGTAATGTTTAAAGCAATCTTTTTCTTCTCTAATATTCAATAAAAAATCAATTAACATCACGACTCCATACGTCGCATTATCCTTCGGTATAAAGAGCATAGGGGAGCCAGCCTGAAGGCCGGCTTCCTAGAGTTAAATACAGCCTTATTTTTCCATAGATAAAAATGACTAATAAACAGGATCTTCTTTTAAATTCGATTGATAGACACCTTTGTTCAAATTGTACTTTTCCACAATAGACTCTGTTAACTCAAAAAACCAATCAGGAGCAGTCGGTGACACGTATATTTTGTCAATAAGCATATCTAAATCAACAGGCACATAGGTTCCCATTTCTGGTATATCTCCTCCAAGAGTAGGAATCCCTTCTTCATCGTCTGAAACCTTTAACGTAATAGCCCTAAGCTCTTTTTCATATTCATAACTTTTTCTTTTATGAAGAAAAGGTTGGAAAATATCAATTTCTGGAATTAAATCCGACTCATAATCTATATATTTAACAGCACCGACAGAAACATTATCAGGCGCTTTATCAAAACTGTTTTTAAATCTACTTAGGGTGGATTGAATTGCAATTCCCTCATTATTGGTTAAAAAAAGACTCCACATAGCAGCAGATTCAAAATCGTTAATATGCCAACAATTCACATAAAACTGATTTCGAAATATGCGTAAAGTGTTACTTATTTCATCTGCGAAATCGGGAGATAACTCTTTCTTTTTTGTAAAATCAATTCTTTTTTTTATATTAGCTTTTGGTGTAGATCCTTCAAAGGGATCAGGCAGCTTATCTGTTCTGCAAAAAAAGAGACACCCAGTATCCAATAAAGAGACAAATTTAGTAAAATCTAGATATCTCCAGATTTTAGATGAATCACTGGGCTGATCTAAAAAAAATTGTTCAAAATACATGATTGAGCCTCACAAGCCTAAATAAAACAGATTTATGATAAGCATTTCTAAAACCCACAACTATTTTATTCTTGCCCATAATTTTATTTAGAACTAGATTTGGATGCAACAGCTAATCACAGATGCTTTTTGACATGACTTCTCCTTTCTTTTATCTCATCTGAATAGATCAGGAATATAGAAGTAAGCCCACATCCCATGGTAAAACCTATCAAGAACATAAAGAGAATTACCTTCAGGTATTCCATAGTAAAAGCATGGGAAAGAAAGACCTGATCATTTGATAACAGGAAATCATTTCCATATTGTACGAGTGTAGTGTTTTGATACATTTTATTCCACAATTGTTATTTCTAAATCGTTGTCCTTGGTTTCCTAGGCGTTGAGCTTATCTAGGCCATGCTTGGAATGAAATCCTCTTTTCCATTTGCACATAAACGCAACGTTAATATCAGTAGCAATATATTAATTAATTATATATTTTCAAATAGAGGATTTAAGATGAAAAATTTAATGCTATTGGATAAGTTGCTTCTTATATGTGGGCTTGTGCTGATCTTAGCTGCAATTCCCGCGAACGCAGCAGAGCTTGATGTGGATGTTGGGTTTAATTCCACCGGGGTTAATGTTGGGTCGCAAATATCCGTAGCGCCTCTTAATCCTGCATTCGTACAATATCAGGAAGAGATGGAACAGAGTCAAAACGATGTTTCCGCTGGTGTTGATACAAACACCGATAATAACACATATTCTCCTTCAAGTGTCATATTGCCGAATAGTTCCGAGGAGAACTCACATCTGAACCTTTTGAGCAACATTTCTTTTTTGCAGGAAGATGGTTTGGCTGATGAGTTCACACATCCCATGGGGTTGATGCCATCACCTGTGGACCTTTCTCATTTATCTCCTGTGAATATGGAAGAACTGTTGGCAAGTGAAGGATCTGGTTTTAGTCCTTCCGGTGTCATGCCAACAGGTTTTATGGGATATCCGTCCCGTTATGATCTGCGTGATGTTAATGGTGTTACAGCAGTAAAGGATCAGGGTTCTTCCGGGAGTTGCTGGGCTCACTCATCAATTGCTTCTCTAGAGTCCTATCTTCTCCACAACAGATCTGAAACCTGGAATTTTTCCGAGAACAATGTTAAGAATGTTCTTGTATCAACTGATCCAGATGGGTATGATCGTCCCCACGATGGTGGGGGATTTGATTTGTTCCCAGCTGCGTATCTCACCAGATGGAGTGGTCCTGTGCTGGAATCCGATGATTCATATGATGCTACATCCGGTGTGTCTCCAGACAACCTTCCAGTGGCAAAACATGTTCAGGAAATCATGATCCTGCCAGGATTTGAAGGCAATGATACTCTTCACAAATGGATGCTTACCAATTATGGCGCTGTGTCCGTAGCTTTATGGTATGGTAATTCATATTTCGATTCAAATAATAGCAGCTATTATTACAATGGTACTGTTCGCTATGCGAATCATGCTGTAGCTCTGGTAGGCTGGGATGACAATTACTCTGCTTCCAATTTTACACCTAAAGCACCGGGAAATGGAGCTTATATCATTAAGAATTCATGGAGTGACAGCTGGGGCGAGGATGGATATTTCTATGTTTCTTATTATGACACTGTGATGGGAAACGATGAAGGTATAAATGGTCTGAATACTAAGCCATATGGTGGTAACTTCATGTTCACTGCAGAGAATGTCAGTGATTACGATAGCATATATCAGTATGACGGACTTGGATGGACCGCCTGTACGGGTTATAACAATACCACCTCCTACGGAGCTAATATCTTCACTGCAAGTTTTAATGAGACTCTAAAAGCTGTGAGCTTCTACACAGTGGATTCGAATGCTCTCTACAACATTTCTGTTTATCTGGAACCTGAATCTGGTCCAATCAATAGTTCGGGTCCGGTTTCTATGCAGAATGGATCAATTGCAATAGCAGGATACCATACCATAGACCTTGATACAAATGTTTCATTTAATGCCGGACAGAAGTTCTCGGTAGTTGTAAAATTCACAACACCGAATTATACTTATCCAATAGCTATTGAAATGCCTATAGATTATTACAGTAGTAATGCTCATGCAGAAGCAGGGCAGAGTTATATGAGTCTCAATGGTAGCCAGTGGGACGATATTTCTGAATCTGATAATAATGTGTGCATCAAGGCTTTCACAAAAGAGGAAAAAGAACCTGAAGCAGCATTTGTAGCAAGCACAAGGTACATTCATGTTAATGAAACAGTGAATTTCCATGATGCCAGTCTCTTTTCTCCAACTATGTGGGAATGGGACTTTGGAGACAACAATAGCTCCACGTTGCAGAATCCATTGCACACTTATACAAACCTCGGAGTCTATAATGTTTCTCTCAATGCAACGAACTCTGTTGGCAGTAATGTTTCAGTAAGAAGTTCTTTAATTCATGTACTCAATTCGACCATTATTGTGAACAGCAGTGGAACTGCTGATTTTATGACAATTAAAGATGCTCTGAGTGCTGCATCTGATGGTGATACGATATTGGTTGAGCCAGGAGTTTATAATGAAAGCCTGCAGGTCAAGAATGATAATATTAGTCTTGTTTCATCTACTGGCAACCCTGCAGATGTCAGTATTATTTCTCTGGAATCCTATAATGCTGCTATTACCATAATGGCAGATAACATCTCTATTTCGGGAATTAATGTTTCAGGTAGTAATATAGGCATAGAAGTTTTTTACTCAAGTGGATGTAACATAATTAACTGCTATGCTGCGGATAATTTAGTTGGTATCTATCTCTATTATTCACAAGGTACCAATATATCGAATTGTACCATGAGCGATAATGTATATGGATTATATGTGCTGGAATCCAGCAATAACTATCTTGCAGACAATTCCATTGAGAACAATACCTTTAATTGTCGTTTTGGCACAGAATCAAATGTCGTGGGCACAAGCAATACTGTGGATGGCAAGCCTGTCTACTATCTTGTAAACAGTTCTGACATGACCCTTAATTCCAGTTCAAATGCCGGACTTGTACATCTCATTAATTGTTCAAACATAACTTTACAGGATCTGGATGTTGAAAGTAATTACTACGGACTTTATCTTTACAACAGCAGCAACATCACTATCACGAATTGCACATCCACTGAGAACAGATATGGTGCTTACCTTTCATCTTCCGACAACAATACTATTTACGGTTGCAATATCAGTGATATTGCCAGTTATGGTATCTCACTCACAGGATCCAGTGACAACCTGATCTATAATAACTATTTCAACAATAGTCACAATGTCCGTGTTTCCGGTGGAGCATCCAATGAATGGAACACCACAATGATAGCTGCTAACACTAGCAACAATATCATCAATGGAACTTACCTTGGCGGCAACTTCTGGGCAAAGCCAGACAGTACGGGTTGGAGCCAGACACATTACTCAGTTGGAAATGGTTTCTGTCAGCAGTATGAGATAACAGATGACGGTAACAACACTGACTATCTTCCACTGACCAATAATGGACAGCAACCAGAACTTGTTGAGAGTACTGCTCGCAGTGATGATGATGGGATACATGTTCGCATTGGTGCAAGTTCTGTCTCAACTTCAAAAGTAGCTGCAGTGGATTCAAGTATTCGATTCGTAGGTCGGGGTGCTGAGGTACAGTATATTTTCACAGATGAGAAAACCCCTGTAACCGACATAAGATTTGAATCAGAAACCAACGAAGGGTATGTTATGGCGACTGTCAATTTGTTGGATGAGCCTTCAGAGGAAATGCCTGTGTCTCCTATGGTAAAACAATACCAAAGTATGGACATAGTTGTGGGAGATGAGAGATTATCATCTTCAGGCTGCATGGAAGGTGCAGTAATAGGATTTACTGTCTCAAAAGAATGGATCTTATCTAACAATATAGACAAGACAAGTATTCGTATGGAACACTATTCTGGCAGTGCTTGGGACAAATTACCCACTACTGCAATTAGTGAGGACGATGAGAATCTCTATTTAGAAGCTATAACAACCAGCTTCTCACCTTTTGTTATATGTGCAGATACAATTGATACAAATGTAAATGTTGGAAGCCCGGATACAGAAATCCCTTCGAGGGATGATTATGAAGTATTCTCAGTAACAGACGAAAATGTTCAGGATACTGATAAGAATGGGCAAGGGAAAAAAGCATTGATTTTACCTTCCTTTGGTCTTGTCGTATTCCTTGGTTTGGTTTATTGGAAGAAGGGGTCAAAAGGAAAACTTTGATTTCCCTTTTTTTTAGAGGTTTTGTGCAGCTATTATTTGAAAGGTCGATTGGCTCGTAGAAAACCTCTGAAAATCAACATATTCTAAATGAAATTGACACATTTTTTCCAATATCAGGTCATATATTTGGAATGATTGTATGCCAGGATTCTCGTTAAAAGATTGAGGTTTTGTCCTTTTTAAATTATGATGTTAGAATAACATAGAAGATTGGCTTTCTATAGGGTCAATTTCATATCAGTAGTAAAACAAGTTGCATCAATCATCACAAACGTCGCGATCTATTGGAAACACAACTATGAAGGTGCTGCCTAAATAAAAAAAGTATTAAAAGGACAGATAACTGTCCTTAATCTGATTTCAGTTTTCTGATCACAAGGAAGGCAATAGATACAATTACAATTCCTGCAAGACCGGCAAATCCGGGAGTATCCTTTGTTTCTGTGTTTTCTGGTTCAGTATCTTTATCTGCAGGTATAGAATATCCTGTTTCTTTCTCTGCGACCACTTCACCTTTTTTATAGCCCACTACGTTGAAAATTGAGAATCCGGGTGTTTCAGCTGTGAAGTAGATGAACTCATCGTCTTCTTTTGCCTGGATTGTCGGGAGGTTCTGCCACTGCTGATCATGGAATCTTGTCATGTGTATGGTGGATACATCAATATCATTCTCTTCTATCCATTCCCTGCTTACCTTGAAATTGATAAGAACATTGTCGGCATTATCTGTTGAGATAGTACCTTCGGTTCCGATATCGATGCTCATTAACTGATAGGAAGTTCCTGAGGGAGATGGTATCTCTTCAGGTGAATCCGATAGTACCTGAACTTTGGCAACAACAAGACCTTCATCATTCTTCGCATCAAAACTTACACCAAGAACAGGAGTATCGCTGTCAGAGAAGTCATAGTTTACTTCTGTTCCCTTAGTAACACGCAATGTAGATGCTGCGGTCGTCTTAACTATAGCAGGATCCTGACCCTGGCTGACTGATGCACGACTTCCTGAGCTACCGGAACTTGAACTGGAACTTGAAGACGATTCTGAGGTTTTGAAAAGTCCAAATGTACCGAATTCAGAAAGGGTTGCAGACAAATAATTTCCACTTGTGTTGAGTGAAGTATTTGGAACTTCTGCCCATGTAGAACCGTCCAACCTGTACAGAGCCACAGAAGATTCACCTGAACTGCTCATTCCGGAATCATCGTAGAAGAAAGTAACATTCAGATCACCTGACCGGTCAATACTTGCATAGCCATTTACATTTGTTTTTCCGGAAAGGGCATTAGCATTTGTTTCAGATCCACTTATACTGGTCGATGATGAATCTGCGAAGAAAGAGAGTTGTGCCAAATTATTGGTTAGTACAAATCGGTCTACTGTGCAACTAGCAGAGTAGCGCACATAAAGATCTTTTTCATTGTTATTATTGGCAGTGTTGTTCGTCAGATTAGTGTAGTCTGAAGACTTAATGTAAACACCGTAATCATTGTTATTGTTGGCATTATTGCCTGTCAAATCATTATAATCTGAAGCCCAAAGATGAATGCCATCATCATCGTTATTATTGACATCATTACCTGTCAGTTCATTGCTGTGTGAGAAAGAAAGGCCAATACCATTATTATTGTTAGTATCGCAGGTATTGTTAATCAGATCATTATACTCTGAATATTGAAGGTCAATGCCATTATTATTGTTATTGTTTGCATCATTGCTTGTCAGATTATTATAGTCTGAATGCTTAATGTAAATACCGTAATTACATTCCGATGTTGTAACATTTTCTATTGTTGAATTAGTGGTGTATGCAAACGTAATTCCATTGTATTCATTTGTCACTTCAATATCTTTTACAGTAACATTGATGGAATTGACCACATACACAACTCCTGCCGAGGAAGGTACTTCTTCATCTGCACGTTTTGTCCAGTAGTAAACAGGTTTATTATCAACCGTATTGCTATCATCAATATCATTAATGTAATCATCCAGATTTGAACTTGATACATAGAGATTATAGACATTTGATGACATTGTATTACTTGTAAGATTATTGTTGTTTGAAGAATAAAGCCATATACCTCTATTATTGTCACTGGCATTATTGCCTGCCAGATTGTTGTTGTCTGAATATCTAATGTTAATACCTTGATTATTATCATTGGCATTATTGTTTACTAGATTGTTATCACTCGAAGAAGAAAGATAAATTCCGTCTTCATTGTTATTACTGGCATTATTGCTTACTAGATCATTGCTGCTTGCCGAAGCAAGGTAAATACCGTAATCATTGTCGCTGCTAATATTATTGCTTGCCAGTTCGTTGTTGTCTGAGTTAGAAAGGTAAATGCCATGTTCATTGTTACTGGCATTATTGTTTGTCAGATTGTTGTTGTCTGAGGAGGAAAGGCGAATACCACGTCCATTGTCACTGGCATTATTGCTTGTTAGGTTATTATTACTTGATGACGAAAGATAAATTCCGTAATTATTGTCACTGGCATTATTGTTTGTCAACTCATTGACATTTGAGTTATAAAGGTAAATACCGCTAGCACATTCTGATGTTGTGGTATTTTCTATTGTTGAATTAGTTGTATATACAAAATTAATCCCACTGTAACCATTTGTAACTATAGTGTCTTTTACAGTGATATTGGTAGAGTTCACCACATACACAAGCCCTGCATCAAAGGGCACTTCTTCATCTGCACGGTTTGTCCAGTAGTAAATAGGCTTACCATTGACCTTATTGCTATCATCAATGTCATGAAGTAGATCATTTAGATCTGAATCAAATACATTAACATTAAAATTATAGGTATTTGCTGACATCACATTCCCTGTCATGTTGTTACTATTTGAGGAAAAAAAGCGAATCCCGAAATCATTGTTACTGGCATTATTGTTTGTCAGATTGTTGTTGTCTGAGGAAGAAAAGAGAATCCCACAGTTATTGTCACTTGCATAATTGCTTGTTAGGTTACTGCTGCTTGAAGAAGTAAGGTAAATTCCATAAGAAGGGTTATCCACTGCAGTATTGCCTGTCAGTTCATTGTTGTTTGAACTAGAAAGAGCAATACCGTGAACATCATTACAACTGGCATTATTACCTATCAGTTCATTGCTATCTGCGTAATAAAATTGAATGCCATAATAATCGCCACTGGCGTTATTACCTGTTAGTTTGTTGTCACTTGAGCGTGAAACAGAAATCCCATAATTATGGTTGTCTATTGCATTGTTTCCTGTCAAATTGTTGTTGCTTGATGAATCAAGGACAATACCTGATTTATCATTACTGTTCACATTATTGCCTGTCAGACTATTGTTGTTTGCCGAATCAAGAACAATGCCATAATAATTTCCAGTCACTATATTATTTGAAATAGTACAGTTAGAATTTGAGTTCAAATAAATACCAACCAGAGAAGAGGCAGATGCACCTGTGATAGTAAATCCATTGATAGTGACATTGCTGGCTGTAATATTGACTGCATCGCTATCTGATGATGAATTTACAATCGTGTCTGCTGCACCGCTCTGAGAACGTATGGTCACTTCATGGTCGACAACTATGTTCTCATTGTAAGTACCGTCACTTACAGTAATGATGTCACCATCAGTTGCATTTGCAAGTGCAGAACTGATGCTCGAATAGTCTTCACCAGCAGAGCCTACTGTAATCTCTGCAGCTGAAACAGTTGCTACGCATGAAAATGATAATAAAAAGATAATTGCTATTATCCGATATTTTAAACTGGGGAACTTGATCTTTTTCATAGTGAACACCATAAATAAAAAAAACTAATATATTTTGACTGAAATGCATATCGGTGTGAATATTATATATGCATTATCCTGTTATGTTGTGTTTTTCTTTTATTGTGGGTGCTATTTTCAAGAATTGCTAATTTTGTTTCCTGTTATTCTTGTTAATCTCCTCAGGAGGTACAATGTGTTTCTTTCTCTCTCATATTCTTCACTTTCTCTGTTCCTTTGTATCGCTACCCCGCTCCTTATATAACTACAAATCCGTTCGAAGTTTAGACAATTCTTTAATATGTGCATGTCATACTCTATATTATGCGATAACCGGTCAAATCACCGGCAAAACATCGAACAAGGAGAATGTGAAAATGTCACAGGAAAATAAAATATCATATTTAGCTATTATTGCATTATCAGTAGTATTGGTGGTGATGTCGTTAACGATATACGCCATCTCACAGGATGGGTCTGAAACAGACTCAATGAACACAATATCCATGAGTGGTTCCGCTGAACAGAAGGTCGTTCCCGACACCGCAAGCATTAGCATCGGTGCCGTTATCCAGGCTGACACCTCAGAGCAGGCAACCAGCGAGAACGCAGCCATCATGAGTGTCGTCATAGAAGAACTCAAAGCCCTCGGTCTTGAGGACAATGAGATACAGACATCCTATGTATCCGTGTATCCTATCTACAACTACGATAAGGAAAGAACCATCACAGGCTACTCAGCCTCCAACAGTGTAGAGGTCACAACCACAGACCTCGATGTCCTGAGTGATGTCATTGACAAGTCAGCAGCTGCCGGGGCCAATCAGATTGGAAGTATATCCTTTTCAGTATCTGATGACCAGCAAAAAGAGCTTCGTGAAGACCTCATGGACGAAGCCGTAGCTGATGCATCCTCAAAGGCTGACTCTCTTGCAAGCAGTCTGGGAGTTAAGATAACCGGCGTGAAGACCTCATCCATATACGAAGGTGGAAGTCCCAGAATCTATTACGCAATGGCAGATGAAGCAATAGAGGAAGAAGCAGCATTTGAAACTCCGATCCAGCCGGGAGAGTCCACAGTATCAATGTCAGTAGAGGTCACATACTACATTGCATAAACTCACCGGACAGAACGAGAATTGAAACTTAATGCTTAAAAACAATATCTAAAAAACGTCCACTCTAAAAACGACCTGAAGCTGCAGATGACATGTATTATGACGAGTATGTTGTCTGCAACTTCTCCGGTGTACACGACAACCAAGCACAAACCAACTTCTTTATCCGTACACCAATCCTAACCACCGGTAGATGCCGGTGGTCTTTTTTCTTTATTCCTGTTTGTTTTTTCTCTGTAAGTTTCCATAAGCTGCAAATTTGTTGTAAGAAATGATTATAAAAATAATGATTACAATAATAATCATTACGTGATTTTACGGTTCTGTAGAGATCCTGCTAATTGCAAATTTGAACACGGCAATTTCAAACAACTTCATTATTTCAAGAGTCTTGGTGGTATCGAAGTAATGTGCCGCCTGCGGCGTGTGGTCGCATTGTTCTTTGTTTGTCAATGATCATTGCAGACCTATCAGAAACACAGGGACACAGGAGACAATAAGTTAGATCAACCGCAAGTCGTGAATAACTAAGATCATCCCGGAGGGTCCCGGCGAAGCCGGCACGATCCGAAAAGATGAAAAAAGAATATGTTTCCTTCAGCTCTTTTTCTGCAAGTACAATTTCACGCAGATAAATTGTGTTTTTGAGTTTTTGTACCAGCTGTACTTAAATTCAGGGATCTGGAACTATTTTCTCTTCAATCATCTTCCTAACAGCCCCCGCTCCGTCCAGCTCCAATGCCATCTCCTGCATCTCAGCAAGCCTATTCCTGTATCTCTCGTCGTCAATAAGCAATTTTATATTCTCAAGTATATCTTCAGGAGATGCGGAGTAGTCCAGTTTCTTTCCCAGTTCATCCTCTTCGATAACAATGGCATTGTTCTGCTGTTCGCTATGGTTCTTGTCGGGGATGGTGATCATGGGAACTGCGAAGCTCATGGCTTCCATCATGGTGCTGTGACCGCCAGGGGCTATAATAACATCAGAAGCCTTCAGGTATGGGAACTGGTTGTCTATGAACTTGAGGATCTGTACATTATCAGGGATTGTGCCAAAGTCTGAAGGATCAATACTTGGTCCGCAAAGAAGGGTGTAATTGATATTGCTATCTATGCCAGCGGCTTCAATGACCTTCCTGAAAATAGGTTCCCTGTGGCCAAAACCTCCGATGGTGCAGAGCACATGGGGCCGATTCAACTCTTTGGCAATAGTTTCTTCAAAGCTCTTACCGACTAGTGGACCACTAAAGGAAACCTTCTTCCACATCTGTTCCTTGAATTTCAGGTTCTTCCGACATACTGTATGCGGAAGTGGGTAATCTGGAATGATCACTCCATCTGCCAGCTTGAACATACCCGTGCAGAACTGTTTGACGATCTCAGCCAGAATCTTGTTTAAGACTCCTTTTGCTTTAAAGAAATTTTCCATGTCAGACTGGTTTACTATTATATAGCAAGGTATGCTGTGTAATCTTGCGCTCAATATTCCCATGAAATAACTGTCTGATATAACAACATCTGGTCTTTCTTTTTTGAGAAGCCTTCTGAGTTCGACCAGACCCCACCTTGAAGGGCTGTACTCCCATTTCTTAAAAGTTGCAATAATAGACTTTTTTATATTCAGGGAACCTGCATTGCCTACAAGTGTTATCTCAGGAGGAATCTCCTGTGTGATGAAACCGTTGCGTTCAATAAGCTTTCTGGAATACCCATAAGCACCAAAGTAAACCTCATTCCCGGTAGATGCCAATTCTCTTCCTATTGAAATACATCTGCTTGTGTGGCCAAGTCCCTCACCACAGACTATTATCATTACTCTCATCATAACACCAAAAAATAGCTATATCAAAAAAATAGACTGGCATTCATATGTTTTTATCTTTTAAAAATACTTTTATCACAATTATTTATATGTTTTTCAAAAAAGCCATGTTGCAAAGCATTATACTCAACTTTTAATGATGCACCCAATTCTGGATACCTATGGCTGTTTTGATATCCTGTATGGCAGGAAGGGCAATCCTGAAGCAGAGAACTGCTGCGCCAGGTGCATTATCATATTGTTGAAATGTGTATGTTTCTCCATTTTTTCGGTGCCATCTTTTTCATAATATTTTGTGGATTTGTACACGTGTTGGGGGTACATCACATGAGCAACTGGTATGCACGTGCAGATCAGCTTACACCAGCCATCTCCAAGGAATTCTGCCGCTTTGTCGGACGAAATTATTTTTTGTTTTGCATTGTCCAGTTTCTGAAACAATTTATCGCATCCGTGATGTTGGTTTATTTTACTTCCTTCTCGATATGTATATTTTTCAAGTCTGAAATAAATATTTAACCACATATATATAGATATCTCTATTTTCTATATAATAAAGACCTAAATATTACTGGCATAAAGTTATCAATATGTCTATATTCTCGCACGTAGTTAGATTGTATGGAAGCATTTTCTTAGAGGTTGAATGAAATTCCTTATTTTCGTATGTGGAGAGGGTCTGGGACACACCGGCAGATGTATCTCGCTGGCAAATGAGTTGCTGGCTGCAGGGCATAGTGTACACATTGGTGCATATGGTTATTCTAAAGAGCTGATCGAAAAGTCAGGCCATAAGGCAACAGAGATTCCGCAGGAACTTCAGCTAGCAGGAAAGAATGGTTCTCTGGACTTGAAAAGTTCCATATTGTTAACAGTAAAAAGCATTTCTCCTGATAAAATAAGGACGGTTCAGAACCTGCTTAAAAAAACCAACCCGGATTTTGTTATCTCAGATGGCTACTATCTGGGTATCATTGCTGCAAAACTGAAAGGCGTGCATAGGTCTATGATAGTGAACCAGTCCAGTATGCAGGACTTTTTCAAGGGCAAAGGGTTTGCCGTAGGATTGGCAGGGTCTGTTGTCAAAGGATTCTATACGTGGATCTATAATAACATAGACATAATCTTCGTCCCTGACTTCTCTCCTCCATTTACAATATGTGGCTCTAACCTTGCGTTTCCTTTGGGAGTTGAGAAGAAAGTTGAGTTCAGTGGACCTGTATTAAGAAAAAGATTCGATGAAGTGGTCCCAAAGGAAAATGTAAAAAGACCCCATGTACTTTGCAGTATCGGGGGCTTTGGATATCGTCTCCAGATATTCAAAACCATAATTAAAGCTGCAGCAATGGATCAGAATATCAATTACACTCTAATAGGAGGCCCGGATCTTGATTACGATGTGCTGGAAAATGTGCCTGAGAATGTGGACATTTGCAGGTTTGTGGCAGATCCGTTCCCTTACTACAGATCAAGTGACCTTATTATTTGTACAGGAGGGCATGGAACGCTTACAGAGTCCCTTAGCTTTGGATTACCGGTCATTTCCTTCCCGGATCAGTCACATAATGAGCAGGAGAACAATGCCAGTCTTTTAGAAAAGAATGGATGTGGGCTGGCATTTTCATACTCTGCATCTCCTGGTGAATTAATGGATTCAATTCATTTTCTTATAAATGATGAAAAATTCAGGTCAAACACGTCTGAATTGAAAAAGCAGGCACAACTAATGGATGGTCCTGCTTATATCAGAAAAAGACTGGAAAAATATGGGTGATATGTAAAATATGAATCATGCGTCAGTTCATATCCGTATTAATAGCTCCATAAATTTGGTCAATTCCTCGTGATTCTGCAGAACAATATCTGCATGTACAAGCTCTTTTCTATCAAGATGTGTGGGCAGCCCTACAGAAAAAACCCCTGCATTTTTAGCAGATGTGACACCAAGTATGGCATTTTTTATAACGATGCATTTCTCATTTTCAGTTCCCAGCATCTTCACATCTTTATTATAAGGGTCTGGGACTGGTTTGCCGTTGATGGTGTCATCACCGTTGACAATTACATCAAAAGTTTCCGGGAAACATTTGTCCATCATGTTTTCCACGGTAGTTCTGTCTGAACTGGGAACAATGGAAAGTTCAAATCTCTTTTTCAATGAATGAAGACATATATCCATTTCCTTGAACATGGTAACAGCATATCTTTCAAAGATCGATACCTATTCCTTTTTCCATAAAAGCAATTTTCCAGGCTATTGCATGCTGGTGCATTGAATCAATTAGCACGCCATCCATATCAAATATCAGGGCTTCGATCACATTCAAGAACAGGGTAAATTTGCATATTTAATTAATCGAGGGAATTAATATAGATTTGTGATGGATTATAATATCTATATAGTGATTATATTTAGTTATCTTTGGATTTTCTTTTCTTGATTGTGATTAATAAAAGATTTTTAAACCTCAGGGTAATCTATTATTATGGATAAAATGGGAGCCATTTTTGCAATGCTGGTAATAGCTAGTGTAGTAATTGTTATGTGGTTTATATATGGGGTGTATGTTTCTATGGCATCAGAACAAGTGGAATACGATGTAATTAATGAATTAGACAATGATGTGGAAATACGACAGTACAGGGAAGTAACTGTGATATCAACAGTAGCAGACGATTCCGGAAAGGCTTTTTCAAGGCTTGCGGGCTATATTTCGGGTACTAATAAAGAAAACTTGAAAATAAATATGACTGCACCTGTGCTTTCCACAAAGGATAAATTGTCTGTCAATCTGTCCTTTGTGCTGCCGTCTGGTTACAATATGAGCAATGTTCCTGAGCCAGAAAGAAGTGATATTTCAATTCATACTATTCCTTCCCGGAAAGTGGCAGCAATAAAGTTCCCGGGTTACGCCAATGATGCTGCAATTGAAAATAACAAGGCTATTCTCATGGCTCAGCTAGATGAGCATGGTCTGGTTACTAAAGGGGACTTTTTCCTGATGCGTTATAATCCTCCATGGATACCTCCAGCTCTTATGCGCAATGAAGTCGCTATTGAGGTGGAATGATTGGTAAAAAAATACAAGCGTTCTCTTTTCATATTCAGGCGTGACCTTCGTGTGGACGATAACACTACTTTGAACAAGGCACTGGAATTCTCTGATGAGGTGATTCCTTGTTTTATATTCGACCCGAGGCTTGCGGACGAGAAAAGGAAATATTTTAATTACAATTCTTTCCAGTTCCTGCTGGAAAGCCTGGAAGACCTTAAAGTACAATTGGAATTAATTGGTGGGAGGCTGTTCATTTTCTCCGCCCTACCTGAAAATGTCATTGTGGAGCTTAAGCAAAACAATGGTATTGATGCTGTCTTCTTCAACAAGGACTATACCCCATTTAGCAGGAAGAGAGACTATCTAATAAATGTGGCATGTGCTGATGCAGGAATCGATGCAATAAGTTTTCATGATGCTCTCCTTCATGAGCCGGGCACTGTGCTTACTAATGAAGGAAAACCTTATCGTGTGTTCTCCCAGTTCTTCAGGAAAGCTTCAAAAATAGAAGTACCTCTGCCGGTTACGCAAGAAGGGGGAAGATTTTATTCTCATAATCTGGGGCAGAAGGAGATCAAGCTTTCAGACTTCTCTTCCCTTAGCAAAAATCAGTTCCTCTTTACCAAAGGTGGCAGAAGCTATGCTCTATCTGTTTTGCAGGAACTTCGGGATTACAGAAATTATGATGATGAACGTAATTTTCCATCAATACAGGGGACGACCGGGCTATCAGCACACAATAAACTAGGTACCGTCTCAATACGGGAATTCTATCATTATGTTAGGGATGAGCTGGATGTGGGTCATACTCTTATTAATGAACTTCACTGGCGTGACTTTTTCACTCACATTGCCATCGATTTTCCTTATGTTTTCCAGAAGGCTTTCAAACAAAAGTTCGATGCTCTTTCATGGTCTGATAATAAAGAACTCTTTGATGCGTGGTGCAAAGGGCAAACTGGCTTCCCGATCGTCGATGCTGGCATGAGGGAGTTGAACACTACCGGGTATATGCATAATCGTGTAAGGATGATAGTCGCTTCCTTTCTTGTGAAGGATCTGCATATCGACTGGCGCTGGGGAGAGAGGTATTTTGCAAGCAAGCTTGTGGACTATGATCCCTCTGTGAATAATGGTAACTGGCAGTGGGCAGCATCTACTGGTGCAGATTCACAGCCATACTTCCGTATTTTTAACCCATGGACCCAGCAGAAGAGGTTCGATCCTGAATGTCTGTATATTAAAAAATGGATTCCTGAGTTGGCAGATGTTCCTCTTAAAACAATTCATTCCCTGAACACAGGGCAACAGCTTCTGGGAGTGGATTATCCACAGCCGGTCGTAGATCATTCTAAGGAGAGGAATGCAGCACTTGTGGCATTCAAGTCTGTAGGCTGATAGTTTCTACAACTTTGATTTTTTCCATTGTTTTTCTATTTTCAATTCAAAAAATACTTATTTATTGAAACAGCTAACACAGTAAAGACTGAGAGGGTTGATATGAGCAAAGAACTGGTCAGGAGAATATTTGATAAGCATCTTGAACATGATTGTTTTTTTGATAAAAAGGCAATTAATGCTGTTGAAGATTCCTCTTCTGTGACGTTTAATACTCTGCCAAACAAGGCCATAAGAGTTATTCACTTTAAAAAAGGGATAAATCCTTCTAAACTGGGAAAAATATTGGGTGTTGGGAAAAGTACCATTACTTCTACGATAGATACCCTTGAAAAAAATGACCTTGTCATTAGAAAAAACGACCCGGATGATATGAGAAAACAGATAATCTCACTGACTCCTGCCGGGGAGAACTATCATTTGGAGCTTATGGATATAATTACAGAGCGAGTTGCTTTGCTTTCGGATTCTTGTGGGATCAGTGAATCAGAACTTGGAGAGTATCATGAGCATCTGTCTCAAATGGTTTCCATTCTGGACAAGCATATTTCCTAGTACTTTTTTGTAGTTTCCTGAACTCGATGGTTTTATAATTATTTCAGTGATCTGTTATGTATTTCTCTATTTTAGATTACATATGTTAAATTTAATAGTTTTTTAGTTCACACTGAGAACACAATTCTTTCTTTTACAATTCCATCTGTAAACCAATTAGCTTATATAATAGTTCATATATGAACTATGTTGTAGATTCAATTGTCATAAATCAAGTAATATTGAGTAGTGGTGTTATGAACATAAAATATATGTCAAAAAGAGCATTTTTCTTATCCATGCTGATGCTTGTGTTATTTGCCTTTACTGTTTCCTCAGTTTCGGCAAATGATTCAGAAGTCAGTGATGTGACCAGAACACTACCTGATTCAGTTACACCAAACACTGTATTTACTGTGGTACTGGATATTGAAGGTAGTACTCCGCTAGTTGTTGGGATTGTTGAAAACATTCCTCAGGGATTGTCTTTCCCGGATGATGACGAAGATATAAGTTCTTCATGTGATTTCACAGTAGACCGGAATAATATGACAATCGCTTTTTCAGTAATAGATGTTGATACAATAAGTTACAATCTGGTTTCTTCTTCAACGGGTGTTTATGATTTTTCAGGCCAATGGGTTGATCTGCTTTACCAGGATGTAGAGATTGATGACTCTGCAGAGCGTCTGGATGAACTAAGTGGGGATAGTGTTTTTGAAGTTGCAGAAAACTCCGTCACCGATTCAGATAGCAATTCCGGTAGTAGTTTTTCCGGAAGCAGCACTGGCTCCAGCTTACCGGCAGTTCCGGCAGATGGAACTGAAACAACAGAAGTTGTCACAGTAGATATGAGTGCAGCATCTGAGGATGAAAAAGATGTTCTAAAGAACACAGATGAGTCAGGTGAAGGTGTTGAAGATGGTACCGGAAGTTCTGCTGATAAGTCTGCAGAAAGCAATGCAGGTGTGGAAAGCTCTGTAAACTCTGCTCCTGGTTTTAGTATTGCATTGAGCTGTCTCGCATTCGTGCTGGCTTTAGCAATTGTTGGTAGCAGGAGGAAATGGTGATTATCATGAATACTAAAGGTATTTTTACAAAAGCGGTTCAGATCCTTCTGGTTATTTCATCTGTCCTTGCGCTTATGTGTCTACCAGCGGCAGCTGTTTACCACAATGAACTGCCGTGCGATGCGAATAGCGATGATCTTATAGGTGAGGATGAATTATCTGATGCAATTTGCGATATCATGCTTGGTTCAGGCGATCAGTCTCTTGATGATGTAGGCGATGCCGCTTATATTTACACTTACTGGAATGGTGAACCTTTGACAGTTACCGATCACTATGGAAGCAGAGAAGTGACACTGTACCGCCCGGTAGAAAGGATTGCACTTGCATCGACCCCATCTGCCAGAATAATTTCATCACTGGGTGCGGCAGATAAGGTCGTGGGAGTTTACAATAGTATCAAGACCGATGATAATCTCATAGTAACAAAGGCATATCCGGAACTTAAGAGTGCAACTGATATAAGTGACGGATATGGTGCCAACGTGGAAGCAGTTATTGGATTAGAACCCGATGTTGTGTTCTATTCTGCCTCAAGTACAGCAGCAACACTTCAGGATCAGACAGGAGTCCCGGTTGTAGCTCTTAGTGCTACATACGGTATTGATTTTAATGATGATGTAGGTGCCTATAACGTCTGGAGACTCGCAGGCGAGATCGTGGGTGAGGAAGAGAGAGCCGAGCAGTTGATCGAATATTCCCAGGCCAAGATGAACACAGTATCATCAATTTCATCAACCATTCCGTCTGATAATATATCGGTTGCATACATTGCCTCTGGTGGGGACAATGCTATCATTAAATGCGCACCAACCTATTACGCACTGGATATTGCCGGCGGTGTAAACCCGGCAGACGGTTTGCCTTCCAGCTGGGGATCAGCCGAGGTTACAAAAGAGCAGATCATCGCATGGAATCCTGATGCGATGTTTATAAGGTTCTACAAGACTGACCAGACCCTAACAAAAGATGCTGTAATGGCTGATTCGGCCCTTGCTACTGTTTCAGCTGTTAAGGATTCAAAGGTATATTACATAAGAGGCTCATCCAATGGAATGGATCCTGCAATATCCATATCCGACTCAATGCGTATGGCAAAATTGCTATATCCTGATTTCTTTGTAAACCTTGACGTCGAAGCAGAAGGCGATGATATCTACAATGAATTCTATGGTGTTGACGGCCTTTATACCGATATGCTGAATGATTTTGGAGTATTTGAGAGCTGGTAATAAGCAAGATATAAAGTATTTGTTGTGTTGGGTTTTATCTCAACACACAGCCTTTTTTTATTTCAATTCACATTAAGATGACCTAACAGTGTTGTGAGTCAAAAAAATGAAAGCTATTCCAAACGGTACACGTGGCACATCAGACATAAAAGAGGAATACAGTTCCCTGGTCGGGAGAAAAGTACTATTCATAGTGATTCTCATTTTTTCCCTTATTGCGATAATTGGAATAGCGTCAACAATCGGTGTTCTTGAATTTACGGTCAGGGATGTGTACCTTTCGATCTTTAATGCGGTCTTCCCGGGTCATTTTGAGGTGCCCGAAGTCGTAGATCTTGTCGTGCTGCAGATAAGGCTTCCGCGTATCTGTCTTGGAATATTGGCAGGTATGGGTCTTGGTATTGCAGGTTGTGTGATGCAGGGTATACTTAGAAACCCGCTTGCATCCCCCTACACACTTGGCATTTCATCTGGTGCTGGTTTTGGTGCCGCAGTTGCAATAATCCTTGGAGCAGGAGTTGTGGGCGGCGAATACCTGATAATAGGAAATGCTTTTATCGGGGCTCTGCTGTGTTCCTCTATAATCCTGCTCCTTTCAAGCAGGAGAAATGCAACCCCTGAATCCATGCTGCTTGCCGGCATAGCTTTGATGTACCTGTTATCCGCAAGCACATCATTATTGCAGTATTTTGCAGACGATGAAGCAACAAAGGAAGTAATGTTCTGGATGATAGGTAGTCTTTCATATGCAAGCTGGAGTAAAATATCTGCGATCGCGGTTGTACTTATTTTTACATTCCCCTTGCTTCTGTGGAAATCAACAGATCTCAACCTGATAAGTGCAGGCGATGAAACAGCCAAGAGTCTGGGAGTAAACGTCAAACAAACAAGAATCCTGTTGATGGTAGTGGCATCCCTTCTTACAGCCAGCATTGTCTGTTTTACAGGAACAATTGGCTTTATAGGTCTGGTTGCCCCTCACATGACCCGCATGATAATCGGAGGAGATAACAGATTTGTATTCCCCATATCCGCTCTTTTGGGTGGTGTTCTTCTGACCGTGGCAGACATGGTTGCAATAACGATCATAGAACCTACTATTATTCCGATCGGCATAATGACGGCTTATATGGGAGTTCCGCTATTTCTGTACCTCATAATAAATAGAAGAAAAGATTACTGGTAAACACTCACAAAAGAATGGCGCAGAGAAGGGAAAGGAAATGAAATTGACAATAAATGATCTGGATTTTAGTTATTCAAGTACTCCTATTCTCAAAAATGTCAAAATGGAACTAAATCCTGGAGAAGTCGTAAGCATCCTTGGCCCCAACGGGGCAGGCAAATCCACACTCATAAAGTGTATAGACCGCATACTGAACCCTCACAGTGGAGAGATACGGTTAGGTGACAGAGATGTTGAAAGTATGAGCAATATGGAAATTGCCAGGCACATGGGTTATGTCCCACAATCAGCAGGACGTATGTTCCCTGCCACGGTTCTCGATACGGTCCTGATGGGGAGAAGACCCCACGTAACCTGGAGATTCAACGATAAAGATATCGATAAAGCATTAAATGCCCTTGAATTGATGGGAATTGAAGGTTTTGCTTTTCGTGACTATGGTGAACTTAGTGGAGGACAACAGCAAAGGGTAATTATTGCCCGTGCGATCGCCCAGGAAACAGACATTCTGCTCCTGGATGAACCCACTAGCAATCTTGATATAAAGCACCAGATCGAAAGCATGGAGATTGTAAAAAAGATGGTCAAGGATACAGGTATCTCCGCGATAATGGCTATTCACGATCTGAATCTTGGTGCGAGGTATTCGGACAGAATAATAATGATGTCCGAGGGAAATATTGTTGCAATGGGTTCTCCGTTCTCGGTGCTGACCGCAGAGAACATTGCATCTGTTTATGGTGTTGAAGCCGCAGTAAAAGAGGAAGAAGGAATTCCTTATGTTGTTCCTTTGAGATCGAGCGGATTGCAAGGTACGTGAGTTCAGCACAATGACAATACCAATGCTTGCCTATGAAGTCTTCTTGAAATGACATTATTTGAGCACAAGGTACTGCATTTGACTGTAAAATTAATAATCAGACTATAAAAATTATTTGTTGGAATAGTGAATATTTCTATTCAATGACCTTTTTAACCCAAGTTTGAGAGTTTTCACTCTTTGATGGAGACAATGTCTTCTCTTTCAACCCAAAGTTTCCATTTTTTGTCCGGAAAATCTATTTGACAGTTTAAACAATTTAGTACAAATTACTACGATTTGACCCATTTTTGCTCTATAAGCAGTGTATTTTTCGCATCAAAGTTGGCATAAATGTACTTTTTTGTCTGAACATCCTGAATATAATATTCACAGATTCTTTTCAATTTTACTTTTTTAAAACCACATTAATTTATTGATTTTTGAGATACTTACTGCAACTTTAGTTCTATTGAAAATCTGCAAGTGCGTAATATTAATATGTAAAGTATATGTTTACAACATGTTCTTTTGTGCGGGGGTTGCCCAGCCTGGCCAAAGGCGCAGGGCTTAGGACCATATTCATAGGGCTTCATAGTATTTTCATCTAAAAATAGACTTGTGAATGCGCAATATTAATATGTGAACAATATCTTTAATGATTATTCTTTTATGCGAGGGTTGCCCAGCCAGGTCAAAGGCGATGGGCTTAGGACCCATTATCGTAGGATTTCGTGTGTTCGAATCACACCCCTCGCACTTGTTTTTAGGGATATAGGTAACGTAGCACTTGTTTTTTGGGATATAGGTATCCTGAAAAACAGATACTCAGGATTTTACAATGTTAATTGTTTAATTGCTTCGTTTAATTTAGCAATTTGATCTAATTGATCAAAAATTCCTCCTTCCTGTAAGAATTTTAGAAGAAGGTAACAATAAAATCCATAAAGATTGGACAAAATATCTCTGATAGCGTCCATCTCATAAACCTTATTTCCAAAAATTAATTCTTTTGTGTCACTATCATAGTAATAATCAGAATGGGCAATTTTATTTCTAATAAAAGAGTTTTGAACAATATCACAGTTCCATCCATTCAAGAACTCTTGTGTGTTAAAATAATTAATTAATTCACCTCTGGAAATTGTCATCCCTTTCATTTTTGTTTTTCGATATGTTTTACAGAATTTCTTTGATTTTTCATCTTGCCTTCTTTGTTTGTAAGCTATTTTCACTGTAATATCTGTCAAAAAGAGGATTGTTAATTCATAAATCTGCACATATGTCGTTAATACCTGATTTAATCTGAATTCAATAGAAAAATTTTCATGATTTATCTTCTCCATATCACTTGCAATTTGCTGCAAATTCCATACTTTAGGAAAATGTGACCATAAATCATTACCAAGTCCTTTTCCTTTTGTTTCTTTATAGAGTTGAGTTATTAATCTATCAATAAAATCTATGCTTTGTGCGTCTAGTTTTTCACTCTGTGAAAGCAAGTCTTGCAAAAAACCTACAAGTTGGTCATGAGTGCTTGACATTTGGTAACAAAAATCTTCCAGATTATTGGGATATTTTGTTTCAAATTCCTCGTTAACTAATTGCATAAATCCAGTTGGAATTTTAGTATTCAATTCGGATTCGATATTGTAAAAACGTCTATTAATCTCATCCTTAGCTTTTGGTTTAAAGTTTTTAAAGACATTTGGATCAAGAGTCATACTTCCCATTCACCTTATGTTTGGTTTAGAAATACTATTCGTTAAGCAAGATTTCATTACATGTAGTATTTATTTATACTTATAAATAGAATATGTTATAAAGTTCGTCTACTATTACTTTTGAGGATTCACAATGCTTGATCTCAACGAATTCCAGACAAGGAAACAAAAAATCGATGTGCTTCTCAAAGAGCATGGATGGAACGTTTCTGACAGGTCACAAGTTATTGTTGAGGTTGATACAAAACAATCTGATTTTAAAAAACAGCTCTACAAACAGGTTAATGAAACCCTGAAGAATGATTTAGAGAGCAAATATGTAGATTATCTCTTACTTGATAGTCTGGGCAATCCTATTGCTGTCATTGAAGCCAAGAGGACATCAAAAGACCCTATTGTTGGGCAAAAGCAAGCTGAGCAATATGCTGATGACATTAAGGCTCAGACCGGAAAGGATGTTTTCATTTATCTTTCCAATGGATATGAAATATGGTTCTGGGATAGGGAACGTTATCCTGTAAGACAGGTCAAAGGATTCCACACTCAAAAAGACCTTGAAAGAATGGATTACCAGATACAGAGCGGCAAGATAGACCATGATATCGATGTTAATACGGATATTGTTGACCGTGCAAAAAGCATTGAGGTTACAAAGAGAGTTGTGGAACATATCCGCAAAGGACATAGAAAAGCTCTTGTTGTTATGGCTACTGGCACAGGAAAGACCCGTGTTGCAATGGCTATCATTGACCAGCTCATGCGTGAGGGTCGTGCTCAGAAAATCTTGTTTTTAGCTGATCGTAGGGAACTTAGAAGACAGGCTTACGATAAGGGATTTATGAAATTCTTCCCGGATGAATCCAAGGAGAGAATTCTTTCAGGTAATTATGATCCAAATAAAAGACTGTATGTTTCCACCATCCAGACATTTCAGGAGATCTACAGCCAGAAGGATAAGGATGGAAGATACAGAATATCACCGGGAGAGTTCGACCTTATATTTTCGGATGAGGCTCACAGATCCATTTATTCCAAGTGGAAAGGAATATTCACCTATCTTGATGCAATCCAAATTGGATTGACTGCAACTCCGGCTGATATGGTTGATAGAGATACCTTCAGGTTCTTTGAGTGTGATGATGATTCTCCAACCGCTCTTTATTCTTATGAGGATGCAGTCAAAGATGGAGTTCTCTGCGATTTCAGAAAGAATGTTTCAGGTGCAAGGACACATTTCCAGATGAATGGCCTTAGGCCTGATGATCTTACCGAAAGTGAGCGTGAAGAACTGCTCAATAAAGGTATTGACCCTGATACTATTGATTTTGAAGGTACGGATCTTGAGAAGAAGGTTGCTTTGAAGGGAACATCTGAAGCGATTGTCCGGGAATTTATGGATTATTGCCTTACTGATCAATCGGGAACTCTGCCAGCTAAGACTATTTTCTTTGCTATATCTAAACTCCATGCAAAGAGACTCTGGGAAGCTTTTGAAAGGTTGTATCCAGAATATAAAGGCCAGCTTGCAAAGATGATCACCTCTGAGGATTCAAGGGCTTCACAGTTGATAGATGATTTCAAGACTAAATCATTCCCAAGGGTTGCAATCTCCATTGACATGATGGATACTGGCATCGATGTTCCAGAGGTATGCAATCTGGTGTTTGCAAAGCCTGTATTCTCGAAGATCAAGTTCTGGCAGATGCTTGGGAGAGGCACAAGGGCTGATGGTGCATGTGGGTTTAGGGATTGGTTGCCAAATGGTGAAAAGGAATACTTCAAGGTTTTTGATTTCTGGAACAATTTTGAGTACTGGGACATGAACCCGGAAGGTGTGAAGAACGAGCCAACTGAGGCTATCACCAATCGTATATTCCTTTTCAAGCTCAAACAAATGAACGAGTTGATGAGTCGTAGTAATTATGAGCTTGTGGATCAGTTGAAGGGGAGCATTATCGAAGATATCAGAACCTTACCTCAGGATTCAGTGAGTATCAAAGAGTATCTTCAAGATGTGGAAAAGGCATTGTCACCAAAGCTATGGGATAATGTAGGACTCGATCCTCTTGCTTTCCTCCAGAAGAAGATCATGCCACTGATGAAGTTCAAACCTGATGTGAATCTGAAGGAAGCCAGCTTTACGCTGATGTGTGAGAAACTTGCTTTTGCAGTGCTTCAAAACAATACTCATGAGATAGAACGCCTGAAGAAGTCCATTGCTGAAATGGTGGATCATCTTCCAAGGACTCTGGATAAAGTGTGCGATAAAGAGGTGTTCCTGGATGAGATTCTATCCAATGCGTTCTGGAGTGGTGTGGGTTTTGAGGATGCTAAAAGGATGGTGGATGAAGTTGCACCTCTTATGCCCTATATGTCCAGAGAAGCAAGAGAAACAATTGTTATTGATATGAGTGATACCATTGCAGAGAGGAAACAATGGACTATCAAGGATGATGAAGCCGAGTATGTGACCACATACAGAGCGAAGGTGGAAGACTGGATAAAGGAACTTGCAGAAACGCATCCTGTTATCCGCAAAATAAAGAATGATGGGATACTGACCGAAAGCGACCTCCAGCAGCTTGAGAACACGCTTTTTAATTCAGAACTTACCCTGAATGAGTCAAAGTTAAAGCAGATCTACCACAGGCAGAACACAAGCCTTGTGGAACTGATAAGAAACATACTCGGACTCTATGAGTTCCCATCTCCCGAAGACACAATCAAAGATGCTTTCCAGACCTTTGTCATCGAGAACAACAAACACTACACAGCCGACCAGCTCAATTTTATACGCACTCTCCAGACTGTTTTCCTGAGAAAGAAACACATTGAATTCTCAACTCTCTGGAATGCCCCCTTCACTAATTTTGGCACAACCGCACCCATGCCCATGTTCTCTCAAGAAGAGTTAAATGCCTTTGTCAACATCTGCAACGGAGTAGAAAGAGAGATTTTTGGTTCAGAGGCATAACGGATGAAAAATGAGTTACCAGATGGGTGGAAGTTAGCAAAATTAAAAGACATTACTGAATGTTTAGATAATAAGCGAGTCCCGTTGAACGGTGAGGAAAGACTAAAAATTCAGGGAAATGTTCCTTATTACGGTGCTAATGGACAATTAGATAACATCAATCAGTATATTTTTGACGAAGAATTGTTACTTGTTGCCGAAGATGGCGGTTCATGGGGGAAAAAACAAATCTGTGCTTATATCATACATGGAAAATCATGGGTAAACAACCATGCTCATGTGCTCAGGATGAAAAAAGATGTTGAGATTTCATTCTTAATGCACTGCTTAAATGAAGCCGATTTAAATAAGTACATTACGGGAACAACAAGGGGAAAGCTCAATAGAGCGAATATGGACAAAATAGAAATTCCTCTCCCATCCCTCGAAACCCAACAGAAGATTATCACCATCCTTGAAAAAGCCGAAGAGACTAAAAAACAGCGGGCACAGGCTTATTATTTGTCACAGCAACTCCTGCAAAGTGTGTTTTTGGAAATGTTTGGTGATCCTGTGAGGAATCCGATGGGGTGGGAAGTTAGGAAGTTGGGAGAATTATCAACAAAAATACTAAGTGGATCTACCCCAAAAGGCGGAGAACAAGTTTACGTAAAAGAAGGAATCACTTTTTTTAGAAGCCAAAATGTTTGGAAAAATAGAATTGAATTTAGTGATATAGCATTTATTGATGAAGCGACCCATAATAAAATGAAAAAAAGCAGTTTAAAAAATAAAGATATTTTAGTTACTAAAACAGGAAGAATAAATACCGAGAATAGTAGTTTAGGAAGAGCAGCACTATTCTTAGGAGAAAATAACAGTGCAAATATTAACGGACATGTTTATTTGATACGATTACAGGAAAATAATATACATAAATTTATTTTATTTATTCTAACAACAAATGCATATAGAGACTATATTAGAAGTGTATGTGTTGGAGGAATTGATAAAAGACAGATAAATAAACACCATTTAGAAGAATTTCCAATTATTTACCCTCCCCTCCCCCTTCAAGAAAAATTTGCTGAAATCGTTGAACAAATTGAAAAAACAAAGCAATTCCAACAACAAGCATCCCAAGAACTCGATAATCTCTTCAACACACTTATGCAAAAAGCCTTCAATGGAGAATTAGTATCATGAGACTCGCACCTGAAATTAAATCAAAGATAGATCTTCTCTGGGATAGGTTCTGGAGTGGTGGTCTGTCAAATCCTTTACAGTCCATAGAGCAGATGTCTTACATCATATTCATGAAAAGGCTTGAGGATATGGATGTTATGGAGCAGAGGCGTGCTAATTCTATGGGGAAGGAGTATAAGTCCATCTTTGAAGGCAACGAAGAGTGCAGGTGGTCTGTATGGAAGCACAAGTCCGCTGAGGATATGCTAAAGCATGTAAGGGATGTTGTTTTTCCTTTCATAAAGAATATTCATGACGGAGAGAAGACACTATTCTCACAGCACATGAAAGATGCTGTATTCATGATCCCAAAGCCTACGCTTTTGCAGGAAGCTGTGAGCATCATCGATGAACTCAATATAGCTGCTCAATCAACAGATGTACAGGGAGATCTTTACGAATACCTGTTAAGCCAGCTAGCTACAGCAGGCAAGAACGGACAATTCAGAACTCCAAGGCACATAATCAGAATGATGGTGGAGCTTGTTGATCCCGATATCAATGACAGGATTTGTGATCCTGCATGTGGTACAGGTGGTTTCCTGTTCACAGCTCACAAACATATTCTCAGAAAATACACCTCTCCTGATTTGATCGAGCAGGATAAAGAAGGTGACTATCACAATCTGATAGGCGACAATATCACAGAACAAGAACACTGGGATAAACTTCATAATGACACATTCTATGGCTTTGACTTTGACTCAACAATGGTGAGGATCGGACTCATGAACATGGTGCTTCATGGTATCAAATATCCTCATATTGAGCTTGTAGATACCCTTTCAACTCTTTACACTGAAGAAGACCGCTATAATGTGATCCTCGCAAATCCTCCATTCAAGGGCAGTATAGACAAAGACGATATCAACGATAAATTGAAGCTTGGAACTAAAAAGACCGAGTTGTTATTTGTTGAGAACATAATCCGCCTGCTTGAGATTGGTGGGAAATGTGGTGTCATTGTTCCTGATGGCGTACTCTTTGGAAGTTCCAACGCACACAAGAACCTGCGTAAGATGCTGCTTGAGGATTGCCAGCTTGAAGGTATTGTTTCCATGCCATCAGGTGTATTCAAGCCCTATGCAGGAGTGTCAACTGCTGTTATGATATTCACCAAGGGAGGAAACACGGAAAATGTCTGGTTCTACGACATGGAAGCAGACGGTTACTCTCTGGATGACAAGAGAACTCCAATTGATATGCGGGGCGATATCCCTGACATAATCGAGAGTTATAAGAACAGGAAAACAGGGAATCCTCAAGACCGGAAGGGTAAATGCTTCTATGTTCCATTTGATGAGATTAAAGATAATAACTATGATCTTTCAATTTCTCGATATAAGGAAATCGAATATGAAGAGATTGAGTATGAGAAGCCAGAAGTCATTATTCAGAAGATTGATGAATTAGAGGATCAGATTAAGGCTAATGTGGCTGAACTGAAAGAGATGTTGAAGTAGGATGTATAATTCTGCTTTTTAATTTCAATACTTTTCTTTTGAGTTATTTTTTCTTTATTCTCATCTCAATAACAATGATATAAAAATATATCAAAAAGCATTATCATTAGCACATTAATCACTCCAAACACTCATAAAAGGAGTAAAGTAATAAGTATCCTTAGGATAGGGACTTTTTGGCGGTGCCGTCCTCGTTCCCTTCGCATTACTGCGGGCGGAGCACCGCCTTGCATTGGTATTTGACGCACTGTCGTCCTGTGCTCCGGTAGGTGCTCGGACCACAGCGCTCTAATAAAGGCTGGTGCACCGATGCTCACAAGCTCACATCCGTGCATGGTTGATGTTTTCAAAAAAGCGATGCTGTTTTAGTAGTACGTTCAAACGCCACTGAGGCTTAATGATGCGTTGGAAACGCAGGATGTAGTTGACGCTCATGCGCCACTTAGGCTGTTCTTGGGATACCCTCCGGGACGGGTGTGAGTAGGAGGAGCATCATGTAAAAAGAGTATAAATTTTTTATTAGACGAGACCTAACATAGATCCTAATCCAACAATTTTTGCAATTTTATGTGTCCATTCCCAACTGCTTACTTTTTCAATATTATCCCCTACCTCTACTGCAGTATCAAATGCATTCTTGAATTTAGTAGCAATTCTGGAAACGTTTGGTTGATCTTTTTCAGATTCTTCAATTGCTGTGTTGATATTACCATTTACAACGCTTAATTCATTATCAGGGAGACCTAATTTAGCAATTTCATTTTTAAATATCATTAGGTTTTCATGGAGTTCTTTTCTATCATTTATTGATATATTGGTACTTTTATCAATTGTAATAGAACTATTTTCCCCACTGATAATAGCATTTCCTCCAATGTTATATTGATTTACAGGTTGATATGGATGATTTCCCGCCGTTTTTCTTTCTCTTTCATTTTCAACCCCATGTAGTAATTGTTTTACACTATAGTTCTTATTTAATTGCCACACAAAGTATTCATCTTTGCTAGCTTTTTCGAAAGCAACCAACTCTTTATAGTCAATAGTGATTATGGGATTGTCTGGTAACGGTACTAACTCTTTGACAGGCATATTCTCAAAACCCGCATTAATTTCTCTAAAAGATTTCCGTATAATCGAAAGATATTCTTTCTTTGATTCTCCGTCAACATAGATGTATATTTTTTTGTCTTCCTTGTCCACTTTTATGATAGACATAGAATTAATTGATTTATCTTCTAGTACTACTCCATTTCTCCATTGGAGTCCTTTTTTAATGTCAGTATGATTTCTCACAATAAATCTTGGCATTATGGAATTAGGTAAAAAATTGTATTCAATAATAAATTTCAATGAGTTTGGATTATCTAATTTGAAATCAGGTTGTTGGATTTCCAATAGGTCAGGAATGAGTATGGTATTTTTATTAATAAAGTAACACAACTCAAATTTTTCCATTAGATCAATGATAAATTTATGTGTATTGCGTGGATATTGGTAATCAATTTCGTTTTTTTTCTTTAGAATTTCAGTTAATAACTTAGTTTTTAACATCCCTTTCTTGTTTTGTAACTTATCAGATGTTATGATTTTGTAAACTGCTTCTGTGACCCACTTTGGATTCAATACGTGAGTGTCCAGTAAATTGTCGTCAGAAAAGTGTAATACAACTCCTAAGTCGTTAAGAAAATCAACAAGTGTTTCTTGTGATTCTTCTTTTGTAATTCCTTCAGATTCACATATTTCTTCATACTTTTCAAATTTTATGTAGTGATCCGTTGATTTCTCTAATTGTGTTTTTACTTTGAACCAACTTTTTGGCCAAACCGTTTTGAGATGGTCAATGCTTGTTAGTTGCTCAACCAAGTTTTCTTTGAAATCCTCGATACCTTTTCCGCTTTTACAAGATAATCGATAAAATCCTTTTATTGATGGATATTTTTCTTGTAAGAATTTTCTGTCTACTTCAAACATCGGGTTTTCATCTACTTTATTAAGAACAATTAATACAGGGGAATTTCCGCCAAAGCTTTGAACGTGTTTAAGCCAGTATTCCGTTTTTTCTTCTTTCCTTCCGTCTAAAACTAAAATATAAAGACTTCTTTTTGACAAAAAGAATTGATGGGTTGCATGCATTATTTCTTGGCCGCCAAAATCCCAAAAATTGACTTTTATTTCTTTTTTTCTCTCCTTTATGTCCCACTCATTAATTTTTATACCATGTGTTTGTAATTCATGTGGGTCAAATTCATTTTTGATGAGCCTTTTTGACAAAGAAGTTTTACCTGAGCCTCCATCCCCAATTAACAACACTTTTACTTCATTCAGCGCTTGTGTTTCTCCTTCCAGCGATTTAAAATATTCTTTGACTGCTTCTTTACCCTTTTTTATGATATCTATTGGAGGGGTTTCAATAGGGTTGCCTCTTACAAAAATTCCATAAGGTGTATATTCGTCGTCCAATAGTATTTCTAAATTTAGTTCTGTAATCGCTGGTGGTAGGGCTGTTAGCTGATTACCGGTCAGGTCAAGTGTAGTAAGGTTCTTTAGTTCTGCAATCGCCGGAGGCAGTGATGTGAACCAGTTACGGAACAGGTTAAGTTCAGTAAGGTTCCTTAGTTTCGTGATATTCGGCGGCAGGGCTGTGAGCCGGTTCTTGGACAGGTAAAGTCTAGTAAGGTTCTTTAGTTCTGCGATCTCCGGTGGTAGTGATGTTAGCTGGTTGCTGGCTAGGTCAAGTGTAGTAAGGTTCTTTAGTTTTATGATTTCCGGTGGCAGTGATGTGACCCAGTTATGGAACAGGGTGAGTTCAGTAAGGTTCTTTAGTTCTGCGATCTCCGGTGGCAGTGATGTTAGCTGGTTGCTGGCCAAGTTAAGTTTAGTAATGTTCTTTAGTTTTATGATTTCAGACGGCAGTGATATGAACCAGTTATCGTCCAGGTTAAGTTCAGTAAGGTTCTTTAGTTCTGCAATCTCAGGTGGCAGGGCTGCAAGCCGGTTATCGGACAGGTTAAGTTTAGTAATGTTCTTTAGTTCTGCAATCTCAGGTGACAGGGCTGTGAGCCGGTTACTGGCCAGGTTAAGTTCAGTAAGGTTCTTTAGTTTTGCAATCTCCGGCGGCAGTGATGTTAGCTGGTTATCGGACAGGTCAAGTGAAAAGTTATTATTTCTAGCGGCTTCTTTGATAAGTTGCAAAACAGTTTCTTTCATACCCACACGCCTATTTTCTTAATTTATATGATTGGGATTTAGCGACTCAAATATCGAATAATTATAATTTATAATGTGACTAAACCTTCAAAGTCATTTCTATTTAAGCTTTTCATTTTTGTAGGGTTATGCCACTTTTAAGAACCACATTTTGATTATTTGTATGGTTTTAAAATGAAGTATGGAGAGTAATAGTTACATTTCCTTAAACAAAAAAAGAGTGGAAGTCAGAACAGCAGTTGCTTCCTAGAACACTTTTGTTAGAAGTGGTTAAAATGTCGATGTATTCACAATTGAATTAGCCACCTCCTGAAACTTACTTTGTTATGGGTAAATTCTCCCTTAGTTTCACATAACCATTCATAATATCCTCTAAATTACCCCCGTGTTTTATCCTGTATCTTCCTCTTTTCATTCTCTCGAAGTCATTGGATTTGCTTACATTCTTATCAAAGAATCTGTTACTCCATGGGTGGAAGAACTTTCGGGTCACAAATCCCTTTGTTCGAAGTTCGTTTACCAGATTGTTAAAGAAGGAAACATCCTTGAAAGATTCGTGCAGGTCTGTATATTTTAGGTATGCAACAAGATAATGCTTTTTATCTTCATCGTTTGGGTAGGAGCTCTTTTTTGTAAATTGGTGATAGCCATGCTGGTATTTTTCTTTATCAAAGCCTGATGTCCTTCTGGTGAAATGGAAAAGAAGTTTTGCATACAGGTAGCGTTTCATCTGCTCAGGATCGGTGAAGAACTGGGTGTGAATGGGTTTACGGCCTGTTCCAATATCGGCAAAGAGCTTTAGTTCCTTTCCCAGGACAATTTCATTTCTCAGGTTCTTCTTTGTCTTTTTGTACATTTTGTGTGAGAACCTTGCAGTATTGGGTTCTATGTCTGACATGTATTTTGTGACAAGCAGAGGGGTGGTGTCGTGCAGGCTGGAATCCATAATACCACAGCAATGGTAGTTGTCCATCACTTCTTTTAGGTATTCAAGTGGGTCTAGTGGAAGTGCTGTGTTCCAGCAGATCTCTATCTGGCTGATGTTAAATTCCATAGGTGCTTTCCTGATCTCGTCCTGCTCAAAGCCTTCTCGTTCAAGCATTTTGCGGTATGCTTTTTTGGCTTTGTGTTTCAGTTCTTGGAAGGCTTGCTGTTCGTATTTATGATACTCTTTTTCATACCCTATTGGAATGAAGTTGTTCTCGTCCAGCAGTTCATTATTGAATGCTTCCTCTACTTCTGGAATGTCTTCCTTCATCTTTTTGTAGACTATCCTTTGCATATTCGCATAGATAAAAAGTGATACAGGAGCACCTTTTGGAGGATTGTTTCTAAAACGATAGGTTATTCCCTCCGTTTCCCATAGGTAGGAATCTTTGTAGGACTTGGGTATTGATGTCAGGCTATAGTCTGGAAGTATAGAACGATGTTTCATGAAATCATATTCTTCATCCAGATTAGTAGGCAAAAATTGTTCAACATAATCTTCTATGTCTTCAATATCGTAGCCTTTATTGGATAGTTCTTGTTTATGGCGCATCAAACGCTCAACAAGGACTTCCTTTTGGAACCTGGGGGCTGTAGTTTTTATGACCTTCTTAACGTCGCCTTTGAAAGTGAGGTAATCCTTGGAGTAAACCTGTAGGCTTATCCTGTCGACCATCAATGTGGGGTATTCGATATGTTCTGAGTCCTGTTTGTAAAAGTCGTCCATCAGAAGAGTATCCCATTCAAGGTATTGATCTCTGACAAACTCCCTTTTAAAGTTTGAGAATTTTGAATTTTCGTTCTTTAAGAATCTGTCAATCCGTATTCTATAACCATTTTCCCTATAGTAATCACATATCTTATCGTTGAACTCACTTAATCTGTCAATGGATCCAGGATTGGAGTAATAGTGGTCAATGCTTTCTTTTTCAGTGAGTCCAAGATGCCTTCTTACGAGTTCACAGAAAGGAGTAGGTCCATCTTTAAGGATATAGTCAAATAAACAGATGTCTTCTTGAAAGCGGTCAAAAAGGTCAATGTCATATTTGCTCTGTTTGTAATCTTTGATTGCTGATTCAATTGACCTCCAGAAAGAGGTTGGTAGTTCATAAGACTTAACATCAGCAATTGGGATCTTACTTTCATCTCTAAAAAGCTCATCAATAATCTTTTTGTTTGCCTTCTTGTCAACTGTGAAGTTGGATGATGTGTTCATCATACCAACCCCCTTGATCTTTTGAGTTCCTCAAGGGTGATTTTTCCACATCTAACAGGTTCCAGAAGTTCATCCAATTTTTCATTTGCCAGCTCATCTATCCTGAACATCATTTGGAAGGACTGTGGCATATGTTCAATGATCTGTTCGTCTACTTTTTCAAGAGAAGGTTTAATACCTGATACATTACTATTCATAAATGTACACCTCAAGGTGTGCGCTTATGCATCGGTTCAAGATCTTGCAGGATTTGTCGGACCGGTGCACATTCTGCTTTTTTGTTTAATTGTCTGTACTGTTTACTCGTTGTTGAGTTTCAGAGGGAATTGTTCCTCAGATACAAGAATGGAGTACTGTTATAAATAGTGTCATAAGTGGTAGGCAATCGGTAACAAATCCCTACTAGTGGGCAATGGAAATCAAATCCCTACTAGTTAGATGTCTTCAAATAGTTTGTATTAAAATCATCTAATGTGATTAATATGGATTCAGATTATACCTCAGATGACTATGCTAAAGAATGTCTCCTTAATAGAACAGATGAAAAGATCATCATGTATCTCATTAGCAATAACAATGAGCCATCATATGCTGCAGAAATTGCGCGTGAGTTTGAAGCTGATAAGTCATGGTTAAAAGACAAATGTGAAAAGTTGAAAGATCAGGGTATTTTGTTATCAAAAGACAAATGTCCTAATCGATCTAGATATACGGAGCACTACTACTTGGGTGATATCGTAGATGTTTTAAATTATTTATATGAGCATCAATCTGAAAACACCCTGCTTGATCATGTCATGACAAAGGAATATTACAGGGGACAAATTGATCACTTGATATCCAATTTTGAAAATAAACGGGTATCTTCAGGCTACAAGGCCTTTTCAGCAAATGAAAAAGAAGCGATACAACTATGCCTTAAATATTCCAGCAAGGCTCTATATGTTGTACTGGGAATCTATGATTGTGAGAAACTTTCTGGATATCTTGCTTATGAATACAAAACTTTGGCCAACCACATAAAGGAAGGTCGGTTTATATCGGTGTCCGCAATAGCTGCCGCCATAGTCAAAACAAAGATAGTTGACGAGGATAAAAAAGTTCAACTATTGGATGAAATTCATGATACCGCTTTAAATTCTTTGAGTTCAAGAGTTGAGCATTTTGGGAATTTACTTGATAAAAGTAAAGTACCTATCTTGTTTGAACAATTCTTGTTGGATAATCCCTTGATAGAGTTTTTAACAGCAGAAGAAGACCGTGAACAGCTTAGATTGGATATTAAAAGAGTTAATTTCTTAGTTAGTGACATCATAGATCCATCACTAAATCCTATTTTAGCGAAAGATGAAAAAGATAGGTATGCACATTTACCTTCCCTTAATCTGAAACGCTAATCTTCTTCAATACTTCATTTATCCGAGCTTCCACCAATTCATCAACCTTTGATTGCATAAGTTGGGTGAGCTTCTCATCCGTCGTCTTTATTTCAGTATCCATCTTAATTGCAGTTTCCATGTCAAGGACCATTGAACAACTACTACAATACTTGGAGTCATGTGGGTTGAGGCTTTTACAACGTGGACATTCGATTGGTTTGAGTTCAAGTTTCTCTTTTTTGACCTCATCCTCTATAATGCCGTAAGAGGCCAGTAATTTCTTTTCAACATCCTCTCCTGATAGGTGGATGTATGTAGCGGGCATCTTGGAATCAGCTTCCCAGCCTGCAATGATCCTCAGTTCTGTTTCCTTGAAACCACGCTTGACAAGGTCGGTGAGCTTCCCATGCCTAAATGCATGTGGGTGTATGTTCTTCTTGACTCCTGCATCATTTGCTACTGTCTTTAGCATGTTCTGAACTGTACGGATATCAAGTTTTTTTGGTTCTTTTCCGTTATTTCTGAATGTGACAAATAAAGGAGCATTGGGGTCATCTTTGTTAGGGTGCTGATTGATCCATGCTTGAAGGTCAGGAACTGCTTCAATGAGTCTTATTCTTCTCATTCCTGTCTTACCTTCTACAACTATCACAGCTCCATATTTGTCTATCTCTACATGTCCTAGGTTCAGGTTGAGTATTTCGTTAGCTCTTGCGGCACTATCCCAGAAGGTCATGACAATAGCTCTATCACGTTGAGTCTTGCAGGCGGGTACTAGTTTCTTCACATCCGCCGGCACAATTATTTCCTTAGTGGGCAAGTGGTTCTTAGGACTGCGGGTCTTGATATCTTCGAAAAAAGCATTATCTGGATTTAACCACTTGAAGAAAAGCCTCAGGTCAACTATGTCGTTGTGGACTGTTTTTGGCTTATTGTTTTTTCTTCTATGCAGAATATAGCTTTCTATATCTTTTTTTGTGATTTTATTAATGTTTTTGTTATTGTGGTATTTTAGGAAGGTGTAAACTTTCCATAGTTTTGTGTTGATAGTTGTTTCTTTGAAGTTGTTGAGACCAAGGCTCCTGGCATAGTCATCCAGTATCTCTTTGTTCTCTCCTTCAGTTTTGGGTGCATATTTCATACTATGTAGTATGCTTTATACAGTTATAAATATTACGTGACCCTGTAAGTAGGGCTTAGGACCCTGTCTCGTAGGAGTTCGTGCGTTCGAATCGCACCTCCCGCATCATACTTTTCATTTTAGTAGTTCAATTCCATCTTTAGTTTCTATTCATTCTCATGAGATATGCATATCAAGACAGATTGAATCTACTATATTCATATCTTCATCAAAAAGCGCTAGTTCGATACTATAATCTTCATAAGATAGAGTCTCAAGCTGATTGGAGTAATTAATTCCTTTTGATACATTACTAAATGGGGTTACACTTAGGCTTATTTTAAAAAAGAATTTTTCTACTACTTCTCCAGTGGCTTTATTGATTAGATTGCTTTTGACAAAGTAATCTTTTTGTGTTGCTGTAGGATTCGATACTGTGAAGTAGATAGACATAGAATCAAGAGAGGAAGTTTCTCTTTCCATCTCTGTATTTCCTTTTTGAATTATGTGGTACCCACCTTCATATCTGCCATCGAAACGTAGTAAACCGATGTCTTCCGGATTCTTTCTGTTTGCAAAGTTCAGGCAGCTATAGTTATTGTTGGTGCGGTCGGTTACATATATGGACCCTTTTGGTGAGCTATCTGGTGCTTCATCCATTATCTCTATTGTAAAGGCCATATTTGTCGGCGCTATATTACTGACAAGTTTGTCATTAAAATCGCGCCAGTTGACAGGTACTGAAATATGCCCTCCATCGAAGCCAAACAGATCTCTGGTAGTTGCACCGCTTGGGTCTGTGAGGTAGATGTATTCTTCATCGTATCCTACTGCAATAATTGCATGACCTTTTTTTATACCTTCGGAATTTTCATACTGGAAAGCCATGAGTATTGGCTGATCTCTGTCTATATTGTCCTTTATAGCATTATTGAATTTTTCAACATTGAAATCACCAATGTTATATCCCCATACTATTTTCCTGGTTTTCAATGAAGAGAATTGCTTTGCACAATCTTCCAGTGAATTGTCATATGGGTTATATTGGCCTGAAAATGTGTCATTGTGGCCGGAATCAAAATATTCTGCCATCTCCCATGGTTCTATCTGGTAATTATTGTAGTTGAGAATCATTGAAAGGCAGTAGTAAAGGCACCAGTTTGTATCTCCTTGATTGTAGTATGGCACTGCCAGGACGGTATTTTCATATGGTGTTAGCTCAGAATTTCCGGATGAGTTTTCGGTTATTCCTTCGGTTGGTGCAATATTGCATATAAGCAGTATAATAACAAAGGCTATTGTAGCTGTTACCTTTGCTGTAAAAGCAAAGCTAATTCTCCGAATAATGTCTGGATCCCCCGATCCGCTCATACTCCATTTGACTCCTGGTCTTGTTTTTAAGGTTATATGTTAAGATCCATCACAGGATGGTCTGCAAACATAATTCTACAATGCAGATACACATTGCACACCTGTCTTCAATTTTTTCAATCATGTTTGTTGTTATATATAGCTTGTTGCTAGTGAAAATCTACTAATTATTATTATCATAAGATTGATTATTTACCACTATGCAACTGTTGCGTATCAATGGGTTATTTATGGTTTTGGGGAATAGAAAATATTATGTATAAAGGTGTTTTTCTAACTTAGTGTGTCAGGAGATAATGAAATACGTGTAAGTCTGAGCAGAGACTTAACCCTCTTTGATATAACAATGATAGGTATTGCCGGGATGATAGGGGCCGGTATCTTTGCTCTGACTGGCATTGCCACCGGAATTGCAGGTCCTGCAGTCCTTCTTGCGTTTCTGCTAAATGGTATCGTTGCAACTTTTACAGGGCTTGCCTATGCTGAACTTGGTTCTGCCATTCCTGAAGCTGGTGGGAGTTATCTCTGGGTAAAAGAGGGTATTGGAAATCATTTCGGATTTCTGGCAGGCTGGATTGACTGGGCGGCTCATACAATTGCATGTTCTCTATATGCCGTCACATTCGGCGCATTTTTTTCCGAGTTTATAATTCATTTTTTAGGATATGATGGGATCTCACAGGGCACTTTGATCAGCAGCTCTGCATTTATGATTGTTACCCTTATGGCGTACCTTAATTATCTTGGTGCAAAAGAAAGCGGACGGATTGGTGGTATGGTTACTCTTTTCAAAGTTGCTATCCTTATAGTGTTCGCTTTTTTTGGTATTTATAAAACATTCCTCACACCTGACTGGTCTGCTGCATTTCTTGCAGATCCCTCATTCCTGCCTAATGGCTTTGGTGGTCTTCTCGTTGCAATGGGTCTTACATTCATAGCATTTGAAGGGTATGAGATAATTGCTCAGAGTGGTGAGGAGGTCAAGAATCCGGAAAAGAACATACCTCGAGCTATATTGTTGTCGCTGTGGGTTGCTGTTATTATATATATACTGGTGGCATTTGCTCTTATAGGTGCCATTCAAGTGGATGGACCAAGCTGGATATATCTTGGAGAGCTTGGTGAATTCAGTATGATACGGGTTGCAGATCAGATAATGGCATTCGGGTCTGTCCTTATTCTTGCAGGTGGTTTTGTTTCTACGATAAGTGCCATGAATGCTACTGTTTATTCTTCTTCCCGAGTTGCGTTTGCTCTTGGAAGGATGGGTTATCTGCCAGAAGCTCTTTCCAGGATCAATGAAAAGAGAAGAACGCCTCATTATGCTATTCTTTTCAGTTACTTCATTATTGTATCTATGACGCTTGCACCTATCGAAACTGTTGCTTCTGCGGCGAACGTAATGTTCCTTATTCTCTTTATTCTGGTCAATTCCGTACTTATTATACTACGGTTTAGGCGACCTGATCTTAAAAGGGCCTTTAAGATGCCTTTTGCTCCTTATCTTCCTATAATTGCAATAGTTGTTCAGATTGCTATTGGTTATTATCTTGTAACTGCGATAGAACACACTACTTTTATTGCAGGGATAACTATATTCTGGATACTTGCTGGTTCATTTTTCTATTTCTCTTATTCTGAAAAAGAGATGAAGAAGCGCGTAAAAGGTCTCAGAAGGAAGGTCTATGAGGAAAAACCATTTGCTGAAATGGGTTATAAGATCCTGGTTCCTGTGAAAAATATCGCTACTGCAGGGGACCTTGCTAAGCTTGCCGCTATGGTTGCAAAAGAAAAGAATGGTCACGTCGTTTTCCTTAAAGTGCTAACATTTCCGGAACAGACTCCTCTTTCAGCAACCGATTCTTATGTAGAGAATAAAAGATCTTTGATAAGGGGCCTTATTGATTCGGTGGATGTGCCTGCTGGTGGTATAATTAAAGTAGGGAGGGATGCTTCAGATTCGATTCTTGATACGATCGAAGAGGAAAAGCCGGATATGATAATTATGGGTTGGAGAGGCAGGACATTCCGCCATGATTTTGTGCTTGGAAGCACGCTGGATCCTATTCTCCTAAAAGCTCCATGTGATGTTGTTGTTGCCAGATTTGAATCTGGTCGTAGTCTTGGGAATGTTAAAAAGATATTGTTGCCTACTGCAGGTGGCCCGCATGCAGCTCTGGCTGCTGAGTTGGCAAAGGACCTGGCAGTTGCTGAAAATGCCAGTGTTACACTGCTTAATGTGGGTAAGTCAGCTGATGATGAAGCCAGGGCATTTGCAGCATTCAGGAATCTTGTGGGCTTCTTTGAAGGGGTAGAGACTACTGAGAAATTCGTAGTTTCAGGCAATATCGAAAAAGGTCTGTCTGCTGAGGCTGAAAAGCAGGATGTTGTGTTCATAGGTGCTACTACAAGGCCTTTCCTGAAGAATTTCCTGATGGGTGTTTTCCCTGAAAAGATAATTAGCAATACTGATAAAACTGTGATAATGACTCGTAAATGGATTACACTCAGGGATGTCCTCAAAAAATAAAGGCAAAAAGAGGAAATATTCTCTCGATTTCCTCTTATTTTGCCTAATATTTTCGTATTTTTACTAGAATAGTCTTTTTTTATTGCAAGTCACAATTGTTATTCTATGTTTGTCCGCAACCTTTTTATATTAGCCTTGACTTGTAGGGGTGCTCTCACTGAGCCCAATGATGCGGCCAACGCATCAGGAAAATATGCTCTGTGGGAACAGATCGATGAAGTACTAATTTCATTTCATCAGGCAGGTGTTACAAAGGTTCCTTCTTTGTCTTCGAATCTCTTGATTCGGAAGGTATATATAGGATGGCGACCTTTGAAGGAGTCCGCGTGAATGCGCGAAAACACTTACAATCACCGCCTTTTATTAAGTGGAGGCAAGAGTTCTTTCTTGTCTGACGTTGGATTTGGCAGTTCGATTAATTCTGGCCGGTAGTGTATAATATACTACCATATAAGGAATTAATCAACTAATGTGCAAAGTAAAGAAATTCTCTAGTGAGAGTTCTTTCCTAAAAATTCCTTAAATGACTTCCAAAATGCATTAAACTTTTGTGTGAGATCAACAATTCTGGTTGATCCTGCCAGAGGTCACTGCTATCAGTGTGCGACTAAGCCATGCGAGTCAAATGTTCTTCGTGAACATGGCGTACTGCTCAGTAACACGTGGATAATCTGCCCTAAGGTCAGGCATAACTCCGGGAAACTGGTGATAATTCCTGATAAGCCATTGAATCTGGAATGATCTTTGGCTCAAAGTTCCGGCGCCTTAGGATGAATCTGCGGCCTATCAGGTTGTAGTGGGTGTAGTGTACCTACTAGCCGACGACGGGTACGGGTTGTGAGAGCAAGAGCCCGGAGATGGATTCTGAGACATGAATCCAGGCCCTACGGGGCGCAGCAGGCGCGAAAACTTTACAATGCGGGAAACCGCGATAAGGGGACACTGAGTGCCAGCATCTTATGTTGGCTGTCCACATGTGTAAATAGCATGTGTTAGCAAGGGCCGGGCAAGACCGGTGCCAGCCGCCGCGGTAACACCGGCGGCCCGAGTGGTGACCACTATTATTGGGTCTAAAGGGTCCGTAGCCGGTTTGATCAGTCTTCCGGGAAATCTGACAGCTCAACTGTTAGGCTTCCGGGGGATACTGTCAGACTTGGGACCGGGAGAGGTAAGAGGTACTACAGGGGTAGGAGTGAAATCTTGTAATCCTTGTGGGACCACCAGTGGCGAAGGCGTCTTACCAGAACGGGTCCGACGGTGAGGGACGAAAGCTGGGGGCACGAACCGGATTAGATACCCGGGTAGTCCCAGCCGTAAACGATGCTCGCTAGGTGTCTGGGACGGTGCGACCGTTTCAGGTGCCGCAGGGAAGCCGTGAAGCGAGCCACCTGGGAAGTACGGCCGCAAGGCTGAAACTTAAAGGAATTGGCGGGGGAGCACTACAACGGGTGGAGCCTGCGGTTTAATTGGACTCAACGCCGGAAAACTCACCTGGGGCGACAGCAATATGTAGGTCAGGCTGAAGGTCTTACCTGAATCGCTGAGAGGAGGTGCATGGCCGTCGTCAGTTCGTACTGTGAAGCATCCTGTTAAGTCAGGCAACGAGCGAGACCCGTGCCCACTGTTGCCAGCATATCCTTCGGGATGATGGGTACTCTGTGGGGACCGCTGGTGCTAAACCAGAGGAAGGTGCGGGCTACGGTAGGTCAGTATGCCCCGAATCTCCAGGGCTACACGCGGGCTACAATGACCGGGACAATGGGTCCCTACCCTGAAAAGGGTTGGTAATCTCATAAACCCGGCCTTAGTTCGAATTGAGGGCTGTAACTCGCCCTCATGAAGCTGGAATCCGTAGTAATCGCGTTTCAATATAGCGCGGTGAATACGTCCCTGCTCCTTGCACACACCGCCCGTCAAACCACCCGAGTGAGGTATGGGTGAGGGCACGGACCTTGTGCCGTGTTCGAACCTAAATTTCGCAAGGGGGGTTAAGTCGTAACAAGGTAGCCGTAGGGGAATCTGCGGCTGGATCACCTCCTAAGCAAGATGGACACAAAGTCCATCACCACTAACCGGTCAGAAATCGAAAAACTGTCAGATCCGAGAAAAATTACATGGATTCACTGTAAAAGGGGTCCAAGAGGGGCTTGTAGATCAGTTGGAAGATCGCCGCCTTTGCAAGGCGGAGGCCTTGGGTTCGAATCCCAACAAGTCCATTATTAGTGCACCTGAAGAGTAATTTCTTCGGGGAAGGATGAAGTGGCTGAAGCAACGACAGCTGCAATGAGATCGTGTATATGCATGCATATATCAGACGCTCACTGGACAAAGTGAGATGGACTCTGGTAATTATGCCTTCAGGTGGATGGCTCGGCTCAAGAGCTGATGAGGGACGTGCCAAGCTGCGATAAGCCCAGGGTAGGTGCATGGAGCCTATGAACCTGGGATTTCCTAATGGGTCTTCCTAACACATTTTGTGTGTTGATCAACAATGATCGGGAACGCCCCGAATTGAAGCATCTTAGTAGGGGCAGGAAAAGAAATCGAAGAGATGCCGTTAGTAATGGCGAATGAACACGGTACAGTTCAAACTGAATCCCGCCGGTAACGTGCGGGAGATGTGGTGTTGTAGGCTTTTTCTAAAGATCCCACTTGATCGGAATCGAATTTTTCTGGAACGTTAGACCATAGAGTGTGATAGTCACGTAGATAACGATCAAAGGACCTGGATTATAGCCTGAGTAGCGTGAGTTGGAATTCTCGCGTGAATTTGGGAGGCACCAACTTCCAAAACTAAATACTTCTTGAGACCGATAGTGAACTAGTAGGGTGACCGAAAACTGAAAAGTACCCCAAGAAGGGAGGTTAAAAGTGCCTGAAACCTGAAGGTGATGGAGCGATATAGCGTTAAAGGATCTTTAATGCGAAGGAAACAGCCGCGAGGCTGCAGTACGGGCATTATTGCCAATGTTATATCTTACGTTTTGAAGAACGGGCCAGGGAGTGTATTCAAATGGCAATGGCTAACTTTTTACATAGGAAGCCGAAGCGAAAGCAACATGCGCGCAACCGTAAGGTGAGGCGCGGCGTATACAAGTGCGTGGAGTCATTAGGGTACGACCCGAAGCCGGGTGATCTAGGCGTGGGCAGGTTGAAGCGTGGCGAAAGCTACGTGGAGGACCGCAAGCGGTATTGATCTGCAAATCATTCGTGTGACCTGCGTCTCGGAGTGAAAGGCTAATCTAACCCGGCATCAGCTGGTTCCTTCCGAAACATGTCGTAGCATGACCTAACTGGAGATAGTCGGTGAAGTAGAGCACTGATTGATGGTCCCGGGGGAGAAATCCCTCAGCCGTTTGTCAAACTCCAAACTCACCGTCGTCTAAGAAAGTTGGAGTCCGGACTACTGGGGTAAGCCTGTAGTCCGTAAGGGAGAAAACCCAGCCCGTGGTTAAGGTCCCCAAGTGTCGACTAAGTGTTAATACTAAAGGGCGTCCTAAGCCCTAGACAGCTGGAAGGTTAGCTTAGAAGCAGCTATCCTTTAAAGAGTGCGTAACAGCCCACCAGTCGAGGTTTGGGGCCCCGAAAATGGACGGGGCTCAAGTCGACCACCGATACCACGGAGTACCGAAAGGTAATCTCGTAGGAAGGCGTTGCGTTCGGGCAGAAGCAGGGCTGTGAAGTCCTGTGGACCGTGCGGAAACGAAAATCCTGGTAATAGTAACAGCATAGATAGGTGAGAATCCTATCCGCCGAAGGGGCTAGGTTTCCTCGGCAATGATCGTCAGCCGAGGGTTAGTCGGTCCTAAGACGTACCGTAATTCGAGTACGCCGAAAGGGAAACAGGTTAATATTCCTGTACCTCATGACAATAAACTGACGTTTTTGGGCAGGCTGAGCGGCGCCGTCGCGCCGTCTAAGCACCGAATCTCGTGGAGAGCCGTAATGGCGAGAAGCGAGCGAATGTGTTATGGCGAAAGTCAGCTGCACCCGGGAACCCGTGAAAAGGAAGTCATGGGTCCGTACCGAGAACTGACACAGGTGCCCCTAGCTGAAAAGGCTAAGGCGTGTCGGATACAATTTGGCTAAGGGAATTCGGCAAATTAGCTCCGTAACTTCGGGAGAAGGAGTGCCTGCTGTGAAGACAGCAGGTCGCAGTGACAAGAGAGCTCTAACTGTCTAATATCAACATAGGAGATCGCAAACCCGTAAGGGCTAGTACGATCTCTGAATCCTGCTCAGTGCAGGTACCTGAAACTCCGGTTCAACGGATCGAAGGGCCTGTAAACAGCGGGGGTAACTATGACCCTCTTAAGGTAGCGTAGTACCTTGTCGCTTAATTGGCGACTTGCATGAATGGATCAATGAGAGCTCTACTGTCCCTAGCCAGAGTCCGGTGAAGCTTACTTTCTAGTGCACAGTCTAGAGACCTCTAGGGGGAAGTGAAGACCCCGTGGAGCTTTACTGCAGCCTGTCGTTGGGTTGTGATTTTGGATGTACAGTGTAGGTAGGAGACGTCGAAACCGGTGCGCCAGCATTGGTGGAGTCGCCATTGGGACACTACCCTTCTGAAATTACGACCCTAACTCCGAGAGGAGGACCCCGATAGGTGGGCAGTTTGCCTGGGGCGGGACGCCCTTGAAAAGATATCAAGGGCGCACAAAGGTTGACTCAAGTGGGTCGGAAACCCACTGAAGAGTGCAAGAGCATAAGTCAGCCTGACGTTATTCAGCACAGTAGTGGATGACGAGACGAAAGTCGGTTCTAGCGAACTTTTGTACTCGCTTGGTGCGAGTCAAAAATGACAGAAAAGTTACCCCGGGGATAATTGAGTTGTTGCCGGCAAGAGCACATATCGACCCGGCAGCTTGCTACTTCGATGTCGGTTCTTTCCATCCTGGCCGTGCAGCAGCGGCCAAGGGTGAGGTTGTTCGCCTATTAAAGGAGATCGTGAGCTGGGTTTAGACCGTCGTGAGACAGGTCGGTTACTATCTACTAGAGGTGTCTGTAGTCTGAGGGTAAGCTACTTTTAGTACGAGAGGAACAGAGTAGCGGCGCCACTGGTGTATCAGTTGTCCGACAGGGCATTGCTGAGCAGCTACGCGCTAAGGAATAAGAGCTGAATGCATCTAAGCTCGAAATCTGACTTGAAAAGAGACTACGTTAAGGATTCCGGTACAAGACCGGTTTGATAGGGTCGGGATGTACGCACCAAGGCAACGAGGTGTTCAGTCCGCGGCTACTAATCATCCGTGCCTGTCCGTCTTGCTTTGTCCAGGCGAAATCTGATATGTGCATGTTTAATATACGCAATCTTATGGTAAAGTATAAATTCAATGGATTCAATCATGAATCGCTCATTGCCAAGGTGGCGGAGCGGCTACGCAATCGCCTGCAGAGCGATTCCATTCCGGTTCGAATCCGGACCTTGGCTTTACCATTTACAATTCATCATGAGAGAGATTGGCGGCCATAGCGGCGGGGCAATTCCTGTACCCATCCCGAACACAGAAGATAAGCCTGCCAGCGTTCCTTACTGTACTGAAGTATGAGAGTCTTCGGGAACTCTGGATCGCTGCCAACTCACTCAACACTAACTACTAACTTTCTTTTTCTACAATGATTTTAACTTGAACTAATCTATTTTTTTTCTGGTATTATTGATTCTTACAATCTTTTATTGCTTTTTTGATTGTGCATGCATAGGTATAATTCTTTACATAATACATTTATACAATAATGATCACAAATTCATTGTGACTGATGAAAAGCAGAAGATATTTCAAAAACTAAAACAATTACTTTCTACTTATGTACCACCTCTAGTTATTACTAGAGATGAGGGCAAAAGGTTCGATCTTTATGGGGATAAAAATGTTATTATTGATGGCAGGATGTATGAACAGGTCTACTTTGCATCCACGATCATATGGAAACACCATGTAGGATTCTACTTTTTTCCTGTTTATTCGTATCGTGAAAAGTTCCTTGATACGCCTGACCGGTTAATGAAATTACTCAAGGGTAAATCATGTTTTCATCTAAAGAATTATGATGATTCCATTTTCGTAGATATTGAAACAATTCTTGAAAAGGGTCTTCAGATATATGTTGATGAAGGGTGGGTATAATCGATTTCATCTGTTTTAATCGTATAAATAAACCAAAACCACGCTTCACGTGGCAGTAATTCATAATCAATTAAATGAGTTGCCAAAAAATGGTTGTTTTCATTTCTGCGTGGTAACAATGACATCTTCTCCAAGTACTCTTCTTTGTGCCTCACGTTTTGCAACTTCAATGAATTCTTCATTAGCACTTTTCTTTCCGTCCACCCATTTATCCATAACAACACATGTGACAAGGTCTCCTGTAACATTGACCGCAGTGCGGCTCATGTCAAGGATTCTGTCAACTCCTATAATAAGTGCGATACCAGCAGTGGGTATTCCTACACTGGTTAATATCAGGGCAAGGATAACAATACCTACTCCTGGCGTAGATGGAGTGCCTATCGAGGCTCCTACTACAGTGATCATTATCAGCACTAATTCACCGAAGCCAAGGTCTATTCCAAACACCTGTGCAAGGAAAACAGCCGCTATGCTCTGGTAAAGGGCTGTACCATTCATATTTATCGTAGCGCCAAGGGGAATGACGAATTGGGATATAGATGGTCTGACCCCTATATTTTCCTCAGCCGTCTTTATTGAAAGTGGCATAACTGCAGCAGAACTGGATGTGGAAAATGCGAGCAACAATACATCTCTTATTGAATTCATAAAATTGACCGGATTTTTCCCAGTTACTATCAAGATGACCATCATATAGAATATGAGCATCATCAACAATCCCAACAAAACCGTACCCACATAGACCAACATTCCCATTAAGGCATCAATTCCAAGATTTATTGTGAATTTACTCATTAGTCCAAAAACCGCAATTGGGGCAAGCAGCATACTCCATTTGACAACTGTCATGCTTACTTCCTGCAAAGAACCTAACAATTCTAACATCGGTTTTGATTGCACAGGTGACATTGAAACAAGAGCCACACCTATGATCACAGAGAACAGGACTACCTGGAGCATATCTCCGGTTGCAAGTGATCCCAATGGATTGGTTGGTACAATGGTAGTTATCATGCTAGGAAGCTCAGAAACACCAGGTGTGGTCATGTCATTACCTGCTAGCTGTGTTGTATCTGACATCATTGTATCCTGGACAAGCTCGCTGCTGATGTAAGTTCCAGGATTTATTGTTAATGCAAGGGTAAGTCCGATGAGTATTGCAAGTGCAGTGGTAACAAGAAAATAGGCAACTGTACGAAGTCCTATCTTTTTGAGTTGTTGCATATCTTCACCAGATGCAATTCCCCTTATAATGGATGCAAAAACAAGCGGTACAACTATCATCTGGAGAAGTGCGAGGAATAAATAACCAGGTAATGCCAGCCATTCACCAATGGTGTACGATATTTCCTTGCTCAAAATGCCAGTGGTAGGACCAAGTGCAAGTCCGGTGACAATTCCCAGCATCATCCCGATGAGGATCTTTAACCATAGTCTGGTTTTTACAAGTTCATGCAGATGATGACTCAAATGCTTTAATGAACGCGGATGAATAAGCGAGAGGGGGTCTGGTAATTTATACCTGCTTGACATAGCAGTAAATTAAACTCAATCTTTAAATGGGTTTACGTTTTCTTCCTAAGAGCAAAATATTTTTTTTTATTTTTTTCGGAGTATACTTTCATCTATTGGATAGTATTCTGTGGCTGAGTTGATTAGTTCCACTGCTGTGTTTCTTTCAAAAGAATGGACTTCAACACGCACTCCACAGGCTTTAAGGTGATTTACAAGGGCTGTGAAATCCCCATCACCACTGACAATCACAACAGTATCTACTTTTTCGGATATGGCTATTGCATCAATAGCTATTCCCATATCCCAATCACCTTTAGTTGATCCATCTGGTCTTATTTTGAGTTGTTTGGATCTTAGTTCCCATCCAAAGTTTCTTAAATGGTATTTGAATCCTGATTGATCAATGTCCTCAGTTTCGACCAGATAGGCAATTGCTCTTACAAGTTGTCTGCCTTTGAGTACTGTGGCGAGTAATTTTTCATAATCCAAGCGGCTGTCTGAATAATTGTTTCTTGCAGAATAGAACATATTCTGTACGTCAGCAAACACGGCAATTCTCTGGCTTCTGAATATATTTTCTTCATCGTAATCTGTATTAACCATGGTTTGCTTCTCCATCAGAAATTCTGTATGTTATCCTATATATCGTACTCCTATCTAAAAGTATAGTTGCCTTCATATATTGTAGTGATATTTGAATTGGGAAAGCATTTATGCCATTTGAACTTTATATCTTTATCTTCTTTACTTTTTAGGAGGAATAATATGGGATTATTCAACAGGATGGGAACAGTAATTAAATCGAAAATGAATAAATTAATGGATCGGGTAGAAGATCCCCGGGAAACACTGGATTATTCGTATGAAAAACAACTGGAAATGCTACAGGATGTTAAAAGAGGTGTTGCAGAAGTAACAACATCAAAAAAGAGGCTTCAATTGCAGCGATCGAAATTATCAAAGAACATTGAGAAACTCGATGGGCAGGCAAAGGAAGCTATACAGGCTGACAGAGAAGATCTGGCACGTCTGGCCCTTGAAAGGAAGAGTGCTCTTGCAATACAGGTTCAGGGTCTTGACCAGCAGATCGTTGACATTGAAAAAGAACAAGAAAAACTTGTTGCAGCCGAGAAGCGCCTTTCGACCAAAGTAGAAGTATTCAGGACAAAGAAGGAAACCATCAAAGCCCAGTATTCTTCAGCTGAAGCTCAGGTCAAGATAAATGAATCCGTGTCAGGTATAAGTGAGGAGATGGCTGACGTGGGTATGGCAATAGAAAGAGCTGAAAACAAAACAGACCAGATGAAAGCTCGTGCATCTGCACTTGATGAGCTCATAGAAGTGGGTACACTCGATGATCTTACAAGCAGTGGAGATGATATTGACAGAGAACTTGCAAAAATAAATGCCAATTCAAGTGTTGACCTTGAGCTTGAGAAACTCAAAAAGGAGGCAGGCAAATGATCATAAGGATAGTTAGTGAAGGCCAGTATAAAGTACCGAGCAGTCTTTTCGACGAACTGAACGTGATAGATAACAGAATAGTGGAACTTGTGTCTAAGGAAAATGAAGAGGAATACAGGGAAGAACTCTCAAAGCTCATTGGCATGATAAAAACCAATGGAAAGCAGCTTGATGACTCTGATATTGTGGAATCTGATATTATTGTACCACCCAGCGACCTGACATTCGAGGAAGCAAAGGAGATCTTTACGGGTGTAGGGGTATTTGAAGATTGAACTCAATGTCCTAAATGGTATTGATTGAACGCATTTGTTTCTGGCTTAAAAAGGCATACTCCAGAGGGGATACCATTTCCCCACTTCATTTTCGATTGGTAGTTCTTTTTCCATCAACGATTTGAGCCTAAGTTCCATTGGATTATCCCTTTTGCTCTTTCCCGTGGGAACGAAAGGATAATAATTTCCTTGTTTGAAGTTATATATCCAGTAAACAGGCCCGTTGCTTTCAAACCTGTAAACTGCACACAGTATCTGTTCCCCGAAACTCTGTTCTATAAGGGTCTGGGATATCATATGTATGTTAGTCACAAGGTCTTCAAAATCCCTGTCTTTCAATATCACCCATAGGAAATTATATTCATCCTTTTGAATTTCAAAATCTGTTCCCGTTTCTTTGGTACTGAACTTAAGAAGTTGCTCTATTTCTTCCCTTGTATTTTCGTATTTTGACATTTCCATAGATTTAAAACATATCCCTGCTACTGCAGAAGGTTTCAGATTCAGGTTTAGTTCAAGGGTAATGACTGCAGTTGATATAGCAAAAAGCCTGTCTGTTTTTGCTTCAGGTACTTTGCTTCTTCCAAGCACAGAATTGAACATATCACGAAAACCCATCAGAGCTCGATCTCCCTCTGTATCTTTTCAAGTGCAGCAATCCTTTTTTCCATGGATGGGTGAGTTGATATCAGATTCATCATAGAACCGGATACTGCAGGTATTATGAAAAAGGCATTCATACCTTCGACCTTACGAAGGTCCTCAGTAGGTACATTTGCCATGGTTCCGCTTATCTTTCTTAGTGCAGAGATAAGGTTCACAGGATTTCCGGTAATGGCCGCAGACCCTCTGTCTGCTGCAAATTCCCTGTATCTTGAAAGAGCACGAATAAGAAGGAAACTGATTATCCATACCAATATTGAAACGATCCATATTGCTACTAAACCACCATTTGAATTCCTGCGACCGCCTCCAAAACCTCCAAAATAGAAACTGTACCTTACAATATAGAATGCCAGTGTTGAGATGAAACTGGCTATTGTCAATATTGCCATATCCCTGTTTTTCACATGGCTCAGTTCGTGTGCAAGCACTGCTTCCAGTTCTCCCTGATCAAGCTTGTGCATCAAGCCTGTAGTTACAGCAACAACAGCATTCTTAGGACCTCTTCCGGTTGCAAAGGCGTTAGGTACGGAAGTGTCTACAATTGCGACCTTTGGTTTTGGCAGACCAGCGATAACACATAGTCTGGTGATCGTTTCATGAAGCTTTGGTTCTTCAGATTCTGAAACAACTCTTGCATTCATTGTCCAGAGGACCAGCTTATCCGAGTAATAATATTGTGCTCCCATGAACAATGCGATGAACAAGAGCATGAATGTTTGGGGTGTACCCATGGACACAAGGAAAACCAGAAAACCAAGATAAACTACAGCTAGCAGGAACATCGTCAGTATCATTCTTCCTTCTAGTCCGATATCTTTTTTCCATTCTACCATTTCAATGCCTCTTATTGGTAATTCAATTTAACTTATATATCATCTAAACGGAGTAATCCTTTTTGCCAGTCATTGATTATTTTGACAGCGGCTCTGGTTTCATCAATTTTACCCTTTTTCTTCAGGAAATTACTTTGTAATCCTATCATTTCAAGTATGTCATAGGAATTTTCATCTCCAATGCTTACCTTGTAGAAGGATTCAAGCGTTTCCTTGTTTTCAGCTACCAGTTTCTCGATAACCCTCAGTGCTACTCCTATGGGGTCTTTCAGGTGAGTTGAGTCTTTTATTCCCAGTAGTCCCTGTATGTATTCATCGTGTTCATCCAGGGGGAAAACACCAGGTGTGTCCAGAAAAACAATTCTTGAGCCTGCGTTGATTATTTGTACACCTTTTGTATGCCCGGAGATTGAAGATGTTGGAGCTTTACCCCTTCCGACAACGCTGTTGATAACCGAGGATTTACCGGTATTTGGGTATCCTATACAACCAACTTTTACGTTCCGGTCCTGTATATCTGCAACTTCCAGTATTTTAAATCTCAACATTGTAGTCCCATATTTCTCTTTTGAGGACACAAAAATAGTAGGTGCTATTTTTGCCATGCGGGATTTTGCCTTTTCAAGTTTATCTTTTGATACAAGGTCACATTTATTGAGTACTATGATAAACGGTTTATTGAGACGCCCAAGATCGCGTTCTATCTCACTATTCCTGGTTTCCTCAGGAAAGCGGGCATCAACTACTTCCAGAAGGACATCTGCTTTCTTTATGACGTCCTTTACTATCATTTTTTGGCTTGCCATGATTTATTCTCAGTTCAGAAAAGTGATATGATTCTGTTTATCCTTATTCTTTGAAAGGATATATTTTCTTTGATGAAATATTTGCATGGGCAAGGTTGTATATTGATTCATTGAACAAGACGATTTGATAATTAGTATGCATTATTTTGAATTGAATTGTGTGTGTATGGTTTTGTTTTTGAACGCACAAATGTTTGATTTTGTATTCATTCTACTAAATTTCTGCAGCTGTAAAACTTGGGAACCCTTAAGTATTATGGACTAATTTAAAGTTACAAGTGCTTATTTGTTTGCAAGTCCCCTTTCTGGAAAGTCTAAAACAAAACTAATAATGCCGTAACAATTCATGTCTCTGTATTATTTTTCCTGAGAGGTTGAGATAAATCAATCACATCGTTCTAAAAAATATATATGACACTATCTGATAAGCCCCGGATTCTTGTTGTCGATGATGAGCCACTGAACGTTGAGTTGCTTCAGGCTTACCTTGGGTTGGATTATGAAGTATTATCTGCATATAATGGGTATGATACACTGGATATTGTTTCCAGGGAAATGCCTGATCTTGTGCTTCTTGACGTAATGATGCCTGATATCAATGGTTTTACTGTTTGCGAGCATATTAAAAGATCAGAAACTACTCAATTCATACCCGTTGTTCTTGTCTCAGCTTTGTCTGAAAGGCATGATCGTTTAAGGGGCATAGAAGCCAAAGCAGATGATTTTCTCACAAAGCCAGTTGACAGGCTTGAGCTTAAAATGAGGGTGGATTCTTTACTTCGCATAAAATATCTTCATGACAACCTGGTAAAAGAACGGGATCAAGCCCAAAACTATCTTGATGTGGCAGCAGTGCTTATGATGGTTCTTGATTCAGAACAGAACATCTCCCTCATAAACAAGATGGGTCTTGAGATACTGGGTTGTGCTAATGAGGAAGAAGTTATTGGGCAAAACCTGCTTCATAATTTTATTCAAGAGACATCGAAACCGGAAATGGAAAAACATATTTTAGGCACATTGGATAAAACTGGGTCTGATATTAGCTACCATGAATGTCCTGTGATTACAAAACAGAATGAACAACGTATTATATCCTGGTATTCTAAATCCCTGACAGATGAAAATGATCATGTAACGGGAGTTCTTTGCTCTGGCATGGACATCACAGTACAAAAAAAAGCGGCAGAGGAACTTAGAATACGAACAAGTGCCATGGAAGCCTCAATAGATGGGATGGCTATCATGGACGAAAAAGGTACTTTTACATATGCAAATAATGCGCTTGTACATATCTTTGGATATGATAGTCCTGATGAGATCATAGGGGAAAAATGGCATGTTCTTTACAATGATCCTGAAATAGAATTAATCTCAAATATTATTCTGTCCGAGTTCAGCTTAAAGGGAAAATGGAAAGGTGAATTGTTTGGAAAGAAGAAAGATGGAAGTGGTTTTTTCCATGAAGCCTCTCTTACGGTTCTTGATAACGGGATAATATCTGTTGTTAGGGACATATCTGAACGCAAGGAAGTTGAATGCCAATTGAATCAGTATGCATTACAACTCAAGAGTTCAAATGAGCTTAAAGATTTATTTGTAGATATGCTTCGTCATGATCTCTTAAATCCTGCAGGTGTGATAAAAGGGTTCAATGATATGCTTTTACAGGAAGAGGTCGATAAAAGCAAGAGGTACAAGCTTCAACTGATTGAGAAAAATGTGTCTCGTCTTATAGAAATGATTGAATCAGCTGCAAAACTTGCAATGCTTGAAGATATCAACGATCTGGAATTCAAATCTGTCGATCTTGCAGGTATCATCCGCAATGTGGTTCAGGACTTTGAACTGCAATTTATGGAAAAGAACATAACACTTGATCTTAAGCTGGGCCAGTCGCATCCAGCTATAGTGAACTCTTTCATAGATGGGGCATTTGTGAATTTCATTTCCAATGCAATAAAATATGGTCCTTCTGATAGTGTTGTGTCAGTTGAAGTGCAGGATCTTGCTGATGAATGGAAGGTGCTGGTTTCTGATTTGGGTGAAGGGATACCTGATAAGGACAAGGATTTAGTCTTCAATCGCTTCAAACGTCTTGGTGAAAAGAAAAAGGCTGTCAAGGGTTCCGGTCTTGGTCTCGCAATTGCTCAAAGGATTGTTGAATTGCACGGTGGAAAAATAGGTATTAGTGATAATCCCGAAGGGAAAGGTAGTGTATTCTGGGCAACAGTGAAGAAGGCATAAGGTATTATTTACCAATATCCTCATACCAGATGTCCGGCTTTTCACGAATGAATTTTTGCATGATTTCCTTACATTCTGCTATGTCAAGATCGATAACTTCGACACCATGCTCTTTCATAAACTCGGAGGCTCCTTCAAAAGTATCCGATTCGCCTGCAATGACTTTCTGTATTCCAAATTGCACTATAGCCCCTGCGCAAAGATAGCATGGCATCAATGTCGAATAAATAACTGTATCGTTGTATTTTCCTATTCTTCCCGCGTTGCGAATGCAATCAATTTCAGCATGTGCAAGAGGGTCATCATGCTGCACTCTTCTATTATGTCCCTTGCTGATTATCTCGCCGTCTCTGACAAGGACAGACCCGATGGGGATACCTCCCTCTTTCAGCCCTTTCTTTGCCTCTTCTATAGCAGTTTGCATGAAATCGTCCATATAATTCTCCTCAAGTTATAATATAAGCAGAAGCTAATATATTAGTATGTAGATATATTTTTTTTTATTGCACATAAGTAAAAAACAAACTAAAAAAAAATTCAGATAGAAAAGATAATTGTATGCATAAGCATACTTACTCTCAGTTACAGGGTTAACATGAGATTTCCAAAAAAACAAGTGTTTTCATGTGCACTGATTGCTGCTGGCTTAAGTATTGCAATACCCTTGTTCATGGTTTTTGATGCTGTGAGTATTTCCATAAGTGATAATTTACCTTCTTCAAACATGTCACCTACCGATTTCATACCTTCTATGAAACCTTCTTCAATCACATCTATGGGGTCAATTCCTGACCTGATAGTCTCCATTGCAACATTTGTTGCTGCAGCATCATTAAAGTCTATTACTGAGTTTTTAGCTTTTTTGATAAGCTCTTTCTTTGCAGAATCATTGTTATTCATGATTTGATCATATCCTCAGACATTGTTCTTTGAAATATGGAAGTTTGATTTCGAAATGGTTCTTACCATCCAGGGCTCTCTATCTACTAATTTTCATAAGAACTTTGTCTACCTGAAATATATATTTGCCTGTAAAATATATAATATTCATATTTTCAGGAAAGCTATTGATGGTACGTGTAAAACAATCATTTAAAATCAAAAGCCTGATGACATGGGTCATTTGTGCTTTCGCAGGCTATCCAAATCTTTCTTAATCCTGAAAACACGATCATTCTTACGGACAATATCTCCTACTGCAAGTCCAATTTCGTTTCCTTTTTCAATCGAATTTACATTTTCATCATCATAAACAATGGATGCAACTTCCTGTTCCAGATAAGTGGTACTACCCTCAAATATGATGTGATCTCCAACATTCAATCCTTTTTCCAGTAGCTTTACAGCTGCTGCAGATACCTTTGGGTAGTAATTTGTAACTACTCCTACGGCTTCTCTTTTTATTGGTGAGGCATTCATGTTAGAATCATATGCCAGACTGTCCGGTCCAGGATGACCGAAATAGAAGCCAGTTGAAAACCCCCTGTTATACTCAAGTGCCAGTTTCTCTTTCAGGGGGACAATATTGCTTCTATTATATGTGCCATCTATGAAAAAGTCAAGTGCCTGGCGGTAAGATCTTGACACGGTTGATGTATATCCCGGGTTTCGGAGTCTTCCTTCAACCTTGAAGGCATCAACTCCTGCTTCGACAAGTTCAGGTATGTGTTCTATCATGCAGAGATCCTTTGCGCTCATTAGATATTTACCTTCAATATCAACAATTGCTCCGTTATCTGAATGCAGAGACCATTCCCAGCGACATGGCTGACTACATTCTCCACAGTTACCTGATTTTCCAAGCAGATATGCCGAAAGATAACACCTGCCTGAAATAGACTGGCACATGGCTCCATGAACGAATACTTCAAGTTCGATCTTAGTATCTTCTTTAATCTGTTTTATTTGCTCTAACCTAAGTTCTCGTGCAAGCACTACCCGGCTGGCTCCAAGGGACCTATAGAACTCTGCAGTGATCTGGTTCGAGACATTTGCCTGGGTTGATATGTGTATCCTCAGGTCTTTATCAGCAGCTTTCATTATCGTTGCAGGATCCCATGCGATAACAGCATCCACATTTGCAGAGGCAGCACACTCAAGTACTTCACCCAGTTCTTTGAGGTCATCGGGGTATATTACGGAGTTGACTGCAAGGTATCCTTTCATTCCTTTTTCATGTATCTCTTCAACAAAAGAAGCAAGCTTTTCAGTTGTGATATCCTGTGCTCTGGACCTGAGACTCAATCTGTCAAGTGAGAAGTAAACTGCATCAGCATGTTCTTTACATGCTTTCAAAGCTGCCAGATTCTTCACACCCATCACAAGTTCCGGTATTTTGCTTTCGTTTTTATCAGGAGACATCATGATAGAAATTCAAATTAAGATTTAAATTACTTGTGTTGGAAAGGCAATTTTAATTGTTCAGTGAACAACTTTTATTTGAACTTGGTAACTTATATATACTATAGAACACTATATTGCAGTATCAAGTAATGTTAGGGTTCCCTAATATTGTGAGTGTCTATGAAATCGTTGGTATTTAGTGAATATCGCTTTCTAGAAAACGACAGAGGTAAAAAAATGGCTCCGATCATACCACTTGTAATGATGCCGGAAGGTAAAAACAGCAAGATCATTTCTATTAACGCAGGTAGTTCCCTGCTTAATCGTCTCAGATCAATGGGCTTTATAGAGAACACCCTGCTTAAAGTGAAAAGGGGCATAAATGGTTCTCTCATCGTATCCATAAACGGGTGTGATTATGCACTTGGCAGGGGTATGGCTTCAAAGATCATGGTACAGGAATCTTCCTTATAATTTAATATATACTTCAGACGTCTTTTTGGAAAAATTTTAACAATTCAAAGCAGTTATACTAAAAAAAGGTGAAGCTCATTGAGCTTCATTTTGATTAACTTATTCTTCCTTTTTCTGGAATATGAATGCAATTCCGAGTATCGCAATTACAGGAAGTGCAATTGTGGGGAATTCAGGAATCTCTGTATCTTCAGGACAGTTGTAACCGTATTTGTAAATTGTTACATGACCATCATGGCAGTCATCGCGTACATTCAAGTTCTTTATTTTTATTGTGTGGATAGTGTTTTCAAGACCTGTTATTTTCAATGACGTTATTTTTTGTGCATCGATATTTTGTCCGGTGTTAACATTTGCCCAGGTATCCCCTGTCCAAACTCTTTTACCGTCTACAACAACTCTTGCATATCCATCGTTCCTGTCACTGGCAAATACAATGCAGAAACAATCAGTTGGATACTGGGTAGTTATTTTCATATTACCCTGTTCATCAAGTACAGCAAGTCTTCCATCTGAATTTGTCCATATGCTACCTTTAACGCTGCTATTGAAATAGGACTCAAAACCACTGGTTATGCTATTATGATTTCCATATGTCCATGTGTCAAGACTGCATTCTCCATCGACAAGTTCTACAGATACTGTTGATGATTGAGTGGTTGCTGCTGCTGTTCCAATTATCATCAATGTTGCAATCAACATAAGAAATATGTTTTTTAGATTACTGTTTTTCATATCGTACCACCAAAATTTGTAAGTAATTTCTACCATCTGTTTGGAAGTACTTAAACATTATGAATATATATCTAATGTACTAATTAGTATCATAATCATTTCATCATTTTTCCAAAGTGAGAACTGCTATATTTCAAAATAAAACTGATAAAAAGTATGGTTACTATTAAAAAAATCAAAGAATTGGGTAAAGTGGGGTTAGATATAGCAGGTTTAAAATTGTTTTTTGTTCCCGCTTGGTCCTCTCATATAATTGCCAAATTCTGAATCTATAAGTTGAATTCCATTGAAAACAGGTCCGTCTTTGCAGACTCGAAGTCCTGTTTTGTCCATACAGCATGCACCACAAACGCCGATTCCGCATTTGAAATACCGGTGAAGACTGAACTCAGTCTTTTCAAGGGCATCCTCTTTTTCAAGCATTCCGAAAATAGCCTTCATCATCATTTCAGGACCGCAAGTGTAGATCCTGTCATAAGATCTGATGTCGGTCTCAGCAAGGACATCGGTTACAAAACCACATCTGTGAGCTGAACCATCGTCCGTTGTCAGGTGTAGTTCACCACATGATGCAAATTGATCTACAAAAATCAATTCATCCGCATTTCTGGCTCCGAGTATGGTGCTCATGCAAACGCCTGTAGATGCTGCATATTCAGCAAGATGCACAAGTGGTACAGTTCCTACTCCGCCTGCGATAAGGAGTATCTTCTCATCCTTACTCGGAAGCGTGAATCCCTTTCCGAAAGGTCCTCTTATCCCAAGAGTATCCCCTTCTTCAAGCGCGAACATCTTTTCAGTTGCATCCCCTACTTTCTGCACGGTGATGGAGTTCTTGCTTGACAGTCCCATGGGAATCTCATCAACACCTCTTATCCAGACCATTACAAATTGACCTGCAATTGTATCATCAAATGACCTATCGAAAACGAAGGTTCTGATTGATGGTGTTTCTTTGATTATCTTAGTTATTTTGACGTTGGTGGGGTACATTATATCCTCTCATGTGCAATCCCAATGATATCTGCTATATTGCGGTATTCTTTTTCAGAAACGAACTTTTCGATTCCCGTGGAAATGGAGCTGAATACTTCCAGTCCTTCGTAGACTGCAGAGCCTATCTGTACTGCGCTGGCTCCTGCCATCATCATTTCTATAGCATCTTCCCATGTGTAAACACCTCCAACACCAATAATGGGTATATCGAGGGCAGTGTATAGGTCATATACACATTTCAATGCAACTGGCTTCACAGCACGACCGGAAAGTCCACCGAACTTATTGCCAAGTATGGGGTAGCCACTGTTGATGTCTATTGCCATTCCTTTTAGAGTATTGATGGCAACAACAGCATCAGCTCCACCTCTTTGTGCTGCTTCTCCAATTGTTACAATATCCGTGACATTGGGTGTTAATTTCACCCATACAGGCACATCCACGGCATCTTTTACTGCTTTTGTGATGCTTTCCACAGCATCAGGATTGCTTCCTACAGCAGCTCCATATCCCAATGCATGAGGACAACTTACATTCAGCTCAAATGCATTGGGCTTTGATTCAATAAGACCAAGAGCCACATTCACAAACTCTTCTTCAGTGCCGCCGAATATGCTTGCAATAATCGGAGTATCTGTCTGGTTCTTTGCTATTGCGAGCTCATTCTTAAAATCAGGATGGGAAGGATTTGGTAATCCCATAGCATTTAAAAACCCATATCCAAGGTTTATCATACTTGGATTTTTATGCCCTTCTTTAGGTTCTGGGCCAATGGATTTTGTCACGACTGCGCCAGCTCCCTCTTTTGCAACACGTAAAAGTGATGCGCCTGTGGTGCCCATGATGCCGGCAGCCAGTATTGTAGGATTTTTGAGTTTTATTCCGGTGATATCTATCATATTAATCTTGCATTTCATAAGATGTTCCTGATTCTAACTGGCATACGGCTCTCTGTACAAGTTCCTTGCCGCCCATCTGCACTAGTTCATTTCCAAGTATCCTTGCGTATTCCTGATACCTATCAGCCGGGATTACCTCATCAATACGTACATGTTCAGTGCCATCCAGTGCCAGTACTTCACAACATATACTTATTTCATCATCGTTGATGAAATGTGCAAAGGAGCCTATTGGGGCTGTACATCCTCCTTCTACATCAGTGATAACTATGCGCTCTACTTCTGTCTCTATCCTTGTTCTCTGGTGATCAAGGTTAGATGTTGCTTCTTCTGCCTCAGTTCCGGCAGGAGTTACCACGGCGATGGTTCCCTGGTTCGCAGAAGGGCAGAAGAATTGTGGATTAAGACGCTCGACATCCATTTCCCAGCCCATTCTCTGAAGACCTGCTTCTGCAAGCAGGATGCCATCATAAAGACCTTCTTCGAGCTTTCTTATTCTGGTATTGATATTTCCTCTCAGGTCCTGGACGTGAAGGTCCGGGCGATATCTTAGAATCTGCGCTCTTCTGCGCATGGATGTGGTTCCAAGTACAGCTCCTTCCGGAAGGTCATCAATTCTGGAACCATCAGTTGTAAGCAGGACATCATAAGGTGAATCACGTTTTAACACTGCAGAGATGGACAGTTCCTCAGGCCGGATGGTTGGCAGGTCTTTCATGGAGTGAACCGAGATATCAATTTCGCCATCAAGCATTCTGTCATCGAGTTCCCTGACAAATGCACCAACACCAGCTACCTCATGCAGTGGCCTGTCTGTAAAAGTGTCTCCTGACGTTGTGATTATTTTTCTGGTCGTGCTGACCCCAAGTTCTGAAAGGAGGCCTTCGATGGTCTCTGTCTGAGCAAGAGCCAGGGCACTTCCACGGGTTCCTATTATCATGTTAGTTCACCGCTCATTTGAGGTTTGCTTCATAAGCAAGCAATGTTTTCTCAATATCATCTTCGGTATGTGCAGTTGAAATGAAATTTGTTTCGAATTGTGATGGTGGGATGAAAACTCCGCTATCAAGCATCTTGAAGAAGAATTTAAGGTATCCTTCCTTATCGCATTTGAGAACGTCCTGGTAGTTCAGTGGCTTGTCGCCAAAGAATATTTTGAACATGGACGCAAGACCAACGACATTGTAATCAAGTCCCTTGTCTGCTACTATTTCAGACAATCTGTTTCTCATCATGTCACCGGTGGCATTGAGGTTCTTATGAACTTCTTCTTTCTCGAGCACTTCAAGAACTGTAAGTCCTGCTGCAACTGAGGCTGGGCTTCCACTAAAGGTTCCTGCCTGGTACACGCTTCCGGAAGGTGCTATCATCTCAAGGATCTCCTTCTTCCCTCCGAAAACTCCTATTGGCAGTCCGCCACCGACAATCTTGCCGAGTGTTGTCATATCAGGTGTTACTCCGAAATATTCCTGTGCTCCTCCCATTGCAAGCCTGAAACCGGTGATCACTTCGTCGAAGATCAGAACTACATCGTTCTCTTCTGTGACTTTTCGTACATCCTTAAGGTAATTGCCGTCAGGAAGCACAGGGCCGATGTTGCCCATTACTGGTTCTATGATGAGTGCTGCAAGGTCATCCTGATTTTTCTCAATGACTGCTGTAAGTGCCTCTATGTCATTGAATGGCACCTGAAGTGTATTTTTTGTGAAGTCCTCAGGTATTCCAAGAGAGTCTGGTTTTCCAAGTGTTGTTGCGCCAGAACCGGCTTTTACCAGTACTGCATCGTGTGCTCCGTGGAACCCACCTTCTATCTTGATGAATTTATTCTTGCCTGTGAATCCCCTTGCTGCACGAAGTGCACTCATGGTTGCTTCAGTTCCTGTGGAAACAAACCTGAGCATGTCTATACTGGGGTACAGTCTTGTTATCTTTTCTGCAAGATTTACTTCAAGCTCAGTTGGGGTTCCATATAGCCAGCCCTTTTCAAGCTGTGATATTATTGCCTGCTTGATAGTTGGGTTTGAGTGTCCGAGTATATTCGGGCCATATGCAAGACAGTAATCAATGTACTCATTACCATCGATATCCTTGATTTTTGAACCGCTTGCCGATTCAGTGTAGAATGGGTATGGTTTGATAGCTCGTACCGGACTGCTGACTCCTCCTGGAATGAGGGTTCTTGCTTTATTGTATAGATCTCTGGACTTATCTAGTGACATATAAACACCTTGTAATTATTTTAACATTTGAGCCATATCCTTGGCAAAATAGGTAATTATCATATCGGCACCTGCGCGCTTTATTGACAGGAGGGATTCGTACATGGCCGCTTTCTCGTCGAGCCATCCGTTCTGGGCTGCTGCCTTGAGCATTGCATACTCTCCGCTGACATTATAAGCTGCAGTTGGGATTTCGAATTCGGTCTTGAGGCGGTATATTATATCTAAGTATGGAAGCGCCGGTTTAACCATGATTATGTCGGCACCCTCTTCAATATCAAGAGCCGCTTCCATGAGTGCCTCATCTGAGTTTGCAGGGTCCATCTGGTGGGTAGACCTGTCCCCGAAGCAGCATCCTGATCCGGCTGCATCCCTGAAAGGTCCGTAGAATGATGATGAATATTTTGCAGCATAGGACATAATAGGGGTATTATGAAATGAGTTATCATCGAGTGCACTGCGGATTGCGCCTATCATACCATCCATCATTCCGGACGGTGCTACCATATCGGCACCTGCTTTTGCATGGCTTACTGCTGTCTTTCCCAATAGTGGCAGTGTGGGGTCGTTCATTATCTCTTCTGTATCATGATCCACCATTCCACAATGTCCATGGCTGGTGTATTCACAGAGACAGACATCAGTGATTACAAGCATGTCTTTGCCAAGTTCACTTTTTATCTCACGAACTGCGCGTTGTACCACATCATCGTCACCCCATGCACTGGTTCCGTCTTCATCTTTTGTTTCCGGTATGCCAAAAAGAATCATTGCTGGTATGCCAAGATCCGCAGCTTCTTTTGCATCATCTGCTATCTTTTCCACCGGTACATTAAAGACACCAGGCATGGATGATACTTCACTGGGCGAGTCGATCGTTTCATTGACAAACACAGGATATATCAGGTCATTGACCGACAACGAAGTTTCGCGTACCAGGTCTCTTATCTTGCCACTTCTCAGTCTTCTCATTCTGCGCTCGGGGAACATTTTACCATCTCATCCTTAACTTTTGTATTTAAGTTGGATTTATTAACGTTAAACAATTTACCCACTGCATCCAACAGTTCATCATCGCCTATTTCGGCTGCATATCTCAGGACTTTTGTGGGTTCTGCAAGAATCTTATTTATTATTGAGTGGGTAAGATCCTCAATTATTTTACTCTCGGTCTCGCCAATCGTGTGATATGCACTCAATTTAGTTACTGCCTTCTCTTTTTCCTGTATGCGGAGCTTGTATGATTGTGCATACAGCTCGGATACGAGATAGTCTGCTTTTTGTTGTTTGTACTGTTTATTGAGTAGAGTGAATTCTTCTTCAATTATTTCCTGGGCTTTTTTAGCCTCTTCCATTCTCAGTTCGAGATTCTTCTCATTGATGACTCTCAGGTTATCTATATTATATAGGGTGACATGGGGTATGTCTGTGATCGAAGGGTCGATATCCCTTGGATTTGCGATATCTATCAAGAGGATTTCTTTTTCCCTGTAACTCATGGCCTTTTCAACCTGTTCGTATTTCAGGACAAAGTGTGGCGCACCTGTTGCACTGATGACTACATCTGCTTTCCTCAGATTCTCGTCTATCTGGTCAAAGTGTACTGCATGTCCTCCCATTTCATCAGCAAGTTCTTTTGCTGCTTCATACGTGCGGTTAGCAATATACATCAGCTCAATTTCCCTGTGAGAAAGTGCACGTGTGACAAGTGCTCCCATCTCTCCTGTGCCGATAACAAGTACCATCTTGTCCTTGAGATTTCCCACTGTTTCCTCAGCAAGGTCTACAGAGGCAGATGCAATTGAAAGTGCTCCACGGTTGATCTCAGTTTCAGTTCTCACACGTTTGCCGACCTGAATCGCTTTGCTGAATGCGGTATCCAACATCTTTCCGGTAGTTCCTAGCTTCTTTGCAACCAGGTAAAGGTCCTTTATCTGGCCAAGAATCTGGTCTTCTCCTATTATCATAGACTGAAGTCCACTTGCCAGTTTTAACAGATGCATTATGGATTCTTCGTGATCAAAAAAGTCAATAATGTTAGAAGAAAGTCCCATTTTCTTTGCGAATTGGAATAGAACACTGCTTCCCTTTGGGGAAACAATGTATATTTCCACGCGATTACAGGTCTTAAGTACTACACATTCACAGACCAGATCATTGGAATGTAGATCCTTCAGCATATTCTCGATGTCCCCATCCCATGCTTCCTCGATTTCCTCTACAGTTGCTTTGGAATGGGTGATCACCATACTGGTTATTTCAGTCATGGGCACCTCATGTTAATATAATAATTCAAGTGGAAGTGGATATGGTACATGTTCATCTAACTTTCTCGCTTATTTTCTTCGTTACTATATCCTGTGCTATTTTAAACCCTTTTTCATAGGATTCTTTCAGCGCAGCCCATACCTTTTCATTTTCAAGTATATCCCACAATATATCTTTTCTATCTCTCTGATCAGGAACTTCATTCTTCAGGTACGTCCTCATCTCATCCTGTATCCTAATCATATCTGCAAATTCAGGAGTGATAATTTTCTCTACCTGCTGTCTTGTGAATCTGGAAAATGCAGGGCTTGATCCTGTTGTGGAAATGCTGATGGTTAGTCCTCCACGCTTAATTACAGCAGGAACTGTTACATCTCCAATGGCATCTACTTCATTGGTTAGAATTCCATAAGTTTTTGAAAGATTTACTATTCTTTCGTTTATGCTTCTGTCATTGGTTGCCGGTATCACAAGAAAAGCTTCTTTTATGATGTCATTTATGTCTGCATCGGTGAGCTTTCCGACATCTGCCCCGATAAGTGTAACATTGTTCTTGCGTTCAAGCTCGCAAAAAGTATCGGAAAAACTGCGGCTAACAACTGTCACAGGTGCATATGCTGAGAACAGGTTAACTTTTCTTTCTCCAACCGATCCACTTCCAAAAATAACGACCTTCTTGTCGTTCATATCTATCAGCAGTGGCAGGAAGTGGTTCTTGTCTTTCATATCTCCATCTCCGAGAATAATTGCCTTCTGCTTTTTCTGTAAATTAGTTAAAGATTGCGATTATAATCTAACTCCAGTTTTCTTGAATTCCCTGTCACTAAAAAGAAGTTTGTAATCTTTGATGTCTGTGGCTTTTGATATCCTTGCTGCAACCTCATAACATTCTTCACTGGTATATGAGTGCACCATTGTGAAAAGGTTATAATCCCATCCATGGGCTCTTGGCCTTTCATAGCAGTGTGTGACCTCTGAAAAGCCTGCCATGATCGTTCCTACTTCCTCTGTCCTCTCATCAGGTACGTTCCAGACACACATGGCGTTTGCAATAATTCCAATATCCCTATGGCCGATGGATGCGCCGAACCTGCGGATGACTTCTTCTTCCTTCATCTTTTTGAGGCGATCGATGATCTGCTGTTCGCTGATTCCAAGTTCACTGGAGATGTCTGCAAATGGTGATCTTTTAATTGGGATGCCGTTCTGTGTCAGTTTTATTATCTTCTCATCAATGTCATCCATTTTATCACCTGATGTTAAATCTGACTCCTATCTTGAACAGTTTTTTTGTAGGCAGGTCGATGAATTCAAGTCCTGTTCTTTCCTGAAGTTCTTCCAGTATACTGTCTATCCTTTCTCTGTCAGGTGCGGAGATTGTGAACCAGATATTAAATTTCTCAGGACGGTGGTAGTTGTGGGATACTTCCTGATATTCATTGATGTAACCTGCAACCTCATCCACTTTATCTTCAGGGACGGTAACCGCTACGAGGGTACTTGTGCCGCCAATTCCTTTGCGGTTGATGATAGGCCCTATTTTTCTGACTGCTCTTTCACTTTGCAGTCTCTCAAGCCTTTCGATCACTTCGTCTTCACTGATACCCAGTTTCTCTCCCAGCGTTTGAAACGGTTTTGTTTCCAGTGGAAAATCAAATTGTATTGTATTGAGTATCTTCTTATCAATATCATCAAGTAATATCATTAAAATCACTGTTTTTTAGGTACGTATACACAATAAGGCTCTTCTGCCAGATAGTCTCCGGTAGCAGCATAGGCACGTGCACGACAGCCCCCGCATACTGTATTATATTCGCACCTTCCACATTTTCCTTTAAGCTTGGAAACATCACGCAGGTCGTTGAATACTTTAGAGTTTTCCCAGACATCTTTGAAAGTCTTCTCTTTTATGTTCCCTGCCAGTACAGGAAGGTATCCGCATGGGAAAACATCTCCGGTACTTGATACAAAACAAAATCCAGTTCCGCCAAGGCAACCTTTTGTCATTGCTTCATAACCGTGTGTCTTCACACTGATCTCAATACCTTCTTTCTCTGCTCTCTGGCGCATTATTCTAAAATAATGTGGCGCACATGTGGCTTTGAGCTGAATACCTGCATCCTTCTGCCTGTCGTAGAACCAGTTTAGTATCCTTTCGTATTCTATGGGTGGTATCTCGTCATTCTCAAGTTCCTTACCCCTGCCTGTGGGGACCAAAAGGAATATGTGAAGAGCATCGGCACCGAGATCCTTTGCCATTTCAAGTATTTCCGGGATTTCATCTATGGTGCGCTTTGTGATCGTGGGGTTTATCTGAAAGCTTACTCCTGCCTTTTTCAGAGTTTCTATTCCGGATACTGCGCCATCGAATGCTCCTGGCATGCAACGGAAGTCGTCGTGGGTCTTTGAACTTGAGCCGTCAAGGCTGATGCTGACCCTCTGTATGCCGGCACTTTTAATCTTCTCTGCTATTTCGGGTGTAACCAGTGTCCCGTTGGTGGCCATGGCTACACGGAGGCCTTTTTCGGTGGCATATCTCGCGATTTTGAATATGTCTTCCCTTACAAGCGGCTCACCTCCGCTCAGAATGAGGATGGGATCTCCCATCTCTTTTATCTCATCTACGAAATGGAATGCTTCTTCTGTTGTGAGCTCGCCTTCTGGTTTTTTTTCAGTGGATGACCCTCTGCAATGTTTGCATGAAAGGTTACATCCTGCTGTTGTTTCCCAGGCTATAAGTCTTGGAGGTTTTACCATAGTTGATCATGAGGTTTTTTTGTTCGTATGTTTACCTATATATAGGATGGAACTATACTAGTGCACACCCATATTAATACTTGATTATCAGGTAAAATCCGTCAATGTACACATTGGTTCATACGTGTTCGTTTATTGTTGCAAGGGTTCTTCTTAATGCAAATGAACGGCAAAGGTTAACCTGATATAGAGGTGATTCTTTATAGGCGCGTTAGAAATTGCATTCGCGATCACATGGATTACATTGTCAGTATATGTCGCATACATATTGCGTTCCCGAATGAGGGTAATGTGTCAATGTCGCAAATGACGAGATAATGTCATAATGAGGTGCTTTTATGGATAAAAAACAGAAAACTGTTCTTGCAGTTGCTTTCATTGCCATTGTTGGTTTTGTGGGTCTCTGGAATGTGGACCTTTCCCAAGGTTATCCTATGATCTCGGAGTTATCTGAAAATTCCGATAAATACGTGGGACATGACGTTAACACCATGGGTACTATCAAGAACGAAACTCTGGATATATCCACCGATGGTACTTTCTTTATGCTTCAGGATCTTGAAGATCCCTCTTTTGAAATGCATATTGAATACACAGGCTCGCTCCCGGCTAATGTGGTAGAAGGACAAAGTATTAGCATAAGCGGGAAAATGGTGTCTGGTGGAATTATTGAGGCGAATAGGATCGTGGTGAGTTGTCCTTCTAAATACTCAGAATGATTGGACGGTATATATGATACAAATAGAGAGTCTGGAAGAATACCAGCTTATCAAAGAGACCAAGGATGGGATGGTCCGGTCCATGGATGATAAGTCCCAGATGAAGAAGATGCTTCTTCATATATGTAGTTCCGGTGGTAAAAATATCAGGCCTGTAATGCTGGTGTTATGTACAGAGATGTGCGGTGGCGATTCCCGGGCTAGTATCAATGCAGCGCTTGCTATTGAATTTATCCATTCTGCTTCTCTTATACATGATGATGTTCTTGACGGTGGTCTTGTACGCAGAGGTGTTGAATCAGCACATGAAAAATATGGTATTCCTGCCGCTATTCTTTGCGGGGACTTTTTGATATCTAAGGCTATATCCCTTATCTCCGGGTATGGTAACAATGCTGTAAATGAATTTGGCAGAGCCGGAATGTATATGGCTGAAGGTGAGACCATTGATATTTCCAGTGTGGATGAAGAGTTCAGGGAAAAAAACTATTATGAGTGCATCAGTAAAAAAACCGGTTCACTTTTTGCTGCAAGTGCTGCAATAGGCGCGTATGTTGCAGATGCAGACGAAGCCACTGCATTGAAACTAAGGTCCTTTGGTGAGGCTGTAGGTAATGCATACCAGATCGTTGATGATCTTCTTGAGTACCTTAACAGACTTGAAGATAAAAACTCCACTTATGAATCTGTAACACTACCTCTTATTTACCGCAGAGTAATGGACCATGACTCGGCTGTGGAGAAAACACTGGAGCATGTGCGAGATTGTGTGCAGAGTGCAAAAGATATTCTTGCTTCTTTCCCCTCTTCAGATGCAAGGAATAAACTGGAGCGTATAACTGATCTTATTACAGTTGATATGCTCCCTGGGGACATTCTTTAATTTTATTCAATTATCAGGTGACTTCATGAGGGTTTATGATAAATCAGTAGTCAAAGTAAATGCAAGTACTGAAAACGGAAAAGTGGTTCTTGATGCCGAAGGTCCATTAGCTCCCGTTGCGAAGCCAATTTTAAAGAGGATCAACAAGATCTTCCTGGAAGAAAAACCGATATGTGCAAACGAGGAAAACATTATATTTTCAACATGGGCTCCTCCGATGCCAGGTGAGATATTCAACAGGATGATCAGTGCACAGGTGGCTTCTATTTTAAAGAAAAGGATACCTGATCAGTTCTCTATAGGAATTACCACACATTGTCCCTATGATTGTATCCATTGTGGTGCGGCTGACATTGTAGCAGACCCGATTCTTACATACGATGAGATCAATAACGCCATCCAGCAAGCAATTGATCTTGGTTCTTACTACATAGCTTTTGATGGTGGGGAGACCTTGCTCAGGAAGGATTTTGCGCAAATGGTTGCACAGGTGGACAAGACTCGTGCGATAGCTACCTGTTTCACATCAGGGTTTAGCTTGAACGAACAAAGGGCTAAGGATCTGAAGGCAGCAGGTCTTTTTGCTGCACACATGAGCCTGGATAGCCCGGATGAAGCTGAACATGATCGTGTAAGGGGGCGTGAAGGTGCTTTCAAGAACACTGTAGATGGCATAGAACACATTGTGAATGCGGGCATTCTTGCCGATCTCTTTGTGGTTGTTTCTCCTCATAACATCGATGACCTTGATGGTTTCTATAATTTCGCAGCTGATATGGGTATGCAGGAAATGTCTATTTATGAGATCATAGCCGTTGGTAGATGGATGGATCATGAGGATGAGGTCATTACCTCTAAAGATGTTGATCGTCTTGGCAAGTTCCAGAGTTCAATGAACAAAAAAGAAGAGGGGCCAAGGGTCACTTCCTTCCCTAATTTTATGGGTCCTGATCAGTTCGGTTGTTTTGCAGGCCGAAGGTGGATGCATGCAACAGCTGGTGGGGATGTTCTCCCATGCGCATATACTCCTCTGTCATTTGGAAATATTCGTGAGGAAAAGCTTTCCGCAATATGGGATAGGATGGGGCAGCATGAAGCATACAAATGTTCTGCTGAATATTGCATGATGCGCAACCCTGAATTTAGGAGCAATTATATCCATAGCATACCCGAAGGAACTCAACTTCCGCTTCGACTCGATAAGTCTATGCATTGAGTTCTAATACCATTTATTAGCTATGGATAATTGGAAACAATACCCAAGGACAACATTAAGAACATTTAATGGCAATCAATTCCTGCCATTTTAATGATAAATCATTATCATTTCCTGATTGTTAGCATCCAGAAAACCGAATACTTTATATGTGAGTTAGCAGTAGGAGATGATGATTTATCGAGATAATTAGCAATTCATCACATGAGGATTAGCATGGCCAAAGAAAAAATCTTGTCGGAAATCAAAGAGGCAGAGGACAATGCACGAAAAATGGTTGACGACGGTATCAAAAGAAAAAATGACCGTATCGCCAATGCACGTACCGAGGCCAGGGAAATCATTAATCAGGCCGAGGTTGATGCACAGAAATCTGCACAAAGTGCAATGAAATCTGCAGAAGAGTCTATCAAATCAGATAAAGAAAAAATCATCGAGGATGGGACTAATGAAGCTGGAGCAATTGCCGGTTCAACTTCATCCAAGGTCGATGAAGCTGTTGAATTAATTGTAAACGAGTTCGAGAGGGCAATCCATGCTTGAACTAAAGCAGATGAATCGTGCCGTGATCGTTGGCCATAAAAGCATTTTTGAAGAAACGGTCGATGCTCTGCACAAGTCAAATCTGTTTCAGATCGAAGATTTCAATGACGATAATTCCGGTCTCCGTATCGGCAGACCATTTGAGAATGTAGATGATGTTTCCAAGAAACTCATTAAGATCAGATCGATAGCCAGTTTACTGGGTATAAAGGACGCTGAATCCAAAAAACAGGATAATACGGCTGTTCTTTCTTCACTTGATGACACTCTCAATAAGCTGGATTCTGAACTGGATGTAAAGACTGAGCAGAAAAGCAAACTTGAAGCAGAACTTAAAGATATAGATTCTCTTAAGAAAGAATTGCTTCCATTTGCTAATATTTCTCTTGATCTTGATCTCTATCGTGGCTACGAACACCTTTCTGTGTTCACAGGGTATGTGAAGGAAGATATAGAGTCTGCAGTTTCCAAAATCACTTCTTCATACGAGCTATTCTATGATGCTAAAGAAGGTACTGTGGCACTGTTCGTTTCTAATGAAAAATCAAGTGAAGTTACAGATCTGCTTGCAGAGCTGGGTTTCAGGGAACTTAGAGTTCCAAATGCAAGTGGAATGCCATCAGAGTCTCTTTCAGGCATCATGTCGCAGGAATCCGGATTACTGAAACAGATCGATGCAATTGATGCAGAAATCGAATCTTTGAAGGGTAAATATGCCGATTTCATTCTGGCCAGCAATGAGCTCCTTTCAATTGAAGCTCAAAAGTCAGAAGCACCTCTGAGGATCGCAACTTCAGAAAGCACATTCATGATTGATGGATGGGTTCCTGAGGATGACTTCTCTAAGCTGGAAAATATTGTGAAAGCAGCTACTAACGGACGTGCATTCGTTTCCATGCAGGAAATGACTAAAGAGGACGAAGATGTCGTTCCGATCGAGTACGACAATCCTAAGATTGCAACTCCTTTCCAGGAGATCATGGACCTTTACGCACGACCAAAATACAAAGAACTCGACCCTACTACATTAATATTCATTTCTTTCCCATTATTCTACGGAATGATCCTTGGTGATATTGGCTATGCATTGATTCTTCTTGCACTGGCTGTAGGTATCAAAAAGGCGGTCTCTTCCGAAGCTATCAAACCACTCATGAACGTACTCATATACTGTCAGATATCGACTCTGATATTTGGTGTGCTGTATGGTGAATTTATGGGGTTCCCGCTTGCAAGTCTTACTTCACACGGAGAGACTGTAGCAGGTTTGATTCCTGGTTTTGCAACAATCAATCTCTTTGCATCTCCGGTAGGAGGAGAAATGATAACTTATCCTATTCACAGGACCCACCTTGTTATGACCATGATCGTATTCACTGCCCTTCTGGGACTGGTGCACATCAACTTTGGTTATATGCTTGGTTTCATCAATGAGAATAGGAAGCATGGATTTACAGCAGCTTTGATGGAGAAAGGCAGCTGGATGGTTATTGAAGTCGGTTTGCTTTTGGCGATTCTCGGTTATGCAGCAGTGCTTCCTGCAGCAACAACATACGCTGGTATCGTTGTTTTCCTTGTAGGATTTGTAATGCTTCTTAAGGGAGAAGGTATCAAAGGACCAATTGAACTACCTTCACTTCTCAGTAACTCTCTATCTTACACTCGTATCATAGCTGTAGGTTTGTCATCAATTTATATTGCGTCCACTGTTAATCTCATAGCATTTGAGATGATCTTGCCCCAGGGCGGGATCTTGGCAGTGATCGGTGCAATTATAGTGTTCTTATTTGGACACGCATTAAACACTGTCCTGAGTATTATCGCCCCCGGTTTACACTCACTCAGGTTGCAGTATGTAGAATTCTTCGGAAAATTCTACGAAGGAGGGGGACGCAAATACGATCCATTTGGATATATTAGAAAATACACGGAGGAATAATAAAATGGTAACAGAAACAATGGCTGTAATGGACCCAGCAGGGTTAAAAGCAATCGGTGCAGGACTCGCAGTAGGTCTCACAGGTATAGCATCCGGTATTGCCGAAAAAGACATCGGTAGTGCAGCAATTGGTGCAATGGCTGAGAATGAGAGCCTTTTTGGTAAGGGTCTTATCTTGACTGTTATTCCAGAAACAATTGTAATTTTTGGTCTGGTAGTTGCATTGTTGATCAGCTAATTTAAGAGCGTGTATTTCGCTCTTAAATTTTCCAGAGGTGTTGAGCATGGGACTTGAAACTGTTGTTAAAGATATCATGGATGCTGCTCAGTCAGAGGTTTCCAAATTGGATTCCGAAGCAGATGCAGAAGTTTCCCTGATTCTGGACGAAGCTAAGCAGAATGCTAAACGGATTATGGGTGAACGTCTCGCAAAAGCAGAAGATGATGTTAAAAAAATCAGGCAGCAAGAAATATCCAGTGCAAATCTTGAAGTGAAGCGCACATTGCTCAATGCACGCAAGGAGATACTTGATAAAGTATATGTCCAGGCTGTAGAAACCATATCCACATTCTCTCCAGAGAAAAATGAAGAACTCCTTAAAAGCCTCATAGAATCCTATGAGTCAAGCGGCAATAATATTTATTCCAACGCTGAATCTGAGGAGATTGTAAAGAAGTTGTCTTCACTTGAATACACTGGCAACATTGATTGTCTTGGCGGTATTGTTATCGAGAATGAAGACGGTACTATCAGATTGGATTATACTTACGATGGCATCCTTAAAAGCGTGAATGAGCGGTTGTTGAAACAGACATCTGATATTTTATTCGGGTGATTTTTAAATGCAACTGTTGCAGAAATTTAAGCGTGGTGGCTCTAAAAAGACGAAATCAAAGGGTCATGCAAACTACGCGTACACCACTGCGCGTGTACGTGCAATGAAAAGTAAGATCCTGCCTAAAGAGACCTACCCCAGGCTCATGAACATGAGCATTGATGAAATTACCAGGTTCATTGAAGAATCTGAGTATAAAGAAGATGTTGATGAGTTGGCGAGGCAGTATGAAGGCGCAGATCTTATCGAACATGCACTTAACAGGAACCTTGCTGTAACCTTCACAAAATTACTTGCTATCTCTGAAGGCGATGTGAATTTCCTTGTTGGTGAGAAACTTAAGCAGTATGATATTTGGAATATAAAGACTATTCTCCGTGGTAAATACTGTAATGCTTCTACAGAGGAGATCCTTGATGCTCTTGTTGCAGCAGGAAGGTTTAGTTATACTTACCTTTCAGACCTTGCGGCAAAAGACACTTATGAGGATATTATCTCTGAGCTTGCAAATACTGAGTATTACTCCATACTGAAGAATTATGATGGTACAAATCTTTCGGATATCGAGAATCAACTCGATATAATTTACTACGCTGGGCTTTTTGAGGTAGTAGGCGAATCAAAATCCAAAGATCGCAAGTTGTTTGCGAGATTTATCCGGATGGGCATTGATATGAAGAACCTTACAACGCTTTTCCGCTTGAAGAAATCCGGAATTACAGATCCTGATATGATGGGTCTGATGGTAGAGGGTGGACTCAAGTTAAAGCTTAAGGATATCGAGAGATTAATGCCTCTTTCCTTTGCAGATTTTATCTCAGAGCTTGAGAAGAATCCATATTGGGATGTTATTTCAGATGTTGTAAGTCCGGATATGGTTTCATTGATCGATGTTGAGAGCCGACTGAAAAAACACAGGCTTAAATCTGCAGCAAGCTTTTCACATGTTTATCCAATCTCAATTGTACCAATTATGGATTATATGCTAACTAAGAAGAATGAGATCAACAACTTGCGGATAATTATACGTGGCAAAGCCGCCAACCTCGATGATGAACTTATCAAGGAACAGTTGGTGATCTGATGGAATTAGCAGTAGTCGGAAGTGGCGAGTTTGTAACAGGTTTCAGACTGGCCGGTGTTAAAAAAATATTTGAAATTAATAATAGCGAACTTGAACTTACAGTAGAAAGTATACTTAAGGATCGGGAAATCGGCATTCTGGTAATGCATGGTGATGATCTGATTAAACTACCGGAGATTTTGAGAAACACTATCAATGACTCTGTTGAGCCAACGGTTGTGACTCTCGGGGGTAGTGGTGAAAGTTCGAACTTAAGGGAAAAAATAAAGCAATCGGTAGGTGTAGATCTGTGGAAATGAAAGGTGAAATTTATCGTGTGGCCGGACCAGTTGTCACTATTATGGGTATCAAGCCAAAAATGTACGATGTGGTACATGTTGGTCACGAAGGTCTTATGGGCGAAGTTATCAGAATTAAAGGTGACAAATCCACTGTTCAGGTATATGAAGATACATCTGGTATCAAACCAGGTGAACCTGTAGTGAACACTGGAATGTCTCTCTCTGTAGAACTCGGTCCAGGTTTATTAGAAAGTATTTATGACGGTATTCAGAGACCTCTGAAAGTACTCCAGGAAAAGATGGGAGACTTCATTGACAGGGGTGTTACTGCTCCTGGTCTTGACCGTGAAAAAGTATGGGATTTCAAAGCTACTGTATCAATTGGCGATTCCGTAAAAGGCGGTTCAGTAATTGGTGTTGTACAGGAAACAGAGAACATTGAGCACAAGATCATGGTGCTGCCAACAGTTTCCGGTACAGTTAAAGAAATAAAGTCCGGAAAGTTCAAAGTTGACGAAACAGTATGTGTCCTTACAGATGGCACTGAAATTTCAATGATGCAGAGGTGGCCTGTAAGAATGCCACGTCCAGTCGAGAAGAAGTTCATTCCAACAAGACCTCTCATTACAGGTCAGAGGATTCTTGACGGTCTCTTCCCTGTTGCAAAGGGCGGTACTGCAGCTATCCCTGGTCCATTCGGTTCAGGAAAAACTGTTACCCAGCAACAGCTTGCAAAGTGGAGTGACACTGACATTGTAGTTTACATTGGATGTGGAGAACGTGGAAACGAAATGGCTGATGTACTGAACGAGTTCCCTGAACTCCAGGACCCACAGACCGGTCGTCCACTGATGGAACGTACAGTTCTTATCGCAAACACGTCTAACATGCCTGTAGCTGCTCGTGAAGCATCTGTTTACACAGGTATCACAATTGCAGAATATTACCGTGACATGGGATACGATGTATCACTCATGGCTGACTCCTCATCCAGATGGGCAGAAGCAATGAGGGAAATTTCCTCAAGGCTTGAAGAAATGCCTGGTGAAGAAGGTTATCCAGCATACCTTTCTGCAAGGCTCTCTGAGTTCTATGAGCGCGCAGGTGCAGTAAAATCACTTGCATCAGAAGAAGGTTCTATTACAGTAATTGGTGCAGTATCACCACCTGGTGGCGACTTCTCAGAGCCTGTTACACAGAATACACTTCGTATAGTAAAAGTATTCTGGGCACTGGATGCAAAACTTGCACAGAGAAGACACTTCCCATCCATAGACTGGCTTACAAGTTACAGTCTGTACACTCAGGGTCTTTCCGACTGGTTCGCAGAGAACGTTGCACCTGACTGGGTACCACTCAGGGACCATGCAATGGAACTTCTCCAGCAGGAATCCGAACTTCAGGAGATCGTACAGCTCGTTGGTTCCGACGCACTTCCGGAAGACCAGCAGCTGGTTCTTGAGATCTGCCGTATGCTCAGGGAATACTTCCTTCAGCAGAACGCGTTCCACCCTGTTGACACATACTGCCCATTCGATAAGCAGTACAAATTATTGAAAGCAATCTCCAAGTACAGTGACATGGCGCAGGCATCACTTGAAGCAGGAATTCCAATGTCGGATATTCTGTCCCTTGAGTCAAAGGACGAACTTGCCAAGGTCAAATTCGAAGAGAATTTCGATGATGCACTGAATGTTGTCATGGATAAGATGGACAAGGAATTTGCAGCACTTGGAGGCAACTAAAATGACCAAGGAATATAAGACGATCACAGAAATCTCCGGACCATTGATGTTCCTCGAGAATACAGAACCTGTAGGCTATGGTGAACTTGTTCACATCAACCTTCCAGACGGTACAACAAAGAGAGGTCAGGTTCTTGATACCTCAGCTGATGTTGTAGCAGTTCAGGTATTTGAAGGAACTGGTGGACTGAATGAAGAGTCTGGTGTAGTATTCTCCGGTGAGACAATCAAGCTTCCTGTATCAAAAGACATGCTTGGTCGTATCCTTTCCGGTTCAGGTGAACCATTGGACGGCGGACCACGTATCGTTCCTGAAGACAGGCTTGATGTTAACGGTTCATCAATGAACCCATATTCAAGGATGCCACCAGAGGACTTCATCCAGACAGGTATTTCAACCATAGATGGAACAAACACCCTTGTACGTGGACAGAAGCTTCCTATCTTCTCCGGATCAGGTCTTCCACATAACGAGATCGCACTTCAGATCGCACGTCAGGCAAAGGTTCCAGGTTCAGATGAACCATTCGCAGTAGTTTTCGCTGCAATGGGTATCACAAACGAAGAAGCCCAGTATTTCATGCAGGACTTCGAAAAGACCGGTGCTCTTGAAAGAGCTGTGGTTTTCCTTAACCTTGCAGACGACCCTGCTGTAGAACGTATCATCACACCAAGGATGGCTCTTACAGCTGCAGAATATCTTGCATACGAGCATGATATGCACGTACTCGTAATCCTTACTGACATCACAAACTACTGTGAAGCTCTCCGTCAGATGGGTGCAGCTCGTGAAGAAGTTCCAGGAAGACGTGGTTACCCAGGTTACATGTACACTGACCTTGCATCACTCTATGAGCGTGCAGGTGTTATCAAGGGATTGAAGGGTTCAGTTACTCAGTTCTCAATCCTCACCATGCCTGGTGACGATATCACTCACCCGATTCCTGACCTGTCAGGATATATCACAGAAGGTCAGATAGTAGTTTCCAGGGAACTTCACATGAAAGGTGTTTACCCACCGATCAATGTGCTTCCATCCCTGTCACGTCTGATGAACTCAGGTATTGGTGAAGGGAAGACCAGAGATGACCATAAGGCAGTATCTGATCAGATGTATGCCGGTTATGCAGAAGGTCGTGACCTCAGAGGTCTTGTAGCTATTGTGGGTAAAGAGGCATTGTCCGAAAGAGACCAGAGAATCCTTGAATTCGCTGACCTGTTCGAAGACAGGTTCGTCCGTCAGGGAAGAGATGAAGACAGGTCAATTGAAGACACTCTTACAGTTGGCTGGGACATTCTCTCCGAGCTTCCGGAATCCCTGCTTACCAGGATCGATAACAAGTATATCGACAAGTACCACCCTGCTCACAAGAGCAACTAACTTAAAAGGTGATCTAACATGGGCGTGAAAGATGTAAAACCAACTCGTTCAGAACTTATTGAAATCAAGAGAAAGATCAAGCTATCTCAGAGTGGTCACAAGCTGCTCAAGATGAAAAGGGATGGTCTTATCCTTGAGTTCTTTGAGATCCTCAACAAAGCAAAGGATGTCAGAACTGAGCTGGATGCCGCCTATGAAGATGCTTCCCGGAGGATAGGTATTGCAAATGCTGTTGACGGTACTATCACCGTCAAATCTACAGCTTTTGCACTTAAGAGCAAGCCGGAGATTGAACTGGAAAGCCGTAATATTATGGGTGTTGTCGTTCCAAAGATCGAATCATCCAGTGTCAAGAAATCCATAAACGAACGTGGTTATGGTATACTTGGTACCAGTTCATACACTGATGAGGCAGCAGATGCTTATGAGAATCTTGTCGAAAAGATAATCCTTGCTGCAGAGATCGAGACAACCATGAAAAAGCTTCTTGATGATATCGAGAAGACCAAAAGGCGTGTCAATGCTCTCGAATTTAAGGTAATACCGGAACTTGAGGAAGCAATGGTCTTCATACAGCTCCGTCTCGAAGAGATGGAAAGGGAAAACACCTTCAGACTAAAGAGGATCAAGGGATAATCCTTTGATATTCTTTTTTTATGGATACTAATCCAGAAGATCGGCCAAATGTGGTCGACCGTTTTTTTCAAAAATTAACGCAGCCTAAGAACCTTGCACATATCCTTAGATGGGCATGGCTCATTTCGTTATTGATGTTAGTGCTGGGTTATATTCTAATCTTCAGTGAGATATCTGAATATATTGACATTATATAAAGCACGATATAACGTTGTGTGGTAACTAATTACATTTTTTAATTGACGTGAGAGTTTCGAGCACCTTTTTTGCATGCTCATTTGTCCTGACATTGTTGGATTTGTAGATATAATGTTTAGCATTAGATCTAAAATTAGTATGAAACAAGTTTCATATTTTTAATCTGGAACACTTTTCATAAATCCATTATAATGTAAAATTCTACTTATCTAACATATGCTGTATAAAACGCTAATATTTTGATTGAAATTAAGTTACAATAGAGATTATGCTATTGATTGAAGTGGCTTTCTCTTTGTCACTACTAGTATTCCTGGGGAATGGGAAAGAACTGTAGGTGATTTCTGAGAACAAGTATCTGTGTTGGTACTGGTAGGTTTATTGTTACACAAAAGAATAACTAAATGTAATAGCTATGATTCTTTTGAGACGAAGAAAAAGAATAAGGTAGTCTGGAGGACATTAAAGCAAAAAGGCACTGTTGCAAAGCAATATAGGGTAAAATCAATTTATGGTGCATAGCTTTGATTGGTGGGCTAATTTTGTGTTCATTGTTCAAATGAAAAATTCTATAGAATCGTTAATTGCGCAGCATTATATATTTTTACAATGAATAATTATATTTATATAATATGATTACGTGTACATTTTGTAAATTCTTATTCCAATATATTATATATAATATTTAAGGCGATTATATGAAAACTACACATTGTTTTGAGTCAAAAAGATCTAAGCGAATACTAATGCTATTTCTAGCGATCTTGATATCCGTTATTGTTATTTTACCAAGTGGATGTCTTGATGCAGATATAGATGATACGGATGATATGAACGATCAGATAATCAATGAGGTTGACAAAGATGATATCTATCAGCCAACGGATGTTGTATCTGAAGAGCCAATGGATGAAGCTACATCCAACGAAGAGATAGACAATGTTACAGCAACAGAGGAGCCTGTAACACAGGTGGTAACACCTTCTCATTCAAGTGGTGGCAGCAGTTCTTCTTCTTCTTCCTCTAGTTCCGATGTTAGCAGGACTGTTACTTCAGGAGATTACACAGAACCTGTAGCAACAATTGCTGGTGATCTCACAATTACTGGAGCAACAACTGGCACAATTACCCTACCAACAGGACTGACTGTTAATGGTGACCTTACTGTGAACACCCCGAGTGCCACAGTAACCAACAGGGCAAATGTTGATGGAACTGTAAATATCATTGCAGTAAGTGTCAACACCTGGAACCAGTACGGAAATGCCGGCGGGATTCAAATGGGTGCTGAGGACGCTACATTCAATTTCTACTCTGGAAATGTTAGTGATGGGATTGAAATGGGTGCTGAGAATGCAACATTCCAGTTCATTGCAGGAAATATATCCGGTGGTGTAAGTCTCACCCAACCATCCAGAGTGGTAATAAACGCAACTGCAACAGGTCTTCCTGAGATTACAGTAGGTGGAGCTGCTGAAGGTTCAGACATTGATAACCTTGGTGGCGAACAATTAGAATTAGTCGCAGAAGCTAATGTAACAGTGGCTGGAAGCGTGAATGTCACAGCAAGTGCTGGAGTTACTCCTACTGAGAGAACAGCTCGTGGCAGTCTGGCATTAGTTCCAAGCTCTGCAATTTATAATACCAATGTCGATATGGCAATAACCTACACAGCTGGTGAAGATCTTAATACCAGTGTGGTTAACATCACTGTGCCAGCAGGATTTGTCGTAGCTGATGCAAATAGTCTTACTGTTGCAGGCGCAGGTACGGATGTCGCAAGTAATACCAACGCTTCTTACGATGGAAATATACTTACTGTTGAAAATGTGACCATAAATGAAGGTCAAGCAATTGTACTAACTCTTGCAACACAACAGGTAAGTTCAGCAGGAACTTATGATTTCTCTGCTACTGCACACAACACATCAAAACTGATAAGCAATGCAGCAACTGCAAGTTTTACTTCATTGCCAAACAATGATGCAGATCTTAGTGCTTTGGTAGTAAGTCCTGGCACATTGATTCCAGCTTTCAATGCAGCTACAACTGCTTACACGGTTAATGTAGCCTATGATGTAAGTTCAATTAATGTAACTGCTACTTTATCCGATACAAATGCTTCAATGTTGGTTAATGGTGAAGTAGCAACTAGTGCTGTTGTTAATGCAGTCACACTTCAGGCTGCCGGAAGCACAACTTCAATTCCAGTTGTGGTAACAGCAGAAGATGGTACAAGTACAAAGACATATACTATGACAGTGAACAGGGCTGTAGATCCAACTTCAGATAACGTAGGTATAGCAACAGCTAAGGCTGCTTTAGACACTACAGCAACACTAAACCCTGTAGAGGGAAATGATACTAACGTAGTGACAATGGCACAGGCCATAGTAGATGGTGTTGTATCTGGTGTAACCGTAACTGTCAGTGATGCCAGCGGCAATGCGAATGTGGGAGCAGACGGAACTATCAGTTATACCTCTTCAGGAGTAACAGGCAATGTGATATTTGCTCTAAACAAAGGAATTGGTACTGAAGCCACATCAACAATGTCTGTAGTTGTACCCGATGCAGTTGCTTTAGGTAGTCCAACTCCAATAGACTTTGGTGCTTCAAATCCAAGTACAGTTTTATCAATATCCGGAACTAACTTTACAGCAGAAGCAGCAAACACTTCCAATTGGGTAATCAATGTGGGAACTACAAACTTGACTTCACCTAATATCACATTACAGGGTGCTGGTGGTTTGGCTACAGGTGTGATATTTGATTTCAATGGTACTGCAGCTGAAGGAAATATTAGCTTCAAAGCACTAAATGCAGCATTGGTAGCGGATATGGATAGTAATGTGGTCAATCTTGCGATAACTCAGACTCAGACTGCAACACCAACTATTACAACTGGAGCACAAACCGTTTCCACAGCAACTATTAATGTAGTTGGAACCGCTGCTGCTGATTCTGCTATCTCCATTACTGGTGGATCTGCAGAAGCAACTGGAACTGCTGATGGTTCCGGTGATTATAGTATTGAAGTCACTTTAACAGCAGACAGTGTTAACACTTTAAGTGTGACTGCACAATCTGCTGGTGAGGTTGTTAGTGAAGCAGCTACTGTTGCTATCACTCATCAGACTCAGACTGCAACACCAACTATTACAACTGGAGCACAAACTGTTTCCACAGCAACTATTAATGTAGTTGGAACCGCTGCTGCTGATTCTGCTATCTCCATTACTGGTGGATCAGCAGAAGCAACTGGAACTGCTGATGGTTCCGGTGATTATAGTATTGAAGTCACTTTAACAGCAGACAGTGTTAACACTTTAAGTGTGACTGCACAATCTGCTGGTGAGGTTGTTAGTGAAGCAGCTACTGTTGCTATCACTCATCAGACTCAGACTGCAACACCAACTATTACAACTGGAGCACAAACTGTTTCCACAGCAACTATTAATGTAGTTGGAACCGCTGCTGCTGATTCTGCTATCTCCATTACTGGTGGATCTGCAGAAGCAACTGGAACTGCTGATGGTTCCGGTGATTATAGTATTGAAGTCACTTTAACAACAGACAGTGTTAACACTTTAAGTGTGACTGCACAATCTGCTGGTGAGGTTGTTAGTGAAGCGGCTACTGTTGCTATCACTCATCAGACTCAGACTGCAACACCAACTATTACAACTGGAGCACAAACTGTTTCCACAGCAACTATTAATATAGTTGGAACCGCTGCTGCTGATTCTGCTATCTCCATTACTGGTGGATCTGCAGAAGCAACTGGAACTGCTGATGGTTCCGGTGATTATAGTATTGAAGTCACTTTAATAGCAGACAGTGTTAACACTTTAAGTGTGACTGCACAATCTGCTGGTGAGGTTGTTAGTGAAGCAGCTACTGTTGCTATCACTCATGCTTCCTAAATTTGACTTTGTAAATGCAAAGAGAACCCCCATCAAATCGGGGGTTATTTTTCTTTTTTAAATATCAACAACAAAACCCAATAGTGTACCCTATGCAAAAACCACAGGCACACAAAAATAGAAAAGAAGAAATCTTTAATTCTCTTTTATCTCTCTTAGCACATCAAGCACTTTTTGTGCATGCTCATTTGTCCTTACATTGTCCCATATTTTTGCAATATTGCCTTCTGTATCAATTAAAAAAGTTGATCTGACAGTTCCCTGATATTCTTTTCCATAGTTTTTCTTTGTTCTCCATACATCGTACTTCTGGTGAACGGTTTTTTCTTCATCTGAAAGAAGGGTGATACCAATTTCTTTCTTTTCAACGAAGTTGATATGTGATTTAACGCTGTCCTTGCTGGCTCCAAGTATCACTGCATTCTCAGTACCAAAATCCTCCTGCAAGGCTGTAAAATCCTGGGCTTCCTTTGTGCATCCTGAAGTGTTATCCTTCGGGTAGAAGTAAAGAACGATCCATTTACCTGAAAAATTCTTCAGGCATACTTCATTCTCATTCTGGTCAGGGAGACAAAAATCAGGAGCTTTTTGTCCTTCCTTAAGTGAGTTCTTGCTCATGACATATGCTATGTAAGTTCTTACTTAAAGCCTTTATACAATAATACAGAATATCCTTACTACAAATATAATGTTTAAAAGAACTTGTAATCGCTTCTTATAACTGGATGAAAAGGTACCATGGAAATATTGAATATTCAAAATCTGTCTATCAGATTTGATGGAAATCCCATACTATCCAATTTCAATCTATCAGTTGTCAAAGGTGAAAAGATTCTTATAAAAGGGAGATCAGGAATTGGGAAATCCACTCTTTTCAGGTTGATAATGGGATTTGGCATACAAAATTCCGGTGTAATATCCTTTGATGGAGTTACTGTAGATTCCGAATCGGTCTGGGATATCAGGAAAAGAATAGCATATGTATCTCAGGATACTGATATTGCAGAAGGGAAAGTAGGTGACCTGATAGATGAGGTTTTTTCTTACAAGACGAACAAAGATATTTTTGACCCGAATCGACTTGAAGGCATGCTGTCTGATTTCTCGTTGTCTCTTGGTATTCTAAACAAGGATTATATGGATCTCTCAGGAGGGGAAAAGCAACGGGTTACCCTGATTTTGGCTTTGTTGTCAGGGAAGGGTATATTCCTGCTTGATGAGGTCACAGCAGAACTCGATGCTGCCTTGAAACAGAAGGTTGTGAATACATTCTTTTGTAATCCACAGTGGACCGTACTTTCTATTTCTCATGACAGAGAGTGGGAAAATAAGGCAAGCAGAGTCATTGATCTTTCAGGATCGGTTGATTAAATGGAAACGTATGATATCAGTCTCTCAGGTATGTTTTTCTCATTCCTGTTGCTTATAATTCCGGTTCTTATCAGCTATTATCTTGGCTTGAAGTTAATATCATCCACAGTTGAAAGTGCTATAAGAATGGTCCTTCAACTGGTTTTTGTAGGTGTTTTTCTTACTTTTGTTTTTGACCTTAATAATGTTTTTTTAAACGTATTATGGGTTTTTGTCATGGTCTTTGTGGCATCGCATTCCGTATTGAGGAATGCGGAATTAAAAACCAGGTATTTGTTTCCAATGCTCATGATTTTCATGGCGGTGACAAATTATTCAATGCTGCTCTATTTCAACAAGTTCATAGTAGACCTGAATGATCTTTTTGATGCAAGGTATTTCATTCCCATAGCAGGTATGGTTCTGGGTAATTCCCTGAAAGCAAATGTTATTGGAATGGAGAACTTCTGTACTGAAATCCAGAGAAATGAAAACCGTTATCTGTTCCGTTTGTCTATGGGTGCTGAAAAGACAGAGGCGCTTATTCCATATCTTCGTAAGAGTCTCAGGGTTGCGCTGAAACCCACGATAGCAAATATGGCTACAATAGGCATCGTTTTTCTTCCCGGAATGATGACCGGACAGATACTTGCCGGTGCAAGTCCATTGGTTGCAATAGAATACCAGATAGCCATTATGCTTGCAATTTATGTGACAACCATGGTGAACGTACTTCTGGGTATACTTGTTCTAATTCAAAGGGGTTTTGATGAATATGGTCTGTTCAAAAAAGATATGCTCAGGGGTGCATGAGCATGCTTCTATTTTGCGTGGTATGGAACTGGTATGCAGGTTAATTCACGCTGCTGCTCAGATGAAGTCCTATCACTCCAATACCTATCAGTGTCAGGAATGCTATCCTTATGGGTGGCAGGGGTTCGTTGAATCCAAAGTGCCCTATCAATGAGATCATGGCCACTCCAAGCCCTGCCCAGATAGCATAGGCAACACTCACATCTATCTTTTTCAATGCAATAGTGAATGCTATGAAACTGATGCCGTAGAAAACAAATATTAATGCAGATGGCAGTGGTTTTGTAAATCCTTCGGATAGTTTCATGCATGTCGTTCCACATATCTCAAATATTATGGCAAATGCCAGGTACAGGTAGCTCATTTTTTCTCCCGATTTTCCCGTTTGAATAATTATTGTTATCAGCTGTGTTTATATCCATCCTGCTGTACGTAGCGCCAGATTATAATACTATCCGAATTCACATTTTCTTAACTTTTCAAGGAGATGATATTTCATGCCAGTACTGACTTTCATTGCCTGTAGAATGTTTGAAGATGAGATTGTCCATATAATTGAAAAAGATAATTCAATTAACAGTTTGTTGGTCGTTGATAACGATGATTGTGCAGGACTCACGGGTAAACTGGACAATGCCGGTTGTGGATATACTCTTGTTTCAGAAGACAGTTTATCAGTACATCTGAAAGATGATGATTATACCATAATTGTCGAAATACTGGAGATGGCTTTACATGCCAAGCCTGAGAATCTCAAAAAGGTCGTTTACGACAAAACTCGTGAAATGTCAGAGTACTCAGATGGTATTCTCCTGTTCTACGGTCTCTGTGGTAATGTTCTGGGTAAAGTCGATGAAGAACTTGCTAATCTTCCATGTCCTGTTCGCATACTCAAAGAGGACAATGGGGATGTTATAGACGATTGCATTGGTGCGGTACTGGGCGGCAGGGCTGCATATCTTGAGAAATTGACAAGTTTTCATGGTGTTGGTACTTTCTTCATGACTCCAATGTGGGCAGCCCACTGGCGTGAGATGCTTGTTTCGGCAGGTATGACTCCAGATTCTGGTGATACCAAACTTTCAAAGTTTGTTTTTGATTATGCAGGATACAAGAATGTTGCTAAAATGGACACGGGTCTTCATTATGAAAAACAGTTCGATTCCATGGTAAATGAATTTGCAAGGCTCTTTGATTTCAATTTAATTGAAATGAAAGCAGGCCCGCAGTTAATGGTGCGCTGCTATGAACAATTGAAGGATAAAATTATTTCTGGTTAGAATTGAATATTTGTACTGATTATTTTCACTCAAAAAATAAATGGATAACTTATCATTATCCACTATTCAGGATTATGTTGTAAAGGAGCTTTATTCTCCTTTGCTGTATGTCCTCACAGATTCAATTTTGTCCCAGTCAAAGTAGGTATTGATCTTCTGACCGGTCTCTTCTTCTGTGATACGTACGAACTGTTCCCCAAGGAAAATAACTGCTTTAGCGTAAATTTTTCCTTCGTTTACCTGAATATTCACTCCTTCTCTGAGTTTTCTGGACATCGTTCCATGAAGTGGGGATGATGCATACTCGAATACCTTTTCCCATGTGTCTTTCATTTTTTCACCTCTCAATTCAAAATGGTCTTTTCAAATCATTTCATGCATATTTATTATGCATACGGATTCCTATGTGCTACTATGTTTTATAAAAACTTATCTACAAATTCAGCAAAAATAATTTAATAATATTTGCGCACAATTTCAGAAAAGAGTATGAATGGCTTAATTTGAAAGAGCCAATCTATATCTGAAAATAAAGAGGAAGTGGTAAATATCGTAGTTATTCCAGATACTCATCCCTTCGCGGTGAAAAAACTTCCACAGCCATGGAATCTTCAAGTATCTCAGCACAATGTGATACATTTGATGGTATGTTCCAGGAATCTCCGGGCACCACCTCATGTGTTTTACCTCCGATGGTAAGCAACATCTTTCCTGTGATCATATATCCTGTCTGTTCATGGATATGCACATGTGCCGGGAGTATACTTCCCTTCTGTAAAATGAATTCTGTCATGAGTGTTTTTTCTCCGTGAACAGTTGTTTTCATTTTTATTCCGGGAAGTACTTCTTTGTAATCGGACTCATTGTGCTTGCTGAACATGAATAAGTTTAACATGTTCTGGTAATTTATTCTTTTTCGTCGTGGCATTAAAAATTAGTGAAAGGTGACTATTTCACCTTTCATATGAGCTATATTCACTGAATTGGTAATTGTGCCATATTTCTTACTTTTGTTTTTGTGGCTCCATCAAGGTTATTAATAGATGATGATTCCAAAGTCTTTGTATAATGGAACTTTTTTTCAGATATAATTTCAGAAGCCGTTGATTTGCAGGATTCATCTGAACGATCTGTTGTACTCCACACTCTTAGATGCCTAAAGCGTTGATGTGTTCTTCTTGATAGTTTCCACCTCATGAAATAGCCTCCATTTTTGAAGATGAGTTATTAGCTCACCATTTGATTTTATGGTGGGTCCCCACGACCTACTTAATGTTCATATTTTTGACATATAAAATAAACTGATGTTAATTTCACATACTAATGTGTTTTTTAATGGTTCAAAGACAAGTGACCTATCTTAATTCAATTTACAATAAATTCAAATAATAAGAAATTTTATTTCAAATATTTTGATGGAGCATAGTCTACCATTATATGTAATAACTATTATATATTATGCTCATAATATAAAGGGTCAAATAAAAATAAAACATAGTTTTGATTTGAAGTATTCATGCTTAAAGTGTAGTTGATAATCAAAGGAAATCAAAAGTTAATCTTTGTTGTGAGCAATGCTCAATTTAAATTAAGAAAAGAGGTTCATTGAATACATTGGTTTATTTTAATAGAAAGGTGTTGTATGGTTACTGAAATACTTATAGCTCTGGTAAATAATGCAGCTTTACTTCTTGCTATAGGTGTTCTGTACGAAGTTCTTTTCTTCAATATGGATACTAACACACTGTCAAAAAGTGTGGCTGCGGGGATTACTATTGGTCTCATAGGTATTGCCTTGATGCTGAATCCATGGGAACTTTCCCCCGGATTATTCTTCGATACACGTACTATTCTGCTAAGCATAGTCGGGCTTTTCTTTGGTTTTGTTCCCGCATTTGTTGGAGCATTAATCATCATTTTTTACCGTATCTATGAGGGCGGTGTTGGAACAATTGTTGGTATTGCCACAACATTAAGTTCTATGACAATGGGGTTACTTTGGAGGCGTTTCCATGAAATATTTCAAAAAAAGTTTGGCATATTTGATTTATATATATTAGGTATTCTTGTCCACATTGTCATGCTCATGTGTATTTTGTTACTTCCTTTATCGAATGCCTTCGAAGTTCTGAAATATATCAGTTTTCCAGTAATGTTAATTTATCCGATTGGAACTGTATTACTAGGAAATCTTCTGAAAAATCAACTATCACGTAAAAAAGCAAAAGAAGCACTGAAACAAACAGAATTGAAGTATCGACAGGCGTACAATCTCATGCAGGATGTGATTGAAAGCCCGAAAGATGTTATCATATTTGCTATTGACAGGGAATACAAATACATTGCCTTCAACAAAAATCATCAGGTAACAATGGAGCGTATATGGGATGCCAGGATCGAGGTTGGTGCTAGCATGCTCAGTTACATCATGGATCCTGATGATAGGGGGAAAGCAAAAGTGAATTTCGACAGGGCACTCGCTGGTGAAGCTTTTACTATTGTTGAAGAATATGGAAATGTTGACATCGAAAGAAGATGGTATGAGAATGTCTATAGTCCTCTTGAGGATGGCGAAGGAAATGTTATTGGTCTCACATTGTTCCTGACAGACATCAGTGGACGTAAAGAGAATGAAATGGCTCTTGTCAAGGCTAAACTTCTTGCTGAAGAATCAAGTCGCACCAAATCTGAATTTTTAGCAAATATGAGCCATGAGTTACGTACGCCACTGAATTCGGTCATTGGTTTTTCTCAAGTTTTGATTGATAAGATATCAGGTGATTTGAATGAAATGCAAATTAATTATGTATCTAATATACAAAGAAGTGGGAACCATCTGCTGGAAGTTATAACTGATATACTCGATATGTCTAAAATTGAATCTGGGATCATTGAATATGAACCTGAAATAATAAATATTCAACAAATAATAGACGAAGTTGGGTCGCTAATGGGACCCATGATCAAAAAGAAATTTATTAATTTTGAAACTAATATAGAAGTGGAATCTCTGGAAATATATGGTGATGAAATAAAAATCAAACAAGTTATGTTAAACCTTCTTAGTAATGCAATCAAATTTACACATGAAGGCGGCAAAGTTTTGATTGATGTAACAAAAATGGACGATACTATTCAGATTTCAGTATCAGATACTGGTATCGGCATTCCTTTGGAAGAACAAAAAGTGATATTCAATCCATTTAAACAAGTTAATTCATCTGCAAATCGTGTTCATGGCGGAACTGGATTAGGACTTGCAATTGTTAAACATTATGTTGAGATGCACTCTGGGGAAGTACATGTTGAAAGTGAAGTGGGGAAGGGAAGTATATTCACGTTCACAATACCAATTGTGTATCCGATTGAAAAAAATACTTTATAGTAATATGAATGTTCCCATGTCTCATACTCTTTCCATGATATATGATATGAACAATGTTTTGTCATAATATTGCAGTTTTTTTACTATGGGGTAAAGTTAGTTAATTTACGTGTCATCTGATGACCCTTTGAATAGTTCCCTTATTCCGTGTAGGTTCTCTGGTTTTCCAAAGACGATGCAACTATCACCTGAATATATGGGGATATCACCATCCGGATTTGTGATGGTTTCATCATCTCTATGTATGGCAAGAACAGTTGCCTTATGCTTTGTTCTTAGATTGAGTTCTTTGAGTGTTCTTCCGTCAACAGCGCAGCTTTCTCCAATTTTAAAGGTACTTACTTCCATACCTGGAAGCTCATCTTTTAAGTTAAAGCTCCTTTCCTGTTCCTCTGAATAAGATTTTCTCAACATGCAGTATCCATTTGCCCGTATTTCTCTGGTAAATTTATCTATGTCGTCCTCAGGAACAAGGTACTTCTTTAGCAGGCGAACAAATATCTCAACAGATGTTTCGTATTCCTCTGGTATTACTTCATCTGCACCAAGATCGTTGAGTATTTTCATTTCACTTATGTAACGGGTTCTGGCGATGATGTATATATCTGGATTCAGCCTTTTTGCCGTATCAATTATCTTTCTTGTGGCGACAAGATCCGATATACCTATTATCAGTATTCTTGCAGAATCAATGTTTGTAGAATTAAGCACCGCCTCATGGCTTGCGTCACCATAGTGTATATTTTCACCTTTTTTCTTTTCCTGACGTACCGTTTCAGGGTTTGTATCTATTATCACATAGGATATTCCTGCATTCCTTGCTGCATGTGATAAGGTCTTACCGTTGAATCCATATCCAATTATGATCAGATGGTCCTTTATTTTTTCATCTTCATTCTTTGCAGTGAGTCTACTTGCGTAGAATCCATTGATGAGTTTCTGGAATGGGACTGTCTTGATTACCTTGTCTGAAATTCCATTTGAAGATGCTGTTATGAAGGGAGTTAGTGCCATTGTGATGATGGAAACTGCCAGGAATTGCTGGTACATATTCTGGTCAAGAAGGGAATATTCAAGACCGACAGTTGAGAGTACGAATGAGAACTCTCCTACCTGTGCAAGTGTCAGCCCTGTGATGATTATTGTACGCAGTGGGTATCCCAGGATTAATGTTGCAAAACCAGCGGTGGCAGATTTTATAATTACCACAGCAAGTGCCAGAACAAGCAGATAAACTAAATTACTTGTAAAGAAACTGATTTCCAATAGCATGCCGATGGAAACAAAGAAAAAACTCATGAAGATGTCCCTAAATGGCATTATGTTGCCCATGGCCTGATGGCTGTACTCTGATTCTGAAATTATAAGACCTGCCATGAAAGCTCCAAGGGCAAGTGATAGTCCTATACTGGAAGTGAGCCAGGCGGTAGCCAGACAAATAAATACGATGCTCAAAAGGAACAATTCCCTGTTCCTTGTTTTTACTATGTGGAACAGCAGGGCCGGAATTATCCATCTTGCACTTGCAATGACCAGTGCTATTGTCCCAATGGCTTTGAGCAGGAATAAGGGCAATGTGTCAATGGATTCTGTAGATGCACCTGCTATGATTGGTGTTATAAGTATCATCGGGACGATGATCACGTCCTGAAATATCAGTATTCCAAGTGATGTTTTTCCGTGTGGCGTGTCAATCTCTGCTTTTTCCTGAAGTAGCTTGAGAACGATAGCCGTACTGCTCAATGATATGAGAAAACCAATGAATAGTGCTGTTCCTGAGCTTAGACCAAAAAAGATACAAATATAGTAAACTACCAGGATCGTTGTTGTTACCTGCAGGGTTCCGCCAAGCAGTACTGACCTTTTTATATCCCAGAGTTCCTTGATAGACATTTCTACGCCGATAGTAAAGAGAAGAAGAATAATACCTATCTCTGCAAGTGCTTCTACTTCATGTACACTGCTGATTATTCCTAGCCAGTGTGGGCCTGCCAGCATACCAGTTACAAGGAATCCCAATACTGAGGGCAGTTTCATCCTGTTGAACAATAGCAATATGATTATAGAGAGTCCGAAAATTATCCCGATATCCGTGAACAAAGTTAATTCCATGATAAGACCACAACTTCAATTATTACTATAAATAATTTCATATTAACAGAGGTTGCCTTAATATAAAATAAGTTGTGACTGGATGACATTCCTGGAAGATTGCACGGTAGAAGATAAGTTCTTCAAAATCATGGAGGATGTGAACAGTATCTGCTCAACACTGGATTGTTCGATGGAGATGGTGTAAATGAGTCATATCTATGGACGTTGAACATAAAAATAGTAAAAAACACTGGTCAGTGCTCTTTGCGTCTTTTTCTTTTCCTATACAAAGCAAATGCAGCCATTGTTATCAGTGAAACTGATGCAAGTATTCCAAATCCTGGTGTTGATGTTTCGTCCTTACTACTAATTCCTGTTCCTTCTTCTATAACAGAGCCTAACAAAGTTTCTGCCATATCAAGGTTATCTGTGGCACGTTTCATATTATGAATTCCAAAGCTGCCGTCAGATTCCACTTCGCTTATGTAGAACAGTGCATTGTTGTAGTTTTCAAGTTGTGCATCATAACTTGCATTGTTGCTTATCATTGTAAGGGCCATGCTTGCATTTTCTTCAAGGACTTCCAGTTCTTTGAGTTTATTTTTAATCGTTTCCTGATTTAAATCTAAAATGTTTGAAAGGGATACATCATGGCAGTCATCGCACTCGTTGTCCACCGGGACATCGTCATGGGACATAACATGGCATTTTTTGCATATGTTGCCAGAATTGGGATCAGAAAGTAATGTCGGTTCGAAATTGAATGAGTGTCCTGTATTTGTTATTTCATCTTCTTTTGTCATCATTGCCATGTGACAATCAATACAGCCAAGGTTGACTGCATGCACCCCGTTGGTGTATATTGACCCGTTGTACATTTCCCACTGTGTGTACCTTACAATGGTTGTGTTCCCGTCCGGTTCAGCACCGGCGGAATTATGGCAGCTTGCACATAGTTGTGTTGGTGTGGTTCTTATCTTGGTGCTATGTGGATTATGGCATACAATGCAGGTAATCCTCCATTCAGTTATGTCCTCTGTATCCGGCATACTGGCCTGGCTTCTGCCATATGGGTCAACATTTCCAATGTTCATCATGGCACCTTCAGTGCTCTTGCAGGATACACAGGTGCTCCGGTTAAGCACTATTTTGTCTTCAATATCAGATGGCTCCGAATGACTCGCCATCGTTTCCGGATCGAACTCAATGCTATCGTATTCGTTCCACTCTTTGTAGACTTCTTCATGTTGTCCTGTATGGCAGTCTCCACAAAGTTCTGCAGATATGTTTGACTGTGGTATTGTTTCAGAAGGGTTTATGGTATGTGCGTCAAAACCCTCCACAGGAGGCTGGTGACACATTTCGCATTCAGGTGATTCCCACACCACTTCTCCATACTATTTGATGTATAGGCGTGCTGTACTGGCTCTGTGGCAGGGTAAGCATGATTCTGCATCTGGATTTTCACTACTTAACACTGGTTCGGCGTAGTGACGGGATCCATTCCATGCATCATATTCTTCCAGATGGCAAATTTCACAATCTTCTGTCAATGCTGCAGTTACAACTGTTCCTGATAAAACAGCTAATAAAAGAGCAATAAAACCCCCAGTTACTGATTTCATAGCTATCACCCACACTTCTGTAATAAAAGATGTAAATGTCCGGTATATAGGTGTTTGTATGGATATTATGAAATAAACAGATCAACGGGGGGATGTGGTGCAACGGAATATGAATTTAAAAAAGGGTATTGGCAAAGTATACGAATACTCTACCTTGAGTTGAAATGTAAATTGAATATCAGATCAAATGCGTCTAATATCTCTTTGGTGGTCTGTGGTTCTGGAAGCATTCCCTGCAGTACACAGGTCTGCCTTCGGTTGGCTTAAAAGGTACTTCGGTTTCCTGTTTGCAGTCTGCACAGATTGCCTTGTGCATCTCTCTTGGACCGCTGGATCTGAAGTTTCCTCCGCCGTTTCCGCCTCTGAATCCGCCCTGATTCCTGTCGTTTCCGCCTCTGAATCCACCGCTTCTATTGTCTCTCATTTATTTGATTTCCTTTGTTGTTTATTTGACCTGTTAACTTCGAGTTAAGATATTTCGCATGATTCGTTCTATTTGATTCTTACCAAGTCTACAATTTTGCAGCCGGAACAAACCCACTAATCATAGGATACAAGCGATTGTATTATTTCTCTTGTTATGTCTTTGATTGTGACAATGTAGCAGTTTCTATTGAGAAGGGAACCTTTTCCCGTATCTATACGACGCATTCTTTATTTTAGCAATTAACCTAAAAGAAATGGCCAAATGGAATTTACTCTTTCTTAACCCGCCTGTAAGTTAACTGTCAATTCAAAATTAAGATTCACAAATATAAATAGCTATGCTTATTTGCTTCAGGATGGATTGTATGGATTTTGAAAGAAAGGCTAATCATTATTCTTTTCAATTTTCAGCTTGCATCTATTTTTTTGTTCTATATAAGTGCTCATAAAAAATCAGATTTAAGTACGAATAATTAATAATGTAATCGAATAGCATTTATTTTGGTGGTATGAATGAAATACAAAAACATAATAACGATATTATTGGCTGTGACTATCCTCTTTTCAGGAATGGCTGCAGCAGTAACACTGACCGTTGACGGCAGTGGCGGACAGGATTATCTTACTATTTCTGATGCAGTGAATAATTCTGTTGGAGATGACATAATTCTTGTGTATCCAGGCGACTATAAGGAAAACGTTGTTATTAGCCATAATCTTTCGATAAAGGGCAAATCAGGCAATCCAGATGATGTTTCGATAATGGGTTTATCAAGTACTCTAGGTGATGTAACTGCAATGATAGATGATCATATTTTCTCAATTGTTCAGGGCAATGTCACCATCTCCAACGTTTCGATCAAAGAATATGATGATTACCCACTTCTGGGTTCAATTGATGATGACCGCAGAGCTATCTCTCTCTTTGGTGATGGTGCAAGTGTTACTTTGACCAATAGTGTAGTTTCAGGATTCGGACTGGCCGTCGCAGCAACTACTGGCACAGATGCAAAACTGATCAATAATTCCTTTTATGATAATATACAGGCATTCGTTGGTACAAAATACGCTGTTCCAATAGCTTCTGATATAAGGCCTAGTGATAATCCGGTTGAATTTTCTGTTGTTAACAACAGTTTTTACCAGAATTTTGAATGCATCTTTGTAGAACACGGTAACGAAGGATTAATAGCAGACAATGAGTTTGCAGATAATAATCTTGTGATACGCTTAGGTGGTTGCAATGCTAACACAATTGAAAATAACACTTTTCAGAACAATTTAGATTCAATTGGGCTCTATGGTTCTTCCGGTGATATAAGAGGTAACTTGATCTTAGGGAACGTTTATGGTGTGTACGTTGATGATTCTTCTGCACAAATTACAGGGAACATTATATCTGACAACGGAATTGGTATCACGATGGGACGTACTGATGATTTGGAGGAAGTCATTGTCTATGATAATTACTTTGATAACGATGTCAATCAGGATGATCAAACTGGTGTTATCATCTGGAACACAACAAAGACAGAGGGAACCAACATCATAGGTGGTCCATATATCGGTGGTAACTATTGGTCAGATTATGAAGGAGTAGACACCGACAATGACGGGCTTGGTAACACACGACTACCTCACAATGGTGATATGTTGCCGCTGACGGAAGCAGGTTATTTTGAGGATGATGTTCCTGAAGACGATACTCCTGATGACGAGGTACCGGTTGAACAGATTCCGGAGTTCCCAACAATTGCACTTCCGATGCTGGCTATTATGGGAATTGCACTTGTTTTCGTGAGAAGGAAAGAGTGAATTTAGTTACTCATTCCTTTTTCTTTTTTTTAATAGAATGATTTTTCTCACTTGTGCTTTAGTTTAATTTCCGATTTATGCCCTAAGCTAAACACAGCATGACATTGTCTAAGTGGACTCGGCGGGATTTGAACCCGCGGCCTTTACGTTGCGAACGTAACGATCTTCCCCTGATCTACAAGCCCTAAAAAGTTATAATGTTTGGAAATTAATAAAAAAAAGAAAAAGTAAATGAGAGGTTTTAGACAGGTCTTCCGACTTCTGTCACTGTTACGCTCTCAACACCTTCAACTGCTGCAAAAGCCTGTTCTACTAATTCGGTACCGCCTTCGAGGTCACCTACGATGACGACCATGATGATGGCCTTAAGTCCGAATGCGATAGGTTCTTCCTTGTGAGTACCGTATTCTGCGCCCTCTGGAAGTGATGCGATGAGGTTGTCTTTAAGCTCTTCGAGGTTTGTATCGACATCCACAGGCATTATCTTAATAGTTGCTGCAACTTCTCCCATTTAATTCACCTCATGCTCCTGAAAATCCGCATTTCGGACATTTGTATGGGTTGCTCTGCTGCCTGCAGCTTATACATCTTCCAAGCTCGTTGCCACAAACAGGACATGGGAAGCGTACATAGCCGGTTTCCACAAGTCTCGTGTTGCATGTGGTACAATTATCGACTTTATTTGCCATTTAGAATCTCCTTACTATGAATAATATGTGATTAATATAAATACTGAAAAATCAGCATGTCAGTGATTTCAGTACATACGCAGTATATAATTTAAATATTCCCCTTGATGTGAGTCCCGATTACATTCTTTCCGATAACAGCGTCAATGACTCTTTCAGGGTACATTCCGTTGACAACGACACAATCCATCATGTTTTCCATCAAAAATACAGGCAGTGAGCTGTCAATACATGTAATTCCCATCCTTGAAAGCTCTCTGGCAGTCATCCACTTCTGAATAATATCATCGGCAATAACTCCATCAACATCAGTCACTTTAATAAAACGCGATCCAGTTTCCCGGGCAATCCATGCTCCTATGGTATCTGATGTAACATTCCATGAATGTGGTAACTTATCGCTTTCCCTGAGCATTTTGTACGGTAACAACACAGAAACTCCACTTGGAACCTCCTCTATATTTTCAACAGAGTTGACTCCTGTCTTATCTACAATATAGTGGGCGTATTGTTCCATTGAAAGAATGGCCATCCAGTGAGCTGCATCATCTCCGATTTCGTATTTTTCACTGATAGTTCTGATAGAATCTGCAAAAACCCCACCACCGGGAACTATGAGTATCGAGTGATCGTTTCCGTTGCTTCTTTCCAGATGCTTCAGAGAGTCAACGATAGAATGTGAATACTTCATAATACTTCCTCCAAGTTTCACGACGATCTTCATAGCAATTGAACCCCCAATATCTTAATTTCTCTCTTTAGATATGTATATTTCAATCGGACTTATTCTTTTCCTGAAGCATTAGCTTCATCTTCAATAATCTTCGCTGCAGCATATGCAGGGAATACTTTTGAAACATCCGCTCCCCATTTACTGGCCACAGAAATACATTCAAAACCAAGTATTTCTGCCGCCTCTTTTATGAGAAATTCTCCAAGTCCGGCAGATACTATCCTGTCAAGACCATTCCTTTCAGCAACAACTGATATAGCCTGGCTCAAAAGGCTTACCTGTCTTTCCTTGACCTGCTGGGCGATATGGTATATTTCATCTGCTGAGATCTCTGTAAGGTCTGCGCATACAACACGTGCCAGTCTTCTCATAGCATCTGTTTTACTCTTGCCTGCGCCATCGGCAGTCTCGCAAGTATACAGTTCTTCTGTGATATTTTCTAGTAGTAAGTACGCATCTGCAGTAGTTGAGAATAATTCTGATGCGATATGGCAGTCTCCATCCGCAACGTTTACTTTTTCAAGCAGGTATGCAAGGTTGGTCCTGAGTGTTCCTGCATAGAACAATTCACTGCGAACAAGCCTTGAGAAGTCAGTTAGGCCTGCCACATGTTTTCCATTTTTGATAGGAATAATATCACTGGTCGTGCTTCCTACGTCTACAAAGATACAATCTCCTATCTCCGAGCCAATCAGTCTGGAAGATGCTGCCCAGTTTGCTGCAGCGAGGTCTCGCAGGTTTCCTGAACTTTCATGGAAATGTCCACTACTATCAATGTATTTAACTTCACAATCAAAAGCATCATTAACAGAACGCATGATAAAATCGATACCCTTATCTTTATCTTCAAAACAATCCGCAAGTTCGCCGGTCATGACCACACTGACCTTATCAGGTTTCAATTCCTCTGCAATGTCTCTCAGAGATGTGGGCAATGTTGTGTCCTTCCACAACGGTATATAATGCAGTTCAATTATCTCTCCGTCAGCGGATGCTATCTTAGTATTAGCACCACCAATATCAATTCCGATTATTTTCATATGATGTCCTCAATATCATCTTTTGTGAAAGAGCATTCCCCTTCAAGAATTACTGAATCGGGAAGTTTACCAAATACATTCATCAGCATAAGTTCTGCAATTTCGCCTTTTAGGGTCTGAACAAGTCCGAATATTGCAGTTGTAGGTCTGGGATTAACATCAATAACATAGGGTCTGTCCCCATAGACAATATCAATTCCTATGTACCCACTACACCCAAGTGCTTCAACAGTTTTTTTTGCGACCAGAAACACTTCCTCTTCGTAGTCTGTCTTGTATGGTACCTGATTGCCTTTGTAATCAAAGATAGTATCATCATTTTCTTTTTTGATGTCGATAAGCTGTTTGTTCAGGCTCAGTGGAAGTGCTCGCTGTCCGCAGATCATACTCACACTAAGGTGTTCACCTTCAATGTATTCGGTTGCGATATATTCCTCTTCCTCAGTATCCATTTTTTCCGGAAAGGTCATTCTGACCCCCTCGGATGCGCATCCAAACCTTGGTTTCATGACATACTTCCCTTTGAATCCTTTACTTACTATTCTGGGTGTAGCTATGAAATTCGAGTCAAGGGTCTGTGTACACATAAGTTTATCAGCACATAGTCGCACAAACTCTGCCGGGCACCCGAGGTTAATAGTGTTCTTTTCTAGAATATCTGTCAGGTCTCCCAGAAGTTCATCTGGTCCAATTACAAGACCTGCATCATTATTCTTTGCAGCATTTTCAAGTACGTTTTCAAAGTTTTCTTCATTAGATATAATTGCAGTTCCGTTTTTAAGCTTGCTTTCTGCAGTGAGGTAGGTAACTTCATGCCCAAGGCGATGAAAACTGTCGGCAAGAGTGCTCAACATGGCTTTGCCTTCCAGCAACAGCGTGCCTTTAAGTCCGATTCCCATTGCATATTCTGCAAGCAGTATTTTCATGTTGGTTGCAACTGCACTATTCGATATATCCTTTGCTATTATATGCCTGATCTTAGAAGGGTGTGTATTTATCAATGATGATAATTTCTTTACAGTGAAACGTCTTATATAGGTGTTGAACTCTACCTCTAAATCATAGAGGTTTTTAGATCGCTTTTTTCAATATTTCTAAATAATGCTTTCTGAAATTATAATGGCATTATAATTTGATACTGCGTAGTAAATTTTACCGGATTTATGTTATATATCAAAAATGTTAATTGTTATATGTAGATTGAGTAAGTTCAATCTCAGTCGGATATATTTGCGGGTTGGGAAATGGGAGTTTCTCAAATAAAGAGTGGGGTCTTCGAAAATGCTATCTTTCTAAGCGAAGATAACGTTTTCATGGAATATGTGTACATCTTTTCGGTGGTACACTCAAAAGAGGCAGAGTGTGGTTTCACATCTGCCTCTTTCTATACTATATAGGTAAAATATCTCTATGGCTTAACTTAAGGGGTACTAAAAATGGGGTTATTGAAGAAATGTCCGGAGTGCAATAATGCATTTCAGGATGATGGAAAAGACGTACAGTTTTGTAAGGTATGTGGGTACTGGACAAAGAAAAACACTGCAAGAATAGATTTTTTAGTGATGTGTTAGTGTGAATAATTTAAAAATGGAAACCGATGTAAAAATTTCCTGCACATTTTGCGGGAACGCATTGAAAAAACAAAAACTAGGTTCTAACTACATATATTATTGTTCGCAATGTGGTAGTATGACCAGCTCTGATTTATTTTGAAATAGATTAAATAAATGATTAATTTCAGGGATTTCTTTTCATTTATTAATGAAAAATTCTAAAAGATCAGCTGGTATATTTTCTTTTTATGTTTTCCGTGGTTTTGATTCATTATCGTGTGCCCATGGAAATGCTTATGTTGCTAGGTTACATAACTACAATTAAGGGGTTGCTGGGTAAAAGGCCTTCATAAGTTTCAGTCCATGATCTAAGGCAAGCCACATGCAATAGTTTCAAACTCGAACATTGGAATGGGGGTCGTTGTATAAGACGTTCACTGCTTGATACAATATTCATGTCAGAAAAAAGGAAGAACCTTATGTTATTTCTCAGAGATGGTCCTCGGGAGATGGATGAGATACTTGAGGTTCTTGGCGTCACAAGGCATGCATTACTGCCTCAGATAAAGATATTGTCTGAGAAAAGGCTAGTGGTAAAAGAAAAAGGTGTGTGCCGGCTTTCAGAAATAGGTGAGATTATAGTAGAGGATATGGTGCCGCTTGTAGGAACTTTAAAACTGCTTGAGGGTAATTTTGATTATTGGACAAAGCATGAACTCAGTTCAATTCCTCCTCACCTTCTTAATAGAATACGGGAACTGGTACACTGCGAGATAATGGAGCCTGATCTAAATGACATGTTTGAACTTAATACTGATTTAATTGAAAAAGCGCTTGAGTCTAAATTTATTATGGGGGCTACAGCTTTTTTACACCCTGCTTATCCTTCATTTCTTTTGGATTTGGTGAAGAACGATGTCGATGTTTCTATTATCATGACTGAATCTGCATTGAAAAAACTTAAAGTAGATTACGAAGCTGAGTTCAAAATGTTCTTGAATAATGGGAACGCAAAATTATTCGTCTATCCTGATGATATGAAACTTGCCTCACTTTTTCTTACGGAAAAGTATCTGATGATGTGCCTTTTTGACCAGAACGGCAATTATGATCGCAAGGACCTTGTATTCTGCAATGAACTTGCATTGCACTGGGGCAAAGAATTGTTTGATCACTATCTTTCAAGATCACATCCAATATTGGACTTGTAATATCACGAAAAAGTTTTTCCTCTTTTAATTCCGAGTAATCACATACTGCTTTTTATATTTATAGTATGTAACTATATATTAACAATGGATATATACTATGATTACCGATAGAGGACTGGGATGAAAATGGATGTAAATACTGAAAACCCATTTGTACAGGCACTGGCAGTTTCTACAACGATGGCAATTTTTATGGTCGGTGTGGCATTTGGGCTGATGAGCATGGCAAAAAGTGGTTCAACACAGGTTCCGATGCCTGTTATGCTTCTTATTTTTGCGGTGATCTTCATAGCGGGTTCTGTTTATTTTGAATCACGTGGTGCAGATTACATGGGATCTCTTGTAGGGGGCTCAATAGTATCTTTGACTGCAACGTTCTCAGCCACAGCTTTTTTTAGTGGTATAAAGTATGCCCTTGAAGGTGGCATCACTGCTGTTGGATTGGAACAGGTCATTTCTGCACTAGCCTTGTGCATGATAGCCAGCATGTTCCTGATACGTGTTTTGCAGCATAAGTTCAAAGGGTCTTTTTAAAATAATTATTTTTTTATATGAGTGCTTATCTTTTCTCTTTTTTGTGGACTTCGTTTTGCTAAAATAACGCGATTGTACGATAACTATTTATAGAACATCAAACAATCACTAGTTCGAATGCACATTACCGCGCACAGAACATGCGGAGAAATTAAGAATGGCTGATGGACCAGAAAATTGTGAAGAATTAGATTCGAAACCAGTTGAAGACGGCAAAGTCGCAGGAAATCCTTCTGAGGATGAAGTTACAGAACTCAGGGATAAACTTCTGCGCATGACTGCAGAATTCGATAATTTCCGAAAAAGAAGTGCTCGTGAAAAAGAAGAATATCGTAAGTTCGCAGTTGAGCAGGTTATAATTGAGCTCCTTGAGGTTTATGACAACTTCGAACGTGCACTTGAGTCTGCAAAGCAGGCCGATGATATCTCATCTATAATTAAAGGTGTTGAGATGGTCTTTAAACAGTTTACTGGAATACTTGAGAAGGAAGGCCTTCAAAAAATTGAGTGTGAAGGTACTGAATTTGACCCTTATTTACATGAAGCTATGATGCATGTAGAACACCCGGAGCATGATGAGAATATTGTTGTTGATGTCTGTAAACCCGGATACTATTTGCATACAAAGGTGATAAGGCCTGCAATGGTTACAGTATCAAAGAAATCGGATAAATGAAACGGAAAAAAGGTTTCTATCCTGACAAGGATATATTCAATATAAATAACACACAATTATTAATAGCAATTAAAATTCATTCATAAATGAGGTAATAAAATGGGAAAGATATTGGGAATTGATTTAGGAACTACAAATTCCTGTATGGCTGTTATCGAAGGAGGAGAACCTACTATTATCCCTAATGCTGAGGGAGGAAGGACTACACCTTCAGTTGTAGGTTTTTCTAAAAAGGGCGAGAAACTGGTGGGGCAGGTTGCCAAAAGGCAGCTCATCACCAATGCTGACAACAGTGTTAGCTCTATCAAAAGACACATTGGAGAGTCTGATTATCAGGTAACTCTCAATGGTAAGGGGTACTCTCCTCAGGAAATCTCCGCAATGATTCTACGTAAGTTAAAGGAAGATGCAGAGTCCTATCTTGGGGAAACTATCACACAGGCAGTTATTACTGTTCCTGCGTACTTCAATGACTCTCAAAGACAGGCTACAAAGGATGCAGGTACAATTGCCGGTCTTGAGGTCATGAGAATTATCAATGAGCCTACTGCAGCAGCTCTTGCATATGGTCTTGATAAGGATGAAGAAGATCACAAGATTCTCATCTATGATCTTGGTGGCGGTACATTTGATGTATCCATTCTTGAGCTTGGTGGTGGAGTATTTGAAGTTCTTTCAACCAGTGGTGACACTCACCTTGGTGGGGATGATTTCGACCAGAGAATCGTAGACTTCCTTGTAGAGGAATTCAATAAGGCAGAAGGTATTGACCTTTCCAAGGACAAGGCAGCACTACAGCGTTTGAAGGATGCTGCTGAGAAAGCAAAGATCGAGCTTTCAGGTGTAGCAACAACAAACGTCAACCTTCCGTTCATTACTGCAGATGCCAATGGTCAGCCAAAACACATTGACATTGACCTTACAAGAGCACAGTTCGAGAAGATGACTTCCGATCTGCTCGACAAGACCATGGTGGCTGTCAATCAGGCAATGAAGGATGCAAAACTCAGTGCAAAGGACATTGACAGGGTACTTCTGGTAGGCGGTTCTACAAGGATGCCTTCAGTTGCAGAAGCTGTGAAGAAGGCAACAGAAAAGGACCCATACAAGAACATCAATCCTGATGAAGCTGTTGCAGTTGGTGCGGCAGTACAGGCAGGTGTCCTTGGTGGAGAGGTTCATGATGTACTTCTGCTTGATGTAACACCATTGACCCTTGGTATCGAAACTCTTGGAGGGGTATCAACACCTCTTATTGAAAGGAACACGACTATTCCAACCAAGAAGAGTCAGGTCTTCTCTACAGCAGCTGACAACCAGCCATCTGTTGAGATCCACGTACTTCAGGGTGAGAGAGGTGTAGCATCTGCTAACAAGACTCTTGGAAGGTTCACTCTTGACGGAATTCCACCTTCGCCAAGAGGTCTTCCACAGATCGAGGTAACATTCGATATTGATGCAAACGGTATCCTGCATGTCAATGCACAGGACAAGGGAACCGGTAAGGAACAGTCTATTTCCATCCAGAAGCCAGGCGGTCTTTCTGATGAGGAAATTGACCAGATGGTAAAAGATGCAGAATTGCATGCTGAAGAGGACAAGAAACGCAAGGAAGAGGTTGAGATCAAGAACGAAGCTGAATCACTTGTTAATGCTGCTGAAAAGACTCTCAAGGAAGCAGACGATATTGCAACCGATGAGCAGAAGTCCAAGGTCGAAGCTGCAGTCAGTGATCTTAAGACTGCTCTGGAAACTGAAGATCTCGAAGATATCAAGGCAAAGACGGAAGCGCTCCAGACTGCTGTCTATGATGTTTCTGCTGCAATGTACCAGAAGGCACAGGAAGAAGCTGCGTCTGCAGCATCTGCTTCAGAAGAATCCGATTCATCTGCAGACTCCGACGAGGAGACTATTGTAGATGCAGATTATGAAGTAGTTGATGAAGACAAGTAAATATACATGGATCAACGCCTGGGTAAGATACTTTAATGTTAAAGGTATCTTACCTACTTTTAGTTTCAATTTCATAACCATCATATGCATAACGGGAATCATCCATGTCCACAACACGCGATTATTACGAAATATTAGGCTTATCCAAAGATGCCACAGAATCCGAGATCAAAAAAGCTTATAGGAAGCTTGCAATGCAATATCATCCGGACAAAAATAAGGATGATGATGCTGAAGAGAAGTTCAAGGAAATATCTGAAGCGTATGCTGTACTTTCTGATACTGAGAAAAGAGAGCAATATGACAGGTTCGGTCATGCAGGTATCGATGGCCGTTATAGTCAGGAAGATATATTCCGCAACGCAGACTTTGGTGGATTTGGTGACCTTGGTGATATATTTGGAAGCATATTCGGTGGTGGCGGTTTTGGAGGTTTTGGCGGTGGACAAAGGAGGCAGGGTCCATCCAGAGGGTCTGACCTTCGCTATGACCTGACAGTTACTCTTGAGCAGGCAGCAACAGGAGTTGATACAACTATCAATATCCCAAGGGCTGAGAACTGTGAGTCCTGTGGGGGTACCGGTGCAAAATCAGGTACTAGCCCTCATACGTGTTCTACATGTCATGGTTCAGGACAGGTTACACAGGCACGTAATACTCCATTTGGAAGATTCATGTCTACCAGTACATGTAATACATGTCATGGAAGAGGGCAGATCATTGAGACTCCATGTCCTGCATGTAAGGGTACTGGTAAGATCAAGAAAGTCCGTAAGATATCTGTTAAAGTACCCAAAGGAGCTGACAACGGCATTCGTCTCAAGATCAGGGGGGAAGGTGAAGAAGGAAGCCCAGGTGCACCATCTGGTGATCTTTATGTTGTAATTCATGTGGAGCCACATGACAAGTTCCAGCGTGTAGGCAATGACATACTCTACGAGCAGCTAATATCTTTCTCAATGGCAGCACTCGGTGGGGATGTAATGGTCCCGACACTTCATGGAAAAGTAAAAATGAACATTAAAGCCGGAACCCAGACGCATTCCATACTACGTCTGAAAGGCAAAGGAATGCCTCATCTTCATGGTCATTCTCACGGTGATCAGCTTGTCAAGATCATTGTCAGAACGCCTACAAAACTATCAGGGGATCAAAAAGAACTCCTTAAAAAGTTCCAGAAGCTTGAAGATGGGTCAGATATGAAAAATCCAAAAGGTGGCAAAGGTATCTTCGAAAAAATGAAAGGTGCTTTTGAAGCTGGAATATAGTTATTTTCATAAGGAATCAATTTTTTTATTTTTAATTCGTAATCCTTTTTGGGCAGGGAATTAATTTTTTTATTTTTAATTCGTAATCCTTTTTGGGCAGTTATTTATATTGCTTCGTTAATTAAATGGTTAACCTTAAAAACCAATAAGCATATTATGCAGTTTTGATTTCAGTATCATATCAATAATTTAATTATGACCTTTTGAAGGTATACCATGAAGATCGTAATAATTGGTGCTGGTGAAGTTGGCTATCATATCGCTAAGGCTCTTTACCAGACAAACGATGTTGTTATTATAGACCAGAATGAAGAAGCATGCGAACGTGCAGATGAGCTTGACGTTCATGTTTTGCATGGCAATGGTGCCAATGTATCCATTCTCCATGATATTCTGGAGGGAGCTGGTCTGTTGGTTGCTGTGACAGGCTCTGATGAGGTAAATATAGTTGCCTGTATGGGGTCCAAGCTCATTGCCAGGGACAAAGATAAATTAAAAACCGTAGCCAGGGTCAGCAATCCTGATTACATTGATCAACCTGTGACAAAAAGACCTCAAATAGGCATTGACATTATGGTATGTCCTGAACTATCCCTTGCTTCTGAGGTTGCCCGGATACTCGCAATTCCCTCTGCGATTGATGCAGAATATTTTGCAGATGGGAAAGTTGAGATGATGGAATTTGTAGTTCCCGAAAATCATTCTCTTGTGAATAAACATATGCAAGAACTCCACCTTGCAAATTGCTGTATTGTAAGTGCTCTTTTCAGGGATTCTGAAGTAATAATCCCGCATGGTGAGGACGTAATAAAAGGCAATGATCATATCGTGGTAATTGGAAAACCGGCTTCAATGACCGAGGTCCGTGATATGTTCGGTGAAAAGGTCGGCAAAAGAAGTAAGGTGATGATAATTGGCGGTGGAATTGTAGGTTTCTATCTTGCAAAACTGGTCGCTAAGAGTGAGTTTGATCTGAAGATCATAGAGTCTAATAAGGAAAGATCTATGGTTATAGCTGAAGAACTTCCTGATGTATTGGTCCTCAATGGCGATGGAACTGATATTAATCTATTAAAGGAAGAAGGGATCTCTGAAATGGATGTTGTGATATCAGTCACTAATAGTGATGAAAAGAACCTTTTATGCTCATTGCTTGCCAAACAGCTTGGGGTGAAGAAAGTTATAGCTCGATCAGACCGCTCTGATTATGTTTCCCTTTTTGAAATGGTTGGTGTGGACAGTGCTGTAAGTCCAAGGCAGGCTACGGTTAGTGAAGTTCTAAAACTTACTTTTGGACAGGGAATTGAATCTGTCACAACCATAGAAGGCGAAAAAGCCGAGATCATTGAGTACACTACTTCTAAAAAATCAAAGATCGTGGGAAAACCTCTGAAAAGTGTGAAGTTTCCTCCCGGTGCGATTATCAGCATGGTTGTCCACAAAGGCAATACAGTGGTTCCACGTGGTGAATATGTTATAGAGGAAGGTGACAGGGTTGTTGTGTTTTCCCTGCAGTCCGCAAATTCAGAGGTAGAAAAACTTTTTAAATAATCATCCATCGGGGTGGAGTATTTGAATCACGGTGTTATATTGAATGTTTTGGGAGGACTTCTCAGGTTCCTCGGGGCTATAATGATAATTCCTCTACTTGTTGCTCTTTACTACGGTGATTCTTTATATCCATTTTTAGCAGCAGTTATTATTACTGGGTTAACAGGCATTTTGCTTTCTTATAGGTATAAAGCGACCGATGAGTGGAAGGCAAGGGAAGGGTTTGCCATTGTTGCATTTGGCTGGCTGGCAGCTGCCATTTTCGGTTCGATTCCTTTTATGCTGGATGGCTTCAGCCCTATAAACGCAATTTTTGAATCCATGTCTGGTTTTACGACAACCGGAGCTACTATTTTACTGGATATAGAATCCCACTCCAAAAGTATACTCTTCTGGCGCAGTATGACCCAATGGATTGGAGGGATGGGTATCATCATGCTTTTTATCGCCATTCTTCCAAAGCTTGGTGTTGCAGGAAGGCAGTTGTTCAGGGCAGAAGCTCCCGGTCCCACCGAAGATAAAATAAAACCAAGAATAAGGGAAACTGCAAAGATACTATGGATGGTATATTTGTTCATTTCTATAATAGAGGTCGCGGCTCTGATTCTTGCTAAAATGTCAATATATGATGCGGTCACACACACCTTTACCACAATGGCATGCGGCGGTTTTTCTCCCTATGCTAATAGTGTGGCAGCATTTAACAGTCCTCTTATAGAGGCCATAATAACTTTTTTCATGTTTATTGCAGGAGCTAACTTTGCGCTTCATTACAGAACACTATACACCGACAATCACAGTTTTTTGAAGGATGATGAGTTCAAATTCTATTCATTCATAATTGCTCTTGCAACATTGGTATTGACTTTCAGTCTCTGGGGTGATATGGGGGAAACGATTCTTACGGCATTCAGATATGCTATTTTTCAGGTAGTTTCCATTACAACTACAACAGGATTTGCAACTGTGGAATTTGATCTGTGGTCTGATTCTGGAAAAATAGTACTGCTTGCAGTAATGTTTGTGGGTGGATGTGCCGGTTCGACTTCCGGGGGTATAAAAGTAGTAAGGTTCTTTCTACTTCTTAAATACGCACAAAGGGCTTTGTTCAAATCAATACATCCAAGGGCTGTAAAACCAATAAAACTCAACGATAAGACCGTTCCTGACGATGTAATGCAGGCAATTGTATCTTTTGTAGTGATTTACTTTATGATATTTGCTGTATCCACAGGTCTTCTTTCACTATTGGGAATGGATCTTATTACTTCGATCACATCTTCCATAGCCACACTTGGAAACATTGGTCCGGGATTTGGTCTGGTAGGTCCAATGGCAAGCTTTGACGTGGTACCATTCGTCGGAAAACTGTTATTGATAACAAATATGTGGATAGGCAGACTTGAAGTATTCACGGTAATCGTTATGCTGACTCCTGAATTCTGGAAACGTTGATTTACAGGTTGTTAATGTGGCTTCCTTGCAGGCCAGATATGTAACCTACATTTTTTTTTGTTTTTCTGCCGTTAAAAAATAGCTTTTTTTGTCCATGCTGTTGTTCCACAGATTATGAATGTAGTAACTTTGGTGGCAGCAGTTAAAAGAACTTGTAACAAATCAGAATTCAAAATAAAAACAGAAAAAAGAATAAAGTGATTAAAAAATCACTTGATCATTGTTCAAAGTCCAGTTCGTACTTCACAACGTTCTTAAAAAGTCCTCTTAGGTCCCATAAGAGTTTCTTATTTGCCCTGAAGAGTGCATACAAAAGATCCAGCAGGCTCATACTGGTGAAATTTACATTTTCCAGTGAATGTGCCAGAGAATTCATTTCCTTGTCCGTAAAGTTGGTAAATGTATTTTTGACTATCAGGCTGTTATCTATTTCATAACCAATTGTTGTACGCCATTGACTCTCGTATTCCTGAAGGGTATTGGTTGAGACATCATCTTTGGATATTGCCTTATATGCAACTTCTCCTGCAATCTTTCCAGCTTCCATTGCATTGATAATCCCACCGCCTGTTATTGGGTCGGATTGTCTGGCTGCGTCTCCGATAAGCATAAGCCCATTGGCAATTGTTTTCTCAATGGAACCACTAACTGGTACTCCACCAACATCCATTTCAAGGATACTGGCATCAGGATATGTCTTTTTTACAAATTCATTCAGGTAGTCAACGGCCTTTTTTTCTCCGGATTTGCTGCCAAGAATGCCAATTCCGACATTTGCAAGATCATTTCCTTTTGGGAATATCCATACATAACCAGCTGGAGCTATCTCATTTCCAATATGGAAGTAGCAATAGTTCTGGTCGATACCTGTGCCGCTCATAAGATACTGAGCACAGGTCTCAAGATCAGATGGTTTGATAGATGTGTCAATGCCTGCCCATCTGCCTACTTTTGATTCGACTCCATCTGCACCGATGACGATTTTAGCTTTGATGTCGCATGTTTCCCCAAGGTGCATGATCTTTACGCCTTTTACAAAACCGTTCTCCATGATTAGGTCAGTTGCTCTTGTTTTGACCATTACCTCTGCCCCGGCTTTTGCGCTTTCATATGCTAGTGCTCTGTCAAAGAGCTTGCGTTCAAGGACATATCCGACTTCTCCACCGGCAATCTCTTCTGCCATTTCGATCATAGTTCCATCGGGTGCATATATGCGTGATCCTTTCACGTCTGCACAGATCCAGCGGTGGTCAGGTTCTATGTGTTTCCTCAGCCATATCTTGCTGACTCCCTCTGCACATCTGACGGGGTCGCCAATTTCCTGTCTTTTTTCTATCAGAAGGACATCAAGACCTTTCTGAGCAGCAGTTTTTGCTGCTATAGAACCGGCAGGACCAGCACCTATCACTACTACATCGTACTCACTCTTCACTTTTTCACCTCAATAGCTCCAACCGGGCATATCTTAGCACAGATTCCACAAGATGTGCATGTCTCATTGACCTCTATCCAGGTTTCAACCAATTCAAGCGCGCCAACCGGGCATACGCTTACACATGCACCACAATACCCGCATTTGAATTTGTTTACGTTGATGGTCACCATTATCACCTATAATTTGTATGATTCATCCCTCTGATTCAAGGGAAAATATATTTTTTTGATTAAAATTAAAATAACATGATTAAGGAAGCCATTATAGTATAAGCACTATAAGTGGTTTATGCATCACAAGGGGCAGTTATTCTGGCTCTTGCCTTGCCTGTTTTCATATCAAATCTTTCCATTATATATTTTCGGGAATTTCCATGTCCATGAAGCATTATTTCCACGAGGTCATGGGGTTCGTCGATATCTGTACTTAACAGGAAAGAATCATAAATATGCACTGAACAGTTCTGTTCTTTTGCTATATTGCAGTGGTTAAGGAAACTGGATCCATAATATTTTACATGAAAATTCGAAGGGTCTTTTATGAATACAACGTTTGTACCTCCGCCTTTCCCTGGAACGATCACTACGTCCTCTGGTCTTGCTGATATTTCCTCTATGTGTTCAGCTCTTACAAGGGGGAGATCTGCCATAATTATGAATATTGGCTCTTTTTCATTGACCAGATACTCATTGATGGCTTCGTTAAGGTCATGTTCACTAAGTACTACGTTTGTCTCCAGATCCTTGGGTACTCCGTTGTCAAGTGTCGTGAGTATGTCTACCTCTGTAATTTCAGCTTCCTTAAGGCTACCAACTACATCTCTTAACATCAGCTCTACGAATTCCTCCCGTTCTTCTTGGGTAAGCGCAGGTGAAAGCCTTGATTTGGCATTTTTCTTTTTGTACGGGATCAATGCTTTCATAAAACTGCCTCATAGAGTGCATTTCTTTGTTTTGGCGTTCTGCCTGTTTGGCGAATCAACCACTCAATTTCAGCTGCCGGGGTATATTCCCCGTTAGTTCCCCCGGAAGCAACTGTGATCTTATCTTCCATAAGGGTGCCACCAAGGTCATTAGCTCCACAGGACAATGCAACCTGTGCTAACTTCTTCCCAAGTTTCACCCACGGTGCCTGAATATTATCAATATACTTGTGCAGTATTATTCTTGAAATGGCCTGCAATTGGAGATCAATAATACCTGTGGTCATGAACTTACCTCTTTGCATCATTTCTTCTCCAATCCTGTTGTTGTATGGCATAAAAGCCATGGGGATAAACTCGGTGAATCCGCCGGTACGTTTCTGTATATTCTGGATAGTGAAGATGTGGTCTATTCTTTCCTCAGCAGTTTCCACGTGTCCATACATCATGGTAGCGTTTGTCTGAAGACCTTCATTATGTGAAGCTTCAATTGTGTCGATCCACTGTTGTTTTGTAATTTTGCTTGGGCAAATTATCTTCCTTACACGGTCTGCAAGTATCTCAGCAGACGTCCCGGTCAATGTGCCTACTCCGCATTCTTTCAAAATACTGAAAGCTTCACCAACTGGTATTTTCTCCATTTTTGCAGCATGGAATACTTCCATCGGTGAAAGGGCATGTATGTTCATTGAAGGATAATTGGAACTGATGGCATCAAATATCTCAGTATAGTAATCCATGTTGAGTTGTGGGATATATCCTCCCTGGACGCAAACCTCTATAGCTCCTGCACTTTGCGCCCTTTCGACCTCTTCGAGCACTTTTTCAGTTGAAAGGATGTATCCTTCTTTTTCTTTAAAGGCACAAAAACCACAATTCCCTGCACACATATTAGTGAGGTATATATTGCGGTTAGTGATGTATGTGACATCATTTCCTACAGTTTTGTAGCGCAAGTCATCTGCAAGAGAAAAAAGTTCAAAAGGACTTGCATCCAGCAATTTCATGGCATCTTCTTTGCGAATCTCACCATTGTATGCCCTTTCGATAATATCGTCTGTAATGATAGAATACATTGTTTCCTCAGGCGACCTTGAGTTTCATCTGTTCATGGTTGCTGGCATCGATGATCGGTTTATATGATGTATTTCTTTGAAGTGCCTGTCTTCCTGATGAAACGATGAACCATTCCAATTCCTGTGCGGACATGAATTGACCATTTGTTGAACCGGCTGAACTTGATATCTTTTCTTCCATCAGGGTCCCTCCAAGATCATTAACACCACAGAATAAAGCTACCTGAGCAAGTTTCTTTCCGAGCTTGACCCAGCTTGCCTGGATGTTCTTTATGTGTGTATTAAGTATTATGCGTGCAAGGGCATATAATCGCAGATCTTCCATTCCAGGAGTTGCATACCTTCCGTCCTTTATCATTTCATCGCCCACTTTGTTATTGTATGGCATAAAGGTCAATGGCACGAATTCATGGAAGCCACCTGTCTCTTTCTGTATATCTCTTATTATCATCATGTGGTCAATACGCTCTTCAATTGTTTCGACGTGTCCATACATAATGGTTGCAGTTGTGTTTATTCCTGTTTTGTGAGCCTTGGTGATCACATCTATCCATTCGTCAGTCTTGAGTTTCTCAGGGCAGATTATATTTCTGACTCTGTCTGACAGGATCTCTGCAGCAGTTCCCGGCATGGTGTCCAGTCCTGCATTTTTAAGGCGCATGAGAGCTTCTTCAACAGTTATATCACTCTGCTTTGCAGCATGATATACTTCCATAGGCGAGAATGCATGTGTATGGATATGTGGAAATTCTGTTTTAACCGCCCTTATTATATCTGTGTAAAAATTGATGTCGGAATTAGGAAGCAATCCTCCCTGGATACAAACTTCTGTTGCCCCAAGGCTTTCTGCTTCTCTTACTTTTTCAAGTATTTGCGGAATCTCCAATACATATCCTGTATTGTCTTTGAATGCACAGAAACCACAAGTTCCAATACATCGGTTTGTAAAGTTTATGTTGCGGTTGACTACGTAAGTAACAGTATCACCTACTGTTTCCTGACGTAACTTATCAGCAAATTCGAAAAGTTTGAACGGAGGGATCGTCAAAAGAAAAAGAGCATCTTCCTTTGAAACCTTACCTTCATAGGCACGTTCAATAATGTCATTTGGAATAGTGGGGTTCATATTTTCTCCGATACTTATCTCTTGTATTTAAATTGTATGCCCCGATCGTAACTCATATTTTCCGATAGCCTTCTTCATCTGAAAGATCAGATATAAGGTCTTTCAGAACATCGCTGTACCAACCTTTTTTTATGTATTGTGGGTAAATAGGCAACCTTTCCTTAAGTGTGACTTCCTGCACCATCTTTCTTAGCTCTGATACACTTGGCCACTCAGCTTCCGGATTTATCCAGTCAATAGTTGTCGGGGAAATTCCTCCAAGGTCATTGGCACCACATTGTATCAAAAGATAAGGATCAATAAGATTTGGTGCTACCTGAATGGCCACGTCACTTGGGAGTATTTCCCTTGCTATCAATATGATCTGCATCATTTCCTCTTCGGTAGGTGCGGGGAAATCTGCCATGGGGGTATCCGGTTTTGGCGTGAAGTTCTGTATGATCACTTCCTGTATGTGGCCATATTCTTCATGTAATTCTGCGATAGATAGCAGAGAATTGATCCTGTCATCAAGGGTTTCACCAATGCCCACAAGGATGCCAGTTGTAAAAGGAATGTGTAACTCTCCTGCATAGCGTATTGTCTTGATCCTCTGAGCCGGTACTTTTCCAGGTGACCCTTCATGTGCGGCAACCTCTGCGGTTGTCTCAAGCATCAGTCCCATACTGGAATTAAAGGTTTTTAGTTTTTCCAGTTCTGTATAGTTCAATATGCCCGCATTAGTGTGTGGTAAAAGACCTTTATTTATTGCCAGTTTGCAAAGTTCACAAATATAATCAACAGTACTGGAATATCCCTGTTCATCTAACCATTTTTTATATTCCGGTACTTCCTCGGCATATTCTCCAAAAGTAAAAAGCACTTCTGCGCATCCTGCTTTCTTTCCCTGTTCAAGGATTGGCAGAATCTCTTCGATGTGCATCAGTTGTGCTTGTGGATCATCAGGGTCACGCCTAAATGTACAGTATGCGCACTTATTTCTGCAGATATTTGTGACAGGTACGAAAACATTTCGGCAAAATGTGACAAATTCATCCATTGTAAATTCCTTGATACAACAATTACATAAGTTTAATCAATTTCATTTTTTATAATAACTATTTCATTATTAATTGCATACAGTTATTAACTCCAAGCGCAATGCCTTCTACTTCTATGCCACCTTCACCTTTTGCTCCATCTCCTACTACATAAAGGTTTGTTATTGGTGTTTTATTGTTAAGGTCTGCACCCGAGGGTGACCTGTTAACAGGCCATTCATTTGAATATGATTGTATCAGAAGTACTTCATATTCCTTTCCTGCAAAAATATCTCTTAGATCCTCAAGTCCCAATTCAATTTCTTTATCGAGATTATCCATGTCACTCCAGTGAACACATTGATGAGCCATGGTAAGGTGTTTTCCTTCCGGGGCCAGTTTTGGATCTATGTTTGTGACCTCATTGATCCCGTTAACTCTCTTGGCATAGGGTGTGAGCAATACTCCTCCATGTCCTATAAGTGGTTTGTCTGAAGAGAGGCATATCTTGACTCCTGCCGAAGGCTTGAGAGTATCTGCTCTGTGGACATATTCTTCCATGCCAGGAATGCCTGTATTTCCGCCTATCATGCAGGATGTAGCCACATGGCCGATGTCACTGATAACAATGTCTGCAAGTTTCTCTTCCCCATTGAGAATAACGCCTTTGATAGTTCCACCTTCGATTTTAAAGCCTGTAACCTCTGAGGATGTGTGTATTGTTCCTCCATTAGATTTAATCACACCTACAAGAGCATCTGTGATCGCCTTGCATCCTCCCATTGGGACGCCCGCTCCGCCAAAATGGTAGAGGTTCTCAATAATTGCAAAAGCTTCTTCTACAGGTACATCTGCTCCTTTCAGGCTGAGGGACCAACCAAAGAATGAATCAGAGATCCGATAAGTCCAGTCCTGGGGGATATGCTCTTTACACCATTGCTCAAAGGATTTTCCAGAAGGGGGGTTTTTACGGGTGCTGATTACGTAGTACATCAGCTTTATACGGTTCAGCAGGTTAAATGGAACCTTGAAGTTCTCGAAAAGAAGATCCTTGTGACCGTACTTGTAATCGGTGTCTCCTTTCTTTCTAGGAATCCTTAGCACTGAGACCGGTTTACCACGAACGATTTTCACATCTGCTCCGATCTCTTCAAGAAGTTGTGCAAGAGGTCCGGTGGGTCCATGCGGAAGCATATGTAATGCACCGGTGCTTAGTTGGAAACCTTTGTATGGTATATTGGTGAACCTTCCACCTATTATCGGAAGACGTTCAAAGACCTCTACTTCATATCCTGAATTTGAAAGTTTAGCTGCGCTCAAAAGCCCCCCAAGTCCAGAACCGATAATTATTGCCTTCATTCTATGCCTCAATTGCTTTAACCGGACAGTATGCGATACATGCCCTGCAGTCTACACAGGCAGTCGTTATAGTTGCCTTTCCTCTTACTTCAATAGCATCAAATTTACAAAAGGCAATGCATTGGCCGCATCCTACACATTTTTCGTTCACTTTCATAGTATATTCACCGGATTTTATTGTATAACGTTTTCAACAATAAAAAGCCTTATTGTTCTTTATTTGATTTTGTTTTTTGCAGTGTTAGTTTTTCAGATGATATAATTTGTATGAAATCACATATTTTTTGATATACTACTTCAAACGGAAATATTTATTATTATGGACATATAATTATATTATCATGGATGACGTTGACCTTGCGATACTGGAACGCCTTTGCAAGAATTCAAGGATGCATAGTACAGAAATAGCAACCGATCTTGGCCTGGCAACATCTACGGTGCATAAAAGAATCGAAAAAATGCGCGAAACAGGTACTATCCATGAGTTCACCGTCAAAGTGGATACCACAGAGGTTGGCCTGAATGTCACGACTTTTATAGGGGTTAACATTGAGCAGAACAAAAGGATCAATATAATTAACCGCCTAAAGAATATCGATGACATATTGGAAATATATGAATTACTTGAGCCTTATGATATATTGCTGAAAGTGCGGACATTTGATATACATTCACTGAAGGAAAATGTTTTGCAGATACTTGGGAATATGGATGGTATAAAGGATTCTCACAGTATTCTGACAACAAAGTGCCATAAAGAAGTAAGTTGTATAATTCTTAAGAAGTGATCACCATATGTAATGATTATTCGTTATGTATGTGCAAAATTTATATATAGTTACAGGTTAGTTTCGTTTTAGGTGGTTTTATGAAGAAAGAAGTGATTCAGGTTGTCTCCAGAGAAAATGGAGAATTGTCATCTAAGCAAGTAAAGGCTGCGCCATATGAATTCACCATGGCCACCCGTGCAAAATGGGAAATGGTGATATCTAATGAGGATACTGAGGTGCGTGCAGGTGAATTCAAAAAAATCAATGTAAAAGAAATACACCTGGAACCGGACATGGTTGCTCTTCCATGTACTTTCACCCATCATGCAGTTGTTTCATTGGTCAAGGTAGGTACAAAGGGTGGTGCCAAGCCAGTTGATAATGAACGTGTAATAAATTCTGCCTACATACTGGGTCAGGAGTCTGGCAAGGTCAGGGAGGGTGACCTGCTGGCAGTGCTCAATATATTCCCAATAATGTTTACTCGTGAGGCGATGACACCAAAGTCGCTCAAGTAAGTATACAAAAAGAAAACAAAGAAGGGGAGGGTGTTACGTGGAAACTTGTGATATATGTGGTGAGTTACAGGACTTTAAACTTTATGAAGGGTACAATATCTGCACTACCTGCGCGGATATCATGGAAGATGTTATGGGTGAGTATTTTCTTCGCACGATATGGAAAAGCGAACCCAAGGCACATGGTGCTTATTTGAATTATCTCAATAACACTACGAAGTATATCTCAGATTACAAAAAGATCTCGCAGAAATCAGACAGACATACAAAAGAGGTCGGTGTTCGTGTTTCGGATGCACTTGTAAATGACACTGAGCATCCTTCAAAAAGACGCTATTTCGAGCACATGCAAAAGGTTCTTGAATGGTTGGAGGCAACTCCGCATTTCTATCATTACTACTTCAAGGATTATTATGTATGTCCTGGATGTAATGCTTCAATATTCGATAAATACAAGCGCATGGATGTTGGTGACTGGATGGTCATCTCATGTTCTGAATGTGGCACTGTCATAAAGAAGTATTTCTCTCCGAAAAGAATGTGAACTATCTTTTTTCCAGTCACCAATTTTGATAAATTTCCTTTTTTTCTATACTACTATTTTTTGGTTTATTTTTCAGGCTTTCAACATCGTAATTAAGACAATTTAAATATAATGAATTATTATCAACTACTAGCCAACACTATCTATTGAAAAATATGTCAACAGATATTGTTTATCTATCTGCATGTATTTGATATTTATTTGTATTAGGTCCTTACACGAAGGTGTTTTATACAAATAGTCTATCTACATTTATAACTTTCAGGAGAATAGTTTATGTCAGGAATAATCGATATTAGTAACATAGCCAATAGTTACATACCGGTTGCAATAATTCTCATAGTGGCACTAGTGATGCCTCCCATAACAATGCTTATCATTAAATTGGTAAGTCCGAGGAGTAAAGCATCAGCAAAGTACACGACATATGAAGCTGGTTCCTTACCAACAGGAAATGCCAGAATACAATTCAATGTCGAGTATTATCTATATGCCATTGCTTTTGTTCTATTTGATATTGAAGTCCTTTTCCTTTATCCATGGGCTACGATCTTCAAAGGACATAATATTGATTTTATAGCAACCGTTGAAATGTTAGTCTTTATTTTTGTTGTATTGTTTGGCTACGTTTATCTGATCAAGAAGGAGGCTCTTAAATGGATGAAATAGAGCAGACGAATGTCGAACAAAATGATGTTTTAGACGTTGGATATACCGACGTTCCGGGAACGATGCTTACCGACTCAAATGCTATCTGTGAATTCATTAAGAAAACAAAGATCCAGGATGTTCTCAACTGGGGTCGTAAGAACTCTTTATGGTTCATGGTTAATGCAATGGGTTGTTGTGGTGTGGAACTGCTTGCTACAGGTATGGCTCACTACGATACTGACCGTTTCGGTATTATCCCACGTAACTCCCCAAGGCATGCTGATGTACTGATCATCAGTGGCTATGTCACAAAGAAGTACCTGCCAGCTCTGAAGAGGGTCTGGGACCAGATGCCTGCGCCAAAGTGGGTTATATGCTTTGGAGACTGTGCCATCAGCGGTGGTCCTTTCTATGAATCATACAGTACCCACCAGAACGTTGATGATATCTTCCCTGTAGATGTTTTTGTTCCGGGATGTCCTCCAAGATGTGAAGCTCTCATTCAGGGATTTGTTGAGCTCCAGAAAAAGATCGAAGCAAAGAAGGACAAAGGTACTGATTATTGAGGTGAATTGATGGACGCTAATTCTATAATTTCTTCACTTACAGGCAAGTTCCCTGAAGATATCTATGATGCAGATATCGAGTCTGATATAAGGGTCGTTGCCAAAGTGAAGCCGGAAAATGTAGTGGAAGTTTGCCGCTACCTCAAGGAAGACCTGTCATTCGGACACCTTTGCTGTGAATTTGGAGTAGACTATCCGGACAGGAATGAGATCGAAGTAATATACATAATAGGTTCCTACGAACACCCGGTAATCCTTACCATGAAGGCTCTCCTTCCAAGGGATAACCCGGAGGTCGAATCCGTAGTACCTGTTTACTGGAATGCTAATTGGTACGAAAGAGAAACGTACGAACTGTTTGGTGTGAAGTATCTTAATCACCCCGACCTTAAACCTCTTGTACTTCCAGAGGATATGCTCGGTGAGTGGCCTTTACGTAAGGATTACGAAGGCTTCCCAAACAAAACAGCCAGGAATTTGGTGTGAGGGTTAAATATGGATGAAACAGTTGGACCTTCTGAAATGATTGTACACCTCGGCCCGCAACACCCCATGCTGCCAGGCCCGTTCAGATTGAATGCAAAATTAAGTGGTGAGACCGTTGTGGACTCTGAGGTAGAAATGGGTTTTATCCACAAAGGTATTGAAAAGATCCTTGAAAGTAAAACATACCTTCAGGGAATTACCATTGTGGACAGAATATGTTACCTTGAAGCACTTACCAACGAAGAAGCATACGTTGGTTGTGTAGAAAAACTTGCAGGCATTGAAGTGCCCGAAAGAGCTCAGTATATCCGTGTTATAATGGAAGAGCTTTCCAGGATACAGAGTCACATCCTCGGAATGGGTGAATATGCATCCTTTGTCGGATTTGTGAGTATGTTCATGTATACCATCAGGGACAGGGAAGATCTTATGTCTCTTATGGACTCCGTAACCGGAGCACGTATCACACACAGTTTCCTGCGTTATGGTGGTGTAAAGGATGACCTTCCTGAAAGTTTCAGGGACGATGTAAAATACGTCTTTGGAAACCTTAGAAAGGCTGTTGACCAATATGAGGAATTGTACAGTACCGATTCCATCTATAAGGCAAGAACCAAGGGCATTGGAGTTCTTACAGCAGATGTTGCAAAGGACCTAGGTGTATCCGGTCCGCCACTTCGGGCAACAGGTGTTGCTTTTGATATCCGTAAGGATGAACCTTACCTTGTCTACAAGGACCTTGACTTTAAGGTATGCACGGAGACAGATGGTGACGTTTACGCGAGGATCCAGGTACGTCTGGATGAGATGCGTGAAAGCATGTACATCGTTGAGCAATGTCTTGACCAGATGCCTGCCGGACCACTCTTCCCCGAAAACACTCCGTATGGTAAGAGATCTCCTGTTATGAGAATTCCTGCAGGTGAAGTTTTCCACCGTGTTGAAGCTCCAAGAGGAGAAATGGGATTCTATATGGTATCCGATGGCTCGGACAAACCATACCGTGTGAAGATAAGAGGACCTGTGTATCCTACTCTTCAGACCCTGCCACCACTGCTTAAAGGTGTTACAGTTGCAGATATTGTTGCAATTGCCGGCAGTATGGACACATGTACCAGTGAGGTTGACAGGTGATCATGATGATGGATATAGAAGCAATCATCTACAACCCTCTTTTAAGAGGTATCCTCGGATTATGTATCATGGGTGCCGTATTCGGTGGTGCCTGTGTAGCTGTCTGGTTCGAGCGTAAACTCTCTGCAGATGTGCAGCAGAGATACGGTCCTATGAGGGTAGGTCCTCACGGATTACTTCAGCTTGTTGCCGATGCTATCAAGCTGTTCACAAAAGAAGATATCATACCAAAGAATGCTGACAAATTGTTGTTCGTTTCAGCACCGATCCTCCTTATGGGGTCCGTTTTCCTGATGCTTGTAGCAATGCCTTTTGGTGCTATTATTATAGATGGTCAGAGTTATGTGATCGCAGCAACAGAGATGGATATAAGTATCCTTTATATTGAAGCAATGTCTGCAATATCAATTATCGGTATTTTCATGGTTGCGTACAGTGCGAACAACAAATTCTCTGTGCTCGGAGCTTTCAGGAACTTTGCACGTATGATCGGATACGAAGTTCCTCTTGGTATCTGTATCGTGAGTGCTGCTATAATGGCAGGTTCACTGAATATAGTAGAGATCGCCGAGGCTCAGAGTCCTCTGTGGTTCATAATAATGCAGCCTCTGGGAGCTATTGTATTCTTCATCGCCCTTATGGCTGATATGGGTCGTCTTCCCTTTGACCAGAACGAGTCTGAGGAAGAACTCATTGCCGGTTTTCTGACTGAATACACAAGTATGAGATTCGGTTATGTTTTCTTTGCAGAATACATCCATTTGATACTTGGTTCAATGCTTGTTGTATTGTTGTTCCTTGGCGGATGGAATCTGCCTGTATTCCTGACTGATATAACGATCCTTGGTATAATCCTGCCAACAGTATACTTCCTGTTGAAGGTGGCTCTGGTAATGCTCTTTATAATCATGATCAGATGGGCTGTTCCAAGGTACAGGATCGACCAGGTAGTAGACCTGAGCTGGAAAAAACTTCTGCCGTTGTCCCTCCTTAACCTGGGATGGGTAATCGGACTTGGTCTGCTGGGGGTATACTAAATGGTTATTAAAAATATCATAACAGCAGTAAAGAACATTTATTTCGGCCCCCCTGTTACAAGAATGTGTCCGGAAGTACCAACAAAACTTTCAGACAGGTTCAGGGGCTTGCAAAAGTTAGATAAAACGAAATGTATCGGTTGTGGAATATGCGCCAATACGTGTCCCAATAACGCTATTAAGATAGTAAGAGCACGTATCAATCCGGAAAGCGAGAAGCAGAGATGGTTCCCTGCAATAGATATTGGTCACTGTCTGTTCTGTGGTCTTTGTATAGACCAGTGTCCAAAGGACGCACTGTCCAGCACAAAGGTGTATCTGACAGGTGTTATCCGCTGGAACCACGAGGATCTTCTCTTTACACCAGACATGCTGGCAAGGGAAGTAGACATTAATGCTGAGGCAGAAGCCGGTGAGGAGGTGAGCAGATGGACCCCACAATAGGCTCTATAATTGAATTGGCAATTTTTGTGATACTGGCTGTTCTATCGATAATGTTCGCAGTATTCGTAGTGACAGCCAGAGATGTAGTAAGAGCTGCCCTTGCACTTGTGGTAACAATGTTCATTGTTGCAGCTTTCTACATTATGCTAAATGCACAGTTCCTTGGTGTTGCCCAGGTACTGGTATACATCGGTGCAGTAGGTGTATTGATACTGTTCGCTGTAATGCTTACTAAAAGGGAGTTTGGTACAGATGCTGAATAAGGAAATTTCATTTACGGCAATGGATGTTATCACATCTGTGTATGACTACCTTAAACCACGCATATTTGGAATGTTAATCGCTGCTTTGTTCCTGTCAGTTATGGTAGTGGCAATCGCCTTTACAAGCTGGCCATCACTTGATCTGATTCCACAGAATATCGAGGATCAGAGTAACATCGAGGGTATTGGAGTGCTTATCTTCACAGACTTCGTGGTTCCGTTCGAAATAATGTCTATCGTACTGTTGTCCTCATTGATGGGTGCCATCTACATGGCAAAAGGAGATGATAACTGATGATACCGATCGTCGCTTACCTTGCTCTTTCCGCAGTTATCTTTTCCATAGGTCTCTATGGACTGATGACACAGCGGAGTGGTATTCGCATTCTCATGTGCGTGGAACTCATGCTCAATGCCGCTAACCTCAACCTTGTGGCATTTTCAAGCTACAACGGTGATCTTACAGGGCAGGTATTTGCTTTGTTCTCCATCGCACTGGCAGCTTGTGAGGCAGCAATTGGATTTGCTATATTGATGTCCATTTACAGAATGAAGGACACAATTAGTCTTGACTCTATTAACATACTGAGGTGGTAAAAATGGCAGTAGAAGATCTCGCATTCTTAATACCACTCCTGCCTGCACTGGCCTTTGTGCTGACTTTTTTCTTCGGGAAAAAGCTTCCAACAGGCGGTGCAATAATTCCAATAGCCGCTATTGCAACATCATTTGTGCTATCATTATTGATAACATTGAGATTACTCGCAAACCCTGAAGAAGTTGTGACCCAGTCATACAGCTGGTTCGCCATGCTCAACATAGGTATCCTTGTTGACCCACTGGCAGCTGTTATGCTTACAATGGTGACATTTGTCAGTCTGCTTATACACATATATTCATTAGGCTACATGTCACATGACAAGGCACAATCCAGGTACTTTGCTGAAACAGCATTGTTCACAGCTTCAATGCTTGGTCTGGTTCTTTCAGACAACATCCTGCAACTCTTTATTTGCTGGGAACTTGTGGGTGTTTGTTCATACCTGCTCATCGGATTCTGGTTCCATAAGCCATCCGCTGCAACAGCAGCAAAGAAGGCTTTCCTGACAACCAGAATTGGTGACGTGATGTTCCTTACAGGAATAGTTGTCCTGTTCTCAGACCTCTTTAAGATATTCAACGGCGTCATTCCTGATGGTGTGTACATACTCAGGTTCGATGTAATATTTGCTCACATTCCTGAAATTGCAGCAATGAATGCAAACATTTTCGGAATGGAAGTAAGTCACATCACACTGATAACACTCCTGTTCTTCGGTGGTGCTGTTGGTAAGTCTGGTCAGTTCCCGCTTCATGTGTGGCTTCCTGACGCAATGGAAGGTCCAACAACCGTTTCAGCTCTCATACACGCAGCAACGATGGTTACAGCCGGTGTCTACCTGGTCGCAAGAACATTCCCAATGTTCATCGCAGCTCCAAGTTCACTGATGATCGTAGCGTACCTCGGTGCTTTCACTGCAATATTCGCAGCAACAATGGGAATTGTCATGAACGACCTTAAGCGTGTACTTGCATACTCAACCATCAGTCAGCTCGGTTACATGATGCTTGGTCTTGGTGTTGGTGCAACTATCGGTGCTGAAGCAGTAGGTATATCACTCTTCCACCTGGTCAACCACGCATTCTTCAAGGCTCTTCTCTTCCTGTGTGCAGGCAGTGTTATTCACGCCGTAGGTACACACGACATGAGACAGCTTGGTGGCGTTGCTAAAGTAATGCCAATAACCGCAGCAACAATGATTGCTGCAGCCCTGGCACTTTCAGGTATTGGTATTCCGGGAACATCCATCGGTACAAGTGGTTTCTTCAGTAAGGATGCGATCATCGAGAGCGCATATCTCTTCGGAGAAACGACCGGATCATGGATCCCATACGCACTTTCTATCGCTGCAGCTCTGCTGACATCCCTGTATATCTTCAGGCTTCTGTTCATGACATTCTACGGAAAGCCACGTACAGATTACGGTGGACACGAGTCACCTGCATCAATGACGGTCCCACTTTCAATACTTGCAGTGTTTGCACTGTTCTTCGGTGGCCTGGCCTCAAAGACATTCAACACTTTTGTAAGTGATACCTTCATGAACAATTTCGTTCACGTGGACATTTCTGAACTTGCATCACTTGGTGGTTACCACCTTGCAGAACATGCAGGACATGAGCCAATGCTTATACTCTGGATGCCACTGATTGTCGCAGTTGCAGGTTTCCTGATTGCTTTCCTTGTCTATGGACTGAAGATCGTCAATATGGACAGCCTTGTTTCAAGAAATAACCCAATTTACAAACTCCTGTACAACAGATACTACCAGAACTCTATCTTCACTAACTTCTTCTCGGTCAAGGTCATCTACGAAGGATTTGCCTTTGCAGGACGTGCCGCTGACAGAGGATTTGACTGGATAGTTAACTGGTTTGGTGACCTTACACTGGAGACTGGTGAATCACTACGTCAATTCCAGACAGGAGCTGTACAGAATTACGCCACTGCAGTGATAACCGGAGTAAGTCTTCTGGTCATACTTGTAACAGTGGTAATGGAGGTACTTTGATGTTGCCGATACTATCTTTGATCGTGCTGATACCTCTGATATTTGCAGCACTAACATTATTAACAAAAACAAAAGAACAGGCAAGGTCACTTGCACTGGTAGCTACAGTTTCTGTACTGTTACTTACAGTATACATGTACTTTAACTTCGACAGCAGTATAGCTGTTAATCAATTCGAGGAACTTGCGCAGTGGGTACCTTCTCTTGGAATTACCTACCACCTCGGTGTTGACGGAATTGCAATGCCATTGATACTTCTCAATGCAATTGTTCTTCCACTTCTCGTTCTGTTCACATGGAACGATGAAAGGAAATCACCGAACAAGTTCTATGCATGTATACTTGCAACAGAGGGTGCAGTAATTGGTGTATTCACCGCACTGGATTTCTTCCTGTTCTACGTGTTCTGGGAACTTACACTCATACCGCTCTTCTTCATGGTGAGCATATGGGGAGGACCCAACAAACACAACGCAGCAATAAAGTTCTTCATATACACTCACGTGGCTTCTCTTGTGATGCTGCTCGGTATATTCGGACTTTACTTCGCAGCATGGGACATGACAGGAACTCCAACACTGGACATACCAACACTCATTGCCCAGTTCCAGTTCATTGAATCCGGAATCGCAAAGGATCTGATATTCCTTGCACTGCTCTTTGGTTTCATTGTCAAGATACCAAGTTTCCCATTCCATTCATGGCTTCCTGATGCATATACTGAGGCACCAACTGCTGGCAGTGTGCTCTTTGTCATGCTCAAGATCGGTGGATACGGTCTCTTTAAGATAATGCTTCCAATGTTGCCATTCACAGCATCACCAAATCTGATGATAACTATCATGGCAGTCCTTGGTTCTGTAAGTATACTCTACGGTGCATTCCTTGCACTCTCACAGAAGGACCTCAAGAAAATGGTTGCATACTCCAGTGTAAGTCACATGGGCTACGTAACACTTGGTGCAGCCGGTCTGGTGTCACTCTCCGTTTCAGGAGCAATGTTCCAGCAGTTTTCACACGGACTTATCATGAGTATTATGTTCATGTCATGTGGCGTGATCAACAATGCAACAGGCACAAGGATCATTAATGATCTCGGAGGCCTTGCGCAGAAGATGCCAAAACTGGCAACTATCATGGTATTTACCTTTATGGCATCCCTTGGACTCCCAGGACTTACTGGTTTCATTGCAGAGGTTTCAGTACTTGCCGGAGCATTTGTGAACCTGCCAATATACGTTATTATCGCGCTTCTGGCAATCGTAATAACAGCGGCTTATCACCTGTGGGCTCTCCAGAGATCAATGTTTGGTGTTTACAATGAGAAGCTCGGTACGGTTTTTGATATCAATAGTTATCAGACACTTTCAATGGGTATCATTGCGATTCTCATACTGTACTTCGGACTTAACCCAAGCCCGGTGCTTGATATGATGTTGACTAATTCAGAACAGATAATCAGCCTAATGGCTGTCATGGGGGTGTGAATAATGGATCTAATGTTATTTGCACCTGAACTATCCCTTGTGTTAACAGGGCTGGCAGTATTGCTTATCGGGCTTTTCATCCCGACAGAGTCAAAGAAGATACTGGGTTACATCGCAACACTGGGTGTAATTGTTGCCCTGTTCTTTACGGTTTCAAGCCTTGGAACCCAGGCAACAGCGTTCAACGACACAGTATCTATCGATGCCCTGTCCCAGTTCTTCAAGATAGTGTTCCTTGTGGTCGCATTACTCTTTACGATCTCAGGTATAAAGTACACTGAAGGCAACAGTAACACTGAAGAGTTCTTCGTACTCGGATTATTCGCAACCATAGGCATGATGTTCGTTGCATCTGCAAACGATCTCATGGTATTGTTCATTGCATTCGAACTTGCAAGTCTTGCAACCTATGCACTTGCAGGTTTTGAGAAGAAGAACCCCAAGTCACTGGAAGCTGCTCTGAAATACTTTATCATAGGTTCACTTTCAGCGGCCCTTATGCTCCTTGGTATATCCTATCTCTACGGAGCAACAGGCACAACCAGCATTCCGGGAATTGCAGCCAACGCAGGTGTACTTGTATCTAGTCCAATGGGACTTGTGGCAGTGGTTCTTCTGATAGCAGGATTTGGTTTCAAGATCGCTCTTGTACCATTCCACATGTGGGCACCTGACACATACCAGGGTTCACCTTCAGTAGTATCTGCATTGCTTGCAGCCGGTTCAAAGAAGATGGGTATTGTAGCAGCTCTTAAGGTATTCGTAGTTGCACTCATAGCCCTTCAGGCTGAATGGCAGATCGCATTTGCAGTACTTGCAGTTGTCACAATGACATACGGTAACGTTGTAGCTCTTAACCAGACAAGTGTCAAGAGAATGCTTGCATACTCCTCACTTGCACAGGCAGGTTACATCACAATGGCATTTGTGGTACTCACTCCTATGGCACTTGGTGGAGGTATCTTCTATGCACTATCACACGGTTTCATGAAGGCGGGAGCTTTCATTGCAACTGCAGCTGTGACATACATGATACTTTCAGAGAACAAGGATTCTACCGACCCGGACCACATTGATAATTTCAGAGGTCTTGGAAGGAGAATGCCAATAACTGCTCTTTCAATGACAGTGTTCGTATTTGCACTGGCAGGTATCCCGCTCACAGCAGGTTACATGAGCAAGTTCATTCTGTTCTCATCCACCATCCAGTCAGGATTTGCATGGCTCGCAGTAATTGCAATACTTAACAGTGCAATTTCACTGTACTACTATGCAAAGATCGTCAAATACATGTACTTCCTCCCAACAGAGAGTGAAAAGATATCAGAACCACTCCCATACACCATTGCAATGGTAATTGCTGTGCTTGGTGTACTTGTGCTTGGTTTCTGGCCTGAACCATTCGTCTACTGGGCAATGGAAGCTGCAAAAGTATTGATTCCTGGAGGTTTCTAAAATGGCAGATTGTGATCTTTGTGGAGTTGCTATCCCAACAGTAGTTCCTGTGAGGATATTCAAGCCAAAGTACGCACATTCCTATCCACATGGCATGTGGCAGGGTCTTTGCGAAGGTTGCCTTGATGCAGGAAAGAAAAGCTTCGACAAGCAATCTGAATCCCCAAGCTGTGGCTCAGCAGGCAAATGCGAATTCTGCGGTGCTATAGCACAGTTGTATGATGTAACCATCAGCAGACCTTCATTCTCAAAGGGTGCTGAGGAAGACACAGTGCAGCTCTGCAAGAAGTGCCTTGGATCAATCAATGAGGCACATGCGGCATGGGAAGAGCAGAAGGCTGAAGAAGAACACGAACATCATTAAGTATTAAATTAGAAGACCGGTTAAGCCGGTCCTTTCTTTTCTTTTTTTGATTGATTTTACTGTTTTTTTAGTTGATCTTGGTCAGTTCTCAATAAAATAGTATATATGCTACACTCGTGAACGCCAGACTTGTAATACCCATCACAACACCACCCAGTGTATAACTTTTCAGAACCTCGGCAGTTTCCAGCTCAGCTAGATCCTTGTATATCCAGAAGAACGGATCATTGAAGTGTGATATGAGGAAGGTTCCCGAGGCCATTGAAAATAGCACTATCTCCGCTGGCAGTCCAAGTGTAGGGACAAGTGGTATCACAATTGAAGGTGCCACCAGCATTGTGACAACCCTTGAACCCTGGACACTCTGTATGGCAACCGCAATAAGAAAAGGAACAAGTATTGCAGGCAATGGTAGTACTGCAAGGAGCGTTCCCATATCCTGACCTACTCCTGTCATAGCAAGAGTGGCTCCAAGAGCTCCTCCACCGCACATGTCCAGAATGACCACACCGCTTCTTTTGATAGCTTTTTCAATCCATTGCCTTACAGGAGTGAATGTGTACTGCCTGTAAGCAAAGAAAATAGCCATGACAACTCCAATTAGTAGAGCCATGTCCGGCTCACCAATTATATTGAATATGGGGATATTTGTAAAAACATCCGTAAGGATCAATGCAACAGGAATTACAATTGGAAAGTAGGCTGCTATTCTTCCAGGCAGTTCCAGATTCTGATCATTGTTTTCGTTTTCATTGTCTACAATAAAACCGGACATGTCTCCGGTACTGCAGAATTTAATCGCATAAAGGTATCCAATCATTGAAACTACAAGTGCAATGATAATTCCCGGAATCAGTATATCGCTACTATTGATTCCCAGTTCGGATACTGCAGAATAAACAACCGGGGAAGGATAAACAAGGTTATACGATGCCAGTGTTCCAAAAACAAGTGCAGATGCGGTGAGTACTTTTGGAAGTTGTTCTTTGGTCTTGATCTCCCTTGCTACCGGGATAAAAATCACATAGGCAAGAATACAGCACATGAGAGGCACTGAGAATATGAATCCAAGTATATTCAGTCCAAAAAGAGGCTTTCTTGATATTTTGATAATATCACTGGCAATAAGTCTTGCTCCACCTGTCCTTTGTAATATTATCCCTATTATGCTGCCAGCAGCTATTATGATGGCAAAATGAGAGAATACTCTTCCCATTCCACTTGTTATGGCTTCAATGGTGCCTGTCGCTTCACCTGCAAGTATTCCCGTTATGATCGATGTTAAAATAAGGCCTAAAAAAGGGTGTATTCTCAGCTTTGCAGTAAGAATTAGTATAATTAACAGTGAAAAAACAAAGACTATCAGGGAGTTCATTAAAAGGAAATCGGTTGTAGAGTAGTATAAGCCTTACCCTGTATAAGGTATTCTACTCTAAACCAGTTTAACTTATTCTTCAACGTAAAGTAGGTAAAGACAGCTGTTCTCTCTCATTTCCATGAATCCCTGGATTTTGGAAATTCCTGCTTTTTCCAGCAAACTTTTTTCCATGATTCAGAGGAAGTGCTATCTTTTCGGTATATGCTTTTAAAGCATAGACATATCCAATGACATCTCCGTTTTTGTAAGTGATAGTAAGATCGGTTTGTACATAGATAACTCCTTCTACGGTTAGTGATGTTCTTCTATTTTTTATTGCTACATTAAAAGCGGCCCACACCACATGCTTCTTTTTCCATTCTCTAAGTATAGTTTTGACCTACACAAAGCTAATATTCTAAAACACATTCGGTCCCTTCTTTGCTGACTATATGTCATTAGCAAGTGAATATTATGCAATGTCCATTATGATTCTAGGTCTGCTTTGCATTGAATCAGTAAATACACTATATTTGGACATTAATGGCAATTATAGTTTGTAATCTCCACAATTGAATTTACTATATTATACTAAAGTTTTGATATTTTAATCCATTTTAATTCTGGGTTTTGCGGATACAATTGTTCAGTGGTTGCATTATCTTCTTCTATTATCTGTATAGCTTCACTTTCTGACTTAACCGTCATCTCAAAAGGACTCTCACCTCTAACCTCATATCTGAGAAAAAGCCGTCCCTCTTCTGCCATCAATAGTCTTACATGATCCTGCTTTAAAGACTCAAGTCCGATTTCGTGTCCTTTTTGGCTTTTTGCTGTCCATACATTAAGCTCAGTCTCTGCTACATATGAAGCTTTAATAACTCCATTGTTAAGTCCGGTTATCTTGTCTTCTTCGACTGGATTAATATCCACGTCATCTACAATAGAATAAGATAGATCGTTTGAAGTGGTATTCCTTGAAAATAATAATTTGCTTGATACAGAGTCATCTGTGTTTGCACCTGTTCTTACAAGCGAATGCAGCATCTTAGTGAATCTAGTTCCCTTGTCACTATCTTCAGTGTTTGATCTTTCCAGATGCTGTGTCCAGATATTTGTCATAAAAGTCAACCGTTAGAAAGTCAATTATTATTAAAAACCAAGCTCATCCCAGCACATTCATAATAAAACCTTGCATTTTATCGGGTGATTGTGGGTATTTTTGTATGGGAGCGAGCCCATCGATGCACTCGCCTACCACTTAATGATTATTTTCATTTAGTATATCCTTAATGACTATGCGCATAAATGCAGAGCATCTACAATCTCTTCATGTCTCCCATATTTGATATTGTACTCATGTGTAAAATTTGCACTACACTTTAGTATAACATGGCAGCATTATTATTTTATTATATAATGATTAGTATAATATATTAAATTATTGTTTGTCCCGATGTATCCAAGTTTCAAGAATATAGTATTTTACTTTCTGTGCAATATAAAAAACATGGAGCTTTATACTTTATATTGTAAAGTCCCAGTTGCATTTTTAGTGTGTTTATATATATATATATATTTATGATTGTATTGATGTATATGTAATTATCTTACATAAGAATTTGAAAATATGGTCATTAAAAAAAGCGAATTATATTAACTAAGCATCAGAAAACCTATTTTCATGCTATTGATAGAAGTATTATCAGGATACAAAACCTGACTAGTATACTGATTCCCGTAGAGAAAGCTACAATTCTGATTCCTATACGTGGACCAAATATAGATACATAGCGTGGTAAAAGGGACCTTATACTGAATACAGGGAGCATGAACATACTTCCCAGCATAAGTACTATCATTGCCTGGATATACGATATTCCATTATTACTTATCATAGGGCCTAATAGTGATATTCCAAGAATTGGGCTTGCAACGTAGCTTGTGAGCGGCACAATACTTTCAGAAGGGATACCGAAAAGATCAGCAAGCGGCAATACATTAAATAATTCAAAAGCTCCTCGTTCCCTGAGTATGAAAACAAGCGTGGTCATCGATAGATAAATGACCGCTATCTTGGTGAACAGTTTGCGATTGCGCTTAAGAGATTTTTTGATCGCATCTTTCAGGGTGACCTTCTTTGATGAAATATTTTCTTCATACTGGCACCTATTCTTTTTGAGGAATATCCTACTAAGTATTATAACTGCACTGACCTTTATAACTGCAGTCAGTATAAATACCATTACGTAAAAACCACCGACAACCGGTCCAAGTGCCGGGAGGACTATGGGTATTTGATAGGTTATGATTTCCCTTACATATGCAGGTGTGCTGTTGAGCAATGCACAGAGCATAGTTTCTCTCTCATTGATGCATCCTCCTTCTTTAAAATTCACAACCATGCTGTTTGCAGCAACAGTAGAACCCAGTGCCACCATAAAAGATGATGCGCATGTGTCGGGGAGGTTTGTATACTTGAAAAGTGGTTTTACGAGTCCTGAAAATTTCTGCATGAACCCAAGTTCTATAAGGACTCCGGTTCCAAAAAGCCCCAAGAATATCATAATCAAAATGGGAATTGCGAAGTCCAGAACTTTAAGGAAAATGGAAAACATGGATTATTGTACGGATAAGGAAGTAAATTAATCTATCTCTTATCTTAAATACTCATAAATGGAATTATCATGATTAGCAATATGGTTTTGATTTAGATGATAGAAAAACCTTATATTGATTGTAACGTATTCAAAGGTGGTGATCGAGTTGAAAAAGAACCTTATGGATATTCTTGCCTGTCCTGTATGTAAAGGAGATCTTGTCCTTAACATCGAAAAGGAAGATGCCAATGAGGTTATATCGGGCACCCTGTACTGTTCTGTATGCAATGAATACTATCCTATAGAGGAGGGTATACCAAATATGCTTCCTCCTGATCTAAGGGAATAAAACTGGTGAGGAAATTCAATTGCAACAGGTTCATATCAACAGGCTTGGTGTAAATTCACTGGAATTCGAAACGGATACTGTTGAATTACCTTTATCCCCCGGTGAAGAACGCAGTTTTGAAATAGTTTTGATAAACTATGGCGCACCAACACATGTAAATTTATCAGTAAGTGATTCTATAAGGGAGAACATCACTGTTCTTGAAGACAATCCTTATGTTAAGCATGAGGAATACATACCTTTTATTGCAAGAATCCCATATGATGGCAGAGTCTACAGCAAAGGACAACTCTATATTACTGTGGGCTATGGTTCCAAAAGACAGGGATTTGATCTGAACCTGGGTCATCTAAGCCCAAATGATAAGAGTTTTTCAGTTGATGTTGACGAATCCTTATATAACCTTCAAAAATCCAAACCCTCAAAATCCCCTTCTTCCGCAATATCTGACGGGGAACACTGGAGCGCTCAACTTCCTTCCATATCATTTGAAATGCTAAGATCAGCTTTAGGTCTGGCAGCTCCGCATTCTGTTAATATATTCAGGGTAGTTATATTGCTGCTATTCGTTTCTGTTCTTGCTTTTATAGTTCTGTCCATTGACTTTGGCCAGTTCTTTGGTTTTTATCAATCTGTATTGTATGCAATTATTCTTACATTTTTTATGGCTTATCTATTACTGAGACTTCCTAAATCTAAGAGATAATCAAGGTGAATAATATGAAATATATCATAGTGACCGGCGGAGTAATGAGTGGGCTTGGAAAGGGAATTACCACTGCTTCTATTGGGCGTAACCTGAAGAACAAGGGGCATAAAGTTACGGCCATCAAGATCGATCCTTATATCAACATTGATGCAGGTACTATGAGTCCTTTCCAGCATGGCGAGGTTTATGTTCTTAAAGATGGAGGTGAGGTAGACCTTGATCTTGGAAATTATGAACGTTTCCTTGATACGGAACTTACAAGGGAACACAACCTGACCACCGGAAAGATCTACGAATCTGTGATCTCCAAGGAACGTAGAGGGGAGTATCTGGGAAAGACCGTACAGATAATTCCTCACATAACCAATGAGATCAAGGACAGGATTCGCAGAGTTGCTGCAAAGAGTGGCGCTGATATTTGTATGATAGAAGTCGGTGGTACAGTTGGTGACATTGAAAGTATGCCTTTCCTGGAAGCTGTAAGACAGATGCACAGGGAGGAGCCAAAGGAAAATCTAGCATTTGTGCACGTGACCCTTGTTCCCATGGATGCGCAAGGTGACCAGAAAACAAAGCCAACACAACATTCTGTAAAAGAGTTAAGGCAGCTAGGTCTCAAACCTAACATCATAGTTACCAGATGTAAGGAACCCTTGCTTGAAGGCACAGTCTCTAAAATATCGCATTTCTGCGATGTATCCGAGGAAGCGGTCATAAGTGCTCATGATGCAAAGGATATTTATGAAGTACCTCTTATGATGGAGGAAGAAGGACTCACTGATTTTTTGGTGAAACATCTGGACCTGAGTTCTTCAGGAGCAGATGATGCCTGGGCTAAGATGGTTGACAGAATGCACAATCTTAAAGGTGAGGTGAAAATAGGCATTGTTGGAAAATACACCCATCTTGAAGATTCATACCTGAGTATAAGTGCTTCTATCAAACATGCTGCCATCGAGTGTGGTGTTAATTACGAAGTATGCTGGATAACTGCGGAATCCTTTGAAGAAGAGCCTGATACAATATCATGTCTTTCAGAATATGATGGTATACTGGTTCCCGGTGGTTTTGGGGAAAGAGGCACTGAAGGTAAGATTAAAGCCATACAGTACGCCAGAGAGAACGATATCCCGTATCTTGGTCTTTGTCTTGGAATGCAGTTGTCTGTAATAGAGTTTGCCAGAAATGTGGCAGGTCTTGAGAATGCCAACAGCACAGAATTTGATGAAAACACACCGTATCCTGTGATAGATATACTTCCTGAACAGGAAAATGTAGTTGACATGGGTGCAACTATGAGACTTGGCGATTACTATGCAGACTTAAAAGCAGGTTCACTTGCCGAGAGTATTTACGGCCAGTCCCAGATAATAGAACGTCACAGGCATAGGTATGAAGTAAATCCTAATTATGTCGAAAAGATAGAAAACCACGGAATGGTTTTTTCCGGTAAGAACAGGAACAGAATGGAAATCGCTGAGATTCCCGGTAAGAAATTCTTCTTTGGATCACAATTTCATCCGGAATTTAAATCCCGCCCTGGAAATCCATCACCACCTTTCAAAGCTTTCATTCAGGCAATGATAGGGAAGTAAGATCAAAATTCAATTTGAAAGTAAGAAAGATGAAGCCCACTCTAAGTGGGCTTAGCTCATTTTCAATGGTTCAACTTTCATGTATTCCCTGAGAACAGTTGTTGCATAACTTCCCTTTGGCAAAGAAAAAGTGAGTATTGCCTTGCTTTTTCCAGGGTTTAGTTCGTCTTCTCCGGTTTCAAATACAGGATCGCAGTAGAGTAACATTTCCCTGCGTAGTCCTTTTGATGCAAGAGCCGACATTTGTTTCATCCGGAATGCTTCCTGTGCCATACCAGTTTCATTATATATCTCTTTTTCAATATCCCCCGGAACATTGGATGCGAATTCAGTATTGTATCCTACCAGAGGTGCAGTCACAAATGCTCTCCTTCTTCTCAGGAGATTGTTCATGCCGTCTACATTATCCTCGGTGGACTTCTGCATCTTTGTGACATCAGGCAGACCTTCCTTATTCTTGAAACAGATAATGTCTCCCGGGCGGGCTTCATCAAGGGGAAGTCCGAGTTCTATTCTTTTACAGATTATGCGGTTGAAGATGTATGATTGGTAAGCGTGTATGAACATCCTGCTGATGTTTTCAGAAAGCACACTAAATGACCCCGTAAAATCTCCTGGATTTTCCACAAGGTAATGCATCATTGCCCTCTCATATCTGAGTCGTAATGGATATGTTTTAAGTCCTTCCACAAAATCCCTGGTTTCACATACATGATCTCTAGCTTCTTTCACGTCATCCTGTTCATCAGGAAAGGACTGTGCAATATATATAAGTGAAGCTTTTTCAAAATCACCTTGAAGAAGCTGTTCTCCAACCATGTGCGTAATAGGTCTGATGGCACCGAACCTCTGGATCCCAAAAAAGTTAGGAACACCGCCAAACGTATTTATCTCATCTGTTGTTCTTTTGAGATTTTCTTCCAGTTCATCAGGTTTAAGATCAATATCTCTTATGGTAATACGGAATTCATTACCGTACAGGTCACCAAGTCCAAGAGACCTGTTTGACCTTCCTATGATTTTTAGTTCTACGTCTTTGAGGTAGAAGTTCTCAATATCTTCTTCCGACATATCGTATATGCTGATCTTCTGGGTTGTCTTTGCCCTTTTATCCTTCGTACCGGCAAACCCGATTCTCTTCTGGCTGATACCAAGTTTACGTGACATATCTCTAATAAGATGATGCATATCCCAGTTGGTCTTGGTTATCTCCAGGACAAGGTACTTTCCGCTGTCACCTTCTTCACGGTTTGTTATTTCCCTGACAATAAAATCATCTGTTTCCTGTCTAAGTACGCCTCCAATTCCATTGGTATCTGTACAGTACAGGTCTATTCCCATCTTTCTTTCAACTGCTGGTATCATTTTAAATCATCCTAATTTTGGGGTGCGATATCGATCACTGTGACTTTGCTGGTGTTCAGGAAAGTCCATCCATCGTCAGTTGGGGCTGTTCCTCCTGCTAGCCCTCCTGCATATATACTGGACGTAGGGTCCAGCATCAACCACGAACCATACTCATCTGTAGCATAATATATTGGTACAGGTCCGTAGTATTCTCCGATTGCAGTTCCGATATCTTCTGTATTGTTTCCTACATATACTGCTGCAAAGGCATGGGTGTCTGTCAGGTAGATCCTTGAGGTTCCGCCGATGGATTCTACCAATGATGCCAGAAGGATCGCATAGTCGTCACAATCTCCTGCACCTATTTTCAAAGTGTCACCCGGAGTGGACCACAGATCTTTTCCTCTGGGATCGCTGATGTATTGTATGTTCTTTTTTGTATCATCGAATAACGAGCATATCTGGTATATGTTGTATTGCCCTGGGTATTTTTTTGCAGATGCTGCAGCAATTGTCCGCACTTCCAGATCAAATGGTTCTATTTTATCATTTATCTGAGTGAATATACTCTCGGGGTTTAATGCGTATTCTGGCTCCTGAATTATAGCTTTATCCGAAACTTCAATTACGATCTCTTCAAAGTATTGTTTCTTGTAATCATGCCAGGTGTCTGATTTCGTCTGCACAAACAAGGACATCTGTGGCTGGAGTTCAAGCTCTTCAATATTTTCGGGAACATCTATTGATATGGTTCCAATATTCTTTTCTTCCCCGGGAAGTATGGTTATGCCTGCTTCATGCGAAGCAAGCTCCTTTTCTGCTATTAAGTAAAAACCGAACTGGTATATGTAAACAGGTGTATTGCCACTGTTTTTGACATATACGCTGACAACACTCTCACTTCCTTCGTAAAATTCAGTATAGTAGTAGTAACTTGAAACCTCAAAACCAGGTAAATGGCTTGATAATTCATCTGGCGTATCTTCATAGAATGATATTGGAGTAGCTGGAATAATGGGTATTGTCAGTTCATCGGTATTTATTTGATAATAGTCCTCTCCCTGGAACAATTTAACAGAGGATGGGTTGAAAATATCCCCTACTTTGTTAAGTGGTTCGGAAAGGCACCCTGCTGACAGGGTCATCCCAATTAATGTTACATATAATATTGCATGCAATATCCAATTATTTTTCCCCAGTTTTTTCATGCTAAACTCCAATGTAGCATAAGGTCCAAACTCAGAGCAGCTTCAAATTTCCTGTGACCTTATCGAGTTCATCTGCCTTTGCGGGTCCTATGCCAAGTACTGTAACAGTTCCCGGTGAAATCTCAGTAAGTCCTGCGTCCTGTATAAGTGCAGTAGGAAGTCCCTGTCTTCTTGCTACTTCTTTTAGCTGGAACATGTCTTTTAATGCTGTCACTCTAAGGACCACTTTTTTTTGGCCACCTTCTTTCCACTTATCGAGGGTTGTACGGTCTGCCCATTCAGAAGCAGATACTGCTGCGTGTGCAACCTGAACAGCAAGTTTTCCTTTTGATAATTTGAGGTCATCCCTGATAACAATACATTGTTTATATTCGGTCATTGTTCTTCCTGATCCCAGATATTTATAGCCGGTTTTCAATGGTATCTATCATATGCTCTGCTACATTGATATTCAGAGACTTATATATGCCTGCTCCTGATGGAGTTGCATTTACTTCCAGAACAAAACACCCTTTTTCCCCTTCAATAATATCTACACCAGCAAATACTGCTCCTATGGCTTTAGCAGCACCAATGCACATTTCTTCCTGTTCCTTTGTAAGTTTACATTTCTGGGGGGTGCCGCCCTGACTCAGATTGTTCAGCCACCAGCCATCCGGTGCTTTTCTATAGATGGCACCTATGACTTTCCCGTCAACAACAAATGCACGAATATCCTGTCCGGGATTTTCTATGAACTCCTGTATATAAACCATTCCTTTTTCATTTATTGAGCCGGAAATTAGGTCATATACTGTTGTTTTTTCAGGAGTTCCATCTGGTCCTACCACTTTATTATTTTTTATGCGTTTGATATCTATCCCCTTATATCCGAACACTGGTTTAATTACAGCATCTTCCCAGGTTTCTAACCTCTTAAGGGCTGGTTCTACATCCTGTGTGACGAAGGTCTCAGGTGTATTGATCCCGGCTTTTGATATCAGACAGCTTGCATAGAACTTATTTGCTGCATTCTGTATGGCAGCAGGAGGATTAATCATGATGACTCCGCTTTCCTCCAGTTCACGGAGGACATCAAAGCGGAACACATGAGCATCGTTCGTTCCTGGTCCCATGTCCCTTATGATAATTGCGTCCAGCTCAGACAGGTTAATCATGTCTGCACGATGCTCAATATCTTTCCCAATGAAAGTTTCCAGCTTTCCAAGATTCGGGGAAAAAGTTTCAAATCCTTTTTTTCTGGCTTCCCGTATAAGCGCATCTGCAGTCCAGTCATTTTGATCTGTAACAACTATTCCCAGTTTTTTCATGTGCATTCCTTAAGTATCCTGTATTATTAGACTTATTGCCATTATTAGATTAAGACTTCTGCTTTACTCCTCGTTACATTTTCTGTAGATACATGCAGGAATATCAATAACATTCTTTACAGAATCGATAATAATTCCGTCAGCTGTGGCGATGACATATGAAGGTTGGCAGTTCTTTAGGTCATAGTCTACATTTCTTGATGTTTTTGCCTCTCCTTTTATTGACAGTTCCTTCATTCTCTTTCTGATGAATGCTGCCAGCTCTCCACTGTGCTTCATCTGGCTATCCAGAAGCACATCCGTTTTCTTTACATCAGCATTTAAAAGGAAGGACAGCATCTCTTCAACAGCCTGGAATGTAAGCTTTTCATTGCTGTGGTTATTAAAAACTCCCTGTATATCCCGCAGGAATGAATCATCTGCGATCCACATTCTTTCCCCACCGAGCATACTTTCCAGTGTAATAAGTACATTGTACCCATCTACAAGGAGTGTTTTTCCTTTCAGTTCCTCGCAGTGTAGTTTCTTTTTTTTGCGAGCCTTTGAGGTGTGGGATGAAAAAACCGTACGTGCAAGTATATATCTATCATATTTATCGAGTCTGTAATGATCACCGGCAAACCTTATTGAACTATTTCTTTTGTATCCTCTCTCAAGAAGATAGCGAATATCCGTTGCAGCATCATTCATCCTTTTTTGCTGGATGTCTTTTGATTCGGAGTCTTCTTCGATCATTCGATATCTATCTGTAATTCTGTATTTCAGAAGAATTATATGTGTCGGAATAGTGGAGATTTAAACGTTAGTATGCGAGCATGAATTATTGGCTATGGTTCCTGTTGGCTATCATTTATTCTTGTTCTTTATATTCGGGTTCCATTTATATAGCTTAAATAATATACTGTCTGTGAACATTGATATCTGTTCGTCTGGTCAAATAGACGCTAACAGAACTTTTTACGAGTGACAGGGATGAATAGAGAAAAAAAGGGAAAAGTGCTGATAGTCGATGACGAATCACTGAACGTCAAGCTGCTTGAAGCTTATCTCATGCATGAATACGATATAATTTCCGCATCTGGTGGAATTGAGGCGCTGGAAAAAGTGGAGTTACATAGTCCGGACCTTATTCTGCTTGACTTGATGATGCCTGATATCACTGGTTATGAAGTATGCAAAACATTGAAAGATTCGGAAAAGACCCGCTTTATTCCTATTATAATGGTCACAGCCCTTTCCAGTCTGGAAGATCGTATAAAAGGTATCAATGTCGGTGCAGATGACTTTTTAACAAAGCCACTTGACAGGATCGAGATTAAGACGAGGGTAGGTTCTCTTTTAAGAATCAAGAAACTTCATGATGAGCTTGTGGCTGAAAGGGATCAGGCACAGAATTATCTCGATCTTGCAGGAGTAATGCTTCTCGTTCTTGACGAAAACGGTATTATCCAGTTAATCAACAGGAAAGGTTGTGAAATACTTGGATACGGTGAAGATGAGATTATTGGGAATGATTGGTTTGATAGCTACGTGCCTGATATTTTCAGAGAAAATGCCAGAGACGCATTTAACAAGTTAATATCTGGTGAAAGCACTGGAAACGGAGATTTCGAAATACCATTTCTCAACAACAAACAACAAAAAAGGATAATGAGCTGGAGCAATATTGCTACAAATGGCCCAGGATCTAATGTAAATGGCTTGCTTATTTCAGGTGAGGATATTACAGAAAGACTTGAAGCTGAATCTAAAATAAGAAGGGCAAACGAATATTTAGATAATCTTTTAAAAGCATCACCAATTGCAATATTGTCTCTTGACAACAAAAAAAGGATCATTACTGCAAATAAAAATGCTGCAGATCTCCTTGGTTATTTAGTTAGTGAGCTAATTGCCAGACCTATAAGGGATTTTGCAGAAACTGTTGATCTGCTGGATTTTGCTGACAAAAAAGATTTTGAGATGATATTTTTCACAAAACATGGTGAAAAGGTCAGAATGAATGTTTCAACTTCTCTTCTTACAGATGAGGATGGGGAACAGGGACTCATTGTTACATTACAGGACCGTTCCCGGTTAAGAGGAATATTCATCACTCCTCTTACTGAAGATGTTGAAGGGAACCCGATGAATAATGAAGTCGAGATGGAAAGTGGTTATACATATCTTTCAGACTGTGAGGACCCTGTAAAAAGTTACAAGTTGTTCTCTGATCTTGTCAGGAGTGGAAAACCAGGTCTTTGTATTACAAGACATAACCCGGATAAGATTCGCAACACGTATGGTATCGCAAAGACACCAATTGTCTGGCTGACAAAAAACAAGATGAATGGTCAACAATCTATCGATTCAACTGAACTTTTCAAGATATATCCTACAATAGCTGATTTTGTTAGTAAGATAGATGATGGTGTCGTTCTAATGGATGGTCTGGAGTATTTGATACTTGATAATGACTTTCTCTCTGTGGTGAAACTGATAGAGCAGACCAATGATGCTATTATGGCTTCCAGTTCAAGAATGGTTTTACAGCTTGATGCAAATGTACTGGATAAGAAGGAGTTCCACTTGCTTAAAAGGTGGATGAGATCTGCATCCGGAGATTCTATCTGTTTATAAAGAATTGAACCATATTCCGGTAATTATATAGTTTTCTCCATTAAACATTTATATTATTTTAACTCTATTATTATTACTTCTTCTTTAAATGTATGAAAGAAAGAGGGGTATAATGCGATTTGTGGACACTATAGATGGTTTGAATGAGGTTTTTGAGACTGATATACCCAAAAACAGTGTTGTGCTTGTAACCGGTGCAGCAGGTACTTTAAAGTCAGGTTTTACTTTCCAGGTTCTTTCTAATTATCTGGAACAGCAGGGTGAATATGGGTTATATGTGACATTTGAGCAAAGCAAAGAGAATCATCTTCAGAATATGAATAGCATGGGGATTACCCTCTCTAAAAAGCTACATATTTCAGATTTTAGTGACTACAGGGTCATTTATGATGATTTTTCAGATGACCTTTTGACTATTCTGGAGGAGAATATACTTAAGTTCAAAAAGGAAATCGGAGAAAAATGCACATGTGTAGCTATAGATTCCCTTGGTGCGCTATACTCTCTTTTGAATGTAGAGCCTCAGGACTTAAGAAAAAAAATGTATAAAATGCTTGAAACCCTGAGACGCGAGGAACTCACTACATTTCTCATCCTTGAAGAAGAGAAACTATCCGGTATATTTGATCCATCAACTGGTATGGAAGGTTACCTTGCAGATGGTATAATTGAGTTGGGACTGCACCTTAAAGGTAATGTTGCAAACAGGTATCTTAGAGTAAGAAAAATGCGTTCTGCTTCTCATAGTATGGAACCCTGGATTTTGACAGTATCAGAAAATGGCCTAAAAGTCTACAAGGGTAATTTCTGAAAATCGGATACGAATATTTTTATATATTCCATACTAAGCATATTGTTGCTATTAATAGGGGTGTGAAGGATATGTTCTCAGAATTCAATAATGCTTTTATGAATCTATTGTTACAATTTCTGTCTGTTATTATACTGGCCATTGCCCTGTCCCAGGTATCGAAAGATCCTTCCGGGAAGCATTGCAACCTTGTAAGTGTTGCTGTATTGCTTCAATTTCTCTCTATAATTGCGTTCATGTTCCCTTCTATGTCAACACTTAATGAGATTGGTGTAGGCTCTTTCCTGAAGACCCAGATGTATCTTCATCATTTTGCAGGCTTGCTGGTTATTTTTTTCTCAATATACATCAAACTTGCAGTTGATGGCAGGATAAGATCCATCGTGAATCCGTTCAATCTCATGAAAATAACCCTTGCAATATGGGTGCTTGTTTTCATCGGTGGCATCAGTCTTTATCTTTCGCTCTGGGAAGGCATATCGTTTTTCTGACTAACGTCTGTCTACGATACGTTTTGGTCTTCCCTTGACACGGTAGAAGTCCAGCTCCCCGGGTTTTACGTAGTTAAAGAGAATGTTCAGACTTCCGTCAATATATGAATTTTCCAGGTTTTTCTTATAGGCAAAAAAAGACCTGAGGAAATTTTCTTTTATCAGTTCTTCATCACATTTCAGAAGATCATTGCACTCCATGCCGACTCTAAGGGTTGTTTCTCCCTCATCATCCCCACCATAAAGGAATGCCTCATATTCGCCGGTCAGGTACTCCATGTTCTCTCTCTGGAATACACCTTTTTCGACATCGACACGATTAAAAGGGGTTCCTGATATCCAGAAAGTTTCCGCTTCCCTTTCAGGAGTCATTATCTTCATATGGGTCCTTCCACAGGCGCACTCGTCACGGTTAAGCACTACGGTCGTATCTTCAGTATCATAGTTAAGAAGTACGTTTGCACTCTTGGCTCCAACAGGTAACAACGTTGTAAGTACAACCCTGCCGCATTCCCCGTCCTTCACAAATTTATCCATATGCGGGTCATATACATCCAGGTGAACAAGGTCCTCGGGAACATGCAAACCACTTATGTCCGTGCATTCTCCACACATGGTCCCTTCGGTGCTTCCGTATGTGTTGTAGACTTCACAATCCCATATTTCCGCAACGTATTTTCTTGATTCTTCCGCAAAGCTTTCTCCACCTATAACAAGACGTTCAATGCTGGATCTTGCAGGATCCATTCCCTGTTCTTTCATTCTTTTTGCAAGATGTATCAGCTTGAAGATGCTTCCAACAATGGAAGTTGGTTTGTATGCTTCCATGATCCTGACGGGGAAAGTACATTTCCCTTCGGGGATGATGGTCATTCCAATATTTCTGGCTGCAAGTGTCATTGTGTTTGCACCTACATTCATTCCATAGGAGGCACAAACAATAACGCGGTCGTTCGTTCCAAATCCCTGTGACTGGAAGCTTCTGGCATATTTTTCTGCATATCTTTCCCAGTCCTCCCATGTAAGGAAAAATGATTTTGGTGTTCCGCTGGTGCCGCTGGTTTCGTGTACTGTGAACACATCTTTCCAGTCCACCATCCTGAATCCGAAATCATCTTTCACAGGTGGCTGATTTTCACGAATGGTGTTCCCGGATATGATAGGAAGTTCAAGGAGATCTTCATGTGACCTGATGTCAGAAGGTTTAACACTGTGCTCTCTAAACCATTTCTTGTAGAACAATGAATTCTCTGATGCATATTTAACAGTGTACTTGATCCTTTCATCCACAAGGGAATCAAGTTCACTTCTATCCATGGTTTCAATATCCGGGTTGTAGAATTTTCTGTTTGACATATTCATCAGCCTTACTCTTTAAATGTGCGAAAGTGTTTCTATCTGCTCCTTTATCTTATCTATATCATTAGAAGGCAGTTTACAGCTGTGATTCTGGCATATATGTACTGTAGTCTTAGTATCTATCATTTCCATGTCCTTAGTGTAGACCGCAATATCTGTTATTCTTTCACTGTTTTTTTCCGGTTTCAAAAGCAGAACCTTTCCGGGTATGAACCTGTCATTTATGAATGATATCATATTTTTGGTTTCGGCATTTTCGAGATTGCCAACAATGACTATCTCCAGGGAATCTCTCATGGAAAAGTCCAGAGCAGACATAAATTGGGTGTATCCAATTGGAGTCGCATTTACTTTTTCCGAGAATGCCTGTATCGTTCTGTTGCCCACACTCTCAAGTTCGTGGTCTGCTGTTATCTTTGAAAGCTTCAGGATGTTTAAAGCGCATACAGAATTTCCTGAAGGTAGAGCACCGTCATATACTTCCTTACTCCGGAATATGAGCTCTTCTGCTTCATCGGATGTATGGAAGAATCCTCCATTCTCACTGTCATTGAAATGTGCTATAAGGTAGTTGTTCAGTTTCAGTGCATGCTCCAGGTAATCGGTATCAAAGTTTGTCTGGTAGAGTTCTATAAGTCCCCATATGAAAAATGCGTAATCTTCAAGGAAAGCATCTATTCCAGCTTCTCCATCCCGATAGCGGTGCTGCATCTTTCCATCGCTGTCTGTTATTTCCTTAAGGAAGAAATCTGCTGCATTTTCAGCAATTTTTAAGTACTCTGTATCATTGAAAGCTTGTGCAGCTTTACAGAGTGCAACAATTACAAGTCCATTCCAGTCAGTGAGTATTTTGTCATCCTTGGAAGGATGGATACGTTTTTCGCGTTCATTGAATAGTTTTTGTCTTGAATGTTCAACAGACTCTATAATGTCTTCCACATGGTCCGTTCTTTTGGAAATAATGTCCTGCATGTTCTTTGTCATGTGGGGTATATTGGTTCCAGTAAGTTCTTTTTTGTGTTCTTCAGCGAAATTGCCTTTTTTTTGAATGTTGAAAATACTTGAGAATAGAGTGGCATTTTCTTTTCCAAGCATTTCTTCAACCTGTTCTTTTGTCCAAAGGTAAAACTTGCCTTCTTCTCCTTCACTATCTGCATCCTCGGCTGAGTAGAATCCTCCTTCTGGTGAAAGCATATCTCTTTTAAGGTAGGTCACTATTTCTTTAGCGGTAGTTTTGTATTGTGGTTCTGATGTTGCCTGATATGTTTCTGCCAGAGCGATCACCATCAATGCCTGGTCGTACAACATTTTTTCAAAATGTGGAACAAGCCATTGCCTGTCTGTTGAATATCGGTGGAATCCAAAACCTATCTGGTCGAAGATTCCTCCCTTACGCATCTCAATTAATGTTCTTTCCACCATTTCCAGTGCATTTGAATTGCCTGTTCTTTTCCAGTATCTCAGGAGGAATGTAAGGTGATGTGGTGTTGGGAATTTGGGTGCCCTTCCAAAACCTGCATGGGTATTATCAAAGTTGTCTGACAGTTGGTCGAATGCTTTTTTCAGTATATCTTCATTGATGGCAACAACCTGTTGCTTTTCCCCGGAGGCTGATACTGCAGCTGTTATGGCTTTGGCACTATTGAGAAGTTCTTCTTTTTTGTTGATCCACAGGTCTTTTATGGCAGGGATCAGTTCAAGCATTCCCGGATTCCCATATCGGCTTTCTCTGGGGATGTAGGTGGCGGCATAGAATGGCTTTTTTCCCGGTGTCATGAGGATTGTCAGTGGCCAGCCTCCACTACCAGTGAGTGCCTGACAAACTGACATGTATATATTATCAATATCCGGCCTTTCTTCACGATCCACTTTAATAGAAACGAACGATTCATTCAGGACTGCTGCAACGTCATAGTTTTCAAATGACTCCTTTTCCATAACATGGCACCAATGGCATGTAGAATAGCCAATTGAGAGGAATATCGGTTTATTCTCTTCTCTTGCTTTCTTAAAAGCCTCCTCTCCCCATGGGAACCAATCTACAGGATTTTGGGCATGTTGCAGCAAGTAAGGGCTTTTTTCCTTAATTAACCTGTTATTTTTTTCTGAAGAATTATTTTTTTCCGTCGTCAATTTATCACTCCCCTTTTAAAATTAGGTTGTTAAGGATATATACTCTTTTAGTTTGAAATGCTCTTTTCGCGAAAAGATATTGTCAGCTATGTTTTAATTCTCCACCTACTTCCAAAAAACTATATATAATGATAATGGTGATTTACTGGCGTGTACAAAAATTTATATAGCACTCGCTGCTTATACATTTTTAATAATAATAATAATATTGATGATTAAAAAGGTGGTACTATTATGGATAGACGATTGATTTTGCCCGTTGCTATCATGTTTGCATCGGTTTTGCTTTTGAGTGGCCTGATGACTTTCCAGGCAGGTTCTGCACAGGAATCCCCTGCTCCTGGTAATTCAGGTCCGGTACTGGAAGATTCGGCGACTATTACTCAGAAAGCAGATTCTAAGCCTGCTACAGCAACATCTTCTGAACCCTCTGAGAATAAAGCCCCTGCACCAACACCTACTATGGTTTATGTCGCGAGTAAGGGTCATAGTACCGTTAGTTATTCTACATTTCCCAATGACTCTCCACAGAAGATATCTTCAGATTCTGTGAATAATGAGTCTTCTCCCGTTAAAGCTGATTTCTATGTAGAAATAAATTGTCTGACTGCCAATTTCACTGACATGTCAGAGAATGCAACATCATGGGAATGGGATTTTGGAGATGATACAAGCTCAACTTTGCAGGGTCCAGGGCATACTTATGCAGAAAATGGTACTTACATAGTGAACCTGACAGTTTACAATGATGATGGCCACAGTGATTCTGTAGAAGACTTCTTGTATGTCGAGGGATGCACAGTATCTGCGGACCCTGAAGTAGAGGACGAAGAACTTAAAACTGAGTATCCTGAACAGGAAGTTCCTGAGTTCCCTACAGTTGCGATCCCGATGCTAGCAATTATTGGAATGGCATTCTTCTTTGGTAGAAAGCAATAAAATCAGAACTAAATCTGAAAAACACGAAAACCGCTGAAAAGCGGTTTTTAATACATTATTTTTGCAAATCCGCCGATTTTGCTCTTGCAGATATTTGCATGTTTTTCTTCATCTTTTATTAGTTGTTCAATATCCTGCAGGAATTCGATTTGATCATCTTCATTAAGAAGTAGCTCTTTGATTACATCTGAATTAGTATTTTTAATGTCAGTGTACGCATTTCTTGCAAGTATTTCGTATTTCATAATTCTCTCGAACATTTCATTGCTTGCCATGCCTTCAAAGTCAAAGATATGTTTTGGAAGTCCCGGTGGACATGTTTCAGGTATGATTATATTTCCTTTAATTAACCATTTCTTAATGGTGTCTCCATGCCTGTCGGAGTCATGGGACAATACTTCAAGTGCAGCTACGCTGTCATCCATCATTTCGAGACGTGTTTCCCATGTACCCAATTGCTCCATTTCGGCTTCTATCCAATACATTCTCTGGAGTAATTTCTCAAGGGTTGTTTTATTGTTGATCACTGGCAAAATGATTCCTCATATTTTATATGTGTCATTTTTATATTTATTTCTTTTGAAGATTTAACGATTAGTTTTTATACTCTGTCATGCATTAGATATTCCTTCAATATTACCTCAGTATTATCTATGTCATGGAGGATTATCTATCAGTGCAATTGCTTTGTTAAGTAGCGGTCTTGATTCAGTTACTGCCATTGCGGCAGTTCATGAAAAGGTCGGAGTTAAGATGGCTCTGATCTTCAATTACGGACAACGTTCAGTAGAGCGCGAGATCCAAAATTCGGTGAAGGTCTGTGAACATTTCGGGATTGAATATCGTATCCTTGACATAAAGTGGATGAGGGAGATTACCAACACATCCCTTGTCAATACGGAAATGGAAGTTCCCTCACTTAGCATGGATGAAATATCAGACAATGCAGATCCTTCCATAACCATTCAGTCGGCAAAAGCCGTCTGGGTTCCAAACCGAAATGGCATCCTTATAAACATCGCAGCAGCTTTTGCTGAAAGTATGGATTGTGAGTATGTAATTGTAGGTTTTAACAAGGAAGAGGCTGTGACGTTCCCGGATAATTCAGCTGAATTTATCGCTTCAATCGATGATTCACTTTCATACTCAACAGCAAATGGTGTGAAAGTGCTTGCACCTCTCATCGGATTGGACAAAAAAGAGATCGTTGCAAAGGCTGTGGAACTAAGAGCACCACTTGAGTTTAGCTGGAGCTGTTATCATGGCGAGGATGTTCCATGTGGTGAATGCGAGAGCTGTACTCGAAGAAGAAGGGCTTTTGAGGCTGCAGGTATTCAGGACCCACTGCTCGTAAGGCTCGGGATATGACCCGGACATTTGATACTTTTGGTGTGATAACATGAAATGTATAATTCTTGATAAAACGACAGATTATGACGGCAGTCAGATATCATCACTCTGGGCATATAATCTTGCAGATATTCAGACAGACTCTATTATTGCTTTCAGGGGAGGCTGTGATGTTAAGATCGAACATATGATCGATCTTGAGGACAAGAAACAGGGTGATATGATATTTTCCACTGACATGGTTCACTTCATCATAGAACATTTTGATTCAACTGACCTGAAACTGGTGTATGCAAGGCAGAGGTTGTTTACGGCAATAGTCGCGGAAGTACTTTCGGAATACCGCAACGACATTGTCAGAAAGGGTGATGACCTTTTTGTGGATGATAAGAAACTTACAGTGTCTATTGCCAGCACATCAGCCGTTTCACAAAAAATTCACTTTGGAATTAATGTCGTGCACGATTATTATGGCAGCTTTAAGGATGTCGGGGTTAGCAGTGAAGGTGTGAAAGGACTAATGGAAAAGATTGCAAATTGTTACTATAATGAATTTATCGACATTGAGATGGACCTTCGTAAATCAAGGCCATTGGATGTGATCTAGTGTTCGCACCCATAAATGAGATATTTTGCTCAGTACAGGGTGAAGGTCCGTATGTAGGGTGCAGGCAGACATTCGTTCGTTTTACCGGGTGTAACCTGAATTGCCATTATTGTGATACTCCTGTGGAAGCAACGAAGTTTTGCAGGGTTGAGAAGAGTGTGGGGTCCAATGTTTTCCAGAACATTGAAAATCCTCTTTCATCGGATGAGGTTATCGATATCGTAAAGTCATTCTCTGGCTTGCACTCAGTCTCACTAACCGGTGGTGAACCGTTGCTTTATGCGGAATTCATATCCTCAATAGATGTGGATGTTCCTCTTTATCTTGAATCTAACATGACCCTGCCTCATATGGCCAAAAAAATAAAAAACAATTTGTCATATGTTTCCGGCGATGTGAAACTTTTACCTCATTCATCACTTGATGATCCGGAACTTCATCTTGACAGAACGATTGAATGCTTCAGAACATTGAGAACTACACAGGACAGGGATTGTTTCTGTAAGATAGTTGTAACAAAAGACACACCTATTGGTGATATCGAAGGTATTGTCGGCGCCATATCCGGGTATATATCTACCCTCATACTGCAACCGGTGACACAGAAGGATATGCAGCCTGAACCTGGCTATTTGCTGGGTTTGCAGGAATCCTTCCTTAATGATATTGATACTAGAATAATACCACAGACCCACAAAATGTGGGGGTGCTTATAGTGAAAATGAAACTTGGAATAACTGATTATATTGACAGTGCTCATTATCTTCCGGGGCATGAGACATGCGGGATCGTTCATGGACATACTTATAAGACAGAAGTCGTGATCGAAGGTGAGAAAAAGGATACTGGAATGGTTATGGACTTTTATGAGATAAAGAAGGTCATAAAAGAAGTCCTTAAAGAATATGACCATGTGTTGTTGAATAACATACTTGAGTTTCCAAGTGTGGAGAACCTTTGTGAGCATGTCCACACTAAGCTTTCATCCCGACTTGACTACCCGCTATCCGTAAAAATGTGGGAAGGCGAAGGCAAGTGGTGTGAAGTAAGTACATGTTAAATTAGAAGTTTATACAAAACTATATCTATGAGTTTACCTTAAATTGAGCCGTGTTTATTGGAGCTGCATAGGAGCTATATTTATGGAAAATAAAGAAAAAGACATTTGTGAAATTGAAATTTCCAAGGGTGACGATATCAAGAGAATAATATCACAACATCCTTGTTATTCCAAAGAAGCCCAACACAAGTTCGGAAGAATTCATCTTGCAGTAGCTCCGAAATGCAATATTCAATGTAATTATTGTGACCGTAAATTTGATTGTGTTAATGAGAGCAGACCTGGAGTTACCAGTGAAGTACTGACTCCACAAGATGCTCTTGAAAAGACCCGGCAGGTCCTGAAGGAATATCCTTTTATCAAGGTTGTTGGTATCGCAGGTCCTGGTGACCCATTGGCCAATGATGAAACCTTTGAGACATTGGAACTTATCAAGAAAGAATTCCCGGATGTAACACTTTGCCTGAGTACCAACGGACTCGCATTGCCTGAGAAGTTGCCTGATCTGATCAGGGTAGGTGTTACTACACTAACGGTTACGATGAATGCCATCGATCCTGAAATCGAGGCTCAGTTAATAGGTCATATTTCTTATAAAGGCAAGATATACAGAGGCATCGAAGCAGCTGAGATCATGGTGAAGAATCAATTGGAAGGCATCAGGCTTGCAGTTGAGGCTGGTCTTGTGCTCAAGATCAATACTGTGCTTGTTCCAGGCATCAACGATAAACACATTGTTGAAGTTGCCAAAAAGATAAATGAGCTCGGTGTCTTTATCATGAATGTTATGCCGCTTATATGCCAGGCAAAATTTGCGCACATGGAACCACCAACACCTGAAGAGCGTAAGGCTATTCAGAAACAGTGTGAGCCTTATGTCCAGCAGATGAGACACTGTCGCCAGTGCAGGGCTGATGCATATGGTCTTATCGGAACGGACATGTCACAGATGAGTGAAGAACGCAGAAAAGTCGTTAAACTCGATATGGATAAAAAGACGCATTCAGATGAGAAGGCTTAAAGCTTCTCACTGATATTTTATATTTATATTTATTAATTCTATTATCATTGTGCAGGTGTTTTTTTTGTATATTGAAGAGCTTGCGGCAAATTTAAGGAACTTTGAAGGGGTTACCCGGAAAAAACCAATTGCAGAAATTGTGAGCATATTCGAGACAGTTCGCTCGGAGTATGGAGAGGTCATTGATGACTTTGGAGACGATGCTGCAGTTATCGATATTGGCACTGATGATGTCATCCTCTTTGCTGCTGATGCAATTTGGGGAAAGATAGTCAATAAAAGTCCCTGGTGGACAGGTTACACTTCCGTTGTTGTGAATGTGAACGATATCTCTGCAATGGGTGGTCGCCCACTTGCAATGGTCAACGTTATGGCTTCCAGTGACCAGGAATCCACTGAAGAGATAATGAGAGGTATTCGGGATGGTATCAAGAAATTCGGCGTACCAATGGTAGGCGGACACATGCATCCTGACACTCCTTATAACTCACTTGCAGTATCCATCATAGGTATTGCTAAGAAGGACTGTGTGATCCGAAGCGACAGTGCGAAGCCAGGAGATGTTGTGATAGTTGCATATGACATGGATGGCAGGGTCGGACAGAATTCCCCTTACAGTTGGGATACAACTTCATTCAAGGAAGCTGATGTTGTGCGTGAGCGTTTCATGGTCATGCAGGAGATCGGGGAAAAGAAATTGGTAAGCGCAGGTAAGGATATCAGTAACCCGGGTACTATAGGTACTCTTGGCATGTTATGTGAAGTGAGCAGGATGGGCGCGTCTGTGGATATTCGAAAGATACCACGACCGGAAGATGTTGACTTTGAGCAGTGGTTGAAGATATATCCTGCAACTGGTTATGTTGTCACTGCAAAAGAAGAGAATGCTTCTGAGTGTATTAAGATGTTTGAAAATGCTGGCCTTAAGGCTGCTGTTATGGGTGAGATCAATGATAGCCAGGTCATTGATATTTATGATGACAGCGGTAATGCTATTGTTTTTGATCTCAAAAATGATACAATTACAGGAATTTGAAAGGACTGGCTTCTAAGCCCGTCCATTTTTATTAAAAGTTAATCGCTTTCTATCCAGGCCTGCAGCTCTTGGTGCAGATACTTTTCAGCAGCCTGTACTTGTTCCAGGACACCCCTAAGGACAATCACTTCTCTCTCATCCGTTTCTACGATGTGAACCCCTATCTTCCTTCCAAGTGCTTCAAGCTCGAATTCTTCCACAAGGTCGTAGATTATGTATGAAGGAGTTCCGGGTGGCATTATAAGATCATAGAGATTTTCCAGGTCCTGTACGGCAGGATCTGCTTCTATTTTGCTTTTTGTTCTTTCAAGGTCCTCAATTTGCAGTTTTTTTGCCAATGTAATCACCGTCTATGCTGATTTGATGGTATAATATACATAAATAGTAATCGCTGCGTTTAACAGGGTTTAACTATTAATAGTGTTAGTCGCAAAAATGTAACTAGTTTAAGTGTGCTTGAAACGACATGCAACATCCGGAGGGTATGAATGAGATTAATCGATTTATCAGATGAGAAAGGACAGATCAGGGTCGAGTTTGGCGGATGCAACATGAAATGTCCTTATTGTGTTCACATACATCAGCCTGTGAAGGAGTGGACTGTTGATGATGTGGTGGACTACGCGAACAAGTCTACGACTGAGAATGTCTATCTTGGGGGGGCAGAGCCAACTCTGCAAAAAGATCTGATGCCGCTTATTGAGGGACTTCACAGCATAGGCAAGAGTATTATCCTGAAGTCAAATGGCATGAAACCTGATATTCTTGAAGTTGCGCTTCCTTTTGTTCATGGCTTTGTACTTGAGATAAAAGCTCCCAGTGATGATATAAAAGGCATAATAGAGCTTACGGGCATGTCAGAGGGACGTAGCACAAAGTATGTGGAGCTCCTTAAACAGTCGCTGGTCATTGCAAAGAAAAAATGGCTTAGGGTCTGGATAAGGGTAATACCTGAATATGTGAATGCCGATACGATGCCACGTATATTGCCTGATCTTGAGGGTGCTTCTGAGGTCATGCTTTATCAGTTCATGAGCAATCCGGAATTCGATCTGCCATTTATGGGACATGAGAAGCCGACACCTTCATGGAGAGAAATTAAGAGCCTGGGACAAATAGTGTTAAAAACAGTTCCTTTGGTCAGGGTCGTTGGTGACAGGGGTCAGATCTTGTTGCAGGAAGAATAATGCTAACGATATTGTAATGTTTTCGAAGGTATTTGTGAATATTTTGCCTTCAAATACTCTTGACTGATAACCAATAGGATTAAAAATGGTGCGATGCATGATACCTACTGGAATTTTATTCAATTTAAGCCTATAATAGGGGATGATATTAATGAAGGAATACAAATTAAAGCGTGGTTCAACACCCGATATGGATAGGATACACGAATGCCTGACAGAGTCTTTTCCAAGTGAGGTCACGAAGGAAGATGGTAAGTTCGTTACTTCTTATGGTGTTCTTTCCAGTCTGACTGTATGGCTAGAAGGTAAAAAACTGGCTGTTGATACGGTGTCTGATACTACTTTGACAGACGATGAGCTTATACTGGACTCGAATAAACGATTCAGAGATTTCCTTTTAAAGGCTACAGGTTATACTGCCAAGGAACGTCTGAAACAGGCAAAGAAGGAAGTTGGCAAGTAACTTTCCATTCCCTTCCATTTATTTACAATTCAGGAATCGTTTTGTATGGAATTTCTCGAAAAACTAAAGAGCTTTGAGATTCCCACATGCCTGAGGGTGTGTGCAGGAACCGATGGTTCGGTCACTTTCCTTCTGGAAATTATGACCAAACACCCCACAGCTGTTGTGACAGAGTTCCAGCATATAATTCCGGCAGATGAGCAGAGTGCAGAGATATTCGGAGTAGATATTGGCGCAGACATCAATGAACGTGTGGTCACCCTCACAGCCGGGGATGTCCCCTATGTGTTTGCTCGCTCCCTGTCAGCTATTGAAAAGATGCCCGATGGCGTGCGCAGTGATATGATGAAAGCCGACATCCCAATAGGTAAGATACTGCGTGACCACGATATAGAGACCAGAAGAGATTTTGAAGGCATCGAGATAGTCGAGGAATCTCCACTCTTTGGAGCAGAAAAAGTACTTTCCCGTTCCTATCGTATTGTCCACCACAACGGTGTCCTAATGTGGATCAACGAGAAGTTCCCGGTAGATGACCGCTGGTGCTTATAAATCACCATTATCTCAACCGAAAACTTATTAATTGAGTCTGTGTATTAAGGGAAAGCACCCCAGTACTTATTGTGTGCCTCGGTGGCCTAGGGGTATAGCGCGTCCTTGGTAAGGACGAGATCGTGGGTTCAAATCCCACCCGAGGCTCTATTATTTTTCCAGTTTAACCTCGTACTCTTAATCTATATTTTAGCTTGGAGAAGTCATTACTAAATAAATATTATATGTAATTGGATGAATCACTGTTTAAGCTGATTGGGAATATCAGTGAAGAACATAAATCCAATGAATTAAAGCCTGTTATTTGTAAAGATGTAAGACCATGAATGGTCCTACTTGTGCTTTTTGTTCTTCATGTGGAATGGCTCTGACAATTGAAGCAATTAAATATATTGAAAAAAGGAGATTGGATATATCTATGGCTCTGATGGAGCTTGTAGAGAAGGATTCGGAAGTTGCTAAGGTGTTGAGGGATGTTATAGGCTAATTTTACTTCTCTTCTCTATACGAATATATAGAGTCTATACATAATTTTCTTAAACATGTAGTTTACATACTAAATATTCTCTACTATTTGCTGGCTGGTGAGATTATCGCAAAAAGAAACTACAGAAAAAAAAGATATTCTCGAAAGAACGATGGCGATGATTTATTAGGAAAAATAATAGTTGCTGGATTTGCTATATTTCTGGTTTTAAGCTTAGCAATCTACATACTGGAAAATTACTGGCCTTATCTACTACTTGTTGGAATTGCATACTTAGTGTATGCTCATGGACCTTATTGCTATTCAAAATTCAAAGCAAGGAATGCATCTGTTGTACCAGAGTCTTATGAAGTCATAAATGTTGTTGATGACATAGAAATTGAAGAAGAAATAGTAGATGATGAAGATAATACAGAAAAGGGAGACATGTTTGAAAGATTCGTTGTTGATCTTTTCAGTGAACAAAGCTTCACTATTGTGGAATGGACCACAGATATGATGAGAAAACATGATCGGTATGTTGAAGCTGACACCAGACCTGATTTAAAGCTAAGACACAAACAAACGGGTGCTGAATTCTATGTAGAATGCAAATATAGGTCATACATATTTGAAAATAAGGTTCAGTGGTCCAGTTATGGCCAGATGCAAAGGTACAGAGAATTTGCAGATAAGATGAATTTGCCTGTTTTTGTAGTAATAGGACTGGGAGGTATGCCTGATTATCCTGAAAGACTATTTTGTATTCCTCTGGAAGATGCAAAATATACAGGATTATATCCAAGTTATTTAGGGAATTATGAACATAATCCAAGAGAATATTTTAGATGGAAATCGAATGTTCTCAATTAATCCAACCATAATAAGCATCATATTGAAACTTTGCCTATGCGCCGCCAAAGGCGGGCGTTTTAATCACTGGCCTTTGCCTGAGTAAAATAGCCGGCATTCTGAAAGGATGTGTAGTTATCGATTTTATTCTATTATATTATGCGGAAGTATTAAGGAATCTAAACGTAGCAGTGAGTTGGATTATAGAAAATAATAATCCATCAGTCAAAATGTTATCATTATTAAATAGCAATGTTTATACGGTTTAATTCACTATTTTATATAGTGTACCCTTATATTACTTCTATTGTTAAAGTTTTATCAACTATAGGCTTAATATTTGCTAATCTGATTACGTATTTGTTCCTTTCTAACTATCTTCTGAATGTTTCATTATGGGGTTATCTACTGTTAATTGCGTTAACTGGGGTTATTTTAAGAATTGATATTTCACTTTGGCTATGGTATTCACTTAAAAAAACATTTTCAAAAACAGTTGATTGCTTAATTAGTATTCCAAAAAAAATCAAAATGGTGAAACTTTTTAATAGTCAAGATGTATTGAAAGCAAATACATACATACTTATTTTGCAAAAAATAAAAAAGAAAATAACCTCGTTAAAACATGCTATTAAAGGTCTCTTGCACAAAATAATTGATATGAAATTCCTTTTTGTATCTATTAGATTATTGTTTTTCAATACGTTCTATGATTTATTTTCAGTCTATGCTATATGGTTAAGTTTACTTGGTTTAGTTCATATAACTAAAATATATACAGTACAGATAGATGATCCAAATGAATCATTTTTTGAACTAAGTGCCATTTTAGGCATCTTTTTAGGTATTTTTCAGTTTGTATTACAAAGAAACGATGAAAAAATAGATACTAAAATAAATTCCTACTCAAATCTTGTAAGGTCAATAATTTATCAAGAGACTCAATTTACCAAATTTTACAAAATGGTTTCTGATGATGACAATTCCCTTAAGGATTGGATTAGTAAAAATACTGATCCAAAACTCCAATTGATTGATTTTTTTAAATCATTAACTGATAATAAAGACTTTTCTACACAATTTTTTAGACTTATGAATAAGAAAAACATGCCCTTTTCAATAAATATGGCTTATCCCGATTCTAACAAACAATATGAGATTTTAGATGTGGCTGCAGAGCACGAAAAAGACAAAAAAGAAGAGTTACACAAGTTGTATCATCTGTTTTTTGTAGATGAAGAAAGAATAAACCAGATTTACAATAAAATAGATGAAAAAATAGATATTAATGAATTCAGATTTTTAGCATTGCGTAATATCAATATCATCTCCGAGATACTTCCTAAGTTTATAACCTACGATGCACAGAAAATGGCAAGCAAAATCGGACAGGAAGAAAAGGAAAATGTAGATGAAAAAATGATTGAATTTGAATCATCAGAAGGATATATAGCCTACTTAAATGAAAAGATAAGTGGAAGAGTTCTTGGTGATTTATTAAAGTAACATTTATCTTAATAACATTAAGTAATTTTATACTAAAGCATCAATAACCTCACAAGTATCATACAGTTCTAGAATAGGTGAAGGGTCAATCATAATCTGTGAAGGAGAAAGGGAAAAAGTTCCCCACTTATCTTTTTTTAGGGTATCGACTTTGATAAGAAGAGGATTATCATCCTCGTCTTTAACTGTTTCTACTATAGGATGGCCACCATTCTGTCACTGTAGCGGTCGTCTATGAGGTCCATGGACTGCATGTTAAGATATGCGTTCATGTCACGTTTTGCAAGTTTTGAGAGGATAACAGAGCCTTTCATGTTGGTTTTTGTGCCAAATGCCCGGGAATCGAAGGTATACCATGCTTCGTCCATGACAAAGGTACCGGACTGCATAGAATCCATCTGTTGAATAGATGTTATGCGAGTATGTGGGAATTCAAGATGATAGTTTGAATAGATCGGTATACCTTGAAGGTAATCACGGTATGCAATAGCAGTCACTAAGGCGGTTTTGCCTGCTGGAAGGAGTCTACTATCATACGTTCTTGGTCAGGAATATATCGAGGTTTAAACGGCTTCAGGTTCTTATTACGTTCCTTGAAAGGACGAATGACACCAGAATCTACAAACACATTACCAAATATCTTTTTGAAGCCAACATTAAAGCCTAAATATAAATTAACGAGAAGCTCTTTTTCATATTATTAATATCGATAACTTTTTAGTTTTCATTTATTTCTCTTGTCTGAATTTATTTGTTGCATAGTCGAATTTAAAATTTGAGATTTCATTTTATACTGGGGCATTTTGTCGTCTATACACGACAAAAAACACATATTTTATCGTTTATACTCGATGGGTATATAAGCAAAAAGACACAATTATTATTTATGGACACCAGGGATAAGCTGAAAAGTACTATTATTGACTGGCAGGGGAGGGAGTTACCGCCACTTCAAAGACGTAAATATGAGCTAAATATTGATACGCCTCATGTAAATGATATTGTGGGTGTCAGGAGATGTGGTAAAACCTATTACATGTATCAGTTGATGTCTGAATTGCTTGAACAGGGTGTACCAAAGAACAATATATTGTATTTGAATCTTGATGATGACAGGCTGCAGCCACTTAATGGAGATGAACTTCAACTCCTGATCGAGACATTCAGGGAAATGCAGGAGATATCCGAAGACGATCGTTTGTATATTTTCCTGGATGAGATCCAGAACTTTCCTTCATGGGAGAGATGGGTCAAAGGCATCTATGACAGAAAACAAAACGTGAAGATCGTAATAAGTGGTTCAAATGCATCCCTGCTTTCACAGGATATATCCACACTGCTTACTGGCAGGCATCTAAGCACAAGAATGTTCCCTTTCAGTTTTCAGGAATATCTGGATTTTCATTCGATAACCTATGATGTGAAAGAACTCCCCTATTCCGAAGACAGAGCAATTATCAAGCGCAAGTTCACAGAATATCTTAAAAATGGAGGATTTCCTGAGACTATCGTCTATCCATCTATCCAGCATCGGGAAATATTACAGTCGTATTTCGATGACATCATATATCGTGATATAATCTCACGATACGGGATACGTAATCCTATTATCTTCAAGGACCTTGCATTGTTCTGCATATCAAACATCGCAAAACCACATACTTACAATTCTCTCAAACGGCTGTTTGCTAATTATTCATCTCTCAGTACAGATGCCATAATTAATTATCTTTCATATCTTGAAGATACCTTTTTGCTTTTCAGTATCCGGCATTATGATGAATCATTGAAGCAGCAGATGAACAAACCCCGGAAGTTGTATTGCATAGACACAGGTATGATTAACGCAGTCTCCTTCAAACTCACCTCTGACACCGGAAGATTATACGAAAATCTGGTTTTCATCCAGCTTTTACGCTCTGGTGATGAAATATATTACTGGCAAAATCAGAAAGGACATGAAGTTGATTTTGTAATGAAGAAAGGACTTGATCCAACCCAATTGATACAGGTATGCTTTGATCTGTCTGACCCCAAAACCAAAGAACGTGAGATAAATGGTCTCCTGGCTGGGATGACGAATTTTAAGATGAACGAGGGTACTATCATCACTTCAGATGATTTTGGCGAGGAGATTGTTGATGGGAAGAAGGTGAGGTATGTGCCATTGTGGTATTGGTTGTTGGAAGGGGATGGTGTTTTGGGAGTATAATGTGGCAGATTACATGATCACCACTCTAAAAAAAGAAACACTCAATACGGAATCTCAAGTGCATGGATTATTTTTTCAGTGTTCTCGGGGTTGTTGAATATGAGACGGATATTTCCATTTTTGAAATAGTAGAGTCTCATTCTTTCATCAATGTGGGATTGGCCGGGATGGATCTTTATTCCTTTTGCTTCGGAGGGAGCTGTGGTGTTCAGGGTTATGTCAACAAGTTTCCCGAGGCTTTCAAGGAAATTGATGGACTGTTCAGGGCTCTTTAATGCTTTTAATTTAATAACAGTTTTATTCCGTGTTTCCAATACTTCTGAGGAAGGGACATGACTGATAGGTATAAGACGCCTGCAATCGCTTTTAATTCTTTTTAGAATATGATCGTCGTTCTGGAAATACTCGGTTTTGATATGGTCTGCTATCTTGAAGGCATCATAGGTTTCCAGGTTGTCGATAAATCTAAGGATACTGTCATAGTCCACAGAGATCATTGGATCATTTTTGCTCTCGATCTGGATTATTTGATTTAAGAAAATCTCCCTGATGTTGTTTATGGCCTGATTGAGGTTCACGGAGTCAGTAAAAGGAAACATGAACAGAGACTGCCGACTGGTGGAAGGGATAATACTTCCAAGATGAGTATTGATCTCTCTGATATTGTCTTTTGTTTCTTTCTGAGCATTGAACAATAGTTCGATCGTTTCGTTCTGCAAGGAATAAGTCGTTGTTCTGAGATCGTTATTGTCTTTGGCCATCAGGCGTCCTTTTAGCATTAAAATTATATATATTTTTACTGAAGAACTGATAAGATGCATCCCATCTTTTAAAAGTTGGGGATTATTCTTTTTTACTAAGCGATTACGAGAGTTGTTTTTAGATGTGAAAAATGCTTTATCCCATGTATTACATACTTATACATTGAGGAGTGGATTTTTTGCAAAGTGAAATGTACAAGAAAATAATGATTGCGACCGATGGTTCTGAAAATGCAAGTAAGGCAGCACTTTCCGGAATCGAAATTGCAAAGCTGGCCGGAGCGAAACTTTATGCTTTGAATGTAATGCCGATGATACCACATGCCTCTTATTTTGGGGTACCCATAGAACCGCCCAAAAAGGTATCTAAGGATGAGAAAAGTTTGCATGAACATTTTGAAAAAGATGGAACAAAGGCACTTGATACCGTGAAGGAGATGGGTTCACAGGCAGGTGTAGAAGTCGAAACAGTAATGGCTGATGGCCATCCTGGGTCAGAGATCATAGATTTTGCTGAAAATAACGATATAGATCTTATCGTTATGGGTACATTGGGAAGGACCGGTCTGGACAGAGTTATTCTTGGAAGCGTGGCAACAGATGTCGTCAGGCACGCAAATACACGGGTTATGATCGTTAAATAATCTTTCCCTCTTACTTTTTTTGTAATGAGAATTATCAAGCAAGGTTCCTTTCGGGAAAAAATTAGTCATTTCTAAGCTTTTTCTTTTTCTAAGTATCAGCTATTACGATGAATCATTGAAGAAGCAGATGACAAACCATGGAATTTGTATTACATAAATATAGGTATGGTTAACACAATCTCCTTCAAGATTTTCTACGCCATTGGAAGATTATACGGAAATCTTGTTTTCATCTCGGTTTTAGCTCTGGTGATTGCATATATTGTTTTTATCTCTAAATGGGTACGGTTTGATAGGTTTAGAATCTAGTGTGTTCTTTGTACATACAGGACAGCAATTTCAAATATTTTTAAGAAATAACTTTGGAATAAAATCCTAAAGACAAGCATCCTTTAAACGTATTCTACTCCCCGATAATCTCCACATTTATCACATTTGTAAATCTCCACATTTACAACTGCTGGATTGAGTTTTTCGTTCATTTTCGAAACCAAACCATTGACTTTTTGCTGGTCTGTTAACATTTTCATCTCATCTGGCTCGATAAATTGACTGTACTTATCGATTAATTTCATACTTTCACTACATTTTATACACTTTTGCTTTTCCATTCTACCACCTTAATTTTGCTTCTCAGTAACAAATCACGATGATTGTTTATATTCATCAGGTTAGCAGGGTGAAAGTATTATTTTTTAATAATTTATGGTTGGAATATCAAAAATGGAGTTATTTGACAAATTATCTTTTATACAGCATAAGGGCATATATGCATTAAAAAATAATGAATGGGTTAAAATCGGGTCGTGACAATGCCATTAAAAGTTATGCAATCTGACATATTAGGATTAACGTCTGGGGAAAATAGGGTACTCAACAAGCTAAAGACAATTTACAGTACTAAGGAGTACGATGCTTACTTGTACCCTCAACCACTTATTCTCTCTTATAATCCTGATTTTATTCTCATAGATCCTTTCAAAGGTGTCTGCATTCTTGAAGTCAAGGACTGGTCACTTTCATATCTTCAATCCATGAACAGGATATCATTTACAGATATAAATGGTGAGGAATTACATAATCCTGTCTACCGTGCAAGACAATATTTCAATACTGTAAAGAGTATCCTGCAAACAGAAGAATTCCTTTTGAATGTAAAAAAAGAACTAAAGTTCAGATTATATTCTAAAGTAATTTTCACAAAAATGAATTCTGTAGAGGTTTCTTCCTTGAAAGATGTAATTTGTCAGCCAGTTACAGAATGCATAAGTTCCGATCAATTAACTTCACTTTCTGTCAATACTTTATTTACAGAAGATACTATTTTTCTTGACAAAGGCACAATATCAACCATTAGGGGAAAAATATTCCCCGAATTACAGATTAAGCGAGTCCAAACTGAAATATGGCAATTCAACAGGGTAAATACTCAGGATAACAGAGTGATTGCTACATTGGACTATGAACAGGAACAGTTTGCAAAGAGAATCCCTTATGGTCACTATATGATTACGGGCGTTCCTGGAAGTGGTAAAACCGTTATTTTAGTTGCAAGAGCAATTCATCTTTTACGGGAAAATCCTGATTGGAGGATCAGAATACTGACTTATAACGGGCTTTTAGAAAAAAAACTGGAACAGCACTTCGAATCAAAACGCGAAGACCTTCATTACATGGGTATAAAGTACGAGAACATAGAGGTATCAACTTTTCATCAAATGGCTCGTGAAATTGCTGCTGCCAATATCACAGGTCAAGAGGATAGTTTGTTTTGGAATGTGACTCTTCCATACATTGCGATGGACAAAGCCCAATCAGTTTATGATGCAGTTTTAATAGACGAATATCAGGATTTTCATGATTCATGGATAAAGCTGTGTTTGAAGATATGTAAGAAACACGAAGATAAGAATGGAGTGATGAGTGAGAATATTTTTCTTGCAGGTGATAGGTTACAGAGTATCTATAATCCTAAAACACATAGCTGGAAGAGCCTTGGGGTTAACATTGTAGGTAAATCAAAATTACTCAAAACTTCATATCGTTCAGGTGGTTCACATATTGATCTTGCAATGAACTATCTGATGCTACACGATGAATTACGAACGGAAGTGGATAAATTTTATGAAGGTAGAGATGGTATTTGCCAGAACTTTGACTCTGAAAGTTCAGTGAGTTTCTTTACTGGTAATTTCAAGAGAATAAATGATATCCTTCTAGACTTGCTTAATACTAACTATAACCCTGAAGATATCCTTGTTCTCGGTTCTTCACACATGGGTAACGAAAAGTTGTATCGAAATCTGGATGATTCAATAAAACGTGTGGCAAAAGTTTCTAAAAAATTTGCTGATAACAAATTGCTGATAACCACTTATCATTCATCAAAAGGTTTAGAAAATAAAGTTTGTATTCTTCTTAATGTTGATAGGTTGGATAATCAACGACTTGTCTACGTGGGTCTAACAAGAGCATCAGAGAAATTATATATTCATTCTTACAAACAGGAAGGTGGAGAGGTTTTTAATCAACTTCTATCTTGTAGCTGTTCAGATGATGAAGTAATTCCAGAAGATTCTTCAATTTTATCCACTCAATCTATCACACTTTGAAAATCATCTACTTCACTTCTTTCCTCTGTTTCTCTTATCCATGATATAAACAACAACACTTTTCCTTACGCCATTCTGTGTTCTTTTATTGATACCAAACAGATTTATCGCTTCAACAAGCTCACCAGGTTTTTCGGGTCAAAATCAGGGCTGCGTTTGATGAGGTTTCTGTCGACTTCTGTCAGGAAAGCCCATTCATCCTCATCTGCAGGATCTACTTATGATCTTTCCTCAAATTTTTCATTCTTTCAAGCTCAGCCTCTAGTTCCTGTATCTTCCTCTCGTCGATTCTGTCCGATCTATCTGCAAGTTCCTGGCTTGCCATCTTTGTTGAACTATGCAGCTTATCGACTACATTTTTCTCTAGGCACAGCTTCTTTCTCTTTGTTTCACTGATAACGTCACCGACAAAGATCTTGCCTTCTTCTTTGTTGATTCCATGTTTATGGGCCTTGTTTTTCATGAAATCCCTTACTTTTTCTTGTGACAATGCAGCGAGGCTGGCACCGAGAAGTGCTGCTCCTCCCAGAAGGCTTGCTTTCTTTATTTTATCCATATTAAAACTCCCACATATCTGTATCACTCTATATACTCAAGAACGTTCAAATTATTCCGAACAAAGTTAGCAACTCGATGATCAAACATTGCGTTAAGGATGCTATAACCCCTGCACCCTTGCTTCACGATAGAATTATTGGAAGTTCAATCTATATTAATACAATGGATGAGGACAGTAATAAAAATATTATAAGTTCCTTTATGAAAATGGTTATTGAACATAACGGGACTTTTTCGTATCCTACATAGTTATTAACGATGAGCAGAAACAAAATCATTAATTTAGCTCTGCCAAATTATTTAACGAGTAGTATCATTGTTATTTTGAGTGGCTATGAAGGTAAACGATCTTAAGGCAATTCTAAAATTCAGTGTAAAGGAAGAGGCTATTTTTGGCAGATTTGACCTTCCTAAAGATGCTTTCTATCCAATGATCCTTTCTCTGAAGCTTGGTGGTGCCTGGAGTTACTCCACAGATGACCTTAAAAGCATCTCAGTTATGAAGGTATTCACTACCTACGATGAAGAAACTAACACAGGCCATACTGTAGAGGAAATATATCTCCTTCTGGATCCGGAATATGTGTCAAAGGAAGGAACTGTTCACCGGCTGGAAAAATGTGGTGGCAGGGATGAAAGGGCTCTGGTGACGAGGCCATATTCAGTGACATTGAAAGCAAAACGGATAATTCTTGCATCTGTGAGTACAGAAAAGAAGAAGATATTTATCAAAGAGCTTGATAAAAACACAGTTTCATTCACTGGTCCGTCTGCTTTTTACGCTGCCCATGAGATGGAACACTTAGAACATATTGAAATAGATGGACTTCCAATGTGGGCTTTTGAGTATGAAGAATTGAAAGGTTGATGGTGCATCTGTAAATACGTACAAATCTCTACAAACATCTTTATATGCGTTATACATGCTTAAAAATAAGCAAAAACAGTTATTAAATAAAGTGTTACTAACTACAGGTACTAATTATATCAAACCGTGCTGGAACCTGTAAGGGTGCGGAAATTAACACGTTGAACATGTGCTATTGAATAAAAAAGGTGCTAATATGGGAATGCTAGATGACGTCAAATCAAAGAAAAAACAGAAAGCTGCTGAAAATTGGATGAAAATGGCTGAATCAGCCAAAACACTTGAAAAGCAAATAGAATACTATACCAAATCACTGGACATAGATCCCTATAATGCAGAGGCGTGGTTCAAGAAGGGCAAAGGCCTGGAAAGACTTGGACAGTTTGAGGAAGCTAAAAGATGCCTTGACCTTGCAGTCGAAATTGATCCGGACTATCAGGGACTTATTAGCCAAAAATATGAATCAAATGCTTCTCCAGCTCCTCTTGTAGATGATGGTGCAAGTTTTGTTTCATCCCCTTCTGAACCAGTCATTGAAGATGAACAGGACACCGGGGAATGGATAGCTGAAACACCGGACACAATCATTACAGAAGAAGAGGAAGAAGTGCTTAAGGAGGATGAATATTCTTTCACACCGCCTGTTGGGGAAGAATCGATATTCAGCAATGCAATATCAAATTCAGATGAAGACAATGGCTCTCCTGCAATGATTAGGGAAGAAGAGGATGATGATGTTTTTGGCAGCAGTCAGGAAGGATCATCTGTAATATCTGAACCCGACATAATTTCGGAAAATGGCCACATGGCTGCTGACGAGGCTTCTTCATTTGCAACATCTATCTCCTCTGAAGTTGAAGAAGTAGTGGTGAATGAAAGAGAGGACACGTTATCATCCGTTCAGGCATCAACTACCCCGGAAACTCCTTCATCTTTCAAAGCCGAAGAAAATGTTATTAGCAATAAGGAAACTGTAGTCTCAAAATCAGCTAGTATAAGCTCTCCCTCCGCAGCTATCCCCGGGAAACCTCAAATGGATAAAATGAAAGCTGGATCACTTCCTTCTTCAAAACCCATCAGTAGTTCAAGGCCAGTTGCAATCTCCAGCTCCGAGATAGTAGATATCAGGATACCATTGAATGAAACAATAAAATTCTGGGCAATAGGTATTATTGCAATGCTTATCGTTCTGATAATCTCCTCAATAATTTGAAGATGATCTGGAAGTTTCAGGAAATTTACTTGGCTGCAGTTATCGAATGATGTAGAGGGTTCAGACATCATTCCTTCTTTTTTAAAAAGTTTGGTAAATTGAATGTTTCCACGTAACAAATTACTACTTTGGTGGGAGTCTTCTTCCATTTAGAAATCATTCTAATACTCATCCTTATCTATAATGAAAACAAAACAGTCCCACTGATGTTCGGACGATTCAGGTGTAATGATAATGTGTTCTACGGTGAGGTGAGTGGCAATACAGTAACTTCACAGGAAGGTGCAGCTGTGGAATATAAACTATCAGAGTTAGAGGTGCTGCCACCGTCAAATCCATCTAAGGTCGTTTGTGTGGGTCTTAATTATCATGACCATGCAGCTGAGCTCGGTCTTAGCGTTCCCGAAGAGCCAATACTGTTTATCAAACCACAATCTGCTGTTATTGGTCACAATGGGAAGATACTCTATCCTAAAGTCAGTGAAAGGGTTGACTTTGAAGCAGAGTTGGCTATCATTATCGGGAAAAAATGTAAGAATATCACCTATGACCGAGCTTATGATGTTGTTGCTGGTTTTACGTGTTTTAATGATGTGACTGCCCGTGACTTGCAGCAAAAGGATGGACAGTGGACAAGGGCAAAAAGTTTTGATACCTTTGCGCCTGTAGGTCCTTTCATAGTTCCGGTTGAGGACTTCAATCCGGAAGATGCTTCAATTGTCACCCGTGTCAATGGTGTCGTAATGCAGGATTCTAATATATCAAAACTGATATTTGATGTACCCTATCTCATAGAATTCATTTCAGGAATAATGACACTGGAAGTTGGAGATGTAATTGCAACAGGCACTCCTCCAGGTGTAGGGGAGCTTCACCCCGGTGATATTGTAGAGGTGGAGATAGAAGGAATAGGGGTTTTGACCAACGAGGTTGTATAATGTTATTTGATCAGGTTAACAGGGAACTGGAACTTGCCCAGCGTCATCTTGAAGTTTTAAAAGTGGTTATTGACCGTGGACCTATTGGCATACTCAAGCTTGCGGAAGAAACCGGAATGCCTACACACAAAGTACGTTATTCACTGCGTGTGCTTGAGCAGGGTCAGCTCATAAAGCCTTCATCTCATGGTGCCATTGCAGGTGATGCAGTGGAGACTTTCCTTTCTGAGTTTGAAAAGGATATTGATGAGCTGATCAGCATGGCAGAAGTGGTAAAAGATATTGGAAAATCCTTCTGACCATATATTTTAAATTCAGTTCTAATAATTCATTCTACTATGCTTACAATACAAGGGATTACGGAAATTTCCAATCCCACTATTACTTTGATCTGATTTTTTCGGAGATCTATAATGACTTTAACTGATGATGATAAAAAAACTATAGAGAAGTATGCACTCCAGAATGCTGTGAAATATGGTCAAGCTCCACAAATTGGTGCTGTTATGGGTCGTGTCATGGGTGAGTGTCCTCAGCTTCGTTCCAAGGCCAAGGATGTTACTCCGCTCATACAGGAGATTCTTGTGGAAGTTGCAAAGGAAACACCAGAGCAATGGCAGGCTCGACTTGAGACAATTGCTCCTGAACTTATCGAGGAATTGAATACTAAAAAAGAACCTGATAAGGGTTTAAAGGCATTGGATGTTGAAGAGGGGCAGCAGGTTGTAATGCGTTTTGCGCCAAACCCTAATGGTCCGCCAACCCTTGGAAGTACTCGTGGTATCGTTGTGAATTCCGAGTATGTAAAAAAGTACGGTGGCAAGTTCATCATACGTTTTGATGACACCGACCCTCAGACAAAGCGTCCCATGCTTGAAGCATACGACTGGTATGTGGATGACTGTAAATGGCTCGGTGCTAACCCTGACGAGATAGTCATTGCTTCTGACAGGGTGTCTGTCTATTATGATTATGCCCGCAAGCTCATAGAAATGGGACATGCATATGTCTGTTTCTGTGATGGTGGGGATTTTAAGAAATTCAAGGATGCAAAGGAGCCCTGTCCACACAGGAATGCAAGTCCTGAGGAAAATATGGGACATTGGGATAAGATGGTCGCAGGTGAATATGAGGAGAGATATGCTGTCCTGCGTATCAAAACCGATATCACTCATAAGGACCCGGCACTTCGTGATTTTGGTGCATTTAGGATTGTAAAGACCCCACACCCTCGTCCGGAAGTTGGGGATAAATACTGTGTCTGGCCATTACTTGACTTCGAGGGTGCCATTGAGGACCATGAACTCGGTATGACTCACATCATCAGGGGTAAGGATCTGATGGACAGTGAAAAACGCCAGACATACATCTACAATTACCTTGGCTGGACCTATCCGAAAACAACTCACTGGGGTCGTGTGAAGATGCACGAGTTCGGTAAGTTTAGTACCAGTGGACTTCGACAGGCTATAGAGGATGGTGAGTATTCCGGGTGGGATGACCCTCGTCTGCCAACCTTACGTGCACTGCGCAGGAGGGGTATTCTGCCCGAAGCTATCCGTAAGTTCATGATCGATATGGGTGTTGGTGAGACTGATATCAGCCTCAGTATGGACACACTCTATGCAGAGAACCGTAAGATAATTGACCCGATAGCTAACAGGTATTTCTTCGTATGGGATCCGGTCGAGCTTGAGATTGCTAATGCAGAGCCCTGCACAGTGACTCCTGCACTTCATCCAACAGAAGACAGGGGTACTCGCAGTATAGATGTCGGTTCAAAGATATACGTATGTAATGATGATGCCGATAAGTTTGAAGTGGGTTCAAAGTTGAGGCTCAAAGACCTCTATAATGTAGAGATAACATCTATGGAACCACTTCAGGTTCGCTACATTGATGATTCCATGGAGACAGCCAAAAAAGAAAAGATGAGAATAATCCACTGGGCTCCAATGGATGGGGCTTCTGTGAGGGTGCTCTCACCAGATGGCGAGTTCACTGGGATTGGTGAAAGGCAGGTCGCTACAGAGCTGGACAAGGTTGTACAGTTTGAAAGATTTGGTTTCTGCAGGATAGATGCCGTGGCAGGAGAAGTGGTGGCTTATTATACACATAAGTAACAAGGGAATTTTTAGATATTCCCTTTCTTTTTATTCCATAAGTTAAATCCAAAAACTCTTTTTTGTTGCTTATTGTATTAACATACTATTGAGGTCTTTCGAATGCCCAAATTCCCACGTCCTATCATTGTGATCAGCAAGTGTCTTGGATTTGCAGCCTGTCGCTATGACGGAGAAATGCTACCATTCCAAATAGCTGAATCCATGAAACCTTTTGTTGACTTCATTGATGTCTGCCCGGAGTGTGAAATTGGTCTGGGTGTTCCACGCAAGCCTATTCGTATAGTTTCCAATGACAAGAAACGTCTTATACAGCCAGCTACCGGAAAGGATCTCACTGATGAGATGGTGACTTTTGCACGATCCTATCTTGGAAAATTGGATGATTTTGATGGTTTCATTCTGAAATCGAAGTCACCTTCATGTGGAATTGGGACAACTAAAGTTTTCCCCGATTCAGATAGTAAAGAATACTTGCATAACCAGGAAAATGGTTTTTTTGTGGATGCAATATTAAGAGATTATCCATACCTGCCTGTTATTGATGAAGTACGAACAGACGACTATCTTCTAAGGGATCATTTCCTAACCCGGGTATTCACAATGGCATCTTTCAGGGAAATATCATCTTCCACAAAGCTGCATGCATTGGTTGAGTATCATACAAGGAACAAACTTCTGTTCATGGCATACGATAAGCAACTTATGACTGGCATGGGTAATCTTGTTGCAAATAAAGATAATCTTCCGGTTGAGCAGGTTTATGAAAAATACCTATCCTTTTTGCTGCAGGTCCTTTCAAAACCAGCTGAAACAGGTCCTGTTGTCAATTCTATGATGCATGCATTCGGCTATTTTTCACGGAACCTCAGTACCAGGGATAAATTCATCTTCATGCAGAAATTACAAAATTATCGTGAAGACAATTCTTCAGTTTTTCAATTGAAAAAGTGGTTCCTATCTAAAGCAGAAGAGTTTAATGCGGACTATCTTTTAAAGCAAACATTTTTCCATCCTTATCCTCAGGAACTGTCTGCTGTTTTCAGGTAGTTTGATATGTTTTAAAAATCCATATTATATTATCGGCACAGTGTTCGTCAGGGGTAAACACCAGGGAGGATTTTATCGTGGAAGATGATGGTATCGAATCAATTGACATTAAAGATTCTGATAAGAACGAAGAAGAAAAACTCATAGAAGTGTGTCCTGTATGTGGCAGTCCGGATCTTTATTACGAGACCGGGGGGATTGAAGGTCTGTATCATTGTAAATACTGCGGTTACATTGGCGGATTTGTTATTGATGCCAACGAGAAAATGATGGCTCTTATACGTGATGAATACGAGCGTAAGCTAAGGATATCTGAATAAACTTCCAGCTCTTTTCCATGGCAAATACATAAAAAAGTAAAGATTAGGTGGTTAAAACCACCTGAATATTAATTTAAGCTGCTACAGGGACAGATTTTACTTCTGTCTTTCTGATCTCTACTCTTCTGAGAGGATAGATAGACTTTGCATTTCTGTAAATGTTTGCGGAAAGTTTGCCCATGATAGCTTCTTCGATAAACTGCTCGTAGCCAAGTTCTGCTGCACGATCATTTACGATAGTGGTCATTACTTCTCTGATGCCTTTTATCTGGCTTGTTCTTGCTCTTTTGACTGTGAAGCATATAGGCTTCACTCTTACGACATATCCGTCCTTTGTTGTAACGTCGAGGTTTGCGTCAATTCTTGATGTCTGACGCTTTACGATAGAGCGCAGGTAATCTGTAGTGATCTCGTGACCAAGGAATCTTGTACTTGCAATGTCACCATTGACATCGTTGATCTCGAGTCTGAGCTTTGTGTTGTGCTTTGTGAAATCGTTAGCAATTTCCCCAACAGTGGTCTCAACTACACGGCCAATGAGCTGCTCTGGTTCTTCTGCAGGTGTGACACCAATGTTTGCCCTGCTCATAAATTCCGGTGTTTCAACGTTGTACCATGTCTTAGACTTCCATTTGTCTAACTTTCTCTGCACTTTCCTTGCCAAATAATTCCTCCGAATGATTGTGATTTAATGATATATGCAATTCTAATGATATATTGTAATTGTTCAACTAGCGATCAGAATCTGATTCTGAAATAATGTATAAACTGATAAATTGGCTCTCTATACTATGCATGTCTCTATATAAAGAAATCGGTTACTGGTTTCATTAGAGAGTATGGGTAATTGTGAGTGACAAAAAGTATTTTATTAATAAATACTTCTCTATGACATTCACAATTGGAAATCTACTATCAAGAAAATGCTTCTTGTGGCATAGAGGAGTCTATTATATATGAATCATCCACTACAGAAAATAAGGGAAACAAAACCGTTGGTGCATCACATCACTAACTGGGTAACTATCTACGACTGTGCTAACATGACAAGGGCATTCGGTGCTCTTCCCGTAATGGCTCATGCTAAGGAAGAGTGTGCAGACATGACGGGTATCTCGTCAGCTCTTGTTCTTAATATCGGTACCCTTACAACCGATCTTATTGATGCTATGCTCATCTCTGCAACTGCTGCAAATGAAAAGAACATACCTGTGGTGCTTGATGCTGTAGGTGTTGGTGCCACAAAGTTCCGTGATGATATGGCAGCAAAGATACTTGATTCCGTTCGTATTGACATTATAAAAGGTAACTATTCGGAGATTGCAAAACTTGCAGGAGAAAATGCCCAGACAAGAGGCGTTGAAGCAACATCCATTGATGCTGATCCAAAGAAAGTTGCAAGGGAATTCGCAAATTCAAGGTCATGTGTTGTTGTGATGACTGGTAAGGAAGACATCATCAGTGATGGGAAAACTACCTATGTTGTAAAGAACGGCCATGAGTCAATGGGTCTTATCGTAGGTACAGGTTGCATGGCTGCATCGGTAATTGGTTCATTTGCCGCGGTCAATGCAGATTATTGTGATGCTGCAAAGGATGCATTGTGTTATTTCGGGATTGCCGGGGAACTAGCAGCTCACCAGTCCGCAGGTCCGGGAACTTTCAAGATGTATTTCTACGATGAAGTATTCAATCTTTCAGACGAAAAAGTGCAGCCTATGATGAATGTTGAAGAATGCTGAGTTGACATGGAACACAAAAGATCATTGCTGGACCTTATGGACTTCTATCTTGTAACTGATTCAGGCCTGTCCGTAAAGGGAACCCTGTCAGATGTAGAAAATGCGGTTGCTGCAGGATGCAGGATCGTCCAGTACAGAGAAAAGACCATAAGCACAAAGGATATGGTCATTGAAGCGGCACAGATCAAAATTCTATGTGGCAGTGAGGCGATATTCCTTGTGAATGACAGGGTTGATGTTGCACTCGCCGTTGATGCAGATGGTGTTCATATCGGCCAGGATGATATGCCCATCGACACTGCCAGAGAGCTTCTGGGGAAGGATAAGATTATCGGTCTCACTGTCCATAATGTAAAGGAAGCCCTTGAGGCTGAACAAAGTGGTGCTGATTACGTGGGCCTGAGCCCAATTTTTGATACATCCACCAAGAAAGATGCTGGGAATGGCATTGGTCCTGAAAGTATCAAGGCCGTTAAGGATGCAATAAAGATACCAGTTGTTGCAATCGGTGGCATCAATAAACAGAACACCGAAAGTGTCATTATAGGCGGTGCTGACAGTCTGGTGGCCATCTCCGCGATTGTATGTAGTGATGATGTTACAAGGGAAACAAAGGACTTCATTGATCTTATAAGACTGACAAAGGGACAAGGCCAGTAAACAAAAACTGTATTGCTACTCAAAAAATGAAATGGATGTTGATGGGACATTATTCCCATCAAAAACAAAATATCAGAGGAATTTGATTCCTTCTGGAATCTTTCCTGCTCTTTTCCTGAATTCCTCAGGCCAGTTCTCAGGGTCCAGTCCTTTCTGTGCAAAGAACGCGGAAGCCCATCTTTCCAGTCCAACACCGGAACATCCGGACCAGAGTTCTTCACCAGACTGGCATTTGACATTGAATCCAGACGGGTACTTGTTGCCGTTCACACTGACATTCTGGAATTCCAGCCATTCACCATCTTCGCCACGGTAAGGCAGGACTGCTTCATAATCGGTTGTACCAGCTTCGGTCTGTTCGGAAACTCCGGTAAGGCCTTCCTGTGCCATGAACCAAGGTGTGACCCATGCTTTTCTCCATTCAAGGTCCAGTATTTCATTGAATATGTGCATGTATCTTTCGTGTAACTCGTTAGCAGTCTTAATAACCTGCTCTTTGTTTCCGACCCAGAGAATTTCTATTCTGTGGAACTCATCCACACGTTCCATGCCGTGAATTCCACCACTCTCATACCTGTGTGAAGTTCCTGACCTGTCAAATACCTTTATAGGGAATTCGTCGGTTGGTACTGTTTCACCCTGCAGGTATGTCCAGAAAGGAGGACACTGTGCATAGCACATTCCACCGATAGGGTCACCAATTTTCTCTTTTATAAGGGACGTAGGGACCTCAAGGGTCACTTTATAGTGGTCAATGACCTCTTCCCAGAATTCCGGGTCTCTGGTCTTAGGTGGGCACACGTAATAAATTTCAGGATAAACACCTTTTGCATGTCCTGATTTCTGCCATACTTCCCAGGGCACAAGTTTTGGGAAGATCATTTCACTGTACTCAAGAGGTTCCAGCAGTTCGTCAAGCACTATCTTCTCAAAGGTCCTGAACATTTTTGTGGACTGGGGGCCATGTATCCATTGTCCTCTGCTGGCTCCTCTTTTGAGCCATCCGGCTTCTACCATTGCTTTTGTCGGGTCTTCAGTGAAAACGTGTTCCTTTTTTTCACTTTGCCAGAGTACATTCCAGTGTTCTGTCTTTCCGCCGTATGTCTGTTGTTCCAGTTTGTCTTCCATCAGGGAAAGTATCCTGTCAGGCACACGGTTTGACATTGCAGCCTCATTAACATCAAGTACAAGTTTGATGTTCCCGTTCTCATAGCTCATCTCTGTGACATAGGGGATCTTCATCTGGGGAAGTTCCTTTTCAGATGGCACTTCAATGGTGTATGACTTGACCTCGATTCCACGTATACCGATCTTGAACTCTTTTCCAAGCTTAGCTGCGAGGGGCTTTTTCATACGAAGCAATGCATCATGGACACGTACATGCCTGCCGGACTGGATGGTAAGATTGATCCTGTCTCCATCTACACTATGTTCTGTTACCTTTGCTCCCTGTCCTTCAGGTGCACCTTTGGTGAGTACGGTCTGATTAGCTTCATCAATATATGCGTTAACAACGTCCACAGCTTTTGTTGCATCAGCACTTGTCTTAAGTGAACACTCCAGCCTGAATTTGAAATTGATTACAGCTCCGACACCATCAGTTTTGTCTGCTGGACAGCATTCATCTCTTTTCTTTGCTTCCATTATGATTCCATTCCTTTTTGTAATTTTGGTAATTTAGTGGCGATAAGTAAGTTATGATGCCTGATTTCCACAAATATTTATCTGTGTCTGCTTACTTTATGCATGATGTATCTTTTGCTAATTAAGAGCTTCTCTTTATTGGTTGCCATCCAAGAGTTATTCTTTTAACGGAAAAAAACATCTAAGTCAGAAACGAGGGTATTATATGAATGTTCTAATATTAGGCGCTGGAGCGGTAGGTCTTTCCCTTGCCGCAAAACTTTCCTCAGTTTGCAATGTGCACGCGGTCTGCCGCCAGAAGCATGCTGACAAAATAAAGTCTGATGGTTTCAGAATGACTGGAATGTGGGGTGATGCTACATACACTTTCAGCTGCTCGGAAGATGTCCCGGATACTAATTATGATTATATTTTCATCACTTCGAAATCAACCTCTACCAAAGCCATATGTGAGCAGTTCTCTGACGTTATCAAAGGTAAGGAAATCATAAGCATGCAGAACGGCCTGGGTAACGAGGAAATAATTGCCAGATACACCGATAAAGTAATCGGTGGCACCATTATCACTGGATTTGAATGGGCAGGCGATGCAAAGATTCATGTTTCTGTGGAAACAGGTCCCATGAACCTTGGCAGGTTCCCATCAGGTCTTGATGGATCTGTATTGGAGCTGGTTAAGCTCGTAAAAAGTGCAGGTATTCAGGTTACTGAGACAGAGAACATAATGAGTTCCGTCTGGTCCAAGGTCCTTTACAACTCAGCCCTTAACCCACTTGGTGCAGTCATGGGTGTTCCCTATGGTAAACTGGAAAACCCGCATGCATGGGATATCATCAAGAATATCGTAAATGAGGCCTTCATTGTCACAGAAGCTGAAGGAGTTGTCCTTCCATGGAAAACAGCGGAAGAATATCTAACATTCCTGCACGATTTCCAGCTCCCAAACACAGCAGGACACCATTCTTCGATGTTCCAGGACATCTCATCAGGAAGAAAGACCGAGATCGACTTTCTTAACGGTGCTATTGTTGCAAGGGCAAAGAAATTGGGTATTGATACACCCTATAACACTTTCATTTCAGAGCAGATACGCTTCATGGAAGCTTTGCAGGCAGAAAAACAATCACAGGTTTAGATTATTTATTAGATCGATGTAACTATAGTTGGCAGGTGTGTACATGACAATCCGAAAAGTGAGTGAACTTGTAGATCAGGGATTTGAAGGCATCAAAAAAGAGATTATGGGATGCACTGACTGTCAGCTTCATGAAACGGTAACAAACAAAGTCATCAGTAAAGGTTCCCAAAATCCGAGGGTTGTTTTTGTTGGTGAGGCTCCCGGCAAGAATGAAGATGAAACTGGTATCCCCTTCTGCGGCAGAGCTGGCAAGAATCTTGATAGTATGGTAGCTTACATGGGGCTTTCCGAGAAGGATTATGCAGTTATAAACACAATAAAATGCCGCCCTCCTAAAAATCGTAATCCTCTGAAAAGTGAGATAACTGCCTGCAAACCTTTCCTTCAGGCCCAGATAGAACTTCTTGACCCAAAAGTTATCATTCTGCTCGGGAACACTGCGGAAAAAGCCTTTTGCAACGGAGAGAAACTTGAATGGGGTGTTCCCAGAATTGTGGATGGAAAGTATACTTTGCTGAAGATCTATCATCCAGCAGCGCTCATTTATCAGCGCTCAAGAATAGAAGAACAGAATGCTCTGATAGATAGCAACAGGAATCTATGGGAATAAAAAACTAGGTTTTGAATTTTATTCTTTAAGTTTTTCGGCTATCTCTTCTGCTATTTTTGCATTCATAAGGAGATCATCAACCGTAGCTATTAGCGAGTTTATCTTCTCAGTAGAGATATGGATGCACACACTATCATCCTTTACCTCAGTTCGCATGCTAGTCAGATTATCTGGAGCCAGAGAGTTCGCAATTCTCCCAGCTATCTGCATAGCTCCTTCATCTTTGAATTCGATGGTAGTACTTATCTTCATTCACTCTTCTCCGGTTTTGGGAGTTGCTCTGCAACTATCTCATCGACTTTACTGATAAACTGTTCTGCCGTTCCCGGAGGTATAGAGGCACCGGATGCTACATTGTGTCCTCCGCCTTCACCACCGACCAGTTTAGCAGCCTCGCGAAGCGCAAATGACAGGTCAAGTCCTTTTTCTACAAGGGCACGGGTGCCTCTTGCGGAAACTTTCACAAGTTCTTCCACCTGGTTAACTGCAACGAAGGGCATTTCAGGATTGACATATCTGACGAAAGTACTTGCTATCAGGCCAGTGCCTTCCATATCTTCCCCTATCAAGTATCCAATGCTATTACCATGCTGTACTATATCCAGGCCTTTTTTGATATTTTCCACAATAGATATCTGGTTGGATATTGCCATATCCGTTGCTTCTGCAAGGTGCGCATCATTCTTCATACAGATGGAGATTCCCATGCCACCTTTTTCAGCCTTGCCACAGGTATTGAGTATTGCAACGAGGTCATAGACGTTGTGAACTAGCTCCTTGTTAAGGGTGTACACATCGCCGATGGCTGCATCGATGGCTTCAGGACTGGCATTCTTTGCCAGTTTGAGTGCAATGGCGGATGTAAGTTTTTTAGTCTGGTCTGGATCAAGGTCTTCAATATTTCCATGAAGCCCTAGAATATCAAGGAAATTTTCTATTTTCTCCCTATCACCAGTGATGTCGAGATAAGGTTCAGGTGTGTATTCAAGTACTTTTGCAAGGTCTCCGTCACCAATTCGAAGTCCTTTTTTAACGGATACAACTTCTGCGTTCACAGCCTCTTCCAGTATGTGGCCATTGATTGTGCTGAAAAGCTGTTTATCGCCCACAGCACCTGCAATTGCGAGTCCTGCAAGGTCTATGTTATCAGGTCCCATTTCCATCGCTACAAAGAAAGTTACTCCGGATCCGGACACATGCATTGCTCCGTCAATTCCCACAATGTGTGGGTTTACAAGAACCTTGGCAGGTGTCTCTCCTACCGGTACGTGATGGTCAAGCACAATGATCTCCTGCTTGATCTGAGAAATTATATCAGACTGACCGCTACCCATATCACAGAAAAGCACCAGGTCACCATCAGCAGCAGTAGTTTTTATCATTTCCACTACGGCTTTATCAAGCCTTGGTACAATGGTAGTATGAAAGCGGATGTCCTTTCTCATGAGTGCCTGGCAGATTATTCCGGCAGACGTAAGGCCATCGGCGTCATTGTGTGAAATGACACGGACATGCTCATATTTCTCAATTACATCCGCTGCTTCTCTTGCCAGTTCCTTGAGTTTTTGCATCTCGATATTTAGTTTCATCCGAACCTCCGGGATAAAGACAGCAATTTGTCTTAATTAGTTTTTCTTTTGTGTATGACAACTTCACCGGGCATGGTGGTAGTTCCCGGTTCCATTACAGTACCGATATTGATACTGGTATTGATGCCAGTGTGAACATCATCTCCCATGATGACTCCAAGTTTTCTGCGACCTGTGTCTACCAGCTCACCTTTCACCACTGACCTTATGTTCCTGTTATCATGCCTAAGATTCGCAACCTTGGTACCAGCACCGAAATTACAGGCTGTGCCTATGACACTGTCACCAAGATATGAAAGGTGTCCTATCTTCGTACCATCCATGATGACGCTGTTCTTGACTTCAACAGCATTGCCAATATGAACATCATTACCAATGGCAGTTGAAGGTCTGATGAAGCAGTTGGGTCCTATGTCGCAGTTATCACCAATAATTACCGGTCCGACTATGTAAGCACCGTTGCGAATAATAGTGTTCTTGCCAACCCTGACGTTCCCATTCAGGGTCGCATAAGGCTCAACAGTTCCATCACGTGTGTTGTCGATATTTTCAAGCAGCACCTTGTTTGCATCCAACATGTCCCATGGTCTTCCAATATCTATCCAGTCGCTGGTGAGTATCTCATAACCAACACTGCAGTCATCGTCTATCATCATCTGCAGTGAGTCCGTAATTTCATACTCTCTTCTTTTTGATTTGCCGGTTTTGTCTATGTAATCAAAAATAACATCGTTAAAAAGATATATGCCGGCATTGGCAAGGTTAGTAGGTGGATTCTTTGGTTTCTCGATAATCCTTGTGACTTTCTCTTCCTGGGTTTCAATTACGCCGAACTGTGAAGGATCATCCACTTCTTTCACACTGATAATAGCATCCTCTGTTCTGGATATCAGATGGCTGATATGTTCTGTACTTACAAGCATGTCACCGTTAAGGACAATGAAATGCCCTTCCACATACTCTTTTGCATAGCCGATGGCATTGGCAGTTCCAAGCTGCTCTTCCTGGTGTACATATTCTACACTGATGCCAAGGTGGCTGCCATCCCTGAAATAATCCATAATTGCATCTTCACGGTATCCGGTAACGATAAGAAACTCTTTTATTCCTGCATCCATGGCAGCATTAATTGTATGCTCTATCATGGGTTTGTTTGCTATAGGGAGCATAACCTTTGGTTTGGATACGGTAAGTGGTCTCATTCGTGTGCCTTCTCCGGCAGCAAGTATAACGACTTTCATAGGAGGCACTCCTTTACAATGCTCTCTACTTTTGCATGGAGTTCTTCTACGTTCTTCCTGGCTTCTGCTGTAATTCTTATCTTTGCCTCGGTTCCCGATGGTCTGACAAGCACCCAGCCGTTTTCCATATCAATTCGGATGCCGTCTATACTGGAAACTTCACCCATTGTCGCAAGCTTTGAGCTGATGTTTTTCATAACTTCATCCTTTCTCGAATTATCACATGCAACTGTGGTTCGGAGTGTAGGATACTGTGGAAGTTCCTCTCTAAGAGCCGAGAGCTTATTCTCCTTGACTATATCAACAAGCAGGGCAGCAGCGTAGATTCCATCAGGACAATAGGAAATTCTTGGGAAGATCCAGCTTCCGGAAGGCTCACCACCAAAATCAGCTTTCTGCTTCTTCATTTCCTCGGCGACATAAACGTCACCAACTCGTGTGTGGATGATTGTAGAACCAAGGAGTGCATCATCGACTATCATTGAGGTGTCAACAGGGACTACAACCTTTGGATTGTCTTTGCATTCGTAGCGTGCAAAGATGGCAAGCATTTCATCACCTGACACGAACACACCGTTCTCATCAACTGCCATCATCCTGTCTGCATCACCATCATGTGCGATACCAAGGTCAGCCTCAAATGCCGTTATCGCTTTTTTCAGCATTCCAAGATTCGAGTCTTTTGGTTCGGGATTGCGTGCAGGGAAATGGCCGTCAAGTTGTGAGTTAAGTGTTATAACTTCACATCCCATCTCACGTAAAAGGAAAGGGGTTATAGTTCCACCGGCACCGCCTCCACAATCCACTATCACTCTTATGGGTGCACCGGTTGAATGGCTGCGTATCATATCAATGTGGTCTCTGACTGCATTTTCATATGAGGTTAATTCTCCTATCATGTGCCATGGCACATTGACAAAATCCTCTTTCTCGATTATTGATTCTATTTCTTCCTGCTGGGTGGAATCAAATGCCATTCCATCAGGGTTCCATAGTTTAATTCCCACATCCTGTGCTGGGTTATGCGATGCAGTGACCATCACTCCGCAGTCATAATTACGGGTTGCGTATGCAAGTGTGGGTGTTGTTACAAGACCAACACGAACAACATCACAGCCTGCAGACATCAGACCTGAGATAATTGCGTGTTCTATCATCTCCCCGGCTACACGAGGGTCTCTTCCGATGACTGCAGTCTTTTTTGATCTGCCAAGAGCCATTCCTACTTTCAGGGCCAGATCAACAGTAACTTCTACATTTGCAAGTCCACGGATGCCTGAAGAACCAAATAATTTCATTTATTATCCTCTCTTAAAATAAAAATATTATTCAACGGTTACACTCTTTGCAAGGTTCCTCGGTTTATCAATGGAACAATTCTTTGCAAGTGCAGTATAATATGAAAGCAATTGCAGCGCAACAGATGACAGGACCGGTGCCAGTAGCTCATGTGAAGAAGGCACTCGAATCACAACATCCACATACTTTTCTATCTCTGTATCGTCGTCATCAGCTACTGCAACGACGGTAGCATTGCGTGCTTTTACTTCTTTGATGTTGCTGAGTATTTTTTCGTATGTATGTCCCCTGGTGGCTATTGCAACTACGGGGGTCTCATCAGTTATAAGCGCCAGAGGCCCGTGCTTGAGTTCACCGGCTGCATAGCCTTCGGCATGTATATATGATATTTCTTTGAGTTTCAGCGCTCCTTCAAGGGCCACAGGGTAATTCAGGTAGCGTCCGATAAAAAAACAATCCCTTTTGTCTGTGAACAGCGTAGCGCATTCCTTTATTGCATCTTTCCTGTTGAGTATCTTCTGTATCTGTCCTGGAAGTCGCTTCATTGCAACGATAAGATCCTTTGCTTCGTTTGCGCTGACAACACCACGTATCCTCCCGAGATGAATGGCAAGCATGTATAGTGCGATCAACTGGGCTGTGAAGGTCTTTGTTGCTGCAACTCCTATTTCAGGTCCTGACCTGGTATATAATACGCTGTCAGATTCTCTGGTGATGGTACTTCCAACAACGTTGGTAATGGCTATGCTGCGACATCCGTAGGAGCTCGAACTTCTGACAGCAGCCAGGGTGTCAGCGGTCTCACCTGACTGGGTGATGGCAATTGTCAACTCCTCTCCACAAAGGACTGGATTACTATACCTGAACTCTGATGCAGTTTCTATGTCAGTATGGAGTCCTGCAAGTTTCTCAAAAAGGTATTTGCCAAGCGTGCCCGCATTCCATGAGGTTCCACAGGCTATAATAGTAGCTCTTTTGAGCCGTTTGATCTCTTCACGTTCAAGATAAAGTTCATCCAGTGTAACGGTTCCCTCAAGTTCTGATAGTTTACCTGCAAATGTATTCTGGATCGAGGTGGGTTGTTCATGGATCTCTTTCAGCATGAAATGTTCATAACCTGCTTTTTCAGCAGCTTCAAGACTCCATTCTATGGTTTCCGTGTCTCTGGAAATACTAGTTCCATCAAGGTCAAATATTTCAATAGAGTCTGGCTTTAGAACTCCGATTTCATTGTCGTTGATATAGATTACTTCTTTTGTGTGCTTTAAAAAAGCAGTGACATCTGATGCAGCATAATTGCTGCCTTTCCCAATTCCTATCACAAGGGGGCTATCTTTTCTGGCAAAAGCCAGAATGTCAGGCTCTTCAGCACACAGGGCTGCAATTGCATATGACCCATTAAGTTCTCTTATCGTTTCTTTGAGGCCATCAAGCAGGCATTTTTTACCATTACAGTTCATATTGAAATGCAAAAGATGTGCTATAACTTCAGTATCCGTTTCAGACTTGAACTCATAACCAAGGCCTGTCAATCTTTCCTTGAGTTCCATATAATTTTCGATGATTCCATTGTGAACCACCGAGATATTAGCTGAAAGGTGAGGGTGGGCGTTTCTGGTTTCCGGTTTTCCATGTGTTGCCCATCTTGTGTGTCCTATGCCATTACTTCCCTGTGTGTCTTTAGGAATTACAGCTTCGAGGTTCTTTATCCTCCCAGCAACTTTGTAGGTTTCCAGTGTTCCATTGAAAACAGTAACCCCTGCAGAATCATATCCCCTGTATTCCAGCATTTTGAGTGAGTCAAGTATAATAGGTACAGCCTGACCATCACCAATATATCCAACTATTCCACACATTTTAATCACCCTAAATTAAGATAGAGTCCGCTGGAACATCTTCTGTGATTGTTCTACCTGAACTAATGCGGCAGTTTGCAGACACCATTTTTCCTGCACGAACAAGTACGTTTCCTCCAATTTCCGTATCGTCACCCACGATGGTTCCAAGTTTATCCGCACTGTGAAGATATCTTTCAATCTGAATTAGCATGTCTTTGCCTTCTTCAGTGATGAAGTTAGGACCAGTTGAAACATTACTTCCCACCACAGAGCAGGATACGTTACTGTGTGTGCCGATACGTACGTCATTCATGAGAATGCTGTTTTTGATATATGAAAATGAAGCAATTGAAACATTATTTCCAATGCTTGTAGAAGGTAGTATGACGACATTTGGTCCGATGTCACAATTGTCGCCAATAACAACTGGTCCCACTATATATGAACCTGCTCTTATGATTGTGTTTTTACCAATGGTCACATTCCCTTTGATATTCACTCCATCTTCTACTTTTCCTTTGGTAAGGTCAGCTTTCAGGTCGCCAAGTACTATTGTGTTTGCTTCCAGCAGGTTCCATGAGTATACAGCATCAAGCCAATCTGTATTAGTTACTGCCATTGTCACATCCATTCCGGCATTGATCATTGACTGAAGTGTGTCAGTGATGGCATATTCTCCGGTTGTCGAAATTGATGTTTCTTCTATCATTTCAAATATTTCCTGTCTGAAAAGATAGGTTCCTGTGTTTATCAGATGACTAACAAGCGTTTTTGGTTTTTCAATGATCTCTTTAACACTTCGTCCTTTTGCAACTATAACTCCATAATTGCTAACGTCGTCTTTCTTACATGTAAGGATCGTTGCATCTCCCTGTGAACCATTTATAAGGTCATATATTGCATCAGGGCCTATTATGTTGTCACCATTCACAACAATAAATTTCTCTTCATTCTGACCGATTATTTGGCGTGCCTGAAGAATGGCATGTGCGGTTCCAATTTGTGCTTTCTGTTCAATGTACTCAATTTTAACACCAAAATTGATTCCATCTTCAAAATGATCCATTATACGTTCTTTTTCGTACCCTACTACCAATATAATTTCCTTGATGTCGTTTTTTACAAGGGCATTGATGACGTGTTCAAGAATCGGTTTATTTGCTACCGGAAGCATTACCTTTGACCTTGCAAGTGTAAGTGGCCGGCATCTTTTACCTTCACCGGCTGCGAGAATGATTGCTTTCATGGCATACAATGCTCTTTAAAACAATTTATAAGTTACCTTCGAAGGTATTTTAAAACAGATATACTTTACAGTTGAAACTAAGGAATATATAATTAAATAAAAGAGTTAAATTTGGCCTTTCGGCCAAACATTGAATTGATTATTTATCTTGTGATCAGCATTTCAGCCGTCTCTGGTTTATACTTCCAGGTAGCTGGAAGAACCTTTGTGGACTGGTAATATTTGACCAATCTTCTGATCTTTGCTTCGGTGTTCTGAAGGGAACGTTTGTTGTGAACATCTTTGTGGTTGTTGTTCATATGTTTCCTTAGTCCGATAGCCTTTACAATAAGGTTGTACAGGTCCTCAGGCACGGCGAAATCTTCACCATTCTCTCTGAGTATCTGTGTGACCTTCTTACCTGTTAATACTTTGACGTCAGGTACACCGTATTTGTCCCTGAGTACCATTCCAATTTCACTTGTGCTGACACCCTGTTTCCACATGTCATTCACTACAGTTGTCACTTCTTCAGTGGTCATTGTGGACCATGCCGGTGCTTCGGTACGAAGTGGTTTTGTTGGGCCGGAGTTTCCTTTTTTCCGGGTATGCATTTTTGCCATAAGCTTCCTCCTGATAATTGTAAATTAAGTTCTGATTTAATATGTATGGGTTTTAGATACTTACCAGATCGTTGAACTTGGGAGACAATCTGATAATATGTTAATGTGATTGGCGAAGTGCTTCCTATGAATACTATCATCTAATATATATGTTATGATTGATGAAATCGCTTTTGTGAACTCTATTTTTTAGTTCTCACCAGATAATGAGTACAATGTCTGCACCTGCTGGATTAGCTGTTCTGTATATTGCATCGAGCTGGGTGTTGGCAAGCTCATATCTTGTGCTGTTATCCGTGGCATTACATATGAGTGCGATCGTCTGGTTTATGTCATCACTCTGGTAATCAATGATGTGATCTGAAATGAGATCAGTGTTCACATCCATGATTACAGTATTGACAGTGTCTACAATATCCAGACTGACGCTTTGTTCTTCCGGGTTTATTGCTATGTTCAGTCCATAAAGATCATTTATTGTGTAGTTCATGCATCCAAGGGCACTCTGTATCACAGGGCTGCTATAATTTGCATCATCCGGACCTGCAAGACATGCTAATTGTTCACTGTTTACCGATATCTCAGTAGCATTTAGCGATGAAAGGTAATCATACGGAAAAACAATATCTGTGATTGTTTCTGCACATCCACCTGCTGCAATTCCAATGCTGTTGTTGAACATATCACGTAGCTCTTTATCCGGCTCAGGAGAATTAATAGCATTGTATATTTTTGTTTCATTGAAAGGATTGTATATCTCTTCTTTTGTGACCAAATATGTTACAGGTAGAGATATTCTGGCCTGTTGTCTGATTGCAGTTTCAGGTGCTTTTTCTCCTACTATTATGTCACTTTGTACTTTATACCCGATAACAGGCTGCCAGTGGGCTTCAAATCTGTAATTATATCTCTGCCCTATGGTCCTTTCAAGGTGAGCTTCTATCTGTCTTTCAGTTTCGAAGCTTTGCATTTTTGTCATGGGGTTAAGAGATTTCCGAGTACCGTTCTCTGTCTGGTAAAGGCTCAGTACCAGACCCTCGGCTACAAGGTCCGAAAAGGTGCGATGACGTTGTTCCTTTGTAAATATTGTCTCCTCTGCATCTTCAAGAATTGAATTTTCCGAGAGGTTGACATCGATACCTGCCAGGTCAGTTGGTTTTAAAGTATATTCGAATTCATCGACCGTGCTACTCATGATGGTATTCATCAGGCACATGTCCATATCCTGTGCTGAAGTATAAGATGCTGAGCGATACTGCTCATCTGCTGCAATGGAAGGCAAAAGAATTACTGCAGAGATTGAAACCAGGATTAGGAACATAATAGCATCGATGCTTGATGAGAATGCGTTCTCATCCCTGAACATTTCAGAGAGATAACTTTTTTTCCCAGTGGGTTTGGATCGTACCATGTCGGTCTCCGTTTTTTTATTTCCACTTTTTTATTTCCATCTGTTCTGCATGATCTTCACAGTAATGGTTCCGGGAACGCAGCGTGCACTGCTTCCGAGTTCAATGACGACTGGCACTGATGATGCAATAATATCCCTGCCATTGAGCGAAATAGCTCCGTCTATAATTGTCCATCTATAATTTCCATCATCTGTTGCTGCTTCAACATAAAAGTCCAGATTTGGGGAAAAACGCTGGAAGAACATATAGCGTTCCTCATTTACAGAGGGAGTGGAAATCCTGTCAAGTGATTTTGCAGAAATGAGTTCAGGTCTGCTTCCCTGAAGGGGTGGATAGGATGCAATGTCCTGTGCTATCAGGGCAGCCTGTTCATAGTTTTCAAGTGCCTGCGAATTGTCATTGAATGCAATGAAGGTCTTTGAGAGGATTGCTGCGAATACCACAAATCCAATAACCACCATTGCAGTGGCTATTATATCATTGTTAGGCTCAAGAAAAGCTCTTTCATCACTGGTAAACGAGGACATATTCAAGTTCATTCACCTCGTTTCCGTCTGTTACAAATACTTGTGTTTTTTCTATGTTAACTTCTTTACTTATGTTCAAATCAAGTTCTTCTGCTGCGACAATGGACAAAAACTCCGTCAGATCAGTGTGTGGGAATATTGAATTGACAGGTTGGCTGGCATTTCCATCTGCTGAAAATTCTCCAGTGAGGAGATTCCTGAGGTTTTCGGGACTAAAGGGTATTGTCCTGTAATTTAGAGGTCTGACAACAGATAGGTTATTTCCTTCATCTAAAAAAGTGCAGCTTACATATTCTCCGGTGACTGAGATGTTCAATCTGCCACTGTCAATTTGTTGTCTTGCAGAACTGTCAAAACGGTATATTTTCACTGTATTGTCTGTACCGGAATGAATACTTCCCACCGAATCAATGTTTGATGCCAGGTCAATTGCGAGTACTTCCAGCTCATTCTTTTTGACCATATCTGCTGAAATGGAAGTCAGGTTATATACTGCGGCAAGGATGACCGCAGTTACGATAATGAGTGCTGTCTTTGAAAGTATCAGGTCTACCCATGCATTGTTATCATCAGTAAAACTTTTTGTACTAACTAATGATGAAGGATCTGTGGTATTAACTTCTGTCCGTTTTTTCATTACAACTGGGACTTATCACTAAGTGTGATAAAAATTTTTCTATTTTGGTCGCGAACACTTTCTATATTAATTATGTGTGGTCCGGGGCTAAGGACTACACAGCCACTAAGAGTGGAATTAGAATAAGATGCAGCAGACTCTCCAATGACCTGCTTCCCGTTGACCTCTATGTAATAGTTCCGGGAATCGGAAGGCCAATAATCCTCTTTTCCAGGGACAGCTCCCATTACAAGTTTTGCATTTGAAGGAACATTAATGTCAAGAGTTATATTGCTGCCAATTCCTCTGAATGACATCTGGTCAGCATGACCTTCTATTTCCGATATCACAGCTTCAGCAGCATGCATTTCTTCTTTTTCAAGCATAGAGGATAATGCTGTTGAAAGCAGAAGCAACAATGCTCCTATGGCGATGACTGCAACTATCATTTTCATAGGGAGAGCATCTGCTGCCCTTTCATTTCTTATGATGCTTGTCGGGGATTTTTCCATCATTTGTTTGTAAGTTTTTGAATGACATCTTCAAGAGTCAGAAGTTCCTGCTCACCGCTTTTCATGTCCTTCAAGGTAACTTTTCCGGCTTCAACTTCCTGTTCACCGATTATTACCACATAATTGGCACCGATGTTATTTGCATAGGATAACTGAGCTTTGAAATTCCTCTTCATCAGGTCATTGTAGACTGGCATGTGTAACCTGAGTTTAGTAGCAGCTTTCACAGCATCCAGACGTGTACTGTCCTTTGCAATTATAACGACAGGTTTGTCATCAGGTGCTTCCAGCTCACAGACCTCCATTATCCTGTCAAATCCAAGGCCGAATCCTGTGGATGACACATCTCCGCCGCCAAATATTTTGATAAGATTGTATGAACCGCCTCCACATACCTGGTTCTGGGCGCCAAGTCCCTCGGCATATATCTCAAAGACCGTGCCTGTGTAGTAGTCAAGTCCCCTGGCGATTCCAAAATCAATGGTATATTCCACTCCGTAGGTATCCAGAAGGGTCAAAAGTTCCTGGAATGTCTCTATTTCAGGAATGTCGCCCACAAGTTCGCGTGCTTTTGTAACTGCTCCTTCTCCGGTAAGACATATCAGTTCAAGGAGCTTCATGCACAGGTCCGCAGGTGCATTAATTTCTTCAAGGAAATCATTGAGTCCTGTATCATCTTTCTTATCAACAAGTCTCATTATTTTGCTCTGGTGCTCGGTTTCCAGAACGCTTAGAAGGTTTCTGATTACACCAAGATTGTTAACGTGAAGGTCACCTTTGACACCCACAGATTTGAGCATCTCAGTTGCAAGTGCAATGACTTCAGCATCAGCATCTGCTCTCTTGCTGCCAATGAGCTCCACACCGAACTGCCAGAATTCTCTAAAACGTCCTTTCTGGGGTCTCTCATACCTGAAACAATTCTCAAAATAGAATAACTTCAATGGCTGCTGGAATGATTGCATCTCATTGACGTACATCCTCATGACAGGAGCGGTCAGTTCCGGACGCAGTGTCATTTCCCTGTCTCCCTTGTCTTTGAAGTTGTAGAGTTCCCCTACTATTCCTTCGCCGGATTTGAGCGTGAAAAGTTCCAGATTCTCAAACGTGGGGGTGATTATCTCGTTGAATCCCCAATTCTTAACGACCTGGCGTAGTATGTTCTCCACGTATCTTCTTTTCTTTGTGTCTTCCGGGAGGAAATCACGTGTGCCTCGTGGTTTGCTTATCTTCATTTTTTGTCAACCTGATAATATGAATGATCTATAATTGGTATATGATAATTGTTTGAAAGAATATTCTTCCTTCTTTCGATTAATTCTGTCTGCTAGTATAAATGTAGTATATTTTACAGTTTCGATTAGTTCTCATTAATTTCTGATGATATACTATCGATTTTTGGTATTCTGGATAGTTGAGTGTGATTTGCTATTAGCAATATACTTCGACAGTGTATCTTTTTGAAATATAGTATCCCTTACTCAAGTGCTTGAAGACTTTTTCATTATTGGGCTAAATGATTATTGGTGCTTGATTATAATTTTTTGATTAAAAAAGAACAAAATAACAAAGTTTAAATAATCTTCTGTCCTGCTTTGCTCAGTTCACACCAGCATCAAAAAAGGTTAGTTAATGAATTCAGATATCGCGAACAAAAAACGTTGCTTTAGTCAGGATACCCGGGCTTACATTCCTTTTGCGGTGATTGGTATGTTCATTCTTCTCTTCGCTGTAATAGCATCCGTATACATAGCGAAAACAGATTATGATCTGGCAGAGGTAATCTACACTACTAACACTGCTGATATGGAGGAAAAAGCTGTTGAATTTGCATCTGCCGACCTTGCACGCTGTCTTAATTATGCGGGAATGGAAGCTCTTGTATGGCAGGGTGAACATCCGGTAATAAAACCTGAAACCATTACAAATGAAATTATGGAATCTGATGATTTCTCCGTATCATCCGATAGTCGTGACGTAGAACCCGGTGATACTGTCAAGGTGTCCGTATCTCTTCCATCTGATGCATTCAAATTCATTTCATGCCTTTTTTCAGATAAACCAAGGACACTTGTCGTAAAAAGCGATTCGAGGACGGTATACAAGACGATAGACTACAATGAATCCCATTCATTCTGGAGCAGCTCCAGTTTCGAGGAGGAGATCATTATTCCTGAAAATGCTGAATATGGCTATACTTACCTCATTCTGGAATATGACGGCGAGACAAAGGCAGTGAACTGGTTCCATGTAGGCAGCAGTCCCCTGAAGGATATCACTGCGGAGTATTTCAATGAATATCTGCAGACATCCTATCAGGAGAACCAGCATACTTTCAACAATTATGCAATTAACATAGAACCGAATATTGATCCTTCGCAAATAAGAATAGATAAGATCAACGGAACCCTGAAAAGAGAGATTAGCAGGTCAGCTTCAGATGATCCAGATTATCCTATATATTACACTATGACCGTCCATGATCTGGATTATACTCTGGTGGACCTTGCAACGAATACATCAAGAAATGATTGCATGGATGTGACAGCTATCATCACCTCCAGAGAACCTTTGCTAGAGCAACTGGTCAACGAATACGAAACCGAGTTAAGCGGTGGAGTTACCTCTGATATTGTACTGGGTGCTACCAATATCCGAACTTTCACCTATGGTCCTTGGCAACATTACCTGAACGGTCCCTTGAACATCGTGACAGGCCCATCGTTAACGGCTTCTGTAAATGCTGGTACTCTCTATGCCCAGAAACGTATCTTTGATTCTGTGGACCCATGGGCTCTCACATACACTACTTATTACAACGGAAAAGTGCTCTACGATGATGTCAAGCATGATACAACTACTTATGACGAGGACAAAGGAAGTAACCTGAGCACTACATATGATAGTCTTTCAGATGAAGGCACTTTCAATATCAGTGTCTCAAAGGGGATAAACGAGTCCATGAAAGATGCCAATACCACTCTGGAAGAAGTCGCCAATAATTCAAGGATAGTGGTTTCTGTTTCCAATTTCACAAATGAGGTGTATAGTAACTGGGTATACAATGACGATGATGTGTGGAAAAGCACAGAATATCCAGACCTGCTGCATGATGTTACACACGAAGTGTATAGTGGTACGATACAGGGACAGGTCTTCAGGGATGGATTCAATACTTCTACTCCTTATGATTTGCAGGTCGGACCTACAAGTTACGGATCTGTTACATGGCAGGGTGGGAACTCAAAAACTGGTAAGGACATTAGGTGGACAGCCCATTATCCTGTCAACATTTCCCATACCTGTGCTCTGACACCTGATTACAATTTTAGTGGCATATTAGATGTAAACCACAAGGTGAATATCGATGCTTCGTCCCACAAATGGTATTATAAATCTGCCAAAGTGGACCATGTATCCACAGACATAGTCTGTGAAGGAGTGGATGTTAGCTATGAATACCTCGGAAATGACACTGTAACGAATCTTGAACGAACGGACGGATACCTGTCCGGCGAAAACCATAGTTTTGACTGGAAGGTAACGAACAACATCAAATTCAGGATCAAAACACGCTGGGACATCGATTATACATATCACTGGTCGTACATGACCTATAATTCATATACAGGCAATCGTAAATATTTCAATGGCGACTCTTCCGGATCATTGGAAAATTACCCCCTTACAGACTATGAAAAAGCATCCCATACACAGACAGAAACTGAGAATTTCAGCGTTGTCTATCATCAGTTTTTGCCCTCCGGCGGCTACAGTGGCCTGAGTTCCTACAATTCTGGAAGTGCCAATGATTACAAAACAAGCACTGTAATTGTCGACGGAGTTCCAATTAACGATAAAGGCTGCAGTGATGCAGCAGACAAGTATCGCGAACAGGAAATCGCATCCAAACTACCACTTATACAGGGTAACTACCTTGCTTACGCCAGCGGAACACTGCTCCCTGTGGAAAAGGTTTATTGCGATGTTCCTGACTGGCTCCATTATAAAATGGCAACCGAAATGGAGGAGATGTTCAGTGCTATTAACACAGATGATCCTACCAGGGAGGTATCCTTACTTGGCGAAAATCTTGGCAAAAATCCTACAACGCTGATACAAATCGCATCTCTGGACCTTGCCGCAGAGATGGGGGGAACGTCAAAACGAGAATCCTTCATCCAGCAGGCTCAATATATTGACACAAGCCAGTTCACTACAAGTAGTGATGCATGTCGCGCCATTGCAAAGAACGAAGCCTACGAACGCCTGCTCATAGAGCTCAAGGAGAGAAACAAAAAAGCAGAAGGCTCATTTGATCAATACGTTGACAAATCTTTTGAAGAGGAACAGGGTCATTCCCTTCTAAGTCTTTTGAAGAACAAAGTCTCTACTGATGTACTCTTCAATAACCCTGCCATGGACAAAGCTTCTATAGCCCTTGGCGCAGAAATGGGCATTATAGAAACTATGGAAGTTGTAGGAATGCCAGACAGTAAATACAACTGGAGCGAAAACCTCACTCTTGTGGTGGACCAGTACCCTGACTACCTCTACCATGATCCATATTTCGATTTGCAAAGCCAGTATAAATGGACTGATATATCCGGAAAGGAAGTTTATCCGCTGGCTGTACGCAATGTCTGTGTATTCTCCACAGGAATAGGTGATGATATTGCGGGAATGCTTGCTGATGCTTCTGCACCCCTGAAAGATGTAGTTTCCCAGTCCATGAGCCAGAGTCTTGCCGATGCAAATGCTGAAATTGATTCCCTGCTTGAAGATATCGGGAGCAACAGCGCAGAACTAATCGTGAAAGGTGTATCAACAGATACAGCTCTCATCGAAGAGAACCGCACTAAAATGATGGATGCATACAGCGATGCCATCAGACAGCAGGTGCCTCTGGTAATTGTCAGCGAGGTTGCAAAAGACCCGGTTCTAAGCACATGGGTCAGCAGTGCAGATGTGAACCAGATTACAAAAGATTACCTTGCAACTCTATCAGATGCTGAACTTGTAAACATGAGCGCAAACAACAATCTTCAGGATGAGATTTTTGCTCAGGTCAGCCAAAAGATCATAAATGACAACCCTGCAATAACCTCCAATGAAATTGATGTGGCACTATACCGCCTTGAAGCAGACATGCAGATCGGCGTGACAGAAGGGGTATGCGTAGCCATACAAAGTTGTCAGGCAGTCATCGACCAGTGTTTTGCAAACATTAATAATGAGTTACAAAATAAACTGGATGAATCAACCGATAAACTGACAGGACAGTTTGCCGAAAAAATGGAAAAGAGGTTGCAGAAGTCGATGAAAATGGTTCCATGTGGACTGCCTGTGCTGCCACCTAATTGGGTGTGTACGGTGAATGTGTGGGAGTATGAAGTGAAGGGTGCTTATAAGGAATTTGAAGTTATTGATAACGATAATGAATGCATGTTCAATCCTTATTTTGGACATGATGCACAATCTTATATTCGTAAAAATGAGAGGATTGTTCATCTTACGAAAAGAGGAAACGATGGGGGCTTGATTGTTATTGGAAGTAATCAGCGAATTGTATTTGGTTTTTCAGGTTATGCAGCAACTATTGTAGGCCCCGGTCCAAAAGGTGTCGGCGATAAAGTAGGAGAGAGGGATGAAAAGTCTATTGCTTATGATTATTTTGAATCACAATTTTGAGGAAAGAGTATGAATTGTAAATTAGGTATTGTATGTATTGTATGTCTTTTAGTACTGTTTTCGACGCCATCATCATCAGAAAGTTCCAACCTTAAGATTGATGTTTTTTATAATGACCAATTGTATCCTGGAGCATCAACCCCAAAACCGCTTTTGAAAATTGGCGAACCATTTAAACTGAGATTTGAAGTAACTTGTTACAAAAGGAACTTTCTGTCGGCAATGTTAACTTCTATTGGTGAAAATGATTTTGACATAATTGAAGGACCAACATCATATTTAGGAGACTTTATAGATGAAACAATAGAAGCAAATGAGACAAGGGTTTTTGAATGGACAGTTGCTCCAAATGAAGAGTGGGCTGGAGGCAGTGCACCAATTGACTTTTACTACCAAATGACTGATTTGGAAACTGCAAAAACGATTACAAGTGGTGAATTCACCGCCGCCTACGTCACAATCTCTGAAGAGTACTACGATGGTCCAGAAACTGCGACAGTGCCCACAGGTGACTCAGAAAGCCAAAACGATACACCCACAACTCCGGCATTCACAGCTTTGTTTGCGGTGTTTGCCTTGGCAGCAGCAGTCATCCTAAGAAAAGAGTAGATTCAATTCACAGAATCTCCTCTTTTTTCAGTCATTTTTCTTATGCTTGCATAAATCAAAACCGTTAAATACATTGTCCAATGTACTGAATTATACATCAATGAATTTACTTTTTCTACAGAGGTATAACTATGGATCATACAAAGATTTTACTTGATGAAAATGAAATGCCAAAACAGTGGTATAACATACTTGCAGACCTGCCTGTTGAGCCACCACTCAATCCGGCAACCAACGAGCCAATGGATCCCAAGGACCTTGAGCCTATATTTGCAAAGCAGCTCATTCAACAGGAAATAAGCACTCAGAGGTATATTGACATTCCTGAGGAGATCAGGGAGATATACACTCTCTGGAGACCATCACCTTTGCACAGGGCACACAGGCTTGAGAAGGCATTGGGAACTCCTGCAAAGATATACTACAAGAATGAAAGTGTCAGTCCAGCAGGAAGCCACAAACCAAACACTGCTATTGCACAGGCATACTACAATATGAAGGAAGGTACTGAAAGGATCACTACCGAAACCGGTGCAGGCCAGTGGGGCAGTGCATTATCACTTTGCTGTAATTACTTTGACATGGAGTGTAAGGTCTACATGGTAAGTTCAAGCTTCTACCAGAAGCCATACCGCAAGTCCCTCATAAATCTCTGGGGAGCAAACGTAGTGCCTTCCCCGAGCACAGAGACACAGTTTGGAAGAAAGATCAGGGAAATGTATCCTGATACATCAGGTAGTCTTGGTATTGCAATCAGTGAAGCAATTGAGGAAGCCGCTCTTAATGACAACACCAAGTATGCGCTTGGCAGTGTCCTAAACCATACCAGTCTGCACCAGACTGTAGTAGGTCTTGAGACCCAGGCACAGTTCGATAAGACCGAGGACTATCCGGACATCGTTATTGGATGTTGTGGTGGTGGAAGTAACCTTGCTGGTGTCGCTCTCCCATACATCAGGGACAATCTTGCAGGCAAGACAAACACAAGGTTCATCGCAGTAGAGCCTTCTGCATGTCCGACCCTTACAGCAGGCGAATTCAAGTATGACTTCGGTGACATGGCAAAAATGACGCCTCTGCTTAAGATGTACACACTTGGTTCCGAGTTCATACCACCTGCAATTCACGCTGGCGGTCTCAGATATCATGGTGTTTCACCAATCATTAGTAAAATTGTTTCAGAAGGTCTCATGGAAGCAACCACCTACCACCAGATAGAGATATTTGATGCAGCAGTGACATTCGCACGCAGTGAGGGAATTGCCCCTGCTCCTGAATCAGCTCATGCTATCAAATGTGCTATTGATGAAGCACTCAAATGCAAGAAGACAGGTGAAGAGAAAACAATTCTGTTTAACCTCAGTGGTCATGGTCACTTTGACATGGGCTCCTACGATAAATATTTCAGTGGCGAGCTGAGCAACGACTAAATGCAATAATTAATTAAAATAGGGTTTAGTGGTATGTTTCGCATGCCACACATTTATTTCTTATTTTTGTTTTTCGAAAACTTCAGTTTACTATCAGTTTGAGTTAGATTCCATATCCTTTTTGTAAACAATGGTTCTGTATGGGAATGGTATCTCAATACCTTCTGCATCGAATCTCTTTTTAATAGCTTCTCTTATATCGCAGCCGTTATCATATGCTATGTCCCTGTCCTCTACCCATAAAAGTAGCCTGAGTATTACTGCAAAATCTCCCAGTTCCCTGACACGGACACTTATAACATCTTCTTTTTTAATATCGGGGTGATGATTCCTGAGTTGACTTAAAGTCATCACATTACTATTCTTTCTGGCCTCACATATCATAATACTCCTTGCTTTGTCAATATCAGAATCATAACTGATCCCAATATCAATTGGCCAGTTCACAGTTGGATCCTCAATAGACCAGTTGATTATGGATTCCTCGCTGATGACACTGTTTGGAATGATCAGTCTTCTGTTGTCCCATGTTCTCACTACTGTATGCCTGAGTGTGATGTCTGTAATTCTTCCATATTCATCCCTGATGGTAACAAGGTCTCCAACCCTAAAAGGCCGAAACGCTGCAAGTGAGATACCGGAAATGATGTTTGAGAGTGTACTCTGGGCCGCGAGACCAAGCACAATACCGGCAAACCCTGCACTTGCAAAGAGTGTTATGGAAAGTGCTTCAAGGGAAGGTATCAGGTTTACGACAATAGTGGCACCTAGGAGGTAGATAGCAGCAACCGCAGTATGTCTGACGACCCTGTAACTTGTTTGGTCAACATTCATTTTCTTACTTACAATTTTGAGCTGCCTGGAAAGGATGTGGTCAACAGACCTTGCAAAAAAAACAGTCAACAGTATTGTAAGTACAATAAAGATTGCATTCACAATCTCCCAGGTTATCCATGCTGGTATAGTTATCAGGTTTTCCATATTAACTCTTAAACATATTAGCAATTGAACGAATATGAGTTTATTGTTTTTACTTAATACTTCGAACAATTTATTCAAGTTTCGAAATGTTTATTTCGTATCATCTCTTTATATGATATGGAGTGAACAAATCTTTCGGACAGGGAGTGTATGTTGGGTATAAACCCGGGAGCATTAGCCGTAGGTGAATAAAGGCCTTCTGTTTCTTTTGATTTATTTTGTTGCACCTCTGCCAGGTATACTTGTGCACTTTCAAGTAACAAAGGGGTCAATATGAACGAAATATATGATAAAATGGCAACAGAAGCCATGAATGCACAGAAAGCTGTTGTAAGTACTATAAACAAGAAAAGAGGAACTGCATTTAAAGTTGAGGATGCAAAAGCATACGTGGATGCAGTAAATAAAATGGAGCCAAAAGGTGCTCAATGCAAAGAAGTATTCGATTTGCACGTAAACTCGGTAAATTCGCACTATGATACACTTTCCGGCTTAACTGACAGTGTGCGCCCGGAAGATGACCCATATGTCGAGCATTATCAGACACCACCAATATTGGACATATTGTATGAGGAAGATCCTGCTTTTAGGGCATCAGTGGAGAAATTCATTGACAGAATTGGCAGATCAGAAGCTCTTATCGGTAAAGAATCAATTCGAAGATACGGAGGTTTTTATGGTCCGACCTGCGTGGTTGACTTTGCCTTTGTTCCTGGAAGCACAAGTAACGTGGTTAACAGAATATTGCAGAAAACAGATATTCCGGTAGACCACAAGCGTGCAATACTTTCTTCTAAGTCATGGGGAATGAACACATCATATGGTGTAGGCGCTAAATTCCAGATGGCAATTGAGAATGGTAAGACTCCTTCAGAGGCCATCAAAGAAGAGATCGAAATGCTGCAGATGGTCTACGACTCTCCTATATCAGCACAGGTCAAACTTATGGACGAGGCTGGTCACACATCATTCGATGTTAAGAAATATATGAACCAGTACAAGCAGAAGATGAAGCCTACTATCAAGGCCGCAATGGATGCTGATGTCTTCTATGGTAATATCGTAACGGTTCCTGCATATGGTGTGGGTGACGTTGCCCATCACATATCCCAGTCAATGTTCAATATGACAAAAGATGATGTCATCATGGAAGTTATCAATGCCGTAAGCGATGTCATGGAAGGGACAATGAAGAATGGTATGGGTAAGTTCAGAGATGAATATTCACCTCTGACCATTGCAACCGATGCTGCTGCTGCTGCAACGACAAAGATACTCTGGATGGATGGTTTCACAACCATGATGGTCATTGACCTGCTGGTCAAGAGATTCCACAATCTTGTGCTCACCAATCCAACAAGGGGAGCTGCAGCTGAGCTTCATAACGTTGACTTTATCGATCTTATTGAAAAGGGAGAACGTATCATTGACCACAAACCAAGGGGTATGGGTGGTGTTGTTCAGGGAATACCTGTTGACATGAGTCCAATTGAGAAGAACGAGGTGCTCAATAACCCACAGCGTTACACCTATCCTGCATGTGCTATCACTGTCAGGTTCTCAGCACTTATGCGGCTGGCTGATTTCCCATGCCTGCTGACAAGTGAGCCTGTTACAGCTACAATGCTGACAAACATCATAGCCCTGCATAAGACAGAACCACATTCACCAGCACGTACCTGCAAGTTCTGCGCAGCCAACTACTTCGATTACAAGTGCAAGGATTGTAACTGGACGGAGGCCGTTTGATGACAGATGTGCCTCTCTGAGGTACATTTTGTTTTCAGGCAGGTGATCTTATGTCAGAACCGGGTCTATTCAAAAGATCCATAGCCGAACTAATCGGGACCTATGTTCTGGTGTTCCTGGGAACAGGCTCTGTAGTAACTACCGTCCTGTTGGTCCAGGGTGCCAGTCCAATTCCTGGCAACACTTTCAATGTAGGTATAGATATCGCAGCATGGTTTGCCATTGGTATCTCTTTTGCCATAGCGATAATTGCCATGATATACGCTTTCGGTCACATATCGGGAACGCATATCAATCCGGCAGTTAGTATTGCATTGTGGGCGACCGGACGTTTCCCTGCAAAGGACATGTTTGGTTATATCGTTGCTCAGTTGATTGGTGCAAGTCTTGCATCGTTCACAATTGTAGCGATATTGGGTTCCAGAGCTGTTGACACTGGCCTTGGCGCAACGGCAATGTTCGATGGTGTGAGTTATGGCCAGGCAATTCTTTGTGAAGCAGTTGCAACTTTTTTCCTGATGCTGACAATTATGGGATCAGCAGTGGATAAAAGGGCACCTGCAGGTTTTGCAGGGTTGGCCATTGGCCTTGTGGTTGCAGCAGACGTCATCGTTGTGGGAAACATAACGGGTTCATCGCTTAATCCGGCCCGTACTTTCGGTCCGTATCTGGCGGAGTTTGTCATGGGAGGTTCTAATCTCTGGTGGCAATTCCCTATATACATTATAGGGCCAATAGTTGGTGCTCTGGTTGCAGCTTTGCTTTATGATTACGTGTCAGGGGCAAAGGATCTGGATTGATGGGAGCAGTTATCTGCTCCTTTTGTTTTCAAGTATTATCACGCAAGAAGTGTCTCTATAGAATTTCTCATTTTGATAAAAGTAATTACCATAACATACTGAATCCTGAAAACAAAAGAATATTTCAATCAGATATACGTTAGCATGTATTGTGAAAATTGTCAATGATTTACTTTCCAATCCTGCCAAAAGAAAGACAGTTGAAGCTTTCAGATTAATCCTGCAATTGACCGGGCTGTCAATCTTTGTTTATTTTGGCAGCCAATCCACAATATACATTATACTTTTAAGTGTACCTCTGGCTTTGCTTTTAGGACCTGTTTATTGTGGTTGGATGTGCCCAAGAGGACTTTTCCAGGATATTTTTGCGAGCTTGGGGCGGAAAGTCCTTGGCAAAAGATACAATACTGCAGTTCCCAGGAAATTCCATCCCTGGCTGATATATTCAAGATATATCCTGATGGTGTTTGTTCTTTTGACTTTGATACTTTCAGAATTTACTTATCTTCCTGAGTCCACAGAAATTCTCGTACTTGAAGGACTGGTAGCCATAATGATAGTTTCAATACTGCTTTCATTTTTTGTAGACCGTGCAGCATGTAAGTATTTCTGCAAGGAGGGAGCTGCTGCCGGACTGTTGAATCTTGTCAGTAGGGGGAAGATCAAAAGGGATAATTCCCTGTGTAATTCATGTGGTATTTGTGACAGGATCTGTCCCATGTGGATAGAGATATCAAAAAAGGATACTGTGATAGATCATTCCTGCGTCTGTTGCTTCAAGTGTGTACAGGTTTGCCCGGTAAATGCACTCTCTATCGATGATCGATTTTGATTTTTTGGAACTATAAGGCAAAACCAAGTAGCAAAAATCGGAATTGTGAAAGCATCAGTGCCGCAATTCATTCTATTGGAATTGCAATTAACTGGCGGAAAAATTGCTATTCTCTGATTAAATTGTTTTTCAGGGGGAGGAAGCTATAGTAAACGCAAATTAGATGATTGTTTTTGTTACATATTACAAATTTTGGAATGTTTCCCTATTAAATAGATCTGTTAATCAGATTAAGAACATGTAATGCTGAACAAGCAAACGTATTATTTCCAGATGTCAACAATTTACTATTTTTTGATTGATGCTTAAGTTCGGGTAATTTTATAAGATATTTAATCCTTTTATTTCGATACTATGAAAATTGAATCACTGGACCTACCAGGTGAAGTTATCCGTTTCTACCTTGATTCTGGCATAGAAGAACTCTATCCCCCTCAGGCAGAAGCTATTGAAAAAGGATTACTTGATGGTAACAATCTGCTTGCAGCAATTCCAACGGCTTCCGGGAAGACCTTACTTGCCGAGCTTGCAATGCTAAAATCTATAGCAAACAGCGGCAAAGCACTTTATATCGTTCCACTGCGGGCTCTTGCAACTGAGAAGTTCGAAAGGTTCAGGACATTCTCTTGCGTCTCTGTAAAAAATGGAGGAAGCGGTGGAGTAAAGGTTGGTATCTCCACAGGGGATTTTGAAGCCAGGGATGAATGGCTTGGTTCCAATGACATTATCGTTGCAACATCTGAAAAAACCGATTCTCTATTACGTAATGAAACTTCCTGGATGCAGGAGATAACCACAATTGTTGTAGACGAAGTCCATTTGCTTGATTCAGCTAACAGGGGTCCAACACTGGAAGTCACTCTTACCAAACTAATGAAACTTAATCCCGGATGCCAGATAATTGCTCTATCGGCAACCGTTGGAAATGCCTACGAAGTTGCAGACTGGTTAAAGGCCAAACTTGTGCTCAGTGAATGGCGCCCAACCGACCTGCACGAAGGAGTTTATTATGGTGGTAACATCAATTTCAGGAGTTCACAGAAACGCATTGATGCTCCGACCAAGGATGATGCGGTCAACATACTACTGGACACATTGGAAGATGGCGGACAGTGCCTTGTCTTTGAAAGCAGCCGTAAGAATTGTGTTTCCTTTGCTAAAAGAGCAGGTGTAAAGGTTTCAGAGACTCTTGACAGACCCACACGCAATTTACTGGATGAGCTTGTTGAGCAGATAATCGAAAGTGGCGAGACTGAGGCATCTAATGTGCTGGCACAATGTGTGAGAAATGGAACTGCATTTCACCATGCAGGACTTAACTCGGCACATCGTAAAATCGTGGAAGATGGCTTCAAGGCCAACAAGATCAAGATGATATGCAGCACTCCTACCCTTGCGGCAGGCCTGAACCTTCCGGCAAGAAGAGTAATTGTCAAAAGTTACAGACGCTATGATCCTAACTATGGAATGCAGCCAATACCCGTGCTTGACTATAAACAAATGGCAGGCAGAGCTGGAAGGCCGCATCTTGATCCTTATGGTGAGTCGGTTCTAATCGCTCGTTCATATGACGAGATGGCAGGGCTTTTTGACAACTATATCGATTCCGATGCTGAGGACATATGGTCCAAGCTTGGAACAGAGAATGCCCTGAGGACTCATATCCTTTCAACCATCGTGAATGGTTTTGCAACCACAAGGGACGGACTAATGGAGTTCATTGAGGCTACGTTCTTTGCCCACCAGAATGATACATGGGGTATAGTGGAAGTGGTTGACGAATGTCTTGACTTTTTGAGGGACAAACGGATGCTTGAAGGTGATGATACTTTATTGCCCACGGTCCTTGGAAGGCTTGTATCTACTCTTTACATCGACCCACTTTCGGGTGCTTACATTGTTGACGGCTTAAAGAAAGCCGAACATATCACAGACCTTACCCTTCTGCACCTTATCTGCAAGACGCCTGATATGAGGCAGCTTTACATGAGGTCCAATGATTATGAGATAATCAATGATTTTGTCATAGCTCATAGTGAAGAATTCGCTGAGGTTCCGCCCCGTTCAAAGGAACTTGATTATGAATGGTTCCTGGGTGAGGTAAAAACTGCTCTTTTGATACTTGATTGGATAGGTGAGAAGTCACTTGACCAGATTACCAAGAAATTCAATGTTGGTGAAGGCGACGTGCATGCGTTTGCAGACATTGCGGAATGGCTTATGCATTCTACTACAAGGCTCGCAGGTCTCATTGCTCCTGAGATGACCATAGATGCTGCCAACAAGGCTGTAATGCTGGAAAAGAGAATACATTACGGCGCTTCACCTGAACTTATCGAACTTGTTAGTATACGGGGTATTGGACGTGTACGTGCCCGCAAGCTCTATGACAATGGTCTTAAGACTGTGGAAGATATACGAAAATCAAACCCAGCTACGGTCTCAGCTCTAATTGGTCAAAAGACAGCAGCAAAGCTGTTTAGTGAGATAGGCATCCACCTGACACTCAGTTCCGATACATCAGGAAATATGAGTCCAAAGACCATGGGTTCATTAATGGAAAATGAGCAGAGGACTTTCAGCGATTTTGAAAAGTAAACTTTAATTCTGTTTACAGTGTTAGGCTTTAAGCATTATTTAAGCATTATATATATGATGAACAGGTATAAGCATCAGGAAATAATCATAATCATTTACTAATGTCAGTTAAATAGCAATTTTACATTATCCATTCCGGGGAAATATCATGCTTTACAAGAAACTATCCGAACTTACCGATGAAGAGAAAGGCAAAATAATTGGTCGTGGTGGAGAACTTGCAGATGTTGGTGCTACGGTTGCCTCTATCATTAAAGATGTAAAGCAGAATGGTGATTCAGCCCTGCGTGAATACACTCAGAAATTTGATGGTGCCGAAATTGACGCAATCGAAGTCTCAAAGGAAGAGATCGATGGGGCTGCAAAAAGTGTAGATCCTGCTCTTCTGGAGCATCTTGAATTCGCTGCCGGTAATATCAGGAAGTTCCATGAAGCACAGATGCCTCAAAAGATATGGTTCATTGAGCTTTCACCGGGTATTGAACTTGGGCAAAAGATTACGCCACTTGAAAGTATAGGTGCATATGTTCCAGGTGGAAGAGCCTCATATCCTTCTACTGCCCTTATGACAATAGTTCCTGCAAAGGTTGCAGGTGTCAAGAATGTTATAATGTGCACTCCCCCGGGCAAGGACGGAAAGGTCAATCCTCTCACACTTGCGGCAGCAAAGGTGGCTGGCGCAGACCATGTTTATAAGATAGGCGGCGTACAGGCAGTTGCCGGTATGGCATATGGTACTGAAAGTGTTCTGAAAGTAGACAAGATCGTAGGTCCTGGTAACGTCTTTGTGACTGCGGCAAAAATGCAGGTGAGGGATATGGCAGAGATCGATTTCCCTGCTGGCCCAAGTGAAGTTCTTATTATAGCTGATGATTCCTGTAATGCCAGGATGGCAGCATCAGATATGATCGCTCAGGCGGAGCATGATCCTAATTCTGTGTCTGTTATTGTAACGACTTCTGAAAAGCTTGCAGAGGATGTAAGAAATGAGGTCATTAAGCAGGCTAAGGAAACTCTCAGGACCGAGATAGTTAACACTTCCCTTGAAAACGCTGCAGTACTGGTGGCTGGTTCCATGGATGAATGTATCGCATTTTCCAATGAGTTTGCCCCAGAGCACCTTGAAATAATGGTTGAAGATTCTGATGATGTTCTTGAAGATATAGAACATGCAGGCTCTATATTTGTGGGCAACTATTCTCCGGTTCCTGTGGGAGACTATGCGTCCGGTACCAACCACGTATTACCTACGGCAGGTTATGCAAGGATTTATTCTGGCCTGAATCTTGCTCATTTTATGAAATCTTCAAGTATACAAAAAATAAGTAAGCAAGGACTTGAAACATTAAAAGATTCTGTTATTTCAATTGCCGAAAAAGAGGGTCTGAAGGCGCATGCGGATTCTGTTCGGACTAGATTTGAATAATATACCCTTCTATTTTTTTATACGATAAATCGGTAATTATTTAATAGGTGAGTACATACATTATTTTAATAAGTTCTCTACGAACTGGAGGTGAGGGAGTCTCATGAAAATAAGAGTTGTAAGTTCGCGAGAAGAAATACCGCAGTTAAATCCGACTGAAAAGGTAATTCATCTTGCTTTCAGGCCATCGAACAAGGATATTTTTTTACTGGTTCAGACATGTCCAAAAGTGGAAGTCATCCAGATTCCTAGTTCTTACAGGCGCACAGTTTCTAAGTCTATTGAGATGTTCATGACAATGCAGGACATCAAGCTCGTTGAGGGTGATGTATGGGGTCACAGGAAAGATATTAATGAATACTATAGTATCGCTCCGGCATTACTTGACAAGATCAAAGAGCTTAAATCAGAAGGCATGTCTGATGAAGACATAGTGAACAAACTGGAACGTGAAGGAAAGTTGAACAGGGAAATGCTGTTCTACATATTGAGCAAAAAATAACATTTCATAATTTAAGACGAAGTGCGCTATCGGATGATACGCACTTTATTTGTATTTAGCTAACGTTCACTTTTTGTTTTAGGATTCGTTTTGATTAGTTTTAGTGTATTAATAGTGTTATTAATATTATACATTTCATATTTTTCTTCGAATTATAAAGTTGCCTTGTTTTCATCATGTCTTCGGGACGATGCATATTTATAACTTGGTAAGTTCATTACCATCTAAAAAAGATATACAGGATTTCATTAACATGGCCCAGAAATATGGTAAAGTCTATTTGGTTGGTTCAGGCCCGGGTGATCCGGAACTATTAACGCTCAAAGCACGCAGGCTTCTTGATACTGCTGAAGTTGTTGTATATGACCAGCTTCCTGGTAAAGCTATAATCGATTCTATATCTGCCAACGCTGAAAAGATAGATGCAGGTAAACATGCAGGAGAGCATACGCTCACTCAGGATGAGATTAACGCTGTAATTATCCGTAAAGCAAAGGAAGGAAAAGATGTAGTTCGTCTCAAAGGTGGTGACCCCTACATGTTCGGTCGTGGAGGGGAGGAAGCTCAGGAACTTATTGCTGAGGGTATTGGATTTGAGGTTGTACCTGGCATAACATCAGCTGTTTCTGCTCCTGCTTATGCAGGCATACCTGTTACTCACAGAGACCATGCTTCTATGGTCACTTTCATTACAGGACATGAGGATCCTACCAAAGAGGAAAGTGCTCTTGATTGGGAAACACTTGCAAAATTCGATGGAACTATTGTCATTTTCATGGGTGTGAAAATGCTTGGCAGAAATGTCGGTGAACTTATGAAATACGGCAAGGATCCTAAGACTCCTGTTGCTCTTATAGAAAGAGGTACAAGACCTGATCAGCGCGTGACTACAGGTGTTCTTGATAATATTGCTGAGATTGCAAAAGAAAGAGGTGTAAAAGCACCTGCTATCACAGTGGTAGGAAGTGTTGTTACACTTCACGATATACTTGGTGAGCAGACTTCAGGCAGCTTAGAATAGAAGGTATTTCCTATGGCAGAACAACTCAAAAGGCCGGTATTGGCAATAATGAGGCCGCAGCGCTATCTGGAAGAGTCTGCTAAGCTCGCAGATTCCATGGGTTTTGAACCACTGGCAGTTCCTATGATAGAATTGGCCGATATGAAGGATGAATACTTCGATGGTTTCGTTGAAAGAGTTCTTTCTGGTGTTTCAGATTATGTTATCATTACCAGTGCTAATGGTATTGATTTCACTCTTGGGAAAATCCCTTTAAGTGACCAGGATAAGTTCATTGAGGCACTAAATGCTACTAAGGTCATAGCCATCGGTCCAACTACCCGTAAGTCACTGGAGGATCTGGGTATAAATGTAATTGGAATGCCTGGTGTTTACAGTTCTGAAGGGCTGGTGGAATTCCTCTGTCCTGATATAAATGGGAAAGTTATTGATACAGCAAGAAGTTTCTATGGTTCTTCCCTTCTCATAGAAGGTCTGAAGAAATGCGACGCTGAAGTGCATGAGACCAAAGTATACACGCTCGCCAAACCTCAAGGTACTGAGCAGGATGATTTTATACGCAGGGTTCTTGATGGTGATGTCGACGTATTCGCGTTCACAAGTTCTATGATGGTGCGCAATTTCTTTGAGGATGCTGTAAGCCAGGCTACAAAAGAAGAAGTTATTGGTATTATGAATAATTCCATTGTTGCGGCTATAGGTATACCCACAGCACAAACAATTGAAAGTTATGGGGTGAAGGTTTCAGTTACTCCTGGTAAATTCACATTTGAAGATATTCTTAAGAAAGTTCTGGAACTGCTTGATTAAGTATTTCCTGAACAATCCTTTTTTTGTTTCATCTACCATAGGTGTAATATAGGATGATGGTATAGAGTTCGCACGTATTAGAACGATCTTCTTTTATTCTTCTATTTCGGAGTCCTGATCATGATAGGTATTTCAAAACTTTATTGCAGAACCGTCGAACCCTCGGATGCGCTTCGCTATGGGCGCGACTCTAAAAAACTTCCATCTCATTTGCTTCAATTCTCAAAGGATAAGAAACCAGTTGTAGTATGGAATGTTACTCAGCGATGCAATCTTCGTTGCGTTCATTGCTATGCACATTCTAAAAATATTGATTACAAAAATGAGCTTAGCACTGAAGAAGGTAAAGCTCTCATAGACGACCTTGCTGAGTTTGGTTGTCCTGTAATATTGTTCTCAGGAGGTGAACCTCTTATGAGGAAAGACCTTCCTGAACTGGCAGAATATGCAACCTCTAAGGGAATACGTGCAGTAGTATCTACCAACGGAACACTGATCACAGAAGATATGGCCCGTACCCTCAAGAAGATAGGGCTTTCTTATGTAGGCATATCTCTGGATGGAATGCGCGAAACCAATGATAGTTTCCGTGGGATAGAAGGTTCTTTTGACAAGGCAATGCAGGGTCTCCATAACTGTCAGAAAGAAGGTATAAAAGTAGGCTTGCGATTTACTATCAATCGTCATAATGTTCATGATATTCCGGCAATATTTGACCTGATGGAGCGGGAGAATATCCCTCGTATATGTTTCTATCATCTTGTTTATTCAGGCCGTGGTTCGGAAATGATAAATGAGGACCTCTCCCTTGAGGAAAGTCGTAAGACTGTGGATATGTTGATAGATAAGACAAGGGATCTCCACAGCAAAGGTAAAATGGTAGAGGTATTGACAGTTGATAATCACTGTGATGGTCCGTACATTTACCTGCGTCTTCTGAAAGAGGATCCGGAAAGAGCTGCAGAGGTTCTGGAGCTTCTGAACATGAACCGGGGCAATTCAACAGGAATTGGGTTTGGCTGTGTTTCATGGGATGGTTCAGTTCACCCTGATCAGTTCTGGAGGCATTACTCCTTTGGGAATGTCAGGGACCGTAAGTTCAGTGAAATATGGAGGGATACCAATGACGAACTTATGGCAGGGCTCAAGGACCGTAAACCTTTGATAAAGGAAAATGCTGACAGGTGTGCTGTATGCAAGTGGTTTGATGTATGCAATGGTAATTTCCGCGTACGTGCCGAGTCTGTTTATGGCAATATTTGGGCAGATGATCCTGCATGTTACCTGAGTAATGAAGAGATTGGTTACGACGATTCCCGGTGACCATTCTTTTTTTAATTGTGCATGTTGGGGATTACGTAATCCACTAGTATATACGCCATGATCAACATAATTATGGCAAGGAATGTAAATTTAAATATAAGCTTTACAAGCATACTGTCACCTCTTAACTTTCATATCTTCGAAAGACACTTCCACATAATGGTGGGGATGAACAGGTATAAAAAAGATGTGGCAACTGATGCCACAAATTACATATTTTTTATTGATACGTTCAGACTTCTACGCAGTTTTGCCAGACTCCGTGAACATTACAGTATTCAAGAGCACAGAATGCTTTGAAATTATCGATGTTGTTCACGTGGAAGGTTGCAACCGGGTCGGTGTGGACTGGCTCAAAGGTCATTTTTCCGAAGTTAATTGTTTTCCCTTCTTTTGTAATGCCGTAGAGTTCTACCCATTCTATGTGATGCTCTACTGTGTTAGGGTGTGGAACTTCCTTTCCAACGACCACGCGTACAAAGTCAGCTTTTGTCTGTCCATGTCCTCTGATCATCTCTATTTCAGGAACATGTTTCTCTTTACCTTCAACTTCCTTTCCTTTTAGTATTTCCCCGAATTCCATATTTTCACCTTTTGTATATTGCATAATTATTGTTCACTCTTATTCAGCAGATGGATTGAACGCTCTTGCTTCAAGTTCCTTGTCGATCATGAAAAGGCCATTTCCATCTTTGCCTACGAGCTTGAGCTTTGCTATCATTTCATTGTCATTTGCTTCTTCCTCTATTTGTTCAGTGACGAACCATTGGAGGAATATCTGGGTTGCATAATCCTTTTCCTTATTTGCAAGGTCTACAAGTCCATGTATTGACTTTGTAATGAATTGTTCATGCTTCAATGTTGCCTCAAACATCTCTAATGGAGTTCCAAAAGTGCCAGGTGGTTTTTCGATAGCATCAAGAACTATTTTTTCACCCTGGTCATTAACGTAGTCATATATTTTCATGGCATGACTCATCTCTTCATGGTACTGGACCATGAACCAGTTGGCAAAACCATTAAGTCCTACGTAGGTACAGTGTGCTGACATGTCCATGTAAAGAAATGCAGAGTACATCTCCTTATTGATCTGCTCGTTAAGGGCTTTTGTCATCTTTTCACTTATCATTTCTTATCTCCAATGTTTAATCTTCGATAATCAGAATACTACTATCTCATAGCCTTCATCAATATATCGTGCCATGCTAGGATGTCCAAACATTTCATCGCACAATGTGAGATTCTGTTGCTTTACGCTTTCAAGGCTCTCCATTTTTGCTGCACAAGCTCTGCATACACAGTCTATCAACCCTGCTTCCTTTGCTTTTATATAAAGGTTTGAAAAAGGTTTTTTTTCGTCTTCCGCCTCTTTAATGAGACGTGTTGCAGGACCTTCTATTATCATCTTGACGTCATAGCCTTTCTCTTTCATATCAAGTGTATTCATCAAAGCATGGATGAAACACAGTTCCTCTCCGTTAAATACAAAAAGAGCTATCTTTCTGGACATAAGACCACCTTATCTGACATTTATTTGCCTCCGCTTCCCCTTTCTAAAAAGGTATAGATTTCTATAAAGTGTTTTCGGTTTCCTGCCATTTTTATTCAGAATGCGGAGGTACTGTGTTCTGATTATTTTATTTAACAGAGAACAAAATAGTAAACTTGATATACTAAATTCTCTTCACATGACGTGGCTTGTCTTCTGCACGCAGCTGGTCAAAGAATAGGGCATATGTTCCAGACGGTATCATCACCCATTCGTCAGGGAAATGTTTGCTTTCGATCGTACACCAATGACCTTTTGTCCAGTCGGGATTTTCTGCAAGATATCTTTGTTGTGCAGGGGCAAACCTCTTTTGAAAACATGCGTTATTTACGTTTTTTATTTTATGTTTCTTATCCTTTCTAAACGTTTGAGCATCTTCGTTTCTAACCAGATAATTTAAATAATCTAACACCACTTAGGATAAAAAACACAATCAATACATTAATTGATTATACTTATCGGAGAGTCACAATGACCGTCCCAAAAGAATATGACCCACACATTATAGAGCCTAAATGGCGTGATTCATGGAATATGTCCATGTATCATTTTGACTGGAAAGATGAAAGCAGGCCCCAGTTCATAATTGATACGCCACCACCATATCCAACGGGAAATTTCCATATAGGTAATTCCCTTAACTGGTGTTACATCGATTTTGTTGCAAGATACAAACGAATGTGCGGGTATAATGTAATGTTCCCTCAGGGGTGGGACTGCCACGGTCTTCCTACTGAAGTGAAAGTTGAAGAGATCCATGGTATCACAAAGAACGAGGTTCCAAGAGAAGAGTTCAGGAACATGTGCCGTGAACTAACGGTTGGGAACATCGAGAAAATGAGGAACACAATGCTAAACCTCGGTTTCTCAACTGACTGGAGCAATGAGTTTGTGACAATGGAGCCTGAATACTATTCCAAGACCCAGATGTCTTTCAGGAAGATGTATGATATGGACCGTCTTTATCAGTCCGAACATCCTGTTAACTGGTGTCCAAGATGTGAAACGGCAATTGCTTTTGCAGAAGTAGAATACGATTCCAGGGAAACGAAGCTCAATTACCTGCATTTTGATGATCTTGAGATCGCAACCAGCAGACCGGAATTACTTGCAGCTTGCGTTGCGGTTGCCATCAATCCTGAAGACGAGCGGTATAAAGTGTATCTCAATTCAACTGTCAAAGTACCTCTTTTTGGTCATGAGGTCAAGGTCATCGGTGACAAGGATGTAGATCCTGAATTTGGTACCGGTGCAGTTATGATATGTACTTTCGGTGATAAGCAGGATGTCAGATGGTGGCTGGAGCACAGTCTTCCACTGCGCAAGGCTATTGACAAAAGTGGTCTTATGACCGAGATTGCCGGCAAGTACAAGGGTATGTCTATTCCTGAATGCAAGAAAGCCATCATTGAAGACCTTGAAAAGGAAGGTTATCTCTTTGAGCAGAAACCACTTGAACAGAATGTAGGTATGTGCTGGAGATGCAGCACTCCTATTGAGATTCTTTCCGAGCGCCAGTGGTTCATTAAGATAGACACTGATGAGGTCTCAAATGCATCAAACGAGATCGAGTGGCTGCCGGAGTATATGAAGGTCAGGCTTGACAACTGGACAAATACAATGGAGTGGGACTGGTGTATATCCCGCCAGAGGCTCTTTGCAACACCAATACCTGTGTGGTACTGCAAACATTGTGATGAAGTAATGGTTGCAAAGGAAGAATGGATGCCTATTGATCCTACACAGCAACAGCCACCAGAAGCCTGTCAATGTGGAAGCACAGAGTTTGAGGCAGAAAAGGATGTTCTGGATACATGGATGGATTCATCTATTACAGCACTTCATGTTTCAGGCTGGCTCACGGACCACGAAATGAGGCTGCCTGCACAACTTCGTCCACAGGGTCATGATATTATCAGGACCTGGGCATTCTATTCCATATTACGTTCCATGGCTATAACAGGCAAGAAACCATGGGATGCTATCCTGGTTAACGGTATGGTGCTTGGTGAAGATGGTCACAAGATGAGCAAATCACTTGGTAATGTCATAGCTCCTGAAGAAGTGATAAAAGATTATAGTGCTGATTCATTCAGGCAGTGGGCTGCAATTGGCGGATCTCCTGGGTCTGATGTGATGTTCCGCTGGAAAGATGTTGTTTCAGCATCAAGGTTCTTCACAAAGATGTGGAGTATCTACAGGTTCGGTATGTCCCATCTTGAAGAGTATGAGCACTGCGATATTGATGTTTCACAGCTTACGATCGTTGACAAATGGCTTCTTAGTAATCTGAACCGACTTATCATGTCAGTTACTCAGTCTATGGAGGCCTACCAGTTTGATGAAGCATTCAAAGCTGTCAGAGGTTTTACGTGGGATATCCTTGCAGACAATTACATCGAGCTTGTAAAAGCACGCCTCTATGGTGAAGATGAATCTGGAAAGCAGGCTGCAAGATATACATTATATGTTGCGATCGATGCTCTTTCCCGTTTGCTTGCGCCATTTGCACCGTTCTTTGCAGAGGAAATGTTCTCCCGTATAGGCGATGGCAGTGTTCATGTTAAGGAATGGCCAAAAGCCTGCGAGTCTCTGATAGATGCTGATATTGAGCAATCCGGTGAATTCATAAAGGATGTTGCAAGCAGTGTAAGGAGATACAAATCCGAGCATGGCATGGCACTTAATGCCCCTCTTGCAAAAATAGAGATATATGGCAGTCTTGCAGACATCACCGACGTACTTGGTGCCACGAATTCTCCAGTTGAGGTAATTGCAGGAGAGCCTGATTTTGAGCATGTTCCTGTGAATGTCAAACCCAATATGGGCGTTATCGGTCCTAAATTCAGGGGACAGGCAAAGGATATAATCAATGCACTAATTGAAGAGAATCCCAGGAAAATTGCTGATGAGATCGCAAAAGGAAAGATAACTGTAAAAGTTAATGGCGATATTCTTGAACTTGAACCCGAATGTGTTGGGATAGAGAAAGAAGTTGTCTCTGCAGGAAGGGCAGTTGACGTTCTTGATATCGGCGGAGTTCCTGTTGTTATTGTGAGGTAAAGTTATTATGGGTGCGGTATGTGGGGTCTCTCCTCATAAACTTTAAAAGCATCCATTACTTATTTTACCAATGTAACTACCTTGGAAATAATGCAGGGTAATACTATCGGGATAGTACCATTAATAATCAAATAATATTTATCTGCTTGACAGGTGATTAGTTGAAAATAAAATCCAGAGTACAGCTAAGAAAATCAGCAAAGAATCAACTCTTGAGTGATGTAACCTCTATTTTTGGTGAAGCTGTAAAGCAACTTGAAAAGAGCAAGTTTGAAACGGCAAACATAGATGATCTGTCGCTTGTACTTGTTGACGGGGAACCGTTGCTATTCCAGATAAATGGCTTTTACTTCCCTACTGTAAAAGGAGTCTTGAATCTCGGTCTGACGAAAAACGTGGTAAAGGTTGATTCCGGTGCGGTTCGTTTTGTTGTAAACGGTGCTGATATTATGTGTCCGGGAATTGTTGGTGCTGATTCTGATATAGGGGAGAATGACCCTGTTATCATTATTGAAGAGGCACATGGCAAACCTTTGGCCATTGGCACGGCTTTGATGCCAGGGGCTGATATGGTGGGAAATAAGGGCAAAGCTGTAAAGTCCATACATTACGTAGGTGACAAGCTCTGGAATCTGGACATCTGAAAGAAATCATTAAAATAGGATGAGTTTTAATATAAATAGCAGCAACAGTTTATATTAACAGTCCGGTAACATTTTAAGTAGTAGTGATATTATTATATAACAAAGTTTTTGAATACATGAGGGCGAATTATGGCAAACATCGTGAACAAATTATTTGGTAGCAGCAACAAAAGCTCAACCACTGAGGATGAATATACAGAACTTGACCTCACTAAGTATGAAGAGGTAATGGATGATGAACCTGCAGAAACCTACATACGGGTTGCAGAGCTCACAAACCTCAATGAGCTGACCTCACTCAAAAAAGAGATATATGACGGTAATATCGTAATGATCGATATATCCAACATCAAGGTGGACAAGTTGTTGCTTGATCGTGCTTTGAAAGACCTCAAAGAGGTCGTAATGGATGTTCATGGCGACATTGCCGGCATCAAGGAAGACCAGGTCCTTGTAACACCGATGGGTATCAAGATCGATAGGTCAAAGTTAACTGGTGGCAGATATTGAACGGTAGAGAATCCTGCCAGAGTTTTGAAACGAGAACGTCATGTCCTCTTTGCCATGAAGATCTGGTAATAAAGTGGCAGGGTGACGATATCCCTTATTTTGGCGAGGTGATGCATATTACTGCATTATGTAAATGCAGTTTCAGATTTGCTGATACCTTAATTCTTTCGCAGAAAGAACCAATGAGGTATGTATTGAAGGTGGAGGGTCCTGAGGATCTCAACAGCAGGGTAGTACGTTCCACTTCTGGTACCATCCACATACCTGAGCTTGGGATTGACGTAGAACCTGGTTCAATCTCAGATTCTTACATTACAAACATTGAAGGGGTTCTTGACAGGATCTACAATGTGGTCATCACTGCTACTAAATGGTCGGTGGATGATGAAGAGAAGCACTCTCGCGGACTTGAGGTTCAAAAAGCACTTGAAGAGGCAATTGAGGGAAAACGGTCTCTTACCGTTATCATCGAGGATCCTTTTGGTAATAGTGCTATTATTTCTGATAAAGCTGAATCCTGCGCGCTTTCTCCGGAAGATTCTGCAAATCTAAAAACTGGGATGATAGTCTTTGATATGAATTCTTCAGAGATGGAACTTGATGCATCTGACTCCGAGCATCAGTTAAAGGAATGATCTTCCATCCTTGCTCCTTTTTTACTTTGATAAACTTTAAGTATTTATTTGCTTAAAGTGTATTATTATACATATATTTTACAAAAGGGGGAAGTTATCTGGAAGAAGAATCACTTAAAGAGCCTGGAATACCATTAATTGGTGATGATGCACCTGCCTTTAAAGCCAGAACTACTTTGGGCATGGTAAATTTCCCGGAGGACTATAAAGGGAAATGGATTATCTTTTTCAGTCATCCTTCTGACTTCACTCCGGTCTGCACTACGGAATTCATAAAATGTGCTACTATGCAGGAAGAACTAAGATCGCTTAACACGGAGCTCATTGGTCTTTCTGTTGATAGTATCTATTCTCATATCGCATGGCTTAAGACTATACGGGACAGGATTGACTACAAAGATTTCAAGAACATAGATGTGATGTTTCCGGTTATCGAAGATCAGAGGATGGAGGTTGCACGTAAATATGGCATGATCCATCCAAATGCTCATTATACCCCCGAGGCGATTCTCGAGAAGTTTGAACGATCTGGTGGAGTTTTACCAATAGAAGAATTTACTACAGAGACGATACGTGCTGTTTTTATCATTGACCCCTTGGGTAAAATAAGAGCTATGCTCTATTATCCTTTCTCAAATGGAAGGAGCATGGATGAGGTAAAACGTCTATTAATTGCGATTCAAAAATCGGACAGTGAAAATGTTTCAACCCCGGAAGGCTGGTTGCCTGGGGATGACGTAATTGCGCCATGTCCTGTTACATGGACTGATGTAAAGGAAATATCTGATAGGTCAGGTGATGATATGAAATGTATTGACTGGTTCCTTTGCATGAAAAAAGACAGGCAATAGGTTTTATCTATACATTATTTTCTATTTTTCTTCATTTTACCTTTTCGTACTTTAGAGCCTATTCAATCTAGGAAAGGAAATGCCTATAAGCAATGTACTTGTTAATGTAGCCAAAATCAGTTATAAGCAGGTGAATATATGGCAGAGCAAGAAAAAGAGGCTGCGCTTCCTTCAAAAGAGAATTTCAGTGAATGGTATAATGACCTTCTGTTGAAAGGTGAGATTATGGACGTACGTTATCCTGTCAAAGGATTATATGTATGGTTCCCTTTTGGTTTCAACATCAGGAGAAATGTTTACGATATCATTCGTAAGTTGCTTGATAAGGATCATCAGGAGACATTGTTCCCACTTCTTATTCCGGAAAATGAGTTTATGAAAGAGGCCGAACACATAAAGGGCTTTGAAGAAGAGGTTTATTGGGTAACGCACGGAGGTACTTCTCCGCTGGATGTTAAACTGGCACTCCGTCCTACAAGTGAAACTGCTATCTATCCTATGTACAAATTGTGGATAAGGTCCCATGCAGATATGCCTCTTAAGCTATACCAGATAGTTAACACATTCAGGTATGAGACTAAGCATACACGTCCTCTTATCAGGCTGCGTGAGATTACCTCTTTCAAGGAAGCACATACTGTTCATGCAACCTGGGATGATGCAGCTGCACAGGTGGATGAAGCCATTAGGCTTTATACTGAGTTCTACCGTCAACTCGCAGTTCCTGTTCTTGCATCTAAAAGACCGGACTGGGACAAATTCCCTGGTGCGGACTACACGATAGCTACTGATGCCCTGATGCCTGATGGCAAGACCTTACAGGTAGGCACGGCTCACCACCTTGGTGACAATTTTGCGAAGACATTTGACATAACCTATGAGGATGCAGAAGGTGAGCAGGTTTTCGCTTATCAGACATGCTATGGTGTTTCAGAACGTTCCATAGCTTCCATGATATCCATTCATGGTGATGATAAGGGCCTGGTGCTTCCTCCTGCGGTTGCTCCGGTACAGGTCGTGATAATCCCTATCGTTTTCAAAAAGCCTGAAGGTGTCCCTGAAGCATGTGAGAAAGTAATGAGTGCTCTTGAAGCAGCAGGTATTCGTGTAAAGATGGATGCGAGCGACAGCCGCCCTGGTGCTAAGTACTATAAATGGGAAATGCGCGGGGTTCCTGTTAGGCTGGAACTTGGTCCAAGGGACCTTAAAAATAATGCTGCCATGCTTGCACGCCGTGATACTGGCGAAAAACTGCAGGTATCTCTTGACAATATCACAGATGAGGTTTTGTCCCTGCTTGATGGAATTCATGAGAATTTGTATGAAAAGGCAAAGGCAAGTGTGCAGGAACGTATTTTTGACTGTGATGACCTTGCTGTCACTAAGGAAAAACTCACAGAGGGTATTGCAAAGGTCTTCTGGTGTGGCAATAAGGAATGTGGCTTGAAACTTGAGGAAGAGATTGGTGCGGGCATACTTGGTATACCTACTGAGCAAACAGAAGGTTGCTCCGGCAAATGTCCTGTGTGTGGTTCAGATGCAGATACTCAGGTGTATGTTGCCAGGACTTATTGACGTTTGTCTGGAAACTGTCATATACTCCCTGTAAAATACATCTAGGCGATTGGTATGGATACATTAGCACCCGAAAAAGTCCGGTTACCTGAAAAACCGTTGTTTGTATGTGTTCTAGGAAACACAGAAACTGCTTATATCGAAGGTCTCTCCGCTGCAGGCAAGACTGCAAAACTTACAGATTATACTCCAGCAGGCGATGCGGAAGTCCTTGAGACAGGAACTATCATAGACGTTCCATTCCTGCCAATGACTCCGCCGTATGATACGCCTACGCCTGCACTTATTACTCGCGCAGCGTTGTCAATTACGGGTATTCCGCATGTTTTTGTAAATGCGGGCTTAAAAGTTCTTCCAGCAAAACAGGTGCCACTTATTGACATCGGTGGAATGCCTGGCGATGATATCAGAAAACCGACTGCTGTACACAATGTTGAAAATGCATTCAAAAATGCCTTCAAGCTTGGTGAGGAGCTCGCAAAGGACCATGATCTCATTGTGATTGGAGAGAGCATCGCTGCAGGGACCACAACTGCCAACGCAGTGCTTCAGTCATTGGGTTATGATGGTAATGTTAGCAGTAGTTCCAGTTCAAATCCTTTGGATCTCAAAAAACAGGTTGTAGATGATGCTTTAAAGTCATCCTCTATTACTTTTGGTTCTCTGGGTGAGGACCCCCTTAAAGCAGTAGCTTCAGTTGGGGATCCAATGATGGTTGCTGTTGCAGGAATTGCCGCAGGTCTTGGGGATACCCCTGTTATTCTTGCAGGTGGCACTCAGATGGCTTCTATATTTGCTGTTATCAAGCATCTGGGTTACTCTACAGGTAATATTAAAATTGTTACTACCACTTACGTCGTGCAGGATGAGTCTGCTAATTTCACAGAACTTGCAGGTGAGATTGGTGCTGTTTTTGAAGGTGTTGATCCTGAATTCGGTAAATCCGCATTCAAGGGTTTGCAACAGTATGAAGCTGGTTTTGTCAAAGAAGGTGTAGGTGCGGGTGGAGCTATCTATCTGGCGGGCATGTTCGGCTATTCCATGGAAGAACTACGCTTAAAGATCGAAGAACTTTGTGATGAGTTGTGCAAATTCGGAGATATTGATAGGATAGCTAACGAAAATATGTAACATCAGGGTAATAGTACCGCTAAATATATCTTTGATAAGATGTATTCTGGGGGTACTGCCCGAATTTATGGGGCTGTGGCCTAGCCCGGCATGGCGATGGGCTCCAGCGGATAAATGATGAACAACGGGTCTACTGAGACTAACCCGACGGGGTTGGTTTGTGAGGAACCGTTGGAGCACTGATATGTGCTCATTAACTGAATGCTGTTTTTTGCAGCTGTTCGGAGAGACCCGTCGATCGTGAGTTCGAATCTCACCAGCCCCACATTAATTTCTTGCAGTGTTTGTCATTTCTGCAAGGTTAGTTTCTATGCCTAAACTATATATGTAGATAGAACTATATAATTAACAGTAAAAATAATTCGATTAATTTATGCTTAATTGTGTAACAAGGCGCAATGCTCACCAGCAGATTTATATTGTAATATATTTATTTAATTTACGTGTAAACAGGGAGCCTATGATTCATGTCAAATAGGGATAAAGTACTCATTGTTGATGACGAACAGGCCATAGTTGAATTAATGGGCCTCTACCTTAAGTCAGACTATGAAGTAATTCCTGCATATAGTGGACAGGAAGCGCTGGATAAGGTCAAAAGTGAAAAGCCCGACATAATTCTGCTTGATGTGATGATGCCTGATATGAATGGGTATGAGGTTTGCAGGGTTTTAAAAACATCTGTTGAAACCCAGTTCCTTCCTGTTGTTATGGTTACTGCATTATCCGGCAAAGATGACCGTATCAAAGGGATAGAGGTGGGAGCTGATGAGTTCCTTGGCAAGCCTGTAAACAGACTTGAGCTTGTTACTCGGGTCAAATCTCTTTTAAGAATGAAGCATCTCCAGGATAAGATCCTTGCTGAAAGGAATGAAGCAATGAACTATCTGGATATTGCAGGTTTTATTATTTTTGTCCTTGACGGAGATATGAAGATCAATCTCGTTAATTCAAAAGGCAACGATATTCTTGGTTACGGTGAATTTGAACTGATAGGCCATGACTTTTCTAAATTACTTGTTCCTGAAGTGCTAAAGGAAGATGTCAGGGGAAAGTTTGAAGGGGCTTTAAGCGGTGAATCCGGGCTGCCGGAATTCATAGAGCACCCTGTAATTGCAAAGGATGGAAGGGAAGTTCCAGTGCGCTGGTATAATGTTGTTCTAAAAAATGTGGATGGTAATATTACTGGTATCTTATGTTCTGGTGAGGATCTAAGTAAATTCCAGCAAGGTATTCGTTTTTGAAGTGCTCTATATATTTTAAGGATCTTCAATGGGGCAGTTGTTGTCTTCTTCCTCATTCTTGAAAAGATTCTTTGTTGTACAGCATATCCACTTTTGATGTAGTATCAGGTGTATCCCTGTAAAAAATGTCATCATAATTGCCGATCTGGTATGTATCAGTGTCCACATGGCTTTTGTTATTCCTAGATATTCCTGATATCTTCCCTTTGGAACTCCTGAAGGTATCATAAGGTACATAACAAATCCCGTGACTGCAGCTATCATGAATAATATTGTCAATATGGCATCAATTAAATAGTTCAATTTTGTTCGGTTCATTATTCATTCTCTTATTTGCAGGTATTATTCTTGCATTAATGCAATACATTGGTTTTTAATGCGGTATATCATTTTTAGACTTATGGTTTGTTTGAAATTTTTTGTTTTTCTTTGCTGGTTGGTGCAAAGGTTTAAATTCAATTGCGTTAAGTAGTAGTCCTGTTTCATTGTCGGGATAAGTCCCGTGGGAATGTAGCTTTACAAAAGCTGAACCGTGAAACTAGAAATGAAACTTAGGTGAATAAATTGTCAAAATCATTTTACGCATACGTAAGAGACGCATGGAAAGACCCGGACGCAACATATGTCCATGAACTAAGATGGGAAAGACTTCAGGAATGGAGAAAGGAAGGATCTGTTACAAAGATCAGACGTCCAACCCGTATAGACCGTGCTCGCTCCCTTGGATACAAGGCTAAGCAGGGTATCATTGTAGCTCGTGTACATGTACGCAGAGGTAGTCTGAGAAAGTCCAGGTATATCCGTGGAAGACGTACCCAGCGCATGGGTAAGAACAAGATCACTGCCGGAAAGAGCATTCAGAGAATTGCTGAAGAGCGTGCTGGCAGAAAGTTCCCTAACATGGAAGTTCTCAACTCTTACTGGGTTGGTGAAGATGGTAAACTTAAGTGGTACGAGGTAATTCTTGTAGACCCAAGCCATCCTGTGATCAAAAGCGACAAGAACCTCAACTGGATATGCAACAACACCCATAAGGGACGTGCAAACCGTGGTAAGACCAGTGCAGGCCGTAAGGGCAGAGGAATGATGTCACGTGGAACAGGTACTGAGAAGAACAGACCAAGTATCAGGTCAAACCTTAACAGGGGCAAGTGATCCATTATATTAACTTGCGCGTGATCGCGCACTCAACTGAGGATATTTCCAGGGTACGTAATGCCCTGGACTTCTTTTTACGGAATGCCATAGGCAGATCATGTGATGCTGTTACTGACGAACTTGTAGATGTAACGGATATTGAAGGTCATTATGGCAACTCTTCTGTGATGCTCAGTTCGCAGATCACTCGCAAATCTGACACTGTAAAGATTGCCAGTTTCATCCGGGAGAATATGTCTCTTGATGATGTTGAGCTTCTTCGCAGTGAGATGCCTGACAGGCTGGATGGCGATCAGTTATTCCATATGAGGTTTGATAAACAGTCAGCTTCTTTGGGGAAGCTGGAATTGAGTTCCTCTTCCGATGCTATCATCATAAAGGTAAAGATAGCTACTTATCCTAAGAACCGTGTTCAAGCGGGACAGATTGTGGAGGAATTGTTTGGCTAGGTCCAATTTCTACGATCTGAACATCTATTCTGAACCTGAAGGTAAAAATACGATTGAAGAAATGGCTACTCTTTCAAAGCATTTTTGCTATAAGGGTATTGCTATTACCAATTCTTCAAAATCGTGTTCTCCTGTAAGGTCTACTTGTTTCGGTGACTTTGAGGTTTTCAGTGGAGTTGAACTGAATGTGGATAATGCTTCAAAGTTGCATGGACTTATAGGCAAATATCGAAAAATGGTCGATGTTATTATTGTCCATGGTGGCAGTGAAAGCATAAACCGGGCGGCTGTAGAAAATTCTAATGTAGATGTCCTTTCTAATTTTGGATCCTTAAAGGACAATGGATTTAATCATGTACTTGCCAAGTCTGCAAATGAGAATGATGTGGCAATTTCTTTCGATCTCGGTGACATCATAAGTTATCGTGGTGGTAGAAGGGTAAAGGCATTGTCTAATTTCAGAAAGGACCTGAAACTTGTACGCAAGTATGATGTTCCTTTTTTGCTCACCAGCAATGCAAGGTCATGTTATGACTTGCGTGCTCCTCAAGAGTTGATTGCCCTTGCTGGGCTTTTTGGCATGACGCGTGAAGAAGCTATTTGTGGCCTTTCTGCTACTCCGGAATCTATTATATCAAGGAACCGTCCTTCTGCTAATTACGTTTTTGAAGGCGTGGAAATCGTCAGTGACCACTTAGGTGCTTCTTTTTTGAGTGACGGTGATGATGTATGAAGGTACTCCCTCCTACAATGCGGGAAAATAAAAGGTATCTTGCATTTGAACTTATAGCTGAGGGCCAGGTGACTAGGGACGAATTGATAAGGGAGATATTCTCCGCGTCAGGCAGTTTGCTTGGTGATCTTGGTTCGAGTGAATGTAACATATGGCTTTTTGCCTTCGATGACCTTAAAGGTGTAGTCAGTTGTGAGCGGGAACATGTATGGCAAACACGTGCTGCTCTTGCTACAATTACCAACGTAAAAGGGAAAAAAGTCAGTTTTCATATTCTGGGTGTGTCGGGTACGGTTCTTGGAGCAACAAAAAAGTATTTAGAGGGTGTAGATGTATTTACCCCGAAGAACAGTCACATATAAATGAATAGAAAGCATATTTCAGTTAGTTATCGTATATATTCTATTATTATTCATAAATAAATTAGGAGATGAAGTGAAGATGCAAATGACACCACAGATGGGATATGATCGTGCCATTACTGTTTTTAGTCCAGACGGACGTCTCTTTCAGGTAGAATATGCAAGAGAGGCAGTTAAGAGGGGTACAACCGCAGCAGGAATCAAAGCGAAGGATGGTGTGGTATTGCTTGTGGACAAAAGAATCACAAGCAGGTTGATAGAAGCTGAATCCATTGAGAAGATCTTCCAGATAGATGATCACATTGGTGTTGCTACTTCAGGACTGGTAGCAGATGCTCGTGCTCTTGTAGACCGGGCAAGGGTAGAGGCTCAGGTAAATATGGTATCATATGATGAGCCAATAGGGGTTGAAGTGATTGCCAAGAAAATTTGCGATCACAAACAGACATATACTCAGTATGGTGGTGTCCGTCCTTACGGTACTGCTCTTCTGATAGCAGGTGTTGATGATTCCAGACCACGCCTGTTCGAAACTGATCCAAGCGGTGCATTGCTTGAATACAAGGCAACAGCTATTGGGGCTAGTAGAAATGCCTTTATGGAAATATTTGAGTCAGATTACCAGACTGATATGGATATTGATGCTGCTATCATGCTGGGTATGAAAGCGCTCTACACTTCAACAGAAGGAAAGATAGATGCATCTACTCTGGAACTTGGTGCTGTGACCCTTGATGATCGTCAGTTCAGAAAGCTGTCTGAAGAAGAAGTTGAAACGTATGTTTCAAGAGTTCGTGAAGAACTTAAAGGTACAGAGGAAGAAGAAAAGAAAGATGACCCTGAAAGTCAGGACGAAACCACTGAATAAATCTAGTATTTTATGTCATGGGGTGAATTAATATGGTATCACTTGATGAGTCTGTGATCGCAAGACTCAAGAAAGGAAAGAATCATTTCGAAGTCTTTGTTGAACCTGAGGGTGCATTTGCCTTGAAAAGGGGCGAGAAACTCGATATGGGGAGTATAATCGCTGTAGAGACTATATTCTATGATGCTCATCAAGGTGACCAGGCTGGGGAATCTGATATTGTTAATACTTTTGGTACTAATAATGTACTGGAGGTAGCTGAGCAGATCATTTTGCACGGTGAGCTACAGCTGACCAAAGAACAAAGAAAGCGTATTTTGGAAGAGAAGACAAGGCAAGTCATAACTTTTATTGCGCAAAATGCTATTAATCCCCAGACAAAAGCTCCCCATCCACCTGCCAGAATTGAAAAGGCAATGGAAGAAGCTAAAGTCCATATAGATCCTATCAAAGGCGTTGATGATCAGGTAAATATTGTCATGAAAGCCATTCGTCCGATAATACCTATAAGGTTCGAAGAAGTCGATGTTGCTGTAAGGATTCCGGGTGAATACGCAGCAAAAGCTTATGGGGACATCGCTAAATTTGCAACCCTTATCAAGAATGAATGGCAAAGTGATGGTTCATGGGTGGCAGTTGTAAAAATGCCTGCAGGTCTGCAGAACGATTTCTATGGCCTTGTCAATCACCTCTCAAAAGGGGATGCTGAAACTAAATTATTATGAGGCTGCATAATGGAACGTGAAATTGTAATTCCAGGACAGCTATTGTCCGAAAACAAGGCTGATTCCGGTCCGGGTACCTATGTAAAGGACGGAAAGGTCTATTCCCTTTTATACGGAGTAAAGAATACTAAAAACAGGATGTCTGTAATTCCTTTTACCGGGAAATACATTCCATCTCCCAGGGATTATGTTATTGGTACGGTTATTGGGGTAACTCCTTCTAACTGGATATTCAATATCAGCTCTCCATATGATGGCCTGTTGCATGTGTCGGAGTATCCCAGACGTGTGGAATCTGACAAAATGTCGGGAATTATGGGTGTTGGTAGTTCGGCTTTGCTTCGCATAAAAGATGTAAATTCATCCATGAAGGTAGAATTAAGCATGAGAGAACGTGGTCTGAGGGCTCTTGATATGGGCCGGGTTATAGAAATAACTCCTACAAAGGTTCCGCGTATTATAGGGCATGGTGGTTCTATGGTCTCTATGCTTAAGAAAGAAACAAATTGCGAGATATTTGTAGGTCAGAATGGAAGGATATGGATTAATGGTAATGATGCTGAAATGGACCTTCTCAATGAGGCTATTGAGCTTATAATGAAACATTCTCATACTTCCGGTTTGACGGAGAGGATTTCTAATTTCTTGAAAAATGAGGATGATATTGTTTCTGAGAAGGATGAAACTGTTTTGGATGATGATCTCGCTGTGGATACGGAAGATGAATGCGAGATCAGGGAAGAAACCTGCAGAAAAGTTGATGCACTGCTGGATGATGATAATTGATCCAGATGTGCCTCTTTTTTATCAACAGGGAAAATGTGCAAACATTGGAGAATTAATATGAGTGATAAACCTGAAAAGTTCATTGATGAAAATGGATTGCGTCTCGATGGAAGGCGTATTAATGAGATCAGGCCTATGAAAATGGAGATCGGTGTTCTCTCCAGGGCTGACGGTTCATGTTATTTGGAATGGGGTAAAAACAAGGTTCTTGCGGCTGTTTATGGTCCAAGGGAACTCCATCCTAGAAGATTGCAGAAAGCAGATTCTGCATTGATAAGATATCGTTATAATATGGCAGCTTTCTCTGTGGAGGACCGCATAAGGCCTGGTCCAAGCAGAAGGAGTATCGAAATATCAAAAGTAAGCCGCGAGGCATTTGAGCCTGTTGTTCTTACACATCTTTATCCTGGTGCTGTTATTGATGTCTTTGCTGAGGTGCTTCAGGCAGATGCCGGAACCCGTACAGCAGCTATAAATGCAGCTTCTTTGGCACTTGCAGATGCCGGTATTCCTATGAAGGGGCTTATTTCTGCATGCGCTGTAGGTAAGGTCGATGGCCAGCTGGTGCTTGACCTTAATAAGCCTGAGGATAACTATGGTGATGCTGATATCCCGATGGCCATGACTTCTGATGGTGAGATCACCCTTTTGCAGATGGATGGTGATGTTACACAGGAAGAATTCAAAACAGCAATTGAAATGTGTAAAGATGGATGTCGTCAGATCCTTGCAATGCAGCAGGAGACTCTCAGGAACAAATTTACCAAACTGGAAGAAGTGGAAATCCCTGATGATGAGGAAGATGTCGATGTTTCTGCTATCGTTGAATCTGCATTGGTATCTTCAGAAGGAAATGAAACGTCTGGTGGCCTTGAAAGCATAGAAGAAGGCGAAATGGAAGATGATATAGAAGATGCCGATACAGAGGATGAAGTTGAATCTGTGGAAGAGCAAGAGGATTCTTTCCAGGACGTAGATGAAGAGGATATTCCTGAAGACAATGATGAGGATGTCCCCGAAGATGATGAAGAGACTATCTGAGGGATGTGGTAATCATGAGTAATGAATCAATGTCTATACTTAAGAAAGATTATATTTACAACCTTATGCTCAAAGGGAAACGTGATGATGGCCGTAGCTTTGATGAAATAAGGGATATAGATCTCAGGACCAATGTAATTGACAAAGCAGAGGGTTCTGCATGGATCAAACTGGGAGATACAGAAATTCTTGTCGGTGTTAAAGTTCAGATCGGAACTCCGTTCCCTGACTCTGCTGACCAGGGTGTCATTATCACAAGCATGGAGTTAAATCCAATTGCTTCTCCTAATTTTGAGGCTGGTCCTCCAAAGGAGAATGCAATAGAGATGGCTCGTGTGACTGACCGGGGTATCCGTGAATCAGGCGCAATTGATTTAAGTAAGTTGTGTATTACGAAGGGAGAAGAAGTTTGGATGGTATTCATCGATATCCATGTTCTCAATAACTGCGGGAACATTCAGGATGCTGCCTCTCTAGGTGCAATTGCTGCCCTGTTGACCGCCACTGTTCCTGGTGGACGTGAAGGACGCGGAGAGGACGTGCCTATGCCTATCAGAGATATGCCTGTTGCCATTACACTGGTAGATATCGGCGGCGAGATGATGCTTGACCCTGGTCTTGATGAAGAGACTGCATGCGATACCCGCATAACGATAATCTCAAATCAGGATGGTTCTATATCGGGAATGCAAAAGAGCGGTGACGGTGCACTTACTGAAGAGCAACTGTTAAAGGCCGTATCCTTGGCATGCCAGAAAGCATCAGAACTGAGGGAAACTCATCTGTTGAATATCTAAACAGAAAGATTCAATATCATTAATTTCACACCATTTCAAGGAGATAAGATTCATGGCAAAAAAGTATACGAGAAAAGGGCGAGTGTCCAGATCAGCTGGTAGGTTTGGTACACGATATGGTAGGAAGGACCGTAAATTAGTAGCGGACCTTGAAGAAAAGATGCGTATGCCTCACAAGTGCTCAAAATGTGCACGTCCTACCGTCAAGAGAATAGGCACAGGTATATGGAAATGTACAAAATGTGACTATACCTTTGCAGGTGGAACTTTCCTGCCTCAGACCAATGTAGGTAAGACAGTTACACGTTCAGTTAAGAAAGCAACAGAAGCACTCGAGTAGGTGAGTATGGCCTATAAATGTACAAGATGCAAAAGAAATGTTGAGATCGATTATGAGTATACTGGTATCCGCTGCCCATACTGTGGACACCGTATTCTTGTGAAAGAACGTCCAACATCCATCAAACGCATCAAAGCAGAGTAAGAAGCGATGTTAATCACTTCTTCTCGCAAACCTTCTGCCAGCACGCGTACATTATGTAAGCATCTGGCATCTTTTTTCGGTTGTGAATATGCCAACCGTGGTAAGATGGGTATGGGAGAGGCTTTAGCCCTTTCTCATTACACTCCTCTGCTCATAGTAGGCGAATATCACGGCAACCCAGGTAGTATGGTTTTTTATGATCATGAGGGTTACTGTGTATTGTCACTTCATATTTCGATGTTATCTGCGGTTTTTTCATATCCTCGAAAGTCCGGTGTAATTCCTTCAATTAGGGGGGATGGCGAGCTTGTATCAGTTGTATCTGACATTCTCTATCCTGATTGCCCAAAGGATTCTTCGGTTTCATTATCGATGGATATTTCCGGGGATAGAATAAATTTTAAAGAACAGGAAAAAGTGCTGTTCAGTCTGAGGATAAAAAGTCATAGAATATATAGTGGTGATGAAAATTGCTCTTAATCACCAATTCTGTATTTGAAACGCCTGCAGCTCCGTTTATTTATCGTTCCCTGAAGCCTGAACTTGAGACAATGATAACTGACCGGTCTTCTGTTGATATACTCTTTGAAGGTACCTCTCTTTATCTCACCGTTAGATCTGACGACCTTGTTTCCATGCGCTCAACTCTTAACACATGGCTACGCTTAATTCAGGTTGCATCTGAGACAGCATCCTGTCTGGTATGATTAGATTTGACTAATATGTCCCTTCATTTTTCGCTTTCTATTTTGTATGTGTATCATCTCTTTACATCGTTGTTTATTGCTTCTATGTACATAGAAACATTAAAATCACTTTAGGTTTATTGATATGCCAGGTGAAACCAAATGAGTACACAAATACCCCCACAGATACAGAACCAAATAGCTCAGTTGCAGCAGGTTCAGCAGCAGGCGCAGTCCTTGGCTATGCAAAAATCTCAAATAGAGTCCTTGCAAAAAGAATCTGAAATGGCACTGGAGGAGCTGGATAAACTTCCTGAAGATGTTGTTGTTTATCGCAGCATAGGTGAATTACAGATAAAGTCCAGCAAGGAGGAATCCGTTTCTAAATTAAACGAAAAGGTCGAGACACTTTCACTCAGAATACAATCAATTTCAAGGCAGGAAGAAAGAGTCTCTAAACGTTTCACACAACTTCAGGAACAGATTGAACAATCTATGGGGAACCAGGCTCAATAAGCCTATTTCCTATGCTGATGACATTATCACTGTAAAAGGGTGATAATGTTCAGAGGTTTCCATGCAAGTTGAAGAAACGGAGTTTTTTAATAAACTTCTGGATTACAATAATATTCTTTATCTTTGCCATCGGAATGCTGATCCAGATGCAGTGAGCAGTGCGTTTGCTCTTTCTGAGGCACTGGGCGGGACAATCGGTCTTGTGGATGGATGCAACAGGGTTGCTTCACTTATTATAGATAAACTCAACATTGATGTTGTTGAAAAACCCGATCCATCTGAGTATGATATTACTTTGGTAGTTGACACTTCTACTAGTTCGCAGCTCAATGATATCAAGCTTGGTAAATATTGTGTGATCGATCACCATGCTACTACAGCTTTAATTGAAAATGCCGAATTCTATCTTCATCGTCATGCAACATCCACTGCAGAAATGGTATTCGGTATTCTGCAATCCATGGGTGCTCCCATCATGCGTCGCACTGCCATGGGTCTTTTGACCGGTATAATTACTGATACAGGACACTTTAAACATGCCACACAGGAAACTTTCAAGACGGTTTCCGAGATAATAGCTGCCAGCGGAGTGGAGTATGCTGATGTACTGGAAATGATGGCTGCAACTCCTCAGGATATATCAATGCGCATCGCAATGCTAAAATGTGCAACAAGAGCAACCATTGAAAGAGTTGATGACTGGCTGCTAGTTGACTCTCACGTAAATTCATTTGGAGGTGCTGCTTCATCTATGTTCCTTAACGTTGGTGCAGACGTTGCCCTCATCGGTACTTCACGTGATGCCAATATAAGGGTCAGCGGAAGAGCTAAGCGTGAAGCAGTTGCAGCAGGTGTGAATCTGGGTAAGATAATGGAAGATATTAGTAAGAACTATGATGGTACCGGAGGAGGACATGCAGGAGCTGCTGGCATAGATGTAGTTGCTGATATGGATACCATTATTTTTGAATGCAAATATAGGATACGTGATATCCTCAGAGGGAAAGCTAACCCTTCGATATGTGATTCATTGAACGAAGAATCTCAAAAATCAGAATAATCTAATAAAGGGCGATTAGATGATAGAGTACTGGAACCCATTGGTTGAAAGGATGCCAGTTGAAGAACTGGATAGAATGCAGGAAAAGAAACTAAAAAATCTGGTAAGTTATGTGTACCAGCATTCGGATTTCTATAAAAAGAAATTCGATGATGCAGGTGTTAAGCCTGAGGATATCCAGTCAATGGATGATCTGAATAAGTTACCATTTACATATAAATCAGACCTCAGGGACACATATCCAACAGGTATGTTCTGTGTGCCCAATGAACAGCTCGTTCGTTTCCATGTTTCTTCAGGAACAACCGGGAAACCTACGGTAGTCGGATACACTCGTAACGACATCAATGAATGGGCTACATCTCTTGCAAGGGCACTTACATCAATTGGTGTCGGACGCGGTGATGTTGTCCAGATAAGTTATGGATACGGCCTTTTTACAGGTGGTCTCGGCTTGCACTATGGTGCTGAAGAGGTAGGTTGCACAGTTCTTCCGACAAGTTCCGGAAACACTGAAAAGCAGTTGGATCTCATGCAGGACCTTAACTCCAGTGTAATGGCATGCACTCCTTCTTACTTCCTTTTCATGAATGAGGTTGCAAACCAGAACGGTCTGAGCATAAAGAATGATACTCAACTTCGTGTGGGTATATTTGGTGCAGAGCCCTGGTCCGAGGAAATGCGAGCCAGAATAGAGGAAGCTACGGGTATCAAAGCTTATGATATATATGGTACATCCGAACTCAGTGGACCTCTTTGCACAGAATGTCAATATCAGGATGGTATACATATCTGGGCAGACCAGTTCCTGATCGAGGTCATTGATCCTGAAACAGGAGAGCAGCTTGCAGAAGGTGAGCGTGGAGAGCTTGTGATTACCACACTGGCCAAAGAAGCACTTCCACTTATTAGGTATCGTATCGGTGATATTACAGTTATCAATAAACAGCCATGTGAATGTGGGCGTACTCATCCTCGTATCATGAGGGTTCTGGGGCGTGCAGATGATATGCTTATTGTCCGTGGTATCAACGTTTTCCCTGGACAGGTGGAATCCGTTCTCATGAATATTCCGGAAGTTGGCGAGCATTTCATGATAGTTGTTGACAGAGTCAATGAACTTGATATCATAAAGGTTCAGATCGAGATGACTGATGAGGCGTTCAGCGATAAGGTCAATGATATCATCTCACTGGAAAAGAAAGTTGGAGCCGCACTGAAAAATGTGCTCAATCTTGCTGTGAAGGTGGAACTTGTTGAAAAAGGAACTATTCCAAGATCAATGGGTAAAGCCAAGAAAGTAATAGACAACAGAAAGTTATAATATTTACTAGGACAACATAACTTTTAATAAAATTGCAGGTGCTAATATGGAAGAGAAGATCATCAAACAAATATCCCTTTTTGCTGAGAACAAACCTGGCCGTCTTGCGAACATCGCAGAGAATTTCAGAAAGGCTGGCATCAATATCAGGGCATTCACCATAGCCGAAGCAGGAGACTTTGGAATCATCAGGATGGTCGTTGATAAACCGGATGCAGCACATGAAGTTCTTCATGATGCAGGTTTCACTGTTTCCGAAACCAATGTGATGGGTGTGGAAATGCAAGACATACCTGGTGGTCTGGGGAAAATAGCAGATGTTCTTGGTGAGCAGAGTATAAATATTGATTATGCATACGCTTTCGTCACAAAGACGGAGAAAGCTCTCCTGATTCTAAGGGTCAGTGACATCGAGGGAGCTATCAGGATTCTTCATGATGCAGGTGTCAAGCTTATAGACATGGCTGATATTCAGGAGATATGATATCCTGAATATTGTTCTTTATTTTATTCTTTTTACTATCTTTAATAGGTCTACAAAATTATTGCTCATTTTAGATTTTAAACAAGATTCAATCCCTATATTTATCTCTCAACTTTTCAGTGATGTTTATAAACTTCAACCACCACAATTTTATAGTATCTGCTGACATTCCCCTTGAAATGACTGATACTATCAATGCAAATGGGGTTAATAAACCGAAATCCAAACTTGGCGGTTCCCATAGTACCATAATTGGTGGTCGAAGTGGTAAGAAGGTAGTATCTATGTTGAGTCAGCATTCTGAGATTAAAAAGATAATACCTTCGGTTATTACTGTAAAAGGAAAAGGTAATTCAGGAGGTATGCTGACTGCCCGCGTGCAAAGACCTGATGACCGGGGTAATCTGAGGCTGCTTCTTTCTCGTGGTACTTCCTTCCAGGAACTGCGCTTAGTAACTACTGTTGGCAGTTTTACAGAAGGGGAGCGTATCATGGAAGAACTCAATTTATTATTGATTGATGATTAAAGGTGGTATATTATGTTCGTTGGAATTGATCACGGTACAACTGCAATGCGTTTTGCTGCATTTTTTCCAGAGTCTGGAAAAGTGCTGAAACTGGAGATTCCACGAACTAAAGCAGCGGATATGACTAAGTCCCAGCTGGTGTCATCAATTGAAGAAGCTTTCGGTATCAGTAGTGTTGATATCTCTCTTATGGCTGTGACATATTCCATGGGTGATGGTATTACAGATATTGAGGACATACGAAGTGTCAATAACAGGGGTGTCAAAAGTATCGAGGGAGCTGGAAAGAAAACAGGTGGTGGAAGTCGTGTTTTTGATTCAATTGCATCATCTGGGATTCCAGCAGTTGTTATACCTGGCATCCATAATGGGAGTAATACGGATTCCCGGCTGAATATTTTCTCTCATTCCACCAGTCCGGAGAAAGTAGGGATTGCTTACCATGCATTTTCTCTTGGTTTTAATGATTTCGTTCTTTCTGATATAAGTTCTAATACTGTAACAGTAGGCGTTGCAGCTGGCAAACTTATTGGTGCTATAGATGCCTGTATATTTGCACCTGGGTTGCAGCATGGTCCTCTTGATGTGCAGGCACTGAGGGATGTGGATGCCGGTAAGATAAGTGCAAATGAAGCATTTGTGCATTCTGGTGTTCTCAAGAACACTCCTTTTTCAGACAGGCATGATCTTATTAAAGCAGCTGAAAACAAGGACTCAAAAGCAATTCATGCACTTGATAGTATAGCTCTCTTTGCTGCCATGGAAATTACAGGTATGCAAATTCTGCTGAAGGATTACGATTCAGCAGGTGAGGTAATTATAGAGGGCTCAGTTGGTGAGATTCCCTATGTTGTAGAAAAGATCGAAAAACATCTTGATGTAAAGGCTCATGTACTTGATAGGTGGAGCGCTGCTGTTGGATGTGCTGAGATTGCAAAGGCTATATATTCAGGTTCACGGGATATTCTTGGCTTGAATGTTAACTTCTCAAAGCAATTGTTTGACATTTCAAATTTGAAATTATAAATATAAAACGATAAATTTCAAACATCAAATTTATTGCAACACTATGCCCCGAAGGTTCAATACAGTGTGCATTTTCCTTCGATATATATCACAGAAACTCCTTTTACCTCTAGTTTTTCCCGTATCATATCTTTAATTATGTTCTGGGTTTTGACCGAACCTTCTGAACTGATACTAGTATCAATATCCAAAATGATCGTATCCGGTACAAGAGCTTTTACAACATCATGCAGGCCAGGTGTGTCCTGCCCACCTGTCATTGCAGCGATCTCATTCTGGAGTATAATGACAAGAATGTCGAAATCACCCGCCACTGCATTTATGAGTCCCACAATTCCTGAGTGTGCAAGTCCAAAATCTCCAATAACTGCTATTCCTTTTCCTGGAAAACCGCATGCTGTTGAAATAGCACCTCCAAGTGCAAACCCTGTGTTAACTGCATTGAGTGGGTCAGGTGCTGTGCGTATGGAGCATCCCATATCTCCTGCGACCGGCTCTATATCGTGCAGTACGTTGTAAAGTGGTATGAAGGGACAATCGCTGCAGATAGGTCTTGACCCTCTGCTGGCAATGGTCTGGATATCTGTGTACCTTGTGACCTCATCCCTGTCGATATTCTCAAGGGCAAATTCCACATGTTCGTTTTGAATCATGCCTACAGGAAGATGTCCGCTCTTTTTTCCAAGAACATTGTTACAGGTGCTAATATACGATTCTATGACAGCTTCGCTTTCTTCCACAACAAGTATGCGTTCGTGGTTGCTTATGAACTCCTTTACAATGTTTTTGGGAAATGGTGACATGATGCCAAGTGCAAGGTGTGAATAATCAGAACATGCTATCTGGGTGGACAATATTTCATCCACTATTGCTGAAGGGTAACCTGAAGATATTATTCCTACCTTCTCTCCATTTAATGAAATGCGATTGAAGGATGAATTCTCAGCCTCATGGGTAAGAAGTGGTTCGGATTCTATGTGGAAACGCTGGTGTTTCCCGTGCATGGTGAGTTTCCAGATGTCTCCATCAAGTTTCTTTTCGGGCACGTTGGCTTCTCTATTGATTAATGTTCTGCTGAAATTATCCTCTCTCTTTTCCAGTCTGTCAGTAATCCTCATAATGACCGGAACCTTCGCTTCTTCTGAGAGTTCAAAAGCCCGTTGCAATGAGTCGTAAGCATCTTTCGGTGTTGCCGGGTCAAAAACAGCGGTTTCTGACAGTGCTCCGTAGAATCTGGAATCCTGTTCATTCTGTGAAGCCTTTGCCCCGGGATCATCTCCCACAAGTATGACAAGTCCTGCACCTATCGTATGCATCATCGCTGTCATAAGAGGGTCTGAAAGCAGGTTCATGCCCACATGCTTGACCAACACCATGGACCTTCGTCCGGTGACCGATGCTCCTAATACGGCTTCCATGGCGGCTTTTTCGTTAGTGAACCAGTGGATATCGTAGTCGTTGGAATCTTTTTCCTTAAAAAAGTAGTCTGCAACTGCAGTCATGGGATATCCGGCGACAGCAGTAATGAACCTTACATTGTTGTCAATAGCTGCAAGGTAGATAGCTTCAAGGCCGGTTATATCCTTATTATCTGTCATATCTTTGTTATTCTGATTGTGCAGTCCGCTTAACAGAATCATCAGGTTGTGCGAACCATGCCAGTGCTGCAAGTGCTCCTATGACGCCGTTGCCGTCAAGCCATACATCAACGCCGTTGTCCTTTGCATTTTGCATGGCGTACTCTTTCGTTAGCTCACCATTGCGGCATTCTTTACTGTACTTGTTCATCTTCTTAGCGTCAAAGTCTGAGAGGACGACCATTCCTGTCTCATCAGAGACGCTGTATTTCAGAAGCGCTGCTTTAATGCTTTCAAGAAGTTCCTGTTTAGCTTCTTCATTCACACATCCGAACTCCAGTACAGTTGATACACAATTCTGTGTCCTTGCTGATACCGGGAAAAGCTGTACAAGTGAGTGGGAAAGGTAAACAGATTCACTGCAATCCAGTTCCTTAGCCATGTTATGGGTAAGTGTCCATGTGGCTCCTTCTTCCTTAGTATCGGTATCATCGATACCTATGAGCACTCTCTCTCTTTTAGGAACTACGACAGTCCCCTTTGCAGCACGCCCGCCACCGGATACGGTATAGTTACAACACAACACACCTTCTGCAAATGCCCTGCACTTGGTGGCGCCTACTCCGCCCCCGCCAAGCCCTGCATATGTTATATGAACCTCATCTCTTTCCACAACAACCGATTCAATTCCTGCAGCAGCAGTGGATGGCTTAAGCTCAAGGGTGGATGTGCCTGTTTTTACTGTGTACCTGATCATATTTCCAATAGAGCGCGTGTTCAGGATGAGCGGTGAATGTGAATAATGGAACTTTGACCATGCGGCACCGCCATAACAGTTCGTATGCTCGATGATATCTGCATATTCGTTGTTCCTGTCGCATATTGCATATATGCCCCTGTATGGAGTTGTGTAGGGGTCATTAAGTTCTATATCTTTCATTTGTGTGCTAATTGCTGGTTAATCCCTTAAATGTTTTGTTTGTAATGGTGGGGACTGTTATAAAAAATGTAATCAGGATATTGTCAGAGAATATCCTGAGCAACAATTCATCAAGATATTAAAAGTGAACCTTTGGAACTTCTCTTTCTCCGGGTGGTGTTTCAAACAATTCTTTTTTATCAAATCCTGTTATGCCTGCAACGATATTATTTGGAATTGTCTGAATACTGATATTGTATTTCATTGCAGTATCATTGTAGAACTGTCTTGTATAGGCAATTTTATCTTCCGTTTCTGCTAATTCCGCTTGCAGCTGAATGAAGTTCTCGTTTGCCTTAAGCTCGGGATAGTTCTCTACAACAGCAAAAAGTGATTTTAGTGTAGAGGACAGCATATTGGAAGCCTCTGCGGTTTCATTCACACCTTTTGCAGTTGCCATTGAAGCCCTGGCTTTCGTTACATTTTCAAAGAGAGTTCTTTCATGTTGGGCATATCCTTTAATCGTTTCCACAAGGTTTGGAATCAGATCATTACGTCTTTTTAGCTGGACCTCTATCTGGGCCCATGCATTTTCTACACGGTTACGTTGTTTTATTAGATTGTTGTATATAACTACAATAACCAACCCCAAAATAACCAGCAATGCGAATAAGATTATCATTTCTACTATCATTTAATCATCTCTTGTAAATGTATGTCTTCATCTGGCACCACCCCCACCGCCGCCAAAGCCGCCACCGGCACCTCTTACTCCGCTACTACTGCCGGATGACTTATGATCTGGAGTTGAAGCACTGACGGCACTCTTGAAACCTTGATCGATCATGTGTTTATTATGGTGCATTGTATAGAACCTGCTTCTCCTGAATTGCTCGGTTGGGACTATGAGGGACATATTCTCGATAACTTTCTCCGCAACACCCAGAGTTACTGCATAAACCATGTAGAAGTCCCATATCTTTACAGATTCAGGAGGATGTTCTTTCAGTGCTGAAAAATCGGTCAGGTATTTCCTGAAATTATCCCAGCGTTTCTGGAATAGCCTACCTTCGACCGTCCATTTTCCGAAACTTCTTTGCTTGGTGATTGCAAAAATAAATAGTGCAATTACGAAAGCTGCAGTAACCATGAATAGAATTCTAATATTTGCCACAACCGGAAATAGTTTGACTGAAAATACACTAAATAGTATATTATAAGCACCAAATCCTAAAATCACACTTAATATGCAAAAAATGTAAATGTAGGTATTACCTTTTGAAATGAACAGTTTGTTCATTTTTACATGTCTTGCAACTTTCAGATACCAACTGTTCATAAAATTATAGAATTCAGTCCCCTTGCTAAGTTCTGTAGTTAGCTGGCTCCAGGATACAGTGCCAGATGGGGCATGCTTTTTTAACAAATTATAAGCATCAAGTTCGAAGTCCAGGAGTTCATCTACATTTCCTTCTTCAGTGATTTCAATTAGAACATCTTCCTTTTCACTTTTGAACAAAACCGTGTCTTTATTTTCAGACACCGTATCACGAAGGTTGATGTAATTTCTGTTTACCAGGTCCATTATAGTTCCGGTAAATCCATCCATGTCAGGAACACCTATTGCACCTCTCAGTAAAGCATTGACTATTGCGGGCTTTGAATCTGTAGGTGGGTCTCTTTCATATATTGCGTCGTAATCGATTTTTGATTCTCTGCCATATATGAAATAGATAAGAATGGGAAATATAATTACTAAGCATACCAGCAGAATGGTAATTTTAAAAAGCAGATGAGCTATTTTTTGTTTAGCAATATATTCTTCTTCAATGTCTAGTATTTTATCCAGAGCATCCTCTTTTTCTATTGAAACATAATTCGGGTCAGGAGATTCAATTCTTGGAAAGACAGCCCTAATTTCATACCAACTCTCAGCTGGAATGTTCTCTGCTTCTAAGTAAATGATGTTACTCTCCATATATGATGTCTGGGTATGATCATCCGGATGTATCCAGTAATATACTTCGTCTCCCGTATCAGTTGGGAGCGTTATAGTTGCAGTGAATCCATTGAGTGTTTTTTCCCACTCATCGCCCCATAATTTGAAATGGAGTTCTGATAGATCATTGTAAACCTTTGTTCCCCCATAATAATCGTAAGAAACAACAAAGTTTACTTTTTCAGGTGTCGACTGAGGGAGCTTGCCAATCAATTCATAGCCACCTGTAATGGTTTTCACATGGAAAGTACATGCACCATTGTCACAATATCCTTGAATATTTTCAATGGATCCTCCTTCGGGTGGATAGACTCTGCGGTAGATTTCTGAGTATGTTCCTTCAAAGGAGTAAGATATTGATTCTTCGACATGCACTATGCCTTCTGGACTGACTGTGACATGTGCTGTGGCGCTATCAAGAGAATAATCGCGTGCACTGGCACAGGATGTAAGTAATAAGAGCAATGCCAATAAGACTATAGATGTTTTAACAAATGAACTAAGTACATGTTTCTTCTTACTGAAAAATGATAACATACAGTAACAACCCCCTCAATTTATATGTTGTGTCCTTAAATATTTAAAGTTTAGTATGCTCAATTTCTGACATGATGTGGAGTTTTATGAAATGAATCTATGTACAGTGTAAAATGAGGCTTATGTTCTTTAAAAGTACAATTAATGTGGATGCTATTTAACAAACCCCTCATCCTTCAGGCTAACATATCTTCCATCTCCAATTACAACATGGTCCAGCACGTCTATACCCAATAGCTTACCACCATCTACAAGTTTCTCGGTAACTGCTATGTCCTCTCTGCTTGGTGTGGGGTCGCCGGACGGGTGATTGTGTGAGAGTATGACTGAGGCACAGGACTCCATGAGTGCTGCTTTGAATACTTCTCGTGGGTGGACTATGTTCGCGTTCAGGCTGCCGATAGAAACAACTTCTTCGCGTATCACATGGTTTTTAGTATCAAGAAGCAGTGCCACAAGTCTTTCACGTTTGTGTTCACGCATACGGGGGTAGAGCAATGAATAGACATCTGCAGGTGATTTTATCTTCCTTTTAGGGTCATCGGTGAATCCTTCAAGCTTGCGGGCAAGTTCAAATACAGCAGCTATTTGTGCTGCTTTTGCATTCCCGATGCCGTGGATCTGTGTGAGCCGGGAAATATTTGCGTGGCTCAGTTGTTTGATGTTGTACTCTGAGAAAATACGACTGCAAAGGTTGATGATATTCTCCTTCTGCGTTCCTGTTCTGAGTATGATGGCAAGAAGTTCCGCATTGGAAAGTGCGTCAGGGCCGTATTTAAGCAACCTTTCACGTGGTCTTTCCTCTTCCGGCATATCGTGGATACTTATCTTGTAATCACTCATTGCAATTGGTACAAATCAGCAGGATATAAATTATTCGTAATTATTCTATTATAAATTTCATTGAATCTAAAAAATGATTTCTATGATTCGTACTGCTTTCTATTCGCGTTGTGTACTTATATGATGACTCCTCATAAGCTCATTTCATGAAAGTCATTTGTGTTGCAGGCTACAAGAATTCCGGCAAAACCACATTGGTAATGCGTCTTGTTGAAGCACTTTCCAAAAAAGGGTCAGTCGGGACTGTGAAACAGATGCTGCATCATCGTTTCAATCCTGAGAATACTGATACTGGCAAACACTTCGATGCAGGTGCTGATCTGGTTGCAGCCATAACAGATACTGAACTTGTAACCATTAAACGAAATCCAACACTGGAAGATGCGCTGGACGCACTTGCTGATAACGGTGCCGACTTCGCCATTGTTGAAGGTGCAAAGAGCAGTGAGCTTCCCAAAATATTCCTTGGTGATGTCGAAGATTCTGATGACGTAGTCAATATTCTTGTTCAGTTACCTGAAAGGTCGGATTGGGATATAGATGCGCTTGTGAAGGTCATTCTTGACCAGGCAGAATGGTTAACACTTGATTCTCTTATCAATAAGGTCCGGTCAAATCCTGATATCTGTTTATCCGGTGGAATCGCAACATTTACAGGAATTGTAAGGCGTGTGAATGATGATTTGGAAACAACTGCCATTGACTTTGAAAAGTACGAAGGTGTTGCTGACAGAGCTATAGAAAAGATCTGCTATGATCTGAAGGAAAAGGACGACATCATAGATGTGCTCATCCATCACAAGACTGGTCTTATCAGATCAGGTGAGGATATAGTCTACATTGTTGTTGCTGCTGCCCACAGAAAAGAATTGTTTGAAACACTTGTGGAAGCGCTTGAACGCATTAAGGAAGATGTGCCAATATGGAAAAAGGAATTCACTATTGAAGGTGATTTCTGGGTTCACGACAAGATCTAATAGTAAAGTAATTGTTTATTGTGGGAGGCTTTACCTGTTGCGAAGTCCCATTTGCTCATCGATCTCTTCTGCCATCTCTTCCAGTTCCTGGAACATGCGCTCTGAGTCTTTTCTCATTTCCTGGACGGCAGCTTTAAGGCTTCCTCCTCGAAGATAAAGTGCTCTTTTTTGTCTGTAGACCAGACCTGCATTGATAAGGTTTCTTATATGGTGGTTAACCCTTGAAATATTCACATCCAGATTATCTGCGATGGCATCTGATGATATCCTGTCTTCTCTCTTGGAAATCTGCTGCAGCAGGTCATGAATGATCTGTGTTGCAATATTCTCAGTATCTCTTCCGGAAGATAGTCCGAAACTGTTGCAGAACCAATGTATGTCTTCTTCAAGTTTTTTCTCTCTGGGCTTTTCCAGATTTATCAGTATTATTTGCTGTGGCATAAGATTTATTTATTGTACTGGGTGTATATAATATTTCCTGCATAATGTAGATATCATTTCGATAAAAATGATAAAAAAGCTATAAAAGTGAAAACATTTATATATAAGTTTTGCACTATTATTATTAAGTTAACTGGAACTATTCCGGTTATTTGCAACGTATCAAAAGTAATTTAAACAAACATCCTAAATTAAAATGACGGGATAATGGGGATATTGATCCCGGGGAGTCTATAATATGGATCTTAACAGTTTTACACAGAAAGCTCAGGAAGCCGTTCAGGGCTCAAGTACAATTGCTGCAAGGTATAGGAATCAGCAGATTGATTGTGAACACATGTTCCTTGCATTGCTTGAACAGAGTGGTGGGCTTGTAACTACATTACTGCACAATATGGATGTTCCGGTGGATCGGCTGATGCAGAAGGTTGAAGCCCAGCTTAAAACCCTTCCACAGGTTTCAGGCCCGGGTGGCGAACAGGTCTACATGACACAGACAATGAGGCGCATTCTGGATTCTGCCGTGCAGGAAGCCGGAAAGATGAAAGATGAGTATGTGAGCGTTGAGCACCTCCTGCTTGCAATGGTCGGGGAAAAGGACAGCCAATGTGGCAAGATCCTTGCAAGCGAAGGTGTTACACGTGATAGAATTCTTGATGGCATCAAACAGATAAGGGGGGATAGAAAAATTACTTCAGAGAATCCGGAAGATACAATGGAGCCACTTAAGAAGTACGGGATCGATTTCACAGAGCTTGCTGCTCAGGGTAAACTGGATCCTGTTATTGGCAGAGATCAGGAAATAAGGCATTCCATAGAGATCCTTTCCAGACGCAGAAAGAACAACCCTGTACTTATTGGTGAGGCTGGTGTCGGTAAGACTGCAATAGTCGAGGGACTTGCTCAGCGTATTGCCAAAAGGGATGTACCCGATGCAATGAAGGACAAGCGTATCATTGCTCTTGATATGGGCTCTCTTATTGCCGGTGCGAAGTTTCGTGGTGAATTTGAGGAAAGGCTAAAGGCAGTTCTCAAGGAAGTCGCTGATTCGGAAGGTCAGATAATTCTCTTCATAGATGAGATCCACACCATTGTGGGTGCCGGTGCTACAGAAGGTGCCATGGATGCAGGAAATCTCTTAAAGCCCATGCTTGCGCGTGGTGAATTGCACTGTATCGGTGCAACAACTATCGATGAGTACCGCAAGTACATCGAAAAGGATGCAGCACTTGAGCGCAGATTCCTCCCGGTGTTTGTAGAAGAACCGACTGTAGAAGATACCATTTCTATACTACGTGGTCTGAAGGAGAAGTATGAGGTCCATCATGGTGTTCGTCTGAAGGACTCGGCACTCGTTGCTGCTGCTGTGATGAGCAGTCGTTACATTGCAGACAGGTTCCTTCCGGACAAGGCCATTGATCTTGTGGATGAGGCTGCTGCAAAGAAGAGAACTGCCATTGACAGCAAGCCCGCAGAACTTGATGAGGCTGACCGCAAGATAATGCAGCTTGAAATTGAGCGTGAGGCACTTAGAAAAGAGAAGGATGCAGCTTCAAAGGACCGTCTGGGCGCCCTTGATAAGGAACTTGCCGACATCAGGGCAGAATCCGATGCCATGAGGGCCAGATGGAATCGTGAGAAGGAAGCTATCTCAAAGCTCGGTGCCCTGAAACAACAGATAGAAGAAACCAAGGTCCAGTATGAACTTGCTGAAAATGAGAATAACCTTGAACTTGCATCCCGATTGAAGTACGGAACGCTTGCTCCTTTGGAAAATGAATATAGAGAAGAAGAAAAGCAACTCCAGGAGATGCAAGGTGAGATGCTTCTGAATGAGGAGGTCGGTGAAGAGGATATCGCTGAAGTTGTCAGTCAGTGGACCCACATACCTGTAACAAGGCTCATGGAGGGTCAGCGTGAAAAGCTTGTTCATTTTGAAGATAATCTCCACAATCGTATCATCGGTCAGAGTGAAGCTGTAAAGGCAGTGGCTGATGCTGTCATACGCAACTATGCAGGCATCAAGGACCCGGGACGTCCAATTGGAAGTTTCATATTCCTTGGTCCCACAGGCGTTGGTAAGACCGAGCTTGTAAAAGCACTTGCAGTTGAGTTGTTCGATAATGAGAACAACATGGTTCGTATTGACATGTCCGAATATATGGAAAAGCACACAGTTGCAAGGATGATAGGCGCACCACCTGGTTATATTGGTCATGACGAGGGCGGTCAGCTCACAGAAGCAGTACGAAGGAGGCCCTACTCAGTTGTGCTTTTCGATGAAATAGAAAAGGCACATCCGGATGTGTTCAATGTCATGCTTCAGATACTTGATGATGGCAGACTTACTGATTCAAAGGGAAGGACTGTGAACTTCAAGAACACCCTGATAATCATGACCTCTAACATCTTTGCAGGTGATCTCACTGAAGTGCTAAAGACCAGTGAAGATGAGAAGGACGTGGATTATGCAACGCTTCAGATGCGCGCAATGACCGAGCTAGGTAAGTATTTCAGACCGGAGTTCCTTAATCGTGTTGATGAAATAGCTCTCTTCCACGCATTGAAACCGGAAGAGTTGGTGAAGATCGTTGATATCAAGGTTGCAGACCTTGTTGGGAGACTCAGGGAAAAGCGTATCGGTCTTGATCTTACTGATGCTGCAAAGGCATATCTTTCAAAGGCAGGATATAGTGAAACTTTCGGTGCAAGGCCTCTTAAAAGGGTCATTCAAAATGAAGTTGAGACAAGGATCGCCAAGCTAATCGTCGCAGGTGAAGTGCCTGAAGGTTCCACTGTGCGTGTGGACAGCAATGGCGCAGAACTGCTTGTCAATGTCAGTTCAGCAGAATAAATAAAAAAAACCATAGTTCAAAAATGAGAGGACAGGTTGCTTTACGAGCAACCAGCCTTCTTTACTTTGTTTATGTGGTTAAAATCCAAGTGCCATTCTTATTAGGACTATAAATCCTACGAAGAGGTCAAGGACAATAAGTCCTCCAATGATCACGCCACCCATTTTCAGATATTTAGTGTCGAAGTCCAGTATAGACAGGGCATTTTTCACAGAATCCAACGTATCATTGGCCTTTTCAATGGTTCCTTTCGTTTCGACCATGATTGCATTGACGTTGTCAAGTAAAAGGTCGATACGTGGCTGTTCTTCTGTCCTTACATTTTCCAGTACACCGTGAAGTTCATCCAGTGTCTTTGGAATTGATCCCGGCTCTTCGATCCACTGGTTTGACAGAAGTTCGTATTTCCTTTCCATTTTCATGGACTGCCTGAAATAGAATGCTTTCTGGGCTTTCATCAGATCATAGTTTCTCTGGTAACCATCAAATTTGGTACTGAGGGCTGCTGAGATCTTTGCACCATGTGGTTGCATTGCAGACATTGCATATCCTGGTGACTTGTTAACTGCAGTTGCCATCCTTGCCATGTCTATTGCGGAAACGTTCGTAGCATCTACTTTAATGTCTGTTGGACTAGTCGCACTAGCGGCACTTGTTGCAACAGTTGATCTGGTGGCAGGCTGGGGGCTTGCGAGGTTTCGTACAGTACTGCCACTTATACTTGGATCTGCAGTTCTGACTGAATCCCTGATTTTGACGTTATCTGACAATTTTTTCTCTTCAGCGACATTATCTGTTCCTGCATTCACATTGATATCTTTGTCATTAAGAGTATCTGCAATACTTATGTCGATATCATGTATACTGGCTGCATCCATTACTTCATCAAGAACACTGCTGGTGTAGATACTCTCTTTTGGGACTTTAATAGCTCCTGCAGCTATCTCAAACTTGTTTTTAGGGTGGGTTTTTATTATATCGCCCAATTGTGCTGTAATTGTGTCCTTTCGTGAGATAAGTTCCTTATAGTAGAGTTTGTCCGTCTGGATCAATTCCAGTTGATCTCTTATTGAAGGACTGAGTTCTGTAATTGAAACAGGTACTTTTTTCTTTGTGATAAAAAGTTTCTTTACTTCCTGGAGTACCTCTTCACTCACGTCGAGATTATCGTCAAGTGATGCGAGTATATCTTCTACCATCGGCTGTTCAATGGTATTGAACCGTTCAAGAACTTCTTTTGCATTATAAATGCCAGTGGTGAGTACGCCAGGTTCCTGATAGAATATGTCATGTATCTCCTTGTTCACAGCTGCAAGCTTTGCTAGCAGCATGAACGTTTCCATGATATCGTCAAAGCTGGAGATAAGATCCCATAAATTAAAATCGAAAACACCAGTTTCGTTTATGCCTTTTTCCTTGAGTTTGTTTTCAAGCTTTGTCTTTTCATGTTTCAGGGAATCAAGCCTTGCTTTTTCCTCATCCCACAGATCAGCTTCACTTCTGGGGGTAAGTCTCTTTATGGTCAGAAGTTCTTCTGCTTCCTCTAATGTTGATTCGAGCTGTTCTCCCACTGCCTGCATGGTCGAACCAATCACTGCTAATGCTATTCCTACTTCTTCAGCAGCATTTCCTGCTGATTCTGCCGCATTTCCTGCCTGATAGATAGCTTTTCCAACTGTATATAAGCCACCTGTGGCAACGCCAAGTACAATGTCATGCCATGCCATATTTTTACTTCCTGTCGCAGTTCTATAATAAATTCAAAAATGAAGATTCCCGTTTATGTATACTACTATGAGGATTGGACATCTGCGAATATCCTGTGCCTCATTGCTGCTTATTTAATGGACTTCACTAATTTTATGGGTGGCTTGTAATATATACTTTCTCTATATATTAACTAAGATTTAGTAAAGTTGTATTTATACATTATATCTTGGTGACAGTTTTTCAAAGATTCAGGTCAACTTTTTGCCCTTTGACCCATAGCTCTTCGAATTTATCTTTGAGTTTGCCAGCATATTCCTTATCGTATACTTTCAATTCCCCAAACATCTTCTTTGGCTGTGTGGGGTCTGGAATGGGTATGTAGGTAATGTATTCATCTATAAGTATGAAGTCGTAGTCGCAGTTGAGAACCCTTACTTCCATGTTCTTTTTTATCATGGCCCTAAGCATTGTGTCCTGTACCTGGTCAATTTTCTCCTTAAGACCTATCACAAAGATTTCTTGAGGTATGATTGTCTTAATTTTTACATCTTTTTCTACGGCCTTGATAAATTCATCGATGACTAAAGGGATTAATGAACCATGGTCAATGCATTTCTTTTCCAGTAACAGCTCTGCAATCTTTCCCGGTTTTACATGCAATATCTCTTTTTCAGTTTCATCAAGCATACTTTTTAAGTTCTTGATTATGTCCTCTTCGCCTATGAGGGTAGACCAGAACTGTACTTCTGTGTGATCCGGCTGAGAAATATCCGAAAATCTGGTTTCCAGTTCTGCAACCTTTAACTTGAAATTTTCCAGTTCGTTTTTTGTTTCTTCTTCTTTTTTGGTGAAGAGATTGTTGAGGGCTATTGTTGGTTTGATTGCTCTGTATTTCCTCGGTCTTGACCTCTGGAATTCTACAAGTCCCATATTATTAAGGTTGGAAAGAACTTCGTATATTTTCCCAACAGGTATGTCCGATTTACGTGATAGCTCTTGGGCACCCGTAACTCCCTCTTTTAATAGGGTTGAATAGGCAGAAGCTTCGTATTTTGTCAATCCAAGATCTCTTAATGCTCTTTCGTTATCCATATTTTCACTTTTTAATTGTTTTTTTATGAGTGAAATGCTTATTAATCTGTAGGTTAAAACAACTATAAAGATGTTTTCTTATGGTGGATTATTTTATGGGTATTTCAAAGGGATATCTTTTTATCCATTCATATAATCGTCTGACTTGACTATACATAGTCACCAATCTGTAAATAATATCTTAGGGGTGTTTCATAATGGAATCGAATTCGCAAAATTCAAAAAGAACAACGTCTTCCGTTGAACTATTAAGGTCTCATATTGATAATATGTCTATTCGGGATCTTGATGATGATTGGATCAAGAAACATACGATTGATCTTGGGTCATTGATGGAAGATGGGGACCAAGGTATTGGTTTTAAGTATGGTGTTGGAATGTCTAAAAGGCGTTAAGCATACTTATTCATGTAGTTTTCAATGTAACTCTGTATGTGTTTTTTTAAGAGTGAAACTCTTATATCGATGTTTTGTATATACAGCATTCGTTAGGTTTCGTTACATACTTTATTATTTCACTCTGTTGCCCGGAACTTTTAGTTCTGTTTCTAAAGTGGGCTGGTTGGTCTTATTTGAATTATTATTGTCTGGTAATGCGATAATAACTTACATCCGTCGATATATAGAAAGACTTATTAACTAAAAGTGATGTACTTCATATTGTGTACCATCAACAACACGCTTGTCGTGTAGTTTAGTACCACCCTATCCAACCCCCAAACGAGGCATCCTTTTGGGGATGTCTCATACCTATTTACTCTGCATTTGAACACAGGTTGATTGATGGTGCATCTCTTTATGTATTTTAGATTTTTACCTGCTAATCTCTTTTAACTATTTATCAGTTTATTACGGGGTAAAATCTTTATATATAGAATAAATCTATTAGGCAATAATTAAAACAACTATGGTAGAGTTTTTTTATTATCATACTTAATCATAAGGAGTGTTTATCATTAAAAACATCTTTGAAAAACTGGGTATCTTCATTGAAGATAATACGATACCTATCCTACTGATCACGTTTCTTTTTGTGATTATTTCATTTCAGGGTGCCCAGTATATAGGGATGGCATCAGGAACTGATACTTTTGTAGATAAGAACTCTCAATTGTATCAGGATTTTGATCATCTTTACCAGAATCTCTTTGGTACTGAATCCATTGTAATAATGGTTGAAGGTAGCGATGTAACAAATCCTGAACTGCTCAAGGCAATGGACAGGGCATACGAGTCTATAGACAACATTCCCGGGGTAATTCAAGTAAATTCTCCATCATCTATCATTAAAGATGTTAATTATGAGATGATGGGACGAAGCGAAATCCCGGATGATGCTGGATTGATCGACGAAATAATCAGTTCATCGGTTCCAACCTATTTTGTTCCTGATGAAACTCATGCTACCATGTCTGTAGTCGTTGAAGCAACCACATCAGATGAAATGAAAGAGGAGATTCTCAGGGAAACCCGGATTTCTGTTGAAATGGCTGATTTTCCAGGTGATTATAATGTAATTGTGACTGGTGACCCTGCTTTTATGGTCGAAATGAATGAAGCAATGAATTCCAGCATGGGTACATTGCTCATGATATCAGTTCTCCTCATGATAGTTGTGCTATATCTTGTCTTCAAACATGTTAGGTGGAGACTCCTTCCGCTTCCAATAGTCATACTTGGTATCATTTTCACATTTGGAGCTATGGGATATCTGGATATCCCCATGACAATGGTTTCAATGTCTGCTTTTCCGGTACTTATCGGGCTTGGTATAGATTATGCCATCCAGTTCCATAACCGGATTGAAGAAGAACTGGAACATGGTAGCAGTGATGAAGAAGCAGTAATAAACACTATCAAACATACCGGTCCTGCAGTTTTGATCGCACTTATAATAACTGCCCTTGGTTTCTTTTCATTGTTCACATCAACTGTTCCAATGATACAGGATTTCGGAAAACTTCTGATGATTGGTATTGCAATGTGTTTCTTATCCTCATTGTTTGTAGGAGTTACAGTACTATACGGCTTCCATAAACTTTCAGAGAAAAATATACTCTCAAAGCTCGGATTGAAAAAGCCACCTGCTAAGAAAAAAGAATCCTTCATAGAATCATCTGAACATGAGCCGGATTTCCTGGAAAAGGCACTTAAAGGTATATCTGGATTTTCAATACATCATTCGGTACTGGTTCTGGCAATTGCAGGTTCTCTTTGTGTTGGTGGACTTTTTGTAGATACAATGGTTCCCATTCAGACTGATACGCAAACCTTTGTGCCCCAGGACCTCCCTGCATTGATCGATCTTATGCACATGAGCGAAATCCTGGGTGGGACGGATCAGTTAAACCTGATAGTAAAGACAGATGACAACACAGACCCGCAACTACTTGAATGGATAGATGAATTCTCACAGCATGAAGTAGATGGAAGGAGCCATATTTACGACTCAAGTAGCATTGTTGATCTTATAAAGGCGCAGAACGACGGTGAAATTCCTGACAGTTCGGCAGATGTTGCCATGCTGTATGAGCAGATGACTGATACTCAGAAGGAAAGCTATCTTCATGGAAATTCAATACTCCTGGTCAATCTGGGGATTGGCAATGCCATGAGTGAACTTGGACTTATGGGTATTGGAGACCTTACTGATGTAGTAGAAGATGATATCCTCTGGATGGCTCCTCCTCCTGGAACAGAAGTAACCATAACCGGAAATTCTGTTGTTTTTGTCGAGGTTATAGGCGCCCTTACGTCCGGTAGAACCATGATGACAATGCTTGGTATCCTATTGGTCTTTGGAGGTCTGCTTGTAATATACCGTGATCTTTTGAAGGCCTTAACTCCGGTGATTACCATGGTAATGGTAGTTGGCTGGTCTGGTGGTCTCATGTATTACACCGGTCTGGAATATACTCCTATGACCGCGACCCTTGGTGCGCTCATCCTTGGAGTCGGTTCGGAATATGCGATCCTTATGATGGAGCGCTATTTCGAGGAAAAGGAAAAGGGTGCAGATCCTGTTCAGGCAATGCAGGAAGCAAGTGTGAAGATCGGAAAAGCCATTGTCACATCCGGTGCGACCACTGTATTTGGTTTTTCAGCACTTATCGCATCACCATTTAGTATTACCAGTAATTTTGGCCTGATAACAGTTATAGATGTATTCCTGGCGCTGTTAGCTACGTTTGTGATATTCCCTCCTGTAATTGTCACACTTGATAAGTTCAGGGAAAAAAGAAGAGCTCATTCAGCAGGCCATGAATTCAAACAAATTGATACACATGAAGCAAACACCATTCCGGAGGCTATAAGCGCATGAATGGCAGATACAAAAAAGTTGACAAATTAAAATTGTATATAATCCCCTTAGTGCTATGTATCCTTCTTGCAGCTACCTTTGTGCTGATGCCTTCGGTATCTGCTAAGGAATACATAGCCCCAACCTATGAATATACGAATAATTACTACAAGGCTTACGGGGAGCCTGACATATATGCCTCAGTTCTTGGAGACACTGAATTCGAACGTGGTGAAACTGCTGAGATAATGGTCGTATTATCCAATAAGGGTGTATTGTATGGTTTGAAATCAGACACAGTTGTCAAAGATTCAGAAAGTGCTCACCAGTTATCTCTCACGGAGCTGCAGTATGAAACTCAGAGGACAACAGCATACGGAATAAAAGCAAGTCTTGTTTCTTCCACTGATCTGATCGAGATAGATGCTGCTACAGACAGCCAGACAATGGAGGAATTGCTTCCCGGTGATCTGTCGGAGGATCCTTTTGTCTTCACGGTCACAATCTCGGATTATGCTCCTGCGGGAGTGTATTTGCTGGAAATGCCACTGAACTATGAATATGTGCAAGATGTAAGAATGACCGCAGGTGAATCGGTAATTCTTGGAATGCCTGATCTGGATCATGCAAACTATTATGAAACAGTTGAACAAACAATTCAGATTCCTGTTATTATAATGCCTGAGGCTAAATTTGAGGTCAGCAGTGTTTCAGGAAATGTTACAGCAGGCAGCACTGACACTCTCAATATCACTTATACCAACATTGGTGAACTTCCTGCAGAAGATGCAGTTGCAAGATTGATAGTGATGGAACCATTGAGTGCTGATCGTCCTATACAGTCGCTTGGTACGATGCAGCCCGGTGAGAGCAGAACCATATCAGTTAATATTGCTTCTGATTTCCAGGCTGTCGAGAAGAATTATGGTATTGACAGTGAGATCAAGTATACTGATGAAGATGGTGAGGATGCATTTTCTGATAATATGAAAGTAAATGTGGATCTGAAACAACCTGAAACAAAGCTCAATATAACGGGTCTTGCACTTGCAGGACTTGTGGTTATGGGAATAGTACTGATTATCAAAAACAGAAGAAAGAATGGATCAAATAAGTCTAATGACTAATTGGAGGGATCTTATGAAAGTTATCAACATTAAAAGAATCGTTACGGCATCAATACTAATGATGGTGCTCATGTCACTGCCCGTGCAGGCTGAAATGACAACAGTGGATCTGGAACTTCCGGAGTACTTCAATTTCGATGATAATTATTACACTGTCTTTGGAGGTCCGGATGTGTCCGCAACTTTGATAGGTGATAATGAATTTGCGCGTGGTGATGAGGTCACTCTTAATATCAACCTGATGAACAAAGGCGTTGTAACAGGTTTTGAGTCAGACGATGAGGCTGATGATACTTCTGATCTTGAACAGAAGATCCAGCAGACTGAGATGGGTTATGAATCCCAGAGGACAACAGCTATTGGTATTCTTGCAATCCTTGTATCAGAAGACCCTAATGTCAGGGTAAAGTCGGGTCCACAGGAAGCAGGTACTCTTGTATCCGGTGAACAGACTGAGAATCCTGTCATGTTTAACATCGAGGTTTCAAAGAATGCTCCTGCTGGTGAATATCCTCTCAATCTGCAATTGCTTTATGGATACCAGGAGAATGTCCAGATAGATGGTGACAACGAAACCGATCTGGGTATTACGAACATGGAAGTTGGACTCTGGTATGCAGTTGGCCAGCAGATGCAGAACATATCAGTTATTGTGGAAGAAGAGGCTGATTTTGAGGTTGTAAATGTGACGGGCGAACTCGAAGCCGGCACAGAAGGACTTTTGCGTGTTGTTTACGAGAACACAGGTGAAGAGGCTGTGAAGGATGCCACTGTCAGGATAAGCGCCGATGATCCGTTCAGCACAACCGATGACCAGTCCTTCCTTGGTTCAATTGCACCGGGTGAGACTGCAGAGGCTGTATTCAAACTCAAAGTGGACGAAGCAGCGGTATCAAAGAACTATGCCATTAACAGTGAGATCAAGTATGAGGATACTGATGGACACAGTCAGATCTCGGATACTATAAAGGTACAGACTGAAACACTTCCTGCAGGTTCTTCAGGATCAGGTATGGGTAAGTATATCGGAATTGTAGTGGCTCTGATAGTCCTTGCAGTTGTTTTTGTAGGTGCTAAAAAATATATGGGTAAGAAAGAAGGGGAAAAGTGATCTCCCTTTCTTTATTTTTTTTCCTTTACAATTACTGAGGGTGATATCATCACAATGCTCTTAACATCTCTCCAGAATCTCGGTTTCACATCATATGAGGCAAAGGTCTTTGTGGCTCTTGTGAAAAATGAAAGTGCAACAGTATCAGCTTTGCATCTGGATTCCGGTGTTCCCAATTCTGCTATATATGGTGCCCTCAAAAAGCTGGAAAAAAGAGGTATCATTGAATTCCAGAATACAAAACCAATGCGTTACAGATGTATTCCTCCTAAGGATGCCATTGCAAAACTGGAGCGTGATTATAAGGATGAATGTGATGGTGTTCTCGACGAATTGAACAATATATATGGTGAATCTTCTTGCGATAATAAGGAAGAACTTATCTGGACTATCAATGGTATCAGGAATGTTACAGATAAGGTAATACAGATGCTTGAAAGTGCAGAAAAAGATGTCCTGATTATGAATTCTTCAACACCTTTTCTGACCCTCGCAGAAAAGTATGTGTCCCTCAAAAAAGATTACACTACCATCATTGGTATTTTCAACAAAAAGATCGCTGATGAGGGTGTTAGTATCAGGATTATTGGTTCATGCGATGAAGACGCAAGAAAGATCCATAATATGGTTCCTTTTGCATCTGTTCGAGTTAATTCCATGATGAACAACCCATTGGAGATCAACAGCTTTGTTGTCGTTATAGATAATTCAGAAATGCTTGTGGATATTATAAAAGAAGATGATGGTGAAGCAGATCTGACTGCTGTATGGACGAACGGGGAAGAATTCTCTTCCACAATATCCAATCTCCTGAATGCTAAATGGGAAACATCTAACGAATACAGTCCTTTATGAGGTGCACATTTTTGAAGACTACTTTTACGTTAGTTTCCTGTCGTATTTTTTTGTTAATTGCTGTTCTGGGATTGATAATTCTTCCTGCATCTGCAATAGGCAGTGTGGTATTTTCTCCCTATGCTACTGATTTGTCTTTTCACACAGGTGAAACTGTTAACTTTTCAGTTGATGCTGTCATGTCATCAGATGTAACCTGGTTACTTGATGGTGTCATTGTACAGCAGGATTTTTCATGTAACTCCTCGATGTATTCAGCTTTAGAGGATGAAGCTGCCTCTTATAATCTGACAGTTATTGTTGATGAAGGTACTGATATTTTAGACAAAACATGGTGTCTGGAAGTCATTCCTGATTTTGACGTGGTCTTTTCACCTGATTCTGAAGGTGTAAGTTCCAGGCTTGACCGTGCACCTGAATTTTCAGTTAATATAAGCGAAACTTCAGATATTATATGGTATCTGGATGATGAGCTACTTAGTACATATACTGATTCAAATAATTCGAGCTGTATTCCATCTGTTTCCGAAACAGGAAATTATAGTCTTAAGGTCCATGTTTCCAATGATAATGGCAGTATATGGAAGCAATGGTACTGGGTAGCAACATCAACACCTTCACAAATAATATCCGGTGGAAGTAGTGGTGGAGGTGGTTCTTCAGGTTCTGTTTCTTCAGGTGAGGATTACAGTAATATCAAAGTAAAAGATGTCAGAATGCAGGTAGTTAACAAGGGTGTGGCCACAAAGTTTTCATTTCCTGATGGGCAGAATCCTATAGATTCTCTTGAATTTAATTCGGCTGTCAATGCAGGTTATGTTAAGACTACAATTGAAGTTCTGAATAACAGGTCATCATCTGTTTCAGAGAATCCTGATGACGTCGTTTATTATTATGCTAATATCATTACTGGGAAGACAGGGCTGGAAAATAAAATAGATGATACTCGCATTATTTTCCATGTTGGTAAGAAGTGGATAGATGAGAACAACATCGATGTTGATTCTGTGCGTCTGAACCTGTACAGTAGCTCTAAATGGAAATCGTTCCCTGCCAAAGTTGTGAATAACAGTAGCGGTAATATCTCTTTTATGTCAACAACAAGTGGATTCGGTAGTTTCGCTATAACTGGCAAAACCACTGAGACTTTTGAAGAAGATATCGTTGTTGTGGATATGGGGGGAAACAGCATGGAATATTCATCTGATAAAGGCTCTATAGATTCAGTAAATGGAACAAATTTCGAGTCTGAAAAAGAAGACGTTTTAAAATCCGTCCTGCGCTCTATGACTGAATTATTTATAAAAAGAAATCCTTTAGATAGTTAGATTCTTTGCAGGTAAAAGTATGGCATTAACTACTAATTCCAAAGTATGGAGCATAATGCTCCTTGTTTTTGTATTTCTGACTACATTTTTTATTATACTGTTCTATTTTGAGAATCTGTTCATTGTTCTTATCGTGGGTGGTATCCTTGTTCTTGTAACTGACGGAATTCTTATTGAATTCAATAAATATTTTGGACATAGATCCCTGTGGGTCCGGAGGGTATGTGCGGTCACTCTTGCTATTTCTGTTTTCCTTTTATTTTATCTACTTCTACTGGGTCAGTTGTATGATATGGGTAATTTGATAAGCAGTTCTCAAAAGCAGTATGATACAGGTACCTCAGACATAATCTCAAATTATGGATACTTGCTCTCTTCTCCAGATGGGAGGCCGATCCTTTCTGCCGACGATCTGACTTCTATTGGGGACTATATATTCAATTTCCTTTCATCCATATTTTCGAAATTATCTTATTTCATTTTCACCGGTTTGCTTGTTATACCTCTGATGTTCCGAATCTATTTCTCGAAAAAGGATGTGATGATCAGGGAGTTAATTGAGATTTTTCCGGTGAAATATCAGGAAAGTGTAGATCTGTCAATTTCAGATATTGGAAAAAGACTTCGTGATTTTTTTTCTGCCAAGATACTTGAAAGTGTTATTATAGGATTTATTTGTTGCATCGGTTTCTATCTTGCAGGTATCAATGGCTGGTTTTTCCTGGGTGCTCTTGCAGGTTTGCTTAATATAGTGCCATATATAGGTCCTATAATTGGTGCTATTCCGGCAGTGATAGTTGGCTTTATTGTCAGTCCTACCACTGCATTGTTTGCAGTTATTACTGTTATCATTGCCCAACTTGTGGATAATCTATACCTGATACCTTTCATGATATCTGGAAAAGTAGCTGTAAATCCTTTGCTTAGTATCCTGCTGATCCTTATTTTTGCCGATATGCTGGGTGCTCTTGGGATGATACTTGCCATTCCAATCTATATTGTCTACAAAGTAGTATTGACTGTATTTTACAGCGAACTTTTAAAGATATATCCTGAGGAATGTGTGAATTAATTCGGTCCGTTATAATGAGAAATGAATCCGGATGCTGCTTCAGTTCGCAAAACATCGGATCCATTATTTCATTAGATCGTTTTTGAGGACATAAAAAAGAAAGAGAATAAGCTCACATCGTGCTTACAAATTCTCCTTTTCCTACTTTTTCCATAATATTTCCAAGGCGTTCTTTACCTGGTTGTGTTCTGTGCTTGAGGAAATGTAAGCGGACACTTTCAACGATCTCAGGAATTTCATCGGGGGTGCAGAATGATTTCAGGAGAATTCCCTCTGTGGGTCTTCTCGCGCTATTGCCACCAATCCATACGGAGAATCCACGTTGACCTTCAATGGCACCTTCGTGCGGACAACCCCTAACACACCATCCGCAATTGATACAGAGATCGCGGTCTATTACAGATTTACCCTTTTCAATGGAGATGGCATTGACCTTGCAAAGTTCTTCACATCTGCCACAACCGGTGCATTTGTCCAGGTCTATTGTAGGGTAGAGTTGACCTATGATGCCAATATCATTGTTATGTGCACGAACACAGTTATTTGGGCAACCTGCCACACCGATCTTCATTTTATGTGGCATGTTCTTCTGGGCGAACAACATTGTAAGCTCATTAGCCAGGTCTTTAGTATTTACAAGACCTTCCGGACAATATGTATTACCCGGGCATGCTGTTGCATAACCCATTCCGATGGTGTTCAGGCCGCTTGAGTATATTTCACTCATAAGTTCGTCTACGTCCTCACCTTTTACACCCTGTATCTCAATACTTTTTCGCGAGGTAAGTTCAAGAGTGCCATCTCCATATTTCTCGGCAAGTCTTGTAACTTTGTTCATATAGTCATGGTCAACTATACCTGAATTAGTCTTTATCTTGACAAAGTTAGTTCCACTAACTTCCGGTCGCACACCTGGATAATCCCGCACCCAATAGTTGTTTACCGAAATCCCAGCGTCAAGACGTTTTTGAAGTTCTTTCTTGAATCGCTTCATTTTAATACTGGCAAATTCTTCGATCTGATCAGTATCAATATCTGCTGAAGTTTCAATATATCCTGCTTTTTCTGCTTTCTCAAGAAGTTCAATTCCCTTCATATTTCTTGCAATGAGGGTTGTCCATCCCATTGAGCTGCCAGCATAGCCTGCTGAGATATCTGCTACCTTTGAAACAGCATCACGGCATACACGGCATCCTTCCCATACGCAATCATGCAGATCCTTGATGTTGAACTTAAATTCATCTTCATCTGTGTTCACTATGAGTTCATCCAGGCGTATGGCATACTTTTTGACCTTGCTTAAATCTACACCTGCATCCATGAGGTAAGAGGATAATTTTTCAAAATTGAAATTCTCCATACAGAAAAGACCTATAACGTAAGGTACATTTGGCAGTGATGTCTTTTCACCGTTCATTCCAACTTCTATCGGGTGAACATTAAGTCCTTTGAAGAATTGTGTTCTTCTTGCTCCATAGGTTTGACAGGGTAAACCTACCATTGCAACATTGTCGAGTTCATCCCCGATGTCACGAAGAGCACTCATAACAGGTATTGTTGAGTACTTGGCACCTTGGGATTCTAACAGTTCATCTTTGTTAGTCACAATTCGGACATTGGGTTTGGATAAACCAGCAATGATGGAAGCACCATCAATGAGTCCATTATCGAAGCAGTATGCAAGAAGGGCTGTGACAGCTCCGCCATCCTGTCCATTCTCCAGTATTCGTGAGTCCGTTGCGCGTGCAGCAACGATTTTCTCATACTGGCCAATGAGTGTCGGTGGCCTTGCTTTGAAATTAAATACATTCATAGAGATACGCGCTGCATCTGTCATTACTCTCTGGCAGACATCCTTACACGCACCTTCTCCATTTCTGTAGCATTCATCTTTTATTTTGGCACCATTCTCATCGAACTCGATGATATCATATGGGCAAACTGCAGCACATGCACCACAAAATGTGCACATGCCTTTATCCACGACTGCATCTTTTAGAAACCATTTGTAATTATCTGACATAAAATCACTCTTCGTATTTTCTCATTTTTCGCTTGATGTGGGTTTAACATCTTAGTAATGGTATCAGTGATGATTTGATTTTCAGTATCAATGACCAATAAAATCACCGGAAATTGATATCCCGATAAGTTTTCCCTCATATCGTAGACTTATGCTTCAAATTCCTCGTGGCACCAGCGATACCTCGCTTTCAAAGTTTTGAACAAGGCAACAGCTTTCTTCAAATACTCCTGCAGAGCATTATGAAACTACTCTATTGGTACATCATTTCTAAAGAAAGACGTATGCAGCCTATGTGTTTGTCAGTATTCACGACAACTGGGATATTTTCTTTGTATTGCCATCTAATTCTGGCAATATTTTGGATTTCTGAGTAAGGATCTCAACATATCTGTTTATCGTGATTTCCTGCTATATTATACACAAGAGAGAGGAAATATATAAACAAACCCCATAACATATAAATATTATATTGGTGGTTGCTATGTTGTTCATGTGATTATTTTTCCAAATTCAGTATTGTTTAAATTTTCTGTAAATGGGTGGTAAGCTTCATATATCAGTTGTGCATACTACGTGCACATCCATAGTTTTGCATATTATGCACAAACCCATTTCACAATATTTTATCTAATAGGGGAGATCACACTGGACAACGAAAAAATTCAAATCCTAGGCAAAGAACTCATGGACATACTTCAAATGGCGACTTCTCCGGTTGCTGTTCACTTGGTACAGGCTGATGAAGAGATTCCTGCAGGAATTCCTCAAATCGATGAAAAGACAAGGCACTGTCAGATGGTAGACAACGCACGAAGATCGGGTACCCAGTTCTATTCTTTGCTTGATAATCAGATGTGCAAAGGTGGAGCTGCTGTCATGGGTTTGACAGAAATGAGTGCTAAACTCAAGAACGGTGAAGTTTATTATAATCTGAACCATTTTCATTCTATTGATTCTGCAAAAGCAACCATGGAAAAGGTTCCAATGGTGCCAGCAAATTCTGTTAAAGCTATTGTTTACTCACCGCTTGAAAAAGCTACATTCACACCAGATGTAGTCCTAATAATCACCAGACCTAAACAGGTGATGGAACTCTCACAGGCTTTGCTCCACAAATCTGGAGGTCGTGTAAATGCAGGCTTTGCCGGTAAGCAGAGTGTCTGTGCAGACGGTGTTGCCTATCCATATCTAACCGGTGAGGCTGGAGTTACTATCGGTTGCAGTGGAAGTAGAAAATATACAAAGATACAGGATGAGGAAATGATTATGGGTATTCCTGTGGCCATGTTGCCTGATCTGGTTGACTCTGCAAAATCTATGTTCGGCAGTTACGCCTGTTAATATTCTGCAATGTAATTCAGTACCTCTCTACGTACTGAATTACTTGGTTTTAATTAATCAAAAATAGAAAACATTTCATATTTTATGATGATATGTTGCTGTATAATATCCTAGAGTTGCACGGTCTAAGGATGCTTTATAATATTTCTCTTCTGTTTTTATTCCTTATTTACAAGTAGCTTGTAATCTCTTAGATGTCTATGGAATAACCAGCGAATATCTTTACAAATTTATCCTGGTACATTTTTCTTATAGCATCTTTATACGATGTACAATGTCCTGCACCTATCAGTTGCATATTTTTGAATAATCCATATTCCTGGCTGTCATGCAAACCACCAAAGATGCCCGTTACATCGCCAAAAGAAGATGCAGCTTCGATTATCGGGGAAAGGCCGGGATGTGCGCAACCAGTAAGGACGTAAAGGCCTTTCTCAGATTTTAGTATAAGAGATTGTTCTTTTATATCGTTTCCGAGTTCTCCTGTGGTGTAAATATTATTACATATTTCATGAGGACCTTTTATTCCACATAATTTTCCATTTCCTTTTGATACCATCTCTTTTTTGAGATTGGCTGAAAAACTTGCAGGTACATATATATTAACATCCGGATTTTCATTTAGAAAGGTGCTTACGCCGCCCATGTGATCCCAGTGTTGGTGTGAAAGAACAAGGATGTCGATGGATTTTGGATCTATAAGCAGTTTATCCATGTTATCAAGAAGTACATGTCCATCCCATCCTGTATCAAAGAGTATTTTGTGTTCATCTGTCTCTATTAGGCAGGCAAATCCCCATCCACTTTGTAAACCTTCCTTTGCTTCATTATCGTAAATAACGGTTAGTTTCATTATGTACCCTCAAAATCAGTCAGTAATACCGAAAACATTCTTCAGGTAATAGCCTGAATAGATTACACCTGCCGGGTTATGTGCAAGCACACGGTCCTTGACTATAAAAGTTGTAACCGGAGCTGCTGAATGCTGAGTGAATAAAATATCATGACCTATGCAGAGACCTATGATGATATTTAGCTGTGTTTCCTTCTTTTCCAGCATCATTGCCTGACCTATGGGATTACAGGTTGGATCAAAGGTTTCAGGGTGGAGTTTTTCGAGTTCATAATCTTCTTTGCTAATACTGGAAACCTTGCAGCACACAGAAAATACATCAAAATGCTTTTCCAGTATTTTTTGAACTACTTTTGCTTCCCTTTCCATACCCACACAGAAAGCAAGACCTAATCTTTCGTATCCCATTTCTTTTGAGTATAGGATTATCTCTTCAAGTCTTGTTTTTTGCATATAATACCGGGCTTCGATGGCAGCTGAAGTTTGCATTGATTCAAGTTCAGTTCCTTCATAATTGATATCATCAGTTATGCCTGCACAGTCCTTGCCTTCACGGCACATCTTATCATCGCAGTAAGCACATTTCATTCAAAAACCACCAGATTGACCTAAAGTAGATCATATGAGGGGCTATATTCCCTCATATGAGATAAAAGATGTGGGTGCTGTGTCCAATCCTTTTTTTTAACAACTCAAGGTGACTTTGGTCTTGCTTTTTGCATTGGGCCATCGTATATTTTTTCAAGACCCTCAATCATTTTCTCAAGGTTCTCATAAGGAATTCCTGCAATCATTTCGTCTTTCCCTATATCTGTGGACCTGCGACATCCGTAGCATCCGAGGCTCATATTCATTTTTCCTGTGAGGAGGGGAATAATTGTAGAATCTACACATGTGGCCTGGAAAGCTGCTGTGCTGAAATCCTGCCTGCCTCCTTCAAAGAAGGTAGCTGCGGGAACAAGCCAGTAAAGTGTCTCAGGAACATCCACCAGGATCACTACATCAGGTTTGATCTTAAACTCCTTCAGTGGACCAACGACTGTAGCGATAGTGCTGCCTTCCTCCAGTTCGCTGCGTTGGGATATCATATTTGCTGCAGCGTCAGCACATTCGAACATACCTAGGTTCGCGTGGAAATCACCTTCTTTCACTTTGGGAGGCGTTGGCAAAAGTCCCAGGCTGGAAGCACCAACCACGCAAGCATGTTTATCGGCAGGAATAACAAAAGATTCTCCATTTTTTGCCTTCATAATTGATTGGCAGTGCCTTATGTTGCTGTCAGGTTCATCAAATCCTTCTGGAATCTTTTCTCCCTTCTTTATTATCTTTACAGCAACTGGTTCATGTCTAAGTTCAAGTATTTCCGTAAGTTTTTGCGATATTTCAGTATTGTTCATGTGACCAACTTCTTGAAATTATATGGTGAAAATTGTTTTAGTAGAATATTTATCTTTCTAATTTAATTCTGTTGAATATGATGTGTCCGATATCGAGATTGATTTCTTTTTACTAATAGTTTTTTGCTCTATTGAGAATAAATATATAAAACATTGGGTTATCTTTTTATTTCATGATTACTATACGAATAAAAGGACTTGTTTCTATTGTATGTATCGTCATGCTCGACAATTAAAAAACAATCATGAACCCGGGGTAATTAGATGAAAGTATGTGTAACAGCTACATCGGCTAGCTTTGATGGTCCTGTTGATCCTCATTTTGGAAGATGTTTATACTTTGTGATCGTGGATACTGATTACATGGGGTTTGAAATTCTTAAAAACAAAAGTACTTCTGCTTTGGATGGTGCGGGTATTCAGGCAGCTCAGATGATTCTCAACAGGGAGATAGATATAGTCATTACAAGATTTGTTGGATCAAAAGTTTTCTCAATGCTATCTTCAAAAAGCATAGATATCTTCCTCTTCACCACAGGTTCAGTTGCAGATGCAATACAGGCTTACAAAGATAACAATCTAGAGAAGCTTGAAAGCCCTAATTCACCGGGAAAAGACCCATCAGGTGTTCAAAAAATTGAATACAAGAGGCCAAGAAAACAAATATAAGCTCTGCTATGAATATTTAGAAGTATGATTAATTGATTTAAATGCTGCAGAAATAGGTCAGTCCAAAGTCATTGATAGAAAAAGTTGTTCTTGCCAGATTCTATCGTCTTGGAATTGACTATAGAATTTGATTGTCTGGTTCTGTATAAACAAAAAGTTGTGTCAATGACACAACTTAAAGAGCTTCCTGTGCTCTCTTGAAGATAATATCTGCAATAAGCTTGTCACTTCCAAGAGGTTTGGCATAGACAATTTTGACATTCTGCCCATCAAATTCGATTTCACCTTCGTTTGTCTCAGGGTCTAGATTAATAAACTCCGGAATATCCTCAGTGAGGTGGACTCCGGATGCCATGAATACCGGTGTTGCAGCTATTTTCGTTACACCTGTGCCTTTAAATGACATAAGTGCTTCTTCGACCGTAGGTTCACTGTGCTCTACGAAGCCTATTTTTATAACATATTCTGGATGTTTCTCTGAGATCATGTTAGCAAGCTCAGTGACCACTTGATTGCTGTATGGTAATCTGCTGCCGTGTCCAATAGCTAAAATTCCAATTTTTTCACTCATGATATGTCCTTCCTTCTAAAATATCATTAGCAATAAGGTATATAACTCTTTGCAAAATTAACACGTGTGAATCAAATTTTTTTCTAGGATTAACAAAAAATATTATTTATTCTTATAATGGCATAAAGGAATCATTGAAAAAAGTTCCAATTACCTGTCCATGATTACGGTTCAGGGTCTTTACTTTGATGAAGTCTTCATCAAAAATACAAAAACAATAATTCCTTTTATGGTCAAATGAAGATATTGCAAAAACAGGATTTGCTAGTCAAAAAAGAATACTGTGTCAATGAACAGCTAAAAGGACTTCCTGCATTCATTAGAATAAAATCTGCGATAAAGTGAATGAACTGGTTTTTTCTATTATTACCATATTACCATTGATATTATGCGATAAAACAATCCCTTATTTGCTTTCATGTGTATGCATTGATCTGGCAATTCAGATTATTTCTTCTTTTGTCCAGAACATAATATACTCGATAAAACCAGAATCTTCGTTGGGTTGTTCTTTCTTTATCGCGAAACCATTTCTTGTGTAAAAATCAACAGCCGGTTTGTTTTGTGAATAAACTGCCAATTCCAGATTTGAACAAAGAAACTTACAACATTCCAGCAGTTTCTTACCGATACCCTTCCCCTGCTGTGCCTCTAAAACAAATAATGCACCAATGAACGAGTTATCGAGAACGCTTATGAAGCCTTTGATCATACCGTTTTATTTGTAAACAAAGGTTTTAGAAACAGGCAGGTATTGTTCTTTAACAACGTTATAGTTTTCAGCCCAGTAATATTCAGGTATAAAATGATGGGCAATAATATTGGTCTTCAACCAGATATCCATAATGATATCTATTTCAGAATTCTCTAATTGCTTGATCATTGTTATCTTTTAAACAGGAAATGCTTGTCACAGGTGGACTGACCTAATAAGCAAATTCATTCATGGAAAATGCACAAATTCAAGGTGCAGTGATTTTAAAAAAGATGTTGTGATTTTCTCACAACATAAAGAGTTACTGTGTCTATAATACAGCTTAAAGGACTTCCTGTGCTCTCTTGAAGATGAGGTCTGCGATGAGCTCGTCACTGCCAAGAGGCTTTGCGTAGACAATTCTGACCTTCTGTCCGTTAAACTCGATCTCGCCTTCGTTTGTCTCAGGGTCCAGTTTAAGGATTCCAGGAATATCTTTTGTGATATGGATTCCAGATGCAAGGAATACAGGTGCTGCAGCGATGGTTGTTACGCCTGTGCCTTCGAAGGACATGAGTGCCTCTTCTACGGTAGGTTCGCTGTTCTCCATGAATCCTGCCTTTACAACATACTCAGGGTGAGCTTCTTTGATCATGTTAGCGATCTCTGTTACAACCTGGTTGTTGAAAGGTAATCTGCTGCCGTGCCCAATAGCTAAAATTCCGATTTTTTCACTCATAATGTAACCTTCTTATTAATTGTAGTAATATTCTAAGTAGTATTTGTGTTACTTAACGGGGGTAGTAGGGTAGTTATGGGATATAATTGTTTTTGTTTGAATGGATTTTTAACGGTGTAACACTTCATTTATTGTGAACTCGCTCTTCCCCGGCATACGCATACAAATTCCTCCCCCTCACAAAAGCAACCAGTGCGATCCCTGCTTTCTCTGCCAGCTCCACAGCCTCAAGCACCGTGGCACCTTTGCTTGCAACAAGAGGGATGCCTGCATTCACAGCTTTTGAAACCATTGTGGATGCCAGTCTGCCAGTGGTCACAAGGGCGCATTCTGAAAGGTCAGTGCCATTCATCAGAGCTTGGCCAACAACCTTGTCCACAGAGCAAGCTCTTCCCACGTCCTCGCAGAAAAAGAGTACTTCTCCCTGCTTGTTGCAGATGATGGAAGTGTGTGCTCCTCCGGTCCTGTGCCAGATTCTGCCAATCTCTTTTAGCTGGCCTACTGCATGGATGATGGCATCTGTAGTAAAGCATGTATCAGAATTATTGTGCTTGACAACTTCCTTGCGGTATGATGTTGTTCCGCATCGTTCAAGGTGTGTTAATTCTTCTAGCTCGGGAGTGTTGATCTTAATTTCACAAAAAATAGATTTGTCCTCTATTCTGATCGAATCGACCTTTGTATCAGGTTCGATGAATCCCTCGCAGACGAGAAATCCCAAGGCAAGCTCTTCAAGTTCATAAGGACTTGCAAAAAAAGTAGTTACGTGAACGTTATTCACGAAAAGCTCGAACTTTTCCTCGACAATAACGTCCACAGTAATGTGTTGTTTACTGTTCTCAGTGATCTCCAGGCACTCCATGGGGACATAAAAAGGCGAGGGGATATTTTCCTCGTCCTTTCGGAAGATTTCATTCTTCCTGTTCCTTTCTGAGTACCAGTTCTCACTCATGCTTCCTTTTTGGCCTTTACCTTTGCAAAGAGCTGCTTGAGGGTGTCCTCATTGCTCTTTGTTTCAGGGAATGGTGAATCTGTGAATGGTTCGAAGTAAACAGGCACATTGTCGAGCCTGTAGAACGTACCGTCACATTCCATAGCATCAATTACACCAGGCAGAACGACATCTGCTGCTGTGGTTGATGGGCATGGTGCAATATCGAGACAGACCATTGGTATGTCTGCAAGGTACTTTGCACAATCTGCAGGAATGTGGTTCACAAGGTCAGCGGACATGACGAACGCTGCATCAACATCCTTTTCCCTGAGCAGGTCCACTGTTGTGGTTTCTCCAGGGTTGTACCTTGGATATCCCTTCATGAAGTCAAGACCGAATGGGTAACCGTAAAGGTAGGATGCAAGCTGGTTGAATCCTGCTACGTTACAGTGACCTCTAAGAGCACCGATGTTACACTTGGTGTAATTGTTCATCTCTTTGACAAAGTTCAGTGCGATCTCAATGTTCCTGTGCTTTCCATATGAGGATGAGACACCAAGACCTACGTAGATAGCGACGAAGTTTGATTCCTTCATCATCTCAACTGTCTGCTTCATTGAAGAAATTGGGATTCCTGTTATCTCTTCAACAGATGGATGAGGTTCCTTTCCGTTAAGGATGGTGAACATTGCACTGAGAAGTTCGTAGTCTGAGCTAGGATTGAGCTGCAGGTGCATATCTGATGCAACAGCTGTTGGGGTTACCCTTGGGTCCACTGTGACCATTGTCCTGTCAAACCTTCCTCTCTTTGTCCAGTAACCTCTTGGGAACACGCCATACTTTGACATGTGCCTTGGCATGGATTCCAGTGGGTTAACGCCCCAGTAGACGGTCATGTCGGCTCTGTTCTTTGCCTGACCGGCGGTAGCTCCAACCATACCGGATTCCTGGATTCCCATTACAGTTGGTCCGTGGCAGATTGTTGCGTTGGAATCTGCAGGTGCACCAAGGTATTCAGCTATGTGAAGTCCTACTTCCTGTGCTTCGCATGAGGTTTCACTTCCAAGGAAGAAAAGTGGGCGTCTTGCATTTGCAAGAATGTCTGCTGACATCTCAAGAGCTTCTTCCCAGCTTACGTCCTTTACCTTGCCGTTCTCTCTGATGGTTGGCTTTAAGATCCTGTGTGAGCTCACAACTTCCTGGAACTTAGCGGTACCCATCTTACATGCGTTCTGGACATCGATCGTACGGTTCTTAGTGTCCAAATCTATCTGGATGTCGTCACATGAACCTCCACAGACAGGACAGATGATATTCTTAAACACCATTTTATTCACCTCCCATGTACAGTTTCAGGACAATTTCCTCGGCGCCTAGAACCTCTTCATCGCTAGGTTCGACCATTACAGGAGCTCCCTTATAGCGTGGTGAACCTGTTGAGAATGTGTCAGGTTCAACAACAACATTTGCCCAGATTGATCTTGGGATAAATACCTGACCGGATTTCATTGCCTCTGTTACCTTTGGGTAAACTGCAACTGTGTGCTTTCCGTCTCTTGATGTAACAGACACTTTCTCCGGGCATCCCAGAGATGTAAAGTCCTCTGCACACATCCAGCAGACTGCACATTCTTTTTTGTAATCTTCGGAGTACTTATTGCCGCCTTTGGCAAGTCTTCCTTCGTTGATAGTACTTCCTGAATTGAGTAATGCTTGCATGAATATCACCTCACAGACACTCGTTATTGTCACAGGATACATACAGTGTGCCTTTTCCTTTCTGCGGAATGGCATAATCACCTGTGAATTTCATGTATTCTCCAGGGCACTCGATGTCGTTGAACTTGAGGTCTGACTCGACGTCTGTCATCTCAAATCCTGGTGTGAATCTCTCAATGCAACCACCAATCACGATAGTACCACCGGTCATTTCTGCTCCAACGGTTCTGAAAGCGTTTCCTTTTACAGCGATAAGACCACCGTTAATACGGATTCCGCAGAAGTGTTTAACATTTCCGCCGATAATGATCTCTCCGCCACTAAGGCCGCCGCCAACCTGGCTTACTGCATCTCCGTCAACGGTGATACGTCCACCGGTCATTCCCTTCCAGCTACCACGGTATGCACATCCAAGGTGGTCCTTTGTGTTACCTTTGATGTGGATCGAGCCACCGCTCATTTCCATACCTACCCATGAATCAGCATCTCCTTCAACAATGATCTCCCCGCCTTCCATTGCTGATCCAACATGCATTCCAGCAGAGCCTTTGATAAGTACTTTACCGGCTGTCATCTGCTGTCCGATACGCTTGACCCTTGGGATGTCTCCGTCTACGATGATGGTGGTGTCTTCTGCTGAGCTTCCACCATTACCTTCCACTGTAAAGAAGTCAGTAAGAGGGTACTCTGCAGGTCCCTGCCAGACGAGTACTTTTCCAATCTCATCGGCAGTTTTTCCGGCAAAGTTGTCAGGTGTGACAACCTCTGCCTCTACGGTAAGGTCAAAATTTCCTATTGGTTTAAGAATTACGTCTGCCATTAAAATCACTTCTCCGCATTGACCTGAATAGGTGTTGGGTTTGCCAGATACTTTTCAGGTGTTGGATATCGGTCGAAACCAATTGTGTAGTACTTGAACCACTTCTTTACATCTGCAAGCATGTTCTTCTCATCGTCTGCATCTATTGCAATATCCGTGTAGAAGGTGTTCTTCTCAGGGATTGCAACGATCTCGCCCATTTGGGATACGACCTCTCCTGCCTTGATGGTGTATGCAGTGTTCTCAAAGCCTCTTACGATGCTCTCGTAGTCGTTGACCTCGAGCTTCTTTGGATCGATGTTGAAGATAGCAACGTCACCGTCTGCTCCAACACCAAGTGTACCCTTCCTGTATGACATTCCAATTGTTCTGGCAGAGTTTGCACGTGTGATCGTAGCGATCTCGCTAAGTGTCATTTCTCTTGTCTCTGCACCCAGATCTGTTCTGTCCTGTGCCCACTTGTGACATTCTGCGAATGTGTCCTGTCTTGCCTTGTTGGACATAAGCCATGCAATGACCTGTGGGTATTTGATGAATGGTCCACCGTTAGGGCTATCGGTTGTCATGATGGTCTTCCATGCGTCCTTTACGTAGAGAAGTGATTCAAGACCCATTGCCCACTGCACACTGTGTACAGGGTTGCCCTTTAGATATTCGAATGGAAGTACACCTGATCCACACTCACACTCTACATCGGTGTTTGACCACTTGTGACCTGTAAGTACGTAGAGGTCATGGATTGCAGGACCGTCACCGGTCATAACAGTTGCATCACCGAAAGGTACACATCCACTGTCAAATACAACATGGTCGTTGCTGTTGACGTAGTCAGTAATTCCTTTTACACCAGACTCGAAGTCTCTCCAGGATGTACCGCCAAAAGCATTGAACTGGCAGTGTGTGAGATAAACTGACTCATGCCTTTTTGCATTTCTTTTAGTCTCGGCCCATTCAACGTCGGTGTTTGGCTTTGCCTTTACACTCTTAGGTATCTTGAGTGAGTCCCTTGTGATTTCCCAGCATCCAGGGTGACCAAGGTTATTTGCGTGCAGGTGCACAGGCATTGGGATTCCGAGTTTTTCGTTCAGTTCTGCCAGATTCTTAATCATTTCTTCCGGTGTGGTTTCGAAATGAATGTTTGCCTGGTCAAGAGCTCCAACGTTCTCTCCCCATCCCCAGTTCTCTACACCAGCAGGATTGACACATTTTATACCATAGGTCTTGTGTGTCTTCATCATCCATGAAACATATGCTGCTGCCTTTTCAATATCTCCTTCTTTGAGATATCTCATGAGGAACCAGTTGTTACCCAGTACAAGGTATCCACCCATGTCAAGCATAGGGGTTGAGCGCATTTCCTCGTGTGTGTGGCGTGCTTCCATTGGTGGGACAGCTGCCTCGAAAACAGTTGTGTATCCCATTTTGGAGTACTCGTATCCTCCAAGGTAAACTGAAGGTACAGTATATCCTGAACCTGAGTGAGTGAGTGGCGTTCTCTTCTGGTAGTGCTTGTAGTGGTCCTCAGGTCTCATGGTCCTGCCTGTATTGACCTTTGCTCCTGCTACGTGGGAGTGTGAGTCGACACCACCGGGCATAACAGTTTTGCCCTTTGCATCGATTTCCTTTACATCTTTCATGTCTGCGCCGGAAAGTTCTGTTACGACCTTTCCGTTTTTGATGAAGATGTCCATCATTTCCCCGTCTATCTCGTTGAGGGGATCATAAACGTAACCGTTCTTGATTGCAATAGTTCCTGCCATTTTTATTCCTCCCTTCTCACAAGTGTGATGGCACCTACCGGACAGATCATAGCACATGCAGCATCTGAACCGCACATATCCTGGTTTACAACCTGTGCTACACCATTCCTTACTTCAAGGACCTTCTTTGCATCGACTTCATTCAGGTATCCAGCTCCAACCTCTTCATCAGTTGCATTTACCGGACAGACGATAACACAGTTTCCACATCCAAGACATGCATCTTCATCGATGACAAGTGTGGACGTGAGTGTTGGTCTCTTCATTTCAACATTGAGTAACTTCTTTTCGAGAAGTGTCTTCTTCTCGACCTCAGGGATAATGGCTGTCTTTGTAACAGTAATTGCATTTACCGGACAGGCCATGTCACACGCGCCACAGTATATGCATGCATCAGCACGCTGTGCAACCTTGTCCACTCTCTCTCCGGCATCCCAGTCAGGGTTGAAGAGCGCATTACATGGACATGTGTCTATGCAGCTGCGGCAGGCAGTACAGGTATTCTCATCCCTGAACCAAGTTCCTTCAAATGGCTTTTCAACGCTGATAGCTTCAGCAGGACAGACAGTCTCACACCATCCGCAGTGTATACAACACTCGGTATCAATTATCGTCTCACCGTCAACACTTGCGGTTCCGTCATTTGACAGCCACTGTTTTACTTCAATGCATCCCTGCGGACATATTTGTTCGCAAAGTCCACAGTGAACACAGTTGTCATTGACAGTTGTGTCTTTAAGTGCAACGCTTAAGTAACTATTGTCATTTACAGGCTCTCCTGCCTGTTTCAGTTCGAGTGCACCTGTAGGGCATGTCTTTGCACAGATTCCACATACAATGCAGAGTTCTGTCTGGTTCTCAAGGAAATCTTTGTCTATGAGTCCTCTTGCTACGGCTCCCACTGAACCGAGAACTAATGAACCTTTAGGACATGCCATTACGCACGTTCCGCAACCGATACACTTCTCTGGAGTGTATTCAAGTTGCTTGTCGTCTTTTACTCCAAACACTACTTCGTTCATCTGATCTTCTCCGTAATCCTGCCTATGAATACAAATGCTTTCAGGTCGATGTCCTGTAAATTATATGCACCAGTTCTGCAAATTAATTGCAGATATGATACTGATGTTTGCTAAAGAACATTTTTCAGTTTAGCACTTTAATGTGTTTGCGGGCATGAATACGCCTTTTTTCAACAAACTTTTCCTTTCAGGCAAAAAGCCATTTAGGTTAGCCTGCTTACAATCTTGACTTAAATGATCGTGTCACTATTCTTAAATGATCTCCAGATCCGATGGACAGGAGAATTGTAATTATAGTGACACGTATTTGTTATAAAAGTATCGTTTGTACCTGTTGTTGATTGTACTTTCCAGAGTTGTGTTTTTTCCTCTGCAGGGCAACATATGAAATTTTATAATGGTCGGAATACTACTCGGTGACTTTATATACAACTACTTGTCCCATATTACATGGGGTATATATTTGGGTTTCATAATGTTCGTATCAGTTTATTTTAATATGTCTATTTTTTATTATTTTGTACCGTTTGCCAGGAGATGAGAATATTCCTTTGATGAGTATAATAGGTTGCACGGAATTTGAGAAAGAGATCGTGAAATTGTTGGCTGAAGATAAGATGATCGATCACCTGATCGTAGTGGGTGGTTCCAGATCATCAGAGCTTATAAATGACCTCGAACAGATCGGTTTAGCACCACATGTGCTTTTTCCGGAAACAATACCGTGTGGTTTAAAGAAAAGTAAAGGATTCAATGTACTTGTGACTTTACAGGATAATGATTCATATAGTTCATCAGGTCATATGAAGAAAGAAATTTATGAAAAAATAAAATTCTATGGTCTTGTATCCAGTGGTATCCTTATGTTCTATGGTTCATGTGAAGGAATATTTGATGATGCTCTTCTGGATTTTCAGAATAGGAAGTTTTTCCTTGAATTTTTATCTTCAGAAAATGGGGGTTATATGGGAAATGGGGTAGATGATTGTTTTTCAAATAACAAAGATGCCCATACTCCTGAACTTATCGAAAAATACAGGAATTGCTACAACAAGCTTAAAGAACAAATGCTTTCGTAACTATTATGATTTGAAGTGTTTATCCCTGTTTTCTTTCTTTTGAACATTATTCTTTAATAGTTTATAGTAATGGTATGGATTAACACAGTGATTCGCCTGGAAGCAGTGGTGAATCTTTGTCAATCTATAAATGTTACAGGGATATTGAATGGTCTTAAAAGGAAATGCTTATGCACTTGGTGCTGGTACGGTCATCAACGCAATAGCCACATGGAAAGGTGCGGCTTTTGGTATTGATCTTAAAACGTTTGCAGATGTGAGACTTTTTGATGATGCATCTGGTATAAATGGAACGATTGAAGGCATGCCTGATGCAGATACAAGACTGATCGAGAATTCTGTATCTTATGTACTTGAGCATTTTGGCATTGATATGGGTGGGACCGTAACGACAAGATCAGATGTTCCTCTTGCAAGTGGTCTCAAAAGTAGTAGTGCTGCAGCGAACGCATCTGTCCTTGCTACGCTTGCTGCTATCGGTGAAGAACTCGATCCATTTGAAGCAGTAAAAATAGGTGTAAGGGCTGCTCTTGATGCAAAAGTAACAATTACAGGAGCTCTGGATGATGCATGTGCTTCATTTTATGGAGGTTTTGTTGTAACTGACAACAGGGAAATGAAGTTGCTTAAAAGAACAGAGCATGAATATGACGTATTGATATTTGCACCGGATGAAAAATCATTCAGTTCCAACACCAATGTTTCACGTTCCCAGATGATTGCTCCATGGGTGGATATTGCATATGATCTGTCTCTAAAAGGTGAGTTCGAAAAAGCAATGACTCTTAATGGTTTTCTTTATTGCAGTGCACTTGGTTTTGATACTGAGTTCCTGATGCGTGCACTGGAGATCGGTGTGAAAGGTGTTTCACTTTCAGGTACAGGGCCGTCTTATGTGGCACTTGTCACTGCAGATCAGTCGGGTGAGCTGGAGGATGCATGGAATGACTGTGGTAGCAGCGGAACCATGATAAAGACTAACATACATAATAAGGGTGCAAGTATAATCTAATGCTTAGTTTAAATTAGCGGGGAATACATGTCCACTATCAAAGAAGTACGCGAAGAAATAGAACAGATTGATAGCGAGATCATACAGCTTATTCATAAAAGGGTTGGTATGGCTGCAAAGGTACTGGAAGCCAAGAAAAAAGAAGGGATAAACATCAATGATCCTTCACAGAACACGGTGGTACAGGATCGTGCAGTTGATGCTGCAATAGAATTGAACCTTGATGCTTCTGCTGTCAAGGAGATGTTCGATATACTTATCCGTATGAATATAGAACGTCAGCAAGAGTTAAGAGGCGAAGGTAATCTTCCTTAGGAGTAGAAAATGGTTGATATTGCAATAGTAATGGGGTCTGAGTCCGACAGGGCCGTGGCAAACAGAGTGACGGGTGTTCTTGATAGCACAGACTATTCTTATGATGTTCAGGTTATATCTGCACATCGTAATCCTGATAAACTGGATGAATATGTCTCACAGAGTGATTCAAAAGTATACATCGCTATAGCAGGTCTTTCTGCTGCACTTCCAGGTGTGATCGCTTCCAAAACGAAGATACCGGTAATTGGCGTTCCTGTAAGCTCAAAGATGATGGGTCTTGATGCCTTGCTATCTACTGCACAGATGCCTCCGGGTGTACCGGTTGCAAGTGTGGGTGTTGACAACGGGGCAAATGCAGCTTATCTTGCAATAAGAATACTGGATCTGATTCAGTAATCTATTTTATTTAGCTGGAAGATACATTGCTCGTCTCCATTTCCCATGGTTTCAAGCACATCAACTTCCATATCCTGTCCATAAATATCTATTATTCTTGAGAATATTCCTCGTGACAGGGTACAAAGTATGGGGTTTAGCTGTGCTTCCTCTTTTCCCCATGGGCACACGTTTCCCTGTAGTGTGAAAATGGAATTTTCATCTGACAGTAATTCAGACTTAAAATCTGCTCCAAGCTGATTTATTATCTGGCAGCAAATATCGCCTATGCCTTCATAGCTCATAACTTCATCTTCTGTATTTTCCATTATTGATTCTACGACCATATCTATCATCTGGTGTATAATAATACTTTTTTGTTCACCAGGTAATGTTTTCAGGAGTACTGGAATGATTTGTGTGAGCACGGACCTGATCTTATTTTGTAAATTGAGTTTATCCCTCTCTGCCAGAAGGTCATAATGCATGTTCTTTAGCTTAATTAATGAGCTTATGCGAGTCAAAAGTTCCATCTTGTTGACTGGTTTTGTCAGGAATTCATCAGCTCCTGCCTCTATGCCTGCTATCCAGTCATCTCTTCCTGAGAGAGCCGTTACCATAATAACAGGTATGAATTGGGTTTCTGGGTCTCTCTTGAGAATTTCACATACCTGGTAGCCATTAATGTCAGGCATCATGACATCAAGAAGAATCACATCAGGCTTTTCTTCACCCACCAGTTTAAGCGCCTCATTCCCATTTATGGCTGAAATAACTGCATATTCTCCTTCAAGATATGCCTTAAGCAATTCTATATTCATTACTTCATCATCAACGATGAGTATTTTTGAATCAGTGGTGGATGATATAATGGTAAAAACTCCTTGATACCTCATTTGATAAGCTTTTGATCGAACGATGCAGGTCTGTTTAATATTTAATTGTATATTATAATTTTTATTATATATACATGGTGGCAATGTGCTCTATCATGGAGTTTCTAAAGAAAATCCAAAGCCAACACTATGTGTGTTTTTGCAAAGTTATTAAAAAAAAGTGAATAAATCTCGGGATGATTTTAGAGCTCTATTAATTTAGCCTTCGATCCTTTTAGGCTTATACCTGCAGATGTGATGTCAAATACGTTGATGTCAAGGGTTATCTTCGTACTTCGCATTTTTGGTATACTCAGGAATCGCTCATTCTTGCCGGTATATGGGTTTTCCTTCACCATTAATTTGACAGCTCCGTAAGTGGAATAATCTGCGATCTTGTGTGTCATCTCATAGGCGGCTTCATCCATTATGTATAGTGTAGTAGTTTCCTGTTGTGCAAGCAAACGATTAATCGTATCAAACTTGTCTCTGAACTCTTTAGCTTCAAGTCCAAAAGCCAGTACTCCTATATTATCAATGACTGCCACATCAGCATCTTCAGATATAAGTCTTACAAGATCAATAATGTCTATTTCTTCAATATTGAATCCTTCCTGGTCAGGTCTTATTGATCTGTCAAGCTGGGTTTCTTCTATGATCTGTATTTCAGTATCACTGAAATCATCTATCAGATGAGCTTCTCTTGCAATGGCTCTGGTTCTATATTCTATAACTTGTTTAATTTGAAGCTGACCTTTCTCTATGAAGGATTCAAGGCCAAGACCAAGCATTGCTGCCTGTTCTAAAAGATCGCTGGGTGTTTCTTCGGTTGCCACCATTATGCATTTTTTCCCATCCATGCATGATTTATGTAGAAAATGTAATCCGAATATAGTCTTACCGGCACCAGGTACTCCAGTAATGAGGATCCCTTTTCCTTTTGGATAACCACCGCTGATCTTTTTATCCAGATTCGCTATTCCTGTGGGCATTCTTTCCATTTATATCACGCTAGGCCTGAAGACTATCTATCTTTCACAAATTTATATATTATTTATGATAATATATTATATAAATATATTCTTGTTCATTAGTTATACATTTATTCCCATTTCCTGCTTATGGGCTTGTGTGATTTTATTAGTTTGGAATTCTGATTCTTTACTTCAAGGTCAGATTGTTTTTTATTTCGATTTTATTTGAGTCCTCTTTACGAATAATATTTATAGATTCAGTCCAAAAAACAAGAGGGGGATTGGACATTTATTTCTGTCTTTACGGGTAGGCTACAAGTAAGGCATTGATTTGAATTTGTATAGTGAACTGGCATATCTTATAATATCATTTTGGGGTGTTACCTATCTTATTTAATTCACGGAAACTAAAAGGGGATAATTGTGAACATTGATCTAAATTTGAAAATAGGGGGTGCAGCAGGTCAGGGGCTGCAAACCACCGGTATGACTTTAGCCAAGACATTGAAAAAAAGCGGGTTCCATGTTTTTGCAACACAGTACTATTTTTCCAGAGTACGGGGGGGGCATAACATTTTCCAGATACGCATAAATGACTCTCCTGTTTTTGCAATGACTGAAAGTGTAGATATTCTACTGGCTCTGGATGGTGAGTCCATCACTCAGCACATGTCTGAACTGAAAGAAGGCGTAATAGTAGTTGATTCAGATGTAATTGATGTCAAAGAAAATGCAGATTCTATATTTCATGTTCCAATGCTAAAGATAGCCAAAGATGTCTGTGGCGATAAAATATACTCCAACTCAGTTTCTATGGGGGCGGTCATTGGTCTGCTGTGCCTTGAGCTGTCGAACCTTGAATCTATACTAAAAGCAGCCTTCAAAAAGAAAGGTGAGGAAATAATACAAAAGAATATCGATGCAGCACGTGCAGGTTATAATTACGTAAAAGATAATTATCCTGGTGGCTGCAAGTTTGAAGTCAGTGACTCCGGGGAAAAAGAGGGAATGATGCTTGTTAACGGGAATGAGGCAGTAGGTCTCGGTGCCCTTGCAGCCGGTGTGCAGTTCCTTGCAGCTTATCCTATGACCCCTTCTACTGGTGTCATGACCTATGTGGCTGCAAATGCAGACAAATTCAACGTTGTAGTTGAGCAGGCTGAAGACGAAATTGCGGCATTGAATATGGTCCTTGGAGCATCTTTTGCAGGTGCCCGCTCAATGACAACTACTTCAGGGGGTGGTTTTTCCCTGATGACCGAAGCTCTTGGACTTGCCAGTATCACAGAAACACCTGCCGTTATTTTTCTCTGTCAGCGCCCAGGGCCTGCCACGGGTCTTCCTACTATGACCGAGCAAGGTGACCTCCAGTTTGCCCTTAATGCTGCTCAAGGGGACTTCCCAAGATGTATTCTTGCACCAGGTACTCCAGAAGAATGCTTCTATCTCACTGCGGAAGCTTTTAACATTGCAGACAAATACCAGATACCTGTTTTTGTTATGAGTGACCAGTATCTGGCAGATTCTCTGTTCACATGTCCAAGGTTCGATACTTCAAAAGTGCTAGTTGAAAGGCATCTTCTATCTGATCAGGAATTAAGGACGAAGAAGGAAGAATATAAGCGTTACAAGTTCACTCCCCTTGGAATTTCCCCCCGTGCTCTTCCCGGACAGGAAAGCGTACTGGTTGTCGCTGACAGCGACGAACATGATGAATTTGGACACATCAATGAAGATCCTGTCAACCGTATAAAGATGAATGATAAACGCATGAATAAACTGGAAGTGCTCAGGGAGGAGATGCCTGGGGCAAAAATATACGGTAGCCCGGATGCATCTATTACACTGGTTGGCTGGGGTTCTACATATGGTCCCCTTGCAGAGGTTGTGGATATGCTAAATGGTGGGGGGAAGTCCTTCAATCTTGTTCATTTTACTCATATACATCCGATTCCTGTTGAAACCACCAGAAAATTACTTGCAAAGGCCAAAAAAACCGTTTGTGTTGAGAATAATTCTACCGGGCAGTTTTCACGTCTTTTGAAAGTAGATGCCGACATAAGTGTAACAGAAAATGTAATTAGGTATGATGGTAAGCCCTTTAGTCCGGAGTTCATAATTTCTGCTCTTAAAGCAAAAGGAGTGATCTGAATGGTCAATATAGAAGATTATGGGAAATTTGAAACTGCATGGTGTCCTGGATGTGGTAATTTTGGTATCCTTAAAGCCATTAAACAGGCACTTGTAAACCTGGGACGTTCGCCTCATGAGGTATTCATAGCTTCAGGGATCGGTCAGTCAAGCAAACTTCCTCATTATCTGAAATGTAATGCATTTAACGGGCTACATGGCCGTTCATTGCCACCTGCAACAGGGGCTAAGATTGCCAACCACGAAATGACCGTTCTTGCAGTTACCGGGGATGGGGATTGTTATGGTGAAGGGGGTAACCACTTCCTGCATACTGTCCGGAGGAATCCTGATATTACTATGATAGTTCATGACAACCAGATATATGGGCTCACAAAAGGACAGGCATCACCCACAAGTGAGATTGGTATGAAAACTAAGGTTCAGACACATGGTGTGTTCAACATGCCACTCAATCCATTGTCTCTGGCAATATCACTGGATTGTTCGTTTGTAAGCCGTGGGTATGCTGGTAATATCTCCCATCTTTCCAAACTTATCGAAAAAGCCATAGAGCACAAAGGTCTTTCTCTTGTTGATGTGCTTCAGCCATGTGTTTCTTTCAACAAGCTGAATACTTTTAAGTGGTACTCTGAAAGAGTTTATGAAATGGAAGATCCTGGCTATGAGTTAAATAATCGGGTGAGGGCTTTTGAAAAATCGCTTGAATGGGGCGATAAGATTCCTCTGGGTGTTTTCTATGTGAACGAAAAGCCAAGTTTTGAGGACTACCTTGATGTGCTTGCTTCAGGACCTCTCTACAAGAATGCTCCAAAAACCGAATTGGTGAATGAACTGATAGATGGTTTTGTATGACCATCTTTTTTTTAGTATTTTTTTGGCAAATCTCTTATATTATCGTATAATTTTTCCGACAATGACCACCAGTTCTTCAAAGGAACATTTTTCTCTTGCCTCTATCCATGAATTGAATCCATGCTGTTCCATTTCCTGCATAACTTCTTCAATGCCGGTAATAGAGGATACCAGCAGTAAGATAAGTCCCTCAGGTTTCAGGTAAGCACATACTTGTTCCATGAAGGGTTTGATATCCTTGCGTCCGTCGATGCCTCCGTCAAAAGCGTAATTCAGCCATCCTGGGACTTTCTCTTCTTCGGAAGTTGGAAGGTACGGGGGATTGAATATCACAATGTCAAACTGTTGTTTGCTTTTCAATCCTGTGAACATATCTGTCCTGATAACATCGATGTCGTTGGATCTTGCGCAGCGTGCAGCTAAAGGACTAATTTCCGTTGCCAAAAGTTCTATGTTCCTGTTGGCTTTGAGGACTGCGGATACAAAGCCACTGCCGGTACCAACTTCCAGAATGCACATGTTCTCTTTTACAAACTCAAGGGCAGTGTCTGCAAGTAAGTATGAATCTTCGGCAGGTTCGTATACCTGATCAGCAAGATCGATAATTGCATTAAGATGTTTGATGGTAACCATGGATTAAAAATAGTTATTCCTGTTTATGCCTGAACATCATGTTAGCAAGTTGTGCAAATTGCTCAGGTTCCAGGTTCTCAGGTCTTTTATTAATTAGTTCCTGCGGTAATTCATGTATGAATTCTTTCATGTCATCAATTCCAAGAAGCTGCTTGTTCCGGATGATTGAATTTCTCATCTTTTTACGCCTCTGGCCGAAAGCTGCAGTGACGAAATCAAGGAAATACTTTTCGTCAAGTACTTCAAAATCTGCAGGTCTTGGTTTGATCTCAACCACTGCAGAAAGGACTTCCGGTGGTGGGGAAAAAGCCCCTCGTGGTATTTTCATGATCATTGAATTATCGGCAAAATAGTGTGCATTCACAGAAAGGCGGCTATAATCCTTTGAATTTGCATGTGCCACAAGTCTCTGTGCAAACTCGTATTGATACATGAGTATCCCTAACTTAAAATCGTGTTTGAACAACTTGAAAGTAATCTCGGAAGAAATTGAATAGGGTAAGTTTGAGACCACTTTATCAAAAGAAGGGAACTCGACTTTAAGCACGTCTCCGTGGATCAGGGTGAGTTTGTCTATATCTCCAAAACGATCCATTAGAACATCAATAAGTTCGGGGTCTCGTTCAATGGCGATTACGTGGCCTGCTTTCTCCATGAGCCTTTCTGTCAGGTTGCCGATACCTGCTCCGATCTCAAGTATTGTCTCATGGGGCTTTATGTCAGCAGCATCCACGATCCTGTCAAGGATTCGTTCATCTATTAAAAAATGCTGGTCATGGTATCCACCACGGATACCATATTTTCTTAAAATATCATAAACCAAGAAATAAACACCTTTCAATGGCTACGTTGACGACGTGGAGGTATTGTGAAGAGTCTGTACTTGATATTGTCATCCTTTAGCTCATCTATGATCCTGTTGACAACAACTTTCCCCGGGGAGTGTACTCCTCCGACTCTCTCGTGTAATTCCTCAAGGCTCTTGAAAGCTCCTTTCTTTCTTTCATCTATGATGGCCCACATAAGTTTCTTTCCGATGCCCGGGAGTAACTCTAACATATGTAGCCTGTTTGTAATTGGGTGTGCATCATTGAAGAATTTGACAAACCGTTCTTCATTATGTTCTACGGTCTTTTCAAGAATGTAGGGTAATTCCAGTTGAGCACCATGACTTAGGTCCTGATATGGTATGCGGTGCTTTACATGGTCGACAAGGTCGCGGTCACCGTCTCCGATATACACTCTGGACTGGATATCCGGTACTTTTCCTTCTTTGGGTACAATTTCCATCAACACGAAATGAATTTCCCCGACAGCCTGCACAAGAGGTTTCTTTTGATATGAAGGGCGTTTATCATCTGAACTTCCGTATGGGAGATAATCTAATATCCATGCAAACTCTTCTTTCTCAGGTGGCTTTCCCCTAGTTGTCATATATTTCCTCCTGTGGCATACCTGCTGCTACTCATGCAACTTCCATCAAAATTAAAAAAGGGATGTATCGAATATAAATCTAATCCATTGCTTCTTCTACAAGGTTTAGCATTTCATCGAGTTCTTCTTCTGTAAGTGTGAATCTCTCTTTTGCATAAAGCGACCTAAGCTCATCTCTTGTCTGTGGCATTACGTCAGCCAGTCTGATGGCTATTTCGGGTTTCATTTTTTCAAGCTCAAGAAGTTTGTTTACAAGATTCCTTGCTTTTTCAGGGCTTGTCTTTGAGAACATTTCTGCATGATTGATAGCTTTACGCAGTTCATATCCAAGTTCATCTTCACCTTTAAGACGATCTTCCATTATTTCATGCAACATACCCTTCACTTCAGACAGGGTTAACATTTCTTCACTCAGAACTTCTTTTACTATCATTGGTATACACTCTGTGCATTATTTGGGGTTTAGGTCATCCCTGGATGACAATAAGATGTATTTGTATCGTTAAATACGTGCAATAAAGATATATCTAACGATAAAGAAAGGTAATTCAGGTATCAAACCTGAAATTCCTGCAAACTTAGTATTTCTGTGGTTTCAGATGTTGTGGAAGGGATATAAGCTCTTTTGTAGCATTTCCGTCCCTGACCTGTAAGAGAAAAGCGCGGCCACGCTGACCAATGATCTTTCCTGTCTTTCCCTGAAACCTTGCGTTTGGCATTCCTTTCTGTACACTTGGGTCGATATCGATGTGGACCATCTGTCCGTTGTCGAATTCCTGAATTGCCTTGCTGATAGGTGAAAGTCCTCTTTCCCTTGTGGTTTTCTGTAACTTATACCTTGTGCAGTGCTTTTCGCCGTGTGATGTTCCCATAATTATTTTCCTCCATTGATCAAATTATTAGTCTAATTTATGAATGTTCAAATGTGATGTCTAATGTTTATATGTCGACTTTGACGACATTAAGTTCAGCTACTGTTGCCTGTATTTCCAGCTTTTCCGTTAGACTTGGCACAGTCCTTCCCTCGTCTCCTGACGTAAGTTCCTTTACATACAGGCCACCATCACAGTGTACTTCTATAATGGCATACTCATCTGTCTTCTCTATGAGCTGCATGTTATGGACATATCGTTTTCGGACAAGATCTGCTCTTCTGTGGGATACTCGCTGTGGAGTCCTTTGATGTATTTGTACTCCAATAAGGGAGTTTATAGCATCTGCAAGTTTGTCCGTGGAAACAGGCTCTTTGAATGTAACTTTAAGGTTATAAACTTTATCCGCCTTTGAAGACTTTAGATTCTCAATTACACCTTTCTCCACTATTTTTAGTCCTTCTACTTCCACCTTACCATCGGCGAACTCATTGATCTTCTTTTCCAGTTCCCATACATCTATGCTGCGGATAACCGGGTTTAGTGCCTCTACAACGAAAGGTCTTCCTGTTCCAAGCATAAGGGCATCGATGTCCTCACGTCCTGCGCCGTGGAATTTAGTATCTGTTCCTTTCGTTGCCTTGATCACTTCTTCAGCGATAAGCTCGTCTACGGACTCAGGGTATTGTTTTCCTGTGTTGTTGCATTGCTCACAGCCTCTACCGCCACAGCCTCTGCATGGCCATCTTGTCTGGGGTATCCCTCTTACGAGTTTTCTGTACCTGCCCTGTATATAGACTGATTTTACGCGGATGCTGGTTGATTCCTCGGCAATATCCATTGTAACCACAACGTCTGGCCTTTCGAACTCAACCTCTTTTTCCGTGCGTGCGGATATGAGCTTACCTACCTCACGGTTCATCTCAGTCTTGAATTGCTCAGCCTGCTTGATTCCGCATTCACTCCAAAGGATCTCTTCATTCTCCCCGACCAGGCCACTTACCTTTGTTCCCATCAGGAACGTGGAATATTCTATATCTCCGATGCTTTCAATTGCTCTGTCTGCCCATAGGTCTAGTTTGTCAAAAATGCCCATGCATACCCAGCATTTCTCGTCTTCACCTTCGATTTTCAGGCTCTTTCTTGCATAGGTGCTGCTCTTAGACAGTTCTTCAAGTAAAGAATCATCACCAGTATCTTTAAATGAAGCATCTCCTTCCATTGCCAGGCTCAATTTGATGGCCTGTCCTCTTTCTACGTTGGTAAGGCCTGTGGATAATTTAGCGAATTGTCTTCCCATGCAATGGTCGCAAATGGGTCCTTCGTTGATTATCTTCTTAGCGGTTTCAAGTATGCTCATTGGATCACTTTTATCTGTGTTTTCTCTATAAGGGCTTTGTCAGGATGATTGGGACCAGATGGTTACTATATAATATAACCTTTTTTTAGTTATGCTTGTTTCCTGTCCAGTTCATTGTGGATTATTATCATGCAGTGGTCTGAATGGAGTGAAATAGGCCCTATATTAAGCGTTTGTTTTGCCAGTCTGGCAATAATCTCTTCTTCCTCTTCTGTAACTCCCATGTGGTCTCCCAGGACGAATACGGCATCGCTATTTAGATCATTGTATTCTCTGATGTCCTGTCCATCCTCTCTCAGGTAATATATGTCTCTGTCCGCATCTTTGAATTCCATAAGAAGTTCTTCAAGTCCTGCGCGACGTATCCATACGCCCGGGGTGGATTGTGTTTCATATTTGATTGCATCTCTTTCAAGTGCTTTCTTTATTAGGGAACCACTACTTCTTTCATCGGGATTGAGGTACTTTAACTTCTCTCCGTTGAACCTTATTACTTTTCCCGGATCTGGTTCTCCAAGGAGTACCAGGTGGACATTAATATCACGTCTCATTCCATGTGAAAGGAAAAGTGCGGAATTGACGCATCTGCATAGAATATCCATTCTTCCGGCGGAGCCGGGCAGGTCGTTAAGTGAAAAGTCAGCGGTTGTTAATGCTTTATGTCCAATTATCACAAAATCTTTCATTTATTTTCCTCTGTCTTTATTTTTCATCCTTAAGTATTATCTTTGCAAGTGCCGCTGCAATTTGGCGATAGTTCATATCATCGCCTGCGATATTTGAAACAAAATCATCATATTTGTCCAGATGTCCTCGTTTGATGTGCATCCTGATGTCATCAGCGATCCGATTCTCTTTAATCCTTTCTATGTCTCTGTGGCTTGGCAGCTCCCTTTTAATGATTTCAGTATTTGTGATACGCATTATGTCCTTCAGTTTCCCATGATCCCTGCTTGAAGCAAAAGTATAGGCAAGTCCCGGTCTACCTGCTCTTGCAGTTCTGCCTATCCTGTGGACATATGTTTCAAGTCCCTGGGGAAGATCGTAATTGAAAACAACTTCTATGTTATCGACATCTATGCCTCTGGCAGCTACATCGGTCGCTATCAGGATACCAATGTCTTCATTCTTGAACCTGTCCATCCTCTGTTCTCTTTTATTTTGCTTTATATCGCCGTGAAGTGCCTCGGCAGGATATCCCTTGGAACGCAGTTTAATGACCAATTTGTCAACTTCCTTTTTTGCATTACAAAAGACGAGTGCTGACTTGATATTTTCAGCTTCTATAAGCCTTTTCAAAGCTTCTGGTTTTGCATTATCCTTTATTTCAAAGTAATATTGCTTTACCTGGGGTACGGTAAGTTTTTTATGAACTACCTTTATGTGTACAGGATCCTTCTGATATTGCTCTGTCAGATCGAGTATGGGTTTTGGCATCGTTGCTGAAAAGAGTAATGTTTGCCTGCCGGATGGGATGCTTTCCAGTATTTCTTCTATGTCTTCCCTGAATCCCATATTCAACATCTCATCAGCTTCGTCAAGTATGACAATACCAATATCATCAGTAGGCATCGTTTGCCTTTCAAGATGGTCTATTATCCTCCCTGGTGTTCCTACTATGATCTGGGCTCCTGTCTTAAGTGCATTAATCTGGGAATCAACCGAAAGTCCTCCGTATATGGGCAATACTTTGAGTTGCGGGATATATTTTGCGAGTTTTCTGAGTTCTTCTGATACTTGATTTGCTAGTTCCCTTGTTGGGCACACTACCATTGCCTGGGTATTTTTGTTACTCTGCTCAAGAAGTTCCATCAACGGGATCCCAAATGCTGCGGTCTTGCCGGTTCCGGTCTGTGCCTGGCCTATAATGTCCTTTCCTTCAAGTATTGGGGGGATGGATTTTTCCTGTATCTCAGTGGGCTCCCTGAACCCCATCTCTTTTATGCTTTTTCTTATCTCTTTTGAAAGGTAAAGTTCCTTGAATATTTCTGATTCCATTTTATTTCCACTCTCCTGGGGCCCGCTTTCTGTTACTATTGTCAAAAATGAATATGTAAATTAAGTCGCTGATATCCTTTAGTTCTGGTCTTTCAGGGATGTATGGAGTTCAGCTATTTTCACAGCAGTGCTTGCAACTTCTGTGGCACAGTTTCCCATTATTCTGATCATGGCTTCCTTTCCGATGCCACCTTTATCGTATATGATGTCGGGCACAGCTCCATACTTATCGATGGCGTATGATGTTCCCCAGTCCATTGTGTGTGTGTCTTCAGGTTCATCTTCTCTGGAAAATGATGCTACGGTAAGATTCAGTTCCCTGCATATATACAGAAGCAGCTGGGAGTATCTGATGTTCATGGAAGCTCTTGATGTTGGGGCATGCTTCATTGCAGTCAGTATTATGCGGGCAACATGGCTGCTTGCGCCGAAGTCGATCTCCCCGACAAGCTTTGATTCTCCTTTAAGTTTGACGATCCTGCCTGTGACTGCAGCTACTTCCGGAGTCGATGCTGCAGATGGCAGTGCCATTGCTATATTGCATCCTACTTCGGGGATAAGTTCTCCAAAGTATTTTGATCGGCTGAGCAATTCCACTCCCCTTTTCAAATCCTGTAATACTGTATATCTTTCGGAGTTTTTCAGTACATGAGATAACTGATTAACAGGTCCTACACCACTTCCCACAGGCACGCTTCCTTTAATGGCCTCTACGACGAAGTCCTTTGCTATTTTTGCAGCTTCGTCTATTTTGTATCCCTGCGCAAGTGCTGCTGCAATCGCTGAAGAATAAGTACATCCTGATCCGTGGGTTCCGCCTTTGACAAAATTTCCGGGTATTATGGTGTAGGTGTCAGTTTCAGAATCGTATATTATGTCTGAAGCATCAAGGTGTCCACCAGTTACAATGACTATTTTAACGCCTGTCTGACTGATAAGCCGGGCAGCTTCTTTTGCTTCCTCGATATTTGTAATCTGAATTCCTGAAAGGATGTTTGCTTCATTGATGTTTGGTGTTACCACTTCACTCATGGGTAAAAGTTTTTGTTTTAAGGTCTCTATGGCATTTTTTCGAAGGAGATTCCCACCAGCCTCTGCTGCCATGACCGGATCAACCACCAGCTTCAGGTCATATTTTGTCACCATTTCTGCAACGGTTGATATTATGTCCGAAGATGAGAGCATGCCTGACTTAGCCCATGTGATGTCCATATCCTCACAAACGGCATCGATCTGGTTACGTATGACTTCACAAGGGATATCATATGCACTCAGGACTCCGGTAGTATTTTGTGACGTGACTGATGTGATGGCACATGTTGTATGGAGTCCAAGTGAAGCTATTGTTTTGATGTCTGCTTCAATTCCTGCTCCTCCACCAGAATCAGAACCTGCTATGGTCAGTATGACTGGTATTTTACTCATTATATTCTCCTTATGCGCTGCTGCCGTGTGACGGAGCTCTTAAATGTGTTGTTGCTTATATATTAGTTGGTTAACGGGGCCTATATATCTTTGCGATAATGCTAACTTTATCTGCTTCAAAGCTGGCTTCTGCGATAGTTATATATACTGAATATGCAACATTGGTGCATCGCAATATGTATAAGTAAATAAACAAATTTACAATTTATTACTCGCGTATAATTATTCGAATTTATTTAGCCGAGGGCGACTAAAATGGGAAACAGACCTCTTGATATATTGAACGATGCTTTGAACACACCTGTAATTGTGAGACTAAAGGGCGCAAGAGAATTCCGTGGAAAACTCCAGGGTTATGATGTTCACATGAACCTTGTACTGGACGATGCGGAAGAGCTTAAAGAAGGAGAAATTGTGAGGAAACTGGGTAGTGTTGTTATCAGAGGTGACAACGTAGTTTATGTTTCTCCATGAGACAAACGTAATCTTTAATAACTACTAGCCATATCATGGGTAAACTCTGAGCTATTATTATATTGGCTACAACTAATCAATTAATTAACTAATTTCAAATCAAAAGGTGATTATAAATGTCAAAAGGTACTCCCTCAATGGGTAAGAGACAAAAGCGCACGCATGTAAAATGCAGGCGCTGTGGTAGTGTTTCAGTTAATATTCATACAAAACAGTGCACTTCATGCGGCTTTGGAAAGACCTCTCGCATGAGAAGTTATAAATGGCAAGCAAAGTGCAAATACTAAGTCTTTTTAGACTAGGAATATAAATGCGCGAAGAATGCGGTGTCGTAGGGATTGTACAGTTCAAGCCGGAATCAAATCCAGTCCCTTCCGCACTTCGTATATATTATGCGTTGTATGCTCTTCAGCATCGTGGTCAGGAATCTGCGGGTATCGCTGTTCATAATGGTAAATATCCTGAGACGCTAAAAGGCATGGGCCTTGTACCTGAGATATTTAACAAAGATGATCTTGTTATTCTCAAAGGTGATGTGGGTATAGGTCATGTGCGTTATTCTACTTCTGGTGACTCTCGTATAGAAAATTGTCAGCCATTTATCGTTAATTATAAAAGTGGAAGTGTTGCACTTGCACACAATGGTAATCTGGTCAATGGCTCGGATCTGCGTTCGCAGCTTGAGGGCGAAGGTCACGTTTTTGTTGCAAATTCTGATACTGAAGTGATCGCTCATCTTTTGGTGAAAGAACTTCTTAAACACGACCCCGTTGAGGCTATGGGTAATGTGATGAAGCAGCTCAATGGTTCTTATTCTCTTTCTATCATGATCGATGACCTTCTCATGGCTGTAAGGGATCCCCTTGGGATCAAACCATTGTGTTTCGGTACTATTGATTCTGGTTATGTCGTTGCTTCAGAGAGTGTGGCAATTGACACACTTAATGGTGAACTTGTAAGGGATGTTAAACCTGGTGAACTTATCATCTTCCGGGATGGTGAGGTCGAGTCCTATCAACTCTCTGATGGGAAATACTGCGCTCATTGTGTCTTTGAATATGTTTATTTTGCACGTCCTGATTCTATAATCGATGGGCAACTTGTTTACAGGGTCCGTGAAAGGATTGGAGAACAACTGGCTCGTGAACATCCTGTTGATGCTGATATGGTATCTCCGGTGCCCGATTCCGGAATTACGTCCGCAATTGGGTTTTCCCGGGAGTCAGAGATCGATTATGAAGAAAGTCTCATGAAGAATCGTTATATTGGACGTACTTTCATTCTTCCTGGACAGGCTATGCGTGAAACGGCTGTGCGTCTTAAGATGAATACTATCGATGAGAATATCAAGGGTAAAAAAGTGATTCTTGTTGATGATAGTATTGTAAGGGGAACTACTTCCCGTCGAATCATCGACATGGTCCGCAATGCGGGTGCTAAGGAAGTGCATGCTCGTATAGGAAGTCCTCCTATAGTGGCACCATGCTATCTGGGTATTGATATGGCTTCAAGGGATGAGCTTATAGCAGCCCATAAAACCATACCTGGAGTTGAGGCCGTGATCAATGCAGATTCATTAGGCTACCTGAGTGTGGATGGTCTGGTAGAAGCAATTGGAATTGATCGGGACGATTTGTGTCTTGGCTGTCTTACGTCTGCTTATCCTGTGGAGATTCCTGGTGAAAATATATGCCAGCGCAGACAGTTAAAACTACACGAGTTTTGAATTTTTTAGATTAAGTGTCAACAATGAACACTCGTGTATAAATTATAAAAAGTTATATATCAGTAGTGCGTACAAAAGTTTGCTATCTGGCATATCAGATGTTCATGCAAGGATGTACCACCCCTTGCTGATTGTGGGAATGGGTTAACTTTTATAGCTGTAATTCTGCAATGCAGGAAGACAGCTTTGCTGTGTGATGACAGGTAATCGTAGATATTTGTTTGTGCTTTTTCTTGATTTTAGAGTATTCCTTCTTTGAAAAAGCAATATGACCTTTTGAAAGTAACACGGTACTATTGGATAAGTTGCTGAAAACGGTGTATCAATAAACACTCATCTAAGTGGCATGATTTTCAAAACGGGGATACTTTTGCATGGTATATGCGCAATCGTTACAGACCAGGAAAATCCATAATTTCCAATTGCAACACTCCCGAAAATGACATTACATGTTCTGGCGTAGGGATAAAATTAGAACTATTAACTGGATAATTATGATTTCTACAAAAAATCAAATTTTTAATGAAAATAATGATTTTAAAAAGTTGATATGGGGCCGGGATCGAGAATCGAACTCGAATCGTAGCCTCCACAGGGCTACAGGATAACCGCTACCCTACCCCGGCTCGAAGTAGGTGCTTTCCTTGAAAGCACCCTATAGATGTCCGTTTCTTAGATAAATCTTTTCCTTTGAAATCTCTTTGAACAGCACCTTCGCAGTGTTTTACTTTATATGCTGCCCTGGTCTTTCAGTTTTTTAATTGCAATTTCAGCAGCTTTTTTCCCAGACAACATCATTCCGCCAAATACAGGTCCCATTCTGGGTGCACCAGCAACAGCATTAGCTGCCATTCCTGTGACTATGAGGCCAGGATACACTTCTTTAGTAGTTTCCATCAGCATACGCTCTCCTACATCTGCCCACATGGGTTTTTCCCCGACAACACCAAGTTCACCAAATTCTGCGCCTGGTACTTTTCGCTGCACAGTGCTGCAAATACCTGCATCATGTCCGGTTCCGTCAATTACAACCTTTGCGCGTACTGCAAGTGGATCTACGTGAAGGCGTGCCATGGAAACCGGTCCCCAGTTGATCACAAGTCCACAAACAGTATCCTTCTCACGTATCATCACATCTTCTACATCAATTAGATTGAATATCTCTACGCCTGCACCGGTTGCGCCACATATCAATTTTGCAACGGATTCTACAGAACTTGCTACATAGTACCCTTTTTCATACTCATGGTAATCAATGTCAAAATCATCAAGGATATGTTTTGCATCTTCCTGGACTACTATGCGAGGGAACATCATTCCCCCTCCCCACATTCCTCCTCCGATAGAGAGTTTCTTCTCAAAAAGAACAGTTTTAAGTCCTGCCTCACCAAGGTACTTAGCAGCAACCAGGTTTGCAGGCCCTCCGCCTACAAGTGCTACATCCACATCAGTATAATCAAGAAAAACCTTTGAAAATTCATCAACTATAGCTCTTGTAATAACGATCTCATCTAGTTCCATTTTATTTCCTCATCAGAATTAATGTCAAATGTTTCTGATAAGGGCTATTATCCTTAAAGTTAATGGGAGGGTGGCAACGTGGAGTGTTTCTATTGATTTAATCAAAAGATAATTTTAACATTTGTTAAACTTCGCCCAGAACACACTGCCTTGTCCTTCCGGATTATCTTCAATACCAACTGTCCCGTCCAGAAGTCCCGCGATTTTCTTGACAATGGCAAGGCCCAGACCACTGCCTTTTACTCCTGTCTTATTGACTCTTTTGAAACGGTCAAATACGAGTGGTTTTGCTGTGTCTGCTATGCCTTCTCCAAAATCAGTTACAGTTACTTTCCATTCATAATTGGAGTCGATCACATCAACGATTATTCTTGTATTTTCGGGGCTGTACTTTATGGCATTTGATATGAAATTCGTAAAGATCTCTTCAACAATTGGATTAAGCATTGCAGGGCAGCTGTCTTTTACTTTTAGGTCAACGGTCATCTTCTTTTCCATCAGATGCTGGTCGAATTGTTCTATTACACTTTCCAGAATCGTTTTAATGTCCATTCTCATAAGATCAAGTTCATCCAATGCTTCTAATTTGGCAAATTGAGCAGCTGTTTCTATCATGTCTATTAGCTTATCAGTGCTCTTTTGCATGGTCATGATGAATTTAGCTTTTGTGGGTTCCTCTTCCATTTCGGAAAGTAATTCTAAGTATCCTTTGATGTTTCCTGCTGGATTGAGGAGGTCATGGCGCATTATGTCAGTGAACAGATCTTTTAGCTCATTTGAACTGAGAAGTTCTTCTTCAACTCTTTTTCTCTCATCAAGATCCATTGTTGTTCCTGTGAATCTGAATGGTTCATTATTTTTGTCCCATTCTGTCAACTTGCCTCTTGCAAGTGTCCACTGCCATTTTCCTCTGCTGTTTTTCACTCTGAATTCTGATTCAAAGAAAGATGTTTTTCCTTCCAGGTGCATATTGATATTATCATTTATTGCTTTGAGGTCATCCGGGTGAGTTAGTTTTTTCCAGGCTTCGATGTTTCCCTCGATATCTGTTAATTCGTACCCGATCATTTCAGCCCATCTTTCATCATACATTACCTCATTAGTCTTGAGGTTCCAGTCCCATGTACCAAGGTTTGCACCTTCAAGTGCAAGTTCCATTACTTCTTTTGTCTTTGCGAGTACACTTTCCATATCTCTGCGAATTGTGGTATCACGTACTACCACAAGGGCATAATCATACTGGTTCAAAGTGGAAAATGTAACATTTATTTCGACACATAAAGTGCTTCCATCTTTTCTTGTCAGTATTTTACTTGGTGCAAGGTAGCTGTTACCAAACATGTTTCGAAGATCATTTTCCCATAAATTATCATTAAATAATTCATAGATGCCGTGCTCTTCCATTCCGATGACTTCTTCTCTGCTATATCCAAGATTCTGGCATGCTGTTTCATTTACATCTACAATGCTGATATTTTCCATGTCAATAATGAAAATAAAGTCATTAGATTTGTTTATAAGATTCTTGAAAAGAGCTATGTCTTTAAGGAAGGACCTATGGCTTAATGCCATGCTTACAAGTTCTGATACCACTTTCAGTGTCGAAGAATATTCCTGGAAACAGGTATCAATTACGGTGTTATTTTCTAAACTGATAAAACCAATAGCTTCACCATCTGATTCCACAGGTATTGCAATTAGGGAGTGTACTCCACTTGATATTATAATATTCCTTTCACGATTTGCAATATCTAAAAGTTTAACGTCTTTGGATATAAATATCATTTGTTTTTTCTTCAGCTTTTCCTCGAGCCATGGGAAATTCGAAAAAGTCATGCTTTCAAAAATACTTTTCTGATCCTGATATTTTTTCCATTGATAGGGTATGTATGGGTTACTATTATTTTTGAATAGTATCAGGGAACTTTTTTCCGAGTTGCAAAGTGTGGCGGCTTTTTCTAATGTTTCATTTATGGTCCCATCGACATCCTTTGGTGCAATGAACATTGATATGAGTGAAGATATGATTGTCTCTATCTTTGTGTTGCGTTTCACAAGGTATTCAAGTTCTTCCCTTTTATCATCCAGCTCAGTTATCTTTGTTTCAAGTTCCTTGTTCTTTTTTTCGATATGGGTACTTGCATAGATTATGGTGATGAATGTGAATACTATCAAAGCTGAGCTGATCGTTATAAAATTTGTATTTTTAGTGATTATGAAAGGTGCCAGTAGCACAAATCCCAATATACAGACAATTAAAAGAAACACTGTATTGGCGATTCTTGGTATTTTCATATTTTTTATTTTATGCTCAGTTTTCATCTTGTGATATATATTGTTTTAATTAGTATATTTATTATTCGTTTGTATGTTTTCAGGGTAAATATGTTCCCGACTCCGAAACCTTTAAGGGTTACCTTTAATAGTTTCCATAATTCATTTATGTATTAGAAGAAAAAAGAGATGATATTCATAGTACGTACAGCCCAAAAAACCAGCTCGAAATCTAGCAGAGAAGCAACGACAGAACCCGCAGAATGTACTGCAGAATTCCTCGTAATGGAGCCGGCAGGTTATCCAATGGCCAGTGTCCTTGATGAGTATCCTGAGATATCTGACCCCGGGGTTTTTGAACATTATGCAAGGGAGCAATGGAAGGGTTACAGGGCTCATAAGGGTGATTATCTTTTTGACCGGCGCATGTATCCTGATTTTGCATATAAGGTTGCCGATGTTGAGCCACCAGGTTCCGTGATTGGACAGAATACCCATATAATAGTCAGGGATGCCGCTGTTGGTAGTATTCCTACAATTGATTTTAGAAGTGATGTGACTTTTGATGATGTCATTGGGCAGCAAAATGCACGAAAAAAATGTAAGTTAATAGAGCGTTTTCTTGAAGCACCTGATAAATTTGGTAAGTGGGCTCCCAGAAATGTCCTGTTTTTTGGCCCATCAGGCACTGGCAAGACAATGCTTGCAAAAGCATTGGCAAACAAAGCTCATGTGCCTATTATTCCTGTGAAAGCTACAGAACTCATTGGTGAGTTTGTAGGTGAGGGTGCCAGACAGATACATCAGTTATATGAGCGGGCACAGGAGATGGCGCCATGTATTCTTTTTATTGATGAGCTGGATGCCATTGCTCTTGACCGGAGGCATCAGGAACTGCGTGGGGATGTTGCAGAAATAGTAAATGCACTTCTCACGGAAATGGATGGTATTGTGGAACGTCCCGGGGTATGTACGATTGGGGCCACAAATCGTACTGATACGATAGATCCTGCTGTAAGAAGCAGGTTCGAAGAAGAGATCGAGTTCACACTGCCGGATGAAAAAGAACGCCTTACTATTCTTGAGCTAAATATACAGACTTTCCCGATTCCCGCAAAAGATGTGGATCTTAAGGTAGTTGCAAAGATGACAGAAGGACTCTCCGGAAGGGATCTTGTAGGCAAGGTGCTTAAAACTGCACTTCATAATGTTATCATAGAGGACAGGGATAGTGTAACCCAGGACGATCTGCTTGCTTCCGTCAAGAAACTGAAGAATATTCCAATGCCTTCAAATTCTGATAGGATGTACATTTAAGGATATCTTTTTAAACCTGGCAAATATATCGGTGGAATATGTCTGAGGTAAATGAGTCTGACAGATTTGAGTGCGTTGTCGTTAATGTGATTGACACACTTATGTGGAAAGGAGTGGTTGTCCAGGAGGTCGAATCTGGTGGGCGTGTCTATTTCGGAAAGGTCAAGGCAGAAGGTTTCGCCTATGGTCCTGGGGACATTCTCTACATTGGTGTAAAACCACTTCCATATGAGCTTGAAGAAATGAAAATGGAAGTTTCCCTCTACGATGCCGATAATCAAAGGCTTGACTGGACTTTCCTTTAATCTTTATTTCTTATTTCGCTTTTTTCCTTTTTTTGTCCATATACGGTATGTCAATTTCCATTAGGTCCTCGGCGACTATCACATTGCCGTATATTGTTTTAGCTTCTTCATGCAGCAGTGTGGTATCGTCTGAGTATCTGGAACTGATGTGCGTAAGTACGAGTTTCAGGACATTTGCTTCTTTTGCAAGGGTAGCAGCTTCTTCTGCAGTAGAGTGCATGGATTCAATGGCCCAGTCTTGCTGCTCTTTTGTAAGTGTGGATTCATGTATCAAAAGATCTGCATCCCGGCTTGCTTCCAGTATGGCTTTGCAGGGTCGTGTATCACCGCTGTATATAATTTTCCTTCCTGGGCGGCTTTCCCCAACTACATCTTTAGAGTGTATCATTTTTCCATCGACTTCTACAGATTCTCCTTTGTGGAGTCTTGAAAAGAGCGGACCTGGTGGGACACCGAGATTGATCGCTTTCTGGCGATTGAACTTTCCTGTCCGCTCGTTCTCTATGAGTGCATAACCAATGCTTGGTATGCTGTGTTCCGTTTTTATGGCCATAATGGAGTAATCATCTCTTTTGATCACATCGCCTGGTTCAAGGTCTATGGCATCTATTTCAAAGCGTAACTTATAGTATCCAAGGGCGCTGAGTATCCTGGCAAATTCATGTATCCCGTGAGGTCCGTATATTTTCAAAGGTTCGGTTCTTCCGTGGAATGACATTGTCTGTATGAGCCCGGGAATTCCAAGTATGTGGTCTGCATGGAAATGTGTTATGAATATGGAGGACAATGCTTTCATTCCTGTCTTTGCACGCATCATCTGTTGTTGGGTTCCCTCTCCACAATCAAAAAGCATCAGCTCACCTTCACGGTTTATCATGATAGCCGATGGATTGCGTTCAGGTGTTGGCAGGGATCCTCCAGTTCCAAGAAATGTTACGCGAAGCATAGCTCTCTATAAGGGTTTGGGTTATTTATGAATTGTCTATCCGATTTAATCATTGATGTGGCAAATTATATTTGTGTTGCTTTCCATTTTGTACTGGAATTCCATATGAAATCACTCGTTAAGTTCATATAGCATCTTATTATTAATGGAACGTCCATAAATCATACCAGATTTAAACAGAATTACTAATATTAATTTACTCACAATTACATAATAATCATAAGAGGATATATCATGAAATGGCAAGGTAGATCTAGAAGGAAGTACACAGGTGCTAAGGTCAAGACCGCTCGCGGTAAGAGGAAATTCGAGCTTGGTCGTGAATCAGCTGATACACATGTTCACGAGACAAAGAGGAAGAACGTTGCAACCAGAGGCGGAAACAGGAAAGTAAGACTTCTCCAGTGCAATGTTGCAAACGTGACCGATTCACAGGGTAAGACTCAGACAGCAAGCATTGAGAATGTAACCGGAAATGCTGCAAATGGGCACTACATTAGGCGTAACATCCTTACTAAGGGTTCTGTAATCACAACATCTCTTGGTAGTGCAAAGATTACAAGCCGTCCGGGTCAGGATGGTGTAGTGAACGCAGTATTGCTCGAATGATCGAGCATCTTTTTTTTATTTTTTAATTTGATCGTCTGGTATTATGGGGTTGCTATATATGGATGATAAAACTCGTCATATTCTGGAATGCCTTGAAGAGGATGCACGGACAAGTCACGAAAAAATTGCGACTATGACAGGACTTGCTGCTGATGAGGTCAGCAAAAAGATAACTGAGCTTGAAGACGCTGGTGTCATCCGTAAGTACAAAACTGTCATTGATTGGGATATGGCAGGTGATGAATATGTCTATGCGATCATCGAGTTGCAAGTGACCCTTGAGAGAAAACTTGGATACCAGGACCTTGTTGAACGCCTGTATAAGTTCCCTGAAGTGCGCTCTGTAAGACTTCTCTCAGGGCAGTATGATATCTCACTTACTGTATCCGGAAAGTCAATGAAAGAAGTGGCTTTCTTTGTAGCTGAGAAGATCTCCACTCTTGAACAGGTTCAGCATACAACAACTCATTTTGTCTTGAAGACCTACAAAGAGGATGGTGTTATCCTTTATGAACAGGATCACGTTACGCGTTTACTGGTGACTCCCTGATTTTGGAATCCTATTGTGCAGGATGTATAATATATGAGAAAAACATGCAATCCTTCAGAATTTGTGGCTGACGTCATGGGCAAGGTCCCCCCGTCGGGCATACGCCGCTATTTTGATCTTGCATCCGAGATAGATGATGTGGTCTCTCTTGGTGTAGGTGAACCCGATTATGTTACTCCATGGCATATAAGGGAAGCGTGTATCCATTCTTTAGAATGCGGTGAAACCTCATATACTTCAAATTATGGTCTCATTGAACTAAGAGAAGAGCTTTCAGAACATTTTTCCACAAAGTACGGCGTTGATTATGATCCTACTTCTGAAATTCTGGTAACTTCAGGTGTTAGTGAAGCTCTTGATGTTGCAATCCGTGCCATCACTAACCCAGGTGATGAGATTATTGTTGTCCAGCCTTCATATGTGGCCTATGTGCCTTCTGTGATGTTCGCAGGCGGTGTGCCTGTAATTGTTTCAACGAAGCTGGAGAACAATTTCAAACTGACTGCCGAGGAGCTTGAATCTGCTATCACAAACAAGACCAAGGCCGTTATTATCAATTATCCTAATAATCCAACCGGCGCTACTATGGGTAGGAAAGACCTTGAGGCCATCGCGGATGTTGTCTGCGAACATGACATAATGGTCATATCCGATGAGGTCTATGACTGCCTGACATACAACGGTGGACACACTTGTTTTTCTTCCCTTGAAGGTATGCGTGACAGGACCATTTTGTTGAATGGTTTTTCCAAAGCATACGCAATGACTGGCTTCAGGATGGCATATGCAATGAGCTCTCCTGAGATCATCAGTGCCATGATGTTGATACACCAGTATTCAATTCTCTGTGCTCCCATCACTGCGCAGATAGGAGCCATCGAAGCCCTCAGGAACGGCACAGATGAAATGAACCGCATGGTTCGTGATTATGACCGTCGCCGTCACCTCATCGTAAGCGGTCTGAAAAAGATCGGACTTGACTGCTTTGAGCCAAAAGGCGCATTCTACGCTTTCCCTTCTGTCAAGAACACAGGCTTAACTTCTGACCAGTTTGCAGAACGTCTCCTGAATGAACAGAAGGTCGTCACAATCCCTGGCGATGTATTCGGTGAAGCTGGCACAGGTTTCCTCAGATGTTCCTATGCAACTTCCAGAGAGGAGATCGAGAAAGCTCTGGAGAGGATCGGGGCTTTTGTTGACGGGTTGTGAAAGGGCTTATTTTGATTCTTAATGGAGTCCACTGAATCCACTTCATCTCTAGTTATATTCTCAAAAATATACATTATATGGGTTGGAAAATAATACTTTTCAGTTGCTCCATATCTTTATCAGAAAGTATTTCTTTATATAAATTATTCACAAGCCAAAGTCCACTTTCTCTTATTTTCTTTTTTGGGGAATAGTTGCCAAACCAATTTGTTGAGGAATTGCATTTACTACAAAGTGAAACAGTTGATATTAGTTTTGATTCCAAATTAAGCCTTTTTTCCTTTTCTGTGACTTCAAAAACAACAAATGAAAAATTATTTTGAATATATTTGCTAACTTTTTTCTCCACAGTAGCCTGCATGTTAAAATCAACAAGATGTGAATATTTTTCTTTTGCAGCTTTTGTTGTAAGATCAAGTTCCCATTGCTTAAGGAAAGGATTATTCTCCATGTTCAAGAATGCTCTTCCAATATTCTTGCGAAAAATACTTCGATCTTTTTTCTCATTGATAAAGTGTTGTCTGAGCCTTGACCTTAACTGGTTTTCTCCTGTATGTGTGCCAACACGAACAATTCTATCATTTTCATGTCCATGTTCGCCTTTTTGAAACAGGATATAAATTCCATTTTTCGGGATTTTACTTTCATCAAAAGGAAAATTCATTCTTTCAAGCTTATCAAACCACTGATGAAGTTTGTCACATTTCTCATTTATTGTTGACATGCTCTTTTAAATACTGTAATTGTTCGCCAATTCTCATACCTTGCAATGGGATCTCATAGTTGGGTATATGGGGTAGCAAAAATTTTCTGTACTTATCGCCTGCAAGAAAAACAAATTTATCGTTTTTTATGTCCGTAATCTTTCCTAGATCAGAAAGAACCTGTTTTGCCCACGTTTTGACTTCTTGTGACCTCATTTTATTCAAAGTCTGTTCATAAGGCTCAATCTCTTCTTCCAAATCCAAAAGACCATACTTTGCAGACAAAATAAATATCCTGTCTGCAGAGATGGATTTAGCATACTGCAAATTGTATTTGAAAAGGGTACTTACATACAAATTTTTTGCTTTTGCCTTATTGTCTAGTTTCTTACTGACACATGAAATTAATATATTCTTTTTAATTTCCAACACCCAGCCCATTTATTCCCTTAATATCGATGTCGATTAAATTTATTATCTTCCATTTAAATCAATATTATTGGTATGGGTTAAAAAGTTTAGTTTTTTATTTCGTGATCAATTGCCTCTCTCCAAACCCTTTCTCTCATAATGATGAGTCTCATAATATATCAAAGTGTAGATATGTTTATATAGTATATTTTAATATTTAGAATTGTAGTCACAGAATCTGAAGGTTCAGTGTCTGCAGAACAATTGGTGGTACGGTATGCTTTATCGGAACGCTGAATCAAAAACGGATTTAAATGAACAGAACGTGGGCAGATTCCCTCTCTGCATTCCCTACAATATCTCTCCCCAAAAAACGCTTTACTTTTCCACGTTCTGTATTCAGCTTTCTGAACCATTTTTTAAGATTATGATGTTATTGCAATCTTTTTTGCAAATTGATTAGAAACAAGTATATCCAAACTTATATGTAAAAGACGATATATTCAGTTCATTTGTCAGATCAATAACAAAGTTTCTCCAACATTTTTCTTTCTTTTCGAATACTCTTTATCTTTGTTTCATGTTTTAAAATAGCATTTAGTTTGTTTACGACGTCCTTAGCATCAGAACCATATATGTCAGCACCAATTTTCATGGCCCATTCAGCAGTTACTGGGGCTCCACCAACCATGGTCTTTACAGTATCTCGAATACCAGCTTCATTTAGTTCCTTTTCGAGCATCATCTGGTTTATCATTGTAATCGTCATCAGGGCAGACGTAGCTATGACATCGGGACATATCTGCATTGCTTGTTCAACAAAAGTTTCCACAGGCACATCTACACCAAGATCGATAACATTATAGCCGTTGATATGAAGTGATGTTGCAATAATTTCTTTGCCAATGGAGTGGATATCCCCTTCTATTGTGCCAATAAGTATGGTTCCTTTTGATTTTATTCTATGAGTTCTTTCATATTTCGATGGCATTAAAACTTTGATACCGGCATCCATTGCATCCGAAGCTGCAATTATGTGAGGCAGGAATATTTTCCCTTCATCAAACATTTCCTTTAGTTTAATGATAGCAGCGTAGTAACCATTTTTGATAACATACTCAGGTTCAATTCCTGCATTAAGTGCTTCATATGCAACGTTCTGGGTCATGGTGTCATTGAGTTTTAGGACAGATTCCATCGCTTTTTTCGCAATAATTTCTCTAGCCAGCACTTGTAACCACTTCTTATTTGATATTCAATATTTTTACAGCATCCTATATTTAATCGGCAGTAAGTAATTGTTTTCCGTTTTTAAAATATATAAAACTATCTCATACGTGAAAAAGCAAAAAAAATAGAAAATGCTTTAGTATTGGTCAGCATTTTCGTTATTTTCAGAAAGGTACTCCTCGTTGAACATCTTTGCCATGAGAACTACATATGATATTAACAGGGGACCAATCACAATCCCCAGCAGTCCGAATAGGTTCAATCCGATTATCACTCCTATAATGGACTCAAGGGGATGAATACTCCCGACTTTTTTCTGTATCAATGGCCGGAGGAAATTATCAACAGAACTAAGGAGTACACCTCCTATCAAAATGCCCAGAGCAGTAAAATAATCCTGCTGAATTAGTTGAACTATTACTGCAGGTCCCCATATGAGTGTTGCACCGACTACTGGCAGGAAGGAAAGAAGGACTGCCACAAAGCCCCAGAGGAACGCGCCCTCAACTCCAAGTAGAAGAAATGTCACTGTGAGTATTGTTCCTTGCACAAAGGCAATAATGCCCGAGCTGATAAGTGTTGCATTAACAATGGACTTAAATTCATTTTTGAGTATCTCTGTATTCTTCCTGTTGAATGGTATTGCATTTTGGAGTTTAGCTGAGTATGTTGACCCAACTCCTACAAGAAGGTAGTACAGGAGGAAATACATTATCACAAATTCAATAAGCCTTTGTCCCAGGCTTTGAATCGCATTTAAGAGTAGAATACTAAAGAAGTTAGCAGCTGATGCAATGACTTCTGTAATTTTGTCTCTTATACTAATCTCTACAGGCAATCTTTCAAGAGGCAGTTGGCTGACATAAAGGCTTAATGAGTCTATATATTCAAGGATGGTATCCGTGTCAAACAGGATATTTTGCATCTGGAGGACCACTATTGTGATGAGTATGTATAGTGGGATCAATATTAAAATAATTGTCATGAAGATAATCATAAAAGCTGCTATATTTTTGTTAAAGCTCTTTTTGGTTGTAAGGTATGCGTATAGTGGTTTGAATACCACATACAGTATGAATGCCCCTAAAAATGCATTGATGTATGGATAAAGGGCGTAAATAAGTATGGCTGCCAGCACGCTAAGCATCAGAAGTGCCTGTGGCATCTTGCTCGACTGTTTCATTACTTCTTTCATTATTGTCCTTAGTATTTAAGGTTAATATCCATATATTGTTGTCATTTGATAACAGCTATATCATATTGGATAATTATTTCAGTCGATGGTATCAAAATATGTCGGCCTGTTCAGTAGAACTCTGGATAAGTGGAAGGAAGATGATGGTATCACAAATAGTGCAGCTCTTTCTTTCCATACAATAATCGGTCTGCCGGCTCTTCTTCTTTTCACTTTGTCCTTAGGTAGCATTTTCCTGAAAGAACAGATAATTGAGGCGGCCATCATTACGGATGTATCGTTGTTTGCAGATGACGTTTCTATAAAAGCTTTGAATACGCTTTTTACACAACTTTCTGTGAGCAACTCTTTTAGTGTCAGTGCTGTTGTCAGTTTTTTGATCTATCTATGGAGTGCAGGCAATATTTTCCTTCAGTTTCAAAAGATGATCAATAAAATGTGGGGTGCGAGAGCTTCTAACAGGAACTGGATTCATGGTTTTCTCCGTAAAAGGTTCTCAGCTCTTGTTGCAGCTCTTGCCTTTGGGATGCTTGTGGCCATTAGCACAGTATTTGAACTGATATTCTTTGTCATTTCTGATAATCTGGAGGCAACTCTTTCAATTTCTACAGGTGCTGTAAAATATACAAGCTTTTTGATCAATTTTAGTACTTTGATCGTTCTTTTCATGTACCTTTTCCGAGCACTTCCTGAAACGATCATTGACTTGAAATATGTTTTTACAGGTTCATTACTAACGGTTACTCTGCTTACAATGGGCAAATATATGATGGGTATTTATCTATCACACAGCAATGTTGCTACAGTTTACGGAACAATAGGTTCAATAATTGTCATTTTCCTTTGGGTCTATATGTCTTCTATTATTGTTACTTTCATGGTAGAATTCATAGGGGTCCATTCTGGATCAGGTAGGTAAAGACAATCTAAGTTTAAATTGAATGTGGATTCTATTGTGTATGGTATATCTCTTTGTATAATTGGTGTGTTTTGTGACTAGTGTGCATCTATGTGATATTTAATACTGCAGAATCGTACACTGGATTATCGGGTGTGTCAGGCATGTATGATTTGTATTACATTTTCATACACATACGTGATTGCTTATTTTTTAAGTTTTCATTTCCGATGTATGATGGTAACATATAATTATTATTCAATATGATATGTATTAAGGGAGTGTACTAATATGGGATGGGAACAAATTGCCTGGAAAAAATTGATTATCTCAATTGGCTTATGTCAGTTAACTGGCATTGGGGGGAATATTCACTTATAGCTCCATACCTACGTGGTATGCATCACTTGTGAAACCATCCTTCGTTCCTCCAAGCTGGCTTTTTTCAGTAGTCTGGCCTCTCCTTTATATTTTAATGGGTATTGCTTTTTATATTATATGGCAAAAAGGATGGAAGATAACAAAAGTAAGAATCGCAATGTATGTATTTAGCATCCAATTGTTTTTGAATTTACTCTGGTCCATTTTGTTTTTCGGACTTCGTTCTCCCTTCATGGGTCTAATTGATATCGTGCTTCTCTGGGTAATTATCGGATTGAATATTGTGCTTTTCTACAGAATTTCAAAACCCGCAGGTATGCTTCTGGTACCCTACATTCTATGGGTGTCATTTGCGACTATGCTTAATTATTCGATAATGGTATTAAACCCTTGAATGTTACAAGGGTTATTCATAGGTTCTGTGGATGCAAAGTTCTCTTTTTACAGTATTTCTCTCAGAGCATTAGCAGCAGCATAAACGCTTCCAATACCGCCAATATAGTTTGCTATGCGGACAGCTTCCATTATTTCTTCTTTTGTTGCCCCTTCAGCCATTGCCTGCATGGCTAGCACTTTTACTCCATCTACGGCTCCGTGTTCAGCGTCAAGTGCCAGGGCTATGAGATACTTGTATTTCAGTGGTATGCTGCCTTGTGAAAGTGCATTTTCACGTGTTGCATCTATGATATTAAAAAAATCACTGTCCTTTTCCTGAATTATGTTTAGTGGGTGTCCTTCCATTATTTCTCCTCCTTCTTTTTGCACATATTTTTTTTGATCTTTGTATTCTGACCATAAGATATTGTGCTTGTCTGGTATTTTATTTTTTACCTTTGTTTTGACTCCTGTCTGGATTTATGGTCTCAAAATGCTTATATATGACTCTGGTCATTTATGACTCTGGTCATTTATATTTAATGGACAACCGAGGCAATATGTCCCTGCGAGAAAAAAAGAAACAGGAAACCAGAAATCGAATTTTTGCTGTATCTGGTCAATTGTTCAAAGAAAAAGGGTTTGAGAATACAACAGTTGATGAGATCACAAAGGAAGCTGGTATAGCTAAAGGCACTTTCTTTAATTATTTCCCAACAAAAGAATCACTTCTGCTTTACTTCAAAAAGCAAAAAGAGGAGCTGATCTTTAATGTACTTGAAACTCAAATGTCTCTGGATGTGCCTGCAAAAGAGAAGATAACGAACTTTCTCGTACTCCTTGCAGAGAATTATGAAAAGGATAAGGAACTTACAAGACTATTGTTCTTTGAGCACAAACGTCTTACAATGATTTCCACCCAGCAATCGGGCGAAAAAAAACAGGCTCATCAGAGGTTTATTGATATGATCTGTGATTTTCTCAAAGAAGGTGTGCAAAACGGGGAAATCAAGAATGGAATTGATCTTAAGATTGCATCAGAAAGTCTGAATGCTATCTATTTCCACTCACTAATGATATGGTTACATTCGGATAATAATACTTCTTTTTCCAGGGATATATCAGCAAAGATCGATCTTTTATTCGCAGGAATCGGGGAATGAAAAATGTTTGCAATTACAGTTGAAGATCTTACTAAGAAATTCGGTGATTTTACTGCCGTGAACAAGCTTTCTTTTAGCATAAAAAAAGGTGAGGTATTTGGTCTACTCGGTCCTAACGGAGCCGGTAAGACCACTACCATGTCAATGCTTTCAACCATGCTTAAACCAAGCTATGGAAAAGCATCTGTTAATGGATACGATATACTGACAGACGAAGATGATGTCCGCAAGTCTATTGGTATAGTATTCCAGGACCAGAGTCTGGACGAGGAGCTTACAGCTTACGAGAATATGGATTTTCACGGAAGATTATATCGTATTCCTAAGGACACCAGACAAAAAAAGATCATGGAGCTACTTAAACTGGTGGAATTGGATGGGAAGAAAGACAATATTGTGAAAACATACTCAGGTGGTATGAGGCGTCGCCTGGAAATTGCAAGGGGACTGTTGCACGAACCAAAGGTTCTTTTTCTGGATGAGCCAACCCTTGGCCTTGACCCGCAGACAAGGAATCACCTTTGGGACTACATAGAGAAACTGAACAAAGAAAAAGGTATTAGCATAATTCTTACCACGCATTATATGGAAGAGGCTGACAAACTTTGCCATAGGATCGCTATCATAGACAGAGGTGAAATAGTAGCCATGGACACGTCTGATAAATTGAAAAATGATATTGGAGGGGACTTGATCACTATAGTTTCTTCCGGGAAGGATGATTTGTATTCAGCGGTTAGTTCCTTGCCGGAAATTGAAAACATTGAGATGCATGATTCCTCTCTCATCATTGGTTTGCAAAATGCGGAAAAGCATGTTGCACAGATGGTCACCCTGGCTTCAGAGAAGGGTATTCCCATTGATTCAATATCTATTCACAAACCAACCCTTGAAGACGTGTTCCTGCACTTTACAGGCAGGAGTATAAGGGAAGAGGAAGCCAGTGGAAAAGAACAGATGCGTATGATGCAAAGAGCCAGGAGATAAAGGAATGGACATAGTTTACACTATATGGCTAAGGAATGTTAAACGATATATTCGTTCAAAAAGCAGACTCCTGGGTAGTTTAGGTATGCCTGTGTTCTTCCTGCTGGTCCTCGGATTCGGTCTGAATTCCGTGGTCGTTCTTCCAGGCATGGAACAAGGATATATAGGATTTATAATCCCAGGAATAATTTCCATGAGTGTTCTTTTCACTTCGGTGTTCTCAGGTATACAGATAATATGGGACAAGCAATTCGGTTTCCTTAAAGAAACATTAGTTGCACCGGTTTCAAGATTGGAGATTATGCTTGGTCAGACATTTGGAGGAGCTACCACAGCTGTAATACAGGGACTTATGATATTTGTTCTTTCACTGTTCATGGGACTTAAGGTAAGTAGTATCCCTGGATTTGCAATAGCAATTATTTTTATGCTGTTGATTGGGATATCTTTCACAGCATTCGGGATTGCCATAGCTTCAAGAATGGATGATATGCATGGTTTCCAGCTTATAATGAATTTTGTAATCTTCCCGATATTCGGATTATCCGGTGCCCTGTTCCCTATCGACAGCCTGCCGGCAGGAGTTAGGTTCCTTACACTGCTGGATCCTCTTACGTATGGAGTTGAAGGTATCAGGTATGGTCTTCTCGGCAGTTCCCAGATTGATCCTGTAATTAGTTTTGTAGTCCTTTCAGGATTTACGGTAATGATGGTGTTAGTTGGTTCGTATTTGTTCAGGAAAATAAGCATTTGATAAATGCATTGAATTAGTATGTTTTAATCAGAAGTGGCAATACAATTAATATACCTAATTTTACTGAACACATTCTCTAAAAATCAGGAACTTGTGTGAAATTAATTTTATATATTGAAATTTATTATTTATCAGTGTGCGCTTTTAGTGATGAGCTACTTGTTTTTATTTGATAGTGTAAATGTAATGTCCCATTACATTTTTATATAAGTAACGTTATACTGGACACGACTCTGTAAACTATCTAATTTTACAACTGCGCAAGGTGGTTAATGGAGACTGGTTTACTTGTTAGAAGGGAGTTCATGAAAAAATCATTGTTGCTTGATTTTGCTGAAAAAAAGGATTCTGTGCTCAAATCAAATATCGAGGAAATGGGATTTACGGTATTTTCACTATTGGCATCAAGTTTAATTAGTCCTGATGACCTTCCTGCCATGAAAAATTATATTGTTTTCCATTCATACAATGAAGTGGAGTTCAATTCAAATTTTGATTCCCTGTTTGCTAGCTCATTATTAAATAACACTTTTTCTGAAAACATGGATGTTTCCATACTTGGTGATGGGGAACATTTTGACAATGCTATTACAGAAGGTATGTGAAATGAAGGATGATTTTTCTATTCAGGAAAAAGCGCTGGACATAGCTTATGAGCATGCTCCTAATTTGATTTTGATGATCGATCACAACTTTCGAGTGGAGCGCATCAATAGGATTGGTGTTGAAACCATAGGAAAGGACCCTGAAGATATTCTTGGGTTTGCATTAGGGGCTATATTTTCGTGTGTCAATTCATTTGAAGGGGATGGGTGTGGCACAAATAATAATTGTGTTACCTGCTCTATCCGTGATATCATTGCTAGATCATTTAGCTTAGGTTCTGATTTTCATAAGATTGAAGGAAGTATGGATACTCTTAGCGCTGATGGTATTGTTTCAAATCATAAGTTCCTGGTTTCTACTGTATATGTGGGTTCACAGGGCAACGATAAGGTTCTTTTATATCTTGATGATATAACTGAACGCAAAAAAGCTGAAAACACCCTAAAAGAAAGTGAGGAACGCTTCCAGACTCTGTATGAGAACATGCCAGGCGGGATGATCATTATCGGTAAAGATTACGTAATAGAGGACGTAAATCAGCGTACTTGTGAGATCACAGGTTATGGGAAGGAGGAACTTGTGGGGCAACTATGCGATATTGTTTGTCCCAAGGGTTCATTATCGAAAAAATGTCCAATATGGATCGATTGTCTTGATGGTTTTCAGGGAATGGATACTGCTATCAAATGCAAGGATGGGACAAGGACCCCTATATTGAAGAATGCAAAGAAGATCTTTATTGAAGGAGAACAATACATTCTGGAGAATTTCCAGGATATATCCGTGCAAAAGAATGCAGCAGAGGCTATAATCAATGCAAAGATTTTAGCTGAGGAAGCTAACAGGACCAAGAGTGAGTTTCTTGCAACAATGAGTCATGAGCTTCGGACACCTTTAAACGCTGTAATTGGTTATTCTGACCTTTTGCTCGAAGAGTCATTTGGGGTGCTCGTTGCACAGCAGAAAAAGTCCTTAAATCATATTTCTAATAGTGGAAGGCATCTGCTGAAATTGATCAATGATATTCTTGATATCTCAAAAGTGGAATCTGGAAAAATGGAATTGTATTATGAAGAGTTCTTTGTTAGTGAAGTATTCATGACAGTCTTGAATATCGTTTCTCCTCTTGCAAGGAAAAAGAACATAAAACTTGAAAGCAGCATTGTTCCTGATAACTTATTAATAAATGCTGACAAGGTTCGGTTCAAACAGATATTGTTCAATCTTGCAAGTAATGCAGTGAAATTTACTTCGGATGGCGGTTCTGTTCTGCTAGATGCACACAAAAAAGATGATGTGATAGAGTTCTCCGTGATTGATACGGGTATAGGTATCTCATCAGATAATGTTGGTAGGTTATTTCTTCCTTTCCAGCAAATCGACTCTACTATTTCAAGAGAGTATAATGGTACGGGTCTTGGGTTATCACTTGTAAAAAGATTCGTTGAAATGCATGGTGGAACGGTATCAGTTGAAAGTGTGCTTGGTCAGGGAAGTAACTTTAGTTTCAGTCTTCCACTGTGTGACAAACACTAGTTTTTTCTAAGCCAAAAGTTCTTTGTCGAAATTTTCGATAAGATCATTCATTTTCTGGTACCATTGGTCTATGGTCTTTTTAATCATTTCTTTGACCACTGTCGGTTCAATGGCAACATATTCATAGTAGTATCCACCGATAGAAATGGATTTTGTTTCTCTGTATACAAGTCCGGCGGCAATTAGGTTTTGTAATGAGCGGTATGCTGTGCTTCGTTCACGATCAAGTAGTTCTCCGAGTTTCTCAGCTGTCATGGCACCGTTTTCAAGCAAGGTTTTGTATGTATTGATGTCAAGTTCCTTTAGTCCAAGTATGCATTTTGCCATGTCTTCACATTTGCATTCGGCTCTTAGCATTTCAGGTATAGAACTCGCCATATTTTTACCTCGCATATTTCATGATACGTTTTACTGATGATGATTGCACAATTTACACAAAACCGATTAAAGATTGCGTCAATTATATATATAGTTTGCCAGAATTCTATCTTCCTTGACAATAATACCTGAAAATGAACGCTCAAGTCTCCCGTTGGATACTGATGAGATAATATATCATCCTGATATGATACGTGCAAATGAGTGGGTACTTTCTGAATATGAACCGCCTGTTAGGGAATTCTGTATATTTGTACCTTGTGCAAAGAAAAAACCCTATCATGAGAGTCCTTCTCATAAAATATTTGACAAAGTTATCTTTGGAATGCTTGAACCTGAGGATGTACATATTGTCGTTTTTGGAACATGTGGTATCACTCCCCGTGAACTGGATACTGAATATCCTTTTATGGACTATCAATTCATGCTTGGAAAATGTAATGTTGCAAAGATCAAAAGGGATTTCATTAAGATGGAAAGCCAGAGGCTAGCGCAGTATCTTGAAAAAACGCGTGACAACTATAGACATCGTATCGCTTATTGCATAGGTGATTTCAGGAAAGCTATGGAACTTGCAGTTAAGATGTCTGGCGTTGAAGTGATAATAGTTCCCAAAGAAGAAACTGTCAACGCACATGTCCAGCCGGGGAAGAAATTCATTTATGGAAGTCTTAATCAGGCAACTTATCTTCAGGACTTTTCTGATTCAATTGCAACCATTGTCGGCAAAGAGTCAAGGAATACTGTTTTAGATGATGATGGAAAAACCAATGACAATGATTGGTATTTATTATGAAATTTATTTTTTAAAAAAATGAATAAATGGCTTTAATTGCCACTATCATTCCAGATATGGAGATTGTGCAAGTACTGACATACCATTGTCTGAAATGTTAAGTACGCGTACTTCGTTTATTGTGCCGGACCCTCGCATCTTCATTATGTATATTGAGCGCTGAAGGTTGTTTCCTGATATAATACGACCCAGTTTAACGACTGAATCTGCACCATATTCCACCATTTCATCAAGTCCGAACATTGCTCCGACTGTTATCACAGAGGTTACATTATGCTTTCTAAACACGCTGAATACGTCATCTATGAGCGTTCTTAACTTGTAATTTGATTCAATAGCAAGGAAAAGTGCTTCAATCGAGTCAATAAATATACGTGTTGGTTGTATGTCCTCTATTTTGCTTTCAACCAGTTTCTTAAAACTTTTGATTAGCTCAGATGGTGCAATCTCAACACTTTTCTGAAGGCGAAGACTTGGATCTGTGATATCTACAAAAGTGAGCAAACCCTGTTCAACATATTCCTCAAGATTCCAGTCAAAGGAGGTTTTCATCTCCTTGACAATGGATTTTGATTCTTCGGAGGTGATAATGCACATTACCTTTTCGCCTTTTTTTACTCCTTCGACTATGAACTGTGTCCCAAATATCGTTTTACCTGTACCAGAATCTCCTGATACGACATTTGCAGTTCCTTCGAAGAATCCTCCACGCAACATTTCATCCAGTCCGGGTATTCCGGAATTAACTCTCTCTGATGGGTCGGCATCTGTCATATTAAACCACCTGTTAATGTATATTAAATATCTAATTTATAATCCCAAACATTTTGAATATAAGGCTTTGTTATATACTCTCACTCAAAAGTATATGATGATTATCATTGGTACTTTTTTGAATATAGTTTATTATGCCATCCTAATATAAAAAATCACGTATTTAATTTCATTCGCTTGCATTATTTACTCTACATGAATTCAAAAAGCAACTAGGCGTGAACTATTTGTATTATTGAAACCAAGTGCGTACTTATAAAAAAGATACCGAATGCTGTTTGTTTTATTTACGGAAGATCATTATGAAATCAAGAATGGATTTGAACAAAGATAAACAAGAATTACTGGATGATCTGATTTCCGGCAAGATTTCTTTCCATAAACTGGATAGTCTGACGGATAAACAGACTGCTGTTATGATCAGGAGATATGCTCTTGAAGAAACTTCTGGATTTAATTTTGATCATATACAGAATTTCTCAATAGATGTTGAAGATGCAGGCAAAAAAAATATAGAGAACATGATCGGAGCTATTCAGATTCCCTTAGGGGTAGCTTCTCCGTTAAAAGTGAACGGTGAGTTTTCGGATGGTATATTCCAGATACCTCTGGCTACCACAGAAGGTGCTCTTGTTGCCAGTGTGAATCGTGGGTGTTCTGTTATTACAAGGGCCGGCGGCGCAAATGTGCGCATATTCCGTGATCTAATGACACGGGCTCCGGTGTTCAGGCTGGAGAATGTGGTGAGATCTAAAGAGTTTGCAGACTGGCTGCAGAATCCTGCTGTTCTTTCCCGGATGAAAACGAAAGCCTCTGAAACCACACGGTTTGGTGAGCTTGTGGATGTTCAGGTATTTGTTACAGGCAATACTGTCTATGTTCGCTTTTCCTACGATACTAAAGATGCTATGGGAATGAATATGGTGACGATTGCCACGGATGCGGTTCTAAGTCTCATAAAGGATGAGTTCGGTGCTATTCCTGTGTCTCTTTCAGGTAATATGTGCACTGATAAGAAGCCCGCTGCAATAAATTCTATACTTGGAAGGGGTAAAACCGTCGTTGCAGATGTGACTATACCTGCAGAACTTGTGGAGTCGCGTCTTAAGTGCAAACCTGAGACAATGGTGGAAGTGAACTATCGCAAGAATCTCCTTGGTTCTGCTCGTGCAGGTTCGCTGGGATATAATGCGCATGCTGCAAATATCATAGCCGCAATGTACCTTGCCTGTGGTCAGGACCCTGCTCATGTTGTTGAAGGTAGTAGTGCTATAACTACGATGGAACTGACTAAATATGGCGAACTGTACTGCTCTGTTACTCTTCCTGCAATGGCTATAGGTACTGTTGGAGGTGGCACAAATCTAGGCACACAGAGCGATTGCCTGAGGTTGCTGGGTGTAAAAGGCTCTGGAAATCCTCCAGGTTCTAATTCAAAAAAGCTTGCTGAAATAATTGCTTCTGCTGTACTTGCAGGTGAGATATCACTTGTAGGTGCACAGGCAGCCGGTCATTTGGCAAGGGCTCATGCAGAACTTGGAAGATAAGAATATCAAATAACCGTTACAAAGGGAATTTCTCTGTGTACCTTTGTAATAATTTTATTTTTTCTTGTCAAGGAAGTAAGCGATTGCAAAGAATCCAATTGCTACAAAAATAAGGACTATCCAGTTCGATTTTTTGCTGTTATCTATTTCCGGAATATCTAATTCATTTATTCCACTTTCTTCTGTTTGGTCAGGTGTGCTTGCCAGAAACATTTCGTCATTTTCATTTGAATCGGTATCTTGCATGATGTCAGATGTGAATACTCCATCTACACCGGTTATAGTAATTACTGAATCAAATGTTGTTGTTGTCAATTCTTCTCCCAGATGATTTCCAAGCACGATGTTTGTGATTCTGATCTGACAGGGTCCATGGTTTGATCCTGCTTGGAGCTTGATCGTGCAGAAGATGCCTTCATTTTCCACGCCTTCTCCTCTTATAAGTGAACTATATATCTGTGAAACCGTTCCTGCTGATTTGTTAATGGTTCCTGGGTTGAATATTACTGGTGAATCACTACTTGCAAAAAAAATTCCTTCTTCAATGCTATTGATGGCTACAAGGGAGTTATCGTATGTAAGATCAAATTGCAAACCATAGATTGGTGTATCCGGTTCGATATAGACACCAAGTTCGAAAGTTTCCCCTGACCTCACTTCTTGTGCAGAAGGGATTATGCTGACACTTGTGGCTGCAATTGCCATTCCTGAAAAAAATACAAGGTATGCTGCGATAAAGATTGCACATATTGCAATCTTTGTAGTTGCTTTTCGCATGTATGCTTCCCTGTTTTATTCTAGTTTAATTTTTGCTTTTTTCAGTAATTCGGAACATTCATCCATCTTTTCAGCTGCCAACTTTATATCGTCAGCTATTTCCTTGTAACCGGCAGCCTCTATTTTTTCAGACCACTCACTAAAACTCTTGCTGTGGCTGTCGTTGTGTTCTACCCAGTGTCCAATAAGGTGCTCAAGTTTTGGCTTATCAAGTTCCATTATAATATCTCCTGATATATTTTGTTATTTTTAAATTTCACGAGGGTCAGTTATCTCTCCGGTAAGTGCAGAGGCAGCTGCAGTAGCAGGTGATGCAAGATAGATATAACCGCCGGTTCCCATTCTTCCTTTGAAGTTACGGTTGGCTGTTGATATGCAGACTTCGTCTTTGCCGATAACTCCCATATGGCCTCCAAGGCATGGTCCGCATCCTGGTGAACCAATCGTAACTCCAGCTTCCAGAAGAATCTCTATTGTGCCGTTTCTAACGGCCTCTGTTAGAATATTGCGTGAGGCAGGTATTACAATAGTCCTGATGGCAACCTTTTCTCCTTTGAGGATGGATGCGGCAACTTCAAGGTCTTCAAGTCTGCCATTGGTACAGGTTCCTATGAATGCCTGATCAAGTTTTGTAGGCTTGATGTCAGATATGTCGCTAACATTGTCCACCTGGTGGGGGATAGCAATCTGTGGCTCAATTTCCCTTGCATCGAAGTCGTATTCTTTTGAATAGACTGCATCCTCATCAGCGTAAACCGAATCGTATTCAACGGCTGCAATATCTTCAATAAAATCAAAGGTTGTCTTGTCAGGAGGAATTATGCCTGTTTTTGCTCCCATTTCAATTGCCATGTTAGAGAGGGTCATCCTGCCTGACATGGAAAGAGAGTCTATTGTGCTTCCATAGAACTCTGCAGCTTTGTAGGTTGCACCGGCAATTCCGAGGCTACCTATTATTTTGAGTGTAAGATCTTTTGAATATACTCCCTTGTTGAGCTTACCTTCAGCATTTATTCTGATACTTTCAGGCACTTTGAACCATAGCTTTCCAGCTGCAAATATTTCTGCCATATCTGTAGCTCCCACACCGGTTCCAAATGCTCCGAATGCTCCGTAAGTGCAGGAATGTGAGTCTGCTCCAACGATGAGTTTACCTGGCAATGCAAATCCATTCTCCGGGAGCAATTGGTGGCATATACCTTCGCCTATATCGTAAAAGTTCTTGATGCCCTGATCTTTTATCCATCCACGGATATCATGTTGTAATGCGGCGGTAGTATCTGTATTTGCAGGTGTGAGGTGGTCAAATGGTATAACTATTTTATCAGGGTTCCATACTTTCTTTTCTTCCATTTCCCTGAAAGCTCTTACAGCAAGGATGCTTGTTCCATCATGTGCCATGGCAAAATCTACGTCGGCTATTACAAAATCGTTCGCATTCGTTCTTTTTCCTGATGCGCGGCTGAATATTTTTTCACTTATAGTGCTCAAAAGATTAACTCCATTCGTGTGACTGCGATAAGGGTGCATACAACATCTATTATTAACTTAAAATCTTCGATAGAAACAATTGTTTGTTGTAGGGTGATATAATGTTCCCTGTAAAAAAGAGTTTGTGCTGCTATTGGCAGCAAAAAGTAAAAAAGATATTATGCAAGCCTTTTCAGCTTTTCAATGTTATTGAGGACATATCTGCTTTCCAGAAGGATCTTCTGTTCTATATTGAAAACAATTTGCTCAAGTGGGGTGATAAGTCTATAGAGTTTAACTGGTCTCCCCTTGCCTTCGGTTTTCTTTTCTTCTCTTATTTCCACCCAGTTATTATCTTTGAGGTATCTCATTGCAATACTAACTTCAGGTTGCCTGAGGTTGGAGTTCTTCTCTATTTCGCGTGAGGTGATCTCTTCTCCACAGGAAAGACAGGCGAGGGTTAAGGCTACAGTTCTGTTTATGTTCAATTTTCTGAGCAACTCTACGATTTCATATTCTTTTTCACTCATACCACTGGGTTTTTTATCTCTCATGTGAAATCACCTGATTATGTGTAATAAATTTCTTTTTTGTTTTTTGACTTTCTGCCATTAAAAATACAACATTAGGTAACGTTTGTGTAATGGTGTTTTTTGAAAGGCTTACCCTTTTCTTTGAAAGGTTAGTTTTGCAATTTTTTTAGTTGATAACAATTACTATTATAGCTCATTATAATATATTAATATTTATTATATTAGAATGTTAAGTCTGAAACATCTATTTTGAATGATATATTATTGGCTATGTATGGGGCAGAGAATCAGATCCTTAGGTATAATAAGCGTAAGAAGTTTTCAAATTTTAATTAAATGTGTGTTTATATTAAGAGAAATATTCTGAATAAATTGTTATTTGGATTATAAAACTGTATACTCTGCAATAATTTGAAATATCATTCAGAATTAGATATGATTATTTGGTGGGCCCGATGAGATTCACAACTCCGATGCCGCTTCGGAAGCGCGAATCGACGTGCATCGCTACGCTCAGCACCACAATAATAACAATAAAAACATAGTTAATCAATCAAAACCCGCATTAGAAAAGATAATTATTAATGGTGGGCCCGATGAGATTCGAACTCATGGCCTCACGGTTATCAGCCGTGCGCTCTACCTAGCTAAGCTACGGGCCCACATTGCTTATGTTTCACGCAACGCCTTCATCACGCGACACTCCAAATACGCACACAGGTACTTTAATATGTCGCTTGAAAACATGAATCATACCTTAATTTTTTTAGCATGATGAAAGTACATACAAGATTGCAGCGATAGCTTTATGTCAGATAATGTGATGTAAGACTTGATATTTCGGGCTGGTAGATCAGGGGAAGATCGCTACCTTGGCATGGTAGAGGCCTCGGGTTCAATTCCCGACCAGTCCATTGAATTATTTTTACAGTTTTATTGTTTTTGCTACATTTTATTATGTTTTTATTATATTTTTGTTGCATTTCTCGGTGCATTAACGTGTCCGAACATATACATATCTCTTGATGCGTGCTGTGGGATTTGTTCATGAATCTTTATAGGACTTAGGTGCTTTTTTATGTGGTAGAGTGGGTTATCAAGTTCTCATTTAATGCCAAAGAACAATTATTTCATTAAAATCAATACATGAAATGGAATGCAGGGTTATTAAGGCATGTTTTTTGTGGGGTATGTGAAAAGACTGCATTTGCTGAGGGTGATATTAATATCGAAGCAATGATAAATGGCAGAATGCTGCATTCAGAAAATGTTCTGTCTATGGTAGCAAAGCTTACGTTTGGGATGTGGAAATGTCACATCTTGAAGGGTAAAAGGAGTGTTGTAACGTGCCATCATTGTACTTGATATCCTGCCGTATGTTTGAGGATGAACTCGTTCATATATTTGAAGAGGAAGATGGGAACACACGATTGATAATGATCGAGAACGAAAATATCGAAGTAATTAAGAAGAAACTAAATGATGTTTCCGTAAACTATGAAGTAATATCATCCAATTACATGTCTTCAAAGCTCGGCCAGACGGATGATTTTTTAGTTGTCCTGAATATACTGGAGTTTGCACTGGATGCTGATCCTTCCCTTCTCAAAGATAAGGTCTACATGTCCATTGAAGAAATGGGAGATCTATTTGATGGTGTCCTCGTTTTTTATGGCCTTTGCGGCAACGTTCTTGGGTCACTTGAATCAGACTTTGCTTATCTTGGGGTGCCAGTGAGGATTCTTAAAGATGCTCAGGGCAATATTGTGGATGATTGTATATGTGCTGCATTTGGGGACAGGAATGCCTATGTGGCAGCTATGAAAGGTGAGCAAAGAGGTGAGGGGACATACTTCCTTACTCCAATGCAAGCAGCCAACTGGAAAGAAATGCTTGTCCTTGCAAAATTAACCCCTGATCCCGATAATATCGAAATGACGAAAATGGTCTTTGATTACTCTGGCTACAAGCATGTTGGAAAGGTGGATACGGGTTTAAGTTACGAAAAAAAGTTCGATGAGACAGTTGATGAATTTGCCTCTCTCTTTGATTTTGAGAAAAAGCTATTTGCAGGTTCCACAAAAGTAGCAGATGAATGTTATTATTCTATTAAAAAAGAGATTACTAACGGTTCTTCAATAGAGGGTGTCGCTAATAAGGACTAAACGGAGTGTACGGTAGTTTAAATTTTAATCAACCTGTTAAATAATGGGGCTGAGGGTACTATTTACTAGTGTATACAAAGCAACATTTATGGAACAATATATATGTTCGATTATGTATATTACTTTTTAACCCATATGTGGAACAGTATTTATTTGAAAATACAGGTGAATTTATTTTGAGGTCTTTTCAGTAATCTTATATACCTTAAAGAATCACATCCGTATACTCATGAAAATTATTATTTATAAATAAATATTACTTTTCCAATTATGAACCTGTAAATGAAATATAAGCGGTGGTCATTTGAAAAAAATACTATTATTTGTTCTGTTGATATGTGTTCTCTTTGCATGTGGTTGTACTGAATCTGATGATTCTCCTACGGTTATGGCCGGGGATTACGTTTCTGTAAATTATACTGGTAGTCTTGAAGATGGGACTGTGTTCGATACTTCCAAAGCAGATGTTGCTATGGCAGAAAATCTTTACAATCCATATAGAAGCTACGAACCTTTGCCCTTTATAGCTGGTTCAGGCCAGATGATCAAAGGATTTGATGATGCTGTAATGGGAATGGCAGCTGGTGAGAAGAAAACTGTTACAATACTTCCGGAAGATGGTTATGGTGCTTATTGCCCTGAACTTCTGATACCTGTGCCTGTAGATGAATTCCAATCTGCGAACATAACTCCTGTTATAGGCCAAAAAGTAACATATCAGAGCCAGCCTGTGACAATTGTCAACATCTCTGAGGAAAACGTCACTCTTGATTGTAATCATAACCTTGCAGGCAAAACCCTGATATTTGATATTGAATTGATCTCAATAGAAAAAGCCTGAGTAAAGTGGTCTGCTCATGGAAAAAGAAGAAAGGATCGTTGTGGTCCTTCTATGCATGGCTGTTCTGTCTCTGACAATAGCTTACGCCACATTTTTTTCAGGTGATGGTGACGGTGGTGTGGAGAGCTTCAGTTCTTCTTCACTGCCTGGTGAAAATGTTCGATTTGAGGGAGATGTGCTTTCAAAACGTTTTACTTATTCAGGTGGTCATCTTTTAATGGATGTTGATTATGGGTCAGGGGTAGTCAAAGTTTTTGTACCTTCAGCCAATGGTGCAAATGATGTGGACTCACAAATAGGTGAAAACGAACATGTGGTGATAGTTGGTATTGTGGAGGAGTATGAAGGTGAATTGGAAGTAGTGGTTCAAAATAGTGATGATATGACTCTTTTAAAGTAAATTGTTTTGACCATACATTAATTAGTCGCTAAAGATATATGCAAAAAATCACCTCATAGTAGAATATGAAAGCCTGTATAATGTGCGGTGGGGAAGGTACCAGATTACGTCCGTTGACATTTGCTCGGCCAAAACCGAGCATTCCTATTTTAAATAAACCTTCAGTTGTTCATTTGATCGAACATCTGGCAAAGGAAGGTTTCAATGATATCGTTATCACTCTGGGGTATATGGCTGAAAAGATCGAGGAGGAACTTGGTGATGGGCGCATATTCGGAGTTCATATTGATTATGTTTATGAAAAGGATAAACTAGGCACTGCAGGTGGTGTAAAAAATGCTGAAGAATACCTGCGTGACGAACCATTCATAGTACTTGGCGGAGATCATGTATTGAATCTGAATCTCAGAGAAATGCACAGATTCCATGAAATGACTGATGCTCTTGTCACAATCGGGCTTTTATCCATTGATGATCCCCGGGAATTTGGTATAGCTGACATGGATGTCAACAACAGGATTCGTCGTTTTCTTGAAAAGCCCGGTCCGGGTGAGATTTTCAGTAATCTTGCAAGCACTGGTATTTATGTATGTGACCCTGAGATTTTTGACTGGATTCCGGCAAATACGAAATATGATTTTGCAAAGGACCTTTTCCCGGATATACTGGCTAAAAAGAGAAAGATACATGGTATTCTTGCAAGGGGCAGGTGGACGGATGTGGGAAGTCCTCAGGCTTACAGGCAGGCTCAGCGCTGGATGCTTGAAGCTCTACCTGGTACTACGATAGAAGGTCATTTCAAGACAAAGGATGCTCGCATAAAAGGTCCGGTTTCTCTTGGTCATAATGTTTCAGTCGGTTCTAATTCTGCCATTGTAGGTCCTATTGTCATTGGGGAGAATACGATGATTGGGGACAACGTCCTTATTGGTCCGTACACGACAATTGGGTCTAATTGCGTGATAAATAATGATTCAAGAATTCTTTCTTCCTATTTATTCAATAATGTGCTTGTTGGTGAGAATTCGAATGTGTCCGGTTCTGTAATCGACAATGGTACAAAAATAGGAAATAATTGCAGCCTTGAAAATGGTACTGTTATTGGTCCTGCTGTTTTAATTGGGGATGATGTTACAGTTCATTCAGACGTGCGAATATGGCCTGAAATTACTATTCCGGCTAAGACCAGGGTCAAAGAAGATATTCTTAACGAGTCTTATATTTAATGCTTTCCTTGGTTAATGTGATCGGGATATGAACAAGATTAAAAAATGGGTTATAGTATCATTAATTATCAGCGTTGTTTCAGGTATAATTGTAGTACTTTTTACCTTTGACTCTGGGACTATTCATGCTTTAATGGGGATAAAGCCTGAATATATAATTGCTGCGGCAGTTATTCATGCTATGACCTATGTGATCTGGGGCATGCGGACACGTTCTCTCTGTAAGGCTTTGGGCTATAATGTAAGCTATATTAAGTCATTTGAGATTGTAACTTCCGCAACTCTGGCAGCATCAATTACGCCTTCATCTCTTGGGGGTGAACCTCTTCGGATCCACTTGCTTCATGGTCAGAAAATGCCTTTGGGAAAAGCCACTGCAGTGGTTCTAGGGGAACGGGTGCTTGATGGTATTCTGATTCTTACACTTGCTCCATTTTCCATCTATGTTATACGTGGTGTTCTAAGCGATTCGGTGTTTGATTTTATGTTTATTTTTGCAGAAGCAGGGCTGATGTTCATACTTTTTCTTACATTGTATGCTATCTGGAGACCAGGGCCTACTAAAAAGGTTGTATACTTCTTTGTGCATCGGCTGGCACCAATTTTAGGCAAAAAAAAGGACAATGTTCTCGATAGTATTATTGAAAGGGTTGATTCAGAGCTTGAGCATTTCCATGGAAGTATTTCTGTATTGCTAAATGAAGGTAGGAAAGGTCTTGCTTTTGGGATATTTCACACTCTTGCTTTCTGGTTTGTCGACTTTTCAATGCTCTATGTAATATTAATAGGCTTGAACCAGCATCCTGATCCTGTTCTTGTTTTCGCTTCACAAGTTATCACAATGATCATAATTCTCATACCGGCTACTCCTGGCGGCAGCGGAATTGCGGAATTTGCTGGAACGACACTATTTTCCTTGTTTGTGTCTTCTTCTGTTCTTGGGATTGCAGTTATTGCATGGAGGGCATTCACATTCTATATGAATATCCTGGTAGGTGGATTTGTCAGCTTCAAAATATTGAAAGATACTGATTTCATCAAAAAGTATCTGAATTAAAAAAGCTACTTAAATGTTAATGTAATGTATTATTTCTTCATTGCCTGTTCTTTTGATAAAATCATCTTTGCTTGTGAACGGGGCTTTCCTTTTTATATCGGTAGCCTGTTTCTTCCCAATGCCTGGAAGTTCCTGTATGAGTGGAATGGTGGCCGTGTTTATGCCGAGGGGATATGGCACGCCTGTGATCGATCGGTGGCCGTGGCGAGTCACAGTAGCATCTATAAACCTACCAAGTGGCATATTTGCTGGTATTCCTACTAGTAATGGGTAAGAACCCATTTGTCTTCCAAAACACATTTTTCCATCATTGATCTCACACATAACATCTTTGAGTATTGTTCCGGTGGGGACAAGCTTCTGGAGCATTGGCAGGTCTATATTTTTTCTGATCTTCTCTTTATATTTAAGAAATATCTGTTTATGCTTTCTTACAAGTTCATCATTGCCATACATCAGAGTGTCGGGGAAGGCCATGACCTGTCTTATGTTTATCCTGCGAAGCAGTAGGTCTGAGTCAAGAACTCGTTTCAGGAATTCGTAGTTAAGGTCAAATGTCTTTTTTGACTCTCCTATAAGGCCATGTACGAGATTTATTCCGGGGAGTATCTCTGGTATTCCATTGTTTCCTCGTATTCTTCCTACTTCATTAATGAGTTTGACCGCTTCAAATATTTCATCAGGCATTGCTTTGAGTTTATTGGCTTTTACAACGATAGGGTCAGCACTTTCCATCCCAAGGGCTGCTACATCTCCTGAAGTATGGTATTTTACAATGGTTTTGAATATATCTTTGCACAATTCTGGATATGTTGCTATGGTTCCCGGATTGGCATTATCCATATGCAATACTTTTAGTTGCGGTGCCACATTCCTGATGCCTTTATAGAGCGAAAGGATGGCTTCAGGATCTGGCTCGGGTATTTGTCCACCTTTATCTTTTGCGTGGTAACTCAGGATGTCAGGTTGTCTTCCTATTCTGAAATATCTGGCTCCTCTATCGTATAATCCTTCTACTTCAGAAATAACATCAATAATAGGTCTATAGTCGGAGCTTCCATAGGAGGGTTCTGTGCAAAATGAGCAGTGTTGGTTGCGCCCACATCCTCGGTAGGTTTCAAGCTCACACATGACATTGGGATAATCTGGATGCTGTTTAATTATGAAAGTTCCTTTAGAAGCCCATCTGCCAATTTCCTCAACTGATCTGAACCGATGTTGGCATTGCTCCGGATCTGTTACCTTTCTTTCGAGAACATCATAAACAAATGCTTCGATGTCTTTCTGGCATATGATTACGTCTGTGGCGTTAATCAGTTTGCTTTCCGCTTTTTTTCCACCTTCCAGGGAATATCCAAGTCTTATGGGTCCGCCAAGTATTTTTATGCCGCTGGCTGCACTGAAGATGCTCTCTATCTCTCTCTGATTAATTGGTGTTGAACGCAGGTATTTTCCAGGTACTGTCATGCCAGAAACAATTATTATGATGTCTGCTTTCTTTATGGGTTCGGACGCATCGTTCGGGCTTTTACGTAGCTCGTCGATGGTGAATAAAGATATGTCTGTTTCCTGCAATCCTCTTTCCCGCAATGCTCCTGCAACATATCTTATGTATGGGGATATGTAAGGTGGAACTCCAAAACATGCAGGTTCATCTACATATCCGTCTATTATTACTGCTTTCATGTTTGTTAAAATATGTATTATTTAATGCATGCTTATTATTATCGATATTAGCATGTGCTTTTCAAAATATGTGTGATTTATTGCTGCCTTAGTTGATGCCGTTTTCTGCAAACATGAGTTTGACAATGGTTGCTGGCCTATAATTCAGTGCGTGCATAGATATATGCTTCATATGTGCTCATTACTTGGAATACATCAGCCATATTTAAATCAATGGGTGTCTCTCCTTGGTGGGGCTGTCAGTAACAAATAACGGTAATTGGTCGACTAGCAGCTTTCATTCTTACGGATATTCATACAAAATCACACCGCATGCGCTGTATTATTTGAGTAATACTTGTGGTGAACAATTGCTTAACGTTAGGCATTTGTCATACTTTCCTGTATGTATTTGTGTGTAGCTTATGAGTGCTCATTTTCGTAATTTTTCATAATTTGCATATTTCCTGAATTTGGCGTGTAGCACATACTTATTATATATTCCTTTTTCCATTACTATTATTAGTTTAAACATTATGCAGTAAATGAGGTTTTCCAATGAGAAGTGACAAGACCAAGAAAGGACTTGAACGCGCACCGCATCGTTCCCTTTTGAAGGCAACCGGCGTGACAGATTCTGAAATGCAAAAACCGTTCATAGCGGTTGTAAACTCCAGAAATGAATTGATACCAGGCCACATAAATCTTGATAAGGTTGCAGAGGCAGTAAAGGCGGGCATAAGAAGTGCTGGTGGTGTTCCATTCGAATTCCATACAATTGGAATTTGTGATGGTATAGCCATGGGTCATGAGGGGATGAAATATTCTCTTCCAAGCCGTGAGGCCATTGAGGATTCTATTGAGCTTGTCCTTCAGGGGCATCAGCTCGATGGTATGGTGATGATCACTGCATGCGACAAGATCACTCCTGGTCATCTAATGGCAGCAGGAAACCTTGATATCCCTGCTATTGTCGTGACAGGCGGTCCGATGATGCCAGGATTTGTTGATGATGAGTACCGGGATCTGATCTCTGTCTTTGAAGGTGTAGGTGAATGCCAGGCAGAAAAAGTATCTGATGAGAAGTTGAAACTACTGGAGGATTGTTCATGTAGCGGTGCAGGTTCATGTGCAGGTATGTATACCGCGAACACAATGGCTTGTATGACTGAGGCACTTGGGCTTAGTCTTCCTGGTTGTGGTACGGCTCATGCAACAGATGCCAAAAAGATCCATCTTGCAAAAGACTCTGGTGAACGCATCGTCTCCATGGTGCATGAAGGCATCAATTCTCGTAGCATAGTCACTATGGGGTCATTTGAGAATGCTATTATGGTTGACATGGCAATTGGTGGTAGTACCAATACAACTCTTCATCTTCCTGCAATAGCACATGCATTTGGTCTTGAGTTGTCCCTTGACGTATTTGACAGGTTGAGCAGGACTACTCCTCATATCATCTCCCTGAAACCGGGCGGTGAAAATTATATGCTTGATTTCGAGAGGGCTGGCGGAGTACAGGCCATAATGGCCAGGTTGAGGTCAAAGCTTAATGTTGATGAAGCTACTGTTAATGGAAAGACCATCGGTCAGAATCTTGATGACCTTATAGTAGTAAATCCAAAACTCAATGCAAGGATAATTGGTACTTTGGATGTGCCTATACATGAAGAGGGTGGCATTGCTATACTGAAGGGAAGTCTTGCTCCCGATGGTTCAGTTGTCAAACAGGCGGCAGTTGACCCTAAGATGCTCAAGCATAGTGGTCCTGCGCGGGTGTTCGACAGTGAAGAGGCAGCTATGGAGGCAATCCTTGCAAAGAAGATCGTTGCAGGTGATGTTGTGGTCATACGTTACGAGGGTCCAAAAGGTGGCCCAGGCATGCGTGAAATGTTGTCTCCTACATCAGCTATTGCCGGAATGGGGCTTATTGACAAGGTTGCACTTATCACGGACGGTCGTTTCTCCGGTGGAACCCGGGGTCCGTGCATAGGGCATATTTCTCCTGAGGCTCAGGAAGGCGGTCCAATAGGTCTTGTAGAAGAGGGTGATATCATCGAGATCGACATTCCTGCCAGGATACTGAACCTTAAGGTTTCAGAAGAGGTGCTTGAAAAGCGCAGGGAAACCTTTGTTCCTGTTGAAAAGAAGGTCACAGGTTATCTTGCAAGATACAGGAGATTCGTCAGTTCTGCAAGTAAGGGCGCTATAATAAGTTGATATTAGAAAAAATCAGGTCTTTATAGGCCTGCTTTTACTTATTTTTAAATTTGACCGATGGTTTTTTCAGATTGAATTACCTGAGTATTATTTAATGGAAAGGGTGGGTATTTGTTCGATATGTGGTTCTGTATCTGGCCTGAACACATGTTCTCTTTGCGGAAGGCTAGTTTGTAATGGGTGCTACGATCATTCGAGAAATGTTTGTGTCCAGTGTTCTTCAGGTGTAACTTTCTCCGAGTCATCATCGCAAAGATCAGGTATGATTTGAATTATTTTAATCTATGAAGTTGCTCAATTCCATTTTCCTGTTTGAGCACAAGTACTTCCCTTGTTACAAGTTCTTGTATCTTCCTGTCTATGTCCTCCTGACTGAACTGACGTGAAACAAGACTTTTGATAATTTCTTTTTTAACTTTTGCCCCACGTGGCATATACATCAGTATGTTTCCTTCAAGTTTATCTGGCTCTGCATCAGATATCTGTTCTGTTGCAGGTGGAGATACAGGTGTTTGCCCGGGTATATTTTGCATTTCCTGCATAGTATCTGCTTCGCTATTCATAAACGGTGGTATTCCATCTGAATTGGCAGACTGCTGTGGTTCAGGTACATTGAATACCGGTTGCGGTGTGCTTTCTCCTTCGGGGCTGAACGGTGGCATTCCTTCCGGTAGTTTAAAATCTGGCATTGCCGGTGCAATTTCTACTTGAGGACCTTCTGCTGGTGAGTTCAAATCAGGCATCGCAAATACTGCATTTTCTGATGGTGCTCTTAGTTCTGGCACATTAAATCCAGTATCTTGGTTTGCAGGTTCTGGTGGTTTTAGCTCCGGCATAGTGAATGCATTATCTTGGTTTGCTTGCTCCGGTGGCTTTGGTTCTGGCATCGTAGATCCAGCGTCTTGGCTTGCCTGCTCCGGTGTTCTTAGCTCCGGCATAGTGAATGCATTATCTTGGTTTGCCTGCTCCGGTGGCTTTAGTTCTGGCATCGTAGATCCAGCGTCTTGGCTTGTCTGTTCCGGTATGGTAAATGCTGGTTCTTGGTTTGTAGGATCTGGTGACTTTAGTTCCGGCATAGTAAATCCAGTATCTTGACTTGTCTGCTCTATTACTTGTGCAAATTGTTCTGGTTCAGTAGTTTCTGTTTTCAGTGCTGAAGTTTCCATTTCCTGATGGCTGCTCTTTTCTACTATCATCTCGGATAAATTAGTTTCATGATCCTGTTCTTCGAAATTCTGTTGTATGGCACTTGCAGGTTCTTGTTCATCTGCTTTATTGGTAATTATTACCGGTGCAACCACAACAGGTGCCTGTGGGGGTATTTCATTTTCTGATATTTGCGGTTGAAGCTGAGCATCTGTTTCTCCAAACTCGTCAATGATATCGATGTCAGTAATCTCTTCTTCACTGTTTATTTCTGGGATAGTTGTATTCATTTTGGTAAAGATTTCATCATCAGATTCTTGTATATCTCTACTTTCCGGGGCACTTTGTATATTCCTACTAATTTCATTTGTCTCTGTGAAACTATTTTCTACTAATGCCAGCCTGTTTAATATTGTATTTACGTCATCTCTGAGGATTGCAAACCTATCGGTCCACGATACTATATCGTCTGAAGGGGAATTATCTAAAATATCCAGCTCCCTTTCGATAAGTTTTCTGATGAACAGACTTTTATTGTCAATTACGTCCAGTTTATCAAAAAGCTCATCAGACATACTAATGGTAAGTCGTTTCATGGCAATCTCCCTTTGATGTTTGTCAATGTATAATCATACTGATGTATGCATATATCATACATATATAATTAATGGAATTATATTTAAAATATTATGTATTTCGCATTCTGTGATTCGAAATTCATGCCTAAAAAAGTAAAAGATAATCTAATAATGTAGTTAAGCTCTATAAAAAAAATGAGAACATAAGTTCACATTGATTTCTTACATTCAGGGCAGGCTTTACCTTTTGTTGTCGAGATAAACGAATGCTTTGGTGTTATGCACTTACACATAGGGCACAATTCATTGTTCTTAAATATCTTCTCTACTGCCTGAAGGTCTGTCTCATAAATGTGTGTGTCCCATCCTGTGGCTATAAGTGACTCGATTTCAAACGCAAGTTTATGCTCACGGAAAACTTTTTTGAATCCTTCAACGATAGCCGGGATATTGGCTGGGAATCCTCCAAATGCATCCCATGACCTATATAAGAGGTATATCCTGACCTGTGTATCATTCAACAGTTCTACTTTATAGGCTATCCAGCAGGGCTGGTCTTCGTATTTTGGTATGTGAACTTCATTCTCCCAGAGTATACCAACATGTCTTCTGGAGCCCGGTCGCAGGTTGCTCACATTTGCACTTACTGTATTGTATGCTGTTTCTCCGTACCTGAATAACTGTTTTGCATAACAATAATCAAATTTTCTCTTGTCATCATCTGAGAGTGAAACATACCAATCTGCATACTCTTCAGTGAGTTCTTCTTTATATTTTGCTATAAGGTTCTCTCCAAAAGGTACAGCAGGATTGACCTGCATGTTGTCCACATCCTCTATGTATATAGTGGCATGTACTCTCTTTGTAATTGTTTTGTAGTCTGGTTTGTGTTCCTCTCCTTTTTCATATATTTCATGGATCAATTGGGACCATGCAGAGGAAATTGTTTTTGCTTTTATCAGTACAGCTTCCATATCACTCATTCCCTGTTACCGTAATATCTTACTTAGATGATAGATTTTTGAAATAAAAATGATTTTATTAAAATTAAATTGTGTGCTCTGGATATAATCATTGTTGTTGTTTATCGGTCGTCGGTTGTTTGTCTGACTTCTCTACGAGAGCACTTGCAAGTATTATTGCTTTGGTATAGTGTCCTCCGACTCTGGATGTGTCGACAAATACATAGTCATCCATCAATATGGGTGCACCAAGTCCGTCTCCTCCTCCCAGGAACACAAGTGTTCTGAATATAAGATTGCCTGATATGCCATCCGGTGCAAGTATGAAATTCGCTTCCTTTATGGCATCCTCTATGAGTATCGTATGATGCTTTGCGTCTATTCCCAGTTCTCTTATCCTGTTGACAATGAAGTCCCCTTCCGCAAGTGTCTGGTCTACTCGCAGGTTGCGGCCCAGGTCTCCCAGTCTTCCTCCTGAAAGAATGCCTACAACTGGTTCGATATTAAACCTGCGGATGTATTCTACTCCTAGTTTTATGAATTCTATCTTGTCTGCAAGTTTATTTCCTTCATCTATGCCTACAGGTGCGATGAAAAAGGGAGTACCTTCGCTTGTTTGCAACAGTGCAATTCTGTGCAGGTTTTCCTGGTTCAGGATCTTTTTGAGGTGTGTCAATGTTCCTGAAGCTCCTGCAGTTCCTCTGACTGCCGCATCTACGTATCCGGATTTGAGGAGGTCGCCAAGTGTTCTCTCAGGATCATTGGTTCCTATTATCTCAAGCTCAGTTCCTATTTCATCTATCTCTTTTTTGTTACCTACAAGTAACACGTGTGCATATCCTGCTTCATGTGCATCTCTGGCACTCTTTAGCATCTTGGGGCTGGGATTACGCACTCCTATTGCAACTCTTGCCTTATTTTGTAATGCCCTTTTTTCTATCAGGTCAAGGAGGTTCTCTGTACTTTTTGATCCCATGGAACGGTACCTGCCATCAATATTATCAATCAGAACAATCAAAGTGATGCAAACATTAATTACTTTTCCTGAATATTGGGTAAACAACATGACTGTGCAGATGGAATGGGCAGAGAAATACAGGCCAGGAACACTTGATGATATTGTAGGTCATAAAAAAGTGATAGTCGACCTTATGAAGTGGGGTGAGCAATGGGGGCATGGCGTCCCTGAATCAAGGGCAGTATTGCTTCATGGTCAGGCAGGCATAGGCAAGACCTCCTCTGCATATGCACTTGCAAATGATATGGGCTGGGAAGTTATAGAGCTTAATGCCAGCGACCAGCGGACCGCAGGTGTGATCGAAAAGGTGGCAGGCTCAGCATCCCGAATGCAAACCCTGACTGGTGCCTCTACCAAAAGACTAGTCGTACTTGATGAGGCTGATAATCTTCATGGAAATAGTGATCGTGGGGGTGCACGTGCTATTATTGATATTGTCAAAAAAACAAATCAACCCATCGTTCTTATTGCTAACGACCTTTATGGTATCTCCTCTTCACTACGTTCTTTATGCCTTGAGCTGAAGTTCGGTTCCGTTCAATCCCGATCCATGGTGCCTGCACTCAAGAAAATAGCACATAACGAGGGCCTGATGTGCGGTGTCGGTGTAATTGAGAAAATAGCCGAGACTGCAGACGGGGATTTCAGGAGTGCTGTTAATGATCTCCAGGCAGTTGCTCTTGGACGTACGGAAATTGACATCGAAGACATTTCTACTTCTGAGCGGGATAATAAAGAGTCCATATTTAAAGTTGTGGGTAGGATCTTCAAGGGAAAGGACATTTCTTCTGCTCTTGAAGCTACCTATAATCTTGATGAGACTCCTGAGGACCTTATTCATTGGGTGGATGAAAATCTTCCATACCAGTACACAGGTAAAGGTGAAGAAGCGCTTACAGATGATATTATTCAGGCATATTCTTATCTTTCACGTTCTGATCGTTTTTTGGGACGTGTGCGCAGGAGGCAGAATTATCGAATGTGGCGTTATGCGGGCATGCTCATGACTGGTGGGACAGTAGTTTCAAAATCTCGCAATCGCGGTGGTTTTGTGAGGTACCAGGCACCTTCTCTCTGGCGTAAAATGGGTCAGATGCGTTCTAAGAGGAATATGAGGAATAATATTGCTGTGAAAGTTGGCGCTCATTGTCATGAATCAATGCGTTATTCACGGCTTGAGGTTGCAGGACTTTATACGAAGCTTTTGGAAGCAGATGACTATGCGATAGACGTTGTTGCAACACTTGGACTTGAAATGGATGAATTGCTCTATCTGATGGGTGCTAAAAAGGTCACAAAAAAAATACAGGGCATTTATGATGGTGCCCAAGAGCTGCGAAAGAACGTGTTTTCTTCAGATGAGCCCGCCTTTTTCGTAGAAAAAAAGAGTCCTAAAAAAGATCCTTCTCAGCTGAGTCTGGACAAATTACCAGGTTCAAATGAAGAGGAGCCTGTGGCAAGTGAAACTTCCTTTTCTAAAAAGGAACCTGCAAAAAAACCACAAAAGACTCTTTTTGATTTTTAATTCTGGTTATTGTGGCCAGAATTACTATGTGTGGTATATATGCATCACTTGATGCATGTTGTAATATATATTATAGAATACATGTGTCTGATTGCATATATCAACAAGTATCTGTTATGCAGGATGTTCGCTTATATTTGATTTCCTTCATGATATGTCATTTACATCTATCTGATATAATTGCTTTATATTTCTCATCATCTGTATTTGTTTGAACAGTTGTCTTATTTTGTACGATTTTTTCAAGATCATAGAATAAAGGACTCTGTTATTTTTATAAGGGGGTGTATGAAAATGTATTCTCAGTACTACTAACTCAACAGAAATCTCTGGTAATTCACAATAATATAAAGCTCAATGTAAGCGACGCTTAACACTTTATAAGTTCTATTTCAGTAAAAAATGAATGAAAAATGTGGAGTGGAGTATGAGCGGGTTGGGGAGTGGGGGTTATTGTCAAAAAGAGGATAACCCGCTCATCTACTTCTAGTATGCATAGTATCGTATATAAACGTTTTGCTCATCATCATCATAATGATGGGGTGATTCTGCTAAAAATATCATTTTAATATCTCCTGCACTTGATATTACTTTTTATTACTTTGCTAAATTACATCGAAAACTGATAAATACCTTGCATTCCACTTTCAGTGTGAGTGATACAATGGTAATTGGAGTTACGATGGTAAATGTGCTGCCTGGCAGTGAAAGAACAGCTTTTAATGAACTTAACAAGATTGAAGGAATAAAGGACATCTATCATGTGTTTGGTGAGTATGACTTTGTTGTGGTAATTGAGGTGGATGATCTGGGACATCTCAATAGTATTGTAGACTTGATCCGTGAGACCGGTTCGGTCACTGCAACACAAACTATTGTGGGTGCAGAATTGAAGTGATTCGGAAAAAACATTTTTATATATTCCGTGTTATTATTTTCTGGTCACTGCAATAGTGGCCAACAAAGGACGAGGAAGATATTCTTATGGATAATCCAATTGCAGAAGAACTTGCCAAGAACCAAAAATCAATAAGTGTCGCTGAGTTCTTTGAAAAGAACAGGCAGATACTGGGTTTTGACTCTGCTCCGCGAAGTTTGATCACAACGGTCAAGGAAGCAGTGGATAACTCTCTTGATGCGTGTGAAGAGTCAGAGATATTGCCGGATATATTCCTGCACATAGAGCGGTCAGGAAAGGATAACGTAATTATTATAGTGGAGGACAATGGTCCGGGGATAGTTAAAGAACAGATTCCCAAGGTATTTGCAAAGCTATTGTATGGTTCAAGATTCCATGCGATCAAACAGAGTCGTGGCCAGCAAGGTATTGGTATATCGGCTTCTGTGCTATATTCTCAATTGACATCAGGTAATCATACAAGGATCATATCCAAAATAGGTCACGGAAATCCTGCTCACTATTATGAGCTTATGATAAATACCAGCACAAATGATCCTGAGATACTCAAGGATGATATTGTGGACTGGGATAGGCCACATGGTACACGCGTTGAGATGGAAATGGAGGCTTCTTATGTAAAGGGAAGAAGACAATCCATTTATGAATATCTTAAGGCGACTGCGATTGTAAATCCACATGCCCGACTAACTCTTATAGAGCCTGATGGCAATGAAGTGGTTTTTGAGCGTGCAACCGATAAGCTTCCGCTTCCTGCAAAAGAGATTTTGCCTCATCCTCATGGGATAGAGCTTGGTACTCTCATGAAAATGCTAAGATATACCGAGAGACAAAAATTGTCTCCTTTCTTGCGTTATTCATTTTCCAAGATAGGGCATCTGGCTTCTGAAGAGATATGCAAGGCTTCAGGTCTTGATCCTGATACGGACCCTCATGAAATGAGCAGGGAACAGTCTAAGAAGTTGCTTGACGCATTCTCTAAAGTCAAGATAATGGCCCCTCCAACTGATTGTTTATCTCCGATCGGTGAAGAGCTTATTTACAAGGGACTTGAAAAAGAATTCAGTGTTGATTTCATAGCCACCACGACCAGAAGTCCTTCAGTTTATTCAGGAAGCCCGTTCATTGTTGAAGTGGGTATTGCATTTGGTGGTGAATTGCAAAAGGATGATCGTGTGGATATCATGCGTTTTGCAAACAGGGTCCCTCTTCTGTACCAGCAGGGTGGCTGTGTGATAACGCATGCCATCGAGTCAATTAAATGGAAGCAGTATGGATTGAATCAACCGGGTGGTGGATTGCCTTCAGGGCCTGTTGTTGTTCTGGTGCACGTTGCTTCAACAAATGTTCCTTTTACTTCCGAATCTAAAGATGCAGTTGCTGATATCCCTGAAATAAAGGATGAGGTCGAGCTGGCAATAAAGGAAGTTTCAAGGAAAATGAATCGCTATCTTAACAAACGTGATAGTCTCAAAAAGAGACGTGAAAAAGAAGTAATAATCACAAAAGTCCTTCCAAAAATGGCACAGAAACTGGCTGATACTCTTGATCGTGAGGTTCCTGACATAAATCCTGTTGTTGCAAAGGTCATGGGTAACCTTCTTGTTGACAGGATTGTTGAATCGAATGGAAATGGGGGAGTTGATGTGTCTATAAGGGTCAAGAATTTTTCCAGCAAAAAGCAGGATTTCAAGGTCCATGACATGGCTCCATTTGAAATAGAAAACGCGATTCCTGAGGCTAAGGTCATAAATATGGGTAATGATTTTGATTATATATGGGACCTCAGTGTTTCTCCGGGTTCTTCTAAGGTTGTAAAGTATTCTGTAGCGAGTCTTGAAGATGCAGAAATATCAAGGATGCCTTCACTTATAGTTGAGGGTCTTGACGAAGAGCTTGTTACCGGTGCTAAAGCTATAAAGGGGTGAGTGAATGGCAAAAGAGATATCCCAACAGAAAAAGGAACATGATGAGATAGCAAGCAACCGTTTATTGGGTCTTGCAGGGGAATTTTACGATCAGTTCATTGATGAGATTGTCCCGAAAGTCTCGCTTCCCAGTCGTACAAAGGCAAATATCGAGTATAGTGAGGACAGCGATGTCTGGGTATATGGTGACAGGGAGACGGAGAGAAGTGCAAAAACCGTAAAAGGTGCTTTCCAGTTACTGAAGACATCTCATGTGATTGATTTTCTTGTGAATAACCACCTGGGACAGAACAGGGGCTCAACTTTAAGAGAATTATATTATATTTCGGAGAACTGGGATATAGCCAAGTTCCGCGAGCAGCCTGAAAGTGACAGGCTTATAGAGGATCTCGAGATCATCTCCGGTCTTCAGAGGGAATATTTCCATATGCGTCCTGAGGAAGATGGGGCTACTATGTTCGGTCCTATCCGTCTGCGTGAGGAAACAAAGCGTGGTGATCGTATCATCCATTGTCAGGAGGACATTGGTGAAAGTGGTTATCAGATTCCTTTCAATGTAGAGAATATTGAATTCCTGGATACTGATGCGAAATTCATAATTGCCATTGAGACTGGTGGTATGTACGCCAGGCTTATTGAGAACGGTTTTGATGAAAGGAATGATGCAATACTTGTTCACCTTAAGGGTCAGCCAGCACGCTCGACCCGGCGTATCATTAAGAGGATGAATGAGGAAATGAATCTGCCTGTAGTGGTGTTCACTGACGGTGACCCCTGGTCATATCGTATTTTTGCTTCTGTGGCATACGGTGCTATCAAAAGTGCCCACCTGTCCGAGTACATGGCAACTCCTGGTGCCCAGTTCATTGGTGTTCAGCCATCAGATATCGTGGAGTATGAACTATCCACGGATAAATTGACGGATAAGGATGTAGCTGCTCTGAGAAGTGAACTCACAGATCCAAGGTTTGAAAGTGATTACTGGAAAGAACAGATAAGCCTGCAACTTGATATTAACAAAAAAGCAGAACAGCAAGCTTTCGCAGGAAAAGGTCTTGACTTTGTAACGGATAAGTACCTGCCAGAACGTCTGACGGAACTCGGGATACTTTGATATCCCGTTTCTAGTTTTTTCTGTTCCTCGGTTTGAAATTCCTGCATATTGCACTTTGGGATACTTTCATTGCCTTTGTATCTGCATGGTGGCAAATGCCATTTTTTTGGAACTTGCATGACTTACAGGCATATACTTTCAGGTTGAGATTGTCCTGTATTGCCTTTTCTTTGATCAGGTCTTCTCCACAACCCTTGTGGTACTTGATATCTCCCTTACTGCAATTCAGTGCCTGTGCCAGAAGCGAGCTCACAGCAGGTGGTTCCCATCGAGTATATGTCTGGTTCACAGCCATTTTTTTTGTAGGTATAAATGCCGTGGCTCTTGTTCCGCCATTCTCTTCGATGGACTGGGTTAACTTTTCTATTTGGTCTTTTATCTTGTCATTGTCTGGCTGTTGTTTTAATGCCTTTGCCATAAAATTCAGCGCAGCTTCGTTCCTTCCAAGTTTCTTAAGGGCCAGACTTTTGTTATACAATGCAGGTACAAATCCTGCCATATTGTATTGGCTAAGGATCTTGTCATAGCATTCAATAGCTTCGTGGAACTTCTCTTTTTTGTGAAGGAGCATACCTTTGTTATTCAAAGCAATAGGATTGTTGGGGTCCAATTCCAGTGCAAGGCCAAAATAATGCCTTTTCTTTTCAGGGTCTTTTTCGCTGAGTCCCTGTTCTATCCATTTATTGGATTCTTCGGAAGTCCTTTTTCTCATTGATTGGGCTATTCTCGGAATTCTATATTACTCTTCTCGCCAGACATGGCTCATTTGTGTGTTGCCAGGTAATGTTAATTTACACTTTGTCCGAAAAATAGGGCACTTTTCGGTCAAGAATGTTAATATTTGGTTAACACCATGATTTTTTGGTTAAAAACAGTATTCTTCGGTCAAGCTGAGAAATATGGTGACGCTTGCTCCATATTCTTGACTGCATCTATTAAAAAAATAGGAACGTATGTGATTTACTGTTGGTTGTAAATCAGATTCAAATTAAAAAAGTGAATTTAATGAACCAATTTGAAGTTGATTCATTTCAGATGCTATTAGCATGAGGATTGATGGGGAGGTATTAGAGCTTCAGAGAGCACAGACTTTCATTGATGGGGGTGTTTCAAGCAGTGGTTATTGGCTTTGACTCCAAAGGATGCTAGAGAATTTGGGATTAAGCACAGGAGCACTCTATAGAGGATGAAAGACAGGGCTCTGAGTGATGGGAAGTTCAATTTCAGGACAAAGGAGGTGAGGAAGTTGGCAAGTGGATTTTGACACTTGCCTTTTTTAGTATATTTATATTTTTTTCCCCTCATATAACCAATCCTGAATCAGCATGTTGCATTGCAACTTTTGTATCATACTTTTCCTAAAATATGTGCAATTCCGATTTGACAGAGAATTATATCATAACAGAAATCTGGTTGAAACGATGTTCTCTATTCTGAAAAAAAATATGGTAAAGAAATAAGGGCAAAAAGGTATTGAATCAGCTAAAAGAAGTCAAGTTCAAGCTATTAGTTCATAACCTTGACATACTTGTTAAAGTTATATTTGCTGTGAATATGAGAATTTTTTCAGAACCAAATTTTAAGTATATTTTCAAGGCATATGGTGATGATGATGAGCATCATATTTTTTTGTTATGCAATATGCTTATATGCAACAAAATTGAAGGAAAAGTAACTATAAACTTCTATTGTGCATTATTTTTTCTTTGATGCATAATATGGGGAATAGTGTGTGAATATGGTATAAAAGGTGGTATCGAAATGAATTTAAAGCACAATTTACGAAAAATAATACTTTTAACTATAATTCTGATATCTCTCACATCAGTTGCTTGCGCACCGGGAATATTGGGGTACAAATATCAGGAACTGGGTGACGGATCTGACTATTTGAATCATGCGCTCGAAGGATGGAATATTTATTTGTACAACAAGGAATTACCTGAGGGTGTAGCTCCATCTATTGGTGGCGAAGGTTATCTAGCACATAGGGTCACAAATTCAGATGGTTATTTCTCTTTTTGGAGTACCAGTGGTCTTTCATATGGCAATACCTATTATGTTTATGAGGAACGCCAATCTGGATGGACACAGCTTACTGGGGGAATCTACCCTGCAGATAGTTACTATATAGTGACTCTTGAGGATACGCCCGAAAATCATCGATTCGAGACTGCAAACTTCGTTAACTGGGAAAATGGTGAAGAATGTGGCGATGAAACTGCTTGGGCAGCTCAAGATGAGCCGGGGGTAAACCGATTTGTTGATAAAGGAAATTGGGGCACCTATGTGCTATACAATAAAGGTGACGGTGAAGAAAATGGACCTATGATCTACCCTCTATATGCGGGACAGACACATCTAGCCGGCTATCTTTATGTCTATGATGTAAAAGATACCCTATATGTAAGGTATGTTTCATCTCTTATGGACAGCGATTATATGGGTGGATACACTGGTGCATGGATTGGAATGACTGAGTATCATCTACAGGTAGTTGACAACTTTGCTGATTTCAGGGCTAATGGATACACAAACAAAAAAGGTAACCCAAGACCTGGACAGTTTGATTACTCAGAGGAATATGATGAAGCAACCGATGATACTGGCTATATCAAAATCCCTATAGGTGGATATGATGAAGAGATTCACATAGCTGCTCATAGTGTCATGTGCTGGTCAGGTTTTCCTAAAACATTGTAATTGGCATTAGTAGTCAGGCATTTATCCTGACTTTTTTTCTTATAATTTGTAAGCTTCAATAATTTATGCAGATCATTTTAGTTGCTTCATTCTCAATTGATTGTTCAGGAGGAATACTCTTCTTTTTCACTTTTTTAAAATTTGTAATCTAGCAAAAATAATGATTGATTAATTACCGTTGCGTTTTTTGGTTATTACTATTACCCCAAATGACTCTTCGAGATGTTGTATTCGAACCTGATTCAAGAATAAATGAAATATATTAATCAAAACTTGACAGGACACATTCGATTCTATTCATTCTGAAAATATGGGGAATCTTATTTTTAATCTGTATCAACTAATTAAATGTGTTCTGTGTAATTTTCAATCTAAGTGCTTTTTCGGACAAAGCGGTTAATTTAAAAAAGTTTATATATGAACTGTTCAAACCAAGCAACATGTTTTTGAATGAAACTATTCCGCTCTACATCAATAAGTTCGTAAGTTCCCAATCCGGGGTATTGGGGTCGGACATTACGGCGGCCACAATTGTGATAGTGGCCTCTGTTATCCTTGCTTTTATTGCAGATCTTGTGTTTGAGAAGATTTTCCTGCGTTATGCTGCAAAAACAAGGTATGATTGTGATGATCTGATTGTGAAAGCATTCAAAAAGCCAATTTTCTACACAGTATCCTTTTTTGGTGTATTCATTGCTGTAGAAATTCTATTTCCGGGAAATCTTGTGATAGAAGTAATAATGGGCTTACTCCTTACAGTTCTTGGCATCGTATGGATACTGGCTCTTTTGCGTATCAATAGAATCCTTTTCGAACATGTATTTTCAAGTCTTGTCAGGAAAACCGATTCTAAGATGGATGATGAGCTGCTCCCGCTCTTTAAGAACATCATTAATGTCCTTATCGTCTTCTTTGGTTTCCTTGCAATACTCAAAGGTGTATGGGATGCGGACATATTGCCTCTTTTTGCTTCGGCAGGAATTGTAGGTCTGGCTGTTGCCTTTGCAGCACAGGACACAATATCCCAGTTCTTTGGTGGTCTTTCCATTTACTTTGACCAACCATTCAAGCCAGGGGATAGGATAGAGATCGATGATGGTGAGATAGGTATTGTTCAGGAAGTCGGGCTTCGTAGTACAAGGATAAAGAATCTTGAGAACAACATGATAGTGATACCCAACAGCCTGATAGCGAACAGTAAAGTGACTAATTACACTTCACCTGAGGAATTCATGTTGGTAAAAGTGACAATTGGTGTTGCATATGGTTCTGATGTTCAGAAGGTTAAGGACATTCTTACGGGGATTGCAGAAAGTGTAGATTCTGTTCTTGATGATCCATCTCCTTATGTCCGATTTGACAATCACGGTGATTTCAGTCTTGATTTTGCCATAGTAATGTGGGTAACTCATCCGGGTGAAAAATTCCCGGTTATCAATGAGGTAAACACAAAGATCAATGCAGAGTTTGAAAAAGCAGGAATAGATATTCCATTCCCTGTTCGAACTATTATTCATCAACATTGAAGTAGCTTGCAGGAAATTCTCCTGCAATTTTATAATTTAGTTGTACCTTGGTTACATGGGGATTAACTTATTCTGTAGCTTCAGCTATCCATTTGAGGTATTCCTTTTCACCACTGATCTTCCAGGATATTATTGCTGGTAGTTCATAGCTGTGAATGGTTTTTATGTATTGTATGACAGAATTTACGTTGTTGCTTGTGGTTTTTACAGAAAGTGCTATTTCTCTTTCTTCCTCTACCGTTCCTTCCCATATATAAACCGAATCAATAGGATGCATATTGACGCAGGCAGCAAGCTTTTGCTCAACAAGGTTGGAGGCGATTGTTTTTGCTTCTTCTTTGTTTTTTGTTGTTGTATAAACTATGGAAAACATTGTATATCGCACCTTGGCTTTTAAAAAATGATTATATATTTTTAGTTCCTATTTATATTAATGGCAACTAGTAATTCTTCTATTTATCGTGAGGTCCAGAAATTCAATCAATTCTGGATATGGGTACTTGTTCTTTTACCAGCTGCAATGGCATGGTATGGTGCAATCGAGCAATTGGTCTATGGTCGTCCGTATGGGGACAATCCCACTTCAAATGAGGGGATGTTTGCCATATGGCTTGGCATTGGTGTTCTTCTTCCTCTGTTTATAATGTCTATTCGCCTGGTAATTGATGTTAGGAATGACGGCATACACATAAAGTTCTTCCCAATTCATCTTTCATTCAAACATTACTCCTTTGAAACAATTGCTGCTTATAGTGTTATCACTTACAGGCCAATTCTTGATTATGGGGGATGGGGTATAAGGTATGGCTCGAAAGGTAAAGCTTATAACATACGTGGCAACAGGGGACTGCTTATTGAATTTAAGGAAGGCAAACATCTGATGCTGGGTTCTCAGGAACCGGAAATTCTTAAAATGGCTATTGATCAGGGACAAAATAGGAATATGGACTGATTTCTTTCATTTTCCTCATTTTCATACAAATTATGATATTTCCTACGTGCCATTGGTTTATTCCTACATTTCATGTGTTTATGCTCATACGTGTATGTTCTTTATTTTTGCATTAATCGATGTATGTAATTCTTTTACACAATCTGGGATGAAATAATATGAAATGTATTTTTGTATTTGTTTGATATTTCAAGTTTGAAATATACAACAGAACATATTCTTTTTAAGGTATACACACATTTATTTTTTATGGGTGTAGTTACTCTATATTATATGGACAATGAGTTGAATGAACTGGAGGATATTGATCTGGAATCTTATACTCCGCCAATTTCAAAAAAAGATATCATTGACATTATTATTGCTTATGATATCCGATTTATAAGGAATTTTGGATCTGATATGTTCTATGTTGAAATGGTTGATGGGGAGCCTCTTGTGCCCATGCATCCTAGAGGTGCCTATCCAGCAGGCATAGAACGATTGTTTGATCTTATGGTCAGGGAAAGGATTAGCATGATAACTTATGTGGATGAGAAATTAATGAAATCCTATTTCCCGGTAAACATTAATGATCTCTGATATGTAACTGCCTTGCCAATTGTCACGATTTGGAAAATTATATATATCATTCATATGATTAAGGTCTGCTATCCGGGTTTACGTTAAAGCCGGCACTTCACAGTTTACATAACTTTTATCATAATCGGGTTGATGTTAATGGTATTTCCTGTTGTATGGGTATATTGGGTATTTAGTCTCACAATTGTCACTTATGTATCTGCATTTATCATTAATAGATACAGAGAATATGGTTTTGCTGCATTAGTGGCATTTTATACAATTTACCTTGCGGCTTCTCAGATAGTGGCAACCCGTTTAATAGAATTTGATCTTGGATTCTACACTTTCTTTGCCCCTGCCGCAGTGTTTCTTTACCCTTTCCTTTCACAGGCAATTGACATGATAAATGAGGTATATGGTAAGAAAAAAGCTCATATTGCCATTATCATTGCTTTTGTAACGCAGGTTTTGCTGGTGACATTTATTGTCATGACCAATAGTCTTACTCCTGCTCCTTTTTTTGAGTATGAGGCTGCCTGGCAGAGCATATTCACACAGGGGATAAGGATAGTCCTTGCATCATGGGTCTCTTTCCTCGTATTCCAGAATCTTGATGCCTATGTGTTTGCATGGATGAAAACACATTATCCAAAGCAGGTATTCTTAAGGAGTGCATCAAGTGATATATTGAGCTTAACACTTGACAGTTTTATATTTGTGGTACTTGCTTTTTATGGAGTTGCCCCACTTGTTCCTCTTATCATTGGGCAGATAGTGGCTAAGAATCTAATTGGACTACTTGATACTCCCTGGTTTATGTGGTATAAAAGATATTTGGAAAACAATGCTTACAGTGACGATAATCCATGATGTGTATTCTTGTGGATCTCGTTAGAAACAATTATTTATATGATTGGATTCAATAAAAATAAAGAATGACATGAATTCATTATATACCTTAAGGGATTGGTTCTATGAGTGCGATAGGTTCTTGTTCCTAGCAGAGGTTCATTACCATAAGGAAAATGTTATTCCTTCTGAACATAAGTTTACTCATGAACTGACAAGTTCCAGTTTGGAAGCTATGTTGAGCAGTATTATGGGTTTGATAAAAGAAGCTGATAGATCTGCAAATTTTGATATATGTATTTATCAGGATGAGATAGCATCTTTGAAAGAAACACTTGATAATATATCATCTGGCAGATGGAATAACATGGATATTGAATGTGTTTTAAAAGCACAGGAAATAGTCCATGTACTTGCCGATGCTGTAAATGCCGATATTCTTCAAAACAATGAATCTCGTGGGCATCCTCCCATTTACAATGCATGTAAGATCAAGGAATAACATCCTATATTTTATTGTTTCTGATCATAGTTGAAGAAGTGCCATCATCATTATACCAATTGGTTGGTACTATATCACAGATATTCGGAATTTCCATATCATGATCAATATCTGCATTTTTTCTATTGAATATCATAAATCTAACATTGTATTTTTGAAAATGTTCTAGCAGACTCTGTTTATTTTCTCCATTTCTGTAATATTTCTCATTGAAAAGCCTGTTGAGGGTATCTGTGCCTATTAGGAACACAGAATTTGGGAAAAGTACTGCCTTGTCTGCGAATAAGGGCGAGTTTGTGAGATAAATATTCCCAATATAGTTTTCTTCCTGGTATCTGAGAAGTGAGTCAATTCTGTTTTTAAGCGAAATAAAATCAATTGGTGGTTTATCCACATTGGCCAGTGAAATTTCGAAATCAACAGGTTCCTTATATATATGGGCAGCAATTTTTGCCATTTCAATATGATTTTTATGGCATGGGTTAAAGGAACCTGAAAAAATGATCTTAGGTTTGTTATCATTTATTCCCAGATCGACCTTCAAAGGTTCACTACAATTTTCAGAATTAATGTTCTCCAGAGTTTTTAATAACAATTCTGCCACTGGTAAATCTGCTTCATTTTCATTGTTGACAATTTCTTTCACAATTGTATTTTTAAAGCTATTACCTTCTAATTTTTTATCTGGATTGCAGACAGCTGCCATATTTTCAATAATGAAGTCGGATGCGATCTTTTCCTGTTCTTCTCTGCTGGTATTCTCTTTTAAGAACAGACTTGATGTAATTGTTTTTAGGTATGACTGAGAAGCAAAGTGAACCTCATGTTGCCTGCCTTCGCGTTCATTTGTATTTTTTCTCAGTTTGCAGGTAACTCCAATACCTATCAAAGTTTCATAGTATTTTTTATCCGGTTTTGGGTTCAGGTATAATGCACGTCTGAAAGCTGACATTGCCATATCTTTTGCAGTATCCGTAGAAGCATATTCCGATGGTTCTTTTCCGATGTATTTTTTCAGAGACTCTTTGCTATAAGGGACAATTGCTTCAATGATCGTATCTGATCCTTTTCCGTAGCGTAACAATTCTCCTATAGATTCTGTTCCCCCGCCGGTTATTGCCAATACGATCATAAGTGGCGAGTCGTGTATCATCCTGATTACTCCGGGAATAGTTGTTTCGTCCTTATTTTTGTGCATCAAGTTCCATCCCTTTGTGTAAAGTGTTTCTTATTACAAGGTATGCCTTTCAGACGTTTAATCTTTATATCTGTTTATCTACTTTTCTTGATTAATATCCAAAACATTATATATTTACATGGACAGTGCTGGCATATATGCGATACACTTTTATAGATTAAATAATAATTAAAATATTATTGTCCATTTATTATATTATCATCATGTTTAGTAACTTGGAAACAAGTAGTTTTCTTCTTCGGAATGGCTACATGTTGCATGTTATGATGGAAAGCAGAATTCAAATAACTTGAGGGAAAAAATGTCTCATATACTTGTAATTGAAGATAATCCTGTAAATATGGAACTTACTGTAGACCTTCTTGAGTCATATGAATATCAGGTTACTCCTGCAGAGGATGGATTCATCGCTCTGGAAAAAGTAAAGGAAAATTATTTCGATCTAATTCTTCTGGATATACAATTGCCTAAAATGGATGGATTGGAGGTACTTTCCCGTTTAAAGGATGATGAGGGTACTAAGGATATTCCTGTGATAGCTTTAACAGCTCATTCTATGCGTGGTGATGACGAAAGGTTCATTGCAGCAGGTTGTATTGACTACATATCTAAACCAATTGATATTCACGCTTTCAAAGAAAAAATAAAATATCATCTAGAAGCTTCGAACTGATAAATTAGGCGTATAAATAAAGGATTTTGGCGTAGCTCATGAAACTATGCCCAAATGTTTTTCTTTTTTAGTTTCATTTCCTATATTCTGTTACTTTTTTTAGACTTGATCGTGGGTCCTATTATTTTACAAATTAGAAGGGCTATTAAGCACAATAGTATCACTGAAAACCTGGGCCAAGAATCTGATTACTTTGATATTTAGCAGTTTTTTAAATGTACTGCCAATAAACTTTAAAATAATCAGTATCAGAAAAATGAAACTAAATAAGAATCAGGAGTTAAAAATTATCATTCGGAAATGATATTGTCGATCTGCAATTCAAATTCGTTCCTGACTCCGTTCACATCGACGATGTAAGTTCCCTTTTCAAGACCATATACATCCAGTACAATTGTCTCTTCGTAAGGCACAATTGCTTCTGTGCACATTGTATCTGCTGGTCTTAGTGTTGTCATGTCTACGGCGAATATCTTTTCTTCCTTGTCAAATAGGACACTTTTCTCATGTATCTGGGTACATCCGTCTGGAAGATATCCTGTTGCTAGCACATGGACCTGAATCGGAAAAGATTCCAAGATCAATATCTCTGTATCTTCAACAACCGCATCATTGTACACATATTCATCATTGGTTTGGTCACCGGTGTCTGTTTTGTTATCAGGAACTGCCGGAGGTTCAGCGCAGCCAAGGGAAAATGTTGCAATTGTTACAATGATTATTGTGAGTAATACAAAGATACCTACCAAAGTATTATTATTGGTTTTCATAAACTTCCTCTTAAGCCCCCATTATCAAAATGTCACTCCCTGCATAAATGTGTTGCTTAAACTGCGAATTCGTTCGAAGTTAAGGTGCCTGATCAATAGCACTACAACATTTTTTTTGGATTAAAGGCCTCAGGTTTATGAGTCCGTGAAAAGCATTTTTAGTTTTCCTAGATACAGTTTCAATTCTTCATCTACTCTTTCTGCAGTCATTTTTCCTGCTCCGAATATTATGTGCGAATCAATTACTTCCATTCCTACATACTCGAATGTGCAATGGGTGATGTATCTTAATAATTCCTGGATATCTCCGTGTTTACCTTGCATGGAGTACCATTCTTCTTCCGCACCGGTACTTATTACCATCATTACTTTCTTGCCTTTCAACAATCCATTCTCATAGACTCTATTTTTTATAGGGCTGAAGGCAAAACCTGCTGCAAAAACTCTATCTATCCATCCTTTCATGATGGCTGGCATTGCGGTAAAATAGATGGGAAAATGGAAGATCAGGATATCTGCCCATTTTACTTTTTCCATCTCTGCCATTATATCATCGGAAAAAGTACCTTCTTTACTTGCGGTGATCTGTTCAATGAATGGGTTGAATGAGTCTGTCTTCTTGCGTTGTAGAAAATCCCTTTTATCTAGCACAGGTTTGAAACCCATTGTATAAAGGTCAGAATGCCTTACTCTATTGCCCTTCTCCTCAAGTTCTTTTACAGCTAGCTCTTTCATGAACGAATTGAATGATTTTGGTTCAGGATGCGCAAAAATATATAAGATATTCATATTACCCCCTATACATCTTTTATTTTGTAGTACTTATGCATTTGTGTGCTGAGCACTATAGGGGTGAGCTATTCATAGCTTCTGGGATATTAGCGTCAAAATAGGATATTTATCACATTGACTTTACTTACTCATGAATTCAATGATTTCATTAAGTAATTCTACAAGCTCGTCAAGTCTGTAGTTGTCGATGTCCTCACGCGTGGAGATTGATTTAAATGAGTGTGAGCCAGGTCTCATTTTTTTGTCCATGGCTTCAAGCATCTCTATAAGATTTTCGATCGCTTCAGAATTGATGTCAATTTCTTCTTTCTTTTCTATCAGGGTTCCAAGCAATTGCCACATCTCTTTATGTGTGTTGTTCTGAAAATCATAATAAAGAGAAATCTGTTCATCAGATATTGGATGAAAATTGATTTTTATAATGTCTATCAGGAGATTTCTGATCAATTCTTTTGAAAGTAAAAATGTTGCCACAAAGAAGCCACGTTTGTAACATGAGTTTATTTCTGCTTTTATTGAATTGTAATGTTCATCAGAAAACCTGATATCCATGAATCTCTCATGTTTTGATATTGAAGATGAGGTTTGACCGTATATTGGATTGATCTTAACGAATTTCTCAATTTCAAAAGAGAAATCATTGATCCTTGGTGGAGCTGTTTTTAAAATTGATCTCTGTTCTTTCAGCCGCTTATATACGATGCTGTCTGTATAGCTTTTTGGCTTATCCTTGAAATAAACCCCTTGAATATAATCCTGCACGGTATAAGTGTACTCATTTGTTCCGGAACGTTTGTTTGTGTGATATAAGCTCTCATATCTTGGTGCCTTATCAGGAAGCACACTTCTTATGATGGGCAAACATCGGGTGTACCATTTGGCATATTCCACAACGAATATATTTCGATTCTTTTGATATTCGTGCTCACTTGTTGCAATTTTATATTCCAGTAGTTCCAGCATCTCATCAGCTATTCTTACTAGTTCAGCTATTTCTTGTTTCGATGGTTCACTGGGATTTTGTCCGGTCACATATTATATTAAGACGGTACTAATATATAATGATATATATTCATATTATCAGGAAAGAATAGTGTTTTATCACATCAATTTAAACATATTTTATATCTTTTAAGGAGTGTGTTTCAATGGATGTCCTCTGGCTTGAACAAGCAGACGTAAAAAATGTTATTGATATGCCTTTAACCCTTTCTGCAGTAGAGAATGGTTTTCGGGAGCATGGATTGAAAAAGGTACAGATGCCTCCAAAGTCCTATCTTTATTTCGATGAGCATAACGGAGACCTGCGCACAATGCCATCATTTATGGGGGAGCAGGATATAGCAGGCGTTAAAATAGTCAATGTGCATCCTGATAACAGGGAAAAAGGTCTTCCGACTGTGATGGCTGTCATCGTTCTCAATTCTACAGAAACCGGCGCTCCACTTGCTATTATGGATGGTACCTATATCACTGATATGAGGACTGGTGCTGCCGGTGGGGTTGCTGCAAAATATCTTGCACGTCCGGATTCTCATGTAGTGGGGCTGGTAGGAACAGGTGGTCAGGCCCGAACCCAATTAATTGCACTTTCCGAGGTAATGGAAATTGAGGAAGTGAAGGTCACATGCAGGGATATGTCTCATTGTGAGTCTTTTCAAAAGGATATGCAAAAGGTTCTAAGTTGTGACTTTACACCGAAAGGGACTATAAAGGATGTGTGTGATTGTGATGTTCTTGTGACGACCACGCCGGTTAGGGAACCTATTGTTATATCTGAGTGGGTTAATGAAGGCACTCACATCAATGCCATAGGTGCTGACGCCATGGGTAAGCAGGAACTGGACTCTGCTTTGTTGAAGAGGTCAAGGATAATCGTGGATGATATTGTCCAGGCATCGCATTCAGGGGAGATTAATGTTCCTCTTTCAAAAGGAGTGATCTTAGAATCTGAGATTCATGCTGAACTTGGTGAAATTGTTGCCGGAGTGAAACAGGGAAGGCAGTCGGATGAGGAGATTACAATATTTGATTCCACAGGACTTGCTGTTCAAGACCTTGTGACTGCCAATATTGCTTATACAAAGGCTGTTGAAATGGGGATTGGGAAGAAGATAAAGTTATTCTGATGCTCAGGTATAACTCAGGAGCAGGCAATTCATATACAAAAAAGAAAATAATGTTTTAAGTGGAAGAATCTGAAGAAGAATTTGAAACTGAGAATTTCTCAGAACTAATCAAATATACACTTCCCGGATACATTGTCGGCCTGTTCACAGGCGTATTATTGGATATGTATGGGTATCAGCGCAGTCCAATAGGTCAGTGGCTGGTGCGTACACTTGCAGGTGAAGGGGAAAGTATATTCGAGGGATTCTATTCCATACGCCAGCACTTCAAACCTAGCGCTCAGACAATGGCAGAAGCATATGGTTGGGGTAAACTCTTCGGTATTGCTGTTCCTTGGATAATTGACCTTGGAAGCCGGCTTGCGGGGGTTGATGTTTATGGTGTAGAAGGATTCTATATACCATTTTTCTATTCACTCAGCGACCAGATCGGAGCCAACATTTCAGGTCTGCTTTTTTTGAAGAGAAAAGAAGGTTCGTGGGAAGCTGCTTTTGAAAGGTATATTCATCATCCTGTTATGCTTGCAAGCCTTGCAGTTATATTCATTGTACCAATAGGTCTTTTAAGTGCACGTTTTCTTGGTTTTAGTCCAACAACGCAAACTTTCACTGCATTTGAAGCAATTGCCGCAAACCTCTGCTGGATACCTCCTCTTGTCGGATGGTTCAACGAAAGGAGAAAATAAAAGCTTTTTTCAGTACTGCTAAAAACCAGCCAATATCTGAAGTTGAACAAAAATTTTAAATACAAATCTTTCATACATATGTAGTGTTAAGGCTACATATGCAGGACAAGATTCTTCCTGCAATTCAGGAAGGTGTAAAAATGAAAAAAACAACATCAATACTCCTTGCCGGTATGCTTGTTGCAACCATTGCAGGGATAGGTATCGTAAGTGCAGCGGTCGATGAAACAGATGATACGACTTTCTTCGGACAGATGCACAGATGGGTAGCGAACAGAATGGGATATGGATATGAGCACTGTCCCGTTAACGGAGCATATGCATCTGATGGGACAACAGTTGCTGGGTTTGAAGTCGGAACAATTGATGAGGCAATAAAGCTTGCAGAAGATTCAACCGGTCAGAATATAGCAGAATCCAATATCTATCAAATGGGGCGATGGTGGGTATTCAGCTACGTGGATGATGAAGGCACCATCACTCAGGGACGTATCGATGCATATACAGATGAAGTCATCGATGATTTCTACGCAAACCAGAGATCACAGTACTATCAGAGTGGACGCAGCATGCGCGGTAGTGGATATGGTGGCTGTGGCGGAGCCGGATACAGATATTGATTATTGTCCATGTGACTTAATAATCGGGTGTGGAAGGTCGAAAAGTAATAATACATGCCTTCCCATATACTCTTTATTAAAAATATAACTTTTAGGGTGAATATAATATGATGGGCAGTAGCATGTATGGTTATGGAATATGGGGCCTTCTTTTGAACATACTTATCATCTTTTTAGTTGTTTGGGTAACAGTCACACTTCTTAACAGGTCTGATTCCGGAAACTCTGGAAGCAACGAACGTCTGGCAAGGGTCGAAAAGGATGTGGAAGATATCAAAAAGATGGTTCAGGATATAAAAGAAAAACTTGATGATATCTAAATCCGGTAATAGGGTAAAATGCTTCAAAAACGGAATTAAAGATAGCAGGTTCCCATATGACAAAGACACTTCAGCAAATAATATCAGCCGGTGAAGCGATTTCCCATCCGGTAAGATTAAAGCTCCTGTATTTGCTCTCTGAAAGGGAGAGATACATTTATGATCTTGCAAAGGAACTTCAGCTTTCCCGTCAGGTCATACAACTACATCTGAAGAGGCTGGAAAAAGCAGGATTTGTTGAAAGTGACCTGAGACTTGAAGCTAATGATAACAGGGCAAAGAAATTCTTCAAACTGAAAGAGTTCGATGTCGACGTGGGGATTGAAGATCTGGTCAAAATATTTGATTGAATCAGGGTTTAGAACGAACCAGCCTGAAAACATCCCATATAGCCATATTCTTTACATCAATAACATTGAGACCTGCTTTTTTTATATTCTTCACCGTTTCACGGTTTATATTGACACCAGTGATTGCCGTGGTCAATGGGTTAAATATGTCTTCAAAGAACGCTATTAACCTTTTTTCACTTTTCATGTGTTCAAGGTTTATGACCGTACCTTCAGGTTTGCAGACACGTTTCATCTCTTCTAGTGCACCAATGGGCTCTGGAATAGAGCACAATACAAATGTTGTCACCACAAAATCAAAGCAGTTGTCCTTAAATCCAAGATGTTCTGCATCCATAAGGAAGAGGGAATGATTCTTCTTTCCAGTTGAGCGCTTTTTCGCATGTTTAAGCATCCCGGAACTTATATCCATTCCGACAACATCGCAGTCTTTTGGATAATATCTTATGTTCTTGCCAGTTCCGACACCCACCTCAAGGACTCTCCCGGATATGTTGCCAAATATCTCTTTTCTCCATTTACTGTACCAGAAAAATTCGATTGGAATTTCCATAAGGTCATACAAGTAGGAGAAACGGTTGTATTTGGAAATGATTGACATACATTTTTCTTTGATGCTATTTGCTTAAACAATCTATGGTTATCTTTGATCAGTTGATATTCCATTTATTTTTTCAGGAAATACTTTCTGTATCTTTGTTCTCGTAGCAAGTCTGCATTTACATGTGTGCTTTCTTTAAAAGCTCTCATATACCATGAGCTATTAACTTCCAGAAGGAAGTATAAAGGAAGGATAGCATGGTCACGAAACAGGAAAAATTCTGGGAAAGGGATAATTATCTGGTTGTAACCGATGGTACAAAGCCTGCCATAAAATGGACGATAGCTGAACTCAAAAAAAGGGGAAAAACACTTACTGTGCTTGACTACTCCGATAAACCGCTTGAAGATTCAATTCAGGATATATCAGCAGTGCCCGATAGTACGGAAAATGTCGTAATAGGTGTCACAAAAAGAGAACCTGCCAGAATCATTGAAAAAATGGCTGAAAGAGGCACCAGTGATTTCTGGGTACACTGGAAGACCGATACATGTGATGTCAATCATCTTGAATATGAACCAGGACTTAACATAATCACCGGACGATGCCCCATGATGTATCTTGGTAGCAGTGCAAGTATACATGGTTTTCACAGGTTTGTTGCAATGGCTCTTGGAAAGTACTGAAAACTAACTTTGATCAGGATGGAATTTAGCATCCTGCAAAAATATAATAAGAATGATAACCTCATCTTAAGTGGAGTGAGGGTAGCAGGATGGTAAATACTCTGTCCCATCTGGGTATTGGGCTTTTGATAGCATCAGTTGCAGGATTGAACAGCAGGCAGGTAAAGATAGTTGCTTTCATGGCAATTCTTCCTGACCTTGACTTCATACTGAATGCACTGCTGTTGGCAATTGATCAGAACCTGAATCATCAGACTTACAACGGTCTGTATTACCTGATGGGCCATCGAGAGTTCATGCATTCGATTATTTTTGCATCTTTTGTGATTCTATACATCTGGTTCAAAGAGAGGGACAGAACATTGACAATGGCTTCTGGTATTGCAATATTCAGCCATATATATCTTGATTATGTAACAAGCTGGAAAATGAGACCTTTCTTTCCCTTCGTAACAGATGCTTCTACCATAGGAGCAATTGATTTCTTTGATCCTGTTGTCACAATTATTTCTTTTATACCTATTGTTTACATTTTAGCGGAACATGCTAAGAATAACGGCAAGAACAAAAAAAATGGTATCAAAAGGATTAATGAGATCCTGAAAGACAGGGACAACTGGTTCAACGGTCTTTCAACAGGTAAACACAAAGCTCTTTACAGGAATCTTCTAATAATATTCACTATCTGGTGTTTGTTTAATCCTCTTGCAAAAGTATTGTTCGTAGATCATCTTGAGGAATTTGAAGGGCATAATATAGATTATCAGGGTTCTTATCCGATATCTCCAGGTAAGTTCCTTTCAGCTTATTCTTACAATGACACACATTATCGAATATTCACTTCAAGCTACTGGAACGGAATAGAGAAAGCTACATTTGTCCCAAAGTATCCTGAAGATCAAAGTGAGTTTATGGAATATTTGTCAAGGGCTGAACTATTATACAAAAGCAGTCTTCCAGGAGAAATTGATTATCTGGTATACAACGTTTCTGCTTCACAGGATAATGTAACGGTAACTCTTAGCGATGCAAGGAACCCTTTTGCACAATATTGGGCTTACTTTAAAACAGAATATGTATTTATTTTTGAAGTAGATTCTGAAAACTATCAAGTGTATTTGAAAAGGAATGCTGGGTATGGTAAAGTCGTACCTGTGAGTCTGTTTGAATGAGTTTATGAACATAAAATTATGTATTAAGTACACGTCGAGCCAATTTGTGTTCATCTCTCTAAAAATATGCACGAACTCCTTATATACGAGTTCACAATTACTTTCAAATGCAGTCAATTAAAGGAGATTGTTATTTTGAGGGAAAATGAAAGCAATATGGTTATGGATATTAAAATCCATGAATTCGTTAACAAGGACACATGGCATCTGCATCTTGCCCTGCACGCAAACAATGTGTTGCTAGGAGTAGCATTTGCAAATCTTGGTAACTCTAAGTACGATAATGAAACCGTGATAGCAGCAATACAAAGCCTGAAGAATGAATATTACAAGGCTATTGGTTCTCCAATGAGATACAAGGAAGGAAAACTTGTATTCCTGCCTGCTGATCAGGGTTTAATTGTAAAAGAGTCACAGAAGCATCCTGGAGTGGAGATTACACATGTTTCTAATACAGGTAGATCAGTGGCTTGATCATATTAATATGGATGCTGGCAACAACGATTCCCTCAGATAAATGCATCCTCTTGAATTAATAACTTGTTTGCTTTCAACACGCCAGCATTTATATTTTCTTTAAAGAAAGCAAGCATCCGATTTAATTTTTAATTTTATCCATTTTTAGTTCCATTTGGCACAATACTTTTAATATTGTACTTTTATAGTTAATTTAAGGAGGAGTTGGGTAATGCTGGATGACGATGAATTAGATGATTTTATAACTGCAAGACCTTCTGAAAGGGAGCGTGTAAAAGCTGAGCATGTGATAATACACAAAGCAGCTTCACATCCGGTAAGAAGACAACTCATAAAAGAAATAGGTGCTTTTGGAGCCACAAAGGCGAACCTTCTTGAAAAAACAGAACTTGATGAGAAAGTCTTTAAATACCACACTGAATTCCTGATAAACGGTGAGTTTCTGAACATCAGCGAAGACAAGTATTTTTTAAGTGACAAAGGGCTTGAACTTCTGGCTAACATCTAATATTCAGGAGATTGCCAGATGAATGATAGAATGACTGCAAGGGCTGTATTTATTTCAGTTATTTCCATTTTCTTCTTATTTATGCTTGTATCCGGTTGTCTGGAAGATTCTCAGGAAGATATCAATATTTCCGGAGAAGCAACGGAGTTTGAGGGGATGGAACTAACTCCGATCTCAGAGCAACGCAACAATGGCATTAAAGGTACTCAATACATAGATCAGGACACATATGAACTTCGTGTTTACGGACTTGTAGACGAACCTCTTAATTTTACCTATGACCAGTTAGTTGCCTATCCTTCAGTAACAAGATTTGTGCGTATGGATTGTGTGGAAGGTTGGGGGTTCGATGCGAAATGGACAGGTGTGGCCTTGAATACGCTGTTTAATGAAACCGGCGTCGATAGTAGTGCAACCACCGTTATCTTCTATTCCGCAGATGGCTATTCAACAGGACTTGAACTTGATTACCTTGTGGACAACGACATTATTCTGGCTTATGAGCTCAACGATATCGTATTGCCTGCAGACAGGGGATTTCCTCTGCAGCTCGTTGCAGAAGTAAAATATGGTTACAAATGGGCTAAGTGGATAACAGCCATCGAAGTCACTGATGAACCATACAAGGGTTACTGGGAAAGTGCGGGGTACAGTAATAACGCAGATGTTGGCGGACCTGCTTTTGAGAAATAACTATTCTCTACTATTTTTTTAGGCCAATCACTGGTGCCAGATTATTACTTTATAATTGTATTTGGAAGTCGTTCTATTAAATTTGATCAACATATGTACACATTTCAATTTCACAAAAATATGTTCATTAGCTATTTTGAGGTGATAATTTGGTGGGTACACTATATATAATAACTACTACTGGCCTGGTCAAAAACAACATTCTGAATATATTGTGCGTGTATGCTGGAATGATGTCGACTTAGTCACATAACATTTTTAAAATTGTAAATATATACATATTTATAAATAGTATACATTCATTTTTATAAAAATATACGGTGTTAAAATACACATTACTATCTTCCAATAAGGCATCACAAATCAGGAATTATGAGGTTATATCATGAAAATACCATCACAATATTTTCACATTAACAAGATTCACAGATTAAAATTCAAACACATCATTCTGAACATATCAATATTATTGCTGATTTGCATGTTCCTCAGCGTACCTGCATCAGCCGTTTTATCCGTTGTTCCTTACTCCGGCGGCAGTGGTACAAGCGGAGACCCATATCTGCTATCATCTGACAGTGATATTTATGCATTATCCTTAACTTCTGCTGACTGGGATAAGTACTTCGTACTGACCCAGAACATCACGCTTGTGGGCAATCACATTCCAATTGGTGATGGCAGCACTCAGTTCACAGGTAACTTTAACGGAAGCGGATTCGCAGTTAAGAACCTGACCGTTAATCAGACCACTGACTATGCCGGATTCTTTGGTAAAACGGGTTCCGGTGCTAACATTCATGATATTGGTGTAGAGGCAAGCTCAGATGGTGTTGTTTCAACAGGAGTCCGTGTCGGTGTTCTTGTTGGGTTTAATTATCATGGTGCTGTGAGCAACTGTTTTGCCACTGGTAATGCAACTGGTAGTCGTTATGTCGGCGGTCTTGTTGGGTTTAATCATCATGGCGCTGTGAGCAACAGTTTTGCCACTGGTAATGTCGCAGGTTCTAGTAGTTCTGTGGGCGGTCTTGTAGGCTATAATGATGACACTGTGAGCAACTGTTTTGCCACTGGTAATGTCACAGGTTCTGGTAATTATGTCGGCGGTCTTGTAGGCTTTAATAATGACACTGTGAGCAACAGTTATGCCACTGGCAATGTCACAGGTTCTGGCAATGTTACCAGTACTGGTTCTGTGGGCGGTCTTGTAGGCTATAATGTTGACACTGTGAACAACAGTTTTGCCACCGGTACTGTCTTCGGTAGTTATTATGTCGGCGGTCTTGTAGGCTATAATGTTGACACTGTGAGCAACAGTTTTGCCACCGGTACTGCCTCCGGTAGTAGTTCTGTGGGCGGTCTTGTCGGGAGGAATACTGGCACTGTGAACAACAGTTACTATTCTGGCAGTCCGACTGATGCTGCCGGTACTTCTACTTCCTATGACAACTTCACCAGTTTCACATTCGTTTCGGGAAGCCCGGGGCTGAACTGGAATTCAGGCGGCAACATCATCACAACGGAAGATAATTCAAGTGTCATATGGAAAATAGACGATGGCTCCAGTCTTCCGTACTTCCAGTGTCAGGATGCAACAACTGGCCCCTACTCCGGCGGTAGTGGTACGGTCGATGACCCGTATCTGCTATCATCTGACAGTGATATTGATACATTGTCCATCACTTCTGCTGACTGGGACAAGTACTTCGTACTGACCCAGAACATCACACTTGTGGGTAATCACACGCCAATTGGTAATGGTAGCACCCAGTTCATAGGTAACTTTAACGGAAGCGGGTTTGCAGTAAAGAACCTGACCGTTTATCAGACAACTGACTATGCAGGATTCTTTGGCTATGCAGGTTCTGGTGCTAACATCCTTGATCTTGGAGTAGAGACAAGCTCGGAAGGTGTTTTTTCAACTAGTAACTATGCCGGCGGTCTTGTCGGACGTAATTCTGGCACTGTGAGTAACAGTTATGCCACAGGTATTGCCACTGGTTATTCTTCTGTCGGCGTTCTTGCCGGGTATAATTACCAGGGAACTGTGACCAACAGTTTTGCCATTGGTAATGCTACTGGTAATGCTACTGGTAGTAGTTCTGTCGGTGGTCTTATCGGGAATAATTACCAGGGCACTGTGACCAATAGTAATGCTAGCGGCAATGCTACAGGTAATAATCATGTCGGCGGTCTTGTCGGGTATAGTTACCAGGGTACTGTGACCAATAGTTATGCTAGCAGCAATGCTACAGGTAATGATTATGTCGGCGGTCTTGTTGGGTGGAATTACAAGGGTACTGTGACCAATAGTTATGCTAGCGGCAATGCTACAGGTAATAATCATGTCGGTGGTCTTGTCGGGGATAATTCTGGTACAGTGAGTAGCAGTTATGCCACAGGTATTGCCACTGGTGTCAGCTGGGTAGGCGGTCTTGTCGGATATAATAGTCTTACTGTGAGCAACAGTTTTGCCACAGGCAATGCAATTGGTAGTAGTAATGTCGGTGGTCTTATCGGGTTTAATTGGGCTACAGTGAGCAATAGTTTTGCCACTGGCAATGCTGCTGGTGTTGACCGTGTTGGCGGTCTTGTCGGGTATAATCGGGGTACTGTAATCAACAGTTATGCCACTGGTAATGTTACTGGTAGTAGTTCTGTCGGTGGTCTTGTCGGGTATAATTATGTTACTGTGCTCAACTGTTTTGCCACTGGCAATGCCATTGGTAGTAGTAATATCGGCGGTCTTGTCGGGTATAATGATGGTACTGTAAGCAGCACTAGTTATTATTCCGGCAGTCCGGCTACTGGTGCTGGCACTTCTACTTCCTTTGCCAATTTCACCCGTTTCACATTCGTTTCAGAAAGTTCAGGTCTTAACTGGAATGCAAATGGCAATAATATCACAACAGTCGACGATTCTGACTTTATATGGAAGATTGTGGACGGCTATACTCATCCATACTTCCAGTATCAGGATCTGCCGTCACCGCTTGCACCATACGTAGAGACCATATCCCGGAGCAGTGGAATCAATAACAGTGCAGGAAGTACATCATTCTGGTTGAACGTTACAGGAAGCTGCTTTAACATTACAGATCCTGTCGGTGTAAACCTTACAATGAACGGTCAAACTCCGATAAACGGAACAATTGACAGCATCACTCACACCACGATCAATGCTACATTCAACCTGACACAGGCTATTGCCGGTGACTGGTCACTGTATGTCATAAACCCTGACGGACAGACCTCAACAGCGAAGACATTTGCAGTTGGATCACTTTTCATGTCGGGAACTCCTGAAAGTTTCATAAACTCCACCGGCAATTCATGGGTAAACCATAGCTGGAATGCAGGTGTTGGAGATATCACCGATTCCTATAACGTAAGCTATAACGGAAACTGGCAGAACGGTACGGCAAACAGTTTCAATCATACCGGACTTTCTGCCCATGCATGGTCCAACATCACTGTCTATGCATACAATGCCACGGATTCCACACTTTCAGCAGGAGCCAGTGACAACGTCCGGATACCAAACAACACTATCGCCATCCTCAATGTAACGGACATCACTGTCAGCGAAGGAGAAAATGTCACCTTTGACATCAACTTCACAGATGCAGACGGCGATACACCGACATTTGACTGCAACAGGAGTTCCCTGTTCGACAGCTTCAACACCAGCACCGGTGAAGGTGTATGGACGACAGATATCAGTGATGCAGGAAGCTACTACATTAAGTTCAACGTAAGTGACGGTTATGGTTCGTTTGATTCTCAGGTAATGCACATCATCATAAACGACACCATTATCCCGGTTGCCAATTTCAGTGCAAACACTGTAACAGGGTATGCTCCGCTAAGTGTACAATTCACAGATAACTCCAGCAATATCCCAGCAGCCTGGTTCTGGGACTTTGGTGACGGAACGAACTCCACTGAGCAGAATCCTGTTATTCATACCTACAATGTTGCAGGTATCTATAATGTAAGTCTGAACGCAAGCAACTTTGCTGGAAGCAACCTCAGCAGTAACCTGAGCATCACCGTGACAACAGCACCAAGTTCAGGATCATCCGGTTCCGGTGGTGGAAGTGGAAACTCCGGAAAGTTATCCATCCGTGAGGTGGATGGATTGGATGAACCTGAAGATAGTATCAGTGAAGATAACACAGAAGGAAAAAGCACAGAAAATATTGGTTCAGTAAGTTTTGAAACAGATACTGGCGGTGAAACTCTAGGTGATATTACGGCTTGGTCAAGTGAAAAGACCGCACGTCTCAGCGTTAGTGCCGGTACAAAGGTCACTGATGCGTCAGGTGGATCTGTTCACAGTATTAGAATACGGGATATCCCGGCATCTGCTGTTCCGGCAGCAACTGGTGTTCCTGATATGGATAGTGCGATTACCTTGCAGTCTTATGAGTGTACACCTGACGGAACAACATTCTCTCCGGCCATTCAACTGACATTTGAACTGAGCGAGGAAGAATGGGAACAATACGGAGAAAGTGCAAAGGTCGGCTGGTACAATGATGACACCGGTCAGTGGGAAATCATCCAGGGGACGGCAGATGCCAGTGCAAGGACCATTAGCATTCAGGTCTCACACTTCAGTAAATATGCTCTCTTCGGAGCTGATACCAGTGAACCTGTGACAGAAACACAGGATGCAGAGACACAGAGCGGTATGTCCATGTCCTGGCTGTGGATGCTTTTGCTTCTGGCAATTGTCGGAGGAGCCGGGTATTATGTTACACAGGTAAAGAAAAAGGAGTAATGCCGTAATCGTCGGCATTTTTTATTTTTTATTTTGATGTGTTTTTTGCAGGTTCTATGGATAACGTATCAGAAAATTAATACATATAGGTAGAATGCTTCAATCTAATACTCACATTAGAAACCGCTATTTCAGCACAAAACGTTAATCTATATAAGTTCTAAATATAGTTCCAATGGATAGTATCATCTCAATAAATGGTCTTTCAAAGAGCTTTGGTCATAGAAAGGCACTGAAGGATATTCACCTTGAGATTCGAAAAGGTGAATTTGTTGTCATATTTGGTCCAAACGGTGCGGGGAAGACCACTCTTTTTAAGGTGATATCCACAATTATTGAACCTACCAGGGGAAATGTGCTGATAAGTGGGATTGACAACAAAAAAGACCCTTCTAAAATTAGGGGGATGATGGGCGCTATTTCCCACGAAACATATCTCTATGATGAGCTTACAGCAAGGGAAAATCTGGTTTTTTTCTCACGTATGTACGGTGTTGAAAAAAGCATTATTGATGAAAGGGTTGACGAGATTCTAAAGAATGTCAACCTCCTCCAGCGTGCTGACGAGAGAGCCGGGTCATTTTCACGGGGAATGAAACAGAGACTTTCAATTGCAAGAGCACTGTTACATCGTCCTGAGATTCTGCTAATGGATGAACCCTACACCGGCCTTGACCAGCATGCAGCTGCAAATTTTGAACGTGTCCTCATGAATACTGGCAATTCGGATGTAACCCGGATAATGATAACCCATAACATTGAGAGGGCTTTTGAGCTATGTGATCGCATGCTCATTATGGACAGGGGAGAGCTACGTTTCGATAAACAAAAAAAAGATGTTGCAAGTGTAGAAGAGTTCAGGAAAGCATACCTTTCCATAGTGGAAAAGGATACGGACTTCGAGGGTAACAGCAACTTTTAGGACAGCATAATTGGTGGAATAGATGATGAAAAGCCTCTACATTGCAGCAAAAGACCTGAAGTCAGAGTTTCGCACAAAGCAGATGCTCAATTCCATGCTTATATTCTCATTGGTAGTCATTGTTATCTTCAGTATCTCATTTGGTGACCTCCTCAGCCAGCCGGAAATCGTTGTAAAACTTGCTCCGGGTGTGCTCTGGATAGCTTTCACCTTTGCAGGCACTCTGGGACTTTCACGTTCCTTTGCAGGTGAGATGGAAAACGGATGCCTTGAAGGTTTGAAACTCTCACCCATTGACAGAAGCTCGATCTACATCGGGAAAACAATATCAAATGCAGTACTCATGTTTATAGTGGAATTGATTACAATTCCAATTTTTATTGTGCTTTTCAACTACAATATAACAGGAATCATCGGACTTGTAATAGTTATCTTCCTGGGAACCTTCGGTTTTGTAAGTGTGGGTACTCTGCTCTCAGCACTCTCAACTAGCACAAGAGCAAGGGAAATCATGCTCCCGGTGCTTTTGCTTCCGCTTATCATCCCGGTCTTAATTCCTGCGGTAATGGCAACCGGAAAGGTACTTGTGGATGGGGATATTGGAAATATAGGTTCGGAACTGCGATTGCTGCTGGTATATGATCTCATCTTCTTTGTTGCTGGTCAGCTTGTGTTTGAATATACTATAATGGACTGAAATTAGCAGGTCAGACTGGAATACGGGATTTATGAAAAGCATTTAAACCAGGAGTTTTAATAAGGCAGAGGAACAATCATGCTCATCGACAGGAAAAAAGAGAGAATAATTGCAGCAATCACATTCCCTGTTATGCTAATTGCCATATGGATGGTCTTTTTTTATGTGCCCCAGATGAAAGGAAATGCCGGTGAGGTACTTGACAGTAGTTTTAAGATATTCTATTTCCACCTGCCAATAGCAATGGTGGCATACCTGTCATTCACAGTGGTTTTTATTGCCAGTATAATGCAACTTAGGGGAAACAGCAGAAAATGGGACATTGTTGCTCACTCCGCCGCAGAAGTGGGAGTTGTGTTTGCTTTCCTCGTACTTGCAACGGGGTCCATATGGGCAAAAGCCACATGGGGATGGTACTGGGTTTGGGAACCTCGGCTCACTACATCTCTTGCCCTCTTTCTCGTTTATCTTGCCTACCTGATGCTTCGGCAGGCACTTGAAGAACCTGAGAAGAGAGCACGTCTTGCAGCTGTCTTTGGAATTGTGGGTTTTCTCTCTGTTCCGCTTAGTTTCTTCTCAATAAGGCTGTGGCGTTCAGCTCACCCCCTTATGTTCGGTGGCTCCTCCTATGGAGACAGTGGCGGAGGGCTTGAAGGCACTTCATTGCGTCTAGCGCTTCTGGTCAACATGCTGGCCTTTGCGCTGTTATTTGCATCAATGCTTATCTACCGGGTTAACAACGAAGCCCTAAAGGAAGAGCTGGATGAAGCAAAGTATAAGTCTGCATGAGGCTAAGAAAAGCATATAAGCCACTGGCATCAATATTCCTGTATGTTGTTCGAATCGATAGAACTTGGGAATATGGATGTTCCAAATCGTTTTGTACGCTCGGCTACCCATGAGTGGATGGCAGAACCTGATGGCACACCAACTGAAAGACTGGGTGAGCTCTACGAAGAACTTGCACGCAATGATGTCGGGCTTATCATAACAGGATATGCATACGTCAATCCTAAAGGTAAAAGTGACCGCCTTCAGCAAGGAATCTACGATGACAGGTTCATAGAACCTTACAGGAAAATGGTTTCCAGGGTTCATGAGCATGGGGGCAAGATCGTAGTTCAGATAGTTCACGGTGGCAGGCAGACCATGTTAAGCGCCGAAACTCCAATTATACTTGCACCATCAGCCGTTACAAATAAAAGAAACGGTATAACTCCCGAGGAAATGACCGAAGAAGAAGTCCTTGAGACAATAGAGGACTTTGCCAATGCTGCAAGAAGGGCAAAGGAAGCAGGTTTTGATGGTGTGCAATTGCACTGCGCTCACGGTTTTTTGCTCAGCAATTTTATTTCTCCCTACACAAACAGACGCAAGGACAGGTGGGGTGGTTCAACAGAAAAGAGGACACAGGTAATCCTGGATATCATTACGAGGATACATGAGATGATCGGTAATGATTTTCCGATCCTTGTCAAATTGAATGCTACTGATGGATTCCCGAAAGGCAAGAAAAACGTCCTCGATGCTCCTGAATGTGTTGAGATAGCAAAGATACTGGCTGCAAATGGTGTGTGTGCCATTGAGGTCAGTGGCGGTATTGTTGAAGCCGGGCAGGAGATGTTCAGGACAAAAGTAGACAGACCTGAAGACGAGGCATATTACAGGGACTACTCGAAAATGATAAGAGAAGCTGTTGATGTGCCTGTTATAGTGGTAGGTGGCATACGTTCCAAGGCTGTTATGGAGCAGATGCTTGCAGAAGGGTATGCGGATATGGTATCCCTGTGCAGGCCGCTCATATGTGAACCTGACCTTGTTGCAAAAATAAGGGATGGTGACACAGAGGTTGTGAAATGCGTATCCTGCAACCTGTGCTCTGATGAGAGAGGCATAAAATGTAATTATGATTTCGGCAACTGAAGACAGTTGTATGAGGGGTCAAGCTTTCGCAGGAACTCTACCAGGTGTATGTGGTCTTTTATGACCATATCCGCCTGTTGGAATTTTTCAGGGCCAAGGTAGGTTGGTATTGCTACACAACACAAGCCTGCCTTTTTCGCAGCCTCCACACCCATGGGGGCATTTTCTATTACAATACCTTCATGACTGGAAATACCAAGCATTTCCACCGCTTTGAGGTATGGGTCTGGTTCAGGTTTTCCACGTTCAACATCATCGGCAGTTACAATTCCCTTAAATGTTCCGGGGTACTGGGAACTGATAATATCATTAACAATTGGTTTGTCTGAACCCGACACAACAGCAAGGTCAAATTTCTCCTTCAGGTCAGTAAGGCATTCCTGCATGCCGTCAAAGACCTTAAGCTCCACTATCCTGTTAAACTCGGAAATATATCTCTCAACAATATCTGATATGTCATAATTTGATGCATTACCAGTTCCCTTATCGAGCAGGAATGCAACGATGTCCACGGTTCTTTCTCCTTCTCTTTCAAAGATATCCTGTTGATCCATTTCCACACCTATCTCATCGAAGATATTATTCACAGCTTGTGCGTGATAGGACATCGAATCAACAAGCACACCATCCATATCGAATATTATTGCCTTTAACAAATCATCACCACTAGGAGGAAGCATCGTTTCGCATTCTATAAACCATTTTTGTCTTTTCTGGATGACCAGTATGTGGCAAGGGCGGAGCCCATGATGTTATGCCATATGCTGAATAAAGCCCCCGGAAGAGCTGCTAGTGGAGAGAAATACTTAGCAGCAAGAGCCACACTCAATCCTGAATTCTGCATTCCGACCTCAATTGCCAGGGTTCTTGCATCCTTTTCATCGAGTCCCAGTGCTTTTGAAAGGAAATAACCGCTTGCAAATCCAAATCCATTGTGGAGGATGACTGCAATAATTACAAGTTTTCCGGCAACAAGGATGTTATCTTTATTCAGGGCAATGATAATAGCAATGATAAACACTATTGTGGCTACTGACAGTGCCGGGAAAGCATGTCTGAATCTTTCAATATGTTTATCGAAGAGTGTGCTCACGATGACACCAAGCGCTACCGGGACAAGTACTATCTTTACAATGCTTAGCATCATGCTCCCGACTTCCACAGGTACTGCCTGTCCGATATAAAGCCATGTAAGTGCAGGTGTCAGGAAGAAAGCCAGTAGTGTGGAAACAGATGTAAGTGTTATTGAAAGTGCCACATCCCCCTTTGCAAGATAACAGATGACATTTGAAGCTGTACCTCCGGGACAGGATCCCAACAGTACCATTCCTGCCATTATCTCAATGGGAAGGTTGAGCAGATAAGAAAGGATGAAGGCAATGAGTGGCATGAGTATGTATTGCATGGCAGTTCCAAGGGCTATAACACGAGGTCTTTTGAGCACAAGTAGAAAATCGTTTGCTGAAAGTGTAATTCCCATTCCAAACATTACAATTCCAAGCAGGGGAGTTATGGCATTTTTATAAGGGGAAAATACAGATGGGTAGGCAAAGGCTATTATTGAGAAAATAATTGCCCACAGGGGGAAAAGAGAGTTGAATCTTTTAATCATTATCTGTTCCTGAAAACTGGGGTTTAAATAACTACAACTTGACCATGTAGTTTGGAACTGATAATATAAATAGTACAGTTTCTTATTACTTGAACCATGAGACTGGATGCATACCTTGTGGAAATGGGTTATTTTAAGTCAAGAGCCAGGGCAAAAACCGCCATACTCAATGGAAATGTCAAGGTAGATCGCACTATTGTAAAAAAACCTTCCAGGGATATCAATACAAATGTTGAGGTTGATGTAGAGGAAGGGCTTGATATGCCCCGGGGTTATTTCAAGCTCAAAAATATACAGGATGCAACAGGTCTGATCTCAGAAGGTGACAGGGTACTTGACCTTGGTTCAAGTGCCGGGGGCTTCCTGATGCTTGCATCTGAGATTGCATCTTCTGTCAAAGGTGTGGAATTCAGCAGGGATTTTAGCACGGAACTCGAAAAAGTAGCGGATGAGAAAGAAAATGTTTCCTTTATATTCGGGGATGTATTCAATATCCCTTTGCAAGAGATGTCTCGTGATAAGGTTGATGTGATACTCAGCGATATGACACTTGAACCTCTGGATTCTCTGGCAGCTCTTGAGAGGGTGTTGCCACTGTTGAGGCATGAAGGCAAACTGCTTCAGGTGATCAAGATGGGAAAGCAGAAGAACAGCAAACCAGTTCTTGCAAAAGCAGAATCAATGGGGCTGAAAATTATCGAGGTTCGGGAATCTGAAAAGCAGGAGATATATATAATTGCACAAAAAATGATGCAGTTAGAGTAAGAATTATGGATGAATTTAAGTTTAAAACAAAGATTAAATCGAGATGAACATGTCGTACCGTATACTTGGAGAGGGGAAGCCTGTCAGGTTGTTTGTGGCAGGTCTGCACGGCAAAGAATGGATGGATACTTCAGATATCCTTGAGAACATAGCAGCTCCAAAGAAGGGGACTCTGGCAGTTATTCCCCTTGTGAATAAAGGCAACTATGTCTCTACACTGGATGATAGCTATTTTACTGAAATTGGGAGGCCTATAATAGAGGCGGTTGAAGAGCTCAAACCTGAAGTTTATATTGAAATTCACTCTTACTCTGCGCAAAACCTTGGAAAACTCACAGGTGCTGAAAGGTTGGAACAGGTAGGAGTACCGGCATTCAGCAGGCTTGATCATGATGTGCTTCTGGGTTCTGTTGCACCATACATCCGCAGAGAGTACTTTCCTCAGGATGCGCTATGCCTGACTTTTGAGATACAGAAAGGAAATGCCCTTTCAAAACAGTACGCAACAAGTCTTATAAACAGGATGAAGGAATTCACATCCAGAGATGAGTTCCTAAGCTGTATGCTTGAACGATATCCAAAACAGGCAAGGAAAGCCATTGAGGACTATAAGAACTTCTATGGCTTATCAGATGATGAAATTTAATCCTATAGATATTTTGAATTATAAATATAAAAGCATGATTAGAAGAAAAAATTGTATTCTAATAACAAGGGAAATAAAAACTTCTCATGGCATATACTCCGATCATGCCATGAGGGTATAGTATGCCATCATTGTAGCAGCAAGTCCGGTCAGGATCGTAGCAAACTTCGTAAGATCTATGTTGTTGTTGTAGTATTGTTCTGTCATGATTTATCATGATATACAAGTGCATTACTCTATATATAGCTATGGGTCATCTATCATGATTAATCATGTGTGAACTGTAAAAGAATGTATATGAATAAGTATGAAGTGACTGTTAACTTTCTGATTTTATTTCTGTTTTCTGCCCCAAAGGGCTGTAATACATACGATGGTAATCCCTGCAATAAATGTAAATCCTGGGGTAGTACGAACTTCCATAACCTCTGTTTCTGGTTCAGGCTCTTGAGTATATTGAGACATTGATAGCCTTGTTTCTTCGTCTAATGGCATTTCGCCTGATTTGAAGCCTACAATACTAAAAAATGAAAAACCAAGTGTTTGTGTGGTGAAGTATATTGATTCATCATCTTCATCTACATGTATAGTTGGCAGGTCATTCCATTGATCATCATGGTATCTTGTCATGCGTATTGTGGATGTATCTATTTTATTCGCAGCTGCCCATTCCTTACTGACCCTGAAATGAATGTTAATATTGTCAGCATTGTCTGTTGATATTGTACCTTCATTCCCTACATCTATGCGCATGAGATTATAAGAAGTGCCTGAGGGGGATGATATTTCGTCAGGTACCTCTTTGAGGACCTCTACTCTGGCCATAACAAGGCCTTTGTTGTTCTTTGAATCAAAGGTTATTCCTGTAATTGGTGTACTACTCTCTGAGAAGTCAAATTCAACTTCAGCACCGTTATTAACTCTTATAATTGATGAGACCGTGGTTTCCATGACCTTTTCTTTTTGATCTGGGATAGTTTGTTCAGAGCTTTCTGAGTTACTGTTCGCCGGAATTGGTGAGAAAGGCGCATTTACTGTAATTGTTGTCGATGTGCTGTTAGATAAGCCCCTTGCACTAACAGTAAGTGTTGCAATATATATTCCAGAATCAGTGTATTCATGTGTGGTGTTAACTGCTGATTTATCTGTTGTATTATACCATTGTCCATCACCAAATGACAGGTTCCACATAGTTGGGCCATCTGTGGATATATCTGTGAATGCAACATTTAGCGGCGCAGTTCCAGATGCTGTATTTATTGTGTAATCAGCTTCTGGTGAGATTGGTACCATTGAAAATTCTATTGCAGGATTTGATTCGTTAATAGTGACCATCTGATGTGTAGGTGTTTCATAGAAATCCTTTACCACAGTTATGTTGTATGTTCCGACTTCAAGCACCAGGGTTGTGTTGGTCTGAATAGCCTGTTTAGTTTCATCTACATATATTATAGCATCTGGTGTGGAAGAATTGACTGGAAGAAAACCTGGCTTCAAAATAGTGGCATATTTGAGTGTCATCTCAGTACTGTCGTAATAACTAATAGACACTTCATCTGAAGAATTAAAAGCAAGGGATGTGTATCGTCCAACATCTCCAATGCTGTCAATTGTTTCAGTCTTCCATCTGTTGCCATTGTAATAGGTATACTTAAGGTCTCTGTTAGTAACATCGTAGTAGCTTATTGCTGGTTTATCTTGCAAATCAAATGCAAGGGATGTGTATTGTCCAACGTATGCGCTGTTGTCTATTGTTTCCACATTCCATGTGTTGTTGTCGTAATAAGCAAATTTGAGATGGTTGTGAACACCAGCATCCAGATAGCTTATTGCTGGTTTATTTTCTGAATCAAATCCAAGGGATGAGTATTGGCCAACGTAACCATTGCTGTCAATTGTTTGCACATTCCATGCGTTGTTGTCATAATAAGCATATTTGAGGCTATAGTTCGTGTTGTCTGCATAACTTATTGCTGGTTTATTTATCAAGTCAAATGCAAGTGAAGTATATAGTCCAACATCACCACCATTGTCTACTATATCTATCTGCCATCCATTACCATCGTAATGGGCATATTTGAGAGTCCCGTTTGTGTCATCATGATAGCTTATTGCTGGATTATTTGAGAAGTCAAATGCAAGAGATGTGTACCTTCCGACATTGTCTATGCTATCAACAATCTGCACTTTCCATTGGCTGTCATCGTAATAAGCATATTTGAGGTCTCCATTATTGTTATCGTAATAGCTTATTGCTGGTTTATCTGCCAGGTCAAATGCAAGGGAAGTGTAGTATCCAACAGATTCATTGTTATCAATTGTTTCAATGATCCATTGGTTACTGTCATAACAAGAATATTTAAGATTTCCATTTGTGCTATCGTAATAACTTATTGCTGGTCTGTCGGCTGAATCAAATGCAAGGGATGTATAGTATCCAACAATGCTATTGTTGTCAACTGTTTCCACATGCCAGGATGATGCAGTGGCAGATGTTGATAGCAAAATTAATGATAAGAATATGATGGTTGGAAACTGATATTTTTCCAACAAGATACATTTTAAGGATGGCATTCAAGTTGTATATTATGTCTACATATATAAATAATGTTTTCATTATTTATTTAAAAGAATCATAGGATCAATTTTTCCTTAATCTTGCACATTTAAACAGCAAGGTAGTTTTATTTCAAATAGGCAATAAATATTAAAAACAGAAAAGTACTGAGGAAAGATACTAATTATCATGGCAGAATTTTAGATTACACCATGATAGCTGAAGAGTGAATAATATGCGATCATTGCTGCTGCAAGTGAGGTCAGTATCGTTGCAAACTTCGTGAGGTCTATGTTGTTGTTATAGTATTGTTCTGTCATGATTTATCATGATATACAACATGCACTTTATATATAATGTTTTTGGTTAACTATCATGATTAATCATAACATTACATGTGATCTCTAATTGCAGATTATTTCGGAACACTAAACGTGAAAATAAATTGGAAATAAAAACCTGCAAGGTGATAGTTTATCAACTGCTAAAAAAGTCTAATCAAATAAATTTGATAAGAAAAAAGAATGAAAAGAGGTTTCAATCCTCTTTACATCATTCCGCCCATGTCATAATTATGGATGTTATGCTCTGGAGCTACATCCATCATGGCCTGTTCTCTTGCACGGAGCATGTCATCAACACGCAGAACCAATACTGCTGATTCTGATGCTGATTTGATGGCCTGGGTCTTAACTCTCAGTGGGTCTACGATGCCTCTTTCAAGCATATCTACAACATCACCAGTGTCAACGTCAAGACCTGCATTCTTAATAGTTCCGTGTTTTGCACGCAGGTTTATAAGTGTGTCAATAACATCAAAGCCACAGTTTTCTGCAATAGTTCTCGGGAGTTCTTCAATAGCCTCTGCAAATGCTACTATTGCAAGCTGTTCACGGCCTTCAACAGACGCTGCATACGTTCTTAATGCCTGTGCAACCTCTATCTCGGATGCGCCGCCACCAGGTACTATCTTTCCATCCTCATACACAGTTTTTACTACATGCAATGCATCATCAAAAACACGTTCAATGTTGTCGGTGACATGTTCTGAACCACCCTTTATGAGAATGGTCATGGTTCTTGCCTCTTTGAATCCCTTTATGTAGGTCTTCTCTTCATGCTCATCTTCCTGCTCGATAAGTTCAGCATATCCAAGGTCATCAGCTGTCATCTCACTGACATTTCTTACAAGAGCTGCACCGGTTGAATGGGATAGAACGGACATATCCTCATCTCTTACACGCCTTGTAGCATACATGTTTGCTTCTTTGAAGAAATGAAGTGCATAGTCATCAATTTTCTTAGAACAGAATACTGCATTTGCTCCAGTGTCAATTATTTTCTGAATTTGCTTCCTGAAGTTTGCTTTTTCCTGCTCCTTGAAATCAGCTAACTGTTCAGCGCTATCAACTTGGAGCTTGGATTTTGTAGTCGTCTGGGCAAACGTGAGTTCAGTATCAATAAGGATTATCTTCGCATTTTCTATGCGGCGTGGCATTTCGTTATGGAGTGCCTCTTTTCTTATTGCTATGCCGTTAATGAGTTCAGTATCGTGGATAATGCCACCTACTTCCTTTGCCATTACAATGTCCTCATCAACATTGACCTTACCCTCGTATTCAATGGCATAGATCGCATCCACACAGATCTTAGCAAGTTGTTCCCCTGCCATCTCTGATGCCTTTCCTGTGATGGAGGTGGTTGCTATCTTCTCAAGCATTTCGCTGTCTGTCTTATCTACGGTGATGGCGTAATCATCGAGAACACTTAGAGCCTTCTCGGTTGCCATTGTATAACCTTTTATGAGGACTGTTGGGTGAACACCTGTTTCAATGAGTTTCTGTGCTTTATCAAGAAGAGCACCTGCCATTACCACTGCGCTGGTTGTTCCGTCACCAGCCATCTTTTCCTGGGTTTTGGCGATCTCCACGATCATCTTTGCAGTAGGATGTTCGATATCCATTTCATCAAGGATGGTTGCGCCATCGTTTGTGAGGGTTATGTCACCCATAATGTTAACCATCATCTTGTCCATACCTTTAGGACCAAGGGTGGTTTTCACAATACTTGCAACTGCTTTTGCAGAAGCGATGTTCATTGACAATGCATCTTTTCCTGTAGTGCGCTGTTTACTTGGATCAACAATGATTATAGGCTGATTACCATATCCTGCCATGACTTCGGACCTCCAATAATATATGAATTTAATTTATCAGTATAATGTATGAGTGAAACTAACTGTATGTAGTTCTATAAAAACATTGCGAGTCTTGCCTTTGTTTGCTATCATTCTACTATCCTTCTTAAAGCATTTAACCCATAAAGGCATATTTGCGGACTATGCTCACTTTCATAGGACTTGGCCTTTTTGATAAGAATGATATCTCTCTGAAAGGACTCGAAGCTATAAAAAATGCTGATATGGTATTTGCAGAATTCTACACCTCCCGTTTGATGGGTAGTACTATAGAAGAACTTGAAGCGCTCTATTGCAAACCTGTCCATGTGCTTTCCAGGGAAGATGTGGAGATATCTCCTAACTGGCTTGCTGAGGCGCAGGAAAAGAATGTTGTCTTCCTTACAGGCGGGGATACCATGGTCTCTACGACCCATGTTGACCTGCGTCTTCGTGCAAAGGACATGGGCATCGAAACAAAGCTCATACACGGATCATCTATTGCTTCAGCTATCTGTGGTCTTTCCGGTCTGCAGAATTATCGATTTGGAAAATCATCCACCGTACCTCACCCATACACCAGTATCCGTGGAAATACTATCATTTCCGAAACACCTTATGATACTATTAAACTCAATAAGGAACACGGCATGCACACCCTGGTCTTTCTGGATATAGACAAAGATAAGGGCTATATGACGGTTAATCAGGCATTAGGACTTCTCCTTGAGATTGAGGGGAGACGTGGGGAAGGTGTTATGGAAAATGCCATTACTGTTGGTATTGCCAGGGCAGGTTCTGATAAACCAGTTGTAAAGGCTGGATATGCACGTCACCTTCAGGAGGAAGACTTTGGTGAGCCACTGCACATACTTGTTGTTCCTGCATCGCTTCATTTTATAGAAGCTGAAACACTTGTCAAACTCTTAGGTGCACCACAGGAAATACTGGATGAACTTGATGACTGAGGGAAGATATAATAATACATAATAAACATAAAAGAAAAGACCATGAAATTGAGGGATGAAAAATGGTAAGAGGTTCAGTAGGCGTAATTTTTGGAGAAACCGGGACCTTTGAGTTCAAAGTAATGGTTTTTGATAGCTCAAAAGTGTACAGGGGCGCATATGTTAAAGTCTGGCATGACGCTTCTTCAGATGAGAAAGACCACACATGGGTCCTTGGTCAGGTAATGGCGATCAAGAGATACAGTGATTCATTTTCTATTGAAGAGGCAATGAAAGGACAACGTGCGGATAAAAGTGATGACAAGATAGTTGCTGAGGTCATTATTATCGGTTCAAGGGATGAGACTGGAATGCTCAGGTCACCTGTAATACCATTCAGTCCGGGAAGCCCTATATTTGCAGCTGATGAAGGACTAACAAGAGCTGTACTTGGACTTACCGGTAATGAAATGGATATTGGTCTGCTCGAAGGAACGAATATCAAAGTACAACTTAGTGTCAATAGTCTTGTACAGAAACACTGCAGTATACTGGCAAAGACTGGTAGTGGTAAATCCTACACGGCTTCCGTGCTGCTTGAAGAGTTGCTTGATCAGAATATTCCGCTTCTTATTATAGACCCGCACAGTGAGTACTCTTCCTTAAAAGTTGCCGGAGAGGGTGACAAAGATGATTTCTCACGTTTTGGTGTTGCTCCTAAAGGCTATGGCACCAAGATCAAGGTGTACACACCTGCAAACAAGTCACTAAATCCGGATGTAGATGAGCTTTTCAGACTGAACGGGATGAATCTTACTGTCAAGGATCTGACATCCATTTTCCCTGATAACTTCTCCACAACACACACGGGAATATTGTATGAGGCAATACAGAAAATACGTTCAGAAATGGAAACGTACACTATTGAAGATATAATCTTTGAAGTTGGCAACGATAAGAGCAAAGCCAAGTGGAATGTGATAAGTGTTCTTGAGCAGATACGGGACACAGGTATATTGTCACCTAATCCAACTTCTATTGAGGAACTATTCCAGAAAGGAAAAGCATCTGTTATTGATTTTAAAGGTGTTACACCTGAATTACAGAGTATGATAGTAGCAAGTTTGTGTTCCAGTCTCTTTGAGGCGCGCAAACTTAATCGAATCCCACCGGGAATGCTTGTTGTAGAGGAAGCCCACAACTATGCTCCTGAAAAAGGATTCAGTAAAACAACAAGCACTGATATTCTCAGGACAATAGCGTCCGAGGGACGAAAATTCGGTCTTGGTATGATGGTTATTTCCCAGAGACCTGCAAGGATAGATAAGAACGTACTTTCACAGTGCGGTACCCAGGTCATCATGAAAGTCACAAATCCCAATGACCTTAAGGCTATAAGCAAAGGTCTTGAAGGAGTTACTTCCTATGTAGAGGAAGAGCTCATGCGCCTGCCACCCGGGGTTGCCATGCTGGTAAGTAATGAGATTGAAAGACCTGTTCTTGTGGACATCAGGATAAGAAAATCAAAGCATGGCGGTGAGTCCGTAAACGTGCTAAAGGCAGCAAGGACGGTGTCGCCTCCTCCACCCGCAGAAATGCTTGCTGAGAAACACGAAGCATCAAGACCGGCTCCTGTTCGCAGACCGATGCCGGAGCTTCAAACTTCAGCGAGTGTGCCTGAACCGGAGATAATGATGGATGTACCGGTTGTAGATGTACCAATTATAGATGTGCCAGTTGTGGATATGCCTGAACCGGCTTCTAATATTGCTCCACCTCCAAAGAGACAACCTTCCAGGAAACCTAAGGTTGAGAATGAAAGTGAAAGCGGAGGCAAATTGTTCAAGAAGTTGTTTGGGGCGAACAGATAATTAACTATGAGCACTGTTGAGGCAAGTATAACATGGCTGCTGACCTGAATGAAAAAGTTAAGAGATATGAAAGACTATTAAGGGAAGCACTTGAAAAGGCGAAATTTGCCCCAATACCTCAATCTCATATGTATAAAGCTGCCAGTGACTACCATAATATGGCAAGTTCATACTATAATGACGGTCTTCACTTTGTAAAGTGTGATGATCCTGTCAATGCGCTTGTCTGCTTTAGTTATGGGCATGCATGGCTTGATGCAGGAGCAAGACTTGGTCTTTTCGATGTTGATGACGATGTGTTATTTACTATATGAAGACAAATTTATTTGAAGAAGAAATGAAGTATAAACTGGAGATATCTAATGTCAAATTATCATGTTACACTTGAAGCTGCCTGGTTGGTAAGAGATGTAAAATCAGCAGATGACGCAATAGGCGTTGCAATTTCTGAGGCAGGAAAACGCCTCAATCCACAACTTGACTATGTTGAGGTGGATGTAGGAACAACATTCTGTCCTGCCTGTGAAGAACCCTTCAGCAGTGTATTTTTAGCTGCAAATACCGCAATTGTAGGTCTCGTTCTTGAAATGAAAGTGTTTGATGCAGAAAGCCCTGAACATGCCGCAAGAATTGCAAAATCCGTAATTGGAAAAGCATTAAGGGATGTTCCTCTTGATGTGGTAGATGTCGGAGAATTCGAATAAAGGATGTATCGGACATGGACAGGACGATCACCGTTGTAGGACATGCTGCCATAGACCTGCTCTTTGATGTTGAGAATATCGCAATTCACAACGAATCACATCCCATAATCAACTATGATCAGTATTATGGAGGCGGGGCTGCTAATATTGCAATTGCAATTGCCATACTTGGTGGTGAGGCCCAATTGATATCAGCAGTTGGAGGAGATTTTGCATCATCAGGCTATGAGGCTGAACTTGAAAAACACGGTGTTGACCTATCCCTGTTATACAGATTCCCTGAAGAGAAGAGCACCCGGGCTTTTGTGTTCACTGACAGGGAGCATCAGCAAAGTACATATTTCCACTGGGGCGCATCTGTAAAGCTCAAGGAATTAGACCCCCGTGAAGTTGATTTTGTACATCTTGCAACATCTGATTCCGCATATAATGCGAAGATAGCTAAAAAAGCAGGTTTTGTTTCCTTCGATCCTGGACAGGATCTTGTAACTTATTCCGTCGAAAACCTTGAAAGTATACTTGAAAACACTAACATCCTTTTTACAAACAGGCATGAAATAGAGCGTGTATGTGATATGACCGGTAAGTCATTTGATGACATTCTCAGTATGATAGAAACTGTTGTCGTCACCTATGATGCCAGTGGCAGTAAGATCTACAACAGTGGCAAGGAAATCACTATTCCTGTGGTTACTGTAAAAGCTCTTGACCCAACAGGTGCAGGCGATGCTTACAGGGCAGGATTCCTGCTTGCATACACACGCAACTACTCACTGGAAGCCTGTGGCAAGATAGGATCAACTGTCGCTTCTTTTGCTGTTCAGAACATTGGTTGCCAGACGGACCTTCCTACATGGGATGTTATGAAGACAAGATATGAAAAGAATTTTGGTAAGTTTCCTGAAAGTATATAATTGACTTTCCTGATGCAGCTAGTGCCGTATCAACAAACTTTAAGTATTTGCTAGGTATCCCATTAAACAAAGTTTAAATAGGAATTCCATATTTCCAATCTGACTCAAACGTAATTATCCCTTTGTATTCTCTGTGGTAAGCGATACTCAGGGGATTTGTCTTTTTTAAATTATTGTGTTAGAATAAAATGAAAATTATTTTTCTACAAAATCGAAATATCCTGCATATTAATAAAACCACGGATAACTCATCTTTTGTGGAGATGAGTACCCGCTTTATATTTGATTCAGGATCAATTGGCAAATCGAATTCCCACAATTCCGAAGAGCTTCATTTCATAAGCTGTGTTGCAATACGAGCAGCATCCGCTGCGTTCTTTGCCGTCGCATCAGCTCCAATCTCTTTTATCCAGTTTTCAGAAACCGGTGCTCCACCAAACATGATCTTCACAGAATCCCGCAGTCCTTCTTCTTCAATAGCTTCCACGGTATCTTTCTGACCCTGCATTGATGTTGTCATGAGTGCAGAACCTGCAAGAAGTATCTTGCCACCATTGAGCTTTTTAATCTCATCAATGATGTTTTCGTTTGACACGTCTACACCAAGATCGACTATATTGAAACCATTTACACCCAGCATTATTGTGACCAGTCGATGTCCGATCTCATGGATGTCCCCTTCCTGTACAAAAGTGAGAGCAGTTCCAACACTTTCAGCCGTCTTGTCTTTTTCAAGCTCAGGGGTGAGTATTTTCATGGCACCATCCATAGCCTTTGCAGACATCATTATATGAGGGAGGTAAAGTTCTCCTAATTCATACTTGTCACCAACTATCTTCATGCCTGCTGCAAGACCTGCGTTTATAGCATCAAAAGCACTAATACCTGCTTCAAGGGATTCTTTTGCAGCTGCTGTACAACCCTTTATGTCCTGAGTTACAATTGTATCCCGGAGTTTGTCCAGGATTTCCCGGTTTGGCATATTTATCCTCCTTATAGTGGTTTAACCCAAAAGAATATTGGATTTTACTGATTATTTATTCATACTTTCCATATTTTTCTGCAGCATCCAACATGGCCATTAATTTAATAGGTGCCACGAAGGGAGGGAATTCACAACCTGCTGCCAGTATAAATCCTGATGGGGAATTCATTCCTTCTAGTATGTTCTGTCCGCATATTTCCACTAGATCCTCGTATGATTCGGTAAGGAAGAGCGATGGATTTACATTACCGCAGACGACATCGTGGTCGCCGAATGCTTCTACCTGAGTCTTTACGGGTGTTTCCGGACCAAAGAGCCAGACGTATTTTCCAGACCATCCCATCTCGTTCCTTAATTTGACATAGTAGGGGATATTCTTGTTCTGGTCAGAACACGGATGCATAAGCACAGAATTCACTCCCAGGTCTTTCAAATGAGTATGGATCCTTTTCATGTAGGGATAGGCAAATTCTCCAAACATATCAGCCGATATCATAGTATTGGATTCAGAAGGTCCTCCATCGAAGGGCATCATGTTCTCTGCACCATATTTTTCTGCAAAATAATCTACAGCATTAATGAGCATGTTACATACTTTATCGAGTAGTGAATGTGTGGCTTCAGGTTCCATGATAAGCCAGCTCACAAATTCAGATGTATCTGCAATAACTGAGGCTGCAGTAAAAGTACTACCTACCTGTATAGAAACAGGCAAACCAAGTTCAGCACATCTGGAAGCCAATCTGTCTGCTTGCTTATATGCACCAGGTAATTCTTTTTTAAAATCAGGTACTTCAAGTTTTTCGATGTCTTCTATATTTTCCACTGGGTGTTTTTTGACAAAAGGTGCACCCTGTCCTTTTCCATATGGATACTCGATCTCGCCACCAAATTCCAAAGCACCCATTGAGGCGTATCCATACATTGGAGTCTGTTCATAGCCGTGCAAGCGCATTGAAGTGAACTGCGCTTCAAAACATTTATCCCCATCCGCATAGAAATCACCAAGAGATATGCCCGTGATCTGTGCAGAATATCCCAGAACAAAAGGAACTACTGGTACACGGTCGGGTTTTTGTCCGGTCATTACCGCCATCATTCTTTCAGGTGGTGTCATTCTCTGTGTCATCAATGTTCTCCTCCATCTTGTTCGATTTAATTGATCTGTCATTGTTTGTCTTGTTGTTGCGATGTTCGTTTCTAGGACAAAAACCATTTTTTTGATTCACAGGAGTTAATTCTTAGGTATGCATTTTAGCTCTCCCTTTTGTCCACATAAAAGCATGTTCAAAAACTATTATATAGCATTTTCGTAGCGTTTTTATACCAATATGTTTAAATATAACTCTTTTACAGATAGCAGGTGTACAATATATAAAAAAAATACACTAGTTATATTCTATTTATTTAAAAGTAGCTTAAACAACATGCATAGCCGTCATATTTTTCTTGGAATATTAAACGGTTGTAATAAACTTTTTATATGTGTTTTTTTAGAAAATAATAGTGAACAATGTTAAGGAAATAAACGGAATTGAAAACTATTAAATCTGTATAAGGTAAAAATAATTTGTCTGTCAAAACTGGTTATAATATTTCTGGTCGAAAAACTCTTAAATTAGCACAAAATGCTGGTTTTGAGCAAAAAATGGTTTAACCAATCATTTCATTATGGGCAACATTGGGTGTAATTACTTTTTAAAAATTTATATTTCTATATTAATATAGCAAATACAATGTATATTTAATATAGGAACTGTCATATATTTCTTATATATAATGTAGGTGGTAAAAATGGATTCCAGTGGGTTTGAAACGTATATCACAGGACATAGGTATTTTGAAAACGATTTACTCCTTTCAAAATATTCAATTGAGAATTGTATAGATTCCATTTCATGGATAGCCCCAGATGCCAGTTTTTTATACGTCAATAAAGCATTTTGTAGAGAAATAGGTTATTCTATGGAAGAACTGTTTTCAATGAAGGTCTTTGACATAGATCCGTATTTTTCGGAAGATATGTGGGAAGGGCATTGGAACAAAATGAAAAAATCACAGATTGGTACAGTAGAAACTGTTCATGTTTCAAAAACGGGTCAAATGATCCCTGTAGAGATTACTTATAACCATTTGCAGTTTGATGGCATGGAGTATGTTTTTACTTTTAGTCGCAACATTATCAAGCGTAAAGAAGCAGAAAAAAATTTACGTCTCACACAACATTCCATAAATCACAGTATGGAACCTGCTTTCTGGATAGCTCCTGATGCCAGTTTCATGTTTGTCAATGAGGTTGTATGTGAGAATTATGGTTATTCTCGGGAAGAACTGCTTTCAATGAATGTCTTTGATATCAGCCATGGTTTTCCAGAGAACAAGTGGAATGAACTGTGGAATAAGGTAAAAAAACATGGTTCATTCCAAATGGAATCAATACATTACACAAAAAATGGGAGAAGTTTTCCTGTAGAAATTTCACTAAGTTATCTGGAATTTGAAGATATTCAATATCTTTTTGCCTTTGTCCGCGATATTACTGAACGCAAGAATTCAGAAGTTGCTCTCAAAAAATATACAAATGAACTGAGGCATTCAAATGAAATGCAGCAAGCACTTGGCAATATTGTGAACAGTAGCCCCATGATTGTTTTTTTATGGAGAGTGGAGCACAATTGGCCAGTAGAATTCGTATCTGAAAACATCAGGCAATTTGGTTATTCATCAGATGAGTTCATATCAGGCGCACTCCTTTATGGGGATATTATCCATCCGGATGATCTGAAAAAAGTTCAAGCCAGATCAACTGACTTTATAGGATCAAAGCAATCAAGTTTCAATCATGAATATAGGATTCTGACAAAATCTGGAGAAGTACGCTGGGTTAATGAAAGAACTTTTATCCAACGTGATGAGGATAAGATCGATTTCATCCAAGGTATCATTGTTGACATCACCAGTAGTAAGCAATCGAATGAATTTTTGCAATTTCAATGTGAACTTGGAAATGTTCTTGCTTTACCCGACAATCTGCAGGAGACTTATGAACAATTGCTGGAACTGACTCTCCAGATTGATCCATTCGATTCTGGTTGTCTGTATATTGTTGATACATCGACAGGCAATCTGGATATTGTAGTGCATAAGGGATTATCTTCTGAATATGTAACGAAGGTATCACATTACGATGCAAAATCTTTGTTAACAAAAATGGTCATGATCGGTAAACCTGTCTACAAAAACCATTCCGAAATATGTGCTATGACTGCTACAGAGTCACCAACTGAAAAATTAAATGTTACAGCACTTGTTCCGGTGAAATGCGGAGACGAAGTTATTGCTATGCTTAAACTCATGTCTCACACTCAAAATGAGATTTCACCAGATTCTAAAAACTCTCTTGAAAACATTGCTTCTCAAATTGGGGGATTCATTAATCGTACGATTTCCGAAATAGAACTTAAGAATAACAATAATGATCTTCTGGGTATTTTTGAGTCATTGGAAGATCTCTTATTTATAGTGGATCTAGAAGGCTGCATTATCAATTACAACTCAGCAGTTCCAACAAGATTGGGATATTCGAAAGAAGAGCTTTTGGGTACCAACATAATTTCAATCATACCTCATAAACTATATTTAAAAGCTGCCAAAACCTTTTTTGATATAATAGATGGAAATTTTTCATATTTCACCTTTCCACTAATAGCTAAAGACAAATCGCTAATTTCAGTAGCTATAAGGTTTACTAAAGGTAAATGGAAAGGGCAGGACGTGATGATAGGAATTTCTCACGATGTAACAAATGGTAAATCCGATCAATAAAAGTAATCATATTAATCGTTTAATAAAAAAACGGCTATTATAAATTCTCCAAATAATGGGACAAATAATTGTGTACAACTACTCAGAATAGTTATTATATAAATAAAATATCAAAGGGTTTTTATATAGATGTTTCTATATAATAATCAATGATAGGTCCGGAATCTGAAATCAAAAATGCAGATGAGATCAGCCCTGGTATTGTGTCCGGGTCAAATGCGAGAAACCCTGCTAAGTTTTCTCAATTATTAGACAACATCAAGTCCGGACTTCACCAGTTAAGACATCCCCGAAATAAATTTCCGGAATATGATCCTGACTTACATGGTTCACTTGTAGATCTTGAAATTCCCGATGGGTTCAAAGAAGTTGAGCGCTATTGGGTAAATGAGCCATATTCTTTTATTTCAATCCTTGTGAAAGGGAATGTATATCTCTACTATGTTGCTGAGCCAATGCTTACGTTATACGAAAAAGATATTCTTGAAAGAGTCTATGATGACCTGCAGGATATTCTGAGTATTGGTGGAGTAAATTCCTCGAGGGATAAAGAAACAGTATTAATGGAACAGGCATCCTTACTTTTCAATCGCTATCATGCGAATCTGGAAATAGCATCTGCCTATCGTATCCTCTATTATCTGAAACGCAATTATCTGGGTCATGACCGCATAAATTCACTAATGCTTGATCCTAATATAGAAGATATTTCCTGCGATGGCATAAACGTGCCAATTTTCATGTACCATAATAAGTATCGCAATATTAAGACAAATGTTTCTTTTGGGGAAGAGGAAATTAATTCTCTTGTAATAAAACTGTGCCAGAAAAGTGGCAAGCATATTTCAGTAAGCGAACCCATGGTGGATGCAACCCTGCCTGATGGTTCCCGTTTACAGGCAACCCTTGGTAAAGAGATAACTACCAGAGGGAGCTCCTTTACTATCAGGAAATTCAGGGGAGATCCGATCACTCCTATAGATCTTATTAACTACAAAACCTGTAGTATTGAAATGATGGCTTATTTCTGGCTTGCCATTGAAAACGGCGATTGTGCTATATTCGCAGGAGGCACAGCATCCGGTAAAACATCCCTTCTAAATGCAGTTTCTCTTTTCATACCTCCGCTCTCAAAGGTTGTATCTATAGAAGATACACGAGAAGTGACATTACACCATGACAACTGGATTGCAGGTGTCACACGTAAACCGTTGAATGTCAATAGTGCCGGCGAAGTTTCCATGTATGACCTGTTGCGATCAGCTCTGCGACAAAGACCTGAATATATACTTGTAGGCGAGATTCGGGGTGAAGAGGCACTGACACTTTTCCAGGCCATATCCACAGGACATGCAACCTATTCAACCATGCACGCAGGTGATGTGCAGACCGTTGTCAACAGACTTGACAGTCCTCCTCTTAATGTACCACACGTCATGCTTCAATCATTGGATATACTTAGCATACAGGTCCAAACTTTTGTGAATAACCAGAGGGTGCGCAGAACGCAGAGTCTTGTAGAATTTACAGGGATAGATACAAAGACAGGCTACATACGTATAAATGAGCTCTACAGATGGGATCCTGTAACAGACACTTTCATTCGCAACGGAGATTCATATACTCTTAACAAGGTCATGACTTCAAGGGGCTGGGATAGGAATAAACTCTCAGAGGAGCTGAACAGGAGAGAACGTATTCTCAAATATCTCTGCGAGAAACAAATGAGGGACTATGTGCGCATATCCCTGATTGTACAGGCGTATGATGCAAATCCGGAAAATGTTCTTGCTGCAATTGAAAATCATAGTCTGGATGAACTGATAGAACAGAGCATGTAGGTGCCTTAAATGAATATCATAGATTCTGCTTCACATTTGATATTTGGAAAATATGTAAGAAAACATATTCACCGATATGAAGCGCAGAGGTCCATGGTACGTAAAGCAGGCATGGGAGTTCTCATTGAGCAATATATTGCTCAAATATACTTTTTTTCTCTTTTAATGGCTCTTTTAGCTGGTCTGGTTGGAATATTGGCTGGATATTACTTTTTAAGTGATTTCAGGCCATTTATGCTGGGTATTGAAAACACCCCTCTCTGGATTGCAACCAATTTTCATTTGTTGATAAGTTGCGGACTTGGTGCTGTTTTTTTCATAATAGCTGCGTACCTTACTTACTATATCTTTATGTCATTACCTGAAGTGCAGGCTAATGTCAGAAGCACACTCATAAACCAATCACTTCCCCACACTACGGCATATCTTTATGCCATGAGTCGTGGAGGTGGACTAAATCTTCTTGACATCATGAAATCACTTGCAGAGAACTACCATATCTATGGTGCTTCTGCAGAAGAAATAGGATTTATGGTTAAAGATATGGAGTATTATGGTACTGACCTGCTAAAAGCAATTGACAGGGCAGGACAACGGACTCCTTCTAAGAAATTCAAGGATTTTCTGGATGGGCTTACATCAATTGTCTCAAGTGGAGGGGATGTCGGTTCTTATCTCAAGGCAAAAAATGATCAATATCGTCTGACCGCTACTAAGGAACAGAAAATATTCTTCGAAACACTGGGAGTACTGGCAGAAGTTTATATCTCTGCTTTTGTTGCAGGCCCCCTTTTCCTGATTACTATACTTGTGGTTCTGGGGCTTATGAATCCGAGTGCATCCGGGATGCTGGACTTTATAGTATACATTGTGATTCCAATAGGGACGGTTCTTTTTCTGGTGCTTCTTAATTCGCTAACAAATGATAACCCCAAAATACCTGATTTTTATGTGGTCGAGAAAAAATTAAATAATTTTCCATATGTGCCAATAAAAGAAGGAGATAAGAGTGAAGAGCAAAAGAGAAGAATGATCAAATACTACTCCCATTTCATCAAAGTGGCGGATAAGTTCCTGCATCCTTTTAACTTTTTTGCAAACAAACCCTCATACGTCCTGATTATCACTATTCCACTGGCATTAGCTTATTTCTTTTTCACGATAAATGATTACATCAATATTGCAAACATTATCTACTTTAATAATTTTAATATTTTAACAATAAGTATCATCGATGACCATGTTTTCATTGCTTTGCTAGTAATGTTAATTCCTTTTATTATATTTGATGAAGTGCGCAATTACCGTGTGAAGCAAATTGAATCAAATATTCCTGATTTTCTTTATAACCTTGCAAGTATCAACGAAGCCGGTATTCTTCTTGTGGATGCTATCGTAATGAGCATGCAGCTAAAAGTAGGAGTTTTGCATTCTGAGGTGAAACGTCTTGTAAATGACATATCATGGGGAACAAAACTGGATGATGCACTGCAAAAATTTGAATTCAGAATTCGCACTGATATGACAAGGCGTATGATCAATCTCATCATCAAGGCCAATGAAGCTACAAGTGATATCAAAAGCGTGCTGACAATAGCAGCACATGATGCTGATATGCAGAGACAGCTTAAGAAAGAGCGCAATGCAGAAATGTTTGTTTATGTGTTTATAATCTACATATCATTCATGGTCTTTTTGTTCATCGTTTACATTCTTGCAGCCTACTTCCTGCCTGCTATGCCTGCGTCTACAGCAGGTGGGCTTGAAGGGGTTGCTTTTATAGTCGATTTTGATCTTGAAAAGTACACATTGTTATTTTTCCATGCAGCTATGCTCCAGGGTTTTGGTTCCGGACTTGTCGCAGGAAAAATGGGTAGTGGAAATATTCATTCGGGTTTCAAGCATTCTATAATCATGATGTCTATAGCTTACCTGTTATTCGCATTTTTCATATGAGGTAAATATGTGCATACGAACAAGGGCACGAATAAATAAATTCGTAAGGGACGAAAATGCAGTTTCCGAGATTATCGGAGAGATTCTTATGACGGCCATAGCTGTGCTTGCATTTTCAATAATTGCCGTGTTCGTGTTCTCTTATATGGATGCAGGTGAAAAAGTGCATGCTAACATTGACGGGTGGGTGGATGTGGATTCTGATACGATCCATATCAGGCACTTAGGTGGGGAGCATATCGATATTAATGATGTCAAAATAATCCTGAACCTCAATGGAACGCGCAGGGAACTTTCATCGTCCCAGGTGGTGCAACTGCTTGGAAGTAATGGCTGGCATCTGGGCGAAACTATACTAATTGATGCAGATCTGCTGTGGAACACAACGATCAATGAAACTGATTATGTAGGTCTGATATTGCTGCAAACCAGTTCCAATATCGTTATAGAAAGTGGTTCTCTCCTTGGCGATGAAATTGGCATGAATTCAGATCAAGCTCCATCTGGGTCAAATGACTCTTCAACAGGTGGAAATCTTGCATGGTGGAAACTCAATGAGAATTCAGGTACAATTGCTGTGGATTCTATTAGTGGGTATGATGGAAGCATTTCCCAGGCCAGCTGGACAACAGGTATCAATGGAAGTGCATTGGAATTCGATGGCAGCAATGACTATGTGGAGACCAATGAGCGCATAGTCGATGATTATCCGTTTACCATTAGTGTATGGCTAAAAACAACGGATTCAGGGACTGATCAGGCAGTTGTCAATCTTGCAGACTCTGATTTGTCGAATTCTTATTATGGAATATATGTGAGACCAGATGGAAGGGTTCGACTGATGGCAAGAAATACTCAGAGCAGGACTATAGCGGGAGATGTTGTTAACGATGGTGAATGGTACAATGCCGTTGCAGTTTTCAATTCTTCCACAGATAGAAAACTCTATCTTAACGGTATAATTAATGGAACCCAGTCAACGGAAGTTACATTCAATAGCGATGCTGACAGGTGGTCCATGGGAAGATGGGGTGACAGTTCTCCTAACAGATACTTTGAAGGAAGCATTGATGAGGTAAAACTATGGGACAGAGCACTTGATTCAGCTGAGATACTACAGCTTTATGAAGATTCAGCTCCGCAAACGGTGCCTGTTGAAGAAGTTCCACTGACTCCTGTATCAAGGTGGAAGTTCGATGAGAATTCTGGTTCAATTGCTTACGATGGTGTTGGGAGTAATGATGCACAGGTCATTAACGCACACTGGAGTAATACCGCTATAAACGAAACTGCTATCCGGTTCGATGGAAACGGAGATTATCTTACAGTTAGTGACCATGACTCACTTGACTTTGATCAGAATATGAGTATCCTTTTCTGGATGAGGCTTAATACAGACAATGATGTTGCGATAATTGGAAAAGGCCAGAATGATCAGGATAATTTTGATCTTTTTGCAGGCAATGGGGAATTGTACTTTGAATGGGATAATAGCGGTTCAAATTATGTTCAAACCACGGGAATGGACCTGCAAACCAACACATGGTACCAGATCGGAGTGGTGGTTGATGGAAGTAATGTGAACTTCTATAAGGATAGCACTTTCATTGAGGATTACTCTATGAATGGTGTTCCACTGGCTTCTAACAACAACGAACTCTGGATTGGCAGACAGAACTACGGTAGCAATAATTATTATCTTAGGGGATACCTCGATGAGGTGGAGATCTATAATGTTACACTAGCCGGCTCAGACATTGCAGAATACTACACAAGGACAAATCCGTAAAATATGATGACAAACGGGAGAGATAATAAGAATGATGACTAAAAGGTTGATATCTTCTGAAAGTGCTATTTCGACTGTAGTCTCTGCTGTGCTTCTCCTGGGTATATTTGTATCTGTCATCACAGTTATCAATGTGCAGTATATCCCGGAGTGGAAAACCACTTCAGAACAATCTCATATGGACGATGTCTTCTATGATATGGCAGAGATGAAAAATGAAGTTGACATTCTGTCCGCTTATGCCAGGACCGAGCCTTCTACAAGTCTTTTAGTGAGCATACCCATTAAAATGGGAGGTGGGTCTTTGCCTATATTCAGTTCCGGCAAGTCAAGCGGAAGATTAGCAATAAATGAAGATGAATTTGGTATGGACATTCGGGCAACTACGCCTGGTCTTACTTACAACAGTGATTCAATGCTTCTGGATCTGGGTTCTATTAGTTATATGTCTGATAATAATTATTTTGTTGACCAGAAATTCGTTTATGAGAACGGAGCCCTGTTAATCTCACAAAATGACTATTCTTTAATGCGTCTTGCACCTCAGATCGATGTAAAAATGACAGACACTGGTACAAATATAACTATGGATATTAACGTAATAGACATCAATGGTCCAAAGAGAAGTATCAGCAGTAATTCTGTGGAAGAACTGAACATCAGGACGAATGGGTCTGATTCTTTATATTGGGATGGCATACTTTTCACAGATGTGACCATGACAATGGAAACATCCTATCCGTCTTCATGGGAAACTTTCTTTTTGAGCATGGTGGATAATGCGGGCATAGATCCTGCAGATTATTCCATTACCTCTAACGATACTGCCGTTGTATTATTCCTTGAAGGCAGTGCCGGAGAAGACATTAAGCTCAATGTGACCAAGACTTTTTTTGATGCAAGGATGAATCTGATGCTTTGAGAACCGTTTCATACTTTGCATTCTTTTGCATAAATTTTGAAGCTTACATTCATCAATGATAAAGTCACATTTTTAACCAGGGGTTCTTGATGATAAAAGAAGCAATGTTTTATGAGAAACTTGATGGTGGCAAGGTACAGTGCAACCTTTGCAGTCACAGATGTAAAATATCATCTGGAAGGAGGGGAATCTGTGCGGTGCGGGAGAACAGGGAAGGCACTCTTTATACACTTAACTATAATGTTGTTTCAAGCGAGGCACTGGATCCTATAGAGAAAAAACCACTTTTCCATTTTTATCCGGGTTCGTTGGCCTATTCTCTTGGGACGATAGGTTGTAATTTTAGGTGCAAGCACTGTCAGAACTGGACGATATCACAGATTGATATAGATGAGGCAAATGCCATTGAAATGAGTCCTGAAATGGCTGTTGAAAGAGCTGTAAACTCTGGAGCAAAAGTTATTGCCTGGACCTATAATGAGCCAACTATCTGGTTCGAGTATACTTATGACTGTGCCAGGCTGGCAAAAGGGGCGGGGATGGCAACTGCGTATGTGACCAACGGATACATTACCAGGGAAGCATTGGAGATTATAGCTCCGTATCTGGATGCTTTCAGGGTTGATATAAAAGCTTTTACGGAAGAGTTCTACAGGGAAATTGCAAGTGCAAAACTGGCCCCAGTTCTTGAGTCTGCAAAGTATGCAAGAGAACTTGGTATGCATGTGGAAGTCGTGAACCTTGTTATACCAACGCTCAATGATGCACCTGAGGAGATCCGTGAAATGTCAAAATGGATATATGATAATCTCGGTGCTGACACTCCTGTTCATTTTACCCGTTTCCATCCTTATTATAAATTGCAGGATATCCCTTCTACTCCGTTGGCTACCCTTGAGATGGCACATAGTATTGCCAGGGAAGAAGGCCTTAATTATGTTTACTTAGGAAATATTGCTGGAACTGATTATGAAGATACGTTCTGTCCCAAATGCGGGGAACTACTCATCAAGAGAGAAATGTTCGGCATTGAAGTGAATAAGCTGGACAATAAACAAACGTGCCCACAGTGCGGTGAGTTCATTAATGTCCGGGTCGGGCAGTAAGGCAGGGGCTGTAGAAACTATGCAATGTCCAAATTTATAAGATATTGCAGATGTAACTGTTGGATGTGACTGTATATAAAAGGTCCAAACATTGTAACCCCTCCGTTTCTACTGGAACGTATACAATCAACGATATATTATCATCATCATTATGATGTGGCTTTGAATATTGTCAAAAAAAGGGTGAAAATGTAGGTGCAATCAAAAGGTTTAAAAGCAATAACTGCATTAGAAGGATTCGCGCGTGAGCGCCATGCTGAGAGCCGCAATAACTCAGTTGGTAGAGTGTCTGGCTGTTAACCAGAATGTCACAGGTTCGAGCCCTGTTTGCGGCGCTTCAAATCTTTTTTCATACTGGGCCTGTAGCTTAGCCAGGTTAGAGCGCTCGGCTCATAACCGAGCGATCACCGGTTCGAATCCGGTTAGGCCCACTTAATAATTTAGGGCTAATAATTTCTTGCTAACTAGTATTTTTTCCGGGTAGAAACTACTCCCGTCTCCAGTTAAAAATAACTTTTCTTCTGGATAAGCGTTTGATCAGACAAAAGCAGAGATATTATTGTAATTGGTCAAAAACCAGAGACCGAAGACTGCCATAAATAATCCGCAGAAGTAAAGTATTTTCTCATGTGTTCTTGGTGAAAACAATTCTTTTCCCCTGGAAAATGATGATGATACAGCTACAAGGATTCCCAGGTCTGCCATCCAGTGTCCCAGGATGAATGCAAGCACCGCAAAGATGCCTAGTAGATATTCCTGAAGGATGATTGCACTGCCAGCTGTCAGCCACCATATGATAAGTGTAGGGTTCAAAGCAGAGGTTATAACTCCGGCAGATACAGGACCTGCTGTCAGTTCCTTTTCATTGGATGATGCGGAAATATCCATCGCAGATACTTTCTTTGCGCTTTTTATAAGTACTATTCCGAAAAGTATCATTATCAGGCCGCCTATTATGGAGATATACGACATGATACTCTCTCCTAAGAAAGACGCAGCACCTGCCAGGATGAGCAGAAAAATGGCAGATTCTACAAGTGCATGTCCCAAGAATACTGATGGCCCGGTTCTCCATCCCTTTTTCATAGATATGCCGATAGTTGCGAACATCATGGGACCTGGTATGAGGGCTGCAGATATACCTACTGTGAATCCTAGGATAAGAGCTTGTATTAATTCTATAATGGCTATCACCTGATTAAAAAACAATGATTTTTAATATACAATGCTGGTTATATATTTAACAGATTTGGATGGCAAAGGTATAGTATACTGATGGTAATTTCTTTTATGCATCATGTATGAGGCATTTCTGTTTGTTGGCTTGGTATAATGTTGAGGTACTTATAAATATCTTAAAATAAATATACAATTCATAGCTTTGTTATATACTTTAAGTGATCCCCATGAAAAGAATATTAGTAGTCGAAGATAATCCCATGAATATGGAATTAGTGGCAGAACTTCTTGAATCAAATGGGATGGAGGTCACAAAAGCTGCAGATGGGCCTGAGTCATTAGAGATCATCAAAAATAATGCTTTTGACCTTGTATTACTGGATATCCAGTTGCCTGGGATAGATGGGTTGGAAGTTCTTAAAATCATCAAAGAAGATTCATCCTTGCAGCAAACGCCTGTTATTGCCCTGACTGCCCACGCCATGCAAGGTGATGAACAGCATTTCATTGACTTAGGTTGTGTAGGCTATATTTCAAAACCCATAGATGTGTTCCAATTCATGGATCAAATTCACCATTTCTTAAACCAGATGGGAGAATGAAGCATGACAAATTCCCGGAAGAATGTTTCAGGACCATGCGAAGAAAAAGAGTATTTTAGTTCTGTAACGGATCAATCACCTATTGGTACTATTATTGTAAACCAAGGCTGCAAGATTGATTACTTTAACCATGCTATTCTTGAAATGTTTGGGTATCAGGACACAAGATTATTTATGCAGGATTGTTGTAGCACATTGTTTCCACTTTCACTTAAGGCAAAAATACAAAAAAGTTTCAAAGAACTCCAAAGCAGCAGCGACTATGCAGAATTTGAACAAACTTGTACAACCAAAGATGGTACTGAATTTGTTGCAAGGTTTAAAACAGTTCCAATGGGGGATATTGTTCATGAGAATTCTAAATTAATATGCTACATAGAAAACGCTTCAAAATTTGGTCGTCCAATAGAAAATAGTGAATATGACAATAAATATGTGAAATTGATAGAAGATGTTAGCGATGGAATTGTAATTATACAAGATCAATTGATCAAACACTTCAACAATACTATAATGAATATCACAGGCTATAAGAGAGAAGAAGCTCTTGGCAAAAGCTTTCTTGATTTTGTATCGCCTGCATACAAGAAAATAGTTATTCAGAACCACTTGGATAGATTAGAAGGGAAATCTGTACCCACTATTTATGAGATTGACATAATTTCCAGTCAGGGGACTGACATGTCGATGGAAATTTCAACTTATATGACCGAGTTTGCCGGAAGACCAGCAGTTCTGATAATTCTCCGTGACGTAGCAGAAAGAAAGGAAGCAGAGCAAAATCTTATCCAGGCAAAACTAGTAGCCGAATCTGCCAACCGTGCGAAGAGTGATTTCCTTGCCACCATGAGCCATGAATTGCGCACACCTCTTAATTCCATCATAGGATTCTCTGATCTAATGCTAAGTGGCAGTATTGGAGAAATGAATGAAAAGCAGAACAAATTCATGGGTAACATTTCTTCAAGTGGCAAACATTTGCTTTCTCTCATAAATAATGTTCTTGACCTTTCCAAGATAGAAGCATTAAAAATGGATCTGGACTACGAACACCTTAATGTTTGTTGTATCATTGATGAAGTAAAGCAGCTTGTATCTCCACTTGCAGACAAAAATGCGCTAAAAATTGAGTTTTGCAGGGATGAAAACCTTGAACATATATATGCTGACAGAGTAAGGTTCAAGCAGATTCTTTTCAACCTTGCAAGCAATGCTATTAAGTTTACTCCTATGGGTGGTAAAATAACTATCTCCGCAAAACAAGTTGGTAGTATGGCACAGTTTTCTGTGGAGGATACAGGCATAGGGATAGCCGAAGAGGACAAAAGTAAGCTCTTCCAGCCTTTTGTGCAACTGGATTCTGCTACAAACCGTTTTTACGAAGGAACAGGACTTGGGCTTTCTCTGGTGAAACGATTCGTAGAACTTCATCAGGGGCGTATATGGTTTGAGAGCGAAATTGGAAAAGGTACATCTTTTACATTCGAATTGCCTTTACAAGTCAATGAGAACAGTGAGATTACTGCAGGGGCAAAGTTTGAAGAAGCTGTGGCTTTTCGATCAAAAGTGAAAAGGATAAAAACGATTCCTGAAATCACTGTTTCTGAAACAAATGAATTTCAATCTGGGACAGTTGTCCCGCAAATAATGGAGCCTCAAAATGCCAGAGGTGATGAGCTACTTATACTTGTTGTAGAGGATGATGCTGCTTCCAGGGAACTGCTTGAGGTTACATTGTTATGCGAAGGATATCGTGTGGCATCTGCAGCCAATGGAAAAGCAGCTCTTGAGCTTGCCAACGAGATCAAGCCCTTTGCCATTACTCTGGATATAATGATGCCGGGTATGGATGGCTGGGGTGTGCTAAGGCAGTTGAAAGAGAAAGAACAAACCCATGAAATTCCTGTGATAATCACTTCAATGCTGGATGAAAGGGAATTAGGTATCGTCTGGGGCGCTGTGGATCATTTCATTAAACCTATTAAGAAGAACATATTACTTGGTACATTGGATAAAATAAAGTATAATGTGTCTAAATCATCACTCAGTGTTTTGGTTGTGGATGACGAAACAAATGCAGTTGAACTAATAGCTGCGATGCTGGATGATGAAGAGTTTGACGTACTGACGGCTTATGGGGGACAGGATGCCATAGATATTGCATTTGCAAAGCACCCCGACGTAATCGTGTTGGATCTAATGATGCCTAATGTCAGTGGTTTTGATGTAATAAAAGAGCTAAAAGCGAATCCGGATACAATCGATATTCCTATTATTATCTGTACTGCAAAGGACCTTAACTTGAATGACAGGGAAGTATTGGATAAGAATGTGTCAAATATAATGCATAAGGGCATGTTCACCAGGGATGATCTTATTGGCTTTATTGAATCCGTTCAAAAACAGGATGTCTGATTAAGCTCTTCTTAATAAAATTGAATTATTTAGTAGTGAATGACATTATCCTTGTCACCAAAAAACCTAAGTAATGTCCACCCGTCAACTGGATAAAAATGAGTGGGAACTTGTTTTCGTATAAACCGAGTTGATATTTTGGTAATAAAAGACGGAGATACAATAAAGATAGACTATACCGGCACGCTTGATGACGGTACTGTTTTTGATAGTTCGGAGAACCATGACGAACCTCTTGAATTTACTGTAGGTGCAGGGCAGGTCATACCAGGTTTTGAGGAAGCTGTAAGAGGTATGGAAGTAGGGGAAGAGAAGAAGTTCAGAGTAGAGGCTTGTGAAGCCTATGGCGAGGCAAACCCGGCTCTCACACAGACAGTTCCAAGTTCACTGCTTCAGGCTGATGCAGAGATTACGGAAGGAATGATGATAATGGTAGGAACAGCTGACGGTCAGCAGATGCCTGCAAAGATAACTGAAGTGACTGATGAGAACATCACACTTGATATGAATCATCCACTCGCTGGCAAGGCACTGACTTTTAGCATTAAAGTTGTCGAATAATAATTACTATTCTGAGCTCGTTATCGGGCTATCTCTTTTTTTCTAAAAGTATCAATTACTTTAGAAGTATCATTTTGAGTTGAATGTTCATAAAAAATAATTTATTTCATTTTGTTAATTGCCTTTTTTCTGAGTTCCTGTAACTTAGCATCATCCTGCTTTTCAATTAATGCTTCATCGAACATCTCAACAGCTCCACTGTAGTCACTAAGTCGATGCAGGGCAATACCCTTATGCTTCCAGACCACACTTTTTCCATAGCCCATGCTTATCAGCTTGTTGAAACAAGTTAAAGCCATCTGGTTCTGACCAAGACGGAGGCAGGTTATTCCTTTATTCATAAGGGCAGTGGCATTAGAAGGCTGTAATTGCAAGGCTGCTTCAAAACACTCATATGCAAGCTCCTGATCATTTTGCTCTCTTCCAGCCTTAATGCCTTCCTTTACCCACTCAGCTGCACTTTTCCTGTCTCGTTGCCTGAGTTTTCTTCTTGCTCTGTTAAGAGCAGCAGAATGGTCAAATGGCTTGTCTTTTCGCTCTGTGGGTGTGGGTGCAATGGTTGAACGCCTCTCTGTCTTATCAGACTTAACATGAGATATTTTCTTTTGAGGAATATAAGCGGGTTTACCAAGCATCTTTCTCAGCATCATTATGGCTGCATCCTTGTCAAGAGGATTATTGTTGTTTCCACATTTTGGGGACTGGATACACGATGGACAGCCTTCGATGCAAGGACAGCTTTCAATAGACTTCAGGGTCACTTCCAGCATTTCAGTGATTTTACCGTATCCATTTTCAGCATAACCGACACCACCGGGATGTCCGTCATACACGAATATCCCGCAGTTTCTGGAAAGATCATCATGCTCCGGTGTGGAAACACCACCTACATCATTCCTATCCGCCAGCAAGTGCAGTGGGTACATTGCTATCATGGCATGCTCAATGGCATGTATACCACCTGCAAAATCACGTTCGTGTTCGTTTACCAGTTCGGTGAACATATAAGGTAGTTCAAGCCACAGGGCTTCGGTCTCCAACCTGAATTCCGGCATATCCAGGGACAACTGTCCAAGCTCAGTGTCGGTACGCTGCTGAATTTTTTTATATCCTGTAACTTGCTGCGTGACATCCACATCCCCAAAGCCCACTTTTACATCAGGAAATGTTGCCAGAGCTTTTGTTTCAACAACTTCTCTGATGACTATGTCCGATGATACAAGGGACCTTGTATAATAGCCATCTTGCGCCTTCTCAACATGTATCTCTCTTTCATCGTGGTCCTGTTTTGTAACACAGTAAGGAGTACCTTTGTTGATGTACACCGCACCTTCGAATGCTTCCCTGTAGGCACGTAGTCTCTCTATATTCTTTTCAAGAGGTTTTCTGCTTGTTTTGTCAATGATTGTATAGCTTTCACTGTCAATACTGCGTATGGAAACTTTCATGTGTGGGGCAGGATCCAGCGATTTCTTTTCATCAATTCCTCCCAGCAATCCTTCTTCTTCAAGTACTTCAACTATGGTCTCAAACTCAGAACCGAAATATTCGTTGTCCTCAGGTCTTAATGGTAGCTCCTTTGCAGCACAGAGTAAATGACCTGCCTGTATGTAGCGGTTCGATACATTGATAACTGCTTCCTCACAATTTCGCCTGAAGAAGTCTTCGGGATTTCTCATGTAGTACTGGTCAAGTGCATTTGAATCTGCAACAAGGGTGACTATACTTTCCCGGGTTCCACGACCTGCACGTCCTGCCTGTTGCCTTGCACTCATGATAGTTCCCGGGAATCCGTCCATGATACAGGCGTCAAGCCCACCGATGTCAATTCCCAGTTCAAGAGCATTGGTGGATATCACACCTTCAATATTTCCCTGTGCAAGCTCTTTTTCGATGGCTTCGCGCTCGTCGCCGTGATAGCCTCCTCTGTAGGAGCTGATTTTTTTCTCTATTCCCCTGCTGGCAAGTGTGTTCTTTGCCTGGACATACATTCTCTCGACTTTTTGTCTCGACCTTGCAAAAACAATGGTCTGAAGATCGCTTTGCACGAAAGTTGCGAAAAGGTCTACTGTTTCCCCGAAGCTGGCTTTTCTCTGGGTGAAGTTCCTGGATCTTGAATAAAGTGGAGGATTCCAGAATACGAACTTCTGGGCGCCCTGTCCGGAACTGTCATTGTCTATCAGGTTGACATCTTTTCCTATCAGTGATGAGCTATGTTCAACCGGGTTTCCAATGGTTGCAGTACAGCATATATATTGAGGGTTTGAACCATAGTGGTCACAAATACGGTTCAAACGTCTTAGCAGATTTGCCATGTGGCTTCCCATGACTCCGCTGTATGAATGGCTTTCATCCAGGATTATAAAGTTGAGATTCGAAAGGAAATGCTTCCATTGATGTTTCCATTGCAGGAAACTCAAATGCAACATTTCGGGATTTGTAAAAATTATCTTGGTATTTCCGTATTTGACGTTATCTTTTTCAGCCTTGCTCATGGAACCAACGAATCTATCGATATTCACATTCAATCTCATTGTGTGGCTAAGTTTCCTGAAGGTATCAAGCTGGTCATTTACAAGGGCATTCAGGGGTGATATGTAAAGTGCCGTGGCATGTGGCTCTTCCAGCAAACGCTCAAAAACAGGTAGCATATAGCACAAAGATTTGCCACTGGCAGTACTGGTGGAAAGAACAATGTTCTTCTTTTCCCGTGCGGTGCTAACTGCTTCGGCCTGATGGGCATAGAGTTGTTCAATTCCATTTTCCTTTAAAGCATATCTGATCAGTGGATTAAGTTCTATATTCCTGTATTCTGCTTCTCTGATGGGCACATCCTCAATATGGGTGATCTGCCCCTCATATTTCCTCGAAGATTTTATTTTACTGATCAGTTGGGAAATTTCCATTTTTGGCTAGCTCCGCTGTCCATTAATGAATTCATCCTTTAAAGACTATATTGCACTTTAAAATATCTCATATTGAATTCTACATTAAAGTTACACGGGAAATATGTTCCATATTTATTTTAAAAGGATTTAATGTTTCCAAAATTGTTTTTTAATCAAATTCAAGCTTTCAATTAAATTTAAGCACTCATAATGTTATTATACGAGAATACGTTTTCAGTAATAATTGTGAAATAGATAAAATCAATTTATGTTTAAGAGCATGAAAAACGAAAAATCTCTGGAAATCCAGATTAAACCTAATAAACGAGATAATAAAAATGGTTCCAAAAAATTGCTTTTTGACTAAAGGTGTTGGTGTACATAAAGATAGATTAGCATCTTTTGAATTGGCACTGCGCGATGCTAAAATAGAAAAATATAATCTTGTCACCGTTTCCAGTATACTTCCACCTAATTGTAAATTAGTATCCAGGGATGAGGGCATCAAGCAATTGCCAGCTGGAGAGATCGTATATTGTGTTCTTGCACGTAATGAGACAAATGAACCGCAAAGGCTTGTATCGGCAGCCGTCGGAACAGCAGTTCCGGTTAATGAAAATAACTATGGATACATCTCTGAGCACCATACTTTTGGTGAGGATGAACTTACAGCAGGAGAGTATGCTGAAGACCTGGCGGCAACAATGCTTGCAACTACTCTGGGAATTGAATTCGATGCTGACTGTGCGTGGCATGAAAGGGAACAGGTCTACAAAGCAAGTGGTCATATAATAGACACGACTCACTATTGCCAGACAGCAAATGGTGACAAGGACGGAAAGTGGACTTCTGTCATAGCAGCGATGGTTTTTATTGAATAAAAAGGATTAAAGATATCCTTTTTTATTTTGTTTCTAATTATTCTTGTTTTTGCTCACTGAATTTTCTAAGCATTGCTATGTGTTCGATACCTGCATCATCATAAGTATCTCCATATTCCTCAAAACAGAATTTTCTGTAAAAACTCGTAGCATAGACCTGTGATGATAAATGAAGCTCTTTCGCTCCCATTGTAATGGCCTTTTCAATCAGTTTTTCCATGAGCAAGCTTCCAAGATGCATGTTACGGTATTCTTTGACAACACATATTCTCCCGATAGTAAACTTACCACTGTGTTCAAATATTCTCCCAGTGGCAACCGGTGTTCTATTGTTGTAAATGACCAGATGCAGAGCTATGCTGTCATATTCATCAAATTCAAGGTTTTCATCGATGCTTTGTTCCAGCACAAAAACATTAATTCGTACTTCGCAGGCATCATTAAATTCCTCTGATCCTTTGATCCATTTTATTTGCATATTGATATTTGAAGGTGTGAGTTATTCAAAGGATATTATAACATGGAGTTAAATATTTTTCTGGTAGTTACTATGCCACTATTTATATAAAAAGACGTTATCAAGAAACATCCTTTATGGAAAAACTTAAGTAGCTTATGGCCTATCGGTAGGCGTCTATAGAATATATAGAAAACTATCAATTGGAGATTCAATATGAAGAAATTCTTAAGCTTACTCATGGTTTTACTGATGGTCGGACTTGTTGCCGTATCAGGATGTGCAGACACAGCAGAAGATGTTGCTGAAGACGCAGGACATGCAGCAGAAGATGTTGCTGAAGACGCAGAACATGCAACAGAAGATGTTGCTGAAGATGTAACAGATGTTGCTGAGAACATGACAGAGAATATGACTGACATGGCAGAGAACATGACAGAGAATATGACTGACATGGCAGAAGACATGACAGAGAATATGACTGACATGACAGAATAAGTTGCTGGCAAAACAGTAACAGAGTAATACATTTAATAATTTATATCATACTCTGACAGTCTTCTTGAATGAAAATTCAGTTGATTGTCAGGATCTATGATCAATATCTATTTCTTATTTTGATATTTTTTAATGCTTGATGTTCAATGTTTATTAAAGATACAAAGTCTTTAATGCATATATTAGATCAGCATATTTCGACTGTTTTTTAATAATAGCTTAGGAGCTTGAAATAGAAAGCCTTAAGTTGATTGCTAAATTATGCATAATAGCCTATACTTTCTATAGGAATATAGATAATTGTCCAGGGAAGATCAATAATGAAGAAAATAATGAGTTTTTTAATAATAGGAATATTAATGCTAGGATTAGTTGCTGTTTCCGGATGTGCTGATAGCACAGAAGAAGACAGTGCAGATGATGGAATGGTTGAAGAAACAGCTGAGGTACCAATTTATATTGTAGGGACAGAACCTTATTTCCCACCATTTGAATATGCCGATGCGAACAACAGCAATGAGATCATAGGTTTTGATGTGGATCTTATCAACGCAATTGCAGAGGACCAGGGCTTTGAAATTGAATGGAAGGATCTTGAATTTGATGCACTTATCCCTGCTCTCCAGTCAGGACAGATCGACCTCATAGCCTCTGGTATGACAATTACTGCAGAAAGAGAAGAGTCTGTAGACTTTAGTGAACCATACATCAATGCAGGTCTTTCCCTTGCTGTTGCCGCTGATAACGAGGATATTATGAGCCTGGATGATGTTCAGGGTAAGGTTGCTGTAGTCCAGCAAGGTTCCACAGGAGCTTTGAAAGCTGATGAACTCAAAGCAGAAGGCATAATTGATGAAGTTATTTATCTTGCACACGTCAGTGACATTGTTATGAACATCCAGAGCGGACGTGCAGATTTCATGATCAATGACCTGCCAGTTACAAAATCTTATATGGTCCAGAATCCAGGTGTCATAAAGATAGTTGATGACGATATACAGAGTGATTCCTATGGTTTTGCAGTAAAGAACGGAAATACCGAGCTTCTTGAAATGCTCAACGCAGGTCTTGCTAATGTTCAGGAAGATGGTACATACGACCAGATAATGGGAGACTATTTCTAAATACTTTAATATTCTGAATATGCAATTCCCATTTGCATATTCACTAAATTTTATATTTTCTCCTGCCGAAAAACGAAAAAATCTGTAGCGATATATTTATATGTCGTTCATGTGTGCCTACTTTCATAACAATATACTGATTATTTTCACAAAAAACCGAGGTAATATCCTTGTCCCTTTTATCTACATATCTGGAACACATAATCAAAGTCTTACCTGACCTGGTAGCAGGGTCAATGATAACAATTGAGATAACATCTTTTTCTCTGTTTTTCGGAATGATACTTGGTACGATCAGCGGCCTTGGTAAGTTGTCCCAAAAGAGAATATTCAGATATCCAAGCATTGTTTACATTGATTTTATAAGGGGAACTCCCCTGCTGGTTCAGATATTGCTATTCTACTATGGTATTCCCGGTCTTTATTCCAATGCAACAGGGAATCCGTTGCAGATAGATCCGATACTTGCCGGTATTATTGTATGTAGTATAAACAGTGGAGCTTATATTGCAGAGATCGTACGTGCAGGTATACAATCAATCGACAAAGGACAGACGGAGGCAGCAAGGTCACTTGGTATGAATGAAAGGATGGCAATGAAAGAGATCATCCTCCCACAGGCATTCAGAAGAATAATACCTCCTCTTGGGAATGAGTTCATTGCTCTTTTAAAAGATTCATCACTTCTTGCTGTAATTGGCGTGCATGAACTGCTAAAGACCGGGCAGTTATATATTTCCAGGACATTTGCAGCTTTTCCGGTATATATTGCTGTGGCACTGATGTATCTGATACTGACAATTGTAATCTCACGTGTAGTTGCATATTCAGAAAGGAGGCTTGGTGTCAGTGATAGAAGTTAAAGACCTTTACAAGAGATTTGGAGAGCTTGAAGTACTGAAAGGTATTTCTGTGGACATAAAGGAAAGTGAGGTGGTCTGTGTAATAGGTCCTTCAGGTTCAGGCAAAAGTACTTTCCTCAGGTGTCTTAACCTTCTGGAAATGCCGACATCCGGTGAGATCACCATTGATGATGAAAAGATAACTGATAAAAATATCAACATTAACCGGATACGTGAGGAAGCTGGCATGGTATTCCAGCATTTTAACCTATTTCCCCACAAAACCACACTTCAGAATGTTGCCATGGCACCAATGAAGGTCAGGAAACTCTCAAAGGAAGAAGCTGAGAAACGTGCTCATAACCTGTTGAAGAAAGTGGGTCTTGAAGATAAGGCAAATGTGTATCCATCATCTCTTTCAGGAGGGCAGAAACAAAGGGTTGCAATTGCAAGGGCGCTTGCTATGCATCCGAAAGTTATGCTCTTTGATGAACCAACATCAGCACTTGACCCGGAGATGGTGGGTGAGGTTCTTGGAGTTATGAAAGACCTTGCAGAGGCAGGCATGACCATGGTGGTTGTCACTCATGAAATGGGATTTGCCAGGGAAGTTGGTGACAGAGTTCTTTTCATGGATGATGGAATGATAGTTGAAAGGGGAACGCCTGATGAAATATTCTCCAATGCCCGGCACGAGCGGACACAATCCTTCCTTAGTAAGATACTATAGGTCAAATGGCAAAAACGAATGCCCTTTTATTGAAAAATGATTGCAGGATATTGAAATAATTCGTTTACTTCTTTCCTGCAAGTTCTTTTATGCCCTTCTCGTCCAACCTGTATAGTACCCATTCTTTCTGGACTTCAGCACCAAAATGCTCATAGAACTCCTTTGCAGGATTCCATTCTAACATACTCCACTCTATTCTTCCACAGTTACGTTCTTCTGCAATCTGTCCGCAACGGAGCATAAGTGCTTTTCCAATACCCATGCCTCGGAATTTTGGATAGACAAATATGTCTTCAATATACAAACCGGGTTTACCAACAAAGGAAGAGAAGGTATGGAAGAGTATAATGAAGCCTGCAGGTTTGTCATCAAGTTCAACTATTATCGCCTCAGCATATGGTCTTTTTCCAAACAAGGCAGTATAAAGATTTCCTTCCGTCGAAAGGACCTGTTCTTCGAGACCTTCAAATTCAGCAAGTGACCGTACAAAGTCCATAATGATGGGAATATCACGTTCATTTGCCTGCCTGATAATTATTCCATTTTTCTTTGAGATGGTTTCCATGTTCTCACCTTCAACATTTTTAAATCATACAACAAATGTATTTTTAAAGAGCGTCAACTTCTCATTCTATTAAGATACTAGTATTTTTAATAAACCAGTGAAAGCTGTTCCCGCGGAATGAAAGGATGCAAGTTGCAAAAATCGTAATAATAAGTCTTGTTATTTTTATGCTGGTGACTATAATCGTTACTCAGGCCTTACAGGATAAGATATTCTTTTCGCTGTTTGTTGGGATACCTTCCGGAGCTGCGGCTTTTGCTATCAGTTTTGTTTATCTGTACATGCAAAAGAATGAATAGCAAATAGTGAATAAGGTAATAATATGCCATTGTTGACAATATTATCATGCAAGATCCTACAAGATGAAGTTGTGCATATCCTGGAAAACGATTCCTCAGTAAATGAGGCACTGGTTGTTGCCAATGGGCAGGAGGATGATTTTACTTCCAAACTTCAAAAAGTAGGTATAAGCTATTGGCTCTTATCCGCCGATAAACTTCCGGTTGATACTGAAACTTACAAGAACGATTCTCATAGTTATACTGTAATGGTGTACATGGTTGAGCTTGCATTGCACGAGCTTCCAAAAACACTTAAAACAGAAGTGTACAAATTACTTGAAAAACTAAGTAAATATTCCAGCGGCATTCTCCTCTTTTACGGACTTTGCGGAAACGTATTCGATAAGATCAAAACCGATTTCGAGCATCTTGAAAAATCATGTCCTGTGAGAATACTTCAGGATGATACACGAACAGTTGATGATTGTGTAGGTGTTACACTGGGTGGTTGTAGTGAATATCTTTCGACTCTCAAAAAGTTCAGTGATCAGGGGGACATTTTTATTTACACCCATGTTTGCACACACCTGGAGGGAGATTATGAGAGTTGATCCTGAAAAACCCGAAAAAACGATTAAGATGCTCCGAAAGGTCAATGAAATTACTGGATACAAGCGGATTGCCAAGATCAGAACTGGACTACTGCATACAGATAATTTTGATGAAAAAGTGGCTGAATTTGCAGAGATATTTGATTTTGAGGTTCTGGAAGTAGAAGGTTGCCAGAACATATTTGAGAACTGTTATGAATCGATTAAAAAGAGATAACATGTTGCTAGTCGCTACTTCCTGATTTTTAGTGAGTTGTTCTGTTGTAGAAAGATTTATACCGTATGGAATCCCAGTTTTTAATGGGGGCAGGTCTTTATCGCTAATGCAGGCTGCAAGAATCAGAACTATGTTAATATTTTTACTGACGTTTGTTTATGCAGGTATATCATGTGATTAGAAAAGGATAGTGCTTACCAGTTCTATAGGTGATGCGATGGAATCAAGGGAAGAATTACTCAATAAAGGCTACGAAATAGCAACGTTTGCAGCAGGTTGTTTCTGGGGTGTGGAATCGACGTTTAGAAAAGTAAAAGGTGTGGGCTTCACTCAGGTGGGCTACACCGGTGGAACTACGGAAAATCCAACTTATAAAGGGGTATGTACAGGAACAACAGGTCATGCTGAAGCTGTAGAAGTTGTTTTTGATCCTTCTGTTGTACCTTACGAAAAATTATTGGAACTTTTCTGGGCTTTGCATGACCCTACCACTCTTAATAAACAGGGGCCTGACGTTGGTACACAATATCGTTCTGCTATATTTTATCATAATGCTGAACAGAGGAATGTTGCTATAGCATCAAAGATGCATCTGGAAAAATCCGGAGAATATAGTGGGGAGATAGTAACCCAGATACTACCTGCAGGAGTGTTTTATCGTGCAGAGGAATACCATCAACAATATTTCGAAAAAATGGGTACTGATGGGGGATGTATTATAAAACATTAAGCAACTTGTGGGTCTTTCCAAAATCAGTGGAAAATGAAAACAAGACCCAAAAGCCTATAAGCTTAAAATTAAATGTATAAGTGGTGATGATATGCAGGAATTCACATTTGAAGAAGTTGCAAAATACAATGGTAAAGATGGAGAAAAGACATATGTTGTCTACGACGGTAAAATTTATGATGTAAGTGATAGTGACTTCTGGGACGGTGGAGAACATATGGGTTTGCATGAGGCGGGAGCTGATTTAACTGAATCTCTTGATATGGAAGCCCCCCATGAGACAGATGCACTGGATAATTACCCCGTAGTTGGTACGATTAAAAAATAAAATATAGATGCATTCTGGCACACTTTGGAATTAAGGCAGGTTTTACAGAGGTATTTCGAATATGAATGATGAACCATTACCGGTTTCACTCTCAACTCGAATGCTTCCTCTGTGCATTTCAACATATTTCTTGACAATTGCGGGACCTAGTCCTGAACCTTCATAATTTATGCTAAGTGCTGAGTCTACCTGTCTGAAAGGTTCAAACAGGTCTTTCTGATCATCCGGATGTATGCCTATGCCCGAGTCCTTTACCTCAATCTCTATATTGTTTAGAACCTTTTTTGCATACACGTGGATATAACCACCTTCCGTGGTAAATTTAATTGCATTGCCTATCAGATTATAGGGTATTTGTTTTAACTTGATCCTATCAACCGTTATAGCTGCGATATCATTGTCAATGTCAAATTCAAGGGAAATATCTTTTGTTATTACAAGAGTTGAGACCGTTCTCTTTACTTCATTAAATACATCAAATACATTTACCTCTCCTGTTACAAGGTCCGTTTTTCCAGCTTTTATCCTGGAAAGGTCAAGAATATCATTTATGACTTCTAGTAGATGTTTTCCACTGTTGGATATATTTGAAAGGTACTTTTCCTGCTTATCGCTAAAAATATCGTTTTCGCTATACTGCAACATATCTGAAAATCCAATGATGGAATTTAGGGGTGTGCGAAGTTCATGGCTCATATTCGTAAGGACTTCACTTTTTGCCATATCAGAAACCTCAGCAGCGAGTTTTGCTTTAATAAGTGCTTCCTTTTTGCAATCTCTTTTATAAGTTCATTTTCCTGGGTTATTCTTTTCTGGAAGGTGAATGTTATGCTATAGTGCTCCATGAATCAGGCATCTATTTTTGATGTGTAATTTGTACATTTTATATTAGTTACATTACTATATAATATTTTATATATAGTGTATATATTGTGTGCATAAAAAATTGTAAGCGGATATTGCTATTTGTAGCATGTAAATCCTAATCTACCTTTATAATGGATGCTTGTTTACAGGGAGCAGCATACAGGTGATGTTCTTTGGTAAAATATTTGCAACAGGAACATTTGATCTGCTTCATCAGGGACATATTCTTTACCTCAGTGAAGCTAAAAAATGGGTGATGAACTTTATGTGACAGTTGTCAGGGAATCCAGGATAAAACACAAACCAAAATCCATAATTCCAGACAAGCAAAGGGTGGAAATGGTCAATTCCCTGAAAATAGTCGATAAAGTTATTCTTGGAAGTGCTTCTGATATTTTCGACCCTATTAAGAAAATAAAACCTGTTATCATAGTACTAAGACATGATTCTATTCTTTGAAATACTGCAGATGAATGTAGATTTTGATACCCTGTTTATTATATATGCATGTTTATTTAACAAGTAATCAATTCTGAAAGAGATGATGTATCTGCGTTCTTCTGTAATTTATAATTGGATTTTACATTTGTTTTCTACAAAGCTACGTTGTCATGAAGATCAAGTTACAGTAATTAGTCATTGGTTGAATTAAATTATGGAAATAAGGGTAAAATATGCAGGAAAAAAGACCATTTCATCATATTTTTTTATGAACAGAAAATGAATTAAAAGAGATGAAGATAAATCAAAAATTAAAATATTATATATGTAATTTTTTTCATATTGTATGATATGATGACATTATATGAGTAATATGTGATGATTTAAAGAAGTTAATGAAATTTACTCTCTGCTTGTCGAAATCATTTGAAAAAGGTTAAATATCATCAGTTGACATAAAACGAACTTATTCTTTAAATTCAGGAAGAATGATCTTGTAAGTTAATCAGGTTATATGTTGAACCTGATTGATAGGTGGTATGATATGAACAAAATAAAAATATTTATGACAATGTTAGTACTAATGTTGCTTGCTGCTCCTGCAGCTGCGATTGAGACAACCGATCTTAATACTCTTACTGATGAACAACTTGTTTCAAGTCTGCTTGGATCTGGTGTTACTGTAACAGATGTGAGGATTACCGGTGCAAATGTAGCTGCCGGTACATTCAGTGATTCTGAGGCAGTTACTGGAATTGATCAGGGAGTTATTCTTAGCACAGGTGATATTGCAAATGTAACTGGCCCAAATACTGCTGATGACACCACAACAGTAAATGGAGAATCCGGTGATTCCGATCTTGATCTCTTGATACCAGGATTTTCAACGCAGGATGCCATCATCCTTGAGATCGACTTTATTCCAGAAGGAACACAACTTGAGTTCAATTATGTCTTTGGTTCGGAAGAATATAATGAGTATGTAGACTCAGAATTCAACGATGTTTTCGGATTCTTCCTCAACGGTGTGAACATTGCACTGATTCCAGGAACAAATGAACCAGTAGCTATCAATAATGTAAATAATGTAAATAATCCGGTTTATTTCCTGGATAATGATTTTGGTGATTTGAGCCCAATTCCTTACAATACTGAACTCGATGGTTTCACAACAGTTTTTAAAGCTGTAGGTGAAGTAGCTCCTTTAACTACAAACACGATTAAAATAGCAATAGCAGATGCCGGTGATTCTGCATTAGATTCTGCTGTTTTTATCGAGGCTAAAAGTTTCAGCTCAGCAGATTTCTTCCTGACACCTGAAACTGCAACTAATAATGTTGGAGAGACACATACCTTAAGCGCAGAACTTAAAGAGGTCACAGAAAATGGTGTATCTCCAATTGTAGGAGAAACTGTGAACTTTGTTGTCACAAGCGGTCCAAATTCAGGTATTTTCGGATCAGGTGTAACAGATTCTGATGGTATTGCTACATGGAGCTACAGCAGTTCTGTTGATGGTACAGACACAATTGAGGCTTTTGTAGGCTCTGAGGCAAATCCGGAAATGGTATCTAACGAAGTTACAAAAATATGGGAAGGGGAAGTAATTGATGAACCTGATGAACCTGATGAACCTGATGAACCAGATGAACCAGATGAACCATCTGAGCAGATTCCTGAATTCCCAACGATTGCTCTGCCAGCATTGGCAATAATCGGTCTGGCCTTTGTATTCCAGCGTCGTGAGTAAGGCATGCATTAAATGATTCAAAGACTTCATCAAAGTTCTTGAATCATATTTTCTATTTTTTGCATTTATTATTTATATCCATATAAGAGTAAAATCACTTATGTTAGCATGACTTTAATTTAGTCACAAGTGATAATTTTTTACGGATTCATAGTCACTTGAAATATGGGTATTTTGAGTATGTCGATCTGGAGCTATCTTTATAATATATGCTTGTTTATAGGGAGCAGCATACAGGTGATGTTTTTTGGTAAGAGTACTTGCAACAGGAACATTTGATCTGCTTCATCCGGGGCACATTCTTTACCTTAGTGAAGCTAAAAGAATGGGTGATGAACTTTATGTGATAGTTGCCAGAGAATCCATGATAAAACACAAACCAAAGCCCATAATTCCAGATGAGCAAAGGGTGGAAATGGTCAATTCCCTGAAAATTGTCGATAAAGCTATTCTTGGAAACGATTCTGATATTTTTAATCCTATAAAAGAAATAAAGCCTGATATCATAGTACTTGGGTATGATCAGGGTTTTGATATAGACAAACTTCAAAAACAGTTGCAGGACAGGGGTTTTCATTCTAAGGTGATAAGGCTGGAACGGTCATTGATCTGTCCTCTTTGCAGCACTGGAAAAATCATCAAAAAAGTGCTTGAACGCTATAAGTAAAACAATTCTAATTCATAATAAAAAAGTAAAATGAAAACGGAAAAGTCAGACCAGTACTGCTTTGATCCTTTCCAATCCTTCCTGTATTCTTTCCAGTGATGTAGCATAGGATATTCTTATGAAGTCCTTACCACTTTCTCCGAAAGCAGAACCTGGAGTGACTGCAACGTGGGCGTTTGTAAGGAGCTTTCCTGTAATGATGTCACCGTTTCCGTACTCGCTAACATCTGCAAAGGCGTAGAATGCACCACCTGGTTTCTGGCATTTGATGCCAATAGTATTTAGACCGTCCACCAGCAGATCCCTTCGTGCTTTGAACCTGTCAACCATCTCAGTTACTGGTTCCTGTGGACCTTCAAGGGCCGCGACACCACCATACTGTACAAAGCTTGTTGCACTGCTGACCGAATGGGATTGTATCTTTAACATGCCTTTGAAGATATCCGGACTTGCGCACACATAACCTAATCTCCATCCGGTCATTGCATAAGCTTTGGAAAAACCATTAACAGTGATGGTCCTGTCCTGCATGCCTTCAAATGAGCCAATGCTGAAATGTTCTTTGCCGTAGATGATCTTTTCATATATTTCATCTGAGAGCACAAGAATATCATTATCGATCGCTAAGTCTGAAATATGCTTTAAGGTCTGTTTATCATAAACAGCTCCTGTAGGATTTCCTGGACTGTTAACGACGATAAGCTTTGTTTTATCAGTGATATATTCTTCCAGGTCAAGAGGTTTAAATCCATCATATGGGTCTGTAGGTACCCATGTGGTATTCGCACCTGCAAACTTTATCGCAGGATCGTATGAGACCCATGCCGGGTCAAAAAGAATTGCTTCATCACCATCGTTAAGTACTGACATCATTATCTCAAAAATTGCCTGTTTTGCACCGGGTGTAACAAGTATGTCCGAAGCCTTTGCATCAATTTTGTTCTCTTTACGGAGCTTTTCAGCAATTGCATTTCTTAGTTCCGGGATTCCGGCTGATGGCGAGTAATGCGTTTCACCTCTGTACATTGCATCTGCTGCTGCATCACATATGTGCTTCGGGGTGTCGAAATCAGGTTCACCAAGGGTGAAACTAATGACATCTATACCTTCCTGTTTCATTTTATTGGCAACATTAGCGGCTTTTATCGTTGCCGATTCTTCCACACGCTCTAGTCTTGACGATGCCATGGAAATACCCAACCATTTTTCAGTTCAATACTCTCAATATTAAAGACGTTGTACAAGTTTGACTGCTGCTTCAACAGCACGCTTTGCATAGTCCACACGTTGGTGTGCTTCCATTCTGGTCATGCCCGGACCGGCAATTCCCAGAGTCACAGGTTTGTTATATTCAAGGGAAAGGTCAGTGATCTTTCTTGCAGCCTGTTGTACAACGATCTCATCGTGCTTTGTTGCACCTTCAATGACAATTCCTACTGTAACTACAGCATCAATATCATCACGTTCACAGAGTTTTTTGATTGCAAGAGGCATATCATATACTCCTGGTACCAAAATCTTTTCGGCTACCTCTACTCCAAGGAATTTCGCATGCTCCTCACCGAGCAGCTCCATCTGGAATGTAAGATCTCTGTTAAATTCAGCTATTACAAATCCCAATTTTATAGTCATAACAATCACTTAAGATTTTTATATTAATTTATATTTTCCATCGTTTCTTTATACGATATCATATCCTTGCAGGTCCGACATCCTCAAATCCCTGTCTTTGGCCGGTGCCGGCTTCCTTTATGAGCTTCTCTGGTCGGGATATCATTTTGACAACATTGAGTGCATGCTCTCTTGACCTTTGTTCCATCAGGAAAGCAAGTTCATTTTCATCCTTAGCTTCATCCTCATGAACAAAAACTTCTATAATATGGGTGTTTGTCATAAGTTGTGCCTGAATAATTCCAGTAGATGCCTCATGCGCACATATCTTGTCCTGTTCCTTGCTTCCAGGCATTCCAAGAGCTATAACAATATCGCATCCTTCTTCATCTATAAGTTTTTTGGCTGCTACCGGGAGGTCCTTAACACCTGGAACTGTTCTGCGTACTATCTTGGCAGAGATGTTCTTCTGGATCTCATCGATCGCAGCTTTACCCATGTTAAAGCGTGCAAATGTAGTGTCTGCGACTCCAATTGTTGCCATGTTCACCTGGTAAAGATTAAAGGAGTGTATCCAGCACTTCGCTGGCAGCCTCTACTCCTGATCCAATGTCAGATATGATTCCTCTCTTCCGGAGGACTACTTCAAGTTCCTGAATTGTCAGCATTATGTCCTTTGGCTGGACGTTGCCCATGCTTCCAATCCTGAATATTTTGCCACTTAAGTGGGACTGGCCACCGGCAATGGTGATTCCCCTTGCCATCATGTCTTTCTTAATATCATTGCCTGTGATTCCCTCAGGAGCTTTCATTGCAGTGACAGTGTTAGAATAGTGGCTATGGTCAGCATTGAGCTGTGGGAACATTTCAATACCCATTGCACTTGCTGCTGCACGTATTGCTTTTGCACCTATTGCATGACGGTTGATCCTGGCGTCCATGCCTTCTTCTTTTACAATGTGAAGTGCTTCCTGAAGGCCGAAGAACAAAGGAACTGCCGGAGTATAAGGAGTCTGTGATTTGTCACCACTCTTCTTGTAAGCTTTAAGGTCAAGATAGTATGGTAAATCTTCTTTGTCTGCCATAGCTTCAAACGCACGCTCGCTGACTGAGATCATTGACAGGCCCGGCGGTGCAGCAAGACATTTTTGTGAACCTACAACAGCGATATCAATACCCCATTCATCGGTTTTGACAGTATCTCCGCCAAGGGTTGTTACCCCGTCCATGATGAAAAGCGCATCATGTTTCTTTGCAAGTTTACCAATCTCTTTTGCAGGATTCTGTATGCCTACGGAAGTCTCGTTGTGTATGAGAGTGATGGATTTTGCACCTTCTTCCAGTTTCTTTTCGACCTCATTGAGATCAAAGGAATGGCCCCATTCATTCTCTAAAGCATTTACTTTTCCGTATCTTGCAGCTATATCCTTGAATCTCTCGCCGAATTTACCATTTTCAAGGGTAACTACAACGTCATCTTTTCCTGTCGTGCAACCAACAGCTGCTTCCATTGCAGCAGTACCTGAACCACTTAAAAGGAAAATATCATTCTTTGTCTGAAAAACATCAGCCAGAATCTCGCAGCAGTCATCATACATTGCTGAGAACTCTGCTCCCCTGTGATTGATCATAGGCTTTGACATTGCCCTGAGAACACGAGGTGCAACAGGAACTGGTCCTGGCATCATAAGAAGTGCATCTTCTAGATCCATATTAATCTCCTGATTATTTTTGACCTGTAAATTATGATTTAGTTAATCTGATTTATTGTGCAATCATGGGATATAACTTTCATGATATACATTTTGATTGTCCGCAATGGGCAACTTCCGCCTTCTATGCAACCCTATTATTTAACCTTAGCCAGTCTCAATCCTGAAACTTTAGTCACTCAACAATTTCAGTATATCGTACTTGGTCACAACACCAGCAACATGACCCTTTTCCAGTACCACCACAGCTGGATATTTCTCGAGCATATAAGATGCTGTTTTGACATCTGTGTTAGGGGAAAGCGTAGGGAACGAATCACCCATTATATCACCGATCTTCATGTTGGACACAACTGATGTCTTTTTGTCTGCCATTGACCTGACGATCATGTCTTCGGATAAGCTTCCAACAGAAATTCCATCCTGTATGACAGGTATCTGTGATATGTTGAACTTTTCCATAATGTGGACTGCAGCATCGATACTCTCATCAGGTGATACGGATATCAGGTCCCTGTTCATTATATCCCTGAGATAGATGTCTTCTTTTTCAATATCATTGAATACGTTGATTATCTTTTTGAGGGTCGATAACCTGGGGTCTACATCTCCTGCTTCTATCCTGGCTATAAGTGGTTGACTGACACCTGCTCTTTTTGCAAGATCACTTTGTGTAAGACTAAGGTCGATCCTTTTCTGTTTTAATTCATCAGGAGATGGAAGTTGCATAGGTATTACTGATGGTAATTATCCTATTTAAATCCAATTAAAGATAGGGTTATTGAACCTACAAAGGCAGCAGAAAAAAAGTAGAAATGGGGATTATTCATCCTCTGGTATATCCATCTCCATTACAACATTACCTTGGTCGTCTGTCATTGTCATCTTGCCGTTAATGATCTTTGTTTCAGACAGGACATTGTTATCTTTATCATAGTAGGTCATGATGAAACTTTCATCGTTCTCGTCAACAGGAGTGTACATCTCCATTCTGGCGACGTCATCATCAGCAGCTACATTCATTTCGGCGACTGTATGGCACATTTCTATCCCTTCAATAACCTCAGTACCCACAACTTCCATTGTCATAGTTTCGCCGGTGTTAGGATCAGTTATTTTCATGGTTGTACCTATCGGACAAGCTTCATTTTCTGAACCTTCTGTATAGGTAATATCTACTTCTTCCCCATCTTCACCATGAATGGTAATGGATTCTTCCTCTTTATCGCTACATCCGGATATTGCCAGTGACAAAACTAATACTACAAGGAATACAATTATTTTCTTTTGCATAATAAGCTCCTTTTTAATAAAAAATGATTTGTTTCCTCATTTAAATGTACCGATTTGTTTCGATGATGAAGTTAATTATACAGCGTAAACAGACCAACGATATATCCAAAATAGACTCCCAGTATCAGGCCACCTTCCCATTTTTCCAGTTTCCTTCCGGTGATACCGAAGACCAGTAGAAGTATCATTATCAGTAACATGAATGGAAAATCGTATGACAGGGATTGCGGAAGTATTGTCAAAGGTCTGATCTGGGAAGATGCACCGAGGATCAGTGCAATGTCCATGGTGTTTGCACCCAGTATATTTCCTATGGAAATATCCTGATGTCCTTTTAACGTGGATGAAACTGCAGTGATAAGTTCAGGTAATGAAGTGCCCAGGGCAACGAGCGTAAGGGCTATGATCATTTCAGGAACTCCTAGCCACTCTGCAATGGTTATGCCGGCATCAACAAGGATGCGGCTGCCTACTACAACAAGGAGAGCTCCAGTGATGAAAAGTGCGATCTCTTTTCTCAGCTGGCCAATAGGGACTCTTTCCCTTATTTCTTCATTTCCATCAAAAATAGCACGCTGAAGACGGAAATTGTAATACATGAATCCGATGAATACCATCAAAAGCAAAATACCGTCAAATGAAGATATCACGCCATCATATGCTACAACTATCAAAAGGAGTGCAGACCCTAGCATGAACGCACCCTTACGAGTGAAACCGTGAAGCTCTATCGGTATTGCTTTTATGACTATTATAGCACCTAATACAAGACCTATATTACAGATAGCAGAACCTACAGCATTTCCCACCGTCATTTCCACATGATCAAGGTAAGCTGCCATTGCAGAAACTGTGAATTCCGGTGCAGTAGTTGCAAAACTAACGATTGTAGCTCCTATGATTATCTTTGGGATACCACTTTTTTCGGAAATAGACACTGCAGATTCTACAAACCAGTCGGCACCTTTTGTGATCATCACCAGGCTTACGAGCAATAATGCAACCGTTATAAGCATGAGAGACTCTATAGATACCCATGGGATTTAAAAGTAAGTGAGAATAAAAAAGACTCAAAAATAAAGTGAGAAAGAAACCTGAGAAAGGTTTCTGTCATAATTTACTCATTCTTTTTTCCATGGATGAATGCAAGTCCGAGAATAGCTATCATTGGAAGCGCTATTGTTGGGAATTCGGGAATACTGGTCTCAACAGGTGTTTCACATTTCTCATCTTCAGCCTCTTCCAAAACCGGAGTTGTTGATGTTATAGCTCCGACTGCATCCATATCGGCACCTTCATAATATTTGCCCTTATTGAGTCCGGTAACATCAACAAGTTTGACGTAACTATATTTTTCATTTTTAAGCACTCCATCTACTGCATCTATATCGAACAATGTTTTCTTATTGGCATTGCCGATCTTTATCCAGTTCTGGCCATCTTTGCTTATAAAAACCTCTACAAGTTCTTCTGTGGAAGTGCCAGTTTCAAAAACAGCCAGATCAAAGTTACTGTCACCAGAAGTTGTCAGGGAATTGTCCGTAAATTTTACAATGACATAACCCTTTGTTCCAAGACTTACACATTTGTTGTTTGGTTTTCCAAGTATTTTATTTATATCACCAGCAAATGCACCACCATTAAGTTGGTAATCTACGATCTCATCCGCAAAGGATAAAGCGCCGGAAGGAAATTCCACATTTCTATAAGCAGTTCCCAGAACAGGACTGATACTCATGAGGGATACTATTAAAGTAACAACTAAGACCAATAACAGTTTTTCAAATTTCATTTAAGTAACCACCTTTTTTTATGTACCAAATTATTCGGTTTTACCCGGATAAATTATTGTACTAAAGTTAATTACTTATAAAGATTCCTAAATTATTTTTGATTTATATGCTTAACTAACTATAAAATATTATTCAAGTCCAAGCATGGTAACGGCTGCAACTATCATTATTCCAAGACCCACCATGCGTACAGAATGTTTTATCATACTCTGTTTTGCCAGTTTGCCGGAATATACTCCCAAAATAGAAAGAACTGAGATGCTGCTAATGATTGATGCTTCCAGCATGTGTTCATCAAGAAGTATAAATGGAAGTATCGGGACAAGTGAGCCGAAAAAACTTGCTCCACCGTGGAAGAATGAGTCACTCCATATCTTCTTTTTTGTGTCCTGTTCAAGTATTGTGCTATTGAGGCTTCTCAGTAGGGGTTTTTCCAGTTCTGCGAGATTTCCATACTCTACGGCACTTTCAGCAAGATATGAACCAATACCATTGGTGAGTGCCAGGGCAACAGCTCCGCCCAAAGCGGCATTCATAACAATTGCAGGATCACTGGAAACGTGGGATGTACCGATTACAACACCAAGAACGGCCAGTATCCCGTCGATACTGCCAAGGATTATGTATCGACCATGTTCAGTTTTCAGCTTAAAGCCTTTTGTATTAAAACGAGGTATTTTATTCATAATAATCTTCTTATCCTAAAGTCAGGTTAAAGACACACACAAAGCTTATTTTGTTTTCGGATATTATCAAGGTTAAACTTATTGCATATGGTAAAATAGAGATTCTATTATTCACAGAGGAATTATCCTATGAAAGTTCACCCAAGATGTTCATATTGTTTGCTATCCCGGGTTCACCTGGAAGCGGAACTGTCAACTGATGATGAAGAGCTTATGCATAAAGCAATTCTCGGTGGTATAGAAGTATTGAATTCTCTCTATCAGCCAGGTATGCCTGCAGGAGAGTTATCCACACCTATACACAGGAAAACCTATGAGATACTAAACGACAATGATCCATATCTCAAAATGAAAGAACTGAGTAGCCAGACCGCAGCCAGGTTCATGCCTGTCATACGCTCACATGTATTTAACGGCGATGGGGACGATGTCGCCACATTCAAACGTGCAGTTCTTGCAGCTGTAATAGGCAATTATTTCGATTACGGTGTCATGGGACTTGAAGTGCCCATTGATGTTTTTGATGAGACGTTTAAGGAGCATTTCACACGCGGACTGGACATAGATGATACTGATAAGATGCTTGACAAGCTCAGCAATGTTGTATATCTGGCTGACAATTCCGGCGAGATCCTGATAGATACTCTTATGTTCGAGATCATCAAAAAAATGGGTGGAAAGATAACTCTTGTTGTCAGAGGTGCACCAATATTGAATGATGCAACCATGGAAGATGTCAAAGAGTTCGGTATTGACGAAAAGGTTGACCGTGTACTTACCACAGGTTCCAATGCAATAGGGATTCGCTTTGAAGAAGCGCCACAGGAGCTTAAGGATGCACTTGGGGATGCGTCACTTATTATAAGTAAGGGAATGGCAAATTACGAGACATTGTCAGAAGAGAATTATAGACCAATAGCATATTTACTTAAGGTGAAGTGTGATCCTGTGGGAGAGGATATCGGTGCACCTAAAGGCTGTTCAGTAGCCAGGTTATTTGAATAGGAGGAACATCTATGTGTGAGCTGAAAGTTATTCTTATCAACGGTGAAACCCGAAGTATGGTAATGGAATCCGTTACAAAGATGATCGTTGACGGGGAGAATGTCAATCTATATGGGATACTCGGGGAAAAAGAGACTGTAAAGGGTTTGATAAAAGAAATCAATTTTGGAACCGGAGAGGCTATTATACTTCATAAATGATTTTTTACATGTTAAATATTTATTGATTAATTAAAGTCAAATTCAAATAATATAAGGTAGGATGGAACTAAGATGTCAAAAGTAAAAGTTGCAATAAATGGATATGGTACAATTGGTAAACGAGTTGCTGATGCTGTCACCATGCAGGATGATATGGAAATAATCGGCATTGCTAAAACAAGACCAAACTACGAAGCCTTTGTTGCACACGATAAAGGATATGATGTATATACCCTTGCTGACAGGGTCGATGCTATGAAACAGGCAGGAATTCCTGCTGCAGGTACGGTAGACGACATGATCGCAAAGGCTGATGTTGTAGTTGACTGCACGCCAGGTGGTATCGGTGAGAAGAACAAAGCACTTTACGAGAAAGCAGGTGTCAAAGCTATCTGGCAGGGCGGGGAAGACCATGAACTTGCAGGTTGTTCATTCAACGCGGAGGCAAACTATGCTGAAGCACTGGGTAAGGACTTTGTGAGGGTTGTATCATGTAATACAACTGGTCTGTGCAGGGTAATCTACCCACTTGATCAGGAATATGGCGTAAAGAAAGTCAGGGTCACGCTCATGAGAAGAGCTGCTGATCCAAATGATATTAAGACAGGACCTATCAATGCAATTGTACCAAACCCAATTAAGCTTCCTTCACACCACGGACCTGATGTGAAGTCCGTTTTGCCACATATTAACATAGCTTCAACTGCAGTGAAGCTGCCTACGACACTGATGCACTTACACACCCTCAACATCGAGATGGAAAAGGAATGCACTGCTGATGATGTCAAAGCACTGTTCGCAAAGCAGCCACGTGTAAGGATGATCGGCCAGGGAATAGGTTCTACCGCAGAGGTAATGGAGCTTGGAAAGGACCTTGGACGTCCAAGAGGTGACATGTGGGAGAACTGCGTATGGGAAGATTCTGTTACAATGTATGAAGGAGAACTTTATTTCTTCCAGGCAATCCACCAGGAATCAGATGTCATTCCTGAGAATATTGATGCTATCCGTGCCATGATGGAACTTGAGACTGATGGTGCAAAGTCAGTAGCAAAGACCAACAAGGCAATGGGGCTTTAATACAAACTCAAGCCCATGCAATGTACAAGTGAGTTCCTGGAGCTTAGTGAAAGGATAGCTGACGCAGTGCATGAGGCAATTAAAGATCTTGTCGGCACAACTAGTGCTGGCAGGGTTCTTTATATTGGTGCGGATGGAACACCCACCAAACTAATAGATGATGTTTCTGAAAAAGCCATTTTTACATTACTTGAAAAGGAAACAACTCCTTTCAGGATCATCAGTGAAGAAGCTGGGGATAAGGTCTTAGGGGCATCTCCCGCTTATACTCTTATAATCGATCCAATTGACGGGACCTATAATGCATGTTCGGGAATACCATTTTACAGTCTTTCTATTGCCATTGCAAGAACTGAGCTGAATGACCTTTGTTTTGGATATGTAAAAAATCTGGCAACAGGGGATACATTCTATGCAGAGGCTGGTAAAGGTGCTTATCTCAATGGCACAAAACTTAAACCATCAGGAAATTCAGAACTTGGTAGGTTATGCATGAGCATTTATGGCTATAGGCCTAATATAAAAGAAGCTGCAATTCTCTCTGAAAATGTCAGAAGGGTAAGAAACCTTGGTAGTGTTGCACTTGAATTATGTTATGTGGCTTCAGGAATGTTCGATGCTTTTGCAGATGTCAGGGGGACAATGCGTATGACTGATGTAGCTGCGGGAAAGCTCATTATAGAGGAAGCTGGAGGTATCGTTACTGATGGATGCGGTGAATCTTTAAAGCTGGAAGACAAAGTAATGAGTAGAGTAAGTGTAATTGCGTCCAATGTAAATGCACATGAAAATATCTTAAAGCTTTTACAGGGGTAGTACATGACAGTCAGTAAAATAGGAATTGTATCACGATTCGATCAGCAAGATGCCCTTGATATGGTCAGGAATATCCATGCTACGTTTGGATCAAAGGTGGAAATCTTCCTCTCGCCCAAGACCGGAGATCATCTTGGTATTACAAATAACCTGCTCCCTGTTGAAAGAATGCGTGAATGTGGCGTGGAATTGATAATCTCTGTGGGGGGTGACGGTACGGTGCTCAGGAATATCTCCAAGATGAAGGATCCTTTGCCTGTACTTGGAATTAACATGGGTACACTTGGTTTTCTTGTCGACGTGCCACCTGAAGATGCCATAAAGGATATTGAGGATGTGCTGAGAGGTTTCACATATACTGAGCGCTCCAGGCTTAGTGTGTGCCTGAACGGGGAGAGGCTGTATGATGCGACAAATGAGATAGTTCTAATAACGGCAAGGCCTGCAAAGATAATTACTTTCAGGATATCTATTGATGATTCACATATAGAGGATGTGAGGGCAGATGGTGTTGTACTTGCAACTCCTACAGGATCAACTGCTTATGCTATGAGTGCCGGTGGGCCAATAGTCGATCCTCGGGTGGATGCATCGATAATAGTTCCGCTGGCACCTTTTAAACTTTCTTCAAGGCCATGGATCGTTCCAGGTGACAGTACTCTAAAAGTGGAAATTATGGTTCCTGAAAAAGAAGCCGCAGTTGTCATAGATGGTCAGCATTCCTATAATATGAAAGAAAATGATGTCGTCACAATAACAAAGGCTGAGAACCCTGCAAGATTTGTAAGCAGTTCTATAAACGGATTTTATGAGAAGGTACAGAGTAAACTTGCCTGAGAATGGCGCAACTTAACCATGGGGGCAGATTCTGGGCAAATTAACAAAAGATGCATTCAACTGCCTTCTATTCACTAGATAAAAGTTGCTCTTGAAACCTGTCAAAAAAATCGAAACTATCTTAAAATACCTAAATCTTATATATTGGAACTGGAAATTGACCAGCAATCACAGGAGTCAATATTATGTCAGAAAGTAAAGATTACTCAAGAAACAAGCTTATCGATCATTTGAATTTGCCACCTCTTGATGTTGAGATTTGTGATGTGACACTGCGAGATGGCGAGCAAACACCTGGGGTAGTTTTTACAAGGGAAGAAAAGATTGCTCTTGCGAGGAAACTGGACTCAGTTAATGTGGATATAATTGAAGCCGGGTTTCCGGTAGTTTCTGTTTCTGAAAAGGAAACGGTTAAAGAAATTGCCAATATGGGACTCAATGCACGAACCTGTTGTCTTTCCAGGTCAAAATTAAGTGATGTCGAAGTAGCTGTTGATTGTGATGTTGACTTTATCAGTATATTCATTGCAATGTCAGATATGCATCTCAGATACAAGTATCATAAGAGCTGTGAAGAGATGTTTTCCTGTGCCATGGAAGCTGTTGAATATGCAAAGGACCACGGAGTAGGTGTCAGGTTTGCAGCAGAAGATGGCAGCAGGACTGATCTAGATGTGTTGAAAACTGCTTTTAAAGCTGCTGAGGAATACAAAGTTGATTATGTTAGTATTGCTGATACGATAGGTATTCTGACTCCAAGTACAACTCATTATCTTGTCAGTGAGATCAAGAAGGCAGTAAAGACTCCTATTTGTATCCACTGTCATAATGACCTTGGTCTTGCAACGGCAAATACCCTTGCTGCTGCCGAGGCTGGGGCTAAGCAGCTCCATACTACTGTAAATGGTATAGGGGAGCGCGCAGGTAATGCTTCACTTGAAGAGTTACTTGTTTCACTTAGAATACAATATGGTATAGACAGGTATGATACCACAAAGTTAACAGAGCTTTCAGGACTCGTAAACGAATTTTCCGGGCTTGGTACCGCAGTAACAAAGGCAATTGTCGGAGAGCATGCTTTCTCTCATGAATCAGGTATCCATGTATGTGCAATCCTTGAAGAGCCACGTACATATGAGCTATTCAGTCCGGAAATGGTTGGTGGTAAGCGCCATCTTATTGTTGGTAAACATACAGGCATGAAAGCCCTGAAAGGAATAGTAAGCGATATGGGGTATGAGCTTTCAAAAGAAGAACTTACTACACTTCTTGACAGAATAAAAAACTGCACAGAAACAAAACATGGCATCTCACCATCAAAACTTGAATCGATGGTGATTGAAACAAAGAAGCATTAATAATCTATTGAAGCTTCTTTTTTGTTTTGGGAACCGCGTACGAATTCACCATCTCTATCATTTTCCTGTGAGTGTACATCGTCATTGTAATTCATTTCATCGTTCTCAAGCAGGATAACGTAATCTGCAGAGTTTCTCAAGGCTGTTGAAAAACCGGGTTCGACACCGAAGATGATGGTTTCCTTGCCATGTTCGTTTGCTTTATTCAGCAATGGTTTGAAATCTGCATCCCTTGTGACAAGTGCCATAGTGTCGATCGTTGGGTTGTAAACAAGTTCCATTCCTTCCACGGCAAGCCTTACATCAACATCACTGGAGCATATAATAGGTTCAAATCCATTGTTCTCAATAGCTTCTACAAGTTTATCAGATGCATACTGGTTCAGGAACACTCTTCCAATCTTGACATTACCATATTCTTTCAGGACATCCCTGATTTCTTCGAGGTTAACATTAAATTCCTTGCGCAATACATTGGGACCATCTACAAGAAGACCAATACTTCTTCTTCCCGTTTCTTTTTTAGTACTAAGGTATTTGACAATAGAATTCAGTCCGGTTTTGACGTTAGCCATGATTCCTCACTATAATTATAACTGACAATAGGATCGATCATAATGATCATGTTCGATAGTTTCAATAAATACAATAAATACTATAAATATAATATATAAGTATGTACATTAAATTTTAAATCACATGCTACTAAAAACACGCTATCCTGATGATGACAAGATAGCAGAAATTTAATTCAGGCCACACTTTTCCATATATTTAGTGCCTCAATATTTCAGCTAGCGATCTCTTTGTTATACTTGTTTTTGATATTGAATTTGTATTCAGCATGAAATAGTTTACAATCCTCCCCTGAATTCTTCTTCTTGTGAAAAGAATTTCTCCACCATGTTTTATAAACGTATCCATTACTTCTTCAAACTGATTTTTTTCCATATCCGAAAGTTCTATCAGACTTTCTCCATCAAGTATCCAGTTGTAGACTTTAAGGAGGGTCACTTCACGTACTCTTTTGAGTTTCTCCGTGTCTTTAAAGTCATCAACGTAAACCGAGCGTTTGAGTTCCGGAGACCAGCCTGCAAGTTTCTCTTGCATGTCAATGAACTGTATTGGAATCTCTTCGCCCTCTTCAGGTCTTGGGAAAAGCCTTGCAAGATGATTTGCATTCCCTGCCAGCAAGATCACCTTCTGTAATAGTTAGTATCATATGAGTTATATTTTATCTGAGCACGTTTAATCCGCATGCCCATAAGTACACCTACGAAAATTCCACTCAGATGAGCAGTGTGAGCTATCATGTCATTTGCACCTAGCAGGACAAAATCAAGCAATGCGAAGAGGATCAAAGCCTGTGTGATCTTCATTGGAATGAAGTAAACATATACCTTGATATCAGGGGCGATTATTGCGAGAGCTGCAAAGACACCCATTATGGCGCCACTGGCACCTACGACGGGGATATATGGAGATTTACTTGTTATGGAATATGCTATGGCTGCAACAAGGCCTGCTGTAAAGTACACATACAGGAATATTTTTTTTCCGGCTCTTCTTTCCAGTTCAGGACCAAAGAAAAAGAGTACCAGCATATTGAATAAAATATGTGTGAAATCTGCGTGGATGAACATATGGGTTACTAATGTCCATGGGCGTGTAAATATTAAAGCGGGAACCAGCTGGAAAGCCTGTTGAAAGCCGGGTATGATGATCTGCAAAATAAAAGAAAATATGCAAAGGTAAACAATTGCCATTGGAGGACTGCTTTTCATGGAATGGCTTATATTTCGGCCTGCGCCTTTTACAGCACTTTTTGCGGCATATTTTGCAGTGTTCTTCAAAGCATCTTTGAATACATCCTCCGTTCCACTGTTTCCGTATCCCGGACTACCGCTATACTGATTGTCTTGCTTGAGATGTTCAAGCCCCACGCATGCATGCTGCTCAGGGAGCCTGTGCCTCGAACAAAAGTTTTTTCCACAAAAGCGGCACTTAAATGGTATGTTTTCTTCTTTGCCGCATATCCAGCATTTTTTGTCCAAATCATTCACCATGATATAATGATTCTCTATGGTAAACAGGCATTAAATAAAACAATTTCTGATAAATATGAAATAAGAAGTAACATACTATCAAGAACAATCATGATAAATATCGGAAAACTTATATGTGAAAATCGTATATTCTTGTCAATTATTACTCATATGCCCGAAATTGATTATTCTGACTGAATCTTTATGTGGAACATTATACAAATGGTAACCAATAATCATGATAGATTCCGGAAACATTTTTATATAGGTTGGTATTATTAGAATATCCCATATTACAGTTTCAAACATATTCCTAAAAAATATACACATAACAATTTGTCATACGATATTTTTTTCGTAGCACTATTACATCCATAAAGGAGGATAAAACAAAATGAGCGATGATATATCAGCTGGGCAATTTTCCATTGATGAATTGGAAAATGTTCAGATTACAATCGGCAAGATCGTAGGTGCCATTGAGAAAACAGCAGAAGGAGAAGGAGTTGAAGTAGGTCCTACTCCAAAACCGGGGATTTCAGAATTGAGAGACTGGGATTACAAGCTTCTCTCCCGATACAATCCTGTTTACACTCCTGTTTGTGACCAGTGTTGTTACTGTACCTTTGGTAAATGTGACCTCGGTGGCAACAAAGAAGGTGCTTGCGGTATCAACATGGAAGCTCATCAGGCACGTGAATTCTTGCTTCGTGTTATCACTGGTGCAGCTGCACACGCAGGGCACGGACGCCACATGCTTCATCACCTCATAGGTCTTCATGGCCGTGATCATCCCATTGATGTAGGACCTTCAAATCTACTGGCTCCAAATACCCAGGCAGTAACTGGTATCAAGCCTGAGACACTTGGTGATCTGGAAGAAGTAATGGATTATGTAGAGGAACAACTTACTCAACTGCTCGCAACGATTCATGCAGGTCAGGAAGGCTCTGCAATGGATTTCGAATCAAAGGCAATGCATGGTGGAATGCTGGACCACGTTGGAATGGAAGTATCGGACCTTGCCCAGATATCCTGTATGGGGATGCCAAAGTCAGACCCTGAAGCACCACTTGCAGAAATCGGGATGGGGTGCATCGATTCGACAAAACCTGTGCTCCTTGTTATCGGGCATAATGTTGCAGGTGTAACTAATATCATGGACTACATACACGACCATGAGCTCGAAGATAAGATGGAGCTTGCCGGTCTGTGCTGTACTGCGATCGATATGACACGTTACCAGATGGAACACGGTGGCAAACCACATGCAAAGATCATCGGTAGTCTGGCAAAGGAGCTCAAAATGATACGCTCAGGTGTTCCTGACGTAATTGTTGTTGATGAACAGTGTGTCAGAGCTGATGTACTTGATGAGGCAAAAAAGCTTTCAATCCCGGTCATTACTACCAATGATAAGATCATGTATGGTCTTCCAAACAGATCAAAGGACAATGCAGCAGCTATAATCGAAGACCTTTCAAGTGGAAAGGAACCTGGTGCACTTATTCTTGATTTCGATCTTCTTGCTGACGTTTCAGTAGAACTTGCTATCAAAATGTCCAAGATAAGGGATGAAATGGGCATTACAGCTCTACCAACTGAAGAGGAGCTTCAGGAACTTTCAGAAAAATGTGTCCAGTGTGGTGCATGTGAACTGGACTGTCCTGACAACCTTCCAATAATGGCAGCTATGAAGGCAGGAATTGACAAGGATTTCAGCAAGTTCGAATATCTGCATGACAAATGTATTGCATGTGGCAGATGTGATCAGGCATGTCCAAAAGATATCCCTATTCTTAACATGATAGAGAAAGCATCCCAGAAACTCATCCGTGAGGAGAGGGGATTCATGCGCGCAGGCAGAGGACAGATAAGTGACCCTGAGATCCGTGAAGAAGGTGTCAATCTTGTTCTTGGAACAACGCCTGGTATTGTTGCAATGGTTGGATGTTCCAACTATCCGGATGGTACTAAGGACCTGTACACAGTTGCAGATGAGATGCTTAAGAGGAATTACATCGTGCTAATGTCAGGTTGTTCCGCAATGGACCTTGGTATGTACAAGAACGAAGATGGTGAAACCCTTTATGAGAAATATCCTGCAAAATTCCTTGCTGGTAACCTCATTAATGTAGGTTCATGTGTTTCCAATGCACACATTACGGGAACAACAATTAAAGTAGCTGCGATCTTTGCACAGAGGCAGGTATCCGGTAACTACGAAGAGATCGCTGACTACGTCACCAACCGTATCGGTGCGGTGGGTGTCGCATGGGGAGCATATTCACAGAAGGCATCCTCAATTGCTACCGGATGTAACAGGCTCGGTATTCCTGTGGTTGTAGGACCACATGGTTCTAAATATAGAAGGGCACTTATTGGTAAGCCATATCAGGAAGAGGACTGGAAGGTATATGACGCAAGGGATGGTTCAGAAATGCCTATTCCTGCTTCACCTGAGTTCCTGCTGACAACAGCAGACACCATTGAAGAACTGCTTCCAATGCTTGCAAAGAACTGTATCCGTCCATCCGATAACAACATGGGAAGAATGATCAAGCTAACTCATTACATGGAGCTCAGCCAGAAGTACCTTGGTCACATGCCAGAGGACTGGTACAAGTTTGTAAGGACAGAGACTGATCTTCCACTTGCAAAACGTGAGACACTTCTCAAGATGCTTGAAAAGGATCATGGATGGGAAATCGACTGGAAACGCAAAAAGATCCTTTCCGGCCCGGCGATGAAATCAGATGTTTCCGCCCAGCCTACAAACGTAAAGAGACTATGTAAGGGGGAATGCTAAGTGGTCGATACAACTAAGAATACGCAGATCTACACCACATGGGGTAGGAAAGTAGCAAAACCTGTAAATCCGAATGTGGCAGCAAAAATAATCACAAAAGCAAAAAGACCTCTTCTTGTTGTTGGATCAGAGATCTTAAAAGATGAGTTGCTTATAGAGAAGACGATTGCAATTGCAAAGACAGGTGTTCCGGTAGCTGCTACCGGACATTCTATTACTGCTCTTGTGGACAGGGATATTGGTGCAAAGTACATCAATGTCCATTCACTTGGTACTTTCCTTGGTGACAAGAACTGGACTGGTCTTGATGGACAGGGTTCATATGACACCATCCTTTTTATCGGACACAAGAAGTATTATCTTAATCAGGTGCTTTCCGGTCTCAAGAACTTCACAGACCTAAAGACCATTTGTATTGAGAGACATTTCATGCAAAACGCTAGTTTGTCCTTTGGAAATCTTAAACCAGAAGTACACCTTGAAGCGCTTGACGAATTTATTGGACATTTATAATTTTATTGGTGACTATACGGAGAACTAATTATGGCAGATGAATTCCCTTTTGAAATATCTCCTATGTTTGAAGGAGAGAGAATACGAAAAGATGGCATGTATGCAGAACTTGCAGGTCCAAAGTCCAAAGGCTTTGAACTGGTAAGGGCAGCAGAAATGGACGATGTTGAAGATGGCAAGTTCACACTTATCGGTCCTGATCTTTCAGACATGGAAGTAGGTTCCAGACATCCTCTTGCAATGATCTATAAGATCGCAGGAGAGCTTGTAGAACCTGATCTTGAGTCCATTGTAGAAAGAAGGAACCATGAATTCCAGAACTATATACAGGGTTTCATGCACCTGAACCAGAGAGACGATGTCTGGATGAGGGTCAGCAAAGATGCAGTCGAAAAAGGTATGACATCTTTTGAGCCTGTTGCACAGGCAATAATGATGCTCTTTAAGAACGAACTCCCATTCATAGAGGGTGTCGAAGCCATATATATCACAGATATGGATGAGATCGAGAAAGAGATCGAGAATGCAAGAGGGGTCTACAAGGCAAGGGATGAGAGAACCCGTGACCTTCACGATGAGGATGTTGACACATTCTATGGATGCACTCTTTGTGCATCATTCGCTCCAACCAATGTTTGTGTAGTAACGCCAGACAGGGTTTCTCTTTGTGGTGCAATCAACTGGTTCGATGGCAGGGCAGCAGCAAAGGTTGATCCGGAAGGTCCACAGTTCGCTATTCCAAAAGGAGACGTAATTGACGCAGAATCCGGGGAATACACCGGTGTTAATGAAGCTGCAGAGAGATTATCAAGCGGTGAATACGACCGTATAAGGCTGCACTCATTCCTGGAGTACCCTCACACATCCTGTGGATGCTTTGAGGTTGTAGGATTCTATATCCCTGAAGTTGATGGTATCGGATGGGTAGACAGGGACTTTGCAGGTACCGCACCAAACGGACTTCAGTTCTCAACCATGGCAGGACAGACAGGTGGAGGTAAGCAGGTTGTTGGTTTCCTTGGAATAGGTGTCAATTACTTCCGTTCACCAAAGTTCATCCAGGCAGACGGCGGCTGGGAAAGGGTCGTATGGATGCCAAAGATGCTTAAGGACAAAGTATATGATAGTATGCCTGAGGATATCCGCGACAAGATCCCAACTGAAGAAGAAGTAGCAGATGTTGATGCACTCAGAAATTTCCTCAAGGAAAAGAACCACCCAATACTTGAAAGATGGGTAGTGGAAGAAGAGGAAGCACCTGAAGAGGAAGAAGCATCTGAAGCAGCTCCACAGGCTGGATTTGCTGCTCCACAGATGATGCAGGCTGCAAATTTCATGCCATCCATGCCAATGATGAGCGGCGGTGGATCTGGCGGTGTAAAGATCGTCCTGAAGAACGCAAAGGTCAGTATCGACAAAGTGATCATTAAGAAACAGGACTAAGAGAGGTCTTCTGTGGCTAAGATTATTGCAGTGACAGGTAAGGGCGGAACAGGGAAGACGGCAACGACCAGTCTTCTCATTCGCCATCTTACAAAAGGTGATAAGATCGTTCTTGCCGTTGATGCGGATCCGGACACCAACCTTCCCGAGACACTTGGGTGTGAAACCAACAAAAGCATTGGAGATATCAAGGAATTCATGCACGATGAGCGTGATAACCTTCCTCCTGATGTGAGCAAGGAATCCATATTGGAGGGAAAACTCTATGAGATCCTTGAAGAGATGCCAGGATATGACCTGTTGGTCATGGGGAGGCCTGAAGGTTCAGGATGTTACTGTTATGTCAACAACCTGCTTCGTGGAATCATGAATAAGCTCGTGACAAATTATGACGTGCTCATTATCGACGCTGAAGCCGGGCTGGAACATTTCAGCAGGAAGATATTCAGGAATGTTGATGAACTTGTAGTTGTCACTGATGGTTCACGCAGGGGAATGCGAACTGCCGAACGTATTCGGGAACTTGTGGGTGAACTGGAAACAGACGTTTCCGACATCTATGTTATTGCAAACAAGGTCACAGATGCAAACCGTGAAAGGATTGCCAGTACTGCTAATGAACTTGGTCTTGAACTAATAGGAATGATCCCTGTGGATGAGATGATAGTTGAAAGAGATCTCGCCGGGGAACCTTTATTTGATCTTCCGGATGACTCCGTTGCAGTACAGGAAATTGAGAAGATCGCTCAGAAACTTGGTTTGTAATAAATATTATCATAAGGTGGAATGCACATGACAAAGAAAATGAAATTATCGCAACTTAGTGATATGTTGCAAGATCTCGATGTGGAGTCACTGGAAGGTGTGACCATTGAAGGTGACGTCGAGCTCAATATCTCAGGTGGTGGAGGACTAAATCCTGCACTTGCCTATGCTTTGGGAAGTGAAATATCCCAGATATCCCTTCACATGGCAAACATTGGCAGGATGCTTGGATTCCCTGCTGAACAATTATTCGCATCTGCTTTTGGAATGGGTGAGATGCCCCAGCCAGAGACACTTCCAACTTCTCCAAAGATACAGGAATTACTTGCTTCTAAATTCGAGGTTGCAAAGGTTGACAACTGGAAGAATCCTATCCAGGAAGTCACACTTGGTGCAACATCGGGTGACGGTGGCTCAAGGAAGAACACCATAACCCTTGGTGGCGAGAATGCACTTCCTTACTACTTCGATACTGAGATGCCTCACAGGAACTATGTGACTATGGATGTCTTCGACATGCCAATAGGTATGGCAAAGTCAGTCAAGAGCAACTATGAGGATGTTATTAACGACCCGGCAGAATGGGCAAAGAAGGTCGTACGTGAATTCAATGCTGACATGGTAACCATTCACTTGATATCAACTGACCCGCTCATCAATGATACTCCTGCAAAGGAAGCAGCAAAGGTCGTAGAGGATGTCCTGCAAGCAGTTGATGTGCCTATTGTTATCGGTGGTTCAGGAAACCCTGAAAAGGATCCTGAAGTGCTTGAGAAAGCAGCTGAGGTCGCAGAGGGGGAAAGAGTACTTCTGGCATCTGCCAGCCTTAACCTTGATTATGAGAGAATAGCAAAAGCTGCCGTGGATTACGGACATGTCGTCCTTTCATGGACACAGCTTGAGATCAATGCTCAGAAGGAACTTAACAGGAAGCTCATGAAGCAGTGTAATGTCCCACGAGACAGCATACTGATGGACCCGACCACAGCAGCACTGGGTTATGGTCTTGACTATGCTTACACCAACATGGAGCGCATAAGGCTTGCTGGTCTTATGGGCGATGACGAGCTTACATTCCCAATGTCATCAGGTACTACAAATGCATGGGGTGCCCGTGAGTCATGGATGATCTCATCCCCACTTAATCAGGATTCTGACTGGGGACCAAGGGAATACCGTGGACCTATCTGGGAGATCGTCACTGGTCTTTCACTCGCACTTGCAGGTAACGATTTGTTCATGATGATGCATCCAACATCCGTTCAGGTGCTAAAAGAAATTACGCAGACACTCTATGGCTCTATTGAGTCCGAAGAGATAGACATCACCAACTGGATCGGGGCGGAGGTGTGATAAATGAAAATTAACAGTCCACTGGAAGCTTACAAGTTCCTGCCAGCCACTAACTGTGGTGAGTGTGGTGAACAGACATGCATGGCCTTTGCATCACACCTTATTGACAGGTCTCATAAACTCACAGATTGTACGCCAATACTAGAGCCTAAGTTCAAGAAGAAGTATGAAGAACTCGATGCACTCCTTGCTCCTGAGATCAGGGAAGTTTTGATCGGTGTCGGTGAAAATGTCGCAAAGATTGGCGGAGACGATGTACTTTACCGTCACAAACTGACATTCTTCAACCAGACACAGTTTGCATATGATGTATGGGACACAATGGATGAGAAGGATCTCGTTGAGCGGGTAAATCATATTCAAAACTTCAAGAAGTTCTATGTAGGTGACTTCCTTACTGTGGATATGGTAGCTGTGCGCTGCACATCCAATGACCCTGCTAAATTTGGGGCAGCTGTAAAGAAGGTAGTCGAAACAACAGACTTCCCTATCATTCTCTGTTCATTTGATCCTGAAGTCCTTAAAGCAGGCCTTGAAGCTTCAAAGGGCAGGAATCCACTTCTCTACGCTGCAAACAAGGACAACTGGAAGGAAGTCGGAGAACTTGCACTGGAGTACGATGTGCCTGTGACACTCTTTGCTCCAAATGACCTTGATCTTCTCAAGTCACTTGCAAAGACCTTTGCAGCAATGGGTACAGAGAAACTTGTACTTGACCCTGGAACATTCCCGACAGGCAAGCAGCTAAAACAGACCTTTACCAATTTTATAAAGGTACGCCGGGCTGGTATCGACGGTGATCGTGAAATCGCTTATCCTATAATGGCAGTTCCATTTACGGCATGGATGGCGCACGATGACCCTGTAAGTGCATCTTACTGGGAAACCGTGGTCGCATCAGTGTTCACCATCAAGTACGGTGACATAATGATCCTTCACAGCACAGAGCCTTACGCAATGTTACCTGAACTACACATCCGTGATACTCTCTACACTGACCCGAGAAAGCCTGTAACCGTGGATCCTGGAATGTACAAGGTAGGAGAACCAACTGCTGATTCACCGGTGCTTGTTACAACCAACTTTGCTCTTACATACTACACAGTAGAGAGTGATCTTGCATCTAACAAGATCGACTGTTTCCTCTGGGCAATTGATACTGATGGTATTGGTGTAGAGGCTGCAGTAGCTGGAGGACAACTTACCGCTGCAAAGATCAAGAAGGGAATTGATGAATCAGGATTTGACCTGAAGAAGGACACAACACACGACACCATCATTCTCCCGGGACTCTGTGCACGTCTGCAGGGTGATGTGGAAGATGAGACTGGTGCTAATGTTATGGTAGGTCCTGCTGATTCTGGAAGGCTACCTGGCTGGATGGAAAAGAACTGGCCACCACAGAAGAAATAAGACTATTTGAAAGATGCTATGATGTTCACATGGCATCTTTTTTATCTATTTTATTTATCGTTTTGTTCTGTTTTATTTTATTTTATACAGAATAACATAGTTTCTGAACACAAAATTATTATACTATCTACATGTCGTTTTACGTTGGGAGATGATGAATTTGATTATACGTAGCCAAAATAGCATTGAAATGACGAAAAACGGTATGCACTGTGTCATGATTGGTGATGTTCATGATGTTATGGATGAGCATATTGAAAAGATGGCTGAGTGGGCAACGTGCTTATGGGACTATGACAAGATAAGCATGTGGAAAAAATCAGATTCCATGAGTCCTGGTTACTTTATACGTGACAGTCCTGAAGGTAGGTATAAAGTACATGTCCTTGATGCCGATCAAAAAGCAGACCTTTTTGGAGGTGCACGTAAAGACAGCCCTTTGAAACTGGATAACTGGGAGAAAAGAGAGCTACTTGTTTACATTGACTGGTTCATTGAATAAGTATGTTTTAACCAACACTATATTTTTAATATGGGCTTCCTGTAAAGGTCAATGTCCACATTCATCGATCAGTATTTCTTGAAAATAATCTCTGTTGAGATCTACTGATACCTCTGATTCCAGATATTTCAAAAACTCGCATTTACCGGTTTTTACAAAAATAACGCAGTTTTTGCAGTAAAGTTTTTTATTTTCTTCAGAATAACCCAGTTCTTCTATCATACACATGCTTTTACCCCATTATCATTGATTATGATGGTTACCATATCCTTTGCGGAAGTTATTCTTCCGCATTCATTGCAGTAATAGAATACATTAGAGCCTATCAGCTGTCGCTTAAGTTCAATCTGGCAATGCTCACAGTATAAATTATCTTTTGTTTTCATAAAAATATCTCCCATATGTATCTAAGTATAAAGATATTTATTTGGAACCTATTCCACCTATCATGAAGCGCATAAACTCCATATCTTCTTTATCTGTTATTTCTTTGAACTGTCCGTTGACTATTAATTGTAAATTGTTATCAGTTGAAGTATTTGTACATTTTTTCATATAATTCTGAATGTTTGGCATAAGTTTCCCTCCACATTTCATCAAATTCTAATACACAACGCACAGATATATACAATATGCATATAATCTATATATATATTCGTTTATTATATAGTCGAAGTGGGATAGGATGTTCTGTAACTGGGGCAATTAATTTCATAATTATATAATACTACATTATTATATTTAAATAAGTATCTAATATTCTTTAAATGGTACTTCTTATTAAAAATATCACAGTTATCTTCAATAACCCATTTGTATCCAGATCAAATCGCAGAGAGAAACATTATAAATACTGATTTAATGAATTGTATACGCAGAGGTATTGGAATGAATGAAGTCTTTTTCAGTTCAGCAGAAGAAATTGGGCCTAAGAACACTCAGATAGACCAGATTGTCGATATTTTCCCTAAGATATCGCCTGTTAATAAAGGGGATATTGTTGCTATAAAGATACACCCTGGTGAACTGGGGAACACTACGCACATACGTCCTGTTATTGTAAAGACCGTGGTGGACCTTGTGAAAGAAGCAGGTGGTATTCCTTTTGTTACGGATACAACAGTGCTTTACAGTGGAAAGCGTTTCAATGGCGCTGATCTGCTATGCACAGCGGCTACCAATGGTTTTACGCACGGGAGTATGGGTGCCCCCATCATTTGCGCCGACGGGCTTTGGGGAGATGATTTTGTGTCCGTGGAAATAGAAGGCGAAACAATAATCGAGATCAGTGTGGCATCAGCTATTGCAAAAGCTGATGCTATGATAATGATATCACATTGTAAAGGTCATCCTGCATCAGGATTCGGTGGGGCAATAAAAAACCTGGGAATGGGATGTCTGGATAAGGGAGGTAAGACTACTGTTCATGAGGTTGGAAAGCCTGACATTGATCACGATAAATGTGTGGGATGTAAAAAGTGCCTCAAAGCTTGTCCATGGGATGCCTTGACTATTGAAAATGGGAAGGCCGTTGTGAACAAGGATCTTTGCAGAGGTGAACTATCATGCCTTGGAAGCTGTAATTATCATGCAATCGTGCCTCCTGCAGATGCTCCTGTGAAAATGCAACAACGTCTTGGCGAAGCTGCCATGGGACCAGTCAAACTTCTACCTGGAAAGATCGGGTACATCAACTGGATATTTGACCTTACTCCCGGATGTGACTGCTTTAACTTCTCAGCACCAACTTTTGCAGGAGATGTGGGGATCACGGCTTCAAAAGATCCTGTTGCAATTGATAAAGCAAGTCTTGATCTCATAAATGACAAAATGAAACATGAGAGCAAGGGCTGTATCACCAATGTTTGGGGTGTGGATCCTATGGTACATCTTGAGTATGCTGAAAAGATTGGTGCAGGAAGTACAGACTACGATCTAATACGCAAGTAAAACAGACGGTTTTATTGCTGAGCGAAAACAATATCTAACAAACTATGATATCTGAGCCAATGAACAGCACCATATGCCCAAAATGCGGAAATGAAACATATAAATTGTTTCAGGGGCGCTGCAAGGACTGTTTTCTCGAAAATTTCACCCTTGCGGAAATAGCTCCTGTGTTACATGCAAGAATATGCGCCAGTTGCGGGGCACGTAATGTAAAGAACAAATGGGTTAATTATGGTAACCTTGGGGATATAGTAATCCAGACGGCAGAGGATGCACTCTTTGTACACGAAATGGCTGAGAATATTGAGGTGTCCATTGAGCCTAGAGAACTTACTCCTCATATGTACAAGGTGCGTATTGAAGTGACTGCAACTTTGCTTGGTGAGGTTTTCAATCAGGAACTTGAGGCTGAGGTTCGTGTATTGCGTGAGTCCTGCGACATGTGTAGCCGCATATCCGGTGGATACTTTGAAGCGATTTTGCAGATAAGGGCTGACAATCGAATTCCTACTGAAGAAGAGATGACTGAGTGCATAGATATTGCCAACAATGTATTGGGAAGGATGCGTAGCAAAGGCGACAGGCTTGCCTTTATATCAAATTCCCTTGACATAAAAGAAGGTGCTGATCTTTATGTTGGTTCTTCCAACGCAGGCAGGCATATTTGCAAAGAAATCGTTTCCCGATTGGGTGGCAGTTTTAATGAATCTGAATCTTTGCAGGGAAGAAAAGAGGGTAAAGATGTTTATCGTATCACTTTTTCGCTAAGGCTTCCTAAATTTATGCCGCAAGATATTATAGAGCATAAAGGAAGGGTAATAGAGGTCAAGAAGTTTGGGAAAAATGTCATCGGTACTGATATTGAGACTGGGGCACGATTTACTTCCACAGCTGATTCCCTTAAAGGGGCAACACTTCTCATAAAAAGAAAAGACCTGCAAAAAACAATGCTTGTGGCTATTGAGAATGATGACCTTCTTGTACTTGACCCTGATACCTATGAGACGGTAACTATTAGAAAACCAGTCATGTTCAGTTCAGAAGCAGGGGCCGAAATCCCCGTTGTCAGAACAGAGAATGGACTTCTTGCTGTTGCAGATGGATCCCGATAAAAGATCTTTATGTCTACGAAGAATATACTGGTCATTGGTTTTAGTACTCGCAATATAGTGTGTTCCGGCACAAGAGCCGGATACAACATGTATTCTATCGATGCTTTCTGTGACCATGACCTTTTGCAGTGTTCTGCAGCTTCAAAGAAGCTGGATATAGGGGAAGCATTTGATGCTAGTAAGATTAGCCTTGCTGAGTTGGCACAGCTCATTGAAAGCTTTAATGTTGTCTTTGATGGTATAATACCAGGTTCAGGTTTCGAGACGATAGGTCTGGAAAAGTTACATTACAGGATATTTGGTAATGAACCTAGGGTCACAATGGAAGTGTCAAACAAACATCGTTTTTCTCAATTGCTGAAAAAATTAAACATAGCTCACCCGAGAACAGTCCTTCTTTCTGAGATAGATAAATTACAGTTACCTGTTATTGTCAAACCATCATGTTCGGGTGGTGGTATATTCAATACAAAAGTTGAGAATGAGAGCGATATCAAAGGTATTTATGAAAGATTAAAAAATATCGATCTTCCGGCAAGTAAAAGCAGTATGATTGCCCAGGAATACGTCGATGGTACGTCAGCGAGTGTTTCGGTAATATCTACAAAGGACAGGGCTGTTGCAGTCGCTGTAAATGAGCAGCTTATTGGAGTGCCATGGCTTACAGAAATTCCATTTGCGTATTGTGGCAACGTAACTCCTTACGAAACCCCTTATGACTCAGAGATGAAAAGAATATCTGAAGAATTGATTCTTGAGCTTGGACTGGTAGGTTCAAATGGTGTGGATTTTATAATGAGTGAAGATGGTCCGGTAGTAATTGAGGTCAATGCACGTTTCCAGGGTAGTCTGGATACTGTTGAGATGGCAACAGGCATCAATTTAGTGGATTCCCACCTAAAAGCTTTTGAGGGAACTATTGATTTCCAGATAAAGAACAAAACTCAGCATGCATGTAGGGCGGTCCTTTATGCCGGACAGAAAACAGTAGTAGTAACTGGAGCCACTCAAAAGAAATTGCTTGAAATGAATGTATGTGATATTCCAAGTGTTGGCCAGGTAATAAATTCAGAAGAACCTGTTATATCGATTTTATGCTCTGGAAATGTTCGTGAGGAAGTTTTATCTGAAATTAAGGAAAGCGTTATGTTTATACGTGAATCATTGAATCTACTTGAATCCTGAACAAAAGACCTGCAAATAGGTTGATAATGTTCCAAATCAGGCGGGATTTGCAAGCAAAGATTAATATTTGAATACATTGCATTAACAAGCACATCATGAGGTGAAATTTTTTGATAGATTTGAATGATCCGGTTGTCAGGGGCTATCTCGTTAGGTTGGTGGGTGAAGATGGACTGCTGATGATAGAGAAGATGCCCGACGGAGAGGTAACTGACGAACAAATAGCAGAAGCCACGGGTATTCTATTAAACATAGTCCGAAGAACTCTTTTTATTCTCAATGAGAATAAACTCGCTGTATGCAGGCGTGAACGTGATTCCAGTAGTGGTTGGCTTACATACCTGTGGACCCTTGACATGACTGATATTGGTCCGCAATTAGCAAAGGAAAAGAAGAGACTTGTAAAACACCTAAGGACCAGAGTTAATTTTGAAGAAGAAAATGTTTTCTACAAATGTCCGGAAGGCTGCGTCCGAATGAATTTTAATGAGGCTACAGAATGCGAGTTTCTTTGTCCATACTGCGGTGAGGACATGATGTATGAGGATAATGCTGAATTCATTCATAAGATAGATAAGCGCCTGGCTTTTTTGGGTAAAGATCAGTAGAATGCTTTCGCGTGAAGATGCTCTTGATATACTAAAGATTTCGGGTTGCAGTAAAAAGGTTATAGCTCATTGCGTGGCTGTAGCTGACCTAGCTCTTTCAATGGGTTTGAAACTGGAAAACGCTGGATTAAATGTTGATTTGGAGCTTGTCGAGATTGGCGGACTCCTGCATGATCTTGGAAGGGCAAAAAGTCATGGAATCGATCATGCCATAATAGGTGTTGACATCGCAAAGAAAAATAACATTGAACCAGCAGTTCAGGAAATAATCAGACGTCATATTGGAGCCGGCATCACAAGGAAAGAAGCGAAAAAAGTGGGACTTCCTGGTGATGACTATATGCCTGTGACTCTGGAGCAGAAAATCGTGGCCCATGCGGATAATCTTCTGATAGGTACAGAAAGGATATCTATTGACCGGCGTATCCGGAAGATGCAGGAGAAAAATATCGATGAGGGAAGTATTGAACGGGTAAAAGCACTTGCTGAAGAAATAGGCATTTACTGAACAAGGGATAAATATATATATATAAATTGCTAATGAGTAACTGATTAATGCATTAAATGCATAGTACATTTTTCAAATTTATTTTCTCATTTTTGTATGAGGTATAATTAATGGTTAATGATAAACATTACAAAGGTACAACCACTGTAGGTATAGTTTGCAATGACGGTGTTGTTCTTGCAACCGAGCAGCGTGCAACAATGGGGAATTTCATTGCAAGTAAAACTGCAAAGAAGGTCTACCAGATAGATGATCTGGTTGCAATGACCATTGCTGGTTCTGTGGGAGATGCACAGCAGATTGTAAGGGTAATGAGTGTGGAGTCTAAATTATACAAAATGAGACGTAAGGAGACCATGACTATTAAAGGTCTTACAACTCTTTTGTCAAATATGCTCAGTGGTCAGAGATACTATCCACTTATGGTGCAGCTTCTTGTTGGAGGATATGACAAGAACGGACCTTCAATATACTCACTCGATGCTCTCGGTGGAAGCATCGAAGAGACAAAGGCTGTATCTACAGGTTCAGGTTCTCCTTTTGCATATGGTGTACTTGAAGATCGCTACAAGGAAGATATGACCACCGATGAAGGCGTCGAGCTGGCTGTCAGGGCACTTCACAATGCGATGAAGAGAGACTCTGCATCTGGTGAGAACATAGATGTTGTGGTTATCAATAAGGATAAATATACCAGACTTGACATGGAAGACGTCAAAAAAATGAGGGAAGAATTTTAATTTAATATAATAATTCTTTCATTTCTTTCATTTGAACTACCATAAATAATATTTTAAATATAGTTTTCAACTATATTATATTTTTCACTTTTTTATAAGGAAGGCTATTTCAATGGCTGTAGAAGAAGTACTATCTGATCTTAAGAAGAAAATAGAAGAAAAACTACCAATTGGTACTACTATTTCTAGTGTTGAGTTTGAAGGCCCACAGCTTGTTGTTTACACAGAAGAGCCTAAGAAGTTTGCAGATAACGGTAATATTGTCAGAACTCTGGCAAAGACACTGAGGACACGTATTGTGGTACGTCCTGATCCCAAAGTGCTTATGCCTCCAGAGGAATCAATTGAAAAGATCCTGAAAACTGTCCCTGAAGAATCCGGGGTATCCAACTATCACTTTGACCCTGATGTGGGTGAAGTAATTATTGAAGCTGATAAACCAGGCCTTGTAATCGGAAAACATGGTGAGACTCTCAGGGAAATAACGAAGAAGATAGGATGGACGCCAAAGGTCGTAAGAGCTCCCCCTATCAAGTCACGTACTGTTAAGAACATACGTGAATTCATGCGTACCAACCACAAAGAAAGGAAGGATATCCTTAAATCAGTGGGAAGAAAGATCCACAGGGGTTGTACTTCAAAGGATGAGTGGGTAAGGGTTACCTCACTGGGTGGTGCAAAAGAAGTTGGAAGGAGCTGTTTCATCATCTCAACCCCCGAATCGCGCATAATGATCGATTGTGGTGTCAATGTCGGTTCAGATGACAATATGACTCCTTATCTCTATGTGCCTGAAGCATACCCTATTAACCAGATCGATGCTGTTGTGTTAACACACGCCCACCTTGACCATCAGGGTCTTGTGCCACTCCTCTATAAATACGGTTTTGAAGGCCCTATTTATTGTACTCCGCCAACAAGGGATCTTATGGCTCTATTGCAGCTTGACTACATTGATGTTGCTGCAAAGGAAGGTAAAAGGCCTCCATACAGTTCCGCTGAAGTCAGAGAAGGACTCAAACATACCATCGTTCTTGATTACGAGGAAGTAACCGATATAGCACCTGATATAAAGCTCACATTCCATAATGCAGGGCATATTATCGGTTCTGCAGTTTCTCATTTCCACATTGGGGATGGCCTTCACAATGTGGTTGTCACAGGTGACTTCAAATATGAGAAGACAAGGCTCTTTGACGCTGCAGTTAATAAATTCCCGCGTGTCGAAAGTGTTATCATGGAGTCCACATACGGAAACTCCAATGGTACTCAGCCGAGCCTTCAGGAAGCGGAAAGAAACCTTCAGAACATTGTCAATTCAACGCTTGAAAAGGATGGTATCGTACTGATACCTGCATTTGCAGTGGGAAGAAGCCAGGAAGTAATGATAGTACTTGAAGATGCTATACGCAAAGGAATCATACCAAACGTTCCTGTCTATCTTGATGGAATGATCTGGGAAGCAACGGCTATTCATGCGACATATCCTGAGTATCTCAACAATGACCTGCGCAAGCTCATCTTCCAGAAGGGACAGAACCCATTCCTTGCAGAATGCTTCAAGCCCGTTGACTCAAATGAACTGCGCCAGAAGATCATCAATGAGCAAGAGCCATGTGTGATACTGGCCACATCTGGTATGATGAATGCAGGTCCTGTGATAGAATACTTCAAGGCGTTTGCAGAGAACGAAAACAATACTCTTGTCTTTGTAGGTTATCAGGCAGACGGAACTATGGGTCGAAGGATCCAGAAAGGCTGGAAAGAGATTCCTCTCTCAAGCAGCAACGGAACCCATGTTGTCAAAATGAACATGAAAGCAGAGGTTGTCGATGGTTTCTCCGGTCACTCCGACAGGAGACAATTGATGGACTACATCAAGAAGATGAAACCACGGCCTGAAAGAGTTTATACCGAGCACGGAGACGAGCGTTCGTGTGTGGATCTTGCAAGCTCTATTCATAAGAGAAATAAAATGGAAACAAAAGCACTTACAAATCTTGAAACAGTACGGTTGGTCTGACCGTACTTCTTTTTTTGCAGTAACTTGGTATATCTGATCTAAAAAGATATATTTGTGATATTGAATTCAGCAATATCTGGGATATTATACCAGTAACCTTCCAATGGGGCTGCAGATCCACAACGAACAAATCTTACTGGAACCTGATAGATGGCTCTTTTTCTTGCCTCAGTATCATATATCTGGTAGATCTCATCCATTACAGAGGGTTCAGGTTTCACATCACTCGAAATATCTATGTAACCTGTTTTTACATTGTAACCAATTAGAATACTAGTGGCATTTTCAATTTCCGGAAAAGTACCATCAGCTCTATATGCACCTCTAATTTCACCTACATTGTTCCTGTAAAGCCTTTGTTCTTCACTCAATGGATATGGAAGTTTTCCGTAGGTTGCGTAAACATCTTCTTTATCCTCCATCGGATCAAGAACATACGCAGCATGGTACAGGATGAGTCCGTCATCACCATAACTCAATTCTTTGAGGGGCTTGATCATAGTTTCATCACCTATCTCTCCAAGAGCGAGCATCGAAGCCATCCTCAGATATTTTTCTTCATCTTCGTCCTGGGAAATGTTCAGAAGCATCTCTGCCGTACTATTACCGCCTATCATGCCAAGAACAGTAATTGCATTTTTCCGTTCTTCAATTGTCCTGTTGTCATCTTTGACCATCTGGTTCAATGATGCAACTGTTTTTTCATCTCCGATTTCCGCAAGCTTGTCTATTGCAGCGGTTCTGATACTTTCATTTTCGTTGTCTAGATGACTTATAAGGAAATCTACAGAAGTGTCTTCAACGCAACCCGATGAAAGTATTAATATGATACTCAAAATTAACAGGAAGGGAATTGTTTTCATGTAAAGCAGAAAAGACACAATCTGTATTATCTTTTTTGTAAAAAGTTCTATATTTTTTATCAACTGGCTAACTTCGGAATTCAAAATAAAAAGTGGATTTTATTATAATACTTGTCAGTTATTCACAAGTTTAGTCTGATTGTTCAACATCCTGCAGATTGGTCAGGTATCTGATAAGGGCAGAGTGATCTTTAACTATCAGGTCAGCTTCCTGAAGCTTTATCGCATCAATATATGTCGGGATTCCTACGCAGAACATACCTGCGTTTTTGGCAGATTCTACTCCAAGAGGCGCATTCTCGACAACAAAACATTCGTTCTTGTCCAGTCCCAACAGCTCGACTGCCTTGTTATATGGCTCAGGGTCGGGTTTTCCTCTCTTGACATCCTCGCCTGAGATTACAGCATCGAATATTCCAGGATAGAACTTTTCCATAAGTGATGTTACAATTGTCCTGTCAGCACCGGATGCAACAGCAAGTTTGAATTTCGGTTTTATTGAACTCAGGCATTTGTACATGCCTTCAAATATCTCTGAGTGATTATTCTCAAGAAAGTGTGCTCTCTTTTTTTGAAGGATAGTATCGTAAATATCCGCTTCTGGGATCCTGCCTGCTTTTTCAAAAATAAGATTAATCACACCAACATGATTTGATCCTTCGATCTCATAGATCTCTTCTTCAATGACATTGATTCCAAATTCCGCAAAGACGTCGACCCATGCTTTTGCATGATATGGCATTGAGTTGACAAGGACTCCATCAGAGTCAAAAATAATTCCTTTGAACATATGGGTTCCTTGCGGGTATTTATGATAAAAGTTATGGGCTGAAAAATTCACCAAACAATTATATCGATAATGATATATCTCTGCATGATGAATTTGAATTATGGATTCAAAAGATGCTGTAGATTCGTTCCGGATTTGTCTTAACTGTGGTTATGAACGTGGGTTTCACGTCCATTTCAAGGAAATCTCAGATGGAAAAGCAAGACTTGGACTGATATGTCCCGGCTGTGGACAGAGTTATGATATAGGCTGGCTCACAGCGGATATACCAGAGCTCAAACCACAAAAAGAAGAAATATATGGAGAGATGGACCATTAGGTCTTTTTCAATTTCTCCATTTTACTTTTGATTTTTAAAGCATTATCACTGTGTTTTTTGTGAAGACTTTCAGACTCTTCCTTGCTTAGTTTATTCTTTTTTCTGTCTTCTTTTATTTGTGCAAGGACCATAAGCTCCGCTTCGTAACGGTCTTCAAGTTTGCTCATCTCTCCTGAACTTTCCTTTCTATAATGTAGTATTGCAGCGGCTATGATCACGATAATGATGCCCAGTATTCCTAACATGATGAATGAATTATATGGTATTGTTGCAGCCCGTTCTTCATTATTTTTTTCGAGTGCTATGCTGAGTTCATTGAACTGTGGGAATGACCATATGTAGGATGTGTAGTTCTTATCGCTGATGATCTCATCAGCTGCAATTGTAAGCCCTTCTGCTGAAATGATTGCAGGAATCTCATTCTCTTCGTGGTTGACAACGATTATGAGCCTTGATATTGGATAATCAAAAACCCCGTCTTCCCGGATGACTTTTCTGAAAGTCGGGACTTCTTCATGGCTATGTGTGGCATATCTGATACCGTAAAGCAGTGGCATTCCACTGGAATCTGTAGTTCCATAATATGATGGGAAATACAGGAAATTACCTTCTTTTGAATAGTTAACAGAAGTTGCAGTGCTACTGCCTGCCATATCGGTTACCTGAAATTGCATGATTTCTGCATTTTCCGGAACCCATAATACGAATTCTTCACTGTCATTTGCTGAACCTGCGGAATAGACTATGGATTCAGATGCAAGCACATAGTCATTCTCTTCAAAATATAGCTCAATAAGATGATTGTATTCTGAGATACCCGTTTGTTCGTAAATACCTGAAATTGCAGATCGATCGCTGATATTTTCTGATATATTTGCATGTGCAAGAGCAGGGGCTTGTAAAAAAAGACAACAGGTGAATATCATTAGGAATACTGGCAAGTATCGTGTTATGCATTTCCTTGATTGTAGGGCATAAGTGAATGATTGTTCTTTCATTATATCACAGAAATAAATGGGTAAGGGCTAATGATGTACATTCTATATGTCAATTATCCTGTCAATTTTGAAATCGATGGCGTTTGAATGATCTTATATAAAGATTTCGTATATTTTTTCAAATTATGCTTTTAGAATGATTCATTTGGTAATAATCTGAACATATTCTTCATAAATAATAATTCACATTAATAAACGTTAAATATAGGTACTTGAATTTAGAGTGTCATGGATTCGTTTACAGCAATTACTCTAGCGGTTTTTTTGCCATTTATTTTGGCCGGTATATTGCCTGCCGTTGAAAAAATTCTAAAGGGTAAAATAGGGTGGTATGCTTCCGCAGTTGCATTCCTGAGTTTATTATTAATTGCTCAGGCTGCTCCGGAAATTATACATGGGGAGACTATTCAGAACTCTATAGACTGGCTTCCTTCAATGGGTATAAATCTCTCTTTCTATGCCGATGGCCTGAGTGTCATGTTCGGTTTCATTGTATCCGGCATTGGTGTGATAATCATGTCATACTCCAACGGATATATGTCAAAGAAAGAGGATCTTCCAAGATACTACCAACAACTCCTCTTCTTCATGGGGTCAATGCTTGGTATGGTCTTTTCAGCTAACACTATTCAATTGTTCATTTTCTGGGAACTCACAAGTATCACATCTTTCATGCTTATCGGATACTGGCGCAACAGACCGATGTCAGTATACGGAGCCACAAAATCATTACTCATAACCGCAGCTGGCGGTTTGTTCATGCTTGCCGGATTTCTGGTATTACATGCCATCACCGGTACATACGACATTCCCACAATATTGCATAGCGAATCCATGAGGGAAATGATACTCGGCCATGAACTTTTCCTTGCTGCACTCATTCTCATATTAATCGGTGCTGCCTCTAAATCAGCACAAGGTCCTTTTTACATATGGCTCCCCAACGCAATGGAAGCACCAACACCGGTCAGTGCATTCCTGCACTCGGCAACAATGGTGAAGGCTGGTATTTATCTCGTAGCAAGGATACATCCGATATTTTCAGGAACTGAAGCCTGGTTCATTCTTGTAAGTGGTGTTGGAATATTTACAATGCTTCTTGCAGGTTTCCTTGCTTTCAGACAGACGGACATTAAGGGAATACTTGCATATTCCACCATAAGCCAGCTTGCCTATCTCATGACAATGTATGGTTACACCACACACCACGAACCTGGAATTGGTGTTGCTGCTGCAAGTTTCCATCTTCTCAACCACGCAACTTTCAAGGCATGTCTTTTCCTTGTAGCGGGTATAGTGGCTCACGAGGCTGCAACAAGGGACATTACAAAGATGGGAGGGTTGCGCAAGGAAATGCCCATCACTTTCATTGTCGCTACCATCGGAGCGTTATCCATGGCAGGAATACCTCCTTTGAATGGTTTCCTCAGCAAGGAGATGTTCTATGAATCATCTGTTGAGATGGGGGCACTTCTCGGGGCACCATATAACATACTCATTCCTGCACTTGCAGTACTTGGTGGTGTGTTCACATTTGCCTATTCCATCAAACTAATAGACGGTATATTCCTTGGAAAGAGACCCTCAAAAGGCTTGCCAGAGCACATACACGATCCATCCATGATAATGCTTGCACCTGCGATGTTCCTTGCAGGACTTATAATATTATTCGGACTTGTACCTTCAATACCAGTACATAATTTCATAGATCCAACTGTTTCAGGAATACTGCTTGAAGAAACACATCTGCATGTAAAACTGTGGCACGGGTTCACAACATCACTTATGATGACACTTGTTACCTTTGCACTTGGAATACTAACCTACACGCAATATGGAAAGATCGCAGAATGGCAGAACAGGTTCAACGCAAGGCATCCATGGATAAGTGTCAATTATTACTATGATGCAGCCGTGGATAATGCAAAGAATGTAACTTCAAAGTTCTCCAACAGGATGCAGCCCGGTCCTATTAAGACTTACGTAATTGCCCTGTTGTTATTGACCATCGCAATGTTTGCGATACCTGCAATATTATTGGCATCAAGCCTGGTACCAGGAAATCTTAATTTCGATATTCCTCTATATGAAGGTATAATTTTCCTTTTTATGATCATAGTAGCACTCGGAGCTGCATTCTTACCAAGATATCTACCTGCGATAATATCCCTTTCCGGCTTAGGCTATCTGGTAGCTCTTTTATTCATATATCTACAGGCTCCGGACCTTGCACTGACACAGGTATTGGTTGAAACACTTTCAACTATAATCTTCCTGCTGGCAATAGCGAAGATCCCACAAAAGTTCAAGGAACATATCTCCGGAAAAACACTTGTTCGGGATCTGCTCATATCCGTGACAGTGGCCTCAATAGTATTCATTATACTGATAAACGCAACTCAGGGAATAGTTCCACCATTTGAATCACTTTCGCACTATTTCATTGAGAAGAGTCTTCCGCTTGCAGGCGGACACAATATAGTAAATGTGATTATAGTGGATTTTAGAGGATATGATACTCTTGGAGAGATATCCGTTCTCTGTCTTGCAGCATTTGGTGTCTATAACCTGATACACAGCAGGGGTGATGATCAGTGACAACCTTAATAACAAAAACAGTAACAAAGATATGTTTGCCTTTGGTCATATTATTTTCAATATCCCTCTTACTTGCAGGACATAACAATCCAGGGGGAGGATTCATAGGCGGTGTTATGTTTGCTTCAGTGATTGCACTGACATATGTGGCATACGGTCTGGACTACATCAAGTCATTCTTCGATCCTGATTGGGATAACTGGTTTGGATTCGGCTTATTACTGGCTTCGGTTACAGCATTTGCAGCAATTGCATTCTCACACAACTTCTTCAGAAGTGCTGTAGAATTTATCCACCTGCCATTTTTTGGTGAGGTGGAACTGGTATCTGCCGGATTGTTCGATATCGGAGTATACTTTGTGGTAATTGGTGGACTGCTTTCCGTTTTCAAAAACGTAGGTGACGATAAATGAACAACACACTGCTTTCTCTCACCATAGCTATACTGTTCGGTATCGGTACATTTCTTATCCTGCGCCGTGACATTGTCAGGGTGATAATTGGACTTGGTGTACTTTCGCATGCTGTAAACCTCCTGATCGTTTCAACCGGGGTTTTCGCAGGAACAAAAGTACCAATCATTACAGATGACGGTGGGCACGGAGCTGCCGAAGCAACAGGAACTATATTTACGGACACATTGTCCCAGGGTATTTTTGCACCTGTACTTGCTGCAGGCAATCATGTGGACTTCGTGGACCCGCTGGTACAGGCACTGGTACTTACAGCCATTGTCATAAGTCTTGCAACGACTGCATTCATATTGATACTTGCATATCGTATCTACGAGGAATATGGGACAACTGATATCAACGAACTCCGGAGGCTCTGGGGATGATATCACTGGATACTCACTTACCCATCATACTGATAGCCACGCCAATACTGATGGCGTCGCTCATGGTGTTTTTGAGGAAACAATCAGGGATCCAGAAGATTCTGAGCGTTTCAGTTTCATTTTTAATGTTCATAGTGAGCATTCTCCTGCTCCTGCAGGTCTGGTCTGGTGGCATACAGGCATATGAAGTAGGAGAATGGGGAAAATACGGTATCATACTGGTAGCAGACCTGCTCAGCTCCGGTATGGTTGTACTGACATCTTTCGTATCATTCCTGGCACTCGTTTACTCACTTGATTATATTGAGAAAAAGTCACTAAGTGCATCATATTATCCGCTTTTCAGTTTGCTGGTGGCAGGACTTAATGGTTCTTTCCTTACAGGGGACATATTCAATCTCTTCGTATTCTTTGAGATACTCCTGCTTTCTTCATGCGGACTTGTAATCGCCAATGAGAAAGGTGGAGTTACAAAAAGCTCGGACAAGATGGAAGCAACCTTCAAGTATCTTGTACTTAACATGGTCAGTTCCATTGTAATGCTCATAGCAGTCGCTTCCCTTTATGCGACAACGGGCACACTGAACATGGCAGATATCTCTGTGAAGCTCAGTGCAATGAGCGCGGCCGGAACACTTCCTTGGCATGTTTTTGCCATAGCATTGATGTTTGTGGTGGTATTTGGTAACAAGGCTGCAATATTTCCACTTCACTACTGGCTTCCTGATGTTCACCCCACAGCACCATCACCCATAAGCGCAATGCTTAGTGGTGTATTGATAAAGGTCGGAGCCTACGGAATGCTCAGGGTCTTTTTCCTTATATTCATCGATACGCTCTACATTTTCAAACCTGTGATGATCTATCTTGCACTTGCTACCATTGTAGTTGGAGCCATATCAGCCGTTGCACAGACAGATGTCAAGCGCCTGCTGGCATATTCCAGTGTCAGTCAGATAGGTTATGTATTCCTTGGAATTGGTTTTGGTAGTGTCTACGGGATTACAGCAGCTCTTGTGTATCTTGTGAACCATGCAATTGCAAAGTCAATGTTGTTCCTTACTTCAGGGGGCATAATTCATCATGCAGGCACAAGGGACATGAGAAAAATGGGAGGCATGGTCGATAGTGCCCCACTCATGTCAATGATGTTCCTTATAGGTGCAATGTCCATTGCAGGACTTCCTCCAATGGGTGGATTCATAGCTAAATTCCAATTGTTTGATGCAGGAATCAGTGAGGGATATTACTTTGAAATTGCAATAGCACTTATATTTGCAGTACTCACTCTTTTTTACATGTTCAGAGCAATGCTGCTTATGTTCTGGGGTGAAAAGAGGGATGTTAGTGAATATGGGGAATATTCCACACATGGTGCATCTCCATTGATCGCTCTGCCGATAATCGTTCTTGCACTTGGGGTTGTTGTCTTCGGACTGTACGCAGAACCGCTGATAGCCTTTGCAAGCGCAACAGCAAATCAGATACTTGATCCGCAGGCCTATATTGATGCTGTAATGACGAGGGTGGTAAGATGAAAAGATACATCGCCTATTCAATTGTACTTGGTCTTGTATGGTGTTTTGTTCATGGTACTGTAAGTGTTAATAATTTCGTACTGGGAGTGATAATCGCACCATTCATAATTAGACCATTCAAACCCCTGTTCAATTTTGATACGGATTTTTCCTTTGGTAAGGCCATACGGAAGATTCCGGCACAGGCTAAATATATGTATGTGCTTATCAAGGAGATACTAAAGGCAAACATCATGGTTGCAAAAATAGTGCTTCAGCCAAAGATCAACATAAAACCGGGAATTATTGCGGTTCCAATAGATGCTAAGACAGATGTTGGGATAACAGCTATTGCAAACACAATTACTCTTACACCAGGTACGTTGACAATTGATGTGTCTGATGACAGGTCCATTCTGTATGTTCACGCAATAGATGCAACAGATCCCGAAGCTGTAGCCCAATCCATACGGGATGATCTGGAAAAATACGTATTGGAGGCATTCGAATGAACTCAATGTTACTTGAATATTCACTGATTTTCATGGTAATTACCATTATACCCTGCATATACAGGGTTATCAAAGGACCAACTATTCCTGACAGGGTAGTGGCTCTTGACGCAATGACAACAGTAATTGTGGTGATGCTTGGTATTTACTCGTTTGTAAAAGGGTCCGCTTTCTTTATGGATGTGGCACTTGTTCTTGCCATCATATCCTTTGTAGGCACAGTTACAGTTGCAAAGTATCTTGATGAAGGGGTGGTATTTTGAGCACAATCTCAATGGTCCTGGAAATACTGAGCAATGTTGTCCTGGTGATCGGTTTATTCTTTGTGTTCTTGGCAATGCTTGGACTTGCACGGCTTCCTGATGTATATAACAGGTTGCATGCGACCACAAAGATAGGAACTCTTGGCGCTTTCGGAGTTATGCTTAGTATACTGCTGAAGGTGGGTTTTTCTCCCATAGGTGTAAAGGCAATTACGGTCGCTCTTTTCATCCTGGTGACCTCACCCATAGCTGCCCACATGATAAGTCGGGCAGCACATCGTCATGGGGTAGGTCTCTGCAAGGAATCTATAATTGATGAATATGGAAAAGCATGTTCGTCTGCATGTTCGATAAATGAGGATGAGTGAATACAGTTAACAAGTTCTGGTGTAATGCCAGAGCAATCCTCTTTTGAGCTGACATTTAGTGCATATGTCCCATATATATATTTTTCCACAAAAACCGAATTCTACTCTCCTGTTATTAAGCGTGAGCGGGCTGGGGAGTGGGGGTTAGTGTGGGAGTGGGGTTAAAAAAACAGACCCGCTCACAGCGTGTGTAGATGGAAGTATCCTATATAAGTATTGCTGTCTTATGAGGACACAGCCTAAGTATATGTCACAATAGGATAAAATACACGATCTGATGTCATAATTGTCATCTTAAATTTATAATGGTTCTGTTATAGTTCAACAAAAAAACTTATGAGCATTATCGTCCAATATGGCAGCAGTCTATTTAATTGTCTATGGTTAAATCATTTTGAAAACAAAGTCAATTTTTTAATATAATGCCGAACTATGAAAAAGAACACAAGAGTATTCCATATAAGTGATAAAACTCATGAGGTCCAAGTGCGTGAGGCAGCCAGTATATTAAGAGCAGGTGGAACTGTTGCTTTTCCTACTGAAACAGTCTATGGGCTTGGGGCAGATGCACTTAACGAACAGGCTGTAATGCAAATATTTGAAGCAAAAGGCAGACCTGCTGACAACCCTCTCATAGTTCATGTGGATTCAAAAGAAAGTTGTTTGAAACTTGTCAGAACTGTCCCTGACAAAGCATCAATTCTTATGGAAGTATTCTGGCCTGGTCCCTTGACTCTTATAATGGAAAGAAAGGAAATAGTTCCTGATGTAACAACAGGAGGTTTGGACACTGTTGCTGTCAGGATTCCTGAAAATAAGATTGCTCTTGAACTAATAAAATATGCAGGAATGCCCATAGCTGCACCAAGTGCAAACCTTTCAGGAAAACCAAGTCCCACAACAGCAGAACATGTTTTGTCTGATCTGTCTGGAAGGATAGATGCACTTATAGATGGGGGAGAAGTTTTCATTGGAGTTGAATCAACCGTCATTGATATGACCTCCGAGATCCCTGCGATACTAAGACCTGGAAAAATAAGCAAGGAAGAGCTTGAAAAACACATTGGGGAAGTGAAAGTTGCCTATGATGACAAAGTGCATCCGGAAAGTGAAACGGTTCGCTCTCCTGGAATGAAATATACACATTATTCTCCGAAGTCAGGTGTTATCCTGGTTGAAGGGAAACATGATGATGTAGTTCCCCGAATAAAAGAACTAATTGATGATTTTAGTCTGAGGAATGCAAAAACAGGCTTGCTTCTTACAGAAGAATCCAAAAGTGAATTTCCTGCGCATCTGTCATATTCCATGGGTATGAAAGACAAGCCGGAACAGGCCGCAAAGCATCTGTTTTTTGGACTCAGGTATCTCGATGAAAGAGACATAGATGTAATAATAGTTGATGGTTCTTTTACCTCCGGTGGAATAGGAATGGCTGTTTTTAACAGAGTTCGCAAGGCTGCGGATATGATAATTAAAGTGTAGTGGTTCTATGAATAAGGAAAAGAAGTATAACATGAATAAAAAGCAGAAGTATATTGGTATAATCCTGCGTAATCGAAAGTTGCTTAAGATCAATGTACTGATCCTCAGTGTCGGTCTTGGATTATCAATTCTTGGACGTGATAATATAGGCGAACCAATAATATGGCTGGGCATAATAATATTTGGATACACCACGGTTACCGGCTTTATGGCCAAGAAACAACTGAAACAATGATAACAAATATCAATTTTCAGTTATGATACATACTAAACAATGTTTCGCACAATAGTTTCTCTAGTGTTTATTTTCTTTAAAGACCAAGTATGGTATGGTGGCAGTACTTTATCTCTATTAGTCTAGGATTTTGAGAGATATTTGTTCTTAGTACCACTGCTATCAGGTACCACCAAACAATAAGCAAAGAAGAGATAAGAGACAGGTCTGTTTTTTCTTACCTGTCTTTTTACTTTTTCATATTGATGGTGACTTATGAATTTCTTTATTGTTCAATATTACTGTTTTACTCTTATTTTTAAGATTATATTTATCCTTGCAGGTTAGATATAAAATAGTTTTCTACATTTTGAGTCTGAAATCTTGCAAAATTAATATTCAGTATAGTATTTACTTACAAGAAAGTTCTATAATCAAGATTTTTAATTACTTCTATGATATTGAGCTGAATTTTGATGAAAAAATAATTAGCATTAAAAGCTGTCTAACAAGGACTCATTCTCGTAAAAGTAACTATAATTAAGAACAATAATACTAAACATTTTTTCCAACGTTAATTCTGTATTTTTGATTCTTATCTTTATATAAGATTCTAATTCATAATATTTTATGGGGTTGTCAAAGGGTTATTTTCCCGGACAGCTTAATCCGGTATCATTAGCAGTCCTTGCTTAGACACAGTCTTGTTCGTGGTACCCAACTTAAAAGTAGTTATATAATAGGAGGATAGGAAATATGGAGTTAAAAAGCCGGCACAAGCTATTAGTTGTCGCGATTGCCATCCTAATAAGTATGGCAATGGTACAGTCCGCTTTTGCTGCAGATGTGAATACGATCAGGTTGTATGGTGAAGATAATGTTTCAACACTAAACTTCCCATATACGACGGCTGAAGGACCATTTGATCCACTAAGTTATGAGGCACCTATTAAGGACTTCATGACATTCAATCCAGCAATTTTGGATGACGGTATTGTGGTCAACCATGCTAACGCTTATGAGAAAGTGTTTGCAAGGCAATATTTTGTTCCAAACTATAAGGAACCAACAGGCCGTGTGTGGCTTGATGAAGGTGACTTCGTCAGGTACTCAAACGACATTGTTACTGAATACACCTATATGTTTGTTAGCAAAGTAGATCAGCTGCCAATTGAAGGAACCGCAATGGATCCCCAAAACAGTGCATACTGGACCAAGTTCTGGTTCCCAATAGCCGATAACGACGATTCACAGATCGGCCTTGACGGTATGGATGCCAATGGAGATGGCATAGATGACATGGTGCATCTGGAAGCAGTCGGGGACTTTGATGTTCTGGACAACAATGGCGATGGATATAAGGATGTAAAGATCGCAACGGATTCATTCCAGCTAAGCACATCTGATGCAAGCATGAATACTCTACAGTTCCTTGACCACATGGTGGTAGTCAAGGATGTAGCAGTCAGTGGCCTTAACGGAAATCCACTTATTACCATAGTTATGGATGTATACTACACAGGTAATGATGATCCTGAACTCATACACCAGAACTATCAGGCAAGCATCGTACCAGGTGACTACTTGGTTGCAGGCAGACATGTTGTTGCAGACAGCATGGAACCGGACTTTGATTATTCATGGTTCTTGAGAGCAGATGCTGCAAGTACTAACTATGTTTACGTAACTGTAGGACGTAGACTCTACCAGGGAGAGACTTTCTTTGTAGATGGTGCAGAATATGATGTAGCCGCTATCTTTGGAAGTGTCGATGAAGGTGACTGGAGATATGATAATACTGTCAAGTACATAACTATCAGAAACCCAATACCAGAAGATTATGATGTTGACCTTGGAGATCTTACGGTAGTTAAGGAAAGTGTAAGGGCAAATGAGCTTATTCCAATGCTTCCGCCTTTCAACAAGGACTACACAATGATCGATGATATTGATCTTCCATATCAGTACACAAAACTTGGTCCAGAGGACTACAAGCACACATACACTTGCTATGATGCAGATTTCACATATCCATTAGTAGGACGCATGCTTGATGCAGAAGCTATGGAGATCTACTTCGTAGATGAAGGATATGAAGAGAGATTTGATACGAACCTGCTGGAAATACTCGATGAACATGAAAGATATGAAGATGAAACATATGAAGACTGGCAGTGGCTTGACATTCTGACACTTCCACATCAATACAAGGAATTTGTCTATCCGGAACGTCCGGATGTTGATGGAAGCTATGCAGACTTCATTTTCACAAGTTCCTTCGAGGCACCATACACAAGGTTCTGTCAGAACCCAAGCTACACCTGCTGGTCAATGGAAGGTCTTGACAAGAGACTGATGTTCGAATATGATCAGGAACGTGGTATCGAAGATATCTATGTGAATGAGATCGATGCACAGACCAATGGACTGAGGCTATATGGTGGATCTGCAGATGTTCCTGACCTGATGGATGCTACATTCCCATATTCAGCAGACAATCCAGAGGGACCATTTGACCCATTGAACGATGAAGCTCCGCAGATGGACTTCGTAACAATGAACCCTTCACTTCTTACAGGTACCGTTGTCAACAACGCCAATGCCTATGAGAAGGTATTCATCAGACAGTGGTTCGATCCTGACTACCATGAGCCTGCAGGTGATGTCTGGCTTGATGAGTCATATGATTACGACAGAGTATCTGATGACGTAGTTACTGAGTACACTTACATGCTCCTCAGCAAGGATGAATATGGGTACTACATGCCAATTGAAGGTACTGCACTTGACCCACAGGATGCAGATTTCATACTCGATCATGTCGCAACCGGTGCACACTGGACTAAGTTCTGGTTCCCTGTCGCTGACAATGATGATGCCCAGATAGGTATCGATGGTATGGATGTCAATGGTGATGGCCTTGATGATATGACCGTTCTCAAATCAGTTGCTGACTTTAATGATGATGGTCGTGCAGATATAGCAATTTCATCAGAATCATTCCAACTCCAGACCGGAGTACAGAATGCAAATGGCAATTCCGACATACAATTCCTTGATCACAGGGTAGTTGTAAAGGACGTTGCTCTTGCCGGTGCAAACTCAAACCCATTGATCTCACTGACAATGGATATCTACTACACTGGTAATGATGAGGATGAGCTTATCGAGCAGAACTATCAGGCAAGCATAGTTCCAGGAGGAGCGGTCTGCGCAGGAAGACACTTCGCAATTGTCAACCATCCAGGAATCTTTGATTACCCATGGTTCATTACTGCTGATGCAGCAAGTGATAATTACGTCTACGTAACAGTCGGACGTATACTGCACACCGGAGAGACCTTCTTCGTAGATGGAGCAGAATACGATGTTGCTATGATATATGGCAGTACCTTTGAAGATGGAGATGATGGTGGCGTAAACTCCACAGTTGTCAACACTTTCAAGTACATAACCATCAGAAACCCAATACCTGAAGAGAATGAGGTTGATCTTGGAGACCTGACAATAGTCAAGGAACCAGTACAGCCAATGGAAACTATTCCACTGCTTCCACCATTCAATGGTGACTACAGGTTCATTGATGACATAGATGTCGATCTATATGATGCATACGAGACATGTTATTACGATGACGATACACCTATCGGAAGTCGTATTTCACCGGTGCATCCAGCACTTGATATCTACTACACAACTGCACCTGAGGTAGAGGACAGATTCCACAGCAACATCTTTGAGCTACTCTGTGAGGGTACTGTTCTTGCAGCAGCAGATGAGATCGATCAGTATCCTGTTTGGGAATCCTGGAAGTGGCTACACATCCGCACACTCCCTGACGAGTACAAGGAATTTGTCTATCCGGATGTATGGGACTACTATGGACTTGGTGACTATCTGGTTACCAGCTCATTCACTGCTCCAAACTCGGAACTTTGCTATGAGGACTTCAAGGAGGAATACCGCAGTTCAGATGTCCAGAGACTCATGTTCTACCATGACCCTGCAAACGGTGTTGGTCTGTACATGAACCAGGCAGATGGTGTAGTGTTCACAGGTGCTGATGGAACAAAGGGCGATTTCAACGATGATGGAGTCATTGATCTGAAGGACCTCTCAGCCTTTGCACTGGCCTATAATTCAAGTTCAAGCGATGCAAACTATGATGCATGTGCTGACTTCAATGACGATGGACTGGTTGACCTGAAAGATCTCTCTGCCTTTGCACTTGTGTACAACAAGTGAAAAGAGGCGCTTAGAAGGTGAAAACATGAATGAAAATAAACTGAAGGGATTTGCGGAGAAAACCGCATTCCTTTTAATATTTAGTGCCTGCATCCTGGTGGGAATGGGAGCGGCAGCTGCAACGGCTACCGTAGCAGTTGATGATTCATTTGCACAGGCTCTATCTCCTGGGGATACATTCGACGTGATTGTGACCCTTGATTCTGATGGAGTCATCGTGTCAACATTGGGTGTTGAACTCAACTACGATCCAGCTGCACTTCAGGTTAACGATATAACCCAGAACGGTTTATTCGGTGCCACTGTAAATGCGGATTATTTGTTGGATGCAAACAATGGTGACGATGGCGCAGGAACCATATACTATGCAGTTTCAGGAACAACTGCAGAAGCAAAGAATGGTGATTTTATCACTGTTGAGTTCGAGGTTCTGCCAGCCATTCCTGATGGGGCTTATCCTCTGGAACTTGGCATGGTGGAATTGCTCCTCGGCGCAACTGATGTCCCTGCAGATGCCATTGATGGTGTCGCTACAGTCGGAACTGTTGTTGTAGTTAATGGAAATCCTGAAGTATCAGTATTTCCAGCAACTATCTATGCAAACCCTGGTGACATATTTAACGCAAAAGTTCAACTGGATTCTGACGGTGAAGATGTTTCCACAATGGAAGTAGAACTCACTTACGATCCAACAGTTCTTGATGTACTTGGAATTACCCAGAATGGGCTTTTCGGTGCTGTTGAGAACGTGGACTATGTAGTAGTTCCAGGTAATGGTGATGATGGAGCAGGTACGATAATGTACGGACTTGCTGGCACTGTTGCAGAACCAAAAGATGGAGATTTCATTACTATTGAATTCGAAGTCATAGGAACTGCAGCTGATGGAAGCTATCCATTGGACCTTATGGATGTAGAACTGCTGAATGGAGCAGATGAGGTCGATGGTGTCGTCGTCAATGACGGGTCTGTTGAAGTCACAAATGTTCCAAACATTGTTCCGATACCGGATATAACGTCTCACACAGATGGGGAAACAGTTTCACATGTAGAGATTGTTGAAGCTGTTGATAGTTCCACTGAAAATGATGTCATGAGCACTACCTTTGAGATCTTTGCAGATCTTGATGCTGATTGCCTGGCTGATGATGTTGGTGAGGAATGGGCCGAGATCGGAACTGATGTTGATGGCACAGATGGATGGAAAGCTGTACTTGATACAACAACCGTGCCTGATGGAAAGTATCTCATAAAGGCTACTATGGATGATGGAAGGGACATTGCATTTGACATTATATGTGTCAATGTGTACAACCCAGAAGGAATCCTGCTGCAGCCTGGATGGAACTTCATATCAGTGCCAGAAACACTGGAGCAGCCACTTGTTGCCGATGTACTTCGTGACTTTACCATTGCGGAGATCGACTCAGTATTCTACGATGATCTCTCAACCGGTACAAATGTAATGGACATTCCAACAGAATTTGAACCTCTGAAGGGATACTGGGTACACAGCAGCATGACTGAAGACGTTGTAATTGACGAAAGCTATCTACAGAAGTCAACTACAATGCCAGCAACACCAGCATCACTCCAACTCTATCCGGGCTGGAATGCTATTGGACACACAGCACTTGATGAACAGCCAGCAGAGGTTGCCTTGCTGGCAATTGACGGTTGTTATGTCAAGATACAGGGACCATGGGTTCCTTCTGCCAATGAATATGCATACATTGGCCTTAACACAGAAGATGGATCTGAACTTACCGGTAATCTTGTAACAACCGGTGATTTCAAACTTGATTCATATGAAGGATTCTATGTCTTTGTTCAGGAGGAGTGCCTGCTAGGTTAAGAAAAGAATTGAAAGTGAGGTATATGCATATCTCACTTTTTTATTTCATAGGTGGTAACATGAATAAAAATCGAATCTTTGCTTTATCAATTCAAATTCTTATATTTTGTATGTTATTAGTAAATCAGGCTTCCGCAAATCCTCCCATAGTACTGGAAGGGAGTGTTTTGATCGATGGGGCTCCTGCTCCGGTGGGAACAGAGATCAAAGCCATGTGTGAAGGCAGTGTGGTTGGTACTACTACTGTTGATAATGAAGGTCTTTACAGTGATACAAGGGATAACAGACTTGGTATTTCTTCTGAGTGTTCGACGGTTACATTGCTTGTTAATGGCATAGAGGCCAAAGTTATAAATCTTGATGATATTGACGTTGGAGAAATAATGGTCGTTGATCTTCAGATTTCACCCAGCAGCAGCAGCAGTTCGTCAACTGAAAAAACCACTAGTAGTGGCGGTGGTGGGGGTTATGTAGCACCACCAGTTGAAGAAGAGACAACCGATGAAATTGTTGATGATACTGAACAGCCAGTGGAAGAAATGGCTATGAGTAGCACAGACGATCCTGTTGAGGAACAGGAAACTGAATCTGAACCAGTGGAAGATGAGGAACTGGAGGAAGTACAAAGTGCTGATTTCCCAACAATGGTCGGTATAGGCTCTATGCTCATGGCATTCTGTGTGCTGATATACAGAAGAGCAAAAGATTGAATAGAATAACTTAAGTTGGCCACGATGCCAACTTTTTTTTCAATTTTAGATATTGAAACCTTAAATTCACCTCAAAAACATATAATAAAATGGTAATAATTGGGTAATATTTTGTAGTGGATGTGGTTATCATAAGACGAAGCAGAACGGCCATAAGTGTGGAAATATTAAGAGCTGCATTAGAAGGGGCAAAAAAAACACACATTGTGTACCGTGCAAATTTGAACTTTGAAGTTGTGAATAGATACCTGTCCCTGTTAAAAGAAAAGGGCCTGATCGAACAAAAAGGAAATCTTTATGTCACGACCGATAAAGGTAATGAGTTTCAAGAGGTTGCTAAGGAACTAGGTTTGTGAATCGATTGAATTTCTTGTAACCTACTATCTATTTTATATCTTTTGCAGGACGTTGGATTAGCATATTATTTTTTGAATTTCAATAGGTTTTTAACCGATAACTCGTATAATAAAGCTGAATTTCATGAGTTTTGAATTTCATGGATTTTGATTACCAAAAAAGGAGGCCATATTGTGCTGGAGATAAATAATCTAACAGTTGAAATAGGTGGCCGAAGGATACTGAAAGGCGTTGACCTTAATGTTGAAGCCGGTTACACTAATGTTCTTTTTGGACCGAACGGAGCAGGCAAATCCGCACTTCTTATGACGCTGATGGGCTTCAGTGGTTATAATGTCGTAGAAGGAGAGATAATTTTCAAAGGAGAGGATATTACAAATATGTCTGTCTTTGAAAGGGCTCAGATGGGCATGGGTATCATGACACAAAGGCCTCCTAATATGAGTGGTGTAAAACTCCATGATCTTCTGAATGTCATTTCAAAAGAACCGATGGATACAGAGAGTCTTGCTGAAACATTGGACATGGTTCGGTTCTTTGAAAGGGACGTAAATGTAGGATTCTCAGGAGGAGAGATCAAAAGATCAGAGCTTCTCCAGCTTTCTGCACAGAATCCGGATTTTGTCCTTCTTGACGAACCGGAATCAGGCGTGGATCTCGTGAGCATTGAGCAGCTTGGTCACACCATAAAAGAACTCTTAAAGAAAGACTGCAAATGTGCTGGTGATAGATGCAAACATGGAAAATCTGCACTGGTGATCACACATACAGGGCAGGTTCTTGATTACATTGAAGCGGACAGAGGATATATCCTATGCAATGGAACGGTCATGTGCTCAGGAAATCCACGTGAAATGCTGACAGAGATCAAGCAACAGGGATATGAGGAGTGTATCAAATGCAAGCTGATGAAGATATGAGAAGGAAAGCAGAGAACGCACTCAAGAAGAAAGCTGCCTATGGAGAGGATTTCGATCTTGATGAATATGGGATTGCATCAGAAAATGCTGAAAAGACCGATGATCTCGAAGAACTCAGTGAAGAGGACCAGAGAACACTCCTGAATGTGGGATTCACACCTTCTGAAGATAACAGGTCAGGTAGTCTCATTATGCTTGACAATACAGTGACACATACATCCCTACGTAATGAGGATGTTGTAGAATTGATGTCCCTTAAGGATGCAATGAAGACTCATGAATGGGTTGAGGATTATGTTTGGAAGCTTGTTAAGCCGGATGCAGACAAATATACTGCAATGAGCTATCTTCAGGAAGCAAACGGATATTTCATAAGAGCTCCAGAAGGTAAAAAATCAAAGATGCCAGTCCAGACATGCTTACTTTTGGGCTCAAAGCAGGTTTCCCAGACAGTTCATAATATAGTCATCGTTGAGGAAGGAGCAGAGCTTGATGTTATTACTGGATGCTCTACAAAACATGGAGTCGACAAAGGTCTTCACCTTGGAATTTCAGAGATGTATGTTAAAAAGGGAGCAACCCTTAATTTCACTATGATCCACAATTGGGCAGAGCAAATTGGTGTCAGACCAAGGACTGTTGTTCATGTGGAAGAAGGCGGTACGTACATCAGTAATTATATCACTCTTAAACCTGTCAGATCCGTACAGGCTTACCCAACAGTAATTCTTGAGGGCAAGGGTGCATTTGCAAGATTGAATACAATAGCTGTGGCACATCCGGGTTCCGAGCTTGATCTTGGAAGCAAGGTTATCTTTGAAGCAGAGGATACAAAAGCTGAACTTATATCTAGGACGATCACCACAGGAGGCGATGCAATTGCCCGGGGTGAGATGATAGGTAATGCAAACAATGCCAAAGGACATCTTGAATGTCATGGTCTCGTGCTTGGCGGTGGAATGCAAAGAGCTATTCCTATACTTGAAGCAAATGTTGAAGATATCGAATTGTCTCATGAGGCTGCTGTTGGCAGGATAGCACGAGAGCAGATAGAGTATCTTATGGCAAGAGGCCTTACAGAGGAAGAATCCGTGGGTATGATAGTAAGGGGCTTCCTTGATGTTGGCATCCAGGGTATTCCAGATGAGCTAAAAGCTGATATCGATGCAACAATAGCGAAGATCGGAGAGAATGCAATTTGATATTTCTCTCATTTTTACATTAATTAATTATCTGAGGAGAATGAATGAATCAAAAATATGTGGCTATTTTTCTCGCTGCTATAATGGTAATGTCAATATTACCATTTTTTTTCAGCGGCAATTCGAACGATTCCAATGGGAATGAAGAAGTTACAGACCTGGAGGATGCACCGGGTTTTGAGATTATTGACGGTACTCATTTTAATGCAGAAATAAACTCGATATCTGATGGGCTTGCAATCACTCCAGAAGGTGTGTCAAATGCAGCATATATTGATTACTCAAAAGTATACGGCACTCCGCTTCAGGCCTTTGCTCCCAATATCACAGATCTTTATTCAATATATAATACTCTGATTATCAAAAGGTACTCTGCCTATAACGCCGAGGGGTTTGCATTTGAAGCACATGCACTTTCACCAGAGGTCGTCAATTTCCAGTATATAGGAGCAGGAACTTATAATGGATATCAACTTCTTTCAAGAGGTGGAGAACTTTTTAATGTGATTGGCACTCCTACTCTATTAGGTACTTCCAGTAGTCTTGAATCTGTTATCAATGTCTCATCAGGCATGTCCGATTCTTCTACAGAATATGATGAAATACTTGGATATGTGGTACCAGGGGCTGAATATCAGATGCTGAGCTCTGATGATCTCATTGCTGAGCAACATTATCTGGAATTCAGAAACATGGAAGATGGAAATTACACAAAGACGGAGATATTCCTGAATCCATTGGAAGGCACGATCAATACAATCGCAGGCTTTGAAGCCAACAGTACTGAAAGGGGTCTGGTATATAATACGACTATTGAGGATGACGGAAGGATCTTAACAGTTGTTGTTATGAGCAATGAATCAAATTTCTTTAATCTTGCAATAGAACAATACTGGTGATATTGTATCGCCATTTTCTCTTTTTTTTTGTTTATTTTTCTGCCACAAGCTTTATACCTGAACAAGTTATTAATTGACTCCAATTGCGCATTCAGCAGATTATTATTTGTCCGGATGTAGTAATTCAAAGCCAATATTTGGCATTGAACTTTGTGTCAGTTAATTATTGATAATATTATTGCAATCATAATTGGCCAAATTAACCGGGATTACCGGCATACAATGAATAATGAAAAACCATAGTATATAATTGTGGTTTCGAAGGAGAATATAATATGGCAGCTAAATTTGATGTTCCAGAAGAACTTGTAATTAAAGCACTTGAGAGTGTAGAACTGGCGAGAGACACAGGTAAATTAAAAAAAGGCATAAATGAAGTGACAAAAGCTATCGAGAGAGGCATCACAAAGCTTGCAGTAATTGCAGAAGATGTTGATCCTGCTGAAGTTATTGCACACATTGCACCACTCTGTGAAGAGAAGAATGCTGCTTATATCTATGTTAAAGAGCAGAAAGAGCTCGGTGCTGCCTGTGGAATAGGTGTTGCTTGCTCCGCTGTCGCTATTATCGACGCTGGCAAGGGCGGCGAACTTGTTGAAGACATTGCACAGAAAGTAAGTGCGCTTAAATAATTCTGATACGTGAGGTATCGCTATGGCAGATGAAGATACAGGCTATGCGGCTGAAGTCATCGATGTTATCGGGAATACCGGTATGCATGGTGAAGCCAGCCAGATCCAGTGCCGTGTGCTTGAAGGCCGTGATAAGGGCCGTATAATCACCCGAAATTGTGTTGGTCCTGTAAGGATCGGTGACATTATGATGTTAATCGAGACTTCCAGAGAGGCTAAAAAACTGACTACCAGATGAGGTGACTACAATGGAACAAAGAAAATGTTCTTTTTGCGGTGAATTTCTTGAACCAGGAACCGGTAAGCTCTTCGTAAAGAAGGATGGCTCTTCCTATTACTTCTGTTCATCCAAATGCGAAAGCAACTTCGAGCTTGGAAGGTTACCAAGACGTACAGTCTGGACCGAACAGGGCAGAATTTACTTGAAGAAAGCATAATTGGGTGTTCTAAATGGAACAAACATACATTATGATCAAACCTGATGCAGTACAGCGTGGACTGATGGGTGAGATCATATCAAGGATAGAGAACCGTGGTCTTAAGATCGCAGCTATGAGACTGGGTGTCATGAGTGAAGAGAGTGCAAAGGAGCACTACAAGGAGCATGCTGAAAGGCCCTTCTTTGTTTCACTTATAGAATATGTGACATCAGGTCCTTCTGTTTCCATGGTGGTGGAAGGAAAGAATTCCATTGCTATCATGCGTGCAGTGAACGGTGCAACAAATCCTGTTGATGCACTCCCAGGTACAATAAGGGGAGACCTTGCAATTGAAACAGGCAGAAATGTAGTACATGCTTCTGATTCGACAGAATCCGCACAGCGTGAGATAGCTATTCACTTCAAGGATTCAGAGATAGTTAACTATTCAAAGATCGATGAGGTCTGTCTATACGAGTAAGTATGGACAGTCGGGATGTTTGCAATTATAATGCAAATATCCTGAAGTATCCTTTACTGTAAATTATTTTCCAATCATCCAAATATCTTTGAAGGGGCTTGTTCATGGTTGTAAATGAAGATCTACGTACACCAATAGTTTCTGTGATGGGACATGTCGATCACGGAAAAACGACTTTGCTTGATATAATCAGGGGAAGTGCCGTTGCCGAAGGAGAGGCAGGTGCCATTACTCAGCACATAGGTGCAACTGAGGTTCCTATTGATAATATTGTTAACAAATGCGGGGATCCATCACTTAAGGAGAGGTTCATCGTCCCGGGGCTTTTGTTCATTGACACGCCCGGGCACCATGCATTCACTTCCCTGAGAAGTAGGGGAGGAGCGCTTGCAGACCTCGCTATTGTGATTGTCGATATTAATGAGGGATTTATGCCTCAGACGATCGAAAGTCTTCACATACTTAAGAGATTCAAGACTCCTTTTGTAGTTGTTGCAAATAAGATTGACAGGATACATGGTTGGGAACCCAATAAGAATACACCTTTCCTTACTACATACAACAAGCAGAGTGAACGTGTAAAGACTGATCTTGACAACAAATTCTATGAAATTGTTGGTGAGTTGTACAATCTTGGGTTCAATTCTGAACGATATGACCGGGTAAATGATTTCCAGCGTAACATCGGAGTCATTCCGATAAGTGCAGTAACTGGCGAAGGTATTGCTGATGTGCTCATGATCCTTCTCGGACTTGCCCAGAAATTCCTCGAGGGAAGCCTGCATTATAATGCAAAGAGCCCTGGAATTGGAACAGTCCTTGAAGTAAAAGAAGAGAAAGGTCTTGGAACAACTATTGATACTATACTTTATGATGGAATCATCAAAAAAGGTGATACTATAGTTGTAGGAAGCCTTGGCGACCCCATCCAGACAAAGATAAGGGCATTATTGAAACCACGTCCGCTTTCAGAGATCAAAGCTGAGGAAAAATTCAAGCAGGTGGCTGAAGTCACAGCTGCGGTTGGAGTTAAGATTTCAGCTCCGAACCTTGAAGGCGCACTTGCAGGAGCTCCTGTAAGGGTTGTGAACCTGGAAACCATCGAAGCTGTTACCGCAGAAGTAAAAAGCGAAATAGCAGATGTCCAGATTGATACTGACTCTGTTGGTGTCACAATAAAAGCTGATACCATAGGTTCTCTTGAAGCTCTTGTAAACGAGCTCAAGAAAGAAGAGATCCCTATAAGAAAAGCACATGTAGGTGACGTCAGCAACAGGGATATCGTGGAAGTTTCAGCAATTGAAGATCCATTCTATTCGGTAATTATCGGATTCAACGTAAAGGTTCTTCCTGATGCAAAAGAGAAGCTCCAGACTACTTCGGAAGTAACACTTTTCAGGAACGATGTGATATATCGCTTGATAGATGATTACAAAGACTGGGTCAAGAAGCAAAAGGAACTTGCGGAAAAAGAGATCTCCGATACCATCACCAAACCCGGACGGTTCCAGATAATGCCAGATTGTATATTCCGTCAAAGCAAACCCGCTGTGGTTGGTGTTAAGATCGTTAGCGGAACTGTTAAGACGAACGTAGATGTGGTTAACACAAACGGTGAAGTCATTGGTAAGGTCAAAGGTCTTCAGCTAAGGGGAGAGAACATTTCCGTGGCTAAGATCGGTATGGAAGTTGCAATGGCTCTTGAAGGACCGACGGTTGGAAGACAGATAAAGGAAGAGGATACGCTCTTTGTGAATGTCCCTGAAAGACACGCAAAGAAAATCGAACATGATATTTACGACTCAATGACTGCAGATGAATTAGAAGCACTGGATGCGTTTCTTGCAATTAAGAGAAGGGATAATCCTTTCTGGGCGAAATAATTCGAATGCATATTCATAAAGACAGATCATAACAACAGGAACAATAAACTAATAAGGAGGAAAAAATATGGCAGATTTCAAAGTAGTGGTAGCAGATCCTAAGACAAAGTCATACCAATTCGATGTCACAGGCGCTGAAGCTAATAAATTAGTTGGTAAATCTATTGGAGAGACCGTTGATGGAGCAATCACTGGTTTACCCGGATACACACTTAAGATTACCGGAGGAAGCGACAAGAGCGGAATGGTCATGAGACCGGACCTTCCTGGACCAAGTAGAAGGAAAGTACTCGTTGCAGAAGGAACTGGTTATTCACCAGTCGCAAAAGGTGTACGCCGCAGAAAGATGATGCGTGGAAAGGAAATTGCACCTGACATCATTCAGATCAACACAGTTGTTGTCGAATATGGTGACAAGACCATAGAGAAGATCCTTGGTGGCGACGAAGAGCCAGCTGAAGAAGTTGAAGCAGCAGCAGAAGAGTGAGTTTCTCACTCTCTGATGCATTTTTACTTATTTTTTAATTCCAGTGTAACTGGATGATCCAAATCCCAGATCAATGATCTTATTTCTGGAAATCATTATTGAAATGACGTTTTTAGCTCCGTTGATGCTCAATCCTGTCCTTTCAGCTAGATCTTCAGCATCAAATGAATCCTTTTGCTCGATAAGGGATGAAATTTCATTTTCAAGAGTTACGTAGGTGTCTAAATTGTGCCATACTTTAAGCTGGTCTGCATGTTCCACGTTTTTATTAAATAGTACTTCGCCTGTTTCAAGATCATAGAGATAGAGAATCAGTCGAGGGTGAATATAATTTTGTGACCAGACTTTAATGTCATTTTTCCACTCTGAATTCAAAAGACAAATACTTTTATGTTGACCTTTTGGAACTACGTCTGCTTCTCTTTGCACGAACTGCATCATAGTTCTTACATCCTCAAATGGATGCCAGCAAGTCTCAAACGTGAGGAGGGGTTTCAAAACAGTATCCATTATGCTTCCGGAAATGAATTTCTCGGATTTGTTTATTTTCCATTTTCTATCTCCGATGTAGTCCCCATTTAGTGATATTTCGGGCTGGCATGCAGAATATTTGTGTTCCAGTACGTTCATGTAATTATAAAGTCTCGAAAGTACTTCCGTATCGATGCTTTCCTCTGAAGTTCTCTCGATTTGACCTGAAACAAATCTTTCCGAACTCATTGAAGGTGCCAATATATTTTTTGAGAGTTTTGAAGATCCAGATGATTTTCCTATGGTATCTACCAGGGATGGTGCTGAAGTCTCATCATCAGTTTCAATTGGAATCTGTTTCTTGCCGGAAATCAAACGTTCTGAGCTGTTTAATTCCATTTGTTTTAGTTTGAATTCTTTAAGAAGATTCTTGTCTACAATAATGCGCTGCTCAATATCTTTTTTGAAGTTGTCAAGAAGATCTTCCAACAGAAAAATGTCAATCGTTCCTGTTGAACTGACCAGTGAAGAGAAAATTTCTTTCAATTTGGCAGAGTCCTCCAACAAGTTGTCTTCTTTCCTGTAAAAATCCTCCAGTGTACCCTCTCTGCCAGAAAACCCATCAAGCTCTTTGTTTTTTATATCTGAAAGAAGCTGGGATACATTTGTCCTGATATTGCGAAGCTGAAAATTGATCTCTGTAGCTTTTTGTGCATAAGTTCGCTGAATAAGTTTTTCAACAGAGCTATAAACATCGTTCAGGTTCTTGATTACAATTTGCCGATTATTCTGTTCCAGAGCTTCGGGGTCTTTTAACACTTCCATCTTAATCTTTTCCTGATTATTTAGACCATAGTCAACTTTGTTCACATATAAATTTTTATAACTGTCAATTGGATGTTCTATATTTAATAATTGGGAGGTTAATATACATATTCATACTACCTCGTGTGTTCCAAGGTCAATGGGCTCTTGCTGGCAAAGAATCTCATTCACCTCAAAGGAGAAATTGAGATTGCCAAGATCTATCTTTCCAGCACTAATCGGTTTTATTGCAAGGGATGTATATGCCGATGCATGTGGCTGTATTTCAGGTATGCAAGTGCCAGTATTATGACATTCTATAAAGGAAGAGAAGCAGCTATTGAAGCAAACATTGCTGACAATCTCATCAGATATGTTCTCTACATAAATACTCAATGTGTTACCAACTTCACAGTATAGTGTTTCGGGGACATTGACCTTTACTTTTACATCAGGGATTCCTATGTGTTGCTCTCCAAAAGCCACCGGTCCTATCTTGCAATTGTTGCCACCCAAGGTAAATAGAATTTCAAAATATCCAATGTCCAATGTACCTGGAATTGTTGGCATGACCTGATATGTAACACTATAAGATGAACCAGGAGTCATATTTTTTGTATCTGAAAACGCCGTATCATATTTTAGTCCTTCTGGGAAAGAAGACATTATATGCAGATTCGTCAGGTCAACATTTAATGTATTTTTCATTTTAACAGAGATTGTAGAACTATGCCCTAATCGAAGCTCTTCCAGAATCTCAATGTTCAATCCAAAGTATGAGTGAACAATGTCAATATTTCCGAAAAATATTGGAGATTTTTGGTGTTTGTTATTGTTAATCTCAAGGTAAAGGTCACAATAGCCTGTGGATACGTTTCCTGCTAGTAGAGGTATAAAAGAGAAAGACGACGGTACTGAAGACATTGGTTCAAGGTCACCAAGATTCAAAATAGGTTTATCACATCGAATAGTTCCCGGGAATACTGCTCTTATCCATATATTCTCTATCCTTTTTTCAGTGGGGTTATTTACCCTGAAGAAAAGCATATTATTAAATCCCAGCTCAGCAGGTTCTGTAAATTTATATTCCAGGTTTACAGAATCTACAACCTGTAATTCTTTAACTCTTCTTCTTTCAATGCCGACCTTCTTTTCGTATGTCCAGAAAATGTAGATTATGGTATAAAGAAGAAAAATGTATATCGGTGCACTGGCAACATATACCAGGTCAAGTTTATTGTTAATAGATAGTATGAGACTAACAATAAGGTATGTGGAAAGCACGATCCATAAGAACGCATATGCCTGGAAAAAAAGTCCAGTCCTGCCCCCTGCTTTGTTCTGAAGCGCATGGGAGAGTGATTTAAATATATCCTCCAGAGGTCCAAACTTCATCAAAATCGCCTATCTATGAGTGAATAGTTAGTTTATGGAAGTTTAATTATAAATATATTATTGAATTAATTGTCTTGTATGGTCTTTGTGCCACATTCACTGCAAAAGTTTGCACCTTGAACTATTTTTGAACCGCATGAAGGACAATAATTAGCCATAAACTCTGATTTTTGTATCACACTATCCTCCACAACAACATCATCCGTACAATTTCCATTAAGGCCACATGAGTTTAACAGGTTGCTGCGCTGGATTATGGAATCCTTTATGGTTACATTTACAACCTGCTTAACATTGCTTTTTCCATTCGAATTAGATTTCATCTCCCTGCAAAGTTCGCGACCGAATTCTGCAAGCATGCCTACAAGTGACTCTGCGGTTCGTGTTGCACCAAAAAGTTCGATACTCCCAGTCTCTTCAGAAATTGTGATCTTCAGGATAATATCATGATCATTAACCTTTGTCTTGCCATAATACCAGGTTTCATAATGATTCCCATCTTTGTTTCTCAAAGTCCTAACATGCCTCACATCATGACGCTGAACCATCTCGCGACATATGTTCATAAGGGTTGCAGTGTCAAAGTCTGATCTCATTTGGTATACTTTACTATCCCTGAAAGGTAGCGCAGACAAAAGTTCTTTAAGAATTCCTATATTGATATCAGAACCTGTTTTCATGATCGGGCATGTCACTGCAATTCTTTTTGGTTTCATCTCTGTGTTCAGTAGTTTCCCTTTCGCATCCTTGTAGAATATTCTGCATTTTATCTCAGAGGACTTCGAACAGATGAGAGGATCAAAATAAATCATAACTGATTTTGAATTGTTGCCTTCTATGCTTCCCAGTAGTAATCTGTCATTTTTTACTGAGTACATTGGTTCAAATCTGTCTATCCTGAAAAGGTGTTCATCAAAATCAAAATCCAATGCCACATCATTGACCACAAGTGTAGAGATATTGTTGACAGCCATTTTTAAGCGGACAAAACCCTGGTAGAACTCGGTTTCCCTGAATACCTGCAGTTGAGTTGTAAATTCTGGAGCATCGCTATTCGCTGCAGGTATATTCTTTGATACTTCACAAATTCCTATATTAAGAGGTTCCTTATTGTAATAATCTCCATTGATAAGGTATGAAATATAAATTTTACCGAGATCTATATTGTCTGCGAGCCTTGGATACAGAAAAATAGCAGTATAGCCGGAAGAACCTGCATTTACAACGTCAATACTTACAACGTTTTCTTCACAGCGAACGAGGCGTGAGCACTCCGCCCTTATTGAGATGTTGGTTATTGGTATGTCTGAAGGGTTTATTATGGTTATCTTTACTGGGTTTTCTGTTTCTGCTTTCAAAGGTTGTTGTATGTCTACAACAACATTGACTGCTTCACTTATCCGTTTTTCATGATTGAGTTTATTGGCCCTTTTGATTTCATTTTCAGCATTAGTTTCTTTTATGGTTTTTCGGATTCTGGAACCTGATCTAAGTGCAACAAGAGGGCAGACAAAAATTGCGATTAAAGGAGCGGGTTCGAATGAAGAGAACACCAAAGCACCGAATATTGCTATTATGGCTCCTGCAAAAACTGCATGGGAGAGAATGTTATCTTCATTTTTTCTATTCGTAGAATTTCCGTTAATGGCTTTTGGAATAACATATGCAGTGGTAGCTGCAAGTACAACCCCTATCATTCCGCCTGCTATAACATGTGGGAATCCTCCTCCGAGGCCAAAGAAGAGGCCTATGTAAATACCTATACGCAGGTTGTCACGGGGGTCTAAATATGACCATTTAAAAGTCATAGAATCACTTTTTCAGCAGTTCGGAAAAAACATCTTCTTCACCGGTCTTCTGGATTGAAGTTCTGGCTTCTATATACCAGCTGACGATGGAAGGCTTTCTTTTCTGTAATACGGTTTCGAAGTCCCGTAGTTTTATCTTTCTTGGTTCGCCGCCTCTTAAAGCCTCTCCAAGGGGGATGTCTGCAGCTTCCTTACATATGGCTGCCAGATCTGCACCGGAATAAGAATTTGTGATCGTAGCCAGGTACTTTATATCGAGATCATCATCAATGGGCCGCTTTTTCAAATGTATATTTAGAATCGCTATCCTTGCATCCATATCTGGTTCAGGAACAAAGACAAGTTTGCTGAAACGCCCCGGGCGTCTCAGGGCAGGATCGATGGCCCATGGTTCATTTGTGGCTGCAAGCACCAGAAGATCATCGGAATCAGTATCCACGCCATCCATTTGTGCTAACAGTTCGTTTACAACTCTCTTTGCATAGTCTTCACTTTCGCTGCGTCTTCCGGCAATGGAATCAATTTCATCAAAAAAGATAATAGACCTGTTTCCCTGACGGGCAATGTCAAAGACCTGTTTGACATTCTTTTCCGAAGCACCCACCCATTTACTTACAATACTGCTGGTCTTGACGCTGATGAACTCCGCCCCGCATTCTTTTGCAGCCGCTTTTGCCATCATGGTCTTGCCACAACCCGGGGGACCATAGAGTAAAATTCCCTCTCCGGCCTTTTGACCGTACATATTGTAGAGTTCCTTATGTGTGAAAGGGTAGATTATAGCTTTCCGTATTTCCTCTTTTACCTGTTCAAGCCCGCCGATGTCTGGAAAACCAATATCAGGCATTTCTTTGAGAAACACATCATCTTTTGAAAGAGAAGACTCATCGTTGCTTCCGGAATTCTTCCTGGTCTGGTTATTCCCGTCAGAAGACAAAACAGCGGAACCTTTTTTTAGTGCCTGGGCTCTGGCAAACAGATGTTCTGCAAGGTCGCGCTGGGTATTGCGGTCAATAGAATCGCCAGGTATGGTGGAAGCATCATTATAGAGCTTGGCAGCTTTGAGGTATAATTCACGTGCCCTTTCAGATTCTCCTCTGTCTTCCAGGTCTTTTGCAGCTTTTGCATATCCTCGGGCCTGGGCAGCAAATGTTATGGCTGAGTTCAAATACGCACCCCTGATACGAACTTAATACAGTTCAGAAAATAAGATACAGGATTATTCAGTATCTGCCATCTCTGATTCTATCTTCCTGGAAAGTTCATCCTTTTCAGGTTCTTCACTTGATAGTTCTGCAAGTAGCTCCGATCTGAGTGAATCCTGCATTTCAGAGAGTTCATTCCCACCACTCATTGCTGCATCCATGGAGGATGTCATCATATTTGTTGCCGTGTTCACCTTTTCCATAGAGGTTCTTATGTTTGTTACAGCACCTTCGAGTTTATTGGTATCAAAGCCAAGCTGTTTCTGCCATTTTCCCAGATCTTCGCCAATTTCAACAACTTCCTTAAGACCGGTTTGCATCTCAATTACATCGGTCATGGATTGTGCCATCTCTACCATACTACTAATGGTGTTGACCTGTCCTTCAACAAGGGAATGTCTTCTCGATGCTACCCTGAACTCTCTGTCGTTTCCATTTGCAAGAGCTTCTTTTGCCTGTTCCCTGGATTTCTGTTGCTTTTTTATGAGTTCCTTTTCACGGCTTGTGAGTCTTTGCTCTGAAATGCTAAGTTTTGTTTTCAGCTCTTCGGGCGATACCTTCTTAAATGGATTCTTTAATGCCATTACAATTCCTCTTCCATTCTTTTCTGCTTTGCATATCGTATACACAGTTTCATAGCTTCAGATTTATTGATAGCTATTCCCATTTCTACTAATGTATCCAGATATAGTTTACTGTCTTCTGAGATTCTTGCACTCACCGGGTAAGAATTAGCCATTGTTATTCCAACTTTACGTTGATTTGTATGCTTATGTATACAATGGAAAACAATATATATAATACTTCCTCAATACCTAAATAGAAGTAAAAATCAAACATTGATAAAAAAGGTGTTAAGATTATGGCATTCAAATGGAAAAGAGAATCAGATGATATTGCCAGGGTGGTTCCTAAAAAAGAGGTTGGGGGTTTTTTCAGTAAAGCAGTGATCCTCTCTCCGAATGAAAAGGCAGCCATGGTAAAGAATGGAGTTGTTGATAAAATAGTGGATAGCGGCAAATTGCATGTCGGCGGTCTTTTAAAACCAGGTAATGTTGGAAAAGATGTGGATGTTGCCCTGATGGATACGTCTCCCAAGGATCTGCAATGGACGCAATCCGAACTATGGACCAGGGATAATCAAAAAGTAGCCTGTAGTGGACTGCTTCGATTCAGGATACAGGAACCAAAACGTTTCTTCCAGATGCTCTACGCCTATACAACACCTGATAAAAAGGGAGTCAGGGCACTTTCCATACAGGATGTATATTCTCGTCTTGAAAGTGAAGTGCTCACCCTTGTCCTTGAACCTGAGGTCAGGCAGGAAGACATAGAAAATCTCTATGGTAACAGGGACCTTCGCCTTAATATAGAGAATGAACTTGAAATGAGGGTCAGGTCCACATTATCTATGTGGGGGTTGGAAATGCTGAAATATACAGCCCAGTGGGAGCTTGGTTCTTATGGAAAGGTTATGCAGGCGACCAATGATTTCCAGACCAAGGAAGAACTTGCTGAGCTTGATACTCTTGCAACAGAAGGGTATTCTGAACGCAGGGGAAGGGAAGAAGTTGCAGAAATGCGCGCCGGTCATGCAGCAATTTCAACAGAAAAGGATTTTCAGCGTAATCAAAAACTGGGGGATGTTAAATCTGAGCTTGAGATCGAAAGGTTGCAACATGAAGCAGACATGCGGGAAGCAAGGGAAGCAATCGGCCTTAAAGAAGAATTAAAACTTGCAAAGGCACGGGGCATGCGAGTGGAGCTTGAAGTCGAACAGGACATGAAAGACCGTGATCATGGTCGTGATATGGAATACCTGAAACATATTACAGAAGCTGGCGGAACTGATGTTGCAAAGACTGTGAGTGAGGGTCGCGAATACGGACGTATGTCGCCGGAGCAACTGGAAGCCCTTGCAAAGGTCAAACAGAGTGAAGCTGTTGCAAAGGAAGATAAGGTTAATTTTATGATGGAAGTTGAGGACAGGGAACGCGCCGATTCATATCGAAGGCAGGAGCTTGATGCTTCTATGATGGGTGCAGCAAAGGGCAAGACTTCACCCACCGTGAGAAAATGTCCGGGCTGCGGTTCAACAATTCCTTTAGAATCAAGTTTTTGTAGTCAGTGTGGGAAGAAACTTACTGATATTTGATACGAATTGTATGAACTTAGTTCATACTTCCTTTTTTAAGCGAAGACTAAATATCACTATGGCTAAAACAGTAAAACGGTAATATGGAAAGATAAAGGTGAAATATTGGTACAAAAGTCTTCCAAATCTCTGATCGTAATGCTTCTTGCATGCAGCATCTTTTGTCTGACTTCCGGGTTCGCATTTGCGAATGACTATGAAATTACGCTTTCTGAAGGTGAGGTAGTAGAGATTCAGGATGGTTACTACCTGACTGTAATGGATATTGATACATATGATGAAACGGTAAGATTTGTAGTATCATATTATGACACCATGGTATGGGACAATTATTACCCACGAGGAGAGTATTTTTCTTATCAGGACGATTATTTGGTTCTCCAATTCAAAATTGATGATGTTTATTATGATTCTTTTTATGGTTACGATTACTTAGTTCTCTCAGATATCTACATCTATCCTGATTATACTGTTACTTACGATGAAAATGAACATGACTGGCAACCTGAGTACTCAACGGACTATTCAGACCACTCCGATACTTCTGCGGAAGATGAGCTATATGATATGCTTGGAATCCTTGCCATAGTTATTGTGGCAGTTTTTCTGATGCGTAAAATATCAAAGAAAAGCAAAGATAAAAAAGCTCTCAAAAAAGATAAAAAGGAGGCTACCTTTTCTCCTTCATCTGGAAAAGAAAATACTTCAAAAACAGCTGGCAATGTCGAAGCTGGAATTGTGAAAACAGCAGCTTCAAAACGTGATCCTGTACTAGTCAAATCAGCTATCCAGTACAAAGGCGCAAATATTCTTTACAAAATAAAAGTTGAAAACGCGTCTGAAGAGCCCATGGGCGATATAACCATAAGTCTCTTTGTTCCCGAGGTCTTCCATATCAAGGATAATCAGAAGACTATGTCTATGCTGCAGTCTGGAGAAGGAAAAACTGTAACTTTCCTGATCAGGCCAACTGGTGAGTGTGGAAATTGTATATTAGCAGGAAACATTCGTTATTACGATTACAGCCAGAAAAAGCATGTTCAGTTCGATCTTAGTAATAAAATGGTGGATATAGTCTGTCCTGTACTTAAGATAAAAGAAGTCGATGAGGCCGAGTGGAGGCTGAAAGTCAGTTCTATGATAATTGCAGAAGAGGATACTAAGGATGTTGAAATTCCGGCTGAGAATCTTTTTGATATGGCCACACGCATACTGAAAGATATGAACATGTTTATGATCGCACCTGAGGTAACATCCACACAGCAACTGTTCACCGGTGTGGCAAGGTTCTATGCACATGGTGTGGCTGGCCTGAAGTATGCTGCATATGTTGAAGTGGTGGGTAAACGTAAATCGAGGCTGATTGTAAAAGCCTGGGCTGAAAAGGAAGAAGCACTTACAGGTTTCTATCATAAGATCCTTGAAGAGATCGAAAAGAGAACTGATATCAAACTCTTTGTTGATGATTCCGTAACCCAGTACAATATAAGCAACACCACTATACAGGATAGTGTGATCCAGCGCTCGAATATTGGCAGCGGTAAAAGAAAGTGTCCTCAATGCGGAAGGGAAGTTGAAGGTAGCGAAAAATTCTGTATCAATTGTGGCCGGAAGCTTGACTGAGGTAGTTAAAGGTAGTGTTTCCTGTTTATATATGGTGGGAATCCTGTATCTCTGTCATTCATTTTTATTTTTGTAATTTTAACAGTCAACCATTAACTCTAAATAATATAATACGGAAATAACATTCCTTGCATGCTGATTTAAAGAAAGCATATAATTTTTCGAATCACAATAGGAGGTATCGGATGAGACTGGAATTTATGGAGAAAAAATCAAGATTTGATGAATTTGAACAGGAATATCGTCACTCAAAGGCATACCTTCGCAGAGCAAGACAGTTCCAGAAAGAAGGGCAGAATCACAGTGTTGTATTCAACGTGTCCTCACTTGCGCTTGAACGTTATCTAGTTGCTTTGTGCTACTTGTATGACACGGAACCCTTTAATCACAATTACGCCAGTCTGATGGATACTGTGGAAAAGATTGTTGAAGTTCCTGTAGAATTGAACAAAGAGATTAGGTCTCTGGATGAGATATTCGGTATTTGTTCTATTGACGATTATTATCATGGTGAACCTGAGCTATCCGATACTGATAGGATTCTGTCAATGTGCGATTCAGTTGAGGGATTGTTCGATCAGGAAAAGATATCCTCAATTAGAGATTCTTTAGAGGAATGTGAATGAACATTTCCTGATATCTCTTTTTTAAGACGCGTTATCTTTTTTGAATAGTACTTATTTAGAAATCTATCTTTTTGGCTGCTCTTTAACTTAACAGAATCCTCTGATGGATACTTATTATATAAGGCGTATCAAGGAAGCTTCGTTATGTTTTGTCGGACATAACACTCCAAACATTGCTACTTCGGATGATGTTGTGCTCGAAAGGGCATAACATGCATTCTGCTTTTACTCAAAGCATCTGCTACACATATTATCTAAAACGATGTAAAAAAAGAAAAAAGAAGTTTGAAGATACAATTAAATTAACTTCTTTCCTGCGTCAGATCCGCTTTTACATTCAAAGACATCTGTTATCTTCATTTTCATGAGTAATTTTGCAGGGTAGTCACCTTTTGCTTTTACTATCTTGCGCATCTCATCATATTCCTCACCACTGTCTATGGCTTCAATGTCACCTTTTACCTGGAAGCATCCGTTGATTCCCGGTCCCCAAACATAGATGGCACCTTTAGGATTTGCCTTGAGGTTTTCCTTTGTCTTGAGGAAGAAATTGTCAACGATCCATATGGTCTCTGCATCTTCCTGAAGCATGCACATACCAATAGGGATTACGTTTGGTACGCCGTCCTTTGAAGCTGTTGCGAATGGGAATATCTTCATCTTTGCGAATTCTTCTTTCATCTCATCAGTTAGTTTTACCATTTATGTCACCTCTGCATATCAAAATGAATATACGGATAATCTACACATTAATGAAGCTTAAGCTTTTTCATCATTGCTGTTTCAGCATGATAAAAAGGCTATATGTCAAAGAAAAACTAAAAATGTGAAGTGATAAAAGAAAATCAAAACAACTTATCTAAAAAATATTGGTGAACCCTTGTATCATGTGTAAGTTCAGGATGGAAAGCCAGTGCTAAAATATTACTCTGTTCGGCAGTCACTATCATATCGTCTATTTTGGCAAGGACTGTGACATTATTCCCTGCTTCCACAATTCCTGGTGCTCTGATAAATACTGCATTGTAAGGCTCGTCAAGGAATGGAAGCTCAAGTTCTATCTCAAAAGAATCACGCTGTCTTCCAAAAGCATTCCTGTTGACCTTTGTATCCATAAGCCCGAGAAGATGCTGGTGCGTTTTTGCTACCTGCTCATCGCCTGCTGTTGCAAGCAAGATGAGACCTGCACATGTGCCCATTATTGGTTTGCCAGCTACATTCATGTCGCGTATCTCATCTGCAATACCTTCACGTATCAGCAGTTTTCCAAGTGTCGTGCTTTCGCCACCCGGAAGTATGAGTGCATCACATTCAGGGACAATGCCTTTATGTTTGATAGTGACAATCTCGGCTTCTTCATCACGCTGAGCTAGCGCTCTTTCAAGAGCTTCAACGTGTTCAGAAACATCTCCCTGAATAGCAATAACACCAATTAGCATAAAGATCCCGTTTAAAATAGCAAAAAAGAATTACGGATGGGGTTACCATCCACGGTTCTGTAAAATATCTTCATCAGCAATGGAATCAACACTAATACCTTTCATACCAGTGCCGATACCTTTTGATACCTTTGCAAGCACTTCAGGATTGTCGTAGTTGTTAACAGCCTCAACAATAGCCTTTGCCATTAGTTCAGGATTCTCTGACTTAAAGATTCCAGATCCTACAAACACACCATCTGCACCCATGCGCATCATAAGAGCTGCATCTGCTGGTGTTGCAACACCGCCTGCTGCAAAGTTAACAACAGGAATACGCTGCATCTCTGCAGTTTCTATCACAAGTTCAATTGGAGCTTCAATATCACGAGCAACAGCAATGAGCTCTTCCTTGGTCATGCCTTTTAACATGCGAATCTCACCAAGTATCTGCTTCATGTGCTTAACAGCCTCACTGACATCACCAGTTCCAGCTTCACCTTTTGTGCGTATCATTGCAGCGCCTTCGTTAATTCTGCGAAGTGCCTCACCAAGGTTTCTTGCACCACAAACAAATGGTACGGTGAACTGTGTCTTATCAATGTGATAACTATTGTCAGCAGGTGTGAGTACTTCGGACTCATCAACCATGTCAACACCAAGAGCTTCTAAGATCTCAGCTTCTACAAAGTGGCCAATACGTGCTTTTCCCATAACAGGAATAGTTACAGTAGAAATTATATCTGCAACAATCTGAGGATCTGCCATTCTGGCAACTCCGCCTTCCTTTCTGATGTCTGCAGGCACAGTCTGAAGTGCCATGACAGCAACAGCTCCAGCCTCTTCTGCTATCTTTGCCTGCTCAGGGTTTGTGACATCCATGATCACACCGCCTTTCTGCATCTTTGCAAAGCCGCGTTTAATAAGCTCTGTACCGTGTCTTAATTTTTCAAGTTCCATAATATCATCCTGAATTAGTTATATGAATTTTTATGCCTAGCTACTCAGATTACTAGATAAAGTTAATGCTTAAAAGCATTTACATCTAGTTTTCTTCAGCTTTTAATCTCGCTACACCAACCACTTTGTCGCTGGATCGAACATTCATGATCTTAACTCCCTGTGTGTTCCTTCCCTGGACGCGAACATCCTTCACTGGAATGCGAATGATGATGCCTTCGGAACTTGTCAGGATTATATCGTCATCTTCGTGGACTGCTTTGACATTGATGACCGGTCCGTTGCGCAGACTTGTAACAATGGTTATAACACCACGTCCGCCCCTGTGCATTGACCTGTATTCCCCAAATTCCGTTCTCTTACCAAAACCATTCTCGGTTACTGTGAGAAGTGAGGCGCTTTCATCAACAATATCAAGGCTAACTACCATATCACCGGCTTCCAGGTTCATACCCCGGACACCTCTGGCACTGCGACCCATCACACGTACTTCATCCTCGGCGAAGCGTATTGCTTTTCCGTGTCTTGAAACCATGACCATATCCCTTAAACCATCTGTGAGGGCCACATTTACAAGTTCATCTTCTTCAAGAAGACTAATGGCAATTATGCCCTTTTTGCGTGGGTTGCTGAAATCGGATAATTGACTCTTCTTGACCGTACCCATGCGTGTAGCCATAAAGAGATATTCATCTTCTTTGAACTCACTCACAGGTATCATGGCTGTTACCAGTTCACCGTCACCAAGTTCGAGCAAATTAACAATGGCCTTACCACGGGCCTGTCTGCTGCCCTCTGGTATTTCATAGACCTTACGCCAGTGTACACGTCCCTGATTTGTGAAGAACATTATGTAATCATGTGTTGAGGCAACAAAGATGTCAACCACGAAATCCTCATCTTTGGTGTCCATACCTATTACGCCTTTTCCACCTCTGTGCTGTTGGGAATATGTGTCCACAGGAAGTCTCTTGATGTATCCACTGTTGGTGATAGTAACTACCATATCCTCTACAGGGATCAGGTCCTCATTTTCCAGTTCCTCTTCAGAGGCTTTGATGGCGGTCCTGCGTACGTCGCCGAAACGTTCCTTCAGATCAGTCAGCTCATCCCTGATAATAGCATATTTTCTTTCATCGCTTGCGATGATATCTTTATGTTCAGCGATCTGTTTGAGAAGCTCATCGTACTCGTCATCGATCTTTTGTCTTTCAAGACCTGTGAGTTTCTGAAGGCGCATGTCAAGGATAGCTTTTGCCTGTATCTCATCAAGACCAAACTTGCTGATGAGTCCTTCCCTTGCTTCTTCCACATTTTTGGAACCACGTATGAGTGAAATGACCTGGTCCAGATTGTCAAGGGCGATCTTCAGGCCTTTGAGTATGTGAGCTCTGTCCTCAGCCTTTTTAAGAAGGAATTGTGTACGTTTCAGTATAACATCGACACGATGTTGCAGATAGATGCTCAATATCTGCTTTAGGTCAAGTTCCTGTGGTACATTATCCACAAGTGCAAGATTGATTATGCCAAAGGTTGTCTGCATCTGTGTGTGTTTGTAGAGCTGGTTCAGTACAACATTTGCATTGGTACCGCGGGTCAGTTCAACGACAACACGTATCCCGTCACGATCGGATTCATCACGCAGATCTGAAACTCCGATTACCTTCTTTTCCCTTACAAGGCTTGCTATATCTTCAATGAGTTTTGCCTTGTTGACCTGGTACGGAAGTTCAGATACAACTATGCGGTACTTGTCCTTTTTTATTTCATCAATTTCAGCAACAGCCCTTATTTTTACCCTTCCACGGCCAGTCTCATAGGCTGATTTAAATCCCTGGGTACCAAGTATGACTCCACCGGTTGGGAAGTCAGGTCCTTTGATAGCTGTCATTAATTGTGGAATTGTAGTTTCCGAATTATCAATGAGCATTAAAGTTGCGTTGATGACCTCGGTAAGATTATGAGGTGCCATGTTTGTGGCCATACCCACAGCAATACCTGTTGAACCATTTATAAGCAGGTTTGGCAGCTTTGCAGGAAGCACAACTGGTTCTTCAAGTGAACCATCGTAATTAGGACGTGTTGAAACCGTATTCTTGTCGATATCCAGAAGCATCTCATCGCATATCTTGTCCATGCGTACCTCAGTGTAACGCATGGCAGCAGCAGAGTCACCATCGATTGAACCAAAATTTCCCTGTCCATCTATGAATGGATATCTCAATGAGAATTCCTGAACCATCCTGACAAGGGAATCGTAAACTGCAGTATCACCATGTGGGTGGTACTTACCAAGAACGTCTCCCACTACACGGGCGGACTTCTTGTAAGCCTTGTCATAGGTGATACCTGCCTCTTTCATGGCGTAGAGTATCCTTCGGTGAACGGGTTTGAGGCCGTCCTTTGCATCAGGTAATGCACGGCTTACAATTACACTCATTGCATAGTCCATGAATGAGTTCTTCATTTCATCTTCAATGAGTATCGGTATTATCTTTTCACCTGTATCCGTAGGCTGGATATCAAAAGGAACTTCGTCTTCGGTATTTGATGGATCATTGTCCTGAACATTTTCATTATCAATATTATCTGCCATTTTTTCACCTCAGACGTCCAGATTAGCTACATCTTTTGCATGTGTAGTGATGAAATGCTTACGTGGAGCGACATCATCTCCCATCAGGATGGTGAATATCTCATCCGCAGCAACTGCATCTTCCATTGTCACCTGCAGCAGTGTCCTTGTATCCGGGTTCATTGTCGTTTCCCATAGTTGTTCAGGGTTCATTTCTCCAAGACCCTTGTAACGCTGGAGAGTTACATTCTTCTCGCCGATCTCCTCAAGTTTTGCTGCAAGCTCGCGGTCAGAATAGACATAGTAGTCGGCTTTGCCTTTCTTCACACGATAGAGTGGGGGCTGTGCAATGTATACATAACCAGCATCTATCATTGGTTTCATGTATCTGAAGAATAGTGTAAGTATGAGTGTTCTGATATGTGCTCCGTCAACATCGGCATCGGTCATAATGATGACTTTGTGGTAACGTGCCTTATCGATGGTATAATCGTCGCCGATACCTGTTCCCATGGCTGTGATAAATGAGATTATCTCATTGTTCTTCAGGATCTTTGTCAGACGGGATTTCTCAACGTTGAGGATCTTACCCCTGAGTGGAAGAATAGCCTGGTATTTTCGATCTCTTCCCTGTTTAGCTGAACCTCCTGCAGAGTCTCCTTCCACAAGATATAGCTCACTGAGCGATGGATCCTTTTCTGAACAGTCCGCAAGCTTTCCAGGAAGTGTGCCTACGTCAAGGGCGCTCTTTCTTCTGGTGAGTTCCCTTGCTTTTTTTGCAGCTTCCCTGGCACGTTGTGCATCCAGTGCTTTTTGCAGTATAGTAGTGGCAACTTTAGGGTTTTCTTCCATATATTCTGAAAGTCCCTCTGAAACCATTGAGTCCACAATTCCTTTGACCTCGCTGTTACCCAGTTTCGTCTTGGTCTGTCCTTCGAATTGTGGTTCTGTTATCTTGACACTTATGATGGCAGTCAATCCTTCACGAATATCTTCGCCTGAGAGTTTCAGGTCACCTTTAGAAAGGTTGTTCTTTTTGATATAATCGTTAGCAACCCTTGTAAGTGCTGATTTGAAACCAACAAGGTGAGTACCACCTTCGTGGGTATTTATGTTATTAACAAAAGAGTAAACATACTCGGCATAGTTATCCGTGTACTGCATTGATATCTCAACGATGGTATCGTCCTTTGTCCGCTCAAAGTATATAGGAGAATCATGAAGTACAGTCCTGTTGTTGTTCAGGTGTTCTACAAAAGAAACGATACCGCCTTCGTACTCAAATACTTCTTCGACCGTTTCCTCTTCCATGTGGTTTGCTATGCTTATTTTTAATCCTCTGTTAAGGAACGCAAGTTCACGTAGCCTTGTCACCAGAGTATCATAAGTGAATTTGACAGTTTCAAATATCTTAGTATCTGGCATGAAAGTGGCTTTTGTTCCCGTGGTCTTTGTCTCACCAATTTCCAAGACGTCATCTACAGGTTTTCCACGTTCGTAACGCTGGTAATATACTTTACCATCACGCTGGACCTCGACTTCCATCCATTCAGAGAGTGCATTTACAACAGATACACCAACTCCGTGAAGACCACCAGATACCTTGTAAGTATCCTTGTCGAATTTACCACCTGCGTGAAGAATAGTCATAACAACTTCAAGTGCTGATTTCTTGTACTTGGGATGAATTCCTACGGGAATACCTCTTCCATTGTCCTTAACGGTGATAGTTCCATCATGATTTATCGATACATCTATCTGCGTACAGAATCCGGCAAGTGCTTCATCAATACTATTGTCCACAACCTCATATACAAGATGGTGAAGGCCCCTGCCATCAATACTTCCAATGTACATGCTCGGCCGTTTACGGACTGCTTCAAGTCCCTCAAGTACCTGAATGTTACTTGCATCATAAGCCTGTTTTTCACTCATTTAAATACAGCTCCGTGAAAAATTCATAATTACCACATATAAATAAAGTCTAATCAACTATGTCTAAAACGTATACTTAGTCATCCCTCAAAAATACAGTTTAAGAAATATTTATTTTGAATCTCTCGGTTCTTATTTTGATCTAAAACATCTGGCTCCTCATTACGCATTCATGCTTATTAAATGTTTATATAATTTTGTTATAAAAAAGCTGGGAATATAAGTGAAAGTTGTCATTTTCTTTGTTTAAAGTAGGACATATTCCCTTGACCACCTAATATATTAGACATCAAGTAATTGATATATTCCGTGGGTGAATCTCTAGGCATTTAGTTGATACAATTATATGATGATAATAAATGACAAAACTTGATGTAAATTCGGAAATTGCAAAAGTAATCAATGACAGCCCTGTAACAATTTTTATTTGGAAACCAGAAGAAGGCTGGCCAGTAGAATTTGTCTCAGGGAATGTAAGTCAGTTTGGATATTCATCCGAAGATTTTCTTTCGGGTAAATTAAAGTATGAAGATATTATCCATCCTGATGACATTGAACATGTAAACAGAGAGGTTAAAGAATACTCTAAAACGCACGTTGATAATTTTATTCAGGAATACAGGATACTGACAGCATCAGGTGAGACCCGGTGTATAGATGATAGAACCATTATCCGAAGGGATGAGGCTGGCAATATTAAGTATTATGAAGGGATCATTCTGGATATAAGTCAGCGAAAGCTCTCAGAAACAATTATTGATTGCCGCAATCAAGTTCTTGAATCCCTGGCATCTGGTGCAACTCTGGATGAAGTTCTTTTGCACCTGGTGACATCTACAGAAAAAATTGTGCCTGGAACAATAAGTTTTGTTATGTTACTGGATAAGGAAAAGAAACATCTGGTTCATGCTATTTCTCCCCATCTTCCGCATTTCTACAAAAAAGCTATCGAAGGGCTACCCATAGGCGAAGGCATTGGCTCCTGCTCAACAGCTGTCCACACAGGGAAAAGGGTTATTGTAGAGGACATAATGGGGCATCCGTACTGGAAAGATCTTAAGGAAATTGCAGCCAAAGCAGACATCAGGGCAAGTTGTTGTGAACCTATAATAAGTTCGAATAATGAGGTCTTTGGAACCTTCGGAATGTACTTCCGCAAGCCACACAAACCTGCAAAGGAAGAGCTCGATATCCTTAAAGCAAACGCCAATCTCGCAGCTATCGCAATAAACAACAAAAGGGTATTAGACAGCGCTCTTGAATCTGAACAAAAACTCAAGATCATTCTCAACAATGTAAACGACCAGATATATATCAGCGAACTCGATGGGAAAGCGATCGCTGTGAACCAGGCTGTAGTAGATACATTGGGTTACAGCAAGGATGAGATGTTAAGAGCATATCCTTCTGATATTGTTCCATCAAAAGATGTGCACCGCGTATCAAAACTCATGAAGGAGATTGAAACGGATGGAAGAGCGATATATGAGACCGAGGCGATACATAAGGACGGCAGGAAGATACCTCTGGAAGTCAGTGCACGGTTCATAATCTATGACGGGAAAAAAACCATTTTGTCAGTCGCCAGAGACATCAGTGAGCGCAAAAGGGCCGAAAGGAAACGTCGGCTTGAAGAAGAAAGGCTTGAAGCGCTTGTTAAACTTAACAGTATGACCGGTGCCTCTTTAAAAGAGATCACGGATTTTGCAAGGGAAGAAGCTGTAAGACTTACTGAAAGTACACTTGGATACCTCGCGTTTATGAATGCTGATGAAACTGCGCTCATAATGCATTCCTGGTCGGAAAGTGCCATGAAGGAATGTGGTGTCAAAAACAAACAATTCATATATCCGATCAAAACTACTGGCTTATGGGGTGAAGCAGTAAGGCAGCGAAGACCGATAATAACAAATGATTACTCTCTTCCAAGTACAATGAAAAAAGGATACCCAAAGGATCATGTGGAACTTACAAGGCATATGAATATCCCAATTATCGATGGTGATCATATCGTTGCCGTTGCAGGTGTTGGCAATAAAGAAGAAGACTACGATGAATCAGATCTACGCCAACTTACTTTATTGATGCAGGGTATGTGGAGCCTCGTTCAAAGAAAACAAATAGAAGATGCCTTAAAGCAATATTCTGACGAACTAAAGATGGCAAATGAGGAACTAAGGTCTATCGGCAGGATGAAAACAGAATTCATTGCAGAAAGGATGGAACTTATATATGGTCCTGAGCACTCAGAATTCAGTATCCTTGATGATGAGACTATCAGGGTGATCGATGACCAGCAGGCAAAGGCTATCAATTCCGTATTGCTCAACTCTGAAAGGTTAAAACGTCTGGTAAATTCGCTTTTGTATATGAGCCAGGAGCAGGCAGGAAAGATAGAATATACATTTTCCTGGACACAAATGAACAAACTCATATCAGAAGCTCTGATGAATCTGATATTGCTGATAGATGAGAAAGGAATTACTTTAGAGGTGAATGTACCCAACGAACTGCCGGCAATAAGATCAGATAAGGATAAATTGACAGAAACATTGATAATTCTTATAGATAATGCAATCAAGTTCACTCCTGAAGGTGGAAGGATAAACATAGATGCAAGTGAAGAAAGTAACCATCTGCACTTGAGAATAAGTGATACGGGACCAGGTATACAGAAAGACCTTATACCGCATATCTTCCAGAAATTCTACCAGGTTGAGGACTCAATGAGTCGAATGTATCAGGGACTTGAATCCGGTCTTTACATTTGTAAGGACATCATCCTTGCGCATAAAGGTGAGATATGGCTCGAAAGTGAAAAGGGTAAAGGGACTACGTTCCACATAATGCTTCCAACAGGTGTTGTGGATGATGATTCCTCCAGTTTATCAAAAAGAGAGATGATAAAATGAAATTGGCTCTGTTAGGCACTCTTTTTCTATCCGACAAAAGAAAAGATCTCCTCATCCTGCTGATAGAACAGCCTATGAACATCGATGAGATCAAAAATACACTCAATGTCACTTCCAGTGCTATGATGACACAGATCAAGATACTCATCGATCAGGGCATAATACTTTACGAGGATGATCATTACAGGCTCTCGAGCTTTGGAGAGGTAATCGTAAAAAAAATGATTCCTCTTTTAAACACTCTAATGGTCTTCGAAGATAATAAACAATACTGGGAGAATCATAAAGTTGAAGGTATTCCGGCACATCTTCTTGAAAGAATAGAAGAACTTGGTTCCTGTGAAGTTGTTGAGCCGGAACTTAATCGTATGTATGAATTACCGAAAAAGTTCACTGACAATCTCGTACAGTCAAAATACATCATGGAAATTTCTTCTTCATTCAGTCCGGCTTATCCCTCTAAGTACATTGAACTTGCCAGAAAAGGTGTTCGAATATCACTTATAATAACGGAGCCTGTATTTGAAAGATTCGAAACGGAGTATTTCGAACAATTGCAGGATTATCTGGCGATAGAAAATACAGAACTTTTTGTGTGCAAAGACGATATAGGTTTTGCGTCCAGTGTGGTAACAGACAGATTCCTTTCATTGACCCTGTTCTATAAGAACGGTATGTTCCACAATCATGCTATGATGAGTTTTGAAATGAATTCATTGGAGTGGGGAGAGGACATATATCAGTTTTTCAGAAAAATATCACAAGAAGTGACAGGTATCTGAGATCCGGCAATCATACAGGAGATATTTACTCCAGATATAATTCTACTTGTTTTGACTTTGAAATATATTGCTTGAATGCGTTTTACTTTTGCGTTCATCAGATCAAAGCCATTGATCTGATTAAAGCCATTAATCTTATTTGAGTTCTGTTCCTTTGTTAACGGTGTTAATTGTGAGGCGTTCATTCATAGGATTACGACCCCACTCATAATCATGTGTGGTTTCTGATGTTAACGCCGTTAATAAATAACCAGAGGTTATGATATATACCTAGACTAAAATACTGTTCTTTGTTAACAGTGAGAAATTAAAGATCACTGTAAAAACCAATCTAAGTTTTGGAGGAAAATTATGAAAGCAGCAATCTTGAACCAATTAGCGGAAGCTGTAGTCGACGGTGACGACGACCTGGCAGAAGAACTCGCACAAAAAGCCCTTGAAGACGGAGTGGATCCTTACGAGGCAATTGTGGACGGACTTGCAAAAGGAATGATCATTGTAAGTGACAAATATGAAAAGGGTGAAGCCTTTGTGCCACACCTGCTCATCGCATCCGGTGCCATGTATGCAGGTATGGACATACTGACCCCACATATGAAAGTAGAGGCTGGAACACAACGTTCAGTAGGTGTTATAGGAACCATCGAGGGAGATGTCCACGATATCGGAAAGAACCTTGTTAAGACAATGATGTCTGCATCAGGTTTTGATATGGTCGATCTGGGTCACGATGTACCAGTCGAGAAATTCATTGAAGTGGCGAAGGAGAAAAAAGCAGACCTGGTTTCCATGAGTGCTTTGATGACCACTACCATGACCAACATGGAAAGGGTAATTGAGATGCTGCAGGAGGAAGGTATCAGAGATTCCCTCATAGTCATGATAGGAGGAGCGCCTGTTTCCCCCGAATTCGCAGAAAAGATCGGTGCAGACTCTACACATCCTGATTCCCTTGCAGCTACGGAATGGGCAAAGGATGCAGTAAGCAAACTTGCTCCTGCTGAACAGAGATGGAGTGAGGAGAAAATATCACTTGGCAAGGTCAAATACAGAGAGATCCTGTCTAAAAAGACGGTAAAAGGAAAGACAGATGTAGGCTTGGAAACTGCAAAGCAGATCATTGCAGACTTTGAGAGTGTAGCTGTCAAGACGAAAGAAGAAATGACCCATATGGACAGGACACTGGCTGCAATGGGCGATAAAAAGGTCGACAGATTACCGGTATATCCTCTGGCTTGCGGAGTTTTGAGGAAATTTGCCGATGTTAATTACAAACAGTATGCTACTGACATCAATGCGTTCGTTGAGAGCGCTTACCTTGGATCCAAATATCTGGATACGGACATGTTCGTGGGACTCATTGATCTTTCTGCAACATCAGCTGACTTTGGATGTAAGATCAAGTACCCAGAAGATGATACACCTTCATCCGAAGGACACCTTGAGGCATATGAAAGTATAGAAGTTCCTGAGGTCAAGGAAGGTACTCGTGCTTATGAGCTTGTAATGGCTTCCAAGGCGGCTACTGAGAAACTTAACAAGGAGCTCGATACCCCATTTGTCGGATTCCATGAAGGTCCCCTGCTTACCCTTACCCAACTCATGGGTGCAGACCGTGTCCTGATGGACATGAAGACAAATCCTGATGTGGTGCTTGAAGCTGTCCAGAAATGTACAGATTACATCTGCCAGGTATCTGAACTGTTCTTTGAAGAAAGTGCCTGTAATGCACTGTGTATCGACAACCTCTGGTCCAACAATGTGATCATGAGCGAGGAAGACTACTGGAAGTTCGACGGTAAGTTCGTATACGATCAGCACCTGCCGATCTTCAAGCAATACGACCAGCCATACATAATACACAACTGTGCAGATGCGGTACACTTTGAAACACAGATCAAGAAATTCGGAACTCAGCTGTACAGCTACGCATACTATCCGAAACTAAGGGGCAAGGGTTCACAGAACTATGCAGACCTGATTCCAAAGTATGGTGATATGTGTTGTATGATGGGAGAGGTCAATCCGGTAGAGTTCATGGATAATACCCCAGAAGGTGTCCAGAAGGTAACTGATGACACAAAGGATCTGCTTGAAGGTGTGCTTCCTGTGCTCAAGGAGAACGGACTGCAATCCAAGTATGTCATGTCATCTGGTTGTGAAATCCCACCAGGAGGACCGCTTACGACCGTGAAGGCAATGGTGGATACAGTAAAGGAACTGGGTCCAGACCTTCAGAAACAGATATTCGGATAAGCAGAAACTATCACTTCCCCTGCTTTTCCTTTTTTACTCATGCGTGATTGGAAAATCACTTTATGAGGTCTATATCCATTGGGTGGCAAACCCCCTATCTCCACAAAGGAGGGGGTAAACCACTCCACCTCCACATAAACTCTCCACATAAAAGGTGATAACAATGAATCTCGGGCTTGGCATAGACACTGGCGGCACATATACAGATGCCGTGATCATGGATCTTGAAGATGGATCAATAATAGATTCAAACAAATCGCTTACTACTTACCCTGACCTGATCAAGGGCATAATAAATTCAATTGATGGCCTTAAAGCCAAGTATCTTGCTAATGTGAGATTCACTTCAGTATCCACCACACTTGCTACTAACACCACACTGGAGGGTAAAGGATACCCTGCAGGTCTCATACTTATTGGCTATAATATCTCCCGAAAAATTCCGACAGACCATATTATTTCCATAGAAGGTGGTCATGATGCCGATGGCAATGAAGTAGAACCACTGGGCAATCTGGAGAAATTGAAAGAATTTGTAAAAACGAATCAAAACAAAGTCTCTTCCTTTGCCGTATCATCGTATTTCGGAGTACGTAATCCGGAACATGAACTGATAATCAAAGAGATGATACAGGATATGACAGACCTCCCCGTTGTTTGCGGACATGAACTTTCCATGGAACTTGGAGCTTACGAAAGGGCATTGACAGCACTTCTTAATGCCCAGCTGATTCCGGTAATAGACCAGTTCATAAGGTCTGTAAGGTCAGTGATGCAGGATAAGAACATCAATTCAGTCTTAATGATGATGAGATGTGACGGATCACTTGTCAGGATCGAAGAGGCACTTAAAAAACCAGTGGAATCCATTTTTTCCGGACCTGCTGCGAGCCTGCTGGGCGCTGCACATCTAACAGGTCTCAAAGAGTGCCTGACCATAGATGTAGGAGGTACGAGTACGGACATCTCTATGATCCTCGATGGCATGCCCGCTATCAGCAGTTCCGGTGCTGTTGTCGGAGACTGGGATACAATGGTCAAGGCTATCAAAATGAACACCTCTGCTATTGGAGGTGACAGTCATGTATGGATGCGGGAAAAAGCGTATATCGGACCTAACAGGGTCATACCATTATGCCTTTGCGCTGCCGAATTCCCTTCCATAATAAGTAAACTGCAGAACGCTGAAAATATATCAAGTCGTATAATGAACGATATCATCCAGCCAACAACATTCTTCATGTCCAATGGAGCAAAATCCCATTCCCTGCACACTTCTGGACTGGAGGTGGAAGAGATGCAGATATTTGATGCCATCACAGACGAACCTTCATCGATATCAGATATTGCCTCAAGGACAAGTAAGCATCCTCTGATTTTCGAAGGCATCTTGAGAAAGCTCATACAGAAAAGATATGTAAGACAGGTGGGTTTCACCCCGACAGATGTCCTTCATGTGACCGGTGACTATACCAGATGGGATCCCGATGCATCAATTTTAGCAGCTTCGATCCTTTCAGAATATACTTCCATCGATTCCTTGGATTTCTGTACCAAACTCAAAGAAGACGTATCTAAAAGTATTGTACTCAATCTCATTGCACACTGTGCAGATAACGTAAATAAAACCGATCTGGAAAAACTATTGGATGGCACAGAATTAATGAAATTCACGATAAAGACCCCTGTGGTAATGGTGGGTGCCCCTGTAGCTGCATACATGAAAGATATGAAATATTTCATTGATGCAGATATAAGGATTCCGCAGTACCATGAAGTGGGTAATGCTGTAGGTGCCCTTGTCGGTAATGTGGTGTACAGGGAAGAAGTGCTGATAAGACCAGCAGGCTCGGGTAGTTCACAGTATCTGGTCTTCTCTGAAAAAGGAAGACAAATGTTCGATGATTATCAGGATGCTCTTGACATGGCCAATGCCCTTGTCAACAGCACAGTTTCAGAGTATATGTCCGGCTATGGATTAAGTATGGACAATGTAAAGTTCGATCTTGAATATAACGACATCGGGAGTATTGGAACGGTGCCCCTTGAGACAAAAATAGTAGGGGTGGCCGTTGGTTCCCCCAGGAGAGTAATATGAGCACTTCACTGGAACATGTGGGAAATATGAATGCGGGAAATATGAATGCACTTGATAACATGGATGCATTGCGTCAAAGTGTGCGTAATCGTATTGGGATCAAGGATGATGCTGAAGAAGATGGTCTGATATATGAGATGCTTCATGCTTCCAGAGACATCAAGGACCTCCTTGTATCCTCTTTTGGGCCACGCGGATCGAGCAAGATAATAATCAGCCCAACAGATGATGTTTATTTGACAAGTGACGGCAAGACCATAATCGAACAGATCGATGTGTTGCATCCCGTGGTCACGTCCCTCAAAGAACTTTCCATGTCCATGGACAGGGTATGTGGTGATGGTACAAAGACCGCAGTGATCATCGCTGCTTCTCTAATCGAGAATGCTGCAAAACTCGTAGATTATGGTCTGCATCCAACAACCATCATAAAAGGATACCAGCTTGCTCTGAACAAAGTGTACGATATCCTCAACTATGAGAGTATTCGGATAAGTTCTGATAGCGACCTTCATTCTGTCATAGAGAATGCCAGCCTGAGTAAAGGGGCTGAACCCCATCAGGCCCGGATAATAGCTGATATTGTTCTGAAGACACTTACAAATATCAGGGATAAGTATGGTGATGGTCACATAGATCTAAACGATTATGTCAAAATTATAAAAAAGGTAGGCTCCCCATCTATAGAATCTATTTCAGGAATGGTTCTGGATGAAAGACCTGCAAGATCAGACATGCCTTATCATCTGGAAAATGCAAGCGTCCTTATGATCAATGGCAATGTGAAATTTGAGAGTAATATCATAAATTCCCAGCGCAATCTAAGAATAGATGATCTCGCCGATTCAAAGCTTATCTTCCATGGCCAGGAACGAAATTTGAAAGCCATGTCACAGAAGATAATTGATTCCGGAGCTAACGTTGTCTTTTGTGAAGGAGATGTGGATGAATCTGTTGAGGGTTCACTTGCAAAACATGATATTCTGCTTTTCCAAAAGCTGAAGATCAGGGATATGGAGATGGTCTCAAAGGCAACAGGCGCAAGTATTCTTTCCATCAGGGATGATATACTTCCTCATAACCTGGGTTTTGCCGATGAGGCGAAGGTCGAAAAAAGAAACGATGAGCATTTCCTTTTTCTTTCTGTCAGTGATCAGCTGATATCCACGATCATGATATGGGAGCCTTTTAGATATGGTCTTGAAAAGATCGAGGAAGCAGTAGATGATGCAGTCAATAATGCTGCATTCATACTCAAGAACCCACTTGCCGTCAGAGGAGGAGGGGATATCGAATTTGTGCTCTCACAGATGCTCAGACAGTATTCTTCCACGATTGTTGGGAAAGAGCAACTCGCAGTTATCGAATATGCAAACGCCCTTGAAGAGATTCCCAGAACACTCGCACGAAACGTGGGTCTCAATGAAGTGGATGCGATAACGAAAATGCTCCATTCCTATAACAAGGGAATCGACAGCAGAATTGATCTTACACGAGATATCGTTGCCAACAACCCTCCAGTATATGATTCTTTCAGTATTAAGCAAATGGCTATTATCGCGGCAACCGAGGCTGTAAGCAATATGTTGAGAATTGACAAGATCGTATTAAAAAAGTCTTGATGGAGGAGTTAAATGCCTGATGAAATGACTTCAAAGGAACGTTTTATCCATGCTCTTGAATTAAAAGAAGTGGACAGGGTACCACTGGGATATTTGTGGTTCGGAGCTGGTAATGCGGTACTTGACCGAATGAATACAAGCATGGAGGATGTGTATTATTCCGCGAAAGGCATTGCCAGAGCGCAGATATTAGCAAGGGAAATGTATCACCATGACAATGTAATGTCACCGTGGGGATGTTTGCTAGTGGAAGCGGAAGCCCTTGGGGCAAAAATAAACATCAAGAGAGATGCTTATCCTACAATAGCAGAATTTCCTTTAATATCTGCAAAAGAATATGAGAATATTGATCCGGTTGCCATAGAACGCTCAGAAAGAGTACAGACAATTGTAGAGTCCATATACTTGCTCAAAAAAGAGCTTGGAGATAATGTTTTCATAAGCGGTGCACTACTTACTCCTCTCATGCTTGCTTCCCAGTTAATGGAAGGGAGCAGGATGTTCATTGAAATGATGAGGGATCCGGATAATTTTCATGCACTGCTTGATGTTCTCACTGATAGTTGCATAACCTTTGCAGATATGATGCTTGATGCAGGTGCAGACGGTGCATTTATTGAGAACGGCAACAGCACTTCGGATCTTTTCAGTCTGGAAATGGCAAAGGAATTTGGTTTTCAGTATTCTAAGAAATTATATTCACACATACAGGATAGAGGAGCTTATGTAATATCGCATAACTGTGCAAACCATACATTCCATGAACTGGAACTGGCTCTTGAACCTGATGCTTTGAATTTTTTCTTTGGAAATGTGGAAGCACTCGGGGAAAATTATGGGATAGATTGCCTGAAACTCCACAACCATAAGCACATTGGTTGCAGGGAGAGATACTGTTTCAGGGATTTCAAAGACTTCAATGATTCAGGCATATGTCTGATGGGAAATATCAATCCCTATACATTCGGTTCAGGAAGGTTTGACAATATCGCTTTTGAAGTGAAGAGTTGTATGGCTGCAGCTCCGGATAAGGGATTCATACTATCCACCGGGTGTGAGATACCACTGGATACACCTCATGAAGAGATGGATATTCTCTGGGAATCAATGAGACCTTATTTTAAGCAGGGGGAATAAAATGTACGGAATAGCATTAGATGTGGGAACCAGCGGCTTTAGGGCGCAATTGATAGACATGGAAACAAAGGAAATTGTTAAGACTTCAATGACAATGAAGCATCCGTTGCCAGGTGGGAACGTGACGGATCATCTCGACTTTGCCATATCTATTGGAGAGGATGTGGCACACAGTATCATCATAGATGCTGTCGAGAAAATGATCGAAAGATTCGATGTTGATACATCGCAGATATCAAAGATGGCTGTCTGCGGTAACCCGATACAGCTCTCCCTTTTCCAGAATTCGGAAATACGTGATCTGGCCTATGCGGGGAGAAACATGCGAAAAAGACTGGGTATAGGTGACGTACAACGTGATGCCCGGATATTCCCGGCTATGGATATATTCCACGGAACCTTAAACCTTGGGAATTGTGAGATTATCATTCCACCTGCAATCGAGCATGAGATCGGTGCCGATGCGCTTGCCATGATGGTTGAAACGGATTTTCTCGAACAGGAAGAACCAACTCTTGTAACGGATTATGGAACGAACGCTGAGATGGCCATAAAGGTAGGCAACAGGATAGTCACAGCAAGTGCTGCGGCCGGACCTGCTATAGAAGGACAGGGCATAAGTTGCGGTATGCTCGCAGCCCCGGGAGCGATTACCGATGTTAATCTGGAGAATGGCTTCTGGAGAATATCTGTACTGGATGAGAACATGGAAGCTGCAAAAGGCCACCTTATAGACCCGGTAAGCGGAACGATACTTGAAGGGTCGGATATAGTACCGGCTGGTATCACGGGAACCGGCCTAATTTCAATATTATCTCTTGCGATCGAGACAGGGATTATAATAAGTCCGCCTAAACTAAAGTACGGGAAGATCGAACTTGGTGGTGGTATAGAGGTATCAGAAACTGATATAAAAGAGGCTGGTAAGGCCATAGGTGCCATAAGGGCTTCTCAGCTGACCCTGATACATGAATCCGGTATCGCCTATGAAGAACTTGAAACTATGTATATGAGCGGTGCTTCAGGAACCTATGTTGATCCTTTCAAAGCAAGAAAAATAGGGTCATGTCCGGATTTTACAAAGAAAACAGTGCAATTCGGGAATACTTCCCTGAACCTTGCAAGAGACATAGTTCTTGAAAAAGTAAAACTTGATACATTGATCGAATTGGCGGGGCATATAAAGGCTGATCATCTTATGATGGCAACCAGTGAAACTTTCAAAATGTTCTACGCTTGCGAGTTGGGATACTGGACAGAGGGTATGTCCATGGATATATATCGGAAACTTTTGAAGGTATATAAATTGCCACAACTACCAGCTCCCATGGAAGATCCGGTCATTGAAAAAAGGGTCCACAAAGATATCAGTGAGACAGGTACAGGTCGGGTAGAAGTGATAGATGACATAGGTGTCACTCTTGAAGAAATGGCAATTGGATGCATAATGTGCCACAGATGTGAAAAAGAATGTCCTGAACAAGCAATATTCATTAATGCAGCTGATGATCTCTTTGCAGAGTACAATACTCTGAAATGTCTGGGAACGGCGTGTAAAAGATGTGTAAATGCGTGTCCGGTACATGCAATTGACTACAAGGAAATAAAGATCATGAACGAAAGACCACTTTCAGGTCTTTCGGCATAAACCAGGAGAATCTCAATGACAGAAGTAAAAGTCAATTCCAATATATGTGGGTTCACCCATATTATCAGGGGAAGAAAGGATGGTCAAAAGATAATTGTGGACATTGATAGTCCATGTGAGAAGATTAAAAAGACGTCTCACCTGGAAGTCGATATGATGGATCTTTTTGATATAAAAGATAATCATATAATGGAAAAGGCCAAAGAGGCCAGATGTTCTTCTACCTGCCTTGTACCCTGTGCAGTGATGAATGTATGTTGCATCGAAGCAAGTTTCATGTCGGGCAATCTTGCCAGGAATACAGGAAGTGTCAGTATCGAATTTATGTGAGCATATTTTTTATTAAAGTGAAGAACATAAGAATATCATTTAGAATTACAAGACAGATGCCATAAATACATGTAATTTAAAAGGATGGTATTATATTAGCGAAGCAACATTGAATATCTCAAAAAAATTCCAGGATATACTGGATGGAAAAAAGGTGGATATTCCTCTTGCAGGTACTGTCACTACAGCAGGAATACTTGACCTGATGGACATTTCCGGAGCTTGCAGACCTGAAGCCGACAGTAATCCGGAAAAAATGGCAAAACTGGCAGCTTCCTTACACACGGACGCAAAGCTTGAGGTCATACGTATTCCATTTGATGTGACGGTGATTGGCGAGGCACTTGGCTGTCAGATCGATTCTGGTACAAAGGCAAGAACTCCATCAGTGATCACTAATCCATTTGAGGACGGGCCTGAAGATCTTGGGATACCCAGCGATTTACTGGAACGGGGAAGAATACCTGTTGTAATGGAAGCGATCTCCCTTCTCAAGAACGATGCGGGATTAAACGTGCCTTTAGTTGCAGGTATTGAAGGGCCTGCTGATCTTTCTTCTTATCTTTGCGGGATTAGATCGTTCTTGAAGTGGACTGTAAAGAAACCTGAAACTGCAAAGAATATCATCGAAAAATGTATTGATGCCTGCATTACTTGTGCTAATGCCTATCTTCTTTCAGGTGCAGATGCAGTCGTGATCGCAGATGCTCTGTCTTCTCCGGAGATGATGGGTCCTGATGCATTCAGGCAAATTGTAAAGCCTGCACTGATAAGGTTCAATAAAAGCATAAGAGGCCATAGCATACTTCACATATGCGGGGAAACGGATAGTATTATGCCAGACATGCTTGAATGTGGTTTTAGTGCTATAAGCATCGAAGAGAATGTGAAGGGCCTGAAATATATGGTCGATAGTGCACACAGGAACAATACAGCAATAATCGGGAATATTTCTACCTCAGACACCCTGTATAGAAAGACACCGGAAGATGTCAGAAAAGAGGCTTTCCAATGCCTTGATGCAAATATCGATATACTTGCTCCTGGTTGTGGTATGGCTCCTGAGACACCTTTAAAGAACATTCTGGCCATGGTCAAGGCAAGGGATGAGTTCTTTGAACAAAATATTCTGATTATAAAAGGCCCTAACTAAACAGATTGTGGTATTTTTTCATGAAGATATACTTTGTGATTTTCTCCATAAAATAATCCTTTACAAAACTAGATTTAATGTAAAAATTAATACCCTTTTTCAATATGCCTTTTCAAATCAGTTGGCTAATAGCTAGGTTCAGTACTTCTCTTATTTCCCCTCTTTTTTCTTACCACTACCTATTTAGTTCAAAAACTGCACTGCCAATTGAATCCTTAATTTCATTCTAATCCATTGCTCAGCAAACAGTACAAATATATCAAACCTGAACTTGCTATCATCAATTATCTCAGGAACTTGCTTTAAGATCGTAAAATGCTTTTTCTGAATGCATAGCCATGTATTTGTAAGAAGGAACGATAGTAATGCAAAGAAGTACTGAAATTGACTTTAATTCCTGATTTGAAAATAGCAGTTGCATTAAAAATTTAAAGGACAGTTGCGTCCTTTATTATTTTTTCACTGCAAAATATATATTACCAAAGGGTATGCAAGTGGCAGCTATGTAAACAAGTGCTCCTATGATAGGTATCTCACTTACCAGAAGCAGGACAAACATTCCCAGTGCCAGCTCGATCCATGGTTTTGATTCCTTGTCCATTTTCGTGAGCAAATACTTTCCAACCCATATGCCAGTGAATATCCTTGCAATGTAAAGGCCTGCAAATATCAATGCCATGAGTATCAATCCAAGAGGTATGCCTATCACTGTGATGAATAGCATGAATGTAAGTATCATGGCTGCTATGAATATTGCAAGACCGACCAGGAATGTTTTTCCCGGTACTTCAGGAGTCTTTGAAACTATATTCTTAATCTGCTCCGGCCAGATCGCTATTCCCAGAAGGCCTATAAGCACAAGTGAAAGATATCCTATGAACCACGAAAGAATGGAAAATTTGCCATGGTCCTCTTCCTCATATTCCTCTTGAAGGAAAGCAGTCTCTTTTCCTACTGTTCCCGCAGGAACATTTCCACTTTCAGGACTTCGGTATTTAAGGTCGCCAGTGATGTATGCATCTGGCAGTACTACAAGTTGTCCTGTATTCAGGTCAACATTTCCTCCAACTGCACCACCGAGTGTAACTTCACCACCTGACCCTGTGACATTTCCACCCACATCTCCAAGGAGGCTTAACTGACCTGTTGCAGATGTAAGGTCACCACCAATGGAGCCGGTATTGGATATTTTTGTGTCACCTGAAAGCGATATAAGGTCATCCTGAACGGTTCCAGTGATCGTCAATGTTCCGGCTGCAACTCTGACATCATCACCAACATTACCTGATATCGTAACGTCCCCTGCAGCAACTATCAGGTCCTGTGTGATATTTCCCTGGACATCCACCTGGCCACCGGCAGCTACAACGTCTCCGATAACTGTTCCTCTGATAATGATATTATTGCCAGCGACAACCACATCGTCTTCTATAACATCGTCTATGATTATTGTATCCACACCTTCAATGGTCGTGAAAGCTGATGCAGGATAGCTAAGCACAAAGATAATAATAAGCAATTTTAACAAAAGTTCAAACTGTGATTTCATACTATACTCCCCTTTTATGAATTAATCCCAATAAAGAATTATGTTTTATGGATTAAATGTTTTGTTGGGTCATTGAACTCTTTGGTAAAAAAGAAAACACAAATAGTCTGATTGTGTTTGTTTCAGATTGGAAATATGGATAAATCAGGGCACAAGTATTGAAATCAAGTAAAAGAGCTTAAGAATCCCTTTTCAAACCCGGATGATTCGGACTGATATCCATCACTGGTCCATTCAATTCCCGTGCCACCCTTTCCAGTATGTCATCGATCTCTTCTGCTTCTTCTTCACCGATCATGGCAGGATAGATGTCCCTGACGGTCATAAGGCTGGCAGCCGCCAGAGCCAGAGAAATGGATAGCACGTCAATCGTTACTTCTTCACGGTAATCGAAATCACCCATTGCTCTTTTTATGCCGGGGTGGGCCGCATTGGAGATAAGTATATAAAAGTCATCAAGTTGTTCTTTCTTGCCTCCTGAGTACAGGATCTCACGTATCCTGGAAGGCCTGAGCCAATGATGCCTGTTCTTCATCTCTCTTTCCTCGTCTTCGGTAAGAGTGCCCAGCTGCTGTTTATAGAAAATGTATGCCTCCCTGTCGCTCAGGTGAAGTAGATACATCTGTGTTATCCCTTCAAAAACGGTTCTCAGGTTCAGATAAGCAGGATTGTTCAGGCCGATGCATGCTAATTTGTAGGCTGCGATCAGATTGTGGTTATTTCGCTCGAACAGCACAGGTACAATGGACCTGGGACCTTCAGGACGTTTACCTGTTCTTTTGAACTCATCAAGAAATCCGGCATTCAGGATCGTTGTAAGGTAGAACAACAATTCGATCGAATCCTGGAATATGTCTAGTTTGGCAGCATGATCCCTGATGATAATGTTTTTTCTGTAGAGAAAGGTTGATTCAATATCGTTGTAGTCACGCCTTTTCTTTCCGGGATTCATTTTGATTGTCCTTTTTTGTTGTTTTTTATGCGGGTATGGCAGGGATTATGTATAGTTCCTTTTAGAAATTGTTAGGTATGACATTGATAGACATGCATATAAAGGTTATATTTGTTACTCATATGGGGGGTTCTGTATAACGTTAAATTAGGATTGATTTTATTCTCGTTCCGTTCCCTACATTGAAAAAACACTTATGTACTTTCACCGAGGATCTAGCTCTAAGAACATGGACAGATCAGAACTCCTAAGCGCTCTTAAAAAAGAAGCCTGCTATATCTCCAATGAAGATCTGAGCCTTGCCAGAGCCGCTATTATGGAGGCTGTAGAACACGTCCCTGAACCTTACAAGACGATCTATTCATCCGACTACTTCACTTTCCTTTACGAGAACTTCCTCAGGTTGAAAATACATGACCAGATTCAGACTGAAGAAGAGATTGATTCAGAGGATTATGGTTCACTTCTTGATAGCATAAAGGAGAAAAATGACTATGAAGATCGAAAAAGAGAAGCTCTGAGTAGGTTTACCAGTCTTGTACTTGCATATCTGGTCTTCATAGTGAAAGAGCCACTACATCCTGTCGGGATGGTCTTTCCGGGTGGTCAGAGGATCACTCAGAAAGAGATGCATTATTATTGTCCTGTCAAGGACAAGCAAGCAGAGACCAATATCTCATTCTGTGAGTTCTGTATCTGTGAGGACAGTGGTGAATTGGGATAAGTGGACAGAATGATTATCTGGAAAAACGGTTGCAGGTTGTCAATTTTATGAGGAACATCACGGCTTTTAATTATCGGTATGAAGGAAAAAAGTTTAGAACCTTATTCTTTTTATCTTTTCGGACCGTGCCGGCTTCGCCGGAGCCCTCCGGGATGTTCTTAGCTATTCCTGACTTCTGATCAATAAAGTTTGTTGTTCCCTTGTCTTGTGTTTCTGATAGTTCTACAAAAGGTCATTAACAAAAAAACAGTGCAACCATCCGCCACATGCGGCACGTTCCTTCGCTGCCATTCTGAGGACTATTTTAATAGTTCAGTTATTGAAAAATGCTGAGTTCAAAGTTTCAATTAGAAGGATTCTACAGGGCTGTTTGCTAAAAATGAAAATAGAAAATAGTGCCTGAAACTTAAGTTCAGGCTTCAAATGAAAGTGCTTTTGTGGGACATGCAGTTATGCATCTTCCGCACTTGATACAGTCCGGCTTCTTGCTGTTGTTATGGACTTCAAGCTGCATAGGACAACTCTTATCACACTTTTTACAGCTGATACACTTTGATTCATCTAGTTGCAACTGGTACTTGTGACCCCCGATGAAGTTCTGTACTGTTCCCATTGGGCAGAATGTACACCAGGTACGTGGACTGACAGTGGTGCCAGCAACTAGTGCAATGGTTGTTGTAACAAGACACATGATTACGAAAACCATGCCTATCTGGTTGATAAGACCCTGTGTGCTGAGCAGTCTGTAACCCATGAACCCCATCATCATAAGGAACAATGGGACCCTGATCCAGAAACTTCTGAGAATTTTTGGTATCTTCTTGTTGCGTGTTATTTTGCCGACCAGGAAATCGTTAAAACTTCCTCTGGGACAGAGATTTCCACAGAACCATCTTCCTCTGAAGTAGCTTGTTATCAGTAGTGTAGCAAACACAAGCATCAGGAAGTATCCCAGTAGCGGGAACCACAGTCCTCCAATGGAGACGATAATGACTAGTATTCCAAGATATGGAGTAATTTTTAGCACTTTTTTCACCCTTTGTTGATGACGTTTTTAAGTTGATTAATTGAAATCGTTATTAATATGTGAAATTCAATTGATTCACTGGTTTTCATCTGCCCATGACTGGAGTGCACTGTCAACTCTTTTGACCCAGCTGTTCACGATCTCCATGATAAGTTCATGAATCTCTTTCTTGCTGCGTATCTTGTATACAAAGAAGTATCCACCGCCGTCCATGTTGTTCTGGGAGCGAATGAGTATCTTTCTTTCATAGAGTTTCTTTACACTTCGCTGGACAGTTGACAGATTAAGTTCAAGTTCTTCAGCTATGCTCTCTGTTGTAAGCCAGTTCTGGCCGTATTGCAGGAAATATTTCAATATCTGAATTTCGGCTTTTGTAAGGTTCAGACCACATTTGATTACAGCTTCAATTTCAAACTCTTTACAGGCAAAGTCAACCATATAATACCTCTGTTATTCGACAGTACTGTACTAAAGCATCAGCTGTATATAAAGGGTTTTGAGTACTGCTCATAACTGCAAAAAAACAGAAGTACTAAAAAAAGAGTTGAAACGAAAATTACCTGTATCCGCCTATCAGCCTGTTAATCTCTTCGCTTCCAATGATTCCAATTATCCTGTTCTCATCATCGACTACCGGGAGGGCGGAAATATTATTCTGTTCCATCTTCTTTGCAGTACTTTCAATATCTTCAGTCCCTTTTGCTGTGAGGACCTTCTTTGTCATTATTCCGCTAAGTGTCTTGCATTTCAATGCCACTGCTTTGGATATATCCCATGAGGTGACAATTCCTGCAAGTTCATCATTTTCATTAACCACAGGCAGGTGGGTTATTCCTTTTTCAAACATCACCCGTGCAGTTTCTTCAATGCTGATACCCTCTCTTATTGAAACGATATCCGTTTTCATAACATCGGAAACAATGGTGTGTGAAAGGAAATTACCTATCAGATAACCTAATTGTCCGGATTCCAGAAGGAATGCATCATGTCCGTAATTGGATTCGATCTCCCTGTAAGTCACGTCCAGGTCATTTGCACTTAATGCAGATACGATCTCCCTGGACTGGTATGGTGGATACAGCCAGTCAGAACTAACGGCAACAACAAGGAACTTTGCCTTTGCCACTTTCATTCCCTCTATCAGGGAACCTTTTTTGGACAGGTCGAAGTAATCCAGTGCTTTGGTTATGTAAAGATAGGAATTTGCATCAAAGCGTCTTGTAAACGACTGCCCTTGATAATGCAGGTAACTCTCAACCTCAAAATCAAAACCAAGCTTGTAATCGTATTCTTCCTTATCCTGAAGCTTCCTTCCGAATTTCTGGTGCATGGCGTCATCGCTGAGGTATGTTATGTGCCCTATCATCCTTGCAAGTGCCAATCCATGTGTGGGTGCAGGTCCGTCGTAGTAGTTTCCGTTATTCCATTTGGGATCGGATAGTATGGCTATCCTGGCAACTTCGTTGAACGCTATCTGTTGAGGTGATGAACGAGCTGTGGTTGCAATGGCTATTGCTTTTGTCACATAGTCTGGATATAGAACTGTCCACTGGAATACCTGTACTCCTCCCATTGATCCGCCAATAACTGCAAAGAGCTTTTGTATTCCAAAATGCTCAACGAGCTCTTTCTGTGCTTTCACCATGTCGGTAATTGTGATGAACGGGAATTCCTTGCCATATTGCCTGCCAGTTTTAGGATTAATGGACGAGGGTCCTGTTGAGCCTTTACATCCCCCGAGTACATTGGAACAGATTACAAAATATCTGTTCGTATCAATGACCTTTCCCGGTCCGATGAGTATATCCCACCAACCTGATTTACTATCACCTTTATGCAATCCTGCTGCATGTGCATCTCCTGTGAGTGCATGGCAGATGAGGATGGCATTACTTTTTTCATGGTTCAGCTTTCCGTAGGTCTCATAGGCCAGACGCACATCCCGGAGTTTTTCACCATTTTCCAGCACAAATTCATCAGGCAAGTTGAAAACCTGAGTTTCAACAATGCCTATATTCTCTTTTTCATAGTCCCTGCGACCTTTTCAGTGCCTGATCTATGTCAGCTATAATGTCTTCCACATCTTCAAGTCCCACTGACATCCTAATGAAATCATCGGTCACACCTGTGGATTTTCTCTCATCGGCTTTCAGTTGCTGATGTGTAGTTGAAGCTGGATGTATCACCAGTGTCTTTGCATCACCGATGTTTGCCAGATGCGAGAGGAGTTCAACACTGTCAATGAACTTTTTTCCGGCTTCCAGACCGCCCTTTATTCCAAACCCGAGAATTGCTCCATATTTTCCGTTAAGGTATTTAGTGGCAAGTTCATGGCTTGGATGGTCCTTAAGCCCAGGATAGTTCACCCATTCAACATCAGGATGCTCATTAAGGAATTCTGCTACCTTCAGCGCATTGCTGCTGTGTCTTTCAACCCTCAGGGGCAGTGTTTCCAGTCCCTGCAGGAAGAGGAATGAATTGAAGGGACTCAGTGCAGGTCCAAGATCACGAAGAAGATGTACTCTCATTTTGATTATGAAAGCAATGTTTCCAAGTTCCGGGAAATCGCCGAATGTTTCCCAGTATTTCAGTCCGTGGTATCCAGGATCAGGTTCCGTCAGTCCGGGGAATTTCCCGTTGCCCCAGTTGAACTTCCCCGAATCCACGATCAGACCACCAACTGAAGTACCATGTCCTCCAAGGAATTTGGTTGCCGAAAGTACAACGACATCAGCCCCAAGATCAATTGGTCTGGTGATTCCAATTCCCACCGTATTGTCAACTATCAACGGTATGTCGGCATCGTGTGCTATCTTTGCTATCTCTTCAAGGTCTGGTACGTCAAGTTTTGGATTTCCAATTATTTCGGTGTAGATAGCTTTTGTTTTTGGAGTGATGGCTTTTTTGAATTCTTCCGGTTTTGTAGAGTCCACAAAATGTACTTTTCTTCCAAGTTCCGGGAAGGTGTTATTGAATAATTGGTATGTTCCTCCATAGAGATTGTCAGCTGCAACGATCTCGTCTCCCAGTCCTGTAACCCCAAGTGTTGCAAGAGTAATAGCGGACATTCCAGAAGAAACAGCAAGTGCACCAGTGCCTCCTTCAATTGCAGCGACCCTTTTCTCAAGGACATCGGTTGTAGGGTTCATGAGTCTGGTGTAAATATTGCCAAACTCTTTCAGCCCGAAAAGGTTGGCTGCATGTTCCGAATCCTTGAACTTATATGATGTTGTCTGGTAGATTGGTACGGCACGTGACCCTGTTACAGGATCTGGTTCCTGTCCTGCATGCAAGGCCAATGTGTTGAATCCAAATTTCTTCTTGTCCATATTGTTTCCTCTTGTATTCTCTCATGCACAATTTTGTTGTGATATTACCTAATGGTCATCGTTTTATATATAATTTTGCATAAATTTTATGAAAAATATAACCTATAGTTATTAATATGGGCATTTTGTAGTTTAGATTTGTTTTTTTAGTATTCCGGGTAAAAGAGAAACCCACTTTCATAAACTGAATAAAGAAAAAGGACTAAAAAGAAAAAAAGCCAGAATCTATGAACTAAAATAATGATGCGATACTATTTTCTTTTCCTATGCAAAGGAACTAAGTTAGCAGCATTTCCATAAATGTGTCTTCCCTGACTTTTGGGCTTTTAAGTATCTTTGCAGTTGAATTCAGCTCTTGTACAAGTTTATTCACACCAGCCATATGTTCCTTTGTGTCAATCTCTATCTTGTTGATGCATACTATTTCTGCACCTTGTACCTGTTTTTTTGAATACTCGATAAGCTGATCCACTTGTATTTCAAATCCAGTTGAATTGATAAGCACTATACTTGGAAGCAGCTCAGTATTTGGAAGTGCCATTCTTTCAAGGTCTGCTTTTAGTTTATGCGGAAGCACAGTTTCTTCAGTTTCAATGAAAACCGTATCAGGACTGAATTCCTCCTGTAGTATCAGTAAGTTACTTCTGATGTCCGTATCAAGAGAGCAAGGGATACAAACACTGTTGACTTCCTTTGTCTTAATTCCCAGTCTATCAAGCGTTTTTTCATCATAGTCCACTTCCCCGGTTTCCTGTACAATAACTCCTATTTTCTCTCCCTTCGAATTCAGGTATTTTGCGAGATCAAGGACCATTGTTGTCTTTCCACTGTCTGTTGCTCCGCCTATGATGCTTACTTTCATATTGTTAACTCCTTTTACAATTAGAAAACATCAAAACCGTCAATTGATACTCTCTTACTGTTGTTGTATATTGGTAGTTCTTTCCCTGGGATAAACAGGGATTCGAAAAGTGAATTTGCTGCCATTTCCCGGTTCGCCTTCCACCCATATATTTCCACTTTGCATTTTCAGGTATTCTTTTACAAGTACGAGTCCAAGACCGGCTCCTCCGTATTTTTTGGTGTTGGAGCTATCCACCTGTATAAAGGGATTGAAGATCCGTTCTCTATCTTCTTCTGCAATTCCAATTCCGGTGTCTTCTACGGATACTTCAATTTCTTCATTTTCCACCTTTACATTTACGATAACGTTTCCTTTTTCAGGTGTGAACTTCAAAGCATTCTCTACCAGATTATGAAGTATTTCTTTAAACTTATCAACGTCTGCAGTTATTTCAGTGGTACTTTCGTCAATGTTGACAGTGATATTTATCTTTTTTTTTGTGGCCAGTATTTTTGTACTTCTAATTACTTCCTTGACATACTTAACCGGGTCAAAGGCTGAAAACTTGAGTCCCATCCCCTCAGCTTCTATTTGCGCCAGGTCCAGCACATTGTTAATGAGGTCCAGTAGTTTGTATCCGGCATCGTTGATGCTTTGCAGGTATCTTTTCTGTTTATCATCAAGTCCTTTGATGTCTTGGTCTATAAGGACATCTGAATATCCTATCACAGAATTAAGAGGAGTTCTTAACTCGTGATTCATGTTAGTCAGAAGACCATTTTTACAGAGGTTTGCCTCTTCAGCAGCTATCCTTGCCAGTAGCATCTGCTCCTCAGTCTTCTTCCTTTCAGTAATATCAACAAGAGTACCGATGACTCTATTGGTTCCACTTTTTCCATTGAATGTGGCTCCTTTGGCCAGTACCCATCTCCATTTCCCTGAGCCTGAAAGCATACGTATCTCAAAAGTGAAATTTTGACCATCGTTCACAGATTTTATGATCTTTGGAATGATATTCTTCTGATCATCCGGGTGCATTAATTCACTCCATTTTTCCGGACTCATCGATGAGTCTTTGTAGCCTAACATTGCATATAATCCTGGACTGAAAAAAAACTCATCATGGTTCAGGTCCCATTCCCAAAAACCATGTTCTGAAACCATCATTGCAAGTTTAAGTCTTTCCTCACTTTCTTTGAGTGCCTCTTCTGCGACAATTCTCCCGGTAATATCCCTTGTGGTTCCGTTGATCGCAATAGGGGCTCCATCATCTCCACGAACGATTTTCCCAAGAATCTCAACAGGTATCTTCTCCTCATTTTTTTTCAACATTTCGACCTGAAAGACAATTCCGGGAGCATTGGGAGCACCTTCAAATCCTTTTTTCATGTAATTCATCATGATTGTGAAATTCTCTTCATCACAATGGTCACTTAATTTTGAGCCGATCCATTCTTCTGGTAAATAACCGAACATGGATTGAATCGAGGGGTTAACATATGTAAAAACCAGGTTCATATCCATTAACCATATGCAATCCAGGGTGTTTTCAGCAAGAAGCCTGTACTTTTTTTCGCTTTCTATTAGTGCTTCTTCAGCTCTCTTTTTCTCGCTAACATCTATAATAGAACCCATGTATGCAACCGGTTTGCCTGCAAGGTCTTTAATGATGGTCGTAGATACCCATGCAGGAAATACAGTACCATCTTTTCTAAGGGCCCGACGCTCACTCTTAAATCCCGGATGTTTTATTATTTCCAATATTTCAGTTCTATCGTACTGAGTATCAAAGAATTCCTCTACTTTTTTTCCAATTACTTCTTCCTTGCTCCCATATCCCCACATTTTTAAAGTAGCGTTGTTTACATAACTGATTCTGCCATCAAGTTTCAGAAGTGCCATACCATCTATATTAGCTTCTATTGCCTGATCTTTTATTCTAAGTCCTTCTTCAGCTTTTACTCTTTTAGTAATGTCAAGCATGTACCCGACTATTCCTGTAAACTGACCGCTTTTATCTTTAATTAACCAGAGGAATAACGAGCCAATGAACAATTCTCCATTTTTACGCTTTAAACGGACCTGTGTTTGGTGATGCCCTTTTGAAAGAATATGCTTTTTCATGTTCTTTCCCAGAACTTCAAGGTCTACATCGTGATAAACCAAAAGAGATATATGCTTACCCAAAACTTCTTCTGAAGTATATCCAAAGATTATTTCTGAACCTTTGTTCCAGCTTGTTATGATCCATTCCATATCAGTCGAAATAATTGAATAGGGAGATTGCTCAATTATCTTCGACATAAATTCCAGAGATTCAGTTGCATGTTTATTTTCAAGGAGCACATTTTTTTTCTTTATGGCTTCTTTTATTGCAATGGGCAGTCTGTTGATGCGCTCTTTTAGTACGTAATCAGTTGCTCCTGCTTTTATGCTATCCACGGCAATCTCTTCATTTATGAATCCCGTTAGAATTATGAATGGAACAGTGTTATCATATGTGAGCGAGTATTCAAGTGCCCTCATCCCATCAAATTCAGGAAGTAAATAATCAGAGATTATAATATCCGGTTTGAATTCATATAAACCTTGTAAGAATTCAGCTTCGTTCTGTGCTAAGTACGGTTCAAATCGGATTCCATTATCTTTTATTTTCCTCTTAGCTAATTCCAGATCTTCAGGTATGTCTTCAACAAACAATATTTTAATAACCTGATCATCTTTCATTTGATTCCCCACTTCCAAGCAAATTTTGACAAACTATGAAGTCAAAACCCTTAAAACCACCACTTTTAATTTGCAGTTTGACAGTAATCTCAAATTGCTAAATTATTGTCTAATTTATTCCGTAATTGTTACTCAAAACATTATTTGGCTTAATAACTAATAAATCTAGGTGTCAATAGCTATAAATTCAACATAAAAAAGTAAAATTTGTGCGGCCATATCAAGATAAGTTTTTTGGATGGGGGGTCAATTTGCACTATGACCCTCCTTCATTTCAACGCAAAATGCACAGCATCATGCATCACTTTCCTGTTGTTGGAGTTTCTTCATTTCCTTGATCTCTTTTATTCTCCTTAATATAACTTCTCCAAGGAAAATAATAAGAGCTGCCAGCAGGAAGTATATCTTCTGGCTTACATTGTCACGTACCAGTTTTTCAGAGTTACCCTGTGCTTCTTCGAGCAGGTTAGCTCTTGCCTCGTTTGGAGAAAAGGTGTTTCCTCCATATGCTTTGATAAGTGCGGGGAGGTCTTCGTTCAGTCCTACATCACGGTATTCAAGTGCATAGTTCACTGCCACAGGATATCCGGAAAGGTCATGGAGACCAATTGGGCTTGGGTCGATAACGGCTTCATATACATTATTCCCTGTAAGTGAGAGGTCAAGTGCATCACCGTCCAGCTTCAGGGTGGGAATACCTTCATCATACATTGTCAGCTCGATGGTCACCGGCGTACCGTACCATGTGTCCGGTGCATCTACAACAGCTCCGGTCTCTTCCCTTGGATTACCGATTGCCCAGTTAACAGTTGAGGACATAAGCTTTGAATTGTTATCCGAGTACAACTGTGTGGCCCACATATTGTCCCCTCCCTGTCCGTTGTCGGTTGACAGGGCAGCAACTCTTCCAAGCCCGTATCTCCATGTGGTCAGCACCGGCTTTCCGGTACTTGTAATAATAAGCCTGTCAGCTCCGGCTTTTGGAGTGACATCATTGTACCCTGTGATACTGCCATTTACTTCGATATCTCTGGTAATGAAATGTTTGGTGTTAAGCTCAATAAGGGGATATGTTCCAATATCAGCCGTTTCTTCATCCTGAGTTTCCTGAAGGTCTTCAAATTCTATATTTGCCCTTTCTCCTTCATTGATGTGGAAATAAACTCCTCCCACTTCACTCATCAAAGTTTCTGCAAATATATTGCCGTAGGCATCTCTCTGGGAAGGTGCGCTTGATCTGATATGCACATAATAAAGATTCACACCATTATCAACTATATCTTCTGCGATTACCAGACTCTCATCGTATGTCTGCTCAATACCACCATCTGAAATGATTATGATCTCAAGTTCTCCAACTTCGTTTTCCAGCCATTGCTGAGCAATTGCAAGTCCTTCGTTAAGTGATGTTTCACTTGTACTTCCTGGTGTAAGTGTTTTCATCTCGGATTCCAGAAATTCCAGGTTCGAAGCTGTTCCAAGAAACTTTAGTCCACCTGATACATCCATACCTTCACTACCAAAAGCAATGACTCCAAGGTACGCATCTCTCAGATTTTCATTATGCAGTATATTGATGGCGTTTCCCAAAATGTCTGCAATTGTTCCGTGGGCGGCTGTACTCTGGGATATATCCAATACCAATACAATATTTCTTCCACCGCTCCAATCCGTAGGTTTTGAGAGCACTGGTAATATTTCTTCTACGGGTGAGTCGAGATAATCTCCATAATTATAGGAGCGTTCTCCTCCTACCACAACAATACCTCTTCCTTCATTGAGGTAGTCTTTTAGTTCTCCAACCTCGGATTCAGTGAATGTGTTAGCGTGAGTGTTATCGAGAATTATTGCTTTCTTATCATCGATATTATCAAGTTCTCCGGAAGTTGAGACATCGTAGAGATTTAGTAATATATCTGCAAGTGGAGAGCTTGTCTCAAGACCGATGGTGCGAATGGTGGGTTTCGGGACAACATATACAGATTTGTAATATTGATTATTGATTGTGTCAACGTCAGAACCGGAAGGTATGATAATAGCTTTTAACGTGTGTGCACCCAGTTTGGAGAATTTCACCTGTGTCACAGGTATAGTTTTATCACGGTCGGTTTGTGTAACTCTGCCACTTCTGATCAGGGTATCATCACTATAGAGCTCATAACTGTATGATATTTCCTGGTCCACTGCCTGGGAGACTACGATGTTGAACTGGTTCTCGTTCTTTAGAATTATAGTCTTATCGCCTTCAATTTGCACAGTCAGGTCATTCTCTTCCAAGTCAGGCTGGACATAGTAAACAGTAGTTCCAGTTTCCTTTGCAAATTGCAGTGCATCTTCCAGTTCTTCGCCTGTGTTACTGTTACCGTCAGTGACCAACACTATCTGGTTATCTCCGGTGGAATACTGCATAATGGCATCTCCAAGAGCAGTATTATCTCCTGAGAGCCGGACAATTGATGCAGATGTTCTGGCGCTCAGAGCTTCATATAGCTCAGCTGCCGTACCGTTTTCGAATAGCTCCATGCTGGCAGTTTCATCCGAGATTATCACAAGGTCTGGATTGTCATCTGTCGTTACTCTGGGTACAAGTGTAAAAGGTGATGCAAGAGCAACTATGAGTAGTATGGCAACAACTATACGTGAGATAATAAGTCCTTTCTTTGTTCCTTTTTTCAGGAGATAGAAACCTGCAACAAGGGCAGGGATAATCAGCCAGAGCATCTCCGGATTCTCGAGCCTGACCATCAGAGCTCACCTCTCTTTCTTATTATAAGTAGTTCAAGTACAACCAGGATGAAAACAATTATTATCATGTAAATGTCCAGATAGTTCTTTGCAGTATAAGAGCTGGCACGCACTATTTCAGGTCCTTCCTGTACCTGTGAGCGTTCTATAACATCTTCTTCAATAGTGGTGTCAGATTCCCTGTCATTATACAGGTTAACTGCGATTTCCTTTCCTGCTACCTGATAGATGCCGGTCTCATCATAAAGAACACGGCTAACGGTCTGAGTGCCACCTGGGGTTTGGATGTCCTGTTCTTTCGCCAGTGCTGAGATGGTTCCTGTATTTAGATTGTAGTCCTGTACACTGCCGGTTCCTCCAAGCCATCCTGCCAGCTTGAACCAGAACACTGGATACTCCGGTTTATTATGGAAATTATTCCAGGCGTCTTCGCCTGTGTTATCATTAATGCCAAGGTAAACAACGGTTCCATCGCCGACAGAACCGTATGCTAACATAGGTATATTATCCTCAGTAGCTACAAGAGTAGTGGATTCGATCCTTGAACTGACATTAAGGAAACGATACATGGCAACTTCCTCGTATTTCATATCCTCGCTAAGTCGCGTTTCCTGAAAAACTTCAAGGGCTACGCCATAATCTGTATCTTCTATGGAACCAGGTATTACAGGAAGGATTTCCTGCAATTCAATTTTAGCATTTTGAGATGAAAGCGCTTCACTTGCAATGAAAACAGCTCTTCCTCCTCCACTAAGGAAGTTATCAAGGGTTGTTATCTCATTACTTGCGAGCGACCTTTCCTTATTGGCAATTACTACCATGCTGTATTTGGACAGGTCTTCAGGCACGCCTTCAATCTGGTTGAGCTTAATGTTCGGTATCAACGAGAGTGCTACCTGTGAGGGAAGATTATCGACATCTGTTACAAAGAGTAGCTGTCTGTCAGATATCCTCGGTATGGATATGTAAGCGGTGTTATCGGCCATGAGGCTGTCATCATCTGCTATTTCAACTTCCGTAATGCCTGTTCCAAGATTTGTTAGCTGGAATTGTTTTGTGGAGTGTGCAGGGATATTAAGTGAAACATCATTGTTTTTGCCATTGTCAAGATTCTGAATTTCAAGATCAACGACCTGCCTGCTGTTCATATAATTCTTAACAACACCCGTATATGTATAACTATTATCTACGGCCTCAATGCTACCCTGAATGAACCCTACGTTATCAGTTTCTCTGCCAACAGAGACAAACTGCACAGTAAGCCCGTATGATTCTGCCAGATTCATAGCATTGACCGGGTCATCACCGTTCCAGTTAGTAAAATCGGATACTACGACAATGTTGCCTCCTTCATCTGAAAGTAATCTCATGCCAGTTGAAATGGCACTTGAAAGGTCGGCAACAGTTGCTTTTGCTTTAAGTGTGTCAAGTGTGTCATAGGTTGCCTGTGAACTTTCACTTTCAAGTATTGTAACAGGAATGCTCTGTGCAAGTATGATGCTGTTCTTCTTGCTCACGTAACCTTCAGCTTTTGCTATTGCCTCGCTGAACCTGTTGTCAGTCTGCATACTTGCGGATGCATCTATGATAAGCACAGTGTGTTCGCCGCTAAGTGCCTCTTGTGTTTCAAGGTAAGGCGATGCTGCAGCCAGTGCAAGCAGTATCAATACAAGTAACTGTATAAGGAAAAGCGGGTCCTTTATGAGTTTTGTAATGGATGTATAGAAACGTTTTTTCTCTTCCTTTATATCCATGAGGAACATAAGGGATGGGATCTGGACCTGTAGTGGTTTTGGTCTGAGAAGATAGAGCAGTATCAGTGGTATGATACTTGCAAGTGCTCCCAGTGCAAGAGGATTATCATAAGGCATTACAGTCTTCTCCTGCTAATGGTATGGAAGAATGCGTCAAATATCGGGATATCGGTTGTGAAAGTGTAAAATTCGGCACCAACCTTGCCACAGGTATCCTTGATCTGGTTTATGTGGCTTGTGAGTTTTTCCTGATACTCAGTTTTCAGGTCTTCGCTTATATATGTGTCAAGCTTAACTCCGGATTCGAGGTCTACGAGCCGGCTGTGGCCATGAATGGTAAGGGCGCTTTCTGTCCTGTCAAGAACCTGGATAAGCATCAGGTCGTGATCTGAAAAACGGTAGATTGCAGATTCGATCTCTTTAGGGTCCTGGAGAAAATCAGAGATAATGATTACCAGTGAGCGTGAATGGATGGCTTTCCCGTATAGGATCGTACATTCATCAATGGCTGTTTTTCCACCAGCTTTAGATGTTTCGAGCCGCTCGATGGCACGTAACAGGTATTTTCTTCCTCTCCTGGGTTTTGTAATGTCCACATTCTCAGCAAAGGTTGATATCGCAAACTTATCGTTATCCTTGGTAACCAGGTAAGCAAAGCCTGCTGCAAGCATTGTAGCATACTCGAACTTGCTTGGAGAATCTCCGGCAGTATAGTCCATGCTCTTACTGGAATCCAGCAATATGTGTGTTGTCAGGGATTTATCTTCTTCGAACTGGCGTATGTAGAGTTTCTCAGATCTGGCATAAGCTTTCCAGTCCACTGCTTTGAGCTCATCGCCTCGATTGTATTCCCTGTAGCCAACAGTATCCAGACCTCTACCGCTATGTATAGAGCGTCTGCTACCTGCATACGCAGTTGACACTCTTTTTCTTACCATGAAGGTAAAACGGTCAAGTTGTCTGAAAAAATCAACATCTATGGTATGTCTCTTGTCGCTCATAGCCAGTTCTCTGCCTGAGTTTCCTGCCAAAGCTAGCTTACTTTATTTTCTCAAGCAAGCTTTTGATAACCTGGTCAGTGCTTATTCCTCTTCTTTCTGCTTCAAAGGTGAGGATTATCCTGTGCCTGAGCACTGGGTATGCCATGGCATCAATATCCTCTGCGCTGACAAAGTTGCGTCCTTTTATCAAAGCCCTTGCTTTTGCTGCAAGTATAATTCCTATTGAAGCTCTGGGAGATGCACCATATTCGATGAACTCGCTTTTGATACGTGTCGAAATGACGATCTTAATGGCCCGGTTCTTTATATCATCTGCAATTGGCACATCTCTTGTTAGTTTCTGCAGGTCAAGAAGTGTATTCTTATTGACCACCTTGCCAACAGAGGGCATGATGGACTTTGTGTACCGGTTAACGATCTCTATCTCATCTTCGTAGTTCGGATAATCCACGAGGATCTTAAGCAGGAATCTGTCAAGCTGTGCTTCAGGTAGAGGGAATGTTCCTTCCATCTCAATTGGGTTCTGGGTTGCCAGGATGAAAAAAGGCTGTTCAAGAATAAATGTATCATTACCAACGGTTATCTGTTTCTCCTGCATTGCCTCAAGTAGTGCGGACTGTGTCTTTGGAGATGCACGGTTGATCTCATCGGCCAGTACGATATTAGCAAATATTGGTCCTGGTTCAAACTTGAATTCTTTGTGTCCATCTGTTTCTTCAATGATATGCGTTCCAGTGATATCAGCAGGCATCAGGTCTGGAGTACACTGTATCCTGCTGAAATTCAGATCCATTGATTTTGAAATGGTTGAAATTGTCAGTGTTTTTCCAAGACCCGGGTTACTTTCTATCAGTGCATGCCCGTTGCATAATATTGAAATTATGATCTGTTCCACTGAAGCTTGCTGGCCGACAACTACCTTTCCAACCTCGTTGAAAAGCGTTGCAAACATATCGCCGGCCATTTTGTATGTTTGCGACAGGTCCCTTGAATTCAGGTCGCTTGCCATTTATTATCTCCTTTATCTTTGTCCTATGAATGTAAATTATAAATGTAATGTTCAGTTCTTAGCCATCTCTTCAAAATAAGATTTGATAACACTTTCATAGCCCTCAGGGAGCTCCTCATAATATGCCTGAGATGAAATGATACTTATTTCGTAGGGTGATGACTGGTCAAAGTCCTCATCAGCTTCTTCCCCCTCTTCCGGGTTCCCAAAACCTACGCCTGTTCCAGGTGGAAGTGTCAGATCGACTTCAGTTCCCTCTACAACAATGATCGCAGTCTCTCCGGTCAGGTCCTCATTGTCCGAAGCGCCACCATCACTTGTCTCGTCCTCGATATCATACAGGTCATCAGATGTGTTGTCATCATCTGGCAGGAGTCCCGCATCTTCGAGAATATCTTTAAAATCATCCGGACCAACACCCGTACGAATGTCATTCGACATGATGAAACCAAGTGTTGAAGCAGAGATTAGTATCAGCACCAGTCCCATTGTAAGCCGTCTTCTTCTTAGAAAAGCTGAAGACTGAACTTTTGAAATGCCTGAAGCTACCTTATTTAGCAGGTCCTTCACGATTATGTTGTCAGTATCCCTGTTATCGTATGCAGTACGTAGTTTTTCTTGTAGGTTTGGATACTTTTCTTCTACTACCAGTAAAATACCGGTCCTGTCATCATGTCTGTGTATCAGGAAGGTCAATATCAAAGCCATAAATCCAGAAATAAGTGCTAGTGCGACAGTTTCAAATGCAATGCTTATACCTGCGAAATCATAATCTGTTCCTGCCCTTACTTCAAAAGTACTCATCATGGCAAATGCTTTATCCATACTTAGCAGGAAAAGCAGGGTGAAAATCACCAGTGAAATTGTCAGGAAATCTATTAGCTTATAGGCCCTGCGGTATTTTTTTAGGGCAGCTTCCTGTTTTTTTACGAAATCCCTGATATCCATGGTGGCACCGTTTATTTTATTCAGTAGATAATGATTACTTATCCATCTTATTTGATTCACAATAAGAATCAAATTTTGGATATGATCCAAGTATTTTTAACATTGCTACGTTGGACTTTATATTAAACATTGCATGTTTTATAATAGTATCGTCTATATTTCCCTCAAAATCAATGTAGAAAACATAATCACCAAGTACTTTTTTAGAAGGTCTCGATTCAATCCTTGTCAAATTTATATCGTCCCTGGCAAATTCGCCCAGTATGGCATAAAGAGCACCGGGACGGTCACGGTCAAGATACACTATTATAGATGTTTTGTATAGATGATCCTGTTTTTGTTCATCTGTATGCTTTATAGCACTTTCAGGAACATTGTTTCTTGTAATCACTACAAAACGTGTATGGTTATGCTTCCTGTCCTGGATATTTGGCATGACAATATTAAGGTCATACATGCCAGCAGTTTCTGGTGATGCAATAGCTGCCATTTCTTCAAACTCAGTGGCAAGCTTTGCTGCGTGGGATGTACTTCCTGTGGTTCTAAGCTCAACGGCAGGAAATTGGTCTTTTAAAAATTGGCGGCATTGTCCCAAACCCTGTGGATGTGAAAGTATAATTCTGATATCTTCTTTTTTACCCCTGGACAGTAAACAGTGTTCTATGGTGACTATCGCCTCACCAATAATATGTACGTCATGTTCAAGAAGCAGGTCAAGTGTTACTCCTACGGAGCCTTCAATCGAATTTTCCAGGGGCACTACTCCGATATCACATGCTTCGCTTTCCAGAAGAATGAATACATCCTGTATATCTGCACAATATTCCAGAATATGTTTTTCATTGCTACTGTTTTCTTCTATCCACTGTTTTGCAGCTTTTTCGGTATAAGTCCCTTTAGGACCAAGTACGCCAATTTTCATTGTATTCTCCAACAGTAATAATATAGAAAAATCTTATCATTGCTGTTTTTTCAGTATATCCTCAATCATTTTTTCCACATTGCTGTGAAGGTCGGCAAGCTCAACTACGTTTTTTTCTGTATTTAGCATGCCTTCCACGTCCACATCCTTGTTTTCATCACTCATGGCAGTGATGTCCGGAAGGCTTTTTAGCTCATGTACAAAAGGCTTTATATCTTCCTCTTTTAGAGCCAGCTGAGCAAGTTGCTCTTTTATATCGTTCCTGGCGTTCTCGTCCACAATTTGCTTGATATTTTCTTCCATATCTTTTCTGCGTGGAGCCAGCCCGTCTGTAGTGCTGTATATTCTGTCAAGCATCTGTGCTGTGATAGCCTTATCAAAAATGATCTCTTCTGTTTTGACCTCTGGCTCAATTGCAACTGCTTTAGTATTGTTTTCCTTTGGTGGCAGGCAGACATAGTCTTCACTGAATAGTCTCTGGTTCATGTAAGTGGGGGACACTATCTCTATTTCAGAATCATGTAGTGTATCCATGACGTTCTTTTTAAAATCAGACCTTGATGTAATGAGACTCTCGATATCCTTAAGCAGTCCTCCAACTTTATATGTTATCGAAAAGTCTCCAAGCTTTTCAACATGAACAAATGAATTTTCAAGACCAGTTATCTCAGCTGCTTTTAAGAGCCCCTTTTCTATGTCCTTTCGGGATATGTCGTATCCCAGTGATACAGTGGTAGTTATAATAGTTCCAGATGATCTGATTGTCTTCAGGGGGTTAGAAACCAGTTTTATGTTTGGGATGGTTATGAGGTCCCTGTCCATGGACTGCACCTGTGTATGCAGGAAGTACATTTCGGTTACTCTTCCAAAAGTACCATCAATTTTGATGTAGTCCCCTACTCTGAAGGGATTTATAAGCCTGAGCATGATGCCGGCCATGGCGTTTGTCACAAAAGTTGTGGATGAAAATGTGATGATTGCACCAATTACCAATCCTACAAAGGTAAGGATCAGGTTTTTGTCTTCTACAGTGATTGGAAGGGTGAAAATGATGAACAGTATTCCAGTGACAAGGATTAAAAGAAAGATGATTTGCTGTATCATCTTTTCCCTTGAAAATAACTTTCTTTTCCTGAACAGGAAATCAAATAGCAGGACAAGTGAAATTGTTACGATCAGCGAAATTATACTTGGTATGAATTGCTCTATATCCACTTTTGTCCTCCCATGTGATAGTTTTCACTTCTGACTGATAAATGATATCTCATCATATATATAGAGTAGATGATATTTATGATTACTTTGAATTTAAACTTAAATCTAAATTTAAATTCAAGCAAACTCATATCAGTAAGTCTGTTTATCATCCTTCTCTGACCACTGTCTGAGCAACTTAAGGGCTTCATCCCTTTCAATATTAATCAGCTTCAATTCACTATCCCGATTATCTCCCCGAATATACTCATAAAGAAGACTGTCATCAAAACCAATGGCAGCAACATCATCTTTGTCGGAGCCGTAATACACGGTCTTTATGCGTGCCCAGTAAATTGCTGCAAGACACATGGGACACGGCTGCGAACTTGTGTATATCTCACAGTCCGAAAGGTCAAATCTTTCCAGAGCAGCAGATGCCTGCCGGATTGCCAGAACTTCGGCATGAGCTGTGGGATCTTTTGTTTCCAGAACTTCATTATGGGCTCTTGATATTATTTTTTTGTCCTTAACAATAATAGCTCCAAAGGGCCCACCATGATTGTGGTTCATTCCCTTGCGTGCTTCATCTATTGCAGCCTGCATGAAGTTGTCCATAAAACAGTATAATTATTTATTGGTTTTAAATGAAGTGGTAGGTTTATTGTTTTCATGTATATTCTAAACAACACTTTATAGGAGGTTTATTGGTATAATAATTAAGTCTAATTACTTTTATGTGCTTTTAAAGCTTTATTCATTTTTGATTACAAATTAAAGCTTTATTTATCCCTTTATTTGTAAGTATATTTATATTTGCAGTTGAGAATCTGGAAATTGTAAGATCACATGTTACGTACCACCAACCACCATTAACGTACCACCCCTCACCAACCACCAAACATATCGTAACACCAACATGTGATCTTTCTAACAATCACAAATTCAAATTCTATACCAAGCAATTATCCCGAATAAAACAACGGCAAGATAAAGGGGATAATAAGAGTAAAAATAAAGTTATAAGGAGCAGGTAAATGAAGAAAAACACATTGAATTACATCATAGATATACCATTGTTACTACAGTCAGTCATAGTAAGTGTTACAGGAATTGTTCTGATGTTTAGCAGTCATGATGCAAGTTTCCTGGGATTTGATGGCATGGGATTGCTTCATATGCATGAACTGATAGGACTCCTGATGGTTGCATTCTCAGTTATCCATCTAGTATTACACTGGAAATGGCTTACCCATACAACAAAGAACTTCTTGACTGGCAAGAGTGGCCTGTCTGTAAACTGCAAAACAGCACATCCTGTTGAAGATTAATTTACTATCCTGTTAGATGTCTGGAATTTTCCGGATATTCTTACCCTATTTTTCCAAAACTTACCATAAACCTATTTATCCGATAGTGCTCTTGACAGTATAAGAATAAAAGGTGGAACAATGCAGCTAAAAGTACAGCCTATTGATATCAAAGTCGGGAAATATAAAGTAGTGTTGAATACAATTGACGCCAAGGAATTGGGCGTTAACGAGGGCGACAGGGTAAGGATAAAAAACCACACGACACTTACGGCTATTGTTGATTTTACAGAGGACATGATCTCTCCGGGAATGGTAGGTCTGTATCACGAGGTGCAGGAACGGCTACAGAGGGAATGGACAGAAACTGTAGAAGTTGAACCTGCGGAAAAACCAACATCCACCCATATCATCAGGAAAGTGATGGATGGGCACAAGCTTGAAAGGGATGAGATATATGAGCTTGTAAAGGATATAGTTGAGGAAAATCTCAACGATATCGAACTTGCAGCTTTCCTTACTGCCACTTACATCAAGGATATGAGTGAAGATGAGACTGAATGGCTCACAAAGGCAATGATAGAGACCGGAGAGCGTATAGAATTCAGCACCTCTCCTATAATGGACAAACATTCAATAGGTGGTGTGCCTGGTAACAAGATATCCCTGCTTATTGTTCCAATTGTTGCAGCTAACGGTCTACTTATCCCAAAGACCAGTTCCCGTGCAATAACTGGTGCTGGCGGCACAGCAGATCTTATGGAGATACTTGCTCCGGTGGAGTTCACTGCCCAGCAGATAAAAGAGATGACTGAAAAAGTAGGCGGTGTCATTGTCTGGGGTGGTGCTACTAATATCGCACCTGCTGATGACAAGCTCATAAAGATAGAATATCCGCTTTCCATTGACCCGCACTGCCAGTTGCTTGCTTCCATCATGGCTAAAAAAGGTGCAGTTGGCGCTCAGAAGGTTGTTATGGATCTTCCTACCGGTGCAGGTACTAAATTACCTGACGTAAAGGCAGCAAGAAAGCTTGCCAGAGACCTCATAAGTCTTGGTGAGCGTTTGGGCATGGATGTGGATTGTGCAGTAACTTACGGTGCATCCCCCGTAGGAAGAACCGTGGGCCCGGCACTAGAGGTTATAGAGGCTCTCAAAGTCCTTGAAACAATGGAAGGTCCCAACAGTCTCATAGAAAAGAGCGCTGTCCTTGCAGGCATGCTTCTTGAAATGGGCGGGGTGGCTGCCAAAGGACAGGGTCGTGACCTTTCCATCGAGACATTGAAAAATGGCAAAGCTCTGGCAAAACTCAAGGAAATAATAGAGATACAGGGCGGCAATCCTGATGTAACTCACAAGGATATTAAGGTCGGTGAGTTCACTGCAGACCTGACAGCCCCTACCAACGGTTATATTCTCGAATTTTACAACAAACGCATAGTTCAGATAGCAAGACTGGCAGGTGCACCAAACGATAAAGGTGCCGGCGTCAGGATACACAAAAAACGTGGTGAGTCTGTCGAAGAAGGGCAGCCGGTCCTGACAATTTATGCTGAGAAAGAAGAAAAACTTGCAGAAGCTATCAAGAGTGCAAGAGAGGATATCCCAATAGTCGTTGAAGGTATGCTTCTTGAGAAAGTAGCGGATATTACAGAAATCTGATACATATGCCTGAACAAATAGTAATATTAAGACTTGGTCATCGTCCCCAGAGAGATAAGAGGATAACCACCCATGTGGGTCTGACAGCAAGGGCCTTTGGTGCAGAAGGAATGCTTCTGGCATCCGAGGATAAGAAACTTGCCGGTAACATCGATGATGTTTCAACAAGATGGGGCGGTGACTTCTACGTTAAGAACGATGTAAACTGGAAGTCTGAAATAAAGAAATGGAAAGAAGATGGCGGAAAGATCTGCCATCTATCCATGTATGGGATAAACCTGCCAGATGCTGTTCCTGAGATTCGCCAATGCGACAAACTCATGATCGTTGTGGGTGCGGAAAAGGTCCCCTTCGAAATATATGAGATGTCTGACTGGAATGTTGCAGTTGGCAACCAGCCTCATTCAGAAGTTGCAGCTGTAGCCGTTACTCTGGACCGGATAGCTAAAAGTGATCCACTGAGGAATGAATTTGAAGGTGGAGAACTAACAATAGTTCCAGAGAGATGTGGTAAGCAGGTTATCGATAACCGACAATAGGATTTGTCAGATCAGGGTTTATTCAGGGTCCCTTCTGACATCGGGTCCCCTGTATATTCTCCTTCTTTCATAATCACCGTATCCGCGGTGTTTTTGGTCCCCTTTTTTCTGAACTTGTTTTTCAAATAACTCATCGAGTTCATCTTCATCGATCTCATTATCTTTTTTTTCATCTTCCGTTGACATGTGATCACAGTTTTTTAAATGGTTTTGATAAATGGGTCATGGTCTATGAATTCCACATCGAGTTTCAATTTTTCTGCAAGTCTTGGACAAAGGTCCTGCATACCTGGATTTTCTGTAGCGTAATGTGTTGCATCCACAAGGAGCATATCACTGAAAGAGCGTATTATGTCGTGTTTGATTTCTGATGACACGTAAGCATCTGCGCCATATTCTCTTGCAGTTTCAATATACTCTGACCTGAAACCACTGCCTCCGAAAACCATCACTTTCCTTATTTCTTCTTTGTTGCCTGTATACTGTATGTGTGTGTTAAGGCTCTTTGAAACATGGTTGACAAAAGTTTCCGTTGAACATGGAGTAATTGTTCCGATTCTTCCAATGGGTATTTCCTTTACATCAGCCAATCCCAGCCTGTTTGCAAGAGCATCATTTATGCCGCCCTTCGCTTTATCAAAATTCGTGTGCATGGAATATAGTGAGATTCCATTATCAATTGCTATTTTGAGGCTGTCTGCCAGTTTTTTGTCAATGCAGTTGATAGGGTGGAAGATAAGTGTGTGGTGTGTGATAAGTATGTCTGCACCTATCTTTGCAGCCCTGTTAAGCACATATTCTGTGGGGTCAAGGGCAACAGCAATTTTGCAAACATCATTTTCCAGGTTCAGTGTAAGCCCTATTCTTCCAATATCAAAATCTTCAGCAAGCTCAGGAGGAGCAATTTGTTCGAGAACGTGTACAATGTCTTTTAGTTGCATAGAACAGGATTACTTTTGAATCGATTTGAACCTGTCGGAAAATAATTGCTTTTATTCTTGCTCGCTAATATCTATTTAATTTTATTTTAAATATTTTTATACAATCGAAGCATTCAAATAGGTTCAATGTATATTTATATATAAATAATATATTATATCACGATAATAAATAATAGAGGATAGCTCATGAGGATAAAGACAGGCATAGAAGGTTTTGACGAAATGGTGCAAGGCGGTTTACTTGCAGAGCGTGTTTATCTGGTAAGCGGTCCACCAGGTAGTGGGAAGACGACTTTTTCCGTGCAGTACCTTGCACATGGTGCAGCTCTTGGAGAAGTAGGTCTTTATGTGACATTGCTCGAAAGTCCGCAGAATATTATTGATGATATGTCAAACTATTCTCTTAGTGTAGTACCTCTAATTAAAATGAAAAAATTGCTTTTTGCGGATCTTGGTCCACGAATGGAATATGGTTTCATGGATGAAATGAGTGAATATATCACACCGGACTATGAAGTATCAGCAACTTCAGCTGAACATGAAGCTCCTTCCCCTGCTATGGTATTCAGGGAAATAGCTGCCTATGTAGCAGAATATGATGTAAAAAGGCTGGTCATAGACTCCGTCTCAGCAATAAGGTTCACTACACGGGATATGTCCCTTCAGGAAAAAGAAATGAGCCGTTTCATCAGGAATCTTAAGAAACTTGGTTGCACTACTATACTCATTTCCGAAATGACCGATCCGAGTGCCTACTCTACAGAACAGTTTGCAGCCCACGGAGTAATTTTCATGCATAATTTCCTCTATGATAAAACAATGACTCGTGCACTACAGGTCATTAAAATGAGGGGCACACGGCATGATTGCAATATGCGTTCCGTAAATTTCGGTGACACGGGACTTGTAGTTACTGATCTTCTTGAATGATGGTGTTTGCGAATGGTACGATTCTTTGCGAAAAAAGAAGAAAAAACCCAGCTTACTGATTCCGAGATAGCTGAACTCTCTAAAAATGCCTATGATCTTGGATTTGAGGTAGGGTACCATAAACATTCTGAACTTGGATGGGTCAGTGAACGATATTCTATGCTTGATGATCTTGGCAAAGAGGCTGGACTTGATAATCTGGTCAAAGAACAGTATACAAAAGGCAAACAAGGCGGCATAAAAGCTAAAGAAAGGGACATAAACGCCGGTCTTTCTAAAAAAGAACCTCAAAAAAAGCGTAATGAATCCAAAGTTGATTATAATGCTTTCAACAAAGATCACCAGGAAAAATTAATTGAATCAGGTTTCAGGAGTTCTCTGGTTACCAATGATCATGCTTTTGGCATGATTAGCCAGCCTTCATGTATGAATCTCCCAGAATCTACTTCCAGGACCAGAGCTCTTGACCGACCTTCCCAATTGCAAGGATTCAAGCCCTTGTACTCTAAAAACAAATAATTTTCTTTAATCTATATCTGGTATTTTTATGTTAACAAAAGAAATTTTCTCGCTGTTGTTTATTGTTTTGATCTTGTTCAGTTCATCTGCAATGGCATACGAGCTGGATGATATTGAATGGAGTGATAGTGCTGATGAAAGTGGGACCCTTAATTGGGGCGGCACATTAACGTCAAATGACTACACCATAAAAGTTGAAGATTTCAATGAAGATGGTTTTGTAAGTATCGGCATCTATCGCGATGGTCAACTACAAAAGAAATCTCCTGCACGTGCAGGCGAAGGGTTTGAATTCCTCGACACTGAAAAAGGAGATGATCTGCGTATCTTAGTAAAGTCTGTAACTCTCAATATTGATGAATGGACGGGAAATATGGAAAACCCCAAAACAGCTATAGAGGTTTATGAAAGGGGCATACCTGAAATGGACATTTCAATTGAACCTGAAAAGGATACGTATGATCCACGAACAGTTTCTTATCAAACCATAATCGCAACAATTGATATCGAGAACGAAGGTGATGCTAAAGCATACGATATGGATGTAGAAATAGATGTGAATGGGATGGAATTTGTTGACGGCAAGTCCAGTCATCATTTTATTTCCATAGACGAGGATGAAATACTGGAGCCCATAGAGATCGAACTGGAAATTCCACATTACTGGGAAGAAACGGATGTAGATATTACAGTTACAACAAAATCTGAAGATATCAATGGTGAAATACTCGAAGATACTGAAACGGAAACTATCACTATAGAACCGGCAGTAGAACTTGTTATTACAAAAACGGTAACCGATGAGATATATATGGATGAGACTGCTCATGTTTCTGTCAATATATGGAACAATGGGATCTATAGCCTGAGTTCGGTGTCTGTTACCAATCCAAAAACTGAAGATCTTGAAATACAGGATAACGTTGATAATGAAGTTACACTTTCTTTCAATTCAAAGGAAACCAAGGCAAAAGTATTCGAATATACTTTAAAGCCTACAAAGACCGGCAAGTATTCAGTTCCTGCAGCCACTGCTACTTTCACTGCTCCTAACGGAAAAGAATATACATTCACGTCAGAAAAAGCTAGTATCCAGATAGATGGTCCTGATATTGTTCTTACTAAAGCTGTGAGTCCGTCAACTGCAAATCCTGGTGATGAGGTTACTGTAAAGGTTACAGTAAAGAATCAGGGTACAAATGATGCCAGTGTAACTACTACCGAAACCATACCCGATACTGTGACATTTGTAAGTGGTGACCTGAGTTTCCATGATGTTGTTGCAGAAGGAAAATCTTATTCTTATTCTTATGTCGTTCAGGTGGATGAACCGGGGGAACTGAAGTTTCCTGAAACATCTGCAACGTTCATAGATTTTGAGGAATATAAGGGTGAAAAAATATCCAACATGGCAATAATCACTGTAATTGATCCGTCGGCAGAAAATCCAGAGAGTGCATCTTCAGGAAGTTCAGATAATACTGACCAGCAGGTAAGTAGCAGTAATCAGGATTCAAGCTATAGCAGTAATATCGATGATACCAGGGTAGAGCCAGGATTTGAAGCAAGTTTTATGATACTGGCGCTTTTCGGTGTATACTTCATATCCAGACGTAAAGACAGGTAATGACTTCATGAGGCAGCGAATAGTTCTGTTCATTGGACTGGCTGTGCTATTACTAATTTCCTGCGTTGTTGCAGGAGCACAGTCAGATGAAATTGAATGGTTGGATGCCCAGGAATATACTCTTTATTGGGGAGATGAGATTAACCATAGTGGTTATCTCATAACTGCTTCTGACTTTTCCCCTGCAAAACCAACGGATAATGAAAATGACTACGTAATGCTCACGGTATCAAGCATTTACCATGATTCGTGGGGTGCAATATTAGCTAACAATACCGAGATATCCAATAACAGTGTTTTTGATGACAGGCTTAACATAACAGCTCTTGAAATTATCACTGGCAATGATATCCCTGCTCCTTATACTACTCTTAATGTTGCTATTTCTAATTCCACCGGTTCTTTACCTGTTAAAATGACATGGATGGATGCAACACTTGAATTTGAAGACCGGATGAGCAATGAAGTGTATATTGATGAAAGAGCTCATTTCTCAATGAAAATAAAGAACTTGAAAGAAATCTCTCTGGAATCTGTGAGTATCAATGAATTTATTCCCTCAGAATTTGTTTTTGATCCTGACTCTGATATAAAATGGAATCTTTCGTTTGACCCGTATGAAACAAAGACATTGGAATATTCATTAAAAGCTTTGAGACCGGGAACTTACAAGTTCAATGGGACCATAATCACAGTTGAACATGAGGGAAGGACTTATTCCAAAGAGCTGAATTCTTCAAATCTGACCGTTCACGGTCCATTCATAAGTATAAATAAGTCCATCTCCAATAGTAATGTTCTCTTAAATGACCAGGTGAATATCTCTCTGGATATCAGCAATGAAGGGGATAGGGCAGCTCATGTGGCTATTTCAGACCAATTACCTATAGGTGCTGTTCTTGTTTCCAGTAATACTGGCATGGACAGTGTTCTTCGTTCAGGCGCCAACATTTCACTTGATTATTCAGTACGAATGGAAAAGTTAGGGGACATTGTTATACCTGCAGCCCAGGTTAAGTTTGTGGATTCAAAGGAATATGAAGGAATAATTTATTCTGAAAAACAGATAATGCATGTCCTAAGTCCTGGTGACACAACATCTTCTGATGTTTATGGCTATCAGGATTATCTTGATGAAACTTCATATGACGAAGAATACCCGGAGTACGTGGATGATGTTGTTGAAACAGATGAAAGTGTTCCTGATGAAAGCGAAGATCATGGAAAGGTCCAATTCTTATATGACATTCTGGATTCAATAAGTGGGTTCCTGAAGAATACCAAAGACAAAATACTATAAAGCACATTCTTAATTCTGACTTCTAATATTTTGGCCAATTGCCTTTGTTCCATTTATGATATCTGTGGGATGCTTTCATGACAATACCCAATGAAAATGATAAAAGACCTTCGTTGATCCTTACACATGGTGATTCGGATGGTGTCTGTTCAGGTGCTATTGCAAAGAGTGCCTATCCTGATTCAGATGTCTATTTTACATCGCCTATAGGTGTACTGGATGAACTGCATCTTGCCGATGGGTATGAAAATGTGATAATATGCGATATTGCTGTTGATGAAAGCAAGTGTATTGACCTTTTCAAACGACTTGGGGAAATTGCGGAGAATTCAAATCTTACATATATCGATCATCATCCCTTACCTGAGAAATGTATAACTGCCGACTGGCTGCATCATGACCTGACCGTCTGTGCATCGGAACTAACATATAAGGTTCTTGAGAAAAGATTGAGCCGGGATATGCGCAGGGTAGCTATATACGGTGCCATAGGGGACTATTATGACAATACTCCGTCTGTAAAAGAATGGCTGCGTGATTGGGATAAGAGGAGTTTGTTCTTTCAGGCAGGAACACTTATCCAGGCACTTATCTATGCAGGCAGGAATTATGATTTCAAAAGGAAACTGCTTTTACCATTATCACAGGATAAGATCCCCACAGAGATTCCGAATGTGCTCAAATATGCAAAAGAAGGTGCAGATCTTGAGGAAAAACTGCGTATCCATGTAAAGAAAGAGGTCAGAACGCTTGAGAACCTGGCATATGTAGTGGACCCTAACGGTTATATGTCAAAATCTGCTATATACGCTGCTTCTTACGGAAGAAAAGATGTGGGCATTTCGGCTGAGTACAGGCATAAGCGACATGCATACGATATGAGTATGCGCTCGCGGGATACAGTGGACCTGAACGTACTCTTACGTTGCATAGCACCAAAGTTTGGTGGTAGTGGTGGCGGCCATGCAGCTGCTGCAGGTGCGAGGATACCTAAGGAATCTTTTAAAGCATTCCTCCGTGAGTTCGATAAGGCCATCGGAAATGAAAAACGTAAGGTTAAAGTGGATTAAAATGGCAAAAAAAGTAGATGATTTTGAAGGTGTGAATTTTGAGATACTTTTTGCGGGAAGATCAAACGTAGGTAAATCTTCCGTTCTAAAGCAGATCACAGGAAAGAATGTCAAGGTGGGCAAACGCCCCGGAGTGACACTAAAACCTACTCACATACGTTATTCTGATCTCTTGCTCACAGACCTGCCCGGGTTCGGGTTCATGAGCGGTGTGAAGGATCGTAAACAGGATATTGTCAAAGACCAGATCGTGCGTTATATTGAGACAAATGCAGAAAGAGTTAGTATTGCCGTACTGGTCATTGACGGTGCGACTTTCCTTGATATTGTGCAGCGATGGGAAGATCGGAACGAAATCCCCATCGATGTTGAAATATTCGAGTTGTTCAAAGAACTTGGTATCGATATTATCCTGGCGGTCAATAAGACTGACAAGATAGGGGAAAATGAACTTGATTCAACTCTGGATGGGATATGCGATAAACTTGAAATGCTGCCACCTTGGAAGCAGTGGATCGATACTGTGGCCCCTATCTGTGCTAAAAAAGGCGATATCAAATCCCTGAAATCACTTATCAGGCAGAGGTTGCATAGTGTTAAAAGAGATGACCTGTTCAAATATATCTAAGGTCTGAATTTTATCTTGCCCTGAAAGAAGCACCTATATCGGTTGCTATTCTTTCACATTCCTTGATGTCAATGTCCGGTTGGGTGACAACGGTCATACGGGTCTTGATCCCGACATCAACTGCTTTTTTTGTAAAGTCAAGGAGTGCCTTGTATGAACCTTCAAATTCAGGTTTGCACAACTGATTGTATTTCTCTTCCGATTCTGCATTGAGGCTCACAGAAACCGCATCAAGACCTGCTTCTTTCAATTCCGTGACAACATCCCTGCCAGGCTGCATGAGTGCTGCGTGACCGTTTGTATCCAGCCTGACATGTTTTCCCTTTTTGTGTAGCCAGCTGGTTATGTGAAGAACTGTATCAAATCTGCATGTTGGCTCGCCAAACCCGGTAAAAACAACTTCATTATACTTTGTAAGGTCAAGATTTTCCAGCTCTTTTATGACCTCGTCTTCAGAAGGTTCTCTTGAAAGACGAAGGTTGTAACCGTAAACCCCGTCGCAGGTTTCCCGGATGCAAAAAACACAATTTGCACTGCACTGGTTTGTTATGTTTAGATAAAGATTGCCATATGCTTCATAAGTAATTGTATCTTTGAGCATAGGAATACTGCTGTCAGTGTCTGGCATTTGTGTTCTCCTGCTATTTTTACCTTGTCCAGCTCCCATTAGGGAGTAGTTCGTAGTTAATTGCTGGCACATTTTTGAGGAAGTACATCAGTGCTTTGGTGCCGTTTTCAAGTTCTACTTCTTCTCTGAAGTACCATTCACCTTCATATTCATCCAGAATTTCAAGGGTACGTGGGGAGATTTCATATACTTCCCCATATATCGATGAACTTGATTGTGATGTCTTTTTATCTTTCAGGACACCGGGGAAGCGTCCAAGATCGATCATGGTGTATTTTTCTATTGTCCTTGTTGTGCAGATATATCTGGAACCATTCAGTAATTGATGGTTCGAATCTCCTTTTTTAAGAGTGCCGTATACGAAGATGTGCATTTAACTGAGTCCCACGTTCAGTTTCAATAATTTTTTTCTGACAGGTTCGGGAAGCTGTCCGCACTGGATAGCTTTCATCTGCTCAGGACTTATCATTTTGATGGCTGTGGACATAAGCCTGTCGGAAAGCATTAGCCTGTCCATTAGTTTGCGGACGTAGACTGCAGTTTTGATCTCAAGTCCCATTTGCTGGCGCCACCGTGTTTCGTATTCCTGGAGCTGGCATTTGCCTTCAAGGAATTCAGCAGCAGTCTCACCTGCAAGTTTGCCTCCAACCATTGCTGTTGATATACCGCCTCCATTGGTTGCGATTATATGACCGGCCGCGTCACCTGCAAGTAGTGTGTTATGATTTGCAGTTACTTTTGGTGCTCCGCCCACCGGAACAAGTCCTGCTACTATTGAAGTGATCGATGCGCCACTGAGTTTTTCGCTGGCTATGGGGTGTTTGTACATGAAGCGTTCGAGATAGTCCCTGGCACAGAGATGTTGTTCAAAGAGTGCTTCCCTGATACCTACACCGATGTTTGCAGTATCTCCTCCCTGGGATATTATCCATGCATATCCGCCGGGAACATAGTCTTTTCCAAAGTACATTTCTACGGCATCCTTGTCGACGTCTACGCCACCAAGTTCATACTCAAATGCTATGCCAGTTCCCATGGGGTCATCATCACGCAGCATGTTGTTGGCTTTTGCTACGATGGAATTGGGGCCATCGGCTCCTATGATGATCTTGCCTTCTACATCGAATTCACCGAATGCCCCGTCCATGAAGAGTTTTGTGCCATCTACTTCGGTGACGTTCGTCCCGATCAGTAGATGTGCGCCTGCTTTGCCTGCTTCTTTTGCCAGGTGTTTGTCAAAGCGTCTTCTGTCAATGGCATCGGCGTCCACATCAAAACCTTTGGATATACCATTTGGTGCTATAAAACGCTGGTATGAGGCTGTTGCATGTATGCAGTTCGGAGGTATCTCTTCAAGGGTGACAGGCAGTTCTGCGTTTGGCACGAGTTCCTGCAGGATTGGATAATGGGGAAGAAAACCTCCGCATTGCAGTGGTACTCCTATGTCCTTCTTCTTTTCCACCAGAAGTACGGACAGGTCTTTTTCAGCTGCGTACATGGCTGCTGTGGAGCCGGCTGGTCCTGCCCCCACAACGATGATGTCATATGAGTCTTCAGGTTTCATGTCTGGTTTTTAAGTTGATCAGATGTGGGTATTTCACCGGGTGATGTTGCACCCGTGGGTCTTTTGCCTATGTTTCAATATGCTTATCACAAAACACATTCTATTAGATATATCTAACTATTATCTAATATTATCCATTATGGTGAGATATATGGTACACGAACACAGGAACAATGTATGGGTAGTACGGACAGGTTATTGTGATGAGCAGGAAAAAATCTGCATTAAAAGAGATTTCATTTCATTTGACCTGAACATGCATGTTACGGACCTGTTCGGGAACGAGCTTATGGATATGAAGCACCAGCCTCCAAATTACAAGAAGTATATGCATTTTGGGGATAAGTACCGGGATTTTGACCAGAGGTTTAGAAAAGAGTTCGATGATGCCATTAAAAATATGGATTGTTCTGCAGATAGGCCTGAAGTAGTGAAGAAGATGAAGCGGCTTAACAGTAAGCTTGAGAAGTTTGATGAGGAGGTGAAGCAGTTCGATGCTACTATGCATAAGTTCGACGAGTTTGAAAGAATAGAGCAGATGAAAAAAGCCCTGCTTGCCAGACTCAGTTCACCTCCTGATGACCTGCTTGAGATCTGGGCTAAGGATATGCTGCATTTTATCAAAGATATAAGGATTTATGATCTCATTGTCATTCCTCTGATGAGTGTCAAACAGGTGGCAATTGGCAGGGTTCGGGATAATTACAAGTACCGGGAAGGCAAAGGCGTCCTGAGCCATAGTAGAAAGATGGATTGGCATGATACCAGAGTCCCTTTTGAGAATATGTTCTTCGGTTTTGAGGAGATACTGGAGTCAAAGTCATCGATAACACTTCTTGATGATGATGCCAGGGATTTTGTCCAGGGTATTGTTGTAGATGAGACTTTCTGATAATTATTAGCTATTTTCCTTCTTCTTTTTTATTTTGCTGGCAAAAGATTCTTAAAGGCATATGAGTATAGCGAGCAGGTAATTTCATTCATAGATTTCGTTAATAAATCTAACTATTAATCTAATAACTAATATTGAGTTGATCGATTTGGCAATTGAGAAAGGCGATTTCATAAAAATAAACTATACCGGTAAGTTCAATGAAGGACAGATCTTTGACACAACCGATGAACAGCTTGCAAAAGACAACGGTATCTTCAATCCACGCGGTGCTTACGGCGGAGATGTTGTTATTGTAGGCTCCGGCCACACCATCAAAGGTCTTGATGAGGATTTCGAAGGCAAGGATGTAGGATATTCCGGTTCTATTACCATAGCTCCTGAGAAGGCATTCGGTCCACACAACCCTGCACTTGTAGAGACAGTTTCCATTACAAAGCTCACTGAGCAGTTCAAAGACCAGAAGCCATATCCGGGAATGCCTGTGGAAATTAACGGAAAACGTGGTGTCATTGCTCAGATCATTGGCCGCAGAGTACGTGTAGACCTCAACCATGCTCTTGCAGGTAAGGAAGTCGAATACGAATACACCATCGAAGAGAAGATCGAGGACAGAATCGCTAAGGCACAGGGCCTTCTTTCACTCTACACCGGTATGCCTGAGATCGAGGTAGAAGTAACTGATGAGGTTATCAGAGTATTTACTCCTATAGAGCTTGGATTCAACCAGAGATGGATGGTCTCAAAAATGACCATCGCAAGCGAACTTATTGACAAGCTCGGCATCCCTAACCTTGAATATGTTGAGAAACACCCATATGTTCCTCCAACAGCTGAGGTAGAGGAAGTCGCAGAAGAGCCAGAAGCTCCTGCAGAAGAAGAAGCTGAAGCTACAGAGGAATAATCTTCCTCTTTTTACTTCACTCTTATATATCACCTCCACAACAATTACATAAATTCACAAAATCAAGACGAATTACCGTCAAATATCGATTTTGAATCAAAAACCTTATATCTTAAGTTGTTATTTAGAAACCATCCGACATGCTGAGGTAGCCAAGTGGACTACGGCGCCGGTCTTGAAAACCGGTAGTGCTAACGCGCTGCAAGAGTTCGAATCTCTTCCTCAGCGTCGAAATCTTTTTTACATTATGTAAGGGTAAGATTGTTGTGGACCTTAAGGACATTGTCATCATAGCATTAGTTCTCTTAATAGTGCTTGCTATTCTAAATAGTGTACTTGCTTTGTTTGCTATTGCAATACGACTACTGGTTAGTTTAATGTATCTCATTTTTGTTGTAGCCTTAGTAGCTGCTATCTTGCTTTTCATAACGAAGATGTTTAAATAAGACAAAATGTCTGTTTTTTAAAGGTCGTTTTTTTTATATTTCATTCGAATTATCTTGAAAGCTTTTAATAAGGTCATATCCAATTTCACGTTTGTATACTTCAACAATATTCCTATTATGGTCATTGTTTTTCAGGAATAAATGCTATATCAGTAAAGAGAACATACTAAATGGATAAACAGAGGTGAAATATATGAGGGAATTCAGCAAAGAAGAACTTTCAAAGTATGACGGCAAACAGAAAAAAGAAATATATGTTGTTTACTCTGGAAAGGTTTATGATATGACTGATAGTGGCTCATGGGGGGATGGGGAACACTACGATCATGAAGGTGGCCTTGATCTTACAGAACAAATGGATGAGTCGCCACACGGAGAAGAGGTTTTTGAAGGGTATGAAGTCGTTGGAACCCTTATGGACTGAAATGGGTGAGAATTTATCAGTTTATAGAGAAACCATCATTTATTCTTTTTTAACCCAATTTACCATGGTGTATGCACTTGCATCTTTTGTTAAAAGAAAATGTATTTTTTAGTTTTAATTTTTGATTAAACAATTAACGTATGGCACTATCGTCTAATTTAGTATAATGCGGTATTCATCTCTGATCAGGCAGAAGAAGCACATCGTGATTTTTTGAGAAGTATGAAAAACTTCCATCGAAAGTTTTCTTAAAATGAAAGCTAGAATGAATTTTCTTATTTATTCAGAAGCCCTGATCCTCTATGGTAAATGAAAAAGTACTTCCTTTTCCCTCTTCACTTTCGAGCCATATTTTTCCATTGTGCATTTCAACGAAACGTTTTACAAGGGCCAGTCCCAGGCCAGTCCCGCCGTGTTTTCTTTTATTTGACGCATCAACCTGCATAAAAGGATTGAATATATCCTCTTTCATGTGTTCTGGGATTCCAATACCAGTGTCTGAAACAGATATTTGGATACCATTATTTGTTCTGGTATTAACGATGGTGACTTCTCCTGAATCTGGAGTAAATTTAATAGCATTACTGAGTAAATTGAACATTATTTGTTTGAACTTCAATTTATCCGCAAATATCTCAATACCGTTAATTTCATCGAGTAATTTCAAATCAATATTTTTTTTATTAGCCAATGGATGCATAGATGCCTGAATCTCAGTCAGTGTTTGAGAAACAGCGACTTGTTCACAATCAAGTTCCATCTTGCCGGCTTCTATTTTGGACAAGTCAAGAACGTCATTTATAAGTTCTAAAAGGTGCTTCCCACTTTTGCTTATATGAGCTACATGTCTGGTCTGTTTTTCATTCAGCTCGCCGAACATATTAGAACTCAGTACATCTGAAAACCCTATTATGGTTGTAAGGGGGGTGCGCAGTTCATGACTCATATTTGCAAGGAACTCTGATTTGATGCGGTCATTTTCTTCTGCCAGCATTTTAGCCTGGATCAAAGAGTGTTCTGCCCTTTTCTTTTCAGTAACGTCACTTGTAAACACAATATAACGTGTTTCTGAAAGTTTGATGGCATCCATCCTCATCCAGTAAGCATTTTTGTCCTTGTGAATGGCAAGCAATTCAACAGTTGTAAAGCCATAGCACTTCACTTCATAATTACCTTGATATGCCTTGGGGTGGAATTCTGGACTTATAAGGTCAAAACCAGTCATTTCTAACAATTCACTCTCAGAGTATCCTGTAATTACAGAGGCAGTCTTGTTAACTTCCAGATATTTCCAGTTTTCATCGGCTATAAAAATTCCATACGGTGCATTCTTAATATAGTTTCTAAATTTAGCTTCACTTTCTCTCAGAGAATCTTCAGCTAGCTTCCGTTCAGTAATATCGTGGTAGTTGAGCATTATTCCTTTTATAGCGGGTTCATGCAAGAGGTTAATAGCTGTGAATTCTATCCATTTGTAATTGCCGTTTTTACAGAGATATCTGGTTTCTGCAGTTTTCTCTGCTTCTGGGATGCGAAGGAGCATGGAAAAAAGATTTTTTGCGTCCTCCTGGTCGTCAGGATGAATGTTATCCCATACAGAAGCACCGATGAGCTCCTCCGTTCTCCACCCGAACCACTTCTCTACATTTGGACTTTTGTATCTGTTTATTCCGTCATTGTCAATGATAGCTATTATATCAGTACTGTTTGCGATCATTGCACTATGTTTGGCTTCACTTTCACGCAAGGCATCTTCAGCTTGCTTGCGCTCAGTTATGTCATGGTAATTCAATAGAATTCCCATTATGGCTGGATCTTCCAGGAGGTTAGTGGCTGTAAATTCTATCCATTTGTAATTACCATCCTTACAACGATACCTGGATTCTGCATTTACTGAAGCACCTGGCATGTCTACGATCGTAGCAACTATTTCTTGTGTATGGATCAGGTTATCAGGATGGATATTTTCTAATGCGGGCATTCCAACAATCTCTTCTGGTTGCCATCCGAACCATTTTTCGATATTAGGACTTTTGTATCTGTTTATTCCCTTCTTATCGATGATAGCTATAACATCTGAAATGTTTGCAATCATTGTGCTCTGTTTTGCGTCACTTTGTATTAGAGCTTCTTCTGCATGTTTCTGCTTAGTTATATCTCTGAACTCAACAACCCGTACCATTTTTCCTTTGTATGGGATGTTCTTTGCCTCTAACCAGAGGGGATATTCTGTACCATCTTTCCGACGGCCTATTGCTTCATATGGTTCTTCGTAACCTGCATTGATATTGTTTATTACTTGATTTCTGTAACTTTCGGCCATAAGCAGTAGTCCATCCATCCCGATTAGTTCATCAAGTGTGTAACCGGTTATTTCGGAAAGACCTAAGTTACAGTCAATTATAATATTTTCATAATGAATGAAGATACCACCAAAAGATGCGTTGTGGAGTGCTTTGAATCTCTCTTCGCTTTCCTTTAGTTCGTTTTCTGCCCTCTTATGAAAAATAGATGCTCCGATACCATCGGCAATTACGGTAAGAAGGTTAATGTCATCTTTGTGCCATTTACGAGCTTGTACACAATCATCAAATCCTATGAAACCCCAGAATTCTTTGCCTGCAAAAATTGGAATTATCAGTATCGAAAGAATACCTTGCTCAGAAAGAATTGTTTTTTCCGGATCATCGAGTTCTTCTATTATGTGTGCAAAGTGATTCCTTGCTTCAAATATGGGTAATAGTGTCGGCGCTCCTTCACTGTACGGTAAGTGTTGAAGATCAGGGTTATCTATTTGCGGTTCGATATCTTCAGATACTATCTCATTGGTTTGTGACATGCAAAGACCTAATTCAGGGTCATCTTCGTTTTGGAAAATATATGATCTGCTATTCTGAACAGTGTTATGAATTTCACTAAGTATTTGGGGTAAGATATTTTCAATGCTATCCGGTTCAAGTAAAAGACGCATGCATTTGACTGTTGCCATCTCATAATCCAGCCTTCTTTTGAGTGATTCTTCAATCTTTATCAGGTCTTCACTTTTATCTGAGATGTTCATTTCATCAAATTCCTTTATTAATGCTGAATACTGGTGTTCTGCGACTCAGATTTCTTTGAGAGTATCAATTTTAAATTGTGTATCAATGAAAATTATGTTAGATTTCAATATCTATTGTATGTACTGCCCATTTATATAATCTTATATATGTTTTTTGATATTTGGTAGGTCTCGAAACAAAACCTTTAAGGCTGTTTGGCTGATATGCCACTAAAATATGCTTTTTATCAATGAGTTCCTGTTATCCGGAATAATTCTTGGTTTTGCTGCAGGTATCTCTCCAGGACCACTAATGGCAATGATAATTTCCGAAAGCATACAGCATGGGTCAAGAGAAGGAATTAAGGTTGCATTATCTCCACTGATGACAGATTTTTTAATTGTATCATCCATTCTGCTAATCCTGTCGCATTTTGGAAACCAGGATTTTGTGATTGCTATCATCAGTTTGTCAGGTGCTGTTTACCTGATATATCTTGGGATATCTTCATTTAGATCTGAAAACAATGATCTTGACATTGCAATTCAAAAGAGAGATTCGTTGAAGAAGGGAATTTTAGTCAATTTCCTGAGCCCGCATCCTTACCTGTTCTGGATTACAATTGGTGGCCCTATTCTTTTCAAGGCACTTGATGTTGACATGTTGGCTAGCGTTTTGTTTGTTTTCGGATTTTATGCTCTTCTTGTGGGCTCAAAGATTTTGATTGCACTTGTTGTAGGAAAATCCGGCCATTTCCTGAAAAGCAACTATTATCTTTGTACTATACGTTTGTTAGGTGTGGTTTATCTTGTTTTTGCTTTCTTTTTCATAGAGCAAGGTCTTGATTTGCTGGGCTGACTACAGTTTTTTTAGTAAAATTTACTCAAAATCTCATCTTTTAATTACATTTCTTATTGCTGCAGTATTAATTATGGTAGAATGTGAATTACTTTCAAAATGTGGATTCTTTAATAGTTACCAGTCAGAAAAGTAAGTAGCAAGCAAGGGATTCATTGCCTTGTATTGTAAAGGTCCTAAAATGGGTGAGTGTAAAAGAAAAATTTATAGGAAAGAGAACGGTGTTGTTCCTCCAGATGGCATGATGCCTTCAGGATTAATGATTACAAATTGATTTTATGTTTGCCTGAATATTTAAAGTAATGTAACTATTATTGAGTCAATTAAAAGTGCAGACTCAATTCCGCCCTTTTTATTTTTGTATTCAGGATATTACAACACCATATTTAGCAAATACTTTGGCACATGCCAACCTGAGCTTTTCAGAGTCTGTTTTGATATCTGTTAAATTACCCGATGTTACGGAGTTATTCAGTACTTCAATGGCGCTATCAACCTGAGCAAGGGCAGGTTCGTATCCATCATCTGCACTTTCCGGTTTTTCCGCATCCTTAACAGCCTGCCATTCATCTTTCAGCGTAGGGATATAGGCCGCAACCATTTCTGTATTGTTGGCATTTGCAGCATCAATTGCTTCTTCCATCGATGCATGGAATACAGTAAGGAGATCACCCATCTGCACAACATCGTTCCTTTCGTGCAGGCCGAAGAAAAGGTCCCTCATGATTTCAAGGGTGCTATGCGCAGTTTCAATGTCGCCTTCTTCGAGTATTTCCTGCGAAGATTCTGCTATCAGAACTGCTCTTTTTATTTCACTTGCCCAGTTTTTATCATTGGCATACATTTCAGGTGGTGCTTCTCCATATGCATCAGATACATAGGTAAGCTTGCCTACAAGTTCATCAATAGAGGATTTAGATGCGGATATATTTTTCTCACTTGTTGATACAAGTGCTTCAATATATACTGTATTTGCTTCTGCCATGATCCCAGCAAATTCTGTTTCATTTACAGTGACAGGAATTGCTGTTGTATGATCGTTATTTTTGACTTGTTCATCAACGCAACCTGCAATAAGAAAAGTCGATATTATTATGAGGAAATAAACAAAAATTAACTTCATTTTCATAAGTATATGCACCATGCAAAAGTAGGATTTGCCACAATATAAATTTATGTGACTTAATTAATCATAAATTTTATTTAATTCTGAGGTGTGTGCAATTACTGACGAGGTACTAAAGTTAGGAGGATTCAGAGAAAGAAACCACACCTCAGAACAAATGTTTACTATACCAATTCTTTATTATATCTAATGGTTTTAATAATTTATGGTGTATATATGACGCGCCTTATATATCTGCCTAGTACGATATTCCCGGATGATTTATTTATTTATTTATTTATTTATTTATTTATTTATTTTCAGTATTCAGAATATGTTCTACTATAATATTTGTTAGTTAATAACAAAAAAGAATGGGCGCATTTAAATATAGCATTTGCTCATTTATCATTCGAATACTTTTTAAAAAAGTAACCACTCATAAGTAAAAGGAAATGATTCAAATGAAGGTAGTAGGTTTTGTTGGAAGTCCTAGAAAGAATGGAAACACCGATGTACTTGTCCAGCAGGTTCTTGATGGAGCAGTAGAAGCAGGTGCTGAGGTAGAAACGTTCTATATTAATGATATGGATATAAAGGGATGTCAGGGGTGTAATTATTGTAGAGCTGTGGATGAATGCAAACTCAATGATGACATGACAAAAGCCTATGAAGCTTTAAAGACTGCAGATGGATTTGTATTTGGATCACCAATATACTTCTACCAGTTAACAGGTCAGATGAGACAGTTTATTGATCGTTGCTTTGCTCTTATTAATCCAGATTTCACCTCACGCCTGGATGCAGGTAAAAAGGCTGTCATAGTAGGTGCACAAGGCGCTCCGGAGGCTGAAGCTTTTAAATCTGTATATGAAGAATTCTCACGAATCCTGCAAATGTTCGGAATGGATGTCAAAGGCACTTTTGTGGACATAGGCCATCATGCACCTGGTGAGGTTAAGGAAAATGCCGAACTCATGGAAGAGGCAAAGGCAGCTGGTTCCCAGCTTTTGAAATAATTCTCAGTTTAATAGCATGCACTATGAGTGCATGTATTTTTTTAGCATTTTAATTTGCAGTTGTTCTCAAGCAATTGATGACAATAAATAAAGATTAAAGAAGGGAGCTAATCCCTGTCATTAATTGCAATGAACTCTGCATAGACCGGATAATGATCAGATACTGCCACAGTTTCATCATATGTTAAGTTGTATTCCAGATCATATCTGAAGACCCCGAAATCTCCTGTAAAGTCACTGTGGTCTGTCAGTATTATTCTGTCATATGTGTAGTCCGTTGCTTTTGTGGTGGTATCATGTGTGTCATCAATTACCCAGTAGTATTCATCAAGGTCTGAGCTTGAATCTTCATTGAAGTATGAACCATCAGCATTTAAATCTCCCAGAATTATGAAATCCTGCTCATCCGGGTAGACGTTCTGTGCATGTGCAAGGGCTTCATCCAGGGCGTTTATTTCTTCGGTGGCCTCATCAGGATCTGTATGTATCACTATTATAACAGCATCATAATTGCCATTGACCGCCCTGAAAGATGCAATGTAAGGTTGCCTGTGGAACGGATCTGTTCCTTCTGGTTCAGGGTAGGGCAATGCTTCGCTTGTAATTAATATCGTGTCGGTGTTATAGACATAGGCGTATTGTTCTTTGCTTGTGGTTCTTCCCATTCTTTCGCTAACAACAAATTCATAGTTTGAACCATCAGAGTTTACAAGTTCTATCAGTTCAGGAAGGGCTGTTTGTGACTTGTCCCTTATTTCCTGGATGGCTACTATGTCATAGGTCCTGATAATATCTGCAAGGACTGCCATTACTTCCGGTTTATCAGCCTTTGAGACTCCAAATACCTGAATATTGAATGCACCAATTCGCAATTTATCAGTTAGTTTTATTTTTGGTTCAGGTTCAGGAGCCTGTTTAATATGATTACTGTCTTCGTCATCGGAAATATCGGTAGTAGAGGCTAGAGGGCTTTGGTTCTCTTTATTTACAGACTGCTCGATATTTTCCTGCACATTTGTTTGAATTCCTATATTCTCTGTTTGTTTGTCAATTAGGATTATTTCATCTGTAACATTTGTATTTTTCTCATTTGAAAGGCAACCGGTTGTAAAACTTGCTAACACACAGATTAGAATGAATAGACTAACAATTTTTTGCATCGTATGATACTCCATTTGAATATCATTTGATTGCACGCTAGCGATTTAAACTTATAGTCCATCTTTAGAAGCTGTTTTTACTTTAAAATAAGTAATTTATAATTTTGCATGAAAAATATTACTTGCAGGTACAGATAAGTTATTAAATAAGTATAATTATTAAAAAATGAATTATTATTATTATTATTATTATTATTATTATTATTATTATTTAGAATACGCAACAACATTATGGCCTGCTAACTTCTGCATTTTGTATTGTGTGTGAGACATTTATAGTACTTTTAGTGACAGGACAGTCTTCGAGTATATTGTCATTGAAGGAAATAACTGGCACAGGATTTTTCATATCAGGATGGCCGCAATAATATGCGGTTCCAACTTTAGTTCTCCCTGAAACTCCTGCGCATTTGGAATAAAGGGGAATATGCTTTCTATAATTACATGTTGAGCAGTTCATTTTCATTGTCCTTGATGTTGGTTAGTGCGAAATTGATAAAGTTTGCAGTAAATAGTTAACTTAGTTAAATAGAGAATGCAATATAAATATGGCAATAAATATATTTATGTCGATTTGTTACATTATTGTCTTTTATTATATTTATGCTAAACCCTATAGTATACTGTTACTATTATATGCCTATGTATATTTTTTCAATAACAGCTGGCATATTTTATATAGTATGCCTACTAATGTTTCAAATGACAAAAAGGAAGCATTATAATACCACCACAATCTCATTATAGTACCATACCAACCAACTTTATATTATGAGAATATTATGCTTCCTGATTGTACTTTTGTTGACAAGTGATACTCAGAGAAGTAATCATTTTTAAATTATAATGCTAAAATAAAAAAGGGGTAGGCTCTCAACAGAGCTGAAATCTTCATTTGAGTAATTAAAGTAACCTTGATCAAGTTGGTTTATTTGTTAAATTCTCTTGCTTTGCAATCATGATCAAACAATTCCCAGATCAAGTGCCAGTGACAATATTATTGCAATTATTGAGAAAGCAAATATCACCAAATAATTCATGCGCTCCTTTGATACTGACAAACTCCACATAATGTATTGTAATCCACGGTAGTCATCATCGCTCAAAGGAGTCTTGTTCTCTATTTTTTCCAGTAGTTCCATGTCCTTAAGAACACTCACCCTGCGTGTTGCAATATGATATCTGTGTGCAAAGAACACCAGGTATCCAAGGACGCCCAGGTAGAAAAGAGTTTTTGCCAGAATCCCATTGTAATAATCTGCAATGATTATCAATCTAAGAAATATTGCTGATATCATTCCTACCCAGAAGTAGAACTGGATTCTCTTCATGCCGTAGGCCTCAGGGACATGTATGCTGTTTAATTTATTGACAATTTGAGTCATTGTATCTTTCTACCTGTATTTTTTTCTAAATTTGTCTGATCGAAAAGCTACGTTTTTCAACTTACTTTTTACTTCTATAAACAGAATCCTTTTACCGTCTTTTTATTATTTAAATATTTCGGCAAATGTAGTTTTGCTCATAAAGTACCTCAATTTGTGATCAACTGCCTATTTTATAGTCAAGTAACCTACATTGTAGTAAAATAAGTTACTAGCAAATCATTCTATACTATTGATTGGACAAAATATCCATAAAAAGAAAAATAAGGTTTAATTCAAGCTATTAGTGTGTCAAAAATTTACCATCAGATGACTATTGAGGATTCTAAACGACACCCTTTAAGCAATCCATAACTGGAAACACAAAATGGTATAACAAAGTTCATTCCGATTTTTATCCATGTAAAAGTGCTTGCAGCCCCACTTAAAATAACATCACTTTGATTGATGACTGATAAAATTAAGCCGACAACAAGTGCCACTGGTAGACATGGTCGAAATGTCTTGCCATACAAAAATAGCTGGAACGCTTCGAACCAAGTCTTCAATTTAGCATTTTGTGAATTCGTATTCATAATATTTGTTAATATCTGTCAATATTTGTCATTTAAATGAGGAATCTTCGAAAACCTCAATTTCTTTTTTTGGCATGAAAGCGAGAGGCTGCTTTGCGTAGTTTCTTTTTCCATATTTCTCACGGTGGGTTTCAAGAATCTCGTTCATAACATTTTCATCGCCTTTCATTCTTAGAACAAGTTCTTCATCGACACCTTGTGAAAAAGGACATGCAGACATGCATACTCCGCAACTTGTTCCCATTTTTGCCCACATTTCCATGCAAGATATGGTATCATGTTCCCAATATTTTCGTCCATCTTCGCTCACTGAACTTTCATGGGAGATAGCTTTTGACGGACAATTGTCTTCACAGCATCTGCATATTTCACAAAATTCATGTACACCAAAATCGATCATTTCATCTTCAATTAAAGGAAGATTTGTATGGACTGCAGCAAATTTTGTACGGTTCCCATATTTAGGATTTACAACTGCATTACATCTGCCCATTTGGCCGAGTCCTGCCTTTTCGCCTAAGAATGAGAGGGGAGATTCATAAGAGGTGGAACTGTCTGTTATTGCATCATATCCCATATCCTTGATATACATAACAAGTCTTGCTGCAACTTCTGAACTCTTAGCGTATCCCAGCATTGTGGACATTAGTAGTTCCTTATTGGGCCCACGATTAATGTAATCCAATTCTAATGGTGCTGCAAATACAATTGCATACTCAAATCTTTGCTCAACTTTTTCCCCATATTTATATGATTTTTTACTAAAACCTCTATGTGTATATAGATCACCAGGATCCACCTTAGTAATACCAACTACATCTATACCTGATAGTTTCACAAATTCTTTTATCAGGGTTGACATCGTTTCAGCAGGAATTTCCCTTTTTCTGGAATTTACTGCCATATTGTAAGCCTGGTCATCTATTTCACTTGCAACTCTCTGGTATTCCTGCATCAATTGAGCACTGGCATATTCGTGATCAGATACATCTGCTCCCGCTCCCATAAATGGGTTCTTCGAAGCTTTCTCTCCCACTTTATCTTTTTCCTTATCCGGCATTCCCTTTCCAGTTGATATGTTACTGAAAAGTTTCATCTTAAGTTTCATATCCACTTCTTCATTGTCAGGATTTAGGGAATAGTACTCCTCATATTCCTTAGAACCTTTCTTTAATTTTAATCGAGAATAAAGTGTATCTCTCTCATCGTATTCCATAGTTGTTCACCTTTTTTAGCATAAATTCAATCTCATTGAATATTGACCGATGTTAATTAGTCACTAACGTTACTATTCTAAAGATGGACGCTCTTGTATATATAGTTACGGTCGTGACTATTCTTAGAGGAACTTGTTACGGAAATGTAATGCTCCAGCAGTTGCGTTGAGTCACTATACAAAAAAGTAATGAAACTATGGACATCACTGGAATTGAGAAATTGTTGTGATTCTTCAATATTGCATTATTTCAACACTCTTCAAGACAGTAGCAAAAGAATGCGCCACCTACGACGGGTGCTTGCATTGCTCTTTGCTTGTCAATTATTCTGTAGTATTATCAGAAAAACAGGGCATAAGGAACTAAATTGATAAATCAGAAGTCGTAATAATTTAAATCATCCCGGAGGGTTCCGGCGAAGCCGGCACGATCCGAAAAGATGAAAGAATAATCTGTTGCCTTTAACTCTTTTTCTGCATACCGGTAATTAAAAACCTCGATATGCACTTTGATCTGTGAGTTTTATGGCATTGTTCCAGTAATTTTTTTGCATGCTTTACATCATGCACAGGTTCACATGTTCTCATTTAATTCAATGCTTGCCCCACTTTCCTAAATATAGCAAAAGGATCATATGAAGCAGAAAACTTCATATGAACCCGTTAATTCCTTTTAGGAGAGGAATTTAGTTTATTTCTGTTTTATTTTTAAACTTATTCGTATCTTAGTGCATCCACTGGCTTCATCTTTGATGCATTATAGGCAGGGATCACACCCGAAAGTACACCTATACCAACAGCTATGGAGATACCCATCAGCATAAGGTCAGGAGCAATAGGTAGCCCTGAAGATGAACTCACCATGGTGATTCCAACGTATGGCAATAAAGCAGTTAATCCGAGACTCAGCACAATACCGAGCACACCTCCTACAAAGCCTACAAGTGCAGAGTTAAACAGGAATATCATGAGAATATCAATGTTCTTAGCTCCTATGGCTTTCATGGTACCGATCTCCTTGGTCTTTTCAAGCACAGATGTGAACATGGTGTTTGCAATTCCCACCGAGCCTACAACAAGTGATACACCTGCTATAGCACCCAGGAACAGTGTCATTGATGCCAGCATCTCACTGGTGGATTCTGCCATTGACAATGAATCAGATACAGTGAAATCCCTGTCATCATCATTAACGATGTGTCTGGAGATCATAAGTTTGTCTTCGATAGCATCCACCACCTTTTCTACATTATCAGAATCGTCTGCCAATACAACTATACTATCATAGACGTCATCCTCTGCATCATCCATAATCGCTACTGCTACATCTATTGGCATAATGATAGAATTATCACTCTCACCATCTTCCAGTACACCTACAACTCTGAAGGATTTACCTTCGATTGTTAGCAAACGGTTGGTACCTACTTCATCATCAAACATCTCATGGGCTATTTTGTAACCTATGACCACAGCATTGTTGTCAGTGGCTTCCAGCAATCTGCCGGATTCCAGATCATACGTCACTGTATACTGCCATACCTGCGGATCCACTCCCTGTACGGTAAGATCGGCAGTTTCACCCATAAAGTAGACATCCATACCATTATCGGATATCTTACCATATATGTAATCGATATTCTCGATCAGTTTTATTGCCATGATATCCTTATCTGTCAGTTCTGCATCAGAAGAAGATGTGGAAGAGGAATCATCTCCCCCTGAACCCGGACCCCTTTTCATTGTTGACTGAGCCGTGGTATAGCCCGGGGTGATCGTTATTGATGTAAGGTCCATATCCGCAAAACTTTCTTCAATATCCGCGGTCATGCTGTCACTGAGTGCCATGATGGTGACCACAGAACCAACACCGATAACAATACCTATTATAGTGAGCCAGCTTCTGATCTTACTGTGAATCAGAATATTCATAGCAAGCTTTAGATAGGTACTTCGTCTCATTATTTGTCCTTCTTCAACATCTTACTTTTAAGATTATTCAACTCGGTACCCAGAGGTACATATGTACCTTCCTTTTGCATCTTCTTCTTCCTGTAATTGTATCCTACAACTGCGATCACCAGAATGACAGCGCCGTACAGGTAGTAATTGTTACTGTTTGATTGGTTTTGTCCAGAGCCCATGCCTGCTTCCATGTTTCCGCCTGTCAGTTCTTCTACCTGAACTGCTTTATCTACTGAGTGCCTCTGACCTGCAGAATCGGTGTATTCGATAGTCACAAGAAGTTCATTCTTTGATTCAATTTCTTCCTGCACGGATGCCTTTTCTTCATCTGTCATCTCTGAGGCACCCTGAAGTGCCTGAGCTGTTCCAGAAGAGGATTCATCTGTAGAAGAAATTGAGCTGGCCTGGGATATTGAGAATGATGTTATAGTATAGTCGCCCTTCTCGAGGTTACCGACTATCGTAGATGTACTTCCTGTAGCCTGGAAATTGTCCTGATCAGGTATTGATACCTTCACGGAGTAAGCCTCATTGTTACCTACATTTGCAAGGGACAGGGAAACCTCTCCTTCATCACTCTCGGAGTAACTCAGGTCAAAGTCAGTGCTTCCTCCTACGAACAATCCCGCCTTAGTTTCGATTGTGCTGGTGCTGGATTCGTAATCCTCAAATTCCAGGGTAATATCAAGCTGGTAAAGACCAGGATCTGCATCCACATCGGCCATTACGGAATATACTACCGTGATGGATTCGTCCACATCAAGATTACTTATGTATTTGGTGTTGGAGGAATATACCGGCAGGACCACACCTGTGGATTCTTCCCATGAGACTTCCATATTCTGGAGTGCAGATGATCCTGTGTTGGTTATGACAAACTCCAGGGGTTCCACAGTTGCAACATCAATGCTTGATTCGCTGATCGTTACGATCTGTGCGTATTCTTTGCCCCGTACTTCAACTTCAAGGGTTGTAACAGATTTAGATTCGGATTCACTATCGCTTACAATTATATCTGCATCATAAGTACCATCGGAAACATCAGAATCTACCTTTAGTTTGAATTTTATGAACGTTGCATCTTCCTCATCCTGACGGGCTTCAAGGAAAGAAACTGTCTGGCTCAGGGATTCACCGTCCACCTGTGAAAAAGGATAGTCAGCATCCACGCTGATTTTTACATTGGAGAGATCATTGCTTCCCTCGTTCTGGAGACTGACAGTCAGTTCCACTGTTTCACCCGGTCTTGCAGGATACGGACTCTGGGTCAAAAGATCCACCTTCACGCCTGATACATCGGCATTAAGACCTGCTGCAGCAGTACTTATTGGCAGGATCAATATTAACATCAATAAAATAATTTTTCTCATTATCATCACATCGCTTCGCGCTTTTTTATCTCTATATTATCTACCATTCCGTCTTTGATATGGACCACACGATCTGCATATTTTGCAAGATCCGGGTCGTGAGTTATCATTATGATTGTCTTACCTTCATTTTTGTGAAGGTCACTTAAAAATTCAAGAATATAATTTCCTGTTTCACTGTCCAGGTTCCCGGTCGGCTCGTCTGCAAGGATGACTTTAGGATCAACTGCCAATGACCTTGCAATCGCAACTCTTTGCCTCTGGCCTCCTGATAACTGGGAGGGAAGATTGTACTTTTTATCAGAGAGCGTGACTATATCAAGAAGATGTTCTGCTCTCTTCCATGAATAATCAGGATCTGCTTCCTGGAAATCAAGAGGAAGCATTACATTTTCGATCGTGTTTAAAGTTGGTATCAAATTAAATTGCTGGAAAATAAAACCTATAAGCTGCCCTCTTATCTGAGCGAGCTCCGATTCTGGCATTTTTGAAATATCCTTATTATTTAACTCTACAGTTCCCTTACTTGGAATATCCAGACATCCCAGAAGATTCATCATTGTACTCTTACCGCTTCCACTGGGCCCAAGTATAACAACAAACTCACCGTGAAGAATCTCCAGATCGACACTCTTCAAAGCTGCAAACTCAACTTCTCCCATTTTGTAGATCTTCCACACATCAGTGAGACGCATGAGAGTTTCGGGATTGTCACCTGGAGACTTGTTTTCCACATTTGTTAGATTCTCGTCCATAATTCCCCGCTTTTTTGTTGTATAATTTTGAATTTTGCTTTATTTCCGCTTACTTCATTCCCATGATCCACGTTTTTGATATCAGTATTATTCAGCTCATTTACATTGATTCAATCTCACTGAATATTGATCGAGGGCAAATTAGTAACAAATGTTACTATCTATATGATACACGTTCTTCTATATATAGTTACGGTCGTGACCATTTTTTGAGAATTTTGCTACGGAAACGTAAGGGTTATAGCAGTTTCGTTGAGCATGCTATACAAAAATATTATGAAAATGATAGAATCACTGTAATTAAGAAATTGTTGTGATTCCGGGTTTTCTGATTAAACACTAAACTTAGTTCTGATCATGAGGAACAGATGTTTCATCCACATCGAGGTTTATTTCGGAATAAATAGGATCACATGCATTTTTAAGCAGTAGTTTTAAATTTTCCATTTCCTCTCCGCTGAAATTTGAAAATATCATGTTGTCCCAATCAGCAAGTTTTTGCCAGATCGTTTCCTGTATGGCTTTTCCTTTTTCAGTCAGGTAAATTTTGTAAGCCCTTCTGTCATTTTCATCCCGCTTCCTGAATATATATCCTTCAGATTCCAGTTTTTTAATTGCACGCATGCTTGTCGTTTTGCTGACCGTGAGAATCTTTGCAAGATTTTCCTGAGATACTCCTTCCTTCCCATAATAAAGCATCATCAAAAAATCATAATCTCCCCATCCAAATCCATAAGGTTTTAGTTCTCTGGACATGTATGCGATCTTGCTTCTGGAAAGCATTGTTATAGGGCCTGCAATTTCCATGGGGCTATATTGTGACTCTCGTTCTTCCATCATTGTTCTTCCTAAAAATCCAGATTCAAGATTTAATCATGTACTAACGGAAATTACAAAATAAAAAAACCGGCCAGGGCTATTACTGCTCCCATAATTGCCAGCATAGTATACTTCTTATTTTTAGCTGTGGAACATTTATTTGGGCATGTTCTGCATTGTTTGTTACATTGAACATTTGACATTTTAATCCTCCGTATGATCTATTAATGAGTTTTCTTCTTTGTTACCTAATTCTGGTTACTTCATTCCCATGGAGTTAGTTTTTAATGTTTTCATAGGTTTTTGCCTATCTGCTTTGCAGTCTTTAATATGTCTTTCTGGGAAAGGATGTCTGATTTTTCTGCTGTTCCAGCTGCTACGATAGTCTTCTCCACGTTAAAAGCAAGGAAACTGAACTTCTTCGCAAGGTAGTCGAAATAGAAATTAAACATCTCAGCATTAGGGTTTCCCTGGGTAAATGCAAGAATAAGCTTTTTTTCCCCATTCAGTCTGGTGCTGAAATCTGGTTTTATGAAAGGATACAGTCTGTCAACAAATGCCTTTGTCTGTGCAGTCATCTCCCACATGTATATTGGTGATCCAAGCACAATAGCATCTGAGCCTTGTATTTCAGCATAGAGTTTCTGCATGTCATCATCCAGTATGCATATACCATCCTTTTTGCAGGTCTTACAGCCTTTGCAGGGTGCAATATCCATATCTGCCAGATTGAACATCTGTGTATCTGCACCATTATCGGATGCACCTGATATAATTTCGTTCACAAGTTTAGCTGTGTTTCCATTTACACGTGGGCTTCCATTGAGTCCAATTATCTTCATTGTTATAAATCTCCTAATTGTCTAAGCAGAATGGTTGCTGGAGCAACCTTTCTTTATTCTGTGTAAAATAATAAATACTCAGAAAGAGCCGGTTAAAACTTCTTTCTGAGTGTTGTTTGTATTTCTGTTGGAATATTAATCGACGATGTTTCCGTTCAGGTAAATATTTGATTCGACCTCAGTTTCATTGAGGAAGGCTTCTCCTGCAAAACAGCATCTAACAGATTGGACAAAGAATTGGTTCAGATCTTCTTCATCTGCCTGACTGTTGACAATGACTTTTGAAATGACCGTGTCAGCATAGCCTGACATGTCTGTAGTCATGTAATCTTCCTGCCTGTAGTCGATCTGCTGTTCAACACGGTAGTCGTCGATAACAACATCTCCGAAATACATGTCGTTAACAGTAAGCTGGCTCATCAGACAAAAGGTCGTTCCCGCCGTCAGATAATCCAGTGAGCTAGGTGCTTTATCCAGGCCTTCGTATCCGTAGCTGTCATCAACATAGAGATCCCAAGCTGCATAATTCTCCTGAAGAGCTCTCACATTGACTGTTTGCAGATATGGTCTTTCTGGATTATCAGCTGATTCAGAAATTGCAACCACAACAAACTCGACAGGATTAGACATTCCGCTCATTTCAAGATCCTCTCCAATTCCAATTGTTTCAAATTCGGGCAGAACTGATTTTTGGCTCAGGGTCAGGTCGTTGTCAACGGATACATCATCAGGAACACTACCGCTTCTAGCATAGTGTGCATCCCAATGCTCTCCATTGATGAGAAGTTCCGGGAATACATCTGTTTTGTTTGCCATTCCTTCTCCTGCACTCCATGAACTGATTGCCAGTTCTTTGAGTTCTGCGATCTTTTCAGGTGATTCATCGCTTTCGATAATGATATTTGTAACAATTTTATCGGTATAACCGGACCACTGATCTGTCATTGGGTCTTCGTATCTGAAGTAGATTTTCGTTTCGACTTTCACATCATCAACATCCAGTTCCATAACCTCGATACCACGCTGCACCTGGGTCATAAGATTGGATGAAACACCGACTGTCAAATAGCTCAATGGATTTGGGGAAGACTGCTCGTATGTATCTCCACCCTCATCACTGAGAAGCTGCCAGGAGCTGAAAGCGTCTTCACCGACTGGCTGCACCGTTCCTTTCTTCAGCATGGTGGAGTTGTTGTTCAGAACCCTTTCTGTTGCGACTGCAATATTTTCATTCAAAGAACCTTCTATATCTTCGGCTTCTGTTTTCTCAAATCCGGTAGGATCCGGACTGTCTTCCATCCTGGTTACAACCTGGTATTCAGTAGAAGCCAGATTCTGCTGGGTTTCGGTTTCAACTGAACTTTGTTGGATTTCAGTTTCTTCATTATTGGATGTTGTAGTACATCCGGATACCAGCAAAACTGCTAGAATTGCCAGTACTGATATGATGGCTATATTTCTCTTCATTTTGATTCCTTCTATTTTTCTTGAATTTCTTTGTTATATCAGCAATCGTCACGAACGTTACTATGTGATGGGATGCGGTTATTTTATATATAGTTACTGCCGTTACTATTTTTAAAAAATGTGCTACGGAGTTAGAACGAATCCAGTAGCTGTTTTGAGTTAGTTATACAAAAAAAGTAAGAGTTGAAGACAACAAATTATTTTTCATCTTTTCGGATTGTGCCGGCTTCGCCGGACCCTCCGGGATGATTTAAGTTATTCACAACTTTCGATTGATTTAACTTTATTCCCCACGTCCCTGTTTCTGATAGCCCGACAAAATAATTAACAAACAAAGAACAATGCAACCATCCGCCGTAGGCTGCACGTTCCTTTATTACCATCCTAAAGACTACTGAAATAATGCAGTCATTAAAATTACTAAATCCAAAGTTTTGATTTGCAGGATTTCGACAGAGTCGATATCACTGGAATTAAGAAATTGTTGTGGACCCTGTTTTTCTAATCAAACACTAAATTTAGTTCTGGTTATTATTAGAAATAGACACTTAACCTACATCAAGACCAATTTCAGAATAAATGGGGCCGCATGCCTTATTAAGTAGTAATTGTAAACTTTTCCGATCCTCAGTGCTGAAATCTGAAAATATCATTTCGTCCCAATCAGCAAGTTTTTGCCAGATCGTTTCCTGTATGGCTTTTCCTTTTTCAGTCAGGTAAATTTTGTACGCCCTTCTGTCGTTTTCATCCCGCTTCCTGAACACATATCCTTCAGATTCCAGTTTTTTAATTGCACGCATACTTGTCGTTTTGCTGACGGTAAGGGATTTTGCAAGATCTTCCTGAGAGACACCTTCTTTCCTGTAATAAAGTATCATTAAAAAATCATAATCTCCCCATCCAAATCCATAGGCTTTCAATTCTCTGGACATGTATGCAATTTTACTTCTGGAAAGCATTGTTATAGGACCTGCAATTTCCATAGGGTTATATTGTGACTCTTGTTCTTCCATCATTATCAAATCGGAAATTTGGTATTAGTAACTTTGATAGTTAACTTACTTAAATAGATACCTACTATTGATTTTGTGGTAATGTGGCTTATGCATTTTTTCTAAATTTGTTTGGTAGAAAAGCTGTGTGTTTCAATCCGATCTTTTCTATCAAAAGACAGAATCCGTTTACTTTTTTTATATTTTTAAAAGTCATTGTTCACTGGGCTTGCCCATAAAGTATCTTATTTTGTAGGCAAATAGCCAACTTTGTAGTCAAGCGACTAACATTATAATCAACTGCCTTTCTGAAAAGAATTGTTGGTAATTTCTATGATGTGCCTGTAAGGCAGTGTTTAGAGGGCATAAGTGGGTAAAGATAAGTTTTGCATGCCTAATCCTCACATCTTACGGGAACTAACATCAGATAAATAGTATCATGGGTTTGATACATATTTATCATTTTTATTCATAATCACAAGCATCATCATTTAAAAAATATATAGTAATATATCTTAAAGAATATGGATAATAAGTGAGTTTTAGAACATGAGATATACTAGGACATCGGATGTTCTTATTATCAACTAGAAAAATTGATAAAAGGTGGTACAATATGAACATAAATAGGTTATTCTTTCTAGCGATGGCAATGCTTATTGTCTTTGCAGGTACAGCAAATGCAGCCAATATAACGGTTGCAGATGGTGAAACGCTTAAGCTCAACAATAGTGCTGATAATATCACAGTTGAAGCAGGTGGAAACCTTGTAATTGAAAGTAGTGGTGGTTTGAATGGCATACTTGTGAACTACGGAAACGTTGTGGTTGAAGCCGGCTTCGTCTTTACTAGTTTTAGTCTTGAGTGTGACATTGAAAACCACGGGTACTTCTATAATAACGGTGTTTTGAATGATATTGGTAGTTTCAACAACAGCGGTTATTTTTATAACTATGGGGAATTTAGCGACAGTTCAAGATTCTACAACATCGGCAATTTTGAAAACCATGGTCAAATACGTGGCTTGCTGCCTATCGAAAACGATGGTACGTTTATTAATTATGGTGAGATTGATCTAGCTGTTGCTCCAGCTTCTCTCGAAAACAACGTCAATGGAAGTTTCTACAATTACAATATGATCTACTTTGAAGGCACTATTAAAAACTATGGGATCATCAACAATGAAGGTCACCTCTTCGGGGTAATAACATTTGAGAACTACGGCACTCTAATCAACAATGGTAGGATTAAAGATTACGGCGGCGGGCCAATAATATTTGAGAACTACGGCACTCTAACCAACAATGATGCGATAACAGTGGAACGTATGATGTTCTATAACTATGGTGAACTGATTAATAATGGTGACTTTGGTAGTGAAGGTTTCAACGCAATTAGCTCCTTAATCACATATAAGGACAGCATTCTTGTTAACAATGGTATGATACGTGCAGATATAATAACAGAACCGACTCAGAATATCCCTGAATTCCCAACAATTGCAATTCCACTAGCTGCAATTATAGGAGTGGCATTCATGTTCCAGCGAAGGAAAAGATAATCTTCTTTCCTCTTTATTTTTTTATTCAACAGGGATTAACACAATAAATTCCTGTCCTTTTGGAAACGATGCACGTTTTGAAAATCCTAACGATTCTCCCTGAAACTCAATTGGATTGCAATATCATCAAATATATTTGTCATATTTCATAATATCTATTTTAGAATCATCTAAATGATTACTATTTAAATATATACAATATATGATGTTGTAACTTGATTGTGATAATTTCACTTTATGGTCAAAAGGACTGTTTTATAGTCAAATTATCTACTTTGTAGCCACGTGGACTTTATAGTCTGGGCTGTCTACAGCTACGCAATAAAATGATGAATGAGCAAACAAAACAGATTCTTCAGGTCTGGTAATTGTCTATGAGAATGAATATTCCCAAATAATCAAAAAAGAGCAATTAGATAAAACAAGTAAAATTTATGAAAGAAAAAAAGGAGGCGATGATAAATCATACTTCAAGACAGTCAAGTGGTCTCTTGAAGAATGCCTTTATCATTCCAGTATCATCGATGTCCTCTGAAAAACGTATAAGTTCCCAGCCATCTATGCCGAGTTTGTTCAGGTCCTCTTTCGTACTGTCCATTTCTCCGAAGCGAACAGATCTGATATCGTATTCCCATGGTGCCATGTTTTAACCTCTGATCAATTTAAGTTCAATTTGAGTATATAATAACGTATAATCGCGTTATATAAAAAACTTGTCAAAAAACAAAGTTGTGTTTAAAGCAAATTAATTTGATTTATTTAGTTTAAAGAAACAAATGGATAGGAAAAACAGAAATGTGGGTTAGTTTCCTGCTTTGAACAAAATCCAGCAGGAAATAACTATGTTGTTAGCAATTAGGGAACAATTTGAAGATTACTGGCGTGACAGTTTTTTAATACTGTCCAGATCTATCTTTTCCTTTGAAAGAACATCAAAAACCTTACTCTTGTCGATCCACATATCAGATGCACTTTGCAGACCCTGAGATTTATGGGGAGCGTACTTGATGTCAAAACCTGGTGTGGTGGTAGCTTCACCAGTGACAGAACTGGTAAAAGTATTCTGAAGCAGAGGAGCGTCAGAGTCCTTCCTGTTCTTTGCTTCTGTCAATACCTGCTCATCTGTTTTATTGTCAGTCATATATGAGTAGATTGACCTCATGATTATTAAAGGATTCTGACAATTGTATAAAAAGCAATGTAGATACAGACTTTCTTATTTTGCCGGAATACCTTTATAAAACAAAACATTTGTCTTTTTACAGGGAGTTAATTCGAAGTATCCTTATTTAGTCAATAGATCATGGGTGATCATGTGGTTCGGTTGGAAAAAGACACTTTAGGAGAAGTAGAAGTACCGGATAATGTATACTATGGTCCGCAGACAGCAAGGGCTATAGATAATTTTAAGGTAAGTGGTGAGAGCTTGCCCATTGAGTTCATAAAAGCCCAGGCAGCTATAAAAGTTGCATCTGCAAAGGCAAATATAGAATGCAGAAAACTTGACACTTTTATAGGAGATGCGATCATTGGGGCTGCATCTGAGGTCCGCAATGGGAAAATGAAAGACCAGTTCATAGTAGATGTTTTCCAGTCTGGTGCTGGCACATCACAGAACATGAATGCAAATGAGGTCATTGCCAACCGTGCACTTGAGATATTGGGACATGAAAAAGGAAGATACGACATAATTCATCCAAATGACCATGTTAATATGTCCCAGTCCTCAAATGATACAACTCATACAGCTATCCATATCTCAGTAGTTGAAAGTCTCACAGCAAACCTTATTCCGGCTATTGATGAACTGCTAAGGACTCTTCAAGAAAAATCTGCTGAGTTTATGCCCGTGGTCAAATCTGGACGAACACATCTTCAGGATGCAGTTCCGATCACATTGGGTCAGGAATTCAGTGGATACTCAAGGATGATAGAACTCGACAGAATAAGGTTACTGGAATCTATGGACGGATTGCTGGAACTAAATATGGGTGGAACTGCTATAGGGACCGGATTAAATGCACCTTCCGGATTTTCAGATATTGCAATAAGGGAAATGAAGGTCATAACAGGCATTGATTTCAGGATCACTGATAATTCATTTGAAGCTACTCAGGGTGCCGGTGCTGTCCTTGCCTGTTCTGCTGCACTTAGGGGTCTTGCAGTAAGTCTTACTAAAATATCAAACGACCTGCGCTTGCTTTCAAGTGGTCCCAGAGCCGGGATGGGTGAATTGAACCTTCCGTCAGTTCAGCCGGGTTCATCCATAATGCCAGCCAAAATAAATCCTGTAATGGCAGAAATGCTCAACATGGTCTGTTTCCAGGTGATTGGAAACGATACTGCTATTATGATGGCTGCACAGGCAGGTCAGCTTGAACTTAATGTATTTACACCACTACTTGCTCATAATCTCCTCAAGTCGGTAAAGATACTGTCAGGTGCTATTGGTTCATTCAACGGAAAATGTCTGAAGGGCTTGAGTGCTAATGTTGAAAGGTGTGCGGAACTTGCAGGTTCCAGCCTAGCACTGGCGACATCCCTTGCTCCTATAATTGGTTATGATAATGCAGCTGAGGTAGCTTATAGAGCACACCGGGAAAACCGGTCAATAAAGGAAGTGGTCACTGAAATGGAACTGCTTACGGACAAAGAAAGTGAGGACTTGCTGGATCCAATGAAACTAACGGGGCTGACAGATGATTGATCATGACATAATAGTTATTGGGGGGGGACTTGCAGGACTTCGGTCAGCTATTGAAGCTCATCAGCTGGGAGCAGATGTTGCTATAATCTCAAAAGTGCATCCCATTCGCAGTCACTCCGGTGCTGCACAGGGTGGTATCAATGCATCGCTTGGCGCTGATGATAGTTGGGAGTCACATGCTTTTGATACTGTGAAGGGTAGTGATTATCTTGCAGATCAGGACACAGTTGAAGTGCTTTGCAGGGAGGCACCAGAAAGGGTTATTGAAATGGAGAACTGGGGCTGCAATTTTTCACGACAGGAAAGTGGTAGGATAGCCCAGCGTCCTTTCGGAGGGGCAGGATTTCCAAGGACATGCTACGCAGGTGACAGGACCGGACATAACCTATTGAATACATTATACGAGCAGTTTCTCAGAAATAATATCAAAATATACAGCGAATGGATCGTGACAAAGCTCGTTGTTGATGAAGGCAGATGTATTGGCTTTGTTGCAATGAACATGGCCAATTCAAAGATTGAAGCTTTCCGGGCAAAAGCTACAATTCTAGCCACTGGTGGATATGGAAGGATATACCAACGTTCCACTAATGCCATAATTAACAGGGGATTTGGCATAAGTCTGGCTTACGACGCCGGGGTTCCGTTACAAGACATGGAATTTGTGCAGTTCCATCCAACTACTTTATGGGGAACTAATATACTGATAACAGAAGGAGCACGTGGAGAAGGTGGCTATCTTTTTAATAGAGATCATGAACGTTTCATGAGCAGATATGCAGAAGGGGCAATGGAGCTTGCACCAAGGGATATAGTTGCAAGGTCCATACAAAAAGAGATAGATGAAGAAAGGGGATTTCCTGATGGATATGTGCATCTTGACCTGACACATCTTGGAAAAGAGCTCATAAATGAAAGGCTTCCGGGTATAAGGCAAATATCAATTGATTTTGCAGGCATAGATCCTGTGAAGGAGCCCATACCTGTACAGCCTGGACAACATTATTCTATGGGTGGTGTGAGTTCAGATAAGGATGGAAAGACGCCACTGCAAGGTCTTTATGCTGTTGGCGAATGTGCCTGCATCAGTGTTCATGGTGCTAACAGGCTTGGTGGAAATTCACTACTGGATACTGTTGTTTTTGGAAGAAGAGCAGGAGTTGATGCAACAGATTATGCAAGATCTATTCCAGGATTTAGTAAAGAGAAACTGCTTGAAGCTTTCCGACAGGAAGAAGGAAGGATTCAGGAAATGTTTGGGGCAGAAGGGGAAAACTTTGCTTGTATAAGGGATGAGTTGCAGCAACTTATGCAGGAGCATGTTGGCATATTCAGGAATCACAAGGGTCTGAAATATGCTCTGGATGAAATAAAAAAACTCAAAAAAAGGGCAGCAAAACTAAGGGTTAAAAACACGGCCACAGTCTTTAATTTTGAATTGATGAATGCTCTCGAATTAAAAGGCATGCTTGAACTGGGTCATGTCATAGCACTTGGTGCACTTGAAAGAGAAGAAAGCCGGGGAGCACACTACCGTACGGATTTTCTTGAAAGGGATGACGAGTATTGGCTCAGGCATACTCTTGCTTATAAAGACAAGGAACCGCGTCTTGAGTACAAAGAAGTGAACATTGGTAATTTCACTCCACAAAGGAGGGAATACTGATGGTGAAACTGGTGATAAGAAGGCAGGATAAGGGCACCGTATGGTATGATACTTTTGATGTTGAGGAAAAATCCGGGATGACAGTGTTGGAAGCATTGTTCCAGATTCAGGAAAAGCAGGATGGAAGTCTTTGCTTCCGTTATTCCTGCAGGGGAGCGGTATGTGGAAGCTGCGCCATGCTTATTAATAGAAAACCAGGGCTTGCGTGCAGGACGCAGTTGTCTAATGCTAAAACCGAAGTTGTTCAGGAGTCTGAAAAAGACCAGATAATTCTGAAACATGGCAGTAGGGATGATAATAAGGACACAATTCTTGTTGAGCCACTTCCGAATTTCAAAGTTATCAGGGACCTTATAGTAGATATGGATCACTTTTACAGACTGGTTGATTCAATTAAACCATGGATCAATACTCCGGAAAATGCCGGGTATAAAGAGAATACCATAGATCCTGCTACACAAATGCAGATCGAGAAGTATACCAATTGTATACTTTGTGCCACGTGCCATGGTGCCTGTCCGTCGGCAGCAAGAAATGAAAAATATCTCGGGCCTGCTGCGCTGGCAAAAGCATGGCGTTTTTATTTGGACCCACGAAGCAATAAAGAAAATGTTGACACTCTTCCTGGCATGTTCGATTCTAAAGAAGGCGTTTGGGGATGTGATGTTGTTTATAACTGCGTAGCTGTGTGTCCAAAGAAAGTACCGCCAACAACTGCAATTCTTAAATTGAGGGAGAAGTTTAAAAAATAATATTAGAAGAATTCCTTTATGTCACATGGAACTTAGTGTCCTGTCGTAACAGATTACATATAAAATAGCATTAAGAAAGCCAGTTCTGCAAAAGCACCGGAAAATACAGGAATTGCCAGGTTATCATCAATTTTAACGAATGTGGTTTCTACAAAGGTTGCAACAAATGCAGTACATATAGAAATGATGGGGTTTTCAAGCAACAGGGTAGCTATAAAAAGATTCGCAATAAACTCTGCAACACATCCTTCCAGGCTTTTTCCATTGCCAAATATCCTTATTTTTCCAAATCTGTTTCCAATCAGTGCGGCGCTCATGTCGCCAAAAGTGGTCATGAGAATGGCTGCAAATGCAATATTTTTGCTGAACACAGAGACAGCAATTAAAGCACCAATGGTAAAATAGACATGTGAACCAAGTTCTTTTCCTTCTTTCTGGCGCAAAAGTCTATGAAATAAAGGAAGTTTTATTCCTCTGTCAAGTCTCAGGTGCTCGATGCTCAAAATGAACACAAGATAAGCTATCAACAGAGTTTGACTTGCTTGTTTCCCAAAAAAATCGTAGACAAGTATGATGAGTATCGAGGTTAAATGAACACCTTTTCGCATAAGCTCGTTAGCAAAAGAGATAGAAGTCATTGACCTTTATTGAATTTTTTGATATTTAAAAGGGTTTATCATATCAAAAATAGAAGAAACGTAACAATTGGACAGTTGATTTTATTTAAATGCGGATATTTTAAATATGAATATAACCAACTTTAATATAGGTGAAATATACCAATTTGTGGGAAATAGGGGTATATGCCACACTTTCAAAAAGCCTGGGGAGGCAATTGATGGAGCAGGGTGGCTGTTATCATATGACTGAAGTGCTACATGAACAGTGCTAGTCATTTTAGTTAGGCTTGTCTGCTTTTGGAATCCAGAAGGTGAAACCTTTGCTTTTTGAACTAATAAAATGGAGTGTAAGTTATGGCAAGAGTGAAAAAAACAAATGGTGTGAAAATATCAGCAAAAGTGGACGGCATTAAGAGTTCATCTGTCCCTTTAAAAGCTGTTGTTTTTTCAGAAGATGCAAATGAAGTGAAAATACTAGCCGAAAAAAAGCTGAAAACAGACGATCTGGACATAGAACTTGATGTGGAAGCTGCAAAGATGCCGGAAAATGTCAGGATATCCATTGTTCCTGATGAAGTCAAAAATGGGACTCAGATACGCAGGCTTGCAGAATCTGAAAACGCATCCACTGCAAACATTACAAAAGATGTTCTTCTTTCAAGAGATGGAGTGCTCAAGAAAGATGACCTCTCCATCAAACCTGTGGATTCAGTGCTTGGGCTCTGGAAATTGAAGCATAAGGTTTGTGGTCGTGTCTTTAAGACCGATCCTGCTACCGGTGAAAAGTGTCCGGTTCCCGGAGCGACTGTTCATGTATATGATGTAGACATTAATTTCTTCTGGTGGTATCCGCACCCAGGAATGCCATGGGGATGGGTCTTCCCGTTCTTCCCTCACCGTAAAGAGGAAATTGGAACAACAAAGACAGATGAATGTGGTTATTTCTGTGTCAATATCCCATATTTCGATATTGATGCTGTCCTGAGATGGAGACTGCGCTACCGCTGTCTATGGGATATACTCAGGCGGCCAACAGTTCTTGAAGCAATAGATATGGGCGTTAAACCGGACATACGATATTATCCGGAACTAAAGCCGCTTCCTGAGATGAAGGTTAAACCAAGGCCGCAGCCCTGGCCACCATCGGAGCCTGTTATCAAGGAAATAGAATACAGGGATCTAAAATCAAGAAACGATGATGCTATCGAAATGATCTCATCAGAGATTAAGAAGGAATTGCATACAAACACTGACTCTATGAGAGAACTGTTCACAAAGTCAAGATTTGAGGCTGTCCGTGAGAATCTTTTCAAGAAAGATACTCTTTTTGAGCCGGTGAGCAAAGATAGATCATCCTTGCTGGATCAGCCTGCATTCCCTCATTCAATCGCTCCTCCAGCACTTCCTGATGATGAATTGATGATGGAGATGCTCGGAAAGCAAAAAGAGGATATTTCAGACACTATCATGCAGATACGCAGTTCAAGGCCTACTGTCAGATTGCTGCGTTGCTGGCCTGAGATCGTGCCGCAATGGAACCTTCTCCTTGATGTGCCTGACATAGTTTTTAAGGTGGAGCAGGATATAGATGAGGATGGTGTGCTTGAAACTATCTATGAAGAAGGCTACTTCGATGTTAACTGGAATTTGAGCGAGTCAACAACGGACGTTCAGATAGAGGCCTGGCCAAATGCTATTTGTGTACCTTGTGGGGAAGCCTACAAACCATGTACTAAAGCCGGAATTGTGGGTTTCAATGACATGGCTGTTGATCCGATCTATTTTGATGGCAACGGGTATGTGAAAGGGGTTAACAGACCGAAGCAATTTGTTGGTTTCCCATTGCCACACATCGTGCGTCCTGATGCTGAGACACCACTATGTAAAACAATCCGTATCGTAGGTTGTCCGGACTATGGGACCGCCGTCTATTACAAAGTGTTCTATAAATATGAGGGCGGTTCTGAAACCCACTTTAACGAGTCATGGCATGTGTATAACATCAGTGCAGGCACTTCTCATTATGTAAAACCTGATAGCAATGGGTTCTACGAAGTACTGACTCCGCCGAATAATTATTTCCCCTACCATACTCTGATAAACTGGCGCACTCACCGTTATTCTGATGGTAAGTATGAGATCAGACTGGAACTGTATGATGCAGCACATAATCCAATCGTTGCAGCTATTGACCCGGTGAAAGTGGTCATAGACAACAGTAGACCAGCTCCGATCGATTTCCTGAAGCTTGAGTACAGGGAGGCTGGAGGAGCCTGGAATGAAGCTCCGCTCCATTGTCCGATAATAAAAAGGACTGCAGGTGTCGATATTGAGCTAAAGGTCGGCTACAATGTAGCAGCAAGTCACCTGAGGGATATAACTATTAGTTTCACCGGATGTTCGGGTTCTGTGGGCAGTGACAGCTACTGGCATCAGTCTGTGGGAGATAATAATAAAGTATTGGACTGGACAGTTACTGTGCCGTCATCTGTGGATGAAGGAGGTTACAGGTTCTATCTTGAAGGACGTAGCCGAGCTTTCAATGCTACTGGAGGACTTGCCAGCAACTGGGAATTCGATACTCTCAGCATCTGGAAAGGAAATTCACTGCATGTTGTGATACTTGATAAGTAAGTATTCTTTTTTGGATCAGTATCATGCCCTCGAAAGAGGGCATTTCCAAATTTTACTTTTTAGGACAGGTTATTATTTGCTTATAAATTCCGTACGTGTCTAATCGACTAAGTTCACAACTAGGGCGTTTGCTAATGTATTGGGTGAACTTTTCACAGTTTACTCTTGCTTATACAAAGCTCAGGTCGTATAAAAAAAAATCACATTTGAAGGAACAAAAAATAAAAAATAGAATGCTTTGTGCATTCATTCTAATGTAATTGCTTCCACCGGGCAAATATCCACACAGTCTCCACAGTCTACGCATTCGTCCGCATTTACAACTGCAACATTTTTATCGCTCATTGCAATCGCTTCTACCGGGCAGGAATTTACACATAGTTCGCAACCTGTACATACATCTTTATCAACAACAGCTGGCATTTTGATTTCACTTCCTTATTATTTAACTTTAAGATAGTATGATTTCAGTCAGGGATTATGGGATAAAAACCTATCGTATCTTTATGAATGGTCGATCGGCAAATCCGATAAAACTCCTCAAACATTTCAGAAAGATTTAATAGAATGTAAACTGTATCACTAAAAAGAAAAACATGCCCGAAAAAAAGCGTATTCCTGCGGACATAATACTTGTAATAGCTCTTGTGTTACTCACCGATCTATTTGTGTTGGTTCCTTTTCTAAGTGAGAGTCCCATACGTACAGTACTGGGCTTGCCCATGGTTCTATTCCTTCCTGGTTATGCATTGATAGCGGCTCTTTTTCCTGGAAAGGATGATCTTGATGGTATAGAGCGTATTGCTCTGAGTTTTGGGCTTAGCATAGCTGTGGTTCCTTTGATAGGGCTTGCTTTGAACTATACTCCATGGGGTATCAGGCTTGTACCCATACTTGTATTCCTTACAAATTTCACTGTTATAATGGCTATAGTGGCTATCTACAGGAGGGACTCATTGGGGGAGGCTGCCTTCTCTGTTCCCTTCCGGGAAATGTACGAATCTGCTAAGGCTGAAATTACTACAAAACCGGAGTCAAGACTTGATCGAATTCTCACGATAATTTTGGTACTTTCCATATTGGCATCGGTGATGACACTGGCATATGTGGTCGTAACTCCCAAACAGGGAGAGAAATTCACTGAGTTCTATATACTTGGTCCAGAAAGAATGGCAGACAATTACACGACACAGTTGGCAGTAGGTGAGACTGTCGAGGTCATTGTAGGTATTGTGAACCATGAATATTCTGTTGTAAATTATTCAATTGTGCTCAGGTTGGATGATGAGGTCATGGAAGGCCCACAGAGCTTGCAGCATATAGCTCTGGCTCATAATGTTACATGGGAAAAACCTGTGTCTTTTGTGCCGGCGGTTACTGGTGATGATATGAAGTTGCAATATCTGCTCTACAGAGACGATAATATGACGGAACCATACAGGGATTTACATTTGTGGATAAATGTGACGGAGCCTCAGGAATGAGTGATGAACAACAGGCTGATGTCCCACCATCGTTAGACAAAGTCAATTCATCTGTAATTCCCGGGCTGAGTGACGATTACATAATTCATATTTCAATGCTGATGGTGGTTCTCGCGGAATTTCTGCTATATGCTGGTAACTTTCGTTTTGGCATCATCCTTCATGTGATCACTCTTATTGCATTATCGGTTTCGTCAATTTGGATAGAAGGAACTCATGTGGCAAGAACACTTCAGGTTCTTTCTTTTCTTCCATTACTTAGGCTTTTGAACTTGTCAATGCCGATATTCTCAGAGATGACTCTCCATATGTATATATTTATATACTTCCCCTTATTGGTGCCCGCATATTTTGTTATACGTCATCAGCATATATCATATGAAACAATGGGTTTTTCTTTTAAGGGGTTTTTAAAGTATCTTCCTCTTGCATTGATAGTTGGATTTGTGATCGCACAGGGTGAATATTTCACTATCAATGCGAACAATCTGATTCCTGATCTGTCATTTGTAAGTATTTTGGAGCTATCTATTATTATGATATTCTATGTAGGTCTTGTTGAAGAACTTATTTTCAGGTCCTTGCTCCAGACCAGGCTTTCTGATTCATTTGGTCCTCTTAAGGGATTAATACTTGCAAGCCTGCTCTTTGGCGTTATGCACTCAGGATATGGAACTATCTATGAGGTCATTTTTACCTTCTTTGCAGGTCTTGTGATCGGGTACATGTTCCAGAGAACGAACAGCTTTCCACTTATCGTTCTGACGCATGGTTTTGTAAACATATTCCTTTTTGGAATTATCCCTCTGCGTCCTGAATTACTCTTGAATATCTAGGCTATGGATCATCCTGCTAATATTCAGATATCTATAATATTTCAAAAATCCATGAAAATCATTAAATAAATGCCTGACTTTATAGTTACTCTAGTAACTACAAATACAACTAAATTGAATCCTTTAAAAGGGATTGGTTGTGGAGATGTGTCCTTAATGATTCAAAAGATATTTTTGGTATTACTTTGCACGATGATGGTGATTTTTATAACCATGTCTTCAGCTGCCTTTGCAGAGGTGACTGATGTTTCCATATCTCCGGAAAATCCATCACCAGGGGATACTGTGACTGTAACGGGCAAAGCATCTCCTAATGAAGAGATATCTGCTACTGTTTCATTTGGCAACATACAGACGGTTTCAGGTGGCGCCTATGAGTATCACATAGGAAAAGTGACAATCCCTGATGGTTCTGATTCTTTTAGTCTCAGGGCAGAAGGCGTGGATAATCTTGATATCTCCATAAAACTTCTGGGTATACCAATAAGCGTTCCTGATAATTATATTCAGATAAGTAATGGTGTTGCCACATTTGGTACTGGCAAAATAACAAGTGGCACTTATGATATTACATTAAGTGGTAATGCACCTGGTGAGCAAGTTTCATTTTCGTTTGGTGCAAAAGCAACCATCACCGCAGATTCTGAAGGAAATTTTGAATATACATACACAACTGATAATATGCCAGAAGGTGACTTTAGCCTCAACATAGGGGGGCAGAATTTGCAGATGTCCCTTGGAACTACTGATGCTAATGATGGCAGTGGGGATAGTGTGGATACATCTGAAGATGATTCTTCTTCTTCTTCTTCCTCTGGTAAAAAGAGTAGTAGTAGCCACACAGGTACTGAATTGAAAATCGTTCCTGCAGATACTCTTGGTAAAGATGAGTCCGATGGTGTTGATGAAGATGTTGAAACAGAGGCTTCAACAATAGATGATGCTTCTGAAAGCACAGGTGAATCTGATAGCTATGTAGAGGGTTATGAGTTGACTGATCAGTCTTCAGGAATAAAAGATAAATTACCTGATATTGGTACAATTGGTGTAGTTCTTGGAGTTTTCAGTTTGGGTGCTATAATAATTGGATACAGGAAAAACAGGTACAAATAAACACTACTTTAAGGTATGATCTAGATTAATGGATAATCTAGATTGTCTATCGTTTAACACTGTGCTTATCAAAAAAAAGTACAAGTGGAAATGAAAAAGGCTTATTGTTTCATTTCTATACTGATTTTCATTTTTATTTCTTTGTCGTGAATAGCGCCATTAGTGTCGTACCTATTAAAAACAAGTCTACACTCTTTGTCTAATCACTAACAGTTCCATCTGTAGTTATTATGTGTATGTGGGTAAAAAAGAAAAACGATATCAGATTATCTCTGATATCTTAAAGATCACAGTCGCTGCAAACGATACCAACAATGGAAAGATTGTCATATTTAATGAACAATCCAGAGATTTATTCCACTTTTCAGAAGCAGATAGAATCTCTTTTGCCGAAAGCAACAAGATTAATGCAATGGCCGCCAGTACACCATATTCTGGCAGTCCTGTAGGTGTCGTCATTGACATCATCCCTGCTGCAGTTGAAGATATCGTACTGGTTGTTGTTGTTATTATCGTGCTTGTAAGCATGATCTCCACTCATATAATAGAAGTACTTGATGCTATTAAAACCTTGTTAAATAATCTCATTAGTATTTAAAAGTAATATAAAATATATTAAATAATGGCATGATAACATATGACAACATATGAAAGTTTTGACAACATAGGGTAATATGTGGTGGTATTTGGTAGTATATAAAGTTGATACACAAAATAATTATATTAATATTCATTATTTATAATAATGTTAAAACGAAAAGAAAAAACGAAAGCGAACATATATGGTATCAAAGGAATGCATAACGTGCATTCATGGCAGGGACTTGCTATCCACTTCAAGAACAGTTCCAAGGTACTGAAATGTGGCAGTTATGATACCTGTACATCAGATAAGAGGTCTAAAGCCTGTTTCTATTCAATAAAAAGACCTGATGCCATCTATATGCTTCAGTCTGAGTTCAATGTTAGCATTACAATTGCTGAAAAGCACATAGATACTCTGGTTGATATGGGAGTGACCAAAGCATTGAGATGTCGACGGGCAGATTCTTCTGGATTTTTTGATGAAGGGGCTCGTATGCTGGCGTTTGAAGAAGACTTTTAAATGCCAATCAAAACTTTATTATGCGAACAGGATAATCCTGCACCCATGTTTACGATCATCACAGGTGCACAGTTTGGCGACGAAGGCAAAGGCAAAATAGTTGACCTCATGTCCGGGGAATATGATCTGGTTGTCCGTTTTCAGGGAGGCGACAATGCAGGACATACGGTCAAAGTAGGTGAAGATGTATATAAGCTTCATCTTATTCCATCAGGTTTTCTTCTTGATTCCAGGGTCTTGATAGGTCCTGGTACCGTTATGAATCCGGAAGTACTTGCAACAGAAATGGATATGCTTGCAGAGGGTGGCATAAAGCTAGATGCAAAGAGGGTTGGTGTGGATGCAAAGACCAGTATAATAATGCCATATCATATTGAGCTTGATGGTCTGCGCGAATCTTTGAGGACCGAAAAGATAGGTACTACAAAGCGTGGTATTGGTTATGCGTATATCGATAAGGTTGCAAGGGACGAAATTCGTATGTATGACCTTGTAAACAGGGAAAGATTCCTGAAAAGGCTTGAAGAGCTTGCTCCTTCAAAGGAAGCAGCCATAAAACAGCTTGGTGGTGACCCTTCCATAGTGATGGATGAGGCACTTATAGATAAGTATGTGAAACTTGGTGAACGGTTTGCATCCTATGTTACTGATGTATCATATGAGGTTAATAAGAATCTTGATGATGGGAAGAATGTTCTTGCAGAAGGTGCTCAGGGAACGCACCTTGACGTGATACACGGAACTCAGAAATTCGTAACATCATCTTGTACTATTGCAGGTTCTGCATGTTCTAATATTGGTGTTGGTCCTACTAGGGTTGATAGTGTACTGGCTATTGTGAAAGCTTACATCACCCGTGTTGGTGAAGGTCCTCTGCCAACAGAACTTTTTGATGAAGCAGGGGAGCAGATACAACAGGTTGGCCGTGAATTCGGTACTACGACCGGCAGATCCAGACGATGTGGATGGTTCGACCTTCCGCTGCTTAAAAAGGCCATCTATCTTAATGGTTACACTTCCATTGCCCTTACAAAACTCGATGTTTTGTCCAATCTTGACCCTGTCAGGGTTTGTGTGGCCTATGAACTGGATGGAAAAGTCCTTGACTATCCGCCAGAGGATACATCTGAGCTTGCAAGATGTACGCCTGTATATGAGGATTTACCCGGCTGGGACAGTGACCTTACTGGTGTAAAGGAGTTTGCTGATCTGCCTCAGGCAGCAAAGGACTATGTTCTTTGCCTTGAAGCTAAGATGGGTGTGCCTGTTGAATACATTTCAGTGGGACCTGCAAGGGAACAAACGTTTAAAAAATAGGGCGGATAAGCTAAATCTGCCGAAAAACGTATATAGTACTCGATAGTTTAAACATCACAATCCAGCTGAACTAATCACTAAATGCAATTGAGTCCTGCAGATGGTGAGTATCTTAACGGATATTATAATTCAGGAGAATATTATGACAACTGTATATGACGTTC